>OY970346.1:1885000-3518113 GCA_963717685.1 uncultured Bacteroidales bacterium | reverse complement strand
ACGGTGACGCTGACCGGCGGGTGCGGCGCGGCGACAGCATCAGGGACGATCACGGTGACGGCGAACAACACGATCACGCTTACCTCGTTACCAGCGACCACGAGCCAGACGGTATGCATCAATACAGCAATAACCAGTATCACCTACTCTACGACCGGAGCGACGGGAGCCACGTTCAGCGGGCTACCGACAGGAGTGACAGGGGCCTGGGCAGGGAATGTAGTAACGATCAGCGGGACGCCTACGACGACAGTTGGCAGCCCGTTCTCGTACACGGTGACGCTGACCGGCGGGTGCGGCGCGGCGACAGCATCAGGGACGATCACGGTGACGGCGAACAACACGATCACGCTTACCTCGTTACCAGCGACCACGAGCCAGACGGTATGCATCAATACAGCAATAACCAGTATCACCTACTCTACGACCGGAGCGACGGGAGCCACGTTCAGCGGGCTACCTGCGGGAGTGACAGGGGCATGGGCAGGGAATGTAGTAACGATCAGCGGGACGCCAACGACGACAGCCGGCAGCCCGTTCTCGTACACGGTGACGCTGACCGGCGGGTGCGGCGCGGCGACAGCATCAGGGACGATCACGGTGACGGCGAACAACACGATCACGCTTACCTCGTTACCAGCGACGACGAGCCAGACGGTATGCATCAATACAGCAATAACCAGTATCACCTACTCTACGACCGGAGCGACGGGAGCCACGTTCAGCGGTCTACCGACGGGAGTGACAGGGGCATGGGCAGGGAATGTAGTAACGATCAGCGGGACGCCAACGACGACAGTCGGCAGCCCGTTCTCGTACACGGTGACGCTGACCGGCGGGTGCGGCGCGGCGACAGCATCAGGGACGATCACGGTGACGGCGAACAACACGATCACGCTTACCTCGTTACCAGCGACCACGAGCCAGACGGTATGCATCAATACAGCAATAACCAGTATCACCTATTCTACGACCGGAGCGACGGGAGCCACGTTCAGCGGGCTACCGACAGGAGTGACAGGGGCCTGGGCAGGGAATGTGGTAACGATCAGCGGGACGCCTACGACGACAGTCGGCAGCCCGTTCTCGTACACGGTGACACTGACCGGCGGGTGCGGCGCGGTGACAGCATCAGGGACGATCACGGTGACGGCGAACAACACGATCACGCTTACCTCGTTACCAGCGACCACGAGCCAGACGGTATGCATCAATACAGCAATAACCAGTATCACCTACTCTACGACCGGAGCGACGGGAGCCACGTTCAGCGGGCTACCTGCGGGAGTGACAGGGGCATGGGCAGGGAATGTAGTAACGATCAGCGGGACGCCAACGACGACAGCCGGCAGCCCGTTCTCATACACGGTGACGCTGACCGGCGGGTGCGGCGCGGCGACAGCATCAGGGACGATCACGGTGACGGCGAACAACACGATCACGCTTACCTCGTTACCAGCGACCACGAGCCAGACGGTATGCATCAATACAGCAATAACCAGTATCACCTACTCTACGACCGGAGCGACGGGAGCCACGTTCAGCGGGCTACCTGCGGGAGTGACAGGGGCATGGGCAGGGAATGTGGTAACGATCAGCGGGACGCCAACGACGACAGTCGGCAGCCCGTTCTCGTACACGGTGACGCTGACCGGCGGGTGCGGCGCGGCGACAGCATCAGGGACGATCACGGTGACGGCGAACAACACAATTACGCTTACCTCGGCGCCGGCGACGACGAGCCAGACGGTATGCATCAACACAGCAATAACCAGTATCACCTACTCTACGACCGGAGCGACGGGAGCCACCTTCAGCGGGCTACCGACGGGAGTGACAGGGGCATGGGCAGGGAATGTGGTAACGATCAGCGGGACGCCTACGACGACAGTCGGCAGCCCGTTCTCGTACACGGTGACGCTGACCGGCGGGTGCGGCGCGGTGACAGCATCAGGGACGATCACAGTCACGGCGAACAACACGATCACGCTTACCTCGTTACCAGCGACCACGAGCCAGACGGTATGCATCAATACAGCAATAACCAGTATCACCTACTCTACGACCGGAGCGACGGGAGCCACGTTCAGCGGGCTACCTGCGGGAGTGACAGGGGCATGGGCAGGGAATGTAGTAACGATCAGCGGGACGCCAACGACGACAGCCGGCAGCCCGTTCTCGTACACGGTGACGCTGACCGGCGGGTGCGGCGCGGCGACAGCATCAGGGACGATCACGGTGACGGCGAACAACACGATCACGCTTACCTCGTTACCAGCGACCACGAGCCAGACGGTATGCATCAACACAGCAATAACCAGTATCACCTACTCTACGACCGGAGCGACGGGAGCCACGTTCAGCGGTCTACCGACGGGAGTGACAGGGGCATGGGCAGGGAATGTAGTAACGATCAGCGGGACGCCAACGACGACAGTCGGCAGCCCGTTCTCGTACACGGTGACGCTGACCGGCGGGTGCGGCGCGGCGACAGCATCAGGGACGATCACGGTGACGGCGAACAACACGATCACGCTTACCTCGTTACCAGCGACCACGAGCCAGACGGTATGCATCAATACAGCAATAACCAGTATCACCTATTCTACGACCGGAGCGACGGGAGCCACGTTCAGCGGGCTACCGACAGGAGTGACAGGGGCCTGGGCAGGGAATGTGGTAACGATCAGCGGGACGCCTACGACGACAGTCGGCAGCCCGTTCTCGTACACGGTGACACTGACCGGCGGGTGCGGCGCGGTGACAGCATCAGGGACGATCACGGTGACGGCGAACAACACGATCACGCT
Organism: uncultured Bacteroidales bacterium; assembly: GCA_963717685.1. GTDB lineage: Bacteria > Bacteroidota > Bacteroidia > Bacteroidales > VadinHA17 > LD21. The sequence continues at coordinate 3,515,303 of OY970346.1, read as the reverse complement.
TACCTCGTTACCAGCGACCACGAGCCAGACGGTATGCATCAATACAGCAATAACCAGTATCACCTACTCTACGACCGGAGCGACGGGAGCCACGTTCAGCGGGCTACCTGCGGGAGTGACAGGGGCATGGGCAGGGAATGTAGTAACGATCAGCGGGACGCCTACGACGACAGTCGGCAGCCCGTTCTCGTACACGGTGACGCTGACCGGCGGGTGCGGCGCGGCGACAGCATCAGGGACGATCACGGTGACGGCGAACAACACGATCACGCTTACCTCGTTACCAGCGACGACGAGCCAGACGGTATGCATCAATACAGCAATAACCAGTATCACCTACTCTACGACCGGAGCGACGGGAGCCACGTTCAGCGGTCTACCGACGGGAGTGACAGGGGCATGGGCAGGGAATGTAGTAACGATCAGCGGGACGCCAACGACGACAGTCGGCAGCCCGTTCTCGTACACGGTGACGCTGACCGGCGGGTGCGGCGCGGCGACAGCATCAGGGACGATCACGGTGACGGCGAACAACACGATCACGCTTACCTCGTTACCAGCGACCACGAGCCAGACGGTATGCATCAACACAGCAATAACCAGTATCACCTACTCTACGACCGGAGCGACGGGAGCCACCTTCAGCGGGCTACCGACAGGAGTGACAGGGGCATGGGCAGGGAATGTGGTAACGATCAGCGGGACGCCAACGACGACAGTCGGCAGCCCGTTCTCGTACACGGTGACGCTGACCGGCGGGTGCGGCGCGGCGACAGCATCAGGGACGATCACGGTGACGGCGAACAACACTATCACGCTTACCTCGTTACCAGCGACGACGAGCCAGACGGTATGCATCAATACAGCAATAACCAGTATCACCTACTCTACGACCGGAGCGACGGGAGCCACCTTCAGCGGGCTACCTGCGGGAGTGACAGGGGCCTGGGCAGGGAATGTAGTAACGATCAGCGGGACGCCAACGACGACAGTCGGCAGCCCGTTCTCGTACACGGTGACGCTGACCGGCGGGTGCGGCGCGGCGACAGCATCAGGGACGATCACGGTGACGGCGAACAACACGATCACGCTTACCTCGTTACCAGCGACGACGAGCCAGACGGTATGCATCAACACAGCAATAACCAGTATCACATACTCTACGACCGGAGCGACGGGAGCCACGTTCAGCGGGCTACCGACGGGAGTGACAGGGGCCTGGGCAGGGAATGTAGTAACGATCAGCGGGACGCCTACGACGACAGTCGGCAGCCCGTTCTCGTACACGGTGACACTGACCGGCGGGTGCGGCGCGGCGACAGCATCAGGGACGATCACGGTGACGGCGAACAACACGATCACGCTTACCTCGTTACCAGCGACCACGAGCCAGACGGTATGCATCAATACAGCAATAACCAGTATCACCTATTCTACGACCGGAGCGACGGGAGCCACGTTCAGCGGGCTACCTGCGGGAGTGACAGGGGCCTGGGCAGGGAATGTGGTAACGATCAGCGGGACGCCTACGACGACAGTCGGCAGCCCGTTCTCGTACACGGTGACGCTGACCGGCGGGTGCGGCGCGGTGACAGCATCAGGGACGATCACGGTGACGGCGAACAACACGATCACGCTTACCTCGTTACCAGCGACCACGAGCCAGACGGTATGCATCAATACAGCAATAACCAGTATCACCTACTCTACGACCGGAGCGACGGGAGCCACGTTCAGCGGTCTACCTGCGGGAGTGACAGGGGCATGGGCAGGGAATGTAGTAACGATCAGCGGGACGCCAACGACGACAGCCGGCAGCCCGTTCTCGTACACGGTGACGCTGACCGGCGGGTGCGGCGCGGCGACAGCATCAGGGACGATCACGGTGACGGCGAACAACACGATCACGCTTACCTCGTTACCAGCGACCACGAGCCAGACGGTATGCATCAATACAGCAATAACCAGTATCACCTATTCTACGACCGGAGCGACGGGAGCCACGTTCAGCGGGCTACCGACAGGAGTGACAGGGGCCTGGGCAGGGAATGTGGTAACGATCAGCGGGACGCCTACGACGACAGTCGGCAGCCCGTTCTCGTACACGGTGACACTGACCGGCGGGTGCGGCGCGGTGACAGCATCAGGGACGATCACGGTGACGGCGAACAACACGATCACGCTTACCTCGTTACCAGCGACCACGAGCCAGACGGTATGCATCAATACAGCAATAACCAGTATCACCTACTCTACGACCGGAGCGACGGGAGCCACGTTCAGCGGGCTACCTGCGGGAGTGACAGGGGCATGGGCAGGGAATGTAGTAACGATCAGCGGGACGCCTACGACGACAGTCGGCAGCCCGTTCTCGTACACGGTGACGCTGACCGGCGGGTGCGGCGCGGCGACAGCATCAGGGACGATCACGGTGACGGCGAACAACACGATAGCACTGACCTCGGCAGCCGGAACAGATAATCAGACGGTATGCATCAACACAGCAATAACTAACATCACCTACTCTACGACCGGAGCGACGGGAGCCACGTTCAGCGGGCTACCGACAGGAGTGACAGGGGCCTGGGCAGGGAATGTGGTAACGATAAGTGGAATTCCCACTTTATCAGGAACATATAATTATACTGTAACTCTGACTGGGGGATGTGGAAATATAACAGCCACGGGTATTTTATCTGTGACTACAAACAGTACGATAACGCTGATGTCAGCGCCGGCGACCACGAGCCAGACGGTATGCATCAACACAGCAATAACCAGTATCACCTACTCTACGACAGGAGCGACGGGAGCCACCTTCAGCGGGCTACCGACGGGAGTGACAGGGGCCTGGGCAGGGAATGTAGTAACGATCAGCGGGACGCCTACGACGACAGTCGGCAGCCCGTTCTCGTACACGGTGACGCTGACCGGCGGGTGCGGCGCGGCGACAGCATCAGGGACGATCACGGTGACGGCGAACAACACGATCACGCTTACCTCGTTACCAGCGACCACGAGCCAGACGGTATGCATCAATACAGCAATAACCAGTATCACCTACTCTACGACCGGAGCGACGGGAGCCACGTTCAGCGGGCTACCGACAGGAGTGACAGGGGCCTGGGCAGGGAATGTAGTAACGATCAGCGGGACGCCTACGACGACAGTTGGCAGCCCGTTCTCATACACGGTGACGCTGACCGGCGGGTGCGGCGCGGTGACAGCATCAGGAATTATAACAGTAAATCCAAACAACACAATAACACTTACATCTGCACCTGGAACAGACGCCCAGACTGTTTGCATAGGTAATCCGCTTATTACTATTACCTATGCTACAACAGGGGCAACAGGTTCGACCTTTACAGGATTACCTGCCGGATTGACCGTAAGCTGGGCAGCTAATACTGTGACTATAAGCGGGACTCCGACAACTTCAGGAACATATCCATATACTATAAATCTTACAGGTGGCTGTGGGTCTGTTACTGCATCTGGTAATATAGTTGTTGAACCAATAAATACTATCACTTTGTTGTCAGCCCTGGGAACTGATAACCAGACAGTATGTGTCAATACTGCTATTAATAATATTACTTATGTGACTTTTGGGGCCACGGGAGCGACGTTCATTGGGCTGCCGGCGGGAGTAACTGGAGCCTGGGCAGGGAATGTGGTGACGATAAGCGGAACGCCGACGGTATCTGGCATTAATAATTATACAGTGACGCTTACAGGAGGCTGTGGTACGATAACAGCCAACGGAACGATAACAGTCAGTTCAAACAATACAATTGCGCTGACCTCGGCAGCCGGGACGGATAACCAAACAGTTTGCATCAACACTGCGATAACCAATATCACATACTCGACGACAGGGGCAACGGGAGCGACAGTGACAGGACTGCCGGCAGGCGTTTCGGGAGTCTGGGTATCAAACGCAGTGACTATCAGCGGAACGCCGACCACAACAACAGGAAGCCCATTCACTTATACAGTGACGCTTACGGGAGGATGCGGGACAGTGTCCACGACAGGTGCGATTACGGTTAATCCATTAAATACAATAGCATTGATGTCAGGACCCGGGACAGATAGCCAGACGAAGTGTATGAATACGCCAATCACAAACATCACATACAGCACTACAGGAGCGACAGGAGCGACGTTTACAGGATTGCCTGCTGGTGTCAGTGGAATACTGTCAGCGGGAGTAGTCACGATAAGTGGCACTCCGACGGCGCCTGGACCGTTCAGTTACACGGTGACGCTTACGGGAGGCTGCGGCTTTGTAACTGCAAATGGTACAATAACCGTAACGCCGAGTAATACGGTGGCGTTGACATCGGCAGCAGGGACGGATAACCAGTCGATCTGCATCAATACTGCAATAACGAATATTACCTACTCGACAACAGGAGCCACAGGAGCGACGTTCACGGGGCTACCAACAGGAGTGGCTGGAGCATGGGCAGGAAACGTGGTAACGATCAGCGGAACGCCTGGTGTATCGGGCACATACAGCTATACAGTGACGCTTACAGGAGGCTGTGGGACGGTGACAGCCAGCGGTACGATCATGGTTACAGCGAACAACACGATAGCGCTGGCCTCAGCACCGGCCACCACTAGCCAGACGGTATGCATCAACACTGCAATAACTAATATCACATACAGCACTACCGGAGCCACGGGAGCCACCTTCAGCGGCCTTCCTGCAGGAGTGACCGGGGCATGGGCAGGCAACGTGGTAACGATCAGCGGGACGCCTACCACAACACTTGGCAGCCCGTTCTCGTACACGGTGACGCTGACCGGCGGGTGCGGCGCGGTGACAGCATCAGGGACGATCACGGTGACGGCCAACAACACGATAACGCTTACCTCAGCGCCGGCCACGACGAGCCAGACGGTATGCATAAACACTGCAATAACTAACATCACATACAGCACGACAGGGGCCACGGGAGCGACGTTCATTGGGCTGCCAGCAGGAGTTACTGGAGCCTGGGCAGGGAATGTGGTGACGATAAGCGGAACGCCGACGGTATCTGGCATTAATAATTATACAGTGACGCTTACAGGAGGCTGCGGTACGATAACAGCCAGCGGTACGATCACGGTTACAGCGAACAATACGATAGCACTGACCTCGGCAGCCGGAACAGATAATCAGACGGTATGTATTAACACAGCGATAACCAATATAACATATTCGACGACTGGAGCCACAGGAGCGACAGTAACAGGACTGCCAGCCGGAGTAACAGGATTATGGGCAGGGAATGTGGTAACGATCAGCGGGACGCCAACGACGACAGCCGGCAGCCCGTTCTCGTACACGGTGACGCTGACCGGCGGGTGCGGCGCGGCGACAGCATCAGGGACGATCACGGTGACGGCGAACAACACGATCACGCTTACCTCGTTACCAGCGACCACGAGCCAGACGGTATGCATCAATACAGCAATAACCAGTATCACCTACTCTACGACCGGAGCGACTGGAGCCACGTTCAGCGGGCTACCGACGGGAGTGACAGGGGCATGGGCAGGGAATGTGGTAACGATCAGCGGGACGCCAACGACGACAGTCGGCAGCCCGTTCTCGTACACGGTGACGCTGACCGGCGGGTGCGGCGCGGCGACAGCATCAGGGACGATCACGGTGACGGCGAACAACACGATCACGCTTACCTCGTTACCAGCGACCACGAGCCAGACGGTATGCATCAACACAGCAATAACCAGTATCACCTACTCTACGACCGGAGCGACGGGAGCCACCTTCAGCGGGCTTCCTGCGGGAGTGACGGGGGCATGGGCAGGGAATGTGGTAACGATCAGCGGGACGCCTACGACGACAGCCGGCAGCCCGTTCTCGTACACGGTGACGCTGACCGGCGGGTGCGGCGCGGCGACAGCATCAGGGACGATCACGGTGACGGCGAACAACACTATCACGCTTACCTCGTTACCAGCGACGACGAGCCAGACGGTATGCATCAACACAGCAATAACCAGTATCACCTACTCTACGACCGGAGCGACGGGAGCCACCTTCAGCGGGCTTCCTGCGGGAGTGACGGGGGCCTGGGCAGGGAATGTGGTAACGATCAGCGGGACGCCTACGACGACAGCCGGCAGCCCGTTCTCGTACACGGTGACGCTGACCGGCGGGTGCGGCGCGGCGACAGCATCAGGGACGATCACGGTGACGGCGAACAACACGATCACGCTTACCTCGTTACCAGCGACCACGAGCCAGACGGTATGCATCAACACAGCAATAACTAACATCACATACTCTACGACCGGAGCGACGGGAGCCACGTTCAGCGGGCTACCGACAGGAGTGACGGGGGCCTGGGCAGGGAATGTGGTAACGATCAGCGGGACGCCTACGACGACAGCCGGCAGCCCGTTCTCGTACACGGTGACGCTGACCGGCGGGTGCGGCGCGGTGACAGCATCAGGGACGATCACTGTCACGGCGAACAACACGATAGCACTGACCTCGGCAGCCGGAACAGATAATCAGACGGTGTGCATCAACACTGCAATAACTAATATCACCTACTCTACGACCGGAGCGACGGGAGCCACCTTCAGCGGGCTACCTGCGGGAGTGACGGGGGCCTGGGCAGGGAATGTAGTAACGATCAGCGGGACGCCTACGACGACAGTCGGCAGCCCGTTCTCATACACGGCGACGCTTACAGGAGGCTGTGGTACGATAACAGCCAACGGAATGATAACAGTCAGTTCAAACAATACAATAGCGCTGACCTCGTCAGCCGGTACGGATAACCAGACAGTTTGCATCAACACGGCAATCACTAACATCACCTATTTGACAACTGGAGCGACGGGAGCGACAGTGACAGGACTGCCGACAGGAGTGACAGGAGCCTGGGTAGGGAATGTGATAACGATAACTGGCATTCCGACAATTTCCGGTACATTTAATTACACACTGACACTTACAGGTGGCTGTGGAGCCGGAACAGCAACAGGGACAATAATTGTCAGTGCAGGATTTACCGCTTCAACCGTTGTTACAAATGTCCTATGCTTTGGAAGCAGCACCGGAGCGATAGATCTGACTTTGACCGGAGGGACAGCTCCATTCACTTATCTCTGGAGCAACGGTGCAACAACCCAGAATATCTCTGGTCTTACAGCTGGCACCTACACAGTTACTATAACGGATGCCGTATGTTCAGGAAATGCTTCAGCAACAGTAACTCAACCGGTTTCAGCACTTACTATCTCAACGACACAGACAGATGTTCTTTGTTATGGTAATTCAACCGGCAATGCAACTGTTACACCTGCAGGTGGTACATCTCCTTATAGTTATTCTTGGAACACCTTACCAGTGCAGACAAATGCTACAGCCACGGGCCTGGCGGCCGGTACTTATACTGTCACGGTGACTGATAATAACCTTTGCTCAACGAGTGCAAATGTCACTATCAACCAGCCATCTGCTGCTATTACAGGATCAGCTTCTATAACAACTGCAGTGCCATGCAATGGAGGCACTGCCACTGTAACACTTACAGGAGCAGGTGGCACGGCGCCGTTGTCTTACACGTTCAATGGAGTGACGAATGCTACAGGAGTCTTCAGCGGAATTTCCGCAGGAGTCGGATATGCATGGAGTATCACTGATGCTAATACTTGTACACCTGTGACTGGTATTATTGACGTGACGGAACCTGCAGTTATTTCGGGGTCCGCTGCAGTCACTTCAGCGATAGCATGCAACGGAAGCACTGCCACTATAACAATGACTGGGTCAGGAGGTACCACGCCGTTATCGTATACGTTCAATGGGATGACGAACGCTACAGGAGTCTTCAGCGGAGTTCCTGCAGGAGCAGGGTATTTATGGAGCATTACGGATGCAAATAATTGTGTACCTGTAACCGGTTCCCTTGCTGTCACTGAGCCTTCAGCTCTTTCAGGAAGCATCACTTCACAGACTGATGTTTCGGTATTTGGTGGCAATGATGGAAGCGTTACTGTTGCAGGTTCAGGAGGAACTGCACCATATGAGTTCAAACTGGATACGAGTGCTTACCAGGTATCAGGGACGTTCAGCAGCCTGACAGCAGGAACCTTCACTGTAACTGTTCAGGATACTAATTTCTGCACGGTCACTGTTTCTGTTACAATAACACAGCCTTTACTGGCACTTTCAGGAATAATAACCTCCCAAACCAATGTTCTTTGCTTCGGTGATTCAACTGGAAGTGTCACAGTATCTGGCATTAACGGCCTGCCTCCATATAAATATAGTATTGACGGAGTGGACTATCGTTCATCAGGAACTTTTGATACATTGAAAGCCGGTTCCTATACTGTGACAGTAAGAGATTCACTTTTGAGTACTTTTAATGTGCCTGTTGCAATTACTCAGCCTGATTCAGCTATTTCTATCGTGACATCAGAAATTGATGCAAAATGCTCAGGAAGCAGTACAGGAAGTGCAACTGCCATAGTTTCAGGAGGCACATCACCATATATTTATGCATGGAGCACTTCTCCGGTGCAGGCAACAGCGACAGCAACCAGTCTTAAGGCCGGGGCTTATACAGTCACTGTTAAAGATGCCAACGGCTGTACTTCTACAGCTGGCGTAACGGTTGCACAACCGTCTGTTTTGACTGTGAATATGACTAAAACTGATGTCCTTTGCAACGGCGGAGCAACAGGTACTTCGACAGCGGTTCCCTCCGGCGGGATTCCTCCATATACATTCCTGTGGACCACTTCGCCTGCTCAGACAACGGCAACCGCTACTGGTTTGGAGGCCAGCGCATATTCAGTGACAGTGACGGATTCCAATTCATGCGCTGTGACCGGTGATATTACAATAGCTGAACCTTCAGCTATCTCACTTACGGCTTCAACCACTGATGAGACCTGTCCTGATGCCCATGATGGTTCGATTTCACTCGCTGTCTCAGGTGGGGTGGCACCTTATAAGATAATATGGTGGGATGGAGCTGACTCTCTAAGCAGGAGAGGTCTTGATTCTTCAATATACAGCGTCGTTGTGACTGATACTAATGGATGTGCCAAGTCGCTTAGTGTGGAAGTCAAGGTTGAAGGAAACGAAAAATGCCTGTTTATTCCTCAGATCATAACACCTAATAATGACGGATTCAATGATGTTTGGATGATAAAGAATATTGATTTATTCCCCAATGCCGAATTATTCATCTACACAAGGTGGGGCAAGCTTATCTATCATTCAAAGAATATTGCAGCTAATCCTTGGGACGGAAGGTACAGAGGAGAACTGATGCCAACGGATTCATACCATTATATTTTGTTTCTTGGCAATGGTTCGAATCCGAGATCAGGAATTATAAGCGTTATCAGGTAATGAAAAATAATTTGATAAAAGAAATATGAGATTATCTAAGAGATTATTTTCGCTGGCGCCACTGATTCTTTTTTGTGGAACCATTTATGCTCAACAGGTTCCGATGTATAGTCAGTATATAATGAATGGTTTTCTCATTAATCCTTCGTATGCAGGTCGTGATGGATATACGACCGTCACTCTGACGACGAGGGAGCAATGGGTTGGCCTAAGTTATGCTCCGGCTACTTATGCGGCCAGTTTTCAGACACGGCTCCTGAAAGATAGTTATATCTCGAAAACCACATCTGTCAGGAAGAAACTGATAAGACCCACGAAAGGTGGGAAAGTAGGACTTGGCGGATATATTTTCAGCGACTATAATGGAATAATGAGGCGAACGGGATTTGAATTCGCCTATGCATATCATATTTCACTGGGGCAGACCGGTGGTGTCCCAAACGACCTTGGATTCGGTTTGGCCCTTACCGCTTACCAGTTTGCTGTCAACTTTGATAACCAGTTGCTTTATTCTGTGGAAGACCCCCTGCTTCAGAGCTACGACAGATCAGTTTTTATCCCTGACTTTAATTTCGGAGTCAACTATACTACCGCAAAGTATTTCGTGGGTTTTTCCATGACAAATATTTTAAGGGGATCGCTGGTGTTTGCAGATACCACAAAAAACAGGGCTGAAACCGAACTTGGAAATTATTTTATTACCGGAGGGCTGAAGATTCCCATTACCAATGACTGGACACTGGAGCCTTCAACTTTTATTAAATCCTCTGATATGTTTTTCAGCTCAATTCAGATGGATCTGACTGCAAGAATGTATTATAAAGAGGATTACTGGGCAGGCTTATCCTACAGAACCAATGATGCAATTATTTTTATGCTCGGGCTGAAGTATCAGAGATTTTATATTGCTTATGCAGTTGACTTCACTTTGACAGAGTTGAGAAAAGCCAGCTACGGATCGCATGAACTGACCCTGGCAATAAAATTCGGAGAAAGCGCAAGGAGATATCGCTGGATTAACCAGTACTGATATGTTGCTGTTTGTATAATGATATGTCAAAAGGTATCGTAAGAATAATTACCGGTACTTTTTCGCTGCTGATGTTCGTTTATTTCAGAGGGTTTTCACAGGAAGATACCAGTCATTCTGTGAGGCTTATGTTTTATAATGTCGAGAACCTGTTTGACATTTACAATGATTCCCTTACAGATGATGATGAGTTCCTGCCAGGAAGCCCGAGAAGGTGGAATTCGGAGAGGTATTATAATAAGATTAATGCTGTTTACAAGACAATTATCGCCGCTGGGGAGTTCTCACCTCCTGCGCTGGTAGGCTTATGTGAGATCGAAAACCGAAAAGTGATCAGGGACCTGGTCTATAGTACCGGCCTTGCAAAGTACGACTATGATATTATTCATGAAGAGTCTCCCGACCCCAGAGGGATTGATGTCTGTCTGATTTACAGGAGAGATATCATAACTGTTTTTGAGTATAAGTATTTGATCCCTGATGACCTGACTTTAAATAAATTCAGATCAAGAACCGTTTTATATGCAAAATGCGGTATTTTTGGCGATACAATCCATTTTTTTCTGAATCACTGGCCCTCAAGAAGAGGCGGAGTACTTGCAGGAGATTACCTTCGGTCGGCCATAGCAGAAATGATAAAAAGGAAATCCGATTCAATTGCAGTGGAATCGGTGAACCCGCCCTACATAATAATCGCAGGAGATTTTAATTCATCTCCTGCAGATCATGCAATTGAAAAGCTTACATCTGGCTATGAGTCCGGTATTTCAATGATTAATTTATCATCATTTCTGCCAGATTATTCCGGTACTTATAAATACATGGGAACATGGGAGATGATAGATCAGATAATTGTTTCTGATGCTGTAACTGATTCAAGGAAAGGTCTTTGCCGGAAGAAAGGGAGTATGATGATATTCAATCCTGATTTTTTGCTTAAGGCTGATCCGAAATATCCGGGATACAGGCCATATTCAACATATCTGGGTTACCGCTACCAGGGGGGATTCTCAGACCATCTGCCGGTCCTCCTTGATCTCAGGAAGGAATAGACTGTTCAGATTGGACCAATCCTATTTCCCTCCCCTTTTTAATCATAAGTTCTCTTGCAGCCTCGTGGGAATTTGGGATTAAACCGTCCAGGATAGCCTCACGGATGGCATTTTTAATTATTCCGACTTCCAAACAGGGCTTTATTCCGAAAGTTCTCATTATCTCTTCACCATCAACCGGCGGCTGGAAATTTCTCAGGGCATCTTTTTCCTCGATTTCCCTGAGCTTATTCCTGACATATCTGAAGTTCTCAAGGTGTTTTGCTTTTTTTGCTTCATTCTTGGATGTGATATCAGCTTCACACAAAAGCATCAGGTCATCTATATCTTCTCCCGCCTCAAACAAAAGCCTTCGTACGGCTGAGTCCGTAACTTCTTCCTGTGACAGAACAATCGGACGGAGATGGAGATCCACAAGTTTCTGAACATATTTCATTTTTTCATTCAGGGGAAGCTTCAGGTGGCGGAAGATCAACGGTATCATTTTTGATCCAATATATTCATGACCATGAAATGACCAGCCGGTATCAGGGATATATTTTTTTGTGGCAGGTTTGGCTATGTCGTGAAGCAATGCAGCCCATCTGAGCCAAAGGTTTTCTGTATGAACCGAAACATTGTCCAGCACCTTTATTGAATGAAGAAAATTATCCTTGTGCGCTTTGCCTTCTTTCATTTCAACGCCTTTAAGCTTGTCGAGTTCCGGGAAAATATACTTCAGGATGCCGGAATTATCAAGAAGAAGGAATCCGGTTGAAGGCTTTTTGCACATTATTATCTTGTTCAGCTCCGCCACTATTCTTTCTTTTGATACAATATTTATCCGTTCGGCATTCCTGGTAATTGACATAAATGTATTTTTTTCAATCGAAAAGCCGAGTTGAGTCGCAAACCTTATAGCGCGCAGCATTCTGAGAGGATCGTCAGAGAAAGTCCTGTCAGGTTCGAGCGGTGTTCTGATAACTTTGTTTTTCAAGTCTTTGAGCCCTTCGAAAGGGTCAAGAAATGCTCCAAATGTCTTCCTGTTGAGGCTTAATGCCATGGCATTGATGGTAAAATCCCTTCTTTTCTGGTCGTCGTCAAGGGTGCCATCCTCGACAACAGGCTTTCTGGAACCTCTGTTATATGATTCCTTTCTGGCGCCTACAAATTCTATCTCATAATCTCCCCATCTGAACATGGCAGTGCCGAAATTTCTGAAAACACTTATTTTCAGATCTGGATTAATGCGCCTTGCACATTTTCTGGCAATCTCTATGCCACTGCCTGCGACAACAATATCAATGTCTTTTTCCGGATGATCCCTTTTAAGGAGACAATCCCTTACCCAGCCTCCTATTACATAAGCCTCTACATTTTCATCACTTATTACCTCTGAAAGAAGTTCGAAAACAGGATCATTAAGACATATATTCATATGTATATATGACAATTTGTTCATTAATCATGACAAAGTTACAATTATTAGCTAATTTTCTACCAATTATAAATATTGCGGTCGATTGGCATGATGGTTGATCTGTCACAAACAAATATTAGTTTACATTGTTAACCAATAAAAAAGAAAAATGACTGAACATCTGACAAAGGAAATATTTTTAAGCAGGGTTTTTGACTATGAGAATAATAAGGAATGGAAATTCGAAGGTGACAGGCCCTGCGTAATTGACTTTTATGCTGACTGGTGTGGGCCATGCAAAATGGTGGCTCCGATAATGGAGGAGCTTGCACAGGAATTTGAAGGCAAAATGAGTATCTACAAGGTAAATACTGAAGAAGAACAGGAACTATCAGCGATTTTTGGGATCAAAAATATTCCATCGATTCTGTTTGTCCCATTGACAGGTAAGCCGCAAATGGCTGTAGGCGCCTTACCTAAAGAATCTCTTATTAAAGCATTCAAAGATGTCCTTGGCGTAGAAAAATGACCTGTTCGTCAAAAAATGAGACTTTGTTTCAAAAAAGCAGGTTTGAAATGAAACATTCCGTAGCCGTTATTCGTTTAAAATACTGAAGGTAGTAACAACAGAAAGTTACGTAATTTTTTTCATGGATTTAGGTTTAGGGTAGTAATAAATCAGGACTTTGGTCCTGATTTATTATTTTATATGGTTGTCGGGGATAATAAATATTTAACTCAGGGATGACTGAAAATCAATCATGATTTGCATCGATTACCGATACTCATATTATTTATCCAAGATCCTTGAAGATACTGTTAATTTCTTCCTCCGTAGTCCGGAGCTTACTCTGGCATTGCCTTATAAGTTCCGAAGCGCGTTTTACTTCATGAGATAACTTATCAATATCAAGGTCGCCGCTTTCAATATTCCTCAGTATTTTTTCTATTTCGGCGACCGCCTCATTAAATGAAAACTCTTTTTTTGCCATTTTAACGTCTTTTATGATATTTTACTTTTTTATAACCTTGCTGCTAAGTTTTCCATTGGCAAAATGTGTATCAATGATGTCTTCCAGGTTTATTTCTCCGACACTTTTTACTATGATGCCATGAAGAGTGGTAATGGTATATCCTCTTCTCAGGACACTGGCCGGATCAAGAATTCTCAGGGCCTCCTTCAATGACTCAGTTTTTCTTTTGAGTTTTTCAAGTGTGATTTTTGAAGAATCCATAAGGTCCGACCTTTGCTCTGCCAGCATTGACCGTTTATCCGCTGAGTAAGTCATAGTGACTGATCGTATCCGGTATCTCTGATTTGCCGGGACAATGCCTGCCTTTAAAATCAATCCCTTGCCCAGATCGATCATTTTAATTATTTTTCCCGACAGCAATTCCCTGTTCCCTGAAATGACAAACCTGGCGTCAGGTACCAGGTTCGACCTGAAGGATTCAACTGTCTTCATTCCATCATTTACAATCTCCCTTGAGAATTCTGCTATTGCAGAAATCATCTCTTTAAGACTGGCCTCTTCATTTGCTGCTTTTTCAATAAGATAATCAGCAACGGCTGTCGGAGTCTTTAGTGACTGGTAAGCGACCATATCAGTGACAGAGATATCTTTTTCATGTCCTATTCCGGTAATCACAGGGAGCGGGAACTGAGTGACATGAAAGGCAATATTATAGTTGTCGAACCAGCTGAGGTCACTTTGGGATCCTCCGCCTCTTATTATTGCCACAAGGTCAAACATATCAGAGTGTTCTGCAATCCTGTCCAGAGCCGAAATGACACTCTCTTCCGTCTCTTTTCCCTGCATTACCGTTTCAAAAAGAGCCGTATAAAAAACATATCCACAGCTGTTTTTGATAAGCTGACTTTTGAAATCTGAATAGCCGGCGGCAGTGCCTGAAGATATGACCGCGATCCTCATCGGGAAAGCGGGGAAGGATAGCTCCTTATTCATGGTAAAGACACCCTCCTCACCAAGTTGCTTGATTATTGCCTCCCTTTTAAGCGCCATCTCGCCAACGGTAAACGATGGATCAATGTCAGATATTACAAGGCTCAACCCGTAGAGCTCATGATACTCCACCTTGACCCTGACAAGGATTTTCATCCCTTCCCTGAGTGTCTCGCCGGTTATATTTTCAAAAAAAGGCTTTATGAACCTGAAACGGCTGCACCAGATAATTCCTTTAATTTTTGCTTTTGGATCCTTTTCATCAGGAAGTTTTTCAATCAGTTCAAGGTAGCAATGACCTACAGAATTCTCTTTTATCTCGGATATTTCGGCAATGACCCAGTAATAATCAGGCAGAGCCATGTACAATGAGTCCTTTATTATATGCTGTAATTCGATCAGGGATATTTTTTCAGTCATGTTCAGTTGCCAGTTTTGACTATCTTAATTACAAAAATACCGTTTCCTGCGATTAATATTGCAAATATATGCCCTGATATACGCCGGTATTCCGCTGTTGTATATCCTGAGGAATTAATAACATCACTGCCAGGTATCGTCAAAGGCATGGTATATGGAAGGAATTCTTCCGATGATGTCAGGAGATAAGGTCTATCTATATGACTTCTTTCCCTTGCAATCCTGTCGACAATTTTTAATTACTATACAAATGACAGGCTTATCAGAGAAGTTGTATTGGTTTCTGATTTGGTTTTGAAGAGTGCCGTATTAAACCATTTTAGCCCATATTCAAGGTGAATGAACCATCATGGTCATTACCTTATTTCACCTGTTTTTTCCGGATCTGGTATTTTACCCTGATTTTTTCCCAGGCTGTCGAAATAATCAGAAATGTCTTTATCCATCCGGGTATCATCTGTAACGCCATTAACGTAATTCAGCTCATATTTTAATGATCCGTTACCGTTATAAAAGTCCCATTTTCCATCGCGCATGTTATCTTTGTAGGTACCCGAAAATTCGTAATGGCCGTTATCGTACCAGACTTCAAATGTCCCATTAAGCATTCCATTCCTATAAAATGTTTTCAGGAATGGTTTTCCGTCAGGATAATATTGAAGCCATTCTCCTTCTTTGAGGTCATTTAAATAATTTATTTTTTCAGCAATTGTACTGTCAGGATAGAATCTCACGGAAAATCCGTTTCTTTGATTTCCCGAGTACGATTCCTCGCAGATCAGGCAACCTTTTGTCGATGATGCATAGAATAGCCACTTGCCTTCTTTTTTCTGATCAATATATTTTCCCTTTGAATATATATAGCCGTTGGGATAATATAGTTCAGCGTCAGCAGTTCTTCCGTCGCTGCTGTAGAAAAGCACCGATTTCAGCGTCATGTCCTCATAATACCTTTTAAATTCACCTACCGGATGATTATCGCTGAAATTTCCCTGGTATTCTATTGTGCCGTCAGTACCCTTTTTAATCCAGAATCCCTGCTTTCTGCCCATCTGATCCGTTTTATTTGTGTCGGAGGGAGCCTGGCTGCTGATTGTCACCGTGAAGGCGATCAATGGTACTATCAGATATATTTTCAGATACATGGATATGAAACGTGAAAGTTTGGTCAAAAGTACGAAAAATGCCGGTTTAAGCTTATAAAAAAACCGCGAAGATTGCTCTTTGCGGTAAAATAGGCCTGACTTGATTTTAGTGCGGTCCGTCTGTTATTTTACTTCCTCAAAATCGACATCGGTCACTTCATCGTTGCCTTGTTTTGTGTTCCCGTCTGACTGCTGGGGTCCTGGTCCTGGTTCCGGTCCCTGCTGTGATGTGCTCTGGCCAGTGTTTTGGGCAGTTTTGTACATTTCTTCTGAAGCTGCCTGCCAAACCTTGTTGAGTTCATCCAAACACCTGTCGATAGCATTTATATCCTGACTTTTATGAGCCTCTTTCAGCTTTGCCAAGGCACCTTCAATGGCCGACTTTTTGTCAGCCGGAATCTTGTCGCCGAATTCCCTGAGTTGCTTTTCGGTGGTGAATATCATGCTGTCTGCGGAATTGACTTTATCGACTTTTTCGCGGGCTTTTTTATCGGCTTCTTCGTTTGCTTTGGCTTCGTCACGCATTCTTCTGATCTCGTCGTCGCTCAGTCCCGAAGAAGCTTCAATCCTTATTCTCTGCTCCTTACCGGTACCCCTGTCCTTGGCAGTGACGTGAAGAATGCCGTTTGCATCAATATCAAAGGTAACCTCTATCTGCGGGATGCCTCTTGGGGCTGGTGGAATTCCATCGAGATGGAATCTGCCGATAGTTTTATTGCCAACCGCCATTGGCCTTTCGCCCTGAAGCACATGTATTTCTACAGAAGGCTGGTTGTCAGATGCCGTAGTGAAAACTTCGGTTTTTTTTGTCGGTATGGTAGTGTTGGATTCGATCAGCCTGGTCATTACGCCTCCCATTGTTTCAATACCAAGAGAAAGAGGTGTTACATCAAGCAGCAGGACATCTTTCACTTCGCCAGTAAGAACTCCGCCCTGAATAGCTGCACCGACTGCCACAACTTCATCGGGATTGACACCTTTTGACGGAGTCTTGCCAAAAAATTTCTCTACAAGCTGCTGTATCGCAGGAGTACGTGTCGAACCGCCTACAAGCAAAACTTCATCAATATCTGAAACCTTGTAACCGGAGTCGTTCAAGGCTTTCTTGCAGGGCTCGATACATGCCTGGATAAGCTTATCACATATCTTTTCAAAATTTGCCCTGGTAAGAGTTTTCACAAGATGTTTTGGAATTCCATCGACAGGCATAATATAAGGGAGATTGATTTCTGTCGAGGTAGAGCTGGAGAGTTCTATTTTTGCCTTTTCAGCAGCCTCTTTCAGACGCTGAAGTGCCATGGGATCCTTTCTCAGGTCAACCCCTTCCTCTTTCAGAAAATCATCAGCCAGCCAGTCAATTATAAGGTGGTCGAAATCATCTCCGCCCAGGTGCGTGTCACCATTTGTAGATTTAACTTCGAATACGCCGTCACCAAGCTCGAGGATGGATATATCAAATGTTCCCCCTCCAAGGTCAAATACCGCGATTTTAAGATCCTGTGATTTCTTGTCGAGCCCGTATGCAAGCGATGCTGCCGTAGGCTCATTTATGATTCTCTTTACATTAAGTCCTGCAATTTCACCGGCTTCTTTGGTAGCCTGTCTCTGGGAGTCGCTGAAATAAGCAGGAACGGTAATCACGGCTTCCGTAACCTCCTGGCCAAGATAATCTTCTGCAGTCTTCTTCATTTTCTGAAGAATCATTGCCGATATCTCCTGCGGAGAATACTGTCTGTCGTCGATTTTCACCCTTGGAGTGTTATTTTCACCTCTTAAAACTGTGTAGGTGACTCTTTTTATTTCCTGGGTCAGTTTGTCGTATGGTTCGCCCATGAACCTTTTTATGGAATATACTGTTTTTTTTGCATTTGTTATGGCCTGACGCTTTGCCGGATCACCAACCTTGCGCTCGCCGTTCTCAACAAAAGCAACCATTGACGGTGTGGTTCTTTTACCTTCACTGTTGGGGATTACCACAGGCTCATTGCCTTCCATCACGGCAACGCATGAGTTCGTGGTTCCCAGGTCAATACCAATTATTTTTCCCATTTTATAATATTATTATAATTTACTTTTTTTGACATATTATTCATGCAATGATTGTGCCATTCGAAATGTATGACAAAACGACAGTTTTAAATGGTTCCGGGTGATCTTCCTTCCATTTGCCCGGCTGGCATTCCTGTAATATTGGATTAACCCGGCCTTGTACCGGGTATATTGGAGAAGAAGCTGAACCTAATTAAAAGAAATTAATACCTTTGATGGCTGTCAATAACATATTAAGAGCTATGACTATACATAACCAGGTTAAAAGAGTGACCACTCATGTGCTTAATGAGATGAAGCTTAAGGGAGAGAAGATTGCAATGCTCACAGCATATGATTATTCCTTTGCAAGGATACTGGACGAAGCAGAAATCGACGTCATCCTGGTAGGGGATTCGGCATCCAATGTGATGGCCGGCTTTGACACCACGCTTCCCATCACACTCGACAATATGATTTATCATGCAGCATCAGTCGTACGGGGAGTCAGGAGAGCGCTTGTGGTGGTTGATCTGCCGTTTGGAACTTACCAGGGAAACTCGAAGGAGGCACTGGCCTCGTCAATAAGGATTATGAAGGAGACTGGAGTTGCAGCTGTAAAACTGGAAGGAGGACTGCAGGTCGTCGAATCTGTCGAACGGATTCTTTCGGCTGGGATACCTGTCATGGGACATCTCGGACTCACTCCCCAGGCAATCCATAAATTCGGAACTTATGTTGTCAGGGCAAAGGAAGAAGATGAGGCAGAAAGACTGATGGAGGATGCCAGGCTTCTTGAAAAGACAGGCTGCTTTGGAATCGTTCTTGAAAAGATACCGGCCAGGCTGGCAGGGGAAGTGACCAAAAGCGTGAAAATACCGACAATTGGAATAGGCGCAGGCCCCTATACTGACGGACAGGTACTTGTGCTGCACGATATGCTTGGCATAAACCAGGAATTTTCACCAAGATTCCTGCGCAGGTACCATAATCTTCACGATGAAATAAAAGGCGCAGTCCAGGCATATATCAATGATGTGAGGACACAGCAGTTTCCGAATGAAAAGGAACAATACTGATAATGGTGAAGGTACTTTACGAAGACAATCACCTGATTGCAGTTCTTAAAAGAGCCTCAGACCTTTCTCAGGGTGATAAATCCGGGGACACATCACTTGACAGTGAAGTGAGGAATTATATTGCAGAAAAGTACGGGAAGCCGGGGGATGTATTTCTTGGGGTTGTACACCGGCTGGATAGACCTGTAAGCGGAGTCATTTTATATGCCAGGACATCAAAGGCTCTTGGAAGGCTTAATGAGATGTTCAGGGACAACGAGGTGAAGAAAACTTACCTTGCCATTGTAAGGGAGAGACCTCCTGAAGATGAGCAGACGATAATCCATTATCTGAAAAAGGATGAAATCCGGAACAAGACATTTGTTTATGACCGTGAGGTAAAAGGTTCAAAAAAGGCAAGCCTGACCTACCGTATTGTAGGGCGGTCAGATAGATATTACCTGCTCGAAATTGAGCTCCATTCGGGCCGCCACCACCAGATAAGGGCACAACTTGCAAGTATAGGATGCCCGATAAAAGGTGATCTTAAATACGGATTCCCCAGATCGAACGATGATGGATGTATAAGCCTTATAGCCAGAAAGCTGGAATTCATTCATCCTGTAAGAAAAGAAAAGATTGTAATAACCGCACCATTGCCGGATGGAGACATCTGGAATGTTTTCAACGCTGCCGGCATATAAAAAATGAGCCCGATTGTGAGCTCATTTTCATACTAAAGCCAGACTGAAAGCAAATTGCCGCTTATTTTTTTACATTATCCTTCGTGGCAGTATCAAGTAACTCTTCAATTTTCTTTGCCAGCTCTTTTGTTTTTATTTCATTATCACCCTCAATTGTGACCCTGACCCCGTTCTTTGCCAGCATGTATGTGGTTGTTTCTGGGAGGGTGTCGTTACCGGAACTATTTACGTTAACATCGCAGATCTTGCTTCCGTTCTTTTCAATTGTTTTGCTGTCCCTGATAATAATGACTTTTTCTTTGCCACCGTCAGCATCCCTTTTGTCATCTGATGATGAAACTATCATGACGCATCCGGGCTTTGTTCCGTTGCTTACTGCACTGGAGTAAGAATAGACGTGTTTTTCACGGCTGTTACCGGCTTTCAGTGTGCTGTCGCTGCCGCTGATACATATTGTCATTGTTTTTTCTTCTTTGATTTCATTGCTGTTTTTCCCGGAAGTTCCAGTCACAGTAATTTTTTTAGGACAACATTCATGCGCCTTAAGGTTATTTTCCAGTTCTGATTCTTTAAGATAAATTACCTCTCCGTTTGAGAGTTTTATAGAATCGGGCATCGAAGCCTTTGAGAAAGTTGTATCGATTAAGGTTTTCGGTCCTGTTCCGTTATCGACTATTATTTTAATTTTCTTTTCATTGTTTTTATTCTGACTTGATGCCTGGGATGTGGAAGCGGCGAAAATCAATGATAATAGCAGGAAATTTCTGAAGATGCTTTTCATTACAATGGATTTTAATTTCTTAGTCAAAATTAGTTCAAAGATTATATAATGCAGTTAATTTGAGGTTAATAAGAGTTAAGGAAAAGTTAAAACGTACATGTTTTCGTATATGATAAGTTAAATTTGCGGCATGAGCAGAAAAAAATTCATCTGGCTTATTTTCATGATGCTTTTCTCCATTGTCGGCATTATATGGGTTCAGATAATCTGGATAAAGAATGCGATAGGTATCCGGAATGAGAATTTTGATTATTATGTGAACTCGAGTATCCACGATGCGGCAGCAGCCATTGAATCATCCCGAAAGATGAATTTTTTCAATAATTTCCTTTTGCCCAGATCTGTTGCCGATGATACTTCAAATAGTTTTGGCGGATATATTACAACCAGAAGCTTTACTGTTGGTAATGGTGGAAATGTTAGTATTCATATAACCAATCAGTCTGTCACACAGGAACCGGGCAAGAAGCCTGTGGTAATAAAGCACGACACGATTCTCACCTCAGACTCAGCGACATTTATCATGCCGTCTCCTGAAGATCCGGGAAAAATGGTCATTGTAAAGAATGGGGACAAGATACCCGCAAAGAATGGAGAGGTATACCTGAAGCAGGATGAATTTGTCGACATGCTTAAGAAAAGATCAAGCGAATTTCAGGATATGAGTGATGAGATGATTGCCGAGGTTTATCAATGGGAAAGTACCACTGAGATTGACAACAAGGAGATTGAGTATTACCTTAAGCGTTCACTCCTGTTCTCAGGCATTCATACCCCATTTGAGTTTGCAGTCATCAAGAACGGAGCTGTTACGGAAGGAACCTATAAAAAATCTGATAAGAATGACTTCCTGAAAAGCAGGTACAAGGTCAGTCTTTTCCCTAATAATATTATAAGCCGGGATCTTGTCCTCTCAGTCGTATTCCCGGAAAGAACGAATTATGTACTGGGCTCAATGGCCTGGATACTTGGGGGTTCGCTCTTGTTCTCACTGATCATTCTTGCAACTTTTGCACTGAGTCTTTTTTTGATAATCAGGCAGAAGAAGGTTTCGGAAATGAAATCCGATTTTCTCAACAATATGACTCATGAATTCAAAACGCCTATAGCTACAATTTCTCTGGCTGCTGATACAATCGCGAATCCCAAGATAATAGGGGATGAATCGAGCATCAGGCAGTTCGTAAGTATAATAAAAAAAGAAAACAGCCGGATGAATAAGAAAGTGGAGACAATACTTCAGATTGCTTCTCTTGATAAAAAGGAAATTGAGTTTAAATTTGACGATGTTTCGCTTCATTCCATTATTGAGCATTCAGTTGAGACAATTGATATACTTGTACAACAGCGAAATGGAAAGATACATCTGAGTCTTGATGCAGAAAATCCAATGATATACGGCGATGAGGAACATCTTCTTAACCTTGTCAATAATCTTTTGGACAATGCCATTAAATATTCGCCTGAATCACCCGATGTGACGATAACAACGAAGAACAACGGGAACGGGTTAATAATGTCGGTGGAAGATAAGGGAATAGGGATGAGTAAAAGCGTTCAGAGCAGAATTTTTGAGAGATTTTACAGGAAGACGTCAGGAGATGTACATAATGTAAAGGGCTTCGGGCTTGGCCTAAACTATGTCCGTGCCATTATTGAGGCGCATAAGGGAAATATTTTTGTTTCAAGCGAAATTGGAAAAGGCAGTCGGTTTGATGTATTTTTACCATTTAATTGGGAGAATGAAAAATGAATTCAAAAACTGTAAGGATCTTTCTTGTTGAGGATGATCTGAGTTTCGGATCGGTCCTTAAATCCTACCTGGAAATAAACGATTTCGCGGTCGAATGGGTCGATGATGGGAAATATGCAGTGGATCATTACAGGAAGGGCTTGTTCGACATCTGCATACTTGATGTGATGCTTCCTCATGTTGACGGATTCACTATTGCAAACGAAATAAGGCAGATAAACAATCTGGTCCCGATTATTTTTCTTACCGCAAAAAAACTTAAGGAAGACATGCTGAAAGGATATGGCGTTGGAGGAGATGACTATATAACGAAGCCTTTTGATACTGATATCCTTCTGGCCAAGATTCGGGCAATCCTGTCACGCCGGGATTTTCAAAGCGGGACAAGGGATATTTACGAACTCGGTAAATTCACCTTCAATTCAAGGCTAAGGACTCTGACATCAGGCGACGATGAGAAAAAGCTTTCACCCAAGGAGGCCCAGCTTCTGGAACTGCTCGCAACTAATCCCAATGCCTTGATAAGCAGAGAAATGGCTCTTAAAAAAATTTGGGGCAATGACGATTATTTCACGGCCAGAAGCATGGATGTGTACATTACCAAATTAAGAAAGTTTCTTTCTGAGGACCCGAGGCTTAATATCAAGAATATCCATGGAGCAGGCTTCCAGCTGGTTATAAGCCAGGAACAGGTGTGAGATTATTTTTGCTGAACTGAAGAGGAAGCAGGTCGCTCCCTTTATCCAATACATAAATCTTATCTTTCCCGTCGAGTATAATCCTGATGTTGCTATTATTTCTGAGTTCTTCCTCGGCAATTACCTGTCTGCAGTTGCCGCATGGCGTTAAAATCTCATTTATATCGTTATTTTCATTTACAGCGGCGACAGCCAGAGCTTCTGGTTTATCTCCGGGATAATTGGATGATGCATTGGAAAGGACTGCCCTTTCGGCACAGATCCCTGATGGGAAGGCTGCATTTTCGACATTCGTTCCGAGGATAATTTTCCCGCTGGCCAGTCTTATCGCTGCCCCGACCCTTAGATGGGAATAAGGAGCATAAGCATTTAATGCAATTTTACGGGCTGAGACAAGAAGTTCCATGTCAGGCGGATCAAGCTCCTCCGGCATGTTGAATTCCTTATATGTGATTGTTATGGTTTTATTTGTAATCATGGCTGTTTAATCGGGATTAGACTGTAAAGTTAAGATTTATTGCAGAAATCCGAACATGAAGCAAGCTTAAGTTTAGCCTGCCTCTTCCAGAAAAGCTTTAAGTATTTTAAACACTGCTGACTTTGCCTCGCTTTTGTTATTTTTACACAAAATATTGCATTATGTTCCGTAAATCATATTTATTCATTCCTGTTATTATAATCAGCTTAACATCTTGCAGGGCAAGCCGTTACGCAGCCACAGTTCCCGGTACTGATCCGGATGTGCAGTCCTTTATAAGCAAGTTTGGCGATCTGGCAGTCAGTGAAATGAAAAGGACAGGAATTCCTGCAAGCATAACGCTGGCACAGGGAATGGTAGAGTCGGATTTTGGAAGGAGCTCTCTTGCCCGGGATGGCAATAATTATTTCGGGATCAAGTGTCATGATGACTGGACCGGCCCTATTTTAAGGCATGATGACGAAACCCGAAATGAATGTTTCAGAAAATATTCCAGGCCCGAGGACTCGTTCCGCGATCATTCGGACTTTTTAAGGAATGTTCCCCGGTACAAAGAGCTTTTTGAATACCCGCCAACCGACTACAGGGGATGGGCTATCGGATTAAAGAAAACTGGTTATGCCACGAATCCGGATTATGCAAACATGCTGATTAGAAAAATTGAGGAGAACAAATTATATTATTATGATAATGGCAATGCTGGAAGGATTAAGCCGGCACTGGCTTCTCCTTCGATGAAGCCTGATAATTCAGGTACAGTCATGGTTTATGGTGCAAATACCATTCTGTCCGGAACAGGAAATATGGCAATATCAGAACGAGTGTCCAGGATTATGGAAAATAACAGGATAAAATACATTATTGCCAGGGAAGGGGAGACGCTTGAAACTATCGACAATGAATTTCAGTTACTTAAATGGGAGCTTCCCAGATACAATGATCTGGAAAGCAATTTTAAGCCGGTTGCAGGTCAGGTGCTTTACCTGCAGCCAAAGAGGGACAAGGCTGAAATAGGGAAGGATACTCATACCGTTGAAAGCGGAGACACAATGTACAGCATATCACAGTCATACGGCGTAAAGCTGAATAAATTGTATGAATATAACAGGATGGGATCTGGTCAGGAACCCTCTGCCGGTGAGAAAATATGGCTTCGTTCAATGAAGCCGGTCAACTGACAACAGTACAGTTTTTAATATTGAATCCTCTGAGGAATTCTACGGTGTTCATCCTGCTCTTCCCTTCCAACTGAAGGCTTGTAATATTGATAAAGCCGTTTCTGCACGCTACTTTAAGGAAATGTTTTTCGTCAGAAACAATAAATCCGGGTCTGAGCATATGGTCGCTGATTTCAGGCTGGCTCTCATATATTTTGAAGGAAAGCATTTTATCCTCCTTTCTAAAGAATGATTTTGCGCAGGGATAAGGTGCAAGTCCTCTGATAAAGTCATTGATTTTTGCCGGATCATTGTCCCATTCGATAATGCATGTTTCCGGGAATATTTTTGGAGCAGTTTTAGGCACTTCCCCGGGTTTCAGGAATTTAGACTGTGGCTGTGGCATAATGGTATTCTCTGAAATCCCGTCTAGGGTTTTGATTACTAATCTTGCTCCATGCTTCATAAGCCTGTCATGGAGATCTCCTGCATTTTCAAAGGGAAAGATCTGTACTTCTTCCCTTAAGAGGATATTCCCGTTATCTATTTTATCGTCAATATAAAATGTTGTAACGCCGGTCCATTTTTCTCCATTTATTATAGCCTGATTTATTGGTGCAGCTCCCCTGTAGTGCGGCAGCAGTGAAGCATGAAGATTTATTGTGCCTCCGGGAGGTATTTTCCAGATAACTTCAGGCAGCATACGGAAAGCAACTACTACAAAAACATCAGCTTCAAGCTTTTTCAAGGCATCAATAAATTCAGGATCTTTCAGATTTACTGGCTGGAGAATGGGCAGGTAGCTGAATTCTGCAAATTGCTTAACAGCTGATTTGGTCATTTTTCTTCCTCTGCCTGATCGTTTATCTGGTGCCGTGACCACGGCCAGAACATCATAGCCATTCATGAGCAGCGATCCAAGCGTTGCCACTGCAAAAGCAGCTGTACCCATGAATACAATCTTCAGGGATTTCATAATGGCCTACTGGTTATCAGACAAAACTAGCAAAAATATCAATCCTTTACACTATGCTTGAAGCAGGTAAGGTCATGGCCCATCTTATTGGCTTTTGTCTCCAGATAAAACTGATTATAAGGGTTGGGTTTAATGATCAGCGGTATTGTCTCGACAATTTCAATTCCATAGCCTTCAAGTCCTGCCCGTTTCACAGGGTTATTTGAAATCAGTCTGACTTTTCCCAGGCCGAGCTCCCTCATAATGCTGGCACCGACACCATAATCCCTTTCATCCTCTCCGAATCCAAGCTTAAGGTTTGCCTGAACAGTATCCATGCCTTCATCTTGGAGACGATAAGCCTTGATTTTATTGAAAAGTCCAATTCCCCTTCCTTCCTGACTAAGGTAAATGACGACTCCTTTTCCTTCTTTTTCAACCATTTCCATGGCCTTATGAAGCTGAGGTCCGCAGTCGCATCTCATCGAACCGAAGATATCCCCGGTAAAGCATGAGGAATGAACGCGCACAAGAACCGGCTCATCTTTCGTCCAGTTTCCTTTCACCAGGGCGCCATGCTCAAGTCCGTTGCTTGTTTGTTTGAATGGAATAAATTCAAATTCCCCTCTTTCGGTCGGAAGTTTTACTCTTTCACCTTTTTCTATGATAGAGTCTCTCTCGAGCCTGTATTTAATAAGGTCCCTGATACTGATTATTTTAATCCCGAACTTCTTGCGAATCTTAATAAGGTCAGGAAGACGTGCCATGGTACCGTCATCATTCATTATTTCAACGAGCGCTCCTCCCGGCTTAAGCCCTGCTGCACGAGTGAGATCGACAACAGCCTCAGTGTGTCCTGCTCTTCTCAGAACTCCTTTTCCTCTTGCCTTCAATGGGAAAATATGTCCGGGTCTTGCAAGATCAGAGGGCTTTGTCGAGGAATCGACCAGAGCCTTTATTGTAAGGGCCCTGTCTTTGGCAGAAATTCCGGTTGTTGTTGCATCACTCAGTAAATCAACACTTACTGTAAATTGTGTCTCATGTCTTGATGTGTTGATTCCTACCATCATGTCGAGATCCAGCTCTTCACATCTTTCTTCAGGAAGCGGTGCACAGATAAGTCCCCGGCCATGTTTTGCCATGAAGTTGACCAGGTCGGGAGTTATCATTTCGGCAGCGCAAATGAAGTCGCCTTCATTTTCACGGTCCGCATCATCAACAACTATAAGAAGCCTTCCGCTTTTAATTTCTTCTATGGCTTCTTCTATTGAATTAAGTTTGTAATTGCTCATCATTGATTGTAATGTTGTCAGGGTTCTTCGTCTTTCCCTGGAAAGCTACTTTGTAGATATAATCCTTTATCCTGCGGAAAAATGACAGGTAAGTGTCAATGTTCATTATCACCGAATCTGTTGAAGCCTTGTAGGTCAGGAACATCCCTATAATCAGGAGTATCAATGAAGCTGACCACAATCCAGGGATATTGCTCATTATGCCTTCCTCGACCATTTTTTCTCCGGTTATGGAGATCACATACCAGATCACAAAAAAGATTACTGAAATGACTGCCGGTGTTCCAAGTCCTCCTTTTCTGATAATTGCCCCGAGGGGCGCTCCAATGAAGAAAAAAATGATGCAGGCAAAAGGAAGGGTAAGCTTTTTATTCCATTCGATCTCGAATTTTTTAAGTTGCCTCACCTGCATTTTCATGGTCTCTGTTTTTGCAGTAAGATAATTACTTGCCTCCTTAATGCTTTCAATGGATTTTGCCAGGGCAGTTCTCTGGCTTTCAACAGGAAGTTTTTCAAAAAGTGCCTTTACATCGAATTTTGCCGGGAGGACAGGTCTCCTTAAAGAATCTTTGTGAACAATATCGCGCGGGATCCGGTTCCGGCTCACATATATCCGGTTAAGCCTGAAATCAGCGTATTGCGATTTCTGTTTTGCTTCCAGGCTTTTATCTATTGAATCGATATCGTGTGAAAGCTCAGCCATGTTTTTCCTCCAGGAATTGGACCGGAACATCTCATTATTGCTTCGTTCAAGGTCAAATCCTGAAAGGGAAAGCACTATGGTCTGTTCTTTAAAATTATCCTTCCGTGAGGGATACCTTTTTACTGCGGGATTGACTGCTTTTTCCTCAAGCTCATTAAATGAAAAGCCATTGAACAAGTCCATTATCATTGCTGTTTCGTCAGGAGTGACTTTTATATAACCTGAATCGGCATATGTGACGGATATGTTTCCCTTTCGGTCCCGGTGGTCATAGATAATAAGTTTTTCCAGCCTGTTTGTCAGAGCATCCTTTGATGTGACTTTAATGCTGAATCCGTCTATATCATTGTTGAAGGAGCCGGCCTGAAGGTTAATATCAGGGCGCTTGCGGCGTATATCATAAAGCAGTAACCTTGCCTGCTGATTTGAGTATGGAAGCACATAATTTGAAAAAAGGAAGGAAATAATTACAAGTAAGCCTATCAGGACTGCCAGTGATCCCATGATCCTTTGAAGGGAGATTCCCGATGATTTCAATGCAGCGAGCTCGCTGAACTCACCCATATTCCCGAAAGTCATAAGTGAAGCCAGAAGTACTGCAAGTGGCAGGGCGGTAGGCACAAACGAAAGTGCAAACTGGAAAAGGAGCTCGGCCAGTATTTTAAAGTTCAACCCTTTACCTGCCAGTTCGTCAACATACATCCACAGAAACTGCAAAAGAAGGATTATAAGCACAATAAAAAATGTGAGTATGAGAGGGCCAATAAATGATTTTATGACAAATTTGTCGACTTTCTTCACCTGCCCGGATTTGATCGCAAAAATACTCGATTTCCCCGAGAAATCAACTAATAATAAATACTGATTGTCCCTGAATAAAATAAAGGCATGATGGTTATGAGATTACTCCCATCACCCGGTGTCTGTCATGGTCTTGCGTTTTAAATACCAAGGACCCTTCTCAAGTTCTCAATCTGAGTATCCCAAAGCTTTACGGCATCTTCTTTTTCAGAAGGTTCTGCGAAATCGGTTATTATCAGGGCCAGGCTGCCTGTAAGCTCTTCAACGACTATGCGAAACTCGAAATAATTTGATTCTTCGTCTGAATTATCGATCCATTCGAATCTTACGAATTTATTTTCCTTAAGTGCGATGAGTCTTGCTTTTGATTCTGATTTTGACCAGGAAAAAGTAAATATATCACTTTCAATGGCCACATTGTCAGCGAACCATTCTCCAAGTCCTTCCGGGGTGCTGAGCCTTGAGAACAGGACCTTGGTAGAACAATTCAGAGTATATTCCAGTTCATATTCGATTCTCATTCTGGAAACTTTCAATAACTGTTTCGCAATATAGAAAAAATATTGAAACCTGAAAATATTCTTATTGCTATTTAGGTTCAAACTTTTTATATTTGCACCCGCAAAAAGCCATGGCGAGATACATGCCTGCCGGCAGGCAGGGCTCATCCCGATCAGGATCGGGAAGGTCTGGGGATCATTGGAATAAAAGAAAATTCCGCCTTTTCCGCAAGTTGGCGGATCCGGCGGACGGATGGCGAGATAGCTCAGTTGGTTAGAGCGCATGATTCATAATCATGAGGTCGGGGGATCATTCCCCCCTCTCGCTACACAGAAAATCAAACACTTACACATTTAACCGTGTAGGTGTTTTTTGTTTTGTGCTAGGTTTGTGCTAGGTTTTTAGTGGATATTGGCTTGATTCCCTTATAAAAAACCTCTGGAAAAATCAGTGGTCAATATGGCCGGCTTTTACAACTAGGATCAAGTGTTGATCAGGTTCTCCAAATACGTCTTCGTTTTAAGGAAATATTCGCTGGTACTGTCAGCAAGCTCATATTCAATAATGATACCCCCCTCGAAATTCAACTTTTTGAGTGATGTTATTATTTCCGGAAAATCAACTTCACCGGTCGGTATAGGAACCTCTTTTCCAAGTTCATAAGGATTTGTAGGGTAAAAGCCGTCTTTTGCATGCAGCGATTTTACATATTTGCCTATAACCTTCAATCCGTCAACAGGATTTGCCTTTCCATACAAAACAAGGTTAGCCGTATCGTAATTCACGAACAGGTTGCCAGTTCCGATATCCAGTATTGCCCTTAACAGGGTGACGGGAGTCTCCTGTCCTGTCTCAAAGTATATGTCAATGCCATTTTTCAGGGCATATTCACCGAGAGGTTTCATGGTTTCAATGAACTCCCCATAAAGTGTGTCTTTAGGGTTTTCTGGAATAAAGCCAAAATGGGTCTGAATGGCCGGGATGCCGGCTGCCTTGCAGAAATCCATGCCCTTTTTAAGACGCTCCACGCGTGCCGCCCTGTTTTCACGCGGCACAAGACCAATTGTAGAGGGACCTTCGGTAAAGTTATATACGTCGGGCCCCGGTCCCATACAGATTAATGAAACAGCTTTCAGCCTATATTCGGTAAGTGTTGCCGAAAGCTTTTTTGCAAGCCCGGGGGAATAGCTCTCTATATTAACCTGACAAACCGCGAATCCCAGATCCCTTACAATCTTCAGATCTTTTTCCGGGTCATTTGCAGCAGAGATAACCCCAACCCGGATATTACCGGGTTTCGCGGCTGGTTTACTTCCGGCCAGTGTACTTCCAAAGGAAGAAATAACGCGGGGCATGCCTGCAATAAGCGCTGTGGAATAAATGAATTTCCTTCGGTTAATTTTTCCCATCTGATCTATCTTTTAGTTTCCCTGATTTAGAAAAATAATCAATTAAAATAAAGTTAATATATAAATAAATTACTCTAACCTTTAATGGTATAAATATTAAGATATAGTGGAGAAGCCAGTGGCTCTGACCACTTTTCGCCGGGGTAAATTGACCATCCTTAGCCGGAATTAAGTGCTTATTGTTAAAATATTTATGATAATTGCAATTGAATCGGCTAAATGTGGTCAAGGTGTCCGGCTTTTGCAATTTAATCAAAAATCTCTCCTTTGTACAGGTAAATATCTTAATAATATTTCTACATTTAAAACTGTAATCGAACAAGCATTTATAAAGAAGATAAACCTGTTTAAAGGGGATAATATCTTTCTTGAGTCAAAATTAATTTCAGATTCCATATCTCAATGAGACTACATTTAATTCTGTTTTCAGCTTTGTTTTTGATCAGCCAGATCGGAAACTCACAAATCATTGATAAACACGCCCCCAGGGGTTTTGATGTCTTAAAAGAAAGTATCTCTAAAGGGAAGATCGATACAGTTTATTACACGTCAAAAACAGTCGGCACTAGACGTAAGGCTATAATTTATACTCCTCCCGGGTTTTCAAATAAGAAGAAGTATCCTGTCCTATATCTTTTACATGGAATTGGCGGTGATGAGACTGAGTGGCTCAAGAATGGCCAGCCTAAGGTAATCCTTGATAATCTTTACTCTGACAAAAAAATCGAACCAATGATTGTTGTTATGCCAAATGGCAGGGCCATGAAGGATGACCGCCCAGTTGGAAATATATTCGATAGCCTCAAAGTTAAGGCATTTGAAACATTTGAAAAGGATCTGCTTTATGATCTGATCCCGTTCATTGAAAAAAGATATCCGGTAATAAAGGACCGTGAAAGCCGGGCTATTGCCGGCCTCTCAATGGGTGGTGGGCAATCTCTAAATTTTGGGTTGGGCAATCTCGACAAATTTGCCTGGATAGGAGGATTTTCATCGGCTCCTAACACTAAAAACCCTGAATTGCTGGTTCCAAATCCGGAAGAGACAAAGAAAAAATTGAAATTGCTCTGGATCTCTTGCGGCGATAATGATAACCTGATAACGTTCAGCCAGCGCACACACGATTATCTGAATGCAAATAATATCCCCCATATTTACTATATCGAACCAGGAGTGCATGATTTCAAAGTCTGGAAAAACGACCTTTATATGTTTTCCCAGCTTATTTTCAAACCGGTGGACGTATCAAAATTTGACAAATACAGCGTCGCAGGGATACCTCTTTCAACCAATGTCAGAGGAGTAAAGTATCCTCAAATTTTACCCGACGGACGTGCCATATTTCGTGTTAAAGCGCCTGATGCCCTAAAGATTCAGATCGATCTGGCAAAGAAATACGACATGGTAAAAGATAGTGATGGAGTGTGGGAGGCAATTACCGATTCTTTAACTGAAGGTTTTCATTATTATTCTCTTCTGATTGATGGATTTGCTGTTGTTGATCCCGCGAGTAAAACCTTTTATGGAATGGGCCGGATGGCAAGTGGTATTGAAGTACCGTTCAGGGGAGATGGCTATTATGCAATAAAAGATGTCCCCCACGGAGAAATATGTATTAAACGTTATTTTTCCACTGTCTTTAACACATGGCGGCAGTTTTATATCTATAAGCCTGCCGGTTATGATGAAAACACGAACAAAAAATATCCAGTCTTGTATATTTTGCATGGTGGCGGTGAAGATGAAAGTAGTTGGGCCACACAGGGTAAAACAGATCTGATCCTCGATAATCTTATTGCTGAAAAAAAAGCAATACCCATGCTTGTTGTAATGCCTGATGGAAATGTTCCATTATCTGGCTTTGGCGAAAACAGCTTAAAACTGTTTGAGGCAGAACTGAAGCAATCTGTTATACCGTTTATCGAAAGTAATTATCGTACAGAAACCGATTCGAAAAAAAGGGCGATTGCCGGGTTATCTATGGGAGGTGTACAGACTCTTTATGTGGGGATGAATAATACCGATCTTTTTTCATATCTCGGAGTTTTTAGCTCTGGCTGGATACTGCCAATGCAGAGCAATCTTGCAGACGCGCAATATAATTTAATGGAAAAAAATCTCGATAAGATTAAAAATAATCTGAATCTTCTCTGGATTGGAGTTGGCGGAAAAGAAGATATAGCCTTTAAGAACTGTCAGACTATGCTCTCAAAATTTGATGAGATGAAAATCAAATATATATATAGTGAATACCCAGGAGGGCATACATGGCCAGTATGGAGAAATAATCTATATAATTTCGCCCAGTTGCTGTTTAAATAATGCCATCGTAAGCTCAAATGAAAAAAATATCTGGAACAGGCCTATATCTGGTTTTGTTTTCATTTATAAGCACAGCTGGCTTAACTGCCCAGAAATTAGTAAGCGATAATAGCGACGGGACTTATACCAACCCTGTTATTCCTGCTGATTTTCCGGACCCGGATGTAATCTTGGTGGATAGTACCTACTATATGGTCACGACTACAATGTTTATTTTCCCGGGTGTTACGGTTCTGAAATCGCACGACCTCGTCAACTGGGAATACTGCAATAATGCAGTGCCGAGATTCGATTTTAATAAATGTTACACCCTTGATGGGTGCAACAGATATTCACATGGACAATGGGCAACGAGCTTAAAATACAACATGGGTAAATTCTACTTGCTTTTTATAACACTTGATGAAGGTGGGTTTCTTTGTACGGCTGTAAATCCTGAAGGTCCATGGGATATAAAAAAATTGCAAAGGGGATTTTATGACCCGGGTTTATTCTTTGACGATGACGGGAAAATTTATGTGGCCCATGGCTATAGTAAAATTTATATCACGGAGCTGGATTCAGACTTTGCGCCCAAAGGAGAAGATGTTCTTGTCTATTCCGGTGATATCCGTAATGGGCTAGAAGGCACTCATGTATATAAAATCAATGGCTGTTATTATCTGTACTGCACTTATGGAGGCAGGGATGGAATACAGGTTGCGCTGCGATCAAAAAATATTTTCGGACCTTATGATCAAAGGGTGGTAATTCGCGATACCACTAGGGGAATTACTTATGGCGTTCATCAGGGAGCGTTGATAAAAACGCAAACCGGAGAATGGTGGACTATGCTCTTTGTTGATAGCGGACCATTCGGACGTTTTCCATCTTTACAGCCTGTAACCTGGGACAATGGATGGCCTGTCGCAGGTATTGGCGGCAATGGCGTCATAACGTACAGAAAACCCAATGTCGGGGGAAAACATCCAGTTAAAGTTCTCCCGGCTTCAGATGAATTCAATGGTAAAAAATTAGGTCTGCAATGGGGCTGGAACCACAACCCTGATTCAACTAAATGGTCATTGACTCAAAAGCCTGGTTATTTAAGATTGATAACAGGGAAGGTCGTTTCAAACTTAAGCGAAGCCACCAATACTCTAACCCAAAGACCTTTCGCAAATTATAACCAGGACATTCCGACTACAGCCGTTACCAAATTAAAAGTCAATAAAATGAAAAACGGCGATATTGCAGGCCTGGCTGTTTTTCAAAATCCAAATGCCTACATAGGTGTAAAGAAAGAAAATAAGTCCAGATATATAATAATGGTAAACAATGGCAAAATAATTGACTCTGTTGCTATGAATAAAACCGTGATATATCTGCGCACAATTGCTTCTAATGCCACAAGCAGGGCTTCCTTTGAGTACAGTTTTGACAACAGGATATTCAATAAGCTGGGTGATGATTTATTAATGCGATTCAGTCTTTCCATATTTACCGGGAATAAATTCTGCCTCTTTAATTATGCTACTAAAGAAACCGGCGGATATGTCGATTTTGACTGGTTCAGAGTAAAGTGAATCTCACGCTGACGGTAAATAATTACGGATTGGCAAAAAACATCAAAATGAAAATCCCCGGACTGTATCCAACCATGCTTTTAACTTCCCTGATCTTTTCAGGCCTTATAAACGCAAATGCCCAAAACCCGATTATCAGGGATCAATTTACCGCTGATCCGTCTGCAAGGGTTTTTAACGGAAGAGTTTATTTATACCCGTCCCATGATATTCCCGCCAGAGAAGGAAAGGGCCGTACCGGCTGGTTCTGTATGGAAGACTATCATGTATTCTCATCTTCAAACCTTACAGACTGGACCGATCATGGTGTTATCGTAAGTCAGAACAAAGTCAGCTGGGTCGATTCAACCTCCTTCAGCATGTGGGCTCCTGACTGTATTGCCAGAAATGACAAATATTATTTCTATTTCCCTGCGAACACCAAAGCTGCATTTGGCCGGGGTTTTTCAATAGGCGTCGCTGTTGCTGACAATCCTACAGGGCCATTTACTCCTCAACCCGGACCGTTAAAGAATGTCAGGGGAATTGATCCCAATCCTTTTATCGATAAAGACGGCCAGGCATATTTATACTGGGCAATGGGAAATATATATGTGGCAAAGCTTAAAGAAAATATGCTGGAACTCGCTTCTGATCCTCAGATAGTTGCCGGCCTTCCAGGAGAAGGGCTGAAAGAGGGGCCTTATTTGTTCGAGCGGAATGGCATTTATTATATGACATATCCGCATGTTCAGAACAAAACCGAAAGGCTCGAATATGCTATCAGCAATAATCCTATAGGGCCTTTTAAGGTGACAGGAGTGATTATGGACGAATCCCCTACAGTCTGTTGGACAAACCATCAATCCATTTTAGAATTCAATAATCAATGGTACCTGTTCTATCATCAAAACGATCTCTCTCCAAAATTTGATAAGAACAGGTCTGTCAGGATCGACAGCCTCAATTTCAATGCAGATGGTACAATCCAGAAAGTAACACCCACGCTTCGGGGAGTAGGTTTGACTGATGCTTTACAAAGAGTTGAAATCGACAGATACAGCTTTAAAAGTGGAAATGGCGTATCGATCGCTTTCCTGGATTCACTGAATACATTCAATGGCTGGAAGGCAGTACTCTGGGAAAAGGATGCATGGATTCAGTACAATGCCGTTGATTTCAGAAGTAAAGAAATTAAATCGGTACAGATAAAAGCCCTGTCACAAAAAGGAGGTGTATTGCAAATCAGGCTGGACAAAGCAGATGGCGTTTTATTAGCTGAAGTTAGAATTCCTGAAAGCCCGGACTGGACTACGGTCAATTCACGGATATCAAAATATAAACATGGAATCCATAATCTGGTCACTATCCTGAAAGACAATAATCCTGTAGAAATAGACTGGATTCAATTTTTAAAATAGTTTCAAAATATCTTCAAATAATCTGTTATGAAAAAAATATCATTTATCCTGCTGGCTCTCTGCCCTGTTCTCCTGAACGCCCAGACAGCAAAAATCAAGATTGATATAGACAGGGCAATAGGAGATATTGACCCTGAGATTTATGGAGTTTTTATGGAACCTATCCAATTCAGCGGAAGAATGATAGGTGCTCCTGACACAGTCAGCTTCAATACACTATATGGAAATCTGTATGATCCGGCTTCACCACTTGCTGATGAGAATGGGTTCAGGAAAGATTATATTGAAGCAATGAGGGAACTTAAAATAACCAATATGCGCTGGCCGGGAGGAAATTATGCCATGGGATATAACTGGCAGGATGGCATAGGACCTGAAGACCAGCGGCCTTCGCGTATAAACCTTGCATGGGGAGGGGTTGATAACAACCATGTCGGAACCGATGAATGGGTGGCATTAAACAGATCAATTGGCAGCGAAAATGTTATATGTGTAAATCTCGGCCTTGCTCAGATAAGCGATGCATGCAGCTGGGTTGAATACTGCAACTATAAGAAAGAAACCTATTATTCTGACTTACGTGCCCGGTACGGACATGAGAAGCCGTATAACGTAAAAATATGGGATCTTGGTAACGAAGTTGACGGTGCACCATGGGAGCTTGGCCATAAAGACGCTGAAGATTATGTCAAGACAGCAAGGGAAGCTGTCAAGGCCATGAAAGCTGTGGACAATTCAATCAAATTTGTAGCCTCAGGATCATCGTATTACGAGAGTACGGGACAGTGGGTCGAATGGAACAGAAAAATACTCACAGGCCTTGGGGATATTATTAATTATATCTCTATTCACCGTTACTGGAAGAATTCAAAAGACTATTATTCTTACGTTGGCCAAAGCGCCATGGATTTTGAAGAAAAAATCAGGATAACCGCCGATGAAATTGAAACTGTCAGAACAATGAACAACTTTAAGAACCCAATATATATTTCACTCGACGAATGGGGTTCCTTCGGAAAAAATTTCCTGTCTGTTCTGCCAGTAGCACAATGCTTTAATTCTTTTATCCGCCATGCCGATATTATTAAGATGGCGAATTTTACCATGATGACTTCACTATTAAGCAGTGATAAAGATCATGGAACTTTTAAAACCCCCCTGTTTTATACTTTTAAATTATTTTCCGACAATTGTCTTGGAAAATCAATTGATACCTATATTCAATGCGACACATTCAATACTGAAAAAAACAAGGGAATCCCATACCTCGATGTCACATCAGTTTATGAAAAAGAAACAAACACTGTTTACATTAATGTAGTCAACAGAAATAAAGACAAGACGATCACAGCAGACATACTGCCTGTTTCGGGAGAATTCACCGGACAGGCCGAAGTCAGTATAATAAACCCATCTTCGCTTGATGAACCTTTCAATTACAGCAAAAAGGATCAGTACATTCCAAGAACGAACGAGATAAAAACAGAGAAGAATAAACTGACCTGTTCTTTCCCGGCACATTCATTTACACAAATTAAAATCAGCGTGGAAAAGAAATGAACATAAACACTAAGATGTATATCCGGTTTTCAGAAATCATCTGCCTTTTCGAAACGAATGAGGCGATAGTTCAGCCGGCACAGCTTTCAAGATATCACTGAAGTCGTATAAAAGACAATAGTGTTTTTATTTTTAATGAAATCCCAGATATGAAATGTAGATTTTGTCTGTTTTGGAGTTTACTGGCGTTTTCATTTGCCGGCATTGCTCAGACGGCTCCAGAAAAAAATGCAGCAGTTGACAGAAACGAAACTCACATTTTTCGTTATACCAATCCGATTACAAGGGATACTGCTATCTCGATGCGAGATCATTTCATCATCAAGGTAGGAAACCAGTGGTTTTGCACGGGAACATCCAATCCTGTCTGGAGCGGACCAAATCCAGGTGTTCGTTTGCTGGTTTCAGACGACCTGATTCACTGGCGGCAACACTCATGGCTTATTGATGCCAGCAAACTGCCTGACGACTGCCCTTACAACGGCAGGTTTTGGGCCCCTGAAATCCATTATATCAAAAATAAATACTGGCTTACCGTAAACAGCGGGAAAGTCACTGAGAAGGATCCAAAAGGGATGGGTACGCATAGTATCTGGCTGTTCTCATCAGACAAAGTTACTGGTCCCTATAAACTGGTGAACGGGCCTTTGACTCCTCAGTATAACAATGATGCAACTTTGTTTGAAGATGAAGATGGACAAACCTATCTCTATTGCAGCGGCAACGGACTTTTTCAGGCACAAATCGACTTGACAACAGGCAAGATCATCGGCAATATTCAAAAATTCCTCGATAAGAAAGACCCTGGTAATCCTGACTGGATGATCGGAGGTATTGAGGGACCTTTTGTTATAAAAAAAGATGGCACATATTTCATGTTTTTCTCAACATGGACCAGGGGTTATGAGGTGGGCCTGTTAAAATCAATGTCTCCGCTTGGTCCATGGAAACTTGCATCACTTGAACCGATCTTTGGAACGCGGAAAAAGGGATATCGGCCTGAACTTGCAAAAGCCGGAGGATATGCAAATCTTAAATTTCAGGACAGCGAAGATCCATATTGTGAAACGGGCCATAATGCACTGTTCGAAGGTCCAGACGGCAAGTTGTGGAGCTCATGTCATTACCTCATGTATGATAAACGTCCGTATCCATACTGTCACGACCTGCAGGCCTGGGAAAAGACGCCTCAGCTAGGAATTGAGCCAGTGTACTACAAAAATGGAATGTTTTATATCAACGGCCCGACCTGGACAGAACAAATTGTGGAATATTAAGCTTATATAACTTCTCTAAATATTAACCCGGAGTTTTTTTCCAGTTTTAGAGTATTAGTCCGCTTTTGTATGTAAAAGTCCGGAAGGCATATACCGGCTTCTATAATAAGTTTATTCAATCAAAATCAGCATTATTTGCAAAAGCCGCGCATATTGACCACATTCTGCCGATATTCATATCTTTAGTGAAAATCATTAATTGATAAGTATTTAACTCCGGCTTTTAATGGTCAGGAATTTCCGGCCAATGGTGATCTGGGTTGCCGGCTTTCCCACACTTACACATTCAACAGTGCAGGTGTTTTTCGTTTTGTGCCAGGTCTGTAACAGGTTTTGTTGATTTTCTGGTATGTAAAGGGGTAATAATTGGGTTAGTGATCATATTCCCCTCTGAATCCCTAAATATTTAAAAATTAAATCTTTGGCAAAAGCTGAACAAAAATGTAACTTTGATGATGATAATTATTAAACCAATTTCCATCTTCAGACTCACTATTTCAATCAGTTGATCACAAATTGAATTATATTATCCTGGAACTAAGATCTGATAATTAAAATTAAAATGAG
Source organism: uncultured Bacteroidales bacterium (assembly GCA_963717685.1). Lineage (GTDB taxonomy): Bacteria > Bacteroidota > Bacteroidia > Bacteroidales > VadinHA17 > LD21. The sequence continues at coordinate 3,475,881 of OY970346.1, read as the reverse complement.
CAAAAAGGGAAAGTCACGGGAAGAACTTATTAAGGAAATCAGTGATTTACAACAGGCATATAATTCACTGAAGGAATTATCCGAGAAAGAGATTAAAAGGCTTGGTAAATCAGAGGAAAAATTCAGGAAAGTATATTTGACGAGTCCTGATGCGATAAATATTAATCGGTTTTCCGATGGGCTTTATATATCCATCAATGAAGTTTTTACCAGGACTATGGGATATACTGAGAAGGATATTATAGGGAAAACATCGCTTGAGATGAATATATGGGCCAACCCTGATGACCGTAAAAATCTTATAAAAGAGCTTATATCTCACAGGGAAGTTAAGTACTTTGAAGCTGAATTTCTTGCAAAAAATGGGACGATAGTATATGGATCGATGGCAGCCTCGTTAATTGATCTTGAAGGTGTGTCTCATATTATAAGTGTCACCAGGGATATTACCAAGCGTAAAAATGTGGAGAATGCACTGCGTGAAAGCGAAGAACGCTTTTCAAAGGCATATAAGACCTCTCCCATTTCATTTATGATAGCAAAAATGAAAGAAGGCAGTATCATAGAGGTCAACGACGAATTCACCAGAATTTCCGGCTTCACCCGCGAAGAAACTATCGGTAATACTACTTTAGGTCTGAACATCTGGGTTCACGAAAAGGACAGACAAAAAATGATAGCCACTCTTCAGGATGGTCGGTCCATGATCCGGCAGGAGACACAGTTGCGAGCGAAAAACGGGAGTATTCTGACAACATTATTATCCTCCCAGGTCATCCAGTTGGGCAACGAATATTGCATCATTTCCAGTATTGAGGATATCACAGAACGTAAACGCATTGAAGTAATACTGCAGGAAAGTGAGAAAAAATTCCGCAGGATCTTTGATAATGTTCAGGATCTGTATTACGAAACATTAATTGATGGAACAATAATCGAAATAAGTCCGTCCATCAGGACTTTGTCAAAGGATCAGTACAAAAGGGAAGATCTTGTCGGAAAATCCATTGATGAATTCTACCAGATTCCGGAAAAACGGCAGTCGCTTTTGTCAGCTTTGAAAGAAAAGGGAATGGTAAGTGATTTTGAGATCACCCTTAAAAACCGTGATGGCTCATTGATACCTTGTTCCATTATGGCAAAGATCAGTGTTGATGATCAGGGATGTCCTGAAAAAATTATCGGAAGCATGCGTGATATCACTGAACGCAAGAAATTTGAAAATGAACTCATCAAAGCAAGGGAGAAAGCTGAAGAGAGTGACAGGCTCAAAACAGCATTTCTTCATAATATATCTCATGAGATCCGAACGCCGTTGAATGCAATAGTTGGATTTTGCGCGTTGATCGGAGAAACGGATATCGATAAACATACACGCCAGTCATATATTGAGACAATTATGCAGAGCAGCGACCAGCTGCTTGCTATTATTTCAGATATTGTGGATATTTCCAATATCGAGGCAAACCTGGTAAAACTTGTAAAAAATGAAGTAGATGTCGAATTACTGCTGGAATCCACATGTAAACAATTTTTGCCAAAAGCTGTCGAGAAGAATGTAAAACTGGAATGGAAATCTGAACTTTCTGGTCCTGATGCCCTGATTTTTGCAGACAGGACAAAACTGATCCAGATCCTTTCAAACCTCCTGAACAATGCCCTTAAGTTCACGATAGCAGGATCAATAAAGGCAAGATGTAAAAAAACGGATGATTATCTTGAATTCAGTATATCGGATACAGGTATAGGGATTGCTCCTGAAAACTACGAAAAAATATTCGATCGTTTCTACCAGGTTCAGAACACCATATCAAAATTTTATGAAGGAACGGGGCTTGGACTTTCAATCTCAAAAGCTTATGTTGAACTTATGGGTGGCAAAATCTGGCTTACATCAGAACAGGGAAAAGGAACAATCTTTTTCTTTACTGTACCATTTGAAAGACAATTCTGTGAACATGCTCCTGTTATTAAAAAAACGGTAAATGAAAGTTTTATTTTTCCAATAAAGAAAACAATCCTTGTCGCCGAGGATGTCGACAGCAATTTCAAACTGATATCCTATTTTCTTTCTTCAGCGAATACAAGATTATTAAAAGCATCCAACGGAAAAGAAGCTGTCGAATTAGCACTTTCAGAGAAGAATATTGATCTTATACTGATGGATATCAAGATGCCTGAGATGGATGGGTACACTGCTGTAAAGCTGATCCGTGAGGCAAATGTTAATGTTCCGATTATCATCCAGACTGCTTATGATGATGAGATGGAAAAAGCAATTAAGATTGGTTGTAACGGATTTATTTCTAAACCCTTTGACAGGAGGACCCTTTTAAAAGTCATTTCTGAATATATTTGACATATCCCCTGGATAAGCGGGAACGCTTCGGCTGCCATTTTATTCTTTGTCGGTCATCCATCCCCGATTGGTTATTTTGGCTGGAACTGATCACCGGTTTTTGTCTACAACATGAGCAGGTCTTATGGCGGTGTGTTGCATTACCGTGGCAATTTCAACAGCGGTGGAAGCTTTCATGGAGGCTTTAGGGGGTATCTTACTTTTAGCTTAATTTCTGAACCCTGGCTGTGCTTCGACGGTCAGGGTTCTTTTTTTATAAAAATCCGGCATGACGATCCGGCCTTCATGCACATTTTAACATACTATCATTATCTTAAGACATATAAATTTGGTAATTTAACTGACCGAATAAAGCCGGCTTTTTCAGCTTATTGAATTTATCTCAGATAAACAATTATGAAATGAAGAAAAAAGTATCTTTTATCAGTGTTGCATCATCGGTATGCTGCATAGTGTTTGCCAGTTGTTCAGGGGGAAGTGGTAATTCACTGTTTGATAAGGCTGTCTCTGAGAAAGGCCGTTGTGAAATGCTTTTTGATGCCGGCTGGAGGTTCTTCAGGGGCGGTATTGACAAAGCCGAGGCAGTCAGATTTGATGATTCCTCATGGCGACTGCTTGACCTTCCCCACGACTGGAGCATCGAAGATCTCCCGGGGAAAAATTCTCCCTTTGATTCAACTGCAATAGGAGGAATTGATGCTGGTTACCTCGTGGGAGGATCAGGATTTTACCGGAAATCATTCTTCCTGCCGCATAAGCTGAACGGGAAGCACTTTCTCCTGCAGTTTGACGGGGTTTACATGAATGCAACTGTATGGATGAACGGTAAATTCCTTGGGAGTCATCCTTACGGGTATACCGGCTTCAGCTTTGATATTACCGATGAACTGCTGCCCGGCAAAAAAAATACTATTGCCGTTAAAGTCAGCAACGAGGGACGGAATAGCAGGTGGTACAGCGGCTCGGGTATTTACAGGCATGTCTGGCTGACTATTATTGATCCTATTCATCTTGATCCGTTGCATATTGCAATTACGACGCCTGTAGCTGATCCCTCGCATTCGACCGTATTGATAAAAGCCGGCGTATTCAATGAATTGTCTGCAAGAGCGGAGTTCGCCCTGCAGACGAGGATAATTGATAATTCAGGCAGGGAGGCAGGCCGTGCCGAAACAAGGCAGAATGTTGAAGCCGGTGGTGATGCGGATGTTGCAGAGGAAATCGGGATAAGCAATCCGTCACTTTGGTCAATTGATACCCCTGTCCTTTATACTGCTGTAAATGAAGTTTATATTTTTAAGCCTGACGGTACAAGGGTTTTAAGGGACAGGATTGAGACAAAATTCGGAATACGTTCAGTGGTGATAAATCCAAGGGACGGATTTCTCCTGAACGGCCAGCATATCCTGCTCAAGGGAGGTTGTATGCACCATGATAACGGGCCTCTCGGTTCAGCCGCATTTGACAGGGCAGAGGAGAGGCGTGTGGAACTGATGAAAGCAAGCGGTTTTAATGCTATCAGGTGCGCACACAATCCGCCTTCTCCGGCATTTCTCGATGCATGCGACAGGCTTGGTATGCTTATCATTGATGAGGCTTTCGATATGTGGCGCCAGCCCAAGAACCAGGATGACTATCACCTCTATTTTGACGACTGGTGTCAGAGTGATATCGAAAGCATGGTGCTCCGCGACCGTAATCACCCTTCAGTGATCCTCTGGAGCATAGGCAACGAGATCCCCGAACGCGGCAAACCGGAAAGTGTGGAGACAGCCAGAAAGCTTGCAGGCTATATCACTGACCTTGATTCTACACGCCTGATCACATCTGCAGTCAACAATGTGAAAAAAGATATGGATCCGTTTTTTTCAGTCCTTGGGGTATGCGGCTATAACTACGCAAGAGACAGCTATAAGAAGGATCACGAACGGTTGCCTGCAAGGATTATGGTTGCGACCGAATCATTCCCTCTTGAAGCATATGATTACTGGATGGCAGTGAAGGATCTATCCTGGGTAATTGGTGATTTTGTATGGACGGGGTTCGATTATCTGGGTGAGGCGAGTATAGGATGGCTTGGCTATCCTCATGAAGGGAGTTTTTTCCCATGGAACCATGCTTATTGTGGTGATATTGATATCTGCGGGTTTAAAAGGCCTCAGTCATATTATCGCGATGCTATCTGGGGAAATGGTAAATCCGTATCCATTTTTGTAAAGCCACCGATTCCGTCATTTCCTTTAAATCCTAAAGAAGAGAAATGGGACAAATGGAACTGGAACGATGTGGTCCAAAGCTGGAACTGGCAGGGATATGAAGGAAAAGAACTGGAAGTTGAAGTGTACAGCTCTTGTCAGGAGGTAGAACTTTTCCTGAATCAAAAATCGCTGGGCAGGCAAAAAACCGACAGGGACACAAAATGGATAGCAAGGTGGAAAGTCCAGTATTCTCCCGGTGTGCTGAGTGCCAGGGGTTATGAGGGTTCATCCGAAGCTGCCTCATGTGATCTGAAAACAGCCGGCAAGCCTGTAAAAATCAAACTGACAGCTGACAGGTCATCACTGAAGGCCGACGGGGAGGACCTGAGCTACATAACCATAGAGCTTCTTGATGAGAATAATGTCAGGAATCCTGTTGCAGAAAATCCGGTGAATTTTGAAATCGAGGGTCCGGGTTCAATCCTGGCGGTCGGTAGTTCAAATCCCAGGAGCCTGGAAAGCTTTAAACAGCCACATAGGAAAGCATACCAGGGAAGATGCCTTGTCATAGTCAAATCTGGAAAAACCCAGGGCAATATTACCATAAAGGCATCATCTGATGGAATTGAACCCTCAAAGGTCACAATTAATTCTTTGTGAATAGTCACTCATAATATGAAAAAGAATGTGGTCCGGCTATGAGCTTCGTAGAAATAAATACTTTATTATTGGATTAAATATCGATGAACTTTAATTTGGTTATTATGAAAAACATTACAAAGATCAGATGTCTTTTCATCCTGTTAATGATGGTGACACTGGGAAACAATGCTATTTCACAATATATTGAACCTGCAAATCCGGACGCAACCCCGGAAGCCAGGGCTTTGTTGAAATACATTCAGGGCCTTAGCGGGAAGAATATTTTATCAGGACAGCACAACTATCCGGCTACAGGTGACAGGAATACACATTTTGCAGCTGATTATATTGGAAAGACTCCAGTAATCTGGAGCTGTGATTTCGGGTTTGCAAAGGATGGGGATAAAGACTCATATCTTTCAAGGCCGGCGATAGTCCAGGAAGCAATCAGACAGCATAAAAAAGGTGCAATTGTGAATTTATGCTGGCATGCAGTGCCTCCTACAGCGGATGAACCGGTTACGTTCCAGCCATTGCCTGGCAAAGATCCTGATGCGCCGCTTGCCAGTGTTCAGGGTAGGCTGACGGACAAGCAATTCCATGATATCCTTACGCCGGGAACGGAATTGTACAGGAAATGGATGAAGCAGGTGGACGTGATTGCTTCATTCCTGAAACAGCTGCAGGATGCAAAGGTCCCTGTTCTCTGGAGACCTTACCACGAAATGAATGGAGACTGGTTCTGGTGGGGAGGCCGATATGAAGGCAAATATACCACTGTGGCCCTTTATAAGCAGATATTTGACCGCATGGTCAGATATCACAAGCTCAACAACCTCATCTGGATATGGAGCGTCGACAGGCCATCCCAGCCCGGTAGGGAATTTGCAAAGTACTTTCCCGGCACAAAGTACCTGGATATTCTGGCCATCGATATCTATGGGAATGATTTCAACCAGTCATATTACGATGGCATTAAGGCACTATCGGGAGGCAAACCCGTTACCCTGGCCGAAGTCGGAACTCCTCCTTCGCCGGAGATACTTGATAAACAGCCTGACTGGGTTTACTGGGTCGTCTGGGCAGGGATGACAAGAGGCACTTCAGAGACGGCTTATGATAAGCTGTTAAATGATCCCAAAGTCGTTTTCATGGAAGACCCTTCTTACACTGAGGGAACAACTGAATACCGTCATGCCTGCGGTTTTGAACCATTGAAGTTTGACCCGGCGGCCGATTTCACGGGAGAATGGAAAATGAACACATGTGAAAGCAATTTCCCTGCTGAAGGAGTAGAAAATGGCCCTCCTCACAGGCTGTCAATAGGACAGAAAAACAATGTGTTGAGCATTAAATCCTATACTGTTTCCGAATACTCCGACGACGAAGTGTCGGAACAGACGCTCACGCTGGACGGACAAGACAACAGATCAACCTCTTTCATGAATGCCCCGAGGGTTCAGATTGCAAACTGGACACCACGCAGGGATACACTTATTATTGACGCGAAAGTCACTGTGAACTATGGAGGGAAAACAAATGAATTAAAATCTAGGGAGACATGGTTCCTGAAAAAACATGGGAATAAGCTGGAAATTGTTCAGAGCAGAGACGGATATATGGAATCAGGCAACAGAACAATTATCCTTATTTACGACAAGCAGTAAATCAAGGCAAAATGCAATTCGTTCCGGAGCTTTAGGGCCGGAGGTGTTTATTAAATAATTGTAACAGCTTAACTCCGTGTTAACTCAGTGTTATCTGTGGTAAAGGATAACACACGGATTTTCACGGAGTTTTACACGATCCGGATGGTTAAACAGAATCGGTTGTCTGGCTGAACCTGGAAAAAGTCTGCATCACATTTTCCACGTAGGTTTTTGATACAGGGATGTCAATGACAGATGGAGCATCAAGCTCTAGCTTCAATCCATCTTTGTCCTTCCTGATTACCTTCACTTTCTCAAAATTGACTATATATGACCTGTGGCACCTTATTATTTCGGTGCCGGCAAAGTTCTCCTCCATCTTTTTCATGGTATCGCGCAGGAGGTACTTGCAAACCTTCCCTTTGTTGAGATAACAGATGCTTATATAATTTTCCGTCGATTCAAGGTACAGAAGACTCTCTTTTTTCACTGAGAACTTAAGGATGGATTTTTCATCGTAAAAGGGTATCATGTCCCTGGCATTGCCGGAAAAGGATTTCATTTCAGCCATCCTCTCAATTTGTTCCTTTTTATCGCGCCAAGAAAAATAGAGCCAGCTTATAGAATACGGAAGCAGCAGTACCAGGGAAGTGTTGCGGGCTGACAGCTTCACAAGGTCAGTGAATATTCTGGAATCCTTAAGGACGAACTTTTCAAAAAGCGCATAAAACGAGGCCATGAACATTATTTCGGCCATGATCCATGCCAGGTATTGCATAATATTCAGGATATGCTTTTTACAGACGAAATACATTATTATCCTGCTGATAACCACAATAAGCACTCCCATCAGGATGACAAGGCTTGAATATGTCAGGAATTCCGGCCTCGTCAGATTGAACCATCTGTCAGCGCCAAAGGGAGAATAAATGTTGATGAATACCAGTGCAAAAACTGAGGTGAATATTATCATCCTGACAATATTCACCTTTTCAACCAGATAGGCAGCAATTGGTTTTTGGATGTCAAGCATTGGTATTTTTATAACAAAAGTAAAATTAACTTTTTTCTGCTTTGAAGAAATTTTGCGAAATACGTTTTAATGCATGCAACGAAATTTTATCCCGTATTTTAAAATTCCGTCACATATTTCATGCTTTTGTCCCCAGAGGTATCCGTACGGCACATTTTTTTGCCATGCTTACTTCATGAAGTTTACTTTACATTAGAAATATCTAAATAAAAAATGGAATATTCAAAATGGTATGGCGAGCTAAGTTCAGTTTTCGATCCGTACATTGAGAAAAATAAGATCCCTGAATCCGACATCACGATTATCAACGCAGAATTCATTTCAGATCGTTTGCACGATGGTATTCTTAACAGGGATGATGTGTCGGTGATGGAGAATTTGACCTTTTCGTATCCGATCTTTACACCTTCCGACAAAAACAGCAAAAAAGTCATATTATTGCTTCATGGACTTAATGAACGAAGCTGGGCTAAATATCTTACATGGGCTTTCTGCCTTTCTTTGAACACCAATAGCTATGTAATTCTTTTCCCGATATCTTTTCATATAAACCGTTCCCCTGTTTCATGGAAAGATCCCAGGGCAATGATCCGGTACCTCAGGGAGCGCAAATCAAAATATAGCGAAGTTTCAATGTCAAGTTTTGCAAATATAGCCATCAGCAACAGGCTTACGGAAGATCCCCTGCGTTTCCTTAATTCGGGATACCAGACCGTCCTTGACATTGTCAAACTGATGGTTTCGATAAGGGATGGAAAGCATAAGATCATTCCGAAAGGCGCAGGTGTGGATATATTTGCCTATTCAATCGGAGCTTTTCTCGCTGAAATAATAATGATGAGCAATCCTGAAGGTCTTTTTACGGGATCCAGGCTTTTCATGTTCTGTGGCGGATCGGTATTCAGTAATATGCACGGAACATCAAAGTTGATAATGGACAGCCTGGCTTACGACAGGGTATATAAATATTACCTGGATGATTTTGAAAAAGAGCTCAGAAACAAATACTCATTTAAGGAATTCCTTCTTTCAGGCAGGATAGGCATGGCCTTCAGGTCAATGATCGATTTAAGCAGATTTAAGAAGTTCAGGGAAAGTGCGCTGGGGGGGATAGAAGATCAGATCCGCTCAGTGGCCCTGCTAAAGGATACCATTATACCAGCGTCAGGTATTGTCAGGACTTTGAATAATGAATCGTGCAATGGGAGAATGGTGACGGAAACATGGGATTTTCCCTATCCTTATACTCACGAAAACCCTTTTCCGGTATCCGGCGTGATACCTGCTGCGCTTGTCGATGACAGCTTCGATCGGCTGTTCTCCGCCGCCAGTGCATTCTTTTGCAGACGTTGACGGAGCCACAGACATTGATACGGGATATCAGGATCCTCCTGATATACTGATTTTCTCTTCGGCGAAATTCCAAAAAATGCCAAATTATGATCGGCTTTTTGATTTATTTCCGCATTTTCATAATTTTATAATTCACATTTCACATTTCACCATTATTGTTGAAAATAATGATATGATCAAGTATTCAGATAATTTTTCTCTAATTAACTATCCCTATGAAAAAAAAACCTTTCAAAGCAATTTTATTTATTGCACTGGTGGCTTGCGGCTTATCGATGACCATGTGTCGCAATGCCGATAAAATCGTTTCTTACAGGAATGATGCCGATGGAGTGACTTTTGTTCTTGGCAAGGGAAGCATGAAAATCAAAATCTGCAGAAACGACATTGTTGAGGTAAAATATTCAACATTGCCGGTTTTTCAGGCAGCATCCTCGCTGGTAGTGACAAATCCATGGGCCGGTTCACCTGAATTTACTGTCAGGAGGGAAGGCAATGATATTATGATTAATACTTCAAGATTAATTATTAAAGTGAACAGGGAGACCAGCTCCATAACCTACTGCGATAAAAATAACATTGCCATTCTGTCAGAAGACAGCCCGGGAGGCAGGAAAATGACGGCTGATACAGTTGCTGGCATCAGCACTTACAGGTGCGAGACGCAGTTTCTTTCGCCAGCTGACGAAGCCCTGTTCGGGCTGGGATGCCATCCTGAAGATTCACTGGCCATGAATTACAAGGGACGGAACCAGTCAATGGCGATAAAATACATGACTGGTGCAATACCGGTTCTTTTATCAAATAAAGGCTATGGCTTAATGTGGGATAACTACTCTGCGTCGGCTTTTTATGGTGCAGAAGCTGGCAATACAAAATTCAGGTACGAGTCTGAAAGCGGTAAAATGGTTGATTATTATTTCTTCTTTGGTCCTGATTTCGATCATATAATATCCCTTTATCGTGAGGCTACCGGACAAGCTCCGATGTTTCCGAAGTGGTCATTCGGCCTTTTTCAGTCACAGGACAGGTATAAAAGCCAGGCAGAAGTGCTGTCTGTAAAGGATAATTACAGGAAGAACAATATACCGGTTGATTGCATTGTCCAGGATTGGTTTTACTGGGAACCGGATGTAATAGGATCTCATGTCATCAATCCCTCAAGATACCCTGATCCAAAAGCAATGGTAGATGAATTGCATAAGGCAAATATCCATGCCATGATTTCAATATGGCCCGTATTTGCCAAAGGAACTCCCAATTACGATGAATTAAAAAATGCCGGAGGATTGGTTGATATCACTTGGGACAATGTAATGACTCACACATTTGACAGTTACTATGATGCTCACAGCGTTAAGGCTCGCGATATTTATTGGAAGCAGGCAAATGATCATTTAATAAGCCGTTACGGCTGGGATGCCTGGTGGGTTGACCAGTGTGAGCCTGATAACGGAGCTCTCCTTGATGCCAGGCGTAGGGCTCTCTTCGCTCTTGGAAGGGGAATCGATTACTTTAATACCTACTCACTGATGCATACAACAGGCTTGTACTCCAACTGGAGAAAGGATATTCAGGGCAAACGGGCATTCTTTCTTGTGAGACAGGCTTTCGCCGGACAGCAGAGAAATTCTGCCACACTGTGGTCCTCAGATATCACATGTACATTTAAGGCATTTAAAATACAGATACCTCAGGGAATAAATGCTTGTGCATCGGGAATCCCTTACTGGACATCCGACATCGGAGGGTATCATCTGAACTGGTCAGCACCTGAATGGTCAGCCCCAGCTAACAGGGAACTGTTTACCCGCTGGTTCCAGTTTGGCGCATTTTGTCCTGTTTTCAGGATCCATGGGAAAGGAGAGAGGGCCCTGTTCTCACAAAACTGGGATCAGAATACTAAGGCGGTGCTCCTGAAATTCGATAATCTGAGATATCGTCTTATGCCTTATATCTATTCGCTTTCGTGGAAAGTCACAAGCGGGTCCTACACTGTAATGAGAGCGCTGGCTTTCGACTTCAGGACCGATACCGCCATAAATAATATCCGTGACCAGTACATGTTCGGACCTGCATTTCTGGTCAATCCTGTGGCTGAACAAATGTACAGCAACGGAAAAACTTCAGGGACAAGGCCGGTGTATCTTCCGAAGGCTGCCGGATGGTTCGATTTCTGGACAGGCAGGACTCTTAATGGCGGGCAGACTATTGATGCGCCTGCGCCGATCGATATATTGCCTCTTTTCGTCAGGGCCGGTTCAATAGTGCCAATGGGACCATTCCTCCAGTTCGCAACGGAAAAGCCTGCTGATCCTCTTGAGGTGCGTATTTATCCCGGAGCTGACGGAGAGTTCACTTTGTATGAAGATGAGGCCGATAATTACAATTATGAAAAAGGACAATATGCCTTAATTGGGTTTGCCTGGGATGATGCTCATAAAACATTGACCATTTCGGACCGCAGGGGAGAGTTCCCCGGGATGCTGAAAGAACGTATTATTAATGTGGTTCTTGTAAGTGAAAATCATGGAGCAGGGTTGGAAATATGTACAAAACCCGACAAGACAACAAAATACAACGGGGAAAAACTGGAGATTAAATTCTGATGATTTGATAGCAGACAATTTTCCCGGAATCATCCCTGCCTGTTTTAAACAATTTTTATGGTAATGGTCTGAAAAAAACAACCATGATAGTCACTTGCGTTTATGTACTGGTCAAACCCGAAAGCGTCGGGGAATTCATAAAGGCTTCCGCTGAAAACCATCTTGCCTCGGTGAATGAACAGGGAAACCTGAGATTTGATTTCATTCAGCAGGCCGACAACCCATGCAGTTTTATGCTCTATGAGGCATATGAATCGGAAGAAGCGGCAGCTGCACATAAGAATACCTCTCATTACCTGAGATGGCGGGATAAAGTCCAGAATATGATGGCCGAACCGAGGAGGGGAGTGAAATACAATATCCTTCAACCCCTGAAAATAAAATAATGGCAAAACCATTCCAGTTCGCTGCAATTCCCCGCATATATTTCGGGCATGGCAGGCTGTCCCTGCTGCCTGCTTTGATCAGGGAGTATGGCGATTCTTTTATTCTGGTGACAGGGGAAAGCTCCTTTATGGATTCCTCCGGCGGTAAGAGCCTTATCAATGGCATACATGAAGCCGGAATTGGCTTTGAGCATATTGGAATACCATCTGAACCGTCTCCTGAGATCATCGATAATGCTGTCAGAACACTTGGAACGAAGGGATTCAACGTGCTGGTGGCTGTCGGTGGAGGAAGCGTAATTGATTCGGGCAAGGCGATCTCTGCAATGATGTACATGAATGAACCTGTCACGGATTTTCTTGAGGGTGTCGGGACTAAAGTCCATCCCGGAACAAAAATTCCGTGCATAGCAGTTCCCACCACATCAGGAACAGGAAGCGAAGCTACAAAGAATGCCGTCATTTCCCGTACCGGTAATAACGGTTTCAAGAAATCGCTCCGGCACGATAATTTTGTGCCGGATATCGCACTTGTAGACCCCGGGCTGACGGTCAGCTGCCCGCCTGAAATAACGGCGGCAAGCGGAATGGATTGCTTTACCCAGCTGGCAGAGGCATACCTGTCTGATAAGTCGTCTGAATATACGGATGCGCTTGCCACAGAGGCATTTAAAGAAATAAAATCATCTCTTTTAAAAGCGTTTATCGATGGATCGGATATTGAAGCCAGGTCAGGAATGTCATTTGCAGCCCTCACTTCAGGTATCTGTCTTGCAAATGCCGGGCTTGGAGTCGTGCATGGATTTGCATCATCAATAGGAGGAATGTACAGCATCCCGCACGGAGTCATTTGCGGAACCCTGATGGCCAAGGCAAATGAGGTGAGCGTAAGAAAGCTGCGAATGAAGCAGGACGGCCATAGAGCATTAAAAAAATACGCCTTGCTCGGGAAAATTTTTGTCAGGGGCAGAAGGGCAAATGATGATTACTATATTGACGGCTTCATAAGCTATCTTCATGATCTTACAAATGAACTTTATATACCGGGTTTGAAAGAATCGGGAGTAAGGGAGGATTCGCTCGAACGAATATGTGAACTGACCGAATGTAAAAACAACCCGGTAAAGCTTGACAGAAGTGATTTAATGGAGATTGTCTCTGAAAGATTCGTCTGATGACTGTATGAATCTAGCATGGTTCAGATTTTACGGGGAACTGAACGATTTTCTTCCTCCTGCGAGGAAAGGGCAATCTTTTGCTTACTCTTTTAACGGGAATCCGGCCTTAAAGGACGCAATTGAAGCAATCGGTGTTCCGCATGCAGAGGTCGACCTTATCCTTATTAACGGCGTTTCGGCCCATTTTCACCGGAAGCTTGAAAATGAAGATTATGTGTCAGTATACCCTGTATTTGAGAGCTTCGATATTTCTGGAGTGACGCATCTAAGGCAGAAGCCCCTGAGGGAAACAAAATTTATCCTGGACGTGCATCTGGGAAGGCTGGCGAGATATATCCGGCTCCTTGGATATGATGCATTGTTCAGGACAGATTATGACGATAATGAAATAATAAGGATATCCCTTGATGAAGCAAGAATAATACTGACACGCGACAGGGGGCTGCTGAAGAACAGCAAAGTCACCCATGGATACTGGATCAGATCGCAGCGCACTGCCGAACAGCTGAATGAGGTCATAAAAAGATTCAGCCTGGCTGATGGAGCAAAACCATTTACCCGGTGTCTTGAGTGCAACTCATTGCTTAAAACAGCGGATAAGGAGGAAATCTCTGAAAGGCTTCCGTACAGAACAAAAAAATATTATAACGATTTCTGGCAGTGCCAGGGATGCAAAAGGATTTACTGGGAGGGTTCGCATTATGAGAAGATGAGAAAGAAGATATACGGGTTGTTGAATTCACAAAACAAAGTTTAATTTTAGGAACTGATACTTTTAATGCCGGATCATGAAAAAACTGAGACTTGTTAAAGTGCTTTTGCTTGCAGCAATACTCTCTTTGCCGTATGTTTCACTGGCGCAATTGCCAAAGGAGACTGAGGCGCAGAAAGAGCAGCGGATGAAATGGTGGATCGACGATCGTTTCGGGATGTTCATCCATTGGGGATTATATGCTTCCCCTGCCCGTCACGAATGGGTGAAAAATCATGAACGCATGACGAACGGGCAATACCAGAAATACTTTGATGTTTTCGATCCTGATCTTTTTAATCCGAAGGATTGGGCAAGGATGGCCCGGGAGGCAGGAATGAAGTATGTCGTGATTACGGCCAAGCATCACGAAGGATTCTGCCTGTGGGATTCAAAGTATACCGATTATAAGGCTACCAACACTCCTTTTGGCAGGGACATTCTGAAGGAATACGTTGAGGCATTCAGGGCTGAAGGACTGAAAGTGGGGTTCTATTACTCTCTTCTCGACTGGCATCATCCGGATTACACGGTTGACAGGATGCATCCGCAGCGGCAGGATTCAGATTCTGCCTATGCCAGGCTCAACAAAGGCCGTGATATGGCAAAATACCGCGAATATGTGAAAAACCAGGTCAGGGAATTGCTGACAAACTATGGCCAGATAAGCATAATCTGGTTCGACTTTTCCTTCCCGGGAAAAAACGGAAAGGGGAGGGATGACTGGGATTCCGAAAACCTGCTGAAGCTGGCCCGGTCCCTTCAGCCCGGCATTATTGTTGATGACCGGCTCGATCTTGAAGATGTCGAAGGCGGCTGGGATTTTACAACACCTGAACAGGAGAAGGTTGCCAGCTGGCCTGAATATAACGGGAAGAGAGTTCCCTGGGAAACTTGCCAGACATTCTCGGGTTCATGGGGCTATTACAGGGATGAGAATACATGGAAAAGCGTGCCCCAGCTGCTTGAGCTTCTTATTGAATCGGTAAGCAAAGGTGGCAACCTGCTTCTGAATGTAGGTCCTACGGCTCGCGGTACCTTTGACCCGAGAGCTGAGGAGAGGCTGAAAGCCATCGGCGACTGGATGAAGCTTAACAGCCGTTCAGTTTACGGATGCACCCAGGCCCCTGACGGTTTCAATGCCCCGGATAATACACTGCTGACTTATAATCCGGAAACCAGGAGACTTTATATTCATCTGCTCGCTTACCCGCTGGAGGGACTGACACTGAAAAACATGGCAGGTAAGGTGAAGTATATCCAGTTCCTGCATGATGCATCAGAAATTAAATATTCATTCGGGAGCGGAAAAAATGCAGATGATCTTTACCTGGAGCTGCCGGTGATTAAGCCTCCTGTCGAGATTCCTGTTCTTGAAGTATTCCTGAAATAGGTAATTTAGCACTAAATGAGCTGAGACTGATTGAAAGCAATTGCAGGAAAACCGCAGACACTGTTCGAATTTCTTTCGGAACAATACCCTGATTCACCGCGTACTCGCGTCAAAAAGCTTCTTGGAAGCGGCCATGTCAGGGTTAATAGTGTATTTGTTACACTTAATTCCTACAGGCTGAAGCCGGGAGATGAAGTATCGGTCGATATGCACGCTATGTCGGATAAAAGGAGAGATTTTCCTTTCCCGGTTTTATTTGAGGATAAGGATCTGATAGCGGTGGAAAAGCCTGCCGGCATTTCAACTTCAAGTATCGATGGCAGTGCCAGTGTTCAGGAAATACTGACCGGATTCATCAGGGACAGGACCAGGGGAAAGCAATCTGCGGTCGTAGTCCACAGGCTAGACAAGGAAGTGTCGGGGGTGCTTCTATTTGCAAAATCCCAAAGGATATCTGATATAATCAGGGATGGATGGAAGGAAACTAAAAAGAAGTATTATGCTCTCGTTGAGTCTCCACCAAAGACAAAATCAGGCACCATTAATAGCTGGCTTAAGGAAGATAGCAGACAGAAGGTAAGCTCGGTGGGTGAAAGGGAAAACGGGAAATTTGCCGTTACGAATTACAATGTGGTGAAGCAGGTGGGAAATTACACTCTTCTGGATGTAAATACTGAGACAGGCCGCAAGAACCAGATAAGGGTTCACCTTTCTGAAATGGGATGTCCAATAGTGGGCGACCGCAGATATGGAGCCTCCGATGAATTCATAAGACGGATACGACTGCATGCTTACTCACTTGCATTCATTCATCCCATTACGGGGGAAAAGATAATTCTGGAATCACCAATGCCCGGGGGATTCCTGACTATCAAACAGCAGGATGAAAAATATAAGAAGGTATTCTGATAGCCTCAATTCCACTGAGCCTTTGTACTCCAGTCCCTTTCAACCTTTCAACCTTTCAACCTTTCAACCCTTCAACCCTTCAACCCTTTCAACCCTTCAACTCTTTATTCAAGCCTTCCCACTTCTTTCTCAACCTCATTAAGTATTTCGCACGACCTTACCAATTCGCGCATTGCAGTATGATCAGGGTAAAGAGGTCTGTCAATATCGAGAAATCTGACATGCTTCCTGATGACGTCCTTTGCTTTCTGAACGCCTCTTCCAAATTTATATTCATCTTTCCTGAAATCAAGAGCCTGTGCTGCTGCCATTAATTCTATCCCGAGGATTCCATACCCTGCTTCGAGTATCTGATTGTTCTTTATCGCCGTATTCATTCCCATTGAGACGAAATCCTCCTGATCAGCGGCCGCTGGGATAGACTGGATCGAGGCCGGAACAGAAAGTATTCTTTGCTCGACTATCAGCATATCAGCGGTGTACTGGCTGAGCATGAGACCTGAGAACATGCCGGCGCCTTTAGTCAGAAAATCAGGAAGACCCACGCTCAGTGCAGGGTTGTTCAGCCTGTTCATCCTTCGTTCCGAAAGAACGCTTACCATAGTTATGCAAGCTCCCGCCATATCCATCGGCACGCTTACAGGCGATCCCTGGAAGTTGGCACCCGAAAGCTGAATGTTCCTGTCGGGAAAGAATATAGGATTGTCGCCTACTCCGTTCAGCTCTGTTTCCACCTGGCTGCGTGCATAAGCCAGCATATCATGTGCTGCTCCTATGACCTGTGGAGTGGACCTCATGGAATATGCATCCTGTACCTTCGACTTGACCCTGCCTTCCTTGAGGTCGCCACCGTCAATGCATTTATTGATCGAATTTGCACTTCTCACTGCACCTTTAAAACCCCTGACTTCATGCAGAAGAGGAGTATAAGGCTTCATGTTGGCTTTCAGTGCTTCGAGTGACATTGATGCGGCTATCTCAGCCTGCTTCAGCCAGTTATTTGCATCGACAAGCCATAATGCGCTCATCGCAGTGAGCATATTGGATCCGTTGATCGTTGCCAGGCCATCCCGTGCCTGCAGACCCGGAACGGGAATACCCGCTCTTTTCATTGCTTCTGCCCCGTCAAGAAGTTCTCCTTTATAATAGGCTTTACCCTCTCCCAGGAGTAAAAGGGCTATCTGCGACATTGGAGCAAGATCGCCTGAAGCTCCTACCGATCCCTTCTGGCACACAAAAGGAGTCACTCCCTTATTGATCATTTCTACCAGGGTTTCGGTAATTTCAAGACGGTTTCCTGAATTGCCATGAGCGTGGACATTTATCCTTCCCAGCATCGAAGCCCTGACTGTCTCTATTGAGGCAGGCTCACCAATCCCGGCAGCATGATTATAAACAAGGTACTTCTGAAAATCCTTTATCTGGTCATCGTTCAGAACCATCTCCGAGAATTCACCGATCCCCGTGTTTACACCGTACATGATTTCATGCGCCACTATCTTTTTTTCAAGCATGGCCCTGCATGCAGTGATTCTTTTACGGGCTTCCGGATGAAGCTCCACCTTCTGGCCGTGACGGGCGACATTGACGACATCATTCACGGTAAGACCTGATCCGGTGATTATTAAATTTTCCATAAATATTTGATTAAAAGGTTTTTAATGTTGAAATGAGGATAACAAGATACGATCCGGGTCGGCCGGATTAACAAGAACAGGAGTGTCAGAGGATCCTCCCGGCTTAAAGACAAAGCCCGGAACGGTTGATTTTAATCTTATATTCAAGAAGCCAGCTTAAATACATGGCATTGGAATATGATTTCAAAAGTACAATAATTATGGTAAAAGCACAACAGGAGAAAATGATAACCAGGGTCCTGAGGGCAACGGCACAAATGTGCAATAAGGAGCAATTTAACTCCTTCGGATGAAATGCAGATACGGCCGGAATTATTATTTTTATTAAAAATTCCATAAAATATGTGGGTATGAAAAAATCAATATTTTTTTTAGTCGCGTCAATTCTGGCAGCATCCTGCTGCTCATTCAGCCAGAAACCTGGAAAAAATAAATCTGAAGAAGTAAAGGGAGCGGCTGCCGGAGAAGCAAAAGGAGCCTTTTATACAGGTAAGTACCGTAATCTGTTCCTCGAGGACGGACACGGGGAGAAAGATATCCTTGACAGAAATGAAGCTGCATTTCGGCAGCTTTTTCATGGCGATTCGGCCACGCAGAGGATCTGTTTTGAAGCCGGCAGGAACAATAATGGCCCCCTGGCATATGTATGCGATGTTCTTCATAATGATGTGAGGAGCGAAGGCATTTCTTATGGAATGATGATAGCAGTGCAAATGAATAAGAAACAAGAATTTGACGCCATCTGGAACTGGGCAATGACATATATGTACATCAATAAACCCGATCATCCGTCTGAAGGTTATTTTGCATGGTCAATGAAAAGAGATGGTACGCCGAATGCAGAGACCGCAGCCCCCGATGGTGAGGAATATATCGTAATGGCCCTTTACTTTGCGTCAGGCAGGTGGGGCAATGGGGAAGGGATATATGATTACGGGAAATGGGCCGATAAAATACTTACTGCCATAAGGCATCATCCGCTTAAAAGAGGAATGACAAAATTTGGTCCGAGGACAGTTCATAACATGGTTAATGAGGATGAAGGAATGATCCGTTTTGTACCCGACAGCGGGATGAATGATTTTACGGACCCATCATATCATCTTCCTGCATTCTATGAGCTGTGGGCAAAATGGGGCCCTGAAGCCGACAGACCGTTCTGGGCTGCTGCTGCCGATAGCAGCCGGAACTTTTTCCTTAAAGCAGCCAATCCGGAAACAGGTCTCGCTCCCGATTATGCCAATTTTGACGGGACGCCTCATTCCGCCAGGTTTAATCCGCGTTCCGGAAACTTTTCCTTCGATGCGCGCCGTACACAGATGAACTGGGCTGTCGACTGGTCATGGTGGCATAAGGATCATGGCGAGGTCGTGCTGAGCAACCGTATCCAATCGTTCTTCGCATCGCAGGGCATGGATAGTTATGGCACCGAATATTCACTTGACGGACACGTTCTTAACAGGGGGCATGCAAAAGGCCTGGTTGCCACCAATGCAGTAGTAAGTCTGGCAGCCGATGATCCGAAGGCAAGGGATTTCACTGAAGCTCTCTGGAACACACCTGTACCTTCGGCTTTCAATGAGCGATACTACGACGGGCTTCTTTATATGATGGCAATGCTTCATTGCAGCGGTGAGTTCAGGATATGGGCGCCAAAATAACGATTTCCGGTTAGTAATACAGAAATAATAGTTTATTGGAAGGTTTCTGATTACCTGTTTTACTTAATCCGGGACAGGAACGGCCACTGATACGGCTTCATTTGCTTCGTAATGCAAAACATCTGTTTAATAAAGGATTTCTTCAAACCGCACAAAAAAAATAATTATTTTTATAATATCAGATCAACCACATTTTATAAACTGACTGCAATGAAAAACCTGCTAAGTTTATTTCTGTTTTTTTTATGTTCATCTTTGATTGCCCAGTATCATGTACCTAAATTCGGGGACATCGATATTAATGATTTGAAAATGACCCGTTATGAGAAGGATACAACCGCGGATGCCCTTATCCTGTTCGATAACGGCAGTTCATCATTTGAACTCAATGAAAACAGGCAATTCGATTTCATGTTCGAAAGACATCTCAGGATCAAAATCTTCAGGAAGTCAGGCTTCCGCTTTGCGGATGTACCGATCAGGCTTTACAGGAATAATCAGAACAAGGAGAAGCTGGTGGGATTAAAGGCGGTCACATATAACCTTGTAAATGATAAGATTGTAAAAACCAAACTCAACAATAATAACATTTATGAAACGGAAGATAAGAGATACATTGAAAACAGATTTGCTTTTCCGGAGGTTAAGGAAGGATCAATAATTGAACTGGAATACACGATTATATCAGACTATTTATATGATCTCAGGGGATGGAATTTCCAGTACAGCTGCCCGGCGCTGTTAAGCCAGTATTCTACAAGCATCCCTGAATATTTCGATTACAGGCGCTCGGCAAAAGGATATCTGCGTTTTGACATTGCAACTGATAAAAAAGGCAAAAAAACTTATATAGTCCATTATGATTCTGAATTGCCAACCAGTGTAAATGGCAGCCGGACCCCGGCTGCGAACTATAATCTTGATGCAACTACAAATGAGGATGTCCTGGCCGTGAAGGATGTTCCGGCATTTATTGCAGAGCCCGACATTGATTGCATTTCAAATTATATGGAATCAATTGAGTTCGAGCTGAGCAGCGTTCAGTATCCGAGCCAGATGAGGAAGGACTTTACCAGTTCCTGGGAAAGCGTCAACAAGGAAATGTTTGATGATGAAGATTTCGGAGGTCTTCTTAATTCAGGAAAACTCGTTGCTGATACAGTGACAAAAATATGTTCCAATGTACCGACAGAGCTTGAAAAGGCCAGGGCCATTTATAATTATGTCATAAAGCGTATGAAATGGAATGGAGACTATGGGCTCTGGGCATCAAAAGGACTTAAAAAACCGTTTACTGAGCGGACTGGAAACAGCGCCGAAATAAACCTTCTCCTTGCCTTGATGCTTCAGACAGCGGGAATAAAGGCATATCCAGTTATTTTTAGCACTCGCAGTAACGGAATTGCACTGGCGGTGTTCCCTACAATCTCTAAATTCAATTCCGTCATAACCAGGGCAGATATCGGCGGAAAAACCTATCTTCTCGACGCTGTCAGCAAATACTGCCCCTTCGGTGTCCTTCCTGCAGACGATTTGAACGGAACCGGACGTGTCGTTGATAATTTAAACGGAAACTGGGTCGAACTGAACAGTCCGGCAAAATACATTGAGTCAAAAAAATACTCAATTGCGATAAATTCAGAAGGAAAGATGGAAGGATTGTTAACAGAATCATTTGACGGATATGCCGGGATATCGTTCAGAAAAAGGATCGATAATGAAGCGAAAGGACCTGATGACTATTTCAGAAAAATGCAGGAGGACATAAAGGGCCTGACAATAAATAGTTTTTCAATAACTGACAGGTATGATATTAATAAGAGAGTTCTCGATTCCCTTAAAATTGAACTTGCTGATAACGTCGATCTGGCAGGAGACAGGATGTTGTTTTATCCGCTGTTATTTGAAAGGACCGATAGAAACCGATATACACTTGAGGATAGAAAATATCCGGTAAATTATACTTATCCAATATCCCGTACCCTGGTTTTTGAATATACCATTCCAGAAGGCTATTCTGTCGAGTCGATGCCACAGTCAGCTATATTCAGATTACCTGATAACTCTATGTCAGTCTCTTATTCTGTTCAAAGCGCCGGAAATAAAATTACAGTAATTTACGTCCAGGATATAAATAAGACTCTTTTCCTTCCCGATGAATATAAAAACCTGAAAGCAATTTATGATCAGATAGTGAAAAAGCATTCGGAGCAGGTAATACTGAAAAAGGCATAAACGTCCGGTCATCAGCAATCTGCTGCTACACTTATTAAGATATTATCCGTGAAAAAAAAATGTTTACAATGCGCCATTCTCCTGGTTTTGTCATCCTGGATCGCAAATGCCCAGAATTATCCGGTAGCGTCAATCCCTGACAGCCTGACTGGGAATGCCGACATGGTTGTCCGCTATTTTGACCAGGAATTTGTATTGCATTCAGTGAACAGCGGTACGGAAACAACGATGAAAGTACTCACGATTCTGAATAGGAATGGCGAACAAAAGGCATCCCTGGAGGTTGGTTATGACAGGAATTCCAGCGTGAAAATCAGGCAAATAACTATTTATGATAAATCCGGAAAGAAAGTAAAAACGTTAAAGCAGTCAGAAATAAATGATTCACCTGCCTTTGCGGATTTTCTATTGTACTCTGATAACAGAGTGATTTCTTATTACCCCGTTTTTCCGGAATATCCCTGTACAATTGAATACGATTATGAAATAAGTTTTAATAATCAGATAAGTTTCGGAAGATGGATGCCATTGGATGATTACAATGTATCTGTCCAGGATGCAAGGCTTTCTGTCACCTATCCTGCCGGTATTAAAATAAACAGGAGGGAATTCAACGTTCCTGCAGGATCATCTGAAACCCTGAAGGGAATGACAACCGATTCCTGGGAGCTTAAGAATATTATGGCTATAGAGGATGAACCTTTTGATGAGGCGATTTCTGAAAGGTCTTCGTCTGTTTATTTAATGCCGTCAGTGCTTGAATATGATAAGTTTACCGGAACATCTGACACCTGGAGGAATTATGGAGCCTGGACAGGGATGCTTTATTCAGGAAGAGATAAGCTTCCTGATGAAGCTGTGCAGAAAATCATGGCCCTGATAATGAATAAGCCGGATACCCTTGAGAGAATAAAAATCCTGTACAGGTATTTACAGGAAAATACCAGGTACGTGGCAATAAAGATGGGATTGGGAGGATATCAGCCATTTGATGCAGAAACAGTGTACCGGACGGGATATGGCGATTGCAAGGCATTGAGCAATTATATGGAGGCGATTCTCAGACTTGCGGGCATCAGATCTTACCCTGCACTGGTTTCTTCAGGCAGGTACATTAATCAGATATTCAACGATTTCCCGAATTTCAGGCAATTCGATCACGTGATTTTATGTGTTCCTTTCAGAAAGGATACTATCTGGCTTGAGTGTACCAGTCAGGAAGTTCCCTTTGGATTCCTCGGGGATTTCACCGACGACAGACAGGTGCTTTTAATAACTGAAAACGGGGGTGTTTTTGCACATACTCCCAGGTACGGAGCAAATGAAAACAGCCGGAGATGCACATCCTGTTTTAGAATCGATTCATCCGGAACTGCAAAATGTTCAATGAAAACCATTTACAAAGGACTTCAATATGACGAGGTGGGATCTCTGTTAATTTCAAATAATGATGAGCAGAAAAAATGGTTGTACAAAAATTCATCATTTCCTTCAATGCA
The DNA here is from genome assembly GCA_963717685.1 of uncultured Bacteroidales bacterium. Classification (GTDB taxonomy): domain Bacteria; phylum Bacteroidota; class Bacteroidia; order Bacteroidales; family VadinHA17; genus LD21. Next base: position 3,452,389 of record OY970346.1, on the reverse strand, counting down.
GATAACTGGTTTCTTGATCGTCAATTATAAAAGCATGATGCCTGAGGCAGACATTGACGTTTCATTTTCCTCCACGAATTACGGTTCAATTTCAGGTAAGTACATGCTTCTGCCGCTGAATATGGAGGATGTTCAGAAATCAATCCCGAAAATGCTGAAGCAAAGGCATTCCGATATAGTTGTCAACAGATCATTTAATGATTATGATTCACTTGTTTATGTATTGCCCTCTGAATTCAGGTTAGAATCGCTGCCGAAAGGAATCAGCCTGACTTCATGTTTCGGAAGTTATTCCTTTTCCGTGGTGCCGGATGGGGAAAAGATAATCGTTGTGCGTAAATTCACGGTAAATCAAGGCCGTTTTAAGCCTGCTCAATATGGCGATTTGTACAATTTCATCCTATCCGTATCAAAGGGGGATAATATCAAGGTTCTCCTTTCAATGTGAGGGCGATCGTCCCGGCCATTTCAATGAAACCCGCTTGCCGCAACCCGTGAAAAACGAGGTCGGAATGGTCAAGATTCAAATGATAACCAATTGATAAACATTAGAATATTAAACCAGGTCAGATATGGATTGTATTCTGCCGTATTATTGATCATTATTGTATCGAGTTAATGATTTGTTAAATCAGGCTTTTCTGAGAATTTTTACATGCTGTCAGTTGTCTAATAGTAAAATTTCAAGGAAACGATTTATTTTTTAAAGATATGAAAGTCACAATTAAAGCAACAGCAATCCTGCTGCTGCTTTTGGCAGCAGGGCCTTCAGCTCTCACTGCTCAGCAAGGAAAAGAGAGCATGAAGATGGATACCAGCTCAATGAGCAGAATGCATGGGATGCACAGGGGTATGGTGCATGAGTGGGGCACAAGACCCGATTCCATGAATATGAAAATGAGAGGCATGAGGCAGGGAATGGGACCCGGTACGATGCCCTGGAGGAGAGGAATGTGGCCTGGCATGATGCCTGGATATCTGTGGGGCATGTGCCAATGTCCTATGATGTATGGCATGATGAGGCCTCAGCCGGGAATGAGGGATTACTGGTACAGCAGGGGACGAATGATGCCAGGGATGGGAGGACCGATGTCCGGAGGAAGGATCATGGATAATATTCCGAATCTTACAGACAAGCAGAAGAAAGAAATATCTGACTTAAGGCAGAAACAACATGCTGATATGAAGAAGGCCATGGAGGAAATGCGGACGAAGATAAAATCAATCCGCGAATCGGGGAAATCCGATATTGAAAAACTTCTGACTCCCGATCAGAAGAAGTGGCTCGATGAAAACTCTCCTGAACAATGGAATCAGCAGGATAAGGGGAAATAGGATGTTATTCGGGGGAATCAGCCGGCCATGTGCTGACTGATTATATAAGGGGCTTCTTGAGCCCCTTTTTTTCTGGTTGTAAAATCGCACGTTAATTATAATTTTGATGGTTTAAATTTACTGATGCAGAATGAAAATAAATGCAATAATTACGGGTGCTACAGGCATGGTCGGTGAGGGAGTGCTGAGGGAATCTCTCTCAAGCTCCGATGTTGAAAGGATATTGGTGATAGGAAGAAGGCCCTGCAGGATTTCCGATCCAAGACTTACAGAGATTTTACTTGATGATTTCCTCGATATCTCGGCTGTTATGGACCAGCTAAGGGGATACAATGCATGTTTTTTCTGCCTTGGGGTTTCATCGGTAGGAATGAATAAGGATGATTATTACAGAGTTACTTACACTCTTACTATGTATTTTGCTGAAAAACTGGCTGAAGTAAATCCTGAAATGACATTTTGCTATATCTCTGGGGCCGGGACCGACAGCTCGGAAAATGGACCCGTCAGATGGGCGCGCGTAAAAGGGAAAACTGAAAATGACCTGATGAAACTGCCGTTCAGGAAAGTTTATGCTTTCAGGCCTGGACTTCTTAAGCCCTCGAAGGATATGCGGAATGTTCATAAATACTACAGGATTTTTATTCCTCTTTATCCATTCATGAGAGCAATGTTTCCACGGACTGTTTCGACATTGTCGGAGCTGGGAATGTCAATGATACACTCAGTGTCTGAAGGATACGGGAAAAATGTACTGGAGGTCAGGGATATAGTAAAACTTGCAGGGAAAATCAGTTAAAATTAAAATATCTAAACTTGCCAGTCTTAAAAATTTTTATCTTTCGCATTCTGTTTCCAATTTGTTTGTCAAAATAATAATAGATATTTTAATCTGATTCAGAATCTTATGTGTTTTTCAGCAGGAGCGAGCTTTACAGCAGGTGCAGTTATCTCTGGAGTGGGAATAGCTACCCTCCGGGAAGTAAGGGATCCGTCTCAAAAGCTTTTTGCTGCCATCCCGCTGCTGTTCGGATTGCAGCAGATAGCGGAAGGATGCGTATGGCTGGCATTGCAGAACCCTGAAATGGTTCTTTTAAGAAAAATATTCACCTTGATATTCCTGCTGGCTGCAGATGTTCTGTGGCCGGTAATGATTCCACTTTCCCTGAGGGTTATGGAGGAAAACCCCGGAAGGAAAAAAGCGATAGGGATATTTCTTATAGCAGGGATTATCCTGTCACTTTACTATGCCTTTTTCCTGGTCTTCTTCAGGGTATTGCCGGAAATAGCGTCATGCCACATATATTACCGGACTGCATCACCAGGATCAATAATGCTTCCGGCATTTCTTCTATACCTGGCCGTTACGATCGTACCACTTATGATTTCAAGTGTCAGGCACATGTGGATAATCGGCATAATTATGTTCGTTGGCTGTGTGGTAAGCGTTATTTTTTATAGACTTAATGTAACTTCAGTATGGTGCTTCTTCGCTGCAGTAATCAGCATGATCATTTTCCTGCTGGTCAGGAGAATGAACGGAAGTGAACCTAATCCCCGGGAATCTGTTACTCATCAGACTAATGATTTTCAGTTATTTTTCAATAAGCGATGAGCAGTATTATAAGCGTTGCAAATCTGGTAAGGAAATTCGATGAGTTCAGGGCTGTCGACGATATTTCATTTGACGTGGAGGAAGGCGAGATATTCGCTTTCCTGGGACCCAACGGCGCCGGTAAAAGCACCACGATCAAGATTCTGACCACTCTGCTTAAACCTACATCCGGCAGAATTAAGATCAACGGCCATGACCCAGTCGTGCAGAAGGATGAGGCGAGGAAATCATTCGGAATAGTTTTCCAGGACCAGAGTATCGATGAGAATCTTACTGCATATGAAAATATGTACTTTCATGCGGTTCTATATAAAGTTCCACGCGAAATAAGGAAAAGCATGATTGAAGAACTTTTCAGATATGTTGAACTTTGGGAACGAAGGAAGGATCTGGTGAAAACATTTTCGGGAGGGATGAAGCGAAGGCTGGAAATAGCCAGGGGGCTTTTGCATAATCCGAAGATCCTGTTCCTTGATGAGCCCACACTGGGCCTCGATCCGCAGACGCGAAACCATATCTGGAATTATATAAAGGAGATCAATAAAAATGATGGGATGACAGTTTTCTTTACCACGCATTATATGGATGAAGCGGAGAAGATAGCTGACAGGTTAGCAATAATGGACCATGGTAAAATAATTGCCACTGGAAGCCCTGGAGACCTTAAATCACAGACAGGAACATCAAACCTTGAGGACGCTTTCCTGGCTCTGACCGGTAAATCGATCAGAGATGAGGAAATATCCGGGATAGACAGACTTAGAAACATGAGACGAAGGGGAGGGAGGCATTAATGAGCACATTATATATTCTATGGCTGCGGCAGGTTAAAAAATATTTCAGGTCCAAATCAAGGATCATAGGATCGCTGGGTCAGCCTGCACTGTTCCTTATAGTTTTCGGATTTGGATTCGGATCGATATACCAGAGGGCAGGAGAGGGGAATTATATCCAGTTCCTTGCACCTGGTATAATACTCATGAGTGTTCTTTTTACCGCTTTGTTCTCAGGCATTGATCTTATCTGGGACAAACAGTTCGGGATATTAAAGGAAACACTCGTTGCCCCGGTACCCAGGATTCAGATAATGATGGGGAGAACTCTTGGAGGAGCAACTGTAGCATCAATTCAGGGAATAATAGTGTTCCTTCTCACGCTGATAGTCGGGTTCAAGCCACAGAATCTTTATCTCCTTCCTCTGGCACTGCTTGATGTATTTCTGGTCGCCTTGTTATTTACAGCACTCGGGACAGCCATAGCATCGCTTCTCGAAGATATGCAGGGCTTTCAGCTGATCATGAATTTCCTGGTGATGCCTGTTTTCTTCCTTTCAGGAGCCCTGTTTCCACTTAAAGACGCACCTAAAGTCATAATGAATATTGCCAGGTTCAACCCGCTTACTTACGGAGTTGACGGGCTCAGGGCGACACTTATATCGCAGGCTCATTTCAGTATCGCTGCTGATTCACTTGTACTTGCGTCAGTGACGGCCCTTCTTCTTATTACAGGAAGCTATTTGTTCGAGAATGTAAAGACCTGAATTTATCGCTGAGAACATTCACAGGCCAACAATTGGCTTCAATTATTCAAAAGGCCTCGATACGGCTTTTTATTGAATCCATTTTTAAAATCCTGTCAGCTGAATAAGTTTTTTGCTCTTTGTCTACGAATTCGAACAGTATCAATGATTTACGGGAATTGTCGAGGCATTCAGCCTTGTTGCCCTCCGCCTTGTTGAGTTCAGCCTCGGTATTCAACAATTCGGCAAGCACCTCCAGGTGACCTGTGGTATAGTTGCAGTCATTAAGCAGTTTGACAATCAGCTCATTTTCAGGAATATTTTTGAAGAACATGGAAGGCTGTTTCAGCATGTCATAATATATCCTATCGATTTTTACTGAAGCCTTTTTGAATTCGCCTTTCCTGATAAGTCCGAGAATTCCGGCAATCATTTCGCCAAGCATTTCGATCATCCGGAGAATGTAGTCTTTCTGGTACACAATTAAAGATATAAGAGCATTAATGGCTCATTTGAGCAGGAATTACCAATCCGCTACCGTACGGCTACACAACTGTACGATTGCACGACTGCACGACTGCACGACTGCATAACCGCAAGACCTTGTTTTACCTTACCTGAGTTCTCATTCCTGTCTGAACCACGAGATTCTTCCTCCATTCATAGCTGACGCCATTCCTGATATTGAGGAGTACATCATAAGATCCGGGAGGACATGCAGCCGTCAGAGTGGAGTTGTCGCATTTTATCAGTTCAAGGTTTTTGTCCGGAGCCGGTTTTCCCTGTTGTCTGTCAGCGGTCCCGGCAGGATAAAGATGCATAGCCTTAACGTCTCTGTCTGTGCCTGCATAGGTAATAATGCCTGCGTTCAGGTTTGCCGTTACTGTGAAGCTGACATCAGGCTTCATAATGAAGTTCTCAAGCCATATCCTTTGGGTGTGTCCTGATACTCCGAGAGTTATTGCCATATCATAGGTTCCGGGTTTGATTTTTCCGGCCCTGATGTTAGCCACCTTGTCGGGAGTGACGGGAGCATCGTGTTTGCCTTTTGAATAAAATGATGGCACTCCGTATTGCGGATCATCTTCAGGGTTTCCCTTAAATCGGTTCACTTTAAGCTCGAAGGCAGAAAAACCGCTCTGACTTCCGGCTGTTTCCTGGACCTGGATCTGGAAATCGTATAGGGTCACTGAAAGATTTGTTTTTGATCCCGCCTTGATTGTAACATTATCGATGTCGAAACTGAGTGCTCCTGGTCTTCCTGATAGCTTGAATGTGAGCTTCAAGGTATAACTTCCGGGTTTTGCTTCCTGCAGTTTCACCTCCCTTGTCCCGCTGTAAAGCTTGAAAGATGAGCCTGATGTAAGATCCCCGAGGATTCTTAGGTTAATTGCAAGGGGAACTTTGTCGGCTGGAGTGATTTGACCGAAAGACTGGCTTACCCATACCTGGTTCCAGCATTTCTCGGTTTTGATAACGATTCCATTATCGAGTTTGCAAGTGTAATTGGAAACAGTCTGACCCTGAAGTGACAGGATCATGGCAGACTGTAATGCTAGGGTGATCAAAAGATTCTTCATGGCTGATTTTATCGATTAGTACTGGCACCATAAAATTAATATTTTCCATTAAAAGAATAAAAATATTTTTGAGTCAGCAAAGAGGTCAAAATCACAATCGTGTTTTCACGGAATATTTTCCGGGTCAGGCGTCATATCCTCCCATGTTTCTCGAAAGGCCACCGTCAGATGAGGCTGAAGTTCCGCCTATAAGAAGTGTCCCTTGCATAAATGACCGGTAGTATTACATCATTTCTTATATTTTCTCAACTTCGGGGATGACGGAATAAGTGTAAATATGACACTTAATAATTGACAGGGTCAGTCCTTTTTCGAAAAGGAGTGTACGATAAATATCAGGCCGAGGACCACGAAAATTGCACCAGCCGCTATTGCTCCCCAATGATAGAAGTACATATATGTATAAATGTACATTTCCGCGATGCCTAAAGCGATCATAATGATCCCTGAGGCAATAATTATCCTCCCGGCCTTTAAAAAATTGAAGGGATTTCGGGCGGCAAGTTCATTCAGTATCTCCTCCTTACCCTGGTGTCCGGCATCTTCCGGCATCTTTGTCTGGCAATTCCAGCAGAGAGCCATATTCATGTCTACCATCATATTACATTTTGGACATTTCCAGAACTTCAGCTTTTCCACCTTAATCTCAGAATCAGTTATTTCAGCTTTCGGCTTCGTAATATCCCCGAAGTACTCACCAAACCTGCCAATCCATTCCTCTTTATCGCTCTTCATGGACTCCTCCGCTGAATTTACACAATCAATGAAGTTTTCTTCAGAAATTAGCTCCCTTTCCAGGGCGACGCTTAAAACTGCATAATAGGCATCGATCACCACACCGGATGGATTATCGATCAGGTCATAAATTTCATCGTCGCTGAACAACGAAACATAAGCCTGAAACGCTTTATTGCTCTTCCATGAAGTCTCTTTGGCGCCGATCGAATGCGCCCTGAAATTATGCATTATCTGGGCCGACAATTTCTCCTTCAGATCGTATGATATCAGTCCCTTATCGACCGAAACCGTCAGGGCGGCCTCTGCCATTTCAGGCAGATAACTTATATACCTGATAATTATTTCCCGAAGTCCTGAACCATCTTTTTCATGCAGTTTTACCGCAAACTGCTTTACCTTTTCCATGTCAGGGATTATATCTTCCATGCCGGTTTGTTACAATATTTCTCCTATTGTTGAAATATTGAAAATAACTTTTTTAAAAGACTGGTACTGGCTTCATGGACAATATTCAGAAGTATTTTCGGTGTTAATATAAATATTCATTTTTCCATTGACTCTTCATCAGGGAACCGGTCCGAAGCCTATTGTCAGAATAACAGGGTCTGGATCGAATGGGGAGGGCTTTTCACTTCTGCCACCTTATTTCCGACCGAGAGGTTGTAATTAATTCCTTTTTCGCTATCGTTCATTACGACGACGACTATGCTGCCATCCTCGTTGATAAAGCCGGTGGTAAGCAACTGGCTCCGGCTTGATGCGCATGCGATTCTCCTGGCTCCGGGACGGATGAATTTTGAAAAATGTCCGATGTAGTAATAGGTATTTGTATAAATCAGATTCCCATTCCTGGTATCCCCGTGGACCGGAGCGAAGCAATAATTGCCGAGGTGATTTGGACCGCCCTTTTCATCAAGCAGTATGTTCCAGTCGGTCCAGCCCACAGCGCCGTTATTGAAATCATTTATCATTGATCTGCCGTATTTCTCACCCAGATCCCAGTCGTAATAATCCTCAGGACTGAAGTCGCCCGTGCATGCCTCTGTAAGGAGAAGGTTTTTATCGGGGTACATCTGTTTTACTATACCCGTATTAGTGAACATCGGATCCCCGCCGCTCCAGTCTTCGTACCAGTGAAACGCAAGGCCCCAGGCATATTTTGATGCTTCAGGGTCGTCGAAAATAACCCTGGCTCTTTGTACCATCAGGTCCCTGTTATGATCCCACACCAATATTTTTTTATCTGCAAGACCCTCCTTTACCATGGTCGGTCCAAGATAGTTCTTCAGAAAATCCCTTTCATCTTCTGCATTAAAGATGCATGATTCCCATGTCTGGACCGCCATAGGCTCATTCTGGACAGTAATTCCCCAGATTGGAATTCCTTCATTTTCATAGCTCCTGATGAATTTTACAAAGTATTCGGCCCAGGATTGATAGTACCCGGGTTTAAGCTTACCGCCATGAAGCATATTATTATTGTCTTTCATGAATGCGGGCGGGCTCCATGGACTCGCAAGTATAGTCAGCTTACCTCCGGCGGCTGCAATGGCCTTTTTTATAAGAGGAATTTTGAACTGCCTGTCATGGATTATTGAGAATGTTTTCAGGTCCTTGTCGCCTTCATCAATATAAGTATAAGAGCTGCTTGAGAAATCGCAGCTGTTTATGTTTGTCCTGCCGAGCGTATAACCAATTCCCTTCTGACGATCATAATATGCAATCAGGAGTTCCTGCTGCCTTTCCGGAGGCAGCTTGGCAAAAGTCTCAGCGGCGGCATCGGTCAGGGCTCCTCCTATACCGAGGAACACCTGGAAAGTTTTCTGCGGATCGGCAAAGATATAGGATTCTTTTTCAGTCGTCTTTCCGGGCTCTCCAAATATTACTGTATCTGAAAGTGTAAGCCTGTACGAGGTGCTGTCGGCAGTGGTAAAAACGATCACTTTTTTTACATCGCCATGAAATTGACCGGAGGAATTTTCAGAACTGATTCTTTTGTCATTATGCCCGTTACATGAAGCGATAAGCAAAAGTGAAAATACAACAGGTAATTTTCTCATTTGGCAGTCAGTTAGGTTAAACAAATTTCCCTAAAAGTAGTGGTAATTTGTTTCATGCTTTCTGCGATTTTATAAATATAATTTCATCATCAGGCAAATATTTTTACTTCATTATTTCATCTCATTTACTGATTTGACAGGACAGAGCAAATTCATCTGCCATTGACAGGAGGTCAATATCATATGGTCTCGAATGATATTTTATGTTATTTAAACATGATGGCCGGTCATCATGTTTAAAGGAGATCTGTGATATCCCGACGTGAATTAATAATGGTAATCGGATGCTGAAAAATTTTAAATATCAGTACAATCTTACCATCATTCTTCTGAATCTGACCCTGTCGAAGATATCTCCCATTAGGATTTCACCCCTGACCTTAAAAAATAGCCTTTTGACCTGTGAAGGCAACTCAAATGCAAGGCAGGTCGAGTCTGCAGAACCGGCCGGTGTGACGTAACTGTCCCTGTAACCGAATGGTTGGGATTTTTCAAGTAATTGCTGTAAGGAGGGATTATTCTCATAAATCCTTCCGGTCTCATCGATGATATATCCTATTGAGTTGTTCCATTTATGACTGACTCGTAAAGCTTTGTTTTCAACCCTGAAACGAACAAGGCAATAGAAATTACCGGTCCGGGTTGTATCCGAACCATTTTCCTGGAACTTTGATACTTTGAAACCTGTCACAGAGTACTCAAAATCATCATGATGAATTCTTTGTCCGACTCCGATTATGTTCCTGCTACTGTTAGAACTGCAGGACAAAAGCAGAATCAAGGGGATTGACAAACAACAATATCTCATTGACCAGGAGTTTAGGATTATTGTCTGCAAGATATAAATTCATTTGTCATCTTTAACCTATACCTGCAGAACGGCAACCAGTTACATATCTACCTCATAAGTACGTTGAAAACCTTCTCTTTGAACCTTGTATAGGGAGGGTACCTTACAAAGATATCCATCAGGTTTGATTTTATCATGAGTGACCGCATATTCGAAAAAGTTTCAAACGAGGCTCTCCCATGATATCTTCCCATCCCGCTGCGGCCCACGCCTCCGAACGGTAGATATGGCGTCGCGAACTGGATAATCGTATCGTTGATTGCTGAGGATCCGCTCCTGGTTCTTTCGAGGAACCGGTGCGCAAGCTTTTTGTTCCTTGTAAATATATATACTGCAAGGGGCTGAGGGTTCTGTTCGATAATACTGTAAACATCATCAATATTCTCGTAATCAATTACAGGAAGCACCGGGCCAAAGACCTCTTCCTGCATTATAGGATCACCCGGTCTCACCCCTTTGATTATTGTAGGTGCGACATATTTTTTTTCAGGGATACATATTCCTCCGGTAACTATCTCTCCGTCAGCCATCAGAGAGGCCAGACGTCTGGCACTGGCAGAACTGATGACCCGTGGCAGATCAGGGCTGTTTTCAGGATTCTCACCATAAAACTTTCTGATTTCTTTCTTAAGAAGATCAAGAAATGCATCTCTTATCTTCCTGTCGATCAACAGGTAATCCGGACAAACACATGTCTGTCCTCCATTATAGAATTTTCCCCATGCAATTCGCCTGGCAGCAAAATCAAGTCTGGAATCGGCAGCGACGACGCACGGATTCTTGCCTCCAAGCTCAAGTGATACGGGTGTCAGGTTCACGGCTGTTTTCCCCAGTACATATCGTCCTATTTTACTGCTGCCTGTAAAAAAGATATAATCAAATTTATAATCCAGAAGATATTCGCTTATTGCATGGTCCCCGTTCACTGCAGCAATAAGTTCATTTGGGAAATTGCTGAGTATCTTCTCTATTACACGGCTTATCTCAGGTACCTGTTGTGAAATTCTGAGGATGACGCAATTGCCAGCGGCAAGAGCGCTCATGGCAGGGAGCATGGCAAGCTGGAAGGGAAAATTCCAGGGCGAAAGAACAAGTACCTGCCCGTATGGCTGGGGAGAGATATAGCTTTGAGCAATAAAGTGAATTAACGGTGTTCTTATTCTACGGACCTTTGACCAGTTTCCAAGCTTTCTTATTGCCAGGTTCAGCTCCTTGATCACAAATTGAATCTCCGAGGAGATGACCTCGCATGCAGGTTTGTGAAAGTCTTTCCACAATGCATCCCGGATTTCCGGGGCATTTTCAATTATAAGTTTTTTTAGTTTTTTCAGGTTTTTAAGCCGGCAGTTGATTTCAAGAGTCTGTCCCGCCGCAAAATAACTCCTCTGTTTTTCGAGGATCAGTCTGATCTCTTCCTTTTCCATTCGCTTTCAAGATATAGAAGTTGTTTTGATATATCATTTTCCCGGGTTCCTTCCTTACGCGGGACCCTGCTCATTGCATACTCGGCCATCGCCGTTATGGTGAGGCTTGGGTTAACACCGATATTTCCCTGTACCACAGAACCGTCCGTGATATAAAAGCCGGGATAACCGTGTACCCTGAATTCCTTATCCACAACTCCGTTGGCAGCAGATTCAGACATCGGACAGCCGCCAAGGATATGCGCTGTCGTGGGACGGTTGAAGGCAACTTCAAGGAGAATATTCTGAGGCACTCCATTCACCTTCCTGGCGTATCGTTCCATCACCTCCTGTCCGACAGGTATATATGCAGGAACCCTTTTCTGACCCCTGTTGTCAATCTTCATTTTTCCTCCCAGGAGAGTCTTCTTCCATACCATTTTCATGGCATTATCAACAGTCTGCATTACAAGGAATATCACAAGACCCGTCGACCAGTTGAAATCAAACAAAGTTTTAAGGAAATTAAGGGGATGAATGAACGTCTGCTTCATCAGTTCGAGTATCCTTAGGGCAGATGTCTTTTTTCCCTTTGCCGACAGACCAAAGAACAATTTCAATGCATTCGATTTGTCAGGATATTTGACTATTTCGACATGCGTTAAAGTGTCAGGCCTGAATACTGAAGTTATGGCCAGGCCGTTGTTCAGCTTGATGTTTGCACCTGAAACTGCACAGAGGGTCTCAGCATTTGTCCTCAGCTCGTTGCCAAGGGTATCAGACAGACCTGACAGGGTCCCGTACTTGTACTTTTGTTTGAGAAGAAGTTCCAGTGTGCCGAGGGTTCCTGCTGCAATTATGATCCCTTTTGCTTTGAATTCGTTTTTTCCCCTGAAAGGAAATGAGGTCAGTTTTCGTGTTTCAATTGTATAGAATCCATCGCTGAATGTAATCTTTTCCGCTTTTGTTTCCGGAAGGATCTCCAGTCCCAGTTTTTCTGCAAACCAGAGATAGTTTCGGTCGAGAGAATTTTTTGCATTTTCCCTGCACCCTACCATACATCCGCCGCATTCGATGCATTTTTTCCGAAGCGGCCCCATGGAATTAAAATAAGGATCTGATTCTTCATCTCCTCCGTCAAGGTTGACACCAACATTGACAGTCTCAAAAGTATGAAAGGCATTCATATCCCTTGAGACCTCACGGAGTACAGCATCCTCAGGATTAAGCTTGTCGTATTTTCTCCTACCGAGCATAAATGACGCTTTGTCATAATAAGACTCCAGTATTTCTTTCCATTTTCCAAAGCGGGCCCATGAGCTGTTACTGAAGAATTCATCGGGAGGAATATACAATGTATTCGCATAAACAAGGCTTCCTCCGCCGACTCCGGTACCGCTCATAATACTCGCAGTGGAATAAAAGGATATTTTCTGGAACCCGAATAGCCTCAGGGAGGGGGCCCACAGATACTTCGGAAGGTTCCAGTTTGACTTAGGGAAATCAGCAGGATTGAACCTTTTGCCCTGCTCCAGGGTAAGTACTCTGTATCCTTTTTCTGCCAGCCTCAGACTGGCTACGCTTCCTCCGAATCCCGAACCAATTACTATATAATCGTACATCATGATTTACCGTTGGATTGATTTGAGAGTTTTAAATTCATAGACTGGTTGCTGTACTGATCGCCCTGTATTTCTTAACAATTCATGTGACACCAGGATATTAATACTCTTTTCTAAACCCTCTTTCCTGCCTTCTGAGCTTGCGAGGCAAAATAGGGTTCTTTCAACTTAAGCAATTTTATTTTTCATCTGTGCATTTCCATGTTTGTTTCCCCCCTTCTAAACTTCCCCCCAGTGGGTGGAAGAGATATGTACTAATTTGTACGGAAAAAGAAAGGCGATAAGTTTATTCCCATTATATTGAAGTATTAATTAGCTATCGGGAGCTGGTTTACGGTTACAGTTTCTTTATAATATCTGGATTCATAATGACGAAGGTAATAAAATGTCAATTTAACCGGCAATGTTCAAATAATACTTTTTTTATGAATCAGCTTTGCGGGGTAAAACGGGTTTTAGTCCTATTCCGTAAAGATTCGTGAAAGGGGCGTGAAGCCAAAAGCAGACTCATGCGCATCATCCGGAAATAAATTTACCCATTGAAGGAATAATTTTTTTGTCAGGGTTGTCAAATAATCATTAGATTTGTTCGAAAAAAATTCAGCAGAATTCTTACGGGAATAAAACCCTTCACGACCTGGCCTTTTTTTATCCCTGAAGAATTATCTGCGAATGATCATCCGATGAAGAAATTCATATTATTTATTTGCCTTATTCTATGTTCGGGGGGATTTTGCCTTAAAGGCGGAAATATTGACCACGGTGTGACAAGTGACCCTGGTTCGTTTTATAGAGATACAACCGATAAGCAATTGATGCTTAATGGAAGGATATGGAGAAACCTGTTTTATAATGTAAGGGGTGATCAATTTCTTTTTACCGATTCATTCCTGCCAGGGACTTTGGTAATAAACGGCAAGACATGGGATAATTGCAGCCTGAGGTACGATATATACAACGATGAGATCCAGACAATGTCGGGCAATGGAATTATTGTTCAGCTCAATAAGGAAATGATCAGTGCCTTCTCGATAAAGCGCGACAATAAGATCTACAATTTTATAAAGCTTGAAAAGGATACGCTGAACCCCAACGAGGGATATTTCAATGTTCTTTACAGCGGGTCCGTTTCTTTGTTGATCAAATATCAGAAAAGAGTACTGTCTCTGGCTGTGGATGGGAAATATGATGCATTTGAGCAGACAAAGAGGATTTACATGGTGAAGGGCGGCAGGATGTTCACGATAAGCAACAGGCACAGCATTATTCAACTGTTTGGCGAGTATAAACAACAAATAAAAAGTTTTTTAAGAAGCAATAAGATTGATCTGTCAAAAGAGTCGCCTGATAGCTATATTCCGGTTGCGGAATTCTGCGACAAGCTGGGACGCTGATATATGAATAATACCTCTAAAATACTGCTGACAATTCTCGTGTTTTTGCTCTCTTTCGGAAAGCTGAACGCACAGAAAGAGATTAAAATTGATTGGGATTACTCCGGCATTTCTTTCAGGGATTTTGTCAGACAGGTGCAGGATCATAATAATTTAAGATTTTTTTACAGGGATGAATGGGTAAGTGACCTCAGACTGGGAGATTTTAAGGGACCAGTTTCCATTTCGGACCTGCTCGATAACCTCTTTCAGGGTAAATCCCTGTATTATTATATCGATAATGACAATAATGTAATAATTACCAGGAATTTTGCCATTAAACCTGAAAATTTGACTTCTGATACGGGGCATACCTACATTCCTTCAATAGAAAATGAGGGGCAGAATAATATTGCAATGTCGTCTGCAGCAATTACAGATATAGGCAATCCTGCCGACAAGAACAAGCCGGGTAACGCCGTACTGTCCGGGTATATTATTAACCGGGACACAAAAGAACCTGTCGCAGGCGTCACAGTCTTTAATAAAAAGCTTTCAATCGGAACAATTTCAAATGAGTATGGTTTTTATTCTCTTTACCTGCCAAGGGGCTCAAATCAGTTAAGATTCTCATTTATAGGAATGAAGGAAAAATTGCTCAATATAAACCTCAATGGGACGGGAGAAATGAATGTTGAGATGAACAGCATGCTTATTCCATTAAAGGAAACCGTTATTTCAGCTGATAAAAGTGTTACCCTCCAGCGATATGAGGTCGGCGCTGAGAAGATAAATATCACCTCTTTCCGCCTGATGCCGACGACACTGGGCGAATCGGACATAATTAAAAGCTTTCTGATGGTACCCGGGGTGCAGTCAGTGGGAGAAGGATCAGCAGGGTTCAATGTAAGGGGAGGATCTGCAGATCAGAACCTGATACTGTTGGATGGTGCGCCGCTTTATAATTCTTCACATTTCTTCGGGTTCTTTTCCGCTGTCAATTCAGATATTATTAAGGATGTGACTCTTTACAAAGGCGGTATACCTTCACGATTTGGAGGAAGGATCTCTTCTATTCTTGATATCGGTTCGAGGGATGGAGACAAGGAGGAATTCAAGGGTAATGCAGGAATAAGCCCCGTTACCACCCACCTGACACTCGAAGGGCCCATTAAAAAAGACACCTGTTCTTTTATCATTGCGGCCAGAACGACCTATTCGAACTGGGTGTTCAACATGATAGATGATCCTGACCTCAAGAGAAGCAGCGCATCTTTCTATGATGTAAATGCCAAATTGAATTATGATATAAACAAGAACAACAAGCTGGAATTCTCCGCCTACCTGAGCCATGATTCATTCAGGTTTAATTCCGATACGGTTTACAGCTACGATAATGATATTGTAAGTGCAAAATGGCGCCATTTTTTCAACAGCAGGTTTTTTTCAGCAGTTTCTCTCAACAACAGCAATTACAGGTATGACATTGAAGGCGAGAAAGGCACCATGAATGCTTTCGTACTGTCCCACAGGGTTAACAGCACGGGCCTTATAGCTGATTTTAACTATTACCTGGGCAGGAATGAACTGAATTTCGGATCGGATCTGACTTTTTATTCTGTTCTTCCGGGAAGCTATAAGCCTTCAGGCGATTCTTCCCTTGTGAAACCCGATATCATTCAGAAAGAAAGGGCGCTGGAAGGAGCATTGTACATCGATGATAAATTTGTCCTGAATGATTACATATCGGTTATGGCTGGAATCAGGTATTCATCTTTTTTCGATATTGGTCCGCGGACAGTGCTGCTCTATGATCCGGAATACTCGAAAAGCCAGTCAACGGTGACGGATACTATTCATTACGGATCAGGGACTGTTTATAAAGTTTACGGAGGACCGGAATTGAGAGCTTCGGTGAATTTCAAGCTTTCGGGCACAAGCTCGCTAAAAGTTAATTACAACAGGACAAGGCAATACCTTAACCTTCTTTCAAACACAACATCCATATCGCCAACGGATACCTGGAAGCTTTGCGATTATTACCTTAAGCCCCAGGTCGGCGACCAGTACGCATTGGGCTTTTACCAGATGCTCAGGAGGAACAGCATTGAGGCTTCTGCCGAGATCTATTACAAGACGATCACAAATATGGTCGATTTCAAGGGAGGAACCTCCCTCGTAATGGATGAGAACGTGGAGCAGGACCTTGTAAATGTAATAGGTAAAGCATACGGACTTGAGCTGATGATAAAAAAATCAGAAGGGAGAGCGAGATGGAGCGTCGGCTATACCTATGCAAGGACTTTCCTTAAAAGTACAGGTACGTTCAGCGATGAAATCATTAATGACGGAAAATGGTTCCCTGCCAGTTTTGACAAACCGAACGACCTGGTAATGACATTTAATTATCTTTTTTCGCGTCGCTTCAGCTTTTCATCAAATTACACCTGGAGCTCAGGGAGACCAATCACCTATCCTATCACTTCATATTATGTAAATAATGTTTTTGTCATTTATTATTCTGACAGGAACAGCTACAGGATACCTGATTATTCAAGGCTCGATATTTCTTTCAGGGTGAACGGAAATCTTAAATCGCATAAAATTGCAAACCCGATATGGACATTCTCAGTTTATAATCTGCTGGGAAGGGAAAATGTTTATTCAGAATATTTTGATCATATTGATAATCAGGTGGTGGGATACAAGCTGTCAATTTTCGGAAGGGCAATACCATCAGTTACCCTGAGTTTTGATTTTTAAAAGGTATGAGATCATTCAAACTGACAATATTAGCCATCGTATTACTGCTTGCTGATAGCTGTATAACCAAATTCATCCCGGAATCCAGCGAAAGCCAGGATATGATGATCGTTCAGGGAGTAATTACGGATCAGCCGGGGCCGAATACAATCACACTTTCCAAATCACAGTCGCTTTCATATACATCCTCATCCTATCCGTATTCCGATTGCATTGTCACGGTAACCGACGATCTGGGAAACACCTGGCCCCTGACTCAAAAAACGGCAGGGGTTTATGTCACGGATTCTGCAAGTTTTGTCGGCGTTGTCGGAAGAAAATATCAATTGAAAATCAGGACAAACAACAGCAACGGCATCAATTATACCTATGAATCTGTCCCGGTGACAATGCTGCCGGTACCACCTATAGATTCATTATATTATGAGAAAATCACCATTGGTGATGGTTCGGGGTCGGAGAGCCAGGGGGCCCAGATATATTTTGACACACACGACCCTGATAACAAATGCCTGTACTACAGGTGGGATTACAATGAGACATGGAAGTTCCAGCTTCCATATTCAGTGACAAACAGCATCTGCTGGATTTCAAATAGCTCGAGCGCCATCAATATAAAGAATGTAAACCTGCTGACGGAAAACCGGATAAGCAAGTATATGATAGATTATGTATCTCCTGAGACAGACAGATTAAGCATGAGATACTGCTTTCAGCTTAATCAGTATTCTATTAATGAAGATGAATACGAATATTGGAATAAAATTGAAAATGTTGCCCAGCAGGTGGGTTCTCTGTATGATATCACTCCGACATCAATACCCGGGAACATGAGCTGCATCGAGGATCCGGGACAGACGGTGCTGGGATATTTCAGCGTTTCGGCAAAGTCGTCCAGGAGATTGTACATATCGGATTATTTTACAGGACTGGTAAATCTTTATACCAATTGCCCGTCTGATACGGTCAACAGCCTTAAGAATGTGCAGGGCCTTAATCGGACCGTCTGGGTCATCGAGTCAGTTACGTTTGTCGTGCCACCCATATATATACTCACCAGGACAAAAGGATGTGCCGACTGCACTGTCCGTGGAACAACGGTGAAGCCATGGTGGTGGGAAAACACTAAATAGTGATTTGCTTAATATGAAAGACATTATAAAACAAATTTTATTTCTTTTCCTGTTTTCAATAATTACAATTTTATCGGATGGACAGGCCAGATCAAGGGTCAACGATGAGATTGCAGACAAATTCTTAAGCTATTGCAGGGCGTTACCAAGGGAGGAAGTGTACCTTCATACCGATAGGGATGAGTTCATTGCAGGGGAGATAGTATGGATGAATGCATATCTTTTTGACAGGTTCAGCTCTGAGCTTTCCAATGGCAGCAATATACTGTATGTTGAGCTGCTGAACCCTGGAAATATACCTGTCGTTCAGAGAAAATTCAGCATCAGGGATGGCTGCTGCCCCGGATTCATGGAATTACCCGATACTTTGAGCCAGGGTACATATATCCTAAGGGCTTATACAAACTGGATGAAGAATTTCCTGCCCGCCAACTGCTTCATGAAAGAAATCAGGATCTACAATACCTTCAGCTCCAAAAGATTATCAGGTACAGCAGGAACGGGACTTAACCTTCCTGAAAAATCCGGCATGCACAGATCAGATACTCTTTCCGGTACTGGCATTGACCTGAAAGTCAATTATGGGAGAAAGGATTCCCTGGAGATTGTGATCAGCACCAGTGAGAACTTCAGGATATTGAATGGCAGCCTTTGCTATCTTTTCATTCAGACGCATGGTGCGATAAATTTCAATGAACCGGTAAAATTGTACACCGGTAACAGCAGGATACTTTTATCAAAGATCAAGCTGACACCAGGGATTAACCAGATAGTGGTTTTTAATCCGGCCGGCATTCCGATAACCTCAAGGTATATTTACACTCCTGAGGTGAAGTCTGCGCAGCCTTCCATCAGTTCACAGGATTCATTTCAAAAAAGAAGCAGGGTTATTTTAGAAATTGATCCCGGTAACCTGCCCGGTTCAAAAGCGGATCAGGTTCGCCTGAGCGTTTCTGTAGCCTCCGGTCCGTTTGAAGAAAATAAGGGCGATATGTATGATTATCTGGTTTTCGGTTCGGAATTCGGAGCATTGCCTGATGATATCCGCGATAAGAAATTAAACACTCTCAAGCCTGAAATAATTGATAATTTCCTCAGGTCGGCAAAAAGCGACTGGATCGATTGGACTGCAATACTGACCGGTAATTACCCGGAACTGAAATATAAAATGGAAAAGGAATATCACTCCTTGCCGGGGATACTGATCAGTAAAGCTTCTGAAACCCCGGATACCGGACAGTATATTTTTATTTCACGTCCAGGTAAAACTGCATACTTCCAGTACGCCATGACTAACAACGAAGGCAGATTCAGCTTTACCATACCATCACAGCTATCAGGAAGCGATGTAATAATCCAGCCTGCTGATCCTGACAGGAATGATATGATAAGGATGGAGTCTTCTTTCAGCAATGTCATGTTCCCTGTCAATAATAATGTTCAGGCACTTCCCCGTGAAATGCCTCCTTATGCTGCCCAGTGGAGCATCAACTATCAGGCAGAAAGAATATTTGGATCTACTCCGGCGGGAGACACTATAAAGCAGGCAAAAGGAACGGTGCGGATTTCAAGCTTTTATGGAAAGCCGGATATTGCGCTGATTATGGACCAGTATATCAAGCTGCCGGTAATGCAGGAGGTGTTCTTTGAGCTTATGCCCGGAGTTTACCTAAAGAATAAGAAATCTTCATGGGATATGACAATTGCGGATCCTGTTGATTTCTCAATATACAAAATACCACCGCTACTGCTGATCGATGGAGTAGTGGTTCATGATGCATCAATAATCGCAAATCTTGATCCGGAACTGGTTCAGGAAATTGATGCCGTAAAAGATAAATATATTATAGGCAATTATTTAATCTACGGACTTGTTGATGTGATTACCAGGAAAGGCAATTTTAGTTGCGTCAGCCTGCCTGATTATGCCATTCGGACAATATACAGGACATCGGATCCGGTTTGTTCATTCAAATCTCCGGATTACTCTGACCAGGCAGTCAGGAATAATCATATACCGGATTTCAGGAACACCATGTGGTGGAATCCATCGCTCGAAAAGGACAAGGACGGAAAATTCAGGGCGGAATTTTACACTTCTGATATGACATCTGATTATGTAATTAATATTCAGGGAGTTGATTCAGAAAATAATCCCTTCAGCCTGAGAAAGGTGATAAGAGTTAAATAATCAGTACTCTTCAGTTTTCAGATTTTAATCCGCCTTCTCCGCCATCCCGATAGATATCGGAAGGCGGAAAAGGCGGATGCGAAGATTAGGTTAATTCCTCGGTGCTTGCACCCTCTAAGAGTCCAGAGTTTGATCCAGGGTTTGTATCTTTTATTTTCAATTTTTAAATAACATTCCTTCTTTTCAGGCAATGTTTATATAAATTTGACTGATATTATAATAATCATTAAGATATCCCTGAGATGAAGAATACCTACTCTAAAGTAATTGCCTGGAAAGTTTTTCTGGTTTCATGTTTTGCCTCTTTGCAGCTGATTTCATTATCACAGACATATCCCTTCCGGGATAAAAGTCTCTCTGAAGATGAAAGAATAAGGAACCTAATTTCATTAATGACAATTGATGAAAAAATAAACTGCCTGTCGACCCGTCTGACGGTTCCCAGGCTCGGAATAACGGGGACACATACCATAGAAGGCCTTCACGGTCTTGCTTACAGCGGCCCTGCAAACTGGACTGTAAGGGGAACCAAGGCTTCTCCTACTACCATATTCCCTCAATCAATAGGACTAGCAGCTACATGGGATCCTGATTTGTTGAGGCAGGTGGCAGATGAGGAGGCAACCGAGTGCCGCTACCTGGCCCAGAATAAAAATTTTGGCATTGCAGGGCTGATAGTATTCGCTCCTAATGCCGACATGGGAAGGGAAATAAGATGGGGCAGGACGGAGGAATGCTATGGGGAAGATCCGTTCCTTAACGGGTCCCTGGTCGCAGCTTTTGTCAGGGGCCTGCAGGGCGATGATAAGAGTTACTGGAAAACAGCCTCCCTTATGAAGCATTTCCTGGCTAACAGCAATGAAAATAACCGGGCATATACAAGTTCGGATTTTGATGAACGATTATTGCACGAATATTATTCTTACGCTTTTTACAAGGGGGTAACAGAAGGCGGATCGCAGGCATTTATGACCGCCTATAACAAATACAACGGGATCCCCTGTACAGTCAGTCCTGTTCTCCGCAACGTCGTAATGAATCAGTGGGGGTTCAGAGGCATTATTTGCACCGACGGTGGCGCCTTCAGACAGCTCCTGTCGACCCATGCCTATTATAAAACCCTTCCTGAGGCTGCAGCCGGCTGCCTGAAGGCAGGGATCACAATGTTCCTCGACGACTACAGGGGCCCGTTAAAGGAAGCTCTTGCCGGAGGACTGGTGACTGAAAAGGATATTGATGAAGCGATATATGGCAATCTCAGGGTGTTGCTGAAGCTGGGGCTTCTGGATGATCCGCAGAAAAATCCCTATGCCTCCATCGGAATTTCAGATACCGTACCTCCATGGACAGCAAAGTATGCCCGTGATCTTGCAAGGAAAGCTACCTGCGAGTCGATCGTACTTATGAAAAATGAGGGGATGCTTCTTCCGCTGCATAAGGAGACATTAAAATCAGTAGCAGTGATCGGTCCTTCTGCAAACTCTGTCATTTCCGACTGGTATACGGGATACCCTCCCTACAAGGTGACTATTCTGAACGGCATAAGAAGCGCCCTTGGAGATAATGTCACCATAAGATATGCAGCAAGCAATAAATCCGATTCAGCCGTTATTGCTGCGAGGGAATCAGACGTGGCAATTGTTTGTATCGGCAATCATCCCTTAAGCTATGGACTTGGATGGGGCGTGAACTATGTTTCAAGCGATGGACGCGAAGATATTGACAGGCAGGCAATATCTATCGAACAGGAGGATCTTGTCAAACTTGTCAAAGCAGCTAATCCAAGGACCGTACTCATTATGGTATGCAGTTTCCCCTACGCAGTCAGCTGGTCGAAGGAAAATATTCCGGCAATCCTGCAGGTAAGTCAGTCAAGCCAGGAGATGGGAAATGCGATAGCAGATGTGATATTTGGAAAAATCAGCCCGGCAGGACGGCTCGTTCAGACCTGGGTAAGTTCAATAGACCAGCTTCCGCCTATGCTTGACTACAATATCCGCGACGGACGGACTTATATGTATTTCAAAGGCATTCCCCTTTTCCCCTTCGGCTTCGGGCTTACTTATACCAGCTTTAAATATTCCGGACTAAAGACGGATAAGAAGGAAATCGGAAAGGATGAAATCGTAAACATATCTTTTACATTGAGTAATCAGGGTGATTATGACAGTGACGATGTGCCGCAGCTGTACGTCAGCTTTCCCGGTTCAAAAGTTGAAAGGCCCGCCAAAGCACTCAAGGGATTCAAAAGAGTTTTTGTAAGGAAAGGAGAGACTCTTACGGTGACCATTCCGCTCAGGGCAGCCGATCTGGCTTACTGGAACACGGAAAAAAACGAATTTGACCTGGAACATGGTAACGCCGAACTGTCTGTAGGGCCGTCATCATCTGACATAAGGCTAAAGGGAAGGATATCTGTAAAGTAAAATATTCTTTGACAGCTTTTATGGCCGGCATATGGCACAGGTCAAATCCTGCAGGGAAAGAACATCGGTTGATTTAGATTGAGGTCTGATTCTGGTACTTAAGTTTTAATTGAACTATAGTCCCGCATGCCCCTGGTTTTTGGTTTTGGTAAGGGGAGTATGCATCATTCTTTCCTCAATAAAGGCTCCGATTTCTTTTGGTGAAGCTTTCATTACGACATAAGCCTGCCTTCCGCTGGGATTTTCTTTCCAGGTATTGCTGCCATCGTCATTGACAATTATTGTTCCCCGCCTGAGTGTGAAAAAACGATCTGTTCCATATACAGCTATCAGAACTGCAGTTTCGTCCCAGCTCATCCTGCCGTTTTTATCCTCTTCGGAAAGAGGGATACTTATCCTGAAAACATCCCTGACCGGGCTGTTTTTTATACCTGACGCCACGATCTTAAGTCCTGTATGAATTTCTTTCCCAATTTCAAACCCGGTAAATATTATTTCCCCGGGCCAGTTTTCATAAACATATTTTGATGAGGCAGAATCCATGAATATGTTGAATTCTTTTCCCTTTGGGAACCAGCCCGCCATTGAAACCAGTTTTTTTACTTTCCTCTCAACAAGCTCTTTGCCAGACATCCGGCTGATGGTGTCAGACATTGAATGTAAAAGGCCGTTCAGGTTCGTCAGAAACCCGATCGTGACCAGAGTGACACTATTGTCAGGCTGCGATGCAAGAATCTTGCGGTAAACTGCCACGGCATCCGGAACATCTGAAGTCGAACGTACTTTATGCGGGTACCTGGCGACAATAGAATCGGGCCAGTGCTGGCTTGCACCCATGCTTACACCATTTGTCTTTGGCGCTCCTATAATCAGGTAAGGCCGGTTGAAATATGTGTTTATCACGTCAATCGAAGGAGCAACCAGTTCGTTCCTGTTCGAAGAAATCGTCGCGAGAATTTCAGCTTTTCCGCTGTCGGCCATTGCATGGAGAAAGGCAAGCGCTCCTACATCATCATAATCAGGTCCAAGGTCAGTATCAAGAATGATCCTGACCGGTTCGGTCCGCACAGGTGAATTATTCCGGCATGCAGCAGAGGCCATAAGGATCATAAGCGTCAACGCGGATATTCTTCCTCTCATCAAAAGGCTGACAACCATGCTGCTGAACAAATCGGTTCCCCGTTTCGCTTTAAACACGACCTTTCCCCTAAGCCTGGATGCAGCCACAGTCTGACTGGCACCCTTTCCTCGCAGTATCTTTTTTCCGGGAGCAGGCATTTTCCCTGTCCTGATTTTCATGCCAGTATTGGAACTGCCAGGGACAATTATCTTTTTCATAACGGAGGATTCTTTGACAGACCAAATTATAATATTATTTTGGATTTTTTTGAAAGGGCTGGTTCAGGGCGTTTAAAATAATTCAGACTTTTTCAGTGCAGGTTATTTATATTTACAATTTATCTCCCGGTAATTTTTAATTCGTTATAGGACATGAAAAGAAGAGTTTTGCTTTCCGCTTATATTTTAGGCCTTACAAGCTTATCGGTAATTGCCCAGATTCATGAAGTATTGCTTAAACAAAGCAATGTCTCAGGTATTTATAAAAAAGGCGAGATGATCAGAGTTTATGCCTTCCCTGACAGCCTGACCGGCGATTCAATTCATGTCCTGGCACTGAAAAACAACAACCAGGTCATTGAAAAAAGGGATTATAGGTCAGGAAGGGACAGCCTCCTTATTTTTGAGGGCTCTTTCAGTGCCCCGTGTTCGATAATAACGGAGGTTACTGTAAGGGGAGGTTCATCAAGCATAGGCATGTTGGTCGATCCTCAGAAGCTGAAACCTGGTGCCGGATGCCCCGGGGATTTTAAAAATTTCTGGGATAATCAGAAAAAGGCCCTGCAGAAGCTGCCTTTAGAAGTGAAATCGACCCCTGTAAATGGCAAGGATAATTCGGGAAGCTATATATGTACGGATGTGGAAATAAATTGCATCGGACCAAAGCCTGCCAGGGGTTATTTCGCCAGGCCTGCAGGCGCCGCCTCGAAATCCCTCCCCGCTGTTCTTCTGGTACATGCAGCTGGAGTCAAAGGATCGTGGTGCAGGTCTGAAGCCCAAAGCGCAATAAGCTATGCTGCAAAAGGAGCCATATGCCTTGATCTTAACGCCCACGGGATGCTTAACGGCCAGCCTGAAAGCTATTACGCAGGGCTGGAAGCGGGCGAGCTGAAGAATTACTGGCTTCAGGGTATTGCCAGCAGAGATGATTATTATTTTCTTGGCATGTACCTGAGGCTTTTACGGGCGATTGAATTTCTTACCAGGCAGCCGGAATGGGATGGCAAACGGATCCTGGTGATAGGTGAGAGTCAGGGCGGAGGACAGGCGCTTGCGGCAGCAGGGCTCGATCACCGGGTTAGCGCAGTGGTCGCAATAGTTCCTGCAATGTGCGACTGGATGGGATCTCTTGCAGGCAGAAAGGGAGGATGGCCACAGCCTTTTGAGTCTGACACTGCGAAGCAGAAAATGCTGAAATCTCTCCCGTACTGCGATAACGCGAATATTCTCAGGGGCTCAAAAGCCACGATCTTTACTGAGATCGGAATGATCGATATGACATGTCCTGCAACATCTGTTTTTGCCGCGGTCAATCAGGCAAAAGGGGAAAAGATCATTTATGCCGTTCCTTATCGTCCGCATCAGTCGGTGCAAATGTCGAAAAGGAAAATATGGGAAGATACCATATATAAGCCACGGGAGGCATTTATTAACGATTACCTTAAGTAAGGAAGAGAATTCAGTCGAAATCAATCAAGGCTTTCATGACTCCGTCCTTGTAGCCTGCTACCATATCGAATGCCTCCTTCGTGCGGCTGAAAGGGAAGCGGTGAGTTATCATGGTTTTCACTTCAATCTTTCCGGTTTCCATCAGGTCGAGTGCTTTTTGCACACAGTTGACCTGCCTCCGAACAAAATGCAGCGATATTTCCCTGCGGCGGGTATCTTCTA
The DNA here is from genome assembly GCA_963717685.1 of uncultured Bacteroidales bacterium. GTDB lineage: Bacteria > Bacteroidota > Bacteroidia > Bacteroidales > VadinHA17 > LD21. The sequence continues at coordinate 3,426,772 of OY970346.1, read as the reverse complement.
CGTTTAATGCCCATCTGTCGAATTCCGGAATCCCCACTACTATAATTCTGCCTCCGGGCTTCACCAGATCGACAGCCTGGTCGAGAGCCTCCTGCTGACCGCAGCATTCATATACCACATCAAGACCAAGAGGCTCCTCCATCCTTATTTTTTCTACGATATCCACTTTTAACGGATTAAGTGTACATAATACACTTATTTTTGAAGCAATTGCCAGCCTTTCATCAATCTTATCTGTGACATATATTTTACCGGCTCCCTCAGCCCTGGCTGTGAGGGCAACGCACATTCCTATCGGGCCAAACCCAAGCACTCCTGTTTTTTTCGCTGCCGCGCCTCCGGCCTTTTCCACCGAATAGATACCTATTGAAAGGGGTTCCGAAATCGCTCCATGATCGGCCGTCAGTCCTCCCTTCAGCGGAAAAAAACAATCTTCCGGCATCACAATATACTCTGACAGGCATCCTTCTGCCTGTCCCGGACAACCCAGGTATTTAAGATTCCGGCATGTGTGGTACCTCCCGGAGAGGCACTGGTCGCAATACCGGCATGGCATTGCAGGTTCAATTGCAACAACGTCCCCGTTCTTAACATTCTTTACGGCAGCTCCGGTCCCGACGACAACTCCGGCGCCTTCATGACCGACAGTGAAGGGATAAACAACTTTCTGGGAACCGATCCTGCCCTGCGTATAATAATGCACATCCGATCCGCAGATGCCGACGGCCGCCATCCTTATCCTGACATCCCTGTCGTTACTTACAACCGGTTCAGGGATATCTTTCATCTTCATCTGCCTGATCCCGGTAAGCATCATCGCCTTCATTTATTCTTTCTTTTGTATTAATTGAACAAAGATAATGATAACTTTAAGTTCTGCCTTTGGCTTCCTTTGCAAGACATGCCGACCCTTTTTTTCATGCTGACCAGTGAAGCCGGGAGGCGCCAGAAAATAACTTTAAGCATATTATGAAAAAGATTTACGGAATAGGGGAGACCGTATTTGACATCATCTTCAAGAATGGGGTGCCGCAAGCCGGAAAGGCAGGAGGCTCTATGCTGAACAGTATGGTATCTGTTGGCCGGGCCGGTCTCCCGGCATGTTTTATAAGTGAATATGGAAAGGACAGCATAGGAAATCTGATCGACAGGTTTCTTTCAGAAAATGGCGTCGACACTTCTTATGTAAACCGTTACAGCAGCGGGAATACAACATTGGCGATTGCCTTCCTCGATGAAAATAATGATGCATCATACACCTTTTATAAGAACCATCAACCAGGCAGGGCCGGAACTTCATGGCCCGTACCTGAAAGGGACAGCATCATTCTTTGCGGTTCATTTTATTCAATATGGACCGGGACACACGACAGGTTCTGTAAATTGATGAAAAATGCCAGAAAGGAAGGAGCAATGGTGGTCTATGACCCGAATTTCAGAAAATCGCATCTTTCTGAGCTTCCCATGCTTGAACCGCTCATAATCGAGAATATGGGAATGGCCGACATTGTAAGAGGCTCGGATGAGGATTTTAAAAACATATTCGGGGCGGACAATGCCGATGATGCCTACAGGATTATCATGAAATATTGCCCGGTGCTTGTTTATACTTCAAATGATGAAGGAGTTTATGTACGGACTACGGGTTTCTCGGGAAAATTCCCGGTAAGGAAGATCAATCCGGTAAGTACAATAGGAGCGGGGGATAATTTCAATGCAGGAATGATTGCCTCACTCTTTGGAAATAATATTCAGCCGGAGGATCTTGCAAGGCTTGGTGCAGATAAATGGGCGGAGCTAATTTCACCGGCTGTGGACTTTGCCACTGACGTGTGCATGAGCTATGAGAATTATATCTCCCTGCCGTTTGCAAGAAGATATCGCTCTGCTTCAGGCGACCATATATAGTTGTTTTTTGCCACTATTTCTTCCAATCGGGCAAGAAAGGGATCCTTTTTGCCTTTTTCTCCCAAATCTGCAAGTGCGACCAGAGGCATCGATATGTTGGTATAGATCAGTTTTTTCCCGCCCGGGATCTGGGGCAGATTCAGTGTTGTTTCTACCACGGCATCGAGTCCTCCGACATGAGTGATCATAACTGCCGGGTTGATCTTCTCCTCGCCCATGAGCTTGAGTGACTCTCTCATATCGTCGGTATTGCCCCCTGTAGTTCCTAATAAATGCGTGAATGAATAATGCACATTGTAAAAATTGATCCCGGCGCTGAATTCCATGTTCGTGGGACCGGCGAAAAAGTTCATGCAGCCACCGAAGCCAAGGATCGCATCAGCCTGCTCGACAACCTGTTTCACGGGCGCAAATACAAAGACATCATCAAAGCCGGTACCTCCGGAAAGCTCTTTGAGTTTTTTTACAGGGTCATCCGTTTTTCCTGTGTTCACATATATCAGCTCGACTCCTTCCTTTTTTGCAAGTTCCGGAGAGAAAAGACCGGAAGCCCTGGACAGCCTTTTTTCATCTATATCGGTTACGACTAGCAGTCCGGGTTTTCTTTCGCAATGGATAGCGTAATCGACAGCACCCAGCCCCATTGGCCCGACACCTGCAAGCAAAGCCATTTTACCATTCGGCTTTATTCCCATTTCATGATTATATGTTCCGGGCGCAACATGATAGCTTGCATGGAATGCCCCTATTATGCATGACATTGGTTCAGAAAGAGATGCAGGGAAAAATGCTTCACCTTCATAATGAAGGAGGCAATCTTCTTCCATGACTATATCCGGGATTATCACATGGGTGGCGTCCCCGCCAATATACCTGAATGAATATCCCGGTGCATCAAGGGAGCCTGTCCGGGGCATTGCTGGCTGGATGGAAAACTTTTGCCCCAAGCTGAATTTATGTTGCCATTTTTTGCCCACATTAAGTATTATTCCTGCGAATTCATGCCCTATGATAGTAGGATTTATATTTACATCAGCAGGCACGCGCTTATGATCAGCCCCCTGTATGGCAGCCTTGTGAGACGACATGCATATGCTGTCTGAGATGACCTGTGCCAGGATCTCGTCTTCCTTCATTTCAGGAAGTTCAAATTCCTCAAGACGCAGGTCCTTTTTCCCGTATATTCTTACTGCTTTTGTTTTCATTTTAATGATCTGTTCTTAGCTGTCAATCTCAACCCATGCCCCTCACGCCTCACGTCTTTCCTATCCCAGCATCACCTGTCCTCCCGTTACCGGCAATGACTGACCGGTTTCATAATCCTGGTCAATGACATACAGTATTGCCTTCATGACATCTTCAAGCAGGCATCCGCGTTTAAGAGGGACTTGATCCTCATAGTGCTTCCTCACATCATCAACCGTCTTTGCACCGGGCACCTTTCCTGCCTGCAGATACTGTATGAATAGTCCGGTTCTCGGATCGGACCACAGCGGACCTTCATAAAAATTGCCGGGGCAGATCGAATTGACCTTGATCCTGAAAGGGGCAAGCTCAAGGGCGAAGGACTGAGTGAGGCCGATACCCCCGAATTTTGATCCGGAGTAGGCAAAGTTACGGTTGCTTCCGTGCAGACCCGATTTGGAATTGATCTGTATTATATCGGAGAAATATTCCGGCCTCTCCTGGTTCTGCAGCTTCATCACTTCGGAGGAATATTTTGCGCAGTAGAAGTATCCCTTGTAATTAATATCTGTTGTTCTGGCAAAAGCATCAGGCTCAATTTCCTCAAGCCCTCCGACTTTAAGGATGCCTGCATTGCTCACCATGATATCGAGTCCCCCGAATTCACTCAATGTTGAGGAGACCATGTTTCTGACCGATACAGGATCTGAAACATCTGTTTTAATAAATACGACCCTGCCGGATGACTTTTCCTTATTCAGCTTTGAGGCGAATGCCAGCCCTGCCTCCTCGTTTATATCGGCAATGACCACATTGACATTAAGATTATATAGCGATCTGGCAATCCCGGCTCCAAATCCCTGTGCGCCCCCTGTCACTATAGCAACTCTGTCGGCGAGCTTAGTCTGTCCGGAGGCTGCTTTAGCAGTTTCCCTCCTGTAATTTTCGACTTCCCATTTGTCAATGAATGAAACCTGCTCCGGGGTGAGAAATTTTATTCCGCCGCATTGCTGGGCATAATGGCTTATCCTGACAAGATCCTCGAAAACATCAATAGTTGTCTCAGCGGAGTGATAATCGTCATCGACGGCAAGTACCCCCATGTTTTTAATGACAATCACTTTGGGGAGAAAGCCGTACTCATTCATGAAACGGGGAAGCTGGCTCCTGAAAGAGTCAAGTATCCTCTCTGCAGTGGCAGATTGTTCGATATAAAGAAACCTGGGCTTGCAATAAGCTATGATATCAGGGGTAAGTGGAAGGGAAATCTTATGATAATCCTGCTGGTTCCCATAGTATTTAGAAATAAGGGTATTATTGCGGCATCTGATTATCTTTGGCTTATCCTCCGATAAAACCATCCGGATCACCGGAAGCACCTTATCCAGAACCTGATTATATGGAAGCTCCTCAACTCCTGAAATCAATGAGAGATGTTTTCCGGCCGTCTCTGTAATATCGCTGTAGATCCTCTTTATTTCTTCCGTCGAATCAGCGCCGGTAAAAACCCCATGATTTTCAAGCATTATTATTTGGGGATCATCCTTGAACTTTTCACGATAAAGAGATATCTCAGATTCAAGCTTCCTGAATAGAGTGTAACCGGGATCGGTATATTGGACAAAAAGGGCCCTGTCTCCAAATAGCTGAAGAACAAGGTTTTTTGCATTCCTGCTGCATAGAATTCCATTAATGGCTGAAGGATGGAGGTGAACCACAAATCTGTAACGTATAAGGTCGTGAAGAGAAGTTTCCACCGACGGGCGTTTATCAGGCGACGGATCAACGACACAGTTCAGCAGGTCGTTTTTTACCTGTTCCTCCCTCTCCAAAGGATCCTCAGGGTATATTTTCTGCGAGATAACACGTAGCTTTTCCCTGCTGAGCGCCACAAGTTCCTCTTCATTCATTTCAGCAAGGGGATAGCCGCTGGCTTTCACCCAGATGTTTTTTTCATCCTTGTACGAAGTATTTCCTCCGCCGGCTATGACAAAGCTCTTATCCGACCCGTAAAACTTTGATATCTCAATCAGATCCTTAATTTGCTGATTCATCTTTTTTTCTTATTAGGAAATATTCTATTATAAGCTTGCCGATTTTCGCAAGTTCGTCTTTCTGGTCATGGCTTGGCGTACCATAGGAGAGAACATACCCCTGCCTGCCCTGAGCCCTCAGGTACTGGTGGGCGGCAACGACACAGGCTCCTTCCCATGCGATGCGCTTCAGGGAATCATCAAGGAGGGTCTCTTCCCTGGCTTTTACCGTAAGCGGAATCATTTCCGGAGTATTGTGCTCTGTTCCGAAAATTATAATAAATCCTTTATTGTCAAAAAATTCGACGAAGCTTTTTAGTCTTGAAATTTCATTCCTCCCCGGAATAAGCTCAATGCACCAAATTCCCATTGAAGACAGTGACGATAACAGCTTTTCCGGATCGGATTCAAATTCAGTGCAATTGCCTGAGATATCATCAAGAAGCACGGGATAGCAGGGGATACCTCCGGCTGACCTGATAATCCTGATTATCTTCTTCAAAGAAGGGAATGATCTTTGATCTTCTTCAACGAAGGCTCTGCCTCCTGCCTTCAGCAGGTTTGCTCTTATCTCATTCTCCAGTGCTGAATGATTTTCCATTCCTGCAGTCGATTTTTTCCCTGAATATAATGATTCAATAAAATGAAGCTGTTCAGCCGGCGTTGAATAGTTCTCCTCAGCAATTGCCCTTATGGCTCTTGCCAGATGGCGTTCACGCACGAGGTCCATGGCAAATCTGTCCCTGACATCTTCAAAGGAGAGACTCAGGGCAGGGTTGACTTCATTAAGCAGAATATTAATCTTTGAGGACATTGCCCTGATCTGCTCCTGGCTTGCCCTGATAGTTTTATTCAGATTCCGTTTCGGGAGCGGTTTCAGGCTGAACGGGTAGTCAAGCCCCTTCCCGGTGAAGTATATCCTGCCCGGATTATTAGGATCGTTGATCCTGATACCTTTTTTCTGTTCTTCCTTCAGCAGACCAATGAATTCAATGCCAAATTCCGGAAAAATATTGTTCTGCACACAACCTTTATAAAAGGCATCATAGCCATCGGCGACAAAAAAATCATTTATCCCAAGCACAGCGATATGCTCCTGTGTCGCCATCCTGAAAATTGTCTCCATATCGTCGAAGGCGCTGAAGGAGTAAGGCGTATGGATATGTCCGTTCACTTCCCTGTAATCCGGTATAAATGGATTGCTCATACTTTTTTTCATTTCGTCGAGCCAGGGAAAATTGAAGAGAAAGTTGTTATCTGCCATCTTAAAATATAGGAGAGTCTGGAAATTTCACTTGGACCTGTCACCAGTGGAGAGCCCCTGACGGGACTTCTGTCAATGAATTGCAGATCCAGTCAGCCTCTTTTAGCAATGCTGCCTCAAACATCATTATTGCCGCCTTGCAAATGTTGGGTTCTGAACCGGCATGCACCCCATTCATATCGAAAAGCGCGCCTCTAATCATCGGAAAAGCCTCTCAATTTCATGAAGCTTTGAGGTGCTCAGAGCTTTCTTTTTCCCCGTCATTTCGACTATAAGTGTCATTTTAGCTGCATTTTCAAGTATTTCGAGCTTGTCGAAAGCACTTAAAAGATTAATTCCCGTTGTCAGAATGCCATGATTTTCAAGGAGAAGAACATCAGCTTCCATTGCTTCCTGTGCCGCAATATCTGCCAGTTCCTGCGATCCCATCAGCGCATAGGGAACCTGTCGCGGATTTCCGCATATTGCCCTGGCCTCTGCAGTTAAGCTTGTGTCAATCCTGCATTTTGTCGCAGTGAATGATGATGCGAAAAGAGGGTGTGCATGAATGATAGCCAATGCCTGGCTGTTCTTTTTATAGATGGCCAGATGCATGGCAGATTCTATTGATGGCTTAAGATCCGGTGTAAGGTACTCACCAAACATTGACATTATGCCGACTTCCTTCCATCTCATACGGCCCTTATCGCTGGCAGATGGCGTTATGACTATGAATTCATCTGAGACGCGGATGCTTATGTTTCCTCCTGATGTCGTGGTGAGCCCCTGTCTGTAAAGACGGCGCATGAATCGGGCTACCTCTTTACGTTCACGCTTGAATTCGTGCTTCTTTTTCATGAGAGGATCATACAAGATCAATTACTCCATTCAGAACATACTGGGGGCGATAAGGATATTTATCCATATCTTCCCTCCTGGTAATTCCGCTAAGAACCAGAACAGTATCAATTTCAGCTTCGAGTCCGCACCTCACATCAGTATCCATTCTGTCGCCAATAACTATTGCATCATCTCTTTTTACTCCAAGTTTTCTCAGTGCTATTCTCATCATGAGCGGATTGGGCTTGCCAACGAAATATGCCTTCTTACCGGTGGCTATTTCAATAGGAGCTATCAGTGCCTTTGTTGAGGGTGCGATACCATTCTCAACGGGACCGCTGACATCTGAATTGGTACCTATAAGCTTTGCACCGTTCAAAACCAGGTTGACAGCAAGTGCCACCTTTTCAAAAGTATATCCGTGAGTGTCGCCGACCACTACATAATCGGGATTTACATTATTTGTGGTGTATCCTACGCTGTAAAGAGCATGAATAAGCCCCGCATCACCTATTATATAGGCACTTCCGTTGGGTTTCTGGCTTGAAAGGAAACCTGCTGTGGCCAAGGCGCTGGTATAAAAGTGCTCTTCGCCTACGTTGATCCCCAGGCGCTCCAGCTTCTCATGGAGTTCCTTGGGAGTCCTTTCGCTTGAATTGGTAAGAAAAAGGTAACCTTTGCCGGAGGTTTCAAGCCAGTTCAGAAATTCAACTACACCTGCCAGAAGCTTATTGCCATGGTATATTACACCATCCATATCGATGATGAACCCTGATTTTGCCTTTATGGCCTTTATGATTTCTTCCATAAAAGAAACAGTAAGAATTTACATAAAAATAAATCGCAAAGGTCGCAAAGTTTTGCCAAGTGAGCAAACTGAAACGGGTTAAATTAATGTTTCATTAAAGTCAGACTCCCTTCCTGTTCAGTTCAACCGACTTTTCAGAGGTAAAATCGTGACGTGGGGAATGACCGCTGAGAGGAATTATCTTCTCATGAATGGCATCAATTATCCAGTCAGGCTGAGGAAAGAAATATTTTTCCATTTCAAATGCAGGCGTGATCCAGTTCCTTGAGCCTACCACAACGGCAGGTGCATCCAGATAATCGAAGGCCAGTTCCGTTATCGTCTGGGCCATCTCTTTCAGGAAAGATCCACGGGAAGTGGCATCGCTGGCAAGGAGCATTTTCCCTGTCTTCCTGACGGACTCAATTACAATCTCATAGTCGAAGGGGACAAGGCTTCTAGCATCTATTATTTCCACACTCATGCCATATTTTTCCATGAGAATGTCTGCTGCCCTGACGGCAGTGTAAAGAGTGGCTCCGATAGTGAGAATGGTCAAGTCGCTTCCTGCTCTTTTTATATCCGGTTCACCAAGAGGTATCTCATAATAGTCTTCAGGGACGCCTTCCCTATGAAACATTTCTCCCATATCGTATATTCTCTGGCTCTCGAAGAAGATCACAGGATCCGTACCCTGAAGTGCACTGTTCATCAGACCCTTGGCATCATATGGTGTCGCAGGAAAGAGAACCTTTAATCCCGGAATATGAGCCGTGATGGAAGACCAGTCCTGTGAATGCTGGGCCCCATATTTTGATCCTACAGAAACTCTAATGACAACAGGCATTTTCAGTTTGTTGCCGCTCATTGCCTGCCATTTCGGAAGCTGGTTGAAAACTTCGTCGCCTGCCCGGCCGAGAAAATCACAGTACATTATCTCGGCTATCACTCTTCCTCCGCACATTCCGTAACCTATAGCCGTGCCTGCAATTGCTCCTTCCGATATAGGTGAGTTGAAAAGCCTGTGATAGGGCAGGGCTTCGGTAAGTCCCCTGTAAACTGCAAATGCACCTCCCCAATCGCGATTTTCCTCACCCCATGCAGCCAGGGTAGGATCCTTGTAAAACCGGTCGATGACCGCTTCGAAGATTCCGTCACGGAGCTGATATAACCTGGACTTTGAAACAGTTTTCCCTGTCTTGTCAAGATAAAATCTCTCTTTTGTCCTGATTGATTTGACTCTCGGATTTTCCTCAATTGTCATAAGAACTTCCGGTTTTCCCTCTTCCATTTTTGTCTGTGAAGTATTGGAGAACATCATTTTTCCAATTTTATCCTGATCGCCTTCGAGGTTGAGCCCCGGTGATATATCATCGTTCACTGCCAGGCTGAGAATATAAGTTATCAGCTCACATGTTTCACTTCGAATCTCATCGAGATGATCTTTATCAGTTATACCCGCACGTGTTATGGCATTTCCATAGGCAATGATGGAATCTTCTTTCTGCCATGCTTCAATTTCTTCTCTCGACCTGTATGATGAAGAGTCGGAGGGTGAATGTCCGCTTACCCTGTAGGTGAGAGTATCGAGAAGTACCGGGCCTTTTTTTTCTTCAAGCAGTTTTTTCTTGCGTCTGAAGGCATCAATGACGGCGAGAGGATTATATCCATCGATCCTTTCGGAGTACATTTCCTCGGGGTTCACTCCGGCACCCGTTCTGGCCAGTATTCCATATCCCATGGTTTCGCCCATGGTTTGTCCGCCCATTCCGTAGAGGTTGTTCATAAAGTTGAAAATAAGAGGCAGTCCTCCCCGGTATTCACCGTCCCACAGCTTATTGTACTGATCCATTGTTGCAAAGCAGATCCCTTCCCATACCGGCCCGCAGCCCAGAGAGGCATCACCAATGTTGCAGACCACAATTCCTGGTTTCCTATTGATCCTTTTATAAAGTGCGGCACCAACCGATATATCTCCTGATCCTCCGACAATAGCGTTGTTGGGATATATTCCGAAAGGAGTGAAGAAAACGTGCATTGATCCACCGAGTCCCTTGTTAAACCCGTTCTCGCGGGCAAAAATTTCGGCAAGTGCTCCATACAACAGGAAGTGAATGGCAAGCTCTTTTATGTCACCATGGAACCCTTTTTCGACAGCTTTAAGGGCACCTCCGCCGAAGTGATTTTTCATTATTGAATAAAGAGTCTCCTCATTAAGCTTGTTTATAGCGGATAATCCCTTTGCAAGTATTTCGCCATGGCTGCGATGCGAACCAAAAATAAAATCGTCAGAAGTCAGGTTATATGCCATTCCGACAGCGGATGCTTCCTGTCCGATCGAAAGATGTGCCGGACCCGGGTGGTTGTATGATATTCCCCTGTATTCATTTTTGGTTTTGATCAGATTAAGCATGGTTTCGAATTCCCTGATTATCACCATGTCGCGGAAGATACGCACCAGGTCTTCACGACTGAAGTTCTTTTTTTCTTCCTCAACTGACTTATTGTATTGGTTAACAGGTATTTTACCGAATTCAATGAATTGCGGCCTACGTACAACTTTTGGATCGATGTTCTGGTTTTTTGGCATTGTTTTTTTATTTAGTCATGAAGTCTTGCAGTCATGCAATTCCCGATTCGCTACGCTCTCGGGCTTTCGTCGTTTCATTCCTCAACATGCAGTCTTGCAATCGTCGGATTGTCCCGACAGTCTGATATCGTTTATGTCACGTTGAAATCATTTTTATGCTCACACCCTCTCTTCCTCTCTTCCTCTCTTCCTCTCTTCCTCTCGCCCTCTCGCCCTCTCGCCAAGCTCAATAGCTGAAACTTTCAATCTGTTCCCTGATTTCCTTAAGAAACAAAGTGGCCGGTCCTCCGTCGATTGCCCTGTGGTCATAAGTAAGGGAAAGGCCTATATATGGTACAAACCCGAATATCCTGTCTCCAAGGTCCGCAGGCCGGTAAGTGATGGTGCAGACTCCCAAAATTGCTGCCTGCGGCAGGTTGATTACAGGCGTGAATATTTCGACGCCATAGTTGCCGAGGTTCGATACGGTGAAGGTGGCTGAAGTGCTTTGAATCAGTTCGGGGTTAATATTACCCTTCCTGCAGGCATCAGCTTCGAACCTGAGTTCAGCCGACAGCTGGTCGAGTTTCATTTTATTTGCATTCCTGACAGCTGGCACCATCAGTCCGCGCGTAGTATCGACAGCGATCCCCAGGTGAACGTTGCGAAAAGTTCTGATTGTTTCACCGATCAGGTGGGAGTTGGCTTCAGGAAATTTTTCAAGGGCCCTGATGACGCACCAGCAGACCATATCATTAAGAGTAATATCAGGGCAGGCTTTTCCCGAGGCAATTTCGCTCTTGATTTTCTGCCTCGCCATAAGCAGTTTCCTGACATCAGCGCTCATATGGTGAGTAAGCTGTGCAGTTGACTGAAGAGACGTGCACATTGCTTTTGCAATCAGCTTCCGGACGTTGCTTAACTGATTTTCCGAGTATTCTTCGTCGCCTTGAGCCGTTGCTCCTCTATCCGAACAGGCGCCTGCTGAAATGGCCAGTTCAATATCCTTCATTATTATCCTGCCGTTCGGACCTGAACCATGGATATTATTATAGTTAAAGTTTTTGCTTTCGGCCAGTTTTTTTGCCCTTGGGGAGATTTTTGTCCCTGAAGCAGGAATGGAAACGCCGGAAACTGGCAGTACTTCAGGCGACATTTTTTCCGATTCATTCTTCTCAGGATGGTCCTGGTTTATCGTGTTCTTTTCAGTGTAGGCCGGAGTGAGATCTGATACTGATTCTCCTGCCTGGCCGATAACGGCAACATTTATAAGAACCGGGACTTCAGATCCCTCGTTAAAGAACACTCCAAGGAGAATGCCGTCAGCAGGTGATTCAAGATCGAAAGCTGCCTTGTCGGTTTCGTACGAAAGGAGCAGGTCTCCCGTCCTGACGTTTTCGCCAGGCGACTTAAACCATTTGGTTATTATACAGGTTTCAACCGATTGTCCCTGCTTTGGCATAATTACTGGTATGGCCATTTTTTAATTTTGCTGTTTTATCAATTGGTCCGCAGGCTTCAATCATACATCCTGCTTGACATGTTAATATAAGTATAATGAATTGAATTATTTTGAATGATGAATATATTAATTATGAGCAATTACAAAAATAATTATTATAACATGTAATTACAAGTAAATATTAATATATTTACAAAACAATTTTTAAGTCATGACCCCGGCAAAGAATATACCCCGTCATAAAAAACTTTACGGGATCCTCAGGAGGCATATTTCTGACGGAATATACAGGGATGGGGATCTGCTTCCTTCCGAGAATGAGCTTTGCCGGTTGTATGGAATGACAAGACCCACGGTAAGGCAGGCTTTAAGCACCCTGGCCAGCGACGGCTACATAATAAAGCATCAGGGGAAGGGAAGTATAGTACACAGCCTGCCAAGGGACATCGGTATCCTTTCAATTTCAGGAACTACATCTGCGGTGGGTGACCGCAACCTCGAGACCCGCATCATTGTAAGGCCTGTCATAATTCCATGGCCTGATGATTTTATTTTCACTCTTTCGGATATTGAAAGGGAATCAGGCTGCATTTACATGGAAAGACTGCGGTTGCTTGATGATGATCCGATTTTTTTTGATATAAGCTATATTGCCAACATAAATCTGCCAAGGATCACATCGAGGCAGTTTGAGAACAGATCTCTATTCAGGATCCTCAGGGAACACTACAACATTGAGATAAGGGGAGGGGAACAGCGGATCAAGGCGATTCACGCATCAGGCAGAATAGGCCGTTTCCTCCATTTAAGGAAAGAGGAACCCGTGCTTCATCTTGAAAGAAAAATGCAAACCAATAATCCGGCATTATTCCTGTATTCGTCGATTTACTGCAACTCTGAAAAATATTCAATTTTCGGGAGATTCTGATTATAATGTATCATAGGGAGCATGGATTAAATTAAATAATTAAACCTGATCAGCCTTCAGGCGAACGGTGGATTGCTGTTGAGGGAAGATCATATAAAACGAATAAATATAGTATCCGGGTCAAGGGATTGTCCGGAATGGTCAGTTTAAAAAGCAACTCACGCAAGTATAAAAAAAGAGGCTGAATTTTCACTACAGCCTCTCCTATAAGCGCGAAAAAGATTATTCAACTTTTTTTACCTTGATTGCAACAGGCCCCTTTTCCCTTTGTTCAACTTCAAATTCCACTGCCTGTCCTGTCTGAAGATCGGCATGTGGGTCCTCCAGTCCTGAACGGTGAACGAATATATCCTTATTGTCTTCAGTCTGGAGAAATCCGTAACCTTTAACTCTGTCATACCATTTAACAGTACCTTTCATAGCTAGAGATTTTTTAAGTTAATTATTTTTCATCTCTTCTTGACCCGCCGCCTGAACGGTTGCTATTTCCTCCTCTGAAATTACTTCTTCTGTCTTTTCTTTCAATAGATTCATTGACAATGATATTTCTTCCCTGGACATCTGACCCATTCAGCTCTTCAATTGCTTTTTTAGCTTCTGCGTCATTAGGCATTTCAACGAATCCAAAACCTTTGCTTTTACCTGAGTATTTGTCAAAGATGATCTTTGCCGATGCAACTTCTCCATACTCTTCAAATAGTTCCCTTAATTCTGCTTCATTCATTTTAAAATGAAGGCTTCCGACATAAATGTTCATAATTCAATTATTAGTGAGATATTAAAATGATGTCAAAGTTCGTATTTTTTTTTAAAACAAAAAATAATAGTTGATAATAATGCATTGGTGTCTAGCCAGTTTTTAATCCAAAGCAATGACGACAAATCATTTTTGATGCTATTTTTAAACCATTTCCGTGTCAGTAACAATTTTCACGGGCTTTTGTTTTGCATGACCGCCTGCCTGATAATTTATCAGCTTTTCTTGCCTTTCAATTCGGTAATATCAAGCCTGAGCACCTGTACGGCATCAAAGCCTGACTTCTTGTATACAAATTTGTTACAGCCACTATAGTGGGACATTATTGCATTCAGACCCGAGATTTTCTCAGTCTCATCCATTACCAGTGATATATGGCCATAGCCGACAATGCTTTTATATTCCATGCTGAAATTGCATGGAGACTTGCTCTCCCTGATCACATGTCCGGTATCCATTTCAAAGCAGGCATAATTATTTTTTCTGATAATGTCAATTTTCCTTCCTTCCGGGGCACAGTGAAAGTAGATCCTTTTATTATTGCCTCCGCAATATCCGAAATTCATGGTAACGATATAAGGTATGTTTCCATCGGCAAGAGCAATCCTGCAGACATCAGAATTACTGATTATCGATTCGATTTCATAAATATCCGTCACTTCCTTTTCTTTTTTCCTCATAAGATTCAAAATTTGAAGCATTTCAACTGATCCTTATCCAATTCCTATTATCCAGTCCATTCTCCTGTATCCGAATAAAAATAATTTTATTAACTTTGCCGCCACCCTTAACGGGACAGTAAATTTATCAAAATCAATTAATATGGGAAAAGGTGATAAAAAAACAAGAAGAGGCAAAATTATAATGGGATCGTATGGCGTAAAGCGCCGCAGGAAAAAGGTCAGCAAGCCTCCTGTAATGATTGCCCAGCCGGCCAGGGAAAAAGGACTGAAGGAGAGCAAACCTCCAAGGGATAAAAAACCTGTCAGGGAGGCTGTTGAAATTCCTGAAGTGAAAGAATTAAAAGAAGTCAAAGAAGTCAAAGTAGTCAAAGAAGTCAAAGAAGCTAAAACAGTTAAGGAACATAAAGCTCAGAAAGAAGCAAAGGAAGCAAGTGAGACCAGAAAACCGGTAGAGAAAAAGGAAGCTGTTGAACGGAAGCCTCAGAAGACCGTAAAGGAGCATAAGACTGTTAAAGCTGACAAGGAGACTAAACCTGCAAAGGCATCGAAGGAAGCAAAGCCTGTTAAGGAGACAAAAAAGACAGCAGTGAAAAAGCCTGTCAGGGCTGAAAAGAAAAAAGAAGAAAAAGCTGTTCCTGCCAGGGTAAGCAAAGGCACCGGGGAAGGAAAGCCTGCAAAAGCAGTGAAGCCTAAGAAATAGGTTCTTAAACAATATGGAGATTCATTTCAAAGGGGGATTTTTAAGGCCCTGGAATGCCGGCGATGCAAAGGAGCTTGCATTAATTGCTGATAAAAAGAATATTGCTGATAATCTCCGGGATTTGTTCCCAAATCCCTATTCCATTGACGATGCAAGGCAGTGGCTTTCAATGGCTCTTGAACAGGAGGGTCCTGCAAGGTATTTTGCAATAATAGCAGATGGCCGGCTTGCCGGAAGCATAGGCCTTACTCCAAAGACAGATATTTACAGGAAGAATTCAGAAGTCGGATATTTCATTGCAGAGGAATTCAAGGGTAGGGGAATTGCCACAAATGCTCTCGTCGCGATAACCGCGTATGCTTTCAGAACATTTGACATAATCAGGGTTTATGCCGAACCTTTTGCCGACAATATAAGATCCAGGAGAGTGCTGGAAAAGGCAGGCTTCACTCTTGAAGCTACCTTTAAAAAGTACGTAATTAAAAATGGCCTAATAAAAGACAGCTGCATTTATTCGGTGCTGGTGGAGAACTTCAGGGAACCTGACTGATTTCCGGTGCACTTCAGTCTTTTAATGCTTTACGATCATCCATTTATAATCTTCCGGATCTATGATCGCATTGATAATGACAGGCTCATTCATGGAGATAGCTTTATTTACACTCTTTCTAAGCTCTTCTGAAGAAGATGCATTAAGTACTCTGATGCCAAGAAACTTATCGGAACCAAACAAAGCATCCTGATACAATATTGTTCCATATGGCGATATGCCGCTCCATGCCTGTTTGAGCCTTATCAGACCAAGTTCTCCGTCGGAAAAAACAATCACGATTATTGGAAGATTATTTCTCCTTGCTGTAAGCATTTCTCCAGCCGTCATCAGGAATCCTCCGTCGCCGGTAATGCATACGACAGTCGAATCAGGGCAGTTAAGGGCTGAAGCTATAGCAGCAGATATTCCGAAACCCATCCCTGACCATCCGTTGGAGATAATAAATCTTCCATTCCCCTTAATTTCATGGAACTGACCGAGAAGATGCAGGTGAGACCCGACATCGGCAGTCACTATAGAATCTGCCGGAAGCTCTTCATTCAGCATCCTTATTGCTGCCGCAGGGCCGAAATGGCCGGTAAACCCATTAAAAACAGAGGCCATTTCCTGGCGGATACCTTTTATCAGTGAAGTTTCCGATATAAATGCGGATTGATCCATGCTTTCAAGCAATCTGAACCATTCTTCAGGTCTGCCCGCATATTGAAATATTTGCCTGCCCTGAGGCATATCTGTCCTTCTGGTATCAAAATGAACGAGGGGCACATCAGGGATCCATGATTCATAATTGAACTCCACCGGATCATAGCCAATACCTATCACTAGGTCGCATTTTTCGATTATGTCTCCAAGATAATCGCTCAATGCATGGAACAGCACACCGGCAAAACATGGATGTTTATCAGGAAGTACACCTTTTGCCATGGGCGTGACCACCACGGGTACGTTGTGCCTTTCGAGAAACTGCATAAGCTCATTTCTGATACCCATCCTGTGGGCGGTGAGACCTGCGGCAATCAGAGGTTTGCGCGAGCCTTTCAGTAACCTGATTATTTCTTCAGTTTCGTTGACTGATTCCGGAATGCGATTTCCTCCAAAAATGACAGGATCTGCATCAGTCTCATTTTCAGCAATATCTTCCGGCAAACCTATATGGACAGGGCCCGGATATTCTTCCATGCAGATGCGTAGAGCATCTTCAATCACTTCCTTGGCATTCGATGGAGTAAGCCTGAATGTGGCTTTTGTGAGCGGTGCAAATAATCTCTGATGATCAATATTCATCTGGGTTGTCCTTCCTCTCATTGCTCCTTTAATTTCACTTGTAAGGACAATGACGGGGGACCTGTCGAGAAGGGCACAGCCTACACCTGTTGAGATATTCGTTGCACCAGGCCCAAAAGTCGCATGGCATATGCCCGGCACCCCTTTCAGCCTTGCGGTCACATCGGCCATGACTCCTGCTGAAGCTTCGTGGGAGGTCAGTACAAATTCCAGGCCTGCATCCCTGAATGCCTTCAGCCATGGAATTGACGGCCCTCCCGGCACGCCGAAGATATAGCAGGACCCGGCATTGAAAAGCTGTTCAGCCACAAATCCGGAAAGTGTCATTTTCAATATCTCTGAATGAATCGTAAAGTTATAAAATTATCTGCAAAGCTTTTCCTTTGGAAAGGCTTAAGAGATTACCATGCAATGATCATGCATTATAATTTAAATAATGATTTTTTTTCGGATATTTGCCGGCAAATTCTGCAAGTGGAAAGGAAAGACAATACTTTAATTCTGGCAATTCTTGCGTGCCTTTTATGGTCGACGGCATATCCGGGCATAAAGATAGGCCTGCAGTACGATACTCCGTTCCATTTTGCAGGCATAAGGTTCATATTAGCAGGACTGATGCTTCTTCCTTTCACGGTTAAGCCCGGAATTTATTTCAGGATGATCAGGGACAAATGGAGAATAGTACTGGCAGTCACTATTCTTCAGGCCGTTACCAATTACATGCTGTTCTACCAGGGACTTAAAATCGTCCCCGGAGCACTCGGAGCGGTGATAGTGGGTTCCCAGCCTCTGGTGACTGCTTTGGTTGCTGCAATCATGAACAAAAGTGAGCGACTTACCAGGAAAAAGATCATTACCATAATTTTTGGCCTCACTGGAGTTATTCTCGTCAGCTCGGGAAGACAGGTCCTGAAAATCGGAAGCGAGATAGAGATCGTCGGCGTTTTTATGATATTGCTTGCGAATATCGCGACAGCAACCAGCAATGTTATTGTTTCGTTAAGAAGCAGGGGAATCGACCCTCTTGTATTAAGTTCATCCACATTCTTAATTGGCGGAACAATAATATTCATAGTTTCTCTTCCCGTCGAGGGGGTGCATTCTGGAATAAAACCATTCGAATACTGGGTATCGCTTGTCTGGCTGGCTTTTATGGCTGCAGCTGCGTTTTCAATATGGTACAGCCTTCTTCAAAGGCCGGGCTTGAAAGTCTCTGAACTGAACCTGTGGAAATTCATCATACCGGTTGCAGGCGCAATATTGAGCTGGATGCTGGTTCCAGGAGAAAAGCCGGAATGGCTGACAATAGCGGGGATGGTAATAATAACAACATCACTTATCGGGTTTTATAACAAAGGGAAATTATTCAGACTGAGGTAAAATGAAAAAAAGACTTATTGCCATACTGATCTATTCAGTTTTCTGGCTCACCTTCTTTTTTACAGCCAGGTTTTTCTTTATAGCCACACATATCCCGGAAGCATCGCATTTCAGTGCAGGGAGTCTGGCTGCAACATTTATTCATGGATTGAAGCTGGATATTTCGGCTGCCGGATATATTTTGATAATCCCCGGGCTTTTATTGATCCCGGGAACTTATTTCAACGGAAGCTGGTTCAGGGTATTCATGAGATGGTACACTTATATCATGGTGATCATTTCATCATGCATCATCGTCCCGGACACCCTACTCTACAAGTACTGGGGCTTCCGGATGGACTATTCCGCACTGGTGTACCTTAAAACGCCAAAAGAAGCCGCTGCATCGGTCACTTCTTTGCAGATGGCAGGTGTCATCGCAGGAATAGCATTATTTTCAGCCTTGTTCATTTTCCTTTATAACAAATTAGTGAACAGGTTGTTCGGCGGTTTCAACAAGATCAGGCTATGGTATCTTGCAGTGCCTTTTTTCATGCTTCTACTCGGGTCCCTGATAATCCCTATAAGAGGCGGAACAGGCCTTGCTCCGGTAAATACAGGTTCTGTCTACTTCAGCAAGGATGAATTTGTAAATCATGCTGCAATTAATGTCATCTGGAATGTGGGAAGCTCTATTATTTACAGGAAGCCGTCAAGGAATCCTTATGAATTCGGAAGCCTTTCATCTGCAAGGGATGCCGTGAAAACCCTTTCGGTTGACACAGGGAAAACAGTAAAAATATTGAACAATACAAGGCCCAATATCCTGATCTTCGTCCTCGAGAGTTTCGGAAGCGAACTGATAGGCCCGCTCGGGGGCGATTCGCTTACGACTCCGAATCTCAACAGGTATATAAAGGAAGGAGTCGTTTTTTCACACTTTTATTCGGCTGGAAACAGAACCAACAAGGCTCTGCCGGCGGTATTTGACGGATATCCGGCCCTGCCCGCCAGTTCAGTAATGAACGATACAAGGAAGACTCAGACATTGCCGAGCATTATAAGGAAGCTTGACGGATTGGGATATAACAGTGCTTTCTGGTACGGAGGTGAAATCGATTTTGCAAACTTCAACTCATTCGTGGTCAACACCGGCTTCAGACAGGTTATAACAAAGCACGACTTCAGTCCGAAATTTTATAATTCAAAATGGGGAGTTCATGATCAGATTTTGCTTGAAACACTGAAAGATTCGATGATGACTGTAAAGGAGCCATTCGTTAAAGCTGTCCTCACCCTTTCGAGCCATGAACCATTTGAAGTGCCGGTCAAGCCGGTTTTCACCGGGACAGATGATATGACAAAATTCAGAAATTCAGTGCATTACACTGATATGGCACTTGGAGAATTCCTCGACTGGGCAAAAAGCACAGAATGGTGGAAAAATACACTTGTCGTTCTGGTGGCTGACCACTGCAGGAGAAGCTCTGATAATGTGCTGGTATATTCGGAGAGTATTTTCAGGATACCATTGATCTGGCTCGGAGGAGCTTTGTCGACGCATGGAATTGCCATCAATAAGATTGGTGATCAGGCCGATATCCCTCTTACTATTCTTCATCAGATGGACCTTAATGATGATTATCCGTTCGGCAAGGATCTTCTTTCGGATGGATCGAATTCGTATGCTTTTTATACATTTAATGAGGGTTTCGGTTTTGTGACCGATACTTCAAAGTATATTTATGATCATAAGGCAGGGAAGGCTGTTGTGGAGGAAGGGAAAAACCCTGATTCGGCAGGCGTATTCGGGAAAGCCTGCCTGCAGGTCCTTTATGACGATTTTCTCAATCGCTGACAGAGTCATCCCTGAAATTCCATGGATAGAATCAGGAAACGCATTCCCCTGGTAGTCATTATGTTGGGTGTTGTAAGCCTCTTCACGGATGTTGCCACAGAAATGATATACCCTCTCATTCCGGTATATGTAGCTGCTTTGGGATCAGGAGCCATGATACTGGGAATAATTGAAGGTGTAGCTGAGACAACAGCGGCCTGGCTTAAGCTTTTCAGCGGAATAATTTCTGACAGGATTGGAAAAAGGAAGCTGCTTGTGTTGGCGGGGTACACAATATCATCCCTCATAAGGCCGCTTACAGGGCTTGTTTCGTCAGCCTGGCAGATTGTCATTGTCAGGATGTTCGACAGGGTTGGAAAGGGGATCAGGACCGCCCCCAGGGATGCAATGATAGCATCCTCTGCCGATGAAAGCATCAGGGGAAAATCCTTCGGGTTTGACAGGGCGATGGACCACACAGGCGCCGTAATAGGACCAATTATGGCTATCGTGGCACTACTGGTACTATTTTCAGCCTTCAGGTTAAGGGATTCCCTGCTGGCCTTCAGATGGACCTTCTTTCTGTCAGTTATACCGGGCCTTCTGGCAATACTCACAGTGATATTTTTTGTAAAAGAACGGGACGGAGGGAATTCAGGCTCTAAAATGTTAAGGTTCTCCCTGAAGAATTTTGATTCCAATTTCAAGACCTATATGCTTATCGTCATCCTTTTCACATTGGGGAACTCGTCCGATGCCTTTCTGCTTTTCAGGGTGGAGGAGTCGATAAGGAAAAGCGGGGCCGTGATTGAAATAATAAATAAGATCCCATTTATTCACAACATGATACTTAATTTTGGAGACGAGGCAGCCCGGGCAAATGTGATTAACATCCTGTTCCTTCCTTTTGTCTGGGCTTTCTTTCATATCATCAAGGCAGTATTTTCAACTCCTCTTGGAGCGCTTTCCGATAAGATTGGCAGAAAAAAGGTCATCAATGCAGGGTGGGCGATTTATGCATTCGTTTATTTCGCCTTCGCGTTTCTTGTTTTCCTGCCTGCAGGATACCAGCTGATCATGACTTTTGTGCTTTTTGCAGTTTATGCTCTCTATTATGCTTTTTCTGAAGGAGCAGAAAAGGCATTTGTAGCCGACCTCGTAAGTGAAGATCAAAGGGGATCAGCCTATGGCATGTACAATTTTGCCGTAGGACTGGGAGCCCTTCCTGCAAGCATTCTTTTCGGGGTCCTTTACAGCCTGTTTGACAAGGTAATACCCGGATTCGGGGGAACTGTGGCCTTTGGAACGGGAGGGATGATTGCCCTCGTATCATTGATATCGCTTTCAGCAAAAGTCAGTGAAAAGTGAAATAAAGGCGTGGAAAGCCTTATTAATCTGAGAAAGACCCAGCAAACAAAATACTTGAATTGCTCCCGACGTAATTAATATTTAAATTTGTGAGTATGGATAACCGACCGGTGAAAATATATTCACATAATGATTCCCCGCGACTTCATTATATAGCTGGAATAGTTTTCAGTGATATCCTGGGATTGCAATGGGAGATAGTCACTGACAGGCGAAAGCTTGGAAAACATCCTGTCATTAACTATTCGACGGAGAATATCGGAGGCTCTGTAAAAATAAGTCCTGATACATTGATTTTTGAAACAGGGATAAAGGCAAGGGAAATTGTAATGGGTGAATGGAAAGGCCTGCCGGTATTTTTTCAGACATCAAAGGATTCAGATCTGCCGTTTGATTTGTTTGCTGCTTCATTCTATATGGTAAGCAGGTATGAGGAGTACCTTGATTATGTACCTGATGAGTACGGAAGGTTCAGGGCTTCATCATCACTTGCCTTCAGAAACGGATTCCTCGGCAGACCGGTTGTAGATCTCTGGACATGGGAATTTGCCAGGGTACTGCTTAAAAATTACCCGACTATTGCATTCCGGAGGAATGAATTCAGATCATTGGTTTCAATTGACACGGATCAGCCTTTTGAATATCTCGGAAAGAACCTGATAACAAGCGTCGGAGGACTGATAAGGGATATTTTTCAGAATAACGGCAGTGCCGGTGACAGGTACAAGGTGGTCATTCATGAAAAAAAGGACCCGTTTGAAGTGTACGATTATATAACCGGCATCATAGATGAATTCAAAGCTGATTCCATATTCTTTTTTCCTACAGGCGATCATTCAGGACATGACAGGAACCCATCATGGAAAAATGAAGAATACAGGGAGCTGATACGGAAAATCTCCTCGAGATTTAATACGGGCTTGCATCCTTCCTTCAGGTCTTCGGGCATCTGTCGTCTTCTTGAAAAAGAGCTTTCCAGGCTGAAAAACATTACAGGTCTGGATATAGTATCATCCAGATTCCATTATTTGAAGCTGACGTTTCCGGCGTCTTACCGGCACCTTATAAAGGCCGGAATAAGTGAAGACTATTCGATGGGCTTTCCTGATGAACCCGGGTTCAGGGCAGGAATAGCAAGACCTTATTACTTTTATGATGTGCCGGAAGAGATTCAGACGAATCTCAGGATTGTACCATTCCAGGTAATGGATGCAACTCTTTACCAATACAAAAAGCTTGATCCGGCAGGATCAGGGGAGATAATTATCCGGATCATTAATGAAACAGTACAGGCAGGAGGATTGTTTGTAAGTATATGGCATAATACCTCTATGCTTGATTCACCGGAATGGAAAGAATGGAGAAAACTTTTTGAGCTCACGTTACAAAAGCAACAATCATGATAAACTATTTACTGCATAATGAAATAGACCGGGAGCAATGGAACGACTGCGTAAAAGACTCACCGCTTGTAAAGCCTTACGCCTTTTCTTGGTATCTGGATATAATGGCTCCCGGATGGGAGGCCCTGGTTGATGATGATTATGATGCGGTATTCCCCTTGCCGGGATTCAAAAAGTTCGGGATCAAATATGTTGCAACGCCTGTATTCCTGCAGCAGCTTGGAGTATTTTCGCCGGATAAGCCCCTCCAGAAGTCGCTCAATGAATTCATAGATTATATGCCTGATTTTTACAGGCTGGTGGACCTCTGTGTCGGACAAAGAGCCGGCAACGACAGGTTTAAAGTCACCTTAAAGGCAAATTATGAGCTTGACCTTTCGATGCCTTATGAGAAGCTCTGGAATAATTTTTCAAAACATTGCAAACGGAATATTGAAAGATCAGGCAAAAAGAAACCTGTTCTTGTTCCTGATGTTACAGCCGACGAACTGATCGATCTTTTTACAGGCAATAAGGGTCAGGAGATTTCCGGTATTAAGGCACGCGATTATCAGCGACTAAAGAATCTGATAAATTTCTGCCTCAGGAACCGGAAAGGAAGAATAATTGGAGTGAGATCGTCGAAGAAAAAGCTGATTTACGGAGCATTCCTCATCGAGATAAAAGGAAGCATCACCATGCTTTTTGTCGTCAATACGCCGGCCAGCCGGGAAAAAAGAATAGGCTATTATGTTGTCAATGAAATAATCAGGGAGTTCTCTTCAACAAAAACACTCCTTGATTTTGCCGGATCTTCAATACCATCGGTCGCTTCTTTCATGGAGTCGTTCGGAAGCAGGAACGTCCCTTTTTACAGGATATACCGGAACCGCCTTCCATGGCCCGTGAGGATCTTGAAGTAGGATCATGTCGAAACGAAGCTGATCCTATAGGTTTTCCAGCTCGATCTCTTCATCGTATTTTACCTCTGTAAGGTTTCCGTTGTCGCATCGGACG
Source organism: uncultured Bacteroidales bacterium (assembly GCA_963717685.1). Taxonomy (GTDB): domain Bacteria; phylum Bacteroidota; class Bacteroidia; order Bacteroidales; family VadinHA17; genus LD21. The sequence continues at coordinate 3,402,877 of OY970346.1, read as the reverse complement.
GTACGGGCCGGGAATTTCTTCAGGATATTGTGGTTATGAGTCGCGACAATCACGGCCCTTCCGGTAGCACTTATATCCTTAAGGAGCTTTATGATTCCCTCAGAAGTCTCAGGATCAAGGTTGCCTGTGGGTTCATCGGCCAGGATAATGTCAGGATCGTTTAGAAGAGCCCTTCCGATAACGACACGCTGTTGTTCGCCTCCTGAAAGCTGGTGCGGCATCTTGAATTCCTTCGATCCAAGCCCAACCTTATCAAGCACCTCGCTGATACGGGTTTTGATCGCATTCCTGTCTTTCCAGCCCGTTGCACGGAGGACAAATTCGAGGTTCGCATGCACCGACCGGTCGATAAGAAGCTGAAAATCCTGAAAAACAATCCCTATTTTTCTTCTAAGCAATGGAATATCCCTGTTCTTCAGCTTCAAGAGATTGAACCCGGCAACCATGGCAGAACCATCCGTGAGCGGTATCTGGGCATTAAGTGTCTTTATTACACTTGTTTTTCCGCTGCCTACTCTTCCGACCAGGTACATGAATTCACCTTTGCCGACCCTGAGGTTTACATTTGAAAGGACAATGCTCTCCTCGTGCCTCACTTGGCAGTCTTTAAGCTCTATGATCACATCAAGCGGAAGATTTTCGGCCATTCAAATGGTTATTTACTGTACAAAATAAAGAAAGAATTAACAATTAACATTTGGATGTTGATAAAATCACGGTTTAAGTCCGGCCGGTGGTTTTTAATAGTTGTACTTTTACAACAGGCTTAAAAAACAGGGATATAACATATTTAGCTTACAGTTAAACATTTATATATTCGGGCTGCTTCCCGGAGTTAAATTTTTTTAAAGGGAAAATAGCCAAAACAAATAAGTTATGAACAGAAACAGATTCTTTCTAATCTCTGCTATCATGTTTGTTTTAATTGGACGGGCCGGCTCGCAGGTCCCGTTCACGGAAAAGCAGACCTCGGATTTTTCGAAAGCAATGGATCTGTTCAGCAAGGAGAAATATCCTGCCGCGATAAGGCTTTTTGATTCATTCATAAGAAAAAATGAAGGATCAAATTCCCTCGATGTCGCTGATGCACAGTTTTACAGGTCCGAAGCAGCAATTGACCTCTTTAATCCTGATGCTGAGCAAAGCATGGTAAATTTTATAAGGACACATCCCGAAAGCCCGAGGATAAATGAAGCATATCTTTTACTGGGCGACTTTTTCTTCCAGGGCAAGAATTACCGTAAAGCTGTCATATATTATGAAAAAGTCAACAGACAGGAGCTTGCCACATCCAGGTTGCCTGAATATTTTTTCAGGACGGGTTATTCCCTTTATATAAAGGGAGACAAGCCAAGGGCTCTTCTCATGTTCTCGGAAATAAAGGATATTGACACTGAGTACACCCCTGCCGCTATCTACTATTATTCTCAGATTGCTTACGAGATGCAGATGTATCAGACAGCCATGGAAGGCTTTAAGCGGCTTAAAAATGATGAGACTTTCAGGGGGATCGTCCCCTTTTATATTGTCCAGATCCTTTATCTTCAGAAGGATTATGACCAGATACTTAAAATTGCGCCCGATCTTCTTAGCTCAGCACCCAAAGAAAGAGTCCTGGAGCTTTATCGGTTTATAGGCGATGCTTATTATAACAGGGAAAATTACAAGGAAGCGCTGCCGTACCTTGAAAAATTTGCAAAAGGGACCAGGATAAGCGGCAGGGAGGATAAGTTTGAGCTTGGATACTGCTATTATAAAACGGGGGATTATGATAAGGCTATCGCCCAGTTCAGCAATATGGGTGCCGGGACAGATATAATGAGCCAGAATATCTGGTACCTTCTTGGTGCAAGTTATCTGCAGAAAGGCGATAAGAAACGTGCCCAGTTCGGGTTTTCTGAGGCATCGAAGCTGGATTTCGATAAAAAGATAAGGGAAGAGGCTCTGTTCAACTATGCCAAGCTTACCTATGAGACTTCCTATTCACCATTTGGAGAGGCCATTGCTGCATTCCAGGATTATATTGATCAATATCCGGGATCAGAAAGAATAAGTGAGGCATATAACTACCTGGTATTGACATTTCTGCAGTTAAAAAACTACAAAGCGGCCCTGGATGCCCTGGATAAGATAAGGAACAAGGACGCAAGACTTGAGGAGGCATACCAGAGGGTCGCATTCTTCAGGGGATTGGAGCTTTTCAGAAACATGGAGCTTGATAAGGCTGAAGACATGCTCGATAAGTCCCTTAAATACGGGCAGTATAACACTGAGCTGCGCGCCAGGGCAATATATTGGAAAAGCGAAGCACTTTACCGACAGGGAAAATATGACGATGCCAGGGATGGCTATATCGTGTTCATGGGGATTCCCGGATCGCCAAAGCTCAGTGAATACGCTATGGTCAGATACAATCTCGGATACGCTTTTTTCAATCTGAAGGATTATGGCAACGCACTCAATTATTTCAGGACATTCGAGGAGAATGTAGTCAGTATAAATACAGATGTGATGGCCGATGCGCGGGACAGGATAGCTGACTGTTATTATATTACAACCAGCTATCAGCAGGCAATTGCTTATTATGACAAGGTAATTGACTATGGTAAAACTGAGGCAGATTATGCCATGTACCAGAAAGCTTTTTGTCTCGGTTTAATGAACGATCAGAAAGGCAAGGTCGAAAATCTTTCCCTGCTGATGCAAAGATACCCTTCATCATCATACCTGCCGGATGCGATTTTTGAAAGGGGGAGGGCATATCTTGTACTGAAGGACTTTGAAAAAGGGGAATCGGACTTTAATAAAATAATCGAATCCTACCCGTCAGGTCCGGCTGTTCCCCGCGCAATGATACAGCTTGGATTGCTTTATTATAACCTCGGTGAGAATGAAAAAGCCGTTGCAGAATACAAGAAGGTGGTTGAAGGCTACAAATCAACGCCCGAGGCACGTTATGCTCTTACAGGGCTCAGAAATGCTTATGCCGACATGAATGATGTGGAAGCCTATTTCTCATATATGAAGACCATCGGAGGCAATACCGATGTGAATATGTCACAGAAAGACTCTATGCTTTATACATCAGGCGAAAACCTCTTTATATCAGGTAAATATGATAAGGCAAATGAAGCATTCAGGAATTATCTCGATGAATTTCCGAGCGGAAGCTTCCTGAGGAATGCACAGTTTTACCTTGCGGGATGTTATGCCCAGGCAGGCAGCACCGATGAAGCTCTAAAACTTTATATTTCGGTAGCAGGGGCACCCCAGAACCAGTTCACGGAACAATCGCTCATTGCAGCTGCTTCAATATTCTACAATAAAGAAGACTATAATTCTTCATACGATTATTACAGCAGGCTTGATACAGTCGCAGTTAACAGCGACAACAAGATTACTGCCCTTAAAGGGAGGCTCAGATCAGCATACCAGCTTGGCGATGCAAAAAAGACAATTGAAGCGGCCGATAAAATAGCATCAGCTGCAGGTATCGCTGAAGAAATAACACGCGAGGCATTGTATATGAGGGCTAAGGCCGACTATAGCCTGAATAATTTTGATAATGCGTTGTCAGACTTCAGGAAAGCAGCAGTCGAAGTTGTAAGCGCTGAAGGGGCTGAATCGAAATACATGGTCGCAGAACTGCTTTACAGGAAGGGTTTATATGATGAATCGGAAAAGACTATTACGGAATTTATTGATCAGAACAGCCCGCACCAGTACTGGATGGCACGGATGTTCCTTCTACTTTCAGATGTAAGCCTTAAAAAAGGCGACAAGCTGCAGGCAAAAGCAACTCTCGAAAGCCTCAGGGACAATTATCAGACAGACAATGACGGGATTCGCGATGAGGCAAAAGCAAAGCTGGATTCACTTAACCAGGGGAATTGAATGATTTTTTAATGAGATGTGTATTTGTAATAGATCCTGAAATTAAGCTCAAGAAATGAGACAGGCCATATTAATAACCATGCTTTTACTGATTTTTTCGCTGACAGCATCGGCACAGACTGACCAGCAGACGCTGAAACGGGAAGTGACGCTTTATAATCCGTACAAGCCTTCCCTTTCTGATTTCCTGAAGAAAAGCTATCTTCCTGATATCAGCGATACGTCCAGGGTGAGGCCGGATTTTAAGTACAACATTGAAACAGCGGCCTATACTCCTCAATATACAATCAGTCAGATAAAAGCTGCATCACTGGTTCCCGATCCGCTGATAAAACTCTATAAAAGCTATATCAATCTGGGATTCGGAAACTATCTCACTCCGCTTGCAGAACTCAGCATTACGAACGAGAGGTCCAAAAAAGGAGAAATCGGCCTGTATGCAAGACATTATTCGACCAATGGGAAGCTGGAACTTCAGAACGACAAGAAAGTTTATGCCGGCTACATGGACAACGATGTCACTCTCTTCGGGAAAAGATTCTTCACTGATAACAGTCTTGGGGGTTCGGTCAATTTTATGCAAAAGGTAAGATATGCCTATGGCTATGATACGAGCCTTGTAGATTACAATCCATCGAAAAGCGATATAAGATTTGCTTACCAGGATGCAGGAGCGAACATTTCATTTGCTTCAATGACCCTCGATTCGTCTTCATTATCGTATCATTTTGATCTTTCCTATGACCTGTTTTTCAGATCAGGGAACCGCTACCAGAATAATATAGGCTTTAAAGGCGCAATGGCGACGACCTATAAAGGCTTTTATGCGGGGTCAGATATTGAATACCAGTACTACAGGCCGTCAGCCGCTATATATGACGGCAGCAAATATATCGCCTCAATAAGCCCTTTCATAATGAAAAGCACACAGCAATGGAGCTTCAGGGCCGGATTGCAGATGCTGCTCGACAAGAATATCGCCTCAGCGGCAAAATTCCATCTTTATCCGGACCTGAAATTCAATATTGCCATTGTCCCTTCATACCTGAGCTTTTATACAGGACTTAATGGCAAACTGGAAATAAACGATCCGATTCACATAATTGATGAAAATCCCTATCTAATTGCCGATACATTGTTCAAGCTTCCCAATACGAGTTATCCGCTGATAATTTCTGCCGGTTTGAAGGGGAATGCCGCCAACGGTACGGCGTATATACTGTCTGCCTCATATTCCTTTGTTGACAATATGCTATTTTATTCAAGCATTGATATGCCTAAAAGCATTATTCCTCCCCAGATGGGCAACATATTCATGCCTCTGACCGATAATGGAGAAATTTTCAGGCTGCATGGCGAAATAGGAGGTCCTTTCACTGATAAAATGAGCTATTCAGTCAGGGGGAACTGGTACAGCTATACGCTTTCAACTTACAGCTATCCATGGAACATGCCTGAATGGGATGCTGGAGCCGGCGTCAGATATAATCTGAAGGATAAGATATTAGCCGGTGCCGATCTGACTATCACAGGTGACCGGAAGCTGGCAGCCTCATCAGTTGAGAACGGAATTCCCGACATTATATTCAATGCACCGGCACATGTCAACCTTAACCTGAGGGCGGAGTACAGGTACTCAAAGATCCTGGCTTTCTGGCTTAAGGTCAATAACATAACATATAACCGGTACTTTGAATGGGCGTGGTATCCATCTCAGAGATTGCAAATAATGGCAGGGCTGAGTTACAGCCTGTAAAATGTTTTTTAATTTCTAAAATACACCCTTGGTTCCTGCAACGGTTATTTATGCATGAGTATAAGTTTTTTGTTAATAATTTCAGGTAATTATTAACATTTTTCTGCCATAGAACAGTTTTATTTTAGTATATTTGCTGCGTTATTTAATATTCATGTTATCAAATATTTATAACGGGAAAAGAGAGATTGGTTCTGACAGCTGGCGGTTATAAAAGAATATTGCGGTACTTCTTTCCGAAAAATCATTTTTATTGTCAGTGATAATGAGAAATAATCAGTTCTCTCTGGAAGGATTTTAAGATTACCATTAATTAAACTTGGAATAAATAAAATATTTGCAAATGAGTGACAAGGATAAAAAATTGCAGGAAAGCAGTGAATATTCCGCGGAGAATATCCAGGTGCTTGAAGGCCTTGAGGCAGTCAGGAGAAGACCTGCAATGTACATTGGCGATATAGGTGTTAAAGGATTGCATCATCTTGTATATGAAGTTGTTGATAATTCAATTGATGAAGCTCTTGTGGGGTTCTGCTCAAGGATTGATGTTTTGATCCACGAAGACGGATCAATTACTGTCACGGATGACGGACGAGGAATCCCGACCGGAATAATGGAAAAGGAACAAAAGTCCGCACTCGAGGTTGTGATGACCGTACTTCATGCTGGCGGAAAGTTCGACAAGGATTCTTATAAGGTTTCAGGAGGCCTTCATGGAGTTGGGGTTTCATGTGTAAACGCACTCTCATCCCATCTTACGGCAATAATAATGAGGGAGGGTAGAATATTCAGGCAGGATTATGAAAAGGGCAAGCCCGTCACAGAGGTCAAAACAACGGGGGACACAGATAAATCAGGGACCATTATTACTTTCAAACCCGATGGCACAATATTCCAGACAACGGAATTCAATTTTGAAATTCTTTCAGTTCGTCTGCAGGAGCTGGCATTTCTCAACAAAGGGATTCTTCTGACTCTGAAAGATATGAGGGAACTGGTTGAAAACGGCAATGGCGGGAAACCCCGATATGAGGAATTCAGGTCAGAGCTGGGATTAAAGGAATTTGTTCAGTATCTCGATGCAAATAGGGAAAGGATAATTGAAAAGCCTATTTATATATCTTATGATAAGACAGATATCCCCGTCGAAATTGCTCTTCAATACAACAGCTCCTTTTCCGAAAACGTCCATTCCTACGTCAATAATATCAACACAATAGAAGGAGGCACCCATCTCGCCGGTTTCAGGAGAGGCCTCACAAGAACCCTGAAGAAATATGCTGAAGATTCAGGAGCAGCGTCAAAGCTTAAATTTGACATTAATGGCGATGATTTCCGTGAAGGGCTTACGGCTATCATTTCAGTTAAGGTGGCGGAACCTCAGTTCGAAGGCCAGACAAAGACCAAACTCGGCAACTCCGAAGTTATGGGTGCTGTTGATCAGGCAGTAAGCACTATGCTGACGAATTATCTTGAAGAAAATCCGCGGGACGCAAAAATCATTGTTCAAAAGGTCATCCTTGCGGCAACAGCAAGACATGCTGCCCGTAAAGCAAGGGAGCTGGTTCAGCGCAAAAATGAATTTTCGGGTTCCGGTTTGCCAGGGAAACTGGCTGACTGTTCCGACAGGGATCCCGAGAAATGCGAGATATTCCTTGTGGAAGGTGATTCTGCAGGAGGAACGGCAAAGCAGGGTCGCGACAGAAAATTCCAGGCTATCCTTCCATTACGCGGCAAGATCCTGAATGTTGAAAAGGCAATGCAGCACAGGATATACGAGAGCGAGGAAATCAAGAATATATTTACGGCGCTCGGGGTGAACATAGGAACCGAAGAAGACAGCAAGGCTCTCAACCTGTCAGGCCTCCGTTATCATAAGATAATCATCATGACTGATGCTGACGTTGATGGTTCTCACATTACGACCCTTATCATGACTTTCTTCTTCAGGTACATGACTGACCTGATAAGGGGAGGTAACCTGTTCATAGCAACACCGCCTCTATACCTGGTAAAGAAGGGGAAAGCGGAACAATATTGCTGGTCGGAAGAAGAGCGAGTGTCCACGATTGCAGAGATGGGACAGGGAAAAGAATCCTCGGTTTCAGTCCAGAGATACAAGGGACTCGGTGAAATGAATTCCCAGCAGCTCTGGGAGACAACAATGGATCCGGAGACAAGAACGCTGCGCCAGGTTACTATCGAAAGCGCCGCGGAAGCCGATCGTATATTTTCAATGCTGATGGGAGATGAAGTTCCTCCCCGAAGGGAATTTATCGAGACACACGCCAGGTACGCCAGAATAGATGTTTAAATAAATAAGGAAGATATTTTTCAATCCCCGAATAATTTTCTCCGTATTTCCACTGCACTGCTCTGACATACTTCACTGCAGCAGAAACACCTGATGCATTTGGTATCTGTAAGAACCACATGGTTCGGTTTGAATGTATGCATCGCTATTGCATTGGCCGGACAGATTTTAATGCATTCCATGCAGCTGGTACAGTTTTCATGGATGAAAACGGGTCGCCTCTCGAGCCTCTTCAGTAAATTAATCCTTCCTTTTAAAAACCTGACTGCAATATTTTCATTGGCAGCAACAGGTATCTTTTTGAATTCATTTTTTATAAGTGAATTAAGTTCAGGCCCGTCTAAAATAATATCACTAGTGTTATTCAACCATAATCCCCTGCTGAGTGCAACAGCATTGGTGGGTATGTCGTTCGGGTTATAGCCAGCTATTTTGCTTGCGATAATATCGAGAGCAAGAGGATTGGATGACCCGATAAGAAGTCCGATTTTTACCGGGTTACCCTGGGCCGGCCCCTGGCCTTCCATTCCAATGATCCCGTCCATGACGAAAAACTGCGGAGTAATTGCTTCATTCAGGTCGACCAGAAATTCAGAAAAAGAAATCCTGTTGCCATGAAGGGCATGCTGCTTTGCTTTTGTCAGTCCCGGTACCAGTCCAAGGGTGTTTTTAATTCCGCCAGTGAAATAAACAAGTCCGTGATTCTTGAATTTTGGAAGGGAGACAATAAGATCAGCCTTTTTAATGACAGAGGCGATCCTGACCTTCCCTTTTCTCAGGCTTAATTCTGAAGGATCATTTGCAAAATCAACCCATTCAGATCCGGTTTTCCGGCATACCTGCAATATGCCTGATTTTTCACCCTTGAAAACCATGGCATAAGCACCCGGCGAATCGCCTGTCATGACAATGGCTCCCCTTGACTGGAGAAACCTGATGACAGCTTCCACAACAACCGGATGTGTGCAGATTGCTTTTGACGGGTCGCTGTCGATGAGAATATTTGGCTTTACAAGAACCTTTTTTCCAGAGACGTCTGGTCCTTCACATACCTGCCAGATATCCGAGATCTGGCTTAAGACCTCATTAAGGTCATACTCTTCACATTTTCTGATTGCAACTCTGTTATTCATAGACTTATCTTCTCTTCGGGAGCCTTTGAGCCATTCCTGATGAACTTTGCTTTCAATTAACATTCCTGACCGCAAAGAACATTAAAGATGCGACCAATGGCACGATGGATAAAATTCCAGAATTGTCTGCAAAGGAATGAAATATCAGTTATTCTGAACAGTTTCTTTCATGATTTCTTCAATTTCTTGAACTATGCCGGTCGGCTGACCGTCGAAATTATTAATTATGATGCAGAATATCAGATTTTTGCCTGATTTTGCGGTCACATAGCCGGCATAGCTCCTGACCCTAGTCATTGAGCCGCTTTTTGCCCTCATTGAGTTTCCGAAGACCGGATCCGTAAAAAAATTCTTAAGTGTTCCTTCGCTGCCTGCCTGGGGGAGTGAAGAATAAAAGTCGCTGAAGTATTTTCCTTTCCTCTTCATATAAAACAAGAGGTCAGTGACTTCCCTGGCGCTGATGGCATTAAGTGGCGAAAGGCCGCTGCCGTCTTCTATAAAAACTCCCGAATGACTGATGCCTGCCTTTGAGAGGAAACCATCTATCACATCAATTCCTGCCCCAGTGGTCCCCTGATTTCTGAATACCTTGCCAAGTTCCTTCACAATATGCTCAGCGTACATATTAATGCTCTCATGATTCATAACGGCTGCAATATCTCTCAGGGGTGGTGATAAGACGTCATCCACAGTTATGTTATTTCCGTCAGGCCATGACTTAAGCTGTCTTGAAGTGACTGGCTTGCCTGAGATTATCACACCTGCAGATTGAAGTTTCCTGTTGAACATGCTGGCCATTAAAAGAGGAGGGTCATTGATAGATGCTTTAAGCACAAAATCATCAGATCCGGGAGGTATGGAGCCCGCCAGCCATCCATATGTACTATATGGTGCGGTAAAAACAGTGCCTCCATCGGAGTTATCTGCGGTGACAAGGCGATTCTCAAGGACAATCATGCATTCAGGAGGAAATATTCCGGTTATGACCGGTTTCTGGCCGTCATAAGCTGATTTTAAATGAACTTCATATGAATTGTCAAAAAGAGAGAGACCGTAAGCGCCTGCACCGTAATAATTGCCTTCATCTTCCCACAGCCATTTATCAGGTACAGGCCGGTAATCGTAATATGAATCATCAGTAATAATCTGCCCACTTATCTTTCTTATTCGAAGTTCTTTAATTTTTTCCACCCACTTATCCATGAATCCTGAATAATACCCGTCAAATCTTTTGGATCCGAGAACCGGGTCGCCTCCTCCCTTAATGATAATATTGCCTGCTAATTTGCCTGAATGGCGGTTTATTACGCCTGTATAGGCTATAGATGTATGGAACCTGTAGTCAGGCCCCAGCATCTCGAGCGCTGCTGAACTTGTAACAAGCTTGAGGACAGATGCCGGAACGAGGCTCTTAAGGTCATTGTAACTAAAAACGGTTTTGCCGCTGTCGGCATCGATTATGCAGAAAGTGACAGATGCACTTTTCATGGTCGAGTCGGTCAAAAATCTTCCGAAAGATTTTTCCTGTGCCTGGAGAAGACCGGAGGCAGTCAGAAGCAGTATAAAGAATGCTCTATTGATCATTTCTGTTTCGCTTTGTTCAGTTCCAGGGTTGAAAGAAGGCCACATGCTGCCTGTATGTCCTCTCCTCTTGAGGCCCTTATGGTAGTCAGCAGGCCCCTGGCATTAAGCGCTTCCTTGAAATCGATTGTATCTGATATCCCGGGACTCCTCAAATCAGTACCGGGTATCTCGTGGAACCGTATTATGTTAATTCTGCATTTTATCCCGTTAAGGATCCGCGAGAGTTCTTTTATATGGCGTGGCGTATCATTCATGCCCTTGAAAAGTATATATTCAAACGAAACTCTTCTCTGGCTGTTAAAACCAAAATTTCTTAAAATTTCAAGTATATCTTTCAAAGAGTTTGTCTCCTGTAATGGCATAAGCTTTCTCCTTTCATCATCAAAAGGCGAATGAAGGCTGACTGCTATGTTACATCTACTCTTTTCAAGAAATTCCGGAATAGTCTTTTTCAGTCCTATGGTGCTGACTGTTATTCTTGTAGGGCTCCATCCGTAGCCCCAGTCAGATGTAAGTATTTCGAGGCTTTTCAGAACTTCCTCAATATTGTCCAACGGCTCTCCCATTCCCATGAAGACAATATTTGTGAGATGCCTGAATTCAGGCAGGCTCCTGAACTGATTGAGAATTTCATTTGATGAAAGGTTCCCCTGGAATCCCTGTCTTCCGGTCATGCAGAAGATACAGCCCATCCTGCATCCTGCCTGTGATGAGATGCAAATTGTCGCCCTGTCATCATCGGGGATATATGCAGTTTCAATATATTTTTCATCAAGTACTTTGTACAGGTATTTTTTTGTTCCGTCTGAACCTGATGCAGATCTGACAGGGGAGGAGAGACCGATTTCAAAATCATCTGATAATGCTTCCCTCATTTTTTTTGAAAGATTGGTCATCTCATCAAGAGACAAGATCTCCTTTTTATATAGCCAGTCGGCTATCTGTCTTGCAGCAAAACCGGGCAATCCCAGTCTTTTTGTCAGCGCAATCAGTTCATTGAGGTCTTTGCCAAAAAGTTTCTCTTTCTGCATAGACATATAAAAAGCATTAGCAACTGTTATACGAATCAAGAATCACTTTTATCACTGCGATCAAACAACATTTCATGAAGAGCTACGACATAAATTCAGCTAAATTGAATGGCTCCGTACGATTTAATACAGCGGAAATCCTGATTATCCAGTGATTAGCACTGAATCGTCCCTTCAAATACGAAAATTGCAGGTCCTGTAAGCCAGATGTTTGTTGCCTTGTTGTTTTTTATTTCAAATTCGACCTTCAGGTTTCCGCCTCTTGCCCTTACGTTGACCGGTCCACTGCCAAAATGTCCTTTAAGGACTGAAGCAATGGCAGAAGCGGTGATTCCTGTCCCGCAAGCCAGCGTCTCATCTTCAACACCTCTCTCAAATGTTCTGAGGAATAATGTGTCATCAATTATTTCCGCGAAATTAACATTTGTGCCTCCGGGTGCAAATTCAGGAGCCCATCTGAGTTTTTTCCCCTCATTGAAAACATCCAGGTTTTGAACTCCCTCTGTAAAGACAATATAATGTGGTGAACCTGTGTTTATAAAATAGTTGCCATTGATTAATCTGAATTCATTAACGTCGGACATCTGCAGCCTGACAATATTTTTCTCTATGGTTGCTTCATGTATTCCGTCATATGCAAGGAATCTCTGTTTTTTGCCTGCTATTCCGTATCTGTTTGAGAAATGAGCGACACATCTTCCCCCGTTACCGCACATGGAACCCAGGCGGCCATCTGAGTTGTAGTATTTCATTTCAAAATCGGCAGTGCCGGTCTCTGATACCAATATCAAACCGTCTGCACCTATACCATAATGGCGATCACAGAGTTTGTTAATAAGTTTTTCGTCGTCGGGACTGACCATCCCTTTCCGATTATCAATGATAATGAAATCATTACCAGCGCCCTGGTATTTGTTAAAAGTTATATTCATCAGTGTTAAATTGTTGTTAAATCATTGTAAATCATTGAAGCTCATTTAAAAAATGCATGATCTTTGTAAAACAAATTTGTCGGAAAACGGTTGTAAATATATTAATCTTTTATGAAGGCATAATATTTGATAGTCATTGATAAGAAAGTTTGAAATTAAAAATTAATTGATAATTATGAAAGGCAAGTACTTGTTAGGCGCTTTGTTCATGGCTCTATTAGGAGCTGGCATTGCGTTATTCGCTTATACGAAATTCGTTTATAAACCGGCACCCGTGGTTGCAAGGGAATGTTTTCAGACAGAGATTCCTTCTCCGAAAGTGGCCCAGGCACTTATGACTTCATTCCAGGCCCAGGAAGGGCAGGTTGATTTCACCTTTGCTGCTGAACAGACTGTTCACGCAGTGGTTCATGTTCACACCAAAACAATGGTAAACGATCAGGCAGAAAATCCGATTCTTCAGTTCTTTTATGGTGATAATTATAATAACAGCAAGCCGAGAGAAGTTTCCGGCTATGGATCAGGTGTTATAATCTCCCCTGACGGTTACATTATAACCAACAACCATGTAATTGAAGATGCCGAGAATATTGAAGTCAAGCTTAATGACAACAGGGTTTTCAAGGCTCAGCTTGTGGGACGTGATCCCTCTACCGATATTGCCCTGCTCAAGATAAAAGCTGATAATCTGACATGGCTCAGGTACGGTGATTCTGATAATCTGAGAGTCGGAGAGTGGGTTCTTGCAGTCGGCAATCCTTATAACCTTACCTCAACCGTTACGGCAGGAATCGTAAGCGCCAAGGGAAGGAATCTTAAGCTGATTGCTTCTGACTACAGCATAGAGTCATATATCCAGACTGATGCAGCCCTGAATCCCGGCAATAGCGGAGGGGCTCTCGTAAATACCAAAGGTCTTCTGGTCGGGATCACATCCGCAATATATTCGCCCAATGGTGCTTATGCAGGCAACTCATTTGCCATACCGGTGAATATTGTAAAAAAAGTGATTGATGATATCCGGCAGTACGGAACCGTACAAAGAGCTATAATGGGAATACAGATGAACGAAGTTACTCCTGAAGATGCAGAAAAGCAGAACCTCCAGGAAGTAAAAGGTGCCATTATAAAGGAAGTAAATGAAGGCGGCGCTGCTGAAGCAGCCAATCTGAAGAAGAATGACATAATAACAAAGGTCGATGGAACGCCGGTCGATTCACCGTCAGAATTACAGGAGCAAATCGGCAAGCATCGTCCGGGTGACAGAATTATGCTGACTTATTTCAGGGATGGCAAGGAAAATTCTGTTCCGGTGACTCTTAAGAATTTTGCCGGAAATACGAACCTTGTCACTCCGGGTATGGGAATAGGAGTCGTATACGGTGCCAGGTTTGAAGCCCTCAGCAGCACTGATAAGAGGATGTTCAATATTGATTACGGAGTAAGGATTGTAGATATCGGCGATGGCAAATTCAAGGATATGGGACTCAAAAAGGGAACTATCCTTATAACCGTGAACGGCAAAAAAGTAAAAACTTCCGAGGATGTCAGGCAGGCAACCAATAATGAAACCAGCCTTAAGTCAATTGAAGGGATCCAGCCTGATGGCACTATATTCAACTACAGGTACGGAAACTGATAAAAAGTATAACATAATATTGTAATACAGGGGGTTAAAAAACCTTCCTTTTTAACAACATTAATTAAATACTTTTGTTATTACAAATAATAAGATTACCTTTGCGAAAATTTTTTAGGACGGGATGAGACAGCTAAAGATTACCAAATCCATCACAAACAGGGAAAGCGCTTCACTCGACAAGTACCTGCAGGAGATTGGTAAAGAAGAGTTGATATCGGTCGAGGAAGAAGTTGAACTTGCCCAAAGGATAAAAAAGGGAGACAGAACTGCTCTCGAAAAGCTTACCAAGGCAAACCTCCGTTTCGTAGTTTCGGTTGCAAAACAGTATCAGAATCAGGGATTAAGTCTTCCCGATCTGATAAATGAGGGAAATCTTGGCCTTATCAAAGCTGCTGAAAAATTCGATGAGACAAGAGGATTCAAGTTCATCTCATATGCTGTATGGTGGATCAGGCAATCAATTCTGCAGGCTCTTGCAGAACAATCAAGAATAGTAAGGCTTCCTCTCAACCAGGTAGGTTCGCTTAACAAGATCAACAAGGCATTCTCAAAATTTGAACAGGAAAACGAACGTACCCCTTCACCTGAGGAGCTGGCAGAAGTTCTTGAGCTTCCCAAGGAGAAAGTAACTGATACTCTGAAAGTTTCAGGCAGGCATGTTTCTGTTGATGCTCCATTTATTGAAGGAGAAGACAACAGCCTGCTGGATGTTCTCACCAATTCAGATTCGCCGGTAGCTGACAAGCTTCTTATGGATGAATCACTTTCGCGTGAGATATACAGGGCTTTGGCTACGCTTACTGAAAGAGAAAGGGATATTATAAGGTATTTTTTTGGAATAGGTTGTCAGGAGATGACTCTTGAGGAAATAGGAGAGAAATTCGGACTGACACGCGAAAGAGTCCGTCAGATCAAGGAAAAGGCGATCAGACGCCTCCGTCATACCTCCCGCAGCAAGCTGCTCAAAGGATATTTAGGTTAATAGTAACCTTTATAATAAACGCAAAAGAGGCTGTATCAAAAGTACTTCCAGAACCTTTGTGGAAAACATTGGCATACCTTTGTAGTTAAACTAATTTATTAAACCACAAAGTATTTCAAGGGACGACACAAAATGTTTTTAGAAGAAGATGGATTTCAAGCTTATTTCGGATTTTATCCCGACCGGGGATCAGCCTGAAGCGATAAAGCAACTTGTGGAAGGATTGAGAAAAGGTGTTCCCTGTCAGACCCTTCTGGGTGTGACAGGTTCGGGGAAAACATTTACCATCGCCAATGTAATAGAACAGGTCAACAGACCGGTTCTTGTCCTGAGTCATAACAAAACCCTTGCTGCACAACTGTACGGAGAGTTCAGACAGTTTTTCCCTGAAAACCGTGTCGAGTACTTCGTTTCCTATTATGATTATTACCAGCCCGAGGCATATCTTCCGGTTTCGGATACATATATTGAGAAAGACCTTTCGATAAATGAAGACATAGAGAAGCTGCGTCTGAGTGCGACATCGTCGCTGCTTTCGGGAAGGAGGGATGTGATTGTAGTGTCTTCAGTATCATGTCTTTATGGAATAGGTAATCCTGAAGATTATCATTCAGGCACAGTTCACATCAGTAAAGGGGACAATATAGGCAGAAATCAGTTTCTAAGGAAACTTGTGGATAGTCTCTATTCACGCAACGAAATGGAATTCAGGCATGGAACATTCAGGGTAAGGGGCGATACTGTCGATATTTTCCCTGCCTATGCTGATATTGCCGTAAGGGTTATTTTTTTCGGAGATCAGATTGAGGAAATCAGGACTTTTGATCCTGAAAGCGGTAATTCAATAGAATTGCAGACCGAGTACTTTATTTATCCTGCAAATATATTTGTCACTACACGCGACAGGATAAATCAGGCTATAAACAAGATACAGGAGGATCTTGTGATCCAGGTAATGCATTTCAACGATATTGGCAAAAATGAGGAGGCAAAGAGGCTTGAGCAAAGAGTCTCATACGACCTTGAGATGATAAAGGAGCTGGGTTATTGCAGCGGGATTGAAAATTATTCCAGATATTTCGATGGAAGAAAGGCTGGTTCGAGGCCTTTCTGTCTTCTTGATTATTTCCCCGGGGATTTTATTACTGTCATTGATGAAAGCCATGTAAGCATCCCGCAGATAAGGGGAATGTCTGGAGGTGATCATTCGAGAAAGCAGACTCTTGTGGAATATGGATTTCGGCTGCCGGCTGCATTGGATAACAGACCGATGCGGATTGAGGAATTTGAATCACTTACAGGACAGGTTATATATGTAAGTGCAACTCCGGCCGACTATGAGCTTGAGAAAAGTGAGGGAGTCTTTGTCGATCAGGTGATAAGACCAACAGGATTGCTGGATCCGCCTATTGAGGTAAGACCCAGCCTTAACCAGATTGATAACCTTATTGATGAGATCAGGGAAAGATCAAAGGCAGGAGAGAGAGTCCTCGTGACTACAATTACAAAAAGGATGGCAGAAGAGCTGACTGCTTACCTGCTCAAATTCGATATAAGATGCCGCTACATTCATTCTGATATTGATACGATTGAACGGATTGAAATCATGGAGGGACTGAGGACGGGTGCATTTGATGTGCTGGTGGGAGTCAACCTGCTGAGGGAGGGGCTCGACCTTCCGGAAGTATCGCTGGTGGCTATACTTGATGCCGACAAGGAGGGATTCCTGCGGTCGTCGAGATCTCTTACACAGACGGCAGGAAGAGCGGCCCGCAACATTAACGGTAAAGTCGTGATGTTTGCCGATACAATAACCGGGAGCATGCAGATGACTATTGATGAAACCAACAGGAGGAGAAGCAAACAGCTTAAGTATAACGAAAGAATGGGCATCACTCCTTCGCAGATACACAGGAAGACTGGATCCATCCTTGCAGGCCTCAGCAATAAAGGAATTGCCGTAAAGGCTTATGTGGAGCCGGACCATCCTGATATTGCAGCAGATCCTGTAATAAAATATATGGACAGGAACGCGCTCGAAAAAGCGATTGAGAAGTCAAGAAAAAGCATGGAAAAGGCCGCGTCTGAACTTGATTTTATCGAGGCAGCAAGATTCCGTGACGAGATGGCTCATCTTCAGAAGCTTCTGAAAAACAAGCTCTGATTGCCTGGTTAACAATGGATGAAATCCGCACAGATTTCGTTTTTATTTATATTGTAAATAAAAAGCACTCCAGGGTATAATTCCAGCCAGGTTATTTATGACTAATGAGTTTGAGTACGTACTCCGCAATTGCCAGGCATGAAGTCATTCCAGGCGATTCCATCCCGATTAGATTGACAAAGCCCGGATTACCCCTGGCACTTTCTTCAATTATATAGAAATCCCTGACCGGATCTCCCTGTCTCTGAATTTTAGGCCTTATGCCTGCCATATCAGGTTGGATGTCGTCAGGTTCAAGAAAAGGCATGAATTTTTTTGCTGATTTCCAGAAGGCTTCCTTTTTTGACGGGTCAACCCTGTAGTCGCAGACATTTTTCCCGAGCCAGGTCACATCAGGGCCCAGTTTCACTCCTCCTGACAGATCGATAGTGGCATGAATTCCTATTCCTTCCAGATTGTCATGAGGCACTGGATAAACCAGCCTACTTATGAGTCTGTTTTTTGGCGGCCTTACACTGAAGTATTCTCCCTTGCAGAATCTGATTCTGAGATTTTCATCCATTATCCCGGCCATTTCCGAAATTTTATCCGATGAAAGCCCGGCGGAATTAATGACAATACCTGATGTAAAACTGTAAAGTTGTCCGTCTGCATCAAGAATAGTAATCTCATATCCCTGACCGATTCTTTTTAAAGCCTTTACCTCGCTGTTGTAAACAATCTGACCGCCGTTATTCAGAGTTCCCGTTTCAAGGCTTTTCATAAGCGAATGGGTGTCGATCACTCCTGTCGTTTGCGAATAGAGGGCTCCAAGGGCGAAAATATGAGGTTCGAGCTCAGCGATTTTATCCTGATCAATGAATTCCAGAGAAACCCCGTTTCCTGAGGCATTTTCCTTTATCCCCCGAATGATTGTAATTTCTTCAGGTGATGTGGCTACAATGAGTTTTCCGCAGATTTTGAAAGGCACATCATGATTTCTGCAATACTCTTGCAATAATTTGTTACCCTCGATGCAGAACCTGGCTTTAAAGCTTCCCTCAGGGTAATAAATACCAGCATGGATCACTTCACTGTTCCGGCTGCTGATTTCCTGGCCGAACGAAGGGTGTTTCTCAACGACGAAGACATTCCGGTAATGTCCGGATAATTTTTCTGCAATAGCCAAGCCAATAACGCCGGCTCCGATAATAGTAATTTCCGCATCGGTCATAGAACCGTTTCAATCAATTAAAAAATCATTGACCGGACCAATGAGGATGATCCGGAATCATGCCTTCCCCCCTTCAAAAATAAACAAAAAAGAATGCCCGGCAGATGAACAGTGCCCTATTCTTTTTTGCACTGGCACCTGTACAGGTACACAAACAGCGCTATTGTAAGCAGCAGGAAACTGTTTGCAATATTGAAATAATTGACGACATGCTGTATTGACAGGATTTTTTTCCCCAGCAGTCCTGAAATCAGTCCGAGAAGCATAAAAAGAACTCCGATCCCGGCTGAACCCCAAGCTATCCAGTTCAACGCTTTCATAAGTTTTTCAATTTTTGGTTCATAATTCAACAACTACCTTTTTCAAAGATATTAATTCATAGCATATAAGTCAATAGGTCTGCAGTTTCGAGATCCGGACTTTTTCATAAAGGAAGGAAATTGACATGAGCATTCTGACGCTGTCACTGATTGAGTTGTATTTCCATGGCTATCATCCGGCTAAAGTTTTTTTAATTTTTAGGTTTGTTTATCAGGATTATTATTAATTTTATCAGATGTAACGGAATTTAGGGTCCGACAAAAGCAAACATGTATGAAAAAGGCACTGATTCTTGCACTTCTTCTTGTATTGGTCAGTTCATCTTATTCACAACAGAATAATCAGGGTTCCTTAAAGGCTAACTCTTCGTATTTTATTACCCATACGCGTGAAGAGCTGATAAGTAAACTGGTGGATTTGCCGTGTGGTATAAAAGCTGACGATCCAATTAATGTTATACTCCAGAAGCTTGAGACTTTTCTTGACAACTTTCAGCCGCAGAAAGAGTATACTGACGATGAATATGCAAAGGCCGCCAATATTCAGGCCCTGATAAGCGTAAAACAGGGAGGATATGGTATCGGATCGGTTCTCGTTGACAAGAATGGGAAAATAATTGCGGCAGCACATAACTCACAGATACAGAAGCACAGATCAGATCTTCATGCTGAGATGACCCTTCTCACGAATTTTGAAAAAAGCCATAAGGCGAAAAAATATATGAATATTTATATATATAATCCCGGGCTTACGGTGTTCAGCTCGGCAGAACCATGCCCGATGTGCTTTATAAGGATCAATTCGGCAGGTGCTGATACTAAATATTGCACGCCGGGACCTGAAGATGGAATGGCAACACGGATAAACTGCCTGCCTGACTCATGGAAGGAAATGGCGCTTAAGCATAAATGCCAGCTGGGAAATTGCTCACCTGTGATGCAAAAAATATCTCACCTGTTGTTCTATTCTTTTCTTCTCGACAACAGGGGACCACATTAGTATTGTTGAAAGTTCAATATTTAAAGCCGGGAGTCCTCTATAATCGAAGCTACCGGCTTTTTAATTATCCTTTTTTTCAGGCTCAGTCTTTTTCTCAACAATAATGGTATATTTCATGGCCAGTGCAGCAAGAGCCCCTAAAGCTGCATAAAGTGGAATCAGTACAACGCCGATCGCACCGACCGTGACCGGAAACTCCATGATCGTCTCGTCTTTTTCATTTTTGATTATCACTCTGCTGGCATTTCCGGCCTTGATTATTTCCTTTATTCTGGCCAGTATTTCATCGCCCGACACCCTGAATGTCTCCTGATAAGATTTTTTGCTTTCTTCCATATCCGGATTATTTTCTGTACAATTTATTGAAGGCCCTGCAATTAATATGCTATCTTAAGATATGTTATAATGAACATATATTCAAGTATATAATAATTTAATATTTATGATTCATAATTGCCTTACAATTCTATTTGCCAGATGAAAATTAATCCAAATTCATGAAAATTCAAATTTCAGGACAAGTATATATGACTTGATTCTAAAAAATGTTCGTTAAGTCATGAGAGAAATTGTATTTTATCAAATCATTATGTAAATTTGATAATGCAGGCGGGATTTTTTTTGATAAATATAAATGAGAGACAGACTTAATTGATGATTTCAACTTAAAAAATAAGAATTATCTTTAATAAACTAAATGGGATTATGAAAACAATTTTTAATCGCATTATCAGAGCTGGCATGGTTGCCTTATTGCTCTTTGCAGTAAATTTTAAATCATCCGCCCAGGATGTCATCGTGAAAAAAACAGGGGAGGAAATAAAAGCCAAGGTGGAACAGATTTCTGATACTGATATCAAATACAGAAAATCCGATAACCTTACCGGGCCGGTTTACTCTGTGGCAAAGTCAGATGTATTCATGATCAAATATGAAAATGGGACAAAGGATGTGTTCGGAAATCAGACATCCCCTGTAGTGACACAACCTGCAGCCCAGTTAAAGCCATCTTTCTCAGAGAAAGATATACTGCCTGCCAGGAATGCCGAAACTATGGGTTATATCCTTGCAGCTCCCATACTTGTACTTGGAATAACAGCAGGAACAATACAAAATCATACTACCCTGGTTAATGCAATGGGAGGAGTTGCCACACTGATTGCCGGTATCGGCATACCGCTTGTGGCATCAGGCGCGGAAAAAACAAGGAGAGCTACAGGTGTTGAAGGTAATTTGGGTTTGCGCATCGCAGGATGGGTAGGTTATGGCCTTGCACTGACTGATGCAGTTACCATAATCGGACTTTCTGTAGGTGGCGCCGATATGAGCGGGGCTCCGTCATATTCTGTGACTTTGCTCGGCGTTGCTTCCTGCATTCTTATTGCGGTTGATGCAAGACAAACACACATTCAGGCAAATGATCTTCTGAAACATGCAAGTATTCAACCAACTATTGGCACAGTTCGCGATTTTTACGGGAGAAATTACCCCACTGCGGGAATGATTGTGAACTTTTGAGATGAGCCTGAAACGATATAAATGTATCATCAGGCCCTTTCTTATTGCAGTTGCCTTGATTTTGTGGCACGCGGAAATAATGAAGGGGCAGGATATAATAGTAAAGAACAATGGTGATGAGCTGAATGCCAAAGTCGAGGAAATTCAGGATTCAGTAATAAAGTACAGGAATTTTGATAACCTCGCAGGGCCACAGTATGTGCTTAATAAATCTGAAATTTTCGAAATAAAATATGCGAACGGGAGCAGGGATGTTTTCGGAAATACATTACAGGGAAGCAAAGAAGCTGCCATAACCTCATCCGGTCAGACAGTGCCGGCTGTAATATACTTCTACCGGCCATCAAAATTTGTTGGAAGCGCCCCTGATATAACAGTGGGAACCTATATCCCTGACGAAGTCATTGTTCATATTCGCAATGGTAGATGGCACAGGAGTGAGTACACCCACACCGGACAGCGTGATCTTGTTACCGGAGTCTATTCTGTCAACGATAGAAAGCTGGCAGTGAATTTTGAACCAGGTAAAACTTATTATATTCGTTGCACTATCATGCCTGGCATGGGCATTCAATCACAGGTCGAGCTAGTAGATGAGGCAACCGCGAAAAAAGAAATGAAAGGGTTAAAGGAACAGGTGCAGGCAATTGAAAAATAGGATTGTGATAACCATAAGGTACGGATCGCTTCCCCCAAAGCTATCGTATATTTGCGATAGTGATCAGGACCAGAAATGATATGTTTTTTTACAGATCCCGTGTATTCCTTTTCTTACTGGATCTTGATTCTATATTTGACATTGATTGAATTCAGGCAAGCTGAGCGGGTAATTCCATCCAAATTCGCGATTCATAATGCAAAATTTATATTTTTGCTGGGATATCTGATTTTTTTATGTTTTAAGTCGAATCAGGGTTTGACCGGCGGGAGCAACTATCAGTATAATTATCATTGTCAAACGGCTTAGCAAAGTCGTGTTAAAAAACGTGTATTTATGAAAATCATCAGGTACCTGTTGTTTTTTTTCCTGGCAATTTTTATCGCCATTGCAATACTTGTAACGTTTCAGTTTTTAATAAATACAAAATATTCATTCCCGGTTCCCGGCGTTTTCAGGGGAGAAGAATTATATAATCCTTATACTGGGATCGACAGTTCCAAATGGAAACGAGCAAACTTCCACCTTCATACCCGGCTTCCGCTTAAGCTCACTGCAGGATTCGGCAATACAATTCAGACTGCTGACAGTTTTTACAAATATTTTGACTATGACATTCACTCCATATCGGACTATATGAGGATAAATAATTTCAACAGCGGCAGCAAATCGTACGTCCCGGTATATGAGCATGGTTATTCGTACTATAAGACTCACCAGCTTGTACTGAATGCACATAAAGTCTGCTGGAAGGAATATTTATTTCATCAGACGCTGAATGACAAGCAGGCTATGATAGACAGGATAAAAAAGGATACTTCTGTACTGGTCACAATTGTCCATCCATTTTTAAGAAAAGGATATTCGACATCGGATTTCAGATACCTCGGAAATTATGATTGCCTTGAGATTGCAAATAACCTCGCGACCTGTGCCAGGTTTTACGATGCGGCCCTTTCCGCAGGACACGCTGTATTTATAATGGCTGATGATGATGCGCACGATTTGTCAAAAATCAGCGAAGGAGCCCACAGTTTCAATATTATAAATTCGGACCCGGATAGAAACTCAATCCTGCATGCCTTGCGAACCGGCCGATCATATGGAGTCAACCTGAACCTGCATGGCTGTAAAACCAGTGAAGAAAAGAAGGCTGCTATAGATAATCTGCCGGTCCTGAGAGAATTTGAATTAAAGAATGATACCATAACCGTGTCGATGAATAAGGAGGTCGATTCAATTAAATTCATCGGTCAGAACGGGATACTTAAGAAATCGGTCGCCGGATGCAGAACCGGCAGTTATCCGTTCGGGAAGGAGGACACATATATCAGGACCGAGGTAATAGCCATGGATGGCTCAATATGTTTTCTGAATCCGGTTATCAGGTACGATGGGTCAAAGCTGCCAGTAAGTGATCCGCAGATCAATATACCTGAAACGTGGGGCTGCAGGTTATTGTTTGTCGTCATTTTGTTCGGAATGATATTCTTGATTATAAAATACGGAAGATGTACAACGGGAAGAAAATAGTTGTCGTGTTGCCTGCCTATAATGCAGAGAATACTCTTGAAAAAACGTACCTGGAAATCCCTTTCGAAATAGTTGATGATGTTATATTGGTTGATGATTGCAGTACGGATGCAACTGTTCAGATAGGGGAAAAGCTCGGGATAAAATATATCATTCAGCACGAAAAGAACACGGGATATGGCGGAAACCAGAAAACATGCTACGACAAGGCGCTGGAAATAGGAGCAGATGTTGTGATAATGCTTCACCCGGACTATCAATACACTCCACAGCTGATCCCTGCAATGGTAAGTATAATTGCCAGCGGGCTGTATCAGGTGGTTTTCGGATCGCGTATTCTGGGTAAAGGGGCTCTTAGGGGCGGGATGCCTATGTACAAATACATTTCCAACAGGCTGCTTACGCTATTGCAGAATATTCTTATGAACCAAAAGCTGTCAGAGTACCACACAGGCTATCGTGCATATACCGGCGAAGTTCTGAAAAGACTCGATTACAGAAGAAACTCCGATGGCTTTGTCTTTGATAATGAAATGATTGCCCAGATCTTTTATAACGGATATGAAATTGCTGAGATTACCTGTCCGACTAAGTATTTCCGTGGAGCATCCAGCATTAATTTCCTTAACAGCATGAAGTATGGTTTTGGCGTGCTTCGCGTATCATTTTTATATTTTCTGACGAGAGCAAAAATCATCAGGTGGAAACTGTTAACCGGCAGTAATGTTGAATAAAAAGTACTATCCATATATAATTGCAGCATCTGCAATTTTGTTTTTCATACCCTTTCTGGGATCAGTTCATCTTTTTGACTGGGATGAAATAAACTTTGCCGAATCGGCCAGGGAAATGATTGTCACGGGAAATTTCAGCAGGGTACAGGTCGATTTTCATCCGTTCTGGGAAAAACCGCCTCTCTTTTTCTGGATGCAGGCAGGATGCATGAATATATTTGGCATAAATGAATTTGCTGCAAGACTGCCTGATGCATTGTTTGGTATCATTTCGCTTCTCACTTTCTATTTTATCGGGAAAAAGCTTAAGGATGAGAAATTTGGCCTTATATGGTCTCTGGCGTATATGGGTTCTTTTCTTCCACACCTGTATTTCAAATCCGGAATAATTGATCCGGTATATAATTATTTTATATTTCTGACAATATTTTTCATATATCTGGTCATACAGGAACCTGATAACAGAAAATCAATGTTTTATTCATTCCTGGGAGGAGTTTCCATAGGTCTGGCAACACTTACAAAAGGACCAGTGGGATTCCTTGTGATTTCTTTATCGGTAGTTGTTTACTGGATCACTGTCAGGTTTAAGAAGCTTACCGGTTTCTGGAATATAGTGGTTTTTGCGATTGCATTCGCACTTGTATCTTCACTATGGTTTGGATTGGAGGTAATGAAGCACGGCCTTTGGTTCTTAACGGAATTTATAAAATACCAGGTTAACCTGTTTTTGACGCCGGTTGCCGGACATGGAGGTCCGGTTTATTATCATTTTGTCGTGGTATTTCTGGGTTGCTTCCCTATATCTGTCATTGCTTTGCCAAGAATCTTCGGAAAGAAAACCCTGAAACAGGAGAGTAGCGATCTGTTCCTTAAATGGATGGTAATCCTGTTCTGGGTTGTAATGATATTATTTACAATAGTAAAGACCAAAATTGTTCACTACTCGTCCCTGACTTATTTTCCGTTGTCATTTATTGCTGCTTACTTTATTTACGAGCTTGTAAATAAACCATCTGAGCTGAAAAGATGGCAGATCCGGATGATTTTAATAACAGGATCAATATTTTCTATTCTTCTGATTGCTCTTCCGCTTTTAGCACAGCACAGGGAATTGCTTATACCTCTTATCAGGGATAAATTTGCTGTAGCATGCCTGAGTACAAACGTAAAATGGAGTGGCCTTGAATTTTTGACTGGCTTGATTTATTTCATAATTCTATGTTTTTCAATAGTATTGCTGTCAAAAGAAAAAATATTGAAAGGATTTATAATCATGTTTTATGCGACATCATTTTGCATGTTCTTTTATCTTTTAACGGTGGTTCCCGGGATTGAAAAATATTCGCAGGGTCCGGCAATCGATTTTTATAAGAGCATTGCAGGCAGGGATGTTTATGTGGGCACTGAGGGATTCTACAGTTATGCTCCTTTCTTTTATTTTCAGAAAAAACCCGGGGAGAATGAAAAGAGCAGCGACAGGGAGTGGCTGCTCAACGGTCCGATTGACAAGCCGGCTTATCTGGTTGCAAAAGTCACCTCAAAGAATCTTTTTGATAAGCATCCTGATTGCGTACTGCTCAAACAGGAGGGAGGCTTCCTTTTCTATCTCAGGATGCCGGTCCCGAAGAGATGATTTTTTTAAGGCAGGAGAAGCCGGCTGCTTAATAAAAGCTCTGTGTCCATCATTTTGATTTTTGAAATTATAGCTGGAATAAGTCAGTTACCTATAACACTGTGATCAGAAAAAAAACACTGATATTAGGAGTTGGCAATGAGATACTTTCGGATGACGGGATCGGTCCGAAACTCGTGACGGATCTTTCACGCCTGTTCAATGATGCCAACCTTAAATTTGAGACGGCAGGTTCCGGCGGTCTTGAAATCATGGAGTATATGCACGGTTATGACAAGGTAATCTTTATAGATGCGATTTATACCAGGGAGGCAAAACCAGGCAAGGTATATTATTTCAGGCCATCATATTTCAGGGAAACTTCGAACCTGTCGAATCTGCATGATGTCAATTTTCTCACTGCCATCAGACTCGGCGATATCCTAAAGCTTGATCTGCCTTCCGACCTGCATATTATAGCAGTGGAAATTGTGGAAGACCTGGAATTCAGTGAGGAGCTTACTCCTGAAATCAAAAAAAAGTATCCTGAAATCCTTGCAGAGGTTTTAGCTCTGATGAATCAGATAATATTAAGCTAGGCAGTTTTTACAAAATATTATATTATGAATCGTGCTTCGATTTCAGGTTCAGGCGGGATCAAACCCGGTTTAGATTTTATCTTTCGATATTAAACGCCGTTTAATTTTAATCAGCCAGTTTTGATAATTATGAGATATTTCATATTTATTTTCAATTAATTATTATTATTTTACATATAAAAGGCCTCTCTTTCGAATTTTAATGCAGGCTTTTGTATGCACGCTCTTTGATTAATTACATGTGATATGGATTTTAAGCCACAAATTGTCGCGTTTCTATGTAACTGGTGCTCGTACACCGGTGCAGATCTGGCAGGTACATCCAGGATGGAATACAAACCAAACATCAGGTCCATCAGGCTCATGTGCTCGGGACGTATTGAACCCACATTTGTGCTGGATGCATTCTTAAAAGGAGCTGACGGGGTCCTTTTATGCGGATGTCATCCGGGAGACTGTCATTATCAGGAAGGCAATTACCGCTGTCAAAGAAGATTTTTGTTGCTTCAGAAATATATTAAGCAAATGGGAATCGAGGCAGAAAGGCTGAGGCTTGAGTGGATAAGCGCCAGCGAAGGCAAACAATTTGCAGAGCTGGTGAACAGCTTTACGGCTACAATTACCGAACTGGGACCATCGAAGGTCAAAAAAACCATGACTCTATCAACATAGTTAATTAAGACAAGAAATGGAGGAATCGAAGCCAAAACTTAAACTTGCAGTTTACTGGGCTGCCTCCTGTGGAGGCTGCTGTGTCTCCGTGCTTGATGTCCACGAAAAGCTGTTCGATGTAATAGCCGCCGCTGATATCCTTTTCTGGCCTATTGCGCTGGATACAAAATATGCGGATGTCGAAAATATGCCTGATAATCATATTGACCTGACACTTTTCAACGGAGCTGTCAGGAGCAGCGAAAATGAACACATGGCGAGGATTTTGAGACAGAAAAGCAAAATTCTTGTTGCTTACGGGAGTTGTGCTCACCTTGGAGGCATCCCCGGACTTGCAAATTTTTCGACCAAAGAAGACATCTTCCGAAGGGTTTATGAAGAGAGCGAATCAATCAATAATCCCTGGAAAGTAAAGCCACAGACTGAATCCGAGATGCCTGAGGGGACTATTGACCTGCCTGTATTCTATGATGATGTAAGGTCACTTTCACAGGTTGTGGAGGTGGATTATAAAATTCCAGGCTGCCCTCCCCAGTCTGACAGGCTGCTCGAGGTGTTTACAGCCATCGTAACAGGGGCAGAGCTTCCACCAAAAGGATCAGTTATCGGAGCTGATGTGAAAGCCCAGTGCGAGGAGTGTATCCGAAAAAAATCTGAAAATAAAAAAATCAAAAAATTTTACAGGCCGTGGGAAATTATTGATGACGGAGTTTCATGCTTTATGGAACAGGGAGTCCTGTGCATGGGGCCTGCAACTCGTGCCGGATGCGGGTACCGCTGCATCAAGGGCAATGCTCCCTGCAGGGGTTGCTATGGACCGACTCCCGACGTAATTGATCCCGGAGCCAAAATGATGTCTGCAATAGGCAGCATTATTGACGAGAAGGAGCCTGAGGAAATAAGCAGGATAGTAGAGGATATCGTCGATCCGGCCGGATTATTTTATCGTTTTAGCTTGCCTGTCTCATTAATCAGGAGGAAACTGCAATGAAAAGGATCACTATAGACCCTATTACCAGACTTGAAGGTCATGGCAAAATTGAAATTTTCCTCAATGATGACGGGGAAGTGGCTAATGTCTATTTCCAGGTCCCTGAGCTGAGGGGATTTGAAAAATTCTGTGAAGGCAGGCCGGTTGAGGAGCTTCCTGCTATTGTGGCGAAAATATGCGGGGTTTGCCCCGGTTGCCATCATATGGCGTCTGGCAAGGCTGTCGATGCAGTATTCGGCGTCGTACCTCCGCCGACAGCCAAAAAGCTCAGGGAACTATTCTATATGGCTCATTTTATCCATAGCCATATCGCTCATTTTTATGTACTTGCCGCACCTGATTTTGTTCTTGGCCCTATGGCACCTCCAGGGAGCAGAAATATACTGGGAGTGATTGAAAAAGTAGGGAAGGATATAGGAACCGAAGTGATAAAACAACGCCGGCTGGCCCAGGAGATTCAGGCACTGCTGGGAGGACATCAGACATTCGTAGTGATGAATATCCCGGGCGGAGTCAGACGCGGACTTTCAGAACAGGAAAGGGATGACATAGTCGAAAAGTCAAAAGGCTTTATTGAGTTTGCAAAATTCACGCTAAAAATCTTTGATGATTTTGTCCTGAAAAACAATGAATATTTAGATCTCATCCTGCACGGGCCTTATTCACTGAAGCTTCATTCAATGGGCCTTGTGGATGCAAATAACAAAGTGAACTTTTATGACGGGAAAGTCAGGGTTGTTGATACTGAAGGGAAAGAGCTATACAAATATTCGCCGCCGGAGTATCTTGATTATGTGGCGGAACATGTGGAGCCCTGGACTTACCTTAAATTCCCGTTTCTCAAGAAGATTGGATGGAAAGGATTCAAGGATGGACAGAACTCGGGCGTCTACCAGGCAACTCCCCTGTCGAGACTTAACGCTGCAGACGGGATGGCCACTCCGCTGGCACAGAAGGAATATGAACGGATGTACGAAACGCTCGGAGGGAAACCTGTCCATGCGACCCTGGCAATGCACTGGGCACGTTTGGTGGAGCTTCTCTATTCTGCTGAAAGATGCCTCGAGCTGGCAACGGATCCTGAAATTACAGGGAAGGAATTGCGTGCACCTCTCGGGCGCATCCCCGGGGAAGGAGTAGGTATTGTTGAAGCTCAGCGTGGAACACTTACTCACCATTACAAGACCGATGAAAAAGGGATTGTCACCAAAGTGAACCTGATCGTCGGAACGACAAATAATCATGCTGCTATCAGCATGTCGATAAAGAAAGCAGCAGAAGGTCTGATCAGAAAAGGCGTAGATGTATCAGAGGGCGTCCTCAATATGATAGAAATGGCCTTCCGGGCATACGATCCGTGTTTTTCCTGTGCTACTCATTGCCTTCCGGGGCAAATGCCGATGATCCTGGAAATCCGCGAAGCAAATGGAGAATTGCTTAAAAGGGTGGTCAGGGATTAGAATTATTGTTTGAATGATCCATAATTAAGAGATTATGCGGATAGGAGTTTTTTTCTGTCAGCTTGAAGAAACCTCAGAACTTAATACTGAAGCTATTGCAAAGTATACGGCAAATCTTCCTGAGGTTGAGACGGTACAGATATTAGAGCCGAGGCATCAGCCCGGGATTGATTTTATCTGCGAACAGATTAAGGCAAAGAATCTGGACAGGATAGTCATTGCAGGAGATATGCCTGGTTATTACAAGCCTGTTTTTACAAAGGCGATGGCAATTACCGGAGGCAATACAAATGAAGTCCGCCTTGCCTCGTTCCAGGAACATGGTGCAAAAGGAGAGAATGCCATGGATCGTGCCAAGGCAATCGTGGCATGCACAACAATGGGTGTGCCATTCCCGCTTGCCGCTATTCCAAGCGGCAATCCGGTCAATCACGCTACACTTATAATAGGCGGCGGCATTGCCGGCATTCAGGCTGCGCTTGAAATAGCCAATGCAGGAAAGCAGGTCTTCCTGGTGGAGCAGACCGGTACAATAGGCGGACATATGGCAATGTTTGACAAAACATTTCCCACGCTTGATTGTGCTGCCTGCATCCTGACTCCCAAAATGGTATCTGTAGGACAGCATGAAATGATCAGGCTTTTGACAAGGTCGAAATTGGAAGCTGTTTCTGGCATCCCCGGATCATATAAGGTAAAGATAAGGCAGTATGCCCGTTACGTTGACGTCAAATCATGCGTAGCCTGCAATCAGTGTGCCGACGTTTGCCCTGTCAGGGTCAAAAGTGAATTCGATGCTGGAATTTCTTTGAGAAAGGCAATTTATATTCCTTTTCCACAGGCGGTTCCAAATGCTTACCTGGTGGACGGAACGAAATGCACATATATTCTCTCGAAAGGTGAAAAATGTGGGGTATGCATGAAGAAATGTCCTAAGGAGTGCATAAATCTTAATGAAGCTGATCATATAGTTGAGCTTGAGGTCGGAAACATTATTCTGGCGACCGGTTACGAGCTTCTTGATGTTAGCAATATAGATCAGTACGGCTATGGAATATATCCGAATGTGCTGACATCCCTCGAATTTGAAAGGCTTACAAATGCATCAGGCACCACCGGCGGAAAAATTGTAACTAAAACCAAACGTCTGAATAAGAAAACTGGAAAGGAAGAATGGATCTTCTCAGCTGATGGTGTTCCTCCAAAAACTGTCGCCATTATACATTGTGTTGGTTCAAGGAACAAAAAATACAATTCCTACTGCTCCAGGGTATGCTGCATGTATTCTCTTAAATTCGCGCATCTGATCAAGGAAAAGGTCCCGGGAGTTACTGTCTATGAGTTTTATATCGATATGCGTGCCTTCGGGAAAGGCTATGAGGAATTTGCTGACAGGATAAAGGAGGAAGGGACGCTTGTGATTCGTGGTCATTCGGCTCTTGTGACCATGGTTCATGACCAGATGATTATCCACGGAGAGGATATAATTAATGACAGGCTGGCGGAATTCAAGGTTGATATGGTTGTGCTGGCCATTGGACTGATTCCTTCTCCCGGCACGATTGAACTGAGTAAGATGCTGGATATTTCGAGGGATACTGACGGATGGTTCTCAGAGTTGAATTACAACGGCAGCCCTACAGATACCGAAAAGGGGGGCATATTCGTGGCGGGAATGTGCCAGGGACCCAAGGATATCCCGGATACGGTTGCGCAGGCTTCCGCTGTCGCAGCCGGTGTCCTGAAAAGCCTTACAAGCAAGAAAGGCATCGGGCACATGAGCAGCATTCCTCTGAGCGAAATTGAGAAAAGGGCTAAGACTATTCATATTATATAAAAAAACTGATATGGCAATAAGAGTCAATCCTGGTTTTATTGATGATCTGGATCGTTTCGGCAAGGAAAACATTCAGCGATGCTACCAGTGCGGGGATTGTTCTGCTGTTTGTCCTCATGCAGATGAATTCTACAGATTTCCGCGTAAACCCATACGGTTGCTGCAGATGGGACTGGAAAAGAAAATACAGACCACTCTTGAACCATGGCTCTGCTATTATTGCGGTGACTGCTCGGATCTGTGTCCCAGGGACGCTGATCCAGGTGACACCATGATGATACTGAGGAGGTACCTTACATCTGTCTATGACTGGACCGGGTTATCCAGGAAATTTTATACATCGCACTGGTGGGAATTGGCTACCGTGGTTATAATCGGGGTACTGATTGCCTTGCTGTTCTCTGTAATTAATCCACATGGGATTGTGACATCACTGACCTCTCAGGGAGGCGTGAAGGTAAATGAGATGTTCCCTGTCGAGACGGTAAACATAGGGGCACATATCATGCTGATTTCAATTGCCAGTTTCCTTATTTCCAATATTATCCGGATGTGGTATTTTACCGTACTTAGAGATAAGTCTTTAAAAATATCTTTTAGGTCTTATGTCACCCAGCTCTGGACACTGATTGTTCATTTCGCCACTCAGGTCCGATTCAATAAATGCAAAGACAAAAGCTATTGGATCTTTCACTGGGTCTTAATGTCAGGATATGTCTTAATGTTCATTCTTATAGTGGGAAAACTGAAATGGTTCCAGACCGAAAAAATCTATTCCTGGTTTCAGCCTCAGCGATTACTTGGATATTATGCAACATTCGGATTGTTGACCGGCCTGGTTTTTTTCTTCTGGGGCAGGATAAAGAAAGCAGGACAGAAGTTTAAGTTTTCGCACTTAAGTGACTGGATTTTTATTGTCCTGTTATTATTG
Source organism: uncultured Bacteroidales bacterium (assembly GCA_963717685.1). Classification (GTDB taxonomy): domain Bacteria; phylum Bacteroidota; class Bacteroidia; order Bacteroidales; family VadinHA17; genus LD21. The sequence goes on along the minus strand of OY970346.1, from coordinate 3,370,364 downwards.
ACGACACTTACCGGGATTCTTTTACATATTTTCAGGATCGGGGGCATGCCGGTAGCAACATATTATTTATATATAATTCATATGGCAGTACTTGTACCGATGCTTGCAGTGGAGGTGCCGTTTTCAAAATGGTCTCACCTTGCATACCGGCCTTTTGCAATCTATTTTTCAGAGCTTAGGAAATCAGCACTTAAAAAGGCAAAGAAGGACAACTGATATAAAAAACAGGTAAGATGGCTGAAGGTAAAAAATCACCAAAAATAGGAGTCTATGTCTGCTGGTGCGGAACAAACATAGCAAAAGTTATTGATGTGGAGGCAGTTGCCAATTTTGCATCAGGCCTGCCAAACGTAACCCGTGCCAAAACCTATAAATACATGTGTTCCAATCCGGGCCAGGAAATGATCGTCCAGGATATTAAGGTGTATAACCTTGACAGGGTGGTTGTAGCTGCCTGCAGTCCAATAATGCATGAACGGACATTTCGCAATGCCCTCAAATCAGCTGGTTTGAACCAGTACCTTCTGGAAGTGGCCAATATCAGGGAACAATGCAGCTGGGTCCATACCGATCCTGTTGAAGCAACTGAAAAAGCCAAGGCTCTTGTTCGTGCAGCCGTCTGCAGGGTCGAGCTTCACGAGCCGCTTGAAAGCATGTCAGTAAATATGACGCCTGATGTACTTATTATTGGAGGAGGCATTGCAGGTATGACAGCCGCTCTTGAAATTGCAGACGCTGGCTTTCCTGTTCACCTGGTAGAAAAAAGCAGCCAGCTGGGAGGCAATTTGTTGCGTATAGATCTCACTGCACCGTACCTGTATTCTGCAAGAGACCTCCTGACGGAACGTTTAACCCGGATAAAGGACAACAAGCAGGTTCATGTACACCTTGAATCAAAGCTGACTGAGCTTACCGGTTATATCGGGAATTTTTCCGCGACAATCAGCCACATTGGCGGCAGCCCAGAAAAGAATGGTAAATCAGTCAAAGTTGAAATAGGGAATGTAGTTGTATGCACCGGATACAAGGAATTCGATGCGTCGAGGATCGTTCATTATGGCTATGGAAAGCTTCCGAATGTGATAACTTCCTTTGAGCTCGAAAAGATGATCCGGTCAGGCAAAATAGAAACAAAGGAGGGTAAGGCACCAAAATATGTGGCAATAATTCATTGTGTGGGCAGTAGGAGCAAGGAATTCCATACATATTGTTCAAGGGTCTGCTGCATGACTGCCCTGAAATATGCACATGAAATTAAATCTGCCTATCCTTCGTGCTATGTTTCTGATATTTATATTGATATGCATGCATTCGGGAAAGGGCATGAAGAATTTTACCGCAGGTCATCAGAAGCCAAGACCCTATTCCTGATGTATGAAAAGAATGATAAGCCTGTAATACATAAAGCATCGCCAAAAGATGATTGCGGAATGTTCCTGGAGGTAAATGAAAAACTATCCGGCGAACAGATCGAGATACCTGCCGACCTTGTTGTCCTGATGGTAGGAATGGAAGCCAGTGATGATGCTCACGAAACGGCACGCATCGTCAATATAAGCCATGATAAGGATGGATGGTTTATCGAAAGCCATCCAAAGCTTGAACCTGTTGCCACCACGACTGACGGGATTTTTATTGCGGGCACCTGTGTATCTCCGAAGGATATTCCTGATACTGTTGCCCAGGCAAGAGCAGCAGCAGCCAGAATACTTGCAAGAATAGCAAAGGGGAAGATAGAGGTCGACGCACTCTACTCGGAAGTAAATGAGGATATGTGTTCAGGTTGCCGTTTTTGTAATCAGCTGTGTCCTTACAGTGCAATAGAATTCAATGAGGAGGAAAAACATAGTCATATTATCAGTGCACTTTGCAAGGGTTGCGGAGTTTGTGTGGCAGCCTGTCCCTCGGCAGCTATAAAAGGCCGGCATTTCACTGATCAGCAGATACTTGCACAATTAGCTGGATTGTTTCTTCCATCGGAAGAAGCGGTCCGGAACGTATAGTAAAAAAAACTTACGGCCTGATAAACATATCCTGAGATCATTTCTCCGTACTTTTAAGTTTCCCTGCATCATCATAAATGCCGGATAAAGTATTTTTTTGTACTTTCATGTCATTAACAAATTAATGCCATGCCATTGCTCATTGTGGGAATCGGAATTATCGTTCTGCTTATCCTGGTGAGCTATTTCAAGCTTAGTGTATTCCTGTCACTTGTCATTACCTCCTTTACCGTGGGGATACTGAGCGGGATGAATCTTCTTGAAATTCTTGAATCCATTCTGACTGGTATTGGCGATACACTGGGAAAGATAATACTCATCCTGGCTTTTGGAGCGATTCTCGGCAAGCTTCTTGAGGAAAGCGGAGCAGCCCATGCCATAACATACAGGCTTACAGATATTTTTGGCCTGAAGCGGATCCAGTATGCATTGCTTCTCACAGGCCTGCTTGTCGGATTGCCGATGATGTACAATGCCGGCTTCCTTGTTCTGATCCCGCTGGTTTATACGTTTGCGTCATCTACGAAACTTCCAATGGTATGGCTTGCAATCCCGTTATGCAGCGCTTTATCAGTGACTCATTGCTTCCTCCCTCCTCATCCTGCTCCAACCTATGTAGCTTTTATTTATGGAGCCAATGTGAATAAGGTACTCCTTTATGGTTTGATTCCGATGATACCCGCATGTCTGCTCGGAGGAATTTTATTTTCAGGATTTTCAAGGAAGCTTGCAGCAGCACCGCCTACAGGATTGTACCAGGAAAGAAATTTCAGTAAAAGCCAGTTGCCAGGGCTGGGGATAAGCATATTATGCGCCACTGTACCGGTTATTCTCATGCTGCTGGGAGCAATTACCGATCTTGCATTCGGACCTCCTCCGGCCAAAGCAGAACTTGCCCGGCAGGGATTTGCGGGACTGGCAGCCTTTTACCATCATATGTTTGCCAGTAAAGGGTTGTCTGGTCTTGCATCTGTTATCCTGTCAAATGTGGTTTCATTCATTAAATTCTTAAGCGATGCCAATATTGCTCTTCTCATAGCAGTAATTTTCGGAATATATGCACTTGGGATCAGAAGAGGAAGGTCAATGAGCCATCTTATGGACATTTCGGGAAAGGCAATAAGCGCCATATCAATGATTATCTTTATTATCGGAGCCGGCGGAGCCTTTTCACAGGTGCTCAAGGACAGTCATGTAACTGAATATATCCGGTCCTTTGCTTCAGGAATTCATATGAGTCCGCTGTTGATGGCATTCATCGTAGCTTCAATTTTCAGAATTGCAATTGGTTCAGCGACTGTCGCAACCCTGACCACTGCCCCGATAATGCTTCCGATTGCCCAGCAGACCGGAGTTTCGCCCGAGCTTATGGTTCTTGCAACCGGAGCCGGCAGTGTTATGTGGTCTCATTTCAATGATACCGGATTCTGGATGTTCAAAGAGTATTTCAACCTTTCGATAAAACAGACGTTCCTTACATGGACAGCAATGGAATGTATAATTGGTATAACGGGAATAACAATTGTCCTTTTGATGAACATGTTCATTTAGAACTATGCCGGGCAACCGAATGAAAATTTATTTTTTGTTTTCGACAAATTCCACTGCCTCATAAATGTAAATGTCGGCGTTTTTCCATCCTTCCCATCCCAATCCGGCTTTGTCGCGCGAGGTATAACCCAGGAATTGCTCCACAGTCCAGTGATTTCCCGTAGCGACCTGTGGAAGCATTGTGCCTGATTTGTCACCTTTCTCTATATATATACCATGTTTGCCCAGAACAATTTCGGAAATGTTATTGATCTTTTTTAAAGGTCCAAGGACTGAAATTTCTATTTTGAGCTTATTAAAATCATCTTTTGAGAGGGGATTAAACCGAGAATCCTCAAATGCCGACGCAACAGCCATTTGGTTCACCACCTCATAAAGCGGATCTGATGAAACGAACCGGCCTGTACAGCCGCGCAGATTGCCATCAACAATCAGGCTGACAAAAGCACCCATGCACTTCTTTAGATCCGGCGGGATGCCTGATGGTTCAATGGTCAGCATTTTATTTTCAAAGAGCTTCATATGAATGCTGTTCCTGGCTATCGAGAAAAGTTGATTGATCTCATCCTTTTTAAACGATAGGTCTGAATTCATCCCCTTATTACTGATGACTTCCGGATTTTGCGCAAAGGCATTTATTGTGACAAGGATGGTCAGGGTGATTAAAACTAACCTGCACATTATTCCTGCATACTTTTTGATAAAGTTAGGCTAAAAGAATGAGATAATGTGCTATTCAACAACCGGCACATTGTCTGGCCGGATTTCATTGGCCACCAGTAGCCGGAATTAAGTGGTTTTTTTTAGAAATATATGACAAATGTAATTTGACCGGCTAAATGTGGTCAAGATACCCGGCTTGCGAAAGTAATCCACTGTTTTTAATTTGTCCTGCCACAATGACTCCGGTTAATAATCCGCAGGGAAGACTATTCTTTATCCTTCTTAACATATACAAAAGGAGTTTTGGATATTCTCGACATCTCTTTTCCGTCTTCCCTATGTATTCCAAAGATCCTGTCCAGGAAGCAACGGAAAAGGCCAGTGCTTCATGTTTTAGTGATTAGTGTGAACTGACTTCGAGTATTCTTAAATAGTCTTTAACTTTGGTTTGGGTTTGGATATCTGGTCCAACCCCAGGTGGATAAATCCAGTCGCTTTTCAAATTGCTTATATGTATCTTTGACTCCAACTAATAAAGTATTGATGAAATTGAATTTCTGCAGTCTTAGCAGTGGGAGTAGCGGAAATTGTTATTACCTGGGAAACGAGTTCCATGGAATTTTAATTGATGCCGGGATTTCTGCAACCTCTATCGGTAGATTTCTGAAGAATATTGGCATTTCCATGCAGACTATTATGGGAGTTTTGGTAACGCATAATCATATAGATCATATAAGGGGGTTGGAATTACTTATCAGGAAATATAGTCTTCCCGGATTCACTACCAAAAGAATCTGGGATAGCATCCTGAATCCTCAAATGAGAATATCTGCGGACTATATGAATCAAATAACTTTAAAGAAAAAATTTCATCTGGCCGGTTTTAATATTGAAGCATTTCCTGTTTGTCATGATGCTCCTGAAACCATAGGATTCCACATTTGTGCCGGGAATAAAAAAATAACGATTGTTACCGACCTTGGACATATTTGCAAAACTGCCGCCAAATATATTAAAACAGCTAATTTTCTTGTCATAGAGTCAAACTATGATGAAGAAATGCTGATGAATGGCAAATACCCTTATTTTCTAAAAGCAAGGATACGGTCTGATCATGGTCATTTAGGGAATCATCAAACAGCAGAATTTCTGGCAGATAATATTAATGACAATCTCAATAATATCTGTCTTGCCCATCTTAGCAAGAACAATAATACTCCCGAAAAAGTGCTTCAGACCCTGAAGCAGACCTTCTCAGAGAGAGGTATTATAATAGACGGTCAACAGCAATTATCAATTCTGAGCCGTGATATGCCATCTGATATGATAAGTTTGATAGAATAGACAAATTACGTATAATCATTGACCTGTTTATGCCATATTTTCATAGAATACGCTGAATAAATTGCAATTATTTCTGTATTGGAAGCTGGTATTGGACAAATGAGTTTCGGGTTATCGTATCAGAATGATTTTCCACAAAAAAATAAAAACAAGACCGGCAGTTAAATAACTCTGTCCGGCTATTTTTCTTTCATAGTTATAAGATGTTTTAGAATGAAGTCAAAACGTTAAACAGGGAGCATGCAAAAGCCGAAAGAATGGATCACCTATTTCCAGTCTGTTTTCACTTAAATTCAACTTAAAACAAAAAGTACTTAACTTCCTCTTAATACGGTGGTCAATTTATTAAGGCCAATGGCAGTCTGGACAATGACTTTCCCACTATCTGTAATCAGTCAGGTATTTAATATTTTATTCCTACCTTTAATTGTCAGTCTGTAAAATGACGAGAGGCAACGCTATTTTTACAGACAATAAAAAATCTATTTGAACAACTTTTAAAATATAATTATATGATATACAATCAATGGTACATAATACTTGAATCGAAAGAATTAAAAAAGCTTAAGCCATTAAAAATTAACCGTTTCAATGAACGACTTTCATTATGGAGAGATGAAAATGGCAGTGTTTGCTGTATTGCTGATACATGTTGTCATCGGGGGGCCTCTCTTTCCCGCGGGAAAATAATAGATGGGAAGCTGGAATGTCCCTTCCATGGTTTTATTTATGATAAATCAGGTAAGGTTAATATTATTCCTGCTATAGGAAAGAACAGACAAACGCCTGAAACTATGAAAGTGCAAGCTTACAGAACATTTGAAGATTATGGATTCATTTGGGTGTGGTGGGGGGAAGATGATAAAATCACTGAGAAACCATTTTTCTTCACGGAACTTAGAGACTTTTCGTATTCAAGTTACAAAGATCATTGGAATGTTCACTATTCCAGGGCGATAGAAAATCAGCTTGATGTTGTGCATTTGCCATTTGTTCACAAAACCACTATTGGCCGGGGCAATAAAACGCTTGTCAACGGACCTGTTGTGATAAGAGAAAATGAATTGATTACATTCTATGTAAATAATATTGTTGATGACGGGAATACAGTCCCATTAAAACCTGATGAGATCATAGATTATAAAGACCTTTTTCATCTGCAATTTCATTATCCCAATATCTGGCAGAACTATATTTCTGATAAGATAAGGGCATTTGCCGCATTCGTTCCTGTTGATGAAGAGAATACTATTATTTACATAAGATATTATCAGAATCTGATTAAAATTCCATTGTTAAAATGGATTATGAATTATCTGGGTAAAATATCAAGTATAATAATCCTGAGGCAAGACAAAAGAGTTGTAATAACGCAATTGCCAAAGAAAGTTGGATTAAAGATTGATGAACATCTTATTATGGGTGATAAACCAATTATTGAATATAGGAAACATCGTCAGGAGCTTATTGAAAGCAACTCCGGGAACTCAGTTAAAGATTATTAATAAACTATCACCTGGATTAAAAGAACTTATATCGCACAGTAATTAATAAGTGAAGAAAACAGGGAATATGGAGTATTGATATCGTAATAATCTAAAATAGAACGCAAAATACCACATCAGCCGTTGACATTTCATTTAACTGCGATAAAATATGTTATACCAGAAATGGATGCTGCCAGCACAGTTCCCCAGATTAAATCAACTACCGTTACTGACAATGGCCAGTCTTTCAAAGTGGCCAGGTTCGTTAAATCGTAAGTCGCATAAGTTATGAGGCCAAATAATGCACCAAATATGATTGCATTCACCCAAGAATGTTTCTCAACAGCTGGCGAAATGACAAATGTCACAAGTCCGGCAATAAACAATAAATAGAAAATAATAGCAGCAACCCAATTAATATCTGGTTTCATCAAAAAACCAATTTGTTTCTGATAGAACTTTTTTGCAACGAGAACCAGCCAGGCCATGTCGATTACAAAAAATATCGGTAACGCAATTAAATATAACTTTATAACCATTTGCATATTTTTTCTGATATCTGTTATAGTAAAATTACAAAAATCGGGTTAGACTTGCAATAGCCGGGAATACTGATCGCCTTTGTTTTGACAGGTTTTAACATAGAATAAGAACAACAAATATTTAACTCCCTTTAAATGGTAGTCGTTTTATTCCGGATAGCTATGCATAAAACCAAAAATTTCCAAACTTTAATTTTCTTTTTTTCTTAATTCAATTACAGTGATCTCAGGCAGAATTCCCACTCTTCCAGGGTAACCTATGAATCCCAACCCTCTGTTTACATATAAATACTGATTTTTTTCCCGGTACAAGCCAGCCCATTCTTTATAAATATATTGAATCGGGCTCCACTTGAAACCGGGTATTTCCACTCCAAACTGCATTCCATGTGTATGTCCCGATAAGGTAAGGTCAATATTGGGAAACTTTTTAGTCACTTCTTTATTCCAATGGGAAGGATCATGAGAAAGTAAAATATTCACAGGACTGTAATTAATATTTTTCGTTGCTTTTTCCAGGCTGCCATAATTGGAAAAGCCATGACTGCTACAATTTTGAACTCCGATGACCGTAATCTTTTCTCCATATTGTTCAATATTAAGGTGCTCATCCCACAGCAAATGCCATCCTATCTGGCCATGAATTTTTCTTAATTCAAGAATATCATTTTTTTTAGCCTCTAAATTCTTCCATTTATAATAATCACCATAATCATGATTTCCAAAAATGGAAATTACACCGTGTATTGCTTCAATTTTTTTCAGAATGTCTATGTAGAGCAATGCTTCTTCATGATTGTAGTTAACAAGGTCACCTGTAAAAAACACGACATCTGGTTTTTGTCCATTAATGATATTAACAGCCCGTGCAAGGGGTTCTGTACTTAAAAAACTACCTGTGTGAATATCGGAAATCTGAACTATTTTGAAACCATCAAATGAACCTGGAAGGTCAGGTAAAACAAGTCTCAGCTTTCTTACCTGGTAGTTATAAGCATTGAATACCATTCCATAAATCATGCTGAAGAATGGAATTGATCCGACAAGTAAACCCATCTTGATAATAAAATCTGAGCGACTCAGGGTTTTACCTTGTTTTGAAGTTTTAATGGGTTTGGGCCTTTGAAACCAGGAAGAAATTTTTATTGACAGCCAGTGAAAGAATCGGACTAAATCATCGATAAGGACGAACAGGCTCAGAACAATTTTTGAAGGTATGAGGATAATCAGAAGAGCTAAGCTATATGTTCTGAAATATATATTCCAGCTATGCCAGTCAGTAAATTGAGTAAGAATGATTAAGGCATAACAAAAGCATGAAACAAACCAATAGAGAATGATTATCCGGCGAATTATTGTCTGCGAACAGATTCTGGTTGCATAACGGAATGCCTGAAATGCATAAAAATCAATAAATGCCAGAATAATAAGGAAGATCAGGACATGAGCATTGATATAAATCATGAATATTGAAATCAATATTAACAGGATCCATTTGTATATTATAATATTCGTTCCCTTTTGTTTTGTTTATATTAATATTGCTGAGAGTCTTCAGTTTTCTACTTTTAAAAAATATCGTCGTAAGTTACGATTAAACTTATTATAAGAAAAACATTGAAACCGGTTGACCGGAATAAATTAACCTCCCAAAATCCGATTTAAGTACTAATTATTTAACTCGGGCTTTTAATAGCCACTAGGATCCATACTGTGGTTGTCAGAATCGATGGTTTTTCACCTGAATTGAAACCTTAAAGATCAAACTTTAAATATTTCTTAACTTTGATATGTAATCAAACCCGTAAATATGTTTTACCTTTTTATATCCACTTGATTTTACCAATTTTTAATTAATAATGGCAATCAATAGACAGACTCCCGTTAGCAGCTATTAATAATATTCCCTGACATGAAAAAACTTGCTTATCTATTATTATTCATTCCATTAATTTCCAATCAAATTAATAACAGGGAGCATGATGATTTTATAAGCTTCCAAAAGAGCTTACAAGGGTTTCCCAATTCTTATAAAACAGGCGATACATTAACATCATTGGATTATTCCATATTGAATAATGACAGATTCATTGATACTATTTTTCTAATTAGATATCAGCTTATTGATACATCATTTAAAACAATTTATAAACCTCAAACCCTATCAGGTTATAATTGCACATTTATCGGACGGTACAACAATAAAAACTCATTTTTAATATTAACGTATTCAATTAAAACCTTATCTGATGATGGTAATCCCATGCTGACATTAAGCAACTTTTCAAATGATGGTAAATTACTGGGGATGATAAGAACAGATTTAGAATATGAACATGATCCTGAATTAAGGCCAATAACATATTTTTCGATCTCTCCTGACTTCGGGATTTATATTAATCAGGTAGAAAAGAGATACAAGTTCGACAATGATGAATATCACCTGACTGATTCCAGTTCTGTCATTATGAAATACAAAATTGGATCAGATGGGAAATTTTTATTAAAATCTAAATGACAAATATAAGAATATTGGAAAAGCCAGAGACCATGACCAGCGTTAATCGGATCATATTGACCACCTCAAGCCGAAGTTAAATAGTTGTATTTTAGTTATATCTGACAAATGTAATTTGACCGGCCAAATGTGGTCAAGACCTCCGGCTTTTGCATTAAATTCATCGTTTAATCAATTAAGATACAAAATTGTTTAAACCATGTTTAAACCAGGCAAAATAAATAGGGTTTTCAGAATTTCTGAAAGCCCTATTTATTCTTGAGTCGGGGTGATCCGACTTGAACGGACGACCCCTTGCACCCCATGCAAGTGCGCTAGCCAACTGCGCCACACCCCGATTTATCAATTTAACTTTGGCTGACGTAGCCATAAACTCACGCAAAATTAATCAACAATTCCAATTATACAAGGAGCATTTTTGCCATAAAGCTGCAACACTGCCAGGATGGACTATGTCCGTTGTTATAATGGCTGGTCTGGTAGCCGGTAGCCGGCAACTAGAGTTAATTAATTATATTTGAATAAATATTAACCACGATTATTAAATATGACAGGATTAAAATTCAACAGACGTAAATTCTTTACTCTTCTCGGCGCAGGAGGAGCAGCTCTTGCCGTAAGACCTTTATCGGTGTTAGCCTCTGAAAGCAAACAGGGTAAGCCGTCAACAAATATAGGCGATGCTGCTAAAGACCCCAGAACGGCGTTCTCAATGCCCGGTAAATACCCCGGGAAAGTTATTCTTGTAAGAAAAACAGATGCTGTCATCAATGATGAACCTGTCGGGGATGCCGCCTATGATATGTTAAGCAGGGCTATGACTGAACTTGCAGGTCAGAAAAGCCTTAAAAAAGCATGGCGTACATTCGTAAGTCCCGGGCAAAGGATCGGCCTGAAGGTGAACCCCGTTGCAGGTAAGCAGCTTTCGACAAGCCACGCCGTCGTGAAATCTATAATAAGGCAACTGACAGAGAGTGGAATTAGGAAGGGAAATATTATAATCTGGGACAGGAGAGCCATGGATCTTGCTGATGCAGGCTTCACGGCTGAGAACTACCCGGGAATCAGGATTATGGGAACGGAGTGCAAGGATGAATCCGGATCATTCTATGATAAGGATGGCAAGCTTTATGGTGAAAGAAATATTGACAGAAACCGTTATTATTGGGCTGATGTCGAGACTGAATACGACAGCGATACTTTGCCTTATATGATAAACATCGGAAAATACTCCTATTTTTCGAAAATAGTAACACAGGAATTAGACAAAATAATCAATATCCCGATACTGAAAAATGCCGGCGTATCAATTACAAATGCAATGAAGAACCTTGCTTTCGGATCAATATCCAATACGGGACGGCTTCACGCACAGCTCTGGAACGAAACCTGTGCCGAGGTGTGCGCTTTTGCTCCTATCCGCGACAAAGTGGTTCTCAACATAACTGACGGACTGAGGGGTTGCTTTAACGGAGGGCCTGCAGCCAATCCCCAATTCATCTGCAATTATAACCTGATCCTGGTAGCCACTGATCCGGTGTCTGAGGATAGGATCGCATACGATATAATTGCTGAAAAGAGAGTGAGTGAAGGTTTGCTGAAAACCCCAAATCCGGACGGGATTACTTTTTTAAAAATAGCATCAGGCCTTGGACTCGGCATCAGCGATAAAGAAAAGATTGATCTAAAATCATTCGATATATCCTGAATCCTGATGTCTGACCCATTGCCAAAGCTTAAGCCCCTCTTATTCCTGCTGCTTTCGTTGAATGCATTTACGCAAGTTCCGGAAAAATTTCCATCTGTTGAAAAGGGAGAGATTCCCAACGCAAAGATCCTGTCTGTAAGGCAATTCACAGGTGAATCTCTTTTTGGATACATAGATGGCGGCGCGGATCTCTATCTTGAATACGGATTCCTGTCGGCTGAAATCACCGAATTCGGTATACTGGATCACTATTATAAATGCGAGGTTTTTAAAATGAAAGGTATTGATGAGGCATTCGGGATATACTCCGTTTCAAAATTCCGCTGCTTGTCGTCGCCGGCAATAGCATCCTTTACATGCCAGACCCATTTTCAGCTCCAGATATGCAAGGGTCCGTACTATATAAGCATCATAAACAAGTCGGGAAGCAGTACTGATTCATTAAATTCAATTAAGATAGGCCGGCTCATTTCAGATAAGATAAAAGAGCCTTCCGCTGATCTTTCAGCATTTTTTCCTGGAGAAAATACATCGGATATACAACATAATGCGGTGCTTGTCAAAGGGAAACTCGGCCTTGTGAACGGAGCTCCTGACTGGGAAGATTATTTCAGGGATGTTTCCGGTTTTTATACAGTCATTTTGCCCGGAGGTGAAAAAACAACCATTTCTGTAAGGTTTGATTCAGACAGCAGCTTCAGAAAATTCTGCGAGCTGCATGAAATTGATTCCGGAAAGCTGTCATCACCCGGTTATAGTATTAAAGACGGGAATGTGGTTGTCTTAATTGACAGGAATCATCTGATAATCAAATCGCCGGCTCATTGACCTGACTATATTTATAGTCATTAAAATTATCAGATGCTTCATGATTCAGCTCATTTTGCATATGAGTGAACTTATGACATTCTGCCTGGTTTGAAATAAAGAGCTTTATAGTTTTTTGTATTTTTACCCGTTGAATAAAAAATCGATTTATGATTAAATTTGAACCTGTTGATATTAAGTCAGATACAGAACGTCAGAATGCCGGTGAGCCGGAAATGGTAAAATGCCTGATAATTGGGTCCGGTCCGGCAGGGTACACCGCTGCAATTTATGCTTCCAGGGCAAATCTCAGACCTGTTCTTTATACTGGAATGCAGATGGGTGGCCAGCTCATAGATACCACGGATATAGAAAATTTCCCGGGTTATCCAAATGGAGTCACCGGTATTGAGATGATGGAAGATCTAAGGAAACAGGCAGAAAAGTTTGGAACGGATATTCGCTTCGGAATAGTGACTGGTTGCGACTTTTCAGATGGAAGACGCAGGGTTGTCATTGATGAAAGTAAAATAATCGATGCCGATGCAGTAATTATTGCTACAGGAGCAACTGCCAGGTATCTTGGTCTGGAAGCAGAAAAAAAATATGCAGGGATGGGGGTCTCTGCATGTGCAACCTGCGATGGCTTTTTTTACAGGAATAAAGATGTTGCTGTGGTAGGAGGAGGAGATACGGCGGCAGAAGAGGCTACATACCTGTCAGGAATGTGCAAAAAGGTGTACCTTATTGTAAGACGAAATGTCCTGCGTGCTTCAAAGATTATGCAGGAAAAAGTTTTAAAAACCCCAAATATAGAAATATTGTGGGAGCATCAGGCAGTTGATCTCTTCGGTGATAAAGGTGTGGAAGGTGCTGTGCTGGTAAAGAAAAAAGGGACACCGGAGGAAGAAATGGTCAATATAAAAATAGATGGTTTCTTTCTTGCAATTGGCCATGTCCCCAATTCAGAAGTATTTAAGAAATACATCGAGACTGATGAGACTGGCTATATTAAAACAGTGTCTGGAAGTACCAGAACCAATGTGCCGGGAGTTTTTGCCGCCGGAGATGTTCAGGACCCGCAATTCAGGCAGGCCATAACTGCTGCAGGATCGGGTTGCATGGCAGCTGTCGAGGCTGAACGTTTTATGTCGTGCCTGAATTTATGATGCCGGTTGCCGGTCCTGGTTTGCAAAATGCACCGGGAGTTGATTTTGTCATAGCAGCAAACCTGGACGGTCCAGGTCAGATGGATGAATTTGCTAAAACTTATTATCCCAACCATGAAAACATTTAAAAAGACTTTTAAAATAAATGCTGAACCTTCAGACGTTTATTCAGCTCTTACCAACCCGCGAACTATTGAGCTTTGGTCAGGCTATCCGGCTGTAATGAGTGACCTTCCCGAAAGTGAATTCTCCTTGTGGGAAGGAGATATTTCGGGAAAGAATCTGGAATTCGAGGTTAATAAAAAAATCGTTCAGGAATGGTATTTTGGCGGCCAGGAGGAAAAGTCAATAGTTACTTTTACTCTTGAACAGGAAGGAGAGAATACAGCCGTGACCGTAGAACATTCAAATATTCCTGATGGCGACTTTGCAAATATTGCTGAGGGATGGAGAGTATTTTATATGGGTGCAATAACTGATTTTTTCATTCCTAATTTCTGATATTGATAAGCCCAGATGACATTAGTATCCATTTCTTTAAGCTGGAATGAGGTCAAACAGACATTTTACCGTTGCATCCGAAAATCTGGTGAATGTCTTCCATGCAGGCATATATAAGAGTCCCAATACCTTTATAACTGGAAGTAAAGGCATTTTTCTGGATATCTTCATTCCATGCAGGGATCCATGGAAGCATGAAATCGCCGATAAAATGACATATTTCTTTTCGCAATTCAGAACGGCACGGAACATCCTCAAGAGAAATATATCCATCAATAAGCCTGGTGAGGAACAGAATTTCAACTCCAAGATGGTCGGCTGACTTTTTGTGGTGTCGCGGTTCCCAGCTGTAAGCTTTATATACCTCACTGACACCGATGGCAATATTCATTCCATTCGAGCGATCGTAAAGTGATGCAAGGGGGGCCGCAAGAGGTGACAGATTTTCTTCAAAAAGCCTTGAATAGTCTTCTGCGAGCATTTCCCGGCATAAATTCTGGTCCGTGCATGAACTTCTCAGGAATGCGGTTGCCCTTATATAACGAGGATTGGAGCTTGCTACTGGCAGGTTTTTAAGCGTTCCTCTTGTCCAGAAATCAATCAGGCATTCATCTGTGGGTTTCTCCATAATCATGCTTCCTGCAAAATAAAGAAGGAAATTATATCCTTTCAAAAGATTGATTCTTTCATGCTCCATAATTATCAGATATTCAGGTTGATATTTAGATACCTGTCTTGAGGGTCAGTATAACCATGAATATAGAACGAACGACAAAGGGTTTTGTTCGAATTAAAATAGATTAACATAAAAATGTTTTGTTCATTTTTATACAATTCATAAAGTTACTTCGTGATTATATTAACATGGTGAACCACAGATTAATACATGGTTCAACTCAAAATGAATAATTAGAAAAATATTTTTGAGTCCGGTTTTTTTAGACATCCTCCTGAAAGAGACTAATGCTACTTTGTGAAGTCCGCAAATTCATGCGGATACTCATCATTGTCTATTTTCTTTTTTATCTCTATGAAGACTTTGACAGTATATTCCACATCTTCAAGCGAATGAGCCGCAGTTGGGATGATGCGCAGCATTACCACATCCTTTGGCACTACAGGGTATATAACTGCCGAGCAGAAGATGTTATAATTCTCCCTCAGGTCATACATGAGCTGCGTGGACTGGGTGACTCCTCCCTTCATATAAACTGGTGTCACAGGCGATTCCGTCTTTCCCAGGTCGAGACCTGCATCCCTGAGGCCCTTTTGTAATGCTCTTACATTTTTCCAAAGTTTTTCACGATACTCAGGATGCTCCTTTAGTAGTTCAAGTCGCCTGATAGCTCCTAGAGTCATTGCCATCGGCAGGGATTTGGCATAAATCTGTGATCGCAGATTATATCTCAGGTACCATATTACATCCTTTCTCCCCGCTACAAAAGCGCCGAAACCGGCCATAGCCTTGGCGAATGTGGCAAAGTACACATCTATCTGATCCTGAACTCCAAAGTGCTCTCCAGTGCCCCGGCCGTTGGCTCCCATCGTTCCAAAGCCGTGAGCATCATCTACCAGAAGCCGGAAATTGTACTTTTTCTTGAGTGCTGCAATTTTATCAAGTTTGCCAAGGTCACCGGCCATTCCGAAGACCCCTTCCGTTATCACAAGAATTCCGCCTCCTGATTCTTCCGCCAGTTTTGCAGCCCGCTGAAGCTGTTTCTCACAGTTTTCCATATCATTATGGTGATAGGCGAATCTTTTGCCGAGATGAAGCCGAAGGCCATCCATAATACATGCATGTGATTCAGAATCATAAACTATCACATCGTGTCTGTCAAGCAGGGCGTCTATTATCGATACCATTCCCTGGTAGCCGAAATTCAAAAGATAAGCGTCTTCCTTCTGTTCAAATTCAGCTGCCATCTTTTCAAATCTTTCGTGGTTGGTGGTCTGTCCGGACATCATTCTGGCTCCCATGGGATATGCAAGCCCATATTCTTTTGCAGATTCGGCATCAACTTTTCTTACTTCAGGGTTATTTGCCAGGCCCAGGTAATTGTTGAGACTCCATGTGAGGACTTCCTTTCCCCTGAATTTCATCCTGGGCGCTATCTCTCCTTCAAGCTTAGGGAACATGAAATAACCATGCGAAATGTTTGAATATTGACCAAGGGACCCTTGATTTTTAGCTATTTTATCGAATATATCCATGATTTTTGTCAAAAATTTTCACAAAAATATTGATTAGGAGGTTACCGGTAATACCTATTTATACCTAATTTATACCATTAATGGGATAGGTAGAATAAATTTATAATTATTCCGTTTTAATATCTGAAATGAAAAATATATTGTAATTTTGCGCAACTTTTATATGAGGTCAAGAATCGTAATATTGCTGCTGGCAGCATTGCTTGCAAGTTCGTGCACGGGCTATCAGAAACTCCTGAAGAGCACCGATTATGATTTAAAGAAGGAAAAGGCCAAGGAATTTTATGAGGCCGGGAAATATGTCAAATCATCAGAGCTGTTCGAACAGCTCATTCCTAGGTTCAGGGCAACCGAAGAAGCAGAGGACATGATATGGATGAACGCGCAAAGCTATTACGGAATGAAACAGTACGACATGGCAAGTACAGTTTTCAAATCATACGTTGACCAGTACGCCTACGGAAAATACATTGAGGAAGCCTGCTATCTGTCAGCATTATGTGACTATAATATTTCACCCAGGCCGGAGCTCGATCAGGAAAACACAAGAAAAGCCATTGAAGGATTTGATGTGTTTCTGGGCAGGTATCCGAACAGCTCAAGAGTTGATGAATGCAAAAAGAACAGGGAAGAGCTTGAGGAGAGGCTTGCTGAAAAATCCTACCTGAATGCCAGTCTTTATTACAATATGGACCAGTACAAAGCAGCGGTAACAGCGCTTTCCAACTCTCTTAAAGAATTTACCGAGACAAAGTACCGGGAAAAAATGATGTATCTGAAACTAAATTCGCTTTACCTGTATGCAGTGAACAGTACGCCCGGCAAACAGAAAGAAAGATTCCAGGCTACATTGGATGATTATTTCTCGTTTATGGAAGAATTCCCAAAGAGCCAGTATGCCAGAGACGTCAAGAAAATATATCAGGATACCTCCAAAAAGCTTAAAATAGGAACACCCGAAAAGGATGCTAATATTCAAAATTGATTATGGATTATAGAAAATCAGCAGCGCCAGTTACTACCATTACCCGTAACATGGAACTTTTGACCAAAGACACAGGTAATATTTATGAAACGGTGATAATTGTTTCAAGAAGAGCTAATCAGATTGCTGTCGAAATGAAGCAGGAACTAAATAAAAAGCTCGAGGAATTTGCTTCATACAGTGATAATCTGGAAGAGGTCTTTGAGAACAGGGAGCAGATTGAAATATCAAAGTTTTATGAAAGACTTCCCAAGCCTACTCTTATTGCCCTTCAGGAGCTTGAGGAAGGAAAGATTTTTTACAGGAATCCGGAAAATCAAAGCAAACCGAAAGAAAAATAAGCCTGATCATGGTTAAAGGCAAAAATATACTCTTGGGTGTTACCGGGGGAATTGCCGCCTATAAAAGCGCTGCGATCATAAGGTTGCTTGTCAGGGAAGGCTGCAATGTCAGAGTTCTGATGACAAGCCATGCAAAGGAGTTTATAACACCTCTGACACTTTCCACACTGTCAAAAAATCCGGTGCTCGCCGAGTTTTATAATCCGGAGAATGGAGACTGGAACAGCCATATAGATCTCGGGATATGGGCCGATCTGTTCCTTATTGCCCCGGCAACTGCCAACTCTATAGCCAGGATGGCAAACGGCGTTGCAGATAACCTGCTGCTTACTACTTATTTATCGGCAAGATGCCCCGTAATGATCGCACCGTCAATGGACACTGAAATGCTAAATCACCCCGCTACAAAAATCAATATTGAGACGCTTAAAGCCTTTGGAAATATAATTCTGGAGCCATCGACCGGGGAACTGGCGAGCGGATTAACGGGCAAAGGACGTATGGCTGAACCGGAAGATATTGTAAGCGAGATAAAAAAGCTCCTGTCAAAAAAAAAATCAATAAACCGCTGAAAGGAAAGCGGATTCTTGTCAACGCAGGCCCGACGAGGGAACCAATAGATCCGGTCCGATTCATAAGCAACCATTCTTCCGGGAAGATGGGCATTGCCATTGCTGATGCCGCTGCAGATTACGGTGCTGATGTCGAACTTGTTTTAGGACCGGTCACCATTTCACCTCAGAACAGCAGCATAAAAGTGACCAGGGTAATCACAGCTGAATCAATGGCTTCAGAATGCATCTCTCTGTTTCCTGATTGCGATATAGCAATCCTTTCGGCAGCGGTAGCCGACTATACGCCATTTAAAGCTGAAACGGAAAAGATGAAAAAAGGAAAGAGTTCTATCTCACTGAAACTGAAGACTACAACAGATATAGCTGCCACTCTCGGCAAAATAAAAAAATCCTCCCAGCTGCTTGCGGGCTTTGCCCTGGAAACTAATGATGAAATAAAAAATGCAACATCAAAATTGAAACGTAAGAATCTGGATATCATCATATTGAATTCCTTAAGGGACCCCGGCGCCGGTTTTGAGCATTCTACCAATATGATCACCATCATTGACAAGTATAATAATATTGATAAATTTGAGTTAAAATCGAAGGAAGAAGCTGCCAGGGATATTCTCGACAAGATAGTTTCAATGATAAAATAGTTAATCCGGATGGTAGGGATCCGAAAGCTAAAAATATTAATGTTGATGCTGATCATGATTCAGGGATCAGCTCTTTCGCAGGAACTTAACTGTAATGTTCAGGTTTCAGCCCAGAAAATACAGGGGTCGAACCGAGAAGTCTTTGAAAATATGCAGCGTGATATTTACAATTTCATGAATAACACTGTCTGGACCAATCATATTTACAGCTATGGCGAAAGAATAGATTGCAATGTTCTTATAAATCTGACTGATCAGTTGTCATCAGATGAATTCAGCGGGACTATCCAGATCCAGTTAAAAAGACCTGTTTACAATACGACCTATAACTCAACTCTTCTTAATTTCATTGATAACAACTGCAGATTCACCTACGTGGAATTTCAGCCGCTTCTGTTTGATCCTACGATGTATCGGTCCAGCCTGGTGTCTATTCTGGCCTATTACACGTACATAATCATGGGTTTTGACGCGGATTCCTTCTCTCCCATGGGTGGTACGGAATATTTTCAGATGGCGGAGAAAATTGTGACAAATGCACAGGATGCGCCGGAACCCGGATGGAAGCCATATGATGGTTCAAGGAACCGGAACAGGTACTGGCTCGTGAATAATGCACTTGATAAGGAATATGAACCTGTCAGACAGTTCCTGTATGAGTATTATATTAAAGGCCTCGACCAGATGGAATCAAAAGTCACTGAGTCGCGAACAAGCATTTCTGAGAGTCTTAAGCTTATACAGGATGTTTATCGGAAAAAACCGGATCCTTATATGTACCTTCTGCAGGTCATCCTTGATGCAAAATCAGATGAGCTTGTTAATATTTTCAATGGTTCATTCCCTGAGGAAAAAAGCCGGGTGATCCAGATACTCACGGAAATTGATCCATCCAATAAGACAAAGTATGAGAATATCGCCTCGGCGAACTGACAACAATATCTGTCTATGCTCGTAAAGCTTTATGTCCGGAATTATGCGCTGATAAAGGACCTTGACGTGCAATTTGAAGAAGGGCTGACAATAATAACAGGCGAAACAGGTGCCGGTAAAACAATCCTTCTCGGTGCCATGTCACTTATCCTTGGCAGCAGGGCCGACACGTCGGTACTTCTCGAAAAAGACGAGAAATGTGTTGTAGAAGGGACTTTCCGCATAGACAATTATGAACTTGCCGAATTCTTTGCTTCAAATGAGCTTGATTATGAACCTGTGACAATACTCAGAAGAGAGATAAACCCGGCAGGAAAATCACGTGCTTTTATTAATGATACACCCGTAACAATAAACCTCCTTAAGGAACTGGGCGACAGGCTGATTGATATCCATTCACAGCACCAGACCCTGATGCTTCATGACAATATGTTCCAGCTGAACGTCATAGACTCTTTTGCCGGTACTTCAAAGCTGAAAGATGAGTATATGCTTGCTTATCTGAACTTCAGGAAGCTTGAAAGGGAATTCTCAGAGCTTAAGGAAAAGGCCGAAAGAAATAAAGCCGATCTTGAATACTATCAGTTTCAGCTGGTACAGCTCGAGGATGCAAGGCTTAATGAAGGTGAGCAGGAAGATCTGGAAAAAGAACAGGATATGTTGAACCATGCCGAGGAGATAAAGCTCGGACTGAGCAGTGCCTATAACAATTTTTCCTCGGACACTTCATCAGTGCTTATCCTTCTGAAAGAAGCCCGGAACAGCCTTTCAAAAATATCCGGATTTCTTGCTCATGGAGATGAATTGATCAGGAGGACGGATTCTGCCTACATTGAGCTCAATGACGTTGCAGGAGAGATCGAGAAGCTCATTGCCACGGTTGATGCAGATCCTCATCGTCTTGCACAGGTCAATGACCGTCTTGATACTTTATATTCGCTCATACAGAAACACAGGGTAGGCAATGTCAGCGAACTAATCCGGAAACGCGAAGAGGTGAGGAGCTTGGTAAAGACGATTGTTACTGGCGATGAAAGAATGACTGATCTGGAAGGTCTCCTGAAAAAGGAAAATCAAACCCTTGAAAACCTGGCAGGAGGGATTTCCGGCAAACGGAAAAACGTCGTGCCTGACGTCGAAAAGAAAATCTCGGATATGCTGAAGCAGCTTGGGATGCCAAATGCAAGATTCCGCATTTCACTTACAAGACAAAAGAACTTTACGCCTTCAGGATACGACCATGCCGACTTTTTGTTTTCAGCAAACAAGCAGGTGGAGCCGGAGGACCTTGCAAAAATTGCATCCGGAGGCGAGTTGTCAAGAGTTATGTTAAGCCTTAAATCGCTTCTGACAAAAAATACAAACCTGCCCACTATAATATTTGATGAGATCGATTCAGGTGTTTCAGGGGAAGTCGCCGATAAAGTAGGTCAGATACTGGCAGGAATGGGTAAATACATGCAGGTAATAAATATCACCCACCTACCGCAGGTGGCTTCAAGAGGAACAAAGCATTATCATGTTTATAAAGATGATACCGGCAATTCAACAATTACCAGGATTAAATTGTTATCCGAAAATGAACGTATTATTGAACTGGCAAGACTCCTGAGCGGAAGCGAAATTACGGAAACAGCTATAAAAAATGCCAGGGAGCTGCTTAAATCTGCAAAAAATTAAAATGGAAGGATCACTTTTAAAAGGGAAAAAGGGAATCATATTTGGTGCCCTTAACGAAAAGTCCATTGCATGGAATGTTGCGGTCAGAGCCTGGCAGCATGGTGCACAGATAGTGCTTACAAATTCTCCCGTGGCTATCAGGATGGGATCAATAAATCAGCTGGCTGAAATGACCGGAAGCAAAATAATCACTGCCGATGCCACAAAAATGGAAGATATTGACGCGCTGATCTCTGAAAGCATGAAGATATTCGGCGGCCAGTTTGATTTCATACTCCATTCCATCGGGATGTCTCCGAATGTAAGGAAGGATATACCTTACGAGCAGACAAACTATGACAATATGCTGAAGACACTGGATATTTCAGCCCTGAGTTTCCACAGGATACTTCAGACGGCATATAAGCTTGATGCCATCAGGGAATGGGGATCTGTGGTCGCATTATCCTATGTCGCCGCACAGAGAACTCTTTCAGGCTATAATGATATGGGAGATGCAAAAGCCCTTCTTGAATCCATAGCACGAAGTTTCGGATATATTTATGGCCGCGACAGGAGAGTAAGAATCAATACAATCTCACAGTCGCCGACCGCGACAACTGCGGGAAGCGGCATTCACGGGTTTGATTCACTTATCGATTTTTCCGAAAGAATGTCTCCGCTTGGAAATGCGACGGCAGAGGAGTGTGCCGATTACTGCATTGCACTTTTTTCTGACCTTACAAGGAAGGTTACAATGCAGAACCTTTATCATGACGGAGGATTTTCAAGCATGGGTATGAGCCTGAAGGCCATCGAACAGTATAAAAAAAGCTTCGAGGATTGTCCCTGATAGTCAATTACACAGGTGTTATTTCCGATGTTTTGCCAGGCAGCTTCTAGAACAGGTAATTCATATCGATTGAGAACCCGATATTTCCATCCTGCGGATTGAATGCCTTACCCAGGACAATGGCAATAATAAAGTTCTGATTCATTACCGGCATGACGGCTATCCCTGCGCACTGGTGGAGCTTATCCTTAGCGCCTGTGAAATATTCAGAATACGTGTCACCCGAAAAAGCAGGTAGCCCGGCAATTTTCGCATCGAAATCAGTCTTTGAAGGAAGCGGGATGTCTTTGGTAATTATTCCGAAATCATAAAATCCGTCAAGCCCCAGATAACAATTCTGTTTAAACAACTTAAAATAGACTGGCTTCCACCGGAGTTCCATATTCCCCATGAAGAATCCGTCTCCGACAACCCTGTTCATAAGTACTCCTCTGAGAGTGTTGTATCCTCCCAGTCCTTCACTGAACGCACCGGTAAGCATCGATGTTATAATCTGCGACTGATAGAAAAAAGGAACAGTGCCCCCGAGAGTAGTCTGGTACTCTAATCTGTAAACAAATGACAGATCCTTCGGTATAATGGTGAAATACTGGCGATGCGTTATATTTAACCTTGTAAATGCCCAGTCGTTCCCCATAAATTTTGGTGCAACTTCAAGACCAATTTCCGTCCACAAACCCTTCATCGGGTTGGCCTTGAAATCGCGGCTGTCCCATACAAGGCCTGCCTTGACCGTGTTTACCCAACCGCCATTGGCTTCGTCCGGAGAAATCAGGCCAAGAGTCTGATAACGCTCAAAGAGACCCGGCATGTGTGCTATGGTCGGAAGAGTATCTGTCTTTCCCTTGTTAAGCTTTGCTATATCGACAGAGCTTACATTAAAATCCTGGAAAGCGAATCCGGCACTCCATTTGAAATGGTCACCTGAGATCTTCCCCTGGAAATCATTCTTGAACCTGAACAGATTTCTTTGATAACGATAGAACATCCTGGATCTGTAATCCGGTGAATTTTCATCTTCCCAGGCTGAGTTATAAACGGATTCATACCCGTTGAAACCATAAAACTTGCTTGCCTGATCAGGCAGATAGCTAAGGTCACAGCTCCAGTGCACACCCGGAATGACATGATATGACTCATACATTATCCTGAATATTCCGCTTCCTTTAGTATAATGAGATGCCTCTGCATATATGTAATCCTCATATTCTGGATATTTGCTTCCATCACCGTAGTTGTAGAATTCCGCAAGAGCCCCGTACTGGAATCCAAGATCGGTGTCAAAGCTAATTGCCGGCAAGGCGCCGCCAAATTTCCAGCCTGTTTTCACTTTTTTCGCCTGTCCCTTCTTCTCCTGTCCCGTGGTATCCTGTGCCGCATTCTTCTGTCCCCAAGCTGAAAGCACAAGAAGAGTCATAAGAAAAACCGAGCAGATCTTTTTCATAGGTTAGGTTTTTGGTTGATAATGTTAAAGATAAAGAAAAATGGAAATTATGACCTCTTTTTTTATTATTTGCTACCTTAGGAATTTAATTTTACGACTAAATACTTACGTGGGGCTTCTCATAAAAAATATCAAAGGGCTGGTCCAGACTGAGGAAATTCCTGGATTAAAAGTATGCGGAAAAGATATGGCAGTTCTTAACAATTTGACGGATAGTTATCTTTTTATTGAAGGTGAATTTATTTCCGGTTTTGGACCAATGGAGGATCTGCACAACATACCGGGCCTTGAAAATCACGAAAATAACAGGGTAATTGACGCAAGCGGAAAATTTGTATTTCCTTCTTTCTGTGATTCACATACTCACCTTGTTTATGCCGGAAGCCGGGAAAATGAGTTTAAAGATAAAATCAGGGGTTTTTCCTATGAAGAGATAGCAAAAAGGGAGGGAGGGATTCTCAATTCGGCCAGGAAACTGATGGAATCGTCTGAGGATGATATTTTCAACCAGTCAATGGTAAGGGTCAGGGAAATAACAGGAATGGGAACAGGTGCAGTGGAAATCAAAAGCGGATATGGCCTGTCCCTGGAAGGCGAGCTGAAGATGCTGAGAGTGATCAGAAGGATCAGAGAAAATTCTCCGCTGGAGGTAAGAGCCACCTTCCTGGGAGCACATTCAGTTCCAGGAGAATTCCGCGGAAGAAAGACCGATTATGTCGACCTGGTAATAAATGAAATGATACCTGTCATAGCATCGGAACAGCTTGCCGATTATATTGATGTATTCTGTGATAATGGTTTCTTCAGCACAGAAGACACTGAGAGAATACTGATGGCAGGATTGAAATACGGGCTTACCCCAAAGATCCATGCCAACCAGTTTGGTTATTCGGGTGGGATACAAACAGGCATAAAATATAACGCTCTTTCAGTAGATCACCTTGAGCATACTGGCGATGCTGATATTGAGGATCTCAAGGCATCCGATACAATGCCTACCATCCTGCCCGGTTCATCATTTTTTCTGGGTGTGCCTGATGCACCGGCAAGAAAAATGATTGATGCCGGGCTGCCTGTAGCCCTGGCTTCAGACTATAATCCCGGATCATCTCCATCCGGAAACATGAAGCTGGTTATTTCGCTTGCCTGTATAAGGCTTAAAATGCTTCCTGAGGAGGCCATTAACGCGGCAACAATCAATTCAGCGTACGCCATGGGGATATCTGAAACTCATGGTTCAATTGCAAGGGGTAAAATTGCCAATATATTTATAACAAAAGAGATGCCGTCCTATGGTTTTCTGCCGTACTCCTTCGGAAGCGACCTGGTTGATACAATAATCCTGAGGGGGAGAGTAATTGAATGAGAATTGCATCCAGAGAAACAAAAGGGTGAAAGAGAGGAGGTTCTGGAGGGATGGCATTTTGGTCTTAGGAATAATGTAGAAGTTTTTAGTTTTTGAAC
This sequence comes from uncultured Bacteroidales bacterium, assembly GCA_963717685.1. Classification (GTDB taxonomy): domain Bacteria; phylum Bacteroidota; class Bacteroidia; order Bacteroidales; family VadinHA17; genus LD21. The sequence continues at coordinate 3,344,965 of OY970346.1, read as the reverse complement.
ATGGGGAAAAGGATATTAGAGTGCGTACCGAATTTCAGCGAAGGAAGGGATATGTCTGTCATAAGACAGATAACTGATGTTATTGAGTCTGTCGGGGGTGTAAAATTGCTTGATATTGATCCGGGTAAAGATACAAACAGGACCGTTGTCACATTCGTCGGGAATCCTGAGGTTGTCATGGAAGCTGCTTTCCTGGCATGTAGAAAAGCATCGGAAGTCATAGATATGACGAAACACCACGGGGCTCATCCAAGGATGGGTGCCACGGATGTATGCCCGTTTGTTCCAGTCGCGGGGATCACAATGGATGAGGCTGTGATATGCGCAAGAAAAGTTGCAGAGAGAATAGGTACTGAGCTGAAGATTCCGGTGTATTGTTATGAGAATGCGGCATTCGATCAAAAGAGAAGAAATCTTGCCAGCTGCAGGGAGGGAGAATATGAAGGGCTGGAAAAGAAACTGGAAGATCCGGCATGGAAACCGGATTACGGTCCGGCCGTTTTCAACAGGCATTCTGGTGCAACTGCAGTGGGAGCAAGGGACTTCCTCGTCGCATTCAATGTAAACCTGAATACAACTTCAACCCGCAGGGCTAATGCCATAGCTTTTGATGTCAGGGAAAAAGGCAGAAAAGTCAAAACCGGGGACGGCAGGGAAATAAGTGTACCTGGTACACTTAAAAGTGTAAAGGCCATCGGATGGTATATAGAAGAATACGGGATTGCCCAGATATCAATGAACCTGACAAACATTTCGGTGACACCTGTTCACATTGCATTTGATGAAGTTTGCATGAAAGCCGATGCCAGAGGCATAAGGGTAACGGGCTCAGAGCTGGTTGGATTGATCCCGTTAAAATCTATGCTGGAGGCCGGCCGGTACTTCCTTGAAAAGCAACAGCGTTCGGCAGGCGTTTCTGATGCCGAACTAATAAAAATAGCTGTTAAATCGATGGGTCTTAATGAGATACATCCGTTTATTCCTGAGGAAAAGATAATTGAATATATTATGGAAGAAAAAGGGAAAAGAAAACTTGCCGATCTGAGCCTGAGGGCATTCATTGATGAGACGGCATGCGAGTCACCGGCTCCTGGCGGTGGCTCAGCATCGGCGTGCATAGGAGCTCTTGGAGCAGCTCTTGGCTCGATGGTAGCCAATCTGTCAGCCCATAAGAAAGGATGGGATGACAGATGGAAAGAGTTCTCAGAATGGGCCGTGAAAGGGAAGAAGATACAGAACAGACTCATTGAGCTTGTAGATGAAGATACGGAATCTTTCAACCGGATACTGGAGGCATATAAGCTGCCTAAAAAATCAGACGAAGAGAAGCAGCTGAGGAAAAAAGCTGTTGAAACAGCCACAATTGATGCCATGAAGGTTCCCCTGACTGTAATGGAAACTGCCTTTTCAGGATTTCCTCTGGTAAGAGAAATGGTGGAAAAGGGAAATCCGGGTTCTGTGACAGATGCAGGCGTGGGGGCACTTGCACTTCGCTCGTGCATAAAAGGAGCATTCCTTAACATAAGGATAAACGCAGCAGGACTCAGCAACAATAAGCTGGCCGGTGAAATGATCCAAAAGGGCTGTATTATCGAATCGAAGGCAATTCTTGAAGAGGAAGCAATCCTTAAGCTGGTCGATGCTGAGATTCTAAAGCAGTCAGGGAAATGACGGTTTAGATATATTAGCGTCAGGAACTGCTACCACATGTCGTAATTTATTGCCGGGCTTTCGTTAAAAGCTGCCGGGCAAAAAGGAAAATCAGGCAATCAGCCTCCTGATCATCCTCAGGTGATGAGAATATTTGCCTGACTCATTCCTGAATATTCCCTGGTTGTCGATTGAATCGATCCTTACTCTTCCTGATGCATGGATCACGAGCCCCCGGGAAATCATCATGCCGACATGCGAAATGTTTCCTCTCTCATCATCGAAGAAAACCAGGTCCCCCGGCTTTGCTTCTTCAAGGAAGCTCACATCAGTTCCTGTCTCTGCCTGCTGCCAGCTGTTTCGGGGGATGACAATTCCGTGGATCTTGCAGACCAGCTGAGTCAGCCCTGAACAGTCGATGCCGGATGGTATCCGGCCACCCCAGATATAAGGACTGTTAATGAATTTCATTGCTGTTTCAGGCAATGAGTCATCAGTAAGGATATATTTCTCGCTGAAATCCTTATTTGCAGTGTACTTGCTGTCTCCTGCGGAAAATGTTTTTTTGTCGAAATCGGGTGAGAAAATCTCACACCCTGCTTCAAGAACAAGTCTAGTGCCATCGCTTTTGAAACACAGCAGCGACCTGTTAAGAACTTTTCCCCTGGTCATGTCCTCTGCCAATGAACACTGAAGGTGATTTAAATCGATCCAGCCCCGGAAATGATCAAGCAGTGTTTCGATCTTCACCCAGTGCCCGGCTTCGTCGATGGTTTTATATTTTTCTCCGAACAGCACCTGGCTCAGCATTTCAGACTTGTGCGAAGGGCCTGATCTGAGCGGGACAAAAATATTCTCGCATATATATGTTTCCATTCCCGGATAAGTGAAATTACTACTGATAGTGCCGGACAAAATTAGCTAAAATCTTCCATCTTTTGCGTGATTGCGCACTGTTCAAATCAAATATTATGAACTGAAAATTTGTCTCAGCAATTAATATTATTGATCAGGTTCAACGCTTAAAAGACTAACGCATATCGACAATATCGATATTCTTGTATTTATCCTGGGGGAATATGAACATGTCAGGGCCCGGATTCTGGCTTAGGTCATAATCACTTACCAGCACCGTTATGGAGATTCCATCCCGTTTCTTATATTCTGCGCTTTTGAGCGTCATTGAAGGTTTCTGAATCGCAAGCCTCAGCCTGACGATATCCGTTTTAATGTCGATCGGGTATAGGTCAATAAGGTATGAATCGGGCTTTTCTTCGAGCATCCTGGTCTTATATCCCTTCTTGTACATTGTAAAGATCAGGGATGGCTGGCTTTGGAATGAATTATCCTTTTTATTTGGTTTTGTAATTGTAACTTCTTGTTCTGCGGGAAGATAACTCCACGAAGTTTCACCATCGAACCATACTGTATTATCAGGAAGGTCAAGCTTGTAGCTATCCTTGCAAATGATGACTGATCCTGTCAGGGAATCCCTGGTTTTTTCCATCTGGTCAACGGTGACCATGAGGAACTTCATTGATACAGAAGGAGCGGAAGATGCTTTTGCTGAGAACTTGTCAAGGACGCTTACAGCCATCGGATCATTTTGTCCCTGTGCAGCAGTAAGCTGTAAAACAGATAGCATTATAAAAAGTGCGGATTTTTTCATTTTTCTCTTTATTCAAGCTTTTTAAAAATCTGTTCAAGCACCATCAGATCGGAGCAAAGGACATCCCTTGCCTTGCTGCCTTCAAAAGGTCCTACAATTCCCGCAGCTTCAAGCTGATCTATAATTCTTCCCGCCCTGTTGTATCCTATGGAAAGCTTCCTTTGTATAAGTGACGTGGAACCCTGCTGGAACTGAACCACAAGCCTTGCTGCATCTTCAAACATCGGATCCCTTTTCCTGAGGTCGACTTCCGATATTCCACCTTCACTGTCGTCAATATATTCGGGAAGATGCATGGCATCGGGATATCCCTGTTGTGATCCTATAAATTCAGTAAGTTCCTCAATTTCAGGTGTATCTATGAATGCACATTGTACTCTCACAGGTTCACTGCCCGATGAGACCAGCATATCTCCCCGTCCTACCAGCCTGTCAGCCCCGGTCGCATCAAGAATTGTCCTCGAATCGATCGATGAAAATACCCTGAATGCGATTCGTGTCGGAAAATTTGCTTTTATGAAGCCCGTGATGATGTTAGTCGATGGCCTCTGGGTTGAGATTATCAGATGTATTCCTATTGCCCTGGCCAACTGTGCCAATCTCCCGATAGGTCCTTCGATCTCGCGTCCTGCTGTCATGATCAGGTCGGCAAATTCATCAATGATCAGTACAATATATGGCAGGTACTTGTGACCTTTTTCGGGATTCAGCTTCCGGGATATGAATTTTTCATTGTACTCCTTTATATTCCTTGCCTGGGCTCCCTTCAGAAGCTCAAGCCTGTTGTCCATTTCAATGCAAAGGGAATTAAGAGTATTAATGACTTTTTGAGTGTCAGTTATTATAGCATCATCTTCACCTGGAAGCTTGGCAAGATAATGACGTTCAATCTTGGCATAGAGAGGAAGCTCAACCCTTTTGGGATCAATAAGAACGAACTTGACCTCGGAAGGATGCTTCTTATAGAGGATTGATGTAATGATGGCATTGATTCCGACCGATTTACCCTGTCCGGTAGCACCTGCCACAAGCAGATGCGGCATCTTGGTCAGATCCACAATATATGGATCGTTTGTAATTGTCCGCCCGAGCGCAAGAGCAATATCGAACCTGGTTTCCTGGAATGCCTTTGAGGTGACAAGCGAGCGCATGGAAACAATCTCAGGCTTTTTATTCGGCACCTCAATGCCAACGGTCCCCCTGCCGGGGATAGGAGCAATGATCCTTATTCCAAGGGCTGAAAGGTTTAGTGCGATATCGTCTTCGAGAGATTTGATCCTTGCCAGCCTCACTCCTCTTTCAGGAACTATTTCATATAAAGTCACGGTGGGCCCGACTGTAGCCGAGATTTGCCTTATGTTTATCTTATATTCGCTAAGCGTCTTGATAATGTTTTCCTTGTTCTCGAATACCTCATTGTTGTCAAAAGCGCTATCCGACTTATGCTCCTTTAATATGGAGACAGGAGGGAACTTGTATCGCGGGAGGTCGAGACGCGGGTCATAGTTTTCCATTAAACTGCTCACCTCTTCCTCAGACAGGATGTCTTTTGGCTCGGGTTTTGTGACATCCATATCCTCATTTTCCTTTTCAGGCATCTTTTCTGCATCGCTATCCAGATCACGTATCAGGGATCCTTTGACGATAGTTTTGCCGGACTCTTTTTCTGCAACCGGCTCCGGTTGTTCTTTATCAATAGCATTATGTTCAGTCGTCTGTGTCCTGTTCTTTACAAGAAATTCCACGTTTCCTGCTGACGTGCCATTACTATCATCAGTTTCACCTGTGTGCAGAATTGCAGTAACCGGTTCATCACCTGGCACTGGAATAGTTTCGGAATCGGATTTTTTATTTCGGAACAATGAAGGGAATGCAGGAAGCCTTATTTTAAATTTCGAAGGGTGAAATTTCAAGGCGAATACGAGGTACGAAATTGTAATAAATACAAGGAGGATTCCTGTGCCTGGTTTTCCCATGAAGGCATTCAGCCATCTTGTCACTGTATAACCCTGTGCACCGCCCGGTCCGCTTAGGAGATATCCTCCTGCCTGTCCGAAGATGAATCCCAGGATAAGTGAGAGGATTATTGTTGCAAAAGCGAATTTTGCAAGAAGGCTCCATGGCCTTATTTTCGGGATATTGAGAAGGTAAAGTCCTATAGCGCCAAATATCATTGGTATGAAGAATGCTCCAAATCCAAACCCGGAGCCTATGATCATTTTTGCTAAGATGTGTCCGATTTTACCAGCCCAGTTCTTGACTTCAACTTCGGGTCCCGAAATAATGGCAGAATCAGGGAGGCTCTGATCGGTTTTCCACCAGAAAAGATATGCCACACACGCGACCAGGAGATATACGGCAATACCTGTGATGAGTATGCCGAATATGAATTTTATTCTTTCGTCGGTAAAGAATGATTTTGATTTAGCAGGCGCCTTTGGATTTTTTGCAGATTTTTTCTGGCTATCTTCCTTCTCCTTAGTCATGACGTTTTAAAAATGCATCCCAAAGGTAGTAATTTTGAGTTTGGCACATATGCCCGGTTTTTGATTTTATGAACAGGTCCGGGAAATAACAAACAGATAATGAGGCTAAATAATTAAAGGAGCAGCAAAGTTTTTGCGGAGTTGTGTAATTCATTGCATTCTCCGGGTCACAGACTTATCATTTTGTCTATGAATTTATCGATATCTTCCCTGGATACCCTAACGTATTTTTCCCTTCTATCGAAAATCTTGTCCGGAATATCTTTTTTATATACTGTTTCAGCTTCAAAATGCATTTCCGCGGAGCCCATCAGAAAGAAAAAGCTCATAAGCACTCCGTCTAAGTCCCTGAAAGGTGTTGCAGCATTGGGATTCTTGACATTAATCTCATTTGTGTACCAGATTTCGTAAACCTTGTTCTTGTCAGCCGGAAGGATTACCTGAGCATTTTTGCAATTGAATCCGCAGATCACTGATTTTTTTGATGTCTTTTTAATGATCATACCTTTCATTTCATCAAATCCGGGAGGTGATTCACCCGGATTTGCCGAATAATAATACCTCCATGCCAGTAGGCTTATATATGTATCATAGATGCCTTTATCGGGATTACAGAGATTGAGAATCCCTGAATTCCCGAAAGGTGCAGATATATCGAAAAGAATTTTATTGTTTTTGAATGACACAACAAGATTTCTAGGCATCACTTCTTTCGGTAACATTCCCGTGTTGCCCAGATAATCAATTGAATAATGGATCTCTCCCTGATTAATGTTTTTTCCGCCCACATTCCTGCAGGAGTACACTGTAATCGCAAATATCGTTGCAATAATCAACCCGGACCTTAATCTCACTGATCTTTTATTTGAATATCGTAAATGTAATATTTTTTTTTAATTCCAGTTAATTATGCTGGAATATATGAAAGCAAGTGATCATTTTACCATAATGTAAGGGAAGCATGATTGCAGTTAATCAAGGGAATTTGATAGCTTTGCGATTTCAGATGTTTGAAAAACAAAGTTAAAGACAAAATATTGTTCAGATGAAAAGGAAACTTGCAGTTGTGGCTCTTGGCGGCAATGCACTGTTGAGGGGCGACCAGATCGGAACAATTGATGAACAGGAGGAGAATACCACTGAAACCCTTGAAAACCTGATTTTTCTTATAAACGAGGGCTATGATCTCGTCATCACCCATGGAAATGGTCCTCAGGTCGGCAACATACTGATGAGAAATGACGCCGGTGAACAGGTCTATAATATTGCACAGATGCCGGTCGATATATGTGTCGCTGATTCACAGGGCGGAATTGGTTATATGATTGAAAGGATGTTCAGGAACGTACTTAAAAAGCACGATATCGAAAAGAATGTCGTTTGTGTCATAACCTCGGTCATTACTGATATTAATGATCCGGCATTCCGGGATCCGCAGAAAAGAATAGGTAAGATTTACACCAGGGAGCAGGCTGACGAACTTTCGTCAAAAAAAGGTTGGATCTTTAAAGAGGAGGTTAAAAACGCCGGTGGATTCAGGCGTGTCGTTCCATCTCCTGTTCCAATGAATGTTATGAACCATGCTATTATAAAGGATCTTGCCAGGAAAGGGAACATAGTCATAGCGGGTGGGGGCGGAGGAATCCCTGTTTACATTGATGAAAATATGAATGTAAGGCCGGCTGAGGCGGTGATTGATAAGGATATGGCCTCTTCTCTTCTGGCAACCCTTATAGGTGCGGATGAATTTTATATACTGACCGATGTCCCATATATCTATATCAATTACAAGAAACCTGATCAGCAGATTAAGGAATTCCTGAACTACGCCGATGCCCTGAAGTATCTTAATGACGGGCAGTTTGCCAGAGGAAGCATGGCTCCGAAAGTTCAGGCTTGCCTGAATTTCATAAAGCATGGAGGGAAATTAAGTGTCATCACTGAGGCATTTAAGCTTGCAGATACCAAATACGGCTCAAGGATTACAATGGAATACGAAGACGATCGCCGTTAAATTGACAGAAATAGCACGAAATCAATTGCAACGGGCTGCTTTAAGCCGGGCATAGTCTGATTTTGCAGCTCAAAACGGATTTTCTACATTTGCAACCTGACTTCTGTTTTATTACTAGCTTAACTTTAAAAAATGAAAATCAATCTTCTTAACAGGAATTTCCTGAAGCTTCTCGATTTTTCCCCTGAGGAAATAAAATACCTTCTTGATCTTGCATCCGCACTAAAGAAAACTAAAAAGAAAGGAAAGGAAAGGCAGTATCTAAAAGGTAAAAACATAGCTCTGATCTTTGAAAAATCTTCAACCAGGACGCGCTGCGCATTCGAGGTGGCGGCTTATGATCAGGGAGCCAGGGTCACATATCTTGGGCCCACCGGGTCACAAATCGGACAGAAGGAATCAATGCGTGATACGGCCAGGGTTCTTGGCAGAATGTACCATGGAATAGAGTACAGAGGATTTGGTCAGAAAATAGTGGAGGAGCTTGCCAGATATGCAGGAGTGCCTGTATGGAACGGACTCACCAATGAGTTTCATCCCACACAGGTACTTGCAGATTTTATGACCATGAGGGAACATTGTGATAAGCCACTGAACCGACAGGTATTAGTTTACCTGGGTGATGCAAGGTACAATATGGGGAATTCACTTATGGCTGGATCAGCCAAGCTGGGTATTGATTTCAGAATTGCTGCACCAGCGGAATTTCAGCCGGGAAAAGAGCTGGAAGCAAAATGCAGGGAAATTGCCGGCAATACCGGAGGAAGGCTTACAATAACCGAAAATGTCGATGAAGCTGTGAAAGGCGCTGATTTCCTGTACACGGATGTATGGGTTTCAATGGGTGAGCCTGATTCTGTATGGGAAGAAAGAATTAAGTTCCTGAAACCATACCAGGTAAATACTTCCGTCATAGAAAAGACAGGAAACCCAAAAGTGAAGTTTCTCCACTGTCTTCCTTCTTTTCATAACCATGATACAAAGGTCGGAGAAGATATTTATAAAAAATTTGGCCTTGATGGCATGGAAGTCACCGAGGATATTTTCGAATCAGAACACTCAATTGTATTTGATGAAGCGGAAAACAGGCTTCATACTATTAAGGCTGTTATGGTTGCGACACTGGCATCTCCTTCAATCTGAAAACAGCCAGAAAAGATGATTTATTATTTTATCAGTTGTCTTATAAAGTAAAATGTCATAACCAAAGAAGCGGCCAGCCTGAGTCCAACGCTTGTCAGGAATCCAAGGAGGCTCCCAAACCCGGCTTTTAAGGCATACTTCAGATCATCCCTGAAAATCAGTTCTCCTACAACGGCTCCTATGAGCGGGCCAATTATTATCCCTGCTGGGCCGAGAAAAAATCCTATAATCAGACCCACCGTGGCTCCACGCGTACCGTATTTTGAACCTCCGAATTGTTTCGTGCCCCAGATTGGCACAACATAGTCAAGCAAGGTAACTGCGACGGTTATTGCTGCAAAGGAAATAAGGGCCGGGGACGTGAAGTGACCGAACCTTGAAACATGGAGAAGTATAATACCAAGGAAGCTGACAGGAGGACCCGGCAGCACAGGAACAAGACAGCCAATCAGTCCGATGAGCATCAGAACAATACCCAGTATAAGGAGAATATAGTCAGACATCAGAAAATATGATCCGGATCCTTAGCCCGAACAGGTCACTTTTTACCAAGGTCATCAAACTCGATGTTGGTAAACTCTTCTGTATCCAGGGTTTCTTTGTCTTTACCAGCTTTCTTTTCAGGTGACGGAGAGACAGTTTTAGTTTGTTCCTTGCCGTTGCCGATATATGTTACAGCATCTTTTAACCCTTCCGTGAATTTTTCAAAATCTTCCTTATAAAGAAAAATTTTGTGCTTTTCATAGAAAACCTTACCCTCCTTACCAACACGCTTCTTGCTTTCAGTGATGGTAAGATAGTAGTCATCTTTTCTTGTAGCTTTTACGTCGAAAAAATAGGTTCTTTTTCCTGCACGCACAACCTTCGTAAATATCTCTTCCCTTTGGTTGTTCTCTTCACTCTCACCATGAAATTCATTCATTCCGGTTTCTTCTTCCATGCTAATCAGGTTAATGTTAGAGGTTTATTTTGTATTGTCAAATGTAACAAATATTTTTTCAAATCAAAACTCACCGGATTAATTGTACCTAAATTTTCGTAAGGTTGTTTTGAGCATAATAGAAAAAGAGTATTTTTGCACCCGGGAAATTTGAGGTTCTTTATTGATGATAAGCAGAAGATTGTTACGTATAAAAGCCCTTACTGCGCTTTATGCCTATAACCGGAGGGAGGACAATGATTTGGCAAAAGCTGAGAAGGAGCTCATGTTCAGTATAGGGAAGACCTATGATCTGTACCATTATCTTTTGCTTCTTCTCATTGAAATCGCTGAAATTGCCGACGAAAAGATCGAACAGGCATTGAATAAAAAAATGCCCACTCCTGAGGACCTGAATCCAAACAGGCGATTCACGGACAATGCCATTATAAATCAGTTGAGGATTAATCAGGCTTTAAAGAAGCATGTATCCTCCTCAAAACTGACGTGGGCAAATTATCTGCATATTCCAAGGATGCTTTATGCTAAACTTACATCATGGGAGCCATACTACGAATACATGAATGCATCAGGCAGAAGCTACCAGTCTGATAAAAAATTTATTACCAGGTTATTTGCTGAATTCCTGACATATTCAGAAGATCTTGCTGCATGTCTTGAGGAACAGAGCATTTTTTGGAACGACGATATGGAATTTGTTATAGCGATGATTGAAAAAACGATCAGGAAGCTTAAGACAGACTCAGGAGATGATGCGCCATTAATGCCTTTGTTTAAAAACGACGAAGACAAGGATTTCGTAAAAATTCTGTTCAGAAAAGCAGTGATGAATGCAAAAAAATGCTCAGGACTTATTGACAGGAATACAACCAACTGGGAAGTGGAAAGAATCGCCCTTATGGACATTCTTGTGATGCAGCTGGCATTAACTGAAGTAATGGAATTTTCTGAAATACCGGTAAAAGTAACATTAAATGAGTATATTGAAATTGCAAAATACTATTGTACCTCAAAAAGCAGTACATTTGTCAATGGCATCCTTGATAATATAATAAAGGAAATACGTATTGAGGGCCTTATAAAAAAAACAGGCAGGGGGCTGCTTGGGGAATCACATATTAAATCTGAAGAATTAAATTGACTTTAAAATGAAAAGGCATATTATATTTTTTTTGGTCGTTTCTGGCCTTACGATCATATCCTGTGGAGGCCAGTCTCATAAGGATGACAGATCTTTGGCCAGCGACACAGGAAAGGCGGTCATAAGTTTCAATGCCTATGAGCATGATTTTGGAAAGGTCAAGGAAGGAGAAAGAGTAGGGTGTTTTTTTACTTTCCAGAATAACGGCACCGGCAGCCTTGTTATTAATTCAGCAACAGCAAGCTGCGGATGCACGGTCCCGAAATATGACAAAAAGCCTGTTGCCCCAGGAAAAACTGGAAGCATTGAAGTAATCTTTGATACCTCAGGACGAAACGGTATGCAGACAAAAACAATAACTGTGAAATCAAATGCCACAAAACCGGTGGTTTTGCTAAAAATCACCACAGAAGTAATTAACAATAATAATAACTAATAATTTTTACGATGAATCATCTTGCCTATTTGTTAATATCAGGACCTGCAGTGGGCGCAACCCCGACCCAGGGGAATGCCCTGATCACTCTTATCCCATTGCTTCTTGTATTTGTTATTATCTATTTTTTCATGATGAGGCCCCAGATGAAAAAGCAGAAGGAAATGGCCTCATACAGGAATTCTCTCAAGAAGGGTGACAAGATTATTACCAATGGTGGAATTTATGGAAGGGTAAGTGAGGTGAAGGATAACTATGTAATGATCGATGTAGGAGGAGACATGAAGCTTAAGGTCGATAAAAGTGCCCTTATGAGGGACCCCTCTGCTGAAGATAAAGGCTGACCAGGATTTATCTCCATTCCTTGGAAAAGAATGTTGACAAGCTGCCTATAGGATCTCCTCAGTAAAGCCTGATACACTCTTTATCTCTTTCGGACAGACTGCGGGATAATAGATTATCTTTGCATCTTTAAAACGAAAGAAGCCCGGATATGGCTGAGGTTAAAAATTATCTGACATATTCGGGCAACAACTATCCGGGAAAATGGAACAGGGGAAATTGCAGCCTTTAAAGCTGGGCGTGACAGGTGGTATTGGAAGCGGCAAGACATCAGTCTGCAGAGTGTTCTGCGTGCTTGGCATACCGGTATTTTACGCTGATCCGGAGGCCAGCAATATAATGAATAGCGACAGTCACGTTATTGAAGAACTTAACAGGATTGCAGGAAAGGATCTGTATAAGGATGGAGTTCTTGACAGGTTGGAGCTTGCCTCTCTCATCTTTAACAATCGGGAGGTCATCAAAAGAGTCAATTCACTCGTCCATCCTGTAGTATTTGAAAATTTCAGGAAATGGGCTACGTTCCAGGATTCACCTTACGTGATAATGGAAGCGGCAATTCTATTTGAAAGCGGGGCTTCTGAACTGGTCGACAGAGTAGCAACCGTGATTGCCCCTGTGGAAGAGAGAATTGCCAGGGTGACCAGAAGGAACAGGCTTACAAGGGAACAGGTCATTGAAAGAATAAATAACCAGATTGACGACAGGGAAAGAATAAAAAGATCGGATTATATAATTAATAATTCGGAAAATGAGATGATTATTCCTGCTGTCCTGAAAATACATGAGGATATCATCGAACATTTAAATGCCTGATTGATGGCAAAATTCGGAAAATGGCTGGGCGGAGGACTTGGGTTCGTGGTGGGCGGACCTATTGGCGGGTTGTTGGGCTTCCTCGTAGGTTCAATGGTAGACAGCACTGATATTCACACTTCAGTGTATTATCCGGAAAGTGTCAGGACGGTGCAGGGCGATTTTATGGTCAGCCTGCTGGTCCTCATCGCTGCGGTAATGAAGGCCGACGGGAAAGTGGTAAAATCGGAACTTGACTACGTCAAACAGTTCTTTGTCAACCAGTTCGGGCATGAATCGGCTGCAGAAGCTACCAGGTTGCTGAGGGATCTGCTGAAACAGGATATCCCTCTGACGGACGTCAGCAGGCAGATAGCAGGGAATATGGATTATTCCTCGCGACTCCAGCTGCTTCACCTCCTTTTCAATATATCTCTTGCCGATGGCACTATACTTCAGTCCGAACTGGATGTTATTGACAGGATATCCGGATACATGGGGATTTCCGAAACAGACTTTATTTCAATTAAGAACATGTTTGTTCCGGAGACTGATTCATCCTATAAAATACTTGAAATTGAACAGATGGCATCTGATGAGGAGGTTAAAAAAGCTTTCAGGAAAATGGCGATGAAATATCACCCTGACAAGGTCAGTCAGCTTGGGGATGATGTTAGGAAAACTGCCGAGGAAAAGTTCAAAAGGGTGAACGAAGCTTATGAAAAGATAAAAAAAGAAAGGAATATGGTTTAAATATCAAGAAAAAATGAATATTTGATAATGACTTTCCGATCCAAGAATTAATTTTACAAAAAAAAATGCAATGGTTTTAAAGGAAATACTTTCAATTTCAGGTGAACCCGGGCTTTTCAAATTTATTGCCCAGGGGAAAAACGCAATAATCGTTGAACATCTGGAAACAAAGAAGAGAAGCAGCGCTTTCAGTTCGGCAAAGGTCAGCTCACTCGATGAGATCTCAGTTTTTACTGAAAAAGAGGATCTGCCTCTGAGCAAGGTGTTTGACGTTATTTTTGAAAAAAGTAATGGCGGGCAGCCCCCGGATTACAAATCAGACCCTGAAAAGCTTAAAGAGTGGTTCGCCCAGATCCTGCCGGAATACGACAGGAACAGGGTTTATGTAAGCGATATTAAAAAGATTGTTCATTGGTATAATATACTCCAGAGGCTGAATATGCTCGTAAAGGAGGAGCCTGTAAAGGAGGAACCGACAAAGGATGACGCAGCCGCCGAACCCCAGGTTAAGGAAGAGAAGGAACCTGCAAAGGAACCGGCTGAAAAGAAAAAGGCCACCGCTGAAAAGAAGGAGCCTGAAGCAAAAAAGAAATCCTCAAAACCTAAGACAAAATAAACAAGGGTAACCCGAAATGAACTTTGGAGGAGCCGAACTGGTGTATGATTATGCGGGGTCGTGCATAATCATCGTTCCTGTACCCTATGATGCCACAAGCACATGGTTGAGAGGCGCGGACAGGGGACCAGAAGCGATAATGGAGGCCTCCGTAAACCTTGAATTCTATGATGTCGAAACTGGCACCGAGGTACATAAAAAAGGCATCCATACAATACCCCCGGTTATAGAAAACAGGTCTCCTGAAAGTCTCATTGACGCTGTTTACAGGAAGACGCTCAGTCTGCTTAAAGATAATAAATATCCTGTCATTGCCGGAGGGAATCATACCGTTTCCATAGGATCCATCAGGGCATTCTCGGAAATTTATAGGGATTTGACCATACTTCAGCTTGATGCTCATTCTGACCTGAGACAGGAATATGAAGGGTCGCAATTCAATCATGCATGCACAATGGCCAGGGCTCGTGAATTTGCACCCATAGTGCAAGTCGGGATCAGAAGCGTTTCGGCGGAAGAAATGCCTTATATAGAGAGAGAACGGATATTCTATTCCCATGAACTTTGTTACAACAGGCAATTGTACCGGAAGGCTATTGATAAGCTGTCGGATAATGTTTACATAACGATTGATCTTGATGTTTTTGATCCTTCAATAATGCCTTCCACAGGTACGCCGGAACCGGGAGGCCCCGGTTATTTTGAACTCCTTCACTTCCTCAGGGATATTGCCGGGAGAAAAAATATTGTTGGTTTCGATGTTGTGGAACTTTGCCCTTCGCCTACCAATAAAATGCCCGACTTCGTTGCAGCAAAAGTAATATACCAGTTGCTGAGCTACATTTTCTGCCGTAGGACCAGCGGCAATCTTTGATTCAATCCTTGCCTGATTAAGTCAGTGCCACAGATCAGGCTTTCAGGAAAGATCTGATTGCCTTTCATTTTTTTTTGCCTCTTCCCAGATCACATTCATCTCATCAAGGCTCATGTTGTGAAGCGAAATGCCTTTTTTAATTGTTTCTTTTTCGAGGTAGTTGAAACGCCTGATGAATTTTCTGTTTGTCTTTTCCAGAGCTGCCTCCGGATCAACACCGTAAAGACGGGAAGCATTTATCATTGAGAAAAGCACGTCACCGATCTCAGACTCAGTTTTGTCATCATTTTGATCTTCGATTTCTTTTTTCAGTTCTGATATTTCCTCATTTACCTTGTCCCATATCTGTTCACGCCTGTCCCAGTCAAAGCCGACGCCCCTGACCTTTTCCTGTATCCTGTTCGCTTTTATTATTGCTGGCATTGAGGAAGGCACACCCGACAGGACGGGTTTATAGCCATTCTCTTCCCTTATCTTAAGTTGCTCCCAGTTCTCCTCGACTTCTGATGCACTTGAAACCCTGACATCGCCAAATACATGCGGATGCCTGTATATCAGCTTGTCATTTATGCCTTTAAGGACATCGGCCATCGTGAATTTGCCTTTTTCAGAACCTATTTTTGCATAGAACACAATATGAAGACTTAAATCGCCAAGCTCATTTCTTATTCCTTCGTCATTTTTTGAGATTATGGCATCAGCAAGCTCATATGTTTCCTCAATCGTCAGTTTCCTCAGGCTTTCATTGGTCTGCTTCATATCCCATGGACAGCTTACTCTCAATTTTTCAATGATATCCAGGAGTTTTCCAAACTCCTCAATGCTTTTCTCTTTATCATTCATTGTAACATTTATTAAAACAGTCTGTTGGGCGATCCAGTTCTTGGGGCCGCATCTATCCTTACTACTGACCCGGTGGCAAGGCTCAGTAATTCGGATATGTTGGCACCGTTTATGGCAATCTCAAGCAGCTCGAGCGAATTGAATCTTGCTAGCATCTCGCCTACGGGGGCATCACTGTACCTGTTAAGGATCTTTTCAGTACAGTTCTTGTTGCTCTGGATCAGGATACGGAACTCTTTGCCCTCAAAAACCCTGGAAAAAACCTCTTTTGTTATGTTCGAAATGGCATTCCCGTACGAATCAATGAAAATAATGCTCCCGATAATCACATCCTTATCTATCGTTGCCCTGAGAGGTACCATTTCACTTATCCTGTCCAGCGGTTTCCCTATCTCGGAAGCCTTTTTCCCTTCAGCAAGAGCTGCTGCGGCATTGGCGAATATATCAAGTTCATCAGAGCTTTCATCATGAACTATCCTGACTACCTCATCGGGATCAGAATTAAGGATCAGATTGAATATGCCATTGTCGGTTCCAATGAAATAGTGGCCCTTTGCCCTGACTACAAGATATTCCTGCCCCTTAACGGCTTCAGAATGCACGCATATTATATGAATAGATCCGTCGGGATAATTCCTGTAGGTATTTCTGATTATGAATGAAGCCCTGGAGATATTGAACGCAGGTATTCCGAAAGCGTTGTCAATAATAGTCACCCAGGGACATAGCCGGCAGAGCTTGCCCTTTATGATCCCATGATAGATGTCATCAGGTTTCCATTCTGTTGTAAGGGTGATAACAGGCATAGGGAAAAAACTTAAGACAAAGATAATCTTCTAAAGAAAAATAAGCTTACTTTGCACAATTCCCGTAATCATTTTTTTGACTTTTATGGATGAATGCAAATGATAACAGGGAATGGACTGCGTCAGAAAGGGTAATTGTCAATGACAGAGATAGTTATTTTTCTTGAAGATATTGATCCTGTTGTATTCTTCGGTACAAACAATTCATTGCTCGACAAAATCCGGAGTTTTTTCCCAAAAATAAAGATCCTTTCAAGGGGAAATGAGATTAAATGCCTGGGAGAGGAGTCTGAGATAACAATATTTGCAGAAAAATTCAATGATCTTATTGAATATTATCAGAAATATCACCGTCTTGATGAAGAGGATATCGAAAAATATTTCTTCGATGCTGATCACATGAAGTCGGCTTCAAATGGTGATTTTGAAAAAGTGCTGGTCTTCGGAACCAGCGGAAAGCCCGTCAGGGCAAGAACAGCAAATCAGGTTCAGCTTGTAAATGATTATAAGTCAAATGATCTGATAATAGCTGACGGGCCGGCAGGAACGGGCAAGACCTATACATCCATTGCACTGGCAGTCAGGGCATTGAAGGAGAGAGAGGTAAAGAAAATAGTTCTTACGAGACCGGCAGTCGAAGCCGGAGAGCGCTTAGGCTTCCTTCCCGGCGACATGAAGGAAAAACTGGACCCATACCTTCAGCCTCTTTACGATGCCCTTCACGACATGCTTCCTTTCAAGAAACTGGAGACATGGATTGAAGACGGAACCATTCAGATTGCTCCGCTGGCATTCATGAGAGGCAGAACGCTGGAGAATGCATTCGTAATTCTTGATGAGGCTCAGAATGCCACCATGAGCCAGCTGAAAATGTTCCTTACCAGGATGGGAGTGAATTCAAAGTTCATTATGACAGGCGATTCAACACAGGTAGACCTGCCGAGGAAAAATGATTCGGGTCTTCTTCAGGCAATGAGAATACTGGCCGGCATTGAGGGCGTTTCAATAATAAAATTTGATGAGCGCGACATCGTAAGGCATAAGCTTGTTAAAAGAATTGTCAAGGCCTATGAGAATGAGGAAAATGGCACTGCTTAAACGTAAGAGATCTCTTTTCAGACTGATTTTAAAAGCAGATAATACTATGTGCTTGCATAAAAACGTATAGACTAATACAACTTTCAGAAAAACAAGAATAATGGCAAAAACGATTTTAAGTTCAGATTTCAGTTTCCCGGGGCAAAAAGGCGTTTACAGGGGCAAGGTCAGGGATGTTTACAATATCAGGGATAAATATCTGCTGATGGTCGTATCGGACAGAATATCTGCTTTCGACGTTGTCCTTCCCAAAGGAATACCTTACAAAGGACAGGTGCTGAACCAGATTGCGGCAAAATTCCTCGATGCAACAAGAGATATAGTTCCAAACTGGAAAATTGCAACACCTGATCCGACCGTCACTATCGGATATAAATGCGAGCCTTATCCTGTAGAAATGATAGTCAGGGCATATCTCACGGGAAGTTCATGGCGTACATATAAATCGGGGGCCAGAGAGATCTGCGGGATCCGACTGCCTGACGGGATGAGGGAACACCAGCGCTTTGAAAAGCCGATAATAACACCTACCACAAAAGCCGAGCAGGGGAAGCATGATGAAGATATCTCAAGGGAAGATATAATTAGCCAGGGGCTTATTCCTGAAAAGGAGTATGATCTGATCGAGAAGTACACTATGGAGGTATTCCTCAGAGGCTCCGAGTTAGCAGCAAGCCATGGATTGATCCTTGTTGATACCAAATATGAGTTCGGTAAAAAGGATGGAGAGATATACCTTATCGACGAGATCAACACGCCGGATTCATCGAGATATTTCTATTCTGACGGCTACAGGGAAAGGTTCGATAAGGATCTTCCCCAGAAACAGCTGTCAAAGGAATTCGTCAGGGAGTGGCTGATGGCAAATGGATTTCAGGGTCAGGAAGGGCAGAAGGTTCCGGAGATGACAGACTCCTTTATTATGAAAGTCTCTGAGAGATATATAGAACTCTATGAGAAAATAACCGGAGAAAAATTTATCAAAGCCGATATTTCTGACGTCAGTGAAAGGATTAAAAGGAATTGCAATCAGTTCCTCGCAACATTGTAATCAAATTGTAATGAATTTCAGGAAATATTTCAAAGCCTGCCTTGCAGCAACTATCTTGATGGCGACCCTGCTTCCTTTGAGGGCCCAGGTTGTCGTCGAGAGATCGAATGAAAAGGCTGTCATTTCAGGCACGGCATATTTTATACACCATGTCAAAAAGGGAGAGACAGCCTATTCTGTTTCAAAGGCTTACGGTATTACGGTTGAAGAGCTTGAAAAAGAGAATCCTCAGGCCGTCAATGGGATTAATGAAGGGCAGACTCTCAGGATTTCAGTAAGTGAAGTAACCAGGAGCGACAAATCGAAGGCAAAGACAATAAAAACGGTGCACGATGAAAGCAGGTATAGTTACCATAAGCTCCAACATGGTGAGACAATCTATTCACTCTCAAAGGTATATGGTGTCTCTGTAAATGACATTGTGACAAGTAATCAAGGGATGGATATTTCTCATCTACCG
Organism: uncultured Bacteroidales bacterium; assembly: GCA_963717685.1. Classification (GTDB taxonomy): domain Bacteria; phylum Bacteroidota; class Bacteroidia; order Bacteroidales; family VadinHA17; genus LD21. Next base: position 3,325,848 of record OY970346.1, on the reverse strand, counting down.
GCTGGATCGGAAATAGCTATTCCTAAAAAGAATGCGGTTGCTGAAACGAAGGAACCAGAAGTCAGGGATACAAATTATGTGTTTCATAAAGTGGTGCAGGGTGAATCGCTTTCATCGATCGCAAATCAGTATGGTGTTTCCCTGAAAGATTTGAAAAAGGAGAACAGGGATATCAGGTTTCCCCAGGTTGGAGACTATGTCAGGATACCGGTTACAAAGCCTGAGCAACCCATGCCGGTCATGACTCCATTAAAGGATAGCGTTCATGTCAAAACTGAAATGACTGCCGATGAAATTAAAAGGACCACAGGACCCACAGCGGTAAAGAACCTGAAAGGCACATTCAATGTGGCCGTGCTCCTTCCATTTTACCTTGAGGAGAACTCGGTAAGGAAGGATAATGATACAACAATGGTCAAAGGAAAGCCCGTCATCAGGACAATAAACCGCCCTGACGAGTGGATCCTTCCGGAAAGCCTGGGTTTCCTTGAGATGTATCAAGGCATCCTTTTAGCTTCGGATACTTTACGGTCGCTTGGCCTTAATGTCAATATTCATACATATGACATAAAAAAAGACACTGTTGATCTTATAAGATTGATAAAGAATGGCGATCTGGATAAGATGGATCTTATCATTGGACCGGTCTATTCATCGAACCTTTCAATAATGGCATCCTATGCCGGCGGGCTAAAAATACCAGTCGTGTCCCCTGTTCCCCTGATGAATAACAAAGCCCTTGAGGACAGACCATATCTGTTCATGGCTAATCCTTCACTTGAAGTGGTTCAGGATATCATTGCCAAAAAGGCAAGTGAATACTATGACAAGAATTTTGTTTTCATTCATGCTGACACTGCCGGTGTAGACCCTGATGTGAAAAATTTCAAGGAAAAGGTCATGGATGAGCTTAGCAGAAGGATTCCATCGGACGAGATTAAGTTCAGGGAATTTCTTTTCTACTCCAGGACGGAGTTTGATAACGATTCTATAAACAGGCTCGGACACGTGCTATCAGATCAAACCGATAATATAGTAATTATTGCCTCTGAAGAGGCCCCTGTGATCAGCGAAACCATGCAGGATCTTCAGGGGTTGTCAAAAAAATATGTCTTAAAGGTTTTCGGCTATCCGGCGATGCGAGGGCTTGATAATCTTGATCCCAGGTATTTCTTTGATCTGGATATCCTTATTTATTCGCCATTCTGGATCGATTACAACACGAATGATGTAAAAATGTTCAATACTCAATTCAGGAATAAATTCCTCACTGAACCATCTGAAATGAGCTATGCATGGCTGGGATATGATATAGCCTATTATTTCCTTAGCGGTCTTTCAATACATGGAAAGGCATTTATTTCACACCCTGAAATGCACAATCCCGACCTCCTGCAAACTGAATTCGATTTCAGGCGTAAAAGGGAAAAGGATGGCTTCGAAAACCAGAAGTTATTCCCTGTAAGATTCACGAGGGAGAATAATGAAGTGAAATTATCAGATCAGGATCATTCTGACCATTAATAAATTGCACAACCGGGTTTGATTTTAGTTTTAAGATAAATTAACATTTCCGGAATAATTGCATTATAGTCGTTGTCTATCTATCGAACAATGAAGGGACCGTACAGTCAGGCTGATGAAAATGAGCTTATAAAAGCCTCGATAAACGGAGACAGGTTGGCTTTCGGTGAAATTATGGACCGTTACAGGAGGCTGGTGGCCAGGACAGTCAAAGGGATGCTTGGAGATTCGGATTTTACAGAGGACATTGGACAGGAAGTTTTCATTAAACTGTATTATTCTCTGCAGGAATTCAGGGGAGATGCAAAACTCTCGACGTATATTCAGAGGATTGCAGTAAATATGACCCTGAATGAAATAAAAAGAAGAAAACGTTTTTTTACAATGTTCTCCCGGCAGGGCAACAATGAGATGCACGAATTTGATTCATTGGCAGCAGATGATGAGGAAAAGAGGGAAGCATCAGAAATAGTAAGCAAGGCCTTAATGAACCTGGAACCAAAGTTCCGGATCATTGTGTCAATGAGAATTCTTCAGGGCTATTCAACAAAAGAGACTGCAGAAATTCTCAAACTGCCGATAGGAACGGTTCTTTCCAGGCTCTCGAGGGCCCAGAACCAGTTAAAAGAAATTTTAAAAAAGTTATAGTCGTATTATGAAACCTGAAGATTTAAAGAAATTGATTATCCAATCGCTGGATAATGATGCAGATCCAAAGGATATAGCCGGGAAACTTGAAGGCGAGAGACTTTTCTATGATTTCAGCCAGGGATTCAAGGAGAAGGTTATTGACCGTTTATTTTCAGCTTCTCATTCCGTGATTAAAGAAGTGGAATTAGTCAGGGATTTAAATTTCATTTTCAAAAGAATAGCAGTAACAGGTATCGCCGCCATAATTATCCTTACAATTTCAATTTTCCTTATGCAGGGATCGTTTTCGCTTAATTCATTATTCGGATTGAGCAATGATTACAATGAAAGTATTATATGTATGCTAACCGGTAAATAATTGACCAGACAAATGAAAGCAAAAGCCGTTCTCCTGGTAATAATGACTCTTCTGATTGGATTTGTACTTGGAATCCTGACCTCAGCTGAGGTCAGATTTCATCGTCTCAGACCATTCAGAATATATTATTCCGAGGAACATTTCAGGAAAGGATTTTATGAGATGATACAGCCGGATGTCAGGCAGAAGGCTGAAATAGAAAGGATTTTGAATAAATATGCCCGGATGAACAGCGATTTGCAGGCAGGCATGCGTAAGACTCTTGAAGCAAACATTAAGGAAATGAGGAAAGAACTGGATTCCAGACTTACAAAGGAACAGCTTGAAAGATTAAAACAAATGGATGAACGTCGTCAGAACATGATTATGCATTTCAGAAGGAACCAGGTAGATTCTATCAACAGGAGGCGTATGAATCCTCCCGGTTACCCTGGCCGTTTTTTCCCGGATAACAGGCAAATGCCGCCGCCGATGGATAATCCTCCTTTTCCCCCGGATGATACGAATTCCGTCACCCGATAATGTATCTTAAATAATCCAGCATAATAGGGAGATCATCGTTATTTACTCCCAGGGAAATTAACATATTACGATCTTCAGCAAAGATTGCCATGAATTTCTCCAGCGTCATCTCTCCTGAAGAAATGCTCTTTTTGTAAAGGTCTATGGCTTCTTTCTTTTTCCCTGTACAGAGGGACAGGTGTCCCATATTTATAAAGTCGTGGGCATTAAGCTTTCCTGCTGAAAGTTTTTCATAGTATTTTTCAGATTCTGCGAATTTTCCAATGGCCAGGTAACAAAATGCTATTGGTCTGAGTATATTGATATTTCCGGGATCATTATATTCTATCTTAAAATAAAACTGCAAAGCTTTTTCATACTCTTTCAGATCGAGGTGGCAATGTCCTGTCATTAAAGTGGTATGCAGGTTCCCCGGCTCCAAATCACCTGCCTGCTGATAGTATTCCAGAGCTTCCTCCTTTCTGCCCAGCCTTCGAAGGCAAAAACCTATTTTTTTCACTGTCCAGGGTTTCCTGTCTATCAGTTCAGCTTTTCTGTAGTATTTAAGCGCTTCATCAAAATCGGAATTGTTCTGGTAGCAAAAGCCTATTTTCTCGTAAAGCTGGGCATCATCAGGTCTCTCTTTCAGCTGCCTGACGAAAAGCTCGAGGGCATCTTCATAAAAGTCCTTGCTGAAAAAATAATCGGCAAGTCCGGCTTCCGCTTCTGCCCCGTCGCATGCCAGCCTGAAGAATTCAGAATTATAAATATCAAGCTTGCCTTCAAAAACGTCTTCAAATTCTCTCCTGTAAGGGGAGAGCTTGAAAAACCTGTAAATGTCCTGAAGGTACTGAGTGACATTTGTCCTGAATTTCAGATATGGATCCGTCGCCGAATCAACATCTTCAGACTGCTGCAATCCTTCAAGCTCCATTTGGAATACTTTAAGCATCATGCTTTTTTGCGAGGATGGAAGGTACTTAAGGTTCAGTACAAGCGAATACTTATCTGAATTGCAGATAAAAGGTGTCTTGTACATGGCTTCAGCCATTTCATTTATTCCCGGTCCGAGAATCTCATCCCGGAATATTTCATCAACAACCTCGTGATCCGGATAGAAAGGCACGAACCAGTTCTGAAGCTCCATAAAAAAATCAAAGTTCTTCAGATTGGCAAAAGCCGACATATAAACATCAGCTCCTTCCATTTGAAGCTTTGTAAGCTCCTCCATGGTTTTGAAAATTTCCTCCGAACCTGTAAACATTTCTGACCAGTCGGGATTTTTGTCTTCATTAAAGTCTTTCGGCAAGATATTATCGAGATCAAGCTTTTCTTCGATTCTTGGCCTCAGCTTTGCAACCTGCGGCAATATTTCTTCACTTAGCTTCCTGCTGAGAACTTCAGTCTCCCGCGATCTTATTATCTGCAACACTATTATCCTGCAGTGTTCCCTGAATCCGGGCATTTTTGACATTTTGGTAATCATAGAGCTTATCTCGGGGTAAAGCATCACCCTTTCATTATAATAGTGAAGGCTCAGAATAAGTCCGGAAAGTGCTCTTTCCATGACTTGTTCCTGACCCGCTTCATAAATAGCTATAAGATGAAGTATCTTCTCCAGCTGCCATGTCCGCATTGCACTCAGGGTAATAGCAGATGTGAATATGCATGATTCGTACCATCTGAATTTTTCTGAATGAAGGAAGATATTGATCAGGCTCTCCTCTGCCTCTCCATAGTAATCAGTCAGCCACAAATGATTGAAGATATTCTTGATAAGCTTTTTATGCTTTTTGGAGAGGTCCGATTCCGGATTGGGGTTTATTTCGCTGCTCAGCTTAAGCCACTCGTCAAGGTCCGATTTGAATATCAGGTCATCAACCGTCTCTGCAATGGTTTTTCCCGTCAGCTTTTGCTCTTTTTCAGCCTGCTGTTTAACCCAGTAGGTATTCCATCCTGAAAAATGTGACAATATGTCCTGTCTGACCCTGTCGGCCAAATCCAAAATTGACTGGATCAGTTTGATATAGACTTTGTTTCTCTGGGGATCTTTAATGCCTTCAATCGTATAGGTCACCATATTCCTGTAAGTCATCGCCAGGTTCTCAAATTCATCCCGTAGGTCTCCGTTTGAGGCCATTGATATCATATCTGAAAGAATATCAAGGCTTTGTTTGATCTTCTTTTCAGAGACCATATCGCAGATCTGTTTGTGCTGTTGTATGATTTTCTTTACATCCATTAACTTTCAAAAAAAAATAGTGCCAGGAAAGAACAATTATTTTAAATCAATCAAAATTATTACTGCAACAATCAGGCCGAATAATTAATATCTGCCAATTGCATCTTGTGTCAAACAATACTTATTTTTGATGGATGCTTGATACAGATATGCAGGGAGGGATGACTGACAGGACGAAATGGCTCCCGACAGGCAGAAAGGATATGGAAATCCGCGGTTGGGATGTTGCTGATGTAATTATTTTCAGCGGTGACGCTTATGTTGATCATCCCTCTTTTGGACCGGCAGTTATAGGCAGGGTCATTGAGAATGAAGGATTCAAGGTTGCCATCGTACCCCAGCCGAACTGGCAGGACGATCTGAGGGACTTCAGTAAACTGGGCAGACCACGTTATTTCTTTGGAGTCACGGCCGGGAATATGGATTCAATGGTAAACCATTATACTGCCGCCCGAAGGCTCAGATCAGATGATGCTTATACACCCGGAGGAAAGGCAGGGTTCAGACCTGATTATCCATCAATAGTATATACCAGGATACTGAAAAAGCTTTTTCCGGATGTCCCAGTGGTGCTTGGAGGAATAGAGGCATCAATGCGGCGGCTTACGCATTATGATTACTGGAAGGACAGGCTTGAGCCTTCTATCCTGATCGGCAGCGGAGCCGATATGCTCATCTATGGAATGGGAGAACAGCCAGTCCGTGAGCTGATGAGGCTGCTTGCACGGGGAGTGCCGTTTTCTGCTCTGAGGACTATTCCACAGACTGCGTTTGCCATAGGGCAGGATGAGCGATTGCCGCGAAATAAATCGTGGAAGGATATTAACCTGCATTCGTTTGAAGAATGCCTTCAGGACAAAAAGCTGTTCAGTGAGAATTTTGTCTGTTTTGAGAGGGAGTCCAACAGGCTTGAATCTGCCAGGCTGATAGAACATGAAGGAAAGTCAATTGTCCTTGTGAATCCTCCATTTAAGCCTATGGAAGAAAAGGAAGCCGACTTGTCTTACGACCTGCCTTATACTTATCTGCCTCATCCAAGGTATCTTAAAAAAGGCCCTGTTCCTGCCTGGGAAATGATAAGGTTTTCAGTCAACATTCACAGAGGGTGTTTTGGGGGATGCAGTTTCTGTGCGATTGCTGCACACCAGGGAAAACAGATTGTAAGCAGGTCCGAAGGATCTATAATAAATGAGATTGAAAAGATTTCTCACCTGCCCGGCTTTAAGGGATACCTTTCTGACCTTGGCGGACCTTCGGCAAATATGTACGGCATGAAGGGAAAGGACATGAAAAAATGCCTCACCTGTTCGAGGCCTTCATGTATATGGCCCGGTGTATGCCGGAACCTGGATACTGGTCACGGCAAACTTACGGTGCTTTACAAAAAAGTGAACCGGATGGCGGGGATCAAAAAAGCTTTCATCGGGAGCGGAGTGAGGTACGATCTGCTCTTTAAGGAATGGAACAAAAGTGCAGGAAAGGATGAAACAGAGTATCTGGATGAGCTTATAACCGGCCATGTGTCCGGGCGGTTAAAAGTTGCTCCTGAGCATACGGCTCTTCATGTGCTGAATATTATGAGAAAATCGCCGTACGGATTATTCCGTCGCCTGAAAGCCGGGTTTGATGAATTGACTAAGCGCGAAGGGCTGAATTATGAGATTATACCATATTTTATATCCTCTCATCCTGGTTGCACCGAAAAAGACATGAAAGAGCTTGCTGATGAAGTCAAAAGCATGGGGATAAGACCGGAGCAGGTGCAGGATTTCACTCCGACACCTATGACATTGTCAACTCTTATTTATTATACGGGTTTTGATCCATATACCGGCGCTAAAGTTTTTGTGGCAAGAAACACTGAAGAAAAAAAGCGCCAGAAGGAATTCTTTTTCTGTTATAAAAAAACCGGCAGGAATAGTATCGGCGGCGGCAGGCTGCATCATAAAGGGATTAATGGAAAGAGGAAAGCCGGGATCGTGTAGAATATCCCGGCCTGTAAAAAACTTAAAAACTTATTCCTCGCAGCTATTCGTATTCCTTAAGGATATTCCTCACATCATCGGGAGCTACCCTGCCATAAATTTTCTCGCCAACCGTTACTACCGGTGCAAGACCGCAGGCTCCGACGCATCTCAGGCTTGAGAGCGAAAACTTTCCGTCAGCGGTGGTCTGGCCGACCTGCAGGCCCAGCTCTTTCCTGAACTCATCAAGCACTTTCTCGGCGCCGCGGACATAGCAGGCTGTCCCCATACAGATGCTGACGGGGTGCTTCCCTTTTGGCGTCATGGTAAGGAAGGAATAAAACGTCACGACACCATATATTTTAGCGACTGGCACACTAAGCTCATTCGAAATTACCTCCTGCACTTCTGCGGGGAGATATCCGAAATGCAGCTGGCATTTATGCAGGACGTTGATAAGTTCCTGCGGATCGTTGTTGAATGATGCGCAGATCTCTTTAATCTTTGCAACATCCTCCTGTCTCAATTCTATTTTAATACTCGACATAGCATCCTGTTTTATTTTGTAACAACAATTGGATCATTGTTTTATATAAATTTTCTTCTTCCTGTCAAAATAATGGGTATGAAGCAGCTGATGAGCTTTTTCACCGTTCGGCTTGCCAAGAAATTCCTCATAAAGCTTGATTATATATGGATTCTCATGTGATTTTCTCAGCGGCTTTTTCCTGTCTTCAGCGTAGATAGCTGTTGCTCTTGCCTTGATTATTTCCGAATTTCCATGGTGCAGAGGCTGCCCTCCTCCTCCGATGCATCCGCCGGGACATGCCATAACCTCTATGGCATGGAACTGCGACTTGCCTGACCTTACATCATTAAGGAGCTTTCTTGCATTGCCGAGACCGTTGGCAATCCCGATGTTAATCGGCGTCCCATCGAAATCAATTGTTGCAGAGCGGACACCCTCGAGTCCCCTGAGTTCATTGAAATCAAGCCTCTGGAGTTTCTTGCCGGTGTACAATTCAAAGGCAGTTCTTACAGCTGCCTCTATTACACCACCTGTCGCTCCGAAAATAACTCCGGCACCGGTCGATTCTCCGAGAGGTGCATCAAATTCTTCATCTTCAAGTGCATCAAAGTCGATATTTGCCTGCTTGATAAATGCTGCAAGTTCCCTGGTTGACAGGGAAAAATCCACATCCCTGTTACCGTCGGTCGAGAACTCTTCCCTCTGGCATTCATATTTCTTTGCAAGGCAAGGCATTATTGAGACTACAACCAGATCTTTCCTGTCAACCTTTATTTTATCGGCAAAATATGTTTTTGCAATAGCCCCGAACATTTGCATGGGAGATTTGGAAGTCGAAGGAACATCTTTGAGATCAGGGAAATACTCTTCAAAGAAGTTCACCCATCCCGGGCAGCATGATGTAAGGATAGGAAGCCTTACCGATTTGTCTCCTTTAATATGTCTTGTCAGCCTGTCAAGAAGCTCTGTCCCTTCTTCCATAATGGTCAGGTCGGCTCCGAAATCCGTGTCAAATACATATTTGAATCCGAGGGCTCTTAATGCTGCAACCATTTTACCGGTCACAAGTGTTCCCGGCTTCATTCCGAACATTTCTCCAAGAGCTGCCCGTACTGCAGGGGCTGTTTGTACAATGACAGTCTTCTTTGGATCTGCAAGGGCACGAAGCACTTCGGGAGTATTGTCAACTTCAGTAAGGGCTCCTGTCGGGCATACAGCTACGCATTGACCACAATAGGTACATGTGGAATATTCCAGATTCTCTTCGAAGGCTGGCGAGACTACTGCCATGAAGCCCCTGTTCACCGCCGACAAAGCGCCTACGGTCTGAACCTCATTGCACATCATTTCGCACCGGCGGCACATGATGCATTTATCGAGATCTCTTATAATTGAAGGTGAGGTGTCTTTCCTGTAAGTCGACATGGCGGCAATCTCCTGGCCCGGTATTTCCCTTATCCCAAGCTGATTTGCCATAGCCTGCAGTTCGCAGTTGCCTGATTTTGGGCATATAAGGCAATCCTTCGGATGGTCCGAAAGTATGAATTCCATTACAGTGCGCCGGGCATTCAGTACCCTTGTCGTATGAGTCTTTACTACCATTCCTTCTTCGCATTTTGTGACGCATGAGGGAGCAAGATTCCTTCTTCCCTGAACTTCCACGACACATATCCGGCATCCTGCAGGGTTGTTTTCTATATTGAGATCATGCAGCTCCATCCAGCATAACGTGGGGATATCAACTCCAAGCTGTCTTGCTGCCTTGTTAACTGTTGTGCCCTTTGGCACTTTGATTTTTTTATTATCTATTGTAAGACTGATAGTTTCCATTTTAGACACTTCTTAAGTTACTGAATGATGATCGCATCGAACTTGCATTTTTCCATGCACGATCCGCATTTGATGCAGATTGCCGGATTTATTACATGAGGCTGTTTGCGTTCACCTGTAATTGCACCGACAGGGCAGACCCTTGCACATGCGGTGCAGCCGACACAGTTGGCCGCAATAATGAAATACTCCATCAGATCCTTGCACTTTCCGGCTGGACATTTTTTTACAGTGACGTGAGCCTCATACTCCTCCCTGAAATTCTCGAGCGTTGACAATACAGGGTTCGGAGAGCTCTGACCCAATCCACAAAGAGAGGTATCCTTGATGACAAGACTCATATTCTTCAGTCTGTCCAGGTCGGCCAGGGTCCCTTTCCCTTTTGTGATATGTTCAAGCAATTCAAAGAGACGCTTGTTGCCGATCCTGCATGGAGCACATTTTCCACATGATTCCTCTACAGTAAAGCCAAGGTAGAATTTTGCGACCGAGACCATACAGTCATCTTCATCCATCACTATCATTCCGCCCGACCCCATCATTGAGCCGGCAGCCACCAGGTTATCGTAATCGATGGGCAGATCGAGATGCTTTTCAGTCAGACAACCTCCTGAAGGGCCTCCTGTCTGGGCAGCCTTGAACTTCTTGCCATACCTTATTCCTCCTCCTATTTCAAAAATGACTTCACGGAGGGATATTCCCATCGGCACTTCGGCCAGTCCGACATTATTTATTTTTCCCGCAAGGGCGAAAACTTTTGTACCCTTTGATTTTTCATCGCCTATTGAGGCAAACCACTGCGAGCCTTTTAAGATGATAGGTGATATACAGGCAAAAGTCTCTACATTATTGACGTTAGTCGGTTTCCCCCTGAAGCCGGCTTCAGCAGGGAAAGGAGGCTTCACCCTTGGTTCACCGCGCAGGCCTTCCATCGAATGGATAAGGGCTGTTTCTTCACCGCAGACAAATGCGCCGGCACCGAGCCTGATATTAATGTCGAAATCAAAGCCGGAGCCCATAATATTCTTCCCCAGGAGACCGTATTCCCTTGCCTGATCGATTGCAGTCCTGAGACGTGCCACAGCCATTGGGTATTCGGCTCGCACGTAAATCAGGCCGTTATGAGCTTCAATGCTGTATCCGCAGATAGTCATTGCTTCGAGAATAGCGTGGGGGTCACCTTCAAGGACAGACCTGTCCATGAATGCACCGGGATCTCCTTCGTCTGCATTGCACACAACATATTTTTCGTCGGATTTGTTCTTATATGCTATTTCCCATTTGAGACCAGTTGGAAATCCTCCTCCACCTCTGCCTCGCAAACCTGAATCCTTTATAATTTTAATTACGTCAGGTGGTTTAAGTTCAGTAAGTACTTTGGCAAGTGCTTCATATCCGTCGTGAGCTATTGCATCATCAATATTTTCGGGATCGATTTTACCGCAATTTCGCAGGGCTATCCTAAGTTGTTTCTTATAATGAGTCATTTCCTTTTCCGATTCTGCAGGTTTCCCTGTCGCAGGATCTTTGAAAATCAGCCTGTCGATCTTTCTTCCTTTCATTATATGTTCACTGACAATGTCTTTGGCATCGTCAGGATTGACCCTTGTATATACGATATCTTCTGGCATTATCCTGACTATAGGGCCTAAGCTGCATAGACCGAAACAGCCGGTCTTTACCACGTGAACATCGTTTTCAAGTGCATTTGCTTCAAGCTCAAGTTTAAGGTTGTCGAGTACTGCTTCGCTCATTTTGTCGGAGCATCTGGTTCCTCCACAGACCATAATCTGCTTTATTTCTTTGACCATTTTTATTCCTCCATTGGATAATATTGTTCAGATGGTCCGGTAGTTGGCTGGAAGTATGCCGTCGACGAACTCACCATTCTTTATATATTTCTCAATTATTTCATCAGCTTTAAGCTTATCGACATTGCCAAAAACTACAGGATCTTCACCGGGTCGCCTGACTTCAATAGTAGGCTCGGCAAAGCTGTATCCCATATCTCCCGTGCCTATAATGGTAGCTTCAATGTCTCTCTTCTCAAGTTCTGTCATGAGAAAAATGTATATTTCCCTTGCGCCTGATGCAACGCCGCTTGTACCCATGTGAACCCTCACCTGGATTTTTTCTTTGCCTTTCCGCTTTTCAAGGATGTCAGATTTTAACCTTCTGAGATCATCTGCTGACTTAATGGTTTTCATATATATTTGAATTACAAGTGATTGTATTTACAAGTAAAAATAATCCGTATTAATTGTACAAAAGTAATAATTTATCTGTGAATAAAATAACAATGTTATAAAAATAACACAAATTATTTTAATTAATGATAGTCGAGTTTCTATTTATAAATTTGATTAGTATGTTACATGGAAAACAATAAATTAAAAATTTCTTTACAAATTACAAAAATAACATCACTTTATTAAGTTCTAAAAATTGAAGTACAGGAAAAAACCAGCGACGATATGTGAGAATTTTGTATTGAAAGTTTTAATAAAGCAAACCAGCTTTACCAATAGGAAAAATTCTGCTCAATTTGAAAACATTTATTCTGATATGAGTTAAAGGTACCTTTCTTATTTTATAATTCTTATTTTTGTCAACCATACATTGATTACACTTTAAATAATATGCTTCCATGAAAAAAATCAGGACTTATGACAAATGGCTTATTTCAGGTTTAATTCAGGTAATTACTGTATTTCAGCTTTTTGCCCAGATGCCAATGCGAAATCAAAACCGGGTTTCAGTAATTGGCTGGAAGGATGATACTCATTTCCTTTTACGAAACTTTGATGCTGAGAAGAACCTTGTCACGTATAGCGTTGATATTAAAACTGGCAGAAGCGAATTGGTCCCTCAGACAAAAACAGACCGGGAACTTTTGATTGAATCACTACCGGCCGGAGTATCGGCAGGGATGAATGATGTAATCAGCCCTGATATGAAAAGCATAATCATAAATAAAGATAATGACCTGTTCTGTTTTACAAAAGGAGACAAAGAGCTGAAACGACTCACGAATGATAAATCGCCTGAAGTAAACGTGCGGTTTTCACCCGACGGGCATAAAATCGCTTACACAAAAAATAAGGATTTATATGTTTATGATCTGGTGGGGAACAAGGAAATAAGGCTCACTGCAGATGCCACGGATAGAATTTACAATGGTTATTCCTCGTGGGTCTACATGGAAGAAATACTGGAGCGCCCAAGCCATTATGCAGCATTCTGGTGGTCACCTGACGGGAGCAGGATCGCTTTCCTCAGGACAGATGAGACAAATGTTCCTGTATTTACCCTTAACCGGCTTGATGAAGCTGATGGCATACATGGTTCTCTTGAGGTCGTTCCATATCCAAAAGCTGGAGATCCTAATCCCATGGTAAGGATGGGCATTGCTGATATTGCGACTGCTAAGACCGTTTGGGTAAAAACGGATTATTCAGTTGACCAGTATATGGCCTGGCCTTTCTGGACTCCCGACGGAAAGAAGCTGGCAATCCAGGTTTTAAATCGCGGGCAGAATGATCTCAGTATATTGCTCGCAGATCCCTCTTCCGGTGATTTTACTACAATTTATGAGGAGAAATACAAGACATGGCTTGAAATACACGAAGATATTTATGTGATGAAAAATAATTCCGGATTCATTATAAGGAGTTATAAAAACGGATGGGAAAACCTGTATTACCAGGGATGGGACGGAAAGCAGATAGCACAGATAACGAATCTGAGCTTCAGGGTTACATCAATCAACAGGGTTGATGAGGATTCCAGACTGGTTTATTTCTCCGCTACGGGTACAGAATCGACTGACAACCATTCTTTCAGGGTCGGCCTTGATGGTAAAAATCTTTTCCAGATCACCATTGGTGAAGGCTCTCATAACGTTAGCATTTCTCCCAAAGGCGACTATTTCATTGATTCCTGGAACAGCATTAAAAGTCCGGGCTCAATAATTTCCTATGATAAAAAGGGGAGAATGCTCAGGGAGATATATAAATTTGAACAGGTACCTTTCAATCCTGCAAAAGATGCAAGATCTGAGCTTATAAAGATCAGGACATCAGATAGCCTGTTCGACATGCCGGCTATAATTACTTATCCCATCAATTTCGATCCGTCGAAAAAGTACCCGGTGGTATTTACGATATATGGCGGTCCCGATTCCAAATATGTCAGCAATATGTGGCAGGGAAGCAATATCTCATGGTTCGCACAGAATGGAATTATAACATTTACTATAGATCACAGGGGGTCCGGGCAGTTTGGCAGGAGAGGGCTGGATTACATGTACAGATGCCTTGGCAAATGGGAGATACTTGATTATGAGGATGGCGTAAAATGGCTTCTGACAAAGCCTTATGTCGACGGGAGCAGGATGGGCATCACCGGCAGTTCCTATGGCGGCTATATGACCTGCCTTGCACTCACCAAAGGTTCAGATTACTGGACTCATGGATTTGCAGGTTCTTCGGTGACGGACTGGAGGCTTTATGATGATGTATATACGGAAAGGTATATGGGTACTCCACAGGATAACCCTGAAGGGTATGACAATGGATCCGTCGTCACATATTCCAGGAACCTTAAAGGGAAACTGTACCTGGTTCATGGAGACATGGATGATAATGTTCATTTGCAAAATTCAATCTGGCTTATTTCAAAACTTGAAGATGAAGGCAAGTCATTTCAGTTCATGCTTTATCCTAATGGCCGTCACGGTTGGGGCGGGCCAAAGGCGCTTCAGGTCAGGAATGAGGAAAATAAATTCTGGCTGGAGAGTTTTTTCGGTAAGGAATAATAAGAAATAACCATTCCGGAAATTATAATAGGATCCGCTTATAAGGTCTGCAGGTTGCCGGCTTGCAATTAATGTTTTTGCCGTTAACCAAAGTGGATTTTTAGAATCCGTTTGGTAGATTTATCCATGATGGCAAAACAGGGATAACTTGAATAATAATATTCCCGATTTTCATTTATGACAACCTTGTTCACTTTCTATAAAAATCATTTCTTTCTTTTGTTTAGTTTGTTATATTGTAAAATAATTTAAACCAGATTATATGACAGTCGGAATTCTGAAAGAATTTGGTCCGGAAAAAAGAGTGGCAATGCTGCCTGGTGAAGCTACAGTTCTTAAAAGACTCGGAGTCGGGGTAATTGTGGAAAACGGAGCTGGCGACCAGGCATTTGCCCGGGATGAAGATTACAGGAAAGCAGACATCCCAGTCAGTGGGAGGAAGGACATTTTATCAAATGCCAGACTAATCCTTTCCATAAATCCAATCCCGGAGGATGAACTGAAACTGATTGATGAAGGAAAAGTGTTGTGTTGCGTGGTTAATCCAGCTGAAAACAGAAAATGGCTGGAAACTGCCCGTTTGCAGGGTATAACGGTGCTTGCGCTTGACCTTATTCCACGAACGACCAGGGCACAGTCGATGGATATCCTTTCATCAATGGCGACAGTAGCAGGTTATAAGGCAGTATTAAATGCGGCGTTTATATCACCGAGGTTTTTTCCGATGTTCATGTCAGCGGCAGGCACGATTAAGCCGTCGCGTGTACTGATCCTGGGAGCCGGAGTAGCCGGGTTACAGGCGATTGCAATAGCAAGAAAACTGGGTGCTGTTGTTGAAGTTTTTGATGTACGTTCTGCTGTAAAAGATGAAGTAAAAAGCCTTGGAGGGAAGTTCATTGAGGTAGAAGGAGCCAGCGAAGATGCTTTAGCGGGAGGATATGCAGTAGAGCAGACTGAAGAGTTCAAAAGGAAGCAACAAGAGCTTATTCAGCAGAGGGCAATCGCCTCTGATGTCATAATAGCAACTGCCCAGATTCCTGGTAAAAAAGCTCCAATACTTATCTTAAGGGAGACAGTCGCCCTGATGAAGCCCGGATCTGTGATAATTGATCTTGCTGCCTCGACGGGTGGCAATTGTGAATTCACTGAGAACGGGAAAACAGTTGCTTTCAACGGAGTTACCATTGCAGGTAAATCAGATTATCCGGCTGATATGTCAACAGATGCCAGCAAAATGTTTGGCTGCAATCTGAATAACCTTTTGAAGATAATGATAGATAGGCAGGGCAATCTTGAATTGAACATGCAGGATGAAATTATTAGCGGTACAACTGCAGTTCATGCAAAGGAATTTGTAAGCAATAGAGTTAAACAAATCCTTAATATAAAATAATTCAGAAAAATGGAGAAGGTTTTAAGTTTTTTCCTCATGAACAGGGAGGCGATATTCATAGTCATCCTTTCAATATTCCTGGGAATTGAAGTCATAAGCCATGTGCCGGCTATCCTGCATACACCTTTGATGTCGGGGGCCAATGCAATTCACGGAGTTGTGATCATAGGCGCAATAATAGTTATGGGACACGCTGATACAACAGGGTCTATGATCCTTGGATTTATTGCAGTGGTCCTTGGCACGCTGAATGTAGTGGGTGGTTTCGTCGTCACTGACAGAATGCTTGAAATGTTCAAAAAGAAAAAGTAATTGACAGGTTTGTAAACGATTAAGATCATTATAATGGAAATATCCCACTTTAACGCTGGCATTCCGATTCTGGAAATTACATATATAGTAGCTTCAGTACTATTCATATTCGGACTTAAAATGCTTAGCCATCCGCTTACAGCCAGGAAAGGAAACATGCTGGCCGCTTTTGGGATGGCGTTTGCAATCGTTGCCACGATCCTTTTCCACAGGAAGGATGGAGAGCCTATCAGGAACATACCCTGGATTCTTGGAGCAATAGTCATAGGAACCTTCATAGGATGGACCATTGCAAAAAAGGTTAAAATGACGGCGATGCCTCAGCTTGTTTCATTCTTCAACGGGATGGGAGGTGCTGCAGCAGCACTGATCTCGATGATGGAGTTTCCGCACATAAGACCTGATCTGATCGCTCAGCATGGAATGGCAAATGGTCACGTTCTGGCTATCCTTCTGGGTCTCATGATTGGTACTATATCCTGGGCCGGAAGCATGGTAGCATTCGGTAAGCTTGCCGGAAAGATCGGAGATCTGAGAGTCAAGGCTATGAAGTTTGTGAATCTCGCCATACTGGCAGTTCTTATCGGCTTTATCGTTTTCATAATGTCGCGTCATGTTCATGCCAGCATTGAGCTTAGTAAATATATTTATATAATGTTCGCCATAGCCGTTGTTTACGGTGTCCTTTTCGTAATGCCTATCGGCGGAGCAGATATGCCGGTAGTAATTTCTCTTCTAAACTCTTTCACAGGGGTAGCTGCAGCTATGGGAGGTTTCCTTTATAATAACCAGGCAATGCTCACAGGAGGTATACTTGTAGGATCAGCAGGGACAATCCTTACGGTCCTTATGTGCAAGGCAATGAACAGGTCACTCCTGAATGTCATTGTAGGAGTATTTGGCGGGGGAGGTACAGCAGCAAATGTGGCAGGTGGCTCTATAAAGGAGATAACTCTTTCTGATGCTGCAGTCTTGCTCAGCTACTCTAAGAAAGTTGTAATTGTACCGGGGTATGGACTGGCAGTAGCCCAGGCACAGCATACCTGCCATGAGCTTGATAAGCTGCTGGAAGAAAAAGGAGTGGAGGTGAGATATGCTATCCATCCTGTTGCCGGGCGTATGCCAGGGCATATGAATGTTTTGCTCGCGGAGGCAGATGTGCCTTATGAACAGTTGGTCGAAAGCGATGTCATAAATCCTGATATGCCCAATACCGATGTGGTTGTTGTAATAGGTGCAAACGATGTGGTAAATCCTGCCGCAGAGGATGATCCTTCGAGCCCTATATATGGGATGCCGATTGTAAAGGTACGCGACGCAAAGAATATAATAGTAATGAAACGCGGTATGGGCAAGGGTTATGCAGCCATTGACAATATGCTGTTTTTCAACGATAAAACCAGAATGCTTTTCGGCGATGCCAGGAACACTCTGCAGAATTTGGTAAATGAAGTCAAGAGTTTATGAACAGGTTTGTCGAAAGGCTCGCTCTATTAAGGGCTGCTTTGAATCAAAACAGCATAGACGCTTATATCATCCCCTTATCTGACCCTCATTTCACTGAGTCAGTCCCTGATTACTGGAATATAATCTCCTGGCTGACAGGATTTACCGGCTCTGCAGCCCGGGCAGTGGTTACTGAGACATTTGCGGGGTTCTGGACTGATTCGAGATACTTTCTCCAGGCTGAAAGACAACTGGCCGGTTCTGGCTTTGAAGTAGTAAAGCCTTCGTCATCAGGATTTTCCGATTGCATTGAATGGATTGCGTCAAACTTAAGAAATGGCAGCAGGATAGCTTTCGACGGACGGATTATTTCAATAAGCCTGGCTAGAAAACTTAAAAAAGATCTTGAAGGCAAAAGGATGAAGTTCCAGGTGGATTGTGATCTGGTTTCTGATATCTGGCAAGACCGGCCTTCCTTACCTTCCTCAGATGTTTGGGAACATGCTCCTGAATTCTCTGGCCTGGACAGAATAAAAAAAATTCATGCAGTCAGAGAACAAATGAAAAAGCTCGGAATAGATTATCACCTTCTTACATCACCTGACGATATTATGTGGCTGCTGAATATCAGGGGGAATGACCTGCCATTCACACCGCTGGCTTTTTCGTACGCTATTTTAGGCAGGAAACAGATTCTGCTATTTATTGATGAAAGCAGATTTCCACACACTCTTTCATCGGAATTTGACAGGATTGATATTGTCATGCTTCCATATGATGAGACATCCGGGATGATTTCAGCCCTGACTGACGGCAAGACAATCCTCCTTGATCCGGCTGCGACTTCATTAACCTTGTTTAATTCAGTTCCTCAAAAGTTCGGAATTATTGAGGATATAAGCATTCCTGCCCGCATGAAAGCCATAAAAAACAGGACTGAAATTGAGAATATAGGCAGGGTGATGATAAAAGACGGTGCCGCCCTGACAAAGTTTTTTTACCGGATCGAGAATGACCTCGGAATGGTTCCCATGACTGAACAATCTCTTGTAATGAGGTTGCACGAATTCAGGGCGAAAAATGAAGATTTTATAGGACCTTCATTTGCTTCAATCATAGCTTTCAATGAGCATGCAGTGTTGCCTCATTACATCCCATCACCTGAATCAGATGCTGTTTTGGGAGAAAAAGGCATCCTTCTGGTTGATTCCGGCGGACAATATCAGGGAGGAACGACCGACATTACAAGGACAATATCACTCGGTGCTCCGTCGACAAAACAGAGGAACGATTTCACTTTGGTTCTTAAAGGGTTTATTGATCTGGCAATGGCAAAATTCCCCAGGGGTACGAAAGGCTGCCATATTGATTCAATTGCGCGAAAGCCTTTGTGGAAAAGCGGTTTGAATTATGGTCACGGGACAGGTCATGGCGTCGGATATTGCCTGAATGTCCATGAAGGCCCTCAAAGCATCAGTCCCGTCAATGACAAAACTGAAATTGAACCCGGAATGGTAATATCCGATGAACCGGCTGTTTACCGCGAAGGAGAATATGGGATCAGGACAGAGAATCTTCTCCTTTGTTATGAAGATGAGGAAACTGAATTCGGACAATTTCTCAGATTCGATACTCTTTCATTATGCTTTATTGATAAAAAGCTTATTGATAAATCATTGCTGGATAACGAAGAAATCAGCTGGTTAAATTCATATCATTCCGAAGTTTTTGAAAAGATCGGTCCCAGCCTGACCGAAGAGGAGAAAGCCTGGCTGAAAGAAAAAACAAATCCTGTGTGATTTTGAAATATCCGGGTTTAATAAAATCATACACAGGCACAAAGAATCAGCCAGCCTTATTAATAAGAAGGGAGATTAAAATCAAAGGGCAGATAAGCTGCAGAATTATTTTGCGGGTTCCATAATATCTGAAATGCTGCTCAGGTCAATGACCGGAAATTCAGTTATCCTGAGCCTTGCACATCCATATGGAACAAGCTTGATTATTTCAGTTACACCTTCAGCCCTGACAGGACTTACAGGGGGTATCTCGGCAGAATTATCCTTTAAAGTCCATTCCGGGATTAATATTCCCCTCGTTTTTACTACAATGGGAGCCTCCTTCTCCCAGACAATATATTTTTCTGAATCAGCAGACCAAACCAAATCTCCTTTATCGGCAAAAGGATATTTTCCGACCTGGTTTTCCACTACCTCTATTCCTCTTGCTGGCATAGCAGCATTGTAGAGCAATCCGTAATTCCATGGAGTTTTAGGATAGATTTCCCAGTCAACGCTTCCTTTGTAGTTATAGTTGTCATAGTTAATCCTGACACTTTTAAATTCCTTTTCAATTCTCAGCGAGAGATAAAGTGGCCCGCGAAGAAGGGATAATGAATTGTTAAACCTGTATTCTGTTCTGATTTTCATAGGTATATTGATAACCACCTGATCTCCGTTTTTCCATTTTTCACATAATCTGATGGTTTCGCCCGCCCTGCCTGTTCGGGTTTTATGCCTGTAAACAAATACAACAGTGTCTGCCCATCCCGGAACCCTTAAATAAAGGGGGAACCTCACTGAGCCTGAAGTGCCTATTTTTAGTTTCACGCTGCCCCTGAAAGGATAATCAGTATCTTCTCTGATGGTCACATCTTTACCGGAGCCGACTTTAGCCCTGACTATTGAAGGACTGTAGGCGACTGCCGCAAGTCCGTTATCATTGGTTGCCATCCAAAGGCTCTCCGTAAACTTAGGCCATCCCTGGTGCATATTAGCCAGGCAACAGCCAAAGTTTGGCATCAGTCCGTAAATATTTGAAAAATCACCGTTGGATATCCAGTTCCTTTTTGCTACCGAAACCAGTACCTGATTTGCCTGCTGATCGTACTGGTGAGCCCAGAAGTCAGGTGTGGTTGTCCCGGGAAGTGAGTTGAATGCCAGGAGTTCAAGCCTGTCGGCAAGCCTGTTGTCTCCAAAAATCTCAAACAGCTCCTCCAGAGAAAACATGTACTCGACAACCGAACACAGTTCAGTTCCCCTGTCCGGAGATCTTCCGGCCAGGTGTTCGTCGCAGGAAAACCTTCCGCCGGCCTGGCCATGATTTCTGTCATATTTATCAATGCCGGAAAAAACTGCATTGCGGAATCTTTTATCCCCTGTTTGCTGATACCATAATCCGGGGTACTTTATTGCCATTGCATTATTGACTCCATGAGCTGTCATATCGTCAGGTCTTTTTAGTGGAGGTTCCTTTTTCCCGGATACAGCAGTTGAGTCCCATGGGAATTTCTCATAATATGTTGTCCAGTCAGGGCTGTTTTTTTGAATGGATTCTATTGCATCAAGTATCCATGGTTCCTTAGTCTGCCTGTACAGCCAGTACCCTGTGACAGCATTTTCCATCGCCCTCACGCCCCTCCATTCGGTATCGGGCCAGTCTGGCCGTGTATTCAGTATATACCTGAAGTATTTCTTAAGTACATCGAGGGCGCGTTTATCAGATGTAGCTTCATAATACTGCATTAAGGCCTTATTGGCAACCGAAAGAGGCCATCTGTCCCTGTTCTTCCAGGGGCCATACCATCCTGAATCACTGCTGCTTGCAAGAATAGGATCAATCCATGTTCTGACCTTCTCCTTCAATTGCTCGTCGTCGAGAAGATAAGCCAGGGGAACAAGGCCATCAAGGAAATACGGTCCTCTTTCCCAGGCGTCGCCTGTGCCTCCATGCCACATTGAGTTTTTAAGATCGGGCCAGAAATCATCCACATTGCCGGTAAGCCCGTCTGCCTGAAGCCTTAGTTGTTCCTTCAACCAGCCGTCGGGCTTCACGGACCCAAGGGGAAGCCTGATAAAAGCATTCTCATGCAATGGTTTTGAATTCCCATTATAGTTGAGATTGCCATTCCTTGACGAACATCCTGTAAAGATCAAAATCGACAGGATCATAAGATATAATTTATTTTCCATTGGTTATTTTTATCAGAACTTCCTGGTTTTTCAATATGGGAGTTAATGTTTTATTGATTGTTTTATGAAGTCAGTTTCTCATCTTTAGCTTAGGGAAATTAAAATGATTTAAAAGTCAAACAAAGGTATCTTTAATTCAGGATTTACGCATTCTTTCATATCGGCACATTCGGCTGCCTGAAGCATATCAAACCATGCCGTTCCTGCTGAAGGCATCTGCAATATTATATTGGCCTTCGCCTTGATATCCAGGGTGTCAGGAATGGCAACGACAGTCACGAACTGCCGCCAGCCAGAATCCATATTAAACCTGCATGACCCGTAATCCCCTAACGAGATCTCAAAACATTGATTTTGTCCGGTTTCTGTATTGTGCGGATCCATATCAGGGTCTGTTTTTGCCATTACAGATAATATGTATGAAGCTCCGCCTCTTATGTTGATTGGGAAGAATTTAAGCCTGGCACCTTTATCATCTTCAGGAGTCACAAGCCTCAGCGAATGGGATCCCTCAAAATGTTCACGTGAATCAAGAAAAAATGTTGTGCCCCTGTCGCCATTATTTCTGGCATAGCATGAAGAAGGCACACCCGGATTTGAAATATCTTCAAAGCCGGGATCTACTGTCAGATTATGATTCCATGTCTGAATATCCTGCCTGTGAGGCTTGATGTCGAACAGGTATGCCTGTGATCCGTAAGCGGGAACAAGATCTGAAAATGCACCTCCGTTTATATTCATAAAACGGTTTTCGAACAGTACCTTCACTTTACCGGAAAAGTGCGTCGGGAGAGAATAGCGGACATCAACCGGGTAATTTGAATTATTGACAGCCAGGATCAATAAAGTGCCATTATGCAGAAATGATTTCACAGGTATATTTTGTATCCCGCTGCTGACAGGAATCGTCACCTCATCGGATAATAGCCATGGGGTCATTTCCGCAATCTCTACAGCCATTTTTCCGCATTCGCTCCAAGTGGCTGCTGATTTTGGAAAAAGATTCAGACCCTGTCTCACAAAATATTGAATTCCCCTTGCTCCCGATATTATTGACTGATATGTCATTGACCTTATTTCCTGTGCTGTCGGTTCCCTTTTCCAGATTTCACCTCCCCCGAATGCCTGCGGAACAATCCATACCGGCTTTCGCCCTGCAAATGCTTTAGCCAGCTGTTCCGCAACATTGCCTACGACTGTGACGGGCAGTTCAGGAACCGGATAAGGATCGGCCATGACAATATCGAGAGCATCAGCGTATTTGAGTGCTGAGATAAATGGGGCAGTGAAAACCACTGAAACAGGATGCCATGGGTCGGTTTCTTTTACCAGTTTATAAATCGTAAGTAGGGAGTCGGGAGGGAGCCTTGTACCATTTGGCTCATCAGCTATATACCATGCCAGCAGAGCAGGATGATCCTTGAAGGAATTTATCTCTTTTATCAGGAGTTCCCTAATTTGTTTACGATCAGACCCGTTTATAGCGGAACCGACACCTCCGCCTCCTGAGACAGACAAAAGATTATAATTCACCTTCATTCCTAGCTGGGCACATCGATCCATATAGGCTTTCCTTTGATTATAAGTCACAGGAAGTATCTTCTGGTAAGGCGACATCATGTTGAATCCTCTTACCGCTTCTTCTTCAGGAAGAGAGGGATAGACAGGGGAGTAACAATAAAATCCGAATGGAATAAACTGCCTGTTGTTCACTATCAGCCCTCCGGTCAATCTGTCGATCCTGACTTCGTTTGGTTTATGGTTGAGAATCCTGACGCTTGATGATGCCTTAAAAACTGATCGTGAGCCACGGGCATAAATATCAGCTGCAATCCTGCAGGTCCCGTCAGCGTTATTAATCGGAAATTGTATCCTTAAGAGATTACTGCCCGGCTTTCCTTTCCAGGATACTGAATCAGCATTATTTATCAATAGTCTGATTTCAAGATAATTGTATATAAAATTTTGAGGGACGTGTAGGATTGCTTCTCCGTTTTTTTCATTGGAATAGAAGTTGTACCTGGAATTTAATCTGAACGATGAGGAATCAATATTCTGCGAGTTCGAATTATAAACGGCAATCATCAATGCAATTATTGTCGGCAGGAGTTTTTTAACCATCAGTTATTATATTGATTATTTGAAAGTTATCCGCAATCTCACCAAATCATCTCTCTTTTTACCGTTGCTTTCTGCAGGTTTCCAACCCGGCCCGTTTCTGACCAGCCTTGCGGCCTCGTCGGAAAATTCATTCCCCGGGCTCCTGATAATTTTAATGCTGTCAATCGCACCAGTGCTTCTGACAATAAAGCTCAGTATCACAACTGCACGGGTGCCTTCTTTCATGGATGCCGGAATGTGAATGTTTTGTTCGATATAATTATTGAAATCCTGTTTCCCGTTTACAGGTTGCGGTGGTGCATATCCTGTTTCATTTTCATCCTCATTACTGGGTTCTTCCCTGGCAGCCTTATTATTCTTTGCAGCCCCATAACCCATGACGACAACTTCGCTCAAATTAGTCTCTGATGGGTTGAGCTTTATCTGAATGCTTGAATCATTTTGCCCCTCGAATTCCTTTGACTGCATTCCGATGAAATCTGCCACAAGAGTTCTTGATGTTGAATCGCTGACGATGATATTAAAATTACCTCCCGTATCCGTGACTACACCCTTACGGGTTCCCTTTACACTGACGCTTGCACCGGTAATTGGCATATTGTCCTCTGATGAAATTATTTTTCCTTTAAAATTATATTTTTGAGAGGCAGGATTGCAGGCTGCCGGGGCCAGGGTCCGTTTTTCAGCAACAACAGCTCCGGTCTCATACTTGTCCGCTTTTGCGATTAGCTCCGGTTCCTTTTCCGATTTGGGGTTTTCTGTTTGCGGTCCGATTCCGCGAATACCTTTGTCATGAGAAATTTCATCTTTTCTTATTAACTTGGTTTTTTGGAGTGCCATCTTTTCTTCCGATACCATTGCCTCATGCGTTGAAGGCTCCATGGGTTTAGGTTTCTCGACTGACAGCTGGCTGCCGGAGGATTGGGATGTCTTTAATGCAGGTTTGGATTTTTCGAGTAAAATAAATACGGATGATAATAAGGCAAGCACCACCACAGAGGCGGCAATTCGGTAATAGACTATTTTCTGCCTTCCCGCAACTCTGGAATTTAACTGTTTTTCAAGGCGGGACAAATCTTCAGCGGCCTGTTCTGAAGTGACACCTGAAAAACCTTCTGCCGCTTCTTCGGCAAAAGGATCTTTCTGAAGCTTTCTTTCAAAAGCATTCCTTTCCTTTCCTGTCATCTTCCCTCTTTTGTATTTGAGGAAGTCTGTAAGTTCATTATTCCGATTCTTATCTACCCGTTTCATCTTTTTCTTCAAGACAAAGTTTCAGATTTCTTTTCCCATTCTGAAGATGGCTTTTCACTTTTTTTTCATCAAGGCCAAGATTTTCAGCGATCTCATTATAGCATCTGTTCTCATAGTAAAACTGGACGATGCATGCTTTCTGCTCTTCTTTCAGTCTTTCAATACAATCTTCGAGCGCCTTTTCCATAACAGGTTCCTCTTTATCAACAGGATGCAATTCATCAGGGATTTCCATAAAATTTTCCGGATCGGTTATCCATTCATTGAATTTCTCATCATAAGATTTTTTTGATCTTAGTTGCATGAGACAATAGTTCCTTGTTACGACATGAAGCCAGCTTCTGAAGTTCTCTATTTTTTGCCTGGGGATATCTGTGATGAGCTTTTCAAAGATCTGCATTACGGCATCCATCGACTCTTCTCTTTCCTTCAGGTATTTAAGGCAGACACCATATACGAGATGCATGTATGGAGAATAGATCTTCCCAAGAATCTCCAGATCTCCCGAGATACTGAAATCAGCCAGCATCTCATCCTCACTCTTATTAAGTGAAATTCTTCTGAAGGGCTTGAGAACCATCCTTTCCTCTTTCTGATTCAATAACATCCTAAAGATAGCTAAATGCATAAAAATGCGTAAGACTTTTATGGAATTCCGACAAATGCCGCATCCTGTTATAAAATGTTTAACCAAAAATCAATTAGTCATGAAAAACAGTTTCAAATTTTTCGTAATACTGATCCTTGCAGCAGCATTGGTCGCTTTCACTGAATCAAGGACCATTACAGGCAAAGTGCTTGATGAACAGGGAAAAGCTCTGGCTGGTGTAAATGTATCGGTAAAAGGCGGTATCACGGCAACCGCTACAGATCAGAACGGCAATTATAGCATTATGGTCGACGACCATGATAATATACTAGTCTTCAGTCTGATCGGTTACTCATCCCTGGAAAGGAAAATCGGAAGCAACAAGGTCATCAATGTAACTATGACACAGGAAAAAGTTGCTTTGGATGAAATAGTCGTCGCAGGTTATGGCTCCAGGAAAAACTTCACCGGAAGGACCTCAGCTCCGTCTCCTGCTTGCATGTCGCAGGGATCTGCGGGATACTTCCAGCCCTATAACAATAATTTCAATACTGAAGGGTATGCTCCCATCAGCGAGAACGGGTATAAGAATGTGAAGAATAACCCTTTATCCACTTTCTCTATAGATGTTGATAATGCTTCATATTCCAACATAAGACGATTCATTAACAACGGTACTTTGCCTCCTGCTGATGCAGTAAGGATAGAAGAGATGATCAACTATTTCAAATTCAGCTATCCTGAACCCAATGGAGAACATCCGTTTTCTGTATATACTGAATTGGCTGTCTGTCCGTGGAATCTGAATCACAGGCTGCTCCAGATAGGATTAAGAGGGAAAAGCATAGACAAATCAAATCTACCGCCATCGAACCTGGTTTTTCTTATCGATGTATCCGGTTCAATGGATGAGCCCAATAAGCTCCCACTTCTAAAATCAGCTTTAGGCCTTCTTGTCAATGAACTGCGTCCTCAGGATCATGTCGCTATTGTTGTATATGCAGGCGATGCCGGAATTGTTCTTAAATCGACGCCCGGCAACAGGAAAGAAGAAATAATGAGTGCCATAGGCAATCTTGAAGCAGGAGGATCTACCAATGGAAGCGCCGGCTTAAGGATGGCCTATGATGTGGCAGAAAAAAATTTTATAAAAGGCGGGAACAACAGGATAATCCTGTCCACTGACGGTGATTTCAACGTAGGTGAATCGAGCAATGGTGGAATTGAAAGGCTTATGGAGGAAAAGCGTGAAAAAGGAATTTTTGTTTCTGTCCTGGGCTTCGGGATGGGTAACTATAAGGATGACAAAATGGAAATAATAGCTGACAAGGGGAATGGCAATTATGCCTATATTGATAATTTGCAGGAAGCAAGGCGTGTCCTTATCCACGAGTTTGGAGGGACCCTTTTCACGATAGCAAAAGACGTAAAGTTCCAGCTTGAATTCAATCCGGCTGAAGCAGAATCTTACAGGCTTATAGGCTATGAGGACAGGCTTCTTAATGATGAGGATTTCAATAATGATAAGAAGGATGCAGGGGAAATGGGTTCAGGCCATATGGTAACGGCGCTATATGAGATAGTACCTGCAGGGTCAGGCGAGAAAATACCATCGGTTGATCCGCTTAAATACCAGGAATCACGGAACAGCAATGAAGATAAGTACTCAGATGAACTTCTTACTATCAAGATCCGTTACAAGAAACCAGACAGCAATACAAGCATCCTGTTTGAAGAACCAGTGAAAAGCCCGGCAGAAGAAATAGGCAAGGCTTCAGATAATTTAAGGTTTGCTGCAGCGGTGGCAGAGTTCGGAATGATCCTGAGAGAATCTGAATTCAGGGGAACCTCAAGCCTTGAAAGAGCTGCAATCCTTGCTAAATCGGCAAAGGGTGAAGATGAGGAAGGCTATCGTAGTGAGCTTGTCAGGCTTATTGAGACAGTCAGGGGAATGAAGGAAATTGCTGATAATTAATCCCTGAATTTCCGCAGATCCCGCTAATGATTATGGATTTTTTCATGAATCTAAATAGATCAGCGGGATCTACGGAAACTTTTTATAACCAGGTCTCTTTTATTGTTAATATTTCCTATTATATGAAGTAATTTTATCTTTTTAACGAATTAATTACCAATCTGGTTTTCACAATTCAATGAACGGATGGATTTAGTCGGTGAAATTGCATTTTGAATAAGTCAGGACCGGTAAGCCTTATTGACCTGAGGCAGACAAAAGCTAGTACACCTTACAGACAAGGATAAATATTATGTATTATTGATTTCCATATATTTGCACGGCATTTGAATAAAAACTAATTAGAGATACATGGAGAATATAATCAGACTTGCTGATCCGGGAAGGTCATCCGAAGATGAGATAAATGCAAGGAAGGCAATTGTGAAATCTCATGAGCTGCTGGGCGATATTTTCAGTCTGACCAACAGTATCGGTGCAATACTGGATAAAAACAGGCAGATAGTTTATGCCAATAATGATTTTGTCAAAACCCTTGGATATGATTCACTTGAGGATCTTCTCGGAAAAAGGCCAGGAGAAGCTATTTCGTGTATCCATTCGGCAGAAGAGCGTGCGGGTTGCGGAACATCCGAAGCGTGTACTATCTGCGGTGCAGTTAACGCTATAATAGATAGCCAGAAAACACAGCAGAAGACTGTTCGGGAAGCACAAATAACATCATCACAAAAAGGACATGACAAAAGCTGGGATTTCAGAATAACGTCCGTTCCAATAAAATTCTCTGGTGAGGATTTTTATATTTTTACACTTGATGACATCAGCGATGAAAAAAGAAGATATGTACTGGAAAGAATATTCTTCCATGATATTCTTAATACTGCAGGCGGACTTAACGGGCTACTCATGATCCTTAAGTCAGGAACCAATCCTGAGGAAGCCAGGAAACTGATAGACCAGTCGGAGGAAGCAAGCCGTAACCTTATAGATGAAATATTGCTTCAGCGTCAGATAAGGGCTGCTGAGAATGGAGATCTTAATGTAAACATAGAAAGATTGGATTCGCTTAGAGTTCTCAACGATGCAACAGACATGATCAGATATCATGAATCAGCAATCGGTAAAATAATCGTCATTGACCAGAATTCTATTGCCATTGAGCTAAAAAGCGACAGGATACTGCTTCAACGGGTATTAATCAATTTGCTGAAAAATGCTCTTGAGGCTACTCCCCAGGGAGGCACGGTGACTGCTGGCTGCTTGCCGGAAAACTCAAGTGTGGTTTTTTATGTTCATAGTGCTGCCGATATGCCAAAAGAGATTCAGCTGCAGATATTTCAAAGATCTTTCTCGACCAAAGGCAAGGGCAGGGGCTTTGGGACTTACAGTATAAAGCTTCTGACTGAGAATTATCTTAACGGACATGTCAGCTTTGTGAGCAACAAATCTGAAGGTACGGTATTTTATATCAAATTGGACGAGGAAGGGAAAAGAAAGTGATTTTTTCGCTTGATATAACCTTCATTTAACCTGCAAAAGGCAGGATCAGGTCATAGATTTCAGGTACAGGTCTATTTCCCTGGCAGCCTTTCTGCCTGACGCTATAGCATTAACGACAAGGCTTGCACCGTTCACTGTATCACCGGCTGCAAATACCTTTGGATGGCTTGTTGCCAGTGTTTTATCAACTTTGATATTTTTCCTGTCATCGAGCTCTAATCCCAGTTCGCTGACCACTCCTTCCAGAACAGGATGAATAAATCCGAGGGCCAGCAAAACGAGATCCGTCTCTATTACCCTTCGTGTACCGGGGACAGGTCTCATTTTATATTGGTTATCGGATAGCTCCCATTTAACATCTTCGACTTCTGCTCCCCTGGTCAGCCTGCCGTCACCGACGAATCTCAGTGTCGAGATATTCCAGAACCTTTCACAGCCCTCTTCGTGGGAAGTGGTTGTTTTCAGTACTTTGGCATAAAAAGGCCATGGGTTTTCAGCCGTTCTTTCAAGCGGAGGCTTTGGTAATATCTCAATTTGTGTCACACTGCGTGCTTTTTGCCTTATTGCCGTCCCGACGCAGTCCGATCCTGTATCCCCGCCGCCAATTACCATGACACTCTTCCCATATGCATTAATCTGGCAGTCTGGTGAAAGTAATTGTCCGTCATTCAGCCTGTTCTGAGCTGAGAGAAAATCAACTGCAAAATGAATTCCGTCGAATTCGCTGCCCTCAACAGGCAGTGGACGGGGGGACCCGGCTCCAATTGCGACGCACACAGCATCAAAATTTCCTGTTATTTCTTTTCCTGATATATCTTTTCCGACAATCACTCCGGTTTTTATTATTATTCCTTCGCTCGTCATAAGATTCAGGCGCCTGTCAATGGTTGCCTTGCTGAGCTTGAAATCCGGAATCCCGTAGCGCAGAAGCCCTCCTGCCTTTTCATTTTTTTCAAAAAGCGTGACAGTATGACCCGCCCTGTTCAGGAGATCTGCTGCAGCCATCCCGGCAGGTCCGCTACCTATTATTGCGACTTTTCTTTCCGAACGTTTTTTTGGCGGATGCGGCTTTATATAACCTTCTGAAAAAGCTTTTTCTGTAATTGCGACTTCATTTTCCCTTATTGTGACAGGTTCCACGTTAATATTGAGAACGCATGCATGCTCACAGCTGGCAGGACAGATCCTGCCTGTAAATTCAGGAAAATTATTGGTAAAGTTCAATCTTTCATAAGCGCCCTTCCAGTCACCCTTGTAAAGAAGATCATTCCATTCGGGTATAAGGTTGTCAAGCGGACAGCTCCAGTGACAGAAAGGGGTTCCGCAGTCCATGCATCTTGAAGCCTGCAGCATCCTGTCCTCACTGTTCAGCACCTGTTCCACTTCACTGAAATCACATATTCTTTCATGAAGCGGTCTGTTTCCAGCTTCTTTCCTCCTTATCTTCAGGAATCCGGTCGGATCAGCCATAATTTTTGATTTAATAATTTATTTAATACCTGCTCTCAGGATTTTGGATCGTATTCCACATCCATTTCCACGTCGGCTATTTTTTTTCTGAGCTCCTCAAGCTTTTGTTCCTGAAGGACCTTTTTATAATCGTATGGGAACACTTTGATGAACATTGGAATATATTTATCCGGATCATCTATGATCATTTTTGCCTTTCTGCTGCTTGTAAAACGATAATGACGCGAAATAAGTTCCATCAGTTCCGCTATATCACTCATATCCTCCACAAGTGAAAGCTCAACCATTCCCATGTTGCAGAAATAATCAAAATTCCCTGCTTCGTTGAAAACATAGGCAGTGCCTCCACTCATTCCGGCAGCAAAATTGCTTCCGGTTTTTCCAATAACGACTATTCGTCCGCCGGTCATATATTCACAGCAATGATTTCCGGTACCCTCCACTACGGCAAGAGCTCCGCTGTTCCTGACAGCAAACCTCTCTCCGGCAATGCCAGAAATATATGCTTCACCCCTGGTGGCACCATATAGGACCGTATTACCTGCAATAATGTTTTTGTCAGATTCAAAAGCGGATCCCTCTGGCGGTACAACAATTATCCTTCCTCCTGAAAGTCCTTTTCCCAGGTAATCATTTGATTCTCCCTCCAGGAAGAATTCAATTCCGGGAACCAGGAATGCTCCAAAACTCTGGCCTGCAGAACCGGTGAACCTGCATTTGATTGTTCCGTCAGGCAGCCCCCCTGATCCATGAATTCTGGATATTTTGCCTGAAATCATGGCTCCGGTGGTCCTGTTGGTATTTCTGATAGGCTTTGCAATTTCCACCGGTTGCCCGTAGCTAATAGCTCTCTCAGCTTCGCTTATTAATTCCTGGTCAAGGACATCGGATGTTTTTACTTCCTGTTTGTCGGTGCAATGCGTCGGATTTATCCTGCTTTCTTCGGGTACTGCAAGAAGCTCTGAAAGATCCAGATTCCTGATTTTCCAGTGATCGATGTCAGGATTTCTCTCAAGCAGGTCGGCCCTTCCAATTATTTCATCCATGCTTCTGAATCCCATTTCTGCAAGGTATTCGCGTACATCTTCAGCAAGCATGCTGAAGAAATTGATAAGGTGCTCGGGTCTTCCCCTGAACCTTTTCCTGAGTTCGGGATTCTGCGTGGCAATGCCGACAGGACAGGTATTAAGGTGACATTTGCGCATCATGACGCATCCAAGTACTATCAAGGCGCTGGTGGAAAATCCATATTCCTCGGCTCCAAGCAGGGCAACCATAATTATGTCAAGTGCAGTTTTAAGCTGACCGTCAGCCTGAAGCATAACTTTTCGTCGGAGGTTGTTCATTACCAGCGTCTGCTGAGTTTCAGCCAACCCGAGTTCCAGCGGCAATCCGGCATGTCTTATCGATGAAGAAGGGCTTGCACCCGTTCCTCCTTCATATCCGCTTATCGTAATAAGATCGGCACCCGCTTTGGTTACGCCTGCAGCAATTGTACCCACTCCGGTCTCAGAGACCAGTTTCACGCTTATCCTGGCATCGGGATTGACATTTTTCAAATCAAAAATAAGTTGAGCCAGGTCTTCTATTGAATATATATCGTGGTGAGGAGGGGGAGATATTAGTGTAATGCCCGGAATTGAATATCGGGTCCTGGCAATTATCTTATCAACCTTGTGGCCAGGCAACTGTCCTCCTTCCCCCGGTTTTGCTCCCTGTGCAATTTTTATCTGTATTTCATCAGCATTGACAAGGTACTCGGTTGTCACTCCAAACCGCCCGCTGGCTACCTGCTTGATGGCACTTCTTACGCTGGTTCCGTCCGGACATGGTTTGAACCTCTCAGGATCCTCTCCACCTTCTCCTGTATTGCTTCTTCCTCCGATTTTGTTCATCGCTACTGCCATTGTTTCGTGAGCTTCACGGCTTATTGAACCATAAGACATGGCGCCTGTCACAAAGCGTCTCATTATTTTTTCCTTAGGTTCGACTTCCTCTACAGGAATAGGATTACTTTTTATCCTGAGCAATCCCCTTATGAATCCGGGACTAGCAGTATCATCATTGACAAGATGGCTAAATTCCCTGAATTTTGAATGGTCGCCGGTACGTGCGCTCCATTGCAGCAATGAGATAGTTTCCGGACTCCAAGCATGATGCTCGCCATTCTTCCTGTATGAATATACTCCCTCAGTCAGTATCTCTGGTTGCGTTTCTTCAATGAAAGCTTTTCTGTGCGGAATCAGGACCTCTTCCGCAATTTCGTTCATGCTGATTCCTCCGATGCGGGAAATTGTTCCTGCAAAATATTTGTTGATGACATCAGGATTAATTCCCACTGCTTCAAATATCTGGGATGATCGATAGCTTCTGAGTGTGCTAATACCCATTTTTGACATTATCTTGAGAATGCCTTTGTTGATGGAATTGATATAGTTAGCTTCAGCCTTCTGATAGTCAAGCTGTATCGCCTTTTCTTTCACAAGCCTGTCAATAATCGCGAAGCTCATGTACGGATTTATGATGCTGGCTCCATACCCGAATAGCAAGGCAAAATGCATGACTTCTCTTGGTTCGGCCGTCTCAACTACAATATCGATCTGCATGCGCTTGCGCTTGTCAATAAGATGATGATGAACGGCGGATACTGCCATCAGGGATGGAATAGGAGCGGTATCCTGATCAATTCCCCTGTCGGAAAGTATAATATAGTTTTTGCCTTCATCGACTGCTTTTTCGGCATTCAGGCAAAGCTTATCCATGGCATTTACAAGACCTTCGGCCCCTTTTGTTGCATCAAAGAGCATGGAAAGGCTGGCTGCAGAGAAGCCCTTGTACCTCAGATTTTTTACAACCTGGAAATAAGTATTTGATATTACGGGGTTCCTGAAACGGACCATCTTTACATGGTCCGGCGAGGTCTCAAGAAGATTTTGCTGAAGAGATCCCAGATAGCCCGAGAGTGTCATCACAAGCTCTTCCCTTATCGGATCTATTGGCGGGTTCGTCACCTGGGCAAAAAGTTGTTTGAAATAGTTAAAAAGCCTGTAAGGTTTTCTTGAAAGGACCGCCAGGGGTACATCGTTACCCATCGATCCGGTGGGCTCTTTTCCGGTTTCAGCCATTTCCCTTATGAGCTTTTCAATGTCTTCCCTTGAGTAATTAAAGGAAGTCAGATATTTTTTATAGCATGGACCAAGTTCCGGAGTGATGACATTCCCTGTCTCTATTTCTTCAAGGTTAACCATGTTCTGTTCTATCCATTTGCCGTAAGGGAATTCATTTGCCAGATCAGCTTTCAGTTCATCATCGTAATGAATCTTCCCTTCTTTCGTATCGACAAGGAGCATTTTACCTGGTTTTAAACGGCCCTTTTCCCTTATCTCTTCAGGATTGAAGCTTTGCACTCCTGCCTCGGAACTCATAACGATCAGATCGTTTGTTGTTATTACATATCTTGATGGACGCAATCCATTCCTGTCAAGCATACCACCTATATATCTGCCGTCGGAAAAAATCAGTGAAGCCGGTCCGTCCCATGGTTCCATAAAAGTAGAATGGTAATGATAGAATGCCCTGAGCTCGGATGAAATCGGATTCTTTGAATTTATTGATTCAGGTATAAGAACCGACATTGCATAGGGAAGCGATTTGCCACTCATCAAAAGGAACTCCAGTACATTGTCGAGTGATGCGGAATCGCTTTTGCCGGGCTCAATAATAGGATATATCCTTGAAAGGTCGCCCAACTTTTCAGATTTAAGAATTGATTCCCTCGCTTCCATCCATAACCTGTTACCGTGGATGGTGTTAATCTCACCATTATGTCCGAGAACCCTGAATGGCTGGGCAAGATCCCAGCTCGGGAAAGTATTTGTGCTGAACCGTGAATGAACGAGCGCGATCGCACTTTGAAGCCTTTCGTCGGTAAGATCTGTAAAATATTCTCCAAGCTGAAGGGACGTCAGCATTCCTTTGTAAACAAGCACTTTTGTGGAAAGGCTTGGTATGTAAAACAGATTTTTTTCCTTAATGTCAGAATTTCTTATCGCGACTTCCGTACGTTTCCTTATAATGTATAATTTGCGTTCAAGATCCTCCTGTGGTACATCAGCACCAAGCAGGATCTGCCTTATATCCGGCTCAGCAGCAAGGGATATTTCGCCAAGAACCGAATTGTTGCGAGGAACCTCACGGAATCCTATAATCCTCACATTTTCTTCCCTGATGATACCGGTGAAAATATCTTCGCATCGTGCAGAATCAGAGGCATTGCGCGGAAGAAATATCAGTCCTGTTCCAAATTGTCCTTCGGGAGGCAGGGCATATCCCTGGATAAGATAGAAGTCGCGGGGGATCTGGATCAGAACTCCTGCCCCGTCCCCTGTTTTCTTATCGGCGCCTTCAGCGCCTCTGTGAGTCATGTTCCTCAGTATATCAAGCCCCTGGCTGATTATTGAATGTGACTTTCTCCCTTTTATATTTGCGACAAATCCTATCCCGCAGTTTTCATGCTCAAACTCCTGTCTGTACAATCCGCCGCGTAATGGCCTTTCTTTTTTCATTTAATAAATCCTTATCAGTAATAATTATAAAAAAACCGTTCCCTGTTTTTCAAGAGAACGGCTTTACCTAATCCTAAACCATAATACCATTCTCATTCTTTTCCAATAAACCTTTTTTCCAGGAATAATGATAATATGGATTTCTTGTTATTCATGTTTCAATAATTATGTAAATATATTTTAAATCTTACAAACTGATGCAAAATAGAGCAAAATAATTAATAACAGTAACTGTTTTATAGAAAAGTTATAAACCTTTTAATCAACATCAATAAAAATCTGAAAAGAATTAATTCGTATTTTTGACCAGAACAATAATTTGTTTCATTATGTTAATTTGAAAGGCAAATTCCTTCTTTTTACATGATCATAAGGCAGGCTTTGCTTTCAATAATAATATGATATGGAAAGTCCAAAAGATCTAGTACTTGTCATTTTCGGTGCTTCGGGCGACCTGGCGTCAAGAAAGCTGATCCCAGCACTGTTTTCACTGAAATTACAAAATATACTTCCTGAAAGATTCGCTGTTCTGGGTACAGGACGAACGGTTTATTCAGATGCTGATTTCCGTAAAAAAATGAAAGAAAGCATTCTTTCTTTTTCTGATGAAATAAACTTTGATGAACAGTTGATTGATGGTTTTACAGCCATGTTATTTTACCTCTCGATGGACAATAGTCATGCTTCAGATTATAACGAACTTAAGGCGAAACTTGAATCCATCGACAGGGAACGCAGTATATCGGACAACTATGTGTTCTATATGGCCACACCTCCGGCGACGTACGAAATTATAGCAGAAAACCTTTCACATGCAGGTCTGACTGACCAGAAAAAAAGCTTCAGAAGACTGATAATTGAAAAGCCCTTCGGGTACGACCTTGAATCCGGCAGGGACCTGAACAAAAAGCTCCATGGACTCGTAAATGAGGAGCAGATCTACAGAATTGATCATTATCTTGGGAAAGAGACAGTGCAGAATCTGCTTGTGACCAGGTTCGCAAACGGGATCTTCGAACCCCTGTGGAACAGGAATTATATCCACCGGGTCGAAATAACAGCATCGGAAAGTCTGGGAGTGGAAGAAAGAGGAGGATATTATGACGGAGCAGGTGCATTGAGAGATATGGTTCAGAACCATCTTTTGCAGATGTCCGGAATGACTGCAATGGAACCACCTTCTTCGCTTGATCCTGATTCAATCCGTAATGAAGTTCTCAAGGTATTCCAGTCGTTCCAGCCATTAACTGAGGCAGATGTGTCAAAACAGGTCATAAGGGGACAATATATGGGATCGACCATTCACGGAAACTATGTGCCCGGATACCGTGAGGAAAAAGGCGTTGATCCGGATTCGAAAACAGAAACTTTCGTTGCGGTTAAATTTTTTATCAATAACTGGCGCTGGGGAGGAGTCCCTTTTTATTTAAGAACTGGAAAGCGTCTTCCCACAAGGGTAACAGAAATAGTAATTCATTTTAAAAGGACTCCTCATTATCTTTTTCAGAGAGAAGCCGGATCATACGATTCCAATCAATTGATAATAAGAATACAACCTGATGAGGGAATACTGCTGAAATTTGACATGAAGGAACCAGGTGCCGGATTCACAGTGAAGAATGTGAATATGGATTTTCACTACAGGGACCTGGCTGATATCAGGGTGCCTTCAGCCTATGAAAGATTGTTATATGACGTAATGGTGGGCGATTCAACACTTTTTGCCAGAGATGACGAGGTAGAGACTGCCTGGAAATTCATTAAGCCGATACAAAATGCATGGGCAAATGACAAAAGCATAAAAATTTACGGGTATCCTGCCGGCACCTGGGGACCATCGGTTTCGAACGACCTTATCGAAGGTTGCGGCCTTACATGGCGTTATCCTTGCAAGAACCTGTCCGATGACGGACAATATTGCGAACTATAGCTGATAATGAATCCTCGCCTGAAAGCTTAGGAGAATTCGGGTATTAAAACGATAATTGACAGATCGTCAAGTGACAAATTATGGTAATAGGAAATTTCAGGATATATCAGGACAGCATGCTTGTGGCAGAGGCACTGGCAAATGAGATTGCCTCTTTAGTCGCAATGGCCGGTAAACAAGGATTGCCATTTTCAATGGCGCTTTCAGGTGGCAGTACACCTGATTTATTGTTCGAAGCTCTTGTCACCGGTTATTCAGGGACTCCCGGCTG
Source organism: uncultured Bacteroidales bacterium (assembly GCA_963717685.1). Classification (GTDB taxonomy): domain Bacteria; phylum Bacteroidota; class Bacteroidia; order Bacteroidales; family VadinHA17; genus LD21. The sequence continues at coordinate 3,288,639 of OY970346.1, read as the reverse complement.
GGAGAGAGTTTCTTTTTTCTGGGTTGATGAGCGATGTGTTCCTCCTGATGACCCTGAAAGCAATTTCGGATCGGCTAAAAGGCTGCTCTTAAGACATATTAATGTCCCTGAGGCAAATATTCACCGTATATGGGGAGAAGCCGATCCGGCATCTGAGATCTCGAGATATGCAGGAGTGCTGACTGGTAACCTGCCTGTCAGAAATAACTGGCCTGAATTTGATCTGATCCTACTTGGAATCGGAGAAGACGGCCATACAGGATCAATTTTTCCTGGCAACTTAGGGCTTTTTGAAGCGGATAAGTTGTGTGAGATGACGGTGCATCCCGGAACAGGTCAGAAACGGATAACAATCACCGGGAAAGTTATCAACAATGCCAAAAGGCTGATATTCCTTGCTACAGGTCATAAAAAGGCGCATATTTTAGAAGCTATCCATAAAAAAACCACTGAATCATTGAACTTTCCTGCAGCATTTGTCAAGCCGGAAAATGGAGAATTAATATGGTATGTTGACGGGGAGGCGGGAAAGTTTATAAGGTAACTACTTCTTTGTTAAAAACTTAATGTAATAATATTTTTGATTTGCTTAAATTTGACATTATGTTAAATTAAAAATTTATCAATATGTCACACGAAAAAGCAAAAGAACAGTCAAAAGTTAAAAAACAAGCGACAAAGAACCTGAAAGAAAAACGTGCTGCCAAAAAGGCAAAAAAGGCTGAGAAGAATAAATAAAGATCAAACGGCTATTTGACTTATCTGCTTGCCCTGTGATAGCGCCACAAATATTCGGATTCACCGGAAAGGGATCGTATCGGCCTCCAATTACTTGCAAGTTTCCTGAAACAACCTCCCTGCGCAAGGAGATGCATATAAATAAAAAGGCCGTCAGTTCATGACGGCCTTAAATCTTTAGTATGGTTAATTAAGCAAGTTTTACATTCACTGCATTAATTCCTTTCTTGCCTTCTGCAAGCTCAAAAGTAACTTCATCATTTTCTTTGATTTTGTCAATCAGACCTGAAACATGAACGAAATATTCATTATCAGAATCAGCATCTTTAATGAATCCGAATCCTTTTGCTACATTGAAAAATTTAACTGTTCCTTTGTTCATTGTATTCTATTTTAAAAATTAGGGCGCTAATTTACAAAAAATAATCTGGAAAAAACAAATTACTCGTTTTTTTTATATTTTTTGCCGGAGTTCAGCCATTTCTTTCCCGTTTCAGGATCAATTAACTGTACCTGGAGGGTATTTGTCAACGGAAACGGTTAACTGTCAAATGATGTCAGATGATCTGAAGGCTGAGAAATATTCTTACTTTTATGCACTAAAATTGAAACGTTGCTTCAATGAAAAAAATAATGTTTTTTTGTCTGGTGGTTTTACTGCCGGCAATTCAGGCAAATTGCCAGGTTAAGTTTCTGACTGCTGCCGAAAGATCTGATTTCAAATCGACATCCAATTACAATGATGTGATATCTTTTATTGGCCAGCTGAAGAAATCCTCAAAACTAATAAAGACCGAAACAATAGGGCAATCGGTTGAAGGGAGGGTAATACCTCTGCTTGTGATCGGTAATCCGCTTCCAAAATATCCGGAACAGCGGGAAGACGATGACAGGATAGTAATTTACGTCCAGGCGAATATCCATGCCGGTGAAGTTGAGGGCAAGGAAGCTTCTCTTATGTTTGCACGGGATCTTCTTTCCGAGAAGGATCCGGAACTGCTGAAACACGTTGTTCTGCTGATATGCCCGCTGTTCAACCCTGACGGAAATGAGAAGATAAGTCCCCAGAACAGGACCAATCAGAATGGACCTGTGAACGGAGTCGGATTGAGATATAATGGGATGATGCTTGATCTTAACAGAGATGCCATGAAAGCCGAATCACCGGAGCTTAGGGGTGTCATATCAAAAGTATTCAACAAATGGGACCCTGCAGTTTTCATGGACTGCCATACCACTGACGGATCGTTCCATGTTGAGCCAGTGACATTCACATGGATGGTGAATCCCGACGGAAATAATTCGCTGATCCAGTACGCTCGTACAAAAATGATCCCCGAAATTTCAGGGGCTCTTCTGAATAAATATAAGATCGAAAATTGTTTTTATGGTGAGTTCTATGACCTTATGGACCCTTCCAAAGGATGGGTATATGACGCTTTGGAACCCAGATACATGACTAATTATTATGGATTGCGGAACAGAATTGGCATTCTTGATGAGAATTATGTTCATGCCGATTTCAAATCACGTGTCGAGGGTTGCTATTTCCTGATAAAATCCCTTGCTGAATATGTTTCCCTGCATTATGCTGAAATTAAAAAAATGGAAAAAGAGGCTGATGAAGAGACAATCAGGCGGGGACTTGACCCCGGTGTCAAAGATTCCTTCGCAATTGAGTGCAGGGTAAGGCCTCTTCCTGAACAGGTTACAATTAAGACATTTGAGGCTGAGCGTTCTTCAGAACCGGGTACTTTCCCCCCTTTCAAAATGACTGCCCGTCAGATAAATGTGACTGTTCCCTATTTTATAGATTATTATCCTGTGAAGAATGTCAGGTTCCCGTTCGCCTATATTCTGAAAATAAATGATGCCGGAGTGATTGGATTGCTGAAACTGCATGGCATTAAAATTGAGAAGTTGACTGAACATGCCAGGATCAATGTGGAACGGTTCGATATAAGCGAGCTGAAATGTTCAGCCACATTGAATCAGGGTCATTATCTGAATACTATCAGGGGCAGTTTCATAACTGAAACAGATGACTTTCAGGCAGGCACAATAATTATCAGAACCGCGCAGCCGCTTGCAAACCTGGCAGCTTATCTGCTCGAACCTCAGTCGAACGACGGACTCATGGCCTGGAATTTTCTTGACCGCTATCTTGTGCCTCAATGGGGGCAAGGCTATAACACATACCCTGTTTACCGGGTAATTGAGAAAACGGAAATAAAGAGTGCTCCGATATTGTGATCATCATCGAGTGGTGAAAATAAAAGATTGCATGTCTGAATGACTTTATGACTGTACAATTGCAGATCAATAAGAGAAACAACAAAATTCCGGGAACAATGCGAATCGGGAATTTAATAACTGTAAAAAACCAATCATTGTTTAGCCATATTCATGTTATTTTAATAACATTGCACAAAAATATTTTCCTGTTCTTTAGTATTTGATAACCGGTTCAAATTTCATGACCATGAGGAAATGGCGCATTGAGGATTCAGAAGAACTGTACAATTTAAAAGGCTGGGGTGATAACTATTTTACCATAAATGAGAAGGGCAATGTTGTTGTCACGCCCCAGAAAAAAGGCATCTCCGTCGATCTTAAGGAGCTCCTTGACGAGCTAATGCTGACCGATGTCTCGACGCCTGTCCTGATAAGATTCCCGGATATCCTGGATGACAGAATAATTAGTATTTCGAAATGTTTTAAGAAAGCATCGGAAGAGTATGACTACAAGGCTCAGAATTTTATCATATATCCAATAAAAGTCAACCAGATGAGGCCCGTGGTTGAAGAGATTGTCAGCCATGGGAAAAAATTCAATATTGGCCTGGAGGCGGGTTCAAAGCCCGAACTGCATGCCGTTATAGCCATCAATACCGATCCTGAGTCACTGATAATATGTAATGGTTACAAGGATGAAGACTATGTTGAGCTCGCTCTTCTCGCGCAAAAAATGGGGAAGCGCATTTTTCTGGTGGTCGAGAAGCTCAACGAGCTTAAGCTCATAACTTCTGTTTCACGCAGACTGAAAGTTAAGCCAAACCTCGGCATCCGGATAAAGCTTGCAAGTATTGGGAGCGGGAAATGGGAAGACTCCGGTGGAGATATAAGTAAGTTTGGCCTTACTTCAAGCGAACTGCTGGAAGCCATTGATTTCATCGAAAAGAATAAAATGCGCGATTGCGTTAAGCTTATTCATTTTCATATCGGCAGCCAGGTTACGAAGATAAGGCGCATTAAGACAGCTCTCCGTGAAGCCTCCCAGTTCTATGTTCAGTTGAGACAACTTGGCTTTAATGTAGAATTTGTCGATATAGGAGGAGGGCTCGGAGTCGACTACGATGGCACAGGATCCTCAAACAGTGAAAGCAGTGTGAACTATACTCTCCAGGAATATGTTAATGACTCCGTCAGCACTTTTGTGGATGCGAGTAACAAGAATAATATACCTCACCCAAACGTCATAACTGAATCGGGAAGGTCGCTGACAGCACATCATTCGGTTCTTATTATCGAGGTTCTGGAGACGACAACTTTACCCTCATGGGACGAGGAAGAGGTTGTAAATGAACATGATCACGAGCTTGTAAAAGAACTTTTCAGCTTATGGGATAACTTTAATCAGCCGAGGATGCTCGAAACCTGGCACGATGCACAACAGATCAGGGAAGAAGCCCTCGACAGGTTCAGCCTGGGTCTTATAGATCTGAAAACAAGAGCGTTGATCGAAAGACTATTCTGGTCGGTTGCAAGAAAAGTGTTCCAGGTTGCGGGCAGCATGAGGCATGTACCGGAAGAATTAAGGGATATATCAAGGCTTCTGTCCGACAAATATTTCTGCAATTTTTCTCTGTTCCAGTCTATTCCCGATGCATGGGCAATAGACCAGGTCTTTCCTATTATGCCTATTCACCGTCTTAATGAGGAACCGGTCATATCAGCCACGATCCAGGATATGACATGCGATTCTGACGGGAAAATTGAGAACTTTATAGCGACGAGAAATTCTTCCCATCACCTACCTGTTCATCCTTTAAAGGGGAAGGAGTCATATTATCTGGGAGTTTTCCTGGTTGGAGCCTACCAGGAGATTCTTGGAGATCTGCATAACCTTTTTGGTGATACGAATGCGGTACACGTTTCTGTTGACGAGAATGGCTATAAGATTGATCGTATAATTGACGGTGAAACAATTGCAGAAGTGCTTGAATATGTACAGTATAATTCGAAAAAGCTTGTCCGAACCGTCGAATCATGGGTGACTTCCTCAGTCAAGGCAGGAATAATCTCGCTTGAGGAAGGCAAAGAGTTCCTCTCTAATTACAGATCAGGCTTGTATGGATACACTTATCTTGAATAGTTTCCTCCGGATTATATTTAAGATCGGACGAAAATAACTGCAGGAAAGCCTGTCCCTGTGTTTTCCGGTATAAAATTGTGAGCTTATTTCCATTAAATCAATTTTTTTTCTATCTTAGGATTCGGATTAACCTGTCATCGGACTTTACTAACTATAACCTTTAACAATTTAAAACTATGAGTGAATCATCTTTCGATTTTAATGCTTTTATCAAGGAATCAAAGGATGTCCTTGTAAATCCAAAGGCCTATTTCTCTACGATGAAGACGACTGGAGGATTAGGCGAGCCGATTATTAAAGCTCTTATCTATGGTGCTGTCGCAGGTATCATTTCTTTTATCTGGAGCCTGCTCCATCTTGGCGGCATGGGAATGTTCGGGCATGCTTTTGGAATAATGGTGCTGATCTGGACCATTATTGGTGCCCTGATCGGATTGTTCATTGGAGCAGTGGTTCTTCTTGTGATTTCATCAATCTGCAAGGGAAGCACCGATTTCGAGGCTAACGCCAGGGTGACTGCAGCCGTAATGGTAATAATGCCAATAGGCGCTTTGCTTGGATTTATATCGGGACTGAGTCCAGTCGGAGGAGCAATAGTTAGCTTTGCTGTCAATCTATTTGCTCTTTGGCTTCTTTACAATGGTTTGATTCAGGCGCTTAAAGCCAAGCCTGAAACAGCCAGGATAGTAATGTATGTGCTCATTGCTCTGATGGTAATTTTCCTGATTGCCGGCATGAGTGCACGGAAAAGAGTCAGCAGGATGAATTCTGATATGCAGGAGATGCTTAAGGACTTTAAGAAGCAATAAGGCATTCGGGAATGCGTTTAAAAGCCAGGCATCATAAGCCTGGTTTTTTTGTCAATATCAAAAATAGTTATGTAATTGGAATAACCGGAATTTAAAGATTGTCTTATAGCTGTCAACTAAGGAGATATAAAATATGAGAAGTACTTTGACTGTTTTATTTTTTGCTTTATGTTCTGTTGTTTATGCCCAAAAGGATAAATCATTTTATGTCCACTGGCATGATAAGGGAATTGATGATCTCAAGCTGAAACCATCCATGATGCTTTATTCAGAAAAGGGCAAGTTTTACTATTACATCTCGAATGACAGGGATAATCTCTACATAGACCTGAGGGTGTTTGAACAGGATGTTCAGAGGCAAATTCTTGGTTCAGGTCTTACAGTATGGATAGCTATGAATGCCAGGAAGGATAAAAAGACGGGACTGAAATATCCTGCCAGGATGCAGAATCATGGAGGGCCTGAGATGGCTGGCAGACAAAATCGCCAGACAAATCCTGAACATAGTATCGCGGGTAATCAGGACCAGCAGCCACCTCAGGGAACGGGGAATGAACAGGATGAGCAGGTGATGCAAAGGAGGCAGTTTACACAATCCGGCAGGTCTGGAAATTCGGGAAATGGCAGCATACAGATACCGGTTGATGCTAAAATCGAATTGATGGGTTTTTCAGAGTCAGGACCATCGTTCATTGCTCCATATGAGCTTAATACTTTCAGGGGCTCCATGAGCTATGACACTGAAGGCAATTTGTGGTACGAACTTGTTATGCCATTATCGAAAATCCCGCCACCATCCCATAAGGCAAAAAATGGGCAGGGCAAGTTTATAGTTGGATTCAGCTATATAGCTTCCCGTTCAGGACTGGGACAGGGAAGCGGTAACAGGTCCTATTACGGAGGAAGGGGAGGAGGTTTTGGCGGTGGTGGAATGGGAGGAGGCTTCGGGCGTGGCGGAATGGGCGGTGGAATGGGCGGCGGATTTGGAGGTGGAATAGGTGGCGGATTTGGTGGCGGAATGGGCGGCGGCCGCGGAATGATGAGAAACACCGGTGGCAGCCATAATTACGGCTCTGGTTCTTCATCTGCCATCACTTTCTGGCTGAAGAAAACTCAGTTTGCATCAGAGAAATAGTTTTGTTACTTTAGCATCTTGCATGCCGGCCTTGCAGCAATAAAAAGACCGGTAAAATATAATTATTTACCCTCTGATGAAAATACGTAAAATTACAACAAACATTCTTTTTGTCCTTGCATACAGAATAATATTGGTTCTGATATTATTTTCACTGTGCAGGATCGGCTTTTATCTCTTTAACCATCAGATGTTCCCGGGTATCTCAGCCGGTCAGTTCCTTAAAATAATGAAGGGCGGACTGGTGTTTGATATCACGGCTGCGGTTTATCTGAATATTCTATTCATCCTGCTAGAGATTTTACCTTTTGATTTCAGGTACAATCAGATATATGAAAAAACGGTGAGGATAATCTTTTTTGTTACAAATGGAATAGGAATTGCTGCCAATTGTGCTGACTTCGTATACTACAGGTTTGTATTCAAGAGGGCTACGGCCGATGTCTTTAAAACATTTGAAAATGAGGAGCATTTGCCCAAAATGTTTTTTAAGTTTATGGGCGACTACTGGCAGGCGGTTCTTTTCTGCATATTCCTGTGGTTCCTGATGATCTATCTTTATAACAGGTTAAAGCCGGTAAAACCGGAACCCGCCAATAAAATTCCTTACCATGCATTCAACATACTTTTTATCCCATTGGCTGTAGCGCTGGCAATCGGGGGGGCCAGGGGAGGTTACAGGCATTCAACCCGCCCGATTACGATAAGCAATGCCGCCCGGTATGTAAGCTCGCCCCGTGACGTTGGCATTGTCCTGAATACGCCATTCAGTATTATCAGAACTTCCGGCAAAAAGCCATTGATAAAGTACAATTTTTTTGATAAGAAAAAGCTTGATGAGATTTATAATCCCCATTATGTTCCTGCAACAGACAAACCGTTCAGGCCTGATAATATTGTGATTATAATATTGGAAAGCTTTGCACGGGAATATTTTGGATCGCTTAACCCAGGACTGGATAACGGAACCTACAAAGGCTATACTCCCTTTCTTGATTCACTGATCAGGGAGAGCCTCACTTTTGATGTTTCCATCGCCGACGGAAGAAAATCAATAGATGCCATGCCTTCAATACTTGCATCAGTGCCATCCCTTGAGACGCCCTATATAATTTCACATTATGCCAATAACCAGATCAACGGACTTCCTGCACTTTTGAAAAAGAAAGGCTACTACTCGGCGTTTTTCCACGGCGCCCCGAACGGATCAATGGGATTCGATTCGTTTGCCAGGATGGCTGGATTTGACTCATATTTCGGACTTAACCAATATCCTGACAAAAGTGATTTTGACGGCATATGGGGAGTATGGGATGAACCATTCTTCCATTTTTTTGCCCAGGAGCTAAATGGTTTTCACCAGCCATTCATGGCTTCGATTTTCTCGATTTCTTCACATCATCCTTTCAAAGTGCCCGAAAAGTATAAGGATAAGTTCAAAAAAGGTCCTGCCCCAATTCTAGAGGTCGTCGGGTATACTGATTTTGCATTAAAAAAGTTCTTTAAAGAGATATCGACTGAACCGTGGTTCAAGAATACATTGTTCGTTATCACGGCCGATCATACAAATGAGCTGGTCCACAAGGAATTCCAGAACGACTTTGGCCTATATTGCATCCCTATTATCTTTTACAAGCCGGGTAGTGGCCTTAAGGGTATCAAGCCGAGAATTGCACAGCAGGTGGACATCATGCCTACAATTCTCAGCTATCTTAATTACGATGGAGAATATATTGCTTTCGGAAGCAACCTGTTTGACGACTCCTATGAATCGTTTGCTTTTAATACGAATGGAAGCAATTACCATTTATATATGGCCGACCATATCCTTGAAATGACGGATAATAAGCCCATTGGCTTGTACAATTACAGGAAAGATAAATTCCTTGAAAATAATCTTATTGAGAAGGAGCCTGAGATTACTGAAAAAATGAGCGAGAAAATGAAGGCAATCATTCAGGCTTATAATACAAGGCTGATTGATAATGATATGATTGTCAGAACCCTGAAGTAAAATGCCTGGAAGAAATATTTCATATCGATATAATTAATTTTACACGTTAAAATCATTCGCTCACAATTCTGTTGTTTTTCAATACTTCATAGCAATCTTTTGCCAATTTTATTCAAGAATCGTAAGTTTGTGAATTATATATTGTATTTATTATAATCTTCAAGTAGTAAGTTTCAATGAATTCACGCCGAAATTTTTTAAAGCTTGCAGGAACCGGAATTCTTGCGACAGGCCTTTCAAAGGCATATGGAAATTCACCCTCTCTTCCGGACGGGAAGACAATGGCTCCTAACACATTTTCAATAGGAATGGCAGGATATACTTTCATCAGGTTCAGTGTGGAAAAGACAATTGAGATGATGAAGAGGTTAGAGATCAGCAGCTTGTCGGTAAAGGATGTTCAAATGCCTATTAGCAGCACCCAGGCACAGATTGCCGAAGTCCTGGGTAAATTCAAGGCTGCAGGTATTATTGTGTATACAGTGGGTGTTATCTATATGAAATCACAGGAGGAGGTTGACCGGGCATTTGCCTATGCTAAAATGGCCGGTGTGAATATGATTGTCGGAGCTCCTGATTATGATCTGATAGGGTATGCTGAGGACAAAGTCAGGAAATATGATATCCGTCTGGCAATACATAATCATGGCCCGGATAACCCTTTGTACCCTAATGCATCAGATATATGGAAGCATATAAAGGATCTTGATCCAAGAATGGGAATATGCTTAGACATAGGACACACAGTCAGGGATGGACAGGATCCATCAGCTGATATTAGAAGATACATAACCCGTATTTTTGACATGCATGTCAAGGATGTCGATAAATCTTCAAAGGAAGGCAAAACGGTTGAAATGGGCAGGGGAATTATTGACATCCCGAAGCTGGTTGAGACGCTCCGGAAAGTGAAGTATTCAGGTAAATGCAGCCTGGAATTTGAGAAGGATATGGATGACCCTCTGCCGGGTATTGCTGAATCACTGGGCTATTTAAAGGGAGTCATGGCCTGCAGATGAATGAAATTATCTAAGACCTTTGTTTTACAGATCATAAGTCCCCTTAATTGAAAGTTTAAGGAATAATTACAGGACAAAGGCAGTGGGAGAGGCCAATTTGACTTTTTTTCTTTGCCGTTACACCTCTTCTCCGTAATCTTTGGGAATGAGCTCTCCTCCATTTACCAGCGTAAATGTCTGACCTCCAAAAGCAGGGTTGTCAGTGAGAGAGTAATAAACATTAAATCCGTTGCCTTTAATATTGCTGACAGAGCTGCCTGAAATGCATGCATCCTTTATTTGTCCTTTTATATAGGAATCGGCAGTCAGGCTCCATGTGCTTGAACAATCAATAATGAGTGATACCTGCTTTGCAATATTGCCACTGTTAATTGCTCCTGTATATGCAGTGCTGTTAAGAAGAGTGACGTGACCTATACTGTATCCATCAATATAAACAAGTCCTGAAATGGTCACATCATTCACAGTCAGATATGCCTCGCCACCGTCTGATGCAGAGAAACCGCTCCAGCTTCCCTCGACACACTTGACCAATGTATCGCAATTGTTTGAAACGGTGACCGTGTCAAGAGTAAAGTAGCCTGTTGAGTTTGTATTGTAGAACAAACCACCGGTTGTTCCGGTATAGGTAAGTGAGCCTTGGGTCATAATTAGGTAGCCGTTCATAATTTCGCCATAGCCTGGCACACTGCTATAAATCATCGCTCCACAGCTGTTGTTATTGGTCGTGACTTTGCAGTCTGTAAATGTAGCTTTATTGGCTCCGTCTACCACTACAGCCTCGTAACCGTTTGATGTGACAGTTGCATTAGTGAAGGACACCGTACCTTTTGATACCACTGCAGCCGAATTCTTTCCGTTTGCCGTATAAACTCCGCCTGTAATGGAAATCGAGCCTTCGGAACTGTCAGCGACAATAGTGCTTGCATACATGCCCGATGTAACAGCTGTATCATTTTCTATTGTCATTATTGCAAGATAGCTGCAAAGAACTGAATGGCTGTAATCTCCCGACTGGTTAAACCTGTCCCCGGTAGAAGTGATAGTAGCTGCTCCATAGGAAAAAAGACCATTTGCTCCGATACCTGTCGAAGTAATTATATTTTTTGATGAATTGACTGTTATTGATCCGGAGCTTGGATATGAACAGAAGACTGAATTTAAGCCATATACTTTGCTGCTGTCCAGCGAAGTCGTATTGCCGGATGAAGAAATTTTTGAATTCGAAATATTCATGGTCCCGCCGGAGACTGTAATTGCTGATACATCATCTGTCGAAGAGGTAAAAGTTTTTCCGCTCATATTTACGGTTCCTCCGGTCTGAGTTATAGTACCATCAGATTCCGTGTATATTCCTTTTTCACTTTTTTTGCAGCTTACTGATGAGAACAGAACGAAAATAATTACTGCGGCAAAAGAGATTTTCCATACTAAATTACGGTCATCCATTTTTCCAGAAAATATGTTTAAAATAATTGTGTGCACAAAATAAGAACTTTTAATAGAGTGCAATATTATATGATATTAAGTTATTTTTCAGGAAAAATCATCAAATTGTTTTCTGAGTATTTAATTTTCTCTTAAACAGTGGAATATTAAAGGCATTTTAAATGTCAAATTTTGCCTGATAGATTAAAAACTACCTGCTGGATTTTATCATCCCTGGTCCTGCAGTTTATTACCGGCCCGCAATTAATACACATCTGGTTTGGGTGTATTACTGAAGCCAATGTTTTATTATCCGATAAGATATCCTCCGCCAACGAAAGTGTAATTTGTTCCGCCAGGTGCACCGTTTGCGTAATAAATTTTATATTCAATAAATAACAGGAACAGCGGTGGCATCCATTGGGATATTCTGAAACTTTATATCCTTATACTCTTTACAGGAAAAGCAAAATTTCTAGTCATTTCCGGCTTTTTTACTTCGCCGTTCCAATAGAACGGTATCCCTCCATTTGCCATTCATTTTACCAATTCTTTCACGATATCCGACTTGTCTGAATCCAAGATTCCTATGTATTTTCAGGCTTGCCAGGTTTTCATGGAATATTGATGACTGGAGAGTCCAGATACCTTCTTTTTCGCTATCAAGGATCAATTTTTCCAGCAGTTTGGTGCCTATTTTATTACTCTTATACTTGTCAGATACATAGACACTTACTTCTGCAACACCTGCATAAACGCAGCGTTTTGAAACCTGTGTAAGTGCGGCCCATCCTACGACCTCTTTCTCATTATATGCTATTAACCTGCATATCTTCAAATGATTGCGATCCCATCCATCCCAGGCCGGAACATCTTGCTCGAATGTCGCATTCCCTGTTTCAATACCCTGCCTGTAGATTTCAGCCACTGAATCCCAATCGCCTTTTTCCATAGGCCTCAAAATAGTGTCCATTTCTATTTGTTAATGGCATCCAGTGAGCCAAGCACAAAGAACAGGGGTGCATTCCAGTTTATTGCTACCTCGTTGGTAGAGTAACTGCACAATGCATCATGATATGATTTTGCAGGGTATTTTGAACGGGTATAACCCGCACAATCATTTGGAACAATTATATTGGGACCTCCAACAAGGAAACCAGGGTAAGGATCAGCTATCCCGTCAGAACCTGATGGCCTGTGGTGAATGTTCATCGGCCGTTTTGTCCCAAAACCGGTGACAAATGAATAACCGGTGGCATTGCGGCCAAGGATATAATCAATATCACCCTGCACGGATTCCAGATACTTCCTGTCAGAGGTTATCCTGTAAGACACAAGCTTCAGGAGAGCCATATTTACCACATCTGAATTGCTTCCCCATTTAAAAAAGTCGAGACTTACTTTATATGGTGATACATCTGATTTTTTAACCAGATTATCATTATAACCAAGCAATATTTTTTGTGCATCAGCTTTAAGATCAGAGAACTGAGGATTATTGCTCAGCGAAAGCGAGATAATACCCAGCATTCCGAGAGTATCCCAGGATGGCACAATTACCACCTGCGATTCCATCTCTTTTTTGGAGATCATGGACACATCGTTTTTTGCCAGGCCCAGTTCTGTACCTGCCCAGAAAAATTCATCCCTGATTTTATAATCCCCATATTCCCCGGTGGAAATGTCTTTGGGGTTCCTGAAATAGATCTCGGGATTAGCTTTAGCCCATTTATAGGCTTTCTCAGCTGCGTCAAGACAGTTTTTCCCCAGGCTCCTGAGGTCTGATGATTCACAACCCGCGAAGACCCGGGATGCCATTGCCATTGTAGCAGCCAAATCGAGCGAAGCTGCGGTGGTTTTCAACACCACGTACCTCGGGTCATTTGCCTTGTCAGGCATCATAAATCCTCCGAAACTTTTGTTCGTAAGCTTGCTGTACACTCCGCCGTCGTTCGGATCCTGCATCGTCAGCATCCAGCGAAGGTTGTAAAGCAGCTCATTGAGAACATCTGAAATGCCATTGTTGCTTTCAGGAATATTATCATTGAAACTTTTACAGTATTCAGGATACATCTGGTAAAAGAGTAAAAGAGTATAAATTGTAATACTGCTGTTGACTATATACTTGTTATAATCGCCGGCATCATACCAGCCGCCTGGAGATGATATTCTTGTCCCTTCAGGTCTTTGTTTCGTCGCTGCCGATGCATGAACGATGACTGAAGTATCCGGATGTCCTTCGGCACGGGCCCATTTACCGCCGAATTCACTTTTTATTTCCATACCTGAACGATTCAGGTAAAAAGCTTTTAATGAAGCTTTTGCAATTTCATTATATATGTTCTGCCTGATTTCAAAAATATAAGAGCAGACTGACTTGTCATTCAGGCATAACTGATATTCACCAGGTTTGTTGAGTTTAGAGAAATCAGCAGTGCAGACACTATCTCCTGAAAACTCCCAGTATCTAAACGGTCCGGGCTTTCCTTTAAATGCGGTTTTCCCTGTTTTGACATCAATTACTTCAAATTTGTCGGTTCTCACCCTCAATAATGCTATTTTGATTGAACCTGGAAGATATCCGACCTGGTTTATGAGAATGCGGCCAAGAGTGTCAGGCTGAAGGGATTTATCAGTGATGTTCACCTGCTGAGCTGCCAAGCAATTACAGCTTAAAGCAGCTATGGCCAGGAATATTAATACTGCAGAATTTTTCATGATAATATGTTTTAACCTCTGTTAATTCAGAGGAAGATTTATGGAACGGAGTCAGATCATCCCATTATCACTTTAATATGGTGTGTTTTACCGTCGCCAAATACCCGGATTAAGTTTGAAGACTGGGGGCTGCTGTCCACAAGTATGTCCCGGATCCCTTTCGATTTGCCTTCAGGATTCAGCACTTCTACCTGGTATGTGGCATTTCTGAATTTTCTGGTTACCGAATAATTCCTCCACTCTTCCGGTATGCAGGGATCAATGAGAAGTCCGTCGTAATCTGGCCTGATCCCAAGTATGTACTGGGTTATGGCATAATAATTCCAGGAAGCAGTGCCTGTCAGCCATGAATTTTTCGCTTCGCCCGGTCTGAACGCATCCTTCCCTGCTACCATCTGGGCATAAACATAAGGTTCAGTCTTATGCAATTCACTTATTTCCTCAAGGTACGAGGGGCAGATCTTTCGGTAATATTCCCATGCACGGTTCCCGTTGCCCACTGCTGTCTCACCGATCATTATCCATGGATTGTTATGGCAGAAGACGCCTGCATTCTCTTTATATCCTGCAGGATAGGATGATATCTCACCGTATTCGACATAATATTTTGTAAATGCAGGATTATTCAAAACGATGCCATACTGGCAATCCAGGCGCTCTTTAACGGCATTCAGGGCTTTAATGCACATTCCTTCTTCCTTTCCGATTCCGGCCATCGTACACCATCCCTGCGACTCGATGAAAATCTTCGATTCCTCGTTTTCATTGCTGCCGACCTTGCGCCCGTAATAATCATAGGCACGTATAAACCATTCTCCGTCCCAGCCGTACTTTTTAATGGTGTCGATCATTGCATCGACATGTTTTTGCGCCCTTGCTGCCTCCTCATTTCTGCCTGTTTTTTTGCAAAGCTCTATATAGTCGCGGCCATAGACCACGAATAAGCCGGCTATCATTACTGATTCTGCTTTAGATCCTTCTGTTTTGTTCTCTGTTGTCTGGAATGATTCATTGGGATCGTTTGAAAAGCAGTTCAGGTTAAGGCAGTCATTCCAGTCTGCACGTCCTATAAATGGAAGCTTATGCGGACCAAGGTTATTTATTACATGATCGAATGAGACAGTCAGATGGTCGAACAGGCTTCTGGCCACTGAGATATCATTGTCAAATGGGACTAGTTCGTCGAGAATGCCGAAATCACCGGTTTCCTTGATATAGCTTACAGTGCCAAGGATCAGCCATAGGGGATCGTCGTTAAAACCTCCTCCAATATCATTGTTCCCTCGTTTGTTAAGCGGCTGATACTGGTGGTAACAGCCTCCGTCAGGAAATTGAGTGGAAGCTATATCGATTATTCTTTCACGGGCACGTTCGGGAATCTGATGCACAAAGCCGATCAGATCCTGGTTGGAATCACGAAAGCCCATTCCGCGGCCTATTCCTGATTCGAAAAAAGATGCTGAACGCGAAAAGCAGAAAGTTATCATGCACTGGTATTGATTCCATATATTGACCATCCGATCCAGCTTTTCGTCTCCGGATTTTAATGTATAAATGCTCAGCAGGTTATCCCAGTATTTTCTAAGCTCAGACAGTGCATTGTCAACCCTGGCAGCTGAATCAAATCTGGCTATGGTCTCTTTCGCTTTATTTTTATTGATGAGGTTCTTCGATTCCCATTTTTCCTCTTCCCTGTTCTCCACATAGCCCAGAATGAATATCAGGTCTTTTGATTCACCTGGTTTGAGAGTAACTTCAATATAGTGCGATGCAATAGGGGACCATCCGTGTGCTTCTGAATTGCGGGCCCTGCCCTCGGCCACGGCCTGTGGCTCCTCAAAACCGTTATATAACCCGATAAAAGACTCCCTGTCGGTGTCATATCCCTGGATGGGTACATTTACAGAGTAATAAGCATAATGGTCACGCCTTTCCTTGTACTCCGTCTTGTGGTATATTACCGAATCAAGGATCTCGACTTCGCCGGTGGAAAAATTCCTCTGGAAGTTTTCCATGTCAGTTGCGGCGTTCCACAGGCACCACTCGACAAATGAAAAAACCTTTAGCTTTTTGGTTTTTTTAGAATTATTTGTAAGCGTCACCTTCTGTATTTCGGCCCAGGTCTTCAGTGGAACAAAATACAGGACTCTGGCAGTTATCCCGTTTTTCCCGCCCGCGATAACAGTATAATTCATGCCGTGCCGGCACTCATAGTTATCCAGTTCCGTCTTGCACGGTTTCCATCCCGGCGACCAGATGCATTCCCCGTCATTTATATAGAAATATTTACCGCCGTCATCCATAGGGACATTATTATACCGGTATCGAGTAA
The DNA here is from genome assembly GCA_963717685.1 of uncultured Bacteroidales bacterium. GTDB lineage: Bacteria > Bacteroidota > Bacteroidia > Bacteroidales > VadinHA17 > LD21. The sequence goes on along the minus strand of OY970346.1, from coordinate 3,272,071 downwards.
TTCGTCGGAATTTGGCATCCTTATAAAAGGTATATCCGCCGCCCGAATTTGATATCAGCGAGAAAAAATCCTCATTCCCGAGGTAGTTGATCCACGGCCATGGTGTCCGTGGATTAGTTATTACATATTCCCTGTTTTTGTCGTCGAAATAACCGAATTTCATACAGATAAATGTTTTAAAAGTTCAGGCTATGCAGGTTGTATTTCTTTTCTTGTTTTAAGATCCTTTTCTATTTCGTCCAGCCTCTTTTTTGTCAGTGGATAAAAGGCCAGCACTAAAGCTCCAATCGCTGCAAAAATGCCGGGTATCCAGCTCATGAGCAGCCTTATTCCGGGAATAGCACCGGGAACAGTATGGGTGTCCATTCCGTTATAGTGGTATGCCGACAGCACGAATCCAATGATTGCACCAGCTACCCCACCCCCGAATTTCATTGCAAATGTTCCGGCAGAATAGAAGAGGCCGGTTGCACGCCTGTTGTTTTTCCATTCAGAGTAATCAGCGGAATCGCCAAGCATTGCAAAGAACAGTACCGGCATAATTCCGGCTCCGAATTCTGACATAATGCCGAAAGTGAAAATGGCAGGAATATTTGATGGCCCGAAGAAATAAAGCATGCCATTCGCAAGACCGGAAAAGACGATTGAATAAATAAACAGATTGCGCTTTCCGAAAAAATTTGCAAGGGGCGTTGTTGCCAGCGCTGCGATCATGGAAACTACCAGTAACGCTACCATATAAATGGAGGTCAGCGGAATATGTTTAAGGTACCTTTCGAAATAAATGACCGTAATACCCTGCTTGATTGAATTATATGTGACAAACAGGAAGCCGATCACCAGGAGGATGAGCCAGGGCCGGTTGGTAATTAAATCTTTCAGGTCACGGCCTACATTGGTATGCTGATCCTTCGGTGGAACGACCCTTTCCCTGGTGGAGAAATAAGTTATGAGCAAGAATATTACGAGCAAGACTGCAAAAAGATACATTGCATACTGGTATCCAATGTTTTTATTGCCATGACCAAGAAACATGACAAGATATATCAGGAATCCCTGTGTTATTATTCCGCCCAGATATGCACCGGCAAAGCGGAAGGATGAAAGTGAAGTCCGTTCCTTGTGAGAGCTGGTCATTACACCCATAAGGGCCGAATAGGGAATATTGTTCGAAGTGTATGCGAACATCATCAGGATATAAGTAAGGTAGGCATATATTATCTTTCCTGTGTGACTGAAATTTGGGGTTGTAAAAGTCAGGACCATCAGAATTCCCAAAGGCACAGTCGACCATAATATCCATGGCCTGAATTTGCCCCTTTTGGTGTCTGTGCGGTCTGCAAGCATGCCGACAACGATGTCAAGGCCGCCATCAGAAATTCTTGCGACAAGTAAAAGCAGCCCTGCCGCTGCTGCAGAAATACCAAAGACATCAGTATAAAATACTAACAGAAAAGTAGTCAGGGAACGCCACGCAATATTTGCAGCAGTATCTCCAAGAGCATAGCCTATTTTTTCTTTAAGAGCCAGTTTTTCCACATTTTTGTTGTTTAATTAATAATATTAACAAAAGACTGTTTGACTTATTTGTAATTCCTGAATACAATATTAAGGTTTAATTTGCTCCTTAACTTAAAAATTATTCAGTATTTATTAACCCGGATATCTCTGCGGGATGCAGTTTAGGTGTATGGGGAAATCGACGATCATAGACTTAAAGGTTATATCCTGGCCCAGTACAATCCTATATCCCGGTGGGTTTTAGTTCTTCTTTTCAGCCGGTAAGTAATAAGTGTATTTTGTACACTTATTAAAAGAGATTGGAATCCCTTGAAAGGCTTCCTGATAAGCAAACTAAATCGATTTATGATTTTTATTTCACCACAGAGTTCACGGAATAGTAATGAGGTTCATTAATTCAGCATCCGTGCGGACTAGTGCGATCCGTGGTTAAAATAATGAATTATATACTTTACCGCGTAATAGCGGATCTGTAGCAATCTATTTTTTAAATGGGGCTGCAATGTCCACTGCAGCCCCATTTCTTATGCATCATTTAATAATGCTTAAGCTTATCGGAAGATTATCATTATTGACAAGCGCCAGAAAATAATTAACCTCTTTCTGATTCATATTACCTGTAATCTCGCAAAGACCTCCCTCCATTATCGTTTTAACAACTGGAGTTTCATAAACTTTATCGTTTAGAACTATTGCTATGGGCTTATTCATATTGTTTCTGGTGGCATCAGCCCATATCTTCACTGCCGGGGGAACGAATTTAATTTGCAGTACGAACTCTTTTGAATCTTTTTCCTGAATAGATTTAATGGATTCAATATCAGATCTTGTCAGCAATGGATTTCCATCTTTATTTGTTTTAAGAATGTATAAACAGGCAAGGGATTTATACGTTTTAACACCCCAGGAAAGCTTACATGAAGAAAGAAGGTTATGAGATTTGAGATAATTCTCAATATCTATTTCCATATTATGGTCTTCATTTGCCGAGCACCCTATTTTTCCGTCATGAGTATCAAGGTTTGGATCGCTTTGCCTGAAATCCGGCATTTCTTTCAAAGTCAGCATTTCATAAAAAGCCAGGTTGCCTTTTGATATTAAAAGCCCTTCTATTTCTGACAGATCAGTATTTCCTGGCAACTGAACCTTGATCTGTCCCTTATTTTCCTGAATGCTGATATCGCATATAGCCAGGCCATAAACTTTCAGCCGATTGGATATTATATTTGCTGACTGTTTCAGCAGGGAGATTGTCGCATCTTTATCAGCCTGAAGAATACAGGTCTTGAGATTTTCAGAGCTCTTAAGTGATGAAGAATTCAGAATTACAGCCATAATTATGGCCATAAATGAATAAAAAAATGTTTTCATGGTAATGATTTTAAGTTAATACGAAAAGAAAATAATAACTGAAATGTATTAACTCAAAAGAGGAGGGTAATCTTTTTCCCGGGCGCATAAGTGATGGAACAGGAATGGTGCCGGGATTATATCAAAGTTTCGAATGATATCCTGAAGGAGAGATATTTGTAAATCAGTTTTCCTGTTTTCAATGAATGGATTTTTATCTGGCAATTGGTTTTTCAAGCTGTACCTGAAAGTGATCCAGTCCTTTTCAAAATATTTCAGGAGAAAACAGGAGCAGGGGATCTCCATATTCCTGCCGGCTGAGGCATCGGCTGTTATACGGCTTGATTTAGGATCAGGAAGATTGCTCTTTGGTTTATTGTAAATCAGCAACCCCAATAGAAGCAACAATATCAAAAGAATTGATCCGGAACTATTGAATCTTATATTTTCTTTTTGATCTTGCATAGATCAAAGATACGCTATTTTGAATCAAAAAACAGATTCAGATTTAATTCGCAGGTAATATAAGTAAGATACATTACTCTTCCTGATATCAAACTCTGAATCTTTAACAGGGAATCACAAATATTAGTCTTGCAGTTTCCTGAATATTGTATTAAGCATTATCAGACTTTTTCTGTTTTTCCGTTTCTGCCATAAAAGGCTTCAGTTTCGGTATCCAGCGGTGTACATTCTTTTTATAATCCCTGTACTCGTCTCCGAACTTTCTTTCAAGGTGTGGCTCCTCGTAAATCAGGAACCAGATATTGTTTATAATGAAAAAAGCCAGCGCCCATACCAGTATCTTAAGTGACAGTATCACGACGGATTCTCCGATGAGCGTCACCAGGACACCAAGTATCATAGGGTTTCTTACATGCCTGTAAATTCCGCTTATGACAAGATTCCGTGGCGGGCTCCAGGGAGCAAGCGAACCTTTTCCGGTTCTTATGAATGTAGATACTGTGATAATGACCGTACATAATCCAGCGCAAATAATCAGAAGTCCTGCAATCAGACTGGCGATGCTGAATACTTTAATGCTCTTCTCAATCCAAAGCGGTACTACTATCAGTACCAAAACCGGGAGGAAGAAAGATGTTATCTGTGTAATTATATACTTTCTATTCATAATACATTTATCAGCAGGATTATCCCCGGGAGCCTTAGAATAGCCTGAAGAAACCACTTCCAAATATATGCTTTTTCATGGCAGAGGCCTGTTTTGTGCTGTAAATAATCTTTTTAAGATAAACCTGAAAATAATTGCAGTGAATGACACATTTTAACCGTAATATAGTTTGCATCATTTAAATACTCATGGCAATAAATAATTCTTATTTCAGCTTCAGGGTCGGACTTAATTTCAATTCCGTGACCGGACAATAATGATGGATTGTTTCTCTGGTTTGACTGAATCAACTTGTTCTGTGCATGCTGACTATTTTGAGAAATATCAACTATCTTTGGTTATGTACACTAACTTAACCTTTTTCCAATGAATTACCGAAGTCATCCATGGCATGGGGTTAAACCCGGGAAGGAAGCTCCTTCGATTGTGAACTGCATTATAGAGATCCCGAAGGGATCGAAGGGGAAATATGAGCTGAACAAGGAATCAGGATTGCTCCAGCTTGACAGGGTGCTGTTTTCAGCGGTGCATTACCCTGCAAATTATGGTTTCATACCTCAGACCTATTGTGATGACCATGATCCTCTTGATATTCTGGTAATATGCTCCATAGACGTGTTCCCTATGTGCGTCATTGAAGCAAAAGTCATCGGGGTCATGGAAATGATTGACCAGGATGAGAAGGATGCCAAGATAATTGCTGTTGCCAGGAACGATATGTCAGTGAACTATATTAATAATCTTTCGCAGCTTCCTCCGCATACCCTTGTGGAGCTGAAGAGATTCTTTGAGGATTACAAGAAGCTTGAGCATAAGGATGTCACTGTCGAACGTTTTCTTGAAAAGGATGCAGCTTTTTCAATAATAACTGAAAGCATTGAGCGGTATCAGAAGTATAAGGAGGAGCTTATTAAATGACATTTGCAACAGCACTGCACATGTCATGGTTTTTCAAATGTAAGGGCATATAAATCCCCGTTGCAGATCTCTTTATATTCAATTTTTCTGCAGAACTCCGGGATATATTCCGAGGGATTTTTGACTTTGTTCGCTTTATAAAATTCGTATTTGCTATATTTTAACCTTAGCTTCTCTGTTTCGTCCGTTATAAGGATTTTAACTCCAGGTTTAGCTATTCGCAGCATTTCATTCACAGCCTTGCCCGGGTCATTGAAAAAGTTGAATCCTCCGGCAGAAAACACGACATCGAACGATTCATCTTTAAGTGGCAACGATTCTGCCTCAGCCTGTATCAGAGTGATCTCACGGTCCAGACGTTTCATTTTTTTCATGCATCTCCTCATCATCCCCAGGGATATATCGACACCCCAGTATTCAGCATTCGGATTCAGATGCACTATGTTCCGGCCCGTCCCAATTGAAATCTCAACTACTCTATTACTGTCTTTTACATCAATCAAAGAAAGATACTGCATTATCCTTTTCTTTTCATTGCCATTCTTAAGCAGGGCATAGGTACGGGTGGCAATATCATAAAACCCGGAAAAACGATCGTACATTCTTTGATAATCCTTATTATTACCCGCAAGCTGGGTATCGCTGTCAGGAAAGCAAATGATATCTTTTACTATAGGATACCTTGTCCCGTCCAGTGTCTGGAGATACTCATTCTTCCCTTCGCGAAAATATTCCAACCTTTCTCCCGAATGACTCCTTATAATTTCAGTAACATTCTGTCTCATTTTGCAGCGAAGCCTTGTAACACTTTCAGGTGAACATGATAAGATGCTGTTTTAGTGCAAATCACCTTGTTTTTACTTGTTTAACAAGAAAATACATCAATGCTGATCCTATTACAGCTAACCCTATCCCGGTATATCCGCCGGCAAATCCGTCGAAGTACTTTCCGGTTATGATAGTCGCAACATTATGACCGATTCCCTGCAAAGCCATAAAGCCGGCATATACTATGCCCAGTATGTAAGCCCATCGTTTTTCATTAAGAATAAAATAGAACAAGAGCACCGGGATGCAGAAGAGTGCCAGGTTGATTGAAAGATACTTTCCAGGTCCGATTCTGTCAAGTATCCAGAACCTGCCCCAGACTTCTTCAAAAACGTGAGCAACATGTCCGATCAGCATCAAAAGAAACAGAACTATGACTTTGTTCTTATACATAAAGCTAATAAATATTGTTTGAATGTCTGCTAATTTACTGAATTTTCAGATTAAGCTTCCATTGAAAGAGAGTCTCAGTTTCGCCAAGCTTAATGAAACTATTCTTTTCGAGAACTGAATATGAAGCAATGTTGCTTTTTTCAGTCGAGGCAAGGATAGATCTGATATCCGGCTGATTTTTGGCCCAATTAATGATACCGCCCACGGCTTCAGCCATGTATCCTCTTCTTCTGAATATTTCATAGGTTCCATAGCCGATCTCAATTTCACCAGCAGCATCCGGATCTCCTGTAAAACATAAATCGCCAACCATCTTGCCATCTTCTTTTGAGATGATTGTCCACAAGGTATTGTACAGGTAATTCTTATTTTTGTCAGCCACTGCCGGCAAAATTGTTTTTTCAAGCGCTTCCCGGAGTTCCGGTGAAATTGTTCTGTTTGACCTGTTAAGATTCAGCTCCTTCTCAAGAGAATTGTCGAGTCTTATATATTTGATCAGTTGTTCGTAAGTCAATGGCTTTATGACAAGTCGTTTTGTTTCTATCATGAGATGGGATAATGATATTTGCAGGATACAGGAAATTGATAAAGGGCTGAAATTTCATTCCGGTTTTAAGTCAGATTGAGGAGTTGCCTGTTAAGATCAGTATCTTCATAAATTCTCCATTCGCTGACGAGATCGCTCGAGATACTGGCAGTCCAGATTACATTGTCACAGGGCCGCTCATCCGTCCAGATTGCATATCCGGTCATAGTGACTAAATTTCCTGTCGATCTGATCATTGTAAAGGTGTTTTTGTATTTTGGGAACATTTCAAAAAAGCTTTTCCAGCTATCTGTCATTTTCTTTTTTGATTTTGTCCTGGTTCCATCACGGTCTATGAAGGTGTGATCATCAGTCATCAGCTTTGTAAGGCCTTCCAGGTCCCCGGCGTTTATGCAATCATTGAATTTCTTGGCAATAAGTTCAGGATCGGTTTTCCGCATAATTTCAGATGCTTTTTGGTCATTATAATAATCAGCAGATTTTGCTCCCGGGTCAGCCGGAGTAAAGATCAGGCTCGTAAGTTCATGGAATTCAGGAGGATTAATTGTCTTTTCCAATTCCGGCAGCCATTATTGTTTTTCAAATCCTTCAACCAGCGATCTGTACTTCTCGTGGATCATCTTCCTGTCAAATTCAAGGAATTCATCAACTATGGCCTGATCCTCCTCATCTGTAAAGTAGGCTCTTGAAGAGGGGAAAAACTCTTTGTCTTCCTTCCTTATATGCCTGGGGTAGAATTCTATAAGAGTTTTAAGCTTGTCGGCAATTTCGGCAAGGGCTCTCTTTTCCCCGTTTCGATAGCGTGTGTTTGCATCGACAAGCGCCGCAGTCGTCTGACGCGCATATTTATGCTCTTCGATCAATTCATTCATGATCCGGTTGTCGTCAGCAGACAGTAATTTATCATTCAGCTTACGGAAAAGAATGTCTTCTTCCTTTCCATGATGAGTCCGGTCCGCATAAACCCGGATGAAATCCACAGCCGTATCCACGAATACCGGATCTATTTCATGCTTAAATTCAGCTTTTGTAAGGACAGTTTTTATGACCAGAAGCATCCTTTCTATAAGCCTGTGTTCAATCATTAATAAGCCTCTTGCCTGCATGGTTCAATCCTCCATTGATTATTAAAAAACAATGATTTATTTAATTATAATGGTTGATTCAAATTTACTAAAGTTTGAGGGATGTCAAAACAAATTAATGCTGGAACAGCATTGACACCTGATTTGATGTCCGATTGCAAAAACAGACAGATCACCTGATTTTATGTTTCACCGGTATCCAGATTTCTTCTTCTGAGGCAGGATCTTCATTCTTATATTTTGCTCCAAGGATCTCAAAATGAGGTCTTTCGTCCAAAATAAAATCTGATGCCGGGAGCCATGTCTCGAAAATATATCGAAAGGTTTTTGATCCGGAGGCAGCTGTTCCTTTATGTATAAAAACAGCATATAATCCTCCTTCCAGAAAAAGCGGTTCCATGCTTTCAGGTATTGAACCGAGTACTGAAACTTCAACAGCTGCCCATTTTTCAAATTCATCTTCGGGATTCACTTGTTGAAAATTATAGTGCCCGTCATAAACCTTCACTGAAAACAGATCGGCAGACATGACATTATTTATTTTTTTTCTTTCAGGCATAAAGCTTCGCCATAATTCGAATGTCTTATTATCTGCCAAAGACATTTTCAATCTTTTGCCGACCAGTTTTTTTGCAGACAGGATTTCAATTCTTGGCTCCATCATTAATGCCTGGTTATTAAGCTAAATTGATAATCTGAATCCGAATACAGGAAGGTCTCCCTGCATGAAATCCAGGTCTTCTGATCTTTTAAAGCCCAGTTTTTCGTACATCTTCCACGCTGTCTGCATTGCCTTTGTGGTATGAATGATCACCTGGTTGTTTTTTTTATTTTTTGCCTTCCTGATGCATTCATTGGTTAAAAGCTTGCCAATGCCCTGTCCCCTCGCAATGGGATCCACTGCCAGTAATCTGAATCCTGAAGCATTCTTCTCTCCTGTGGCCGTTCCACCTGAACCATAGTACTTCATTTCCCCAAAATATACAACGCATCCTGCTATATTCCCCTTTGAAGATACAGCCGTCAAAAGATCCGTTTCCGGGTTTTTTATCATTTCTCCCACATTGGAAAGCATTTTATAATAATCCGGTTGTTCAGATTCTTTTGGAAATCCTTCCAGCTGAGAATAAACACTGACCAGTAATTTCCCGATTTCCTCATATTCGCCTGGTTTGGCATTTCTCACCCTGTACTTTTGATTGTTCATATTTTCTGATTTTATTCAATTAACTGCGCCGGTCGATGAGTCTGTTTTTATTCCATATTCCTTGGCTTTCTGATAAAACAGATCCAGCTTGTTCTGTTCTTTCAGCTTATCAAAAATTGTGGAAATAAGCTTTTCAGAGTCCTTTGCATAATCAGATTTTTGCATTGAATAAAGTTTATGACAGCAAAAGACGTAATCGAGGGCGTCCTCATAATCTTCATTCATGACATAAATTTTTGCAATTCCGTAATATCCTTCCGGGTTTTCAGGATATAGGGTTACCAGTTTTTCATAATTTTCCAGCGCGAACCTGAAGTCTTTAAGATATGTGAATGCAACAGCCTGGTTCTGAAGTGCAAAGCTGCCTTCGGGATAGATATCAAGTGACTTGTCGTAATATTTGATTGACTTTTTGTATTTCCCCGAGCTTCTGTAGGCAAGAGCGAGATTATCATAGGCGTAGACGAATTTCGGATCCGCTTTAATGGCTTTAAGATACTTTTTTTCTGCTGTCACATAATTTTCAGACTCAAAAGCCTCATTGCCGGCCTTATAGAATCCGTTCGCTTTTTCAGAAACCGACATCTTGTAGTTTATTGCTTCCCTGTCGGCTAATACGAAATTGCGGATCTTCGGGCAATAATAGATCAGGTTGGCCATTACCGAGTCCATCGTATTATTGATGCTGTCATCGGATACTGAATAATCTTCATCCTCGTCATTTTCTGAACCCCATATCAGATCAATCGATTCGGGCGCACAACGGTCTATCTTGGCCTGCAGGGAATCCATATTCTGTATGGTATCTATGCAGTCGCATATCTGATCTGAGATTTTTTCAACGAGGTTCTGGCCTGAAACAGAAGCAAAAACTATTGCACATGCAGTTGATATCGCAAGTCTTTTAATCATTTCAGTTATATTATTTGAGCTATGTTTTAGTTTTTTATTAATAAATGTACTTTATACACTTATTAAAGAAACTTATGGGTTTCTCTTTATCGCGTTCATGTATCTCAGCTGACTCCCTCCAGGAGAATGGTGTCACACGTGGAAGAATTCAATCTGTATTTCAGGATCTTCTGGTAATCTTCGGAATAGTACCAGTCCTCGAAATCCTTTTTGCTGTCAAATTCAATCAATACCGACTTGGTATAATCCCATTTTCCCTCAAGCAGGGCAGGTGACTCGTCAATTGCAAGATATTTCCCGTTATATTTTGAAAAAATATCATCGAACCTGTCCAGGTATTTTTCATATTCCGAAGGATAGTTGATCCTGATCTGTGCTACGAAGTAATATTTCATGCTGATAGATTTTTAATGAGTTTTATTTTTCTGCTTCTGCAAGCCTCCTTGAATCGGGTTGAATTAATCTTTTATTCTTATTATTTCCTGCATTTTGATTTTTAAACCTGTACTTTAATCCGACCTGGATCTCGGTAAAACCAAGTCCGCCTGAAAATATTGGTTCGCCGCCTTTTAAAAACAAGTCTTTTCCTATAAGCAATTCCGGCCTTATTGTAAAGCATAATGAAAGCTGTCTGGCAATGATATTCTTTATTTCGAATTCGGAAATAAGGCCAAACCCGAAATCCCTGGAAGGACCGTTATTTTGAGAATAATTGTACTGGTTCGACATTTGTCCGGTTATTTCATCGACATTATCCTTTCCCCAGAGATAATTATAGCTTATTTCGGGTCCGAACGTCAGTGAGGCATTATTATTATTTATCATGATGGCCTGTAGGTTCAGTCTCAGTGAAAGCCGGTAAGAATCGGACTTAATCCGGTCAACCACCAATAAATCGGGATCGCCATCAATATATCTTACCTCATCAAAGCCTGAGTTCCTGAAATTATAATGGATCCCCAGTCCGGCCAAAATCTTTTTGCCAATGGAGTGCTGGCATCTCAACCCGAACCCGGCGGCATTCTGAAGTCTCGGTTCAGAAGATGTGTTAAGCGAGGTGCAAAATTCCAATTCTTGTCCGGCGCATGATAACACAGCAAAAAAAAATGCGAGTGCAAAATATAGTCTTTTCATGGATATAACCTGATTAACATACAACTATTAGAACATTAAATTATGATAGCTGTGAAGTTCTGTCTATAACTTGATTGCAATCCATGCAGAAATTCCTGTGGACACTCAGAATAACACCGCAATTGGGGCATGTCCATTTCTCAGTTTCTAAAATCAGGTAATTTGTCATGCCGGTTTCCTTTAAAGTCAGCAGATTCTGAATTAAACTGGTTTTATATTTCAGCCTGTATCTTTTGTCGATATGCTTCATTTTATCACAAGGGAAAGAGCCACATTCATAACAGAATCCAGAATTTATTTCGGCAAGCTGGAGGCAGTTCTTTATTCTGCAAAGATTCCTGGTCCTGGGTTTTTTGCTGTCAGCAATACGACATCCGGGACATTTATTACTGTCTCTTAAATGGGCCATGCAGGTTCCGCAATTGATCCCGCAGGGAGCGATCATAAGATCGTTAAATATTGATATTGTTTCCATGACAGATTGATTGTCAGCATGCCTGGGATCCAGCGGTTATAGTTATAAAAAAGGGTTTTGGCTCAATATTGAAGTACTCCTGTGTGCATTGTCATTTTCCAGCCTTGCCCGGTTTTTGAGTAGACTTTGCAAACCCTTCCTTTCCAGAGATTTTCATTATTGTCTTTATCAATCCAGAGTGTGTCGATGTCAACCACGGCAAAGGCTGCATCCTTTTCATTTGAAATAACTATCTTCTTGATCTCCCGGTTATTCCTTACCAAAGTGTACTTGTCGAAAAGATCCTGCCAGCCCATTTTCCATCTTTCCCTGTCAAATTTACCCATTACCAGTTCCCAGTCCATTGGGTCATGAGAACTGGCAGTTCTGGGCCAAGGCCATACCATATCGGGATGAAAGAGAGTAAGCAGCAGATCGGCATCCTGGGTATCCCATCCTCTTGTTTCGCGGTTCACTATCTCGGTGATTTCCTGTTCTTCCCGGTTCATATCTTAAGTGTTTATACCTGGATCACCAGTGATCCTTTCCGATAATTAAAGTACCCTTCTCACTGGTGATGCAGGAGGGTAATAATTGTACAATATCAGTGTTCCAGCTTCAGGCTTTGCCGGCACTGCCCAGAACATTGATTGTCTTATGCTTGTACAGTTCCCGTAGCTTATCACGGGCAGGGCCGAGATATTTACGCGGGTCGAATTCGGAAGGCTCTTCTGCAAAAACTTTGCGTATAGCGGCTGTCATGGCCAGACGGCCGTCACTGTCAATATTTATCTTGCAGACAGCTGATCTAGCTGCTTTCCGCAGCTGGTCCTCGGATACGCCGGCTGTATTTTCCATCTTTCCGCCGTATTTGTTAATTTCAGCGACAATATCCTGCGGAACTGAAGAAGCTCCGTGAAGGACAATGGGAAAGCCCGGGATACGTCTTTCGCATTCCTCGAGAATGTCAAACCGCAGGGGAGGAGGGAGTTGCCCCGGTTTTACCTTGAATTTATAAGCGCCATGTGAAGTGCCGATGGAAATGGCCAGTGAATCCACCCCAGTTTTCTTCACAAAGTCTTCGACATCCTCAGGTCTCGTGTAAGTGGTGTGCTCAGCTGATACTTCATCTTCGATACCTGCAAGAACCCCGAGTTCGCCTTCTACGGTCACATCAAACTGATGGGCATATTCAACAACCTGTTTTGTCACTTTTATATTCTCGTTATAAGACAATGACGATCCGTCGATCATAACTGATGAAAATCCGGTCTCAATGCAGGATTTGCATAAATCGAATGAATCGCCGTGGTCAAGATGCAACACTATCGGAATCGGATACCCAAGCTCTTTTGCATATTCCACGGCACCCTTTGCCAGGTGCATAAGTAATGTCTGATTTGCATATTTGCGAGCTCCTTTTGATACCTGCAGAATCACAGGTGATTTTGTCTCAACGCAGGCGCTTATTATCGCCTGTAGCTGTTCAAGGTTGTTGAAATTGAAGGCAGGAACTGCATATTCCCCCTTTATTGCTTTCCTGAACAATTCTCTCGAATTTACCAATCCCAACTCTTTATAATGTACCATAATTTTTAGATTTATTTAAGACGCAAAAGTTAATCGATTTAACTTTAGCTACCAAAAAATACTGATAAAGTTTTTTAAAGCCGTGGACTATAGCCGTAACTGAATCCCTAAGGCAAACGGTTAGTAAGCCTAACAACGACCTTCTCTCTTCATCATTATAAAATCCACCCACGACTGCGGGAGTTTTTCAAGGAATGCTCCCATTCCCGACATCATGCCTGTGCGGTACCTTATCCTGGGTTTTCTGGCAGTCAATATTTTAAAAACCAGATCGGCGACTTTTTGAGGATTTGTTCTTTTTACACCGAACTTCTTTGAATCCTGCAGAAATTTCAGAAGCCGGTTCTTATAAAACGATGATTTATCTTCAGGCCAGATATTCAGCATTTCAGAAAGCCTGTTCTCGGTTCTTTCGGCTGAAGGTGTGGCGATTACTCCGCATCTTACCAGAATATTATGAATCCCGTCGGGCTTTAATTCAAGATTTAAGGTTCTTGCCAGGTAATTGACTGCATGATCGGGAGCATGGATATCAGCAACAAAAGGAACCGGGAATAGCCCCGGTGTTGCTATCCATAATATTCTTCCTTTTGACTGCCGTAGCAGGGGAAGCAGGGCCTGAAGCAATATAACCGGACCTACAATCCGTTTTTCAAGTTCGTCACGGTACCCGGAAATGTCCATAAGTTCGATCGGGGCTATCTGTCCGCCTCCTGCAACATTTACGATTGCAAATAATCCCGGCATCCGGCCTTCCCTGACCTCTTTTATAATTGAATCTGCAGCAGACCTGATTTGATCAGGCTTCGTAAGATCGAGAGGAAACAAAGGTCTAAGATTTGTCAACCCGGAGGATTTTAATTTCTCAGCATCAGTGGACTTTCGGACAGCCGCGATTACCGTGTACCCTTTACCTGCCAGAGTCAATGCAATAGCATTCCCGATTCCGGAGGATGCTCCTGTGATTAAAATTGATTTTTCTGAAAAATGATTCATTTTTAAATTTTATTTTAAATATATTTTACATGGGATCATATGAAGCTCGGTAAGTTATTCTTGAAATGACCTTTATTTTTGTGCCGTGCCATAGCCCTGGTTATTAATTGTTCTTCAGGGTTATTCCCGGTTTCTTTGGAAACAACATTGGCGTCCTGGATCTGTATTCCAGGTAGGATATTCCAAAGCGAAACTCAAGTTCTCTTTCTTCAAACACTTTCACAAAAAAAAGCAATGCAGGTGTAAATATAATGAGTACCCAGAGAACGAAGAGCATAGACTTGAACCAGATTCCTAATGACAGAAGAAAAAATAAAACTGCCAGCACCATGGGATTACGTGTCCAGGCATACATCCAATCTGCTGCCAGTTTTTGACTGAGCTTAATGAAAAAGGGCGCACCGAATCCTTTTAAGGCAAGGTTCACCACAGTCAGAAAAGTAGCTGTACCGGTAATAATGACCAGAATCAATCCGATTACAGATGGTACCGGGAGCACCCAGCCGGACCATTTATTATGAGTGGCTAATGCAAGAACTATAGGAACGCCAAATGTAAAACCCAGGCCAAAATGAACAAATGTTGTTATCCAGACGGCATGGGCTACTGTCTGGTTTCTGTCCAGTATCTTCCTGCCGAGCCAGACAAGGGGATATGTCAACAGTACACCTCCCACAATGATAGATAGATTCATGGCATTTGAAAGTGGGGTGTTCAACACCAGCAACCAGGTAGTGAGGATAAAAGCAAATAGGGCAATCCTGAAAAATGATTCAAAAACATGTTTCATGGTACCTCTTTTTAAATTATAACAAACTTAAAAACATTAGTTTGCAAACATTTAGAGATATTCTGATAATTTTGAAACTAAATATGAATATTATCTCAAAGGACCGTTCCAGGCTGGCACTGGTCCATTTTAATCTGTATTTGTCAGATTAAATCTTTTTAATCAACTCTACACCATTATTAAAAGCCACCTCATTAAGTATTTCTTTAAGACTTTTAGCTTTTAATTTTACATCATCTGGTTTGATATTTTTTGATTTTATTATTTTAATTGCCTTATCCAGTGAATCTTCAAGACTTGTCAAATCAAGTAAGGCTGTCGCTTTACAGAAAAAGCTTCTCGATCTTCCCTCATCAAAATCCTTTATCATTGTCTCAAGCAATTTTATTCGTTTTTTCTGGTCTTCTGTAAATTTTTCAATGCCATGTTCTTTTATAAATTTCAGGTTCGGCATTATTTTCCTGCCTGGGGGGTAAGAAGAAGATTCTTTTGAGTGTAGATATTCTTCATCGCTTTTGAATTTAGAGCAGGGAAAGTCCGGACATTCAGCACAGACTTCAAGATTCTTTTTATTGACACAACATGTTATAAAAGAACATGATGGATGTTTCTTTAAAAAGTCGGGTCCGCCGCATCCAGGACATCTCGAGGGTCTGGCAGTGTAATATCTGGGACATAAACCGCAATCAAGACCACATACACCAATTGTCGGGTATTTTTTTAAATCAGTGCCTGGTTGTTTCATGGATTAACTCATTTAATGTTTAATTGCCATTTAAGCCCGAATGGCCTTTTTCAATGGGAAATCGTACTGACTGACAATAGCAATCGGCCGGGTCAAGGTACTTTAATCAGTCCGTCAGCTGGCGGATAACGGTGTGCCGGGAGGTGGGGAATTTACTAATCGTTTAATCCCTTTCCTTTGAGAATTTGCTGTATGCATTTTTCAACCCTTGACTCCCGGGTTTTGGATTGTTTAGGTGCAGAAATATAAAAAATGTATGCCCTTTGCCGTCCAGGTGTTAATGAATTATAAGCTATTTTCAAGGCAGGGATTTCATTCAGTTTATTTTTAAATTCTTCAGGAATGGTGAATTCAGAGATCCTTTTAA
Source organism: uncultured Bacteroidales bacterium (assembly GCA_963717685.1). GTDB lineage: Bacteria > Bacteroidota > Bacteroidia > Bacteroidales > VadinHA17 > LD21. Next base: position 3,256,102 of record OY970346.1, on the reverse strand, counting down.
AATTCACTTTCAATCCGGCTTTTTCCACTTCAACGGCTTTATTAATATAAGCTTTTATGATGGACTCCATCTCAACAATCTCCGGAACATTGGTGAACTGAATCTGGCGTCCAGCCTGTGTATTCTCCCCAATTTTGATCAGGATATCATTTGCATCATTTAATAAGGCACCTTTGAAAAACATAAGCGCACAGTATTCTTTAAATCCTTGTATTATAACTATGTTACTGTTCTGAAACATGTAACAAGGTTTCCCCCACTTCAGTTCTTCGGTAAGCCCGCAGCCAAGAATGATCATTCTCAATTTCTCAAATTCTTCCTGCCACTTTTCAGCCTTATTTAAAAATACATCGACTTTAGGATTCATTTTATTTATTAATACTTTAGAATAAATAGTGGTATCAACTTAATAGATAGTTTGTGCGTCTCTAAAACATAAATCTTTAAAATTTGTTCAGTCAGATGTATAATGTGGTCTTAATATCAGTTCTATCGGCCTGCAAAAGGGTTTAAAAATATTCATTACCGCAACCGGTATCCAGCCGCTGGATTTTTGGCCTTTTTTGTCCGTGTCAGCGTTTCTTATCTTTTAGATTACTGATCTTATTATCAACATGATACCTGACCATTGGTCTATTTTTTGAAGTCCTGTCAACAATTTCAAATCCTGCCCGTTCAAAGGATTTATACAGACCAATATATGCAAATGAGTCAGGAAGTCTATCTTGAGTTGGGATTGTTGGATATGCTTCAATAATTTTAATGCCGGTTTTTTTTGCATAGTTAATGGCACCTTTAAGTAGTAGTACAGAGACCCCGCATCGTCTGAAATTCTTATCAATATAAAAGCATGGAATAGACCAGACTTTTTCATTATCAATCCGTTTATGGACTCTTGATTTTTCCAATTTAGCGAAATCCTCTCTCGGAGCAAAAGCGCACCATGCAATTGGTTGTCCATCAATAAGACCAAGAAGTCCCACGGGATTGCCAGCCCAAATGATCTCTTTCATAGCTAGTTTATTCCCTTCTTCGACTTTTCCGGCTTTGAAATCGGCTTTATTCAGCCGGTAATACATACACCAGCAATTACCGCAGGCTCCTTTGTCACCAAAGAGCTTTACAAATTGGTTCCAATTCTTTTTTGTCACAGGTTCAACTTCAAAATTGAATGAAGATTTTGGGATCATCTTTAACATGTTAATAGCTGTTACCGGATTGCATTAAAGTCAAAGGCACAGCAATATATGGCTTTTTTGTTTGCCGACGCAAGCGCCGGGCACTTGTCGCGGCACTTTAGGCAATAAAACAAAAACTGTGACAAACGACTTACCATTGTCCGTGCTATGCCTAGGCATTTATTTTGTCATGATGAAATCTAATAATCCATAGCTTTTTGGGCAGAAGAAGTCGAGGCATAGTTTTGAATGTATTTGTTTCGGTTCCATACAAATTTAAGATTCAGGGCTTTAGGTTTACAACTCTCAATACACTTACCACATAACAGACACTCTGCATTAGTTACCAATCCATTATTATTAGTAACATAATCTCTTATTGGGATTCTTACCAGGCAGTCAATTTCGCATTTACCACAAAGATTGCATTTTACAGGATCCACTACAGGAATTAGTCTGGAGATTGAAGCACCAGAAGCACATAACGCGCCCATAAAACATAAGTTACGACATGCCCAGCGACGTTCCAATAGCAATCCAAGTAAGACAGCTCCCAAAGTATCATAAAGCCAGACTTGCTTATAATGCAGATTAAAATCCATATTCAAAAACCATGGTTCAAATTTTAATTCTGTAACCTTACCGGAATGAATACGAATAGATAAAAAGATAAAAGCAGTTGTGAAGAAGGCAAGAATGTTAAGAATTCTTGTCCAGATAATGGGTTTTTTCCACTTAATATGAAATAATGAATGTTGGCTTGTAATATCCTGAATTGTGCCCATGAAGCAAATCCATCCGCAACCTAATCTCCCGAAAAGTGGGGTAATCAAGATTATTAATCCCCATATTATTACAACCATTGTAATTGTCCCCCAATAGATAGAGTGCCAAATGAATGCAAAGTTTAAAGCGCGAAATATAGTCGGTGTCAATAATAGGAATAGAATCTTAAACAAAAAATTATAGGAGTATAGTTTTTTCATCAGCTGTTAATTTATTTCGATTAAAGATACTGTTTCCTGGAGAGTTATGCTTTGACTGCTTATAATTTCAATGCCTTCACGTATGTCTCTTAAGCATAAGACCGGGCAATAAAGGGCATTTGTGTTGGCCAATGAAAGCGCCAGGCCCCTGTCCAGGTGCTTTAGGCAGTAAAGCAAAAAGTGTAAAAGACTACTTATCTTTATTGTCCGTGTTTGCAGTAGAATTTATTTCCAATAATTGGCCAATGTATTCTTATCTATACTATAGTTTATAAGATATTTCGATAATTTCAAAAACAATATCTTTCTTTGCTTGTTTTAAAATGACTTTATCTCCAATTTTTTTGTTTATTAATACCTTAGCTATAGGAGATATAAAGGAGACTTTCCCTTTGGAGATATCCGCTTCATCAACGCCAACAATTTGAAAAGTCTGAATATTTTTGGATGCTTCTATTTTTAGAGTTATCGTTGCACCGAACCTTATTTCATTCTGTGGTTGTTCAATTAGATTAACTATTCTGGCCCCAACAATTCTGTTATTCAATAATTGCAGTTTTGAATTAATGTAGTTTAACGCGATTCGTTTCTCATTCTCATTGGTATTATTGAGATTGTTTTTTTCATTGATAAGCATTTGTTTCTCAGTCAAAAGTTGATTCATTCCAAATGGAGTGACAAAGTTTGATATCCCTTCTGGTAAATATGCTCTCTGCGGTACTATTGGAGTTTCCTCCTGATCGTCTTCTTTAATAAAACCTCTGCTCATAGTATAATGATTATAATCTTAGTTTCCGATATAGTAGAATAAGTTTTAAGGAAATCTTTTTGAGGACGGATCATTTTACTGCTAACCGGCAATAAATGGAGGATGTGTTATCCGACGCAAGCACCGGGCAGTACCGATAGCAATTTGGTGTCGGTACTTTAGTCAGCCAGCTGGCGGATCACGGTGCAAGCCTGCTTGTCGGCAGGCAGGAAGGAAAGCAAAAACCATGACAACAGTGCAAGCCGTAGCTTTAGCGAAGGCTTGACAACTTACCTTTATTGTCCGTGTTATGTTGCGTTTATTTTTTTATTAATCAGATTGACAATCACCTTAATCATAGTATCCTTTTCATTGGATTGGCTGACTGCTATCATCAATGTTAAGGCTACAAGCGCATTGTCATGTATCCGTTTTTCTCCATTTGCAGTAAAGAGGAGTCTGTTTTTTTCAAGAAAATAGAGAAATAGAAATGCGGCAATTCTTTTATTGCCATCAACAAATGAGTGATTTTTAGTCACAAGGTATAAGAGATTTGCTGCTTTCTCTTCAACGCTTTGATAAAGATCTTTTTTGTCAAATGTCTGATATATTGTTGATATGGAACTTTTAAATGAATCATCTTTCTCTTTACCAAATAATGGACTATTCCCGAATATCTTTCTTAAATCAGTTATTCTTTGGATGGCCTCTTTATAGGAGACCTTATATGTTTCTTTACCTGATGTGTCTGTGATCTTTAAGTTTTGATAATCATATTGATCAAGGACATCAAGAGCGTATGCATAATCTGTAATTATTTTTAATAGTCCTTCAGATTCATCAGTTGATAATCTTTTTTGTCCGGTGACCTTACTAAGGAGTTGTACTGCTTCTTTCAGGGAATTAAGTTGTTCTATTTGAGCTGTTAATCTCTTTTCATTTATTGAGAAGCCATTTATTAAATAGTCTTTCAGAATTTGGGTAGCCCAAATTCTGAATTGTACTCCTCGCTTAGAATTGACCCTATACCCAACCGATATTATTGCATCAAGATTATATAGTTTAATCGCCCTTTTTACTTGTCTTTCGCCCTCTTTTTGAACTACCGAGTATTTCTCGGTAGTTGCTTTCTCACTTAGCTCTTCAGATTTATAGATGTTCCGAAGATGAAGTCCAATTGTATCAGAGTCCTTTTCGAAGAGCTCAGCCATTTGTTTTTGAGAAAGCCAAACGGATTCTGCCTGCACAACAACCTGAATTTCGGTTTTGCCATCTTGTGCTTGAAATATCTTAATTCCAGATTCGGCCATTAACTTTTTTTGATAAAGATAACTAAATGTCTTCTATTTGAAGCAGGAGGCCAGGATGCAACATAACGGCCTGGCGGTATGTTTTAGTTGGCGTTGGCTGACGCAAGAACCGGCAAATAACCTGGTTCTTTAGACGAAAATTGTCACGGTGCAATAGAGGCCATGACATGTGTTTTTGCAAAGTCCCGATAAGTGGACGAGCATTTGGTGTCAGGATGTAGCTGTCCAGATGAAGTGGTCCCGATAAGTGGGCAGGATTTGTCATGTCATGATAAAGTTGTCTAGGTTGCGTGCAAAAACCATGACAACTCGCGGGTCGGCTTGCAACCCTATTGACTTTGTCTTGGTAGCAGGAAAAGTCCGGTGGCACAAAATCTTATAAGTGGGTTAAATTTATCTCTCATAGACTTTTGGGGCTGAAATAAAATAGTCCGGGTGGTAAAAGGCAATTAATTAAACCGTCCGAGTTAGCTTGCGTACTTCTTTGCCTCGATATATTCTTTAATATCCTCAAGAAATCTAAAATCGTGATCTATTATATTTATGGGAGTCTTTACGACCTCTAAATAATTAATATCTAATGATGTAGATTTCTCTCCAATCAAAGTATCAATTGCAATATATGTCCCATTAATAAAAATATCCCTCTCTTCCTCTGAATAATCAGGAAAACAAACTTGCAGTCCGACCAATTTTGGGTCATCTTCGTGGTTTAATGGAATAAAATAATTTTTGATGGGTCAAACTCCTTCCCATGATAATTGGTTTTATATCCTTTACCCATCGGAGGTTTAAAAGCAATTACTTCCCAGTTTTTTATTTTTGGAGCAGAATTTACAAGTGTCTCAACATAAATAAAGTAATCTGTATTTCCTTCGGCTGAGATAATCAATTCAACATTATTATCTTCAGGATGTCCACCAATCTCAAAAAATAGCTTATCACAATATTTATGTAATTCTATATGAAATTCATCTAGTAATTTGTCTTTAACCTCTCTTGAATCAATTTGATTTAAAAACAAGAATTTATTATTATTCTCAGCAAACCAGTTCCAGAATTGTTCAGATTTGTCAATTTCATCATCCATTTTTTTCGAAGTTTTACTTAATGTTTTGTATAGTGTGATGGCTGAAAATATATTCAGTATTGTTTGTTGTCGCGATATCGGTGGTATGCAAGCTAAGGGCCCGGCGATATGTTTTAGTATGCGTAACCCGACGAAAGCACCGGGCACACCGATAGCAATCGGGGTTGGTACTTTAGCTCCACCAGCTGGAGGATCACGGTGGCAGGCAGGAAAGCAAAAACCGTGACAATCTTATGAATTATACCGGCCGTGTTAGCTTGCGTTGTTATTTATTGTCATAATGGTACTTGCATGCATAGATTAGAATATCGCCATTATCGATTTTATAAACTAATCTATGCTCTAAGTCGATTCTTCTTGACCAAAATCCAGCAAGTTCGAATTTAAGTGGTTCTGGTTTTCCAATCCCCTCATAAGGAGTTCTCTCGATGTCCTTTATTAAAGAATTAATTTTCTTTAGAGTCTTCTTATCCTCTGTTTGCCAGGAGGTATAATCCTCCCACGCATTCTTAGAAAATATCATCCTCATTACTCTTCGATAAGTTTGTGTTGTGCCCGCTTATCGGTTTTCATTTGTTCAATTGATTCAAAAAGTCTCTTGGCATTTTTCTTAGATTTTAACAAATGCAAAGTTTCCATAATGGAATTATATTCTTCAAGAGATAATAACACAGTTCCTTTCCCTGATCCTCTTTTTATAATCAAAGTCTCATTATTAAATTCGACATTGTCAAGGTATCTTTTTAATTCGTTTCTAAATTCTGAATAGTTTGCAGCAATCATTGTTGTAATTATTTTAAGTATTTAATTAAGTACAAATATACGTACTTAATTTGTGACTTCCAAAGAAAATCGAAAAATTATCACTCGAGCAGGCATTTTTGTTAAATGTAAGCTAACGGCCAGGCAATAAAGGGAGGTTGTGTTACCCGACGCAATTCCGGCCGACCACTTGTCCCGGTTTTTGGCAGAAGATTTCTTTCGGCCGGAAAAGGAGGGCATGCTGTGCCCCGACGATCCGCCAACTGGCAGAGAGAGGGGTTAGGGTGAGTTCATGAGACCAAATGAGGAAATAATTGATTATCAAGTTCCATAAAATATTTTATTACCATTTCCCGATACTCAATTAATATTTTTCTGTATACTAAAAAAAATATAATTATCAGAGAGAGTAGGGGAATATTGGATAATTGCCTGATTTACAACTTTATTTTAAATCTTATTAAATATTCATTCCTGTCAAGAATAAGATCAAAGTGTTCGGCCAGCTTCCTGTAATACTGATCTTCAGAATACAGATTCGCTTTCTGCGTAACATTGACCACATTGAACAGGTTGGTTATGTAAAATACAGAAAAGATAAGTGATGAAACAGATGGAAGGACATAATTCCGCTGATCATACGATTTTGACAGCTCATATTTCCAGGCCGAATACGTTCCGATAGCAAAAGCAGCATTGAGGCCAAATGACTGCAAAGCATCAAAATAGAAACCAGAATAGGCCTGGCCGAGTCCTGGAACCAAAACAGACATGGGCAGGGCGATTGCGACATGCTTTTTCCTGAAATTCTTAGGGGAGGTCAATTCATTTTTAATTTCTGCAAGTTCTGTTTTAGCTGAAAATGAATCATCAATGAGGCTTAAATCATTAAGACATTCAGTTTTTTGCTTTGAATTGATCTCAGCACAGGCTTTCATGAAATGATATTGGTTGGGGAATCTGCCCGGATCACTAACCCTTGACAAGTAAATTTCTGCGCTGGTAAACTCTTTCTGCCTCAACAGTGAATAGCTGTATTTCATCTTAAGAAGATCGGCTACACTGTTTCCCGCGGCATCAAGATCAAAAATTATCCTGTCAGCTTCAGGATAGTGGCCAGTAAAAAGACAGGCATCAATGGCATCAATGGCAGCACTCACCTTCCTTGACGAATCAGTTTCAAGCAGGTAACTTGAATAATTATAAAAATATGAGAGCTGGTACTCCTTCTTCTCAAGGAACATCATCCCTAGCTTCCTTAAAGTGCCTGCCGATAAGGGAGTCTCCTGTGAGTAGGATCTACCTTGACTGTACGCGATAAGAAAAATCAGGATCAATAATGGTCCACTCTTTCTGGGAGAAAATATTGTTTGCTTCGACGGGATCATAAACCTTGGTTAAGTTATCGGGAAGGGTTACCTGAAGATAATGCCTGAGATTCTTCATGTCAGGATTCTCCCTGAAATATATCCTGTCAAGACCCATGAAAAACCCTCTTATAAAACCATATTCCGACATTGCAGACAGGGTAAAGGATGAACATGAGGGCATTGCAGGACAATTTTTCCCCTGCCTTGGTGATATATTCTTTTGGTAATACTTCAGAGCCTTGACATAAAAGGCAGACGAACGGCTCTTTACTCCGTTAATGCCGGCTTTTTCATCACCTGATGAAATTGCCTTCTGCCACGATTCCCAGGACTGAGCATGCAAAGCAGGAGAACCGAGGCAGAAAGCCAGCAGGAATATAGCGTACAGAAGCCTGCTAATTTTTGAGCAGCTTCTTGTATTCATCAGGTGTAAGACCAAAATTCTTCATGAAATATCCCTCGGGGTACGATTTCCAGGTTTCATCACCATACTCGTACTTGAAACTGAAGGTGATGGGAATATAGATGCCTAATTCCTGGAGCAGGGCGTTGGCAACCTGCGTGCCTGCCCAGCTTCCCGCATTGGCAAGGAACTCTTTTTTCAGGTCTTCACGATCGGGCATCGGAGCATAGAACGTCATTGCAGCGGAATACTCCTCCATGGCTTTATCCTTCTGTGCAAGAGGTATCTGGTTGAATTTGTTGAATCCGCCGAAAGCAATTACCTCATGCTTTTTGACATCAAGAGCCATAATATGAATAACAATATAAACAGTTTTGACTTTCTTGATGCCTATCCAGTAATAGTTGTAAGCAGCAGATATGACAACCGTGGGTACAAGGGATATAGGGAAGACAAGGCCTGGGATTGATATTCCAACGGGGTTCTGAGGCAAAACTGCGGTCTGGGTGTTTTTTGAAACCCTGGCTATAAGTATCACATCGGCACCAATATCCTCGCCTGCCTTGTACAGAAGGTCATAATTCGGAGTCTTGCCATACCCGGCATCTTCGGGAGATTTTGGGTATTTGGCCTGCAACCCAAGGAATCCGTATTCCGGCTTTGGAAAGATGTCATTCTTTTGGAGGTTGTCCTGCGGAAGCTTATCCAGGAGAACCTGCTTGTTAACCATCTTCATCCTGTTTTTCTTCCAGAGGGCCTCAGTAAGAGAATTGGTTACAGTAAGACCGACATTGTCGTAGGCAGGTGTTCTTTTAAAGGCGCCGGCACATCCGTAAAGAAGCCAGCCCTTGCAGAACCCTTCATCCTCCGACCAGTCGACCACAGGGAGAACAGCAACAGTCGTCTTGGCAGACGTAATCCTGTCATTCAATTTTTCTCCGCCTTTCATCATTAGCGCATTTGGAGCACATGACGCTGCGAGCAGTCCGATGATAGCAATTAAATAAAAACCAAGTCTTTTCATATCAGGAGGTTAATTACTCGACCAATTATATATTTTGCTTTCGATAATATTATTCACAAGCTGGCGTGAGGCATTTCTAATACCCCTTCCTGCAAGGGTATTATCAAATCCTGAAACTCCGCTGCCAAACTCAATTCCGGTTTTGACTCCCTCAATGGGGAGAAGCATTTCGAGACCGAAGACTGAATTCTTTGATATTGCCGTCCCTACAGCAGAAGCCGTGAGCGAAACCTGACGGGACTGGACATCGGTGAACTTAATGTCAATGGCAACTCTTGCAGTGCCCTTTCCCATCTCCATCGATATCCCTCCTCCGAGAGAAGTATTGGCATCAGTCACCTTTGTCTTTACAGTAGTTCCTGTCTTCTTTATTCCAAATTCAGTCACGGATCCGCTTATTATATATTTTATATTCAATTCTTTACAGATCTCCAGCAATTGGTCATTGGTAATCTTATCGAATGACAGGTTGCGTTCTGTGACTTTTGCAGTCAGCAAAGCCCTGTCAACCAGAATGAATCTCCCGGATTCGGCCAATGCAGAAATGAACATTGTAGAGGCGGCCTTCCCAAGAACACCAGATTCAAAGAAGCTTTCATTTGTAAAGTCCAGGATAGTCACTTTAGGCTCATTACCCGAAGGAGTGTACTGAGGAAAGGGTACATTTGTATTTTCGTCATCTTTATTCTGAGCCTCTGCAGGCTGAATGAAAGGGAAGGCCAGGAGAATCCATGATATAAGAATATAAGATTTAATTTTCATAATAAAATAATCTGATCGTTACCGTTGAATTTCAGGGTTCGGTCAAACCTCAATTAATAAATTAATTTCAGGCATTAAATCCAACCAGGCAAAATTCATCCTCTTCAAATCAATTTTAAAATTAGTAAATAAACAGAAATTGCCAAATTTTTGACCGGACACGTTAGAATTATATATGCTCCCGCCCCGTCAGTCCCATAGTATATAATAGTAAATGCATTGGAATACAAGCTATTATAATGCTTATGTCTGATATTTCTTTCACACAGGGAATTAAAATTAAATAAAATAATCAATAAGACGATAAATATGTTAAAACATGTTAATAAAAATCTACATGATCTTCATTTATGGCCTGGTGGATTAAAAGGATGCAAACCATAGCTGTGACGATATTAAAGATAATTTACTAAAAGAATATTTTCAGCGCATCCGGAAATCGTGGAGCAGCAATAATCACATACCGCGTGTTTTTTATGATTTAAATTTTGGATAAATAAAAAAACACTTAATTTTGCAACGCGACAAAAGATGGCGAGATCGTTTCCCGCATCAGGGAGATGAACAGCCGTTTTGAAAGATTAAAAGAAGAGATCAGGGTGCGGTAGTTCAGTTGGTTAGAATATCGGCCTGTCACGCCGGGGGTCGCGGGTTCGAGTCCCGTCCGCACCGCCAAGTTAAAATATAAAGCCTCTGTAAATCAGAGGCTTTGTTGTTTTTAGATGTATTATTTGCACAACCATTACTCAATAAATATTAAAACTGGTGAATAGTAATTCTTAATCGACCATTAATGACGGTAAAAATCCTTAAGTGAAATAACTCACTGCTGCTTATTAATTAGAGTAATTCTAAATAAGACAGTCTGAGAGGAATCTGTTATATTAGATTCAATGCAAAAGCCGGACCCTCTTACCATATTTAGCTGGTCGATTTGTAATTAATCTAAATAACTTAATCACAATGACATAAGTCCGGCTATAGATGGTCAATATGTTCCGGCTTGTAGTGATCTAGACCACTGGCTTTTCCAGTATAGCTGAAGATGCCAAAGGGAAACGTTTTTACATCGAAAAGAATTCGACAGATGTATTGGATTGCGGAGGCTACCTCTATATGTCGAAGGATTATCTCCTTCTGAAGACAATCTCAGTGATGGTCAGCAAGCAGGCGCTTCCGGAAGAATTGAAGAAAAAGGTAGCCGGACTGCTTTAAAATATGTATCAAACTGTAGGCGTGATAACCCGGGAAGGAGATTGTTTGTCCCGACCAAAATGTCCGGAAACGACATCCTTAAACTAATATGATAAGTTGAAACGTCGGGTGCCTGACAATATGTTCTGAAAATCTGATAAATATATTTACTTTCCTGGCTTCGGAGCTATGTACAGTATGTTCTCTTTCATTTTGACAACCTTATCGTGGTGATTGGCAATCAGAACACCCATTATTATCAAAAGTGCCAGGATAATGAACATCAGAAAAGGAGGACTCTTAATCAATTCGAAGAGAAAAGAATTTTTTTTCATAGGTTTGAAAAACAGGATGTTCAGGCTTATAGAATATAAATGTATTAAACAGAAATTAACTTCGCAAATATTTATTTGCCTTTTATTCCCGTCAGCTAAGCTTATCGGACAAATACCGTCAGGCAGGCTTGAAAAAGCTGAAGTTGACACCTCCGTAATTGCGATGCTCAAAAAAAAGCCTGTGCCCGGCAAAGGACATGCTTCTGGGGTGCTCAAGAATAAAAAATCCATCTTCGCTCAGAATGCCTGATCCGGCAACAAGGTCGGGTACATCCTTAAGCCAGGGCAGATCATACGGCGGATCGGCAAAAACAATATCATATTTTGAACTGCATGTCTTCAGATAAGCCTTTACATCTATGTGAATCGCTTTTATATTACTGATATCCAGTTCTCTGATTATTCTTTTTATTCCTGAAATGTGCTTCATGTCCTTTTCAACAAGATGCACAGTTCCTGTTCCCCTCGAAGCGAATTCAAAACTGATGCTCCCTGTACCGGAAAAAAGATCGAGCACTGTTATTTCCTCAAAATTCACCCTGTTATTCAGGATGTTAAAAAGACCCTCACGGGCAAAATCAGTAGTAGGCCTCGCTTTGAGACCTGCCGGGTGTAAAACCCTTCTTCCTTTGTATTTGCCGCCTATTATTCGCAACTTGCAGCTCCGAAAAGATTTATAAACCGGTGCAAACCAACTTCATTGAATACATAACTGAAAGTGAAGTTTCCTGAAGGACCAGTGAACTTAAGGTTTTTTATATAAAGGGCGAGATTTGAATATAGATCATCAAATTTCTCAGTTTGTCCGCTGAAATATATGGTTTCATCGTGGCTTAATCCCCTTGATTTAAATGTATTGAGGACGTAATATAGGATATCGGAAATGTTCCTGTAGCTGAAGGTGTTGCTGAAATCAAGATTGCCATGCTCAAAAAGAAAAAGATTAAAAAATTCTCTTTCAACATGAACATGCACATAATTTCCGGCAAGGCTCCTGCTCTGATGGGAAAGCTGGCTTAGCAGGGGCTTCGTGTGATGTAAAGGATAAACAGACGGATAGAACTTCCTTACTGAATCAAGAATTGCCCCGGGAACTGAAAATACTGAGTAGGCATCAGGATTTGCGATCTTGTTGAATAGTATTTCTTCGTTCTCTGCCCTGATGAGATTAAATGTAAAATATTCTTCCTTCCTGCCCGGATCAAAAAGAGGCGAAGGGACAAGCGTGAATTTTGATGATGGAATAACAAGGTTAACCTCTTTATATTTTTTAAGAAGGAAATCATCCCTGCCTATAAAATCGCTTATATCGGCCGATGTGAAATATTTGTTTTCTTCGGGTTCAGCCGATCTGAGCAACACATATTTATTCCTTATGGTGTCAAGCAGGACAAAGGCGAAGCCATCGGAGCTCGCCTGAACGGTCAGCTCATAGTTCACGGTGGAATTAATATCGAGGGTCTCGTCAAACAGCTCGAGAAAAGGCATCTTCCGGGTTATTTATGAACAAATATAAATAATTAGTTCCAAAGTCTCACGGGTTAAGATCATCCTTTATATAACTTTGTGCCTCATTAATTGCTTCGTGTGTCAGAAATAAAAATCCTGTCATAACTTCATGAAATATGACCAGGAATCTTCTGCTGCAGGCAGGAAAAAAAAGGATGAGGGAAACTATAATATATAACAATCTGTGTAAAAACCTGGGCAATACTCCTACTGAAGATCAGTCGGGGGCGATGAAGAGAATCGCTTCATATATCTGTGAAGATTCAAATGATGTCATTTTTCTTCTTACAGGCTATGCAGGTACAGGAAAAACTAGCCTGATAAGCTCGGTAGTAAAGACTCTCGACCTGCTGCGCATCAGGTCGGTGCTGATGGCTCCTACCGGCCGGGCAGCAAAAGTCTTGGGAAGCTATGCCGGCAAGCAAGCCTTTACGATACACAAAAAGATATACAGACAAAAATCATCAAGGGATGGGATTGGAAGCTTCATGCTCGACAGGAACCTAAATAAGGATACCTATTTTATCGTTGATGAAGCATCAATGATATCAAACATTTCGGGTGATTTTTCACTCTTCGGAAGCGGAAAGCTTCTGGATGATCTCATAGAATATGTTTATTCGGGAAAAGATTGCAAGCTCATGCTTGTAGGCGACAGTGCCCAGCTTCCTCCTGTGGGATCCGTGCTTAGCCCTGCCCTTGATCAGGCGGCACTGGGTGAATACGGCTTCAGGCTTGTTTCGGCAGAGCTAAAACAGGTAATGCGCCAGAGCGAGGATTCAGGCATCCTGATGAATGCCACAAGGGTGAGGTACCAGATAGGAGAGAAAAACCTGGAACATCCATCATTAGACTGCGTCAGATACAACGACGTGGTAAGGCTGAGTGGCGAGGAACTTATTGATGAGCTGTCAGTATGTTACGGCAGCCATGGGTTGGACGGGACCATCATCGTTGTAAATTCAAACAAGCAGGCTAACCGCTACAACCAGGGAATAAGGAACAGGATATTTTTCAGGGAAGAGGAAATCAGTCCCGGCGACATAGTTATGGTGGTGAAGAATAATTATTCGCTGACAGAGGGAGACGATAAAGGCCCGGGCTTTATAGCAAACGGAGATATTGCCGAGGTTCTTAAGATAAGGAAATATCATGAGAGATATGGTTTCAGGTTTGCTGAGATGACACTCTATTTCCCTGATTATGATTTTGAAGTTGAATCGAAGGTGATGATGGATGTCCTGCATCTTGACACTCCGTCGTTGCCGGCAGACAAAAGCAGCGAGCTGTTCCAAAACGTGCTTGCAGACTGCCAGCATATAAAATCAAGGAAGAAGCAGTATGAAGCTGTGAGGAGTGATCCGTGGTTCAATGCTCTGCAAATCAAGTTCGCCTATGCCGTAACCTGTCACAAGGCACAGGGAGGACAGTGGGAGAGAGTCTTTATCGATCAGGGTATGTTCAACCGCAATGAAATATCGCTGGATTACCTGAGATGGTTCTATACCGCTCTTACAAGAGCCACGGATAAAGTTTATCTTGTCAATTTCAGCGAGAAGTGGTTTAATGAACCGGCGACCGGCTCCCGATAATCGGTGACCGGTAACCAGTAATCCCGTTGAGCAGGATTTAGTCGCAAGCTCCTCAACCAGCGACTAGTCCCGATGAATCGGGATCTTCGCTTCGCTTCGATAGCCGGTAGCCGGTAACCGGTAACCGGTCTTATTCCCCTATTATCTTAACCAGTACTCTTTTCCTCCTCTTTCCGTCAAATTCACCGTAGAAAATCTGTTCCCAGGGTCCGAAATCGAACCGTCCGCTTGTGACTGCAATGACAACCTCACGTCCCATAACCGTTCGCTTGATATGAGCATCGGCATTATCCTCAAAGCCGTTGTGCTTATATTGTGAGTAGGGTTTTTCGGGAGCCAGCTTTTCCAGCCACACTTCAAAATCATGATGCAGGCCTGACTCATCATCATTGATGAAGACACTAGCCGTTATATGCATTGCATTTACCAATACCAGGCCTTCAGCTATTCCGCTTTCAGCCAGGCACTTTTCGACCTGCCCTGTAATGTTTACGAAGCCTCTTCGGGTGGGCAGCTCGAACCAGAGTTCTTTTCGGTAAGATTTCATAAAGAATGTCATTATTAATGAACTGAACCAATGAGCTGTACCTGGCTTTTCACGGAGTTAAACAGTTTCCCGGATCCTTCTAAATGCTGAAACTCCGTGAAAAAAATCAGGAAAGCTTCATATCAGAGACTATTCCAGCTATTCTCTGATCAAGAAGATTCTCTGTCTCCCCGAGTCCGGCAGCTGACTCAAGCCTGGCATTTACACTGAAATAGAATTTGATCTTTGGTTCCGTGCCTGAAGGCCGGACGGATATCTTTGAACCATCCTCAAGGAAGAACTGGAGGACATCAGATTGCAGAAGGTCTATCTTTGATTTTTTACCTGTGATGCAATCGGTCGACAGAAGTGTATCATAATCTTTTATTGTAACTACATTGCTGTGGTTAATCGTACTGGGAGGATTGTTTCTTAGATTCTGCATCATTAATTTGATCTCATTCTGCCCTTCAGCACCCTTTCGCACGATATTTACAAGCTTTTCCCTGTAGAGTCCATATTCGAGATAAATATCAATCAGAATATCATAAAGAGATTTACCCATGCTTTTAGCCCATGCGGCTGTTTCCGCTACCAGTGAGCATGATCCTACTGAGTCTTTATCCCTCACGTAATCGCCAGCCAGGAATCCATAACTCTCTTCACCGCCGCCGATATATTTCTTCTTCCCCTCAAGATTCCTGATGAGCTCGGCAAAAAACTTGAATCCGGTCAGGACATTGAAGCATTCCACATTGTGTTTTTCGGCGATCCTGTCCATCAGATCCGTCGTAACGATGGTTTTTATTATGTACTCATTGCCCCTGAATTTCTTCTTCTCCCTATACTGTGAAAGAATATAATAAATAAGCAGTGTGCCTGTCTGATTCCCGTTGAGAAGAATAAATTTACCTGTTTTGTCCCTGCAGGCAATACCAAGCCTGTCAGCATCAGGATCGGAGGCCATCACCAGCTCGGCTCCTGTTTCGACAGCTTTATCGATAGCCATTTTCAAAGCTCCCGGTTCCTCGGGATTGGGAGACTTCACAGTCGGGAAATTGCCGTCTGTAATATCCTGTTCAGGGACATTGATGATATTCCTGAATCCGAACAGTTTCAGGGCAGGAGGGATCAGCTTTACTCCCGTCCCATGAATAGGTGTGTAAACAATGCCTATGTCACTGTATTTCTTTATTATCCCCGGATTAAGGCTCATCTTTACAACTTCTTTGAGGAACAGGTCGTCAGTCTCCCTGCCTATGATTTTTATCTTTGATTTTTCACCCCTGAACCTTATCTGACTTACCGACGTGATATTCCGCACTTCCTCTATTATACCTTCATCATGGGGAGCGACCACCTGTCCGCCGTCGTCCCAGTAAGCTTTATACCCGTTATATTCCGGAGGATTGTGAGATGCGGTGATCACGACTCCGCTGCGGCACTTATAATGTCTTATTGCATAGGACAATTCAGGCGTCGGCCTGAGCGATTCGAAAAGGTACACGGTGAACCCATTTGCTGAGAAGATTCCGGCTGCAGTTTCAGCAAAGTACCTGCTGTTATTACGGCAGTCGTGGGCTATCGCCACTCTGATTCCCTTGTTCCCGCATTGCTTTATGATGTAGTTTGACAGGCCCTGCGTTGCCATTCCGAGGGTATAAATATTCATCCTGTTCGTTCCGGCTCCCATAATTCCCCTGAGACCACCGGTTCCGAATTCAAGATCCTGGTAGAAGGCATCGACAAGCTTTTTCTCGTCGTGATCAAGCATGTCCTGAACTTCCCTCCGGGTCTCTTCATCAAATTCACTGCCCAGCCATTCATTGGCTCTTTTACGGATTTCGTCTAGAGATAACATATTGATGTGTATTTTGTTAATATTTTGTTAGCCATAGTTCTGCAAGGTTTATTTAATATGCGTCAGGTCAAAATCAGCCTGATACATTTTGCAAGGCTTTCCCTCCAGTATGGAACCTCGACATTGTAGCATTCCTTTATCCTGCTTTTATCGAGAACGGAATAGGCGGGCCTCACTGCTTTTGAAGCAAAATCTTTCGACAGGACAGGAACAACCCTGCATTCAATGCCCGCTTTCCTGACGATTTCAAAAGCATAATCGTACCGGCTGCAAACACCTTCATTTGAATAATGGAAAATGCCTGGATTAAAAGTAACATGGTTCCTTACAACGCCGGAAATAATTGTCATGATTGCATTTGCCAGATCGCCTGCATAGGTAGGTGTCCCGACCTGGTCAAACACTACTTTGAGAAAATCGTTTTTTTCCGCACCGGCAATAATTGTCTTCACAAAGTTGGTTCCAAAGGATGAATAAAGCCAGGATGTCCTTATTACCATTGATCCGTAGTGGAGCAGGGCAGCTTTTTCTCCTGCGAGCTTCGACTCGCCATAGGCTCCCAGCGGTACCGCGGGCGAACTTTCATTATAAGGCACATTGGATCTGCCATCGAAAACATAATCGGTGGAGATATGTATAAACCTGCGATCTGAACCTGTTATAGATTCAGCAATATTGCTTACTGCGGTTTTGTTTATCAGCATGGCTTTCTCTTTTTCATCTTCAGCCCTGTCGACCAAGTTGTAAGCTGCGCAGTTGATGATCCAGTCAGGATCAGAATTCTTTATGAAAGCCCTTACATCTTCCTTATCGGTTATGTCGAGTGTGTCAATATCAGTAAAGATAAACTGATAGCCATAAAATTTTTTCGATAAAGCCTTTAGTTCACTGCCAAGCTGGCCATTTGCACCTGTAACAAGAATTACTGCCATTCCATTTTTTAATGGTTAAAAATCATATTCCGCTTCACTGAATAACGGGTTCTTCAAATCCTTCTCACTTATTACAGGCTTTGCTCCGCCTGTGCGCCAGTCTATTTTCAGAACCGGGTCATTCAGAGCAATACCTCTTTCCGACATTTTGTCATAAAGATTATCGACTTTATACTGGATAACTGCTGTATCACTCAGTACGGAGAAACCATGCGCGAAGCCTGAAGGAACAAGAAGCTGGCATTTGCTTTCGGAGTCAAGCTCCACGCCGAAACACCTTCCAAAGGCCGGGGACTTTTTCCGCAGATCGAGAACCACGTCATATATCCTGCCCTCAACCACTCTTACCAGCTTTGCCTGCTGATAGGGCTTAAGCTGGTAATGAAGGCCGCGTATGACGCCTTTGGTGGATTTTGATTCATTGTCCTGCACGGGATTGAAGACCAGTCCTGCCTCCTTAAATGATTTTTGGCTGAAGCTTTCGAAAAAATAGCCCCTGTTATCTGCAAATACTGCCGGTTTTATCACCAGCAGACCATTAAAGCCGGTTTCAATTATTTCCATTCCCCGCTAAATTATTTTAAACCTTCAGAAGAACTCTTATCATCCGTTGCGATCCTGAGCAGGTATCTGCCGTACTGGCTGTTCTTTAACGGTTCAGCCAATGCGAGAAGCTGTTCCCTTGTAATGAATCCCCTGATATATGCTATTTCCTCAATGCATGAGGCTTTCAGGCCCTGCCGCTGTTCCAGTGTCGCTATAAAATTCGATGCCTGTAAAAGGCTCTCATATGTACCCGTATCGAGCCAGGCCATACCTCTGCCAAGCAACTTGACTTCAAGATTGTCTTCCATAAGGTACAGCCTGTTAAGGTCGGTTATTTCAAGCTCGCCGCGGGCCGATGGAATGAGTGATTTTGCTTTCCTGATCACTGAATTGTCATAAAAATAAAGGCCGGTGACTGCATAATTCGATTTCGGCCCGGAAGGTTTCTCCTCTATGCTGATTACCTTTCGGTTCCTGTCGAATTCAACTACTCCATATCGTTCAGGATCGGTGACATAATAACCGAAAACGCATGCACCCTTTCTAAGTCCTGCAGTCTTCAGAAGCACTTCTCCAAAGCCGTGACCGTAAAATATATTGTCTCCCAATATCATACACACATTATCTGTACCTATGAATGTCTCTCCAAGGATAAATGCCTGAGCCAGGCCTTCTGGCCTCGGCTGCTCCATATAGCTGAAATTCAGTCCAATGGATCTTCCGTCGCCAAGAAGGTCCCGGAATCCAGGAAGGTCACGGGGAGTGGATATTACAAGAATATCACGGATCCCAGCGAGCATAAGCACTGACAGAGGGTAATAGATCATAGGCTTGTCGTAAACCGGGATCATCTGTTTTGAGATTGAACTTGTTATCGGGTAAAGCCTTGATCCCGAACCGCCTGCAAGAATTATTCCTTTCATTTACTTCCTCATTATAATGTTTTTCAATTCTGAAACCAATGCTTCATTCCACCTGCACCTTCTATTTCCGGCTGCTGGCGACCGGCTATCGAAGCGAAGCGGAGATCCCGATTCATCGGGACCAGTTTGCGGCTATCTCCTTCCTATTCCGAAATATTTGAAGCCCATCTTTCTGATCTCAGCCGGGTCGTAAATATTCCTGCCGTCGAATACTGCCTTGCCTTTCATCAGGGAAGCCATTTTCTTAAAGTCAGGAAGGTGGAATTCCGACCATTCAGTCATCAACACCATTGCATCGGCTCCCTCAAGCGCTTCATAAGGACCTTCTGAATATTCAATCTGGTCTCCCAGCTTTTTTCTGACCTCATCCATTGCTGCGGGATCATAGGCTTTGACCCTGGCTCCGGCCCTAAGCAGATTCATTATAAGGCTTATGGAAGATGATTCCCTTATATCGTCTGTCTTTGGTTTGAATGAGAGTCCCCAGATGCCAATTATCCTGTTTTTAAAATTATTGCTGAAATGACCGGCCATCTTATTGAAAATGACATTTTTCTGATATTCGTTTGCCTTTTCCACGGCTTTGACGACATTAAGATCATAGCCCAGATCGAGGGCGGTCCTAATGATTGCCTTTACATCCTTAGGAAAGCAGGAACCACCGTAACCGGTGCCGGGGTAAAGAAATTTGCTTCCGATCCTGGAGTCACTGCCAATGCCCTTTCTTACATTATTGATATCGGCGCCCAGCAGATCGCACAGATTAGCTATTTCGTTGATAAAACTGATCCTGGTAGCAAGCATCGCATTTGCAGCATATTTGGTTATCTCGGCTGAGGCTATATCCATGAACAGGATCGGATGACCATTAAGAACGAAAGGCATGTAAAGACGCTTCATTATAGCGGCTGACCTGTCATTGTCGACACCAATGACTATCCTCTCCGGCTTTAGAAAATCTTCCACGGCAGCGCCCTCTTTCAGGAATTCGGGATTTGATGCCATGTCGAATGTAAGCCCTGACTTCCTTTTATCAAGCTCTTTGGCAATAGCCTTCCTTATTTTTTCAGAAGTACCTACAGGCACGGTGCTTTTAGTCACAACAACCGTGTAAGAAGCCAGGTTGGATCCGATTTCACGGGCCACTTCAATGACATGCTTCAGGTCGGCGCTCCCGTCTTCTCCGGGAGGTGTGCCCACTGCAATGAAGATCACCTCAGCTCCTTCGATGCCACTTTTCAGGGATGATGAAAAAAACAACCTGTTTTTTTCGACATTGGTCCTGACCATGCCCTCAAGCCCAGGTTCGTAGATCGGGATGCTTCCCTCATTGAGCTTATTTATCTTCGATTTGTCATTATCGATGCATGTGACTATTACACCGCTTTCAGCAAAACAGGTTCCTGTTACCAGTCCCACGTACCCCGTACCCACTACTGCAATTTTCATATAAGACTGATTGTATATTTTTAAATATATGCAAATATAATAGAACAAGCGAAATTACTTTTAAAGTATGGTTTGAAATTCCTGAGCACTTCCAAAATTTGTACAAGCCGTCGTACAGTTCCCGATTCGCTGCGCTCCCGGGATTTGGCTTCGCCGAGCTCTCCGCCGCCCCGATATCTATCGGGAGGTGGATCGGTTCGTCGTCCCGGTTACTCGGGACTCCTTAACTTGCTGTCGGGCGGTCATCTATTAACAGTATGAAAATCTATTTTTTATTATGACATTTCATAAAATTAATCCTATCTTTGCGAACCATTTTTTCAATATAATGTCTAACTTATTAATTATTAGTTCTTTTAAATTTAATTATGACTGAAAGCAAGAAGAAGACGACCCAGAAAGAGGTCGCCGAAAAAAGCGAAGAGACTGTAAAACCTGTTAGAAAAACAAAGGTTAAGGAGTCAATGGAAAAACCTGAGGAGCAGGTGATCGATGAAACGGTGCCTGCCGAAAATGTGAACGCAGAAGTAGAGATAAGGGAAGCTCCTGCGGAGCAACATACTGAAGAAATTACTGAGGCTCAGCTGACTCCCGAAGCTGAACATTCAGAAGAACAAATTGAGGAGAAGAAGGAAAGTAAACCCAAAAAGGTCAAAGACGTGGCCGGACCTGAACTTTCGGACGAAGCTCCTGCAACTGTGTCGAATGAGGACTTTGACTGGGACAACTATGAAAAGGATGAGGTTAAGAACTCTCCAAAGCACAAGGAGTACGAAGCACTTTATGATGAGACTCTTTCAACCGTTGCAGTTGATGAAGTTGTCCAGGGAACGGTTATCCAGATGACTTCGAGGGAAGTGGTCATTAACATCGGGTACAAATCGGAGGGCGTCGTCAGCCTGAATGAGTTCAGGTATAATCCGAATCTTAAAGTCGGGGATAAAGTTGAAGTTTATGTGGAAAGCCAGGAAGACAAGAAAGGACAGCTTCTGCTTTCACACAAAAAAGCCCGCGCCATAAATTCATGGGACAGGGTAAATGCTTCTCTTGAAAAGGATGAGGTTATTACGGGATATATTAAGTGTCGTACAAAAGGCGGCATGATAGTCGATGTCTTTGGGATCGAGGCATTCCTGCCAGGCTCACAGATAGACGTAAAACCGATCCGCGATTATGACGTTTATGTTGGGAAGACCATGGAATTCAAGGTTGTCAAAATAAACCAGGAATTCAAGAATGTCGTTGTATCGCACAAAGCTCTTATTGAAGCTGAGCTTGAACAACAGAAGAAAGAGATCATTGCCAAGCTTGAAAAAGGACAGGTTCTTGAAGGGACCGTTAAGAATATTACCTCCTATGGTGTTTTCATTGACCTGGGAGGAGTTGATGGACTGATCCACATTACGGATCTCTCATGGGGAAGAGTCAATCATCCTGAAGAGATCGTACAGCTGGATCAGAAGCTTAATGTGGTGATTCTTGATTTCGATGATGACAAGAAGCGGATTGCTCTGGGACTTAAACAACTGACGCCTCATCCATGGGATTCTGTCGATCCGGACCTGAAAGTAGGAGACAAGGTAAAAGGGAAAGTGGTCGTTATGGCCGATTATGGTGCTTTTGTTGAAATAGCACCCGGAGTCGAAGGGCTTATTCATGTTTCTGAAATGTCATGGTCGCAGCATCTTCGCAGTGCACAGGAGTTCATGAAAGTGGGAGATGAAGTGGAGGCAATCGTCCTCACGCTCGACAGGGCAGAAAGAAAAATGTCACTGGGTATTAAACAGCTGAAACCGGATCCGTGGCAGAATATCGACGAAAAATATCCTGTAGGGTCGAAACACATGGCCAGGGTAAGGAACTTCACCAATTTCGGCGTATTTGTTGAAATAGAGGAGGGCGTTGACGGTCTTATACATATTTCTGATCTTTCATGGACCAAGAAGATCAAGCATCCCGCAGAATTCACATCCATTGATGCAGAAATAGAGGTTATGGTACTTGAGATCGATAAGGAAAACAGGAGGCTCAGTCTCGGGCATAAGCAGCTTGAAGAGAATCCATGGGACGTCTTTGAGGGGATATTCACGACTGATTCAGTACATGAAGGCACCGTGATGGAGGTATTCGATAAAGGAGCAGTTATAGCCCTGCCTTACGGCGTTGAAGGCTTTGCCACTCCGAAACACCTTGTCAAGGAAGACGGGACAACGGCAAAAGCTGATGAGAAACTATTATTCAAGGTCATCGAATTCAACAAGTCGGCCAAAAAGATTATTGTATCTCACAGCAGGGTCTATGAAGATGAGAAAAAACCAGCCGAAGCTCCTGCAAAAAAGACAGAAGGAGAAACTCCCAGGAAATCCGGAAGAAAAGCCAAATCAAGTGTTGAGAAAACGACACTTGGCGATATAACTCAGCTGGCAGCTCTAAAGGAAGAAATGGAAGAAAAACAAAATAAAGCTTCCAAGAAATAGAAATATTTCCTAAATTAGGGCTATCAAATTTTAGCATTATGGATTTCAATATTGAAAGCAGGAATAACAGTACAGTGATTCAGATTCAGTCTGAAAAGCTTGATACACATATTGCTCCCGCATTGAAGTCTGAGCTTGTGCTGGTTTCAGGGAAAGGAGAAAAGAATATCATCCTCGACCTGGAAAAATGTCAGTACTGCGATTCTTCAGGTCTTAGTGCGATCCTGGTGGCTAACAGGTTATGCAAGAATGCCGGAGGCACATTTGTTCTGTGCGGCCTCAATGAGGCTGTGGAACGGCTTATCACTATCTCTCAGCTGGATACCGTCTTGACAATAACAGGGACGATTTCAGATGCTGAAAAGATGATATCTTAGTGTCGCCAGCATTGCAGGATGCCGATGGAAGTTACAGTACTTGGCAGTAGTTCTGCACTACCAACATCAGAAAGATTTCCTTCCGCTCATGTGCTCAATGCCCATGAGCGGTTGTTTTTAATAGATTGTGGCGAGGGAACACAGATGCAACTGCGCAGAAACAGAATAAGGTTCGGCAGAATAAATCATATCTTCATCAGCCATCTTCACGGCGACCACGTATTCGGACTTTATGGATTACTGTCGACATTCAGCCTGATGGGCAGAACAACCCCGGTTCATATTTATGCCCCTTCCAATTACGATAAAATGCTTCATTCCCACCTGGTGGATTTTGATATTCACCTGGGGTTTGACATTGATTTTAACCCGTTATCCAGTAAAGACCCGGATATGATACTGGATGACAAATACCTGACAGTAGTATCATTCCCTCTAAAGCACCGTGTGCCGGCATTCGGATTTCTCTTCCGGGAAAAGCCGAGGGACCGTAATATACTGAAAGAAGCCATAGCCAGGTATGGGATCCCTTCCGTCAGGATACCGGCAATAAAAAAAGGCGGGGACTTCGTCACAGAGGATGGAATTGTACTGAAAAACGAGGAAATAACAATTCCGGGACCCGAGCCGCTGTCATATGCTTACTGCAGCGACACCAGCTATTTTAAGCGGCTTGCCTCATTCGTAAAGGACGTAGACCTCCTGTACCATGAAGCCACTTTTGATAAATCGCTAAGCGACCTGGCAGCCATAACAGGGCATTCGACAACAGCCGATGCTGCAAAAGTGGCTTCGGAGGCAAAAGCAAAAACTCTTTTAATAGGCCACTTCTCGGCCCGATATAAAGATATTCTCCCCCTTGTCGCAGAGTCACGAGAGGTATTTCCCCAGACATTTCCGGCAATTGACGGTCAGACGTATGAAGTGGGGAAAGAGATCATTCCTTAAGAAAAGAATTTCTATATTTGACCACAATCATAACTAATTCCGGAAAGGTGCAAGATAAAATACTGATACTTGACTTCGGATCCCAGTATACGCAGCTTATTGCACGCAGAATTAGGGAGCTGAATGTATATTGCGAAATCCATCCATTCAGCAATTTCCCTGATCCCGATGATTCCGTCAGGGGTGTGATCCTGTCGGGGAGCCCTGCCTCGGTGCGGGATAAAAATGCACCGTTCCCTGATCTTGCAAAAATAAAGGGACATATACCATTACTCGGGGTATGCTATGGTGCTCAATACCTGGTCCATTGCTTTGGAGGCGAGGTTTTGCAGTCAGGCACACGGGAATATGGAAGGGCAAATCTGGTTTCCATAAACACCGGCGATCCGCTTTTTAAAGATATATATCCCGGCACACAGGTCTGGATGTCACATGGTGACACGATAGCCAGAATTCCTGAAGGCTATGAAATCACGGGATCTACGGGAGATGTGGCCGTAGGTGCTTTTCACATAACCGGGGAAAAAACATGGGGAATTCAGTTCCACCCGGAGGTTTATCATACAACCGATGGAAAACAGATGCTTTTAAATTTTGTTGAAGGCATCTGCGGATGTAAAAGAGACTGGACACCTGAATCATTTGTCGAATCGACAGTCGAGGGGCTGAGAGAAAAGCTTCAGAATGATAAAGTGATTCTTGGTCTTTCCGGCGGAGTCGATTCCTCTGTGGCCGCGACTCTTCTAAATAAAGCTGTCGGCAGTAACCTCACATGCATATTTGTCGATAACGGCCTGCTAAGGAAGAATGAGTTCAGCAAAGTTATGGAATCTTACCTGGCTATGGGGCTTAATGTTACCGGAGTGAATGCCTGCGACCGCTTCATAAATGCACTTGAAGGAGTGAGTGATCCCGAAAATAAAAGAAAAATAATAGGCAGGATATTCATTGAAGTCTTCGAGGAAGAGGCGAAAAGGGTAAAGAATGTAAAATGGCTCGCCCAGGGGACGATATATCCCGACGTAATTGAATCAATATCGGTCAAAGGACCATCGGCAACCATTAAATCGCACCATAATGTCGGCGGTTTACCTAAAAAAATGAGGCTGAGAGTTGTGGAACCTTTAAAGCTACTGTTTAAGGACGAGGTGAGGAGGGTAGGCGGAGCACTGGGATTGCCTGATTTCATACTGAAAAGACATCCGTTCCCGGGTCCGGGCCTGGCAATAAGGCTTCTTGGAAAGATCACAAGGGAAAAGCTTGATATCCTTAAGGAAGCAGATGATATATTCATTGAGGGACTTAAAAGGCAAGGCTTATATAATTCTGTCTGGCAGGCAGGTGTAATACTATTGCCGGTCCAGTCGGTGGGAGTGATGGGCGACGAGAGGACATATGAGAATTGCGTGGTTCTGAGGGCCGTAAACTCAACTGATGGCATGACTGCTGATTGGTCAAATCTGCCGCATGATTTCCTGGGTGCAATTTCCAATGAAATAATAAATAAAGTAAAGGGAATAAACAGGGTGGTGTACGATATAAGCTCGAAACCGCCTTCTACAATAGAATGGGAATGAGACAGTAATTTATAAAAGCTGGTATCCTGCATCAAAATGTGCTATCAGGAGGTCAAAATATTTAAAATCATTTGCAGGAACAGCATTAAACTAATTGTGATATATGAAAGTTCTGAGAAAATTCAGTGCGGTTATAATACTTGCCTTCTGGTCAGTGAGGCCCGGGGTTTATGCACAGGAGCTGAACGAGAACACGTTCAAGATGGGGAGCACTTTGGATCTGATCGACAGGTTCTATGTCGATTCGGTCAATCTGAATGATCTTACGGAAAAGGCAATAATTAATCTGCTTAAGGATCTGGATCCTCACTCGACATATATTTCGGCCAAGGATGTCAGGGATGTAAATGAGCCACTCCAGGGTAATTTCGAAGGCATAGGCATTCAGTTCAACCTTCTTCATGATACGATTATTGTAATAGAGCCTATTGAGGGAGGACCTTCAAAAAAAGCGGGGATGCAAGCGGGTGACAGGATAATTGCGATTAACAGCGAAAATGTTGCCGGTAAAGGCATCACAACATCAGGCGTGCGAAACAGGCTCATGGGGCCCAAGGGTACTAAGGTCAATATCAATATATTCAGGAAAGGAGAAAAGGAAATCCTTGATTTTGCAATTATCAGGGATAAAATTCCGATCAACAGTCTCGATGCAGCTTATATGCTCGATAATGAGACAGGATATATCAAGCTCAATAAATTTGCCCTGACTACGGACAAGGAGTTCACTGATGCGGAAGAATTGCTTGAGAAGAGCGGAATGAAGAATCTGGTAATTGACCTCAGGTCGAACGGAGGGGGGATTATGAATGCCGCAATTGATCTTGCCAACCATTTCTTTTCTGACAGGAAGCTTATTGTTTATATGTCGGGAAGAAAAACCCCCAGACGCGATTTCTCCTCTACGGGCGCAGGCGATCTTTCGGGTGCAAGACTTGTAATACTTATCGATGAAGGTTCTGCATCGGCAAGCGAAATATTTACAGGCGCACTTCAGGACTGGGACAGGGCTGTAGTGATCGGGAGGCGAAGCTTTGGCAAGGGCCTGGTACAAAATCGCTTCCCCCTGAATGACGGGTCAGAGATAAGGCTTACGATTGCAAGATATTACACTCCGACCGGACGTTCAATACAGGTCCCTTATAATGAAGGATATGACCAGTACATGAAGAATTTTTACAAGAGGTTTTCCGACGGGGAGATGGTATCAGCTGACAGCATTCATTTTCCTGATTCCCTGAAGTACAGGACCCTTGTCAACAAGAGAACCGTGTACGGGGGAGGAGGGATCATGCCTGATGTATTTGTGGCTGTCGATACAACTTATTATTCAGACTATTACAGGAGCCTGATCCGTAAGGCCGTATTCAATTCATTCGTACTTGAATTTGCTGATAAAAACAGGGACAGGATAAAGTCCGGATTCAGCACCTTTGATGATTTCAACAGGCGGTTCAAATTCACGGATGCAGAAATCAAAGCATTCATAAAAAAAGGAGAGGATTCCGGCGTCAGGTACAACGATCAGCAGTTCAAGGTATCCCAAAATGAGATACTGCTGGCTCTTAAAGCCCTTCTGGCCAGTAACTACTGGCAGACGAATGAATATTTCAGAATAATGAATTCAAACGACAGGGAAATAGATAAAGCTTTGAAGGTTATTTCAGACCAGGATGCCTATAATGAAATACTTGGCAAAAAGTGACTGTTTTGTACCATCTTCAATGGTTGTCGGCCTGCGGAAACTGATGCAGGGATAACCCTTTAGTTGGATTTCTTTGCAGTGTAGATATAGTCGTACGTGTAAGTCAGCGAATCAGTGGTATAGGACCAGGTAAGAATACCTTTATCAATTGAAATATTCCATGTGGATGGTGTTATACCACTTACTGTCATTGTATTATCGCTTATAGTCCAATTGAAAAGGCCATAGACGTCGCTATTTTCATAAATGATGCCTGTGCCGCTCGATGTAAATTCGATTGCCATTTCGTTGCCTGTAAGATAATACGTATCTTCATATGTCTTGACATTGTCCGAATAGTATACTTCAGAATAAGCAGTGACATCCCATTCCCCGACAATCGCTTCATCCAGGGGCGTCTCCTTCTTGCAGGAGATGAATGCTGCCAGCAAAGCGACTGGCATGATAATCAGTTTTTTCATAGCTTGTTTCTTTTCCCTTATATCCTGTTTTTAAGCAACAAATAAACGATAAAAAATGTTAAATGTTTGGCCTTAGCTTAAAAGATTATGCAAATATACCGATTATCGGGGTAAATATTTAAATTTGATCACCACACGGAACGGATGAAATTCACTGCAAAGACCCTTTACGGCCTTGAAAATATTCTGGTGCGCGAGCTGGAAGATATCGGTGCGCATGATATAAAAAGTGCAAATCGGGCTGTAACTTTCAGCGGCGGAAAAGAAATTCTCTATAAGGCAAATTACTGTTCAAGAATAGCCCTTTCCATATTGGTTCCCATTGCCGGATTCAGAATAAAATCAAAGGATGATCTTTACAGGAAGACATCGGAAATTGAATGGAGCAGGATAATGGATGACAATTGTGCCTTTTCCGTGGTACCCGTGGTAAAATCAAGGATTTTTGACCATTCAGGCTATCCGGCGCTGGTCGTAAAGGATGCAGTTGCTGATTATTTCAGGAAGAGAACTGGCAGAAGACCCTCTGTGGATACCAGGGACCCGGGCATTGTGATTAACCTCCATATAAGCAACGACATCGTGGATGTATCCCTTGATTCATCAGTAACGCCACTGTACAAGAGAGGATACAGGGTGAGGCAGGGACCAGCCCCGCTTAATGAGGTGCTGGCTGCTGGCATGCTCATGCTTTCGGGATGGGATGGCAAACAGCCCCTTTATGATCCGATGTGCGGATCCGGGACAATACTTATTGAGGCCGGACTGATTGCCGGCAAAGTGCCCCCCGGCAGGTACAGGAAGCATTTCGGATTTACTCGCTGGAAGGATTTTGACAGCGATTTGTTCAGCAAGGTAAGGGCCGAAGCTGACAGCGGGATATGTCAATCGCCGGCATTGGTATCGGGAAGCGATATATCGGAAGCAGCAGCCGAGACTGCAAATGAGAATATCAGGGAGGCGGGATTGTCAGGCAAAATATCTGTCATTGTAAAAGATTTCCGGGAAACAAAGCCATCTTCAGAAAATGGATGGCTTGTTTTTAATCCGCCATACGGAAAAAGGCTGAACCCCGGAGATATGGAGAAACTTTACAGCATGATCGGAACGACACTTAAACACAACTATCCGGGGCATAACGCATGGTTGATTACATCTGACAGGGAATACCTTAAATTCGTCGGCCTGAAACCACAAAAAAAATTCACTTTGTACAATGGGGAAATTGAGTGTCTTTTTGCCGGATATGAACTTTACGAGGGAACAAAAAAGCATCCAGAAAGCATGAAATCATCATAAAAGTGACATTCACCACCTTAAATGATTGCTTTAATCAAAAATGCGGGTAATAATTAAAACCTATGATCTAAAAAAGTAGTATTTTGGTAACTTCATATTTTTATTATATTTGTTGTCAGAAAATCGTGACCTTATCCAAAAGAAGCTTAAATGAGCTTTAACATAGATACTTATTTACCGGATCTGCAGAAGAGTGGCGTTGTCCTTTATTACAAGGGAAATGTTGATTCCGATGTTATTAATCATATACTTGATACGGTTGAGGATAAGATGGTTGAGGGAAATGAGCAGGCAAGACTTAGGAAAAAGGTCTATAATGTACTGGTAGAGAGCCTGCAGAACCTCTATCACCATGTCGACAAGGTTCCGGAAAATTTTGAAGATCAGACTTCAGAGAAGTTTGGTCTTCTTCTCATTCAGAAGGTCGATAACGGATACAGGATAACGACAGGAAACTTTGTCAGGGCTGATAATATAGAGAAGCTGGAGGAAAAAATTAAAAGGATCAACAGGTCAAGCCACGAAGAGATAAAGGAGCTTTATAAGTTCATCCTCAATCACCAGAGAATATCTGCAAAAGGAGGAGGAGGACTCGGTCTTGTTGACATTGCAAGGAAAACCGGAAATAAACTTGAGTATACTTTCAGGGAATATGACGAAAGCTACTCTTTCTTCTACCTTAATATCCTGGTTGACGAAAGAGAGCAGATCTGAAATATAATTAAATAAAAACTTAAAAATTAATAAAAATGGAACCGATCATTATTGAAGGAACACCGAAGACCCCTACGGTAAAATTTGATTCAGCAGAAGGCGTATTTGAAATCAAGGGACGCTCAATTCCTGAGAACTCAGTCGAATTCTATAAACCCCTGGTTGACTGGCTCGACTCTTACAAGGATACGCCCTTGCCGAAAACAGTTGTAAATATCCGGCTGGAATATTTCAATACAAGCTCTTCAAAATGCATCCTCGATGTATTCAAGAAGCTGGAGGCAATCCATAAGGCAAAGAATGAAGTCGAGGTGAACTGGTATTATGAGGAAGATGATGAGGATATGCTGGAGGCAGGTGAAGATTACGAATCCATCATCAGGGTGCCATTCAAAATGATTGAGATTGTAGAATAATAAAATTATTCAGAGAGTTGATCATAACAGATCGGTTATTCCAAAGACTAAAAGGGGCTTTTGAAAATGCCCCTTTTTTATTTATAGCATTTGCGTATTCATCGATCGCAGCAGGAAGATTTTATTCAGACCCCTTGTATTTTTTCCCCATGGCTACTTCTCCGGAATCGAGGATCTTCTTTAACAGCCTGAAATACAAAACAAAATAGAACAATACTGTTATGCTCCATAGTACAATTACATTGACAATATAAGTATCAACATCATAGCCGAACAGCCTTTTGACGGGTGAATAGAAATGTGCTTTTATCATATTGCTCCTCGGGTCCATGTAAATGGGATCCATCTTTTGTATTATCTCTCCCTTAAATTCTATAAGCTGCTGTGTTTCATTGTTATTCGTGACAAAGTCTTCAAGCGATTCATTGGCGTAATTGTCCCGCAGCTTAAGAAAGCCAGTTTTGTCTTTCGCCATCAGATTCGAGATAAGGTTATCTTTCAGGTCTTTTGCCTTGTTTGAATATGCGACATAATACCTTCTTATCATGCTGATATAGTTCAGGGCCTGGCTTGCCACATTTGATGTGACCAGGGACGGAGTAAGCGAATCAACAGCATTGAATTTCATTTCAGGAGTAAGGGCTGATTGCTTCATTATTTCATTGCGGCAGACCAGCAGATTTTTATAGAAATCCTCGCTTTTGCCGCCCCTGTCAAGATCCGATTTAATATTCTCAAGCTTCCCCCTCAATTCAGACTCCCAGTAGTCTTTTTTAAACTTGGCCTGACTCATGGCTTTGTCATAGATATATAACTGCTTCTCGTATCTGTTATCCTTGAACTGTTTTACAGCCAGAGCTTCGTATCCCCATCTGGCAGTAATGAATTCCCCGTAGAAAGGAATCGAAACCGGAGATGACATATTCGGGTTAAGCTTTTCAAACTTCACCATGATACCGCTCAGGATTATCTGGGGTATCACCAGGAATGGTATAAGGATATAGATCGTCACGACAGCCTTAAAACTGTCGGATATTACAAGACCAAGCATATTGGCCCCGGCCCAGCATGTGAATAGCACCATCCAGTACTGGAACCACATCCCTCTGATCCCTATTATGGAATTACCTATAATAACATAAGTCAGAGCCTGGATCGCAGATATGGCAAGCTGAACCAGCACCTTCGACATAAGGTAGCTGTTCCAGCTCAGGTTGAGGAATGCTTCCCTTTTAAGTATCTTTCTGTCCTTGATTATTTCCTCTGCACTGACAGTCAGCCCCATGAATATTGCTATGATCACAGACATGAAGATATAGATCGGAAGGTTGCTGTTATTGTAGAGAGTGTATTTTGGATGGGCAATGCTTTCGTCAAAATATCTTATCAGGAATGAGAGTGCAAATGCAAGAACAGGAGCTTCAAGAAGAGTAATAAGCAGATACTGGGAATCTGAAATTTTTGAAAGCACGTCCCGCTTGATGAACACGAGCATTTGCTTCAGCTTGCTGGGCGTTTTAAAATTTATTTCAGGAAGCAGTGCCCCGGGCTCAATGATGTCTTCCCTCTTTTCAGCCTTGTACAAAGTGCTCCAGTCGGCCGGAGAGATGCGCCTGGTATCCGTGGGCTGCCCGCTTTCAGTGAAGACACGGGTCTCCACTATATTGAAGATCTGTTCTGGATTTACATTGCCGCAGACGTAACATTCACTTTCGTTATAGTTTGCCTGTTCAATCTTTCTTTTGAAATACTCAATCGACTCGACCGGATTGCCGTTGTAGATCAGGTATCCTCCGGTGTCAAGGATGATGAGCTTATCAAACATCTTGAATATTTCGGAAGATGGCTGATGTATTACGATAAAAAGGAGCTTTCCCTTCCTGGCAAGATCCTTAAGAAGGTCGAGAATATTTTCTGAATCCCGCGATGATAGGCCTGAGGTGGGTTCATCAAGGAACATAATCGCAGGCTCCCGGATGAGCTCAAGCGAAATATTAAGCCTTTTGCGCTGCCCGCCGCTTATCTTTTTATTGAGCGGACTTCCCACCTGTATGTCGCGTATCTCATGTAATCCAAGGCTTTTCAGAGTACTATCCACCCTTGCTACGATCTCATCCTCAGTCAGGTTGTCGAAGCACAGCTTGGCATTGTAATAAAGGTTTTCAAAAACCGTAAGCTCTTCAATAAGGAGGTCATCCTGCGACACATACCCGATGAGTCCCTTTATCTTCTCCTTATCCTGATGAATATTTATGCCGTTGATCAGAACTTCGCCGTCATTGGGCGGATTCGTACCGTTCAGGACTCCGAGAAGCGTGGATTTACCCGCTCCGCTGGCCCCCATTATTCCGACCATTCTGCCTGACTCTTCACTGAAGCTCATATGATGGATGCCAACTGCTCCGCTCTTGAATCTGTACTCAATATTCCTTACTTCATAGACAACCCTCGATGATTTGAATTCTTCCATGAGAAATTGCATGGTGACATCCCAGTAGTAGACAGGTTTTATCTTGTAACCCTTAATTGAGGAGCCCTGGCTGAAAGGATATACCTTGTCTTCCTGAAGCAGCTGACCGTTCATCGATAATTCACCCGTACCCATGAACCTCACGAAATACATCGACACTGAAGAAATAAAAAGGATCCATATCTGTCCCTTAAGCTGGTCCTTGTAAATATGCTTGGCTTCTTTGAGACCTGATTCAAGGTTGCCATTAATAAGAAGAATATTCTGATTATCAGGTATATTGGTGAATGAATTCAGGACAAAGTGTTCAATAAACTCATATTCCTCACCGGAAATATTCAGTCCATCGGCAAGGGTGCTGATAAAACCCAATTCGAGCTGGCTTACTTCCTGTCCGCCTGATTTACAGAATTCAAGTGCCTGGATCACAACCACTATCCTTTGTTCCTGATCGAGCTGGCCCTGTTCGTTGATCTCTTTGCAGAGCTTGGTAATCCTGATGGCGATAGCCCCCTCACGGCGTTCAGCAGAGCTTTTTTCAAGCTTTTTTCTTGCTTCATCAAAAGCTGCGTCGTATTTGACCAGATATTCCTTTACCAGTTCCTGGTTGAGCAGACGCTTGAGAAATGCCTCGACCACACCTCTTCTTTCACTGTCATTGCTTTGCGGCTTTGCAATGATTGCAAAAAGTTGCATCAGGGTTTCTAGTATCTTTTCACTCATGGAGGATCAATTTTTTATTTCGATTTGAAGATATGAAAATTATCGTTTGATGCAAATACCAGCGATACTTTATTAACTGTCACGGCTTTTAATCTTCTTTTTTTTCTTTTTCTCTACCGAGAAGCCGAATTTGCCAATGAGCTTACCTGTCTCGTAATACTTTCCATGCAGGTAACAGACAGGTTCTGAATCATTTAGCCTGAATCGGCCACTTTCCTTGTCAATGAATCGCTCATCGGCATTTATTGATACTACCTCCGAAATGAACATGTGATGTGAACCGAGCTCCCTGATTTCTTTCACTATACATTCTATATTCACGGGAGATTCACTGATAAGAGGCGCTTTAACCTTTGATGCCCTGACCGGCGTCAGGTTCATTTCCCTGAATTTGTCATAATCCTTTCCTGATCTGACACCGCACCAGTCAGCCGCAAATGCCAGGGACCTGGTTGTAAGATTTATGACAAATTCTCCGTTTCTCCTTATTATCCCGTATGAATGGCGCGTAGGCCTTATTGAAATATAGCACATCGCAGGATCCGTGCATATCGTACCCGTCCAAGCTACGGTAATGATATTATATTCAGATGGTTCCGATCCGCAGCTGACCATTACTGCCGGAAGGGGATAGATCATTGTCCCCGGCTTCCATAATATTTTTGACATACAAATTGAATTTAATGCCTAAATATACTTTTAATCTTTGACTGACTGCATATCGGACCGGAATTCTCATCTGACTGAAAACATTGTACTGAAGAAAGGGACTGATGCATTCCGGCTGAAGAGCCTGCAATCCGGAAGGGGTTACGCTGGAAATTGCGCATTCGCTTGCCAGTTTGACATGGCTAGAAAGTCAAATAATGTCAAAAAGTCCCGGTTTCAATTTCGGCAGGTGTTTTGTCGTGTAATCTGAAAATCAATGACAATGAATTTAAATAATTTCACGCTGAAAGCCCAGGAAGCTGTTCAGAAAGCCTTCAATATAGCACAGGCAAAAGGACAGCAGGCCATTGAATGCGCACATCTTCTCAAGGGTATTTTGTCTGAAGCAGAAAGCGTCACTGATTTCCTTTTCGGAAAGATGGGCGCGGATCCGGCTACAGTTTCGCGGGATGCCGATAAACTCATAGACTCATATCCGAAAGTTACGGGCGCTGAGGCTTACCTATCCTCATCAGCAACGGAAGCTATCAGAAAAGCTGACAATTTTGCTGCAGGCATGAAGGACCAGTACGTCACTGCCGAGCACCTCCTTATGGGGATTCTTGAGACGAGTGACAAGGCCTCCAGGCTGCTTAAGGACCACGGAGTTACCAGGGAAGGCCTTGCAGCAGCAATCAGGGAGCTTAGAAAGGGTGCATCAGTGGATAGCCAAACGGCTGACGATACATTCGATTCACTTAACAGGTTCGCAATTAACCTTAACGACAGGGCAAGGTCCGGCAAGCTTGATCCAGTTGTAGGAAGGGATGAGGAGATACGGCGAATCCTGCAGATACTTGAGAGACGAACTAAAAACAACCCTCTCATGATCGGAGAGCCTGGCGTCGGAAAAACAGCTATTGCGGAGGGAATCGCTCACAGAATTGTTAGGGGTGATGTTCCAGAAGATCTTAAATCGAAAGTGATTTATTCACTCGACATGGGTGCTCTCATAGCTGGTGCCAAATATAAGGGAGAGTTTGAGGAGAGGCTTAAGTCAGTCATAAATGAAGTTATCGGGGCAAATGGCGAGATAGTGCTTTTTATTGATGAGATTCACACTCTTGTCGGCGCAGGTGCATCAGAAGGCGCAATGGACGCAGCAAATATTCTGAAGCCGGCATTGGCCAGAGGCGAGCTCAGGGCTATAGGAGCTACGACACTTAAGGAGTATCAGAAATACTTTGAAAAGGATAAGGCACTCGAAAGAAGGTTCCAGGTGGTTATGATCGATGAACCTGACCGCGAGGATACTATATCCATTCTGCGTGGAATCCGTGAGAAGTACGAAGCTCATCATAAAGTAATAATAAGGGATGAGGCAATTATAGCTGCCGTGGATCTTTCGACAAGGTATATTACAGACAGGTTCCTTCCCGATAAGGCAATAGATCTGATCGACGAGGCTGCCGCAAGGCTGAGGCTTGAGATGAACTCTGTTCCGGAGGAAGTGGATGAAGTGCAGAGAACGATGACAAGGCTCGAGATTGAAAGAGAGGCTGTAAAAAGGGATGGTGACAAACAGAAGGAAGAGGATATTTCAAAGGAGCTTGTTGAATTAAGGACCAGAAAAGATGAGCTGAATGCAGCCTGGAAATCAGAAAGGGATATGATCAGCAAGGCACAGGCGAAGAAAGAGGAGGTCGAATCGCTTCGCTTCGAGGCTGAACAGGCTGAACGCGCGGGAGATTACGAAAAAGTGGCAGAGATAAGATATGGAAAGATAATAGGTCTTGAAAAAGAAATAGCAGGCCTTAAGGAACAGATTGAGAAAAAAAGAAGCAAGGGCTCTTTGGTAAGGGAGGAAGTAAAATCGGAGGATATCGCGGAAATAGTTTCCAAATGGACCGGGATACCTGTCACAAGGATGATGGAAAGCGAAAAGGAAAAGCTTCTCCGTCTTGAGGATGAACTTCATAAAAGAGTGGTCGGACAGGATGAGGCTATCCATGCCGTGGCAGATGCGGTGCGCAGAGCAAGGGCAGGCTTGCAGGATATAAAAAGGCCTGTAGGCTCCTTTATTTTTATCGGTACCACCGGTGTGGGCA
Source organism: uncultured Bacteroidales bacterium (assembly GCA_963717685.1). Classification (GTDB taxonomy): domain Bacteria; phylum Bacteroidota; class Bacteroidia; order Bacteroidales; family VadinHA17; genus LD21. Next base: position 3,219,679 of record OY970346.1, on the reverse strand, counting down.
AGACGGAGCTTGCAAGGGCACTTGCAGAATTCCTCTTCAATGATGAAAACCTCATGACAAGGATTGATATGTCGGAATATCAGGAAAGGCACACTGTATCGAGGCTGATAGGAGCACCTCCCGGATATATCGGCTACGAAGAGGGGGGACAGCTTACCGAAGCCGTAAGGCATAAGCCATATTCGGTAGTGCTTCTCGATGAGATCGAAAAGGCACATCCTGATGTTTTTAACCTGCTGCTCCAGGTCCTTGACGAGGGAAGGCTGACCGACAATAAAGGCAGGACTGTCAACTTCAAAAATGTGATAATAATAATGACCTCCAACCTTGGATCGGATATTATCCGGGACAGGATGGAAAAATGGAACAATAAATTGCCCGAAAAGGAAGAAGAGAACCTGAAAAATGACATTTTCACGCTTTTGAAGAAATCCCTGAGACCCGAATTCCTTAACAGGGTGGATGAAATAGTCATGTTCCGCCCGCTGAATATTGAACAGATAAGGGAAATCGTTGTGATACAGTTGAATGGGGTAAGAAAGCTGCTGCAGAACCATGACATGGATATGAAGTTCACTGATGAAGCCATAAACTGGCTTGCTGAAAAAGGATTTGATCCACAGTCCGGTGCCAGGCCTGTGAAAAGGCTTATTCAGAGGGAAATAGTTAATGAGCTGTCGAAGGAGATAATAGCAGGAAAGATCCCCAAAGACTCCGTAATTACGGTAACTGCAGAAAAAGGGAGGATCGGATTCAGGGTTTAAGGCTGGAGGTTAGTTGTCTGTGATACCTCGAATAAGGCAAGGCACTATTTCATCGATCTTATGCAATCATCCAGATCGTCGAAAATATCAAAAACGGTATGCAGGTGGAGGGTATGAAGCACTAGCATTACTGCAGGTTCAGGTTTTGCAAGCTTAAGAGTGCAGTAATTGTTCCGGGCACTTTTCAGAATGGATAAAAGGCAACCGAATCCTGAGCTGTCTATATACTCAACTCCCTGAAGATTAAGGATTATTTTCGAGCTTCCATTATTGCATACCCTGCCAACTTCCTCCCTGATATCATCCGTTATGAGTGCATTGATCTTATTAACATCGAAGGTTATAATGTCAATATTATCCCTTTTCTCGACATTTATCATCCTGATGTCATTTATGGTTTTTTTCCAGGTCTTCCAGCTCTTTCATGGCTTCCTGCGTATCAATCCCGAACCTGGATACATATGATTCATATTTTTCAGTTTCCTTTCCCTCTTTGGCCTGCATTTCAAATGCCTTAAGCATCGATGCCAGGTCGCTCATCCCCATTATTGCCACAGATGACTTGGCCTTATGAGCAAGCAGCCCAAGTGAGTAATACTCTTTTTTTTCAAGCAGGCTCATCATTTCACTGTGAAATTCAGCTATTTGTTCCCTGAAGATCTTTATTATCTCGTGCATGGTATCAACGTCACCTGCCGTTACGGAATCGAGGTAATCAGTATTAATGAATTTATAAATCATAATGCCGGGGATCTTAAACTAAAAAAGCATGCAAAGAATCAGACAAATATAAAATATTTTTGAAGATAATGATCTCATCCCGGAAAGGTTTTCGGGAAATGGAAATAAGTATTAATTTTATATCGAAAAATACGGAACTAAATGAGACATTTTGTTCAGTTCATGATTTTGCTTTTCATTTTCAACATCTCCCTTCTTGATGCACAGACAAATATTTCTATCAGGAAGAAGGAATTCAGAAAAGATAAAGCCGGATTTGAGGTTGCCTGGGAACATGTTAAATCAGGTGATTCCTATTATGTCGAACGTGGCATTTGGTATGGGGACGCTTTCAACGAATATGTTCAGGCAAGGACTTATAATGCTGTCAATCCGGAGCTTAACTATAAAACCGGTGTAGCAGCCCTTTATTCCGATAACAAGGAAAAAGCATCAGAGTTCTTCCTCAGGGCATTGCAGGAGAAAAGCAACCTGACAAACGATATTCTTCTACTGACAGGCCGTTCCCTTCAATATACCGGCAATTATAATGAAGCCGTCAATAAGCTTCAGGGATATCTGAATAACAGGATCAAGAAATCAGCAAAGGATATTGCTTTAGCCAGGAAGTATTTAGGGGAATGTGATTCGGCCATGAAAGTTATTAAAGATACCCTGAGGGTGGAAATAAAGGACATGGGACCTAATATCAATTCGAATGCCGATGAGTATGCTGAATTCCTTTCGGCCGACGGAAAAACGATGTATTTTGCATCGAGGCGGCAGTTTATTGATACGAAGACACATTACCCTGATTCCAAATTTGATGAAAATATTTTTTATTCGACATTTAATGACGGACAATGGAGCGTTGCGGCCAGTGCAGGTAAAAACCTGAATACAAAATATAGTGAGGCGCCTCTGTATATAAACGATGCAGGCGACAAACTTTACATATATGCCGGTTATGAGCGCGGAGGAGATATAAAAGTGTCGGAATTGAAGAAGGGCCAGTGGAAACCCCCCGGGTCAATACCATACAAAATAAATACCAGCGGAGCAGAAACATCGTTTACATTTTCCCCCTCCGGAAATGAAATATGGTATGTGACTGACAAGGGTAAGAAGGGCCTTGGCGGAAAAGACATCTATATAATCAGGAAGCTAAGCAACCGGAAATGGTCAAAACCAATAAATGCAGGCCCAAATATAAATACCGTTTATGATGAGGAATCAGTCAGATTTTCGGAGAAGGGGGATACGGTCTGGTTCTCTTCAAAAGGGCACAATTCCATGGGTGGCTTTGATATTTTCTACAGCGTCAAAGACATGAATGGAGTGTGGGGAAAGGCTGTGAACTGCGGATATCCGATCAATACGCAGTGGGATGAGCTGTTCTATTACCCGGCAAAGGGAGGAAGCAAGACATTTTATTTTGCCTCCAATCGGCCCGGCACCATGGGAGGAATGGATATTTTCGAAGGAAAATTTCTTCCTCCTAAGCCTGTTCCTGAGCCTGTGCCGGTGGTCGCGCCCGTAATTCCTGCGAAAAGAGACACCGTCGTAATTCGCGATACGGTGGTGGTAATCAGGCAGGCTGCCCCTCAGGCACCTGCACCGGAACCGCCAAAAGAAACCGGCTTATATCTTATTGGAAAAGTTAAGGATTCGGAGTCGGAAGTGCCGATTCTTGCCAGAATTGACATTATCGATCTTGAGACTGACCAGACAGTGGCTACGACTGCGAGTTCAGATGCAGACGGAAGCTACCGGGTCAAACTCCCTTCAAAAAAAGCTTATATGGTTGATTTCAGGGGAAACGGTTACCTGTCGGACATGAAGCGTGCCATCATCACTTCGGCCTATTCATCCGATGTCTATACTCTTGATGAATCCCTTATAAAGGTTAAAGTAGGCAAAAAGGTCGTCCTTAATAATATTTTATTTGAAACCGGCAAGGCAGTTCTCACAGCAGGCTCGTATAAGGAGCTCGATCATCTCCTGGAGATCCTTCAGGACAATCCCCAGATGAGGATTGAAATTTCGGGGCATACCGATAAGACTGGAAGCGAACCTATAAATTTCAAGCTTTCTGAAGAGAGAGCAAAAGCAGTTGTGGAATATCTGGTGGAAAAAGGAATCGACAGATCAAGGCTTGAATTCAGGGGCTATGGATCGCTTCAGCCAATATCCGATAATGCAACTGCTGCCGGAAGGACCAAAAACAGAAGGGTAGAATTCAAAATACTCGAATTCTGACAATCATCAGTTGTTTTATCATGTGAAAATATGTAATTCGCGTCTGAATTTGCAACTGCAGCAGATAGTGAAGTGATTAAAATAAATTGATTTGATTATGCCAATAAAAAATACTGCATTCACTAAATTTCACGAGGAGGCCGGAGCCAAAATGATGCCGTTCGCAGGGTACAACATGCCTCTCGAGTATACCGGTATAAACGATGAGCACATAACGGTAAGGACCAGGCTGGGCGTTTTTGATGTCTCACATATGGGTGAGTTCTGGGTCATGGGCCCTGCCGCCGAAAAATTCCTTCAGTATCTGACATCCAACGATGTGTCGGCCCTCACAGACGGCAAAGTTCAATATACCTGTTTTCCTAACGGTAAGGGAGGTATTGTGGATGATCTCCTGGTCTACAGATTCAACAGCCAGAAGTACATGCTTGTTGTCAACGCCGCAAATTGTGAAAAAGACTGGAACTGGTGCCTGCAGCACACCGGCAGATTCGGACTCGTTACCGGAAAGGACATTATCAATGTTTCGGACGATACGGCTCAGCTTGCAATCCAGGGCCCGATGGCGCTGAAGTCCATGCAGAAGCTGACCAAAGCTGATGTGGAAGGAATGGAGTACTATACTTTTAAGGTCATTGATTTTGCTGAAATCAGGGATGTCATTTTTTCAACCACCGGATATACCGGGGCAGGCGGCTGCGAGATTTATGTCAGGAATGTTGACGGGCCAAAACTTTGGAATGCCGTTCTTGAAGCAGGAGAGGAGTTTGGTATAAAACCGGCAGGGTTGGCGGCACGCGATACGCTGAGACTCGAAATGGGTTATTGCCTTTACGGAAACGACATCAATGATCAGACATCACCCATTGAAGCCGGGCTTGGATGGATTACAAGATTTTCTGATCATAAAGATTTTATTGACAGGGAACTTCTCCTTAAACAAAAAAATGAAGGAGTCGAAAGGAGACTTAAAGGCTTCGTTATGGTCGACAGAGGGATCCCGAGGCAGCACTATGAAGTTGTCGATTCACAGGGCAATGCGATTGGAGAAGTGACGTCAGGCACCATGTCACCAATGCTGAAGCAGGGGATAGGAATGGCTTATCTTGCCAAAGGATTCTGGAAAACGGGTACCGAGATATTTATCCGTATCAGGAACAAGGATCTGAAGGCAAAGGTGGCTGACCTGCCATTTTACAGGTAAAGATTAATTTTACACTCTCCCTTGTGCCTATCATTACAGTTTCCCGGATGTGCCGGACGAAACCGGTCCTGGCAGAAAGACACAGGGGATAACCATAAAAGAGATCCCGTATGGGGGAAAGGAAACTATTTACATGTTTTTCGCCTGCGCTGTACGAGGCTGATGTCCATGCAGGCTCATTGGTGGTCATAATAGACATACTGCGTGCCACTTCTGCAATATGCACTGCCTTTGCCAACGGAGTAAAGACGATTATCCCGGTTGAGGGAATCGATGAAGCAAGGGAGTATAAGAATAAGGGATACCTGGTTGCAGCTGAACGCGACGGTTACGTGCTCGGTTTTGCCGATTTCGGAAATTCTCCATTTAACTTTTCGCGCGAAAAAGTGGAGGGTAAAACAATTGTGTACAGCACAACCAACGGGACAAGGTTAATCGCACTGGCATCATCGGCGGGAATGATATCTATGGGTTCATTTTTGAATATTTCTGCACTGAGTGAATGGATCACAGAACACGATTCCGATGTCATGCTCTTCTGCTCCGGATGGAAGAACAGGTTCAACCTGGAGGATTCAATCTGTGCCGGGGCAATTGCTGATAAAATAATGAACACAGGTCTCTATTCCACCATATGTGATTCCACGCTTGCAGCAATGGACCTGTGGTCGCTTGCGAGAAATGACGTGCGCGGCTACATTGAAAAAGCTGCGCAGAGAACCCGTCTCAGGGACAAAGGCCTTGATGACTGTATCGGGTACTGTATGCAGAATGATATTACTGACAAAATACCTGTTGTCAAAAAAGGGGTGCTGATCAATATAAAAGACTACTGACGACATTTCCGTTTTTAATTAGCGATAAGATTGAATTATTTATATTAAAAATAGCAGATATGAAAAAACATAATTTTTATGCAGGTCCCTCGATTCTTCCCGAGTACACCATCAATAAAACTATAGAAGGAATAAAGAATTTTGCCGGTACAGGGCTCTCAATCCTGGAGATCTCCCACCGGAGCAAGGAGTTTATTGCCTGTATGAATGATACCATGGCGCTTGTAAAGGAGCTGCTCGATGTGCCTGCAGGATACCGGATCATATTCCTGGGAGGTGGTGCAAGCCTTCAGTTTGCAATGGTGCCAATGAACCTTATGGCCCGTAAGTCGGCCTACCTTGTGACAGGAGAATGGGCAGGCAAGGCCATTAAAGAAGCAAAAGTGTACGGAGAAGCTGTTGAAGCCGCCTCGTCAAAGGACAGGAATTTCAATTATATCCCAAAAAACTATACTGTTCCGGACGATGCTGATTATTTCCATGTCACAACGAACAATACAATTTTCGGCACTGAACTGAAAAAGGATCCTGATGTCAAAGTCCCGCTTGTCGCCGACATGTCATCCGATATATTCAGCCGCCCTGTGGATGTGTCGAAATACTCACTCATCTTTGCAGGTGCCCAGAAAAACCTTGCACCAGCCGGGGTGACAATGATAATTATAAAAGAAGATGTGCTTGGGAAGGTGAACCGGACTATACCGACGATGCTGGATTACCGGACACATATCAAAGGCGAATCAATGTTCAATACGCCGCCGGTATTTGCTGTTTTTGCAGCACAGCAGACACTTGCCTGGCTAAAGAAAATGGGAGGTTTGAAAGAAATGCAAAGGAGAAATGTTGAGAAGGCAACCATCCTTTATGATGAGATAGAGCGCAACAAGCTTTTCGTCCCGACAATTCCTGATCCTGATGACAGATCAATTATGAATATCTGCTTTGTCATGGCCGACAGCTATAAGGAATTGGAAAAACCCTTTGGCGAATTTGCAAAGTCAAAAGGAATGATAGGTATAGAAGGGCATCGTTCTGTCGGAGGATTCAGGGCTTCGACATACAACGCTCTTCCAGGGAAAAGCGTTCAGGCACTTGTTAATGTAATGAAGGAATTTGAGAAGAAGAACTAAAAACAGATATGATGAAAATCCTTGTTGCCACTGAAAAACCATTTGCATCAATTGCCATCAGTCAGATCCGTCAGGTGATCGAAGCTGCAGGTCATCAGCTTTCATTGCTCGAGAAATATAAGGATGTTTCAGAACTGCTCCCTGCGGTTGCTGACGCCGATGCTATTATAGTAAGGAGCGATATGGTAACTCCACGGGTGCTGGATGCTGCAGCAAAGCTTAAAATAGTCGTCAGGGCAGGAGCTGGATATGATAACCTCGACCTGGAATCATGCAATGCTCATAATGTAGTTGCAATGAATACTCCGGGACAAAACTCAAACGCGGTGGCTGAACTGGTTTTTGAATTGATACTTTACCAGATCCGCGGTGGATTCAGTGGCAGGACAGGCACCGAACTCAGGGGCAAGACAATTGGATTGCACGGCTTTGGAAATGTGGGAAAATATGTATCGGATATTGCCAGGGGATTTGGAATGGATATTTATGCCTACGATCCTTTCGTCAGCGAAAGAGTGATGAAAAACAATAACGCAAAACAGTCCGTAAGCCTTGATGAGATGTACAGGAAATGTCAGTATATTTCATTGCATATGCCATTCAATGAAATAACCAGGAAATCCGTCGGGTACGACCTGCTTGTCAGGATGCCTCATAATGCGGTGCTGGTCAATACCGCAAGGAAAGAGATAATTGATGAGGATGGCCTCTTGAGGATATTTGGGGAGAGACCCGATTTCAGCTACCTTGCCGATGTGGAACCTGACTGTAAATCAGTGTTCGGGGGAAAATACAAAGGCAGGTTCATTTTTACTGACAAGAAGATGGGAGCCCAGACAGAAGAGGCAAATATAAATGCCGGTGTGGCAGCTGCCAGACAAATTGTTGATTATTTCAGGACGGGTAACGAGAAATACAGATTAAATAAATAGAAGAAGCCGGAAATGACTGTTGTAAAACCATTCAGGGGATTAAGGCCTCCGCGGGAAATTGCCAAAGATCTCTCCTGTCTTCCATATGACGTTATGAACAGTGAGGAAGCTGCAGCAATGGCTTCGGGCAGGGAATGTTCACTGCTTCATATAACACGGGCTGAAATTGATCTGCCTGCAGGCACTGATGATCATTCAGAGGAGGTTTATAAAAAGTCGGCCGATAACTTTGTACTATGGCGAAAGAAAGGCTGGCTTGTGCAGGATGAAACCCCATACTATTACATCTATGCCCAGACATTGTCGGGGAGAACACAATATGGCATAGTCGGCTGCGCCTCAGTCGACGATTACCTTGAAGGCAGAATAAAAAAACATGAGCTTACGCGCCCGGATAAAGAGCAGGACCGGATGATCCATATCCGGGTTAACAATGCCAATATTGAGCCTGTTTTCTTTACCTATCCGGCCCTGAAGGATATTGATTCCATTGTAAACCGGATAGTAAGAAAAGAGAAGCCTGAATACGATTTCGTTTCAGATGATGGCATAAGACATCAGTTTTGGATTGTAAGGAATCCCGCGACAGCAAAAAAGATCGAAAGGCTCTTTGCCGAAAAGGTGCCTTTTACATATGTCGCCGACGGCCATCACAGGACTGCTGCTGCAGCGCTTGTCGGAAAGGAGAAACGCGAACATGATCCGGATCACCAGGGCACAGAGGAGTATAATTATTTTCTTGCTGTTCATTTCCCGGACAACCAGCTCCGGATAATCGATTATAACAGGACTGTAAAGGACCTTAACGGCTTATCTGATGAAAAGTTCATTGAAAGGCTGGAAGATGAATTTATCGTCAGGGAAAAAGGCGACAAAGTATATAAACCACGGAGGCTTCATAACTTCTCAATGTACCTGGGTGAAAAATGGTACAGCCTTTCGGCCAGGAAGGGAAAATATGACGAAAAAGACCCCATTGGTGTTCTCGATGTGACGATCCTTACAAGAATGATTCTTGAACCAGTCCTTGACATACAGGATCTGAGACGCTCAAAAAGGATAGATTTCGTGGGAGGAATACGCGGGCTGGGTGAATTGAAGAAAAGGGTAGACAGCGGTGAGATGAAGGTCGCATTTGCTCTTTACCCTGTTTCGATGAAGCAGCTTCTGGCAATTGCCGACAGTGGCAATATTATGCCCCCAAAGACTACCTGGTTTGAACCAAAGCTCAGAAGCGGACTGGTAATACACCTGCTGGAATAAGACACGATAAGGACAGATTGCACAGGCATTTTGTCGCAATCCCAGTTTAGAAGTGAAGGAAATATGAGATTCCGGATCACCATATTGCTTTAAAGGGTCACTATTAACCATGAATAATATTTCACGGAATATTTCACTCATAAGACAGCAGATACCTCCGTCAGTTAAGCTGGTAGCTGTGTCGAAGACAAAGCCCGTATCAGATATTATGGAAGCTTACGGGGCAGGGCAAAGGTTATTCGGCGAGAACAGGGCGGGAGAGCTCCTTATGAAAAAAGACCAGCTTCCTCCTGATATTGAATGGCACATGATAGGCCATCTCCAGACCAACAAGGCAAGAAGCATCGTGTCGTGCATAAGCCTTATCCATTCAGCTGACTCTTTCAGGCTGATCAAAACAATAGATTCGGAGGCGATGAAAGCCGGCCTGGTTATAAATTGTCTGCTCCAGTTCCATATTGCCAGCGAAGAAACAAAATCAGGCTTCTTGATGAAGGAAGTTGCCGAAATGCTTGATTCGCCGGAATTCTGGTCACTGAAATCAGTCAGGATTTGCGGTGTGATGGGCATGGCAACATTTACTGACGACAAAGTCAGGGTGAGAAGCGAATTCAGGTACCTTGCCGGCTGCTATAAAACCCTGAAAGAAAAATATTTTTCAAAGGAACAGGCATTCAGAGAGATTTCAATGGGCATGTCAGACGATTTCAGGATAGCCATCGAAGAAGGCAGTACCATGATAAGGATCGGGAGCCTTATTTTTGGTGAAAGAAAATAAAGGAAGAGGCAAATATATTCTTCGTCGGAACCCCCGTAATGGTTTTTATAACAGATATGCTATCCTTCAAGGATCGATATCAGTTCGCGGGAAAGTCCTTCTTTTTCGTTGACCCAGGCTAAACTGCTGTCGGTGATAATCCTTATAATTTCGTCTTTCCTTTTGCGGCTGCTATTTGGCACAGCCCCTTCAATGACAGTCATGCATTCAATCGCGAGGGAAAAATCTCCGGTAAGGTATATATTTGCCAGATCATTCATATAATCTGAATAATCAAGGCCCGATTGCCAGCATGAAGAGACCAGCATACTCAATGTTTCGTGGCTCCAGGGTTTCCTGAATTCTGCAGCAATTTCATGCCTGACCGACTTATCCTTGAGATCGTTGAAGAACGCCTCTATTGTTTTCCTTACGCTTTTATCGGTTGTCCCGTTAAAAAAAGAGACAAGAAGACCGACAGCACCTTCAAACGGCTCATCCAGCCTTAGCGCCTTTATGGCCTGTATCACCTGCAGGCTTTTATTATCCCGCAGAATACCCGACAGCTCCCTGAGCTTTTTTTCCGATCTCATCACGATTGTAACATTTCAGACAAAATTAGAAATAGTGTCAATAAGATGTTGCTCTTTTTGAAAAATAAAAATATTATACTAATTTAGTCCTGAATTAAGTTTGATAATTAAATATATACACCATGAATAAGAAATTCGGAATCAGTTCAGGTTTTATAATGGCATTAATCCTGGCAGTCAGTTTACTCCCGGGTTGCACGAGTTGCAAGGGAGGAAAAAAACCGGAACAGCAGCAAATTACCGTAAATGTTCCAAAGGATAATACCGTAATAATGCAGGATATTAAGCAGGCTCAGAAAATTTTCAATGCACTGCCTTCTCCGCTTGAATCGGCAATGCTTATCAAATCGGCAGGTGCCAAATTCGATGAGCATCTTCTGAACCCTGTTTCAAATGTCAATTCCTATGTAACAAATAAGACAATGGCCCTGAACCTGGGAATTTATACCTGCGACCTCAGTTTTGCGAGTCTGTATGAGCAGACACAGCTGCTCATCGATTATATGAATGCGGCAAAAAAGATGGCCGACGGCCTCGGTATCCTTAAAGCCATCAACCAGGAGGACATTGACAAGCTTGAGGAAAATATCAATAATGTGGATGTCATTATGGACGTTGTTTCCCAGACATTCATGAATTCAAATTCATATCTCGAGGAAAACGGACAGAATGCGACAGCAGCCATAGTCCTGGTCGGGGGCTGGATTGAGGGATTGTATATATCCACCCAGCTGGTTGATATGAAGGAATTCAATGGGAACAAGCTGGTAAGCAGGATCATTGACCAGAAGCTCTCAATAGACATACTTATTAACCTGCTGAAGGAAAACAAGGGAAATCCTACTGTGGATGAGCTTATAGGACAGGTGATGCAGCTTAATACCGTTTTTGACAAAATATCCATTAAAACGGGCCCTGTCAAGACCGAATACGACGCAGCCTCAAATACAACATTGCTGAAATCGGAAGTTAAAACTGACATGACCCCGGAAGTGTTCAAGGAGCTTTCCAATGTGGTCGCCCAGATAAGAAATTCATTCGTAAAATAAAGAAGCCATGAGACCAATAAAAACCATTTCTGTCCTTGCATTGCTGATTTTTATAGCGAGCACATCCGCCAATGCTCAATGCAAGGCTTTTGCAAAGAAAGAGTGCCTGCCTGAACTTGGCACATATACACACGACGGGAACTACCATGCAGCAGTTTTGGTTGAGGGCGAAGAGGCAGAACTGTACAAGACATTCTATTCCGATATGGAATACCGGGTGGCAATAGTGGGAGAGGACAAGCTCCCGTCAATAGAATTCAAAATCCTTGATTCCAACAAAAACGTCCTTTTCTCAAACAAGGATAAGGACTATGCCAAAACATGGGATTTTAAGCTCGAATCCAGCCAGCAGCTTAAGCTCGTCGTGAAAGTGTCGACTTTCAATAAACCCGGCGAAAACCCTGCCAGCGGATGCGTTGCCATTATGTTTGGTTTTAAGATGAAGAAATAACCATAATCCATGAATTTAGATAAGGGACGACCCGAAAGGCGTCCCTTTTTTACTGATTATAACTGCCGGGGAATAGTTCTAGTGACCCATACTCCTGTCAGTAAGCTTGCGTGACAGGTACATTCCTGTATATGAATCCCTGCATCTGGCAAGATCTTCAGGAGTGCCTTCGAAAACGACATATCCTCCCTTTTCGCCACCTTCAGGCCCCAGGTCTATCACCCAATCGGAACTTTTCACAATCTCCTGGTTATGTTCAATAAGCACTACGGAATGGCCCCGGTCGACAAGCGCATTGAGCGACCGCAGCAATTTATTAATGTCATGAAAATGAAGCCCCGTTGTCGGTTCATCGAACATGAACAACATATGACCGGCTTCTTTCTCCTGGCTCAGGAAATATGCAAGCTTGACCCGCTGACTCTCACCTCCTGAAAGAGTGCTTGACGACTGTCCCATTTTTATATAGCCCAGCCCAACATCCGACAGAGGCTTCAGCTTATCGATGATCCTTGTCTCGTTCTTGCCGGGATGTGACATAAAGAATTCTATCGCATCATCAATTGTCATCTCGAGCATATCATAAATATTCTTTCCATGATACCTGACATCAAGCACCTCTTTTTTGAATCTCATTCCCTTGCATGCTTCACAGGTGAGCTCAACATCGGCCATAAACTGCATCTCGACCCTTATGATTCCTTCTCCCTGGCACTCTTCGCACCTTCCACCCTCGATATTGAATGAGAAATGAGATGCCTTGAAATTATTCTGAACGGATGCCTGAAGTTCTGAAAAGAGTTTCCTGATCTCGTCATAAGCCTTTAAGTAGGTAACCGGATTGGACCTGCTCGACTTTCCGATGGGATTCTGATCTACCATCTCTATTCCTGTCAGCGACTGTACGTCACCGGTAATCTCCCTGAACTGCCCTGGTTTTGAATTGCTGCCGTTTATCCTGTTAGACAGGTATTTGTACAGGATCTCACTTACAAGGCTCGATTTACCTGATCCGCTCACTCCGGTTACAGCCGTGATAGTGTGAAGCGGAAATCTGACATCCACAGCTTTCAGATTATTTTCCCTCGCGCCCTTTACTTCTATGTAGCTGTTCCATTTTCTTCTTGTGCCGGGGACAGGTACAGTAAGCCTGCCGCTAAGGTAGGCTGCCGTCAGTGATTGGTTTGCAGGCGTCAGGTCGAGACCTCCGTGAAAAACAACCTCACCGCCAAGCCTTCCTGCCTCGGGCCCCATATCAATTATATCGTCAGCTTCCTTAATTATTTCTTCCTCATGCTCAACGACTATCACTGAATTTCCGAGGTCGCGCAGCTCTTTCAGCACTTTGACAAGGAGATTTGTATCACGCGGATGAAGGCCGATACTGGGTTCGTCAAGAATGTACATCGACCCCACAAGGTTGCTTCCAAGCGAGGTTGAAAGATTTATCCTCTGCGATTCGCCTCCTGACAGCGTCGAAGAGAGCCTGTCAAGCGTAAGGTACGACAGCCCGACATCAATTAAAAAACGAAGTCTTACTGATATTTCCTTCAGAAGGCGTTCGGCTATTATGCTGTCAGACGGGGAAAGTGAAATGTCATGGAAATGCTCATATAGTGAGCTTACAGGCATTTTCACGAGTTCCTGGATGGTATTGCCTGCCACCCTGACGTATCCGGCCTCCCTTCTTAGCCTTGTCCCCTTGCACACGGGGCATGTCGTCTTGCCCCTGTAGCGGCTGAGAAGGACCCTGTACTGTATTTTGTACTTCTTTTCTTCCAGATGCCCGAAAAACTTGTCAAGTCCGTAGAAGTACCTGTTCCCGTGCCAGAGAAGGGCTTTTTGTTCATCGGAAAGCTGGTAATATGGTTTGTGGATCGGGAAGTCAAAAAGATCAGCTTTTGAAATGAGTCTTTCCTTCCACTTCTTCATTGTTTCGCCTTTCCAGCACGCAATTGCATCATCGTAAACCGAAAGGTTCTGATCGGGAATGACCAGGTTCTCATCAATTCCTATTATTTTTCCGTAGCCTTCACAATTAGGACAGGCGCCTATCGGATTATTGAAGCTGAAAAGGTATTCCGACGGCTCCTCGAACAAAATACTGTCCTCCTCGAATTTTGTGGAGAAGTTTTCCCTTCTTACTTCCCCATCGTATAATATTACTACCTGGCAATATCCTTTGCCTGTATGAAACGCCGTCTGCGCAGATTCAGCAGCCCTGCTGAAGCTGTCGGCCGAATGACCTATCACCAGCCTGTCAACAACTATATTAATATGCTGTCCGGGCTTATAACCCGAATAATCTTTCATTCCATCGATCCTTACAAGCTCACCGTCTGATTCTATCCTGTCAAAACCCTGCTTGCACAGGAAGGTGAAATAATCAGGGATGCGTATATTTTCAGGGATTTCACCGGATGATGTCATAATTACTTTTGTCCCTTCCGGAAGCGAAGCCAGGAAATCGACTATATTATCGGCGCTGTGCTTTCTGACCTCTTTACCTGACACGGGAGAATAAGTTTTCCCGATCCTTGCAAAAAGAAGTCTCAGGTAATCGTATATTTCAGTGGAAGTTCCCACAGTTGAGCGCGGGTTGCGCGAATTGACCCTCTGTTGAATGGCAATTGCAGGAGGTATACCGCTTATGAAATCGACTTCAGGCTTGTTCATCCTTCCAAGAAACTGCCTGGCATAGGAGGAAAGGCTTTCGACGTACCTTCTCTGACCTTCCGCATAAATGGTGTCGAAAGCAAGCGATGATTTCCCTGACCCTGAAACGCCTGTAATCACCACCAGCCTGTTCCTGGGAATTTTAAGACTTATATTTTTAAGATTGTGAACCCTTGCCCCCCTTATATCAATGCTCCCATTCATCCCTGAATTCTGATTGTTGGTGTAAAATTTTTGTTAAAATTCAAAAGTAATACTTTCAGATTAAAAAAAATTGTTTTCTTTGATGTCACAATTGAAACTAATCTAAGGAGGACTGCCTATTTAACAACTCTACTCTTAATAATTATACTGGTAATTAAAAGAGAGAGCTATGAATAAGATGATTTCCGATTATGAACTTATACAGAGGTTCATAAATGGTGAGCAGTCCTGTTTCAATCAGTTAATCCATCGTCATAAAAACAAGGTATACGCTTATATAAGCTTATACATCCGGGATCAGGCGCTCGCTGAAGATCTGTTTCAGGATACCTTCCTGAAAGTGATCCAGTCGGTGAAGACCGGAAAATACCAGGATAACGGTAAATTCATATCCTGGGTGATGCGCATTGCCCACAACCTGATAATTGACCACTTCAGGAGGATCAAACAAATGAATACCGTCTCAAATGATGACTATGAATCGGATATCTTCAATTCGAAAAAGCTTTCCGATTCAACTATAGAAGATAACCTGATAAGGAAGCAGATACAAAAGGACGTAAGAAAAATGATCACGTATCTCCCGGAAGATCAGCGCGAAGTGGTCATCCTTCGCCATTACGCCGGGTTAAGCTTCAAGGAAATAGCCGAGATCACGGATGTGAGTATCAATACGGCTCTTGGCCGCATGAGGTACGCGCTGATCAATATGCGTAAACTGATGGAGGAAAACAAACTGAGCCTGACGGTGAATTAAGGCGAAAGTCAATAGAGAAGAACAAGATTCCCTCCATGGTGTAAACTTCAGGATAACGATAACAAACTTACCTCCTTTCTTTTCCCCCCACGAGGGAAAGGATGATTTAACTGAGGGTTTAGAAAGGAATATTGATGTCCTTATAAATTTTAAAAAGTGTTACATGAAATGTGAAGAAATCCACATTGGAGGGGTTGGGGTGGGTTTAATCAGCCAAGCCTCAAGACTTAAGGACTCAGGCACTATTAAAATAAGCATCAGATATCCCTGGCTTAAAGCCTGATGACCTGTTTTTAAATAATTGCCGATATATTGCAATATTAATTTTCCGCAGACGTTTTACTGGAAAACCAAGTATCATGCCTATGGGATTAAATTCTACTCGTTTCCTCTCATACCGCGATATCCGTACAAAAGAAATTGATCTCTTTGAAGATGCATTCGGAATAAATCAGCAATTCAGCGATGTGATAGGAGTATTAAGACAGGTAAAGCCTGTGCCTGACAAACAACTGACACAAAGGCTGATTGAGAAGATCAGGAAAAGTTGCTGAGAAAGGGAAACACAGAAATTTTTTTCTGTGTTTTTTTGTTCATTAATATTTAAAATGATATCTTTATGATATCAATATGATATCTATGACATGAGCGATAAAAAAACTTTTGCTCTGAGGATAAACCCGGATAAGCTTAAAGCTCTTGAGAAATGGGCAGCCGATGAATTCCGCAGCACAAACGGGCAGATCGAATATATCATCGATCAGGCTCTTAAGAAAGCGGGCAGATGGAAATTTTTTTCAGATTTATAAAGTATACTGAATGGCAGGCGGCAACGCCTGCTGTTTCTGTTCTCAGACGGCTTTGTCCAAGATGAACCGGCGTATATCCCGAAAGCACCGAATTACTGACCTCCTCTGCAGTAAAATCGCCCTCTGGCCCTATGAGAATCACAGCATTCTCTCCCTTTCCGTACACTTCCTCAATGCCCTTCTTACCGGGTTCTGCATTGCAGTGAGCGATCATGAGCTTTCCGCTGCGGCTTTCGTGGATAAAGCCGGCAAATGAGCATGCCTTGTGCAGCACCGTGGCCCTGGCCTTCAGGGATTGCTTCATTGCGGAAATAATAATGCTCCTGAGCCTTTCTTCCCTTATACTCTTTTTTTCTGAATTATGGCAGATCAGAGGGGTTATCTCATCAATTCCCAGCTCCACGCTTTTCTCGACAAACCATTCAAGCCTTTCAGGGTTCTTAAGAGGTGAAATTGCTATATGCAGATTGTAACCGCGCTTTTCAAAATCCGGTGTTACACTTGTTATACTTATCCTGCATGCTTTAGGATCGGCCCTGAGGACGACGCCTTCATAAAGGTTCCCTCTCCCGTCAATAAGCTTTATCGCCTCTCCGGAAACCATCCTTAGAGCTTTTACTGCATGCCTGGATTCTTTTTCACCCAGTTCGTATAAATCGCCTGCAATATCCGGAGCGAAGAATATCTGCATGATAAATCGTTTACACAAAAATAATGAATTGTTTTAAAGGATTGATTTTCTGAAATAACAGGCATTTTATTATTGATTTTTAACAATCTTTGATCAGATAAATATTTGTTTATCGCGGTGAACTGAAAAGTAAAAATGAAAGTAGGAATCATCTCTGATACTCACGGCTGGATACATCCTTCACTGTTCGATTATTTCATGGAGGTTGATGAGATTTGGCACGCCGGAGATATAGGGAATATGGAAACAGCCGGCATAATTGCCGCATTCAGGCCGCTGAAGGCTGTCTATGGCAACATTGATGATGCTGCGATCAGGAAGACTTATCCGGAGGACCTGAAGTTTTATGCGGAGGAGATCAAAGTGCTGATGACTCATATCGGGGGCCATCCGGGCCATTATGACAGGAAGGCGAAACAATTGATTGATGCCGATCCTCCTGATATTTTTGTCTGCGGCCATTCTCACATCGCCAGGATGATGCATGACAGGAAATCAGGATTGCTTTATATAAATCCGGGAGCAGCCGGATATAACGGCTTTCATAAATTCATGACTGCAATAAGGCTCCAGATCGACGGGAAAAGAATTCACGATCTCGAGCTTATCGAGATGGGCGAGAGGGGCAGGGTCATTTTGTGAGTCCATTCAGATCAGGTTGTTCCTGCTTCTGTCCGCCTTCCCCTGTCATTCTGTAAAGGAATTTTCCAAGCCTGTCCTCGACTGCCATCATATAGGTGTAAGGCTGCCTGACAGAAGACTCGGGATGTTTTCTCTGGCTGAGCTTGATGTTGGCTATCAATGTATTGTAATTGTTATTTGATGATTGAGTCATCATATTACCCCTCACATAGGAGAAATAATACCATGTCGATTCATTGGCCTTCAGATATATATCGAACATATCGCCCGAACGCCTTCGCTGGATCTCTACAAACCCGTCCACATAGACATTCATGGGTTGTGTCCCGATATAGCCTATGCCAATCTTTCCCTTTGACCTGAATGACGATGTTGCCTGGTTCCAGTAGAGATTAACGTCATTCAGGAATATCTCGAAATTGAATTCCCTGGGCAGGTTTTTGGATGTTCCGAAAAGATCGATGTTCTCCTTGATCTGGTTGGCAGCCTCCACGCCAAAAATACTCTTCATAGCCTTGTTATTAAACTCAGAATTGATATTTACAGGCTTCAGTGAAGGCATTATCCTGATCTCATCGCTCATCATTTTAAGAGCTTCAGGTGAAAACCAGAAGTTAAATGCAAGCATCGCTTCGAGGGACACATAGTTTGAATCGAGAGTGTGAATCACCTTTCCTGCGCTGACCAGCCTGACGAGGTCAAAATTTGTTCCAAAATTGATTTTCCCTTCACCCGACAGTATGCAGTATTTATTGTCGAAAGCCACTATGTCGTCGTGGAGGGTTGGATCGGCAATCTTTTCAAGCGAAGTTATCACATACCGGCCTTTGGCCCTGTCGTAAAACAGATATCCCTTTGAGGTCACCATACCTGCATCCGTCCATGATTTCTGTGCCGACAGAAAAGCAGGGTAGATATGGATCGAGTCGGCGTTGATGTACGAGCCGGAGAAGACCATGTTGTCATTTATGTCCCTTGGCTTATCACTAATGGGTATCATGACGTTTTTCGGATCTATATAGGATTTGAACTTGACCGGATAGCTCTTAATTTCATCGCATTTTGTCACAATGCCGGCGCCACCTGTGAACAGCAGATTATCCCTGATTGAATACAGGTTAACGTCGCCATAGAAGGTGAAATCGGGATTCAGCATGAATTTCTGGCTTTCCGGAATATATCCCTTTGCACTTGTTTTTAGAGTGTCAACAGTAAGTTCCGCGAAACTGATTTTCTGGACTTCCTTGTTTTCATTCACATAATCATAGACTGCGCTTCCTGAATAACGCTTTGTCGATTCAATGTCAACTTTGGCTGAATGCAGGATAAACCTGTTATTCACAGCGACGATTGCGTTCTGAAGCTGTTGTATCCTGGCCCTCCTGTCAATCGTTATCTTACCGCTGTCGGGCTGTATCAGCGCATCGGCAATGTGGATATAGTTTATGTCCTCTGCCTCTATATACTCTCCGTTAACATGGTAACGGCCCTTCCAAGATGAGAACGAAATGGTGTCGCCGATTACGTTGGTTGCAAAAAATGTGGGTTTGTCGAGGCTGCCGAAGTTGAGCCTGATCAGCTTCTCAGGCGGCAGCAGCGGAATATTTGTCTTGCCTTTTTGCTCCATATCAAGCACCTTTGAATCCATATTATAGGCAAAATCGGTCATTTTGCAGTAGTACTGAATTTCAGGGAATTTCACTACTGATGTGTCTGTATTAAGGTGAAATCTTGAAAGTCTCGTGTCAAAGTTGATATCCGTGCTTGCATTTTCTGCGATAAAGGCATATCCGTTAGTTGATGGCGATTTGAGATTGAAAGTTGCAGTATCGGCTTTTATTGAACCTGAGGTGAACCTGAAAAGATCGGAAGTCAGTCTTGAATCGGTGGTATTCACAACTCCAGATCCGCTGAGTGAAGATGGAGTCAGCTTCAGCCCGCCATCGAGCACGGTGCCGTTGTTGAACATGCTGAAATCCTTTCCTTTAGCATTGGTGGCCAGCCATTCGTCTTTTGAAGTGAGCCATTTTATTTTTACATCCTGGCTGTTCAGGACGGGAAAGGTGCCGGCAGGATCCTTCCCGATATCGAATGAAGATGCCTGCGTAAGCATTGAATCCGGGAAGAACCTGAACTGGTCTGATTTTGTCGTTGAAGTCAGATGCTTCATGGAGCCGCTCCCGATCAGACCCTTGTCGCTCATGCTCAGGCTGTCATAGAGCCTGCCTTTCCCGCCATAGACATCAAAACCGTCATCCGGGATCTTCATATTGAAGCCGAGGGAGTTATTCTCCTGAATAGTAAGGTATTGCCTGAAAGGCTTAAAAATATTGCCGGCATGGAATTCTCCGGCGAGGTTCATGTCCTGGTTGGTATAATGATCGATATTATTGTAAGTGAATGGATCTATCCTGAAGTAAAAATCGCCCTGCGGATATTTTCCCTCAAGTCCCGGGATCCTGTCATAGAAGATATATGAATATGTGATGGCATTGATTATTGGGTACTGCTTAAGGCTTTTCAGTCCCGATTTGTCATCAGGCTGGTCAATATAGAGCTCTGCTGTCCCGAGCTGTATCAGGTTGTCCACATCCTTTATCACAGGCCTGCCATACTTGTCTTTTTTGGATGTCTCTACTGCAATTTTTATGGAATCTATCTTCTGAAGGCGGATCTTGAATGTATCATAGCTGAATGAGAATTTATGCCCGAAAACGGTGAACAGCCCGGCCTGGACAACACCATCAAACTGGATGCTCCTGTTTTTTCCCATTACTATCTGCTTATTATATGGGAATATGGCAACGTGCTGGGAATCGCTCAGGAATATTTCTGACACTCCGTTGACCGTAAGCCTGTAATTCTTGAGGTCAAGGACGGCATTATCGACAGGGGTTTTTGTCTCGCTGATTATATCAAGTACATCATAATCCTTTTTCTTCGCGAAAGCATCCAGAAAGTCATCGACTTTCTTTTTGAGAGTCACTGTATTGAATTTTCTGTCGTAGAACAGAAACCCTTTATTTGCCATATCAATGCATAAGCCAGTCACTGCATCGACCGGCTTGTCAAGCCATTTGGCAAAATCCTCCACCGGGAATGTAGTCGAATAATACCACTCCGCGAATTTTTTGAGCCGTTCCAAAGGATGGTACTCATCAATACCGGCAAGTCTCATGAAATAGTCGGCATCGAAAAAAGATGTCGATTCAAACTGAGCAGTGCCAAGGGAAGCCCCCCTTGCTCTTGAGAGTATGATTTTGGAGTCCTTCATATTCCATGAGAGCTGTTCGAAATACATGTCGAGATTCTGAAATGAATTGAAATAAGGGCTTTTCGATACGGGGTTGTTGCCCCTGAACAGGTTGACCTGCCTTGAGGAAGCGTTATATGAAAAGGCGAGGTTCGAATGGTATATCGAGTCCTTGCCAAGATAAAGCGAAATTGCCGTTTCAGCGCTTGCGAGTCCTGACTTTGAGAAAAGGAACTCCGTGGACCATAGATTAAGATACAGCGTATCATTCCTTGAAAGGCTTATTTTTGCCTGCTTTATATTGGTCCCGGTGCCTTCAAGGTTAGCTCCCTCGATTGAAAGCCCTCCCTCATAGTCGACGCCTTCGTAAATATTCCTGAGCCTGAATTCCTTTTCATAAGTCTCAAACCTTGGAAAATCTGCTCTTTCCTTTGCTTTATAGGTAATGGACTGATCAGTGAGTACACCGTAGACCGGCTTCTTGAAAAATGTCTTGTGCGTAAGCTCTGCCGAATCCACCACGAAGCTGCTCCTGGTCATATTAATATTGTAATTGTCGATTTGGGCAAAGACCTCATCGGGCGGGTATCCTGCCTTTTCCCAGGTAACCTTGCCTGAAGTACCATGAAACATTTGTATATCAGGGAAATAGGTGCCTGAAGCATTATATATTTCAGTACTGTCCCTCTGCGCATAGCAGGTCAGGGTGGCATTCTCCACCAATACTTTAAAAACAGTGTCGCGTTCGAACCTGAGCCTGCAGTTCTTTGCCTTCCATCGTATTGAGGCAGATTCCGACAGTACATTGTCCTTCACCATCGAAAGAGTGTTCCGGATATACCTGTCTGTGTTTTCAATTGGATATCCCGGATTGAAAGCCATGTCACTTAAGCTGGAGAGCCAGTTGGCCAGGAACTTGTCGCCGGCTTTTATTTCAGCTATTGTGTTGAGAGTCACAAGAAGATCGTTAAAGTGAGGGACCGGTCTCATGCCCTTGCCTGCAAGCTGGCTTGACACATCTATTATGCCCGACATGTTTTCCATGCTGAAGGCAGAGCTGTCCCATTTTGTGAGGAACCTGTAAAGGTTGGCTTTCTGATCATCATTGAGGTTCGGCCCCATGAACGAGATAAGCTCATCCCTGAATTTTACGGGATCGCCCGAGAAAGACGGCTTTACCTGCGGAAACAATGCCGAAGGCATCAGTATTGAGCAGGCAAGAATAAAAATGGTAAGTTTCTTATGCATTATCTACATGTTGGCCCTCCACTGGATACCGGCAATTAAACTGCTTCAGCTATGGCGATAAAATCTTCCTTTTTGAGCGAAGCTCCTCCGATGAGGCCTCCGTCAACATCCGGCTTCGAGAATAACTCCCCGGCGTTGGAAGGCTTGCAGCTCCCTCCATAGAGTATTGTCATTTGTCCTGCACATTCCTCTCCATACTTTTCCCTTACGAGTTCGCGTATGAACCTGTGCATCTCCTGCGCCTGTTCCGGAGTTGCAGTAAGACCGGTTCCTATTGCCCAGACAGGCTCATAAGCAATTACCACCATTCTGATTGCATCGGGTGAGAGAGTGAAGAGCCCTTCCTCAAGCTGGCGCCTTACAATTATCTGGTGCCTTCCTTCTTCTCTTTCCAGCCTTACCTCTCCGCAGCAGAAGATCACTTTAAGCCCTGCATTGACTGCCAGAACGGTTTTTTTGTTCAGAAGCCTGTCGTCTTCGTGGTAATATGTTCTTCTTTCAGAATGCCCTATTATTACGTATCCGGCGCCTGTGCTTTTTATCATTGTTGCCGAAACCTCTCCGGTGTATGCCCCGGATGGTTCCGATGCGCAGTTCTGCGCTCCGAGTTCAACAGTGCCTTTGTTCAGAATTTCTGCGACGCCGGCAAGATGAATATATGGGGTGCATAGCACAACTTCTGCTTTCTTTAAAGGTTTTTTCCTGAAATACTGATCGATTGCTTTGGCAAAGCTTAATCCCTCCTCAAGGTTCATGTTCATTTTCCAGTTGCCTGCTACTATTTTTTTTCTCATGATATGATTAATTAAAAGTGATTATTGCTTATTGATGAATTCGCCTAATGTTATTTTGTCAGGCACGTTTGCCCAGGACCATTTGCCTGCTATCCTGCCTTTTACGAGAAGCATATATCCGGGATTTGACCTTATCATTGTCTTAAGGGTAGTTTCGTCAGTAAAACAGAAGGTGATCCCGTTGGAAAACCTTCTGATCTCATCCCGGCCTGATGCCGTCAGCACATAAAAATTTATCATGTTGCCCTTGCAGTAATATCCCAGGTTAAACCCGTTCCTGAGCAGGCCGGGGTCAGCTTCCTTCAGCTTTTTCGTTATCATCAGCATTGTGGGCCTGTCAGAACTGAGTATCGTCTGCGTAATATCTTCGTTGTCTGTTGTCGTTATTGAAAAATCATGGATTGGCGGCTGATATCCCCTGACCACGAGAACAGACTTCTGCTCGACGAATCTCCATGTCGTATCATTTGCGGGGTAATTGTCTATTGTGAATTCCTTCTTAACTCCATCTTTTTCGTATATCAGGGTCGTTTCGTATTTGTCTGCCCGTTTCCCTTCGGGAATGATCATCTTGTCAGGAATATATGTTCCGATCCTGTATGGCAGGAAATCTACGACCGGCAGGTACCTCAGGTTATAAAACATAAATGCCACGAACAGCACTGTCGCTATTGTCAGGGTAACCCACGATCTTATGACATTTTTTTCCTGGTAAAGCTCTTTCCTGTTTATCACGAGATAAATTACCGGTAAAAAAAGGATAATGTTCTTGAAGAATGTCTGCCAGTTGGAAAGATGTATAACGTCGCCGAAGCAACCGCAGTCCGAAACAGGGTTTTTGATTGCAAGAATGAAGGTGAGAGCCGTAAAGAATGACATCAGTATCATTACTGCCGTCAGGCCATGCTTTATCCTCAGATTGAAAAGAACCGAGAACCCGGCCAGGAACTCAAGGGTACATAAAAGTATAGTGAGAGGCAGGCTCGCTTCCTTCAGAAAACCAAGATGAAACGCCTGGAAATAGTCGTGAAGCTTATAGGTAAAGCCCAGGGGATCAATACCTTTTGTAGTGGCTGAAAAGATAAAGACAACTCCGACAATGATCCTGCAGATATATTTCAGCGTCTTCATATCAGATAAGCCTCCTGTCCTTTATTTCCTGTACTATAAGTCCGGAGATTACATCCGGAGGCAATATCCTCCCGTGGCTGTCACTGCATCTTATGACACATATCCGGCTATCCGATTTTGCAACCCTGAGATACATTTCCCTTACGCTTTTCTGGAAAGCAATTGAGTTTTCATGAATATCAGGAGTCCCGTTCAGGTATTTCCTGTCATCTCCTGATCTCGATGATAAAAGCTTGTGCTCTGTAAAAGAGAAAGGAACATCAAGAAAGAAATTAAGGTCTGGCAGCGGTATGGCAAAGTGGCGGAATTCAAGATCAAGTATCCAGTTCATGAGAGATTCCTGTTCAGAGGGTTCGGGGATCTTTGCACACTGGTACGCGATGTTTGAATAAGTGTACCTGTCGAGGAGAACAATATTTCCTTTTTCAAGCCAGCCTTTTATCACCGGGGCAGCGTCGTTCCTGTCACCCGCATAAAGCATCGCCACAAGCCAGGGATTTACATCATTAAGAGATCCGAATTCACCTCTCAGGAACCTTGCTATAAGCTCTCCGAAGAAAGGGGCATCTGTTCTCGGAAAGTGCAGGAACTCACACTGCCGGCCCTGTCCGGAAAAAAATTCCTTCAGAAGTCTTATCTGGGTCGATTTTCCCGATCCATCGATTCCCTCAACAACAAAAATCTTCATCACTCAAGCATTACTTTCAATACAAATGTAATAACAGCCCGTCAAAGATGAAAATGATTGGGTGTTTTTAATAAATTCGCTATTTTCGAAAGTCAATGGAAGAATCGATGGCATTCAAACCACGTTATATCAACATCAGAGGCAGGCTACTCGACCTGGATACCCCAAGAGTGATGGGAATAATCAATATTACACCTGATTCATTTTATGAGGGCAG
Organism: uncultured Bacteroidales bacterium; assembly: GCA_963717685.1. Lineage (GTDB taxonomy): Bacteria > Bacteroidota > Bacteroidia > Bacteroidales > VadinHA17 > LD21. Next base: position 3,194,611 of record OY970346.1, on the reverse strand, counting down.
CAGGGTAATGGATGAAAATGAGATAGTCAGGGTGGCTTCGGCAATGGTCAGAGACGGAGCAGATATAATTGATGTGGGAGGTTATTCAACCCGTCCATATGGTGAATTCATTGCCAAGGAGGAGGAGAGGAAAAGGGTTCTGAATGCCATAGGGCTGATAAGCAGGGAAGTGCCTGAGGCTGTAATTTCAATAGACACTTTCAGATCGGAGATTGCTGAAGAAGCCGTGAAAGAATGCGGGGCGCACATCATAAATGATATTTCGGGAGGCGTGGCCGACCCGGAGATGTTCAGCACAGTGAAAAGGCTTAATGTTCCTTATGTAATGATGCATACGAAGGGTGATCCGGGTACGATGCAGGATAACCCCGTATATGATGACGTTGTCGCCGATATCCTCAGATGGTTTGGACCGAGGATATCCGAACTGCAATCGGAAGGAGTGAAGGATATAATAATAGATCCCGGAATAGGATTTGGCAAGACAATAAGGCATAACTTCGAAATTCTCAGGCGCCTGGGTGATTTCAGAATTGCCGGTCTGCCGCTGCTGATAGGTGTCTCAAGGAAATCTATGATCTGGAAAACGCTTGGAGTAACACCCGGAGAAGCCCTGAACGGCACAACCGTGCTCAACAGCATCGCACTTCTGGGGGGTGCTGATATCCTGAGAGTACACGATGTTAAAGAAGCTGTCCAGGCTGTAAAGCTCATAGGGAAAATGGGCAAATCCGCAAATCCGGCACCGGGGACATTGAACCCAGGATCATAGCAAATGCCCTTTCCTGCAATCATACGATCTCAGGAATATCCTGCTTCCGGACTTGAAAGACCGGACATTCAGGAATGACAGGTCAGCAAAAAGCGGATGTTGAAATTTTAAAAAATCAGATACTTTTAATCGAATGTCTGGCTGCAGACTAGAAGACAGTAAGAGAAAGTTTAGCATTCCAGGTGATAATCTGAAGGCTTTTATTCTATCCTGTACTTTATTAATGAATCAGCATCCTTAATATAAATGACATTCCCGGAAATGACAGGGAAAGCGTACACCTGGGTTTCTGTGACCTGGTACCTTGCAATTTCACGGTAACCTTTGGGATCGGGATTAAAGACTAACAGGTATCCTGTGCTCGGGAATCCTATCAGCACCTTACCGCAATCCACTAATGTCGCGAAGTCGCCGTTTGCTGTCGGGTCTATCCATGCGGTTTGTCCGTTTGATGCATTGAGGCAGTAAATCCTTCTCTGATCCGTGAAGCCATAAAGAAACCCGTCCTTAAGGACCGGCGTGTTCCATTTTGCACCCACATCTGGGTTGTTCCATAATTCCACGGGAATGAATTGGCCATCCTTTTTCGTTACCTCGATTGACTTTGTTCCGGTTCCTTGGCCTGAATAGTAAATTTTGTTCCCGTCGATATACGGGCTTACACAGTTATAGTAATATTTTTGCGTCGGGGCAGGGATCTGCCAAAGCAGTTTTCCATCGGACAGGTCGAGAGAGGCAAGGCTTTTTTCTGAAAAGAAAATAAGTTGTTTTGTCTTATCGGTCGTCATCACCGATGCGCTGGAATATGAAGGTCCCTCGCCATTGTATCTCCATTTTTCATCACCTGATCTGAGGTCGAAAGCAACTACGCAGCCGTTACCCTTTGAACCTGTCTGCACAATGCAGAGCCCTTCTGCAACCAATGGTGACATTCCGGTGTAAAACTCAGGAACTGCACCAGACGGGTTATCCTTCCTCCATATAACCTTGCCCGTGGAGGCGTCGAGACATGACAATATCCCGGATATTCCAAAGGTTATTATTTTCTTATCGCCGATAACAGGTGTGCTCCTGGGACCCGGATGTGATGAAGCAGGTCCCGATGCGGCCTTGACTGCGTATTTATCGAACCAGATCATTTTCCCGCTGTTTGCATCGAGGCAGAGAATAACCTCATCATCTTCCTGCCTTGTATTGAGATATATTTTATCTCCGGCCAGTACAGGAGTCGCATCGCCTGTACCTACTTTTACTTTCCATTCCCTGGTGAGTGAGGATGGCCATTTTGCAGGAGCCCTGAAGCCAGTGACCCTGCTGTCGCGGGCATCACCCCTGAATTGTGTCCAGTCCTGCGATAACAGGTCTGTTGGATAGAAAATAATAAGTGTAATTATTACACTTATTATTGTATTTGCTTTTTTCATAATGATTATAATTTAACCTGATCTGAATATGGTAAAATTACGATTTTAGCCGGAAGAAATCCAGCAAACCATATAATTTGACAGGATTGCCTTTCAATTTCCATTTATTTAATAAGTTTACAACTGATTAGTTCGTATTCAGACTATGGACAATATTCCCGGAACGGGCACTGTTTTAATAACGGGAGGTACATCGGGCCTTGGCCTGCACTTGACGAAAATATTTCTTAAAAACGGATTTACCGTGGTCGCTGTCGGCCGCCGCCATATCAACATAACCGGATGCGGGGATAAATTCAGATCTGTAAAAGCCGACTTCAGCGATCTGGTTGGAACTGCCAGGATAATCAGGGAATTATGCCGAAGCTTAAGCTTTGATCTCGTAATTAACAATGCAGGGATCTTGAGTCCGCCCCGCTATACCAGCACTCAGGATGGGTTTGAATACACTTTCCAGGTAAATTTCCTGTCGCATGTTCTTATTAATGAAATAATCATAAGCGAAAAGCCCGACAGCCTGCCCCTCATGATCGCAGCGGTGACATCCCCGGTATATAAGCTTATAAAGGTTGTTGATAATAAGTTTTTTGAAAAGAAGCACTACAGGTCTTTCGGAGCCTATTCGTACTCAAAGCTGTATCTTGCAATGATGTGCTGCCACTTTTCAGAGAAATATCATGACAAGAAAATAACCTGCATCAGTTTCGATCCGGGGGTATTCCGGTCAGGAATCTACCGTATGCGAAGCAGGTTTTTCGGAAGGCTCTACAGGATTGCAGCACCGATCATGAAGAACCCTGAAAAAGTGGCAGATGCTCTCTTCAGCACTCTTACGGGATCAAATCTAACTGACCAGGGGATATATGATATCAGGGGAAATATAATATTTTTACCTGAATATGACCCGCGTGCCACTGCATTGTTATGGGATAAATGCTATGATGCAATCGGGCCTCTCATTAAAGACCCCTTGATGACCGGCTCTTCTCAGCGAGCCTGTAAATAAGATAAGCAGGACTTATTTAACATTAAGGATACAGATGAAATAAAACATGAATAAACTCAGCTTTAAAATCATGATGATAGCTTCATTATTCGGACTTTTTGGCTGCAGGAATGCAAATGATCCTGCAAAATGGAGCCCCCGGCATTTAAACACCTGGTTTGATAAAGGCGAATGGCTGAACGGGATGAAAATAAAGCCGGATGCCACTATTGACAGGAAAGAATTTGCTGCTTCATATTTCCGGCATAAGGAAAGATGGGACAAGGCATTTGCATTCCTCAGGGACGTCGATCTTAAAGATCTGGAGCTAAAGTGCTATGATCTCGACGGAACGGATCTTTATGCGACCGTTAGCGAATATATGACCAAGAATGAGGAAAATGCGATGTACGAGCTCCATAAAAAATACATCGACATACAGTATGTGGTCTCGGGAAAGGAGCAGATAGGAATAGCTCCGGTTTCTTCCCTGAAAGAGATCCTTGTTCCCTACGACGATGGAAAGGACATTATGTTCTTGGCAGTAAACCGTATTATTAATTTCAAGGCTTCTCCCGACAGGTTCTTTATTTTATTTCCTGATTTTGCGCACAGGCCCTGCCTTAAGGATGGTGAAAGCTCAATGGTACGAAAAGTGGTCGTAAAGTTGATGGTGGATTGAAGGCGTAAGGGTTCAAAGGCTACCTGTTAGCGGCTGCCGGCAACCAATTGCCGGTGATTCGATCGTTTTTAAGTTCAGCGTTAAGAGTTCAGGGTTTTGCCTTGCCGGCTGATTTGAACCGGCAGGCGGGAGCCCAGTATACGCTAATGGGATAACTTGTATTGCTGATAATATATATCGTATGCTATGTAATCAAGTATATTCCTGGCAAAGTACATGCTTTGCATCGAACCGACAAGGGTCCTTAAAGTGGAAAGGGCAGGGCTGATCAGGCTGCTCAGGGTGACCGTCGTTCCATCGTCAAAAGTGATCTGAAGATCCCTTTTATTGCAGATTGAGCCTGTCGTTGCCGTACTGTCAATGATCCTTACTGCAGCTTTCTTCTGAAGCACTCCCGAAAGATAAACCTGAATGGAGTCTATCCCTGTAGTTTTCTTTATATCGACATTACCTATTGAAAGGATATATTCCCTTTCTCCCCTTACACTAAAGGCCTGGCCAATGAAAACGTTAGTTTCCTTCAATAATACGGTGTCATTGTCTGACAAGGCAAATGATGAAGTAGTGGTATCACCGGCAGCAAAATAGACATCGATGTTATAACCATTGGCAAATACATATTTTGATGAGTAGGAGAGGTCGGCATAAGAGTCTGCCTTCGAAATAAGGTAAAGAGTGCCCATATTGGCGCTGTCGAGTGTGAATCCTGCTGAAAGCTTATAATCATAATTGTCAGCCCATGAATAGTAATTATGATAGTCTGATGCAGTGATTGTAAAGTCATTGTTATTGTAAGCTGAATCAGCATGATAGAAATTGAACAGGTATTTGGGATGAAAAACTATTTTCTTCGGCATATTTACAATCATTTCACTGCTTGTTCCGGTTTTTTTGAACAGCTTGTAGGGTACATAGCTGGCAAATGGCCGGAACAGGGTATCGGGGCTGTAGTCATAAATCCCGGCTACCATGGCCAGAGTGATGCTGTCCGCGTACCCTGATTCAGACTTTGCCTGATCATCCGAAATTGAAAGAAGCTGGTAGCCATTTGTCCCTGCTATTGCACTGGCAGCAGTATTTATTGCCTCGGTATTTTTTGCAACGGCCTGTTTCAGGGAAAGGGTAGTTCCGGTCAGAGAACCGGAAGAATGGTTTGTCTCGAATTTGGAACAGCCATAAAATGACAGTCCAAGAATAACAGCGATTGTTAAAATCTTCCTTTTCATAATCATCTCTTTTAATTCAGTTTCCCTTTTCTTTACTGCCGGTCATGTATTATCCTTAAAAAGACTATTGAACCGGCTGGCAATAATCCGGTACAAAATTATTAAATCCACAATTCTGTATTATTAAGACATCAGAAAGTGCAATTTTATTGCATATGATGCTGGATTTTTTAAAAGGAATGATCAGTAGGTGATATCAGGCATCCGGGGCTGAACCCGGAACCCTTCACCAGACATATGTCGCAACCGAGCCTGCATCGAGAGATGTAGTCACGAATTCATTTCCATAACTGATATTAAATGTTTGCTTTGAGGTTCCGATATTCAGGACTATAAGGACCTTCCTGCCGGAAGGTGTTTTGAAAGCTACATTAGTGAGGCCTCCCACAACTGAGGAACCAATTCTGACAGAACCCGGCCTCACAAACTTGGAAGCATGAGCAACAATGTAGTAAGAAACATTCCGGCTTATGTTTGAACCAATAGTAAGGGCACCCAGGCAGGATGAACACCCTCCCTGTGTATGTGGCTCATAGCTGGGATCTGAAGCCAGGTTCCAATGAATTACGTTTTTGCTCCAGTTCAGGGGAGCTCCTATTATAAGGTTCTGTACATGCCAATCAAGATCGGGTGCGAAATTGTTGGTTGAGCTTCCCCCGACCCACTGTTCGGTAAAATAGACATTCTTATCAGGGAAGGCGTCATGAACTGTTGTAAGAGCGGAAATATCTCCTCCGTAAAGGTGAAAGGCCGATCCGTCAATATATTGCCTTGCGGCTGAATCACTCAGAACAGTTATCGGGTAATTCGGATGATCGCAGTTATGATCGAAGATTATGATCTTTGTGGCAATATTTGCAGCTTTGAAAGCGGGACCCAGGTAATTTTTTACAAATTCAGCCTCCTGATCGGCTGATAATACCATGCTTGGATTATTTCCACCGTATTCAGGCTCATTCTGTACGGTAACGGCATCAAGCGTTATGCCATTGGCTTTCATGGCCTGCAGGTATTTCACAAAATATCTGGCATAAACTCCATAATAGGTTGTATTAAGTGTCCCTCCGATAGAGCTGTTGTTTGTTTTCATCCATGCGGGAGCCGACCATGGAGATCCCAGTATCTTGATATCCGGATTTATTGTAAGGACTAATTTCAGAACAGGTATGAGATCATAAGTGTCAGGCGTAATACTAAAATTATTCAGGCTCGTGTCGGTACCTGCTGTCATGTCGTCATAAGAAAAGACATATGAATTCAGATCCGAGGAACCGATGCTTATTCGCAGGTAGCTTATGCCTATAAATGTGCTGTCGGTCGAAAATAGCTCCTGAAGGATGTTGCTGCGTTCGGCTGCAGGCAGGCGATTGATCAGGTATGCGCTTCCGCCGGTCATGGCAAATCCGAAGCCGTCAATCGTCTGGTATGTACTGGTGGAATCGACCACTATAGTTGTACCCGTGGAGCCGGAGTTACTAAAATTCAAGGCAACGTTTTGTCTTTGGAACCTGACTGTTGAATCAGCTTTTGTGAGCCAGAACATGACATCCGTTTTGACATAGTTCACAGGAGTGGTTGTAGTATCGGTATTCCCGGGAGTCTGAATTTCTTTTCCCTTCTTTGAGCAACCGCCTGTGCATTGTAAAGCCAGCAGGCTTATTATCCACAATGCAGGAATTAACTTTGCTTTTGAATTCATTGCTTCAATTATAAAATCTTACTGCCCAAAGATTGGTTTTCAATCTTGCTTTAGTGCCGCTTCTACTGAAAGACCCTCACATAATCCACAATCATCCTCTGTGGGAATGTAGTGGAAGAATTTGGACTTCCCGGCCAGTTACCTCCGACAGCAACATTGAAGATAAAGAAGAAAGGCTTGTCAAAAGGATAGCTTGAGCCTGTCACATCACTTTTATTGATAGTTGAATAAGCAACATCATCCACCAGGATTGCCATTTTGGCGGAGTCCCATTGGAGACTGAATACATGAAAATTGTCTGAGAAGCTCCCTGAACTTAATGAATAACCCTGTGAGGCATTACCTTCAGTGCCCTGGTTTTCCCAGTGATAACTTCCATAAATCGTCCTGGGATTCTGTCCAAGGAGTTCCATAATGTCTATTTCACCGCATACGGGCCAGCCGAAGCCGGATTGGCTTATGTCATTACCCAGCATCCAAAGGGCAGGCCACAATCCCTGTCCATAAGGGAGCTTTGCGCGCATATCTATTCTTCCATAGGTGAAGGTTTTTTTATCCTCTGTTTTGATCCTTGCCGAAGTATAATTATTTGAACCAATTGTTTCTTTCCTGGCTTCAATGACAAGATAGCCTCCGGTAAGAAATGTATTTTTATAACTGTTGGTATAATATTCGAGCTCACTGTTTCCCCAACCGCCGCCGCCGGTCTCATAAGTCCAGTTGCCTGCATTGAGGGTTTTTCCATTGAATTCATCACTCCAGACCAAGGTCATCCCTGGATAGCTGGAAGCAGACGTGTAACCCGTACTGTCGATGGGCAGATATGTGCCAAGGTTCTGTATAGTTCCTGTCACCTGGCTGGTCGACAGGGTGGCATTTATCGGAGAGCTCAGCTTAAGTACGAAAATCTGGTCGTTCTGCCGGAGGCTGTCTGCAGTTACCACAACTTCGATATAGCCTGAAAGCTGTTCCGCCGGTATCGTAAGAGTTCCGGAAACGGCTGTATAATCCACTCCGCTAATGGCAGTGCTGTCTTTTGTCATATAGTTCACGCTTATATCTTTGGAGCTGACGGGGTAAACATCAATGGCAAAATGGAAGGTTGTCGTTGAATTGCTGCTGCGCACCTGGGTCAGATTCCCTGTTGAAAGTGCAGGCAGGGCCTGAGGCGTATTATTGTTTGTATCTGATCTGCTGCAGGCAATGCATACAGAAAGAAGACATGCAGTTATAAACATCGACCTCATATTTATAAAGTTAAATACATGCAAATTTATAATTAAATAGCCGGCCAATCATATTTTGACCGGCTATTTAAGATTAATTAACCCAATTACGAAATGTAAACTTAAATCCTATTATCTCAAAGTCACCTTAAATGATTTAGTATGACCTGAGCACATATGTCCACCACCCTGCTGGGAAGTTACTGTTACCATTATAAGACCCGGTACCACATGAGGCACAATATTGAATCGTAAGTGTAAGAAGGTCATATGTTCCCGTCGCATCAGTCGTATCCTTCTTCATGTTCCATATATCATAGGTCACTGAGGAGGCGGTTACATATTTGGCGGTATCAGAGCCGTTGATCGGTGCCTGCAAGACCAAATGTGCGCCGAATCCCATTACTTTCAGCTGACCCAGTTTCATTATTCCGGTTCCGGAGCTTACGGAATAATTGAAATTGCCTGACCCCCATGCTGCCTGTTTGGCAGTATACAGGTTATCGCTATTATTTCCGCCTGGTGAGCCGGGATAACTGCCATCATTGAACCAATCGCCCTGATCGTTAAAAACAAAATCACCGGCTCTGTCGTATTTAAAAGTATATTCATCATTGAAGCATGCGCTTCTGCCGGTTATATCAGAGGTTCCGTTTCCCCACCAATATCCATTGCCTCCGGGAAACTGGCTTACAATAAAAGCACCTGCGGCAGGATTAACCTTCCATGTCTTTTGTGTACAGGATGCAATGAATCCGAGCGGTTTGGACGGATCGCATCCGGCCGGATCAGGTACAGTAGTAGTTACCTGTGTCGAAGCTGAATCTACACCTCCCGCGCCTACGGCCAGCATTTTGATTGTATAAGTGCCCGCGAAAGTGAAATTCACACTTGCCGTATCACCTTTCAGATCATTAAAGCCAAGGTTGATATCCGGAGCAGCATAGTAAGCCATCGAAGGTGTGCTTGTCGTATTAACCAGAAACACAGTGTGTCCATCACTTTCAACAGTGGCAGTAAAAGAAGCTTTGGGTATAACTCCCAGGCTGAGGGTTGCTCCCTTCTTGCAGCCGAAGAACATAATGAGGCCGGCAAAGACAAGTATGGCAAAGGAAGCGCCAATAATTATTCTATTTTGTTTTTTCATATAAATACGTTTTTATCTGTAAATCAACAGTTTTCATTAATAACCCGGATTCTGAACCAGTTTTGTGTTATTCAGTTCCTCAAGCGGTATCGGCAATAATTCATTCTTGCCAGCAACAAATCCCTTGAATGCAAGAACGCTTGCGGCTTGTCCGGTCCTGACAAGGTCGAACCACCTGTGACCTTCCGTTGCCAGCTCCAGCCTACGTTCGTTATAGATGTTGTCGAGCGTTGCCGTCACTGAAGGCAGTCCCACGCGTGCGCGTACCTCATCAAGCAGTGTCTGGGCGCGTGCGGCATCAGGGGTGGATTCGCGTAAATCTGCCTCTGCTTCCATAAGGTATGTATCGGCCAGACGAATTTCAATAACGTCGTTGGGGAAGTTCAGTACATCCTGTCCGTTAGCTGCAACCCATTTCTTTAGAGGAGCATATTTTTGAATAAAGAGACCTGTATTGGCATAACCGGCAAGATATGAGGCTTGTCCTATGGCTACCAGGCTGTCAAGATCAGCGACAGTGTATTTATAACGCGGGTCATTATGGATGGATGCAGCAAAATCCTTTATAATTGGATTAAATGACCAGCCTGAATAATATGTATGATTGGCATCAGGAGAGCCACCAACGGGTACAGCGTAAGTTCGCGGACCGACCATGCAGACATAGATATTGCCGGCATAATCACCTGAACCCCACCATGTCTGTTGGGATCCGCTGTGCACTATTTCCCAGATGGATTCCGAATTGAATTTATTGGCCGGGTCAAATAACTCATTGTAGTTGGCCAGCAGGCTGTAAACTCCCGATGTGTTGACTTTATTCAGCCAGGAAGCGGCTTCTGCCATACGTGAGGTGTTGTTCTCATACAGGATAGCCTTCCCAAGCAGAGCCATGGCAGCTCCCTTGGTAAGTCTCCCGTTTTCCGTTGTGGGAACGGTAGATGGTAAAACAGGTATAGCATCGTTCAGGTCCCTTTCAATCTGGGCATATACGGTATCGGAGCTGGACTGGGTAATATTGTACATATCGGCTGTGGCGATGGGGGCAAGAGTAAGAGGAATGTTCTTGAACAGTCTTACAAGTTCAAAGTAGAAATAAGCTCTTAACGTCTTGGATTCCGCAATATACCTTTCCTTATCAGCATCGGCCAGTCCGGGTACAGTCCCGGCCAGCTTTGAAATCAACAGGTTTGCCCTGTAAATGCCTGCATAATCCCTTTCCCAGAACATTGATGAAATTGCATTTGCAGAGGTCATGAGCGGATAGTTATTCCAAACCTGATACGCCTCCATATCTGTCGATCCTCCTCCGCCTGCATAACATTCGTCAGCAGCTGCGTTCAGCGGACCCAGCTTGTTCGCATACCAGTTGATTCCGTACCCGGTTTCCTGATTGGTATTGTTGTAAACCGCCACCAAGGCACTGAAAACCTGATCAGGAGTCTGGTAGTAGTTTGACTCCAGGGATTCTCCTTTAGGTGTCACTTCCAGGAAACTTTTGCTGCAGGAAGTTCCTGCAAACAATAATCCTATGAAGAGTATTGAATAAATATTGAATCTTTTTTTCATTGTTGTAGGATATTTTAGATGACTAAAAAGTGAAATCTAATCCGGCCATATACGAACGGGCCTGTGGATAAACGCCTCTGTCTATACCATATATAGTGGATGATCCACCGATTTCCGGATCATAGCCTTCATACTGTGTGAGAGTGAACAGGTTGTTCCCGCTGACGTAAACACGTATTTTGGCGAAATTAATCTTTTCGACGACAGATTTTGGCAGTGTGTATCCGATCTGCAATGTCTTGAGCCTGAAATATGCACCATTCTGCAGGTAAAACTGGCTTGGAACACTGAAGTTGTTATCAGGGTCACCATACACAAGGCGTGCATATGTATTGGATGTACCGGGGCCTGTCCAGCGACCAAGAGCGCTGTTCATATAGTTAGAAGCTCCGATATCAAGACGACGCAGCTCATTGAAAATCTTATTTCCTGCCACTCCCTGGCCAAATGCCACCAGGTCAAATCCCTTATAGGCCAGGTTAAGAGTAAATCCGTATACGAAGTTCGGGTTGGGATTGCCCAGCCATGTTCTGTCATTGCTGTCAATCACTCCGTCACCATTGATATCCTCCCATTTATAATCGCCTGGTTTGGCATTGGGCTGAATCATATGTCCATTCTTGTCAACGTATGCGTTGATCTCGGCCTGCGACTGGAAAACACCAAGGTATTTGAATCCATAAAACTCGTTTACGGGTTCTCCGACTTCTTTACGGCTGATTTCGTATGCACTTGACTGCATCGTGGCATTAACCAGGTATGCAGTCTCGCCGGTGTTGGTAACCTGGTTCTTGGTGAAAGAGGCGTTGCCTTTTACGTTAATAGTAAAATCACCGAATTTGTGGATAAATCCGAGTTCAATTTCAAGACCCTTATCCCACATCGAGGCCACATTACCCCAGGGTTCGGCTGAAGCTCCGATGTATTCAGGGATCACTTCCTGCATAAGCATTCCATTTGTATTCTTCTGGAAGAGTTCTATCGTTGCGGTGAAATCCTTGAATAATTTGGCATCGATACCTAAGTTAACCTGCGTAGTCTGTTCCCACTTGAGATCAGGATTGGCTGGAGCTTGCGGCCCATAGCCTGTATGGGCAACATCATTGCCGAAAAAGTAGTAACCTATTGCCCCAATTGTGGAAGTATACTGGAAAGGTGACAGGTTATCATTCCCGTTAACACCATAACCAGCCCTCACCTTTAAATAATTTACGTAATTGTTTGCTTTCCAGAAGCTTTCCTGGGAAACTACCCAGCCTGCTGAAACGGAGGGGAAATAACCATATACATTGTTGCTACCGAAGTGTGATGAACCATCACGCCGTACAATTCCGGTAAGCATGTACTTTCCGTTGTAATCATAGTTCAGACGTCCGAAGATAGAGGAGAGTGTGTATGGTTGATTTTCATATCCATAGCCTGTCATCTCGTTGGCGGCCACCTGATAATTCATGGAAGCATTGTAAAAGTTTGTTGCAGGTATACCATGGATTGTGGCACTGTTTCCGTATGTGTTGCTGTAATCTTTTGCTTCTGTACCAAGCAGGACGGTAAAGTTATGCTCCTTAATGGATTTTGTATATGATACGGTATTGGTGAAAATCCAGTCAAATTCCCTGTTGAAGCTTCTGCTGTATCCATTGATTATTGTATTTGATACAGTAGCGCTGAGGAAATAAATCGGAGTAAAGGATTCTGCTCCCCAGAAAGCCAGTTTTGTACCAATGCTCGATCTTATCTGAAGGCCTTTAATTGGTTGAACTTCAAGGTACATGTTTCCAACGATATTATCACTCCAGCCGTAATTGCCTTCCTGGGTCGTGGCATATGCGACCGGGTTTGTCATTTCCTGTCCGACATAGGGTGAAATTCCATAAGGGTACCCGGCAGCATTTCTTATTATATAAGGTGAATTATACTGGCTTGCGGTCGGATTCATATCATTCAGGACAACCGGAGTGGTGGGATCAAGGTTGACAGCTGAAGCAAGAACGCCTCCGAAATAGTCGTTTCCGCTGAATCCCTGTTTTTGATTGATATGCGAGTAGGAAACGTTGTTCCCGAAGTTCAGCCATTTATTAATCTTATGGGTTGAATTCAGCCTTACAGTCGTTCTCTGGTATCTTGATATAGCGGTAGCAATAACACCTTGCTGGTCAAAGTATCCAACCGATGCAAAATAGGTTGATTTTTCATTCCCGCCGCTGAAGCTGATTTCATGATTCTGGATCAATGCATTATTATTGAATATGGCTGCCTGCCAATCGGTTCCTGCACCGAGCGATTGCGGATTCGGGTAACGGATAGGTAGGCCATCAGCAAGGAGGGATTCATTCATTATTGTGGCGTATTGAGTGGCGTTCAGCAGGTCAAGCTTATGCTCCGGGGCCTGTGTCCCTATGTATCCGCTATAATTTACCTGCATGGCACCGGCGTTGCCTTTTTTCGTTGTGATAAGGATCACACCTGCAGCAGCCTGTGTCCCATAGATAGCTGCCGAGGCAGCGTCCTTGAGAACTTCGATTGACTCAATATCTCCCTGGTTGAGGTAATCAATGCCTCCGCTTACCGGGACTCCATCCACAACATACAGTGGAGCTGCGGCATTTATAGAAGTGATACCACGAATATTTACCGTAGCATCAGCCCCTGGTATACCCGAGCTTGAAGCTACTGTCACACCGGAAGTTCTTCCTTTCAAAGCATCCTCGACTCTTGTGGTTGGCATGTCAGCAAGATCAGAAGCTTTTACGCTCGAAATAGCTCCAGTGACGACACTCTTTTTCTGTGTGCCGTAACCTACAACCACCACTTCCTCAATCTTTGTTGCCATTTCACTAAGGACTACATCGACAGTCTTTGTGGCAGCCGTGACCACCACTTCCTGCGGTTCCATGCCAATAAAGGAAATAAGAAGAGTTTGGTCCGGTTTTGCGTTAACTGTAAATTTCCCGTCAGCATCGGTTACAGTTCCGACCGATGTGCCTTTTACTACTATTGTAGCTCCGGGCAGAGGTTTGTTGTCTGTAGCGGATTTTACTGTGCCTTTAATAGCGATCTGCTGGGAAAATGCCCAGGAAGAAAGCAACACAAAAAATGCGCATAAAAGAAGGTTTCTTTTCATAATGGTTTGGTTTTTATTAGAGTTAGGTTCGATTTGATCAAAGATAAATAATATCTTTTTTTTACAGGAGTTCCGTACCTCCTATAAGTTCATCAAAATTACATCAGATTAAAAGTAACTGACACATCTGTGTTACATCAGTACTAACATAAAGATTTAAATATCAAATGAATAATATAGGATGGCTTATATTCTGTCATGCATCAGTGATAACTATATCTATTCATCAAGGTCTAAAAACAACGACTGTTTTGTCCCGGAACGTACCTTCCCCATTTTATGAACAAATGTCCTGCTTATGCCAGGTTGACTTTGGGCCTCCATTTTGAAGTTGAAGGATGCGAGGACCGTTGAATATTCAGCAGCCATTATTATTCAGATGAAATCATGTTTATGAATAAATTCAGAAGGTGCCGGCATGGCCAGAAATGAACTGATGTTTTCTACAGGTTAAGAATGAATTCGGAAAGATTGGCATATTTGTCAAGCTTTAATTTTTTGCGGAGGCGGTACCGGCTTATCTCAACTCCCCTGGGGCTGATATTCATCAGGGAGGCTATTTCCTTGGTCGATATATTCATTTTCAGGAAGGCGCAAAGCCTGAGATCCCTCGGCGTCAGATCAGGATATTTTTCTTTCAGCTTATTCAGCAACTCGTCGTAAACCTGCTCAATATGAGTATTGAAAATCTGCCATTGTTTTTCATTATCCATATCCCTGTCAATCTGTTTGATCAGAGAAGCGATATTTGACATAGCCCCTTCTCTGCCGTATGCCTTCAGCATTTCCTTCAGGTCCGTTTTGAGGCTGTTCAGTATATCGTTCTTTCTGATGAGGAGCATGGTTGTGTTAGCCAGCTCTTTTTCCTGGTGGATCATTTCAAGATTAAGTTTCTCGTTGCGCAGGCGGATCATCTCTTTCTCGGAAATAAGTGCCTCTTCTTTCAGTTTCTGTTCCCTCTCGTGGTACTTTTGTCTTTGTGATTCCTTTTCCCTATCGCGAAGCCTTTTAATGCTTCTTTTGATGAACTTACGTGCAATGAAAATCAAAGCAATGAAAATCAGGAAATAAGCTATCCATGCGATTATCGAGCGATGCCAGGGAGGCAGGACGGAAAAAGTGAATGACAGTGTTGGATATGGTTCCTGGTCGTTATAACGGGCCTGGAGCAAGAAGGTGTACCTTCCTTCATGAAGGTGTGTATATTCCTTAAAATTCTGGATGTTCCATTCCGACCAGTTCTCATCGAAATTCATAAGCCTGCAACGATAATATGTTCCGTATGGTCGGAAATTGTCTGATGAAAAGGCAATTGAAATAGAATTGTTTTTGTACCTGAAGCTTGGAACCACCTCCTGTTTTTCCATTGCGTTATCGAACCTGAATACCCCTTCTGAGGTGTCGCGGCTATTCAATGCACTTATATAAAGAATCATAGGTATTGAATAATTCTTTTTATGACTGGCTGTATAAAGAGCAAATCCGCCATCAATCCCAATAAGCACATTATCCTTATCGATTGCATCTATGTGACCAAAAGCAGGAATGACCTGTCCTCTTAACTCAAAGAAGGGATCTGAAATGTTCTTCAGGCTTCCGTCTTCCTGCATGCGGAGAACCCCTGGCTGCCTTTTATTAAAATACCAGATATTGTTCCATGGATCCTCATTGAAATAGTCAAACTGACTGTACCCCGGAAGCAGCCTGCTGAAAAGGGAATCCTTTTCGAACCTCCCGGTTTTTATATTGAAACGGTACACCCCTTCATTGGTCGCTGCCACCAGTCCTGACTGTAAACTGAAAATCCGGTTGTTCATGAGCGGGGGCAAGCCCTGCCTGCTGTCAAAAAATGATATTTTGTTCACTTTTCTCAACATCGAATCCGGCTGAATTTTGTATATCCCCTTATAATCGTGACTTACCCAGATAGACCCCTGCCTGTCTTCTTCAAAAAAATGAGATGACTGACTGAATCCCTGAAGGTCGTTTCGGTAGCTCCATATATTTCCCTTCCGCTCGAATAATGAAAGCCCTGAATAATGCCCGACAAGCAGGAGAGGTGGCTTAGTGTTCAGTTTTCTGAAATTCCAGCATCCGGGGATAGAGGAGATCAGCCTGGCCTTGTTGTCTATGATCTGGAATGCCCCGAAATTATGTCCGCACAGAAGTGCATCATCTATGACCGTGATACTCCAGACCTGGCCTTCAGTTCCATCAATAAGGTGAAAGTCCTCCTTTTTTTTAAGCGGGTTAATGAAGTCATTCCACCTGATGTAAAAAAGTCCCTGATTGGTGCCGAGGTAAAGACAGTCGTGATAACGGACCGAAGTATAGCCGGTTCCCAGGTTAAAATAATTCTGGATATAAGAGACTGGAGAATTGAGATGCACAAGCGATATTCCATTATCGAGTCCGAGCCAGAGATCTCCCTGTATGTCGGTTCCGATAGAAAGGACGGTATTGTTAAGCAGTCCGCGTTCCTTATTGATCTCGAATATTACCTGTCCGGCTGTATCTGAAACAATTAATCCGTTCTGGATAGTGCCGAATGCAAAGTATTTTGAATCGACCTGCACTCCAGAAAATATCTGGTATTTTTTCAGCAATTCATTAACAGGTTTATTCCATGGCGTAATTCTCTGTCCATCATATTTGAATAACCCTTTTTTGGCCGTACCTATTACGATCTGATCATCATTCAAAGAGAGAATTGTCCATATTTCAGTGCCACTGAAAACTTCCCCGCCGGGCACCTGACGTACTTTCCCCTCACGGTACTGCATAAGTCCCTGCTTTACGTCATTTACCCAGAGAATACCATTCACATAGTAAGAAAGATGAAACTGAGACCTGGGATATACTATTTCGATTTTATCATCATTGTATATGAATATGGCTTTAAATGATTGAAAGACAATTCCAAAACTGGTTTTATATATTCTCCAGATATCATCATAATCTGAGATGCGGTTATTGAGCAACGCATCAAGGGAATGATACTTAAGCCTTCCTTCCTTGTTTTCTTCGAAATAGCCTATTTTATTATTGGCTCCTACATAAATACGCCTGCCATCAATGAACATCGAGCGAATGAGAATTCCCATATCCCTGTACAATTCCCAGTGAGATCCGTCAAATTCGAGCAATCCGTCGTTGTTGCTGAAATACATTTTACCGTTTTCTGACTGGGCTACTGCCCAGTTTTGTGTACCACCCCTGTATTCTGATCTTGGATAATTCTGGATACCCGGCAGGCCATAACGCTGTTCCTGCGAAAAGCAGTCCTGCACGGATAGAAGTATTATTCCTGTAACGGCGATAAAGAATTTCCTGAAGATATTCATAGCTATCGGGCTTTCAGCAAAATGATTTGCATTCCAAATTAAATAAAAATTATAATCAATAGTTGATTATTGTATTTATGAAACACCTTTTTTGCGACTTTATGAAATAATATTAATTTTGCGGCTCAATTTTGTTGTATTTTTTAGCTGTTTTTGAGGTCAGGACACTTAAGCAAGGGCTTCGGCGGTTGATGCCCGCCTTCGCCAAGGTTCCGGTGATCGAAGCGGGGTGTAGCGCAGTCCGGTTAGCGCATCTGGTTTGGGACCAGAGGGTCGCAGGTTCGAATCCCGCCACCCCGACAAATGAAAAGCCCGGCACGGAAGTGCAGGGTTTTTTTGTCTGAGACAGGCCAGTCTTGCCTGGAGCCTGGGGCAGACAAAAAAACCATCACCACGCGAAGCGCGGCAGGGCTTTTCATTTAGTCACCATCCGACCGGGATCATGGAATACTCCTAAAAATAACAGAATTCCTGAATACTTCGGGTAAGAAGTGACTGAGATTAAACCGATACAAAATATGTTCAAAAATTACCAGAATTTAAATACAAGACCGGCATAAACAGCGGCGTTGTTCAATTTTCTCCTGTTGTCAGAACCGCTTGGTGCTGAAATAAAATTGTATCTGGCAGAAATATCAGCTCCTACCTTACTGTTTCCAAAATTTATGTAGAAACCCAGTATCGGAGCAGCTCCAAACTGTGTTTTTGAAGCGTCATTCTTTTCATATTCAGAATAATATTCGTCTTCATAAGCATCATAATATTCATATGAGTAGGTATATTGCAGCTCCACCAGGTTCGGACCCAACTCCAGACCGACATAAGGCTTGAATTTCTTTTCGCCAAAATAGTAGTCAATAGAAAAGCGCAAAGGTACAAGGTTGATACCCTGATCTTTGTATCCGTCTCCCCAGCGGCTTGTTGGGAAGAAGTGCTGGAAACCGGAACTAAAGCCGACATCAAAATGCTTTGATATGAAATATTTAAGGCCTGCATCGACTCCCGGGCCTCCGGACCAATAGGTGCTGCCCATTGCTGCATTTGCGTCAAGTCCGACTTTCAAGGCAAGCTGTGCATTGGTTGCTAAAGTTAAAAGCAACATAAGAATAAGAATGGCAATCTTTCTCATACTCTTTAGTTTTGGTATTGTTTAGAGTTATCTGTTCCAAGATAAGCAAAAAAGAAAGATGAAGCAAATAAAATTTAGGAGATCAATGCTGAATTTTATCGATATTATAAACTGAAATACATCATGATACAAGACTGAAGCCTCAGGTAATATTTACACTTAAGTATAAAATGAAATTCCCTTTCAGAATTTTTGGGGTGGGATTTTAGTAAATAATTTAGGATTAGAGGTTATACTGGATTCTTTGCCTTAGGGACTGCCTCAACGGGCAGGCGTGGAACCTCCATTACGGATTGAGAAATAATAGAGACATCAGTGGGACGTACTGGGTTCGAACCAGTGACCTCTTACATGTGAAGCAAGCGCTCTAAACCAACTGAGCTAACGTCCCGGATTGGCAAAGATAAACGAAAATGCTTTGACTGATTTCTGTGGAACTCATTTTTATGATTCAGCATCCAAATTGATTATTCGTAATTATTCCATACTGAAGGCAAAAACACATCCAATTTTTTATTTTTAATTTCCCGGATCTTCCATTATTATTTCCCTGCACTCATCAGCGTGCATGATATATTCATGGAATCTTTATAAAAAATTTATACACATCACCAAATAAACACTAAATGTGGCAGTTATTTTGATAGAAGTATCATTCAAGATGATGTATGAAGGGGAAAAAGAATAAAAATATTTTACTGATTAAACCTTTTAAGTGAATTATCATCTAACATATAAATTTCAATAATCCAGTTTAGAATCAACGCATGTTTAATAATTAAAGTTCTGTAAAATGAAGACAAAAGAAATGAAGTATTTATTGATGATTTTGGCAATTCTGGGCTTATTTGTCACAAGTTGTAAAAAGGAAAGCAGCTCATCAGCCGTTTTTTCCACCCAGCAGGTTTCACAGGTTCAAAATTCCGATGTCCAGGATGCCGTGGCTGATAAAAATGATCAGGACATTGACAATACGCTTGATCAGCTCCAGGTTTCAAATTACCAGACACCTACAGTAAAATCCGCAGTGGTCGGATCCAGCGTGACCATAACAGTTGACCACCCTGACAGCACAACATTTCCGAAACAGGTCACAATTGTATACTCAAACTTTCAGGACAGCACGGCAGATGAAAGCTTTGTAAAGAATGGCGAAATTGATGTGACCGTGACAGCCGGCAGCAATGCTCAATATGTCACAAGGACGATGACCTTCAAGGATTTTTCGATCACAACCGACAGTACAACAATCACTGTAACGGGAACAAGAACGGTTACCAGGACAAATATATCGTATGCATTCAATAACCTGGCAAGCCTGAGGCTGATACTTACAGACAACATTACAGCTAACCTTAGCTATGCAATTACAAAAACAGGTGTTTCGGACACACTCACTTTCACCAGGGTCGTTTCCAAAATAAGAACTGCATATCTGCACTATACGAACATCGGCGGGATTACATGGAGGACAATAGACTTCAGAAATACACCCGCAACCGATACAGTGACTTTTTCAGGAACCGTGACTGGCATTAACGAAAATGGTGAAACCTATTCAAAAACGGTGACAACGGCTGATCCGCTGGTTGTTATCTTTTATAAAGGGACGCCTGTAATAGCTTCGGGGACCATGACGCTGGTGATTAATGGCTCCACTACCGAAACGTTCACTATAACCTATATGCAGGATCCGGATCATCCTCATATGACGCTTGTGAAAGTGACTAATGATGCAAACTCCAAAACCCACAGCTTTGACCGCAGGTTCAGCAGGAAGCTGATAAAGTGGTGGTAAATGAGATCACTGCGATATGAAGTAATAAAAGGCCGGATCCATAAATCCGGCCTTTCGTTTATTTACAATTATTATCTGGCCATTTAAATTAAACAAGGCAAGACAAAATCATGATCAGCATCTGGCTGTCAAAGACATTATTCTATTTTTTCTCCTCTTCTTTTTTATCCAGACCCATGGTCAGCGCAGTCATTCCGGCAAGGCCTCCCAGTTGCATGGTCTCGAGCGCCGAACTTGGAACAATGACAATTGTTGAATTTGTCTTTAGTCCCTCATAAAGCATATTCATAGCTCTTAAATGCAGGGCTGTAGGGTTGTTTTCATATGTCTTTGCAGCTTCCCCGAATTTCTCAGCTACCTGCCTTTCGGAATCACCCAGTATTACTCTCGCCTGGCGTTCCCTTTCAGCCTGTGCCTGCATCGACATGGCATCCTGGAGTGAGTTGGGGATATTTACATCCTTGACCTCAACAGAAATGACATTAATGCCCCACGGTTCAGTTCGGTCATCAATTATCTTCTGAAGCTGCATGCTCATCTTGTCCCTTCCTTCAAGCATCTCCGAGAGCATGGTCTTTCCAATGACATCGCGGAGGGCTGTCTGCGATGCCCAGTTAATTGCGTTTTTATAATCGGCTATTTCAAGTGCTGCCTTCTTGGAATCCAGAACTTTCCAGAACAGTACTGCATCCACATCGACGGGCACGGTATCTTTAGTAAGAGTCTTTTCGGCCGTAAATGAAGTTGTAATGACTCTACAGTCAATCCAGTATGCCACACTGTCGAAAATGGGGATTATAAAAAATAGTCCGGGTCCCCTTAGTGACTGGAACCGTCCCAGCCGAAGCACAACCGCCTTTTCCCACTGATCCGCAATTTTAATGGAAGATGAAACGAGCAGGGCTATGATGAATGATATTATTCCGACTATCGTCCCGCTTGCAGGTGATGAAGATTTGACCATGCTGTAAGCAATTGCAAGGCCAATAATGAAAATGACAAAGAAAATCAATGTCGCAAAACCACTTTTAGTTCTCATTCAGATATTCTCCATAATTTAGTTTAATACAATATGCTTAATTTGATATCGATATCAAATATCTCAATTAATGACCATTCAAGCAAGTTTTTTTATCACTATCTCCTTATAGAGAAGAATTCAACCATTCAAAATATGGATTATTTGGATCGTTTTTATAATGGGGAATATTATTTTAAATCCGCCTTGCATAAAGCCTCGACCTTAAATCGTTGTATTCGACCTACTGCCGGAGAGGACGGCGGATGTGAAGATTTGGTAATTTTGTTTCGGACTTCAGCCGATATAGTTGATTATATCCGACGAAGTTTGCGAGTTCTACGCAAACACTGACTATGCTTTCGATTGCCGATACTCATTTAATATCATTACCTTTATAATTTATAATCAATTTATAATGTTATGAATATTAGTAATTTCTTCTCTGTAAAATCAATGATTTCAGCACTGGTGGCAATATTATTAACATTTTCACAGATCGCCTTCTCGCAAAAGAAGTCTCTGGAGAAAAAGAATATTGTAGCCCCGACATTTAAATATGATTATCCTTTAAACAATCCGGTGAATTACACTCAGACATCAAAGATAATTCAGAATATGGACATCAACGGGCAGTCAATGCAGACAACCGTGAACTCACTTACAGGACTAACCATCAAATCGAACGGGACAACAGCCAATGACATCAACCTGGAGGTCAGGATAGATACAATGGCACAGACAGTTGATTCGCCTGCCGGTTTTACCGGCGGAGCTATTGCCGAGGTGGCAGGGAAAACGTTCAACATTACCATCGCCACTGATGGAAAGGTGAAGGATATGTCTGAAGCTCAGAAAGTCACTTATAGCAATGGCGGAGAAGCAGTCACCGATATGACCCAGGTTATTTACGGTTATTTTCCAGTATTGCCTTCAGGTAAAGTGACTCCTGGTTATACCTGGACATCTTCAGATTCCACAAATTCAAAATCCCCGGCTGTTACTATGCTGGGAGTAGTAAATTCTGAAAATAAGTTTGAAGGGATGGAGCAGTTCAAAGGCGTCAACTGCGCCAAAATAACTTCCGTTATTACCGGCTCAAGAGTTATGAAAATGAAATCGCAGGGAATGGATATTACAGTTTCCGGTCCTTTTACCGGGGATGTCGTTATATACTTTGCCCCGGAAAAAGGCTATTTCATGAAGCAGGTAGTAACTACAAAACTGAAAGGGAATATCGATCTGTCGGGTCAGCAAAACATGAGTTTTCCTCTGGAGATGGATGTCACAACAGTAAAGGAAACTGTAAAATAAATCTGATGAAGCTGATCTGAATTTTGAACGACTGAACTTTTATGGTTTTTATCTGTTATAGAGATGAACTATTAAAGGAGAATGATGAAAACATTAAAAATGTTGCTTATGGCTTCAATGATAACTACTGCATCAGTCAATTTTGCCCAAACCGGGTTCTATGATTTCAAGGTGAAGACTCTTGAAGGAAAGGAATTTGATTTCTCAACTCTGAAAGGTAAAAAAGTCATGATCGTAAATACCGCTTCAAAATGCGGATTTACACCACAATACAAGGATCTTGAAGAACTATATGAACAGTACCAGGGAAAATTTGAAATTATAGGATTCCCTGCAAATAATTTTGCAAACCAGGAACCAGGGTCCGATTCTGAGATCAGGGAATTCTGTACAAAGAATTACGGAGTGACATTCCCTATGATGGAAAAAATATCCGTAAAGGGAGATGATATGCATCCTTTGTATAAATGGCTGACTTCAAAAGAAAAGAATGGTGTAATGGATTCACAGGTCAGGTGGAATTTCCAGAAATACCTGATAGATGAAAATGGGAAACTTGTCGATGTGGTTTATTCAATGGAAAAACCAGGGTCTAAAAAGATCATCGATTGGCTGAATACAAAATAGCTATTTGATTCTCTGAATGATAAAAATTGATGCCGTTGCGGAAATTTTTCAACGGCATTTTTTAGTCAGACTACAACGCATTACATGTATCTGGGTTTTTACTCCTAATAAGAGCTATCAGGTCCAAGCTAAAAAATGAAGAAGGAACTTTATCGGCAGACAAATAATTTATACTCAATAAATGAAAAATCTGCTTCACCGGGTTCCGGATCATTGTGAAAATTATGATCCTGCGGAGATCCTCAACCGGTGACCTTTATTACTATACCGCTTGCAATAATTTTACCTTTTGTGCTAAGCTTTGATGGCATCTTAATATCATGCCTGTCAATGCATATCTGAATATAATAGAGGCCTTCGCTTCTGAAATTAACCGGTATCCTGTATTCATTTCCCTTCCTTGACCGGGATAAATCCCAGGCAGGCATTTCATAGTATTTTTCTTTCGAGAAATCATCATAGCCGCCCTTTTTATTAAGCTGCTCAGGTTTTAACGGCGTGGGAAAATCCTCCCTGTAAATTACAAGGAAATATGGAAAATATTTTCCGTCGGTTTTAATTGTAATTTCTCCTTTTTCTCCGGGTTTCAGCGAGCGGGGTACGTCTTCGAATTCAAGATACCTGTCAATGAATTCTTCGTTGTACCTGAACTGATCTTTGGTCATGTAATAGCCAATACCCACATAATTGTGGCCTTTATCGATAATGTTTTTCTTATGGCCATCAAATGGAGGAGTCTCTTTCATAAATGAATTATGGCCATCCTTCATCAAACCGGAGATTTCGGAAGGGGTGTGATCATAAGTGCCGGTCGTGTACTCCCCGTATACATTTTCCGCAATGTGATCATTACCTCCGGCGAATGAATACCTTAGATAAGGCTTCTCACCGGCCATGTTCCAGTGTGAAATGAAGTTGTTTTCTGCAGCTTCCCTGCACACTTTATTAGCGACACGGGAGGCCAGGATGTCAAGACCTACAGGCCTTGCCCTGTGTTTCCTCCTGCTGTAATTGATTATATCAAGCTGTGCCAATTTCAGCCTGAGAGCTTCATCATCATCTTTGAATTCTGCAAGCCGTGTCTCTCTGTTATTCATCTGTCTGTAGTATTCAAATCCCTTTTTCTCACCCGGCATGTCTTCCTGAAAGCAAAGATTCAGGGATAAAAGCTGAAGAATGAATAAGTAAATGTACCTTAATATTAACATGGAATAATTATGGGATTGTCATTTTATCATTTTATCATTTTTCTTAGGCTTAATCAGCCCAGTGTACTCTGAAAAATGGAGAATAATATTGGATCCTGTTTGTTCTATAAAATATATGGAATGAACATCCGGGTCTCCTTCATATACTGCAGATATGATTCTCCGAACCTTGAAGCCATCTCTTTTTCCTCGATTCTGGCAGTTAAATAAATGGCAATAAGGTTAATGGCCCCAAGGATAAGCTGGCAGGCGCGGGGATCCTTGAACATCACACCGGTACCAAGAAGCAGAAGGGAGCAGTAAAGCGGATGACGTATGTATTTGTAGATTCCCGATTTAACCAGCACAGTGGTATTTTCAAAGCTGTCTTCAGACTTTCCTCTGCTTTTTAGCAGGAGATACCCGGCAATTGCAGGATATAATGAACCAAAAAGAAGTATCCATGATATTATCTGGTGATGAGAGAATGGGTCGCGGAACCAATGCCTGATATTTAGAATCAGCAGGATGAAAATGCTTTCGAATGAAAAGAACCTTGCTATCCCATGGTATCTCTTTTCCTTTAAGGAGAAAATCCATGAAAAAGCTATTATCATCGCTGTGCCTGCAGCTATTAATATATATTTCATCAGGCAGATATTAAATCAATAATGGTTTTTTTACTTTATTTTTTGACTGATCCGGGTGTCACTGACCATTGTATCCCTTAACATTCCGGAATCTATGATTATGATTTTCCCTTAAGGTACTTCAGATAATCGTATATTTCTACCTGGGACCGGATCTCGCTTTTACCAGGCTTTACAAATTTGTTGGAGAGCTTGGCATCGAGCTTTCTGGCCTTTACATTGTCGCTCCATTGTATGTCGAATATATGCTTCAGCTCATTCCTGATATTCTTATCGAAAACCGGGCATGTAACCTCGATCCTGTGTTCTATGTTCCTTGTCATGAGATCGGCCGATGAAATATATACTTCTTCATTCCCTCCATTGCAGAATATCATGAACCTGCTGTGTTCCAGGAACCGATCGACTATTCCTATGCCCTTTATGTTTTCGCTTAAATCTCTTACTCCGGTTACGATGGAGATCATGCCTCTGACTATCAGTTTTATAGTTACGCCGGCAGCACTCGCTTCGTATAGGTTCTCAATTATTTCCGAATCGGTAATATTATTGAGCTTCATATATATATGTGCCTTTTTCCCGGCGAGTGCATTTTTTATTTCGTTTTCGATAAGCTGTGTCATTTTATTCCGCAGGGAGAACGGTGAAAGAACGAGATGGTAGTAGTTATCCTTTTTATAATTAACATTAAAGAAATTAAATGCCTTAAAAACTTCATTTGTGATTTTAAGGTTGGATGTAAGAAGAAGATGATCAGAGTAGATCCTGGCAGTGTCTTCGTTGAAGTTGCCAGTGCCTATTGCCGCATACTTTTGGGTCACATCGTCTTTGACTCTTGTTATCAGAAGCAGTTTCGAATGAACTTTCAGCCCTGGCACTCCATAAATGACTTTTACTCCTTCCTCCTGCAGCTTGTTGCCCCATAGGATATTTGCCTCTTCATCAAACCGGGCCTGGAGTTCCACGATCGTGGTGACATTTTTTCCATTCCTAACGGCATTAAGCAGGGCATTGATCACACTTGAATTCCTCGCCAGCCTGTACAGCGTAATCTGTATCGAGGTCACAAAAGGGTCGATGGAAGCTTCCCTCAGGAGGTCAATAAAATGGTCAAACGGATGATAGGGGAAAAAGAGCATTATATCTCTTTTCTTTATAGCTGACAGGATGCTTTTGCCGGGCTGAATATCCCTGTGTGTTATCGGAATGAGAGGCTCATAATAGAACTTTTTTTTGCCAAGATTGGGGAAATGCATAAAGTCCTTCATGTTATGGTATCTTTCGGCGGGTATTACTGCATCATCGGGACCGAAATTGAGTTTTTTTGTAAGAATCTTTAACAGGTCATCAGGCATCTTCCTGTCATATATGAACCGTACAGGCGACCCCCATTTGCGTTGGTGCAGGCTGCGTGACAGCTTGTCTATGTAGCTTTCAGATATATCATCCACCAGCTCCAGCTCGGCATCTTTTGTCAGCTTTACAGTGTAGGCGGATAAATCATCAAAATCGAACAGGAAAAAGATATCCTTCAGGCCGTACCTGATTATATCATCAAGGTAGATTATGTACTTATCTTCACCGATACCGGGAAGAATAGTGAAACGTGGCAGAACATCAGAGGGGACTTCAAGAAGGGCGTATCTTTTTTTCCCGGGGTCTTTCTTTTTATAAAGTGATATGGCAAGATAAATAGCATCATCCGTCAGGTTTGGCAGCTCTGCATCTTTTTCGATCAGATAAGGCATAAGGCGGTTCCTGACTTCTGTAATAAAGTAGTTTCTTACAAATTCGGATTGCTCGTGGTTCAGTTGTTTCTCATTAATTATGTGAATTTTATGTTTGTCAAGCTCCTGAATAAGCGTTGAATATATTTTCTCAAACCTTACATTCTGTTCAATTACGATTTCCTGGATCTTTTTTAGAGTCGCCTTGGGATTGTATCCCAGGATATCTTTTGACTTTAACCCGAACTGGGAAAGTCTCTTGAGAGTGGCGACCCTTACCCTGAAATATTCATCGAGATTGTTGGAATAAATGCCGAGGAATTTAAACCGTTCGATGAGAGGAACTTCCTTGTTTTCCGCCTCCTGGAGCACACGTTCATTGAACGAAAGCCAGCTGATCTCCTTTGGGATATAACCTTTGCTCATGATAATTTTTCAGGTTTTAGAAAATATTCAAGCTTTCCGGAATCGAGTTTTATCCCCGACCAGTCGGTGGTCTGAAATGAAATGCAGACGACACTCGTTTTTGTGAGGAATTCACATCCGCCACTGCAAAGCCTGTCGGCAATTTCAGTAAAAGAAGGGTTGTGTCCGAAAAGCGTAATTGTATTTATTTCATTGTCAAGACTGCCTATAATCCCGATAAGCGTTTTGATGCCTGTCCTGAAATATAAGCCACTGTTTATAAGTATTATTTCATGTGATATTCCAAATTCTTCAGCAAAAATAAAAGCTGTTTCCATCGCCCTGAAAGCGGGACTGGTAATTATCAATCCCGGGTTTTTTTCCTTCTCTTTCATTCGCTTTGCCATCTGCCGCGAAATCACCTTGCCTTTTAAAGTCAGGGACCTCTCAAAGTCAGTCAGTTCAGCAGATTGCTCCTCGGCTCTTCCGTGCCGCACAAAAATTATTTTCTTCATATTAGGGGATATGTATTATGTCAATCACCGAACGATGTGCCCATGCTCTTAGCCATTCTGACAAGAGGATTCTCGGGATCCACGAGCTTAAGCCTGCCGGATACTTCTGACAATGGTACCGAGACTATATCATTATGTTTCAGAGCGACCATTTTTCCAAACTCCCTCTCGGCAATCATATCTGCTGCTGCAGTCCCGTACCTTGTCGCAAGAACCCGGTCCATGGGAGAGGGAGTGCCTCCGCGCTGGATATAGCCAAGAACCGTTTCCCTTGTCTCGAGGCCAGTCATTTCGCCGATCCGGTTGCTGAGATATTGTGCCACGGATTTTTCTTTTCCCGGATTCTTTATCCCTTCACCGAGGACCACAATGGAATATGGTTTGTTTTCTTCGGCACGACGCAGAAGGTACTCTGCAATCTTTTCCTCCTTATATGGTATTTCGGGAATAAGAATTACATCGCCGCCCCCGGCCATTCCCGAATATAGTGCAATCCATCCGGCATTATGACCCATCAGTTCGATCAACATTATCCGCTTGTGAGAATTGGCTGTCGAGTGAAGCCTGTCAATTGCTTCCGTGGCAATGTTCACCGCCGAATCAAAACCGAATGTTATATCAGTACCCCATACATCATTGTCAATGGTTTTGGGAATGCCTACTACATTCAGCCCTTCCTGGGCAAGGAGATGGGCTGTCTTAAGTGTACCGTTTCCGCCAATGCATACAAGGCAGTCAAGCCCCATTTGTTCATAATGCTCCCTGATCAGATCAGGTTTTTTTATTTCGTTCTTCTTTTTCCCGGAATCTTTAAATGGCTTTTCCCTTGATGTGCCAAGGATTGTCCCGCCCACGGTAAGAATGCCTGAGAGATCCTTTTCCAAGAGCTCTGTATATTCTTTATTTATCAGGCCTGTAAAGCCATCGCTTATACCCAGGAGACTCATGCCATATTTGACGATAGCGGTCTTGCCTACTCCCCTTATTGCTGCATTGATGCCAGGGCAGTCTCCTCCTGCAGTAAGTATGCCTATCTTCATTCCGCGGCTTTTGTTTCCCATAGATATTTATATATTGATTGATAAAGCAAATTTAACTTTTTCAGGCTTATATTTAACACATCTTCCCGATTTTCATTGACTTTAATAGATTTGACGGGCAATCAGCTGCTCTCTGCAATGACTGAAGCAAAAACAATAAGAATAGCTATTTCCATTGATAATCAATACAGAGAAAGTGTTCAGGATCAATAAAAAGAATTTGACGGGAAATGATGATCTGAAAAGTTGGACAAAATCAATTAACTTTAGTGGTTCATGATAATCAGAAATTTCACTGCATGGAACTCGATTATGTAAAGCTTAAGGAGATCAAACCGGCTCTGTCAGGATATATAAGGGACGCTCAATCGCTTCTGAAACAGTCTCCCTTCCCTGATGATAAGGATGTGCATGATATCCGTGTCCTGATGAAAAAATCGAGAGCTGTGTTGAATCTTTTGATCAGCCAGACAGATGAGGAGTCATATACCAGGGATTATAATGCTTTCAGGGAGGTCGGAAGAGTGACACGCTACTGGCGCGAATCTTCAGTGCACAGGAAAACCCTCCGTGACCTCAGGAAGGATCACCCGGATATCTTCACTGCACTGGGAGAAAATGAAAAGCTGGAGTCTCTGATTAAAAAGCCGGACCTCAAGGAAGGAACATCTGCTGATTCAGGGAATGAACTCGTCCACATTGAGGAATTGCTTAACAAGGCCGGCTTCAGGATAAGATTCAGGAGTATGAGTACGCTTGATCCCCGGATCCTTCTGACTGAACTGGATAAAACATATCATACAGTTACAGACAAGTACCTGATATGCAGGAATAATCAAAAACCGGAAAACATACATACGCTAAGAAAAAGAGCTAAGGATTTTCTGTACCAGCTTTATTTTTTCCGGCCACTTAACCCAGGGGTTATTAAAAGTCTTGAAAAAAGACTAGAAACAATGACACAGTATCTTGGCAAGTTTAACGATCTGGCACAACTCATAAATGCACTTGAATACAAATACAGGGGTCCGGACGGTAACCCGGCACTTGATGAACTTATTGTTATTATCAGGGATGAACAGGACAAATATCTTTCAAAAGTCTGGCCTGTTGCATATCAGATTTTCTGCCCCGGACAGAAACTTGTCAATGTTCTCGGCTTCAAATTATTGATGATCTGAATCCTGAAGAACCATCTGCAAGCCTGAATCAAAAATATATACGCTAAACCGTGTAATGACTAACTGCAGGATTTACCTTTGACTTCCGCTGATGTTAATAGCTCAGGTTTCTTTAAAAGCCGCAGGGCAGAAGCGGATTTCAGCATCTTAGACTATAATTGTTTGCAATCATGAAATATTGATTATTTTTAGTTCCATAAATCAAAATCCATGAAGAGGATTATATTATTAGTTTTTATACTGTCCATTTCCAGTCTTTCAGTTTTTAGTCAGAGGATGACAGGAAGCCGGAAAACCGATCCTTCCGGTGTATGGGAATTTGATGCTCAGTATGCACCTGAAGGATTCACTTCAGGGAAAGTTGTAGTGAAAAATAGAGAGGATTCATGTGTAGTCACAATGACCTTCACAGGCAACGACTATCCGTTTGAGGGCGAAAGGGTGAAGTACTGGAATGATTCATTGATTTTTTATATGGATATACAGGGTGAATACGTGAAGATAAATCTGAAAGTAGAGGATCAGGCAACAATCACAGGTACTGCTGTCTATTCAGAGGGTGTAGTTCCGCTTTCGTTTAAGAGGGATTCCTCCGCGACAGGAAAAATGTAAAGATCATTTTTGGGTTCGCAGTATTCGCAGGAAAAACAAAATCAGCTTTTTAAATCGATGCATATTTTTAATCACAAATCCGGGATATCCATGAGAGATTATTTATTTATTGCTGCAGCATTGATTTTCTCTGCAAGGACTGTCAATTCCCAAATAATAGTTAAAGCCCCGTTAAGTCCCAGAATAACCGGATACAGGATAGACGCAAGGCTTGATGTATCATCGAAGACCGTTAACGGAACCATGGAGGCTTTCTGGGTAAATAAAACCAATGATATTGTACCGGATATTTTTCTTCATCTTTATATGAATGCCTTTCGCAGCGAAAGGACGACATTTAACCGGGAAGCAGGATGGAAGCCGGGAAATGATTCAAGTCTTTTCGGAAGGATCGATTTGAAATATTTCACATTAAGGGATGGAAAGGATATAAAAAGCAGGATTAAATATATTCAGCCTGATGATAATAATCCTCATGACAGCACAGTAATTCAGATATTGCTCCCCGAACCGGCCAAACCGGGCGATACTGTCTTCATTAATGCAGGTTTTGTTACCAGGCTTCCATCAAGAATAGTACGCACAGGATACAGTGATGATTTTTTCTTCGTCGGACAGTGGTTCCCTAAATTCGGAGTCTATGAACATGCAGGCATGAGATACAGTACAAAGGGTGGCTGGAACTGTCACCAGTTCCATGAAAGATCGGAGTTTTATGCCGATCATAGCGTTTATGATGTAAGAATAACTGTGCCAAAAGAATATGTTGTCGGAACGGGTGGCATGCTGATGAGTGAGGCAGGCAACGATACAAAAACCAAAACACAAACCTGGAGGGCAGAGGATATTGTAGATTTTGCATGGACCGCATGGCCTGGTTTTGCGGTTTATACCGATCAGTGGAAACATGTGAAAATAACTCTTTTGATTCCAAAAACCAGGACTGAACAGGTTCAACGCCAGTTCACTGCCGTGAAAAATGCACTTGAGTATTTTGAAAAGAATGTCGGCCCATATCCCTGGCCTCATGTTACAATAGTTGATCCTCCAGCCAAAGGATCCGGTGCTTCGGGGATGGAATATACCACACTATTCACATCTGAATCGGTGTATAAGCTTCCTTCATGGTTTCATATCCTCGAAATGACAACGGTACATGAATTCGGACATGCATATTTCATGGGTATCCTGGCAAGCAATGAATTTGAAGAGCCATGGCTGGACGAAGGCGTCAATTCCTTCTGGGAAGAGAGGATTATTGATCATTACTGGGGCGAGAATTCAGGTATTATTGATCTTCCGATGATAAAGATTCCTGATAAGTCCGAGTCCCGTATAGGATATGTTCATTCTCAAAGCAGGCAGGTCGCCAGCAACAAGGAATTTTCGTGGAATTATCCGCATGAATCATATGGTATGCTTTCATATGAAAAAACCGCCACATGGCTCTATACACTTATGGGAATTATTGGAGAAGATGCCATGAACGAGGTTTTCAGGCAATATTACAGGGAGTGGGCTTTTAAGCATCCATGCGGGAAGGATTTTGTAAATGTCGTAAATGAAGTTGTGAAGAGGATTTATGGCGACAAATTTGGTACCGACATGAACTGGTTTTTTGATGAAACACTTTATGGTACCGGTATATGTGATTATAAAGTTGAAGGATTCACAAATACAAAAGGTAAAACTTCATCCTCAAATAAAGGTAAAGCTGACAAATCTGTCAGCATGGCTGTCGCAGATTCCTCTCAAAAGGCTGTTGTACGTCTTGAAAGAGACGGAGAGGTAATGCTGCCGGTTGAAGTGGCTGTACATTTTAGCGACGGGAATGAGATTATTGAAAACTGGGATGGAAAGAGCAGATTCAGGGACTATACCTATTACGGAAAAAAGGTTCTTTGGGTCAGGATCGATCCTGAGTTCAAAAACAGGATGGATATTAATTTCATCAATAATTCTATGACTGATGAACCGAACCGGATACCTGAAAGGCGTTTCTCCGATAAATTAATCGCTTTCCTGCAACTTTTAACAAGTATTTTAACATTGTAAAAATAAAAACCATGAAGATATTTAATGCCTTGGACACCGGTATGGTTCGCTCACTGAAAGTCTGGAAGGGTATCCTCATTACATGGTTTATATACCTGTCCCTGGCCTCAACGGTTGCACTTCCGTTAAAGGCTGTTTTAAAAGAAGGGCTTGGGAAAAGCACTATTGCAGAAAGGCTTGTAACAGGAATCGACATGGATGTCCTGACAGATCTTGGTCCGGGATTCAGAAACGAACTGCATTACTTTTATTCAGGTCTTCTGATTATAATTCTTATCGGTTTTCTGACCAATGCATTTCTGACAGGAGGTTTTTTTGACAGCATGAAGGGAACATCACAGAGATTTGTTCCTGCAGAATTCTTCGGGTCCTGTGCAAGAAACTTCTTTCCATTCACGCTCATAACACTGGTCACGGGAATAATGTTCCTTTTTCTTGCCTTCCTGCTTATTGCTTTGCCTTTAAGCTCCTTATTAAGCAGGTCAAGTACCGAGTGGGTCCCGTTACTGATTGTAAAAATCAGCATACTTGTTTTTATATTGTTGTACATGATTATAGTCCTGGTTGCAGATTATGCCAGGGCCTGGCAGGTTATGAACGGGAAGGCTTCACCCTTCAGGGCTTTAGGATTCGGCTTCAAGACTGCATTCTGTAAATTAAGGTCATCTTATCCTTTGATGCTGATACTGTGGATTGGCAATACCTTCTTTCTGGTTTTATCATATCTGTTAATAGGCAGGTTGAAACCAGCAACCGGGATTGGCGTCTTCATGCTTATCGTTTTATCGCAGCTGTTGTTTTTTACCAGGCTGCTCCTTAAGTGCTGGAGATATGGGAGCGTGACTGCCCTGAAGGAGATAAATGAACAATTATTTCGTGCTGACAAACAGCAGGATGCTAATCAATAAAATAAATTAATTTGCATTGTATTTTAATCATTAACATAAAATGTTCTTATGGAAAAGATAATTTCATGCTGCGGATTGGATTGCGTCAAATGTGATGCAAGGATTGCGACAATGACCAATGATGATAACCTTCGGAAGAAAACGGCTGAGAGCTGGCAGAAGATGTATAATTCTCCTGACATTACTCCTGAAATGATAGACTGCACGGGTTGTATGGAGGAAGGGGTAAAAATAGGTCATGCCGGTGAATGCCAGATCAGGAATTGCGTGATCTCCAAGGGTTACAGAACCTGCGCTGACTGTAAGGAACTGGAGACGTGCTCCATTGTTTCAGGCATTCACAAGTATTCTCCTGAAGCCCTTCAGAATCTGTTAAGTCTTCGTAATTAATAAATCATTAGTTATGCCTGGAAGAGATGAGTTGATTCTGTCAGACCCTCAGGTAGTCCCGACAGATGAATATATTTATTCAATACTGGGTGAGAAAAAGAGCTTATGGCAGGATATAATAAGATTTGTAAACGACAGTTATAAAGACATAACGGGTTCGTGGAACTATTATAATGACGGCAAACAATGGCTCTTTAAATTATGCCAGAAGAAAAAGACGGTTTTCTGGGCCGGGATGCTGAATGAGACTTTCAGGGTTTCCTTTTATTTTGGCGATAAGGCTGAAGTCTTCCTTGAAAAAAGCGATATTCCTCAGAAAATAAAAGATGACTTTAAAAATGTCAAAAGAACCGGAAAACTAAGAGCAATAAGTGTGAAAGTCTTTTCAGAAGATGATATTGAGATAATAAAGAGCCTGGTGGATATAAAAATAAAGCTGAAATAGCAAGACAACAGTTAAGATAATATATGGATAGTTTAGAATGAAGAAAATTATTCTTCTGCTTCTTTACTCATTTCTGCACCTTTGTCTGAATGCACAAAATCTCGATATAAGGCTGCTAAGGTCAATTAATTCTCCGGTCCATTATCCGGCTGATGATATTTTCAGGTTTATTTCAAACTCCGATGCTTTTGTAACTGTCGGTGTGCCGGTAAGCATAGCAGTTGCCGGATTCCTGAGCTATGACAGGAAGATGAAATGGAATGCCTGTGTCATTGCAATAGGGACTGCACTGGATGAAGGGCTTACTTTAGCCCTTAAGTATACCGTAAACCGGCCCCGTCCTTTCGTGACTTTTCCGGATATTATAAAAAAATCAGCCGGAGGAAGTCCTTCATTTCCATCCGGGCACACTTCAACTGCCTTTGCCACAGCTACATCTCTCAGTCTTTTTTATCCGAAGTGGTATGTGATAGTGCCGTCATATGTATATGCAGCGACGGTAGGATACTCCCGGATGTATCTGGGGGTTCATTATCCAAGCGATGTGCTTGCAGGCGCTTTGATAGGCTCGGGCAGTGCTTTCCTGACTTATGAAATCAATCGCAGGCTGATCGCAAAAAGGAGGCACAAAGCATGTGACTGTCCATAGCAGGCGACAGTTGACGGGTCACCCTGCTCATGCATTTGTTTTTCAGCCTTCTTATACGCATAAATACCACATTTAAATAGGTTTTAAGCGTCTGATCCTTTTCATTCCATAGACTTACTTTTGCTGTTAAATAAATAGCAGAAAACATGCAGGAAAAAAGGGATTATCATGCTATGCTGATGCAGGACATAAGATTTGAGGAGGGAATGACTGCCTGCATGAACTGCGGTGTCTGTACTGCAATCTGTCCGGCTGCCGAATTTTACAACTATGATCCGCGGAAGATCATGGATACGGTCCAGTCAGATGATAATGAAGAGATAGAAAACCTTCTTAAATCAGATACTATCTGGTACTGCGGCGAATGCATGTCGTGCAAGACGCGATGTCCGAGGGGTAATGCTCCCGGCCTTATAATTATGGCTCTTAGAGGATTATCACAGGATCTTGGGTTCTTTATCGAATCGGAAAAAGGAAGACAGCAACTGGTTCTAAAAAGAACCGTAGGCAGCTGGATACTTAATTACGGTTATTGTCTTTATCTCGAGGGAGTAGGTACAGAACTTCATCCGGAACAAGGACCTGTATGGGACTGGATCCAGGAAAACTGGAAGGACCTTTTCGCAAGGCTTGGAGCCAATTACAAGGGTGATGGTCCGGGGATTCTGAGAAAAATACCCGACGAGGCTCTTGATGAGATAGAACGGATATTCGAAGTGACAGGGGCTATGAAGCGTTTTGAAAAAATCGAAGAGTATTCAAGAATGAAAGCAGAAGAAATGAATATGGTTCTTGATGACGGAATTGATAATGAGTACTTCAGGCACATTTATAAAACAAACAACAATAAGCATACAAAATAAACTGGTCCGGGAAAATGAATATAGACGGCAAAAAAGCAATATGGAAGGACTACCAGAAAGAAATAGCCGATGACAAATTCTTTTATGTAAGGAGCTGCGTCAGGCAGAATTTCTTTCCGGGTTCAGAAACAGCATTCCTGAAAATAATGAGGGATGTCCTGAATAAAGATGTTTATGAGCATCCTTGCCATACTACATGCACTGGAATAGGATATCATGGCGATATTATTCCTGTTGAAACCACAATGACAGTCATCGCCAGACAATTTGCACTGATGACTGAAGCAGGATATGAAAACCTGATGCCTTCGTGCATTACCTCTTTCGGATTATACACTGAAATACTTGACACATGGCATCATCATCCGGAAGTCGAGGATAGAATAAGAGTCCAGCTGAAGAAAGCTACAGGCAGAGAATTCAGAACTCCAAAGAACCTTGCCCATTCCAGCGATGTGATTTATAAATTCAGAAAGGAAATAGCTTCAAAATCCAGATATAAGCTGATAAATAAGAATACCGGAGCTCCTCTGAAAGTTGTTGATCATATAGGATGTCATTATGCCAAAATGTTCCCGTCAAAGGGAATTGGCGGTGCGGAATATCCTTATGTGCTTGCAGGAATGGTGGAAGAGTGGGGAGCTCAGGTCATTGATTATCCGGAAAGAAGACACTGCTGCGGCTTCGGGTTCAGGCAATACCTTGTTCAGGCAAACAGGGGCTTCTCTATAGCATGCTCCAAAGCAAAATTCGATTCAATGGAACCTTATAAGCCGGATATGATCATTACAAACTGCCCGGGTTGTCCAATGTTCCTTGACAGATGGCAATATGTTATAGATGAAATGGAGGGCAAGAGATACGGTCAGAATAATGAGGGAATACCGGTATTTACTTATGAAGAGGTTGCAGGATTGGTTCTGGGTTTTGATCCATGGGACCTGGGACTTCAGATGCATCAGACCGATTGTGAACCTGTACTTGATAAAATGGGTATAGATTATGATCCTGAAGGCAAATACAGGCTGAATTCAAAACTCGACACGGTAATCCCGTTGAATTTAATTGATAGTTGATTATCAATGAGTAACCATGTAGCTGTAATTGGTGGCGGTGTTGCCGGAATGGAAACCGCCGGACGTCTGGCAAAAAATGGTCTTAAAGTCATTCTTTTTGAGAAGGATAAAACTACTGGCGGCCATCTTAATGAGTGGTATAAACTATTCCCTGACAGGAGAAACAGTTCCGAGGTGAAAGAATACCTTGAAAATCTGTTAAAAGACAAAGACATAAAGATATCGACCGGAACTACAATTGAAAAGATCGCAAGGAGCAGAAACAATCTGACTTTGGTAACAAGTGACGGAGAGGAGATCTCTGCCGATGCAATTGTTGTTGCAACAGGATTTGATCTGTTTAGAAGTTCAAGAAAGGAAGAATATGGTTATGGGATCTATGAAAATGTAGTCACATCAGCTGATCTCGAAGGGATGTTTAAAACGGGAAAGATATTGAAAACTAATGGTAATGAACCAAAGGAAATCGGAATGGTTCATTGTGTAGGTTCACGTGATGAGAAAGTTGGTAACCTTTATTGTTCCAAGTTGTGTTGCGTGACAGCTGTAAAACAGGCTATTGAAATCAAAGAGCATCTGCCTGATTCAAAAATATTTTGTTTTTACATGGATCTGCGTATGGGCGGAGCATATTATGAAGAAATGTACCGTGAAGCCCAGGAGAAATGGGGTATTAACTTTATCCGCGGGAAAGTTTCAGAAGTTAGCGAATCTGTGAATAACAGGCTGGTGTTGAAGGCTGAAGATACTTTGACCGGAAGGCCTTTAAAGATGGAACTGGATATGATTGTACTGATGGCTGGCATGGAAATGTCAGAATCCGGAAGAGACCTCGCTGAATCATCAGGCCTGGAAACTGGTGAAAACCGGTTTTTCAAGCCTGCTGATCATCACTTTGGATCCAATAAAGGCAATATGGATGGTGTCTTTTATGCAGGGACCTGCAGTGCTCCAATGAATATAACCGAGTCAATCTCCCATGCACGGGCTGCTGTTGCAGATGTATTGGAATATCTCAGTGATAAAATGAGATAAATGGACAAGTTCGGGTATAAAATATCAAAAGGCAGGC
Source organism: uncultured Bacteroidales bacterium (assembly GCA_963717685.1). GTDB lineage: Bacteria > Bacteroidota > Bacteroidia > Bacteroidales > VadinHA17 > LD21. The sequence goes on along the minus strand of OY970346.1, from coordinate 3,156,752 downwards.
AGATAGAATTCAATGCTAATGACAGAAGCATTTCCATATATATTTCTGAAAGGGAACCAAGCTTCAGAATATGCATCGAATGCGGATGCTGCGCAGCTACCTGCACTACCGGAGCTTTCACGCCTTTCAGCCTGAGGGAGCTCCAGATTCTTCTGAAACGGGGAGAGAATGAAGAAGTGCGTAAAAACATCGGCAAGTGCATGCTTTGCGGGAAATGCACTCTCGTTTGCCCGCGAGGCGTTAATACAAGAAATGTGATAGTTCTTGCAAGGGAAGCTTTTCAAAAAAACCTGAAAAATGCAGTTTGATCCTTTTGTCATCCCTTTCAATATCGGGATTTATTTCATCCTGATCTATGCAGTAGTGAGAAGCGTTCTCTGGTTCAGAGACCTTTCACGACCTGACAAATTAAGGCTTCAACGAGGATTCTTCGGAAAACCCTTCGGGCAGAGCATCAGGGAAATAGTCATGGAGAGCCTGATTCACAGGAAGATATTTAAGACGAATCCACGCCTGGGCTATATGCACATGAGTCTGGCCTTCGGGTGGTTCCTGCTAATTGTCTTCGGCACGGTTGAGGCGGATATCCTTGGCGCCCATCACCTGAATCCTCCATATAAGTCGATATTCTTAAGGTTCTTTAATCCGGGAATTGGCAGAACAGGATTTGAAGCGGCTTTCTCATTCCTGATGGACCTTATTCTGCTGTTTATTCTTTCCGGATTGCTTATGGCAATAGTCAAAAGATTTTCATCAAGGGTAGTAGGTATGAAAAAAACCACCAAGCTGAAGGCTCTTGATAAGATTGCCCTTACGGCACTCTGGCTTATATTCCCGAGCCGCCTTCTGGCTGAGAGCTTAACCTGCGGAGCTTATGGCACAGGGAGCTTTCTTACCGGATCACTCGGATCACTTTTGGCTTCTTTCCTTCCTGCCAGGGAACTGGCATACCCTTTCTGGTGGTTATATTCATTATCACTCGGGACATTCTTTGTTCTTCTTCCTCTTACCCGGTATATGCATATTCCAACCGAGCTATTCCTTATTTTTGCAAGAAATTCAGGAATAAAAACAGGCGATCAGTCAGGCGCTTTCACTGAAATTGAGACATATTCATGTTCCTCATGCGGTATATGCATTGATGCATGCCAGCTTAATTTTTCTGCCGGGATTACAAATATTCAATCTGCATACCTGTTAAAAAGCATTCGCGACAAAAAGGATGTAAGCGATATTGTATTCAACTGCCTTATGTGCGGAAGATGTGACCAGGCATGTCCTGTCGGGATTGAACTGACTCCTTTCAGGATGATAGCAAGAAGGGCAGGTGAGAAAACCATGGAACCAGGGAATATCCTTCAGAGATATTTTCCTGAAAGAAAGAAGATCCCGCCTGCAAGGGTGAACGGTCAGACCTCATTCGGATTCCTTCCTGATGAAGAATCGCCTCAGGCTGATGTTTTATATTTTGCAGGATGTATGGCACATCTGACACCGGCAATCAAAAATTCAATGATAAGGATATTCAATGCCTCGGGAGTAAGATACAGATTTCTGGATGAAATGGGTGGCGTTTGCTGCGGAAGACCGCTGATGCTGGCCGGCAAGGATAAAGAGGCACGTGAACTTATTAATTTTAACTCAAGACTTATATGGAAATCCGGAGCCAGTACGGTCGTAACCTCATGTCCTATCTGTTACAAGGTTTTCAGGGAGAGTTATTATCTCGACGTCGAAGTGCTTCATCATACACAATTCATAAAAAGGCTGATTGATAATGGCACGGTCAGGCTTCAATTCCTTCGAAAAAAGGTTGTCTATCATTCTCCATGCGATCTTGGCAGAGGCTCAGGCGTATATGAAGAGCCAAAGGAAGTGCTTCGCCATGTTTCCCGTCTTATTGAAACGGGATATGAGGATGAAAAATCGTTATGCTGCGGCGGAAGCCTGGGCAATTTAAAGATCAGCCAGCTGATCAGAGCCGGTATAGCGGGAGATGTTGCAGCCGAGCTGACAAAGGATTCTCCCGATATCCTTGCGACTGCCTGCCCTCTTTGCAAAAAGACCCTGGGAGCGGCTACCATAACGAAAGTTGCCGACATCGCCGAAATAGTTGCAGATGCTTTGACTCCAAAACCGAATGTGAAAAGAATCCCTGATAATTTTTCAGGTTTAAACAGGAAGGTCAGCTCATTTAATCCTTTGCAGGTAGAGAAAGGATAATTGAAGATCATCGTATCAAGCAGCGAGGAGTCTTCGATCCCCAAAATGGAATTTTTTATTAATGCCCGCTAATCCCGGTGTCTGCACCATATTATGAGTTACCGAAGTCCGGACCATTTTTTTCCGACTACGTTTCCTGATTTAAAATATTTGAATTTATTTTACTGATTCTATTCTTAAAAGACAATGGAATCAATGATGGTGCGTTAATGAAATATGATGAAATATTTGAAAAGGATATGAAAGGGATGAATTTTGTGCTGGCAGCTTTTATAGGAATGAACATTATGTGTTCATGTGGAAATTCAAAAAGACAAATTGCTGAAAGCAGGGAAAAGGACTGCAAAAAGATTGTACAGAAATCGGATGGGACTATTTATCTTGATTTGAACAGGGCTGATTGCTATAACGATTTAAAAGACCCGTCTGGCAATACGGCAGAATGGGATGTGGTTGTTTCAAAATCAGGACGTTATGACGTATGGATTTCAAGCGCGACAAAGGACACAACAAATTTAAAATATAAGAATCCTGTTCGTATTAATGTCCAGTTCAGCAGGCTCGAAGGCCATCCGGCATGCGATAAAATTGTGCATGACGCCGGCGATGTGACATTCCCTTACTTCAGAGCCGATTCTTTTGTCGGATCAATGTACCTTCCTGATACCGGAGAATACAGTTTCCAGGTCATAAGCGATAAGATACTTCCAAGTGATTTTAGGGGAGCAGATGTAAGCGATGCGGATATATCAAAGCTTATTTCTGTTTCATTTAAGCCTTCGGTTCGATGATTCGATCCATCTCCTGGCATTTACAAAGGCTTTTATCCATGGAGTGATATTGTCATTTTTTCTCTTGCGGGGATAATACCCGCATTGCCACGGGAAAAATGCCCGTTCCAGATGCGGCATAATAGCAAGGTGCCTCCCGTTATCAGAGCAAAGAGCAGCAGCATCATAATCGGATCCATTCGGGTTGGCAGGATAGAAGTGGCCGGAAAATTTTGCCGGGATCCGGTATTTTGATTCTTCATAGGGAAGAGAAAAGCGTCCCTCTCCGTGTGCCACCCATATTCCCAGTTCCATACCCGATAAGTCATTAAGCATCACTGAATTGTTCTGAAGGATCTTCACTCCGATAAAAGATGACTCAAATTTGCCGGAAGCATTTTTCAGAAGCTTTGGCTTCTCATCGTGATCAGGATAAATAAGGTCAAGCTCTGCCATAAGCTGGCATCCGTTGCATACTCCAAGGGACAGAGTATCGGAACGGTTATAATATTTTTCGAGAGCTGCTTTTGCCTTGTCATTATACCTGAATGCACCTGCCCACCCTTTTGCTGAACCAAGGACATCGGAGTTGGAAAAACCGCCTACAAATACAAGCATGTTCATATCTTCAAGGGTCTCCCTTCCTGAAATGAGATCTGTCATATGCACATCCTTTACATCAAATCCGGCAAGGTAAAGGGCATATGCCATCTCCCTGTCACCATTGACCCCCTTCTCCCTTACGATTGCAGCATTTATGCCGCTCTTTTTGCTTCTGACAGGTGAAATTGCCAACGATTTAAATGTTCCTGTGAAATCATTAAGACAAAAATTACGATCATGCTTCACATAATTATTGAACCGTTCCTTTGCGAATTCCTCTCCGCACTGCCGGGTGTCAAGCAAATATGAAGTTCTGAACCATTTATCGCGCAGATCATCAATATCCAGCTGGCTTTGAAAGCTTCCGTGGGTCAGGAAGAGAGTCCTTTCATTTACAGGATGGCCTATTGACACGTATGAAATTCCATTTTCCATCAATATCTCTTCAATTTCATCATCATCACCAACCTGGACAATAATACCGGGGTTCTGGCTGAAGAGAAGCTTAATTATATCATCCCCGCCTAATGCGGAAAGGTTTATTGAAAGGCCGCCTGTGTTATTTGAAAAGCACATCTCAAGCAGGGTCACGATCATTCCTCCAGATGATATGTCATGCCCCGAAATGATCTTATCTTTCATGATAAGGTCCTGTATGATATTGAAGACATCAGCAAAGTATGAAGGATCAGTGACGGTAGGGGCAGAATCACCAAGACTATTGACAACCTGGGCGAAGCTGCTGCCTCCAAGTTTGAGGTCATCACGGCTCATGTCAATATAGAGCAGGCGCGTATATGGATCATTTACAATGACAGGTTCGATAATTTTCGTGATGTCAGCCACTTCACCTGACGCGGAAATAATTACCGTACCCGGTGAAAACACAACCTGATCGCTGTATTGCTGTGTCATTGAAAGACTGTCTTTGCCTGTGGGAATATTTATTCCAAGAGCAATGGCAAAGTCACGCGCAGCATTGACCGCTTCGTACAGCCTCGAGTCTTCTCCTGGATTCCTGCAGGGCCACATCCAATTGGCCGATAAGGATAAACTATGTATTTTTCCCTCGAGAGGAGCCCATATAATGTTAGTCAGAGCCTCCGCAATTGAAAGAACAGAACCTGCTGCAGGGTCTATCAGTCCTGCGACAGGGGCATGCCCGATTGAAACGGCCATACCTGATTTCCCCCTGTAATCAAGAGTTATTGCCCCGACATTATTCAGCGGCAACTGCAGGGGACCAGCACACTGCTGCTTTGCGATCCTTCCTGATACGGACCTGTCAACCTTATTGGTTAGCCAGTCCTTGCAGGCTACTTCCTCTATCTGCAGCACCATATCGAGGTATTCGTCAATTCTGCTGAACTCATATTCCACCCTTTTGCAGTTGTTTTCAACTGTCGAATCCGTCATTACTGTTCTTGGAGGTTTTCCAAAAAGGGATCCGAGTGCCAGGTCAAGCGGCTTATCTCCTGTCATTGAATTGAAAAATGTCAGCTGATGATCGCCAGTCACTTCCCCGATAATGTAAACAGGAGCTCTTTCTCTTTCTGCAATTTTTATAATGGAGCCGACAGATTCTTTTTTCATCACAAGCCCCATCCTTTCCTGCGATTCATTCCCTATGATTTCTTTTGCCGAAAGAGTGGGGTCTCCTGCAGGGAGCCTGCTTATATCGATTTTCCCGCCTGAAGATTCCACCAGTTCTGAAAGGCAGTTAAGGTGACCGCCAGCTCCATGATCGTGGATTGAAATCACAGGATTGTTATCCATTTCGCATAATGCACGGATGGCATTATAAACCCTTTTCTGCATTTCAGGATTGGCACGCTGCACGGCATTGAGCTCTATTGAACTGTCAAATTTCCCTGTATCGACAGAAGATACAGCACCGCCACCCATGCCAATTCTGTAATTGTCGCCGCCGAGCAGGACAATTATATCTCCTTTTTCAGGAATGTTTTTTTCACTGTCTTTTTTCTTGCCGATCCCTATTCCGCCTGCCAGCATAATAACTTTATCATACCCGAATTGTTTCAGGTTCTCAAAATGCTCGAAGGTCAGAAGAGAGCCGCATATGAGGGGCTGCCCGAATTTGTTGCCAAAATCGCTGGCACCATTCGACGCCTTGATAAGAATATCGACAGGCGAATGGTAGAGCCAGGGGCGTTCTTTCGTTTTCTCTTCCCATGGCCTGCTGCCTTCAGGCCTCGGATATGACGTCATGTAAACGGCCGTGCCGGCAACAGGGAATGATCCTTTGCCACCTGCCATTCTGTCCCTTATCTCACCGCCGGTACCAGTTGATGCACCGTTGAAGGGTTCGACAGTTGTAGGAAAATTATGTGTCTCAGCCTTAAGGGAAAGCACAGACTCATAGTTATTTATTTTAAAGTAGTCTGAAGTGTCCTGTGTTGCGGGGGCAAATTGTTCCACCACTGGCCCCTGCAGAAAAGCACAATTATCCTTATATGCCGAAATTACCCTGTTCTTGTTTACCCTGGTCGTATCCTTTATCATTTGGAACAGGGTTTCTTTCTTTTTGATCCCGTCAAGTATAAAAGTTCCGTTGAATATTTTATGCCTGCAGTGCTCTGAATTCACCTGGGAGAATCCGAATACTTCACTGTCAGTCAGCTTTCTTCCAATTTTGATGCTCAGGGATTCGAGGTAGTCTATCTCATCCTCGTTCAGGGCAAGCCCTTCCTTTTTATTGTATTCAGCTAAATTTTCTATGTATATTATCGGATCCGGTTTCCTGTCAATCGTAAAAAGCGTCTGGTCCAGGTTATTATAGAAGGACTGAAGCATCGGATCCCATGCAGCATCCGCCTGCGCCTTTCTGAACTCCTCTATCCTGGAAATCTCTTTTATTCCCATATTCTGGCATATCTCGACAGCATTTGTGCTCCAGGGCGTCACCATTTCTTTTCTTGGTCCTATGAAAGGCCCTTCTATTTTTTCTTCTTTAAGGAGAACAGCACTTCCGAAAAGCCATATTAACTTTTCGACATCGGTCTCAGTTAAATTACATGATGTGCCTGCCGAAAGGATTTTATTGTCGCTATTTTGGAAGAAGAGAATCATAACTGGTGTTTAAGGTATTGATTAAATGACAAATATGATAGCTGAACCAGCAGATATCCCATGTTATAAAGTTAATTATAATTAAATCTCCGGCAGGGAACTATTTTTTAATAAGTACCCTGATTTATTAACAGCCGGATAATTTTCAGCATTGATTTTTATTTCAATCCGCTTCTTTCCAGAAACGCATCTATCGTCGGTTCATTGCCTCTGAATGCCTTATAAAGATTCACAGGCTTGTCCGTGCCTCCCTTTTCCAGAATATGCTTCCTGAAAGATTCTGCAGTCGATCTGTCGAATATTCCTTTTTCCCTGAATAATTTAAAAGCATCTGCATCCAGTACTTCAGCCCACTTGTAGCCATAATAGCCTGCTGCATATCCTCCACCGAAAATATGTGTAAATGATACACTTATATTTGATCCTTCGACATGAGGGAATAATTCGGTTCCTGCCAACGTCTCTGATTCAAAATCCTCTATTGGGGCGTTAAATGGTGAAGGAATTGTATGCCATGCCATATCAAGGAAACCTAAGCTCAACTGGCGGTTGCAGGCATACCCCTCATTGAACGTCGAGGATGCTTTTATTTTATCCAGCAGGTCATCGGGGATAGTTTCATTAGTCTTGTAATGCCGTGCCCATGATTTCATCCATTCTTTTTCATAGGCAAAATTCTGCATGAACTGCGATGGCAGTTCCACAAAATCTCTTGCAACGCTTGTTCCTGAAAGAGACTCATAAGTGCATTTCGAAAGCAAACCATGAAGGGAATGGCCGAACTCGTGAAGAAAAGTCGTGACCTCATTGAATGAAAGCAACGAAGGCAGAGTCATGGTCGGCCTTGTGAAATTGGCAACTATTGAAATAAAGGGCCTCACATCGACACCATTTTCCACTCTCTGATCCCTGAAGCTGGTCATCCAGGCGCCACCATTTTTACCAGGTCTGGGAAAATAATCAATATAAAGGATCCCCAGGAAATCATTATTTTTATCATTTACCTGCCATGTTTTTACTTCCGGATTGTAAACCTCAATATTTAAAACAGGAACGAATTTTATTCCGTAAAGAGCCGATGCCAGGTCAAATATTCCGCACTGTGCATTTTCGAGAACAAAATATGGTTTCAGCACTTCATCGTCGATATTGAATTTTGTCTTCTGGAGTTTTTCTGAATAATAAGCCCAGTCCCATCTTTCAAGTTCCCCATTTAAACCCCTGGCAGAGGCAAAATCCTTTACGTGATTGAAATCTCTTATTGAGGCCGGTTTTGAAGCTATGTACAGACCATCAAGAAATGATTTTACTTTTCCGGTTGAATCAGCCATCCTGTCGGTAAGAGCCATTTCAGCAAAATTATTGAATCCCAGGATACGGGCCAATTCAAGGCGCAGGTTTGCGATTCTGGTCGCAATATCACGATTGTCGGTACTGTCACCGTGAAAAGAACGGGAATTGTAGGCTCTGAACATCTTTTCCCTCAGTTCACGCCTGTCGGAATACTTCATGAAAGGGATATAGCTGGGAGCGTGAAGCGTAAACACCCATCCTTCCTTCTTCCTGTCCCGGGCTTCAATGGAAGCCATTTCTATTACGCTTTCTGGCAGACCTGACAGCTCCTTTCTGTCGGTAATATTCAGTTCGAAGGCATTTGTATCCTTATGAACATTTTCCTCAAACCTTACCTGCATAAGAGACAGTTCCTCTGATATTTCCCTGAAACGAAGCTTCTTTTCTCCGTCAAGCCCGGCTCCTCCCAGGATAAAGTTCCTGTAATTCTTTTCAACGAGCATTTCCTGTTCTGTTGTAAATCCTGAGGAAGACCTTGAGTCATATACCGACTTTATTTTAAGAAAGAGTTTCTCATTAAGGGTTATATCATTGGAAAAGCGGGCGAGCAGAGGTGTAACCTCCTGTACCAAAGCCTGCATCTCCCCGTTTGTTTCTGCGCTGTTAAGGTTAAATAGCACCTGGCTTATTTCATTCAGCTTTCTGCCTGCACAGTCAAGCGCTCCAATGACATTTTCAAAGCAGGGCTTTTCGGTGCATCCAGTAATGACATCAATTTCCTTCAATGCATTTCCAATGGCTTCTTCAATGGCAGGCTTATAATAGGATATCCTGAAGAGACTGAACGGAGGAGTTCCGAAAGGCGTCAGCCATTCCTGTAGCATCTGGTTCTCAGGCATAATTGTCATAATAAATCAGGAATTAGTCAGGATCTCTTTTTTCCTTTGATTCACCGGCATATTTTGACGGGTAGGAGAGGCTCCCCTTTTCAGAGAACCAGATGATCCTGTTAAGAAGGTCATCATCCCCGGTATCAATGCCGTCGAACTCAGGCAGCATGCTTTTTTTAGCGAACTGAAGAGCCTTGCCGTTTAAAGAGACCAGCTGCGGGTTCATTTCATCCATTCTGACTTTTGATGATAAGTATATGTATGGAGTCAGATCAGGCTGATCGCCGAAGCAATCCGTCATCACGTTGGCAATGGCATCCTGTATATTCATCGGCGGCAATCCTAGGATCTGTTCAATGGTTCTGACCATTGAGGGCTGTGTATAATAAGTATGGTCACAGGAGCTTAATTTTGAATATGGACTGATTACAAGACTTACCGTCCGGTATGCTGATACATGATCCCATCCGCTCTGGGAATCGTCTTCGACCACAAATATCACTGTATTTTTCCAGAAGCGGCTTTTTGATACCGCTTCGACGATCCTTCCAAGTGACAGATCATTATCGGCCACCATTGCCCGCGGTGTCGGATATCCGGGGCGCATTCCATTTGTATGGTCATTTGGCAATGCCATTATCATTAGTTCCGGAAGACTGTCGCCCGGAAGCGCTTCGAAATCATGAAGTTCCCTGATAAAAGCATCAGCTCGCATGGAATCAGTGAATTCATGATTCCCAAATGATGGATATGTCTGGCATAATATGTCCCTGACAGGTTCGACTACGGTGCTGTCATGAAAATCAATCTTTTCTCCGTTCTTGTACTTGTTATAAATGTCTGTCCAGCTGAGAGTTTTATCTAATACCGGAAAAGAAGCTTCCCCATAAATCCTTATTGATTTGCCATGCCTGAGACAGTTATCCCACAGAAAGCCTGTTGGTGCATATACAAGGGCATCATCCTGAACATGCGGGTAGCTCCTGAACCACGCTCTCATATTCTTCTCAATATAGTCTGTCACAATAGATGCATCGGTCCATTGATGACCTTCAGCAGAACATTTTCCTGACACCATGAAATTATCAAACAGAATATAATCTTCTGACAACTTATGTGTATTTGGAGTGACATCAGCTCCGAAAATACATAATGACGGATCGCCGTTTCCCTGTTTTAAATCACCAAGAATCTGGTCGTATGTGCGGTTTTCCTTTATTATATATATCACATGCCTGAAGACTGAAGGTTCTCCGATTCTGTCAGGAACAGGCTTTGGAGAAATATTATCCCTTGGCTTTTCCCTTGAAAGGGTCGCTCTTGCCAGATCGTTGAGCGCAATTACAGTATCCGTGTAGGCTTTAATTTCTTTTTCACCCGGTACAGGTATTACCGAGACTGAAGCCAGCATGTGGTGAGAGTTATAAGCCATGGTCGCCGATTTCGAATATTGCTGGGCCAGACTTGCCCCAGCCGCTTCAAGGTTACAGACATATATTGGACCATTTTCGAGAACTGTCACTGAGGAAGGGTAGGCTCCTGTCGGCAAAAAACCCTTAATATTGCTGATTTGCCCGTTCCCACTATCAGATGCCTGCCTGCCAAGCCGGATTATTGCCAGGGCATTATCCATGCCATTTGCAACATAAAGAGTCCTCTCGTCTTTAGACAGGCACAATCCATCAGGTGAATCGCCGAAGAAGGGATTTATGAAAGGCTGGAGCCTGACGCTGATGACTTCTGATACCGTGTCTGCCGATGTACTTATGACCGAAATGTTATCGCTGTTGGAATTTGTGACATAAACGAATTTTCCGTTTTTGTTTGCGGTGATTGCATTTGGGTGAAGACCCACAATTATATTTTTTAATATTCTTCCGTTTTCAGGGTCAATTACAGTAACGCTTCCCTCCCTCGTTGATCCGCCTGCCGAATTATTCACCCTGGCTCTTCCCCAGGGAACACCTGCGACTTCTTTATCGCCCGGGTCAGGATATCTTCCTGCCCAGTTCGTGACATATAATTTTCCTGAAGCCTTTACAATTCCATAGGGTGCAACACCGGGTTTTGCCACCCATATTGTATCTCCCGAATCAAGATCCTGCTTTACCAGTGTGTTATTGCCGTTCAAAGTAACATACAAGTATTCGCGTGATCCTTCATTTGCAATCAGGATCCCGTTAGGGAGAGCCATATCGGATCCGGATGTTGCTGAGTATTCATATACGCGGCTGAATTCTGCACTAACGCCATTCCATACTGCTGACGCCACAGAAGACCTTTTTCTGTTACCGGCTCCGCTCCAGTACACTTTATAAACATCAGATTCCTTATTCCAGAGTATGCCTGAATAGGTATTCATTCCTCCTTTAAGGTCAGGAATCGCGGAATTTGATAAAGTGAATTTAATTTTATTTTCATCAGTGCTGATGAATACGATACTATATCTTTCCAGTACTGCAAGCCATTTGCCGTCAGGCGACAAGGCTGCATCAAGTGCATGATTCTCAAGGGAAGGATCTCCAAAAAAGATCTGCGTACCTGCTGGCTGTAATAACCTGTTGTAAGGCAACTGAATCTGCCGGTGATCCTGAACGGGGTTTTGCGAACCCGGCTGTGCCTGCACTGAAATGACAAAAAGTAGCAGGCATAAGGTAATATTTATTTTTATATTCATAAACGGCAGCAGGAAAATTTTGCATGGCAAGTTAAAAAAAGAGACTGAATTGTGGTCAGTCTCTTTAATTCTATTCAGAACGGAAGATCGCTCAAATCATCTGTTTCCGGTGGTATATCTTCCAGAGGAGCGTGGGATGACGGGATGTTCTGTTCCCTTCCCTGCGAAGATGCCTTTTCAATTTTCCAGGCATCGAGATTGGTAAAATAACTTACTTTGCCATCCCGTTCCCACTTGTTTCCCTTAAGGTTGAAAAATACCTTTACTTCCTCATTAAGGAATGAATCATTAATCAGATCGCATTTATCCTGAACAAGCTGGAATTTGATATAGTTAATGAATACAGCGGGACCGCCTGATTCTTTTTTCTCTAGAACGAACTCGCGCTTCCTGAATTTATCGCTTACCTGATTGACAGGCGAGATATCAACTATTATCCCTGTTATTTCAAAAGCCATATTGAGCTAATCTTCGATTATTGTTATATTCTCAATTTTATCGCCCTGACGGATCTTGTCAATTACATCGAGACCTTCAAACACTTTCCCAAAGCATGTATGCTGTTTGTCCAAGTGCTTGGTGGCCGGCCTTCCACAGCAGATGAAAAACTGGGAACCTCCGGTATCTCTTCCTGCATGAGCCATTGACAGGACACCTCTGTCATGGTACTGGTTGTTGCCGTCAAGTTCACATTTTATATTATAACCCGGACCACCTGTTCCGATCCTTGGATCGCTCATGTCTCTGGAATAAGGACATCCGCCCTGAATGACGAAGCCCGGGATTACCCTGTGAAAAGAGAGTCCGTCGTAAAAACCTTTTTTTGCAAGACTGATAAAATTATCCACAGTGCCCGGAGCGTCATCTTCGTAAAAACTGACTTTCATGATGCCCCTGGCAGTATGTATCTCGGCTGACCTCATTACTTGACTATTTCAAGAAGCTCGACTTCAAATATCAGCGTTGAATACGGTTTGATCTTGTCACCTGCCTGATTTGCTCCATAGGCAAGTTCCTGCGGCAGATACAATTTGAATTTGGAACCAACAGGCATAAGCTGAAGGGCTTCTTTCCATCCAGGAATAATACCTGCTACAGGGAACTGTGCGGGCTGTTTCCTTTTAACTGATGAATCGAATTCAGTGCCATCAATCAGAGTGCCTACATAATTTACTTTAACAGTGCTCTGTGCAGTAGGTTTGGGGCCATTCCCCATTTTTATAACTTCATACTGGAGTCCGCTGGGGGTGACTATAACCTCTTTTCTTTCCTTATTTTTAGACAGGAATGCGACATTCTGTTCAATATAATCCTTGTACAGGATCTTATCTGTTGCAGCTTTCTTTGCCGCTTTTTCTGCTTCACGCTTATTAATGTATTTCATAATGACACTTCTCGCAATCTCATCACTTAAAAGAGGTTTCCCGCTTTTCCCGTCAAGCATAGCTTTGGCAACTGCAAGCGGATTGAGATTCAGACTGTCTGCGGTAAGCGCATTATAGTTGACTATACCAAAAGCATAGGCAAGAGAATCCTCAGCAGTAAGTATTTTCGTACCCTTTATTGCATTTTTTGCGCATGAACCAAGCATCAAAGCCAATACGGCTGTCAAAAAAACTAATCCCTTGAATTTCATAATATAATTTTTAATAAAGTTTTCGCAAAGATAATATTTTGAACAGAGTAAAAAAGACTTGCATAATATTTTTCAGGTTTTATAAGCCCTGATCATCTGCCTTTTTCCTGGAGGCCCGGGAATGATTGTCACTTCAAAACCAGCTGCCTGCAGGTTCCTTCTCACTTCCCCCTTGACTGAGAATGTGACAAGTATCGCACCTTTCATTAAGGTTGCCGCAATTCTTTCCATGACATCTTTAGTCCACATTTCAGGCTGTTTATCGGGGCCGAAGGCATCAAAATAAACAAGGTCATAATGACCATCAGGAACATAGACTGTAAGATCCCCTTTTACTTTCAAAAGGCTGAAGCCTGGCGAAATTGAGTTCATTTTACCCCATGAAGATCCGTGAATAAGTTTATAAATAATTCCCCCTTCAGGACCCGTAAATTCATTATAGTTCAATTTTGCCAGGATTTCATTTTCCAACGGATATTTTTCGACAGCAGTGTAGAATACGATCCTCTGGTCCGATATTGATCTCATAGCTGTCAGAAGTGCATTAAGCCCGGTCCCCAGTCCGACCTCAAATATATTGACGGGATTTGCCATGCACTTATCATATCCAGCCTTCAGGAAAATATGCTCCGATTCCTGGACAGCTCCATGAATTGAATGATAATGCTCATCCAGTTCAGGAACATAAAGGGTATGGGATCCGTCCCGTGTAGTAATAATTCTCATATAGTAATGATTCAATTATGGAATTATGGAATTATGGAATTATAGAATTATGCAATCCTGCAGGTATGCTCGCGTCGGGCGGACCTGAATCATCCCGGGCCCCGGGGATGCATTGAATCCTGTAATCTAATGGTGATCAATTTTAAATATCTGAAATTCAAATATGTATCCCGATTACCAGTACATCATCGACCTGTTCGCGATCTCCTTTCCATTTCCCGAACGTTTCATCGAGTATCTCATTCTGGATGCTGACAGGTTTTTCATAGTTGGCAAGCAATAGATTCTGGAAGTTCTTGTACATGAATTTCTTTCCTCTCGGTCCCCCAAACTGATCGGCATATCCGTCGGAAAATAGGTAGATGCAGTCTCCTTTCATTATCTCAATCGACTGGTTGGTGAATGGGGTGAACGATATAAAATGTATGCCGATGGGCATGCTGTCGGCAGAGTATTTAATCAACCTGCCTTTTCTGACAAGGTATAGAGGATTATTTGCGCCTGCATAATCCAACCTTCCGGCATTCAGGTCGATAATGACAAGTGATACATCCATGCCATCGCGTGCTTCGCCGGTCGCACCCTTTTGTTTAAGTGTATTGATTACTTCATCTCTCAGGCAATTGAGGATATACGCCGCATTTTCGACTTCCCTGGTATTTACTATTTCATCAAGGAAAGCATGTCCCAGCATGCTCATGAACGCTCCCGGTACTCCGTGACCGGTACAATCTGCTGCCGCAACGATGATCTTATCATTCTTCCTGACACCCCAGTAAAAATCTCCACTGACTATATCCTTGGGCTTGAACAGTATGAAATTATCCAATCCCCAGTCCGACAGAAAAGTCAAGGGCGGAAACACTGCAGCCTGAATCCTGCTTGCATATTGGATACTGTCGGTGATAGACTGGTTTTTCTGTTCAATTATATCCTTTTGCCTGACGATCTGCTCATTTTTCAATTCCAGATCTGAATTTATCATTTCTATTTCGCGCTTGCTCTCAGCCAGCTTCCTGTTTCTTTTTCTCACGGAAATGAGACCTGAAAGGATGCTGGCAGCAGCGATCAGCATCAGGGAACCGATACCAACGGCAAATTTTCTTGCAAGCTTTTCATTCTTCAACTGGGTCTCTTTCTGTAGCTTGTCTTTCTCAAGAAGCTGATTTTCCGTGACGAGGGCCTTTGAAGAATCGTCCTTTTGCTTCAGCAGAAGAAGGTTAATATACTGCTGCTGTTTCAGGGAATTGATATCCTCTTCTTTTCTTGCAAGTTCAAAGCGTTCCTTCTCAAGAGCCAGGGACTGTGACAGCCTGTCTTTCTCTGACCTGTCAAGCTCCTGTTGCTTTTGCAACAGCTTCAGTTCATTTTCCTTTCTTACAGTTTTAGCTTTAAGATTCTTTAACTCAAGGCCATGGATCTCTTTCTCCGATATTTCATTCCTGATTCTTTGTTCTGAATCATCAAGTCTGGCCAGCATGTCTGCCTTCTCTTTTTCAGCAAGGCGATTTTCATAATTAAGAGAATCTCTAAGATTAAGATACTTTTCATAGTACTCAAGCGCTTTTGCATAATCATTCCCGCTTTCAAGAACTGCGGAGTAATCTTTATAGCAAAGCTGAAGAACATCAAGATTCATTGATTTTTTTGCAGACTCAATGCAATCAAGACAGTAAAGCTCGGCATGATAATTATCGCTTTTGTTGTAATATACCTTTGCCAGAATCCGCTCAATTCTGGCAACTTCGTCAATTCTTCCCGACTCCTTTGCATATTTTATTGCAGTGTTAAAGCATTTTACCATTTCGTCCTGGTTCCCCATATTCTGGTGGCAGATTGCAATATTTGACCATATGTCTGTCAGAAGAAAATTATCATTGCCTCCTTTTACTGAATAATCTGAAGCCAGGTTGAATTGATCGAGCGCTCCATTTAAATCTGACTTGCGAAACGACAGGAATCCTTTCTGATTGCAGACCATTGCAAGATTCACGTAATCATTCCTTCGTGAATACACTGACAGAAGCTTATTGTACTCATCATATGCCATATCGTACAGGCCGGCCCTGGTATATACCGAACCAAGTTTTTCAATACATCTCAGATACCCTGATGAATCCGCACATTCAAGATAATGGCTTGCAGCAATACTGTACCATTTTAATGATAACGAATCTGCAATCAAATAGTAATATGAATTACCTGCAAGCTCGGCCGATGTAGCCTTTTTTTCTCTGTTGCTGTCTCCGTACAGAAGAAATTCCTGGCCTGCATATTGGGCGGATTTCTTGTATACACCCGCCTTAAAATATTTATCTGCTATTAATTTGAACACCCTGGCTTCATTGAAAGAGTCGCCGGCTTTTGCATACGCGAGGGAGGCCCTTAAATAATTTTCCAGCGCATCGTCCCATCTGGACTGCTGATCTGATATTAGAGCAAGAAGCTCGTATGCAGCAGCTTCTGTATTTAAAAATCCTCCTTCAGAAGCAATTTCAAGGGATCTGGAAATATTTGTTGAAGCACTGTCATACTGGCTGGCCAATGCAAAGTTTTTACCCTTATTGTAAAAGGCCATCGCACGTAGAGAGTCTGCAAACTTTACAGTACCCAAATCCTGATTTGGCAGTAATGTGTCCTGCCCGTACCCTACATGCCTGATTGATGAAAGAGTTAAGATGAAGACCAGTACCGGAATCTTTTTTTTCATCAGTTAAGTTCATATATAAGCCCGAAATTAATGCTCCTTCCCATCTGTGGACTATATGGAAGCGGCGTATTCATTCCTGAATAGGCTGCTCCACCGTACCTTTCATCGAAAATATTGTTAACCTTGATAAAACAATTAAGATTTAACCCAAGCTTGTAATTGGCAACAATATCCATACTGTAAAAGCCATCATAATCTTTTAGAAGCTGTTCATATATCGATTTGAATGGAATGATAAGCCTAAGCCAGCTGGATTCCCAGATGCTTGTCATCTGGATATACAGCTTTTTCGCCGGTCTCATGGATATTTTAAGCTGGCCATTGTGATTAGGGTTTATCTTAAAATTGCTCAGATAATCCGTAGCTATCTGCAATAATTCAGGGAACGTCTTGCTTTGCTTTGAAAACGTCAGGCTAAGCTCTCCGTTCAGATGAATCGATCTGACAATATCGCTGGCCTTGAATGTTGCCTGGAGGCCATAAAGCCTCAAGACTGAATTCCTGCTGTTTGAGCTCTGGAGTACGGTCGCAGTATCGCTTGTCATTACCGCCAGCGGCAATCCGAGACCTGATATCGGGACATTGATCTCGACTATGTTGTTCCGGATCTCATTGTAATAGACTGAAAGGTTTAAAGTAAGTCTATTCCTGAATTTTTTTATCAGACCTAGTTCCACAGACATGAACTTTTCCGGTTCCAGGTTCGCATTTGGTATCGCGTAATACATAAGGCTGTCGAGTTTCGCACCTGTTCTCACTGCAATGCTTTGATATGCAAGCGATGATGACGGCGCTTTGTAGGCAAATCCTATTGAGCCCCTGAAGCTTAGCTTTGGATTCATAATATAAAGACCTGCAAGCCTGGGGCTTAAGCTTTTGCCATAATGAGAGTTGTTGTCAAATCTGAGACCACCCATCAGCCTGAAGGCCCTGATGGAATAATAACCCTGTGAAAAAACCGAAATGTTATGGTATACAAGCGGATTATAGCCAAAATTATGAGTCAGGGTATCCAGGTTATCGATTTTTGTGCTGAAGAAACTGTAATTGCCCTGACTGAAAGGCTCGTCAAGAAAATTAGTCTGTGGGAGATTGCCTGAATACTGGTATGTAATGCCCGATATGACTTCCAGTCCCGTTGCAGGCAGCACCGTGAACAGCTGTTCCAGCAGGATATCCCGGCTCGCTGCATATCTGTAAACCTTGTCGGTGTAATCAATGAATGTGACTCCCATGCTTGAATTGTTATCCATCTGGTATATCAGGTTGGAAAAGTTGGAGGTAGTCGTGAACCCGGGTGCCCATTCATGATTGTATGAGAGTGTTGTGGACCTGATGGTCTCTCCCCAGAAATTCTGTGGGTTATTATACATGAAGAAATATGGCGACTCTCCCAGGGAACTTTGAGTTCTCCTGTACATGTTGTTGAACGACATTGAAATCCCCCTGTACTTTACCTGAAAGCCCAGATAATTACTGTAGGCAGGCAGATCTTCCATTGCCGGCATCGTGAGTGAGCCTTCATAATTAACAGGATAATTTTTCTTTATAAAATCTGACGGGTTGATTCCCCCTGATTCCAGTATGGTTTCGGTCAGATTGACAGGTTGGTAAACCGTGCCGCCAATATTATAGGTAATTCCGGTTTTCTGAAGGTATTCAAGAGGATTATATACGTCCTGATATCCGCTTTTTATGCTCATATCACTCACCTCACTCTGCCCTCCGTAAAAAGTATACTGCAAAATGTTTTTGTTCTTTCCGGTTTTTCCGCCTACCATGAAATCGCCATTTTCGTAACCCATTTGTCCGAAGCCTATATCGCCTGAGACAAAAGTCCCTTTATCGGCTTCCTTGGTTATAATGTTGATTACGCCTGAAACAGCATCTGCCCCATAGACTGCCGCAGCGGGTCCGTAAATAACTTCTATCCTTTCTGCTGTCTTTATCGGGATTTGTTCTGCGATTGGCATTCCAATCACCCCGCTTGGCTTTATCGGCAATCCGTTTATAAGTATCATCGTGTACTCATTACCGATCAGCCCTCTTAACTCGAACGACTCACCGAGTTCTCCCGATCCCGGCTGGGAAACCCGGATACCTGGAAGGCTTTTAAGAATATCCGTCAATGAATTATAATGGTTAATGAGAATATCCTCGCGCGTGATGACATAAATTGTTATCGGCAATTCTCCGATTCTCTTTGAACTGCGGCTGGCAGATGTGACATTCATTTCCGAAGTGTCACGTTTATTGGCAAGATCTCCTGCATCCAGAACCTGGATATTCTTCAGCGTAGAATCATGAACCTGCTGTGCTGCAAGGTTCAGTATGCTAATTACCATCGTAATGGATAAAAGAATTCCTTTTTTCATTCTGACTAATTCAGAATAAAATTATTAAAAAAAAATTACAACAAGGTAACTGACAAGATATTCACGCAACGGCAATGGAGGACAAGGCTCCTTAATTGCAATTATTGCATCCTTCAGGATTATCCCCAAATTCGATCTGGATGGTGGAATGACCCAGCCCAAACTTCTCTTTAAGCTGGTGCTGGACCTCATGAACAAAGCCTGCATCGGTACTCCTGTTTGTAATAAGATGAACCGTTATTGCAGCCTCCGTTGTGCTCATGGCCCAGATGTGAAGGTCATGAATTGCTGTAACCTCATGCAGGCTATTCAGGTAATCGCTGACCATCGCTATGTCGATATTCTCGGGAACAGCATCAAGTGCAAGGTTAACCGACCTGATGAGCAAGCTGACCGTGCTGTAAATTATGACTCCGGCTATCACCATTGAGACCAGTGAGTCTATCCATGCGAATTTTGTAAATGAAATGATCACTCCCGAAACGACCACTCCCAGAGAAACCAAAGCATCTGCGATGAAATGAATAAAGGCGCTCCGGATATTCAGGTCCCGCCTTTGGTTTTTCATAAAGAGCCATGCTGTCAAGCCGTTAACTATAATTCCTGCTGAAGCAACAATAATCACGATATTGGCATTGATATTTAAAGGATTTCTGAGTCTTTCCACCGCTGCAACAAAAATCAAAATTACTGCCGCAAGAAGGATCATTGTATTAAAAAGTGCTGCAAGAATTGTTGAACGCCGGAATCCGTATGTGAATTTCATCGTTGGCTTTTGCCTCGCAAGCGAAACAGCAGCCCATGAAAAAACAAGAACAATGACATCGCTGAGATTATGACCTGCATCAGAAACAAGAGCCATTGAATTTGCCTTTAATCCATAGAACACTTCAATTACAATAAAAATCGCATTAAGAGCTATTCCGGTTTTAAAAGCCGTGCCCAGACTGACATTTTCACCGGATTTGGCGGAATGATCCATATTTATCTTACTTAAACTGATTTATTTCAAACTTTAACGATATACCTGTCGTCAATTAAACAAACCAAATGTTCACCAGTTCGAAATGTACCATGAACGGACGTCTGTAGCCACCATTCCAGCCATTTCTGCGGCCTTTATCCCGAGTTCGCCATCCTCGAATACCTCAACATATTCCGGTTCAACTTCCATCAGTTCGGCACATCTCAGAAATGTCTCAGGATGCGGTTTGAAGTTGTCAACATCATTTGCGGTAACGATAATATCAAAATACTTTCTCAGACCTGTTATCTGCAGGGTCCTTTCGACGGCTTCCCTGTGGCCTCCAGTACCGACTGCCATAGGCATTTTCCCGGAATACTTTTTAACAATGGAGGCGACGGGCTTTATGGGTTTTACTTTATGCTGGATCTTATGGAATTGTTCAAGCTTTTCCCTGACAATCTGTTCGATAGTCACTTTCCCTTCCAATCCGCATTTCTTAATGATTTCAGAAGCTATTATCCATCCGGGACTGCCGGTATGCAGCCTGAGGAATGCCGGTTCAATGTCAGCTCCGTATTTCCGGCAGGCTTTTTTCCAGCTTTCAAAATGATAGGGCATTGTGTCCGCCAGCGTTCCATCAAGATCGAAAATAAGTCCTTTTATTCCCGGATTAATGTCGTACTTCAATTTTTTTATTTTGGCCTCAAATATAATAAAAAAACCCCGCCAGCGGCGGGGTTAACGAATGATTATAATGTTTACATTTTATAATGAGCCAGGTAATCCATTACCTGGCGGTAAACATTCTCTGCCGTAAAGCCGAATTTTTCATCGAGGACCTTATAGGATGCCGAGAAGCCAAAACTTTCAAGCCCCCACACTTTCCCGCGCGGGCCGACAAGCCCCTGAAGGGTGACTGACAAACCGGCGGTCAGCCCGAATGTGGGTATGTCATCAGGCATGACTGATTTCCTGTATGATTCGGTTTCGTTTCGGAATAATCCTTCCGATGGAGCCGAAATTATTCTGATTTTAAGATTTTCCTTGTTAAGAAGCGCAGCGCCTTCAATAAGAGTGGCGACTTCTGAGCCGCTTGCTACAAGAATGACGTCGGGCTTGCCTTGAGAATCCTGTACAATATAAGCGCCATGCTGTGATTTAAGCGCATCTGAGAACCTGTCATTTGTAAGTGACGGGAGATCCTTTATTCCCTGCCGTGAAAGTATCAGCGCCGTCGGGGTCCTGCTATTTTCAAGTGCAAGCTTCCAGGCTGCTGTTGTCTCGGCGGCATCAGCCGGGCGCAGAACCAGCATGCTGTTTTCACCATGATGGTTCTTCAGATGTTCCATAAGCCTTATCTGTGCTTCCTGTTCTACTGGCTGGTGGGTCGGTCCATCCTCGCCGACACGAAAAGCATCATGCGTCCAGATATATTTTACCGGCAATTCCATGAGACATGCAAGCCTGACAGACGGCTTCATGTAATCGGAAAAAACAAAGAAAGTGCCGCATGCCGGGATTACTCCACCATGAAGAGCCATGCCGTTCATGATTGCGGTCATTGTCAATTCGGACACCCCTGCCTGAAGAAAGGCACCTGAAAAGTCACCTTTTTTGAAGGGTCTGGTATTCTTAAGAAATCCGTCGGTCTTGTCAGAATTCGAAAGGTCAGCTGATGCAACGACCATATTTTCGACTTTGGCTGCCAGAACTGAAAGGACTGTGGCAGATGCTGCCCTGGTAGCTGATCCTTCCTTTTGAGCTATCCCCCTGAAATCAATTTCAGGCAGCTCCCCGGCAAAAAACATATTCAGCTTCCTGTCAGCCTCTGGGTTCTCTTCAGCCCATAAATTCTTTTTGTCCTTCCAGTCAGTTGCATATTTCCTTTTATTTTCCAGCACTTTTTCATATAGGTCCCTTACTTCATCAAATACTTTAAAGGGATCTTCAGGATCTGCACCAAGGTTGACCAGGGATTTTTCATACGATCCTCCTGCTTCACTCACAGGCATTCCGTGAGTAGAGGTCTTCCTTTCGAAGCTTTTCCCGTCCTTATCGACAAGTCCTTTTCCCATAACTGTTTTACCGATAATAAGAAAAGGCCGGTCTTCTGATTTCAAAGCCTGGTTCAGGGCTTTCCTTATCTGCCTGTGATCATTCCCGTCAATAGTCATTACATTCCAGCCCCAGGATTTGTATTTCATCGCTGTGTCCTCCGACGTCACTGCATTTGTTTCGGTGCTGAGCTGGATATCGTTTGAATCATAGAACATAATCAGTTTGCTGAGCCCCAGATGACCTGCCAGCCGACCTGCGCCCTGGGATATCTCTTCCTGTATGCCGCCGTCGGAAATATATGCGAAAGTTCTATGTGAAAAAAAACCGCCGAATCTTGCGGCCAGGAATCTTTCGGCAATGGCAGCTCCGACTGCCATGGTATGTCCCTGGCCGAGAGGACCTGAAGTGTTTTCTATTCCCTTCATTACATCAAGCTCAGGGTGCCCCGGTGTAATGCTTTTCCACTGGCGGAATTGCTTAAGATCATCAATTTTACAGTATCCTGTCAATGTGAGTTCTGAGTAAAGCATAGGCGACATGTGACCAGGATCGAGGAAAAACCTGTCGCGGCATATCCATCTCGGGTCGTCAGGATCGAAATTGAGGTATTCTGAAAAAAGTATGTGTATAAAATCTGCTCCGCCCATCGCTCCGCCAGGATGACCTGATTTCGCCCTTTCAACCATTGCCATCGATAAAATGCGGATATTATCAGCCGCCATCATGTTTACATCTTTGTTCATGACAATAAAATTACTCCATTATTTAATCAGCAGTTACAAAAATAAAATTTCCTGTCTTCAGAACAAACTGCAGACAGACAAGATTTGTAAGAGTTTTCAACCGGTATCAGCTGACAACCAAAGGCTCAAAGATATTTGCGATCCTCGTCAGGCACCTCAAAATATTTATCATAGGTTTTGACGTCAGGCCCCTTCTTATCAGCTATCGTATTTCCCCTGATTTTATAGGTGCATTTTTGGCCTGCAATGCCAGAGAAATAAATGTTATACTCCTTTCCATCATCATCCTTCATCAAAATCCTAACCAGGTGAAGATACTTCATGCTATTCAGCTGACCACCGCATATAGGACAGGTGAAAATGTACTCTTCGCCTTCTTTGAGTTGAAATGAGGGATGGGTTGTCGCCGTGTAGTTCCCTAATTCCGGGTTGAGATAGATCAACCCCCTGTGAGACCTTTCGCTGAGATTTGAAGCAGCGAGAATAATGGAAGTCTTAACATTAAGATGACCCCTGCATACTTTGCAAAGATATTCTACTGCCATAATTCACCTCCTGTCGGTTTAAAATACATTAATTACCAATTTTTATCAAGTTACGATTGATTTTAACCAAAGTCAATTTTTTCGATATTATAAATTTGATAATATGAGAAAAATCATATTTAACCGATGGAAGGCAAATTTTAAACATTGACAGTATTCGATTTATATTAAAGTAACTGTCATTGATAATCAGCAGGAATATCCTTAAATTTGAAGAAAGGCATTAAACTTCAGGCTTATTATCGAGGGTTACGAAATATTGATTAGGGGGCTTGTTCAGGGAGTCGGTTTCCGGCCGTTCATTTACAGGCTTGCGGTAAAACACGGCCTGTTTGGAGAGGTCAGGAACAGAACCGATGGAGTTTCTATTGTGCTGCAGGGGAGCCGTGATGCAGTAGATAGTCTGGGCAATGATATAATTAAATATGCTCCTCCGGCATCAAGAGTAAAATCGATTGAAATACGTACAGCAACTTTTGAGGCGTACGACAGGTTCAGTATCTCAGAAAGCAAGACCGTTGATAATGCTGTCACTGAGATAAGCCCGGATATTGCTGTTTGTGACGAATGTCTGGATGACATGAAGAATGACCCCGGAAGAATTGATTATCCCTTTGTAAACTGCACAAACTGCGGCCCTCGTTTTACCATCATTGAAGCAATTCCTTACGACAGGCCAAATACTACAATGAAAAGCTTCATGATGTGCGCGTCCTGTAAATCGGAATATGAAAATATGCTAGACCGCAGGTACCATGCACAACCAATAGCCTGCAATAATTGCGGTCCGGTCTGCCATTACACGGATGGGGAGAAAAACTTGGGCGATCTTAAAAAGATTACCGATGAGGTTTCTGCCAGGTTAACATCTGGTAATGCTGTCGCCGTTAAAGGTCTCGGAGGATATTTCCTGATGTGCGATGCACTTAACGGAGATGCGGTGAATGAATTACGAAGAAAAAAACATCGTGATGCAAAGCCGTTTGCAGTAATGTTCAGGGATCTTGAGGCGCTGAAATCTTTTTGCTTTGTAAATGTTGAGGAAGAAAGGGAAATTGCTTCATGGAGAAGACCCATCGTCATCCTGAGGCAAAGGAAATTACTGTCATATCCGGTCAGCAACGGCCTTGGAACGACAGGAGCCATGCTGCCATATATGCCGCTTCATTACCTTCTTTTCAAAAAAATAAAGACGCCGGCTGTCGTTCTTACAAGCGGAAATATTTCAGATGACCCTATTATAATTGATGATTCATTGGCAGAAAAACAACTTATCCCAGTAGCCGGTTCACTATTAAGCTATGACAGATCAATACATAACCGCATTGACGACTCCGTAATAAGGGTGATGGATAACAAGACCTGCATAATACGGCGTTCCAGGGGATATGTTCCCCTCCCGATCGATCTCGATTCATGCGTGGAAGGTATTCTTGCAGTCGGAGCTGAACAGAAAAGCAGCTTTTGCATAGGCAAAGGATTTCAGGCCGTTATGAGCCAGTACATCGGCGATATTAAGAGCCCCGCGGTTACAGATTTCCTTTTTGAAACAATAGAAAGATTCTCGGACATTTTCAGGTTCAAACCTGAAATAGTGGCATGTGATCTCCACCCGGATTATACGTCGACGGGCTATGCCGAAAAACTTGGAAAAGAAATGGGGATTCCGCTTTTAAAAGTGCAGCATCATCACGCGCATATTGCATCGTGCCTAGCCGAAAACGGAATCAACGAGAAAGTAATAGGCGTAGCCATGGATGGAACAGGATTCGGAACCGACGGAAATATTTGGGGAGGCGAATTTTTTGTCGCTGATGCGTTGGGATTTGAGCGTGTGTCCCACTTCGATTACATACCGATGCCCGGCGGAGACAAAGCGGTTGAAGAGCCGTGGAGAATGGCATTTTCGTACTTATTCCGGTATTTTGGCGACAGCTTCGATTATCGCTCCATTCCTCTATTCAGGTCGGTTGATGATGAAGAGTTGTCGCTTGTCAGGGAAATGATCCTGAAAAAGGTGAACTCTCCCTTGACTTCGGGAGCCGGCCGTCTGTTTGACGCCTTTTCTGCTTTGCTCGGTCTTTGCAAAAAGGAAACCTTTGATTCAGAAGCCCCAATGAGACTAGAATCTGCAATTGACAGTGATACAAATGATTATTATCCATTTCATATCGGAAGGACAGTGGATTTTTCTGAAACATTCAGTGCACTGTTGGAAGATATACCACATCGGAGAACAGGAGTCATTGCGGCAACATTGCATAATACAGTCGCACAGGCTATTTTAAAGAAATCATGCAGCATAAGAAAAGATACGATGATAAATAAAGTGATACTTTCGGGAGGAGTATTTCAGAATAAATACCTGCTTGAAAAAACATTTTTCTTGCTGGAGGAGGAAGGATTTGAAACTCATTCAAATCATCTTGTACCGGCCAATGATGGCGGAATTTCGCTTGGCCAGCTGTCAGTAGCCTCAAAATTATTAAGATAATGTGCCTTAGCATACCTGCACGGATTATTTCGATTGACGGAAACATGGCTGAAGTTTCATGCGGAGGAACCATATTCAGAGCCGGCCTGCAGATGGTAGAAAATGCAAAGCCCGGCGACTATATCCTTCTTCATGCAGGATTTGCAATTCAAATGATCAGCCCGGAGGAAGCGGAAGAAACACTGCGGCTGCTGGGAGAAATGAACGGCGCTGTAAATGATATGTGACCCATGAAGTATATTGATGAATTCAGGGACAGGAAAATGGTTGCCAGAATTGCAGATCATATCAGGAATTCGGCTCGTGGCAATCTTGTTTTTATGGAGGTATGCGGTGGCCATACAAGTGCAATTCACAGATTCGGGATACGTTCGATGCTACCCGGGAATATAAAGCTGATCTCAGGCCCAGGATGCCCGGTTTGCGTGACAGGCAGGGATTATATCGACAAGGCCGTCGCCTGCGCACGCATGAATGATGTCACAGTGGCAACTTTCGGCGACCTTTTAAAAGTGCCTGGCAATGAATCGTCACTTGAAAAAGAGAAAGCAGCCGGGGCTGATATCAGAGTTGTCTTTTCGGGCCTTGAAGCGCTGGACATAGCAATTTCAAACCTGGAAAAGAGGGTGGTATTTCTTGGAATCGGTTTTGAAACAACGGCACCGGGAACAGCAGTCACCATAATAGAGGCAAAAAGGAAAAACTCAGGGAATTTTTTTGTTCTGAGCGCCCATAAGACAATGCCTCCTGCAATGGACGCAGTAATCCGTGATGGCACGAATATAAACGGTTTTATTTGTCCCGGGCATGTTGCGGCCGTCACTGGTTCAGGGATTTTTGACTTCATTCCTGAAAAATACGGAATTGGCTGTGTTGTGACCGGGTTTGAACCAATGGATATTATGCAGGCCATCCTAATGCTTGTTGGACAGGTAAACAGCGTTAATCTCAGGACCGAGATACAGTACAGAAGGGCGGTGACAATTGAAGGCAACCCGATTGCAAGAAAGTACATTAAGGATGTCTTTGAAACCTGTGATGTAACCTGGAGGGGATTCGGAATAATCAAACAAAGCGGACTCAGGCTGAGAAGGGAATATGAAGATTTTGATGCTGAAAATTTATTTAGCTTTGTTTCCGGATCAACGGAGGATGAAGGATCTTGTATCTGCGGAGAAATCCTCAGAGGCAGAAAATCACCTTCCGATTGTAGTATTTTTGGAAAGGCATGCACTCCTGATAACCCGGTGGGAGCATGTATGGTATCAGTTGAAGGCGCTTGCAATGCCTGGTTTAAATACGGAAATGAATAATGAGTGTAAAAATTACACTTAATCAGGGAAGTGGCGGTAAGCTTACTCACAGGCTGATCGAGGATGTTTTTATGAAGTATTTTGATATTTCAGAGCCTCTGTCAGATTCAGCCCTGATAAAGAATTCAGGAACAGACCTCGCCTTTACGACAGATTCATTTGTCGTCGATCCGCTTTTCTTCCCGGGAGGCAATATCGGAAAGCTCTCTGTCTGCGGCACAGTGAATGATCTTGCAGTTTCAGGTGCAATTCCGCTCAGCTTGTCTGCAGCTTTTATTATAGAGGAAGGATTTTCGCTGGATGATCTTGTCGAAATTGTAAAATCAATGGCTGATGAGGCCGGAAAAGCAGGTATAAGGATAATTACAGGCGATACCAAAGTAGTTGAAAAAGGCAAATGTGACAAGCTTTTCATTACCACAACTGGTTTAGGCAAAATTGACCGGGACCTATGGCACATTTCCCTGGGAGAAAGAATAAAACCGGGAGACAGGATCATCATAAACGGACCGGTCGGGAACCATGCCCTTGCTGTCCTTGGAGCCCGAGAGCAGCTGAGCTTCAGGACGCCCGTAATATCTGATTGTGCCTCGCTCAATCATCTTATAAGGAAGGTACTCGCACAAAGCAGCGGAATTCATTTCATGCGCGACCTTACCAGGGGAGGCCTTGCCACGGTACTGAATGAAATTAAGGAAATCGCAGGGCACGGCATTTCCATTGATGAAGAGAAGGTGCCGGTGGATGAACCTGTAATGGGATTATGCGAGATGCTTGGCTTTGACCCACTGTACCTGGCCAATGAAGGCAAGATAGTTATAGTTGCAGAGGCAGGAGAGGAGTCGAAAATCATTGATATAATGAGATCCGACCCGTTGGGAAGGGAATCGGAAGTGATCGGTGATGTTTCTGGCAGTGAAAAAAACCGGGTCATTTTGAATACAGCGGCGGGAGGAAAGAGAATTCTTGAGATGGCATCCGGGGTTCAACTGCCAAGGATTTGTTAATGAAGATGCTATGCATGAAATTGGAATAGCTGAGAATCTTTCGGAAATAGTTCTTGAAGCTGCCAGGAATGAAAACCTTTCAAAAGTCACAAAGGTCAACATCCGTTTCGGCCAGCTGGTCCAGATCGTGCCGGATATCTTTGAGTTTGCATTCAGGGAGACTGTCAGGGACACTTTGGCGCGGGATGCTGAAATTTGCATTGAAATAATGCCTGTCAGGATGAAATGCAATGCCTGCGGAAAAGAATTTAGCATTGAGAACAGCCTGTTTGCCTGCAATGGCTGCGGATCATCGGATTTAAAAATCATACAGGGAAAAGAATTATTTGTTACAAGCATAGAAGGAGAATAGCCATGGAAATAACGATAATGAAGAATATACTCGACAAGAACCAGAACAAGGCTGACGAGGTGAGAAAATTGCTTGCAGCGGAGAACGTTGCAATGATTAATATAATCAGCTCTCCCGGTGCAGGAAAGACCACTCTTCTCGAACGGACATGCGAAAGGCTGGCATCGGTTTTCAGAATTGGCATAATTGAAGGCGATATTACGACAGACCGTGATGCACAAAGACTCAGGAAATTCAATATTCCGATTGTTGTCATAAACACTGAGGGCGGGTGCCATCTCGATTCCCACAGCATTTTCAAAGTGCTCGGATCATTTGACCTTTCCAACCTGGATGTGCTTTTTGTCGAGAATGTAGGCAACCTTATCTGCCCCTCGCAATTTGATCTTGGCGAGAATTTCAAGCTGGCGATGGTAAGCACGGCTGAGGGCGATGATAAGCCTGCCAAATACCCAATGCTGTTCAGGGAGGCAAAGGCTGTCCTTCTTAACAAGACAGATCTCCTGCCTTATACGAATTTCAATTTTGAAAGCTTTAGCAAAGACCTGAGAAATATAAACACGCAGATCCCGCTTTTTAAAATCTCCTGCACCGGAAGAGATGATTTGGATGGATGGTTCAGGTGGATAACAGATGAAATAAATAAATTATCCGGTGCATCGGGCCGGTTATTTTGAAGTATCGTTACTCTACCCTCTGAATGGGATACTGATGCGGTGAATTGTCAGTGCGGCCCGGATTTCCACGGCGGGATTTCAGGTAATAATTCCTTAAAACCGTCAATAAGTGATTTCTGATAATCACCACGGAATGTCCCGGTTAAAAACCTTTCAAGTCCTTGTTCAAGGAAATTTTCCCACGAATAATCCTCCCTTCCCGGGGCGATGGGGAAGAACAAGGCATTATTTCTATCTGCAGCGTTCATGTCACCGATGGCATCTCCGATAAGAATGATCTTCCCCTCGGCATATTTCCCTCCTGCCGCAAGCGCAATATGTTCAGTCTTTGTACCATGTTCCTGGGCTGCTATCATCCTGACATATTTTCTGATATCATTTTCTATCCATTCTCTTTCCAGGGCTTCAAGAGGTGTCTGGGATATTACAATAATATCTGCCATCTGCGATAGCTTTTCAATTGTTTTTACAGCATGGCGGAATGGAGGAACCCTGCGAAGCCACTCGTTTATTTCCCTGTTGACAGCTTCTGACCAGTCAAGGACAAGCCCGATTGTTTTATCCTTATTGCCGGCGTAATATTTTTTAAGTGAAGCATTGCCCAGCTTGGTCTCAGAGCTTATCCATGCTTTCAGCGGAGTAAGATCAGGAAGCTTATATCCCATTTCCCTTATTTCAACCCTTTCAGAAAGAAGGTCAAAGACTTTTACAAGTGACGGGAAGCGGTTTCCTCCGCGGTTAACGGAATACAGGTTCACAAATTCCCAGGTCTCGCGGACAATCTTTGAGATTGGGAACAGATTGAAGTATTTCAGTGCGACAGGTATGAAGAATTCCTTCTGCTTTACTTCCATGGAATCAAAAACACAGCCATCTGAATCGATGCCAACAAAATAATCATACTTCGGCCTGAAGTCCCTTAATGCTGACTGGAAATCCATTTCTTAATTAATTCCGCAAATATAAAGATTTTAGGTCAGGCATTAATTCATGGGAATAGAAATTCCCTGCAGTTTGAACTCATTTTTACAGACGCAAAAATTAATTGCACTTGCCATTATGCCGAGGTCGATTATTTATTTTATTATGTTCCCGGGAATTAAAAATCCTGAAATCAATATGCATGGAAATCAATTCATTTGCCTCAATCAGCCTCCCGACAAATATCGGGATGGCAGAGAGCCCGGAGAAGTCAAAATCAATCAGGATTGGTCCCTGATCGCCGGCACTCATATAATTTATTTTCATTCTAAATTATCATTAATGACATTTGAAAGTTTTTTTTAAAGAGTAATGTTGTTATTTTAGGCGTTCTTAAAAAGAATACCTTTATAAATATAATATATCATTAACTACTTAAAAATTAATTAGATATGTATCAAGTTGGAAATCTTGTAAAGGAATTATCCGACAAGCATGGTCGAAAAAGGGAGAGCCTTTTGCCGATACTTCAGGGTATAGTTGAGAGGCATAACTACCTTACTGATGAAGCAATGGTTGAAGTTGCAAGGGAGCTTGACATCTCTGCCGCCGAAGTTTACGGAACCGCTTCATTTTACACTTTTCTCGATACGCAGGTCAGAGGCAGGTATGTTATACGGGTCTGCAAAACCATTACCTGCTCGATGAAAGGCAAGTCTGATATCATTCAGATACTGGAGGATATGCTTAAGATAAAGATTGGCGAAACAACGTCTGACAATATGTTCAGTCTTGTTGAGACCAACTGTATCGGCTGGTGTCACAAGGCTCCGGCAATGCTTATCAATGAGATACCCTATACCGAGCTTACGCCTGAAAAAGTGGTTGAAGTGATCAAGGGATATATACAGAAATAATTAAGCAAGCGACGTATGGAAAAGAAAGGACTAAATAAAGTTGATCTTATATTCGAGAAGGTCAATCCGAAGGAGGTTTTAACGAAAGCCTTCAAAATGAGGAGTGAGGATATCATAAACGAGATGCTGAATTCAGGCCTGAAGGGCAGGGGTGGTGCAGGCTTCCCAACCGGTCTTAAGTGGAAATACACTGCGGCTGAAAAGGATCCGGTCAAGTACATTGTCTGCAATGCAGATGAAGGTGAACCCGGAACATTCAAGGACCGGGAGATATTGGATAAGGTGGTGTACAAGGTATACGGTGGCATGGCCATAGCAGGTAAGGCCATCGGGGCACACAATGGGATTGTTTATCTGCGCGGAGAGTACAGGTTTCTTCTGCCCCAGCTTATGAAGGAGCTTGAGTCATTTCATGAAATGATTAATGAGATTGGGTACGATTTTAAAATAAACTATTGTCTTGGGAGCGGAGCTTACATATGCGGTGAGGAGAGTGCATTATTCGAATCAGTTGAGGGCTTTCGAGGAGAGCCGCGCAACAAACCGCCATATCCTACAACGTCTGGTGTATATGGCAAGCCCACCTCAATAAACAATGTTGAGACACTTGTGACGACCATGATGATAATCAAGCATGGGGCCCAAAAATTCACTGAACTTGGAACTAAGGATTCACGGGGATCAAAAGTGTTCTCTGTTTCCGGCGATACTCCGACTCCTGGAATTTTTGAGCTTGAGCTTGGCATGACGGTCCAGGAGTTTGTAAATGAATTCGGCGACGGCGATACAAAAGCCGTTCAGGTGGGTGGTGCTTCAGGTTTCTGTGTTCCGAGGAAAAAATTCCAAAACACAATAATAGGTTTTGAGGGAGTGCCGACAGGCGGTTCCATGAAGCTTTTCAACAGCTCAAGGTCAATGTACAACGTTCTTCATAATTATCTCGACTTCTTTGCTGAAGAATCATGCGGACAGTGTACTCCCTGCCGTGTGGGATGCCAGCAGCTCCTGAAAGGCGTTGAGAAAGTAAAAAAGGGAGAGGCGAAATCGATTTACCTCAATGAACTTGTAAAACTGGCTGATACGATGAAGATAGCTTCCAAATGCGGTTTGGGACAATCTGTTGGTAATGCATTCAAAACCATTGTTGAAAACTTCAGGGAGGAAATAATTTACTAACGAATAATATTCTGAAATAATGATAAATCTGAATATAAATAACCAGAGGATTTCAGTTCAGCCTGGTACAACTGTTCTCGAGGCTGCAAGAAAACTGAATATAAATATTCCCACATTATGCAACCATCCAGATCTTTGCGTTGCTGGCAATTGCAGGGTCTGCGTTGTGGAACAGACAGGCGCCCGGACCCTTATTGCATCATGTGCCATGCCGGTTGCTGAAGGGATGGATATCCACACCAATACATTGAAAGTCAGGAACGCAAGGAAACATATTGTTGAGCTGCTGCTTTCGGAACATAAGTCGGATTGCACCAAATGCTATAAGAATCAGAAATGCGAACTCCAGAAGCTTGCCAATGAATTCGCATTCGGCGATACCGTTTTCCTGGACCTCGTAGAGGATCACCATTACACAATTGACAGATCTTCACCTTCCTTCATCAAGGACGACAGCAAATGCATACGGTGTCAGCGCTGTGTAAGAACCTGCACGCAATTGCAGCAAATCTCAGCTATTGCTGTTTCAAACAAGGGGGCCCATATGAAGATTTCATCATTCCATAACAGGCCCATGAGCCATGTTGTGTGCACAAACTGTGGCCAGTGCGTGAACCGCTGTCCCACCGGAGCTCTTGTGGAGAAAACATATATTGACCAGGTATGGGATGCCATATACGATCCTGAAAAGCATGTTGTTGTTCAGACAGCACCGGCAGTAAGGGTTGCCCTGGGAGAGGACCTCGGTTATGATCCCGGTGAGAGAGTGACAGGCAAAATGGTCACTGCACTAAAGCAGCTGGGATTTGATTCGATCCTGGATACTGATTTCACTGCAGACCTTACTATTATGGAAGAAGGAACAGAGCTTCTGACCAGGCTTAAAAAAGTAGTTGCTGACGGTGACAAGGATACTCATTTGCCAATGTTCACTTCATGCTCTCCGGGGTGGGTAAAGTTCATCGAACATAAATATCCGGAATTCCTTCCAAATCTTTCAACCTGCAAATCACCCCAGCAGATGTTCGGGGCGCTTGCAAAGACATTTTATGCCCAGAAACGGAAGCTTGATCCGTCAAAGGTTGTATCGGTATCAGTAATGCCTTGCACGGCAAAGAAATATGAAGCCGACAGGCCTGAAATGAGGGCCAGCGGATATAAAGACATTGACTACGTTCTTACAACCAGGGAACTCGCGGTTATGATAAAACAGGCAGGTATTGATTTCAAAAACCTGGAACCATCAAATTATGATTCTGTAATGGGCAATTCCACGGGAGCCGGTGTTATTTTCGGTTCTACCGGCGGTGTAATGGAAGCAGCTCTCCGGACAGCTTATGAGATAGTCACCGGTCGTGAAATCCCGTTCACAAATCTGAACATTATCCCGATCAGGGGTATGGAGGGAGTCAAGGAAGCATCCGTGAAGATTGAAGGCTGCACAGATGAATGGAAATTCCTTGAAGGAGTTGAGCTGAAAGTTGCCATAGCGCACGGACTGGTCAATGCAAACAAGCTGATGAAAGCTGTCAGGGATGGTAAGGCACAACATCATTTTATTGAAATAATGGCCTGTCCCGGAGGATGCATCGGAGGTGGCGGCCAGCCTAT
Source organism: uncultured Bacteroidales bacterium (assembly GCA_963717685.1). GTDB lineage: Bacteria > Bacteroidota > Bacteroidia > Bacteroidales > VadinHA17 > LD21. Next base: position 3,122,978 of record OY970346.1, on the reverse strand, counting down.
TCCGACAAGCCTTGAGATAAGGAAGAAGAGAATGAGAGCGATCTATTCTGAAGACGAACATATGACACTCCGCAAATCGCACGAGAATCCGGATGTGATCGCCATTTACAAGGAATTCCTCGGCAAGCCCAACAGCCATGTCTCACATGAGCTTCTTCATACACATTACGTGGTGAGGGATGATTACTAGAATTTGAAAGAGCCGGTGACCGCCGGCTTTTTCAATCCTGAGACAGCACAATCGAATATCTCTTACGGGAACTTTGATCACTTTTGCAAGGCTCTGCAGAATTGATATTCAGACAAGGCTCGTTTTTTCGTAATCAGCAATATTACTCCGGATCATTCAGTTATTAGATTTTAACTGCCCTTTCCTGAATTCTTGCACTGTTGAGCCTATGAAGGAGCCATGCCATATTCTCTCCAAGGGTCCTCATCGTCCTCATTCCTTCATCATCCATGAGCACCTCGCCTTTTTCCCTTCCGATGGCAATATTCCAATATGACGATCCCGGAATTATCATTTCATTTATCAGGAAGAAATGATTTATACTGTCGAACGCATGGATCGCGCCAGCACGTCTGACTGAAATCACTGCAGCACCCAGTTTCCTCCTGAGCAGGTTGCCTGCGCCCCTGATAGCATAGCCTGAAACCTCGATCAGTGCCTTGGCTTCAGCCGTGATGTCGGAAAAATAGACCGGCGATCCTATTATTATCGCATCTGCCCTGATCATTTTCTGAATAGCCTGGTTAATAGCTTCGTTCGACTGATGACAGATGCCGTCAGCGGCCTTACGGCATTTAAGACAAGCGATGCACCCATGTACCTTTTTCCCGCCAAGCTGGAAGAACTCTGTCCTGACCCCGTTATCGTTCAATGATTTAAATACTTCTTTTATCAGAAGTTCTGTATTGCCACCTTTTCTTGGGCTGCAATTAATGCCGATTACTTTCATAGAAGGAAATTTTAACGAATATAAATAAAATCCAGATAGGCATAAATTGTGCAGGAGTCATGTCATTAAGATGATTTATTCGTATGGAGTTATAATATACTTCCACATTATTTTCACTCATTACCTTGAGTAGCCTTTAAAAAAGTTATCAAGCACGATGAATTCTTTCCTGTATTTTTCCATGAGTTCAATGTGCATGCCAAAATTATTTTCGAAGTTCATGAATCTTTTGCTGGCATTATCCCTGGCTAATTTGCCAATCATGTCAGGTTGAATGCCTCTTGCACTGTATATCTCAATGTACCTGTAAATACCGGTATAGCCAAAAGCATCCAGATCGTCAGCGACTGAAAGGATTAACAGAAGCTTATTTCCCGGATTATCTGTGTATTCCTTATTATCATGATTCTCAATAGATTCCAGCACATCAGCGTATTCTTCAGGATCAAGGTTGTTCTTTGCAAGGAATAGTTCACAGAGGATCCTGCTCTCATGGCCGTGTCTCGGTCCCGGATCTGTCATTATGCCGATATCATGAAGATAACAGGCAATCAGCAATTTATTGACAAAAGAAGGCTCCGGATCTTTTCCTTGCTCAGTATATTGCAGCAGCTCCCTGGCATATTGCCATACCCTCCTGTGATGTTCGATTCCGTGCGAAGGCAGTTTATTTTCATCATATATCTCCGAAAAGAATTCTTCGATTCGTTCTGTTAAAAGGTCCTCTGGTGATCTTTTTTCGTTTTCCTGCATCATTATCTCAAAAATAAAAAAAGCAAAAGACAAGGCCTTTTGCTTTTGAACAGGCTCTGCTGTTTTTATCAGTTTTTGATCATCTCCCTGGCCATATCGAGTATGGTCGTATCATCGAATGTCACAATTCCGCCTCCCGGACCCTGTTCAAAATGAATGCCAACGGTTTGTCCCTTATCAAAATTTCTCCCTCCGAAGTAATTTCTGACTGTTTCTTCATTCAGATCCAGCTTCTCAGCTATTTTCCTCATACTTCCGGAGGGCAACTGATCTTTGATCTTCCGGAGCTCATTGAAAGTTATAGTCTTTGCCATAATTAAATGATTTTCATTATAAAATATTCCACATATTGTTCAAAGGTAAAAATTAAAATCAATAATTGAAAACAGGATAGTATTATCCGGTGAAATATTCTCAGTGAAATACTTCGGGAAACCATAAACACAGAAATGCCTGCCGGTTTTTTTAATGCGAAAGGAGCGGCAGACCGCATATTCTTTCAATCAATTTTACGGATATCTCTAATTATATATACATCATAATCTCCAAGGCAGGTAAATCCGGCTTTTTTATAGAGACTTATTGCTTTCGCATTGTTCTGTTTTACCTCCAGCTTTACCTGGCAGCCTTTCTCTCTGACAAATTTAAGCGACTCGTCGAGCAAAATGCCGGACAACCCTTTCCCCTGGAAGGGGGGAAGGATTCCAAAATGATGAAGATGAATCCTTCTACCGTCAAATGACATCCACGAAGTGCCGCATACCGTACCGCTTTCCTTTTCAATCATTACAAGCAAAGAGCCCCCCGTTTTCAGGGTGGCCAGGATTGTTTTTTCATTATCTGCCCTTTCAGGATCATTCATTCCGGTTTCATTCCAGAGACGTTTTATACCTTCAAAGTCTCTTTCCCTGTATCTTCTGATAATGAATTGATTTCTGATGTTAAGGTTCATATTCTTTTTGGTTTAACTTGTCATGTTTCATAACCTGTTCATATGCGTCAAGGCGATAATTGAAAATATGATTTATATTCAATGAAGGGAACGAAGCTATAGGCACAAGGCCTATATCATCCTTTCTGCTTATCAGCTTTGCTGCAAAATCTGCATGATGATCCGCGGTGAGCGTAATCTTTCTTTCAAACCCCGATTCTGTCAGCCCATACGGAAACGGGCAGGAATCGACAAAATTAATAATCGGGATCTTGAATTTTACTGACAGAATGATAAAGGTTCGCAATTTAATTATAAGGTAAAATCAGTTTTTTTACAACTTCGAAAATACTACTTTTGCATTTATCGTTATAAGAAATGGAAATACTAAATAATCAAGATGGAATTAAATTCTCTTACTGCCATTTCACCGCTTGACGGCCGATACCGACAGAAGGTGGATGAATTGGGGATGTATTTTTCTGAATTTGGGCTTATCAGATACCGGCTCATGGTGGAGGTAGAGTATTTTATTGCCCTGTGTGAGATACCGCTGCCTCAGCTCACCGATTTCAAAAAGGAGAACTATAAGCTGCTTCGCTCAATCTATGAAGATTTTGAGGAGCCTGATGCAGAGAAGATCAAGGAAAGGGAAAAGATAACTAATCATGATGTCAAGGCGATAGAATACTTTCTGAAAGGAAAATTCTTTAATTCAGGGTGGGGCAAATGGAGTGAGTTTGTTCATTTCGGCCTTACTTCCCAGGACATCAATAACACGGCCATTCCGCTTTCACTTAAAGATGCCCTCATAAATGTTTATTTTCCATTGCTCTTCGAATTAAGGGAAGCCCTGGCAGCCCTTGCCGATGAGTGGAAGGACATTCCGATGCTTGCAAGAACCCATGGTCAACCGGCTTCTCCGACCAGGCTGGGAAAGGAAATAGCGGTGTTTATTTCAAGGATTGATGAGCAATCAAAATATTTCGGCCAGATTCCATATTCGGCAAAGTTTGGCGGCGCCACCGGCAATATGAATGCTCATAAGGCAGCATATCCGGAAATTGACTGGATCTCATTTGCCGATAATTTCGTGAACGAGGAGCTCGGGCTGCAGAGATCAAAACCGACTACCCAGATTGAGCATTATGACAATTTAGCGGCATTATTCGATAATATGCGAAGGATCAATGTCATTCTGATCGACCTTGCAAGGGACATGTGGACTTATATTTCAATGGATTATTTCAGGCAGAAAATCAGAAAAGGCGAAGTAGGATCATCGGCAATGCCACATAAGATAAATCCGATAGATTTTGAAAATGGGGAGGGTAACCTGGGATTCGCGAATGCAATTTTCGGGCATTTATCTGAAAAGCTTCCTGTATCAAGACTTCAGAGAGACCTGACCGATTCGACTGTTTTAAGAAATATCGGAGTGCCTGTCGGCCATTCAATTATCGCATTCAATTCAATTCTGAAAGGGCTTAATAAGCTTATCCTGAATCCCGACAAAATTAAAAGCGACCTGGAGAACAACTGGGCTGTCGTATCAGAGGCTATCCAGACGATATTGCGCAGGGAAGGATATCCTAAACCATATGAAGCAATGCTTGATCTTACCCGGACAAATGATAAAGTGACCCGCGAAGCGATTCTTACCTTCATTGATGCCCTTAATGTAGACGAGAATATCAAAGCTGAATTAAGGGCCATAACCCCGTTCAACTTCACTGGCTTTTAAAGGGTATATTATGAACAAGCTCAAATTGCTTTTGAAATACATAACGCCCTATAAATGGGCAGTATTAAGAAACGTCATTTTCAATGTTTTAAGCGCAATATTTGCCCTTTTCTCTTATACCCTTGTCGTCCCGTTTCTGAACATACTCTTCAGCAGGGTGGAAAAAGCAGCTTCATTTCCCGGCCCTTTCAGGCTGAATCTCAACTATCTGAATGATTTTCTGAGGTACCATATGTCATCTCTCATTGATAAACATGGGCCAGCCTGGGCACTTCTGATGATCAGCATTATTTTCATTATTGCAAGTATTCTGAAGAATGGATTCATTTTTCTTGCAAACAACAGTATGGCATATATCAGGGCATGTACCGTGCGCGACCTCAGGAAGAAAATGTACTCAAAGGTACTTCGGCTGCCGCTTTTGTTCTTTACAGACGCCAGGAAAGGAGATCTGATGACCCGCATATCAAACGACGTTCAGGAGATAGAAGTGTCTATCATGTCATCACTTACGATGCTGTTCAGGGACCCGATAACCATTGTTATTTTCATAATTTACCTTTTTATCACCAGTTACCAGCTTACATTGTTTGCACTGGTGCTGTTGCCGGTCAGCGGATGGATGATTGGACGCGTAAGCAGAACCCTGAGATCAACTTCTCTTTCGGGACAACAAAGGCTTGGAAGCCTTCTTTCAGTTGTCGAGGAAACAGTTTCAGGGCTCAGGATTATAAAGGGTTTCAATGCTGAATCTAAAATGCATCAGACCTTCAATCGGATAAATGAGAGTTATTCAAAAATTCTTAAAAGAGTCATAAGAAAAGCTTACCTGGCCTCGCCTCTGAGTGAAGTACTGTCGACAATTGTTGTCATGGCGCTGATGTATGTGGGAGGACTGCTTGCATTGCGGGGACATGGCAGCATGACATCTGAAAAACTGATTGCCTATGTTGTAATCTTTTCACAGATAATTCAACCTGCCAAGAATATTGCCACTGCCTGGTTCAGCATTGAAAAAGGGCTTGGATCGGTAGACAGGATCGAGCAGATACTCGATGCAAAGGAGACTATTACTGAGAAGGAGAACGCACTGCCCATTAACGAGTTCAGGGATTCAATAGAATTCAGAAATGTCTGGTACGCTTACGACAGTGAACCGGTGCTGAAGGATATTAACCTTAAGATAAAAAAAGGCCAGATGGTTGCTATTGTGGGAAGATCGGGCGCAGGCAAATCGACACTAGCAGATCTTGTTCCCAGGTTTATTGATCCTGATAAAGGTTCTGTGCTTATAGACGGGGTCGATGTCCGTGATCTCAAAACTGCAGATCTCCGTTACCTGATGGGAATTGTAAGCCAGCATCCAATTCTTTTTAATGCAAGCTTCACTGAAAATATTGCGTTTGGCATCGAAAACCCCGACAGGGATGAAGTTGAGAGCGCAGCCCGGATTGCAAATGCGAATGATTTTATTTTAGAAACTGAATTTGGGTATGAAAGCAGTGTCGGAGAAAGCGGCAACAGGTTAAGCGGCGGGCAGAAACAACGTGTCAGTATAGCAAGGGCCATAATGGCAAATCCGCCAATATTAATTCTGGATGAAGCTACATCGTCGCTTGACACGGAATCTGAAAGGCTCGTTCAGGACGCGATACTGAATCTGATGAAAAACAGGACTTCAATAGTGATCGCTCACAGGCTTTCCACTATACAGCATGCCGATCTCATAGCCGTTATTGATAATGGAATGCTCGTTGAATCAGGAAGCCACGCAGAATTGATGAAGAAAGACGGCGCATATGCCAAACTTCATAGTTTTCAGGCAATATAGAAGCATAAGCTTCGACGCAGAAGTCCCCGCATATGGGGTTTCCCGGCAAATCAGTGATAAAGAATATTATCTTGCAGAGTTTGAAGAAATGATTCAATGAATTAAGAATTGAATAGAATAAACTATTTTTAAGAAAGAATATGACTAAGAGAAGTATTTTTTTACTGGTGATCTTGCTTCTGACAGCATCGGCTCTGCCGCTCGGAAACAAAAAACCTGCGCATAGTTTTAAATTATCCGATTCAGAGTTTCTTCTGGATAACAAGCCTTTTCAGATTATCAGCGGGGAAATGCACCCGGCAAGGATCCCTGAGCAGTACTGGCGTCAGAGGATCAGGATGGCCAAGGCAATGGGATGCAATACGATATCGGCATATATTTTCTGGAACTATCATGAGACAAAGGAGGGGGTTTTTGATTTCACGACGGGGAACCGGAATATTAGCGAATTCTTCAAAATTGTCCAGGAAGAGGGCTTATGGCTTATTATCCGTCCCGGGCCTTACGTATGTGCAGAATGGGACCTTGGGGGAATACCCTCTTATCTGCTGAAGATTCAGGATATTAATCTGAGATCTCTGGATCCGAGATATATGGCAGCTGTGGAAAGGTATATATCAAATCTTGCCAGGGAGATAAGTCCTTTCCAGATCACGAATGGAGGTCCTTTGCTCATGATTGAGATTGAAAATGAGTATGGAAGCTATGGCAATGATCATAATTATATGCTTAAAATAAGGGATCTGTGGAAAGCCAATGGGATTAATGTCCCGACATTTACCGGAGACGGAGCAACGATCGGGATGCTTGAAGGAGGAACTTTGACCGGCAGTGCTGTGGGACTTGATCCTGGAACATGTGCAGCCGATTTTGCTCTTGCGGAAAAGATCAATCCCGGAGTCCCCGTGTTCAGCAGTGAAACTTACCCTGGCTGGCTCACGCACTGGGGAGAAGAGTGGGCAAGTCCAGATACTTCAGAACTTATGAAAGAGGTTAAATACCTGATGGACAATAAGAAATCATTTAATTTATATGTAATTCACGGCGGAACAAATTTTGGATTTACGGCAGGTGCCAATTCAGGCGGCAAAGGGTTTGAAGCGGATGTGACAAGCTATGACTATGACGCACCCATCAATGAACAGGGGATGGCAACACCAAAGTACATGGCTCTGCGTCAGCTTATAGGCTCCTATCTTCCGAGGAAGGAAAAGCTTCCGCCCATTCCAGACCCGGTTTTGTGTATAGACATACCTCCAGCTTCGGCCGACAGATTCACATCAATATGGGATAATCTCCCCAAACCCGTTTTATCAGAGACACCCGGAACATTTGAAGATTATGATCAGGCTCATGGTTTTGTGCTTTACAGAACCGAAATAAACGGATATAAGCCGGGAAAACTAACAGTCAATGAAATACATGATTATGCAACAGTTTTTCTCAACGGTGAATATGCGGGGTACATGGACAGGAGAGAAGGGATTAACTCTGTAGATCTGCATGATTGCAGGGTACAGAACCCTGTTCTTGAAATTCTTGTCGAAGCAATGGGGCATATTAACTATGGAAAGAACATAATTGACAGAAAGGGAATTGTGGGTAACGTTTCATTAAACGGCAATTTGCTGAAGAACTGGAAAATTTATAATCTTCCGATGGACGATAAGTTCATCTATGACCTGCGGTCATCAAGCAGGATTCTCAACAAACGGGGAATTTTTTTCAAGGCAGATGTGTCACTGTCATTTGTTGGCGATACATGGTTCGATATGTCAAATTACAAAAAGGGAATAGTGTGGGTTAACGAGCATAATATCGGGAGATATTGGAATATTGGACCTCAGAAAAGGCTCTATTGTCCATCAACTTTCCTTAAACCAGGGTTTAATGAGATAATCATTTTTGATCTCCTCGAAACGGAAGGCAAACCTCTGCAGGGTTATAAAACTGCAGAATAACACGGGCAATAATCAAAAAATACAGAAGCGCCTTGTCAGAACATGGACATGTATGGCAGCATGTGTCATATAAGCGATTATTACCCGGCAACCAATAAAACCCTTGAACAGAACAGAGCAATAAGATTAATGCCAGGCAGCCTTATATATCATTTTATATCGAATATTCTGCATATGTGCCTTCTGTAAATATTTCCGTAAACGCATTCCGATATTGCTTCCCTGTGTTTTGCCGTGAGATCAAAAAACTCTTCCCTGTTTTGTGCAGCCAGCTTATAGGCAACATGGATCATCTGCCGCAAATCAGGATTATAATCCTTATTGCTCTCGTCATGTCTTAATGCGTCAGCAAACTTTTTACCATTCCAGCCGGCAACTTCAGCTTTTGACGGAAGCCTTGAAATTTTAATATCGATCACATCAGAATAAGGTGCACACAGCTCGTCTGCCTGGTCAAGTGATTTGAAATAGAGTTCCTTTACAAAATCCAGCGATCTGCCTCCTGATTCTGTAAGCCCGATCATCTCCTCAAGCCATGTGGTGCCGGCAGTTTTTATATGAATTCCCTTGTGGCGCTTTCTTATAACGGATCCTATTACAGGATAAATGCTGAACTTATCAGAACCTGAATGTATGCTTATTTTAAGGTTTTCAGGAAGACCGAATTCTCTGGCTGAAAATTCAATTATCATGATATCGCGCTCAAATTCATCTGAAAACATTATTGGATTTCCTATATAATCTATGCCTTTACAAAATTTTCCTGAAAACTTCGGTGCTATAGTCTGAACCGGTATATTTAATCCGGCAATCATTTTAAGAATCAAAAACAGATCTGTCGCCGATTGAGGCTGAAGTACTTCATCCATCGATACTTCCGTAACAAAGTTTTCTTTTCCCTTGCTTTTTTCAATTATCCTGTAAATCTCACCTGCCTTTTGGATTGCAAACAGGTACTTTTCGGCTATTCCCCTTACAATGCCCATGTCGATTCTCAAAGATTTTTCCATTCCGGGTATTCTGACTTCTCCGCAATATTTTTCTGCGCCTGAAATAAAATCGCTTATTTCATCATTGCCGGCTTTTGTACCGATATATGAGGCCGCATCTATGGTAAAGAAATCAGATGAGCCGATAAACCTGTCGACAGTGTCGGAATTGATATGATCAGCATCGACAAAATATGGCTTCGTGAATCCTGCATCTTCCGTTACGAGATCTGCTTCATTCCTTACATCTTCAGGATGCGTGCCGGTAAGAAGGTGTTCACGGTTTGACTTGTTCCAGACAGGAGTGATCTCGACCCCGTTTTTGCCGGCATCAATGATTGCCTTTAGCTGAGCTTCCCCCTGGTTGCCGAACCTGTCACCGATTCCAAATGAATATTTGCTTAATTTAACCATTGTAAAAAGCGACTATTTCATTGGGCCATCACGTAAGTCGTATAATCCAGCTCCCCGGGTATTCTGAGAACCTTTTTCCTGGTCTTTTCCGACGTCTTGCCGTGTTCATGCAGACCACAAATGATCGAACCTGTTGAAACTCCTGAAAGGCCGGCAATATCTTTAAACCTGGTTTTTTTAATTACCATGGTCTGCTAAAGATCTCTTATTGGTTTGTGTTCAGGTACAAGCCCCTTAATAATAATCCATGCCAGAATATAAACCAGAGCACAAATTATGAACATTATCAAATAAGCTGTTTGCGGGGTTCTGATGAAGATATCATTCAGTCTGCCGGAAATAATCTGAATAAAGATCCCTCCTATGCCACCTGCAAGTGATCCAATACCCGTAATTGAGGCGACAGTTTTTTTGGGGAACATATCAGAAACTGTAGTAAATAAATTTGCTGACCATGCCTGGTGAGCAGCAGCAGCTATAGAGATAATTGAGATTGCAAGGAACATTGAAGCGTGTCCGAATCTTTGAGTGTTCCCAAAGTATTGGGCTGTAAGGACAATCAGAGGGAGTACAGCAATCACAAGCATAGCCCTCATACGGGCCTTATAAACCGGGAGTCCTTTATTGATGAGAAACATAGGAATACTGCCGCCAAAAACGCTTCCTATGATTGCGACGCCATATACGATAAAAGTCGGCCATCTGACATCCATATTTGACATGCCGAACTGTTTTATAAGATAATCCGGAAGCCAGATAAGGTAGAACCACCAGACGCCGTCAGTCAGGAATTTTCCCCAGAAGAATGACCATGTCTGACGGTATTTCAGAAGCTTTGTCCACGGAATCTTTTCAGTATTCCCTTGTTGGGCTGTCTCCTGTCCGGATTCATCCATGTGTATATAGTTATATTCAGTCACTGACAGGTTTTTATGCCTGGAAGGAGAATTGTAAAGCGATACCCAGAGCACAAGAATAATAAAACCGGAAGCACCGGTTATAAGGAATGCAAGTTTCCATCCCGGATTATTTCCCCAGAAAGAAAGGCACCATGGAACAAAAAGTGCTGCAATCATAGCCCCTATGTTGGTTCCGCTGTTAAAGATTCCAAAAGCAAGGGCTCGCTCCTTTTTAGGGAACCATTCAGCGATGGTCTTATTCGATGCGGGGAAAAGCATGGCTTCACCTACGGCGAAAAGACTGCGGATGAAAATGTTAACTGCAAGCAAGGTACCTGCGAATGCATTAATCATACCAAAGACCGACCATATAATCAGTGATATGACAAGACCAAGCTTTGTACCGATCATATCAATGACCCGTCCTGCAAAAATTGAAATCAGGGCATATACTCCCACAAAGGCAGAGACCAAAAAGGAGAAATCAGTATTGTTCCATCCGAAGCCGCCATTTGCAATTGAATTACAAAATAATGGTTTCAGGTAACTGATGACCTGTCTGTTCACATAGTTATTGGTGGATAAGAACAGAAGCAGGGTTACTATTACCCATCTGTAATTTCCTATATGAATTTTGTTTTTCGCCATCGGTTTTCCATAGCCAGTCATTTAACTAAGTCTCACACATTATATGTTGTTGAAGCAGTTTTTCCACCTCTTCCGGTCCAGTTCGTGTGAAAAAATTCACCCCTGGGTTTGTCTGTGCGTTCATAAGTATGCGCTCCGAAATAATCGCGCTGTGCCTGGAGCAGGTTTGCTGGCAGGCTTCTGCACCGGTAACCGTCAAAGTAGGCGAGTGCAGACGATATAGCCGGAACAGGTATGCCTGACAGGACGGCTTCTGAAATGACATTTCTCCATCCCTTCTCTGCTTTTTCCATTTTTTCCTTAAAGAAAGGATCGAGCATTAGGTTTGTCACAGACGGATTATTTTCATATGCCTCTTTTATTTTCCCGAGGAACGCCGATCTGATAATGCATCCTCCGCGCCACATTAGTGCTATTCCTCCATAATTAAGCCTCCATCCGTATTCTTCAGCTGCAGTTTTCATAAGTGCATATCCCTGTGCATATGATACGATCTTTGAAGCATATAGTGCATCCCTGAGATATGTTAGAAATATGTCTTTATTCCCTTTGAATTTACCATCCGGGCCATGCAGGATTTCAGCAGCTTTTACTCTCTCGTCCTTGATGGAAGATAGACACCTTGCAAAAACGGCTTCGCCTATAAGAGTCAGCGGGACCCCCAGATCAAGTGCTGCTATTCCTGTCCATTTACCGGTGCCTTTCTGTCCGGCAGTATCAAGGATCTTCTCAACCAGCGGCTTTCCATCAGTATCCTTATGAGCCAGGATATCAGCCGTTATTCCGATAAGATAACTGTCCAGATCACCATTATTCCAGTCACTGAAAACTGAATGCATCTCATCATAGCTCAGATGAAGCAGGTCCCTCATTATCTGGTATGCTTCGCATATCAGCTGCATATCCCCGTATTCAATTCCGTTATGTACCATCTTCACAAAATGGCCTGCTCCGTTTTCTCCGACCCAGTCGCAGCAAGGGGAGCCGTCTTTGACTTTTGCCGAAATGGCCTGAAAAATTGGCTGCACTTCGGGCCAGGCGGCTTTTGATCCGCCAGGCATTATTGAAGGACCAAGCAAGGCTCCTTCTTCTCCCCCTGACACTCCGGTACCAATGTACAGAAACCCCAGATTTTCGACCATGGCCGTCCTCCTGTTTGTATCAGGGAAATGAGTATTGCCTCCGTCGATGATAATATCGCCTTTTTCCAGGTAAGGAATTATGGCGTTGATGGTTTCATCGACAGCTTTGCCTGCCTTGACCATCATCATAACTTTCCTCGGCCGTTTAAGGGATTTAACAAGCTCTTCCAGGGTGTGAGCTCCGGTTATCCTTTTTCCCTTTGCCCTTCCCTGAAGAAAATCATCAACTTTTTTAACCGTTCTGTTGAAGACAGTCACCCTGAAACCCTTACTCTCCATATTAAGAACAAGATTTTCTCCCATGACTGCAAGTCCAATTAATCCGATGTCTGATAGTGTATCCATGTTTTATCTTCGTAATTTTGTCAAGCCTGTGATTGTAAAGGCAATTAGCAATTAACAATTAGCAATTAACAAAAAATCATTGATATTCGTGATTTAAAAATTATAACTAACCGTCTGTCATTTTGAAAATCAAATGATGAGTCTTTCCTCTGTGCTCCAAAGCCCTGTTGCTGGATTTGATACGAAAAAGAACTCCTCTCCGGCAGGTGTATTGTTTAATCCTTCTTTCAGCTTTTCAGGATTATATTCTTTCAGTGCTGCCCGGAGATCGGAATAACTGAAATTGACCGATTCTATTTCTTCACGGGTAAGGTGTCCGGGACAATAAGTCACTGAAAACCTTTCTTCAGTACTCCCGTGAATAAGATGTGCAGCCGCACTGAGATTATCCCTCAGATCTTCATTGGTCTTCAGGGCGACCATGGTCGACGGGGTTCCGCGGTAACCGTATTTTCTTATCAGCCTGTCTATTTCCCTGTCCTCTCCAAATTCTTTCAGCCCTGGTGCTATCACAATCAATTCGCCCCTGTCTGCCATTGCCATTCTGGTCCTGTAAATGCTTTTATTCCCAAGCCATGTGCTTTTAAATTCATCAGGATCAAGGTAGACAACTGCTTTTTTAAGAGGCTTATCAAGGATGTTGATGTTGACTTTTAAAGAAAGGTCGGCTGCAAGCCTGAATACTTCCTCATCATCACCTATAAAAAGTCCACGTATGACAAGTCTGCCGGAATTATCTCGTCCGACCACAGTATGAATGTAGACAACAGGCAGATGAGATATGAAATTCTCCGAGGCGTAATTAAGCAGTCTTCTGACAGGGTTATCGACTTTCCCTAAAATTCTTTCCAGTCCATAAGCTGCGCCGATGAAATGACTTTTATTAATTCCCTCCCGGCCGCCGGTTCCGACAAAGAGGTTTTTATTGTAACTGGCCATCCCGATAACTTCATGAGGAACGACCTGTCCCACTGATAGAATTAAGTCATGGTCTCCTTCAGCCACCAGATTGTTAACCTGTGCAGGCCATGAATAATCAATTATTCCTCCGGTAAGAGCTGAAATATAATCTCCGGGAACTGTGCCGACAGTGGATATATCATTTCTCCAGTCATGAACACGAAACAGGGCGGGAGGGATACCTTTGAACATTTCACTTATTTCAGATCCGCTCATGGGAGTGTGAGTTCCAAGAGCAGGAAGGACATCTTTAAGACTGCTCTTATAATATTTATAGATCAGTGATGTTATTTCTCCTGCACCTGAATGGAATCTTGTGAAATCGGGAGGGATCACGAGCACTTTTTTTCTCCTGCCTATCATATCAAGAGATTTATAGACAGCCTGCTTAATGTCTGAGCTGCTTAAAACCGATTTTTCCGATCCTGATTCAAAATATAACATATAATAAGATATGCATTCATGATTTTAAGAATCGTTTTTACTGCCGGTGTGATTGTCCTGTCAGCAAAAAATATTTTTCACGCTTCTCATTAATTATACACCTGAATATGCGCTGAATCCTCCGTCAACAGGGATTATTATTCCGGTCACCGCCTTTGACATATCGGATACGAGATACAGCAGCGTTCCTGTAAGTTCCTCAGGAAGGCAAAAACGTTCCATGGGCGTCCCGTTTAATATCTTTCTTCCGCGGGCCGTCAGATCCGCGGTTTTTTCGTCAATAAGAAGGAACCTGTTCTGATTAGTCAGAATAAATCCGGGAGCAATTGCATTCACCCTTACACCGCATTTGGCAAAGTGAACGGCAAGCCATTGTGTGAAATTATTTACGGCTGCCTTGGCTGCAGAATAAGCCGGTATTTTAGTGAGAGGCCTGTAAGAATTCATTGAAGAAATATTTACAATGACTCCTGATTTTCTCTTTATCATATTCTCGCCGAATACCATCGATGCAAGAAGCGTTCCCTTGAAGTTAAGATCAAAGACCCTGTCGAATCCCTGTATCTGCAGGCCAAAGAACGTATCTTCAGGATTTTCAGTTCCCTCTATTCTTTCTGTCTTGGTTGTAGCGGCTGGAGAATTGCCACCAGCACCGTTTATAAGAATATCTGCCGGTCCTAATTTTGAATGGATCTCATTTTTTGCCGCCTCAAGCGATTCCTTATCAAGAACATTTGCCTGTATTCCCAGGGATGGGACGCCAGACTCTTTTTCTATTTCTGCAGAGACCTTTAACGCTGCTTCCTTATTCAAATCCAGCACTGCGGTTCTGACACCTTTATCTGCAAGCGATCTGGCCATTGCTGAGCAGATAATGCCTCCGCCTCCTGTTATTACTGCAACCTTGTCATTAATATTCAGTTCGTCCATATTCCTTTAATTATTTTAGATGTGTATCTGTAGTGTGGTACATGACAGATCCTTATTGATTTTCAAGCATATCTGAATTAAATATTTTTGATTCCAGTGGTCATGTTATTTATTTTGGCATCTGAACAGTATCCTGCTTTTCAAACCTGAACAATTCCCTGGCATTATTACAGGATATTCCTTCAATAAGCGGCTTTATAAGTTCGCTATCGTCAGGAATAAGGCCTTTTTCAATTTCTTCCCCGATATAGTTACAGAATATGCGCCTGAAATATTCATGACGCGGAAAGGACAGGAAGCTCCTGGAATCAGTCACCATTCCGACAAACCTTCTCAGAAGACCCATTGAAGACAGATCTTTCAGGTGCTTCTCAATCCCGTTCTTCTGATCCAGAAACCACCATGCAGGCCCATGCTGAACTTTCGCTGGGACCGTTCCATCATTGAAATTGCCGGCCATGGTCAGCATTAATGCGTTGTCAGCGGGATTGATGTTATAAAGTATTGTGCGCGCCAGCTGGTCAGTATCGTCAAGACTGCTCAGGAACCTTGAGATTTTAAATGCATCCGGAGAATTTCCTATTGAATCCCATCCTGTATCGGGCCCGATATTTCTGAACATCCTTGCATTATTGTTTCTGATTGCGCCGATATGAAATTGCTGGGTCCAGCCTCTCTTGTGATTCATCCTGCAGAGCTCTGTCAGTACCGCGGTTCTGTAAATCTCTGAATCCTCCTTCGAAAGCGTCTTCCCTTTCATGAGTTTTCTGAACATGCTGTCTGCTTTTGAAGAAGTGAACGGAGCGAAGCAGAAGGTATCCATCCCGTGGTCAGAAGCTCTTCCTCCCAGATTATGGAAAAACTGGTGCCTTGCATCGAGAGTATTTATAAGACCATGATAATTCGTAATTTCATCATTGCATGCGGCCTCCAGCCTTTTTATGTAGTTTCTGAAATTAACAGGATTGTCTGTTTTTAATACGTTATCCGGACGCCAGGTAGGGTACACTGATGTTTCCATCGCTCCCCTCAGCTTTTGATGGTACTCAAGGCTGTCGGCAGGGTCATCAGTTGTGCAGACTATTGCGACATTCATTTTTTTCAGCATGCCTCTTATGCTCAAATCTTCTGCCAAAAGCATTGCTCCTGCTTTATCGTAAACAGATTTTGCAGAAGAAGGGGAAAGAAGCTCAAAAATACCAAAGTACCTTGCAAGTTCAAGATGTGTCCAATGATAAAGTGGATTTCCTATTACTGCCGGCAAAGTCTCCGACCATTTTATGAATTTCTCAAAATCAGCTGCATTTCCGGTACAATACTTTTCATCAACACCGTTCATCCTCATGGCACGCCACTTGTAATGATCACCTTCAAGCCATGCCTGAGTCAGATTCGCAAATTGGCGGTTTTCTGAAATCATAGCCGGAGAAAGGTGACAATGAAAATCGATAATGGGCTGTTTTTCGGCATATTGATGATAAATCAATGACGCTGTTTTGTTTGTCAAAAGAAAATCCTCATGAATAAATGATTTCATCCTGAACGGGATTAGTTTTTTAATAATGACCAATTAAAGGTATGAACTTTAGAGTAGCAATAAATCTGCCGCGACATCTGAAGGCCGAAGCTTTACCCGAAGGCGGATTAAAGTTAAAAATATTTTCGTTAACGATATCGAAAACAGGTAATATTGGATTTCTAAAATAAGATGTGCACAATTCAGAACGTCATGGAAGTGCCGCACGGCATTGAAATTTGAATTGATTTTGATTAACTTTCGGGTTAAAGAGTGTACTTTTAAATTTGATTTATAAGCAAATAATAAGATGTAATATTATCCACAGTCTACAACTTTTAATTAATAAAAGCCAGCATGTTTAAATAATATTAACGTTATGAAAAAAAATATTAGAATGACGGTAATTCTGTTATTTCTGACATTTGCCTCAATTACAGCCTTCAGCCAGGCATTGAAAGTCCAGGACCAGAAAATCGTAAATGATAAAGGTGAAAATGTACTGTTGAGAGGAATAGGATTGGGCGGATGGATGTTACAGGAACCGTATATGCTTCAGATTTCCGGTAGACCCGGTACTCAATCTGAAATCAGGGCACGGATTGAAGAGCTGATCGGGAAGGAAAACACAGAGAAATTTTACAAGGAGTACAGGAAGAATATGATCACAAAGCGTGACATTGATTCGCTTAAAGCATGGGGATTTAATTCAGTCCGCCTTCCCATGCATTATAATCTGTTCACATTACCTGTAGATAAAGAGCCAAATAAGGAAAAAAACACCTGGATCAAGGAAGGATTTCTCCTTACCGATTCACTTTTGAAGTGGTGCTCGCAGGACGGAATTTATCTTATTCTTGACTTGCATGCGACCCCGGGCGGACAGGGAAATGACCGTCCGATTGCGGATATCGACACTACAAAACCCCGCCTTTGGGAAAGTCGTGAAAACCAGCAGAAGACAATTGAATTGTGGAGCGCTTTGGCCAAACATTATTCGGAAGAAAAGTGGATAGGAGGTTACGACCTTATAAATGAAACGAATTATAACCTGGAAGGTAACACCCAGCTTCTGAAACTTTTCGTTGACATTACCGATGCAATAAGAAAATCGGATAATAAGCATATTATCTTCATTGAGGGGAATAAGTTTGCGAATGATTTTACTGGTCTGGTTCCTCCATGGGATAAGAACATGGCATACAGTTTTCATAAATACTGGGATCCTCCTGTACTTCCTTCCATTCAGAAATTCATCAATCTCAGGGAAGATAACAATGTTCCCCTCTGGATGGGGGAATCAGGGGAAAATAACAATGGCTGGTATGTTCAATTCGTAAAATTGCTGGAGTCAGACAATATCGGCTGGTCCTGGTGGACAATAAAAAAGCTTGGCTCAGCCACCGGAATTATGACAGTCAGGACGCCAAAAGATTACTGGGAAATAATAAATTACTGGAAGGGCAATGGCCCTAAGCCTTCGGAAAAAGTAGCACTTGAAGTGTTTATGGAACTTGCTGAAAACATGAAGATTGAAAACTGCAAAATAAATTACGATGTTCTGAATGCCCTTTTCGGATATAGCAAATAGAACATACAGGCAGATCTCTTTCTGCATACAGATCACGGGCATCGGGCATTAAAATAACCCTATGAAATGAAATCAGAAATAAAATATGCCGTTCACCCATCGGATTTTATAGAATATAAAACTGAAAGGATCAGGAATGAGTTTCTTTTTGAAGATGTTTTTATCCCGGATGAAATATCTCTTATTTACTCCCTGTACGACAGATTTATAATTGGAGGCACGATGCCTGTAGGGAAATCGCTTGCCCTCGAAACATTTGATGAACTTAAAGCGGCTTATTTTCTTGAAAGAAGGGAATTGGGATTGATAAATACCGGAGGGCCTGGTCTGGTCGAAGCCGGCGGAGTTTCGTACGAAATTGGACATAAAGAGGCACTATATCTTGGTAAAGGGGTCAAAAATGTATCCTTCAGATCGGCCAGCCCCAAGAATCCAGCTTTGTTCTATTTCAATTCGGCCCCGGCTCACCATGCATATCCTTCAAGGAAGGTCACGGGAAAGGACGCAGTAACTGCGGTTGTCGGTACTGCTGAAAAATCAAATTGCCGTACGATAAATAAGCTTCTGATTAACGATATAGTCCAGACATGTCAGCTGCAGATGGGCCTTACCGAGCTAAAACCTGGAAGTGTCTGGAATACCATGCCCGTCCACACGCACGGCAGAAGAATGGAAACCTATTTTTATTTCGAAGTTCCTGCGGATCAGGCAATATGCCATTTTATGGGAAAGCCGGAGGAGACAAGGCATATATGGGTAAGAAATAATCAGGCGGTTATTTCACCTTCATGGAGCATCCACAGCGCTGCCGGAACTTCAAATTATTCATTTATCTGGGGTATGGCAGGTGAAAACATTGATTATGATGACATGGATATATGGCATCCTGATTCATTAAGGTAAATGACCGGTCGCCGTGAAAGGAAATGGATTCCTTTTAATGAAATTCCGGAAAACACGCATTATATTAAAATCTTAATTTTTATAAAACAATATGAATGAGATATTTGATCTGACCGGAAAAACCGTCCTGGTCACCGGGGGCACTCATGGGATAGGCCTGGCTATCGGGATCGCCCTTGGAAAAGCAGGAGCCAAAATTTGCGTAAATGATATTGATGCTGAAAAACTGAAAAGCTGCAGGGAAGAATATCAAAAAGCAGGCATTGAAGTATTCACGCTCCGTTTTGATGTGACGGATGAAAAGAAGGTCGATGATGGCATCGCCATAATTGAAAAAAATGCAGGCCCGGTTGATGTACTTGTGAATAACGCAGGTATTATAAAAAGAGTACCCATTCTGGAAATGTCAGCTGAGGACTTCAGGCAGGTAATAGATGTCGACCTGGTCGCCCCGTTCATCGTGGCTAAAAGAGTCGTGCCGAAAATGATTGAAAGGCGAAGCGGAAAAATAATCAATATCTGTTCCATGATGAGTGAATATGGCCGGAATAAGGTATCCGCCTATGCTTCCGCAAAAGGAGGGTTGAAGCTCCTTACGCGAAACATGGCCTGTGAATGGGGGAAATTTAATATACAGATAAATGGCATCGGTCCCGGCTATATTGCAACCTTGCAGACTGCCCCCATAAGGGAGAATGACAACCCATTCAACGATCTCGTAATGACCCGGACTCCTGCAGGAAGATGGGGAGAACCGGGAGATGTAGCTTATGCAGCATTATTTCTGGCTTCAAAAGCCAGTGACTTTGTGAACGGTCATATACTGTACGTCGATGGAGGTATCCTTGCCAATTTCGGATACGTGAAGGGTGAAAATAAAATATAGCGGTATTGATGTCTGATTGCCTGATTTTAATCAAAAATTGAAAAGTCTTATTTTCCGGTATCAGACACCGGTATTTTGTTGCTTCTTTTCCGGGTTATCCGGATGATCATCTGAATATGGTTTGGCGTACAGGTCTTCTACTCTTACTCTTGGCGGCTCATCAGGTGCGGTAACCTGCAATGATACATCCTCATTTGCAATGGCATTAAGGTAAAGTATTGAGCTGAAAATGGGTATGAGCGGTGCAACAAGAGCGCTTACGACTGCTGATAAGAATATATATATGGGATTTGATGTAAAACTCATGGACCTTATTGCTTCAGAGGGATCTTTGAACAACTTCATTAAGTTTCCTGAAAAAGGAATTATGGTCAGCCCTGAAAGAATAAAAGTAATCACCAGGATTATGATGAAAAGAATAAGTAACCATGCCAGGTTTGTCCAGAATTTTCTGTGCGCAAGCTTAACTATTCGTGCAATAGCCTTGCCTATATTCGTGCCTTCAGCCATGAGTACGGGAAGAATAAACATATAAATGGTCGCAATCCAGAATAGAGCGAAAAACATCCCTATGATGAAAACAAGTACCCCTAAAGTCATGGCGGCAGCACCCATGAAACAGAATAAGATCAGGATTATAATGTATGATGGAATGTATTTTAATGATATCCAGGCAGAAACAAAAATATTCGGGTGTCCTTCAAGGGGATTGTACATCACATAATATTGCATAAAAACCGAGAAAACCAGGCTTATAATAAGCATTTCAGAAAAAGGGAGGATGAACCCCTTGTATTTCTCAAGAAGCTCCATCGGGTTCGTCGTATTCTGAATGTCCCCAAGATTGATCTGTACCGATATCAACTGCGTCATAAGCGACATTACGAGGGAAGTCAGAAATAATACAAGAAACCTGCTTTTGTAAAAATTCCACATATTGCTCATTGCTGTATCAATGGTATGTAACCTGTAGAGGGGATGATTTTTGAACTGGTCCATTTCGGCATTAAAATTAATTTCGGTCAAATTTAGTATTTATCTTTAATCATCATCTTTCTGTTAAATGGAATTAATCTGGTCATGATATTTTAATATACTGCCTCATTTCCATCTGATAAAACTTGTTCCTTGTGCAAGAAATTCCGGTTCTTTTTTTAATTATATTATTTTTACAACATTAAAATAAAAAATCATGGAAAGATTCAGGCTTGATATTGAATATGAAGGGACACGCTATTCGGGGTGGCAGATGCAGAAGGGCGGCAAAAGCATTCAGGGAGAAATCCTTGATGCCTGCAATGATTTGTTCGAAAATAAAATCACGGATATATTTGGCGCCGGAAGGACAGATGCCGGAGTTCATGCAACCGGACAGGTCGCCCATCTTGATGCAGAAACGGATCTTCCTCCACTTAAGATAAAATATGGCCTGAATGACAGGCTGCCCAAGGATATCTGCATTCTTGAGGTGGAAAAATCGGACAATTCCTTTCATGCAAGACACAGTGCCGTTGCACGAAGCTATATTTACCAGATTAGCAGGAGAAGGACAGCATTCGGTAAGAAATTTGTGTGGTGGATAAAGGATCAGCTCTCGGTAGAGAATATGAATATTGCGGCTCACGAATTTGTGGGTCTGAAAGATTACAGGAATTTCACCGATATTGACCAGGAACAAGGTTCGACAAAAACTGAGATCATACATGCAGAAGTCAACGAATTTGGCGGGATTATCCTGTTCCATGTCGTTGGTTCGCATTTTTTATGGAAACAGGTAAGGCGCATGACCGGGGTTCTTGTTGAAGTCGGGCGTGGCAATCTCGTCCCCCGGGATATAGCTTCATTATTCAAAGGGAAAACTGACTCTGTCGCGAAATTAACTGCCCCTCCCAGCGGGCTGTTTCTCAAAAATGTGTGGTACGACAGAAAGGAAATTTTCCTGGCTGCGACTCCCGTAATCAATATTCAATAACTGTGTCTCAGGAGAGGAGTTCTCAGTTAATGTCATCACCTTCATTTCTGGCTTTGATTTGCCGGGAAGCCTATTTAGTGTATTTCAACCTGAGATCGGCAGAGTTGTCATAGACGTAATAGCAGGCTTCATCACATTGATCCTTGACGTATTTAATTCCAGGGGTTACGGAATCGACTGCGATATAAGCCTTATTCCCGACAGCATACCTTGCTGTAATCGTATATTTCTTATTCGGTGTCACTTCGCATGATGCACTGCCCGAGGCATAGCTGAATGAGTTGAAGAGAACACTGTCTTCGAGATTGCCTTCATACACGTTTACCAGTACATTGCCATACTGAGTGCTGAGTGAGATATCTATGGTTGCATTGGAGGGTTCGTCTTTGGTGCATTTTGAACAGTCAATAATAAGCATATCGCTGTCATCACATGAGAATACAAGGGCAAAGCTCATGAAGAGCAGTGTGGCACATAAAATCCTTATTGGTAATTTCAGTACCATTTAATTTGTTTTCCGCTTGTTTTTACAAAATTAAAATAAAAATTACCCGAAAGGCCTATCCTGAGCCACACGGGCCATATGCCATAAAAATTGGTGTTTGTGTATTCCACAGATGAAAACAGGGTGAAATTTTTCTTCTTCACCTTTAAAGTGACTGCAGGGATGATTTTAAATTTGTCTTCCGGGGATATATCTGTTCCCATAAATTTGTTTCCGAAGGAATATGCTGCTTCAAGAGAAGGAGAGATCAGAATATTGCTCCTGAAAATATCGTCGGTAAGCCTGAAATCTTTAAATACCCCGATATAAGCAAGAGAGCTCTTATCCATATACTGATAGAAAAGATCAGAGCTTTTTTGGACAATTACCCTGGTGTACCATAATTTTGTGTCAAGCCCTGCGATTACGCCTATATTTCTGCGAGGCTCCTTCAGTGAAAGTGAAAACCCGGTATAAATATCCCTCGTATTGAATTTTGAGGAAAGGCTAAGATCCAATTCGTTGAAGCGAGGGTGATACTTTGAAGGGAAATCGTTTTTTTCAAGAATATTCAGCATTTCTCTTCTACCGTAATTTGCAGCAACATCATAATAATTTATTTTCCCGGCAGACTGCTCCTTCCATTTATCGCCATTCCTGATCAGCCACTCCGCAGCTTCATTTTGTCCAGATCTTATCGCAAGGTCCAGAGCATCCCATCTGTCTATATTCTTCTCATATATATCAACTCCGTTTTTCATCAGAATGCTTAACATGATAGTATCTCCGTTCTGCGCAGCGATAAGAAAGGGTGTGAATCCGTCGATATCCCTTGATTCAAGGTTGGCCCCATATTGAATCAGAAGATCGGCTATATTGTCATTACCCGACCAGACAGCTGACATCAGGGGAGTTGTGCCATCGAATGCATTTAAATCTGATTCAGCGCCATAATACAGCAACATGTCTGCTAAATCTGCAAAGCCATAAACTGATGCATAATTGAGGGGAGTGACTCCCCATTTGTCCCTTGCATTGATATTTGCTCCATGCCTTATAAGTGCGTCAGTAATAACTGCAACCAACGAATCAATACTTGCCCCATATTCTTTAAGGACATCCACCGTTTTTGAATTAAGGTTTTTTATTGCAATCAGGAGAGGAGTATCGGATCTCACTGTCACCTTGTTGGGATCGGCACCTTTATTCAGAAGGGCCATTACTGCTTCAGTTCTGAAATTGGCGATTGCAAAGATCAGCGGAGTCGCATCTTCTGCTGTTGTAGCGTCAACATCTGCTCCCTGGTTCAACATTCTTTCAATTTCCGAGGTATAACCCTTTGAGGCAGCGACCATCAGGTTGTAATCCAGGGCACCATCATAAAACAGCGGAATGTACTCAGAAGTGTCAATAACTGATATCTGCGCAGAAAGCACAAACGGAATGAACCACATGAAACCCGCTGCAGCAATCACTTTTATTCTGGCAATAATCCCTTTTGCCACCATGAATGCAAAGTTATATGGATTCTTTTATAAGGCAATTATTTGATCCTGTCTAGTTGTCAACAGCCAATGATATAATAACTTTATAAATTTTGTAAATATTTTATCGGACGAATTAATTACTTTTTATTTTTGTGTTTATAAAAAATATGAATTTGTCAAGGTTGAAGAAAATATTGCTTTCTGTATTCCTGGTTTTGCTTGTAAGCTATAATCCTGGAGCCATTGACAAAAGCAGTGCAGTCGTCGATAAGCTTGTGCCAACTAATGTAAGATTGACGAATACCTTTTCTGAAGGTAAGGAATTTGCTCCTGCTGAAAAGATTATCTCTGCTTTTATGCGCAGATGGACCATTGAAGGCGCATCAGTGGCAATTGTAAAAGACGGGAGGCTGGCTTATGCCAGAGGCTTTGGCTATGCAGACACGGCTTCAGGGGAGGTTACCCAGCCTTATAATAAATTCAGGATTGCAAGCATATCAAAGCTCATCACTGCAATTGCAGTAATGAAGCTTCAGGAAGATGGAAAACTCTCGGTCAATGAAAAAGTATTTGGTCCTGATGGAATACTTAATGATCCATATTTCAGTAATCCGAAGGATAAGAGGGTCTACAGTATGACCGTCGCTCAACTGTTAGGCCATGAAGGAGGCTGGTCGCAGAGATGGGGCGACCAGATGTTCATGCCGCTTGTCGTTGCAGAAAAGATGGGAGTAAAGCCTCCGGTAGATACTAGGACAATTATCAGATGGGCTCTTGATAAAAATCTTCAGTTTACGCCAGGTACGGGAAAGGCATATTCGAATCTGGGTTACAGTGTTCTGGGATTTGTAATTGAAAAAGCGTCGGGCATGCCTTATGAGGAATATTGTAAAAAGGAGATATTTGAACCTCTTGGCATATATGATATGTCATTTGCACACAACCTTGCTTCCCTGAAGGTGCCATTCGAAGTGACATATTATGAACCCGCCGATGTGGTATTAAAGCCTTCTATCTATGGCACCGGAGAATTGCTGCCTCCGAGTTATGGAGGAAATGACATTGAAGCTCTCGGATCAGCCGGAGCATGGATTGCAACTGCACCGGATCTTGCCAGACTGATGAAGGCTGTGGATGGATTTTCTGATGGACCTGAAATATTGAGCAGCGAGAGTATAAAGTTCATGACTGACAATGCCAATGAATATGCTCCGATAGGATGGAAGGCGACAAACGAAGATGGTAACTGGTGGAGAACAGGATCATTCCCCGGTAGCGCAGGTATGCTGAAAAGACAATCCGACGGCACTGAATGGGTTGTCCTTCTGAATTCCAGCGCCTGGAACGGCCCTGAGATTTTTTCATATATCAACGGGATGATGTCCAGGGTTCTTATGCAGGTCAGGAATTGGCCGGAAGAGGATCTGTTCAAATATTCACTTCCATTGCCGCTTAAAACAGAAATACCGGATTTATCAGTCAATTAATGTGCTTTTCTGTCAGTGTCAATCTTGTAAAGGAAGAGATCGAGGAACGATATGGAATAGATTTTCCTGGAAAATATCGTTATGAACCCAGTTATTACTATCATGCATATGGTCTTCCCGAATTGCCTGCTGTCTGCTCCGGCAACCCTTCAAGCATCAGCTTCCTGAAATGGGGGCTCATACCCTCATGGGTCAGAACGGAAGAGGAGGCCGAGGAGATCAGATATAAAACTTTCAATGCCAGGGCGGAAAGCGTTAATGTAAAGCCGTCATTTTCATCTTCTTTCCGTTCCATGAGATGCCTGATACCGGTAACAGGCTTTTTCGAGTGGCATCATGCCGGAAAGGAAAAAATCCCATGGTATATTTATCAACCGGATGACAAAATAATCACATTTGCAGGGATTTACAGTGAATGGCTGCAACATGGCACAGGGCAGGTGCTTCAGACTTTTTCCATTATAACTACTGAAGCAAATGAAATGATGGCAGAAATTCATAATTCAGGCAAAAGAATGCCCGCCATCCTGAGCAGATCCGATGAAAAGAAATGGATAGACCTTTCATTATCAGAAGAAAAAGCTGTCAGCCTGCTTAAGCCATGCCCGGAAGGTCAGCTGAAAGCACATACGATAGGTCCGCTCGTGAATAACCGTATAATTGACAGGAATATTCCGGAAATAATTCAGCCCTACAAATACAAATCCGGCGATTTGTTGTTTTAGACGCTTTTCTCCATGATTCCGGAATAAAGGAGAGATCTTCTGGATTATTGACCAAAAACACATTCTTTACTGAGCGACGAACTCATATGTGAGAGTGCCTTCCTGCACTTTGGGAGAATTGATATCAGCATTGAATCTTGAACTGTATGCCGTGCTGACTGCTGTCTCTTCAAGACAAGGATCCGTTGCAGTGCTTGAGGCACTGATGACCATAGCTTCCTCTACGACACCCTGCTGGTTTACCTTTATCGATAATTCAATTTTCCCCGATCCCTCACATTTATATATTGGAATTGGCAGATAGGTATGCATCCGGCCTTCGAGGTTATAATAGATTCTCGTGGGTCCCTTGTAGTTGGCTTCCATCTTCTGTGATTCAGTGGGCTTATTCTCTTTTTGTTCCGTCAACTGCTTCTCTGAAGACAACTGATCCACCGCTTCCTCCTTTTGTCTTTTCTGCTCGTCAATGTAATTGTCCCTGCCCAGTTTGCCCTCTTTAATAAGCTCATCCTTTACTTTGTCAATATAGTCTGAAGGATTTATCTTTTCCTCTGATTTGTTTGCCAGGTTTCTGGCAATGTTAAGCATTTCATGGTCGTCCTGGAGAATTCGTTCAACTTTGGTCGCCGGCAGCTCAACCACTTTCTTTTTGACCTCCGGTTCCGGCACCTGGTAAAATTCTATTCTGAAATCCTTTGTAATGCTTTTTTTTAAAGCGCCGATCTGGTAGAGCATGAAAAATATACCGGCGATAAGATGAATAATCACCGTCCCTAATATGCCTGCCACCCGGCTGTCATAATTCCTCATAATGTGCGAAATTATAAATTATTTGGCACATTAAAGCAGTTATTTCGCAGAAATATATAATGCTTGTATATCAATATATTAACGATTTCAGCATCTTTCATATTTTCCAAATATTTTCTATTTTAATATAGAATTAATATAATTTCTTATCTTTGATAATGCAAACCAATATCCATACCAATGGACACAAAGATAAAGAAATTCAACCTTAAATTGATTGCACTTGGTGCAGTGGTTAAGAAGAACCTTTACAAGACATACTTCAGATACAGTTGCACAGTTAATGGTAAGCAAGTCTTTTGGCATTACGGTACAGAATTTCTGTTGAGTAAAGAGCAAGTTGAAATGGTAAACACAAACCAATATGGTGGAAGCATACAGCAAGACTTGGATAAAATCAAGTCCAATTTATTTCAAACCATTGATGGGTTGTATGAGATATATAGCAATTACCCTACACCCCAACAGTTGGATGAAGTGTTTGAACACGCAAGGTTTTATAAGCCAATGGAATGGTACATTAATGAATATCTGAAACAACTAACGGTTAAACCATTAAGTAAAATGGTTTATGTTCGCAATCTGAACGCATTTAAAGCATATTATGACAATCATCTTACCAAGTACACCTTACAACAGATAATCAGTGAAAAGACGGTGAAGGATTTCGGCAAGTGGCTTGTTGGTCATAAACGAGCAAAAGCAGAAGCAAGAGAAAAACGGTTAATTGAATCCAAGAAACTTAAAAAACCAGTTAGAAAGACATATGGCAACGTAGCCGTGCATCTTAACCAAGTCACTACCATTACTTTCTTGAATTGGATAGCCAAGCAAAAAAAACTGCCAATGCTTGAAAAAGTATTAAAACCCTTAAAGGACAACCAACAGTATAGCATCAGCAAAGTGGACTTTCAAAGATTGTTGAATTACAAGACAAATAATGAACAATTTAAGGTAGTACAAGATATGTTGTACATTAACAGTTTTATTGGCTTACGCATTGGAGAACTGATAAACATTCACAAGGATAGCATTACTATATTCCCGAAATACGTAGAAATCCAGTTTACGGAATGGAAGAAAACTAAAACCCGTAGTGTTGTCGTAGTTGACCGTAAGGCAATCGAGTTAATACAGTATCATATGAAAATAACTGACAACAAGTTATTTAACATCAATAAGGATATGTTCAACACCCGATTACACAATATGGCAGAAGAAGTATTCAATGATGAAGTGATATACCTGCATAGTGCGGAATATAATAAAGATATAGAGTACCGGAAGGCAGATAAAGTAGCAAGCCATTGTATGAGAAGATATGCAATACAGAGAAACATAGCACTTTATGGTGTTGATGTCAGCAAAACCTTTAGTGGTCATAAATCTTATCAAACCATAAAGAAGTATGCAGATGATTTTTTAGAGAAAGAAGATGTTTTAATTAAATTACTGCCAAATCCGTAATTCATCACGACAATTACGAATATTTTTATGTCAATTAATTACATAAGTTATTTTTGATTTGTCCTCGGCATTTCTGAAATTTGATTACGTACTCACTAATTAAATTAAAAACAGATAATTATGGCAAATGTTTCCTTTCAAAAGTTTAAAAATAGAGCAAATGAAGGTCTGGCTGAATTTCAGAAATTTTGATTGTTATTCTTTCAATGTTTAGCAATAGAGAACAATTGCAGTATAGGATTCTCACCCCCGACCATAAATCAAAAAAAGACCATTGTAAATCAATAAATTACATTGATTTTTTTTGTTAATAGTAGAAAAATATTGATGATTATATAGCATTTGTAATATTTTGTTTTTCGGGAAAATTATACCCAATTCTGGTAGTGTTACTAAAACAATACATTATGTGATTGTACATGAGGAGTTTAATTTTTTTATATCTCTTATTTGCATCCAATACTGTATCCCCAATTATTCATCAGATTTTAATGTTACGGTCTGTTCATTTATAGTCTTGGGTATAATACAAAATTCATTAACAAACTGTAATTTTAAAGGTTGGTTAAACCGACATTCGTTAATTAATTGATTTTATTCAATATGGCTATTAAAAAAAGTGAATTATATTCCTCTTTGTGGAAGAGTTGTGATGAATTGAGAGGTCCCATGGACCCCTCACAATATAAAGATTATATATTGGTACTGTTGTTTATGAAATACGTTTCTGATAAGTACGAAGGCAGGGAAGATGCACTAATTGAAATACCCAAGGGTGGTAGTTTTCGTGACATGGTTGCTCTAAAAGGTCAGAAGGGCATCGGTGAAGGCATTAATACCATAGTTACAAATCTGGCACAAGCAAATGACCTAAAAGGGGTTATTGACGTTGCAGATTTTGACGATGATGACAAACTCGGAAAAGGTAAAGAAAAACAGGACAGACTATCCAACTTGGTCAGCATTTTTGAACATCCGAGTCTGAATTTCAGCAAAAACAAAGCAGAAGGTGACGATTTATTGGGTGATGCATATGAGTACTTAATGCGTAATTTCGCTACTGAATCTGGTAAAAGCAAAGGACAATTCTATACACCAGCAGAGGTATCACGAGTCATGGCGAAGGTCATTGCTATAAACAAAGCCAAAAACCAGGACCAAACCATATATGATATGACTTGCGGTAGCGGTTCATTGTTATTAAAAGCTGCCGATGAAAGCGAACATGGTGTTACCATTTATGGACAGGAAATGGATAATGCAACTGCTGCAATGGCAAAAATGAATATGATTTTGCACGACAATCCAACAGCAGTGATTTGGCAGGATAATACACTCTCAAAGCCATATTTTAAGAACCCCGATGGGAAATTAAAAACCTTCGATTTTTGTGTAGCAAATCCACCTTTTTCTACCAAGGCATGGAGCACTGGGTTAGACCCTATAAATGATGAATTCAAAAGGTTTGAATATGGTATACCACCCAAGAAAAATGGTGATTATGCTTTTTTGCAGCATTTAATCAGTTCTATGAAAAGTACTGGCAAGGGTGCAATAATCCTTCCACATGGAGTGCTATTTCGTGGTAATGCTGAGGCTGTAATACGGAAAAACATCATACAGAAAGGTTATATCAAAGGTATTATTGGCTTACCAATAAACTTGTTCTATGGAACTGGAATACCTGCCTGTATAATAGTACTGGATAAAGAGAATTCCCAGAATCGTACTGGAATCTTCATGATTAATGCCAGCAAAGGTTTTATTAAAGATGGTAACAAGAACCGTTTACGTGAGCAAGACATTCATAAAATAGTTGATGTTTTCAATAATCAGATTGAAATTCCAAAGTATAGCAGGATGGTTCTCCATAGTGAAATCAGCGACCCCAAGAACGATTATAATCTGAATATTCCCAGATATATTGACAGTCAGGAAGAGGAAGACATTCACAATATTGAAGCACATTTACTTGGTGGTATTCCAGATAAAGATGTGGATGCTTTGGAAAGGTACTGGAAGGCATTTCCGAACATAAAAGGTGTATTGTTTTCATCGAGTTTACGGAAGGATTTCAGTAACCTTAGTATAGACCATACACAGATTAAGAAAACCATATTCGAACATCCAGATTTTGTTAAGTACTCCAGAGAAGTTGATGTAGTTCTTAAAGCATGGCGGAATAAACATATTCCGTATCTAAAAAGCATGGTTGTAGGTGTTAAACCAAAAATGACGATTAGGTACTTATCTGAAGATTTGCTACAAATGTTTTCCGCCATTCAACTTATTGACAATTACCATATTTATCAAAGCATTATGAACTACTGGATGACAATAATGCAAGACGATTTATATCAGATTTCCGATGAAGGTTGGAAGGCAGATTTATCTCTGGATGAAAAGAAGAAGACGTGGGACTGTGACCTCTTACCAAAGCAACTGGTTATTGATAAATTCTTCAAGCCTGATAAAAGCATCATTGAAAAACTTGAAACAGAAAGAGAAGCGATTAATCAACAATTAACTGAACTTGAAGAAGAACATGGTGGAGAAGAAGGTCTTCTTTCTGAGGCAAAAAACGATAAGGACAAAATTACTAAAACCAGTGTCCAAAAACGTATGAAAGAAATTAAAGGTGATGCGGATTTTTATGATGAGGTTGGGATATTAGAAAAATATCTCCAACTAAATGAAAAGGAAACAGTTATTGGTAAAAAGATAAAAGAATCATATACTTATTTGGATAAGAAAGTTGCTTTAAGATACAAGACCCTGTCAGTTGACGAGATACAAAACCTTGTCGTAGATGATAAGTGGCTGATGACAATTGAAAAAGATGTTAAAACTGAAGTGGAGCGTGTCGTCCAAGGTCTTACTCAAAGAATAAGAGTGCTTGCTGAACGTTACCAGATACCCTTACCACAGATGTCTAACGCTTTAGTTGAGTTAGAAAATAAAGTAAATGAACACCTAAAAAAAATGAAATTTGAATGGTAAAGAATATTGAAATACCAGATAATTACAAAAAAACAGAAATTGCAGTAATTCCATCTGATTGGGATGTTAAGGAATTTCAAGACGTTATGACTGGATTTTCCAGTGGTGCAACTCCTTATAGAGGAAGACCCGAATATTATAAAGGAAACATAAAGTGGATAACAAGTGGTGAATTAAATTACAATATTATTATAGACACTATCGAGAAAATTACTGATGAAGCCGTTAGCAATACCAATCTTAAAATACTTCCTGCTGGCACATTTTTAATGGCAATTACTGGATTAGAAGCAGAGGGGACAAGAGGTAGTTGTGGTATAACTGGAGTTGAGGCAACATCTAACCAATCGTGCATGGCATTATTTCCAAAAGACACTTTGGATAATAAGTATTTATACCACTATTATGTTTGGCAAGGGAAAATGCTTGCGTTTAAATATTGCCAAGGTACTAAGCAACAGAGTTACACAGGTAAAATTGCACGTACATTACCAATTATAGTTCCAAATACTAAAGCAGAACAAATCATCATTGCCAATACCCTTTCAGATATTGATGCACTCATCGAAAATCTGGAAGAAGTTATTGCTAAGAAGCGTGACATTATGAAAGGGGCAATGCAGGAATTACTTACAGGCAAAAAAAGATTAGCTGGATTTAATGGGGAGTGGTTTGTGAAGAAGATGAGTGCAATATCGGAAATAGGTAGAGGTAGGGTTATTAGCCATAAAGAAATTGATAGTGCAATTGAAGGGAAATATCCTGTTTATTCATCACAAACCACAGACGATGGAGTTATGGGATATATTGACACTTATGATTTTGATGGAGAATATATTACGTGGACAACTGATGGTGTGAATGCTGGTAAAATATTCTATCGAAATGGCAAGTTTAATTGTACAAATGTGTGTGGTACAATTAAGTTAAAAAAAGATTATCCACAATTTGTTGCTTTGATTCTTGATACTATTACACCAAAGCATGTTTCAAAAAATCTCGCTAATCCAAAATTAATGAATGACCCTGTTAAAAAGATAGAAATTCCACTTCCTGAACCAAAGGAACAGGTGGCAATTGCTTCTATAATCTATGACATGGACAATGAAATTAAATTATTGGAGAATAAACTGCATAAATACAGAATGATTAAACAGGGCATGATGCAGGTATTACTAACAGGTAAAATTAGATTAATATGAGTCCCGTAGGTCAAGTTGAACGTATCACACAAGACAGAATAGTTGCATTATTTGCCAACAAGAGCAACCTTAGTTATGAATATCTGGGCAACTGGCATGACCGAGAGAATAACAGTAACATCGAAGAAGAATATCTTAGAAAGTACCTTCAAGAAAACGATTATAATGATACTTTAATTAGCAAAGCCTTTACCGAACTAAAAAAGGTTGCCGGAGTACAGAACAAGAACTTATATGATATAAATAAAGAGGTTTATACTCTTTTGCGATATGGAGTGAAGGTCAGAGAAGAAGTAGGCGAAAACACTAAGACTGTATGGCTAATTGATTGGGAAAATCCATTGAATAATCATTTTGCTATTGCTGAAGAAGTTAGCATCAAGGGTGAAAATAAAAAAAGACCAGATATCGTTATTTATGTCAATGGCATTGCTCTTGGTGTTCTGGAATTAAAGCGAAGCACAGTCTCAGTATCAGAGGGAATCCGGCAGAACTTAGACAATCAGAAAAGCATGTTTGTAATGCCATTCTTTTCAACTGTACAGTTAGTAATGGCAGGAAATGATACTGAAGGTCTTCGATATGGTGTTATTCTGACTCCGGAAACATATTACTTGAAGTGGAAAGAAGATAGTGATGTTGAAAACCCACTTAACCGACAAATTCTGCAAGTGTGTCAGAAGGAAAGGTTTCTTGAAATAATTCATGATTTTATTGTATTTGATGCTGGAATAAAAAAAATCTGTCGGCATAATCAATATTTCGGGGTAAAAGCAGCACAAAAAAGGGTCAGAGAACGTGAAGGTGGTATCATTTGGCATACTCAAGGCAGTGGCAAGAGTATGATAATGGTCTGGCTGACGAAATGGATAAGAGAACATATAAAAGATGCCCGTGTACTGATTGTAACCGACCGTGATGAACTGGATAAGCAAATTGAGAAGGTCTTCAAGGGAGTTGATGAGCAAATCAAACGTACAACAAGTGGTAAAGATTTGGTGGAAAAACTCAATATGTCATTGCCGTGGCTCATGTGCTCACTAATTCATAAGTTTGGTAATAAAGAAGAGGCAGACTATGATGGCTTCATTGAAGATATTTCGAAGTACTTACCAAAAGACTTTAGTGCCAAGGGTGATATTTATGTATATGTTGATGAATGTCATCGTACTCAGTCTGGTGAACTTCATAAGGCAATGAAAAAGATATTGCCAAATGCTATGTTTATCGGTTTTACTGGTACACCACTGTTGAAGGTAGATAAACAAAAAAGCATCGAGATATTTGGTAGTTATATTCATACTTACAAGTTCAATGAAGCTGTAAGAGATAATGTGGTTTTGGATTTGCGTTACGAAGCACGGGATATTGACCAGAGTATTACATCACAGGATAAAATAGATAAATGGTTTGAAGCAAAGACCAAAGGCTTAACAGAGTTTGCTAAAATGCAATTAAAGCAGAAGTGGGGTACAATGCAGACTGTGTTGAGTTCTCAATCTCGCCTTGAAAAAATTGTTGCCGACATAATGTTTGATATGGAGACCAAAGACCGTCTGAAAAGCGGTCATGGTAATGCATTTCTTGTATC
Organism: uncultured Bacteroidales bacterium; assembly: GCA_963717685.1. Lineage (GTDB taxonomy): Bacteria > Bacteroidota > Bacteroidia > Bacteroidales > VadinHA17 > LD21. The sequence goes on along the minus strand of OY970346.1, from coordinate 3,088,907 downwards.
TGGGAGCATATACGAAGCATGCAAGTATTATGAATTGTTTCAGAACTCCGGATTAAAAAAATCTGCAATTGTAACGTCCTATGTACCTTCAACAACTGATATTAAAGGAGAAAGCATAGATGAAGATAGTAGTACTGATAAACTAAAAAAGTATGAAGTATATCTGAAGATGCTCAATGGGAAGTCAACGGAAACATTTGAAGATGAAGTAAAGAAGAAATTTATCAATGAACCAGCACAAATGAAACTCTTAATAGTTGTCGATAAACTCATGACTGGTTTTGACGCTCCACCTTCAACCTATCTGTACATAGATAAAAGCATGCAAGACCATGGATTATTTCAGGCAATTTGCCGGGTCAACAGGCTGGATGGGGATGATAAGGACTACGGTTATATAATCGACTATAAAGACCTTTTCAAAAGTCTGGAAGCATCGGTTACTGACTATACATCTGGAGCATTGCAAGGCTATGATAAAGAGGATGTGGCAGGATTATTAGCCAGTCGCCTAAAGAAGGCGAAGGAAATACTTGATGAAGCGTTGGAAAGCATACGAACACTCTGTGAGCCAGTTAAAGCACCAAAAGATACATTAGCATACATCCGGTACTTCTGTGGAGAAAATACTGAAGATGTAGATGAAGTTAAAAGACATGAACCTAAACGTCTGGCATTTTATAAACTTGTTTCACACTTAGTTCGTGCATATTCAGCCATTGCCAATGAAATGGAAGCTGCTGGCTATACCAATATTGAAGCTGATAAGATATTGAAAGAAACAATACATTATGAAAGTGCAAGAGCAGAGGTTAAACTGGCAAGTGCTGATTATATAGATTTAAAAGCATATGAGCCAGCAATGAGACATTTAATCGACACATATATTAATGCAGAAGAGAGTAAAATTATTTCGGCATTTGATGACATGTCTCTTGTTGAATTAATTGTTGAACGTGGAGAATCGGCAGTAAACTCATTACCAAAAAATATTCGTAAAAACAGACAAGCAGTTGCAGAAACAATCGAAAACAACTTACGAAAAGTTATTCATGATGAAAGACCTATCAATCCGAAGTACTATGAAAACATGTCGGAACTTCTTGATGAATTAATTCAGCAAAGAAGAGCCGAAGCAATTGAATATGAGAAGTATCTGGCAAAGATTGTGGAACTATCAAGAAAAGTTAAACGTCCCAATGAAACCAAGTATCCCAAAACTCTGGATACAAGAGCAAAGCGAGCATTATATGACAATCTTGATAAGAATGAAGAATTAGCAGTAGTACTGGATTATGAAATAATCTATACGAAGAAAGATGACTGGCGAAGCACTGAGATTAAAAAACGTGAAGTCAGAAATGCTATAAAAAAGCATATAAAAGTTGATGCAGAAGTACAAAGAATATTCGAAATAGTTAAAAGCCAGCCAGATTATTAAAATGCATCAGATAATCGTAAATGATATAGTTATTGATGTTGTGCGGAAGGATATAAAGAATATTCACCTTGCTGTCTATCCACCATCTGGCAGGGTCAGAATTGCTACACCTACAAAAGTCGATGATGAAGCAGTACGCCTGTTTGCTATCTCAAAACTTGCCTGGATTAAGAAGAATCAGCTTAAATATGTCAACCAGGACCGTCAGTCAGAAAGAAAATATATTTCCGGTGAGAGTCACTATTTTCGAGGTCAGAGATATTTGTTACACGTAATTCACCATACCGGACATCCCAAAGTCATTATCAGAAACAAAAAGTTTATCGATTTATACGTCAAAAAAGACTATACTATAGAACAACGTGAAAATGTAATGACCAACTGGTACAGGAAGAATCTCAAAGAACAAATCCTCGTCTTGATTGTGAAATGGCAGAAAGTTGTTGGTGTCGAGGTTTCCGAATGGGAAGTTAAAAAAATGAAGACCAAATGGGGTACATGCAACCGGGAAGCCATGCGCATCTGGCTAAACCTTGAATTGGCAAAAAAACCGGAACACTGCTTAGAATATATCATTGTCCACGAAATGGTCCATTTCCTGGAACGCAACCATACAGAGAGATTCGTTGCTTATATGGACAAGTTCATGCCTTCTTGGCGCAATTATAAACAGGAACTAAACCGATTTATTCTGAAGCATGAACAATGGGAATATTGATTAAAATTTATATAATGAAGCTATCTTGATTAAATAATTATTAAATAGAATTCACTTTCATAAAATTTCTTGTATGACATTATCAGGAATAATATTTGGTTCAGGAAGTCCAATTCTTGACAAGAAATTTGAAAATCTTTGAGTGATTAATTCTCTAAATAAAGGTTTTATAGAACAAACTCTTTGATTTATGTTTGCCTCTAATGTGAGAATCGATACCGTAAAGTAATGTTTAAAATCAATTATCATCGGTACTAATTGAATTGGTTTTTCGAATTCTATATAATGATATCGTGGTTCTCTATTTGATTTAATATAATTTCTTTGTTCACTGTTTTTTCGTTCAGATTCGATTTTCAGATTGCTTAAATGATTCCCTGCAAATAAATGTTCTGCATTATATAATGGTGCGCAGAGGAGTGATACCAAATATTTATCTTGTTTTATAATCTCAGAATTTTCAGCACTTGAGCTTCGTTCTTTAGTGTTATGCAAAAGGTCACATTCTTGCGTTAATATTATTGAAAAGGGAAACTTTAGTAGCGATAATTCAAATCTTTTTGATTCTTCTTTAAAACTTTCATAATACTGAAGTGACCTAAATATGTCACCTTGATGAATTTGGTTATCTGATGATATTTCTGTCTGATATTTAATTATCATCTATTTGCCCTTTAATTACGATTTCAATTACCTTATCAGTAAAATCATTATCAATTTTTTCAAGTAAAGTATTCGTTTCTTGAATCAAATCTTTTTGTTCAAGTCCATCCTTATACAGTTCGTCATCAATATTTACAATTTCATTCTCCATTTAAGACTTCATTTCGCAGTTTTTCGGTAATCAATGTTTCAAATTTATTTTCAATTAAATCATGGATTCTTTTAAAATAACTCTCAGCATCATTTATTAAATGTGGGTAATCAATAAAAGCATCAAAATCCAAAACAAAGTGATTTCTTTTAATTATTGCTGGATAATCTGGATTTGAGAAACCTGACTGAACTCTTAACTTAATATCATCAATTACAAATTCATTAATAAGAAAAGACCGGCTGCATTTGTCAGAATCAATAAAATGAAGATAATTGCTTGTAATGCTTTCAGAAAAGTATTCATGAACTTTGGTAAAAGTGTCAATTGGAAAGTCGAAAATATTGATAAATCTAATTCCTGTCCTACGGATTGAAGTCTGGGGATTTATTTTTAATAAATGTGAAATTGGAATAATAAGGTCGTTGTTAAAATCATCTTCTGAAAAATACTTTGTTAGAAGTATTTCTATGAATAGTTGATTGACCTTTAGCATCTTATCTCTGTTTTCTCCATGAAATATCCATTCCGGGAATTCAATTTTTGATGATTTGACACCCTCATTTGTTATTTGTAATCCATGTTGCGATGCTGTTGATTGTTCAGATATAGGAAATCTTTTCTTAATTTCAATCACTGCATCTGCAACAGACTCTGGTGTGAACATATTTGTTGGTAGCGAAAAGTCTATTTTGGCAATGACTTTTTTAATAAAATTTCTTTTATAACAATTTCCTGCCATTTTATATTTTCATTAAATTAATTTCCAATTCAATAGATAATCTTTCGTAGAGATTTAATAATTTATATTCGGATTTTCCAGAAGTAACATAAACTTATAAAATTAAGAATTCTATAGTAAAACTTTGAAAAATAATTAGAAAATATCATTGTTAGTAAATATTGACATAGTATGATTATTTGTGTCTGGTACTTTGGCAGGAATTACGACACACCAAGCCATATTATATTTCCCATGCAATTCAGATTCTGAAATTTGTATCCTATAGATTTTTTTACGCTGTAGGTAAAATATATGACCAATTCCGCCTTTGACCCAATTGTAATCAACAGTATAGCCAGCATCTTGTAGTTTTTGTAGCTGGTCTTCTACCAAATGATAGTTGTTGATGATTTCAACAATATCCTTTTTTGCTTCTTCAAGCGTCTTCATCATCATTATTTTTTTATGCACTTATTTTTATGGTTTTATTAAGAAATCATTAAAATGTGGTTCGGCAATCTTGTTATATACTCTGGAAGAGAGTTCATTGATATAATTTGTTTGTGTTTCCATAGTATTTAATTTTTACTGCCAAATTTGCAAAGACATGCATTTATTGAATCATAAAATTCATTTTCTGTTGACAATCTTTGTTTTAAATCTATAATGTTGTACATACTTACGTACATGATTCTTTTATACTTTTCTTTCCCAATCTTTCCGATGATAGTATCAGCCAGTGCTTTGAGATTTTCTTCAGCCTCGATACTATGAGAAAGCAATTCATCCAGGAACCCTATGTATTCCAACTGACCGTCTAATTCATTTGAGATTGTCTCTTCATATGTTATTGCGTAACCCTCTTCATCCGGTTCATAAACGTCAGATTCATCTGGTTCATAAATATCTTCGGCATCTGGTTCGTAGATGTCCACATTATTTACTTCCTCATTTTTAAGAGCAGAGGTTTGCTCAACGATTTTTTTTGACTTTTTTGTCATGTCTTTATTATTTAAAATATTAATTATTTACTTATGCTGTTTTCTTGTGCATATCATCACTGGTTTCCCCAGAGAATCTTTCGGAGTTCAATCGCCATGATTGTGACTCATTATAAATTAGTGCCATTATTCTGCTGCTACGGCTTATTGCATAGCAGGTTGTCCTGTTCATTCCTCTTCGAGCACTATCAAATCCATGTTCATTCATGAGTTTACCTATCGAAGGAACATTTATCCTTTTCCCAGACATCGGAAATTCTTTTGTTAGTGAAGTGACTATATCCAGATTGGTAATATAGAAGACATCAGCAATGGTAATAGGATGTTGAAGATATTCATCAATTATCAAGTCAACATCGGATTTCTGCAAGTAGTCCTCGTATAATTGCCTAAGAAGATTTTGGTCTTCATACTGGTAAGAATATTTGAAACCATTGGCAAATAAATGGTAGGCTTCCATAAAGAGGTCAGTAAGGTCAACCTCTGCAAGTTTCTCTTTGTTTATGCTCTCTAATTCGATTGGCAAGACTCTACGATTCTGCTGTTCACGTACTACTGCAAGATTATTGCCACTTCCAGCAAAACTGCATCTACGTTTTATTGTGGAGATTCTACGGTCATATTTTCTCCTTGTGGTGAGTTCCTTTGTGCTCAGCACGGTTTTGAATGTCTTATCCATTTCATAGGAGCGACCATCCATTTCATCGTCCACTATAAGAAGTGCTTGAGCCATCAGGACCTTGAAATCATCGTCAAAACTGAGTGAATGCTCCTTCCTGTATACTTGTAACTCTTTAGGAAGAGTGTAATTACGTAAGGTGGTTGTTTTCCCAATACCCTGCTCAACTGATAAGAGAGTAAGAAAGAATTCATTTGGAAATTCTCCATCAAGTGCTTGAGCAATCATACCAACATACCATTTTTTAAGGAAGTGCAGTACAATACACTTATCAATGGAATGGTTTCTAAGCACGAGGCAATCCAGCCATTTCTCAAATGTTCCCACGGGATGCCTGTCCTTGTTTGTCTGGATAAAATCCAATATTGGATTAATTGTCTGGATATAATGAGATTTAATAGTCTCTTCGAACCTGGTCCTTGGAACTTCTTTATCAAAATGCTTCTTCAAGTCAATATAAATGGTGTTATAGTCGAGTTCTTCAATGATTTTGCCATTCAATGTTAAATCTTGTATGAAACTGTCATACCGGACTCCCAAACCATTCAGATATTCAGCCATAGCATCTGCGGTGACCTTATCTGATTTTATCGTTACCGGGAAACCCAGTGCTGGAAGTAGTCTTAACGTAGTTTTGTAATCCTCTTTACCTTCGAGAGTCTGGAGTACCTGGAAGTGGTTATAAGGTTTCTCTGGTTTGAACTCCGTTGATGTGGAGAAACAGAAGAATGTCTTACTTGTTTTGAAATAGTACCCGGAATGCTGTGCTGAAGAACCCTTGCGAAGCAAGTAAACCTTCTCATCATCTTCTTTGACTATTGACCAGTCGTGCTTGGTAAATAAATCCAATATGTAGTATTTATCATTAAAATCATTAATAGCTGGCTCGCTGTAAGTAAATGGTTTGCCGTTCTTTGAAGTTTTTCCGGTTACTGCTGGAAAATACCTTGTCAGGCTTCTGGCAGTCTCCAGAAGGAAGTTACGTTCTTCCACATTTATGACTGGTATTTCAACCTCAAGGGTCTCAAGGTTGAATTTACCTTGCATAATCTTATTGTTGACTTTACTCGTACAGAAGTATCCACCTTCTCCACGGGTTTCAAGAATAACTTCACCATTGGAGTGCAAGGCAAGTTTCTGACTCTTTTCAATTATGGCTTCCGGACACCTGTAGATATAGTGTAAACCACCACTTGGGGTTGTTTGGATTATTAGTCTTTTCAGTAGGTCTTTCAGAATAAGGTTGGCAAACTCAGTTATGATTGTCTTTTGGGGGTCATTTTTGATGTCAATATCAATGCACTCAAGATTGCCACTGATTTTTCCTGTTATTATTCCAACAGTACCTTGGTTTTTGTAGTGTGAGTGCCAGTCTGAGATTGGGGCAATCTCTCTCTGGTACTTTGCCCAGGATTTGAAAGGCTGTTTGTTTGATGCTACTGGTATTATTGACAAACCAATATCTTGGATGCCATTCGATGTATTACCGTTTTCTTCAAAGTCCCATTGTAGTTCCATTTTGAGTTAAACATTTACTATCGCTGTTATTTTTCTCAAGCAGACCCTTCATGAGATACTGCTTAGTCCATGTGGCTACTTTCACGTAGTCGTTCCTGGCTCTGTCTTGCAGGAGTTCATAGAAGTCCTTCTCAAGGCAGAGGTTCATTTTTACTGTTTGTTTTTTAAGTCTTTTCATTTGTTAAAAGATTTAAATCAAGTTATTTTTTGAGGGTTATATTGCACCCTCTGGGTATTAAATACTCCGAAAAAAAGCAAAATCCACTTTTTGTTGCCGATTTTCGGAAATAATTGTTCTTTTTTTCTTTTTTCTTACTTCAATCCGACAGGGTGACAAGATAAAAATGACTTTTAAACAGGAATTGAAACAGTGACAGTGAGAAATCAGTATACTGAAAAGTGACTGTCACTGTCTTGAAAATGTTTCAAAACCCTGTTTTATCCTGTCACCCTGTCGCATTAAGTAGGTCAAATTGTCTAAGTGGTTCATAATTAGATTTATAAATAAGATTAGTCATTAATTAGAAAATCTGGCAGACAAGTTCCTGTAATAGTTTGGTTGGAGTTTCCGAATAATGATATCACATAGTTTACTTCATCGATGCTATTTAGAAATGCTTTAGCAATTTGCCTGTTAACCATTATATCATCCTTGGTATAGCGAATCACCTTTTCAACTATATATCCGGATTTGATAATCTCATCTTTAATCAATTCCCGGCATGCCTTTTTTCTCAAAACTCTCTTGGGGGACATATTTTTAGGTCTCCCATAGTCACTGTAGATTTTCATAAGACTAATTAACTGCCTTTTTAAGTGGCACTCAGCAATCATTAATAGATGCTTCTTGTACTGTTCCGATAATTTATATTCCATATATTGATAAAATTTAATTTCCATTTGGGTAATATTACCCGTTATCGTTCTGATATTAAGTTCATTTCAAATCAACCTCTTTGCCTCTCAAGGATGCATTAATACTGCGAATACTCAATGCATATTCAATAGCAATGCATCATGCAAATGCCTAAGCGTTCAAATGTTTTGGTAAAAAGCACAATCTGATTGGATTAGACTCCGGAGCAGTTCTTCCTTAGAGGAATCAGTTCGTCCGGGATTGGATTGCGCTTTCGGTGCTTTGCTTGTTGTCTGGCAAGCAGTCTGACCGAATAGGTTGCAAATGTATAAGGGATAAATGAGAAATGCCAGAGATTTTCTGGACTCAAATTAAAATACATGCTATAAGTCAATGGTGATAGGCATTTGCGGAGTACATTTTTATAATAAAAAGAAATTGAGAACTGCTTACTTTAGTCTTTCAGCCTTTCTTTGCTTATCACACCAGTACTATTACTTAACCAGATTTGTAACTTTGGTATAACCGAACTACCTCAGTGCTGACTTTAAATCTATGTATATCTGGATTTGTGACCTTTTATTACTTGACAAGACAATTTTGGAGTGTACAAAATCGCTTTTAATGTAGGCGAAGAAACACTGAGAAACTTATTGCAAATTCAATACATTTACATAAATCCAACCAATTTTGTTGATATGCCAACGGAAGTAATAGAATAATCTGAAAATGAAGAAACACAAATATAATATCTACCCCGAAATAAGAGGGGATGATTATGCAAGGCTTATGAACGACCTTCAAGCAAATGGCTACGATAGCAAATATCCAATATGGATATTTGAAGGTGCTATACTTGATGGTTGGAACAGGCACAGAATATGTGAGGAATTAAACATAGCACCTGTTTTTAAGAATTTCAACGGCACTAATATTGAAGCGTTCAATCTTGTTGTCAGAAGTAATAACAGACGCAATATGACAAGCCAACAATGGGCGTGCCAAATAATAAAAAATGAGGAAATAGTTATTGCATTAGGGGCAGAAGCAAAAGAAAAAATGCTATTAGGTAAATCTGACCCTGTTCAAAAAATTGAACAGGGCGTTGATGATAAAAATGCCAGAAAAACTAACGCAAAACTTGTAAAACTTGCAGGGGGCAAAACTAACAGAACTTATATCGCTAAAGCAAAAAAACTACAAAAAGAAGACTTAAAATTGTTTGAAAATGTTGCAAAAGGCGAATTAACATTCAGAGATGTAAAAGAAATTAAAAATAGAGAATACCGTAAAGCACTGTCTGAAAAGGGCAAAAGCATTGTTTCATCTGTGGACTTTAGATTAGGCGATTTTGAAACAGTGCTTTGCGATATACCAAACGGCAGCGTTGATTGCATAATAACAGACCCGCCATATCCTTATGAATACATTGAATTATGGAGTAAGTTATCTGCATTTGCTAAGCGAGTATTAAAGCCAAATGGCTTTTGTATAGCATATGCAGGGCAATATTACTTACCGGAAATCATTGAAAGAATGTCAAGTAATTTAACATACTATTGGTGCTTCTGTTTGCATCATTTAGGAGATACTTTAATCGTAAATGGGGTAAATGTGATGTGCCTTTGGAAGCCTATACTGATATTCCAAAACGGTAAGAAAAAAGCAAAAAATCTAACAATTGATTTAATTAGTGATAAGAAATCAAAAAAAGATTGCCATGATTGGCAACAAAGTATTCTATCAGCAGAACGCCTCATAGAAATGTTTACTGAACCAGATGATTTGATTGTAGAACCATTTGCGGGCGCAGGAACGACAATAATTGCCTGTAAAAATTTAGGTAGAAATACCATTGCTGCTGAAATCAATGAAGAAACTTACAATATAGCTAAAGCAAATATTGATAATAAAAAAAAATGAAAACATCTACAAAGGGTTGATTTATCCTATTCATTCAATATCCAAGAATAATTCCTTTGGACTTAAATCCATTGCATCTACCAACTCAAATAAACTGATTAAGGTCAAATTTTTTGCATTCTCAGCACGGATAATTGTGTTGCGGTGAAGATTACTTATATGGCTTAGTTGCTCCTGGCTAATGCCGGAATTTATCCTGTACTCCTTCAAAAAATTACTCAAACATTTTAAGCGGTATGCACTTGTAGTATCGATGGGGTTAGTTTTCATCACAGTGGTTTTCGATAAATACTGTGCACAATAGAATAGACTTCAACCAGTACGATATTTGTTGACTATCATACTCCCGGCAGTCAATAATATCGGTTTATTGTACCATCCTTAAGAATAAGATACTGCATTACATGCCAGTTTTAACGGTGAATAACCGATTTTTGGTGATTTATCTGGTCAGAAGCGCACCGACACGCAGGTCAACGCTCACAAATTATTAAAAAATTAAAAATTAGAGTAGCTAAATACCATTAATGAAGTCTGAAAAGGATACATTATGATAATCAAGAATCCGTAATAATGTCGAGAATTTAAAATATAATTTCCCCTGCTCCAAAAGACTATATTCATTACGAGATATTTTAATATCCTTCGCCATTTCAATTAATCGCTTTCCGCTGTCTGTCCTTAGCTTTTTGATTCTGGTCCCAATCTCGGTCATTAGTTCTTGATGCTCCGGAGTAATTTCTTTGGGTATTGGTGATTTCTTTGGTTCCATGACCAGTGTATTTTGGATAAAGATAAAAAAAAGACCAAACATTTGGTCGTTATTTAAAAATAATTCATACTTTTGAATGACCAAACATTTGTGCATGAAGTCAAAACGATATAGTCATTATAGTAACACGGTTACGATTTATCACCAGGAATTGAACCTTGAGTATGAGTATAATACAACCTATTTCCTAATTACCGAGATAGAAGAGGGTGTACCCCAAAGAACTTACTATTATTTAATTCCCGATTCTTACAAAAGCAATACTCTGTTGGGAAATTTTCATGAACGGTATGCTCCATATTGTCCGAACTGATAATTAAACATAAGACCCATTAAAATATTAATATGGATAACGAACCAATTAGAAAGCGAAGTTTTACTCACTGGTACTGGTGTATTGATGATGAGAATTATCAGTGGTGCTTTCTCCAGGTTGAACTTTTAGATGGCGTTCCCGTTGCAAGTTATATTGTGCCGTTGACCAAGCCATTTTTGAAATGCACTATTTATCCTTTTATACGGAACTAATCATACTGCTATGAAAAACACAATTTTCCAGAATATTCACTTATATACAATAGTGATTGAAAAATGTCTTAAGCCATGATATCCAATTTATTACAACAGATAAATTATAAAACCCAATAATACAATATTCACTTTTAATCGACAACCTATAAAACTGAAACAAATATGAGTGCAAAATTCTCTACAACGACATCAGACTTCCTGGAATGGAATCAAGCAATGAATTTGATACGAAATCTATATAATGACCGGAATTTCAAAATGTCATTATTAATTTCATTTGGCAGTTTCTGGGGATTGCGTATTAGTGACATACTTTCATTGAAGTGGGAGCAAGTGTATAATCTGGATGAATTCAGCCTGATTGAAAGGAAGACCGGAAAGTCCAGGGAAATTAAAATTAATGCCCAGTTAAAACGACATATCGAAGATTGCTACAAGAATATCAGACCACGAATGCTGAATGAATTTATTTTTACAAGCCAGAAGGGTGGGGTATATTCAATTCAACGCATTAATGTGATTTTAAAAGACATGAAAGTCAAGTACAATCTGAAAATCAAGAATTTCAGCAGCCATAGTTTAAGAAAATGTTTTGGAAGGGAAATTTTTAATCGGTCAGCGGAAAATGCGGAATTGGCAATAGTAAAACTTTCCCATTTGTTCAACCATAGTAATTCATCCATAACACGTAGGTATCTGGGAATTAGTCAGAAAGAATTATTGGATACTTATGATGTGTTGGGGTTTTAAGGAATTAAGGATAACAAGAAATTTCTTCTTTTAGCGACAAATTCCTACTGGGATTGATGATAGAGGCACTTGCGGTCATTATTTACTGGCAGGGCGGTATAAACGATTAGGCACTGTCATTACTACCCTGAGTTATATCACAGCAAATTGCTGTTCAATAATATGGGGATATTGTTGCCAGATTTTACCGTCAAGTGCTTTTCCGTTTAATTTTTTATTTCGTTTTATATTATCTTCACCCCAAGTACCCCATTGTTTAAAGAAAAACGCAATACCTTCTGTTTCACATTGCTGTTTAATATTTACAACCCATTCTTTATCCATAGGTCTTGCTTTATTTCCGCTTTCACCTCCAACAATAACCCAATTAATATTTTTTAAATTCATTTCCCCTAAATCTTCAAGTAATGGCTCTACAGAAAGAAATAATATGCTTGCATTCAAATTTCTTAGTTTATCTATTCTTGGTAATCCTTCTTTGCGGTTATCAACGGTAACACCAAGCCAAATATTTTTTGGAATTGCTCTTTGAGACAAATATTGAACCATCCTATCGGCTCTTTTTGTCAGAATTTGATATGTATGCTGTGGTGTTAGTTCAATTATGTTGAATATTTTATCTATATAATCTTCAGGCATGTCTTCGTGAAAAATATCGCTCATCGAATTTACAAAATACACTGTTGCCTTTTTTCTTCTAAGAGGGGCACTTAATCGACTTGGAACGGTATTGAATTTAAACCCATTTTCATAGCCAACAGTACCCATAGCTTTCTGCCTGTTCGCCATAACTTCGGCATAGCAATTTTTACAGCCTGAACTTATTTTAGTGCAACCTGCCGATGGATTCCAAGTTTTCTCAGTCCATTCTATTTTATGCTTCTTTGCTCTTCCTTTTAATTTGTTACTTTTTTTTTCATTCAAGTTTTCAATGTTTTTTGTTCCTACTTTTTTCATTATATAGTTTTTTATTGATTACTGATTCCGTTGGCACATAACAATCCCATTGAGGTTTATTCCTATAATTATTAAAACCAATAAATCTGTCTGGAACTTATTGAGTGCATCGCTGTTGCGATAAATGTTATACGAAAAAAAGACTAAAAAGTTACAACTTTTAACACCTATTTTCGACCGACACATAGCTCAGAACAGTTTTTCCCTTTAGTTTGCAGCGATACATATTTATTCCTCAATAGTGTCGCCTTCCCCTTTTAAGGTCAGATGACCTTCACGAGGCGGTACTCACCTTTTAGCTTGAGGTATGCAGCGAGACATTCCACAAGTAGTATCGCCTCTTTTTTATTCATGAATCTTTGGTTTTTTATTTTGTGTAACTTTAACTCGCAGCAGCATAATAATTCTATTGCCTTCATACCTACTGCCATGAAACGACTATTATTTCTTCAATTAATATTTCTCCCATTATTATTGTTTGGACAGTGCGATTTACTACCGACTTCTACAACACATGAGATAGTCAAGCACACTTACTATACCCTTTCTTTTAGCAAAAAAGATGAGCAAGCAGAATGGGTGGCATATCTATTAACCAGGTCAATGCTGACTGGTCAATCTGAAAGAGGAAATAATTTCCGACCAGACCCATCAGTTCCCAATGGTTCTGCACAACTTAATGATTATAAAAACTCCGGTTACGATAGGGGACATCTTTGCCCTGCCGGGGATATGACATTTAATGAAGAAGCAATGTCCCAAACATTTTACCTCTCCAACATGAGTCCTCAAGTTCCGGCTTTCAACCGGGGTATATGGAAGTCTCTTGAAACTCTTGTCCGGGAGTGGGCAGAAGAAGATGATTCAATATTTGTTGTTACTGGGGGCATTTTAAAAGAACCTAAAGGTACTATCGGTCCGGACAGAGTAACAGTGCCATCAAGGTATTATAAAGTCATATATGACCTCACAGGAGAAAAAAAGATGATTGCTTTCATACTGCCAAATGAAAAAGGCACAAAACCCCTGCAGGATTATGTTGTGACTGTTGATAGTGTACAAAAGATTACGGGTATAGATTTCTTTCATTGCTTGCCAGATAGCACTCAAAACAGGCTTGAAAGCACTTCAGACATCAGCAAATGGGATTTTACTATAATCTCGGCATCATTAAAGGAAAGACGGGACCAATCATTGAAACATTGAACTCAACTTCCAATTATAGGCAATGCGCAGCAATAACAAAGGCTGGGACAAGGTGTAAAAGACCTGCAATGCCAGGGTCAGATTATTGCTGGCAACATCAGAAATGATTAGCATCAATTTTAAACTTCTTGATATTAATCCAATTATTGCATAAATTAGCTTTGTGTTTCGCAGTTTCTTTTGTGTATTAAATGATGCAATAGATGTTTGATATTTGAAACCGTGAACAATAGATTGAAAGTTCATTGAAATCAAAATAAAGGCGGCACTTCCTTATCATACTGCCCGACTCTGGACCAGTATTGCAGACATTGACTTTCACAATTCAAATAAGTGTCGCCTTTTTAAAATATAACGGTCAGATGATTATCACGAGGCGGCACTTCAAAACCCAAAGAACGGGTTTTAATGCAGCAAGACAATCAATAATTACCGCTTCTTGCTTTTTGTCAAATCTTTTTCTTTCAATCTATTGCAATTCCAAGATGATAGTGTACTTAAACACCTTCTGGATTCAATTCAATTGCTTTGATAAAGTCTTCAATAGCACAATCGTAGTCTTGAACTTTTCTTTTTGTAAGGAAACTTGACTCCTTAAATAAATTTGACTTTAGTTTTTTGAAGTTGTAATTTTACCGCATAAATAACTTAATCATTTTAACGTAGCAACTAAATCCTGTAATCATGAAAAAATTAGTAACTATTCTTATCATTATTCTGTTCGCAGGAACAGTTTTTGGACAGAACTTACAGAAAGGTGCTGTTGTCGCTATCCGTGTTTATACCCTTACACTTAAACCAGATGTGACAATGAATCAATGTCTGGACTTTTGGATTAATAAATACAATCCTGAATTTGAAAAATGCTATCCAGGCTTGAAAATATTTGTGCTTGGCGGTGATAGAGGAGAAAAGAAAAATCAAATTGGTGAGTTATGGTATTTTGATTCTGTTAAATTAAGAGACAAATATTTTCCAAGCCCAGATGATACTACATCTACTGAATTTGACAAGGCAGCCACCAAGAGATTGAAACCATTAAGCGATGAGTGGAGTAAATATGTACTTTCGGGAACTTCAGTATATACTGACTGGATTATTAAATAGCATACATTTATATTAATAAATGAATAGTCCCCGGATAAGAGTCCGGGGATTACTTTTTATAATTATCCGATTTCTGAGGAATAAAAAAGAGACCATTCCAAAATACTACCAATTATTATTCCCTATTATAAAAGCCGAATCTATTGACCACTCTCGGTTGGTCAGATTGCGCTTGACATTATAACTATATAGCAAGCATTTAACTCCAACATTTAGTGGTCAGTTTATTCCGGCTAAAGGTGGTCATGGCAACTGGCTTTCCCAGCATAGGTTATGAACGTTTGTTAGAGGCTGCTCTACTTCGTTTCATAAAAAGTCTGTAATAAATATTTTAAAGTTGATTCAGTCTTTATCTTAATTGTCAATAGTTGCTTTTCTGTCAGTTTTGATTTTACAGAATGAGTTCCTTCCTGAAACAAGTCTATAAATTGTAGCGTTGCTTTTATGTCAGCTTCAATAAATGATTTGAAGTAGTCATTGTTTACATCTCTGTAAATGTAAAGTAAACGAGCTTTTCTTGTTGGTTTACCATTTTGAATATGCTCTATTGGATTAGGTGTCCACTTGACAACATCTTGGTCTGGAGATAAACTATGAAGCACTTGTGTAACCAATTCTCTTATAGAAGTTGTGAAATGTCTAACCCTTTCAACATTGTCGGATTCAAGTGTTTGTTTTGCGCCTAACCATATATTTAACAAGTCCGGATTCAATTTCGGCAAAAGTGTCGTGAGTGTTTCTTCGTTTTCAATTAGTAAATCGCCTGTCAACAATTCCTTTTCGGCATCATCATATTCATTAATAGATATTTTCTCAATAAGCGAAGATGTATTATAGTATTCAATTGGGGGAATTCGTAAAAGTGTTGGTGATAAATCAATAAAAACTTTTGGCGTTACCTCATATGATTTCCATAAGTCCGAAAATGATTTTGAATAACGCATAATCGTGTCAGAAAGGAGTGGTTTGTATTTGTTGTTAATGCCAATTCTTGAACCTAAATTGGCTAAGTTGAAAGCTGCAAAGTTTTTTTCGGCTTGTAAAGAGTATTCAGCTATACGTCCTATGTTGGAAGATGCTGCAAACAAATACGTAAGTGACTTGTCTATTGAAGGGTATGATGCAAGTTTTGCAATATTACTTTCACGTTGGAGAAAAGAACTTAAAGGATTAGAAAGAGCAGCTAAGGAGTTGGACGTTGAAAGCATTGATTTGCTTGCCTGCATTGCTTTGCTCATTTCAAGTATTGAATTACTACTGACAAGTCGTGAGATGGATAAATTAGCATCTCTTGCTGCTATTAAAGCAGGCGACTTTTGTACCATATGGATGATGTCTGGAAGACCACTATAAAGTGTATTCATCTTGGAATATTGCCTAATGATGTCAGACAGCGAGCTGCTAAAAGAACTACCTAAAATCCCTTTTGGAAGGTAATTTGCTTGCGAGGAAAGAATATTCGCTTTATTGTTTATTCCAGAGATGTAGTCAATGGCAGATTTATAATTGTCATTGGTTTGTCTTGCATCGCCCTCGCTTGCTTGTAACTCATTGTTTTTTTCTTCTATGTTCATTGAATTTTTTAATTTGTTATAGTGGCGCTTAATGTTCGTACGGTACTTGAGAATTGCTGCTAATTTTATATGTGCACGAAATGTGCTCATATACATACCAAAATGAATTTATAGAGTTACTTTCTTGAATCAATATGTACGAATTTAATCATTTTAATTAAAAATTATCATTTGGACAATTTATGTCATATAATTGGTCCATTTCTTTTGCAATACCAGAAATTGTTTCAACAAGACTCTTAGGTTGTAAAACTTTCATAGTTTCCCCAAAGGACAGCAGCTCCATTATTAAATCATGAGTTTCGTATAAATAAAGGCTTACCCGAAGTTCTGTTTCATTGTCAATTAATATCTTCTGAGATTCATGTAATGGATAGGACTTGATATATTTGCCCTGGAAAGGTTCAAAAGACAATATTATTTCTTCGGGGTCATCTTCATGCAAAGCAATGATTCCAAAACAGTTTTTAAAATAATCATTAGGATTCATCTCTGAAGGATAGTTGAACTTTTTCTTTGTTATTTCTAATTCATGAATTCTGTCAAGAGCAAATGTCTTAATATAATCATCTTCATAATCTTTCGACAGCAAATACCATCTACCTTTGAATTCCTTTAAAGCATATGGCTCGACTTCTCTTATAGTTCTTATATTCTCATCGTATTTCAGATAGTCTATTTTTACTACTAATTTGTTTTTAATAGCATGTAATAAGCCATAAATATATTCTGTACCGATAGCACATCTTTTTTCCAGTAAAACATAGGGTATTAATTGCTGACCCGTACTTAAAGAGTTGAAAACATCAAATGCTTCCATCATCCTGTTGTTGAAACCCGAATTTTCATCTTCCGCAATAAAATACTCATGGGATTGATTGCATTGAATATCCATATTAAAAATTGTACGAATCTCATTTAAATCTCGTTGGAATGTCCGCAGTGATATGCTTTTGGGTGCATCCATCAAGTCAAATTCACGCTGAAGGTATTCGTTTATTTCTTCAAAACTTGCAACCCTGGAATTCCGGAGTTTTTTGATTATTAATAAAAACCTTATAAGATAATCTCGCTTTGACATAATGTAGTGAATTGTAGTAACTATTATTTACGCAGCTTTAAACCCAATTTTCTTTGCCGGAGTATTTTCGAAATCTTTTTCATTAAGATTATAAATATCGGAAACTGTCATAGGATGGTCTACTGTAATGTTTTTACCTATTTTTTGTGCCAATGTCTTTGCCTTCTGAAGTTCAAGTTCTTTAAACTCATAGCGGGCAATTAACCTACCTTTTCTAAGAATAGCATCATCTATCTTTTTAATGCCAGCATTAAAGGTACAAATAACATTAACAGATAATGCATCAGAAAGAAGACCATCACCAAGGTTCAGAAGATTGGATAAAGCAGAGGCATTACTTGAATCATTTTCACGATGAACCAGAAGATTCTCACAATCCTCTAATATTAAAACCGAATTGGGTTGCTCTGAAAGAAAAGGAAGAAATTCCGGTGAATTTATTGTTTCAATCATGTTCAAAGGAAAATATATGAACTTCCTATCAATATTACTTATCAAATGTCGCAGGTAATATGTTTTGCCAGTACCGTATTTCCCGTGCAGTAAAACAATACCATTTTTATCTTTAGTTTTTAATGAATCAAATATTATGTTGTGGATACCCTTAAAATCGTCATTATAATGTGTTTCAACATCAATATCAAAAGGTTTAACATCAAAATCAGCAAGTTCAAAACTGCCTCGATATTGGACCATGTGAAATTTCTTTACAACGGTTTCAGTTATTTTGAATTCATTGACAATTTTTATAATCTCACTTCTCTCGGCTTCTGAAATATTTGAGCCATACATTATATCGATTTTATCATCAATAATGCTGAATAGCAGTTCGTTTTTAAGAATAAGTAGTATTTCCGACCTTCTGTAATTGACTTCATAGAAATCTTCTTCTTTAGTCCAGTCAATTCTTATTATCTGGCTTTGCTCCAATGAATAACGACTTATGAGACTTTTAATTAACTCATCATTATTAACCTTCTGCCTTAGCCTGTACCTTGAATAATACTTGTCAAAGAGGTGTACAAATAATTTTCCCCAGTGTAAATCTTCGAGTAAATCGCTGCCAAAAAGGTCATAATTGTTGCGTCTGCTGGTTAGTTTCTTCAGAAAACTATTACTAAAATTGTCAGTGCTCATAGTCTAATATAAATTCTTAGACCAAAGGTAATAGCAGTAAACGACAAAACATGACGTTGCAAGAAAGTTTATTTGATTTTTTTTATTATATCAGAGCCTGAGACAAATGCTTTGCATTTCAGAGATTGCAAAATTGTACAGTGACTTTTTAAAATCATTAATATTCATTTAAAAATGTATGAATATTGTAACTTAATTGTAACTTAGTGGAATTGTTTTTGTTGCCTGTTTATTAAGATTTTAAAATCTTGCATGAGTTTAGTTTAAAGCACAAACAAATATAATCAGTTGCGTTTATCAAGTAGCTCGGATAATTACCTACATAAAAACGGAAAAGAACGAAAAAAAGGAGAATTACGATATGAGTATCTGGCTGCATAGAATTTCACATCACGCAGAAGTGGCATATCCACTTCTTGAAAGTGGACTATTATCAATTGGTTTTTCCGATTTTAGTAAACCTGGTTTTATTAAAGATATTTGTGGAGAGAACGGTTGGCAATCCTTTGAAAAATACATGGACGAGGAGTGGGGTTCAAGACCAAAAACAAGGTATAACCTCTGGCGGTTCATTGCTGAAATGGGCAAAGGTGATTTAATCCTTGTTCCAAGTTGGGGTACATTTTCAGTTTATGAACTGACTGAAGATATGGCAATACCTGTTTCAGAAATTGAACTCTCGGAAATAAATGACTGGCATGGATATAAAATTGAAAGAAGAGAAGACGGACTTCTTTACGGACCATCTGAAGAACTTATAGACTTGGGTTTTGTAAGAAAAGTAAAACTCATTAAAAAGGATATTCCGAGATATGAATACGCTGACTCTGCATTGACCTCACGAATGAAAATTCGTTCCACAAATGCTGATATAAGCGACCTACATGAGAATATTGAAAAAGCACTTGACGGATTTGCGAAAGGACAACCGTTAAACATATATTCTCAAATTATGATTAAGACTTACCAATACATTTTAGATATAATAAGAGCAGAACTTACACCCGACAAATTTGAAAAATTAGTGAAATGGTATTTTGAAAGAATTGGTGCATCTTATGTTAATATTCCCTCAAAAAATGAAAGTGGTAAAGAGGGAGACGCAGACGTAGTAGCCGTATTTGAACCTTTAAGGACAATTATCTACACTCAAGTAAAATTTCACGAAGGCGAAACATCATCTTGGTCAATTGAACAAATAAAGAATTACAAAGAACAAAAAGACACAATGGATGACGGTTACTCAAAAATCAGTTGGGTGATTTCTTCGGCTGACAATTTTTCGCAAGAATCCTATGCCTTTGCAAAAGAAGCAAAAGTTCAACTCGTTGACGGTAAGCAATTTACAAGAATGTTATTAGAGGCAGGTATTGTGAACTTAGACAAAGCATTATAACCAAACGACCAAGAAACTAAGCAGGCAACAGCAGTTTTATTAAATAGGTGCTACAATGAATATAAGAACCTAAGCTTATGTACAAACCATCTTTTTATCATTTAAAATCATAAAAGCTATGCTAAAGGGATACGATTACATATTGTCAAAGCAAATACAATGGGCAAAAAGAAAAAACATCAAACTCATTGGAAGCAAAGTAGATAAAGGATTTCCTGCATATACTCAAAAACTTGATAATAATTTGTTTGAACCCTTGGCATCTGATGTTTTTGACGAGTTATCAAAAGGTGATGGTGGAGAAATTCTAAGTAAAAATAATCTACCAGCAAAAGTGAATGCCGTCCATTCATCGTCAGCACTCGGAATAAATATGTTTCATTATTGGAAGACATCTGGAAAAATAGACAACATTGCTCACGCTTGCGGTTTATGTGCCAAGCAGAATAAAACACAGACAGACATTCATTTTGAACAAAAATTTATAATAAGCAAAACTTTCCAATATTGCCCAAATATTGATGTTGTTATTGAAAACAATGATAAAGCCAAATTTAAAGTCTATGCCATTGAATGTAAGTTTACAGAACCATATTCAAATCGAGGACATGGTGGAATTGACAAACAATATCTCACGAATGACATTTCCCCTTTGTGGAAAGATATTCCAAATTTATATGAATTAGCAAAAAAAATAAGTCCAGATGATAATGAATATAAATTTCTGCATCCTGCTCAATTAATTAAGCACATTTTAGGCCTTATTAAAAACTTTGATTGGAAAAAATCCTTTAGGCTTTTGTATTTGTGGTATGACGTGCTTGGTGAAGAAGGTTATTTTCACCGTAAAGAGGTCGAGAAATTTGCAGAATGCACAAAAGCAGATGGCATAAAATTCAGTTCAATCACTTACCAGGAATTGATAACTTTTTTGGCATATAATTACTACAATACAAATGAAAAATACATTGATTATATGACAGACCGGTATATGTTAAAGGTGGAAAGGATGAATTTTGCAGGTATTTAGATTCTATGTAACTTTAATTCCCATATTAAGTTAAAAACTCAAAACAGTAATCTATTCCATAATTATCAACTAAAAAGTGAACTATGACAAAATGTTTATTAATACACAAAACCGTAGTACTTTTTAGTATTATGTCTTTTCTGATTGGTTGCAATAATTCATCGAAGGGGACACATACAAATAGAGATAAAGTGATGCTTACTAATTCAGATAATAAAGAATCTAAAAATAAAGAAAAAACTTATCAATATTATAAAGTTAAAGATAAGTCGATACCTGTGGATAAAGTGCCACCGGCTGGTCTTTATAGACTTGGAACTTCAGATGCCGTAATTAATGTCATAATTAAAGACAATATTGTAAAATTTCAAACTGGGGACTACCAGCGTAGTTTGGCAGATGATGATGCCACCATGGATGAAAATGGTAATATTTCTTTTACAGGGGATTTTGGTGATAACACATATATTGGGAATGGGGTTATTGAAAATTCGAGTCTTCATTTTAATGGTACGAAAGGTGGAACTGTCAAATTCATTAAAAAAATCTCAGATGGGACTCAAATAAAAGGTTCTGTTACCGATTCGAACAATGATAAAATCTACAAAACAGTTACAGATATTGAGGGCAACGTTTACAAAACTGTAACTATTGGAAAACAAGTTTGGATGGGGGAAAATTTAAAAACTACCAAATTCAATGATGGTACAACAATACCATTGGTTACAGATAATAAGGCATGGGAAGCCTTAAAAACACCAGCATACTGTTGGTATAAGAATGATGCCACCGCCAATAAAAATACTTACGGTGCTTTATATAACTGGTACACAATTGGTACAAATAAACTATGCCCCAAAGGCTGGCATGTACCTACTGATGCAGAATGGACAACGCTAACAACATATCTTGGTGGTGAAAATGTTGCTGGTGGAAAACTAAAAGAAACAGGCACAACCCATTGGGAAAGTCCTAATACTGGGGCAACCAATGAAACGGGATTTACAGCACTTCCGAGTGGTTACCGTATTTACTATGGTACATACGACAACATTGGAAACTTCGGTTATTGGTGGAATTCTACGGAGTCCGCTACGTCAATTGCCTATTTTCGGAACATGTATTATAAGGTCAGCAATGTACTCAGAAGCTACCTCGATAAGCAGAATGGCTTCTCTGTTCGTTGTTTGCGAGATTTTTAATTTATTTGATTATCTGATTCTTTGATTTATTTACTGCAAATCTGTCGGTTTTTTTACTTTAAATTAAATAAGTGTTGGAAATGAGATAAAATACTCAGAGGCGAATCAGAATACTACAAAATTTCAATGTTCTCATTTAGCAAATCTATGGACTCCATAGAAGAAATAAAAAGACTTAAATCGCTCTGAGACGAAGGTGCATTAACTGAGAATGAGTTTAATGAAATATAGAGGAAGTAATCAATAAAGAAATTCAGATTCCAGCAGATGAATTAAAAACCACAAATAATTCTCAATCAACATTCAAGAGACGCTCTTCATTGTTAAAAAAGATATTTTTAATTGGTTTTTTTGCATTAATTACGGCTATGATTGCATTAGGCATTAAGTATTATGAGCCTCTTAAAGAGAAAATTGCAAGTATTCTACGGCAACCGAATTCTGAAAAAGCTATGCGAAATCCGAAAAGAAATGATATTGTTTTTGAGGACGGTAAAGAAATAGGAGTTCTTATCAATAAAAAGTTTACTAATAATAGGAATAATAATGGCATAAACTTGCATGTACCTTCTGGGAAAATGTGGACTCCCTTATATTATGAATTGGAATCAACGTCTGGTAATTGTTCTTACACGTCAATACCAAAGCTATATGCTAAGAGAGAAACTACGACAGGATGGGAAAGAAGTTCAAGCTATTATTTCTTCAAAAAAGAAGATTTTGTTTCATATAGTGTCGCTCAAAGAAATGATAAAGCAGTTTCTGGAGATTTTGCAATTATGTGTGAAGACAGATACTGTGAAAGTGAATCTTTTTTGCTTTATTTTCTTGAAGAATAATATTTGGTAAATCAGTTTTAATTTAAAATTATCGTCATGAAAACAACAGCAAACTATTTTCTTATATTCCTTTTATTTCTTTTTTTATTTAGTTGTACAGGCAAAAGTACAAAATCTCAAAATTCTCAATCAAATAAGCCAAAAGTATTAAAAGATAGCTTCTTTAGTAAAGATTTGACTGGAGAGAAAACGGGAAAACCAATAAATGATATCTTTTTTAAAACAGTTGAATATAATGTCATTAGAGGACGGCTTGAAGATTTTGAGATTCTGTCAAATCATTATTTTGATTTTGATAGACCCTTTCTTGACTCAGAACCGGAAGGGAATGTTAAATATGTAAGAACTAAATATTTTACAATTCAACGCTCGATTGTAAATCCTCCTTATACAGATATTCAAATATCCTATGATGATAAAGGTGTTATAACATCATATATTCTTAATAAAAGGGAGAAAAATTTTCGGGTAACTTACCTTGCAGATAGTCCCGTAAAATTCGAGTCAATTACATCAGATGAGCCTGGTCATGGAATAATACATAAATGCGACTTCAACTATAATACTAATGGGATACTCCAATCAATATTTATTTATGAGAAATTTGGTAATAATGCTGTACCCATGAAAAATGAAATTAATTTCATTTACTATGAGCATGGTATAGCAGTTGACTCAACTTTTTATTCATTTATGAAAGATGACCCTTCTAAAATATATCAAGTGCGTACTCCAAGTAAACTTTGGTTTACAAACTCTATCGATAAAAATGGCAATCAGTACTATATCAGTGAACAGGAAACAGGTAACTATAATTTACATGATACAGTAGCAATATATGACAAAAATAACCGGTGGGTTTTTCATTATCAACATAAATACTCTATTCGTAATAATGATAAGAATAAGTATATGTATACCAAATTTGATTCAAAAGGGAATTGGATTAAAGAAGAAAAGAAGTTGGGGGACTTTTTGTATATATGTGAAAGAGAAATTAATTACTATTAGATATCTTAGTTTGTTAAATTAGCGTTTCAAGAAAGTAAAATATAACGTATTCGTTATCAGTGGTAAAAAACTACGATTTTAATATTATTTCTGACTAAAAGCCCAACCATAATCACCATCAAAAGAAACACGTACATTACTTATCTCTTTGCCGTTTGAATCTTTGCCTAAATAGGTATTGATTTTACATGGCTTACCATTATTGTCTATGGTCATAAGAGTTTTACCATCATTAGTTTGACCTGTAAACTTTTCTGGATAATGCTTGGTATCAAAATATTCATTAAAATCGAAATCAATCGAACCATTAATGTTTTCACGTATAGGAGATAAAATAATGAATTGGTTTGTTACATTAATATGACTATTATAGTTGCTTTCGACACCATAAAGAACAAAAACAACATTTTTATATGCCGAGGATTTTATTACGTAGTTTTCTATACTCTCATTATATCTTGATGAAATGAAAGAAAAAGTCTTAGAATGAACTCCATTAACAATAACATCAGTAGCAAATTCATTCAGATTTGCTAATTCCCAGTCACCATTTAGTTTTACGTTTTTTCTGTAAAGCCAAACCCTTCGTTCAGTGGTTTTATTAACATCATAATCTTCATCTTTATGACTTTTTTGGGCATTTGGTTCATATGAAAACACATATAGCCATCCATTAATGATGAACATCAGATTATCGTCTTCCAATAATGATTTTAGGCTTTTACCATAAAAATCTCTAATCATTATTTCATCATATTTTGGGTTATTTACACCGTTTTCCAAAATATAGTAGAAATCGGCAAGCCATTTCTCACCCATTTTATTAATTATAGCTTTTTCTAAATCATCAATGCGATAAATGGCAGGTTGACTATCAATCTGACAGTTAGTTGGTAATGATATAATCAAGAACATTACTACGTTTAATAAAAAAAACAATAATCTTTTCATGTCAGTGATTTGGTTGTATAATTTATGTGAATTGAACTATGAATGCGACTTAATTTAAGAAATACTCAAAGCCACTTATATTTACCTTTTTGCCAGCATCTTCATGCAGATAATAATCTAACTTCATAGTGCATAAAGCATCGAGATATTTACCAAGTTCATAGTCAGATTCAGCAAAAGACCATAATTTTCCATCAGTGACCTCTACGGAACCTCGAACAATAGATATTCCTTCTCTGGTTGTTTCCCTGGAGATTTGACCAATAAAAGTTCTACTATAATCATTCCAGGGTTTAACCAAGAATAATTCGACTATCTGTAACTCCGGCTGTAATTTCTTCTTTTCCATTTGCAAGTTAATAGTTTGCAAAGATACTGGATTACCAAGAATATGAGTTACTTAAAATACTATTATTTGGAAGAAATCATTTCAGAACTCGAATTCCAATAGTTCATCACTTTGCTTCCTTGCAGATTTCTGTTTTGTCTCATTGTTACTCGCACAGTCACCACAATAGTCCTTTACTGCTTTGGCATTCATTCTCTGAATAAAATATTTAATATCCACCAGAAACCTCGTACAATTCGTTTCTGGACATTCTAAGCAAAAACTGACAATAGATACTCTCTGTGTACTGATATCCTCTGCAATCAAATGTATACTGCTTTCATAATAGAAAAGGTCAATGAGAATAATCTCAGTTATGGTTATCTCTGTCTTTGTCGGAATATCAAAGATGAGGTAATGTTTGCCTTTGGTCAGAATCTTGCTTTTGCTGATTATGCATCCGGATTGGACATAGAAAGAATTTTCATCTATTTCAGAATAAAGATTTTCTAAACCGAGCACAGCACTGTCAAATGGAAAAAAATCTTGTAATTTCATAAATGCGTACATTCTACACATAAATACTTAATGTCCGAGTAAACGGTGTGGGACCAGGTATCCAGGTCTTTTGACCCCCTGGGGTGGGGGTATATTCTGGTACGGGGGTCATACAGGAGTGACTCTGAAGTGACAAAAAAATCCGGACATAGTTTTTATTTTGTAAAAATCGGTTTTATAAAAAATAATAGAAAATTATAATCTGAAGGAAAAACTGAATGGCTAAAAATAAATGCCCGTGAAAAATTTATAAAAAATTACAAAAAACTTTATAATAGTTAGATATAGTGTAATTTCAGTATTCGCTTTTCAAGTCCAAACACTACGGAATTTTATTGAATATTATTGTTCTTTAATGAACGCATGGGTGTAGTTTATATTAAGATTAAAAGGAATTATCATAAATTTGAGACAACCAAAGAATTCCAGGTTGTCAGTTATATCCTTTTTACTATGGTGCAATTTTGTAAAATAATTAAACTAATTGACGATTGTTAATATAGAATTAATATATAAGCATATATAATACTAACTTAAAATGTTGTATATCAATAATAAATGCAAAATCACGTAATAATTAGAAATTATTGCATTTCCATTTTTAAACTTGGCAGTTATAATTAAGTTTGCATGATTTTTTTAGCTGTGTGGCTGACAAAATAAATTTTCAAATATTAATCGCCATCAAATGATAAACAGGATTTTAAAGGACAGGTGGAGTCCCTATTCATTTTCTCCCCTTGAAGTGGGGGAGGGAGACCTTAAAACGCTCTTTGAGTCTGCAGGATTGGCACCCTCAGGATTTAATGAGCAGCCATGGCTATTTGTCTATGCGACAAGAGACGATAAAATGGTTTTTGATTCATTTCTTGGTTTCCTTAATGACAGTAATAGAATATGGGCTCAGAATGCCTGGGCCCTGGCCATCAGCATTGCAAGACTGAACTCTTCATACAATGGAAAGCCAAACAGGTTTGCTTTGTATGAAACCGGCATGGCAGTCGGGAACATGCTTGCACAGGCGACATATATGGGTCTTTATATTCATCAGATGGGAGGTTTCTCCAAAGAATCTGCAAGGGAATATCTTAAAATAGCCGAAGGCATTGAACCAATTGCCATGATGGCTGTCGGTCATAAGGGTAATGGAGAAAATATTCCTGCTGAGATTTACAAAAAGGATGAAATAAGGAGACCCAGGAAGCATGTAAGCGAGTACACATTCAGAAACAGCCTTCCCCCGGAATTTATCCGGTCCTGATCAATTGTTATTTTCCTTTCTGACTTTCTTTTTCTTCTTGGCCACCTTTGCAGGCTCAGGCTTTTTGTATGTATGATTTTTGAAGAGACCTGTCTTAATCCCATTAATGAATTTTGCCCATGCAAATGGATTCAGGAGGTTGTTTACCGGATACTGATACCTGGTCGCCATTGCAGAAAAATTCTGCTCCATAGCATACTGATAGCCTGTAGCTCCAGAAATGCCCACTGTCTGGTTGCTAAGGGCAACATATATTGATGCAATGTTCTCATTCATGTTTTCTATTATCGGATCAACCGGTTTTTCCCGGGTCACGTCCTTTATAAATTCGCTGTAGTTTTTCCATGGCATAATTGTCACTGACGCAATCGGAATAGTGTCGGTCTCCAGCCTGATATCAAACATGCAATGTTTCTCCTGGTAGTCTTCGGGGATGATAGTATGATATTTTTTAAACCCCAGTGCCCTGAAGTAAACAGTATCTCCGGGAGCAGTGGTTATTGAATAAATACCTGAACTTTCACTTAGAGTCCCCTTGCGAAGCTTTTTGGAAATTACAGCGACTCCCTGAAGGGGCCTATACGTAAGGTCAGTGATTATACCACTCAGCTGGATGAATTTTTCCTGGCCGGTAGTCTGGCACTCAACGGAAACAAAGGATACAAACAGGAGGAATAATGTATAAAGGATTCTGCTCAAAATGATGATGTATCAGTGTTAAATCTGCCTTAAATTGTCTGCAAAGTAAACATTATTGAAGGTAACGTTAAAACATTTAACTAAATTTTAATAGAAATAATATTTCAATAATAATTTTTCTCACGGCATGTTTTCCAATAGTCCGAAAAAGATAGAAATCGTGTCCGCAGCTATAATTCATCATTTTAATATATCAAAAATATTCCAATATTTGTTTTTTTGATTATTCCTTCGAATACGATAGGTAAATGGTTGTTTATCAACTCATGTTCCTGAATGACAAACAGGCACATACTGAATACGAATAGTAATATTTATAAAATATGAGGAAACTCTTATTATTGGGAGATGAAGCCATAGCTCAAAGTGCCATCGACGCAGGAATCAGCGGAATGTACGCTTATCCCGGAACGCCATCTACCGAGATAATGGAGTATATCCAGTCTTCCAGGGCAGCTGAAGATGGCAGGGTTCACAGGGAGTGGTCATCTAATGAAAAAACTGCCGTGGAATCTGCTCTTGGAATGTCTTATGCAGGCAAAAGAGCTATGGCGGCAATGAAACATGTCGGTCTCAATGTCGCGGCTGACGGTTTTATAAATTCAGCTATCACAGGCGTGAACGGAGGTCTCGTGGTCGTATCGGCCGATGACCCGTCAATGCATTCCTCCCAGAACGAGCAGGACTCCAGATTCTATGCAAAATTTGCCTTTGTTCCCTGCTTTGAACCGTCTGATCAGCAGGAGGCATATGCCATGGTTCAGGATGCTTTTGAATTATCTGAAAAATATAAGCTTCCGGTAATGATGAGGATCACTACCAGACTGGCTCATTCAAGGGCATGTGTTCAGGTGGCTGACGATCCGTCGCCTCAAAAACAAATGTCTCTGCCATCCGATCCGATCCAATTCGTGCTTCTGCCTGCCATCGCAAAGAAGAGGTACAGAACACTTCTGGCAGCTTACGAAGCGGCAAAGCTTGATATAAGGCTTTCTAAATACAATAAATTCAGGGACGGCAGCAAAAGGGATATGGGAATTATAACATGTGGGATAGCAAATAATTACCTTATTGAGAACATTAATGAACCGTTATCGGGATTCCCCATCCTTAAAATAGCGGCATACCCTTTCACGGCAGATATCATCAAAGATATAGCGGATCGTTGCAGTAGCCTTCTGGTACTGGAGGAAGGATATCCGCTAATAGAAGAGGGTTTAAAGGGTTTTATGGATAATGGGATTAAAATAATGGGACGTCTCGATGGTACAATTCCCCGTGATGGGGAGCTGAATCCTTCTGTTGTGGCAAAGGCGCTGGGATTATATTCTCCAATAGGTAAAAATGTGCCTGAGGTTGTGAAAATGAGGCCGCCTTCATTCTGCAAGGGTTGCGGACATGCTGATATGTTCAACGCTCTCATCGAAGCTGTAAGGCCATTTGGCCCGGGACATGTGTTCTCGGATATCGGTTGCTATACCCTTGGAGCCCTTCCGCCGTACAATGCGATTAATTCGTGCGTTGATATGGGAGCCTCTGTCACTATGGCCATTGGAGCCGCCGATGCAGGATTATTCCCCTGCGTGGCAGTATTAGGAGATTCCACTTTTACACATTCGGGGATGACCGGCCTTCTTGATGCAGTCACATCTAATTCTCCCGTGACAATAATCATTTCTGATAACTCGACAACAGGCATGACTGGAGGCCAGAAATCAAAAGCCACCGGAAGGCTCGAACAGATTTGCTCAGGATTAGGTGTGGCCCCTGACCATATCAGGACGATAGTACCTCTGCGAAAGAATCATGATGAGAACGTACTTATTATGAAAAATGAATTTCAACATAAGGGAGTTTCAGTGATAATTGCATCAAGAGAGTGCATTCAGACCGCAACCCGGAACAGGAAAGCCGGGATGCAGGACAATTAATTTATCAGGCAGAACAGATGAAAAACGATATTATACTTGCAGGTGTAGGCGGTCAGGGAATCCTGTCCATTGCGGCCGTAATTGGTCTCGCTGCTATCGAGAACAACCTGTTTTTAAAACAATCAGAGGTTCATGGAATGAGCCAGAGGGGAGGGGACGTCCAGTCTCATTTTCGCCTCTCTGATAAGCCTGTCGCTTCTGACCTGATACCTTACGGAAAAGCTGATTTAATCATTTCGGTAGAACCGATGGAATCATTAAGATATCTTCCCTGGCTTTCAGATGATGGCTGGATTGTGACAAATTCAGTGCCCTTTATAAATATTACGGATTATCCTCCCCTGGGTGAAATCCTTTCTGAAATCAGGAAGATAAAAAATCATATTATTCTTGATGCTGATGCTGTTGCGAAGGAAGCAGGTTCTGCAAGATCAGGCAACATGGTTATGCTGGGCGCTGCCTCACCTTTTATAAGTATTCCGTTTTTAAGCCTTGAAACCGCAATCAGAAAGCTTTTTGAACGAAAAGGCGCTGATATTGTCGGGGTGAACATTAAGGCATTGAATGCGGGGAAAAGCTTTTCTGTCGATATTGACATTTAATCCCATTGTTGTCACGACAATTTAATATACTAAGGCTTTCAATGTTCCAATATCCGGTCAGGTGAATTTCAGGCTTTGTTCTTACAAATAATTTTTATGAAAATAAACTATATCACAACTGATATGTTGTAACATTAATATTCTTTATTTTGGAATTTTGTAAAATCAAATTTTAATTTTATGAAGAATAATATTAAAACCAGAAATCTTGCCATAATGCTGTTTTTTATGACTTGCGGCGTTATGCAAGGACAGGAGCCTCAGAAATTATATGATCCCTCTGTTGATGGAATGAAGCAGATTAAGGAAGCGGTGGCTTTAGTCAGAAATTCAGGTAAGCATCTGCTTATCCAGTATGGAGGAAACTGGTGCCCGTGGTGCATTAAATTTGCTTCTTTCTGTAAAACCGATACTGCCATAAATAAGCTGATATCAGATAATTATATCTGGATCAAGCTGAACTATAGCCCTGAAAACAGGAATCTAGAGGCCAATGAGTTCCTGGGTAATCCGAAAAGATTCGGTTTCCCCGTGCTTATCATTGTCGACGGCAAGGGAAAAGTCCTGCATATTCAGGACAGCGAATTCCTGGAAGAGGGACAGGGATACGATCAGAAAAAGACAGTAAGGTTCCTTCAGACCTGGACTGCAGCTGCAATTATTCCCAATAATCCGGCGAAAGAGGTCAGGAAATAAGATCAGGAGGCTGCCAGGAACCTGACAGCCTCCTTTTCAGGCATACATCGGGGATTCACCTGAAGGGCGAGTTATTCTTCCTTTCCCTGATCCTTTGGTGATTTCAGCATCAGCAGTTCATTAAGCACAATCTCGGTGATGTACTTCGTGGACCCCTTTTTGTCCTCGTAACTTCTATATGCTATTCTTCCTTCGACAGCAACCTGTCCGCCTTTTTTGAGATGTTTCCCGGCTATTTCAGCCAGCCCGTTCCATGCGACAATATTATGCCAGATTGTTTCAGATACCTTCTGACCGTCACCATTCTTGTAGTCATCATTTGTGGCCATAGTGAAATGTGCCACTTTTTTCCCGCTCTCAAGCGTCTTTACTTCCGGATCCTGCCCAAGATTTCCTATAAGCATTACCCTGTTTCTAAGCATGTTCATGATAATAATTTTTAGTGAGACATAAATTAAATTCATGTCAAACTTACAACGGGAATCCAGGCCTTTTCGGTAAATAATCATTTATATATGCGTCTTAATCATTTATTGTCGCTTGTAATCGTTTGTAAACGTTTTTTTATATCTTTATCAAAACTTTAGTGCTGTGGAAAGAAAATGTCTCGATTGCGGCGATGTTATTCGCGGCCGCACCGATAAGAAATTCTGTTCTGATCAGTGCAGGAATAATTACAACAACAGGCTTAACCGTGATACCAGCAATTTTGTCCGAAATGTCCATGCTTTGCTGCGGAAAAACCGCAGAATACTGGCCGACCTTGTGAATGACGGCAAGACAAGGATACATAAGGATGCCCTTTTCGCACTAGGCTATAATTTCAACTTTTTTACCCATGTCATTGAGACGGCAGCCGGACAGGAATTTCATTATTGTTTCGAATATGGCTTTACCGAAGCGGAAAATGACTTCCTGGAGCTGAAACAGAATAGTCAATACCTTGATTATCAATAATCAGCTATTGATATTTTAATCAATTATGCATCTCCGCAAGTTTAGCTTCCTGCCGGAATAGCATGCTGAAATACTATAGAATGCTATTTCATGTCTATATTCCGCATGCAAATAAAAAATACAGCTTTTGCAACCTTTGACCTGATTTTAGCGTTATATAGAATGATTTAAGAGAACAATAAGTGAACTAATCAGCGAAACTTAAAAACTTAATTATGAAAAAATTATTTGCAATCCTCTTAACTGTTTTGATTTCTCTTCCGGTTTTCTCACAACTTAAATTTGGTATTAAAGGGGGAGTAAGCACTACATCAGTCACAATGGACGAGTTTAAAGACATTGTAACCGGCGGAACTACTTATAGTGTTGATAATCTAAAGAGTGCCAATTATGGCATACATCTCGGCTTTTTTGCCAGACTGAGCATTTCAAAGCTTTATATTCAGCCTGAACTGCTGTTTTCAACAAGGTCCAACTCATATACTTTAGGTAAAGTGAACCAGACATCATTTATTGATTCTTTGACTGTAAAGCAAAGCTTCAATAAGCTTGATATCCCGGTCATGGTGGGATTGAAATTTGGTCCGGTCAGAATAAATGCAGGACCTGTAGGTTCCTTGAATATAGGTTCCCCCAAAGCGCTTATCAATGACCCGAATCTGAAAGATAATTTTTCAAAACTGACTTATGGGTACCAGGCTGGTGTAGGTCTTGATATCCTGAAGAAGCTTACAATTGATTTACGTTACGAAGGCAATCTCAAGAAATATCAGAACCAGATACAGAATGCTGTCGGGACTTCATATAATCTTGATGACAGATCCAATGCCTTCCTTTTATCAGTTGGCTATATATTCTGAAAAACAGATTTATTCCGGATATTAAAAGGGGTCTTTAAGAACCCCTTTTTTATTTTGAAAAAAACATCCTGACTGCAACAATGATAAGAAGAATGCCGAAAATCTTTTTTAGTAATCCCTGCGGAATCTGGAGGGCCAGCTTGGAACCAAAGTATGAACCTATGACAAATGCGACGGCAATGATAAGAGCAAACCTGATATTTACATATCCTGCTTTCCAGTAATTGTACGCAGCAAGGATGCCGATAGGCGGAAGCATGATGGCAAGACTCGTTCCCTGGGCCATTTGCTGGCTGAATCCCAGGAAAAAAACCAATGCTGGTATCATTATAATAGCACCGCCTATTCCCAGCATACCTGCCATAAGACCCGTAAATACTCCAACCAAGATGAGTATTATTAACATAGATACTGACATTTTCATAATTTTAAATTGTTTATCAAAATGTTCCATTCCACGAAAATATGAATAAATCGCGAAATGCAAGAATTTTGAACTTGTCCGGGGAAACGCAAATAATCAGGTGACTCAATCCCCACAAATTGTTCCGGCGTTGGTTCGTATGAACATTTTAAGTATTTTAGCGTTTCCGGTAAAAATGAAGAATAAAAAGCTGGTATATTTTCTGATCGCTTCAGGTACGATGGTTATTATATGCATAACTGCCGCCTGCTGCATGATTTTAGCGCCAAACATCAGGAAGACCCGTTCAGGCACGGCTCTCCTTATTCCGGATGGATCTTCCTACGAAAGTGTCATGGACTCCGTTAAAACACAATTCTTCGTCAGGAATATTAAAGTTCTGAATTGGGTTGCACGAAAAAAAAATTATCCTTCCCATATTAAACCCGGAAAATATGTTTTTGACAATACCCTGAATTATATCAAATTCATAAACATACTGAGGGCCGGCAGGCAGACTCCCGTTAAGATCACTTTTAATAATATCAGGACAATTAATGAACTTGCAGGTAAGGTGGGTGGCAGAATTGAAGCTGATTCTGCTGAGATTGTATCATTTCTTTCTGATCAGAATAACTATAAAAACGATGGTTTTACAGGGGAAAATGTCATATCGGTATTTATACCAGATACGTATGAATTTTTCTGGAATACATCCTCAAAGGGATTCTATCTCAGGATGCTGAAAGAGTACAGGAAATTCTGGAATGATCAGCGTGTCAAAAAGGCCGGGAATGAGAACCTTACGCCTGTCGAAGTTGCAATTCTTGCTTCAATAGTCGACAATGAAGTCGCAAAGTCTGACGAAAAGCCAAGGATTGCGGGAGTGTACCTGAACAGGCTGAAAAGAGGAATGCCTTTGCAATCCTGTCCTACCATAAAATTTGCCCTTAATGATTATTCAATTACACGCGTCCTGAAGAAATACCTTGAGGTCGATTCTCCCTATAATACATATAAGCACAGCGGATTGCCCCCGGGCCCTATTTCCTGTCCGACAGTGGACGGGTTGGAAGCAGTGCTGAATGCTGAGAAGAACGACTACCTGTATTTCGCGGCAAACCCTGATTTTTCAGGATCCAATGTCTTTTCAAGGACTCTGGCTGAGCATAACAGGAATGCAGACCTTTACCATAAGGAACTCGACAGGAGAAAGATTTTCAAATAGGTCATATGACCTCAACCTCCCGTTCCAGCATTATCCTGAATTTCCTAAAGACTGAAGCTTTTATCATCTCGGAAAGATCGTATACCTCTTTCCCGGATGCATCCCCGTAATTTACCAGCACAAGAGGCTGATTCTCATGCACCCCGGCACCGCCTTCCCTTTTTCCCTTCCAGCCGCACTGATCAATCAGCCAGGCTGCAGCCAGCTTAATGTCTCCTGACGGCTCTTTATGGCAGGGAATCCCGGGATAAATTTTTTTTAATTCTTCTGCCGTATCGGGCTTGATGACAGGATTTTTGAAGAAGCTGCCGGCATTGCCTGTCACTGAAGGATCAGGCAATTTTTTCCTTCTTATGCTCATCACGGCTTCCCTTATAGCACGGAGGGATGGCTTTCCTGTCTTTTCAACTTCCTCTTTCAGGGAGCCATAATCCAGTTTAAAATAAGGATTGGTCGTGAGCCTGAAGAAAACTCTTGTCACCAGGTACCTGCCTTTTTCCTTATTTTTAAAAATACTGTCCCTGTATTTGAATTCACATTCTTTATTCGTAAAAATACGAACAATGCCGTCAGTCATTGAAATGGTTCTGACACTTTCAATGGTATCTTTGACCTCGACGCCGTAGGCTCCAATATTCTGGACCGGGACTGCACCGACATGACCCGGAATAAGAGACAGGTTCTCAATCCCGTATAACCCCCGGGCTACTGACCATTCGACAAACCTGTCCCAGGGAATTCCAGAACCTGCGGAAACCATGACGTTCCCAGCATCCATTTTTTCAATCTTTACATTTCCAATCTCCGGATGAATTATCGTGCCTTTGAAATCACCGGTGAAAAGTATGTTGCTCCCGCCTCCGAGCACAAGGAGAGGCGCCTTCAGCCTTTCGGGCCGGCTGAAGAGGGATATGGCTTCTTTCTCGGTTCTGATACTGACAATGCATGATGCCTTGTAATCCATTCCGAAAGTATTGTACTGTTTCAGAGATATGTTTTCCAGGATATCCATCCTTCTTTTTGTGCAAAAATAGACAAACAGCGCAAATCTTTTAAACATAGCTGCGTGAAATAATGCACTAAAAAAAACAATATCACTATTGCCTGATTTATGCTATCTTAAAGATGCACCTCCACATGAATTAGTCACTCTAATATTAAAAAAGCTATATTTACTTTATGGAACTTTATGTTGTACAGCGCACCGAATGGCGCAAATGGCTTGAAGAAAACCATGATACTGCCGGCGAGATTTGGCTAAAATATTATAAAAAGCCTACCGGCAGACCGAGGATTTCGTACTCCGATGCAGTGGAGGAAGCCCTGTGCTTTGGATGGATTGACGGAAAGATAAAAAGGATTAACGAGGATTATTATATTCAGAGGTTCTCTCCCAGAAGAAGCGGAAGCAAATGGTCCGAAATAAACATTGCCAGGGTTAAGAAGCTTATTGACAAGGGACTGATGGCAGGCCCTGGCCTTAAAGCTTATAATGAATCCGTAAAAAATCCTGAACTTATATATCCAGGCAGGGATGAAAGAGATTATGAGATACCAAAGGATCTTATTGCAGAGCTTGAAAAAAATGAGACGGCGCGAACAAACTTCAATAGATTCACAGAAGCCAGCCAGAGGCTCTATATAAAATGGCTGAACAGTGCAAAAAAACCGGAAACGAGGGTCAAAAGGATCTCAAGAATAATTGAGCTTTCTGAAAAGAACATAAAACCTGCAATGAACGTGATATGAATGCACTGCCTTCAAAAAACAGGGTCGCATTTTCTGTCACAAACTGCATCTGCTTTGATCAGCGAGTGATTAAAATGGCTGAGGCTCTGAATCAGCTGAATTACAGTATTGTAATTATAGGAAGAAGGAGGGAGCATAGTTGCGATTTGATTTCATTGCCTTTCAGGACCAGGAGGTTCCGTATGATCTTTAAAAGAGGTTTTTTATTTTATGGATTTTTTAACATCAGGCTTTTCTTTCATCTTGTCTTCCACCGGTATAACCTTCTTGTAGCCAATGATCTTGATACTCTTCTACCGAGTTATCTGGTTTCCAGACTAATGCATGTTCCTCTGGTCTATGATTCCCATGAATACTTCACAGGAGTGCCTGAAATACAGGAAAGGCCATTTGTGAAATGGGTATGGACAGCAATTGAAAGATCCATATTTCCCCACCTTGAATATGTCCTGACGGTAGGTGATAGGATAGCAGAAAAATATCATGGTCTCTACGGGATAAGACCGGTTACTGTCAGGAATTGTGCCAGATCTGCAAGCAGCATGAAAGGCTATACGCGCCGGGAACTGAATGTGAACGATGGGGATCTTTTGCTTATTCTCCAGGGTACCGGAATAAATGCCGACAGGGGAGGAGAGGAGTTGATGGATGCAATTGCCGGCGCGGAAAACGTCATACTTCTGATCGTGGGATCCGGAGATCTTATTCCTGCAATGAAAATGAAGGCTTTAAGCCTTAAAATTACGGACAAAGTCAGGTTCATTCCCGCTGTGCCGTGGAATGAAATGATGAGATATGCAAAATCAGCTGATGCCGGATTAAGCCTTGACAAGGAGACGAATGAGAATCACTTATTCAGTCTTCCGAACAAACTGTTCGATTATATCTCGGCAGGAATCCCGGTTATTGCCGGAAGCCTTCCGGAAGTGAATGGCATAATTGCAGAATATAATTGCGGGATCATAATCCGGCCAGTTTCAAGTGATAGCATAAAAAAAGCCGTGATCACCCTTCGTGATGACCGCAGGTTACTCGAAGAGCTGAAGCGAAATTCCGAAAAGGCATTTTTATCTCTGAACTGGGAAAAAGAATCCGAAAAAGTCCTGGACCTCTACAAGTCCCTTATCAATTGACCGATTGCATGATTACATTTTTGCCCGCCGGCTTCGCCAGACTTAGTCCGCTTTATCGGACGAAGTCCGGAACGTAGTGTGGGAGGGATTGCACGATTGCACGACAGTTCCTTATATTTTATATTGATGCCTTAGAATTTAAAAATTTGCATTATTTTGCATTCAATAAGCTTATAATTTCAATTTTAAATAAACGTAATGAAAAGCAATCGTCGCGATTTTCTTAAAACGGCAACACTTGCCGGAGCCGGTGCAGTCGCTGGAAGTGTCCTTCAGGGGTGCACCTCAGGAATAGAATCCGGATCAAAACTGGCAATAATAGCTGAATCGGCACATAAGAACCATGCACAGCGATTTAATATGTCGGGCTATGCCGCTCCACCGATCCCGATTGTAAGGATAGGGATAATAGGGCTGGGGGACCGCGGGAGCGATGCAGTTCAGAGACTTTCCTGGATTGACGGCCTTGTGATAAAAGCTCTTTGCGACAAAAGAGAAGTGGCGGTGAAGGGGTCCCAAAAGTTCCTGCAGGGCATCGGGGCACCGGCAGCTAAAGAATTTTATGGCAGTGAGGATGCATGGAAAAAACTGGTGGAGATGCCTGATCTTGACCTGATTTATACCTGTACTCCCTGGGTTCTGCACACCCCTGTATCAGTATATGCGATGGAACACGGTAAGCATGCGGCAAGCGAGGTTCCGATTGCCAGAACCATTGATGATGCCTGGCAGCTGGTCGAAATTTCTGAAAGGACAAAGAAACATTGCATGATGCTTGAGAACTGCTGTTACGATTTCTTTGAACTTCTTACCCTGAATATGGCCCGTCAGGGTATGTTCGGAGAGATAATTCATGGTGAGGGAGCATATATTCATAATCTGCTGGACATGAATTTCAGGAAGCCTCAGGACGATAAGCAGGTCGACGGAGCTTATACTGACATGTGGAGGCTTAAGGAGAACGCTTCAAGAAACGGTAACCTTTACCCGACTCATGGTCTTGGACCCATTTGTCAGGTGCTTAATATAAACCGGGGTGATAAAATGGAATACCTTTCATCGGTGTCAACCAATGATTTTACAATGGCCCTGAAGGAAAAGGAACTGGATGCAAATGATCATTTTTATGATCAATGGAAAAATTCGAAGTTCAGGGGCAATTTCAACACGACAATAATACGAACGGCTCTGGGCAAGTCGATAATGGTTCAGCATGACGTATCATCGGAACACCCTTATTCCAGGATTCATCTTGTAAAGGGAACAAAAGGAATGGCTGTAAAATACCCCAGGGAAATGATTGCCTTTGGAGAAGAGTGGCTGAAGGATGAAGAAATGAAGAAGCTGACTGATGAGTATTCACCTGAAATAGTGAAAAGGTATGGTGAGACTGCAAAAAGGGTAGGCGGACACGGAGGAATGGACTTCATTATGGACTGGAGACTTATCGATTGCCTCAGGAATGGTCTTCCCCTTGATGAGAACGTTTATGACGGAGCTCTCTGGAGTTCTGTTGCTCCATTAAGCGAATGGTCAGTCGCAAACAACTCGCATTCAATAAAAGTCCCTGATTTCACATGCGGCTCATGGAAGACGAACAAGCCTCATGGAATTAATCTTGAAACTGGCGGAACGACAAAAGTTCTTGACCTGGCCGAAAAGCCCGAGCTTATGTCAGTGAAATAAAAATCAGGGCAAAATTCTTAAGCAACCTTTATTCTTGAAGGACCAGTAGCCTTAAGCCGGTAGCCGGTAGCCACCCACCCTCAATAGCCTGCCGCCTGACCATCCTTTCTTGATTCGGATGCTCCGTACCATACTTTGTTTTTGCTGTCCCACATTATAGCCTGGTAACCGCCAAATCCACCCAGATCCCACTGAATCGTATGGCCCATCGACATCAGCTTCTGTACGACCTCCGGTCTGAAGCCGCTTTCCAGTTCGAGAATGCCTCCATTGGTCATAAGCTGGCCTGTTGGTTCCGAGGAGCCTGTATGGTGGATCCTGGGGGCATCACCCGCCTCCTGGAGATTCATTTTGAAGTCAATCAGGTTGACAATGATCTGAACCTGACCCTGAGGTTGCATGTCTCCACCCATAACGCCGAAGCTGATCCATGGCTTTCCGTTCTTTGTAATGAAAGCAGGAATGATCGTCTGAAACGGTCTTTTCCCGGGAGCATAAACATTTGCGTGTCCCTCTGCAAGAGAAAACATTTCACCGCGGTCCTGCAGGACAAATCCAAGCCCTGTCGGGCACATTCCCGAACCCATCCCGCGGTAGTTGCTCTGAATAAGGGAGACCATATTTCCATACTTGTCGGCAACGGTCAGGTAAACCGTATTCCCGGCTTCAATATCACCCGGGCTACAGATCATTGCAGCCTTTTCCGGATCAATTAGCTTTCTCCTTTCAGAGGCATATTGCTTTGAAAGAAGCTGAGAAACAGGTACCGTACTGAAAAAAGGATCGGCATAGTATTTTGCACGGTCCTCGTAGGCGAGTTTTTTAGCCTCCGTGAACAGATGAATGTATTCAGCTGATCCGAAGCCCATCGCTGCAAGATCATATCCCTCCAGGATATTCAGCATCTGAAGCACTGCCAGGCCCTGGCTGTTTGGCGGCATTTCCCAGACTTCGTAGCCCCGGTATATCGTGCTTATCGGTTCCACCCATTCAGAATGATGGCGTGCAAGATCTTCATAGGAGAGAAAGCCTCCCTGCTTTTTAATAAATGACGCAATATCCCTGGCTATACTCCCCTGGTAAAATTCGTTCCGTCCTCCACTTGCAATTTTTTCCAGAGTGTTCGCAAGCAGAGGATTTCTGAAGACTTCCCCTTTTTTGGGAGCTTTGCCTCCGGGCATATATACATCTTTTATATTTGGATATTCTTTCAGGATTTCAGTTTCGCGGCCCATATAGTAAGCAATCACCTCGGAGACCGGGAAGCCTTCCTTCGCGTAATTTATTGCAGGCTGAAGAATATCTTTCATTGGCAGCCGTCCGAACAGGTCATGCATTTCGTACCATCCGTCGACGCAACCAGGCACTGATACAGGCAAGGGTCCGTAGGAAGGGATAATGTCATAGCCGTTTGCCTTAAAATACTCAAGTTTAAGTGACCTGGGAGATCTTCCGCTTGCATTTAGTCCGTATAATTTGCTCTTGTCAGCGCTCCAGATGATGGCAAAAAGATCTCCGCCAATACCTGCCCCGGTAGGTTCAACGACTCCCAGAACAGCATTGGCAGCAATAGCTGCATCAATCGCATTTCCTCCCTTCTTGAGTATATCAAGTGCAACCTGCGTGGCAAGAGGCTGGCTGGTCGCTGCCATTCCGTTACATGCAATTACTTCAGACCTTGTGGCAAAATCGCGGCCGGTGATCCTGTCCTGTGAAAAGGCTGTTAATACATTAATTATGCAGAATAACAGAAATAGAAAATTTTTCATCTTCGGGCAGATCAGTATACAAAGTTAAAACATATGGAGAACTATCCCGCCATTGCAGCTGTTTTTAATTCAGCCGTCATATTTTCACGGAATATTTAATAAGGCCCTTCGTTTTCATTAAAAATATAATCCATTATTTTACGAATTATGAAATCTGAAGGGTCAATTGCCTGAAGCAATGTTTTTCGTTTTGTCGTACGTGTATTGTCTGAAAAGATAAATGTGCGATATCAGAAGTCAATAATTCTCTCCACCCTGTTGCTTTTCAGGTATCGCTTGAGTATAACCTGTATTTCGCGATTGTCTGATGACGGCCTTATGCAATCGTGAACAGCCGTAAGGCCGAACCCGATATCATTTACGCTGAAATAGCCATATCCCTCATATTTGCCGTTCACCATTTTGACAGCGCTTCTCTCGTCATCATCCCTGCCCCTGTCGATTATAAAAAAGTTCCTGTGCGAAAAGATGAACTCCTCGATAGCATGTGCGGCTCGTTCATTGTATTTGTCAGGAGCCTCCTTTCCGCAGCAGGCTCCCCTGCAAATACCGACATGGTACTGAAAGCATACTCCTCCGGTTTCATATAGTCCGCATAGCCCCTGGCAGAGATTATATTTTTCCAAGAGCGATTCCAGCTTACCTTTTGTGCTTTCAAGGGAAGCAAAAACCGATAATGGTTCTTCAAAATCATTGGCAGGTCCGTATCTGAAGTTGACGTAGCCCCTTTTGTCTGTAAAAGTGAAAATTCCCCACTGAAAAGAAGCTCTTTTCTGCGCCCTGTTATAAAATGGCTTATTCGCTTTTATCTCAAATGATTCCCTTAGCAATGCGATAAGTTCGCTCCCAGTGGTTTCCCAGTCGATATCAGCTATCTGATCGCGCATTTCCATTGCTCGGTTGGTTGTATTATTTGAAAGATGAGAGCTTATCCGCTGTCTGAGGTTCCTGCTTTTGCCGATATAGATCACTTCACCCTTTTCGTCGTAAAAATAATATACTCCGGGCTCGTCAGG
Organism: uncultured Bacteroidales bacterium; assembly: GCA_963717685.1. Taxonomy (GTDB): domain Bacteria; phylum Bacteroidota; class Bacteroidia; order Bacteroidales; family VadinHA17; genus LD21. The sequence goes on along the minus strand of OY970346.1, from coordinate 3,046,813 downwards.
AATTGACCCGATCTTTGAAAGATTCAGTCTTGAATTCAGCTTTGATATCCTGGTGTTCCTGATCAGGCTGGATTGTTGTCCGTTAATTTCCTTATCTTTTCCGAGCAGCATCTCAAAAAGCCTGACGGTCGCCAGTGCATCGCCTGATGCCCTGTGCCTCCCGTTTATATCAATCTTCATATCCCTGCATATGTTTCCCAGGCTGTAGGACCTGTGCCCGGGAAGAAGCTTCCTGCTTAATGTTACGGTATCAAGGGTATTTCTTCTGAAATTATAACCGAGCGATTTGAATTCCTGTCTGATGAATGAATAATCGAATCTGGCATTATGGGCAACAAATGTCCTTCCTTCGGTAAGCCCGATAATCTCTTTGGCTATCTCGTAGAAGCGCGGTGCATTTTCCACCATCTCATTGGTAATCCCTGTAAGATTGGTAATAAAATAAGGGATGTTTCTTTCGGGATTCACAAGTGTTGTATATTCGCCTGTTATCTTCTCTCCATCGTGCAGGTAAATGGCAATTTCCGTAATTTTTTCAGCCCTGGCACTTCCTCCGGTTGTCTCTATGTCAATAATTGCGAACATAAGCTGTCAAAGGCCCAGTTTGTCTCCACTAATATAAACAGAAATGAGGAAGTGTTGTTATTAGTTTGTATTTTTGTTCAAAACGGATGCCATGAATGAATGCCTGGGAAAGAAATTCATCATTGACGGTGAAATTGAGTCTTCCGATATGTTCAATAATTCATTTGTCTACGATGGCGATTCAGTGTATGAAGTTATAAGGATGGCCAGGGGAAATCCGGTTTTTTTTAATGATCATATGGAGAGGCTTGCAACGAGTGTAAGGTTGCAGAAGAAGAAACTGCTCGCAGATCCCTTTACTCTTAAGAAGGATATCATCGCACTTTCCAAATCGGTAAAAAAGAAGGATGTAAACCTGAAAATAGTCTTTAATTACAAGAAAGACCAGGCAAGCTATCTCGTTTATTTTATAGAACCTATTTATCCTACAGAGGAACAATACAGAAAGGGCGTCAAGGGGATTCTCTACTATGCTGAAAGAAAAGATCCTGAATCTAAAGTGATCAATCATAAGCTCCGTTCCTCCATTTTTCATAAGCTCATACTCGAAGGCGGCTATGAAGCCCTTCTGGTTAATGAGAAAGGAGAAATTACGGAGGGAAGCCGATCCAATATTTTCTTTCTTAAGAATAATGCTTTGATAACTGCTCCGGACGATACGGTTCTTGGCGGCATAACCCGCAAGCACATTCTGGATATATGCACTGGTCAGGATATACCGGTCAGAATGGCATGCGTAAAGGCATCCGCAATTTCAGATTATGATGCGGTTTTCATGACAGGGACTTCACCTGTGGTGCTTCCGTTCTGTTGCATCGATGATAAGATCTTTAAAGTAAGGGCTCCTTTGATTGATAAATTAAGGGAACTCTATTTGATAAAGGCAGAGGAGAGCATATCGGGCTTCATGAATATAAAGAAATGAATAAATGATAATAATCAAAAAAGTATAAGGACATGGCAAACCTCAGGCAGCTAAAAAAAGCTATTGATTCAGAGATCTACGGTGTGATTTCAGATTGCTTTGCATGGAATGAACTTCATTCCGATGGCAAATCAGACGATGTGGCAGAGATTATTTCAGATGCGGTTGACCTGAGAAATGACCTGATCAGCAGGGTAAATCATCCGGGTTCATCTGCAGTCCCCAAAGATATAAGGGCTCATTACCAGCTCATAGGAAAAGACCTCGATTCAGGTGTCGACGCTTTGTTCGAAAGGCTCAGTTCTGCATCGAAGAAGAAAAAGAAGTAAAGTATCTGAAAATGTTTTTTCCGCATCCGGTGCAATTCCCTTTTTTATCAAGGTTTTGAAGCTTTATGTTATAGCCAGATCTCTTCGTCACCGTTTTCCCGCAATGAGGGCATCTTGTTTCCTGCCCGGTTCCGTGAGCCATATTTCCCGTATAAACATAATCCAGATGCTTTGAGGCAATTTCTGAAAGCCTTTCCAGCGTATCGGCAGGCGTGGCAGGATCGTCTCTTTTGAACATCGGAAAGAACCTGCTGAGATGCAGAGGTGTGTCCTTCCCAAGTTCTCCAGCTATCCATGAGGCCTCATAATCCATTTCCCTGACGTCGTCATTCTGACCTGGTATGACAAGTGTGGTGACTTCGAGGTGTTTTCCCGACTTTGAAATCTGCATGAGTGCATTTTTTACAGGTTCCAGATCAGCTCCGGCCAGCTTCCTGTAGAATTCATTGTTGAATGCTTTCAGGTCGATATTAAATGCATCGGTAAATGTGATAAATTCCTGAAGAGGCTCCCTGTTTACAAACCCGTTGGATACCATTACTGTGTGAAGACCTTTCATTCTGGCTTTCACTGCGACATCGCGGACAAATTCGGACCATATGACCGGTTCATTGTATGTGAATGCGATACCGGTATTATTAAGTGCAGACATTGCATCCCTGATAATTTTGTCAGGATCAGTCTTGTTGCTGAAGTCTGCTGAAAAACGCTGGGATATGTTATAGTTCTGGCAAAAATCGCATCTCATATTGCATCCATACGAACCAATTGAAAGAATGTTGGTGCCGGGGAAAAAATGATATAGCGGTTTTTTTTCGATAGGATCAAGGGCATAACCTGAAATTACTCCGTAGGTAAGCAGGTTGATGTTTCCGCCTGCATTTTTCCTTGCGCCGCATATTCCTGTCTTTCCGTCAGCCAGCCTGCAAAGATGCGGACACAGCAAACAGACAGCTTTATCACCATTTTTTTCAGAAAGCTTCAGCATCTGGAGCTTTTAATTATCCAAATTTACATATTTCCTGCAGATGATCGAGATGTTCCGGTCCTTTTGCCCCTGACTTCATACGCACAGCTTCTTCAATCCTGCACCCTCACGCCTTTCACTGTTTTATTTCCGCCTCAATCCCGTTAAGTCGACCAAAAGAAATTATCTCATTTCTGACCTGATCAATGATTTCAGTGTCAGAAATACCAAATCTGAAAATTATCTTTTTCCCGTTGGCAAGGCTGAATACTATGCTCATGGGGAATAACTCCATTTTCTTCACATCGGAAGGGGCGAGGGCAATCCCCGGGAGCACTGAATTCTGCTTCAGGAAAACCCTTCCGGGACCTGTTTCAATGAACCTGTCTGTTTTGCCCGTTCCTGCAAGAATCTGGTAAAAGCCGAAACCAGCCAGAAAAACTATGGTGATCCAGAATGTCTTATCAACCTTCAGTGATTTGCCATTGAATATAACCCAGGAGATGGCAAGCAGGATGCAGATTATCCCGAAAATGATCTGAAAAAGTCTCATAAGCCTCGGATTTTCCTTAGGCTCAAGAGTAAATAACTTTTTTTCCATTCATGTTTTTTTAAAGAGAGATATCATTTGCAAAATGACAATTAAATAGGCATGTAAGTTAGATTAAAATTGAATTATTTATTTAATTTTATCCATCATAAAAATTAAATCTACATCACAATGAAAGATGATTCAAAGAACATTTCGCGCCGGCAATTTATTGGAACGACCGGTGCGGTTGCAGCGGGTTTGACCATACTTCCTGGTTCGGTAATCAGCGGTTTTGGAAAGAAAGCTCCAAGCGACAAGCTTAATATAGCCGTTGTCGGCATCGGGGGGATGGGTAATTCAAACCTAAAGGCAGTTAAAGCGACTGAAAATATTGTCGCCCTGTGCGATGTCGACTGGGCGTACGCAAAAAAAGTATTTGCCGATAACCCCGATGCCAAACCATATTGGGACTGGCGTAAGATGTATGATGAAATGGGCAAGTCGATCGATGCAGTCATAATTGCCACTGCTGACCATTCGCATTGCATAATTGCATCCAATGCCATTGATATGGGCAAGCACGTTTATCTGCAGAAACCGCTTACTCATACTGTCTATGAATCGAGGCTTCTGACTAAGCTTGCCGCATCAAAGAAAGTGGCCACACAAATGGGTAACCAGGGATCATCGGGAGAGGGTGTAAATCTTACAGTCGAATGGATACAGAATGGAGAAATAGGAGAGGTGAGCAAGGTCGAAGCATTCACTGACCGTCCTATATGGCCGCAGGGACTGAATGTTCCCAAGGGTGAGTGGGTCCCTGACACGTTGAACTGGGACCTCTTTATCGGACCCGCAAAAATGCGGCCTTATAACAGCCTGTATACGCCATGGAACTGGAGAGGCTGGTGGGATTTCGGTACAGGTGCTCTTGGTGATATGGCTTGCCATATACTGCATCCGGTTTTCAAGAGCCTAAAGCTTAAATACCCTGTCAAAGCCCAGGGCAGCTCGACGCTGCTTCTGACTGACTGTGCTCCGAACGCTCAGATGGTGACTCTTACTTTTCCTGAAAGGATTGCCCATAAAGGTTCAAGGATTAAATATCCTGAAGTTGAAGTCAAATGGTACGATGGAGGAATTCAGCCTCCAAAGCCTGCAGGATGGCCGGCAGGAAGGGATATGAACGATGCCGGTGGCGGCGTTATATTCCATGGCACAAAGGATACTCTTGTATGCGGATGTTATGGAAAGGATCCATGGCTTCTCTCCGGCAGGGTTCCTAATGTGCAGAAAACGGAAAGGAGATTGCCTGAAAAAGTCACCCACGAAATGGACTGGGTCCGTGCATGCAAGGAGAGCCCGGAAAGAAGGGTCCCTTCCAAATCAGATTTTTCGGAAGCCGGACCATTTAACGAAATGGTGGTCATGGGCGTTCTGGCTGTGAGACTGCAGGGATTGAATAAAGAGCTCGAATGGAACGGAGAAAAAATGGAATTCACCAATATCAATGATACTGACAAGGTCAGGCTGACAATTTCTGATAATTTCAGGATCGTTGATGGTGATCCTAAATTCGACAGGCCCGACATTACAATGAATGCAAAGGAATTTGCTTCAGAAATGATTAAGCATACCTATCGCAAGGGAGGCTGGACATTGCCTGATATGCCGGTATAATTTGAAATTTTAACCTTTAAATTTTTAATGATATGAAATATGTGAATATTTTGCTCGCGTGCCTGCTCGTCGTTGGACTGGCAACATCATGCAAAGGAAAAAAGAAAGCTGCAACCTCTGCCGAAGAGGGATGGGTTTCAATTTTTGACGGAAAAACTGCCACGGGATGGAGAGGATATGATAAACCGGCATTCCCGGAAAAAGGATGGGAAGTCGCTGATGGCACATTGCATTGCATCGGAACCGGCAACGGAGAAGCAGGCGGCCAGGGTGGCGACCTTATCTATGACAAAAAACTGTGCAATTTCGAGCTTGCGCTTGAATGGAAAATCTCGCAGGGCGGGAACAGCGGAATATTTATCCTTGCACAGGAAATTCCGAATGAACCAATTTGGAAATCAGCTCCCGAGATGCAGATCCTTGATAACGACAGGCATCCTGATGCAAAACTCGGAGTGAATGGCAACAGGATGGCAGGTGCTCTGTATGACCTCATTCCGGCTAATCCACAGAATACAAAACCGGCAGGTGAATGGAACCAGGTGGATATACTTTGCTATAAGGGAACAGTTGTTTATTCACAGAATGGAGCCCACGTAGTCGAATATCACCTCTGGACTGAAGACTGGAAAAAAATGGTGCTGAATTCTAAATTCAAGGATTATGACACTTTTTTAAATATGGCAAAAGAAGGATACATCGGACTCCAGGATCATGGTGATGATGTCTGGTTCAGGAACATCAAACTCAAATTATTGCAGTAAAAAATATGTTAAAAATTAAAAAGAGCCGATACAAAATGTCGGCTCTTTTATATTGTATTTAAGGCTTTAACTCCAAATATTCATATATTCCCCCTGAGCCCAATCTCAGAAGCGACTTTCCTCATTCCCATAATGCAGTCCAAAATAAGCTCATCAAGGCTGATCCCCAGCATTTCAGCTCCTTTTTCAATGACTGATCTGTTGACGCCGGCTGCAAATCTCTTGTCTTTCCATTTATTCCTGACGGACTTCGTTTCCATGTCGAGAACACTTTTTGAGGGCCTTACAAGGGCACTTGTAGCCACAAGCCCCGTAAGCTCATCGACTGCATAGATTGTCTTTTCAAGTCGTGTCAGCGGCTCCACGTCAGAAGCAAGACCCCATCCATGACTCAGCACCGCCCTTATATATTCATCCGGCCAGCCGTTTTCTGCCAGGATTTTTTTTGTCATTATACAGTGCTGATCAGGATACATCTCGTAATCCAGGTCGTGAATAAGGCCGATTATTCCCCATTTGTCCTGGTCCTCGCCGGCCTTTTCTGCCATATACCTCATCACTCCCTCAACAGCAAGTGCATGCCTGTAAAGACTTTCAGACTTGTTGTATTTTTTAAAGAGCTCAATAGCTTCTTCCCTCGAGGGTTGTTTTATCTGCATAATTTCAATACTTTTTTTATTGATCTGTTGTTTCTATCTGATCTTTACTACAGGTATAATCCTGTTTACCCCTGGATAAGTGATTTTTAAATAATAAACTGAAGGAGCAAGTTTGAGATTCCCGAGGTCTATTATGTTCCTTCCGTCATTTATTTCCTGTTCAAAATCAGCCACTTTAACTCCAAGCGTGCTCATCAGGGAAATATGAACTGTCGTTGTTGAATCTGTATTGATAATCACCTTCAGATCATCTGTGAAGGGATTTGGACATATTGTCAGCGGATCGCTTATATCCGTATTTATTATGCTGGTTCTTGCGGTATCGTTAAGAAGATAATCATCATTGTTGCCATAGCTGTAAGCTGCAATATCATAAACCCCGTATTTCGAGAGATCCGCCGGCGTATTGAATGTGACTGTCACTGTATCTCCGAATGGTATCAGCTGCTTGTTGAAATACTGGCTTACAGGGTATCCTTCATTGATGGTGTATGCAAGGTTGAAACCATTTATCGTATCGGCCGCCGTATTCAGCAGCTTTACTGTCACTGGTTCAGAAAGGAGCTTGTCTTTTTTAACAGGAGACGTTATCCTGGTCACATAGATATCCCGCGCGATATATTTGACCGATCCTGTCTGTGCAAAATCAATCATGTCGATCATGGCACAGTCCAGACCGTCAGAAACCGAAGCATCCTTGGCATAGGTCCATTCAAGCGTATTATATCCGGAAGGCACAGGCACCGTAACCATTGACCACGGCACTTCACCCGATGCCTTAAAAACAGTCGTGCCGTTCTCCCGGAAATACAGAAAATCATAATTTGGCTCTGATGATACCATATACCAGAACGAAATTGAATCCGGTTGATTGTAAAATGTCTTTATGTCAAGAGTTGTCGACTGACTGTTTGAAATTGCACCTGATTTTGCTGAATAACTTCCGCTGTAGTGATATGAGGATGAAATTGTCCATGGTACTGGACTTATATTTATCCAAGGGAATATTCTGAACGAGCCCGATTCAAAAGACTCTTCTATCCGGCCGACTCTGAATGTAAATGATTTGTCGATGTAAATCGGATCGCAGTCAAGGTGCACGTCGACTGTGACAGTGGCTCCGATGCTGATCTGATCAGAAAGTTTAACCGGGATTGAGATATCAGTTATTTGTCCGGCAATAATATCTCCCGAGCTTTTTGTAGGCTGGATAATATCTACATCCGGATTGGTTGTGGATACGCTGAACTGCCCTGAAGTGCTGGTGCTTCCTGTATTGCTGACGTCAAATACCAGGTTCACGGTTTCTCCCGGATCAGCCGCATAATTATTATTGCCCGTGGTCGAATCGTCTATATTTATTCCTGTTATATCAAGGCTCGGAGCATGAGCGCAGATATCCACATTGTAAGTTTTTGAACCGGCCGAATCTCCTAGGGTAAGATTGATTGTTATCATTTCCTTGTCAGGAACATAATCCGATATCTTCATCGGAAACATTCCGCTTATTTTTTGTTCAGCTCCCGCTGCAAGCGTTCCGATCATTACGGAATCGTTCTGTATGGTGACCCATTCAGAAGACGACGAGATCCTTGCATAGAGCTTGTTTGCAGGTGAACCTCCCGAGTTATCAATTGTCATGTCAAGCGATACTGTCTCACCATAGTCAGCCAGGCCATCATTGTTTCCGAGAGGATCGGCAATGGATGTGCCTGCCAGGTTAATGAATTCCTTTGCAATATGTCCAAAATGCACTGTTTTTATGACAGGCTTCCTGTTCTGGCCAGTGATAACGAACAGGCAGGAATCATTTGATAATCCTGGCATATTAAGAGTCACTGATCCTGAGGCGCTTGCAAAGGCCGCATCCCATAGGGTATCTGCATGCGACACAGCGGCATATGAGAATGGATCGGAGACGAAAGAAAATGATTTTATTCCATTCGGAAGAGTGTCCGGCAGTGTCACGGTGAATGTACCGGGAGTGCCCGTAATAGGGATCACGCTGGGATCGCCTACAAGATTGTAATCCTCCCAGTAATATTTCTTAAGGTCTGAAGTGCTGGAGCTTACGGCCAGATTCCCGGCAAAATTTACCTGCCCCATTGTTATGTACCAGTCCGAAGGAGTTTCCCCGTGTGTATGAAAAAGCCTGTCGTACGCGCCAAGGTTTACCGAATCGTATCCCGGCTGGGATGAAACCTCCTTGACACCGACCGACCAGTAATAATCCTCGTCCCAGTAAGATTCATCCGAGCATCCTATGTAACCGACAGCTCCTTTGTCCTGGGCCGTCACCAGCATGTTGCCGAATGATTCTGAACTTCCTGTATTATAAAACTGTGAAGTATAGCATGCATTGCTTATTATGAACGGATACATGTTCTTGTTTGTCAATGAGGGGATATCAGAATTCGTGATATTCAGGTAAAGCCAGCCACTGGCTTCTCCATGACCTGTATAATTAATAAAGGATAATCCGTTATTTATAAGCTTGATAATTGAGTTTTTTGCCGTATCGCAGGCAGGATAATAAAAACTATAGCCATTTATTTTGTTGGCGGAATTGAGGTAATTCGTTATGCCGTAATATACCTGTCCATTCATATAATCCTGATGGTCTTCATCCTCGCCTGAAGTTGCCAGCGCATTGGAGCTGAACAGATTGGTACCTGAAAAATTATATTTTTCATACTGGATGATTTTGCTCAGGACTATTTTGAGCTCGTTTGTATCCTTTGCAGGGATCCTTCCTACAAAAATGTCAGGTATATAATCGCCATTCCCGTCATATTCGCCATAATACAGGTCAGTGGGATTGCCGTTTGAATTATAATACGGCACGTGAGTCACGTCTCCGATTATAAGAAGGTACTCTGCGGGAGGATTATTGGCCGTGGCGGAATTATAGATATTAGCCAGAGTGTTTTGTATTGTAACATAATTATCGCCTGCATATGCGGCTCCCTTATAAAGTACATTGACCCTGAAGCCTTTTTGCTTCTTCCATGTCACAAATGGTTTTATAAGCTTTGCAAAGGCTGTATCAGTGAGTATGATCATCCCTGCAGGTTTGTCAGAATAACCCGTAATGACGTCGTTTGCCGTATAATTAAGCACTCCTTTCTTCAAAGTCTCACTGAACTGACGCGATTCAGGAATTGATGGATTTGACTTGCTGCCTGAATTCTTTGAGAAAATGATTTCAATTTTCATTGAAGTGATTGCGGAAATAGCTCCTGAATGCGGATTATAGCGCAAAGGGTAAAAATATATATTGGCAAGCCTTTTGTGCCTTAAGATTCCCAGCGGTTCGATCTTGACCGTATCCGATTTCAGGTATTCGCGCCGGGAATAAATATCCTTATCCATTACAAACGGCCTTTTCGCCTGTGCACCATCTTTTGGTTCGCTTCCCTGAGAGGGGTAGAGCTTCCCGTTTATCCCCTTCGCAGAGGGTTTCAGTTCAGTGCTTTGCACCTCGGTAATTTTAATGGTGTATGTGGAGCCGTCCGGTATTGTAATAAGGCGGCTCATTACCGGCATCTCAGGTTTCCCTGCTTCCATCGACCTGACATGACCTGGTACGAAGATGCGAAAGAAAGACCCATTCTCATTATCAATTGATTGCAGATTAACCTCGGGTAATGAATAGTCTATTATTAGGGAATGATCGGAGGAGACGACTTTTGTGAGGTTCCGGACATCGTGGAAGGCATACCTGAAAGTCTTTGCCGGCTGACCATATATAATCGGATTAATGGTCAGCAGCAACAGAAATGCCCTGACATTTTTATTATACCCTAAATGCATCAGTGTTAATTAATTAACGCTGTACCTAAATTCCCGGAGCAAGTTATTAAAATTTGACTATATAACGCAGCCGGAAATAATAAATTTGATTAAAATAATAAGATTCGTATTTTTATAAATAATTTTAATTGACGAATTAATAAGCTGATATGAAAAGATTCGCCGTAATTTTCTTACTGTCAATAATTATTTGCAATTCACATGCACAGGTGAACAGATATGGGACCCCGGTCTCCAAAAGTTACACTTTGCAGGTAACTCATGGAGCTGAGCAGAACTGGGCAATAATTAAGGACAAATTCGGATCAGTCTATTTTGGAAACGATGACAATATTGTTAACCGGTTTGATGGTTCGACATGGTCAACCATTCCTCTTGATCCCAAGAACCCCAGTACCGCAAGGGCTCTGGGCACTGATAATAATGGTATTATATATGTGGGAGGGCAAAATGAATTTGGTTTTATTGAACCTGATAAATCAGGTAAAAGGATTTATTTCTCCCTTACATCCAAAATTTCATCCGCAAGGGATATTACCTCTTCTTTCATAGAATCGATGGGGTTGACTGCGACAGCTCCGGCTTCATCCAAGGCTCAAATGACAATCGGAGATCTTGAATCAATAATAGTAAAAGATTCAATAGTTTATTTTCTGGGCCCGGGAATGCTGATCTTACTGAACACCAATAATGACAGCCTTAGTTATGTAAACCTGAGAAGAATAGGATACAGACAATTTGTAAGGATATTCCTGATCAATAACAGAATAATTCTCGCGAATAATATTCAGGGCTTGTTCGAGCTCAAAAAAAACAAACTGGTCATGCTCCCCGGAGGGGATTTTTTCAGGTTTAAAAGATGTCTGACAATCCTCCCGTTCAATAATGATAAGCTTATTGTAGCTACTTTTGACAAGGGATGCTTTCTTTACGATTATTCACAGGGCACTGTCGACAGCACATTTCTGGAAAAAGATCTGTTCAAAAAGCTAAAAGGCCTTCTTATTTATTCAGGCGTCAGGCTATATGACGGCGAATTTGTCCTTGGCACTACATCAGACGGAGCTTATGTAATAGATAAAAGCGGCCATCTTAAATGCCACTGGACAAGTCAGAATACCGAAATGCAGGATAATGCCATTACTGCAATGTATTCTGATCCTAATTCCAATTCAGAACTCTGGATCTCAACCACAGGATCAATTACCAAATTGTATGTAAACCTGCCTTATACAGTTTTATCAGATAAGGAAGGACTAAACGGAAGCGTTAACAATTTCCGCACATTTAACAGAAATGTTTTTGTAGGTACTGATCAGGGATTGTTTGAAAGTACTGTCGATGAAAATGGAGAAAGGAGCTTTGTTCAGGTGGATGACATAAACTCTCAGATATTCCCTTTATGCACCACTTGCCTTGGACATGACAGCTGTATCCTTGCGGGATCATTGAACGGCATATATCAGATTAATAAAGACAACAGGTATATTCAGCTTCCGTTTACAAAGGACCCTATTCGGACAATATTTGAATCTGAAATAAAAAAGAGCCGTTTTTTTGTAGGACTTACTGCTGGAATTATTAAATTCATGGAATATGAATCAGGGAAATGGAAAGAATATGGCAATATAAGGAATCTGGCAGGCATTGCAGTAAAATTCTGTGAACTTGATAACGGAGATGTTTTTGTTTTGACAAACTACCCTGACGGTCTTTTCAGGATTCCTTTAAACGATACTGTACCGATAGAATATAAGTTTGACAAGGGAATTCCTGAAGCCGGACTTAATGATCTGGTAAAGGAAAAAAACGACCTGATTCTCTCAACAAATAAAGGTTTGCTGAAACTGAACAGGAATGAAGACAGGTGGGAACCTTGTGACAACCTGACCGGAGGTTATACTAAAGACAAGATAATTAACGGGTATTATCGTGATCCCGAAGGCGATTTATGGATATCAACCCAGGAAGAAAGGTACTATAATATCCTGTTTTCGCAGAAGAAAGATTCGCTTATCAGATACAAAGGCGGAGCCCTGGCGCTACTTCCCGATCTGAAGTACCTTTATACCGGATCAGTTGATGACAGAGTCTGGTTTGCAAAATCCAAAAGCATCTATATAATTGATAGGGAAAAAATAAATGAAAAACTCCCTGAAGTTCAGACTTTGCTGACTAAAATCGTTTTTTCCGCTCATAATAAGGATTCAATTGTAATGAATGAAACTTTTTACAGGCAGACTGAAAGTGGAAAACGCTATCCCTTAATTTCAAATCCTTTATTGAAAATACCTGAATTCCAGTACGGCTTCAATTCTCCATCCTTTTTCTGGACCACACCTTATATGGTACAGGAGGAAGATATTCTTTACAGTCATATGCTTGAGGGATTTGACAACTCATGGTCAAAATGGGACAAAGCCGGATATAAGGAATACACGAATCTTTCATTTGGCAAGTATACCTTCAGAGTCCGGGCAAAGACTGCAACTGAAATAGAGTCGAAAGAAGCTGACTACACCTTTATAATTCTAAAGCCATGGTATCTGACCCCATGGATGATAATCATTTATGCCATTGCTGTTATCCTTTCAATAATCGGGATCATAGCCGCATATACCAGGAGGCTTAAAAACGAAAATATAAGACTGGAGGGAATAGTAGCCGAGCGCACTGCAGTTGTGGTTAAGCAGAAGGAGGAACTGGAATCAAGCATCCATTATGCAAGCCGCATACAAATGGCTCTTCTACCGTCCCAGAAGATACTTTCGGAGAATATCAGGAATTATTTCATCCTGTTTAAGCCACGCGATATCGTCAGCGGAGATTTTTACTGGATGACCAAAAAAGGAGAGAGGCTTTATATCGTGGCTGCCGACTGCACCGGACATGGAGTGCCAGGAGCTTTTATGAGCCTCCTTGGCATGTCGTTCCTCGATGAAATAATCGGCAAGCAGCCGGCTCCGCCTGCCAACTACATCCTGAATCAGCTGAGGCATCACGTCACGGATTCCCTTAAGCAGTCAGGAGGTGATGACGAGGCAAAGGACGGTATGGATATGGCACTGCTCGTTATCGATTTCAATAATCAGAAGGTGGAATTCTCAGGAGCTTACAACCCATGCTTCAGGGTAAGGAAACTCAATGAATATGAAGCGCCAAAGTACGAGGAGAATTCTACCGAAAAGCCTGATGGTTCAATGTCAAACGGCAAGTACCTGCTTGAAACTATTTACGCAAGCAAAATGCCAATAGGTATTTCATCACGCATGAACGAGGACTTTATATTCTACGACTGGGCTCTGGAAAAGGGAGTATCATATTACCTGTTTTCAGACGGTTATATAGATCAGTTCGGAGGAGAGCATGGACGCAAATTCATGAAGAAAAATTTCAAGAAGCTGATTCTGGAAATACAGGATTACCCTATGGATAAGCAAAAGGAGCTTCTTGAAAAGAATCTTAAGTCCTGGATGGGACAATCTCCACAGATAGATGATATTCTTGTAATGGGAATACGGACTGAATGAAGCAGTACAATTCCCTGAAAATAAAATATAACTTATTCGAGTTTAATGAAAACAATTTTTAAGATTATTGCAACATTAATTTTTGTAGCCATGACAGTTCCATCTGTTTCCCAGGATAAGCCTGCATGTGATACGCTTAATACTCCGGCGGGCGTTGTTGAAATGTACTTCATTGGTCATGGATCGCTGATGTTCAAGCTAAATAATTTCATTATTTACATCGATCCTGTCAAGACATTCGGTAATTATGACATCCTTCCCAAGGCCGACCTTATCCTTGTAACCCACGAGCATTACGATCATCTCGATCCTTCGTTAATTGAAAAGCTGCGCAAGATCAAGACAATAATGATCAGCAATAAGAAATCTGCCGAGAAGATAAATTGGGCCAGGGTGATGAAAGCCGGTGATAAAACCAGGGTTGAAGGAATAGATATCGAGGCTGTGCCGGCCTATAATATAGTCAACATGCGGGCACCCGGTCAGCCTTTTCATCCGAAAGGCGACGGGAACGGATATATTCTTTCTTTCGGAGGAAAAAGGATTTATGTAGCAGGCGATACCGAAAATACTCCTGAAATGAAGGCCCTGAGAAACATTGAGGTGGCATTCCTCCCAATGAATCTCCCATATACAATGACACCCGCTATGGTAACGGATGCAGCCCTGGCCTTCAAGCCTAAAATACTGTACCCGTATCACTATGGCGATACAAATACGGACGAACTGCTGAATCTGATGAAAAATTCAGGGATTGAAGTTCGCATCAGGCAATTAAAATAATCTGATCATGACAGGAATAGGCAGAAGGAAGTTTCTTAAAACGGGAATAGCCGGTGCAGGGATAGTAGCAATTTCTCCGGAATTCTTATCATCAAAAGCAGCCGCTTCGCAGGACAGCAGAAACATTACTTGCCGTCCCCTGGGGAAAACAGGGTTGCAGGTGCCGGTCATCAGCTTCGGGGTTATGCGTTCAGATGATTCCGGACTTTGCAAAGCTGCTTATGATAAGGGAATCAGATTGTTCGACACTGCCAATGTTTACCTTGGCGGTAATAGCGAGATAATGCTTGGCAAATTCTTTAAGGATTATCCCCGGAACTCATTCATCCTGGCTACAAAAGTAAAACCGGGCACGGATATGTCGGGGAAACCGACAGCTCAGTCTACACCTGAAAAATTCCTTGAGACTTTTAATGTCAGCCTTTCAAGGCTTCAGATGGATTATGTCGATATCCTGTATATTCACGATGTAAGCAGTCCTGAGATCCTTGAATATAAGCCTGTTATAAACACAATTAAGAAGCTGAAGAAGGATGGAAAGATCAGGTACATGGGATTTTCAACCCACAGGAATGAGGCCGAAGTTATAAATTTTGCAGCGTCTGCAGACTTGTGGGACGTGATCCTTACCCAGTACAATTATAAGCTTTCTTATCTGGCTGAACTGAATGCCTCAATTAATAAAGCAGCAGCTGCCGGGATCGGCATTGTTGCAATGAAAAGCCTGGCTGGCGGGGGCTACCTCGACAGGGA
Organism: uncultured Bacteroidales bacterium; assembly: GCA_963717685.1. Classification (GTDB taxonomy): domain Bacteria; phylum Bacteroidota; class Bacteroidia; order Bacteroidales; family VadinHA17; genus LD21. The sequence continues at coordinate 3,031,493 of OY970346.1, read as the reverse complement.
AAGGACAAAGCCAATGAACACCACAGCAGCACTAAAATGGGTCCTTTCAAACCCTGGTGTAACTACTATTATTCCAGGCATGACCAGCTTTGATCAGCTTGAGCTTAATGCCGGAATTCTTGAGAGTATTGCACTGACCGACAAGGAAAAAAATGATCTGATTGCTGATAATTCTGTTCCCGGGCTCTTTTGCTCAGGATGCAGGCAATGCATAGCCTTATGCAGGAAAAACCTTCCGGTTCCAGAACTGATGCGTGCATATATGTATGCGTATGGCTACGCTATGCCCTCAATGGCCAAGTCGCTTCTGACTGAGCTTGGGACAAAGGCGGACCCGTGCAATGGCTGCGATGGCTGTAAAATTAACTGCTCGAGGAATTTCAGGATCAGGGATAGAATTACTGATATTTCGAGGCTTGCAGATGTCCCCTCGGATTTCCTTGTCTGACGCGGAATAATATGGCTTATGAATATGAAAAGGAACATACTTGCAGGTTTTTTCTTTTTTGCTGCGGCATCATTTGCCGTTGGCCAGGATATTGCTTTTCCTGAACTTGAAGGCTTTAAGAAGCTGATGAATTATCCGGTTTATACTTCATCCGACCTGTGGAACTTCATTGACGGTGCGGCAGATCAGTATCTGTCGCTGGGGTTTTTTGATCTGCACGTTGCTGAATACAGGAAAGGAAAAGATGTGATAAAAATCGAAATTTACAGGCATAGCGACCATACCATGGCATTCGGAATATATGCATCCGAAAGATCCCCATCATCCATGTATATGAATATCGGATCACAGGGTTATAATACAGGAGGGGCAATCAACTTTTTCAAGGGAAATTACTATGTAAAAATCAGGACATATTCTGAAAAACCGAAAGTGATCCATGCAGAGGAAACTCTTGCTTCACTTGTTTCGGATATGCTTGTCGGGGAAACGAATATGCCATCAGCTCTTTCATTGTTTCCGGCTGAGGGCAAAAAGCTGAATGAGGAAACATATATAAATGAAAGTGTCCTTGGACACGAGTTTCTGCAAAAGGCTTTCAAGGCATCATATTTGCTCGGAAATGACAAATTTGATCTGTATCTGTTCAGATTCAAAACAAATCAGGAAGCCTTCAAGGCAGCTGAAGCTTACCTGGCCTCAGTCAAAATTGAATCTGATAATGCAGAAAGCGGGAGATATATTTTTACTGACGGGTACAACGGGACTGTATTTCTTTCCTGGAAAGAAAGTACAATGATTGTTATTTCAGGACTTGCAAAGGATCAGTCGGACATTGCTGACAAATATACTTCAGAGATATTAAAATAGCTTCTCATGAATACCAGGCCCGCTGCCTGTTATTAAGGTTTTTCAGTACAAGGATAGCAGTATTGACATCATCGACTATCTGGAAATCGAACATGCCGACGCAAATAAAATCCGCTCCATCCTCAAATGCAAACCGGAAGCCGTCCTCTGGTTTTATTGCGCCGCCGGCCAGGACCTTGAATGCTATCCATGGCTTTTTGATATCCTTCATCACTCCTGTGGTTTTTGCGTGAAAAAGGTCGAACATGTTGTCATGAATCTTGTCATGATCGTCATATCTTTTATAATCGACGCTCCATTCCACTCTTTGAGATTCAGGATGAGCCGACCAGTAATTGTCATTGTGGTGTGTTTTAACATAATAATCGGCGGGTATGCCTTCTTTTTCACAGGCTGTGACTACTTCAATTGAGTGGCCTCCGATACCTGCCTGATAACCTTTCTTTTTTATGTATTCGATGGCACTGGCAAGCTTTTTAATCTTTCCGTCACGAATATAGCGGTCTCCTTCGCCTCCCTGGATATAAAGTGCGGTGGCTCCATTCCCAATGGCACGGTCAATATCTCCGTAGAAGTCTTCCTCCCTGAGATATGTCTGACAGATCGAGTTCATTTTTCCGCCATACAGCTTAAGGTATTTGTTGAAGATGGGATAATTGTTATTGGTTAGGAATGCGGCATTTATCCCTGCCATTTCTGCAAGATGAAACGTTTCGAGGATCTTTTGGTTGGAGTTGTATGCCTTGAAGAGTGTATTTGCGTACAAAAGGTCTCTGGCATGGGCATAGCCGCTTATCAGGTTACAGCCCATTATCAGCCTGGTCATTTCAATGTTTCCCAGCTTCCCTTTTGGTATCTCTCCGATCACATCCGAAACATGCTTATAGGTCACGGATGGAAGTGTGGCGCCTGAAATTGCATCAGCAGACGGTCTTGTCAGCTCCCTTATGAAGGCAGCAGTGAATCCTGCCAGAAAAGGCAGACCTGCCAGCCCTTTCAGAAGCTGACGTCTCTTGTTAATGAATGAATCCTCCTGCTCGCTCTGCTTTATCTCATGGATCTCTTCAGTGACTTTTTTCTTTCTTCTCAGTGAGTCAATCCCGTAGGACTGACCGGATCTGGTAAAGGCAAGAACGATAAGACATACCAGCTCGATCAGGTTTTTGTTCACTATGAGGTAACTGCCTTCATTTGCTGCGCCATAATTATAACCCCCGAAAGGAGGGTATGCCAGGTAGTACAATGAAATCATAAGGACACCAGCCCATGATGCGAGTCTCGTGAACAATCCGAGGATAAGCGCCAGACCCACAAGCGTAAGACCCCATGCATTCAGAAAATCAATAATATGAATACCGGTGCTTCCCGAGGCCATCCATCTGAAGAGATCACCAAATATCCATCTCGAACCTTCAAGAAAGGGCCTTGATGTCCATGAGGGATCAAAAAGTTTGACCAGACCTTCGTAAAGGAATTGCCATCCTATAAGAATTCTCAATAGCGCAAGAAGCGCTGTGAAAGTCTTTTTTCCTGAAATTGTCCGTGGCATCTTCTCTGTTTATTTTTTTAGAGTAATGCAAATATCGAAAAAAAACAGATTGGATTCATCCTGCACGAATAGGCATTTGATAAATTGACTTCAATTCCAGTTCCTGGTCTGCAAGGAAAGAATCTCCCGCAGTTTGTCTTATTTTTAAATAGTATTAATTTATAGGTCAGTCAATATTACATTTATATTATTTCAGAAAATGAAGATTTTAATATTTTGAAACCCGGCAACAGGTTTTAAGCAGCTTTTTCCAGTCTCTTTAATATTGAGAAGATGAATATCGCGGAAAGAAGGCAGCAGATAATGAATACCAGCCATAGATAACTGAGTGACACCTTATTCCAGAGCATCGATCCGACAAAAAGCAGCTTGTTCCCTACGGCAGTGGCAAGAAGCCATCCGCCCTGCATAAGGCCTTGGAAACGTGAGGGGGCGACTTTTGATACAAATGATAGCCCCATCGGACTCAGGCAGAGCTCTGCTACCGTAAGTACAAGATAACTGCTTATAAGCCAGTAAGGCACAACTCTTTCACTGTCCGGTACGGGAGTCCCGTTCAGGGAAGATGGCGATGGTTCTCCATGGGAGGCAATCATAATGATGACGAATCCCCCAGCAGCTATGATCATGCCTATTCCTATTTTTTTCGGAGTCGAAGGCTCCATTTTATTTCTGTTAAGCGCTGAAAACAAAGCCATCACGGGAAAAGTGAGAGCGACGATAAAGAGAGGATTGAATGACTGGAAAACTTCAGGTGATATGGCATTCCCGGGTCCGAAAGATCTGAATATTTTGCCAGGCAGACCTGCAGGATCAAAGCCAGTGGTGAAAAACGCGATTAAAAGCAGCGCTGCAGCAAACAGAAAACCTCCGGCAATTCTGGAGCCGATCTTTAGTTTCCTGCTGAACAGCAGGACTATTCCTATTATTGCCGCTATCACGGCAAGCATGGAAGGCAGGGTAAAGAAAAGGTTCGTGAACGGTCCGACCTGCTTGACTGTATAATCCTTGGCAAACTGTGTAAGTGTCAATCCATTCTGATGAAACGACATCCAGAAGAATATGACAACAATAAATACCATTACAAGAGCAGTAATTCTTGACCTTTCCACTTTTTTTGCACTAAGAATTATCCATGTTATGAATCCCGCAAAAAGCCCGAATGCAAACCCTGCAGCCCAGCCCACCTGCTTGATAAAATGCAGAGCGAATGCTGTAAGCCCCATTGCAAATAAGGATGCGACAATATCTTTTGGAATGAAATTCATCTTTTCAGAAGAGACAGCCCTGGGTTCAGTTCCCTTATCAGGCAGACGCTTATTGAAAAGAACATAGACGAGCAATGAGATCAGCATTGCTCCGGCAGCTATGCCAAATGCATAATTATAACCCCTGGAGAATAAATCGAGATACTTGTGTGCAAATCCAGTCAGATCGGTCACCGGGACATTCAGGCTGACCTTGTCGGCCAGCCGGTGAAATAAGCCCGTATCGGTAAGCGTCCCGTTAAGGAACTGATGGCACAGTGACGGAAGAGTTGCATCATGTGCAAACCCGTTGATCCTCAGCCACCAGTTGCGCATTCCCGTCGCTGCAAACGGGGCAAAGAATGCACCGACATTGATCCCCATGTAAAAGATCATAAAAGCGGAATCCCTCAGCTTCGAGTATTTTGGATCGTCGTACATCTGTCCGACAACAGCCTGGAGATTCCCCTTGAAAAGGCCATTTCCCAGCGCAATGATGAAAAGTCCTGCTATCGTAAATGCAAGTGTCATTCCCGGCAGCGCCATCATAATGTAGCCTGCAAACATTATTAAAATGCCTGCAAGAATCACAATCTTGTATTTTTTTGTCGAATCGGCCAGTATTCCTCCGACAAGAGCCAGTGCATATATGCTGAAATAGAACCAGCTGTAAATATTGCCTGCCTTTTCGACTGACAATCCGAATTTGGCCTGCAGAAACAGGACAAGTATTGCCATCATTGTATAAAATCCGAATCTTTCTCCCATATTGGAGAAAAAAGCTACCAGTAATCCTTTGGGGTGGTTCTTTAGCATATATGCCGGTGTTACAAGTCAGGTCAGTTCCGAAGCTGATATCGATGGAAGAAATGTGTATTTTTTAATTGTTGAGTTATTTTTATGAGCTGAAACAAATTTATTAATCTTTTTTAATTAATGTCTGAAGAGTTTAAATTTGTAAATCATGATTAATGAACAATGAAGATTTTTACCTCCAGGCAAATAAGGGAATTAGATGACTCTACCATCAGGCACGAGCCGGTCTCTTCGGCTGACCTGATGGAACGTGCCGCCAATAAATTATTTGAATGGTTTGTGAACAGGTACGGGAATTCACATCCTGTCTATGTCTTCGCGGGCCCTGGAAATAATGGAGGAGACGGACTGGCGCTGGCAAGAATGCTATCAGGCTGCAACTGTCTGCCGGAAGTAATCTGCATTGATCTTCCAGGTAACAGATCAAAGGATTGGGAACTTAACATGAAAAGACTGAAAAATGAGACAACTGTAAAATCCTGTTCGATTTCCGATATAGGCCAGTTCCCTGAAATTCCAGCCGGCAGTGTGATTGTTGATGCAATTTTCGGATCAGGTCTTTCAAGATCCGCAGATGGCCTGGCAGCAAAAGTTATAAATAAAATAAACAGAAGTGGTGTCGATATAGTCTCAATAGATATTCCATCCGGGTTATTTGGGGAAGACAATGGTTTAAATGACCATGAATGTATAATCCACGCAACTTTTACTCTCAGCTTCCAGTTTCCAAAACTGTCGTTCATGTTTCCAGAAAATGAAATTTATACAGGGAAATGGATTGTACTGCCAATTGATCTGGATGCAGAGGCTATTGAAAATACGATTACTCCCTGGAACCTCGTGGAGGGAACACAGGTAAAATCAATGCTGAAGGTAAGGAACAGGTTCGACCATAAAGGAACCTTTGGACATGGGTTATTCATCGGAGGAACTTTTGGAAAGATGGGGGCCGCCATACTCAGCTCACGGGCAGCCCTGCACGCCGGAATAGGCCTTCTGACCTGCCACATTCCTTCCGGATCAGATATGTTAATGCAGGTTGGCCTTCCTGAAGCTATGGTCAGCCATGACAGGTCGGAGGATTTCATATCGGAGGTTCCCGATACCGGCAGATATAATGCAGTCGGCGTAGGTCCTGGGATTGGAATCGCAAAGGAGACTCAATCAGCAGTCCGTTCCCTTCTGCTTGAATGTAAAAAGCCTATGGTCATTGATGCGGATGCATTGAATATACTTGCTGAAAACAAAGAGTGGCTCGGTTATATGCAGCCCGGAACGATCCTGACGCCACATCCAAAGGAATTTGAGCGTCTTGCCGGGAAAACCGGAAACGGATATGAAAGGCTTCTCCGGCAGACTAAATTCTCTTCAGAACATAGCTGCATAGTGGTCCTTAAAGGTGCCAGCACCTCCATTTCATCTCCGGATGGAAATGTGTGGTTCAATAGTACCGGTAATCCCGGTATGGCTACAGCTGGCAGCGGGGATGTTCTTACCGGTATAATTCTGTCACTGCTTGCTCAGGGTTATAAGCCGGTGAATGCGGCAATAACCGGTGTCTACCTTCACGGCCTGGCCGGAGATATAGCCGCTGGTAAATCAAGTCAGGAATCCGTCATTGCTTCCGACATCATAAACGAGATTGGATCAGCTTTCAATACTGTCAGAAATTATAAAATCCATTAAAGAAATTATCATGTATAAAAATATTGGCTGGCGTCTTACAGGGATTATTAGCATCGTCGTTATAATGACTTTTTTTCTGTCTCAGTCTTCATGCATTTCAGGCAGGAAGATGGCAGAGGCTTCCGTATCAGTGAAACCTTTGACGAATTCCACCGGCATTGGATCAGGAAGCCTGGTTTACGCGCTCCCGCGCAGTGTTTTTACAGTAAAGGTTACTCTTGAAAGAAGAATTGAGATTCCAGGTCCATATGCCGCTTATGCCGGTGATTTCCTGGGACTGAAAAATGTAATTGACAAAAAGGCGGAACGCTGGTCATTAAGAAGCATCTCTGTGAACTCACATGAGGAGGCTGATCCCTCCGAATACTATATTATAAACGCCAGGGATGTGTTCATAACCAATGTGCTGTCAATGAAAAAGGAAGGCTTGATACTTGACCTTAATCCCGGGTCGGATTTCCGTAATGAAGCAGTTGAAACAGGAAAAGAAACGAATTTCAATCAGTTTGTCCCGGATGATCTTGGATCGGATGAATACGTTGAAATCCAGTCCGATACAGTATTCAGGAGAGTTAGGGTCGACTCTGTATTTATACGGATACCGTATGTCGTTGAAAAGAAGAAGCCGCTTACTACGGAACAGATTGCCGAACGTGCCGCAAAAAGGCTCCTTGAGCTTCGTGATGGAAAAATAATGATTCTTACCGGCGAGGCTAATGTTTTTCCTCAGAGTGATGCTTCAATAAATGAGATTAACAGGCTTCAAAAGGAATACACCGAGCTCTTCACTGGAAGAACATTTACTGAGTCAAGATTATTTAGTTATGATTTCATCCCGGAAAAGGAGAATTCAGGGAAACCTGTAACCCTTTTCATGCTTTCCGACTCTGCAGGTCCGATGGAAGCAGGATCAGGTATAGGAAAACCTGTAAGAATTGAAGTCCTCCCGGAGCAAAAGACCAAGGATATAACCATTATCTCAGCCGGAGAGCAGTCAAAAGGCAACAGTACCAATGATAAACTTTTCTACCGGATACCTGATCTGGCTGTCATAAGGATAAGCCTGGACGGGAAAACTCTTTATAGTTCAAGAAGACTTGTATACCAGATGGGCGAGGTAATGCAGCTTCCCTCTAATTACCTGCTTGGAAAATAATGGTTCCGGGTTGCGTGTAACCAGTTTTATGCTTTAGGGTTTCTGTTATCGGCATAATAATTTTATTTTAACCTGTCGCCTTCATTTATTTGATTTTACCGACAAAGCTCTTCTGGTAATCATCCCAGGTCTTTGTCAGATATGCTTTATCTGCAAAAAAACCGAGTATGACCTCCAGCTGTTTCGCATCCTTGAAGCCGGGGACCGGAGAGACCGCTATTTTCCCGTTATCCTGAGTCAGGAACACAGTGGTGGGATAGGATAGCTGACCTTGCAGAAGAGCAATCGCAAGCTGGTGTGCCTTGCCATATTTTCCGTCGTTGACGAAATTCTGTCCGAGGAATGTAATGTTCTCTGTTGTTTCTGCATTAAGCCTGACCGGGTAAAATTTACTATTAAGTATATCAGCTATTGTTTCGTTGGTGTATGTTTCCCTGTCCATTTTCTTGCACCAGACGCACCAGTCGGTGTATGTATCTATAAAAAGAGGGCGGGGTGAACTTTTCATTAGCTTTTCCGCATCCTGGATCGTGTACCATTTTACAACCGAATTAGCCGGTTCTGTCATATTCTGCGAAGATGCGGTAATGACAAGGATTAAAAACAAGAAAATGAATAGTACTTTTTTCATAAATTAATATTGCAAAATTCGAATTTTGCAAAGTAATAAAATTAATTCTTTATTGCCGGTTATAATAATCAGCTTTTGCAGATAACAACAATCGAACTTAAAATAAGTTAATTAATTGTACTTATAATGAGGGATCTCATCCAATTTATTTTTTTACATTTACCGCACTTAAAATTTCACTAAATCATTTCTATGGAAGCAATAACAAAAACCCTGCGCGACTCAAAAGCTGCACGCTGGACAGCTTTAGCAGTAGTCGCCTTTACAATGCTTTGTGGCTATTATCTTACGGATGTGATGGCTCCTCTTAAAGGATTGCTTGAGGGCCAGTTACATTGGAACAGCTCTGAATTCGGGTTCTTTACAAGTGCTTACGGCTGGTTTAATGTATTTCTGCTGATGCTTATCATTGGAGGCCTTATCCTTGATAAGATGGGCGTGCGTTTTACTGGCTTAATGGCCGCATCGATTATGGTTGCCGGAACTGCAATAAAATACTGGGCAGTTTCGACTCACATGTTGGATGGCCACACATGGCATGTTCTGTTCTGGAATGTAAACGCCCAGGTTTTAATGGCTGGAACAGGTTTCGCAATATTTGGGGTTGGTGTTGAAACTGCAGGGATTACTGTTTCCAAGATCATAGTTAAATGGTTCAAGGGAAAAGAGATGGCCCTGGCAATGGGCCTCGAGATGGCAACGGCAAGGCTGGGCACGGCACTTGCACTCTCAACTTCAGTTCCAATTGCAAAGGCTTTTAATACTGTTTCAGCACCTATACTTGTATGTCTCATCATGTTATGTATAGGATTAATCTCCTTCTTTATCTACACATTTATGGATAAAAAGCTTGATGCATCACAAGCTGCTTACGATGAAGCAAACAAGACAGTGGATGATGAGGAAGCTTTTCATGTCAAAGATATCTGGAAAATAGTGTCAAATAAAGGCTGGTGGTACATTGCGATTTTATGTGTACTATTCTATTCGGCCGTATTCCCATTTCTTAAGTATGCCACTGATCTGATGGTCTCTAAATTCCATATCAACGAAGACTGGGCTGGACTGATTCCCGCAATGCTGCCATTCGGAACAATTTTGCTTACTCCGCTTTTCGGTAATTTATACGATCGTAAAGGGAAGGGTGCATCAATAATGATACTTGGAGCTATCCTGTTGATTTTTGTTCATGTGATATTTACTATTCCTTTCTTAAATCAGTGGTTCATTGCTATCCTCCTGATCCTGGTCCTTGGTGTAGGGTTTTCACTTGTTCCTTCAGCTATGTGGCCCTCAGTTCCGAAAATCATTCCTGAAAAGCAGCTTGGTACAGCATATGCTCTTGTATTCTGGGTCCAAAACTGGGGGCTCATGGGTGTCCCTGCATTGATAGGATGGGTCCTGAATAAGTGGTGCTTCCTTGGTTATTTTGCAGTTGCAGGAACCGGATTTGTAACAACCCAGGGTCCTCAAATAACCCAGGTTATTGCAGCCGATCAAAAAATATATCCTGTGAGCAAAGTGGGTGCAATAAGCAGGAAGGATGTGGACCTTAAAATTACGCAGTTCATAAAAAATACAAATGGTAAGCTCACTGCAATTATCACTTCAACAGACAATAAAATCAATGCAGAAGTTATGACTACGAAGCAAATTAAACAAGCTATTAAAGATGGTTTGATTACTGCAGTTGTCACTTCGGCAAACGATACCATAAGTTCTGAGTTTATTACCACTAAATCTCTGAAGAAGGCAGCTAAAAAGGGAGAATTGAAAGTCATTAATTACTATGCAGGGGATAACAAGATTGAGTGTTTTGTGACCAGCGATGGACAGAAAATCTCAAAATTGAGTAATGTGTTTTCCCATTACAACTATACTCTCCCTATGATGATCTTCACCGGTCTTGGACTGCTGGCTCTTCTGTTTGCATTTCTGCTCAAGGCTGAAGACAAGAAGAAGGGATACGGACTGGAACTGCCAAACATAAAGAAAGATTAAAAGGTCAGACATATATTATGAAAGGCGTTGCATTGCGACGCCTTTTTTTAATAATAAATCTGTAATTGGCAGGTTTTCTGCAGATAACAAATGACAGCTAAAAAAGAGTTTTCTATATTCTGTTGCTGTTGTTTTATTGTTCGTATTTTTACGAATGACTGGTAATCTGGTGCCGGGAAAAGGCAGCTTATCATGCCATTTTTACCAGGATTGATTTAATCGTATCGGTCACATCCTCTGCCTCATCGACGCATCTCTCAAGAATCTCAAGGATTTTGTTGTTCTTCAGCAACTCCGTTGGATCCTTTTCTTTCTCAAATAATTCCGAGATTGCGACATAATAGAATTCGTCGGCTTTATGCTCGATCGCCTTCACCTTGTCGCACGAAACAGTTATTTCATTTTTGTTTGCAGCAGCATCATTAAGGCAATGTATGCAAACCTGTATTTCCAGAGTCGCCTCGTAAACCATCTCGGCCATCTCCTTGTAGACCGGCATGAGATTTTTTGGTTTGTACAGGCAAATCCTTCTGCTTATGCCATTTATTGAATCAACAACATTATCAATATTTGATGTAAGTTCATGAATATCTTCCCTGTCAAATGGAGTTATGAAAGATTTGTTGAGCTGCTGGTACGTTTTGTCCGTGATGTCATCACCTATCAGCTCTACGGCTTTTATTTCCTTATGGATCCTTTCATGCTCTTCATTCTCGTCAGTTGACATCTGCTGCTTCAGCAATTCCGCAGCCTTTACCATGTTCGCCGCATCGTCTTCAAACAGGGGATAGAAGGAATGATCTTTCGGCACAAAAAACTTAAGAATTTTATCAATGTTCATTTTTCCGCAAATAAATTAACTGGTCACAAATTTATCCATTTAAATAAGAAATACATAAATGCGCCTATTAATCCCGAAATGGGCAGTGTCAATATCCATGCGAGGAAGATTTTTCTTGTCACTCCCCATTTTACCGCTGACACCCCTTTTCTTGCGCCAACACCCATTATAGCGCCGGTAATCGTATGTGTTGTACTTACCGGAATACCCCAATGGGTCGCCACGAAGATTGATATTGAGCCTGCAATTTCAGCGCAGAATCCTTCAAAAGGTTTTAGCTTGGTTATCTTTTGCCCCATAGTCTTTACAATCCTCCAGCCGCCGAACAAAGTCCCCATTGCTATGGATGCCTGGCATGAAAGGACCACCCATAAGGGTATGGGTGTGCTTTTTGTCGACAGCCCCATAATAATCAGTGCAGCCCATATTATTCCCATCGATTTCTGCGCATCGTTTGCACCATGCCCAAGACTGAACAGCGATGCAGAAAGTATCTGCAAATGCCTGAACCACTTATCGACTGACGAGGGAGTGTATTTCCTGCATATCCAGATTATAATTGCGGAAATGATGTAGGAAAATAACATTCCCATGAAAGGGGCAATGACGATAAATGCAGCTATTTTAATGACCCCTGAAGCAATTACAGCATGCTGACCCGATGCTGTCAGGGCAGCTCCCACAAGACCCCCCACAAGCGTATGGGATGAACTTGAGGGCAAGCCCCACCACCATGTGAGAAGATTCCACGTTATTGCTGCAACAAGAGCTGCACCAACGACTTTCAGGTTAATCACGTCCGGCTCGACAACACTTGATCCGATCGTGTGGGCGACATTCAGTCCAAAAACCAGGAAAGCTATGAAGTTAAAAAAAGCAGCCATGAAAACAGCTGCAAGGGGAGACAGCACCTTAGTGGAAACAACGCATGCAATCGAGTTTGCCGAATCGTGGAATCCGTTAATGAAATCGAACATAAGAACCAATGCCACTATCAGATATAAGAATGTCATATTCAGTTACTTAATTTCGTTACATTCCGTTAAAATAACATAAGACACTGATTCCTTGCTTTTTCCCTGAAAAAGAAACGTTTTAAAGATTGTCCAAAAATAACTAAACCCGGTCATATTTCAAATTCGTTCAGGCATTAAAGTTGTTGCCGGGTTTTCAACTTGTTATGAACGCTGCATCATTGAGAAAATGAATTTAAATAATATTTCATTATTTTATTATTCAAATTATATTATCTTTAACATCTCACAATTATTAATATTAAAACATATTGACTATGAGCGATATACGAAAACTTGAACCTGCTTCGGTCTGGAATATTTTCCACGATATAACACAGATTCCTCATCCTTCAAAAATGGAGAAGAAGCTTGCAGATTATATTGTCAGATTCGGAAAGGCCCATAAGCTGGAAACACAGATCGACAAAGTCGGCAATGTGATTATCAGGAAACCTGCTACTAAGGGAATGGAAAATCGCAAGGGAGTGATTCTTCAATCACACATGGATATGGTTCCGCAGAAAAACAGTGATAAAAAGCATGACTTTGCGAAAGACCCCATCGAAACTTTGATCGACGGCGAATGGGTGAAAGCAAATGGTACGACACTGGGCTCAGACGATGGCATTGGAGTAGCTTCGGCACTCGCTGTCCTTGATTCGAAGAATTTAAAGCACGGACCGATTGAAGTGCTCTTTACCGTTGATGAAGAAACAGGAATGACAGGCGCGTTTGGCCTTAAAAAGGGTATTTTGCAAGGAGACATACTGATAAATCTCGATTCCGAGGATGAAGGCGAACTTTATGTCGGCTGCGCAGGAGGAATTGATGTCAGTGCCACGAAAAAATATACCGCGGAAAAAGCCCCCGGGGGCATGAAGGCATACCATGTAGTTGTGAAAGGACTAAGGGGGGGGCATTCCGGTGTTGACATTGCTCTCGGCAGGGGCAACTCAAATAAGTTAATGTTCAGGTTTCTTATGCAGGCCGAGTCCGATTATAAAATACGGCTTGCAGAAGTTTCAGGAGGCGATCTCAGAAACGCTATTCCGAGGGAATGCTCTGCAATGGTTCTTGTCCCTTCTAAAAGTGAAAAGCAATTTGAGAAATTTGTAAAGAATTATGAAAAATTGTTCAAGGCCGAATTTGCTGACACGGAACCAACGCTTTCATTCACCTGCAAAAAGACAGAAATGCCGGCTATGGTCATGAGCAAAGATGACCAGTTTAAAATAATCAGGGCGGTTTTCGTTTGTCCAAATGCAGTAATACGCATGAGTCAGGCTATGAAAGGATTGGTAGAGACTTCAAATAACCTGGCAATAGTGAATTGCTCAAAAGGAAAATTTGAGGCATACTGCCTTACACGCAGTTCAGTCGATTCGGCAAAGGAATCGACTGCATGGAGAGTTGCCGCCGCATTTCAGCTTATCGGCGCAAAAGTGACTCTTACGGGCAGCTACCCGGGATGGAAGCCCAATATGCAGTCGCCCATACTCAAAACAATGAGCGGGATATACCAGAAGATGTACGGAAAGATTCCGGAAATCAAGGCAATACATGCAGGGCTGGAATGCGGCCTGTTCGGGGGTGTATATCCCAAGCTTGACATGATCTCATTTGGCCCCACAATTAAGCATCCGCATTCTCCGGATGAGAAAGTTTATATTCCTTCAGTAAAGAAGTTCTTCGATTTTCTTTGCGAAACTCTTAAGCAGATCCCGAAAAAATAAATTACTTCAATGACCCCTCTTAAGTACAGAGGGGTTTTTTAATTATCTCCTTTTTCTGCTGATTAAATCTGCAACCTGCAACCCCCGACTGAACGACTTCAGTCGGGCAGGCAGCAGCCAGCTTCCGATAGTTATCGGGATGGCAATCCTGCAAATCGGGACTTCGTCTCCACCCGTCGATGGATCCTCAGCCGGTAGCCTGTAACCGGTAGCCGGTCCCGATGAATCGGGATCTCTGCTTCGCTTCGATAGCCGTTAACCGGTCAGTCACCGCTACTCCACCTTTATCTCCACAAGCAGATCGTCCTTCATAACGCTTGCATTGGGCCTTGCCAGTACTTTAATGACCTTTCCGTTTACAGGCGATTGAATTTCATTCTGCATCTTCATTGCTTCCAGGATTACCACAGGTTCACCGCGAAGCACGTTCGTACCTTCCCTCACAAGCACATCAATTATTTTCCCTGGCATTGGCGCTTTAAGGAATTCCTGTTCAGCCTTGCCAATGACGGAATTCAGCACTTTCATCCTCTGCAGGGAAAATGGTGTTTCAACCGTAAATGTGTAGCTGATATCGTTAAAAAGAATCTCATACTTATTTTGCCTCGATCTTACTATTTCCACCGGATATTTTCTGTTCTTCCATAGGATATAAGTGCCGTATTTATCATCCGATTTCAGGCGCACTATATAATCCCTCTTTCCGATGCGTATCCTGTTTTTTAACGGAACCGAGAAAGTGAATTTCCTGTTCTCGGAAGAAAGCGCATAAAGTTTCTTTATCCTGAGGTTCTCATTCATTTACTGACCGCACTTTAAAACTGATTTATTCTTTTATTAAGGAGCCATGGGCTCATTTCTTTGCCATTCTCAAAATCAACATTAATGCTTGTTTCCTGAAGATTCTCCTCGACAAAGAGCTTTGTCGCCAGCCAAGCGGCAAGCATCTCCTCGTACTCGCTGTTCAGATAATATTTTTCAAGATCTTTCTCAATAAAGGCAGTCGTGAAAGTGCCGTCAAGAAACTGCTGATTTCGCACAAGCATCCTGAAGAAGGGGAGGGTGGTCTTAGTCCCCTTGATCCACACCTTGTCAAGTGCCATTTTACAGTTTTTAATTGCCTCCTTCCTGTCTTTCCCCCTGACAATAATTTTGGCTATCATTGAATCGAAGGATGCTGAGATTATTGAACCCGGCTCAACGCCAGTGTCAATTCTTATATAATCCTCTGAGGGCAGATTAATGTTATCGATTTTACCGGGGGAAAAAGCAAAGCCTGCCTGGACATCCTCGGCGTTTATCCTGCATTCAATCGCCCAACCCTCTATTTTTATATCGCTCTGTTTTATTTTAAGTGGCGCTCCTTCAGCAATCCTGATCTGCTGCTCAATAAGGTCAATCCCGGTGACAATTTCCGTGACAGGATGTTCTACCTGAATCCTGGTATTCACTTCCATAAAATAAAAATTCCTGTCCGAATCAAGTAGAAATTCAACTGTCCCAGCTGAATGGTAATTTACGGACCTGGCGAGCCTGACAGCCATATCGCCCATTTTTTTTCTCAATACAGGATCGAGAGCGGCTGATGGGGCTTCCTCCAGAAGTTTCTGATGCTTCCTCTGTATCGAGCACTCCCTTTCGCCAAGATGGATGACATTGCCATTTCTGTCACCCAGTATCTGGAACTCAATATGCTTGGGGTTCTCAATATATTTCTCTATGAATACCGATGGATCGTTGAAAGCTTTTTCGGCCTCCTTCCCTGCTATTGAGAACATCCTCTGCATCTCTTCTTCATTCCGTACAATTCTCATTCCCCTTCCACCGCCTCCCGAGGCAGCTTTGATGATAACGGGATATCCTATTCCGGAAGCCACTGAAACAGCCTCTTCCTCATTTGAAATATTGCCGTCGCTTCCGCTTGCCATGGGGATGCCATACTTCTGGGCAAGTTTTCTGGCAATGGTTTTATTCCCCATTTTATAGATGGTATCAGGTGACGGCCCTATGAATATTATTTTATTTTCGAGGCACTTCTGAGCAAAATAGGCATTTTCCGAAAGGAATCCGTATCCCGGATGGAGGGCATCAGAGGCCGTTGTCAGGGCAATGTTTATCAGTTTATCTATATCCAGGAAAACGGGGATCTCAGAGCTGTCACCGGTGTTATCAAAAATCTCATCTGCGAACGAAAGATACATCGCATTCGCCTCGAATGAGGTCCTTATTGCAACGGTCCGGATTTTCATCCTTTGCGCCGTCCTCATAATCCTTATGGCTATTTCACCCCGGTTCGCTATAAGTATCTTATGTATTTTCATCGTATAATATCAGTTCAGGCACATTTAATTTGCAGTTATCAATTTTCTTAACCCACCCCCGTCCCCCACGCCGAAGCGGAGCTTCAAGGATAACACACCCATGTTCTTACGGAAGGGGAATCAAATCCTCTATCCGGGCACCATTAAAGAGGCATATTCCCATGTTTTCTGGCAGGCACCTTCACCCATTTATTAGAAAGAGCATTAAATGCTGATATCACTTTTTTCCTGGTCACCGCGGGATCAATGACCTCATCAATATAGCCGCTTTCATCAGCAATGAATGGATTTGCTATCTTGTCGCGATATTTTTTCACAAGCTCTTTTTTAAGCTCTGCAGGATTCTTCGATTCGGCGATCTCTTTCCGGTAAAGTATTGCCACTGCTCCGTCAGGACCCATTACTGCAATTTCTGCCGTCGGCCATGCAAAACTGAAATCGCCGCCAAGGTTCTTGCTGTTCATTACAATAAATGCTCCGCCATAGGCTTTTCTCAGTATCACTGTTATTTTAGGAACTGTAGCTTCGCTATAGGCAAAAAGCATTTTTGCTCCGTGGCGGATTATCCCGGCATGTTCCTGGTCCATTCCCGGCAGGAAACCCGGAACATCCTCAAGTGTAAGTATGGGGATATTGAATGCATCGCAGAACCTGATGAATCTTGCACCTTTGACGGATGAGTCAATGTCTATTACTCCCGCAAGAACCTTGGGCTGGTTAGCTACCACACCGATTGATTTGCCCCTCAGGCGGGCAAAACCCGTTACAATGTTTGCGGCAAAAAGCTCTGAATTCTCAAAGAAGGTGTTCCTGTCAACGATCAGGCTGATAACATCCTTTACATCGTAAGCCTTGTTTGGATCGTCAGGGACTATATCCCTCAGTTTTTCATTAATATCAGGTGTCTGGCCGTCATCTGCCACTATCGGCGGATTTTCGACATTGTTTGAGGGAAGATACGACAGGAACTTTTTCAGCGCCAGAATAGTATTCTCCTCATCATCATAGATCATATGTGCTACCCCGCTTTTGCGTGCATGGATTTCAGCCCCTCCAAGCTGTTCAGACGTCACATCCTCGTTTAGCACTTCCCTTACAACATTCGGCCCGGTAACAAACATATAACTGGTGTGACTTGTCATGAATACGAAATCAGTCAGGGCAGGCGAATAAACCGCGCCGCCTGCTGCAGGACCCATAACCACGGATATCTGCGGAATTATTCCTGATGAATGGATAATGTTCTGGAAGATAGTGGCATATCCGCTAAGGCTTGCAACGCCTTCCTGTATCCTTGCGCCTCCGGAATCCATCATGCCGATTATCGGAGAGCCCATTTTAAGCGCCATTTCCTGGATCTTCGCAATTTTTTTTGCATGAACTATACCCAGGGATCCGCCCATTATGGTAAAATCCTGGGCATATGCGAAAACCAGCCGTCCGTTAACTTTTCCATGTCCTACTATTACGCCGTCTCCAAAAGTCCTTTCGACTTTTCCGAATTCCACAGGCTGGTCAGCCGGTGTGACAAAAGCATCAATCTCCTCAAATGTTCCGGAATCAAAAAGAAGACTTATTCGCTCCCAGGCTGTGAGCTTCCCTTTGGAATGCTGCTTGTCGGCCTGTTTCTGGCTGTACTGTTTCTTTAAGGCTTCCTGGCGGTCGAGGAAAGCCTTGTAACTTTTACCCGATAGATCCATACACTATTCCTTTTTAACCTTATGTAAGACAGAGTACATACTGTCAGGAAAGAAATCCCGCAATCTGATTTTTTTCGGTTTTAAAAGTAATCAATATAAGGTTAATTCCAAATAATACTTCGACCGCCTGATATTGATAAACTGGAATATGCTGATAATTAATATTATAATCTGCAATATTTATCGACCGTCAGGACTGAAGAATGTTTACTTGTTTTTTTCAGCCTGTATCATTGCCGATTCTTTGATGAACGAAACCATGATTGCCGCTGCCGCTATTAAAATGACAAATGCGATCATGAACTGAGGCAGGAAGGATTTGTTTCTCATGCTCATCCCGGTGACCATTATTATTCCGCTCAGCTGGCCGACCCAGAGCATCAAACCCTGTGAAGTCGATTCAGGCGCAGGAGCTGAAATTTCAGCAGCATATTGAAATCCGATGGGACCGGCGCTCATTACAAAGAATCCCAGGACAAAGGAAGAAGCCAGGGCCAGGGCATGTGCCGCTTCAGGATGCACTCCGTGGCCTCCCGTAAGGAATGAAGCAAATGTAAGCCCGAAGATTCCCGGGACCATTCCTGCCACACATATTACAAGGAATAATTTCCTCTTCCTGTAAATATCTGACAGTATCGGGATTATTATTGCGCCTATTATACCCCCGGCAAGCATCAGTCCTCCTATTAAGCCGTTTGAATCATCGATACCGATATAATCTGCAATAGAATCGACCATTGAGCTTACAGCATTAAAGACTCCCAGACCTATCGTGAAAAGCAATATCATGAGCCACATATCCCTGAGGCTTAATATATGCTTAAGTCCGGCACTGAAATTTACCCTTGTATATGATTCCTCCGACGGCGGTGTCTTGGGCTTTTCCCTGAGCAAAAGCAGCCCGATGACTGAAGCTGCAATAGTTATAATGCCGTATATTTTAAGCATTCTGTCAATTCCATGACCATAGTCCGGTGATGAGGATGATGAAACAATCAGCATCGGTGTAACCACCATCGCGATCAGGATACCCAGGTACTGGGCCAGCGTTGCCAGCCCGGTGGCAATAGCTCTCTCCTTCACAGGGAACCATCTTGCAGCTACTGCAGTCGGGGCATTTATTATAAATGGCTGGGCGGCTGCCAGTATTACCTGTCCCGCAAGAACCATTTTGAATGAATCACCTGAGAAGCCTTTAAGAGCCGCACCAATAATGGTCAGAACCACTCCCAGCCCTATTCCCCTGACAATTCCGTACGTGTCAATGAAATATGAAGCAGGAATGGCAAAAACAAGGTACAACAGCATGTACGAGGATGCAAGAAAGTCTATATTGAAAAAAGAAAGCGGGTTGTACCTGCCTTTGTAAAAGACCTCTGCTGCCCTTTCAATAGGGGCATGAGTAAGCCATTGAATCTGGATGACCAGGGCTAAAATAGAAAGGGCAAAAAGAACTACCCACCGGTATTTCGACAATTTGATCTGTTCCATCGCCATAATATTTATTTTTCAGGTTTGAAGAGTCCTTCAGGTTTTGATCCAAGCAATCCAGCCTTTATCACTGGATCACTGGCAATATATAATTTTTTTATCATTTTTTCAGAGGCTACAGGGTAATGATGAAGAGATTCGATCTTGTCACCGATATAGTCAAGGTCCTCATCAGTAGTTGCCCATCGACGCGATTCAAATGCCGTGAGGTCAAAAGGCATGGAATATGATCGCAATGATTTGTATCCGTATATATTGAAAAAGAAATCGAAATATGACATTATCAGTTCCCGCAATGTCCGGTAAACGGGTTCCCTGAAACGCAGGGACGTAAAATTCGATTTTGCCACTGCACCCCAGAAGCAATCTTCCCTGAAAACCGCAATGACATGGTCATCGTCATTCTCTGCACGCATATCCACGATCAGGGGCCTGTATCCTATGAACTGCAGAGCTGCAGCTGCAAACAATGCCCCCTCAAAACAATGAGCAGAGCGTTTTCTGATCACCCATCGGGGCGAACGACAATCATAATCCTCATTATAATCAATCGAGTCCAGGAATGACTGTATCTTGTCGGGATTATCCAATGTTTTGAGAAACCGCGTCTCTTCTCGCGTCCAGTCCATATATCAGTTCACAGTTGTTATATGTGTCAATTTAAAATAAATAATATCGCAAAATAAACATGACAATGATAAATTATAAGTCAATTATCGCTTTATTCATTATTCTGTCCGACTATATTATCAGGAACTCATTCAACACGTTTTTTTTTGTTTATTACTTTAAAGAATGCCCGTGATCCATTGAATAAATGCGCTGTATTCAAATCATTTCCTTTATGATCTTCTTCATGTCCTCATATTGTTCCTCCATGCTTTCCACAAGCTTAAGCTGGGCTCTTGCCCTCTGAAGGTTATGATTTTCATGGCTAATCTTGAAATACTGGTCGCCATCGAAATAATCAGTCAGGAATCTCACGGCTATCGTATAGGTTATAAGTCTTGGCGCAAATGCGAGATACTCCTTTTCTGATTTATTGAGTGTGCTGCATGTTTCCGAAAGATAGCCCTGTGAGTAAGCCCTGAATAATTCTATATCCATCTTTACCCTTGAAAGCTCCTTTTCATCCTCTTCTGCTTTATTTGCGGCAGTCCTGATGGCATCGCCGAAATCATAATGAATATAACCGGGCATCACTGTATCAAGATCGATAACACACAAAGCCTTGTCATTTTCGTCAAGGAGTATGTTGTTGAATTTTGTGTCGTTATGCGTTATTCTCATAGGAATTTTCCCTTCCCTTCCAAGTTTAAGGATTATTTTCATCTCCTCAGCCCGTTTCAGGATGAAATCCGTTTCTTTTCCGGCTGATTTTACTCTTCCCGCAGGGTCTCTCTTCAGTGCATTTCTGAAGGCGTCAAGCCTTTTGCTTATGTCGTGGAAAAAAGGGATTGTTTCATGCAGAGGTTCCCCGGGGAGGTCGGCGAGCATGGCCTGGAATCGTCCTATGGCCTTGCCTCCCTCATAAGCTTTGCCGGGAGTGTCGACTATATTATAGGAATGATGGTTCGAAATAAAAATATACATCCTCCAGAAGCTGCCGGACTTATCGGTTATCCAGCTTTTACCATCCCTGGCATGAATAAGCTGAAGGCATTCCCTTTTTATATCTGATCCGCGGATAGCGGATATCTTCTTTCTCAGATGTACCGTAACTCTTTCAATGTTATGCTGAAGTTCAGGGATGTTTTTGAAAATACGGCTGTTAAGCCTTTGAAGGATATAATCGTCCTTTTCTTTTTCAGCTGTCTCAACCCTGAATGTATCATGAATATGTCCGCTGCCAAACGGTTCTCCTTTCAGGAAGGTACCGTCAGCAAGGAAACAGCTGTATATCTCATTCAGGTCAGGCGACATTTTTCAGTCCTGCTTTATGTCCAATGAATGCGTAATACATTATTATAAGATAGCATGGAACACACAGCCAGTAAGCCATGTGGGTGGAAAATGCAACAGCAAGCCTTCCGTAAAGCAAAGGCAGACAGGCTCCTCCGGCTATTGCCATCACCAGCAGGGCAGACCCGGTCTCTGTGAACTTGCCAAGCCCGTTCAGTGCCAGCGGCCACATTGCCGGCCATACCAGCGAATTGGCCAGGCCCAGCAAAGCCACGAATATTACTGTGACAGGTATCATCAGCTGCAGGTGCCTGAAGGTGACAAGATCAATAAATGGGATTGTAATAATTTTGCCTGCAGGAGTCAGTATTGCAGCAAGCGAGAAGATAACACCCAATATCGTGCATATCCTTAGCGCATTGACCTGCCTTATATATCTGGGTATGAAAATAATTCCTCCGAGGTACCCCAGGATCATGCTGATCAGCGTAAGGGAAGTATAGTATTTGGCTGAATCCATCGGTATTTTGAGTGACTGGCCGTATCTTATAATTGTGTCACCTGCAATAACTTCCACACCTACATAGAAGAAAAGAGCGATTACCCCCAGGATAAGATGAGGGTACTGCCATATGCTTTTTTTATTTGCTGATCCTTCTGCTGAACCCTGCCCTGCATCTTCCGTGCTGACTTCGGGAAGATGGGCAAACTTCAGGAGGAATCCGAGCAGCACCAATACAATTGCCATTACCAGGTAAGGCATTATAACACGCCTTGCCATTTCATCAAGTATTACAACCCTGGCTGTCCTGTCGGCTGCCTGTACGAGCTTTTGCTCCAGCACATGCGAATCCTTCATGATTATACTTGCAAGTATGATAGGAGCAATTGCACCGGCAAATTTATTGCAGATGCCCATGATGCTGATTCTTTTGGCAGCACTTTCCCTTGGCCCGATTATCGTGATATATGGGTTCGATGCAGTCTGAAGCAGGGCAAGCCCGGTGCCTTCCACAAAAAGTCCAGCAAGGAAAAGGCCGAAAGTTCGGGTCAGCGCCGCAGGGATGAAGATAAGCGTACCAGCCGCCATTATCCACAACCCTACTGACATGCCGTCCTTGAACCCTGTTTTTTTCAGAAGTGCAGACGAAGGCAGGGCCATAACCAGATAGGATATATAAAAAGAGAATGTCACAAAATACGCCTTAAAATCATTGAGCTCACATGCAGTTCTCAGGAACGGAATGAGAATTCCGTTTAGCCAGGTGACGAAGCCGAAGATAAAAAAGAAAATCCCTATTATCGTAATCGAGAATATATAATCTTTCCTGCTTATAACGTTTATAGAAGTGCCGTAAGTCATAATTAGTGCATTGGGTTTTTGGATTCAAAGAATTCAAAACTAATCTTTTTATCCAATGCCGCAAAAAAATAATCAATTTGTTTTTTTAGTTCAAAATTTATCGAACTGATCCGTAAATGATATATTTTTGATCCCTGCAACCTTAAACCAGGGGACAATGGCAGTCAAGGAAAAAATATCCCGTGAGCTGATCGAGGAAGCGGGGAAAGTATTCGAGAAATTTGGTCTGACACCCATGCAGGGCAGGATCATGGCGTATTTTGCAGCCGGAGATCCTCCTGAAAAAACCTTTGATGAGCTGGTTAGGTTTTTCGATGCGAGCAAAAGCGCGGTAAGCAACTCCCTTAATTATCTTCTTCTGAACAGGATCATTGATTATAAGACTTTCTCAACCGACAGGAAAAGGTATTTCTTTGTCAACGATTCTTTTTTCAGGGTTTATTTTGAGAAGGTCCTGGCAAATGTCACCGAATTAAAGGAGCTGGCATTTCAGATCGTATCGATGCGTTCTCCTGAATATCCTGACGCAAATGAGAAAATACTGAAATGGATCGGGAACGCGAACATTTTTCAGGATCTGATTGAAAATGCGCTCGGCGACCTTAAAGATGAAATGATCTGAATTTTACATGTTTTGATTCTCACTTTCCGGTTCCCGGATTCATACCTGATTTTTCCCTTGATTTTACCCCCAGGTAACCGCCATGGTGACGTTTTGCATAATCATGTGCCGTAAAACCTATTTTTTCCATAAGCAAAACAACAAGCGCATCTCCGATTACCGTAAATATCGTAGTGGAGGTCGTGGGCGTCAGCCCAAGAGGACAGACTTCATCGGGAGCGCCGGTCAGGATAAAGCAATCTGACTTTTGAGCCAGATCGCTTTCACCGTTGCCTGTAATGACGATCACGGGAATCCCGGGGTACAAGTTGTTTTTAAGATCGATCAATTCAAGTATTTCCCTTGTTTTCCCGGAATTGGATATCGCCAGCAGAACATCATTTTCCTGCATTACGCCAAGGTCGCCATGCTGGGCTTCACTCGGATGAAGAAAAACGGAAGGCGTACCCGTCGAACAGAAAGTTGTCGCAATGTTCTGCGCTATCTGCCCTGCTTTTCCCATCCCTGAGGTCACCAGCTTGCCTTTTCTGATGTGAACGCGGTCATAAATCATCTCCACAGCTGTCGAATAGCTTTCACTCACAGGTATGTTCCTCACTGCAGAAGCTTCCTCTTCAAATATCGTTCTTATTTTATCCTTCAAAGCCATTGCCTTTTTAATTGAAAGTGTCAAAGTTATTAAAAAAAACGGATCAAAATTCCTTCCGCGTTTTTACCCGGGCCATCCGGTATCATAATTATTATTATATTGTTGACTTCATTTCAGAAGAAATATGTTCAGGCATACCGCAGCAATAGGTGCAGATATAGGAAGGCTTTCACTGAAGATCGCCGTTGTCAGGGCAGAGGGAGAGCTGATTGAAGTCAGGTCATTTCCTCTGACACGGAAGCACACAAAAACCTATATCCTTTCCAGACTTGCGGATGGAATAGAACAGATGAGAAAATTGGTTGCTCCGGAGGGGATAAATCCTATCTGCATCGGTATATCGGCAAAAGGGTTTATTGATCATCAGGAAGGCACGGTACTGGGACCCGACCAGGGAATTGATGGCTGGAGCGATGTTCCTCTTGCAAAGCTGCTTAACAGGGAGACGGGATTGCCTGTTTTTGTAGGCAATGATGCTAACCTTATGACGGTGGCAGAGCATCGCTTTGGTGTCGCAAGAAACTATAAAAATATCGTTTTTGTTGCATTAAGAACAGGAATAGGAGGTGGGATAATAATAAACGGAAAGCTTTACCGGGGTGCCAATAATGCCGGAGGCGAAATAGGACAGATGATAATTAATTATGAAGGTGGACTGAGCGATAAGGGAATCAGGGGCTCTTTTGAGCATTATGCATCTGCATCGGCACTGGTCAGACGGTATTATGAAATAACCGGAACAGCTCCGGGAAGTAAGGGTGAGATGCTTACCTGCAAGGAAATTTTTGAGCTAAGCTACAGGAATGACAAAGCGGCAGTGATGGCTGTTGCAGAAAATGCCAGGCTGGTGGGAATAGGTCTTGCCAACGTGATAATGATTTTTGCCCCGGAGATAATCGTGCTTGGCGGCGGCATGGCTGAAGCGCGGGATTCATATCTGACCATGATAAGGGAAAGCGCTTTTGCAAGCTCACTGGGCAACTGCGGATCGGATGTAAGGATTGAGAGGGCAGAGCTCGGACAGAACGCATCGCTTCTGGGAAGCGCATACTACAGCATGATAAGGCTTGCAGGGAAAAATATTTAAACCGGAGAACCGTTTAGTATAAGAACAATCCTGATGAAAAGATTTTGACGGTAGGAGGTACTTAAATTAACCATTGAATTATGAAATTTCACTTTTACCCGGTATTTATCTCATTATTGGTGATATCGGCCTTTTATGTTTTTATATCGTGCAGCTCTTCAAAAAAGCTGCATTGGCTTGTCCTGAATTTCCCGCGTCAGGATACGGGATAAAGGCGCGGCATGGAATAAAAAATGATTTTATTGCGGCTTTCCGGTCACGGAGCCTGAGACCCGGAAGGGTTATCCGGCATAAATCTACAGACCACAACATTGTCAGATCCACAGGACGTCATGATACCGGCACGGGCCGTACTGATAAAAGCAGGATTCCTGAACCGGAACCGGTCGTTAATTTTAGTCTTCCTGATTATCGCAAAGGATTAATCGCATTTTCCGGCAATGGCACTCTTATCGCCAGTCGCGGATTTGGTGCCGACAGCACCTCATCAGGTAAAAGAAATAAAGTAAAGGCTGATAATACTACCCAGCAGGAGCCCTGTGATACAATAATCTCGAAGATGGGAGTAAAAATAATCGGGAATATTATTGCAGCGGGAGACTATGAGGTCAGATACAGGAGATGCGGGGAAACAAACGGGCCTTCCCTCACAATCAGGAGATCCAATATTTCATCAATAATATATGCCAGCGGAAAGCATATTGACGCGGCAGCAGTCACACCTGCCGGAAACAGCCTTTTCAAAACCGCAACTGAATCTTCGCAAGGTAAGATTGAATTATTCGGAATGGCAGGCTTCCTGAGCGATCTGGCCGGGCTTTTCGTATTGTCGATACCACTGGGAATACTTGGAATAGTGCTTGGCATAATCAGCCTTATAAGAATGCACAGGGATCCTGACAGATATCGCGGTAAGGGTTTTGCATTTGCCTGCATACTTCTTGGCATCAGCGAAGTTATCGGCGGGTTCATGTTTGTATTCTAGACCGGCTGACAGATATTTATTTATGGCTCACGGGTGATCCGGTGCAGCTCTGAAACTGGCAAGCTGAGATGATTTTTATAACCTTTTGTCCTCAGACGAATTCCTGGCCAGAAGTCCCTCGCTCCAATATGCAACAAACCCTTTTTGCATCAGGATATTCAGGATAACAGACAATATCCATATAATTTTTCAAAAAATGAACAATTCTATCCAAATTTGCGTTTTAAACTGAAAATATGAACGGCCGGAAAAAATAAATGTACAAAATACACTTATTCTTATGAAATTAAACTTTACCTTAACAATTATGGCAATTCCAATCCTTTTGCTAACGGGATCATGCGTTTCGATACCGCAAGGTGCGGTAGCCGTTAAACCATTTGACAAATCAAGGTATCTTGGTAAATGGTATGAGATAGCCCGTTTTGATTTTCGTTTCGAAAGAAACATGAAAAACACGACTGCAAACTATTTCCTTAACAGTGACGGAAGCATAAGGGTTGATAACCGTGGCTTCAATTATGTCAAAAACAGGTGGGAGGAAGCCATAGGGAAGGCTAAAATGGCCGGCGATCCCGCTGAAGCAAGGCTGAAGGTCTCTTTTTTCGGACCTTTTTATGCTCCGTATAATGTAATTGCTATTGATCCGGATTACAAATATGTACTTGTGGCCGGAAAGAATCTGAAATATCTGTGGATTCTTTCACGTGAAACGACTATCCCTGATGATATAAAGCAAAGATACCTGAAGGTAGCTCAGAATTTAGGGTACGACATTTCAGGTTTGATCTGGGTGAAGCATGATGATATGTAGGATCTCTTGTCACGGATCATTGCCGCTTGCAGACTGACAATTACAGAGAATTTATACTTTTGACTTTTTACTTTTGACTTAATACTTGAAAAGCCGCTTTATGCGGCTTTTCAAGTGATCCCGAAGGGACTCAAACCCCCAACCTTCTGATCCGTAGTCAGATGCTCTATTCAGTTAAGCTACGGGACCATTTCATCGAATGCAAATATAATATTTTGTTTTAAAAAGTGCTTAAAGTGAGCTAAAGTGAGCTAAAGTGAGCTAAAGTGAGCTAAAGTGAGCTAAAGTGAGCTAAAGTGAACTAAAGTGAACTAGAGTGAGCTAAAGTGAACTAGAGTGAGGACTCTGGTTATTCCGGAATTATTCAGTTTCAATTTTCGAGAATATTGTTTATTTTTATCAGAGTAATTCACTGCAAATCCGGAATGCATATATCTGAACTTAAAATAATTTAAACGCATATGAAAAAAGTTCTTAAAATAGCGGCAATTTCTTTACTTGGGCTTATATTTCTTGTGCTTATCCTTCTTTTCACCGTTCCGGTCATTTTCAAGGATAAGATAAAGACAAAGGTCGAAACGGTGATCAGCCAGTCCGTCAATGCAAAAGTGAAATTTGAAGATTACAAGCTTGGTTTCTTCAGGAATTTCCCGAATTTGTCGTTCGGACTGGAGAATGTCTCTTTCGTGGGTATAGGAAAATTTGATGGAGATACCCTTGCCGGTTTCAGATCATTCGACCTCGTTTTCAATCTTTCAAGCCTTTTTAAAAAGTCGGGCTATGAGGTTAAATCGGTGATCCTCGACAAGGCATCAATAAATGCCATTGTTCTGAAGGATGGATCGGCAAACTGGGACATAATGAAGGAAACGCCTGAAACTGCACCGGAAAATAAAAAGGCCGCTGCTCCTACTTCTTCGTCTTCTTCAAATCTGAAGGTTCTTTTGAAACGATTCTCTGTCCTGAACAGCAGGATCACATATAATGATGCGAGCTCTAAAATGTCTGCCAGCCTTTCCGGGATAAACTTCAATCTCTCCGGCGATATGAGCGAGACTCAGACAGATATGCAAATCAGTATGAAAGCTGACGAGCTTACCTTTATGATGGACGGAGTCAAATATCTGAACAAGGCTCTCCTGGAATCAAAGATCGATGTTCTGGCCGATATGAAAAACATGAAATTCACGTTCAGGGATAATTTTGTGGCATTGAACGACCTGAAGCTGAAATTCGCGGGATCCGTATCCATGCCTGGAAACAATATTGAGACAGACATTCAGTTCGGTACCGACAATACCTCATTCAAAACACTTTTGTCTCTCGTTCCGGCAGTTTATATGGCAGATTATAAAAATCTCACTGCAAGCGGGGAATTTAAATTGAATGGTTCCGCCAAGGGAGTTTACAGCAGTGCCGACAGCACATTGCCGGATGTGTCGCTGGCGATTAAGGTCAAAAACGGCATTGTGAGTTACCCTGCTTTGCCATACAGGATAAGTAACATAAATATAAGTTCAGATGTATTCGTCAATGGCAAAAAACTTGATAAGACGACCGTCAATGTCGATCTCTTCCATTTTGATCTGGCAGGGAACCCTTTTGATATGACGATGACACTGAAGACACCGATAAGTGATCCTGATTTCAGCGCTGCCTTGAATGGCAAACTCGATCTCTCGGCATTGGCGAAAGCTGTGCCTCTCCAGGGAATCAGTATTTCCGGGCTTATCAGCATGGCTGTAAAGATGTCAGGCAGATACTCTATGATCGAGAAGGCTCAATATGATAAATTCCAGGCATCGGGGACAATGGGAATAAAAAATATGCTTGTAGCGATGAAGGGATATCCGGAAGTCAGCATCAATGAAGCCGCATTTGAGTTCACTCCTGCGTACGCTGCAATGACTAAGGCTGATCTCAGGGTAGGAGGGAAGAGCGATTTCAGCATCTCGGGCCGACTGGAGAACTATATTCCGTATATACTTAAGAATAAGACAATAAAAGGGAATATGACATTGACCTCCAATCTGGTTGACGTCAATGATATCCTTTCAAAGACTGCTTTGGCAGCTCCCGCAACCACGACAGCTCCGATAACAAAAGACACTGCATCACTGACAGTCATTTCTGTTCCCAGGAACATTGATTTCGATTTTAATGCATTGATAAACAGCCTTATTTATGAAAAGATAAATGCGCAAAACGTGAAGGGCCATATCGTGGTAAGGGACGGCATTCTCAGCCTCAAAGAAACCGGGATGAATATTCTTGGAGGATATGTTTCAATGAATGCCGACTATGATACCAGGGATACCCTTAAACCTTCGATGAAGGCGGATCTCAACATGCAGAACATAGGTATAAGGGATGCAGTGACGACTTTCAATACTATACAGAAGCTGGCTCCTGCTGCGAAAGATGTTGATGGTAAGGTGAACGCCCAGCTTTCCTACCTAAGCCTGCTTGGTCATGATATGATGCCGGTGATCAAAACCATTGACGGAAGCGGCAAGCTCCAGTCAGACGAAGTCACCCTTATTCAGTCAGCGGCTTTTGACAAGATGAAGGAAGTCCTGAAGCTTGGCAATAGTTTCAGCAACACTTTTAAAGACCTGAATCTGAGTTTTAAAATAAATAATGGAAGAATCTATGTAAACCCGTTTGATACTAAAGTGGGAAACATTAAAATGAATATCAGCGGCGATCAAGGACTAGACCAGACTCTCAATTATCTTGTAAAGACAGAAATACCAAGGGCAGATCTTGGAAGTGCAGTCAATTCACTGGTAGATAATTTGTCCGCAAAGGCATCATCATTTGGTTTCTCTTTTAAGCCGGCCGACGTACTTAAGGTCAATGTCAGGATTACGGGTGTTTTTGGAAAGCCGGTTGTCACCCCTGTGTTCGGAAATACATCAGCGGGCAGCACCTCAGGAACTGGAGAATCGGCAAAGCAAACCGTTGTCACCGGTGGCAGGGAAATGGCTAACCAGGCGGTTGCATCAGGGAGTGATGAGCTTGTTTCTCAAGCTGAAGCCAAAGGGCAGCAAATACGCGATCAGGCTGCATCTGCAGCTGACAAGATTCGCGGCGATGCTGCAGCAAAGGCACAGAATCTTGTTGACGGGGCATCGTCCAAAGGCACAATTGCCAGGATTGCAGCCCAGAAAGCTGCAGACGTCATTAATAAAGAGGCTGATAAAAAAGCGACAGCTCTTACGCAGCAAGCTGATTTACAGGCCAGCAAGCTGGTTGAAGAAGCAAAAGCCAAACAGCAGCAGTCAGTCAATAATAAATAAAAATGGTTGCCTGTTCGAAGGTTAGCATACAAAATAACTGAATAAAAAAAGCTGCCTGAGCAGCTTTTTTTAGAATTTCTTTTCGCGTATACGCGCTTTCTTGCCGGTAAGTTTACGGATATAAAAAATTCTTGCCCTTCTTACCTTGCCATGCTTGTTTACTTCAATTTTATCTATAAAAGGGGAAGAAATTGGGAATATCCTTTCGACTCCTATATTTCCTGACATTTTTCTTACAGTGAATGTTTCAGTATGGCCGCTTCCAGATCTCTGAATAACGACTCCGCGGAACTGCTGTACTCTTTCCTTGTTTCCTTCAATGATTTTATAATGGACAGTGATTGTATCGCCTGCAACAAATTTCGGAAATTCATTTTTTACCGCTAATTCTTTCTCAACTACATTCATTAAGTTCATTTCCTGCAATATTATATGATATGTGATCTGATTTCTGAAAATCGGACGCAAATGTAAAAAAATATTTCAGAACCGGCAACTGAATAAGTCAATATTTTTAACTCCTGTTTCCGGTTCACCTTGTAAAATGATTTCCCTTAATGGTATCCGGTGAAATCTAATGTCCCTGCTGGGCCGGAACCAGAAGTTTAGTGCCTGTATCCTCAACTACTGATTTTTTCCATTTGTCGGAATATCCCGGCTGACTAGGCATTACAGGGTATCCATATTTATTCCTTTCGAATTTCCCGTCTTTTTCCTTTTTGATATTTCCGTCAATATATTTGACTAGAAGATATTCGCTCAGCTTATTCCATCTATCGAAAGTATTCTGGGCCGTTTTTACCGAGTACGCTGTAAGGAAGGCACGCGCTTCCGCTGCTCCTTCTCCGTTTCCGAATAATTTAAGTGCTGTGCTGTCAGTGGCATTTGTCTGGGCAATGTAAGAAGTTTCAAGCTGCTTCTGGACTTTTTTGGCATCGGAGCTCATTAGATCATAGCGAAGATAGCATTGGTTTGCAACTCTGTTGAACAGCCAGAATGCTGAAGTCGGTGAATATATCAGCATGTCTCCGTTGCCCACTTTAAAGCACTCCGGAACTGTTGTAATCCCGCAGTACATAGGGTTAAAAACCGTGGTATTGGCATCGTCAACCCCGAACCAGAATATGCCGCCGATCGGATCAGGAAGCCAGCTGCGGCACTCTGCCACGAAGACAAAACCTGTCTGCTGTGTACATGCTGCCCTTTCGTTGCAATACTCCGGCGCATTTTTATCGTCTGACAGCTTCCATGTTAGCGGGCGCCAGCGGTAAGGAAGGCTGAACGATCCCGCGCCTATGTCATTTCTCATGTCGAATACCGTACCCTCAAGGTGATCGCGCATGAAATTCATCATATCATAATCAGAAATCTTCCTGTCAGGTTTGATCCACAGAGGCATCCTGTTTTTGAGTTCCTTCCCTGATACATAACCAATGTACTGATCCATCGTGCTGTTGACAGATTTAAAGAATGACCATACCCTGATTTCGCACATCCTGGCACCTTCAAAGGTAACAGGATTGTAAGTATCGGAAAAAGAGAAATCCTCGTCCTTGCCGTTGAAGAGCTTATGCGACCTTGCAAAATCAATGATATCATAGGCATAAACGCACTCGACAACAGGATCAAAAATACGGCTCAGATCCTTCGATGTTATTGCAACGCATTTTTTCCTGCCGGTAGCAAGGGGGAATGTTCTTATCCGGGCCTGATTGGCATGCCCGCAGATATACCCGTCAGGAATTCTGCGAGCCACCCACACTGCTCCTTTATTGCCCGGACCCTTGCCAATGATCTCAAATATCCATGCTTCATTTGGGTCAGCTATGGAAAATGATTCACCTTCGCTTGCATAGCCGTAGTTCGAAACCAGTTCCGACATTACTTTAATTGCTTCCCTGGCGTTTTTCGCCCTTTGCAGGGTGATATAAATCAGGCTTCCATAATCAATAATTGCTGTAGTATCGACCATACCCGCAATACCTCCGTATGTTGTTTCCCCGATGGCCAGCTGATGCTCATTCATATTTCCGACAACAGAATAAGTGTGAGCCGCCTGGGGTATCTTTCCCATGGGCCGGCTTGTATCCCACTCGTACACATCGAGCATGGTTCCTGCAGGATAGTCTTTTGCAGGCCAGTAATAGAGTTCTCCATAGAGAACATGTGAGTCGGCTGCATAGGTGATCATTACAGAACCATTTGCCGAAGCTCCTTTTGTAACGAGAAAATTCGTACAGGCATTGGAAACCTGTTCACTGAGCAATCCTGAAAAGAGCAGGATCAGTGAAATAGCAAATATTTTCTTCATAGAGTGCAAATAATTTTAATTTAACTGAAAAGGGAAACGCAAAGGTAACAAGCAGAAGAAAATTTCAAAGTGATTCAGATCATTTTAAGTATTTTTATGATATTTATTTTCTTTTCCTGATGGGCGACATTCATTTTGAATCCATCGACCACAGGAATTGCGCCCATGGAAACAGCTTCTTTTCTGAAGATCATCCCGCTGCCAATCTCTTTCAACGCAGCAGTTCTTAAAATGCCATTGATTTAAATTAATCCGACAGCATTTTCAAAGTACCGATTTTTTCCTTATAATTGCGGAGTTCAAAACAATTATAATCATGAAGCCTACACTTTTAGTCCTTGCAGCTGGAATGGGAACACGGTATGGTGGAAACAAACAGCTGGACGAGGTTGGTCCCTCGGGAGAAACTATAATTGATTATTCAATCTATGATGCTGTCAGGGCGGGATTCGGGAAAATTGTATTCGTTATCAGGCGTGATATTGAAGAGCAGGTAAAAGAAAGGTTTGGAGAGAGACTGAAGGGGAAAATAGAGGTGGATTATGTATTCCAGGAGATAACGAACCTCCCTGAAGGTGTCAGGGTTTCTCCGGAACGTCAGAAACCATGGGGCACAAGCCATGCTATTCTTGTGACCAAAAGCAAAATAATGGAACCGTTCGGAGTCATAAATTCGGACGACTATTACGGCGTGGAATCCTTCAGGATACTTCATGATTTTCTGTTAAATGACAAGGATCAGAATTGTTACTGTATTGTGGGTTATAAGCTTGGGAATACGCTTTCGGATCATGGTCATGTAAACCGGGGTGTGTGCAGGGTAAGCTCCGATAACTTTCTGCAGGGAATAGTGGAAACCCGTCAGATATCAAAAACCAGCAAGGGAGCTTTAGCCCCCGGTACTGACGGAAAGGAGATCAGGTTTACAGGAGAAGAGGTTGTTTCAATGAACCTGTGGGGATTCAAACCGTCATGTTATGATTTTCTGGGAAGGGAATTCAGGAACTTCATTGACAGAAGCGGAATGGACCTGAAATCGGAGCTTGATATCCCTACCTCGATAGATAAATTTGTCAAAAACGGAGATATAAAGATAAAAATACTGATGAGCAACGAAAAATGGTTTGGGGTCACATACCGCGAAGACAAGCCGTTTGTTGTGGAAAGCATCAGTAATATGATCAGGAAAGGGATTTATCCTGCAAGGATTTATTAAGGTCTGATTTCTGATCTGTCAACGGCCGGGGAAAATAACAGGTTACCATTTAAAATTAAATACCAGCGTATTCTTATTGTCCCTGTTGTCAGTCACCGTGAGAACAAGACTATGGTTTGTCCCTTTGACAATCCGTTCAGGATCAAACCTGTAAACGAGTAGATCATTCTTCTGATCATATTCAAACAATGCCCATTTCCCATCGAGGACAGGCTCGTATGATTTTATACCGGAAAGATCATCATAAATTTTTATTTTCAGTGAGCTTCTGCCTGTCAGGTCCGCATCGTTTTTAAGGCCGTTCAGCGAGATTTCAGGGGGCACCGTATCTATTCCGACAAAGAACATTCCGAAGGACAATGCATCAGCCGACACAAAACCGCTTGCAAAAGTGCTGTTAAGCCCTTTTTTCCTGAAATTGTCATCCATCTGAACGATAAGCAATTTAGACTCCTTTCCAGCAGGGATCCTGGAAGGTTTAATGGATATTGAGATTGCCTTCTGCAGGGGAGTAAATTTATCATGTATGTAATGAACATCGGAGAACATTTCAGGAGTTCCGGTATCCTTTTTATACCTGAAATAAAGGGTGTCATATAAGGCACCTTCGGGAATAGTCAAGGCTACATCCTGTGACCTGAACCTGTTCATTCTTTCATATGGCATCATTATTCCTTCCCTCTGCCTTTGCGCTGGGACAGAACCCTGAGGGCCGTTGCTTTTTACATTAAAAACCAGGTCAGATTTATTGTCAAATGCATCGCTTATAATGATTTCAACACGATGGATCCTGTTATCTTTGAAATTAAAGATTCCCCTGTTGACTACATTGCTGTAAACGCTCAGCCTGTCGTTGGGAAGTACGAACAGCCTCTCTATAAATATATTGTCTCGGACATATTCCGCATAATCAATATGGCTGTTGATATATCTTGACTCGCTGAAGGGGAATTCTTTCATCCTGTATCTGAATTTAACCGCACTGTCAATCCTGAGTTCCATCGAATACACTTCGAACCTGCTGTTGTTGTCCTCCATCAGGTCGTAGCTTTTTATTCCGAATGCGACCGGACCGCTGATAACGATATCGCTGCCTGCGATGGGATGATAATGTCCGTTTTCGCCTTTAACAGCCGATTTCCAGGCAGCATGGGATCCATTTATGGAAGCATTGTCATCTTCAGGATAAATAAAAAGTCTGTCAAATACAGGTTTTATTGAATCATGAATTCCAAGATCAAAAAGTAAAGGATTAATGGGAATTTCCGAATCTGATTTTCTCACTTCAAAATGTAGATGCGGGCCCGTGGAGCCTCCGGAATTGCCCGAGTAGGCTATTACATCACCTTGTTTAACTGGAAATCTGTCTTCCGGAGGGTACAGGTTGATCCTGAAGCTCCTGTTCAGGTACTGGCGATCTCTTACATACTTCTCAATTGCAGGCGCGAATTTTTCAAGGTGGCCGTAAACGGTGGAATAGCCTGAAGGGTGTCTCAGGTAAAGCGCATTCCCAAATCCGACAGGAGAGACACTGATAATGTAAATATATCCATCGGCGGCAGCAATCACTTCTTTTCCGGTAGATCCCTGCGTCTTTATATCAAGCCCTGAATGGAAATGATCGACTCTCAGATCCCCGAAATCTGCTGAAAGCGCCAGCGGAAATTTTAATGGAGGAATGAAAATTGAACTGTCTCTTGTAATGTTGCCTGTCCGGCCTGAAATCAGCATGCAGACAAGGAGTAACCTGATCAAAAACATTATTGCATAAATGAATTGTTAACAGGATTGCAAAGCTATATTTCCATTGCATGATGTCAAACTATTTGGGACATTTTTTTGATAATATCAGTAACAATATTAACTTTGTACTAAAGATTTGTATATGTCCGGCCAGGGTTATGAGGAATTGATAATTCTGAACAGAAAGATTGATGAGTTGTTAGTTAAATTCAATAACCTGAAGGCCGAGAATATGAAGCTTAAAACCGAGAATGGAGCAAAGATGCAACAGCTCCGGGACCGGGATAACAGGATTAAGGAACTTGAAATTAAAAACGAGAGAATTAAATTATCAGGAGCACTGTTGGGTGAAGGAGAGAATGCCGTGGAGGCAAGGAGGAAGATTACAGAACTGGTGCGGGAAATTGACAGATGTGCTGCTCTTTTAAATAAATAAAATATATCAATGGATGATAAGCTTTCCATAAGAGTTAATGTTGCGGACAGATTTTATCCATTGAAATTGGAACGGGAAAATGAAGAAAAAATCAGGAAAGCTGCCAGGATGATCAATGAAAAAGTGCTGCAGTATAAGCAGCGGTACAGCGATAAGGATGTGCAGGATTTCCTTGCAATGGCAGCTCTTCAATATGTGATAAAACTCACTGAAGAAGAGGAAAAGCTTGATAATGATTACCTTCCCGGAGCCATTAATGAACTGATCCATAAGATAGATTCAGTTCTTGAAATAAAAGAGTGACAGCGTTCTTTAACATAAAAATATAATTGCCCGCACTGTTTCTTCATTCATTTTTGAAACTCAACATTTAAAACTTTGGAGCAAACCTTAGTTCAATAAGGACAGGCCTCAACCCGATTCGTCGGGTTCCCTGACAGGACAGTGGAAGTCCAAGTTGAATTAGGAGCCCCAGCCATGTATGAGATGGGGTTTTTTAAAAGCTGAAGGAACTTTGCGGGTTTTTTATATTTATTAATTACATATACTAACACGATTAAATAATGATACTATTGATAGGAACTTTGGGCAGCGGGCTTACAATAATCTTTTGCGTAGCCGCGCTAGTGCTTGGCTCAGGCCTTTCTTACCTTCTCTGGCAGAAGGCTCTGGGGAACAAAAGCAAGAGAATAATTGATGAAGCTGAATCGGAAGCTGAAGTGATAAGGAAGGAGAAAATACTTCAGGCAAAAGAGAGATTCCTTCAGCTAAAAACAGAACATGAGAAAGTAATCAATGAGAAAAACAGCCGCATTTCACAGTCTGAAAACAGGATAAAACAAAAGGAGCTGGCACTCTCACAGAAGATCGAGGAGACACAGAGGAAGAGAAATGAAGCAGATGCCATACGTGAGAATCTGAATTCACAGCTTGAGATAGTGGAAAAGAAAACTGAAGAACTCGATAAGCTGCACCGGCAGCAGGTGGAACAGCTGGAATCAATATCCGGACTGTCGGCTGAAGATGCAAAGAATCATCTCATAGAATCTCTCAGAGAGGAAGCCAAGACCGGGGCAATGTCGTACATCAATGAAATACTTGATGAGGCAAAAATGACGGCAAACAAGGAAGCTAAAAGGATCGTAATTCAGACGATCCAGCGGGTGGCTGCTGAAAATGCGATTGAGAACGCCGTCACGGTGTTCCATATTGATTCAGATGAGATGAAAGGAAGAATAATAGGGAGAGAGGGACGAAATATACGTGCTCTGGAAGCAGCAACGGGGGTGGAGATAATCGTTGACGACACTCCCGAGGCAATAGTCCTTTCTGCATTTGATCCTGTAAGGAGGGAAATTGCACGACTCGCTCTCCACCAGCTCGTGACTGACGGAAGGATCCATCCTGCCCGGATAGAAGAAATTGTTGAAAAGACCAAGAAACAGGTTGAAGATGAGATCCTTGAGGTTGGGAAACGGACTACGATTGATCTTGGGATCCACGGATTGCATCCTGAACTGATAAGGCTGATAGGCAAGATGAAATACAGATCCTCCTACGGACAGAACCTTCTGATGCACTCCCGGGAAGTTGCCAACCTTTGTTCCATTATGGCCGCTGAACTTGGATTAAATCCAAAACTGGCCAAAAGAGCCGGATTGCTTCACGATATCGGGAAAGTCCCTGATGATGAACCGGAGCTTCCGCATGCAATACTCGGTATGAAAGTTGCTGAGAAATTCAAGGAAAAACCTGAAATATGCAATGCCATCGGCTCACATCATGATGAAATCGAGATGACAACGATGATCGCACCCATAGTACAGGTTTGCGATGCAATTTCGGGAGCACGCCCGGGTGCCAGGCGCGAAGTTGTTGAGTCTTATATAAAACGGCTGAAAGAGCTTGAATCACTTGCACTTCAGTATCCTGGTGTAATGAAGACATACGCGATCCAGGCTGGCAGGGAGCTCAGGGTTATTGTCGGAGCTGAAAAAGTGACAGATAAGGAAGCTGAGAATCTCTCCTTCGAAATCGCACGAAAGATACAGAACGAAATGACCTATCCCGGCCAGATAAAAATAACCGTCATAAGGGAAACAAGGGCGGTAAACTATGCAAAATAGATTTGTCAGCAAGAAAGGGCATCGCGGTAAACGATGCCCTTTTTTTTGACTACCGGATAAGATATTTTGCTACCTTTGAATACCTGCAATTATAAACGGTAATGTCATCCATTAAAATTTTAAATATTGTCGGCGCCCGACCACAGATAATTAAAGCCTCGGCAATAAGCAGGTCTATTAATGCCTCTTTCTCTGATAAAATAACCGAAATTCTGGTTCATACGGGACAGCACTACGACAAAGAGCTGTCGTCAGTTTTTTTTGATGAGCTTGAGATCCACAAGCCTGACTATAACCTCGGAGTGGGATCAGCAAGACACGGACGACAAACTTCCCTTATGATAATTGGAATTGAAGATATCCTGTTAAAGGAAAAACCCGATTGCGTGATTTTGTACGGTGATACCAACTCAACTCTTGCAGGGGCCCTGGCAGCATCAAAGCAGCATTTTCCGGTAGCACATATTGAAGCGGGTATGCGTTCATTCAACAAGAATATGCCTGAGGAGCTGAACAGGATTTTAAGCGACCACTCCTCCACACTGTTGTTCGCACCGACAAATGCCGCGTTTAAAAACCTGATTCGTGAGGGATTCAGACCCGATAACAGTCCTCCATATACCCTTGATAACCCCAGGATTTACCTTACGGGAGATATAATGTACGATAACACTCTTTTTTTCGCGCAGCTTGCAGAAAAGAAGAAGGCATCAATCCTTTCGGAGATTGGCGTGGAAAGGGACAATTTCGTACTTGTGACAATACACAGGGAAATAAACACTGTGAATATATCAAGGCTTGAATCAATATTTTCAACATTAAAATCCCTTGCGGAGGAATACAGGATAAAATTCATCATGCCATTGCATCCAAGGACGGTCATCTCTCTTAAATCGAATCTGGAGAGCCTTTATAAGGATCTTGAAGCATGCCGCTATATCTGTGTGATCCCCCCGGTATCATTTCTTGAAATGACCATGCTTGAAAAAACATCAAAGCTGATTATCACCGATTCGGGAGGGGTTCAGAAGGAATCTCATTTTTTCAGGAAGCCATGCCTGGTGCTGAGAGGAGAAACTGAATGGATCGAACTCGTAAAGAATGGTACGGCTGTGCTTGTTGATGCTGATCCTGAAAAGATAAGAACTAATTTCAAAAAGTTTTATGCTTCATCAGAGATGCTCGATTATCCGGGCTTCTATGGTGACGGAAAGAGTGCCGGGTTTATTCTGAAGGAAATACTGGCCATGTGCGATATATCCTGAATATCAATATGGCAAATTACGGTAACCATGAAACATTGCAGCAGAAAATGGACCATCTTTTGAGAAATAGCAGCGTTCTTGTCACAGGCGGGGCAGGTTTTATCGGATCAAACCTGGTTGAATCACTTTTAATGGCAGGCAACAGGGTCACATGCCTTGACAACTTTTCGACAGGCACAAGGAATAACCTGGCTGAGTTTTTAAGTGATCCCGGGTTTCGTCTTGTTGAAGGCGATATCCGAAACACTGACGATTGCAGGAAATCATTATCCGGCATTGAGTATGTATTTCATGAAGCTGCTCTCGG
Organism: uncultured Bacteroidales bacterium; assembly: GCA_963717685.1. Classification (GTDB taxonomy): domain Bacteria; phylum Bacteroidota; class Bacteroidia; order Bacteroidales; family VadinHA17; genus LD21. Next base: position 2,991,859 of record OY970346.1, on the reverse strand, counting down.
TTCCGTGCCACGTTCGATAAAGGATCCTGTTTCGACGACGGATGTCAATGTTGGCGGATTTGTAAAGATGCTTTTTGCTGCCCGGGAAGCAGGGGTAAAACGGTTTATATATGCATCTAGCTCATCCGTCTATGGCGATAATGCTGATTTGCCGAAGGCGGAAGAGAAGACCGGAGTTCCATTGTCGCCGTATGCAATATCAAAATGTGCTGATGAGTTGTTTGCATCAAATTTTGCAAGGCTGTTTGGGATGGAGATCATCGGGCTTCGCTACTTCAATGTATTCGGACGGAGACAGGATCCGGAAGGTGCGTACGCTGCAGTTATACCCAGATTCATAATGAGCCTCCTTGAGCATAATCCTCCTATGATAAATGGCGATGGATCATATTCAAGGGATTTTACTTACATAGATTCAGTCTTGCAGGCAAATCACCTTGCCGCACTTGCCGAAAACCCCGGAGCCATAAACCAGGTTTATAATATTGCCCATGGAGGGAGGACCACACTCAATCAACTCTTTGAACTTATCAGGGGAATTATTGGAAGCTTTGACAATGATGTTCTGGAGATAGAAGCTATCCATGGCCCCGACAGGGAAGGAGATATTCCTCATTCGCTGGCGTCAATAGGCAAGGCAGAAAAACTGTTAGGCTACTCGCCTGAATTTACGGTGCAGGATGGAATGAAAGAGACTGTGAAGTGGTTCGCGAAGAAATTGTAACGTATGTTACAATAATTTATTAATAAGCTCTTAATCTGTCATATAAAAATTTTCATATGTGACTGACGGGGCGGAAGCATGTTTTTTCCAAGGTGTGAAACTAAAATAATTGATCCTTAATAATTATTAACAATCGATTGTTAATACATATTTCTTTGAAATCTTGATTTTTGCTTAGGTTTTAGTTAAATTCGATCAAAACCCTTTAAATAATTACAAAGAAATTACCTTTCCAACCTCGGCTAATTGTTTTGGTGAAACTCAAGTGAGGATATTACGGTATTAATGAGATAGTTTTATCCAGTCAGGCTGTTCAATTATACGTTCAACAAGGTTCATTATACAAAAACCCCTTATTTGCTTATTTGTTATCATATAAAATATTAATTTAAAAATTATAATTAAGGAAAGCACCCATCATTTCTTAAAATTCTGACTTGAATATGGTTAACTTTATAAAAAGCGGAATAATAAAAAATTTCCACAAACATTCATTACCTAGGTGGTTAGTTCTACTGATTGATTTGTTCGTTGTTTATTTTTCTTTTCTTATTGCTTATATGCTCAGGTACAATTTTGAAACATTTGTATTTGATGTTTCTTCGGTTTTTCAGCAAGCATTATTTGTCACTTCAGTTTACGCATTCTTTATGTTGGTTTATAAGTCCTATATTGGAATGATAAGACACACAACAATAAAGGGTGCCTATAATATATTATTTACAGATTTTAGTGCCCTGATTGTACTTATTATAGTTACAATTACTTGCAGACATTTAATCTTAAATTTTGTATTTAATATCCCACTGTCAGTTCTCATGATTCATGTAATTTTAGTGACAATTATTCTTCTCTCATTCAGGGTATTCGTAAAACTCTTTTATGAATTCGCAACATCCTCGTCTCGCAACCGGAAGAATACTTTGATTTTTGGGTCTGGTGATATGGGAATTATCGTTAAAAGGATTATAGAAGGAGATCCTCATAGTCAATATCAATTGAAAGGCTTTATCGATGATGATAAAAAAAGGCAGGGTAAGGAATTAGATGGATATCCTATATACTCAAGAAATGTTCTGAACAGTGAATTCTTTAAGAGAGAAGATATTAAAACAATCATCCTTGCTATTAACAAACTTGTTCCGTCAAAGAAGAAGGAAGTGATCAAATCTGTCATTTCATTTGGTTGTGAGATCCTCGATGCTCCTTCATTTGATACTTGGCTGAACGGTAAATTCGAAGTTAAAAATCTGAAAAAGATAAATTTAGATGACCTTCTTGGAAGGGACCCAATTCTACTTAGCCTTGAAAATATAGAACAGGGTTTAAAAAATAAAGTGGTTCTTATCACTGGAGCAGCTGGATCAATAGGTTCAGAAATAGCACGACAGATTTTGCGGTTTGATTCGGAAATGATGGTACTAGTCGATCAGGCAGAAACGCCTTCATTTTATCTCCAGGAAGAATTTAAAAACTGTAGTAAAAAGTGCAAATATAAAGTGATTATCGGCGACGTTACGAACCTAGAGGCCATGAACAAGATATTCAGTACCTATATGCCAAGTATTGTTTTTCATGCTGCAGCATATAAGCATGTACCAATAATGGAACTACATCCTCATGAAGCGTTTAGGGTTAATGTTGGTGGCACAAAGAATATAGCAGAACTTTCAATTAGATATAATGCTGAAAAATTCGTAATGATTTCAACTGATAAGGCCGTCAATCCTAGCAACGTTATGGGAGCAACTAAAAAGCTGTGTGAACTTATTGTAAATGCTTATTCTAAACGGTCAGATATCACCACAAAATTTATTACCACGCGGTTTGGAAATGTTCTTGGATCAAATGGTTCGGTTATTCCACTTTTTAAACAGCAAATTGCCTCAGGAGGACCACTAACATTAACTCATCCTGATATAACCCGCTATTTTATGACAATTCCTGAAGCATGTCAGCTGGTGCTCGAAGCAGGCTTTATGGGAAATGGAGGACAAATATATGTTTTTGATATGGGTAAACCAATTAAAATTGTTGATATTGCCAATAACCTGATCAGGTTATCGGGTCTTGAACCTGACGTTGATGTTAAGATCAAGTATATTGGACTTCGGTCAGGGGAGAAGCTTTATGAGGAGCTTTTCTCCCAGGGAGAAGTAATGTTGCCCACACATCATCCAAAGATCAGTATTGCTCAATTCGAAGAGAATCATATTGATTTTATAACTGAGAAGATTGACAACATACTAAAATCCTTGTACAATCTGCAGGAGACTGAACTTATAAGTCAAATTCAGGAGATCGTGCCGGAATACAGAAGATGCTATGATACACTGCTTAAGTAATGATTCATTCAAGCATACTTTAACCTAAAACATATATTATCTATTTATCATACAATTGATTTAAATTCTTTTACCTTGGGAATCATACTTATAAACTTAAGTTATCGCTTTATATCATAAGATATTTATTCCCAAGTATTAATCAAATATATTTAATATATATTATAGACAATCAAATATTTATATGTTGATAACTACTCTAACTTTCAATTTTTAATTCGCATTAGTAATTCGAATTCGGGATAAAACACGCATAAAGTTGATACAAATTGGACAAAAAGATATTTTTTGGAATTACCTGGCAACTTTTCTGAAAATTGCTGCATCAGCATTATTGATTCCCTTAATTTTAAGAAAATTGCCATCCGAGACGGTAGGTATCTGGACTGTTTTTATGACTATAACTTCATTTACAGGCTTGTTTGATTTCGGATTTAACCTATCCTTTACTCGTAATATAACTTATATTTTCAGTGGGGTACATTCGTTGAAAACAAAAGGTCATGAATCTGTTTCAAATGAAAGCCAATCCATTGATTACGGCCTACTGAAAGGGGTTATTTCTGCCATGCGGTGGTTCTATCTGCGGATGGCAACTATTCTTTTTATATTGCTTACGACTTTGGGCACATATTATATTTATCGTTTATTACGAAACTACAATGGCAATCATCTGGAAGTATATATTGCCTGGATGTTACTTTGTCTCATTAATACATATAATCTTTTCACACTTTATTACGACTCACTTTTACAGGGCAAAGGATTGGTAAAGCGATCAAAGCAAATAGTGATAGTTGGACAAATTGTCTATCTGCTTATAGCATCTTTAATGATAATATATAGGCTTGGTCTGATCGCAATTGTATCTGCGCAGGTATCCTCGGTTATTATCGTTCGCTTTTTGTCCTATCACACTTTCTTTACTACAAGAATTAAACAATCATTAAATTCTGTCATAACACGTTCAAAAAAGGAGGTTATCAAAGCTATATATCCTAATGCCATAAAAATTGGATTAACTTCTTTAGGAGGATTTTTGGCTTTAAAATCAGCAATTATTATTGGCTCCTTTTATTTATCACTTGACGAAATTGCATCATATGGTATAACAATACAACTCATTACCATAATCTCTGGATTAGCAGGAATCTATACAGTTACTTATCAACCAAAAATTATGCAACTGCGTGTGGAAAATAATTGTGCGACAATAAAGAAATTATACTTAAAAGGTCAGGTTTTAATATTATTGACCTTTATTTCTGGAGGAATGTCTTTATTATTATTAGGAGACTGGGGCCTCAGAGTCATAGGAAGTCAAACCAATTTAATGCCTAAATTATTAATCCTGGTATCAGTTGTTGTTTCATTTTTAGAATGCAACCACAGTATAGCTCATATAATTATACTTTCAAAAAATGAGGTACCGTTTTTCAGAGCTGCATTATTTGCCGGATGTGCAACGGTAACCTTATTGTTCTTATTCTTCCGTTTTACTAATATGGGTATGTGGGCTATGATTGCAGCCCCCGGAATTGCTCAAGGAGTTTATCAAAACTGGAAATGGCCATCGGTAGTCTTTAAAGAATTGAAGGTAACAAAGGGAGATATTTATAAGACATTTTGTAATTTTTTTGATAAAATAGTTTGATCCATTTATATGAACAAAAAAATTCATTTAAGGCTAAATGTGTCGGGTAATAAATTAAAGAACAATGTTTTTGATTACTTGCTGATTTTATATATTACATTATTGATATTGGGAGTATTAGGTGGTTCATTGGAACCTATCCGCGTATTTGTAATTCTTTGTGCACCGTTTACTCTCTACCACTTTCTGAAAAATAAAAAGGAAGTTTATCATTATCAATATGAGTTTTTTTTATATGTTATTTGGATTTTGTATGGTATTGTCACTCTGTTATGGGCAATAATCCCAAAAGAAAGTATCAAGGAAATTCTTTATTTGGTCCTTAATTTTTTTGCTTTTCTAACAATCATTTATTTTGCAAACAAAGCAAATAAACCTCAGGATTCTGTATTAAAAGGCTGGTTATTATTGTTTCTCCTAACTATGCCCATTGCACTCTGCGAACTATGGTTCGATGTTCACTTGCCTATTTCAGTTCAAACTAAAGGCATGGTACTGAGATATGGTAATCTGATACTTAATAGACGTTTTGCATCAGTAACATATGGCAACCTTAATGGTTACAATACATTACTATGTTACATGTTGCCATTCATTTTAGGTTATTCAGTCATATTGTTAAACAAAATTAAAATATTTTTTATATGGTTAATTATTCTTTGCTTGAGCTATATAATTGTGATCAATGGATCCCGCGGGGCGTCAATCGGCCTTCTACTAGGATTTATGGTTTATATTTTTTATTTTCTAAAAAGAAAAACTATTTTAGTTATCCTGACTATTGTATTTATAGTTGCAATTTATATGTTCATTAAATACTATGATGCTATATTTGCTTTAATTACAAAGCGATTTGCGATTCAAGGTTTAAGCGATCCAGGACGATCTAAACTTCTTGCAAGCGGATGGCGTGCATTTCTAAATAGTGGCATGTTAGGAATAGGAGCCGGTAATTTTATGCCTACAATGAATTCAGTTTATAAATTAAAAATTACAGCTTCCCACAATTTATTTTTAGAAGTAGGGGTTCAATATGGTATTATAATTTTCATTTTATTCCTTGGATTGTTGGTTCGGCTTTTCTTAAAACAAAATGCGAATCAAGATAGATCCTTAAAATTTATTGTTATTGCTTCCTTAGTTATGTTTCCTGTGACTTCGATAATTGACAGTGGTTATATCCGGAGTATAAGCGTCTGGCTTTTCCTGGCTTCACTTTATATAATAGCGGACAAGCGTTATAATATAAATTAAAGTAGTATAATGATTAATTTTTTTAACAAGTTGTATTGTTCCATAAAAGACCAGAATACCCTGCTCTGCAAATTGCGCTATTATTCATGTATTCGATTTTTGGTACGATCGACAGCTAATGTTATCCTTCCGATATACTTTCGAATTACTAAAGGCAATAAAAATAGATACCTAAATAACTGCTCAAAAACTAAAGGCAGAATAATCGTATCACTTACTTCATTTCCTGCTCGGATAGGAAGGTTATGGTTAGTAATTGAAACTCTTTTACGTCAGACTATTCAGCCTGAAAAGATTATTCTATGGTTAGCTGAAGAACAGTTCCCCGGTTTTTATACTATTCCAAAAAATCTTATACGCTTACAAAAGAATGGACTGGAAATTCGTATTTGCCCGGGAGATATGCGTTCGCACAAAAAATACTATTATGCGTTGCAGGAATTTCCAGACGATATAATAATTACAGTCGACGATGATGTGTTTTATGATTTAAGACTAATTGAGTATTTAGTAGAGTCGTATAATAAATTCCCCAATTGTGTGAGTTGTAATCATTGTTCAGAGATAAAGATATCAAATGGGAAAATACAACCTTATATTTTGTGGAAGGACTATTCTTCAACAGGATGCCCAAGTTACAAGATTTTTACTATAGGTATTGGTGGCGTTCTTTATCCGCCCAGAATATTCAATTCCATGGTATTCAATTCTAAAGTATTTATGAAGTACTGTGAAATGGCTGATGATATATGGCTTAATGTAATATTAAAGTTGTCAGGAGCTATGGCAGTGAAATCAAACTATAATTCTTGCTACTTACCTGTAATGAACTTCAGAAATTTTACTTTATCTTCAATAAATGTGAACAAAGAATTGAATGACAAACAACTTGTTTTAGTACGAAATTATTGCACTGAAAATTTGGGTATTGATCCTTTTCAAAAATTATTGTAATAAAAGAAGAAATAGTCAGTTGGATTCTTTAATTAAAAGATTAACATACTTATTGACAATATCTTTCAGATTTGAGTAAAAAGTCTATGCTCTATGAACATTATCAAATTCATTTTTAATGGATTAAAAGAAATATTTTATGATCTCTGAAAACATTTAATAGAATATATAAGAGATTCGAACTGACAATGATCGACCAGTTCTATTATTAAAAGAATATTTGATAAATAGAATAAATATACTTTTTTGTTTACATCACATGGCACAATTAATTGATCTGAAGACTTTTACCGATGTACGTGGAAATCTTACTGTTATTGAGAAGGTAATCCCTTTTAATATAAAACGCATATTTTATATTTATGGAGTAGATGATTCCGTACGTGGTGGACATCGTCATCACAATACCATTCAAGCAGCTATTTGTTTGCAGGGTAGATGCCACATTTTTTGTGACAATGGGAAGTCAACTTCTAAATTTATTCTTGACAGCCCCCGTAAATGCTTAATCCTTCAACCTGAAGACTGGCATAAAATGTATCAATTTTCAAAAGATGCTATTTTAATGATTTTGGCTTCAGAATATTTTGACCAGAATGATTATATATATGAACCATATAATTAAATATGAAATTCAGCCAAACTCAAACATGCAATATAAATAATGTTTGCTTAAGAGCATACTATAGGGTATATGAATACGATGAGGAATTAAAACAACGAAGTAAAAACATATAAATCATTAATACTGATCATGCAAGCTGATATTTGTTGTATTTTGAATCTGGCACCTCATTATAATGCACCTATTTATCGATTAATGGATAAGGAACTTAATTGTGACTTTTTTATTGGTGACAGAGTCAGATTGCCAATTAAATTAATGGATTATAATGAATTAAATGGTTTAAAAAAAGAATTAAAAAACTTAAAATTAGTTGGTAATTTTTATTGGCAAAGAAATGCAGTACAATTAGCATTTAAGCCATATAAGAAATACATAATTAACGGAGAACCTTATTGCATCTCAACATGGTTTATACTTATCATCGCCAGAATTACGGGAAAAAGGACATTTTTATGGACGCATGGATGGTACGGTAAGGAGACAATCATACGACGTCTAATAAAAAAAGTATTCTTTAGACTTTCATCAAAAGTTTTATTGTATGGAGATTATGCAAAAAAAATAATGATCAAAGAGGGCTTTCCCGCTGAAAAGCTCATTCCAATCTATAATTCTATGGATTACAGTGCTCAATGTAAAATAAGGGAAACCACGTCTGAATCAAATATCTATAAGTTACAATTTTCTAATCAATTCCCTGTTCTTTTATATATAGGCCGGATCCAAAAAAATAAAAAACTCGATTTATTAATTGAAGCAATGACACTATTAATCAGCAGAGGTGTTTATTGCAATTTAATCATTATTGGAGAAGAAGCTGAAAAGACAAATATTTACGAATTGGTAGATAAGTATAAACTACGCAAATTTGTTTGGTTTTATGGTTCATGTTATGATGAAAATAGATTGGGAGAATTGATCTACAATGCAAATTTATGTGTCGTTCCAGGAGATATCGGACTTGTAGTCATGCATAGTCTTGTATATGGGACGCCAATAATTACTCACAATAATTTTTCAAAGCATGGCCCTGAATTCGAAGCAATCAACGAAGGGGTAACGGGGGCCTTTTTTAAGGAAAATTCATTGGAGGATTTATGTGATAAAATTTGCGAATGGATTACCATGCCATTGGATAAAAGACAATTCATCAGAAATGAATGTTATAGCACAATAAGTGAAAAGTATAATCCATTCAGGCAGATTGAGATATTAAAAAGTACTATAATCTAATTCTATTGAATAGCATAACAATTCTATCTTAATATAGATATTATTGGTCAGCTAATTGATATGAAACCATATATTTTATTAAGATTACTCAAATAAATACTATAATTGGAGATCCTATTGAAAATAAAACAACTTATAGGTATAATACGCAATGAGCATGAATTTAGAAATTATAAATTTAATTCTCGACAAAATAAAAAATTAGCAAAATGGCCATTAAAGTCTGGGATTATCTGATAGAATACGCTGAAGAAAAAGAAGAAATCTTATCTGCAATAGAAGAAGTATTGGATTCCGGATGGCTGATTTTAGGTCAGAAAGTAAAGGATTTCGAAGAACAGTACTCCAGGTACTGTGGTGTAAAATATGGAATTGGTGTGGCGAATGGAACAGATGCCCTATTCCTGGCTCTAAAAGCTTTAGGAATAAAAACAGGGGATGAAGTTATTACTGTATCCAACACTGCAATACCGACTGTTTCTGCAATTGTCAGCACAGGAGCCACTCCAGTTTTTGTCGATATTGAGGAAGACACTTACCTGATGGATTTCTCCCAGATTGAACGGATGATTTCCAAACGAACCAGATGTATACTACCGGTGCATTTGTTTGGTCAATGTGTCGACATGGATGAAATCAATAATATCGCAAAAAAACATGATCTTTTTGTTTTGGAAGATTGTGCTCAAAGCCACGGAGCTTCTTATAAAGATCAAAAATCTGGATCATTATCCGATATTTCTGCTACTTCTTTCTATCCTACGAAAATATTAGGTGCATATGGTGATGGAGGTATGGTAATTACAAACTCTGACGAGTTAAATAGGAAAATGCGAAGGCTACGTTTTTATGGAGCCGAAGAAACATACTATGCAATCGAACATGGTTATAATTCAAGATTGGATGAATTACATGCCTCGGTCCTTTTAAAAAAACTGAAACATATAAATTCCTACATAAAAAGGCGCCGGAAACTGGCTTATCAGTATAATGAACTATTAAGAGATACTGATTTAATCTTACCTGTCGAAGCGGAATATAGAAAACATGCTTATTTTTTGTACGTAGTTCGCCATCCTAAAAGAGACCTTGTAATTAAAGAATTGAAAAAAAGAGACATTTTTGTAAATATTAGCTATCCCTGGCCTATTCACACAATGACAGGTTACAGCTTTTTAGGTTATAAAAAGGGCGATTTGCCTGTTACGGAAAAAAATGCGAACCAGATATTTTCCTTGCCATTATATCCTTCACTTTCTGATACAAAGCAAAAAGAAGTATCTGATGTATTACATGAAATATTATTTGCAATTAAATGACCGCCTTGTCAAACAAATATAATTTCTGCACACTTTTTGATTCCGGCTATCTTTCACGTGGATTAGCCCTTTATTATTCTTTAAAAGCTTGTTGCGATAATTTTCATCTATATATATTCTCTTTTGATGAACAATGTTATGAAATCCTGTCATCCCTGCATCTTGAGAAAACAACGATTATTTCGCCTCAGCAGTTTGAAAATGAAGAGTTACTAAAGGTAAAACCGACCAGAAATAAAGCTGAATATTGCTGGACTTGTACTCCATCTACCATTTGGTATGCAATACATCATTTTAAATTGAACAATTGCACGTATGTTGATGCCGACATTTATTTTTATAATTCACCAAAAATAGTTTTTGAGGAAATAGGAGACAATTCAATCGCCATTACACAGCATACTTTTACAAAAAAATCAAATGAAATTTTAGTCGGCCAGTATTGTGTTCAATTTAATTACATTAAAAATGATGAATTCGGACTTGCAGCTTTGAAATGGTGGAAGGATTCCTGTTTGGAATGGTGTTATGCCCGATATGAGGATGGCAAGTTCGCGGACCAGAAATACATGAATGAACTTCCGATTCGTTTTAATAAAGTACATATTATCCAGCATAGAGGAGCTGGTATGGCCCAATGGAATCTTGATGATTATTTGTTAATTGATAAAGAGAGAATGTGCTTCTATGAAAAAAGTAGTTTGAACAAATTCTCAATTGTTTTTTATCATTTTCATTATACAAGATATAATTTTAATAATGGAATATTGACATTGGAACCTATTCAAGTTTCTATTTCTGAAGAGATAATAAATATTCTATATATACCATATATAAAAGAATTGGCTAGAATAAACGCACAAATAACTGGCAATGGCAAGCAAATCTTAATTGAAAAAATAAACATTAAAAAATCAAGTTCCTTTAAGTACTTTTTTTTGAACTTAAAATATAAGATAAAAAATATTGGTATTGTTCTTTTAATATATAACCTCTTTTCAAGGATTGGGATTATCAAAACCTATAAGGGAAGCCAGGAATGACATTGTAAGTTCCTGTCGATAAAAAAGATATTGTATTTCAAGCAATCTTTCTGGTTTAAGGAATTTATATTGAAGATACAATTTATCGTCTTATTTTATATTTACCTTTTTGAAGAGTATTAGTTTTATGACTAGATTCAAATGAAGTTGAGAACTATATAAAGTTAACATCATGAATCAAAAAGTTGATTTGTCAGCATTTAAAAATAGCTTGAGCAGAAGGAATCAGATTTATAGATTTATTTGGTCTATAGTTTGGGCGATTTTAGCCCGACCCTTGCCTCGAAGTGTTGGCAATGGCTGGAAACTTTTCTTACTGCGTTTGTTTGGAGCTAAAGTACATAGAAAAGCAATTGTATACTCCAGCGCAAGGATATATATGCCCTTGAATCTGGAGATGGATGCATACTCTTGTATAGCTCCGGAAGTTGATTGTTACAATGTTGATAAGGTAAAAATAGGAGCGAACAGTACTATCTCCCAGAAAACGTATTTGTGCGCCGCTTCCCATGATATCACTAAAAGTAATTTTCCTTTAACGACTTCTCCTGTAATAATTGAAGATCAGGTTTGGGTTGCAGCTGATGCTTTTATCGGTCCAGGAGTTACAATCAGGCAAGGCTCAGTAGTAGGCGCCAGAGCCTGCGTGTTCAAAGATGTGGATTCATGGACTGTAGTTGGAGGGAATCCGGCCATATTTATTAAGAAACGTGAAATTACAGGATAAAACATGGTAGACGTATATGTTTTCATATTAACGTGCAATGAGGAGAAACCCATAATTCGCTATATTGTGAGGCTATTTGGCTATACAAAAAATATCTACATCGTTGATAACAGTACACAAACTAGTGTATAACGTGCACAAAAACTACAATATACGCCACAACCTTTGTTATTCAGGGTATTCCTATATTTCCTGTACTGGTATTTTCTAAAATTAGGGTCCCCGAAGAAAAAGATGTATTCCTCTTGCACTTTTTCCAAGGTTGGCGTTATCGCACCCTAGTTTATGGCAAAATAAATGAAATTAAAAAAGCTTCCGGAACTTATAAAGAAAAAATGAAAACATTTTCCAAAGTAAACTATTTGATCAGTATATGAAAGTATCAATTATCACTGTTACCTACAATAGCGCCAGAACTATTTCAGATTGCGTCGCCTCGGTAAACGCACAAACTTATCCAGAAATTGAACACATTATCATCGATGGGGCCTCACAGGATAAGACCGTAGAAATCATTAAATCATTACCCAGTCGGATAAGCAAGATCGTTTCAGAACCCGATAAAGGGATGTATGATGCGATGAATAAAGGAATTGATTTTTCAACCGGTGGTTTGATCGGCATGCTTAATTCTGATGATCAGCTTTTTAATTCGCAAAGTATTGAGAAAATTGTTCGGCGTTTTGAAAATGAAAAAGTAGATGCAATATATGGTAACCTAATTTATACGGATGGTACAAACAAAGTAATTCGCACCTGGAGATCTGATAATTTTAAAAGTGGATTGTTTGCTAAAAGCTGGTGCCCGGCCCATCCAACTTTTTATTGTAAACGAGAGTTATATGAAAAACTGGGATTTTACAAGACAGATTATCTTATTGCTGCCGACGTAGAATTAATGCTTCGTTTTTTGGAAGTTCATAAAATAAACTCCAGTTTCATAGATGAAGTTCTAGTGAATATGCGAACAGGAGGAGTGAGCAATCAGGGGATTAAAAGTATAATAACTATTACCAAAGAAATGCAACGAGCTTTTAAAGAGAACGGGATTCCATTTAATCTTCCTAAATATCTTTTTTATAAAGGATTAAAAATTAGGGAGCTTCTATGACATTATGAACATACTTATAACAGGATATACAGGCTTTATTGGTTCTAACCTTACTAAGAAATTAAATGATAAGAACCTGTCGGGAGTCGATTTAATTCAAAATAATTCTGTCTCCAGGCATTTTCAATGGGATGAATTGGAACGATGTAAAGATCAGGACTGCATAATCCACCTGGCGGGCAAAGCTCATGATACCAAAGATATCACCGCTGCGCAGGAATATTTTAATATTAATGTAGGGTTAACGCAAAAGATTTTTGACCTGTTCCTGGAATCTTCGGCTACAAAGTTTATCTTCTTTAGTTCCGTAAAAGCAGTCACTGACACTATCAATGGAGAAAAGCTCACAGAAGATGCTCTTTGTAACCCAGCAACAGTTTATGGTCAGTCAAAATTAGCTGCTGAGCAATATATACTCAGCAAGCCATTGATCAATAACAAGAAAGTGTATATTTTGCGTCCCTGTATGATTCATGGTCCCGGAAACAAGGGTAATCTCAATCTCCTGTTCAAATCTCAACAAATAGGACTTCCCTGGCCATTAGGGGTTTTTGAGAATAAAAGGTCATTCTGCTCAATTGACAATATTTTATTCGTTATTCAACAATTGATCGATAGAGACATTGAACCAGGGATATATCAAGTTGCGGATGATGAAGCCTTGTCTACGAATGATTTGATTAGATTAATGGCATTGTCACAAAACAGGAAGGCTAAAATATGGAAAATTCCAGCAAGATTTATTAAAGTCATCGCCTGGGGAGGTGACTTATTAAATCTCCCCTTGAACAGTGACCGTCTAAAAACATTATCGGAATCATATCTTATTTCAAATCAAAAAATAAAGCATGCTTTAGGATTGGAAAAAATGCCTGTCACTTCAACAATAGGATTTCAAAGAACATTCGAATCATTTAATAAGCAATTACGTTAAATTACGGTATTTATATAATGATTTTCTTTATCAGTTTGTTTGTCATATCTTTTGGTATAACCGGATTCTTTAGGTTATACGCGATCCGAAAATCAATACTTGATATTCCCAACAATCGCAGTTCACATGTTGTTTCAACTCCACGCGGTGGTGGTATAGCAATTGCAATTACATGGTTTTCAGCGATTGTCTTCCTTTTCCTAAAGAAGGAAATCAATTCTGCGCTATTTTTTGCATTACTTTGTGGGTTACCAATTTCTACTATTAGTCTTGTCGATGATATAATTACAATATCACCTAAAGTACGGCTATTAGTGCAAGTAATTTCTGCAATAATGGTTATCTTCTTTCTAGGTGCTATTAATGGTGTTGATATCGGATTTAGCTATCTTTCTGTACCGATAGTTTTTAGTATTCTGGCAATTATCGGTATTGTCTGGTTTACAAACCTTTTTAACTTTCTCGATGGCATAGACGGGTATATTAGCGTTGAAATAATTTTCATTTGTTTATCAGCTTATTTTCTCCTGGGAACATTATTACCACTGTTTTTAGTGGCTGCCGTTGCTGGCTTCCTTTTATGGAACTGGCAGCCGGCAAAGATCTTTATGGGCGATGTCGGAAGTACATTACTCGGATTTACTATTGGAGTATTTGCCATCTACTATCAGAAAAAACATCAATCCTCAATTATAATATGGCTGATGCTTAGCTCTTTGTTCTGGTTTGATGCGACAATAACGCTTATTCGTCGTTTGAAGAATCATGAAAAACTCTCTGAACCACATAGAAAACATGCTTATCAACGAATCGTTCAATTCGGATTTTCACATCAAAGGACCGTTATTTCAGCTATGGTGATTAATTGCATAATTTTTATTTTGGTGCTTTTGTCCGTTTTATATCCAAATTACTTATTGATTTTCTTTTTTCTAAATGTTGTATTGCTTCTTATGATCCTTAGACTTGTTGACAGCAAATTTCCTTTTACGAAATGAAAGAATCAGTTAGTTATTGTAACATGCGACTAATAAAAATTTTCAGATTATTTTCAAATCTAATAAATCATTTCTTATGTCTTTGAATTCTGGTTCCCGCTTATTGGCCCGGATCAATTTTATATTTGTAATACTTTTTGTTTTGTTGCTTCCTTTTAACGACAGGTTTATTTCATATCTTATCATCCCCTGGACAATAGTATCTGTAGTTTTAGCAGTGATAAAAAGAATAAAAATGAAGGAGATCCTGAAAACAAGTCTGTTATTCCTGATATATTACTTGATCTCACTCATCTCCCTTGTATATACCAAGGATCTTAAATACGGTATTGAAAATCTGGAGACATTGGCTTCATTTATTGTTATGCCATTTCTATTACTGATGCTAAGAACAGTCCTGTTGAAGGAAAAAATTAAGTATCTGACTAATATGTATATTATTGGACTCGTAATTTACATAATAATTACCCTAACGATTTTCTTTACAGAAAATGATTTAAGAAGTCTTATAAACTCACTTGGAACTTATTCCTTTACAGATGATGCACGTTATTATAAACTTTCATATATTCAGCATGAAAGTTATATTTCAATGTATCTCATTTGGGGGATAATTCTAATTGTCAATCGTCTTTTTCAGAGAAATAATGTCAAATACTATATTCTTGAAATATTTTTAGTAATAATTTTTGCGCTTTATATTATTTTACTAGGATCGAGAGCTGCTTTGCTTACTTTGCTTGTCATAACAACTTATTATTTATGGAAACTCTTAAGTAAGCTTCCATATTGGATCTCAATTATTTTTACTTCAGCTATTCTGGTACTATTAATAGTCGGAATGTTGAAATATACAAGAATTGGTGATGTGATGTCAAAGAATGTGAAAAATCCAACTACTGAAATCAGAATTTCATTATGGTCAGATGCTTTTGCTGTTTTTAAAGATGCACCACTATTTGGTCATGGGATAGGAGACGAGGTAAATAAAATGATTGATAAACACTATGAAAATGGAAATACTAAAGCTGGAATGCTCAGACTAAATGCCCATAACCAATATCTCGAAACTGCTACTCAGACCGGGCTAGTCGGGCTTGTAAGTTTGTTTGCAATATTATTGATTCCATTGATAATTTCTATAAGGGACCGATATGAATTGTTGTTTCTGTTTATAGTGATTATTTTTATAAACTTTTTTTTCGAATCAATGCTAGTAAGACTTGCCGGGGTTTTGTTTTTAGTTTTTTGGTTAAACTTCCTACTATTAATTCATTTTGATTCGGAATCTAAAATAAATTTTAGTCCAAATTCTCAACTTTAGATTGGTCCTGGAAATTTGGAAGCCGACATATAATTTTATTCAGATTAAAGGGAGCATTATGGCTCCCTTTAATCTTTTAATATTTCTTGTAAACGTCTTCCAGTTTCCGTCTGTTAGCCAGAATTATCAATATCAGCAATGTTAAAATGAAAAATGCCGGAACAATCCTTACCGAATAAAAAGCACTACCGTTAATTCTTTTGATTGGCACAGAAAATTCAATTAATGTGGTTGTGATCTCCTTATATAAGTCAAGATTAGCTTCCAGATCTTGCTTTCTTTGATAGAGTGTATGGATATTAGGATAGACAAGCTGGGTATTATGCTCCTGAAGAAAAATTATTTGCCCTCCATTTTTAGGTTGTACATTTTTGGCTTCTTCAAAATATTTAAACTTTTGTAGACTATCTAGTTGCTGAATATCATAGTTTATTCTGGTCAGCATTTCTTTGTCCTGATTGAGTCTTATCCGATTCTTTTGTTGAAACAAAGAATCAGAATTAATGAAATTAATAATTCCATTTTTAATTCTACTTAATTCCTGGGGAACTTTTATCTTAACCCTAATATCAAGACGATCCTGCATTCGGATATTAAGTGTATCGTATATATTGTGATTGTTTGAATAATCAACGAAATCCGGTATTCCATCGCGACCTTTATCAATTACCCAAAATGCACTTATATCCGATATATTTTTTATTTCTTTTACAGGGATAGAAATTGCATTCGCAAGTGCTGCAATGTTGTTTTCCTTGCAAAAAGTATGAAGCCTGTTAATGTATGTGATCATGTCATAAGCAGGTACTGCATTTGTTTTTAAAACTGTATCCGTGCTGTAAAATGATGGAGTTGCAATTTTCAACAGAAATCCTGCGCCCACACCAAGGATAACACTTATAATTAACGGAAGCCATTTCCGAAATAAAAATACAATCGTTATTAATATACCTCTTCCTATTGAACTGAACATCCTGACGATAGCTCTTCCCATTCTTCTGAATAAATCGAGTAGATCAATCTCATCATTACTATTAGACTTTGTATTTGTATTTTCAGACATTTTTAGAATTTGTTATTGGTTAACCTAACAAATTTAGCAAACTATAATGATTTCTGCAACATCAATCCGGATATTCATAAGAGTCCGAAAACCTTCAGAGCCAGATCTTTCATAATTGGTTTATAATCATTAATGAATTCCCCTGTCATTCTGTTCCCTATAACCAGGCAGAACGTCAGAGCCTTATGCCCGAGCAAAGAGGAGAGGCCATAGAGCGCAGAGCTTTCCATTTCGTAATTGCATATCGTTCTTCCCCTGAATGAGAACTCGGATAGCTTCCGGTTTATCTCACTGTCGAAGGTATTCAGGCGCAGTTTTCTTCCCTGTGGAGCATAAAAGCCAGGCGCTGAAACTGTTATTCCGCTTATGAACTTATCGCTTCTGAAGATCTCAAGGAGTTCATTGCTTGCATTAACTGCATAGGGGTAGGAGAGTGTGTCAGGCCATTCCAGGTACTCGACTAGGATATCGGAAAGAGCCGTATCGAGCATCCAGTCGTAGCCTTCATAAAAATGCAAAAGCCCGTCAAATCCTATTGCGGTTTCCGTCATGACAAATGATCCTGCAGGCACATCTCTTCTGAGGCTTCCCGAAGTCCCTATCCTGATAAAGGTAAGTGAAACCGGTTCCTCCTTCGCTTTTCCCGTCTTGAGATCAATGTTTGCAACGGCATCCAGCTCGTTGACCAGGATATCAATATTATCTGTTCCGATTCCGGACGAGATGATTGTGATCTCACTGTCCTGAAATGTCCCTGTGACTGTGCGAAATTCCCTGTTCTCCTTCCTGACCCTTATATCTGTCAGTAATTCAGACAGCATATCTACGCGCCCCGGATCACCTACAATTATGATCTTGTCCGATATATCTCCCGGCAGCAGATGAAGATGGAATATGCTTCCGTCACTGTTTGTTATTAATTCTGTCTGTTTTTCCATAGAAAAATAAAGAAACAAATTTAACAATTTCCGTGGAATGGGGAACCTGACACTTGATATACAGCCAGTATTGCACGAAGCAGTTCAGTGATCGCGCCAATATTAATCGTCAGACAATGACCTGCACTTTTGAAATCTAATAATTAAATCGTACCAGAAAAAGGCGGGTTTTAGCTAAAGAATGTATTTTTGAATAAAATAAAGGAATATGATCCAGAGAATCCAAACCGTCTATCTCTTGTTTGCTGCGATAGCCTCGTGCCTTTTATTTGGCGGAAATTACCTGATGTTTATTGATGAAACAGGACGCGAAACTTTAATAAAATTTAGTGGAATATATCAGCAGGCGGGGAACGGGACGGTTGAGCTTATAAAGAATTTTTTGCCGGTCACTGCAATAATTGCCCTGATTCCGTTATTGGCTCTTATAGCGATACTTCTCTATAAAAACAGAAAACTGCAGATAAGGATCACTTATTTATTGATTTTCCTGGAAATAGTTCTGATTTTATTTACCCTGGTCTACTTTGTATCATTCACGAACAGGCATTCCTGCACGATAAAACCGGGGTTTATAATTATCATGCCCCTTATCAGCCTGATATTATTTTTGCTGGCTTGCCGGTCAATTAAGAAAGATGATGAGCTTGTTAAATCCTACGATAGGCTCAGGTAGAATTTGAAATTAATTTATATAATCTGCAGGTTATCCTGGTCAGTTATCTTTTCGCAATAATGGCATTTAAGGCTGACGTTTTTCTTTGAAACGACCCTGAATCTTGTAATGACTGCTTCGAAGTTTGTTATGCATTTGGGGTTCATGCATCTGGCAATGCCAGTTATGTTATCCGGGACTTCGACCACTTTCTTTTCGACAACTTCGTAATCCTTTATGATATTAAGCTTGGCATCAGGTGCGACGAGAGCTATTCTGTTTATATCATCGTCAGCGAAGTATTTGCCTGATATTTTAATTATAGCCTTTTTCCCCAGCTTCTTGCTCTCCAGGTTTGTACCGAATGTTATCTGGCTGTCTATCCGGTCAAGTCCAAGAATCTGAATTACCTTGAAAAGATTCTTTGCCGGGATGTGATCTATGACGGTACCATTCTGAATAGCACTGACGCTTAATTGCTTTGGTTCCTTCATGATTCGATGATTTAGATTTTTATTTCAAGAAGAGTGCATAATATGGCCTGCCGGGTAAAAACACCGTTAAGAGCCTGCTCAAAATAGTAGGCTTTGGGGTTGGAATCAACATCGGTGTGGATCTCATTTACCCTTGGAAGAGGATGGAGGATCCGCATATTGGGTTTTGTGTTTTTCAGCATGGAATTTCGCAAAACATATACATTTTTTACCTTTTCGTATTCAATGGGATCAGAAAATCTTTCTTTCTGAACGCGGGTCATATAGATAATGTCTGCCTTTGAAATAATATCGGTAAAATCAGTGTGCTCATAGTATTTAAGCCCCATGTTGTCTAGGTAGAGCTTATACTCGTCAGGCATTTTCAGTTCCTCGGGAGAGATAAAGTTAAAGGTGGCGTTCCATCTCGACATAGCCATCATCAGCGAATGAACGGTTCTTCCGTATTTGAGATCTCCGACCATGAAAATGTTCAGATTTTCCAGTTTTCCCTGTGTCTTTCTGATTGAATAGAGGTCGAGTAAGGTCTGGGTGGGATGCTGGTTGGCTCCGTCGCCGGCATTTATTACAGGCACCGAGGCCACTTCGCTGGCGTACCTTGCGCTACCTTCAATAGGGTGTCGCATGACTATCAGGTCGCTGTAGCTGCTGACCATTTTTATGGTGTCGTGAAGAGTCTCACCTTTAGTGACGCTTGAACTTGATGCATCAGAGAATCCGACTATCTTTCCGCCCAGCCTGCTGATTGCGCTCTCAAAGCTTAGCCTTGTCCTAGTCGAAGGCTCAAAGAACAATGTGGCAATCACTTTCTCGTCAAGAAGCCTCCTAACAGGTTTTTTCTCGAACTCGACCGCCATGTCAAGTATCATTGTGATCTCTTTTGTGGTGAGATCATCAATTGAAACCAAACTTCTCTTTTTCATCCGATTGGTACTTTATGAAGAAAACTGAGATCTGATCCAAAATTACTCAAGAATTGGCATTACGCCGATAAATGTTGATAATTAATTAAAAATTCCCGGCAGGCAGAATATGTTCATTCTTCAGGTCCCGTAATTATATTGATACCTTCAATCCTGCAAAATTTCTCCCTGATCCTTTCAGCTGAGGACTCTCTTGCCTGGACCTTAATACTGCATTGAGAATCTGAATCAAAATTATGATCCGACTGCACAAGATTTTCAGTCTTGATGATCTTCATCACTTCATTCATGGAAGCATACGGAAACATTATTTCAAATTTCCGCATTATGACATGCTCAATTATTTCAGCATTTGCAAGAGCTGCTCCTGCAGCTGATTTGTAGGCGTTTGCCAGGCCGCTTTTGCCAAGAAGCGTACCCCCGAAGTATCTTGGAACAACCAGCACCAGATCGGTCACGCCAAAGGATCTTATTTTCCCAAGTATTTGTTTACCGCCTGAACCTGATGGTTCTCCGTCATCACTTGCCTTCCATACAGCCCCGTCTCTCCCGATTATCCATGCATGAGGATGATGTCTTGCCTCGTGATGCTCTTTTTTTATCTCGCTTACTATCTTCTTTGCTTCAGACTCGCTTCTGACGGGAAACGCCATGGAAATGAATTTGCTTCCCTTCTCTCTGTAAAGCCCTTGAGATGGGGATTTAATTGTCTTATAAGTGTCAGAAGACCACATGATCCGGATAGATTGCCGTACTCGACTGCAATATTAATTAAAACCCTCCTGTATAGAACCGGGTTCTTGTAAAAAATCATACTTTTGCTGATATTAACTGGGTACATCATGAATGTATTACTTGATGAAAAGGATCTTCAGAAGCTGATCGTCATAGGAGACAGGATCCTGATCAAGCCAAAAATACCACAGTCAAAGACGAAAAGCGGTCTTTATCTTCCTCCAGGCGTAAATGAGAATGAAAAGGTGCAGATTGGCTATGTGCTGAAAGTAGGGCCCGGTTATCCGATACCATCAGTAAACGACACAGACGAACCATGGAAAAACAGAAGTGACGAGCCGAAATATGTGCCGCTTCAGCCCAGGGAAGGAGACCAGGCAGTTTACCTCCAGAACAGTGCAATAGAAATTGAATTTAATAAGGAAAAGTATATTGTTGTCCCCCAGTCAGCCATTTTGCTTTTATTGCGCGACGACGGACTTTTTGAATAAAATCTGTATGATGGGAACAGAGAACCTTAAAGGTAAAAAAATACTGATTGTTGAAGATGATCTTTCAAGCAGGATCTATCTTAACAAGATTCTGGAAAAAACCGGTGCAGTAATTCTGAATGCGACAGACGGCCAGGAAGCGATCGATATTACCGCTAAAACGGCTGACCTGGCAGTAATACTCATGGATATCCAGCTTCCGGTACTGAACGGGCGTACAGCGGCCAGGAAAATCAGGGATTTCCGAAAGGATATAATCATCATAGCCCAGACCGCCTATGGATTGCCGGGAGATACGGAAGAAGTTGAAGATTCGGAATTCGATGACTATATAGTGAAGCCTATTTATGCAAACCAGCTTATCGAAAAGCTTGCTTCGCTTTTCCATGAGAGCTGACGTAATGGCTGCTGCCTATTCGCTGTAAACAGCCAGGCGGCTGAATTCTTTTCTGAATTCCTCGATCTCATGTTTCCATCTTTCTTTTTCCAGCTTCATTGGTCCTCTTTTTTCCAGCATCGATCTCATTCCGGAATCTCCGGATAAAATATCAAATGGCATCAGGTTATTTTCATATTCATAAGGTGGCTTGTTGAAAATGAATTTTCCTCCAGGTGCATTTTCAATAATCGCATCAATAATTTCCAGTGCGACGGAAGCAGGATGATACTTTCCCACATCTGTTACATATATCTGCAGTCCGTTGCATATATCTCCGCTGTATTTATTGAATGCAGGCATAAAGCTATGCACCCTGAAAACACATCCGTCCGGTTTCCTTGCTTCAAGATCAGCTTTTAGTCCGGAAGCATTAATGTAGGGAGCGCCAAAGAGCTCAAATGGAATGGTAGTGCCCCTTCCCTCCGAAACATTTGTTCCCTCGAACAATACTGTACCCGGGTAAACGAGAGCGCTTTGCAAAGCCGGAATGTTTGGAGAGGGAATCACCCATGGAAGGCCGGTTTCGGAAAATAATGAATTTCTGTACCATTCTTTCATCCATACGATATTAAGATCACAACTGGGATAGTATTTATCCCTGATCCATTGCGCCATCTCGCCAATCGTCATCCTGTGACAAAGCGGCACTGATGCTCCTCCCACAAATGAGAAAAATTCCTTTTTAAGCACCGGCCCGTCAAAGGGAAGCCTGGCGATTGGATTCGGACGGTCAAGAATCCAGACCGGCAAGCCTGCTTCAGTGCAGGCTTCCAAGCAAAGCTTTACAGTCCAGATATATGTATATACCCTTGTACCTATATCCTGCAGGTCAATTATCAGGGCATCCATATCATCCAGCATTGCAGGTGTCGGCTTCCTTGTTCTTCCGTACAGGCTGTACACCGGCACTTTGAATACAGGATGAATGCCGCCTTCCCATTCAATCATATTGTCCTGTGTCTGTCCGTAAAGGCCGTGCTGAGGACCGAAAATTGCTGAAAGTTTGCAATCCTTCAATCCTGAAATAACATCCGTGACATGGACAAGACTTTTTGTCACACTCGGAGCATGGCATAGCAATCCGATCCTTTTTCCCTTCAGTTTTGAAGGGAAGCTTTCTGAAACAATTTCGAGCCCTGTTTTTACCATCCCGGAAAATTCTTACACAAATATATTATATCGGGACTGTAGTAAACTAAAACATGAAAAATATATATAATGCCGATATTCTTTCCTATGTTTACATTATAAATAAATCATATATGAGAAGCAGATTTCTAAAGGCATTCAGCCTCATTATACTTGTTTTACTGCTGTTCGCATCATGCAGAAATACCGGCAGGCAGCATATTGTCATTATGGAGACTACAGACATACACGGAGTTATTCTTCCCTATGATTTTGTCGAGAAGCGAAACCTGGAAGCTTCAGTGGCTAATTCCGTGACTTACATCGAAAGCGTCAGGAAAAAGGGAGAGACGCTCTTTCTGCTTGACAATGGCGATAATCTTCAGGGCCAGCCGGAGGTATATTATTACAATTTTATTGATACAATTTCACCTCATTTCCTTGCAGAAACGATGAACTGGCTGAAATATGATGCATGCACTGTCGGGAATCACGATATTGAGGCGGGCCATCCTGTGTATGACAGAATAAGGAAGGAGTACAGCTTTCCCCTTCTGGCTGCGAATGCGGTAGATACCAAAACCGGCAAACCTTATTTCAAGCCATATGCAATCATTGAAAAGAATAATATAAAAATTGCAGTGATGGGGATGGTTACGCCACAGATACCTGAATGGCTTCCTGAGGAGCTCTATTCTGGAATGGAATTCAGGGATATGACTGAAACAGCAAAACTCTGGATGCCCGAAATACTGAGACAGAAGCCTGACCTTGTCGTTGGCCTTTTTCACTCAGGCTTTGAAAGAATGAATAGCAATCAGAGACAGGGATCTCATTCGGATGAAAATGGCACAGCTGCTGTCGCGTATAATGTTCCTGGATTTGATATTATATTCTGCGGCCATGACCATAAGTTCGCCAATGAGAAAATTGTAAACTCGGCAGGAGATACGGTGCTAATACTTGACGGAGGCAGCAAATCGCAGGATATTGCAAGAGCTGATATTGTTTTTATTAAAGGAAAAGGCAGTAAGGGATTTTTGAAAAAAATGTCGGGAGAACTGATCAGAGTGAAGGATTATAAGCCGGATCCTGAATTTATCGATAAGTTCAGCCATCAGCAGGCAGTGCTGAAAGAATACGTGGACAGAGTGATAGGAAACTCCGATGCCACCATATCATCAAGGGACTCTTATTTCGGCCCGTCTGCATTCGTCGATATGATCCACGCTATTCAGCTCAAAATAACGGGAGCGGATATTTCTTTTGCAGCTCCCCTTTCATTTGATGTCAGCATATCAAAAGGGCCAGTAACGGTTGGAGATATGTTCAAACTCTACAGGTTCGAAAATATGCTATATACCATGAATCTGACAGGCGAAGAAATCCGTAAGTATCTTGAATATTCTTATTCGCAATGGCTTAACACAATGCAGGGGCCGGGCGATCTTATGCTTAAATTCAGAACCGGTGATAACGGTAAACCTCTTCTTACCGACGGTAAGGCATGGCTGAAGAACCAGCCTTACAATTTTGATTCTGCTGCAGGAATTGATTATACTGTAGATGTGACGAAACCAGAGGGAGAACGGATCACAATTAAGTCGCTTGCAGACGGACGCCCGTTTGAAAAGGACAAATTTTACAAGGTGGCATTGAATTCCTACCGTGGAAACGGGGGAGGCGGACATCTTACGGAAGGAGCAGGACTTACAAGAGAAATGCTCCATTCCAGGCTCATTTTTTCAACCGACAGGGATCTCAGGTACTATATGATGAAATCAATAGAAGAAGAAAAGGAAATTAAACCTGCCGTAACGGGAAACTGGAAAATAGTTCCGGAGGAATGGGCAAAGACAGCAATGATGCGTGAATACCCATTGCTGTTCGGATCTCAACAATAAAATATATAATCATAAACCTGAGATTAAAATATTGAATATCAGGATCACGTTCTGTAAATATCACTTTTTTCAGCATTCATACCGATTATTATGCCAGGCGGAAGAATAAAAAGAGGAGATGGATTGATGCTCCCTCTGGTCGAAGAGTTCTTTTCAGTACAGGGTGAAGGATATCATTCCGGCACAGCGGCATTTTTTATCAGGCTGGGAGGCTGCGATGTAGGATGCAGTTGGTGCGATACCAGGTTCGCCTGGGATCCGGATCTTCATCCTATGATCAAAACCGATGATATTATCAGAACTGCCGTAAATTCAGGTGCTGATTCCGCAGTAATAACAGGGGGAGAACCGCTGATGTGGAATCTGGATTATTTATGTTCTGCATTGCAGCATGAAAAAATCAGGACATTCATTGAGACGTCAGGCACATATCCCATCAGCGGCAAATGGGACTGGATATGTCTGTCTCCAAAGATCAATATCCCTCCGGTTGGCAACATATGGCGCATGGCTGATGAACTGAAAGTGATAGTTGAAAAGGAATCAGATATTGAGAAAGCAGTATCCTATCGTAATTTTGTCAGAAAGGATTGCAGGTTATTTCTTCAGCCGGAATGGAGCAGATTTTCAAAGATCATCCCTGCGATCGTCAATTATGTAAAGGAAAATCCCGAATGGAGAATTTCCCTGCAGATTCATAAGTATATGCATATACCCTGACAAATAATGAGACAGTTCTATCTAATACTGCTTTTGCTTATCTCGGTAACAATCTCAGGAACCGGCTATTCCCAGGGACTTCACACAAATTCCGGGAAAGCCGTAAAAAAATACAACGAAGGGAAAGAGGATTACGATAATTACAGCTACCAGGAAGCAGAGTTGTATCTGAAAGAAGCGATCGGGTACGACAGCAGCTTTTTTGAAGCATATATGATGCTGGGTGAATTATATTACAGTCAGGATAGGTTTACGGAAGCAGCTTCATATTATCATAATGCTGTCAAAATAGATTCAATGGCTTACAGGCCGGTTTTTTTCAAAATGGCAAATGCTGAATTTATGTCAGGCGATTATTCCAATGCCCTTGTACATTATAGTACGTATCTAAGGGATAAGGGAAATTCAGATAAAAACAGGGCATATGCTTCAAGGAATATTATCAACTGTGAATTTGCGATTGAGGCGATGAAAAAACCTGTTTCGTTCAATCTGATAAATGCCGGCCCTGGTATAAATACAACTGATGATGAGTATTGGCCTTCAATCACGGCTGACGGAAAAACCATGATTTTTACCAGGCAGATGCATGCTGAAAATTTTCCCGGAGGGCCGGAGATGACTCAGGAAAACTTCTATATAAGCAATCTTTCCGGTGACGAATGGCAAAAAGCAGTCAATGCTGGAGAACCACTGAATACTGATGCAAATCAGGGGGCAGCAACTATATCGTCCGACGGAAAATACATGTACTTCGCTGCCTGCAACCGATCAGGCGGAATGGGAAGCTGCGATATCTACTTCTCCACATTTAATGACGGGAAATGGTCGGTCCCATACAACCTTAACGGACCCGTAAACACCAAATTCTGGGAGTCGACCCCGTCTATAAGCGCTGATGGAAAGACTTTGTATTTTTCAAGCAACAGACCTGGCGGTTTCGGAGGAAAGGATCTGTGGTACTCAAGGCTTAAAGCTGATGGAACCTGGTCCGAGCCGGTCAATATGGGCAAGACTATCAATACGGAAGGTGATGAGATCGCTCCGTTTATTCACTTTGACGGCAAAACCCTGTATTTTTCATCAAATGGAAGGCCCGGAATGGGTGGATATGATATTTATATCAGCAGGTTGAACGACGACAGCACATGGTCGGAACCCAAAAATCTAGGTTATCCGATCAATACCTTTAATGATGAGATGGGACTGATAATTGATGCAACTGGGCAAAGAGCATATATATCGACAAAGCGAAACAATGAGTATGGAAAGGACATCTTTTACTTCGACCTTGACGAATC
Organism: uncultured Bacteroidales bacterium; assembly: GCA_963717685.1. Classification (GTDB taxonomy): domain Bacteria; phylum Bacteroidota; class Bacteroidia; order Bacteroidales; family VadinHA17; genus LD21. The sequence goes on along the minus strand of OY970346.1, from coordinate 2,964,820 downwards.
TATCCGTCCAAACCCTGTCTCATACCTTAAAGGACAGGTTATAGACAAGGAAACAGGAAAGCTTTTGAAAGCCGACTATGAGCTGATTAACCTTTCAACAAACAGGGTTACCATAAAGTCTTCAACTGACGATTATGGTAATTTCCTTGTTTGTCTGCCTTCGGGATGCAATTATGGAATAAATGTTTCCCTGACAGGATATCTTTTTTATTCCGAGAATTTCATGTTCGAAGGGAAGCACTCAGTGATGGAACCTCTGGTCAAAAAAATCCCTCTGAGTCCGGCGAAAGTGGGAGAGAAGATGCTGCTGGCGAATGTCTTTTATGAATTTGATTCCTGGGAACTTAAAAAAGAATCGATGCAGGAGCTCAGTAATCTTGCCGATATGCTTGAAGCAAACAGGAACATAATCCTTGAAATCGGCGGATATACTGATTCCACAGGCACCCGGGAATACAACCTGGCATTATCTGAAAAGCGGGCTCTTTCAGTGGTAAACTACCTTATAGGTAAGGGAATACCGGCTGCCAGACTTAAATATAAAGGATACGGGAATACGTCTCCTGTCGGAGATAATGTCACATACGAAGGAAGAAAGCTTAACCGCAGAACCGAGGCAAAGGTAATCTCCAGTCTGAAATAAAAAGGCTTCTGCAAGAGAGCCCGTATAATACTTAAATATAAAAAATAAGGCTATCATTATTTCTACTGACAGCCTTACAGACTTTCTCAACGCAGACTTTGAAGCAACCTGATATCAGATCGCAATCATGGAATTAAAATATTTATCAACTGACAGATCAGGACTCTTCGCAACTTTTACAGGAATTGAAAAGTAAATAGCCGTTCCGGTAAGCCCGTTGCAATCGATCCATGCTGATCCGTCAAGCATTTTGATCAGATTTCTGGCCAGGGTGATATTAACCGCTGAATTGGTATCATTATATTGGGTTAACGAATCATTTAGATCCTCAGAATTGAGAAATTCCTTGCATTTGAAATAACCCTGACCAGAATCAATTACATAAATGGTTAACTTGTCCTCATTTAAATAGTAACCAATTTTAATATACCCTGTTTTGGTGTTCTCCAGCGCGTTTAGGAAAAGGTTGCGAATTACCCTGAAAACCCTGTTGGAATCAATAATTATCTCCGCATCGCTGCTGAAGCTGTTATCATTCACCAAAATGACATCCTTGTACGGTTCGTTGTTTAAAATCACCCTGAATTCACAAAGAAGCTCGTCAAGGAAACTGTTTAGCCTGCAAACCTTAAATTCTGTTTTTAAATTACCCGTTTCAATTATTGCTGAATCAAGAAAACTATCAAATAAACCTATAAGCTGTTCACAGGAGGATAATATCTGCCTCCCGAATTCCTGGCGCTCTGTATTTTCACAATCCTGCCTGCTCATCAGGTAAGAGAATGAGACAATCGCATTCATGTAAGTTCTCATCTCATGTGACATTCCTGTCAATACCGATGGACAGTTGATAATGCTATGATTAACAGAATTACTCATTGCGCCATTTTTAACTGATCCTGCATCCCCCGAATAGCAGGAGATATATCATCTGCTTCAAAAATCTATTTTATTCTTCTCAAAATCTGTCCAGCCTCTTTACTGTAAATGCTGCCGGAATTCCTTATCATTGACAGCTGATCCATGGCCTTTCCCTTATCGTTGGTCCTGATATAGCATAATGCCAGGTACCAATGGGCATCCTCCATATAAAGGTTGTCATTATTATCAATGACCTTTGAGAATGACTGCCTGGCTTCCGGATAGTTTCTGATCTCAAAGTTTGAAGTTCCGTACAACATAGTCGACTCCATGTTCAATGGATCATTTTTAATTACCTTGCTGAAATAGAATGCAGCATCCTTGTAATCATGGATATTGTAATAATCCATGGCAGTGGAATAATCCCTGTTTAATACAGCCTGTTGCGATCTTGATGCTGAGAGGCCCTCATACGGCTTGTAATATTTATTTATAATTTCTTCATTTGACATCCGCCGGCTGCTGAAAAAAACGATACTGCCGCCGATCAGAATGAACAATGTTACAGCAGCAGCAATGCTCCAGGGGACTCTTTTCCTGGAAGTCTTTGTTTGAGTTGTTGCTCTTTCGGCTTCTATTTGGGAGAGCTTGTTTCTCAGGCTTATTATATCCTGATTTTTAAGCACGTTGTCTGTCTTCTTCCTTAATCCGACTTCCTCCCGCAATCCGGCATTTCCTTTAAGCTCTTTACGGAACCAGATCTCTTCTGCCTCATTCATCTCTCTGGCATTATACCTTTCGATGAAATATGAAAAATCTATTGTTTTCATACTATTGATTATATAATAATTATTGATTTATTTGTCCTATTAGTCTGAAATTGAGTGTATTAATCTATATATATATGTTCATATGATCATTTTTTAATCATAACCCATGTGGTTAATCTAACCTTATGAAATGATAAACTTTGAACATTGTTTTATCCCACTTCCCTCATCCGTGTCATAAATATCCCTTTATGACTTGGATAGTTCTCAGCTTTATTTTTATCAAACCACTCCTGTCCTACAAAATCCAGGACGTTTCCAATTTCTCCCTGCAGTTTATCGGCAGGAACCGGTTTTCTAATATCAGATCTTTGGCGATGGAATCACAGGCAATATAACCGGATTATCCGTTCCGCCACGAACTTTTAACATTTCATCAAAATTCAATGCAAATTCTACAAAAATGTCTTCTGCTTTCTTGAAATTCAGGGTTTTCATAATTTTTGTTTTTAAGGTTTAACATTAAATCAGGGTAATTTTTATTGTTTCCGGATATACATGTCATTTTTGCCTGTTTTGTGACACAAAAAAATCAAAAAAAAATAAAATATATTTCATCTATCAGGTATCCAATTAATTATAGATGCTATAAAAAGTGATAAAAACCTCGCCTGTCCCATTGTTTGAAAAAATGGTTTAATTTTAAGAAATTTCGGAGGAGGAAATATTACAATCCGGATGAAAAAGGTCATCGGTTTTTTCAGGATAAAAATAATGCAGAACATCATAATTGCTCTTTTAATCCTTTTAATGTCGTCCCCTCTGTCAGGAACATCAGCTGAGCCTTTTACCCTTTCAACGAAATCATTTGATAATTCTGTTGAGAGGTATAAGGTGACTATCAAAAAACTGAATTCCGAGATTTCCAGTTTATCTTTAAAAAAGGATTTTCAGGGATTGCTATCTCTTGCTGACAGCCTTGTAAATTCAGCCCAGGTGAACAAAACGGACAGCTCTGAAGTGGCTGATATATATTATTATGCCGGCGTCTGTGAATTATTTGGAGAAAGATACCAGAAGGCTGTCAGATTGCTTGGACTTTCAATTGACATTAAGAAAAAACTGCAAATAACAGATGAAATTCTGGTCAAAGGCCTGTTTAATCTGGGAATTGCTTACAGCGCTATTGGGGATATTGACCATGTTATAGCCACAGTACAGGATTATATAGTTTGTGCTTCAGTCCTTTCAGGTTGGAACAGTGCTGAAGTCGCATCAGGGTATTCGTTCCTTATAGGTGAATCATTTGCAGAAAAAGACTATGATGCTTTTATTAAGTATTCACTTAAAATACTTGAAATACTTGAAAAGAATAAGAATGCAGTTACATATACTGATCTGGGAGACCTTTATCAGAATATAGGAGCCGGCTATTCCACAATTGGTGATTTTTCCAAAGGCAGAATTTATCTTGAGAAAGCCGAATCGATATATAGAGAGTCAGGTGCCTTGCTCAACAGGAATTACATAAACCTTATTAACAGCCTTGCAGTTACATACGGGAATCTTGGACTAAATGACAAGGAAAAAGAGTATTTTGAAAAGGGGATCGAACTTGCGACTTCAAATTACTCCCTTGAGGCTTTTAACATAATCAACAGTTATGCTTTGAAACAGGGAAATGCAGGCAGGCAGGAGAAGGGAGAGGCAATGCTCAGGGAGATCGTTAAAAAGGTGAAGAGCCGGCCGGGAGCAGATTCAAGGTTCTATATCCAGGCATTGAAATATTATGCTGATTATCTGATGAATTTCTCGAACGACACCGGGTATCCTTTGAAACTCTACGAAGAATGTGTAAAATACTCAGTTAATCATACAGAGGATAAATATCTTAATAATACCATACAGGAGGGCTATGCTGAGGCTTTGTATAGAAATGGTGAAACGCTACAGGCTCTCCATATCATCCAGAATCTGCTGTTCCCTTCCGGTTATTCCGACAGCCCTGATGGGTTAAATCAAAACCCCCCTTCGGATTCATTGCGCGCTGACAGGGCTACGATTGAGCTTCTGAGCCTGAAATATAAAATATTGCATAGTCTTTACTCAACTTCATCCGATCTGAAGGTACTTGAGGCAGCAGCTTCGACAACAGAGCTTATTGTTTCAATTCTTGACAGAATGAGGATCAACATCAGCGAAGATGAGAGTAGGGTAGTGCTGGCTGACCGTTACAGGAGCGCATACCTGTTAGCCATTGAAAATTTTGAATTATGTTACAAAAAGACATCAGATAAAATATTCCTCGGGAAAGCATTTGAATATGCTGAAAGATCAAAAGTTGCAGGATTGCTGGCGGCAACACGGGAACTTAATGCAATTCAGTTCCATATACCGCCAAACATAGCCACTCTGGAAAGATCACTACAGGGGCAAATTGGTTATTGCAATTCCAGAATATCGATCGAGTACGATAAGGAGAAACCTGATCTGAAGCTGATTGCCGAACTGAAAGAAGATCTTTTATCTGTCATAAGAAAGAGAGATTCACTTGTAAGCATATTTGAGAAACAGTATCCCGGATACTATGCTTTGAAGTATAATACGAAAGTGCCCTCGATGGACGAAATTCCATCAATAACCGGGAAGCACAATAATTACCTGAACTACGTGCTTTCTGATTCGATGCTTTATATATTCCTGGTAAACAATAAGAACAGGGAAATTGCGACATTCAGGATCGATTCATCATTTATGGCAAAGCTGAGGAATTTCCGTAACCTCCTATCCGATCCTTCCGCGTCGGAGAATGCAAGGACTAAATTCATTGATTATTGCCGTACCGGATATGAGCTTTACAGAATACTGGTTGAACCGCTCCGCAAATATTTCATTTCCGACAAACTGATAATATCCCCCGACAACATCCTGTCTTATCTGCCGTTTGAAACGCTTCTTTCTTCAGCCGGAAATGGCAATGAATTAAACTACCGTGAACTGAATTACCTGATGAATGATTTCAGTATTTCCTATACCTATTCCGCTGCATTCATGAAGGAGTCGATAAAGATGGACTCAAGACCGCCGGGAAACCTGGTGGTTTTTGCACCTGCATATACTAAAGCATTAAACACCGATTCATTGTTGTTTGGGAGGCAGTCAGTATCAGGGATCTTGATTGATCTTCCCGAAGCACGCCAGGAGGCAGAATATGTATCAAAAATATTTAAGGGAAAGCTTTACCTGGCAAACGAAGCGAAAGAATCGGTTTTTAAGAAAGTGGCAGGCAATTACGGAATTATCCATCTTGCAATGCATGCTTTTCTTAACGACAGGAATCCCATGAATTCCGCAATGATTTTTGATCAGTCCGGCGATTCACCTGAGGACGGATTGCTTCGAACTTACGAGGTATATGGTCTTCATCTGAATTCAAGGATGGTCGTGTTAAGCTCCTGCAACACAGGGAGTGGAAAGCTTTCATCAGGAGAAGGCATTCTGAGCCTGGCAAGAGGGTTCTTATATTCGGGGAGCCGGTCCGTGGTAATGTCTATGTGGAAGATAGATGACAAATCAGGAACTGAAATTGTGAAAATGTTTTATGACAACCTGAAAAAAGGCAAATCAAAGAGCCACGCGCTTAAATCTGCAAGGACGGTTTTCCTCAAAAATGCAAGCCAGATGAGATCGCATCCTTATTTCTGGGCATCATTGGTGGTGTACGGCGACAATGAGCCGGTTTACACGAATGTAAGAATAATCATAATATCTTCATGCCTGCTCCTTCTGCTTGCCGCGGTTATAGTCACCTATTTCCGGAAACGCAGATACTCCTGATATTCAGGGTCTTCCCTTACAAGATCCATCAAAGCTTCCTTGCACAGGTATTTCTTTCTCCTGGCATAGTTTTCGTTCTTCAGATTCATTTTAACTGCTATTTCTTCATATGAACAGCCTTCCGAATATAAGCTCAATACCGTCCGGAATTCCGGCTTCAGCTTTTGAAATGCCCTGCTGATTATTCTTTCAAACATCGGATCATCGTCTTCTTCATTATCATCGGAAACACTTACAAGATCGGGATCGATCTCGGTGGTTTCCTTTTTTTTTCTGAGGTGTTCATTCCATAAATTCCGGGCGATACCGAAAAAATAACCTTTAAGGTCAGACGTGAGCTCAATGGAATCAGCCCTGATACGGCTGTAGAGAACAATTATGGTATCCTGGAAGAGATCGGAGGCATCAGCCGAAGTACCGCTGTTTTTCATTACATGCTGCTTTACCGTCAGAAAATAATTATCGTACAACCAGTTGAGAATCTTATCGTCCTGATTGCGGATACCTTCAACAATACTTTTGTCCGATATTTTATTAAATAATCCCGTGCCTTTACAAATCAATTGGTAAATATACTATTTCCAAAAGCCAAATCTATCATAGTCTCAGAACCTTGAATTTATAGAGCAATGCGGTTTTACTTTATAAAATATGAATATCTTTACTCGGTATAAACTTTTTCTGCAACCAATGTCTTTTCCTTTTGTAAAACAGCCTGACGCAATGGATTGCGGAGCGGCCTGCCTTAAAATGGTTGCAGCGTTTTATAAGAAAAACTTCACACTCGAGACCATACGCAGGAAATGCTACATGACACGGGAAGGAGTTTCTTTCCTTGGCCTTTCGGAAGCCGCTGACAGCATGGGCTTCAGAACAATAGGAGTGAAGATTCCTTTCGAAATGCTTTCGGGGAATGCGCCATTGCCAGCTATCGTTCACTGGAAACAAAAACACTTCGTAGTAGTTTACAAAATAAAGAACAATAATGTCTGGGTAGCCGATCCGGCTGTGGGACTCATGAAATACAGCAAGGATGAGTTCACGCACAACTGGGCATCGACAATAGTGGACGATAAGCCCGCCGGGCTTGTGCTTATAATAGAGCCTTCACCGGCTCTTTTTGAAATGGAAGGTGAGCATGAAAAAACAAGCGGTTTCAGGTTCCTTCTGAAATATTTCAGATTATACGACAAATACCTTTTTCAACTTTTGCTCGGTCTGCTCATTGGAAGCTGCATTCAGCTTATAATTCCCTTCCTTACTCAATCAATTATTGATATCGGTCTGAATAATAACGATTTGGGATTTATATACCTGGTCCTTTTTGCACAGCTGGCTCTTGTAATTGGACGTATGTCTGTCGAGTTCATCAGGGGATGGCTTCTGCTTCATATAGGTACAAGAGTTAATGTTGCGATTATCTCAGGCTTCCTGCAGAAGCTTATGTCATTGCCGATTGCTTTTTTTGACATAAAGCTTACCGGCGATATTCTCCAGCGAATTGAGGACAACAACAGGATTGAGGAGTTTCTGACATCAGCAAGCCTTAATATCCTTTTCTCCTTCTTCAACCTTGTCATATTCGGAATTGTGCTTGGAATATACAGTATAAAAATATTCGCATTATTCCTCATTGGTTCAATTCTTTACGGAATATGGATCTCCCTGTTCATGAAATCGAGGGAAAAACTTGACCATCAGCGATTCAAACAAATGTCAGAATCAGGCAGCCAGCTGATCACGATTATAAACGGCATGCAGGAGATAAAGCTCACCCAGAGCGAAATGAGCATGAGATGGCAGTGGGAGAAACTTCAGGCCTCCCTTTTCGGAATAAAGATGAAGGGATTGGGAATAATTCAGTACCAGTCTGCAGGTGCTACATTCATCAATGAAGTTACCAATCTGGCAATAACCGTCGTGGCAGCAACCGCAGTACTTAAGGGTGAAATAACTCTTGGTATGATGCTGGCTGTTCAGTTTATAATAGGACAGCTTAATGCACCTGTAAGCCAGATAATCGGATTCTTCCGCATGTCTCAGGATGCAAAGATGAGCCTGAACAGGCTTGCTGAGGTCCATGAGATGGCTGATGAGGAAGCAGAGCCTGAAATGAAGGTTAGAAAACTACCTGAACGCAAGGATATATATATAAACAATGTTTCATACCAATATGAGGGGCCTCATTCGCCTTTTGTCCTGAAAGATATTGATCTGTTTATAGAAGAGGACAAAACTACCGCGATTGTTGGTACCAGCGGCAGCGGTAAAACTACTCTTCTGAAACTGATCCTTGGATTTTACCAGCCTGTTGCAGGCGAGATACTTGTCGGCGATACCCGGCTCTCTAACATTAGTCTTAAAATATGGAGATCAAAGACGGGGGCCGTAATGCAGGACGGATTCCTTTTTCCCGATACGATTGCCGCAAATATTGCTCCCGGTATTGCTGAAATCAATGAAGAAAAGTTGATGAAGGCAGTTGAAATATCCAATATTAAAGGATTTATAGAATCTCTGCCTCTGGGTTATAACACAAAAATAGGTCTTAACGGGCATGGTCTCAGCGAAGGCCAGAAACAAAGGCTACTGATAGCAAGGGTTATCTACAAGGATCCGGATATAATTATTTTTGATGAAGCTACAAATTCACTTGATGCCGGGACTGAGAAAGTGATTGTCGACAATCTGTCAGAGTTCTTCATTGGCAAAACTGTTGTTGTGGTTGCTCACAGGCTAAGCACGGTGAAGGATGCCAGCAACATAGTGGTAATGGATGACGGCAGGATAGTTGAAATGGGATCTCATTCGTCCCTTATTGCAAAAAGCGGAGCCTATTACAGACTTATAAAAAATCAGCTTGAACTTGGTACGTGATATGAAAAATGGCAAGCCTCAGATACTGTATTCCGACCCTGTGAATGAGATTATCTCAGTGCCTCCCCGCAAAATTATCAGATGGGGAACATCCGTGATTTTAGCAGTATTTGTCGTATTGATCATCATCGCGTGGATCATTAAGTATCCTGATGTCGTCATTGCACCTATTGAGATTACAACCGTCAATCCTCCGGTCACGCTCCTGACCAAGATCTCTGGCAGGATTAACAGAATATATGTCAAAAACGGGGATAAAGTCTCAAATGGACAGCTTCTTGCTGTGATGGAAACGGCTGCTTCAATCACAGACGTCATGATGCTAAAGGCTGTTGTCGACTCTATCGGCAAGCCTGAGGAAATTAAATACAGGTCAGTTCCTCTGCTTGCACAGCTGGGAGAACTCCAGCCATATTATGCGTCTTTTCTGAAGACGCTTTCCGATTATGATACATTCAACTGGAACGACTTTTATGGTAAACAGATTATTTCCGTCAATGAGGAAATAAAAGTCCTTCAGGAATATATAGGAAAACTTGTTGCCAAGGAAAGGCTTATCTCAGATAACCTGATGATTGATGAAAAGAAGTACATGAGAGATTCAACACTCTTTAACACAAAAGTATATTCAGAAAGCGAATTTGAAAAATCCAGACAGGACTACAATGCAAGCAAGCTTGAACTTCAGGGAGTCAGACTCGATCAGTCGCAGACAAATATCACGCTTGAGGAAAAGAAACAATTACTGCAGGATTACATAATAAAGAGGGATGAAGAAAAGCAAAATCTGATATCACTGTTGCATGAAGCCTTTCTCAATCTTGAAGCACAAATAAAGATATGGGAGAATAAATATGAGCTTGTGACACCTGTGGATGGAATTGCAGCCTTTACAAAATTCTGGAATGAAAACCAGTCTGTTACTGTCGACCAGCCTGTTCTCAACGTCGTCCCTGAGAATGAAGGTGATTATATTGGGAGGATAACACTCAGCATGGAAAGATCAGGTAAGGTAAGGGTATCTCAGGCCGTGAACATAAAGCTCAGCGGGTTCCCTTATCTTGAATATGGCATAGTAAGGGGAATAGTAAAATCAAAGTCACTCGTTGCTTCAGGCGATGCATATATTATAGAACTAAATCTTCCGCAGGGGCTTACGACATTATACGGCAAAAAGCTTGAATTCACCCAGAATATGCAGGGACAGGCTGAAATAATCACAGAAAATCAAAGGCTCCTTCAGAAAATCGTCAACCCGTTCAGATACCTTATCTCAAGAAACAAAATGTGATTCCGTTTCATTTGCCGGAATAGGGTTCATAATCATCATCTTTTGAAGATTTTGAAAATGAACTGGCTGGATTTGAATTGAAGCCACTGCCAGCTTTAGTGCTTCTGTTTTTCAGGCGCCTTATAAAGAAGCCGATAAATCCGCCAACAATTGCAACCCCCAATACAAATAAGTCATTTTTTGACATATCTATTTTGCTATTAAATGCAGTGTCTCCTGCAGATTGATTTTATGGTATTAAAGTTAATGCTTATCTCCATTGAAAGCTTTTACTTTTGCCGGATTTTTTCTACCGGCAGGAATATTCCAAATGCTTTGCTTTCAGTAAGAAATAACCCATTATTCCTTATCTCGGAATTATTTATACAAAACTTTGAGTTTTAATAAATATTTCAATATTTTCGTAGCTTTAAAAATCCATGGATTGCCATGGTCAATAAAATGATGCGAGCTGACATAAGAAAGGATTGACAATGATTGAAAAAGATCCGGACGAATCTGTTCTTAATGAACAATCCGAAGCAACTGAAAAGGCTTCCGGAAATGAGGGTACCGAAAATTCTGAAAATACTGAAAATGCTGAAAAAGCTGAAACCCCTGAAAAACCTGAAACACCCGAATCAACAGAAAAATCTGAATCTGAGGGTGAGCTCCCGGATGCAGATAAAAAAACTGAAGAAGAACCGGTAAAGGAAAAAAAGGCTTCACGCAGAACCCGTACTGCAGACTCTGACAAACATGAGGAGAGCCGGATGGAAATTCAGGACATAGATGATATTGACCTGCCTCCGGTTGATTATTCAGGGTATACAAAAAATGAACTGGTTGAGACACTCAACCTGATTACAGATAACAGGCCTCCTTCTGAAATACGGGACGATGTCGATCGTATAAAAGCGTTCTTCTACAGAAAGCTGAAACAGGAGGCAGATGAAAGGAAAAACAAGTTTATTGAGGGCGGTGGAAAAATTGAGGATTACCGTTCATGGGTCGATCCTTCGGAAGCAGTTGTAAAGCATTTGCTCGAAAAATATAAGGAGAAAAAATCCGATTATAATAAAATTCAGGAAGCTGAGAAGTACGAAAACCTGAAGAAAAAGTACGAAATAATAGACAAGATCAAAGAGCTTGTCAATCGTGAAGAATCAATTAACAAGACATTTCACGAATTCAGATCCCTGCAGAACGAATGGCACTCTGTGGGAGTCGTACCACAGAGTGCGCTGAAAGATCTTTGGGAGAATTACCATCATAATGTAGAGATATTTTATGATTATATAAAAATAAACAAGGAGCTTAAAGACCTCGACCTGAAAAAGAACCTTGAAGCAAAAGTCCTGTTATGTGAAAAGGCCGAAGAGCTTCTGCTTGAGCCAAATGCTGTCATTGCATTCAGAACTTTGCAGGATCTGCATAACCAGTGGCGTGAAATAGGCCCGGTCACCCAGGAATCCAAGAATGAAATCTGGGAGAGATTCAGGGAAGCTACCTCCCAGATAAACAAGCGACATCACGAATACTTCGAGAAACAAAAGGACGACCAGCGGAAAAACCTGGAAGCTAAAATAACCATGTGCGAGGAAGTTGAGGCAATAAACCTGCTCGAGATAAAAAACTTCAGGGACTTTGACGAGAAGGCCGAAAAAGTTGTTGCCCTTCAGAAAATGTGGAGAACCATCGGCTTTGCCCCAAAAAAACAAAATAATAAAGTTTACCAGAGGTTCAGGGATGCCTGCGATGCTTTTTTTGAAAAGAAACGGGCATTCTATTCAGATAACAAGGAAATTCAGCAGAATAATCTTCAGCGTAAGATCGATCTCTGCCTGCAGGCCGAGGCATTGCAGGAAAGTACTGACTGGAAAGCTACATCCGATGCGCTTATTAACCTCCAGAAAGACTGGAAGGACATAGGTCCGGTGCCGAGGAAACAGTCGGAAAAATGCTGGAAGAGATTCAGAAAAGCCTGCGATCATTTCTTTAACAGGAAGACTGAATTCTTCAACGAGCTTGATACTTCGTATGAAGATAATCTTAAGGCTAAAATTGCAGTTATTGAAGAGCTTGAAGCTTTCGAACCTGGTGATGATGTCCATGCTGCATTCGACAGGCTGAAGGAAATTCAGAAGAAATGGACAGATATCGGTTTTGTTCCTTTCAATAAAAAGGACGAAATTACAAACAGATACAGGAACGCACTGAACAAGGAATTCGACAAGCTTAAAATCGCAGACGAGGATAAAAACATTTTAAAATACAGGACCAAGCTGGATAATCTCAAGACAAATCCAAAAGCATCAAGAAAAATTCATAATGAGAGGGAGAAGTTTTTTACAAAGATCAAGCAGCTTGAAGGCGATATTGTTCTCTGGGAAAATAATATCGGTTTCTTCGCAAAATCTACAAATGCCGATACAATGATACGCGAAGTTCAGGAAAAAATAGAGAATGCCCGGAAAATGATCAAAACGCTTGAGGAAAAGGTCAAAATGATAGATCAGTCAGGCCTTGATGATTAACTGAAATGAGATCTTTTTATCAAACAATAAATCTTTCAGAAATTGGCTGACGTCAAATATGTATTTATAACCGGCGGTGTTACCTCTTCACTGGGAAAAGGGATTATTTCTGCTTCGCTTGCAAAACTTTTGCAGGCCAGGGGATATTCAGTTACAATCCAAAAACTCGACCCTTATATTAATGTCGATCCCGGGACGCTGAATCCTTACGAGCATGGTGAATGCTATGTCACCCTCGATGGGGCTGAAACCGACCTCGACCTCGGACATTATGAGCGATTCCTGAATGTACCGACAAGTCAGGCTAACAATGTGACTACAGGCAGGATCTATCAGTCTGTGATCAACAAGGAAAGAAGAGGAGACTACCTTGGAAAAACTGTCCAGGTCATTCCGCATATTACTGATGAGATAAAACGGAGGATCAAGCTTGTAGGCTCCGGGAACAAGTTTGATATTGTACTTACTGAAATCGGCGGAACCGTAGGGGACATCGAGTCGCTTCCCTATATTGAATCTGTTCGTCAGATGAAATGGGAGTTGGGAGCACAGAACTGTATCGTCATTCTCCTTACACTTGTGCCGTATCTCCCTGCAACAGGCGAATCCAAGACAAAACCCACACAGCATTCGGTTAAGGAACTGCTTGAAACCGGTATTCAGCCTGATATACTTGTCCTGAGAACCCAGAGGCCATTGAATTCCGAGGTAAAGAAAAAAGTGGCCCTCTTCTGCAACGTTGAAGAAGATGCCGTAGTTGAATCCGTCGATGTAACGACAATCTATGAAGTGCCCATAAAAATGCTGGAAGAAAAGCTTGATCAAACGGCGCTCAGGAAGCTTGGCCTGCCCGTTGACAAGGAACCTCCTCTTGCTGAATGGCGGGAGTTCCTGAAAAGGCTTAAGAACCCCAAACATTCTATTAATGTCGGCCTTGTGGGAAAGTACGTTGAATTGCCCGATGCATACAAATCAATTGCTGAATCATTCATTCACAGCGGGTCGATGAATGAATGCAAGGTCAATTTAAAATACATACATTCAGAAGGCATAACTGATGATAATGTTGATGAAAAACTCAGGGGACTGAACGGTATTCTAGTAGCACCCGGTTTCGGATCACGTGGTATAGAAGGCAAAATAACAACCGCCAGGTACGCCAGGGTCAATAATATACCATATTTCGGGATATGCCTTGGAATGCAGTGCGCTGTAATTGAATTCGCCAGGAATGTTCTGAAGATGGAAGGAGCCAATTCTACCGAAATCGATCATAAAACAAAATACCCGGTCATTGATCTTATGGAAGAGCAGAAAAGCATCATTGACAAGGGAGGGACCATGAGGCTTGGAGCCTATAAATGCATAATAAGCAAAAATTCACTTTCATATGAGGCCTACGGCAAGACAGAGATTATTGAAAGACACAGGCACAGATACGAATTCAATGATAAATATTTTGACGATTTCAGGAAAAACGGCATGATCCCCGTTGGAATAAACCCTGAATCGAATCTTGTGGAGATTATGGAACTGACAAATCATAAATGGTTTGTTGGCGTTCAGTTCCACCCTGAATACAGCAGTACGGTAATAAAGCCCCACCCGCTCTTTGTCAAGTTTGTTCAGGCTTGCATCGGCTAAAGGGATTATTTGCCTCAAATTGATTAAAAAATGTTACTGACAGAATGGATAAAAACACGATTATAGGCCTGGTCCTGATTTTCCTGGTCTTTATTGGCTTCGGGATTTATAATGGCAACAGATTCAACAATGAATTCAGGAATGCCGTCAAAAGTGCCGAAACAGATGTGGCTGATGGAAATTTGGACAAGGCAAGAGCCGAATATGTAAATGCGTTAAAATTTAAGCCCAATCAGCCTGATGTGCTCGCTAAAATACAGGAGTTGGATGCTAAGCTCGGTAATCCGTCAGGAGGGCAGACATCTGATACATCTGGTGTAAATCGTCAGCAGAAAGCTCTGGCTGAATCAGGAAAGCCTGCGGAGGAGGACGCCAGTCAATACGGAGCGTTTGCTGGATCCGCAAGGGGAGAGGATGGATTTCTCACGCTAGAAAACAATAAGATTCAACTAAAAATATCACTCAGGGGAGGAAGGGTATATTCAGCACGCCTTAAGGACTATAAAACCTACAACGCTCTTCCGCTTGTACTTTTTGACGGTGATTCAACAATATTCGGATTTGATTTCTTTACTGCCGACAACAAGGCAGTAAGAACAAATAACCTTTATTTCAGGCCTGTATCGGGTGAAAAGTCCGTCTTTGTCACAAACCAGCCCGGCAGCATTAAGCTCAGGCTTTATGCCGATTCTGACAGATTTATTGAGTACAAGTACACACTTGCACCGGATAAATACAGTGTTGCCTTTGATGTGACCTTCGAAAACCTTCAGGAAATAATGCCTGCAAACCAGAACAACATTTCTGTGGAATGGAAAATGTACCTTCCGCAACAGGAAAAGGGACGGCAGAATGAGGAAAATTATGTTGACCTGAAGTACAAGAATTACCAGGATGAGGTTGAAGACCTGAAGCTCCGGCAGCAAAAGGAAATTGAGAAACAGGAACTCACAACCAGGTTGAGCTGGATAGCTTATGTCGACCAGTTTTTTTCCTCAGTGCTTATTACTGACGGGTACTTCCTCAATGCTTCCATAGCTTCGACCCGGACATTGACTTCGGAAAAATACCTCAGGTACTTTGCTTCAGATATAGGGGTGCCTTTCACGGTGGGCAAGGAATCAAAGATTGGGTTGAAATTCTATTTCGGACCGAATGACATTACCACCCTTCGGAAAGAAGGCTACCAGCTAGATAAAATAATATTCCTGGGCAGGAATATTATCGCATGGATAAGCAGGTTTGTGATAATCCCTGCATTCAACTGGCTTAGCAGGTATATCAATAACTACGGCTTAATTATCCTGATTCTTACGATTGCAATCAAGATAGTTCTTTTCCCCCTTACCTTCAAATCTTACCAGTCGACTGCAAAAATGCAGGTGCTTAAGCCGCTTGTGGATGAGCTGAGCAAGAAATACCCGAAGCAGGAGGATTCCATGAAAAAACAGCAGGCTACAATGGATCTTTACAAGAGAGCAGGCGTGAACCCCATGGGAGGATGTCTTCCCATGCTTCTTCAGTTCCCGATCCTGTTTGCCATGTTCCGCTTTTTCCCTGTTTCTATAGAGCTTCGGCAACAACATTTTCTCTGGGCAACTGACCTGTCAACATACGATTCAATCCTGTCTCTGCCATTCAAGATACCTATTTTTGGCAATCATGTAAGTCTTTTTAACCTGCTGATGACAGCTTCATCGCTGCTTACGATAAACCAGAGCGGGCAATCCCAGCAAACTCAGCCCGGGATGAAAATGATGACCTGGATGATGCCAATAATGTTTATGCTTATGTTTAATAACTTCTCCTCGGGGTTAACCTATTATTATTTCCTGGCAAACATAATCACATGGTTACAGAACTTCATATTCAAAAAGATGATAGATGCCGATAAAATAATGGCTACTCTTGAAGCTAACAGGAAGAAACCAATTACCAAATCCAGATGGCAGCAAAGGCTTGAAGAGGCGGCAAAGCAAAGAGGCATTAATTCTCCTAAAAGGTAGAACGTACCTTATTATTGAAATCATGCACATTTAAGAACCTGTCAGTTCATAGGGGGCAATATATGTTTTAAGCTTGTGAAACATCCTATACGGGGCGCTTTTAAGTTAAAAAATATTAAAAAAACCGACAGGTAAGAAAAATAATCTAAATTTAGATTTTCATTATAAGGGGAAATGGGGAAAAAATTTAAAAACAAAGATTTAGCTGCCAAACTTGGAGTGTCAGGCACCTTGGTTTCGCTTGTTCTGAATAATAAAGCAGATCAGCATGGGATCAGGAAAGACACTCAGGAAAAGGTTCTTGCACTTGCAAAACAAATGGGGTTTTTCAGCCTGTCCCGTGAAAAGGAAGAGCTGGCACCGGTCGAGTTGACTCCAGGTATTATCGGAATGATCGTTCCATCACTGAATGATCCCTTTGTCACAGGGATCACTCCGTACCTGCAGAAAGCCTTTTCCAGCATAGGAATGGGATTCTCGATAATTACAAAAGATCCTGATGACCTTAGGTTTGAAAGGATGACAAGCGCCTTCAAGAAATTCTTCAGCGGGCTTATCCTTGTGGGAGAAGCTGCAGATGATTCGACAATCAGGGCCTTAAGATCGACCGAATATCCTTTCGTGCTCCTGGAAAAGAATCAGAAGACCGGGCCAATAAATAATATCAGTACGGATAACACTGCAGGAGCGCAGTTGCTGGCGAATCATATAAAAAAGCTGGGGTATCGGAATATTATCATAGCTGACGAACATAAGTCATTTAAATACGATCAGCCGGTTATTGATGAGCTAGAAGATGCACTCAGCCTTATCCCTGAAATCAATAAGCCAGCTATCGTCGAGCTTGAAAGAACTGCTACTGACGGTGAAATAGATTTCGAAAAGATTGAAACCTTTATGAGGCCTCCGTTCCGCGCTGAGATAGTGATTGCCATCCATTCAAACCTGGTATATGCGCTTATGGGCATGCTGAAAAAAAGAAAACTGCGTGTTCCTCAGGATATCGCTGTAATTTCGATGGAAGACGGGCCAGGCTTCGATCTTATGATTTCACCTGTCACATGTCTTAAAAAACCGCTTCCGGGAATTGCAATTAAAGCCGCAAACATGATTTGGACGGAAATTAAGAATTCCGGCAATAATAAATTCAAAAGGCAGATAAATGTCACTCCGGAACTGGTCGTGCGAAACTCTTGCGGAAGCGTGTAGCATATCCGGTCTATGAAAAATATATTTAAAATTCATGCAGTCCTGATTATTTTGGTTTTATCAGGTTGTTCAGGCAGGCATCTGATAACTGACTTGTCCTACAGGCAGAAAGTCGATTCCTGCTTTTCAGTGATAAAACGGATTGCAATCAACAGGGAAACTGCCATTACCGGGGTATTTAATCAGAAGTTATCCACCAGGCAGAAGGAAGCCCTGGAATTCCTTTATGCTTTCATGCCTCTGAATGATCTTGCAGATTATAACAGCAGTTTTTTCCTGGCAAATGTCAATTTGTCGCTTAAAGCCAGGAAAGAGACTTCATGGGGCAAAACAATCCCGTCAGATGTATTTCTGCATTATGTACTGCCTGTAAGAGTTAACAATGAAAACCTCGATTCATTCCGCATCAGGTACTACGATGAAATCCTGTCGAGGGTAAGAAATATGAATATTTCAGGTGCTGCCCTTGAAATAAACCACTGGTGCCATGAGAAAGTGACTTACCAGCCTTCCGATTCAAGGACATCTGCACCATTGAGCACAATCCTGTCAGCCCGGGGAAGATGCGGGGAAGAATCCACTTTTACCGTGGCTGCCTTGCGTACAGCGGGTATACCGGCAAGGCAGGTATATACTCCCAGATGGGCCCATTGTGATGATAATCATGCATGGGTGGAATTCTGGAACAACGGACAATGGTCATACATGGGCGCATGCGAACCGGAACCGGTGTCTGACAGGGGATGGTTTACGGAGCCTGCACGACGTGCGATGCTTGTAAATTCGAGATCATACGGAGCATTCAGCGGGAATGAAAATACGATTATCCGTTCCGCCAGGTACAGCATTGTAAATGATCTTTCCAAATATGCCGTGACAAAAAGAATTTTCGTGAAGGTTGAAGACATATCCGGGATGCCTGTCAAAAATGCAATTGTCGAGTACCAGCTTTACAATTATGCCGAATTTTATCCGCTTGCAACAGTACCCACAGATGCAAACGGAATAAGCAGCTTTGAAACAGGCCTTGGAGACCTGCTTGTATGGGGCAGGAAGAATGATGAATTCGATTTCAGGAAGATTTCAGTGACCGGAACTGATACGGTGCATCTGGCTCTTAAAAAAAATTTCCCCGGAAGCAAGACAATCGAATTTGACCTCTCAGTTCCTGTCAAAAGAACTCCAAAGGAGGGAATACCTCCTGACTTGACCAGGGCCAATGATAAACGTATGGAGGCTGAAAATTCAATCAGGGATAAATACACGGGATCATGGATAAAACATTCAGATATCCGGGAATTTGCCATTTCAAAGGGAATAGATACTTCAAAGGCATTGGTCTTGATTGCAGGAAGCATGGGAAATTTCAGGCAGATAATGTCCTTCATTTCATCAACACCTGACTCGTTGAGAAAAGAGTCATTGGATCTTCTTGGAATTGTTTCTGAAAAAGACCTGCGTGATGCAAAATCCACGGTGCTTGAAGATCATTTGCTTAACTGCATGAAGCTTGCGGGCTCCATGCACACCAGGTACGATTCACTGTTTGTCACCTATGTTCTGAACCCCAGAATTTCTGACGAGGCACTCACACCCTGGAGAAGTTATTTTCAGCGCACGCTGTCCGCTAAATTAAAGGATGGTGCCGCAAAGGATCCTTCTGCAATTGCCCGTTACCTGGATGAAAACATTAAAATAGATGATGATGGGAATTTTTCACGAACCCCAATAACCCCGGTTGGTGTCTGTGAACTGAAGGTCTCAGATGATAAATCACGGTCAATATGCTTTGTGGCAATGGAAAGATCTCTGGGCATTCCAGCGCGTCTTGAACCGGGAAGCGATATCCCGCAGTATTATATCAATTCAGAATGGAATGATGTTTTTTTCAGCAATCAGGAAAAACCATCAGGTGAAAGAGGCTACATAAAACTCACTTCTCATGAGAAAAACCCTGTCCCGTCATATTACAGGCATTTTACGCTTGCAAGGTTTGACAGGGGAAGGTATAATACCCTCGATTATGAAGAGGATAAAAAAGCAACTGATTTCAGTGAGTTGCCTGTAATTCCCGGGCATTATATGCTTGTCACGGGAAACAGGTTGAATGACGGCGGTGTATTGTCTGAAATTTCTTTTTTCGATATCGCGGAAGGAGAGCATAAGACAATTGAGATAAGACTGCGTCACGAAGGTCGGCTATCCGATGTACCGGGGAAAGCAGACCCCGGTAAGATACTTTCGGATACCGGAATGGTGATCAGGTAAGTTAGGAAATTGCTGATATTTCTTTCCTCAGTGTCTTCAATACGAAAATTAATTAATCTATATTTGTTTTGTTTTGGTGTTACATTGAAATAAAATCATTGCAATGAAAAGGGAATGCGGTCAGAATCCGCGACAGTACCCGCTGCTGTGATGCCCGATCACGCCCGGCGTGATGATGGCTTTATGATACCCTGCCACTCTCCGCCCTGATGCGGAGGGGAAGGCTTTATAAAACCGGGATAAGTCAGAAGACCTGCCAGACAAACCTTTATTCAAGGCTTTCGGGAAAAAAAGCTCCGGATCAACCTGATTCCCTGTCTGAAATCCTGTCAGCCCGAGATGTAGCCATAGACAAAAACGTATGCTGATGAAAAGGCCGTTTATGAATCTTCGAAGAATTGGGCTGAAAAAAATCACTCTCAGGATGCTGTCATCACTTTCCGCGTCACTTTCCGGACAATTCTATCAGGGAAGGGGTTCGATAAAAACAAGCGAAGTTGAAATAAGCCGGACAAGATGGGATCAGTCCGGCCCTGGGAGAATAAGTGTAAATAATACACTTATTCATAATTCCGCTTTTCTGCCGCTTTCTGAAGCACCTTATTCTTGCTCATTTGTTTTTATCGTTATGTTCCTGTTACAGGCTTGGATTTCTGCAAGCAGCTGTTCAGCACAAAACGCCGGTTTTAAGAAACCATTTTCTGGATCATCGGATCATTGCATTACCAGGGCGGGGAAGTTCTCGCTTCAGAAGAACGACAGCTGTACGGTTCTTACCATAACTGATCCATGGCAGGGAGCTGAGGGACAGCGACTGGTTTATTATCTCGTCAAAAGAGGGACAAAAGCCCTTCATTTTAGGGATACTTCAAATGTCATCTATGTGCCTGTGCGCAAAATTATCTGCACATCCACTACTCACATCGCAATGATTGATGCCCTCGGAGAGGATAATGCAATTTCAGGTGTTTCAGGTGCCAGATATATCTTTAACCCGTTAATTTTACGGAGGATCGGGAATGGATTGGTCCGGGATATCGGATTTGATGCCGGACTGAACAGCGAACTGATATTGAAATTGAAACCGGATCTGCTGATAATGTACGGAGTCGGAAGCGAGGCCTTGGGATATACGGCTAAAATAAAGGAGCTTGGCATAAAGGTGCTTTTTGATGCTGAATATCTCGAGACTGATCCGCTCGGTAAAGCCGAGTGGATAAAGCTGTTCGGAGCTTTGTTCTGCAGGGAGAAAATGGCCGACAGTATCTATTCATCCGTCGAAGCAAAATATGACCAGATAAAAGAATATGTAAGGAGAAATTCCGCTGCCAGGCCTTTGGTGCTTCTCGGACTTCCCTTTAAGGACACCTGGTACATTTCGCCCGGAAACTCTTACATAAGCATGATTATTGAGGACGCCGGAGGCGATTATCTCTGGAATGATAAAAAATCATCGGAGTCAATGCCTTATAGTTTTGAAAATGTATATCTGCAATCATTGAAAGCTGAATTCTGGCTGAATATAGGGACCGTGAATTCAAGACATGAGATAGCTGATTTTGATCCCCGGCTCGGGACAATACCGGCATATCGTTATGGAAACCTGTTCAATAACAATAAAAGAGTCTCAGAGGAAGGGTCCAATGACTACTGGGAAAGCGGAACGGTCAATCCCCAGGTTATACTTAAGGATATTGCTTCAATTCTGCATCCCGGGATTTTTGGTGATTACGTGCCGGTTTATTATAAAAAAATTGAATAACGCTGATTTTCAGCATGATGGTAAAGGCAATGGCAAGGAAAGATGTAAGGAAGAATATAGCCGGACATAATGGACTGCTTTTCAATTTGCTGATCATAGTAATACTTTTGTTTTTTATTCTCGATATTTTTCTCGGATCATCCGTTATCAGAGGCGGGGATGTATTGCGGGCAATTCTTGGCCATTCCGATCAGGGCACCGAGACAATAATAATGAAATTCAGGCTCCCGAAAGCAATTACAGCACTGATTGTCGGTGCAGCATTATCCCTGGCCGGACTCCAGATGCAGACAATTTTCCGTAATCCAATGGCCGGCCCTTATGTACTTGGAGTAAGCTCAGGAGCCAGCCTGGGTGTCGCAATAGTAATACTCGGATTTTCCACGGGTCTTGCAAACAGCCTGAACGGACTTGGTAACTGGGTACTGGTCGTATCGGCCTGGATAGGGGCAGGTGCGGTGATGCTTCTTATTATGTTCATTTCATCCAGGGTAAATGACATCCTGGCAATACTGGTAATCGGGATAATGCTGGCAAGCGGAATTTCGGCAGTAGTAAGCATTATGCAGTACTTCAGCAGCGAAACATTGCTTAAATCCTATGTTATCTGGACAATGGGAAGCCTTGGCAACCTGACATTATCGCAGCTTAAGGTTCTTGCAGTTTCAGTTTTGGCCGGTATAATTATGAGCATTCTTTCCCTTAAAATGCTTAATGCCATGCTGATAGGGGAAGCATATGCCAAAAGCATCGGCCTGAATATAAGGTTATCAAGAACGATAATATTTGCCTGCACCAGCATAATGGCAGGAAGCGTGACTGCATTCTGCGGACCTATAGGTTTTATCGGAATAGCGGTTCCTCATATTGCAAGGAATCTCTTTAAGACATCTGATCACGCGATCCTTGTCCCGGGAGCCATAATCATCGGAAGCATTGCCATGCTTGCAAGCGATATCATTTCACAGTTACCGGGTACAGGCAGTGTTTTGCCCGTGAACTCAATAACTTCGCTTATAGGAATACCGGTAGTGGTCTGGATCATCTTGCGATCAGGAAAAAATTCACTTTCAACATGATGGAAAGGAGAGGTGAAAATATTATTTCAGTCGAGTCACTGGCTATAGGTTACATATCGGGTAAAAGAAAAATGTCATTGCTCCCTCCTGTCACGGCTTCTGCCGGGAGGGGCGAGATGGTAGCTGTAATCGGGCGTAACGGAATAGGTAAAAGCACGCTTCTGAGGACAATTATGCGACTTCAGCAGGGATTGGGCGGAAGAGTCCTTTTTAATGGCAGGGAAATTTCGCAGCTTTCGCGACGGGGAATTGCCAGGGAAGCTGCCTATATTTCGACTGAAATCGTGAATGCAAGCAACATGCGTGTATATGACCTTGCAGCACTGGGAAGGTATCCTTATACAAACTGGATGGGAACAGTGAATGACGCTGACCGAAAAGCAATTGCCCATGCACTTGAAAGAACAGGCATGACAGGATTCAGCGCCAGATACATTTCAGAACTGTCAGACGGTGAGCGACAGAGAGCCATGATAGCAAGAGCCCTTGCACAGGAAACGGAAATACTGGTTATGGATGAGCCCACTGCTTTTCTCGATATCGCCGGCCGTTACGAAATGATATACCTTCTGTCCCGTCTAGCAAGAGATGGAAGAACAATTGTCTTTTCCACCCATGATTTCAATATTGCACTTGACAGGGCAGACAAAATCTGGCTTATGCTCGACGACAAGCTTGTGCAAGGTGCTCCTGAAGACCTGATGCTCAGCGGATCCTTCAATCATCTTTTCAATTCAGACATACTGGGATTCAATGCAGCCGACGGAAATTTTACGATGAAGCCCGTTTGCCGCGGAGAAATATCAGTAAAAGGCAAGGGAATAATAAAAGAATGGACCTCAAGGGCCGCTAAAAGGACAGGATATCTGGTAAGGGAAACAGAAGAAAAGCCATTAATAACTGCTCCATCAGTTTTGCCTGGCAGATGGACGATTGAAGGGAATGACTATAAGCTCGAATTTGAATCAATTTATAAGCTGGCCGGCTGGCTGTCATGCAAAAGTGTATGAACTACCTGTAGTATTTCCTGTAGTTATCGAGGAATAAAGGAATATCATCCACTGAAAGCCTTTTGGCAATGATCTTTTTATTCTTATCCAGTATATATATTGTCGGAGTCGACTGCACATTGTAAAAGTAATCAAAGTGAGAGAGCCTCTGGGGATCCCATCCGTTTATCCAGTCAAGATTGTGTTCGGCAATATATTTTGACCATGCTGTTTTATCCGCTGTCGTGCAGACAGCAAAGACTTCGACCCCATCGGCCCTGGCTTTGTCGTAGTAATTTTTCAGCTTGGGGGTTGCTTCCTTGCAATGTCCGCAATTCGGCTCCCAGAAATACAAAATGATAAATGGCTTATCGATATCGTAAAGTGAGACAAAAACATTGTTATAAGAATCCATTACAAGGTTTTCGGCTTTCATCCCGATGAGGTTATGCCTAAGAAGATCAATCTGCTTGCGAAGATCTTCAAGGAATTCTCTTGACACCCAGTCGGCCCTGCCTGAAAGATAAATCTCATCCGCAATTTTCACCAATACTGCATCATGTCCCATTATTTCGCTTTCACGGAAATGGTTAAAAAGGTATACAGATACAAACTGGTACATTTTATATGTGCCCTGACATTTTGGAATCAGCTTGTCAATCTCCTTGTTTATTGAATCGGCCGACTGAATGACTACATTATTGAAGAAAGCATCAAGCCTTGCCTGTAATATGGGCGTCCTCAGCAATCTAACGTCAGTAAAATCAATATTGTCGAAAAAGTGATCCTTATTATAATTGTATTTCATTATCCATTTTACTGAATCAGGGTTATGGCATCCGGGAGGAGCCTGGAAATCCGGCACGTCTATGGGGATCATTGATTTTACCAGCATTGAGAGAAGATTATCGCCATTGTCCTTTACGACACCAGCAAGATAGACTTTCATATCCTGCTCATGCTGCTTCTGCTCCTGCACAAGAACCCTGATGGAATCATTGTTTGACTTGTTTTTCTGTATCCTTTGCTCTATATCAGATGTTCTTTTCTGCATGACGCTCCATTTTTTTTCATAATCGACAAAGTATGTATTTTCCGGAGAGCCATTGAATTTCAAAGTATTGAAGTAATCGCTGAAAAGACACGACACTGAAAATTTCTGATTGTCCGTTATCAGTATTTCAAAATATTTTTTTCCCGGAAGCACAACCAGGTAAATGCCCTGGGGAAGGGAATCCCTGCCTGAAAATGTTCCCCGGCCCCTGCTGTCAAGTTTTAAAGTATCCCTTACGTACTGCTTGTTCCCAAAATGATAACCGAGGTATACGGTGGAATCACTTAAATCAGATATTGTTATGCCGATCTGATACCCGGTTTTACTCTGGCATAGTGCGGCAACAGCAAGGAGAATAAAAGCAAATCCCAGAATACATTTTCTCATTTGGAAGCAATTATAAGTTGTGGCAAATTTAGTCAATGCAATTTCTTTGTCAAATTCCGGCCCTTACAATAATTAATAAATATTCCGTACTTTTGCTGAAGTTAATTCGGGGTAAATCACATGACAATATCTTTGCTCATTCCGGTATGTGATTATGATATTGTTGCTTTGGTGCATAGCATGAAAAGCTGCATAGGCAAAGTGCCGGAATTCATCGAGATTCTGATAGGGGATGACGGCTCATCTGCAGAGTCCAGATCAAGATATATGTCACTCAATGGGGAAGGAGTCAGGGTCATCGTTTCTGAAAAGAATATCGGAAGAGCGGCTATTAGGAACAGGCTTGCACTTGAGGCCACGGGCGATTACCTGCTTTTCATTGATGCGGACGTGATGATACCGGGTACCGCTGAAGCCTATATAAGAGGATGGGTCCCTTATCTTGGCTCAGCAAGAGTGATATCGGGAGGGGTACTTTATCACGAATCTCCCCCGGGCGACCCTGACAAGATATTGAGATGGAAATATGGAAGGCAAAGGGAACAACGCAAAGCCTCAGAAAAAAATAAGAATCCATACGCTGCCTTCTCTTCTTACAACGTGCTTATTGATAGGACAATATTCTCAAAGCTGCGATTCAATGAAGAACTGAAGCAATACGGATATGAAGACACCCTTTTGAGTTATCAGCTTGAAGAGGCCGGCATCGGTATTCTCCATATAGATAACGGCCTTTATCATGAGGGAGTGGAATCCAACCGCGACTATATTAACAAAGTAAAGCTGGGAATCGAGAATCTGAGCATGCTATATGACAGCGTGACAGATAAAAAGACTTTTTCCTCCTGTGTGGTACTGATCCGCATCTATAATGTCTTCCATTTTTTCCGGCTGGTACGCTTGCTTGCATGGCTCTATATACGCTTCAGGGAAAGAATGGAAATAAAAATTGACTCATCAAATCCATCACTTCTGCTCTTTGCCCTTTACAGGTTATCAATGTTCTGTACATTTCGCGAGATACACAGGAGAAAAAAAGCATCACCCGTATTCTGATCAGATACACAGACACCCAACCTGTTGCGAACGGAGCCTGTACATAGATAATTTAAGCTCTTCGCAACATATAACCAGGCTCCGGGACCGGTCACATGTCTATTTTGATTAACTCGATATTACCGTCTGGCCTATGTTCACACTTCAGGACAAAATCGAATCTGTCAATCATGGTGCACAGGAAAAAATCAGTCGGCGGAGAAAAGTCAATGTTCGCCGGGTCAAAAAACCTTTTTCCTGATGAATTTCTTAAACCCTCAACCATGTCATTGAATTTTATATCGTCCCCACGAAGTCCCGATTCAATAATCTTAGCACATAGCATGTCCTCATCTGCAGAAACAGTGCTTCTGTAGCCCATTGCAACAAGCGTGACATTCCGGGGATGCATGGATCTGACATATTTAACAACAGCAGTTGCATTAACAAGGCTTCCGGTAATTACCATTTCGGCATTCTTTGCATTTAGCAGACCA
This sequence comes from uncultured Bacteroidales bacterium, assembly GCA_963717685.1. Classification (GTDB taxonomy): domain Bacteria; phylum Bacteroidota; class Bacteroidia; order Bacteroidales; family VadinHA17; genus LD21. The sequence goes on along the minus strand of OY970346.1, from coordinate 2,938,095 downwards.
TTTGTTCCGGCAGTGGTCGTCAATATCATTGTTTTTCCCTTCAGATCGTATTTTATGATCTCTGTGGGACTATTCCCTAATTCAAATCCCGATATTTTTATTTCATCCCGCTCGCCTGCCAGGACAATATTCCGGAAGGATTTTTTAAGTTCGAAAGCCTTTTCTATATTATTGGTCGCAACGACCTTTATCGCACCCGAATCAAAAGCATAGCAGGCACTTGAGAAAGCTCTGAAGACATCAATTATGACTGCAATTCCCTTAGCGTTCCTTGCACCATCAACAAATTCTGAAATCTTTATTTTCATCCTGAACTTAACCAAAAGGCGAAAATACTAATTATTTTTTTTCAGAGGTTTTTGTATATTTGATACAAAGAATTCAGTAAGATCAGATCTTACCTGGCGACAAAATAACCGGTAAAATGCGAAATCCAGTAACCTGGGCTATTGACAATGTCAAAAATCTGAACGATTCTATCTGGCATACCCCGCTTTCTGAATTGTCAAAGCGGAAATCCTACCTGATAAGGCAGATAAGGATAGTAATTCTTGCCTGGCGGGGATTTTTTAACGATAAGGTACAACTTCGGTCTTCTTCTCTCACTTTATACACTCTCATGTCAATTGTCCCGGTGGCTGCAATTGCCTATGCCATTGCCAAGGGATTTAACCTGGATCAGAATCTCGAATTGATAATTCTCGACAAATTTCCAAATTACAAGGGAGTGCTTGAACCTTTGCTTTTAAGGGCAAAAAGCGCCATAAGCGCCACCAGCGGGGGCTACATGGCAGGCATAGGTGTTATCATTCTCTTCTGGTCGGTCATGTCCCTGCTGAACCAGATTGAGGGTTCCTTCAATCATATCTGGCAGATCTCGGCTGCCAGGCCGTGGTACAGAAAATTCACTGACTACCTTACAATAATGCTCATTGCTCCTGTTTTTTTAATTCTGTCGAGCAGTGTCACTGTTTTTATCAGCACCGAGATGAAGGACTTTATTGCAAATTCCCGCATTCTTGATTTCTTCAAGCCTGTGATCAGCCTGCTCATTAAGCTGATACCTTATTTTCTTACCTGGATCACCCTGACAGTGCTCTTTATAATAATGCCCAATGCGAAGGTAAAGTTCATTCCGGCTCTCGTCTCAGGTGTTATAACCGGCACTGTACTTCAGTTCCTGCTGTGGTTTTATATCGATCTGCAATGGGGAATCACCAGGCTTAGTGCAATTTACGGAAGCTTCGCATTGATTCCTCTGTTCATTGTTTTGCTACAGGCAAGCTGGACATGTGTCCTGCTCGGTGCGGAGTTGACATTTGCCAACCAGAATGTCTCAAGATATGAATATGAAAATGAGGCGCTTTCAATAAGCAACTATTATAAAAGAGCGCTTTTATTATTAATTCTGAACATAATTGTCAGGAATTTTGCGGAAGGCGAAAAGCCGATCGGTTCCGAAACAATTGGAAAAATTGTTAAAATACCGGTGCGATTATCAAGGGAGATACTGGCAGAACTCACTGAAGCAAATCTTATATCAGCTATCCACGAGAATGACCAGAAGGAGAGGCTTTACCAGCCGGCACTGGATATTAATAAAATGACAATAAGCTTTGTCATATCAAGGATTGAAAAGAAGGGCTCCGATCACAAAATGTTTGTGAGGAACAGGGAATATGAACGGATCATTTCAATGCTCGAAAAATTCGAAAAGCTGATATCAAAATCAGATTCAAATATCCTGATCAGGGATATTTAGGCATGAGCAGCACTCCTGTCCGGCAATTTTCTTTTATGCTTTTTTACAAAACTTACGAATTCGGCGAATGAGCTCCACGACGGGAAAATATAATGCGGATGCCTGACTAAAATATACTTGGTGCCTTCCTGTTTTTTCCAGTAACTTATCATATTCTCGAATGGGAAAATTTTATCCGGCTCACTTATGATTGAATAGTCCCATCTGAACCCCGGTTCCTTTTGTTCCATCATCCTGTTGTAGAGCCATCTTAATTCATCATGAAGTGATTTGATGCTTCTGTGAGATACTTTGTCCTTGTTCTTGCGATATGTTCGTTTGTCGCCAAACATTCTGAAATAGAACCTGTCCATGTTCTCTTCAGAAATATTATCAAGAGTTTCCTGAAATTCCTTGAGCGGGATGCCATATCTGTCATCTGCAGGTATTGGTGTCCCATTTACAGCAATTGTCGTGTCAGGGATAATATTGATTTTTGGCATGAGGTACTCCGCTGCCCAGACTCCCAGTGACCAGCCAATAAGAGTGATTTTTCTGTAGGTTTTCATATCAGGGAGCACAAGTGCCTCATCAGCAGAGTAATCGTAGAAAAGGATAAAATCGAAGTTGTCGTTGCAAAATGGAAGGAAGACATTCTCATCTGTGCCCCATGTTCCGAACAGCACGACAAGCTCGTCATTTTTCTCTCTTCTTCTTATGTAAGTCTTCATGATTAAAGATCAGGCTTCTGCAGCCAGTTCCCCTCTGGCTTTGCGGCACAAATATAATGCAATTATTTTTCCCATGTAGAATTGAATATTGAAAGAATTTTTTATGAGGTATTTAAATAAAAATAAGAGGAGAAAAGGTTGCTTCGAAAATCAGTGAGCGGGTATTACTTAATAATTCCCGTGTCTACTGTCTGATAAAAGGATGGAATCACGAATAGCTGGCGCTAATCTCCAGATTCCGTTGTGAAAGTCAATGTCTGCAATACAATCCTCGTTGATTTTCAACAACAACCTTTATTCTTCTCCTCCTATACCAATAGCATGAGCTTGAAACAAATTTATATCAATTAAATTACATTGGCAAGCATTTTATTGAAATTATTCTGTGATGCATTTGCCATGACCGTTATCCTTTATCATAAAGACGGTCAGACCTTAATGTAAAATTTATGAATAAAATTTATCCCGGTTTGAAAAAATAAAATGTAAATTTGGTTAAATGAGCCAATAATTGAGTATCATGGTCGCTGAGCTTGAAAAAATAGCTTTTGAAGATGGAGGCGGATTTACAGCCGAGTATATATATGACACCGGAGGCATGTGGCATTTCCATCCCGAGTATGAAATAGTCCTTAACATCAAGGGGAACGGAACCCGGATCATTGGCGACAGTGTTGAGTTGTTTGATCATCTCGATATGGTCTTGATCGGTGGCAACATTCCGCATTCGTGGAATTATTATATCAGTGAGAAAAGCATGCCTGACAATCATGGCATAATAGTCCATTTCAGGCAATCATCGCTTGGAGATGCACTGTTGTCTCAGCATGAAATGCACAGCGTCAGGGAACTGCTTTCAGGATCGGACAGGGGCATTGGCTTTTCGACAGAGGATGCAAAATCTGCTGAAAAATATCTTACCCATATGGTTAATTGCAGGGGAATTGATAAAATGATTGATTTTTTCAATGTCGTGAGAATAATGTGCGATGCACAGAAAAAAGTATTCCTTTGCTCTGAGAATTATAAGCGTGCTTATGACGAAAGGGGGAATAAGAAAATGGCAGAAGCTTATACTTATATAAGGGAAAACTATTCAAAACCAATTAATCTCGGGAAGATATCCAGGCTGGCACGGATGACACCTGTTACATTCAGCAGGTTTTTCAAGAAGAACTGTGGCGCCGGGTTTATTGAGTATCTCAACAGGGTAAGAACTAACAGGGCATGCTACCTTCTCCGCGAAACAGGGTATCATGTAAATGATATCGCAGCTGAATGCGGTTTTACCAGCATCTCAAACTTCAATAAACAATTCCGCAAGACCGAGGGTATTTCGCCCAGCGATTACAGGGCCAGATATTACTGATTTTCTTAATTAAAAAACGGAATCCTTGAAATTTAAAAAACCTTACAATGACATTGCTTGAAAAAATACTTGCATTACATTCAAAATCAGATATTCTCTTTCCGGGACAGATTGCCGATATTGAAATTGATATCAGGGCTGCTAGGGATTTCGGCGGTGCAAATGTGGTCAGGAATCTTAAGGATAACGGGCTGGAGCTGGCCGATCCGCTGAAGACCATTTTCACATTTGACTGCAATCCGACAGGGTCCGATCAGAAGTACGCGGTAAACCAGCACATCTGCCGTATTTATGCACGCGAAAAAGGAATCAGGGTCTTTGACATAGATGCAGGAATAGGAACCCACATCTTGATTGATGAAGGTTACGTGAATCCAGGTTCGACTGCAATCTCGACGGATTCGCATGCTAACATCCTGGGTGCAATCGGTGCCTTCGGACAGGGAATGGGAGACATGGATATTGCCGCAGCCTGGAATAAAGGGAAGGTTTGGTTCAAGGTGCCCCCGTCTGCCAGGATCAATTTTTCAGGCGATATAAGGAAAGGTGTCTCTTCAAAGGATATAGTCCTTAACCTTCTCAATATTTTCGGTGCAAATTCACTCCTTGGCTATTCAGTGGAATTGTATGGTGAATGCATTGACAGGATGCCTCTTGACGACAGAATTACAATTTCTTCAATGGCCACCGAATTGGGAGCTATCATAATTTTATTTCCTCCGTCGAGGGAAATAATCGATTATTGCAGGAAACGATCCGATATACCTTTCACACCTTTATTTGCCGATGCTGAAGCCTCTTACGAAAAGGAATACGACCTTGATATCTCCGGTTTCGTACCGATGGTCTCGCGCCCGGGAGAACCTCATGATACTGTTGATGTGAATAAGGTGGCCGGATTAAAGATCGATTCAGCATTCATTGGAAGCTGTACGAACGGGAGAATGTCGGATATGAAAATGGCGGCATCTGTTCTTAAGAACAGGAAAATAGCACCCGGTACAGTCCTGAAGATCGTGCCTTCCACCGATGCGATATGGAAAGAATGCCTGGAAGAAGGCATAATTGATATTTTCAAGAAAGCTGGCGCGCTGGTATCAAATGCAGGATGCGCGGGATGCGCTGCCGGACAGGTTGGACAAAATGGAGCAGGGGAGGTGACTATCAGTTCGGGGAACCGCAATTTTCCGGGCAAGCAGGGTAAAGGGGATGTCTACCTGGCTTCTCCTGAAATAGTGGCAGCATCAGCAGTTGCCGGACATATAACCACGCCTGATAAAATACCTGTAAAGCCTTCTGTTTTTACGTTCGTCCACAAAGCTGTCACCCCTAACATCAGGCATGTTCAGAAAGAAAAAAGGGTCGTCCCTCTTGTCCTTGAAGGAAGAATCTGGCTCATCCGGAAAGACAATATCGATACGGATATGATATTTCATAACAGGTATCTTTCCGTGACGGACATCAGGGAAATGGGTCAATATGCTTTTGACAACCTTAAAGGCTTTGAGAACTTCGCCAGAGAGGCCGGGTCAGGAGACATTATTGCTGCAGGAAAAAACTTCGGATCGGGAAGCTCCAGGCAACAGGCAGTTGATTGCTTCATTTCACTTGGAATAAATGCAATTATTGCCGAATCTTTCGGAGCCATATATGAACGAAATGCAATCAATGCTGCACTGCCGGTAATAATCTGCAAGTCTTTAGAAGATATTGAACCGGTCAGCGGGGACATTGTCAGCATAAATCTTGAAACAGGTGCAATCAAAAACAACAGGAATCAAAAAACCGTTCAGGCTGAACCATTTTCTGAAGTCCAGCGCGAAATTTATCTTAAGGGAAGTTTACTGGGATAAATCCATTTCTTAATTAAAACGAGCCATGAAAGCCTTGACATTTGCAGAGAAGATATTCAAATCACCTGAAGGATCTGTTGTTTTTGCGAAGCCGGATATTGTACTCACACACGATAACACACTCAGCATTTACAATACTTTCAGGAAAATGGGAGGTCAGATGGTTGCCGACGCCGGGCAGATGCTCGTGGTGCTCGATCATAATGCACCTCCTGCAGACGCCAGGCTGGCAACTCAGTACCAGGATATAAGGGACATCGTTAAACACCAGGGTATCTCCAGATTTTATGACTCCGGACAAGGGATATGCCACCAGATCATGTCAGAACATGCAAGGCCGGGAATGCTGATTGTGGGAAGCGACAGCCACACTTCCACGGCCGGAGCATTCAATGCCTTTGCTGCCGGAATTGATCGTACTGAAGCCGCAGGGATCTGGAAAAGAGGAGAAACCTGGTTCAGGGTTCCGGAATCCATCCGGATAATTCTGAGCGGAAAGTTAAAGGACGGGGCTCTGGCAAAGGATCTTGCCCTTTGGATTATTGGAATGATAGGAGCTGATGGGGCAAATTATATGTCGGTGGAATATCATGGAGAAGGAGTAAAGAACCTTGAAATTTCCGACAGGATGACAATTGCCAATCTAGCCTCGGAAATGGGCGCAAAGAATGCGGTTTTCCCTGCCGATGAAATACTGAATTCATTTCTTGGAGTGAAGATAAAAGGAGTATGGGCTGATGAGGGAGCTTTATATGCAAGGGAAATTGAGATTGACATGAATGACATTTTCCCTGTTGTAGCTGCACCGCATAATGTAGATAATATTAAATCAGTGCATGATGTTGCCGGTACCGTCGTGCATGAAGGATTAATAGGAACCTGCACTAACGGCAGGATTGAGGATCTTCGCATCGCCGGCAGAATTCTGAAGGGTCACAGGATAAAAGAAGGATTTCAGCTTAATGTCATACCGGCATCACGGAAAATATTCCTTAAGGCAATTAATGAAGGAATTATATATGATCTGGTGGAAGCTGGCGCAAATGTACTTACTCCTTCATGCGGACCGTGCCTAGGTACTGGACAGGGCATACCTGCAAACGGCCACACTGTAATATCGACAGCTAACCGCAATTTCCCGGGAAGGATGGGTAACATGAATGCATCAGTTTACCTTGCCTCTCCGGCCACAGTAGCTGTCTCAGCGCTGGCAGGAATGATAACAGATCCCAGAAAAAAGCCGGGAAATGAGAATTTCCCTTATTCAGCACCGCAAAGCAAAACATCTTCAATAAAAGAAGGGGATTACAGGAAAGCCGGGAATGTGTGGAACTACTCGGATGTGGATAATTTCAACACTGACCTGATGTTCGCGGGAAAGCATACCTATAATATATTAAGCTCTGATCCGGCTTCGATAATGCCTTTGCTTTTCGCAGATTTCGATCCCTCCTTCAGCAAAAATGTCACAGCCGGCGATATAATAATTGCCGGCGATAATTTCGGATGCGGGAGTTCAAGGGAACACCCTTCGGTCGGACTGGCGTATGCCGGTGTAAAAGCCATTATTGTAAAATCGGTCAACAGGATCTTTTACCGCTCATCCATTAACCAGGGTCTCGCCCTTATCGTTCACAGGGAGGCAGTCGCTTCCTATAAGCCTGGTGATAAAGTGGAAGCAGACTTTGAGAAAGGTGAAATATCGGTTGGTTCCCGCAAATTCACTTTCGAACCGCTGCCTGAGAAGCTTAGACAGATCATAGAGAAGAAAGGACTTGTGAACTATATGAAATCCATTTGATTTCCTGAATCATCTGAACCGGATACGGCCTTTTACAATTAATGCTGCTGTTTTTATTTTGAAAAAAATGTATTTTTGCACCCTGCAACCGGTTCCGTAGCTCAGTTGGATAGAGCAACAGCCTTCTAAGCTGTGGGTCGCGCGTTCGAGTCGCGCCGGAATCACGAAAAGCAGCTAATGGAAGCTGCCTTTCAAGTTTAAAGGCGAAAGTTAAAAGTCAAAAGAGAAAGGAGCGACGAGAACGCGAAGGGGAGGGAAGTTCGAACCGAGGAACGGAGTGACGAGCTCGTGAGCGGGATGTGCGCCTGCAGATGCGTAGCGAACAGTCGCGCCGGAATCACGAAAAGCAGCTAATGGAAGCTGCCTTTCAAGTTTAAAGGCGAAAGTTAAAAGTCAAAAGAGAAAGGAGCGACGAGAACGCGAAGGGGAGGGAAGTTCGAACCGAGGAACGGAGTGACGAGCTCGTGAGCGGGATGTGCGCCTGCAGATGCGTAGCGAACAGTCGCGCCGGAATCACTAAGGCGACAAGTCTTTAAGTGTATTTTACGGATCTGTCAGATATATTCTGACTTTTTTTAGCATCTTCCCTTTTTTCATCCATTTCCAGCTTCTGGGAAATAGTAAAATCTGCTCCGCAGGCGGTACAGGAATAATTAATCAGATAAGCTCCTGTATAATATACTTTTTCAAGCATCGGGTGATCGCATGGTTTGTTGCCCCAGGCCTCTTTTAGTCTTTGTGAAGTGGCATAATCCATATCTTATATCGTTTTAAATGTCCGGTACATATTTATTGAAAGCAAATCCAAAATAAGTAAATTCTTTTTAAAATAAATCTCCAGGCAATTATATAAAAATAAAACACGCTTTTCATATCCTGTAGCCAAGCATCGACATGAATCCGTCAGCGAAATAATTTATGAGGGTGCCTATGGGAAGAAAATTGTACTTAGAAAAGGCAGATGCAATTATAATCGCAAAAAGCAAAAAAGAGCCATACCTGTACAGAGTATTATGCACTTCAGGATATTTCCTGAACAGGCTCAGGAGAAGATGAGATCCGTCGAGGGGCGGGATAGGTATCATATTGAATATGAAAAGACCCCAGTTTATAAAGATCCCGTACTGAAGTATTTCATAAAGAAATGTCTTTGTGCCGGTGTAGCTGAATGTCCCTGATCTCATCCAGATTACAAATGTGACAGAGAGCAGCATTGCGGTCAGCGCATTAGCTAACGGGCCGGCAACTGCAATCTTGAGTATATCGATCCTGGGATGCTTCAGGTTTTTTTCGTTGAACTCGACCGGCTTCGCCCATCCGAATCCCGCAACAAGGAGGAGTATAAATCCCAAAGGATCTATATGCTTTAAAGGATTCATGGATATTCTTCCCTGTTCCCTGGCGGTAGAATCACCGCATTTATAGGCGACATAAGCATGACAGAACTCATGGACAGTCAGTCCAAGGATAATTCCGGGAAGGAACTTAAGGGTTCGCAGAAGATCAATTCCCCCCATGGATTCTTTTATTAGGCGGTTTACAATAACCTTCTCCAGCCTGTCTGCATTTTCTCTTCATCTTTCAGGTTTACGAATCTCCGGATATTCATTTGCAGGCTCTTCTTGTTCCTGCTTTAAACGGATATTTCAGAAATCATACCCGGCATAAAACTAATAAAAAGCAACGTCTTGTTTATCCTGTATATCCAAAATGAAAAAAATAATTATTTCATGCCTTTTAATTCAGTTCTTATTCGCACTTTCGCATTTTGAAAGCATAACTTCGAGGAAGGGTTGATCGATGAAAAAGATGGTATTTACTCTGGTGCTGCTGGCAGCTGCCGGTTTTATGAAGCTGTTTCCTCAGCAGGAATCCGGTTATGAGGCCTTTCTCATAACATGTTCCCCAGGAACAGAGACTTATTCGATTTACGGTCACAGTGCCCTGAGGATAACCAATAATTCGGAAAAAAAGGACTCCGTGTACAACTGGGGCGTTTTTGATTTCAGCACCCCGCATTTTGTCTGGAAATTTGCCAAAGGCAGGCTCAATTACATGCTTGACGCATCTTCCCTGAAAAACTTTCTTGAAGATTACTATATTGAAAAACGGTCGGTTTACGAGCAGAAAATCAATTTCGAACCGGATGAAATACAAAAGCTTCTGTTTCTGATAAGAGAGAACATGAAGCCGGAGAACAAGTACTACAGGTACGATTTTTTTTATGATGATTGCTCTACCCGGATAAGGGATATAATTGAAAAATCGGCAGGCGGCAGGATTGCTTATCCTATGGCCTCTGAGAAGAATCAGCCTTCTTTTCGCGACAAGGTGACCGAGTACCAGATGTCATATCCCTGGCTTAATTTCGGAATTGACCTGATTATGGGAACGCCAGGCGAAAAGAAGGCATCTTACAGGGACCGGATGTTTCTTCCTCTTGATCTCCAGAATGAATTGTCGGAAGCCATCATCAACCGCGATGGAAGGCTGGTGCCATTGCTCAGGAATCCGATGACACTGGTCAGGTTTGAACCGGCTCAGGTAAAACAAAGTTTCCTTGAGACACCGATATTTTTATTTTCCCTTCTTTTCATTCTTATATTAGCAATTCTTTCTGCCTTCAGGGGAAAAACAATTAACAGGATAGCTGATATAACTATATTTTCCCTGTATTCAGCCCTGGCACTTCTCATGATATTTTTCAATTTCTTCACCGACCATATTGAGATGCAGCGGAACCTGAATATCCTATGGCTGAATCCCATCATTCCAATCTGTCTTGCCGCAGTTATTCTGGACAAAAAATGGCAGGCATGGTTCAGGATAGTTTTTTACCTCAGCATAATTTCGTTTGCCATCCAGATAATCTTTCCGCATGGTTTTAACAGTGCCTTTATACCCCTTCTCCTGATACTTATGGTAAGAAGTTCGGCAAGAGCAGGTTTCAGTTGGAATCCGCTGTCAGTATAATCTTTTTAACATAATTTTAACAGATCTTAACACGACCTTATTAATTCCCCGGCTTCTTTTGTATGCCGTAGTTTAAATCAATTGTGAGTGTAATTAAATTCAGGTATTGACTATATTTGCCACTTAAAATTTTTTGAATATGGAGCAGACATCTGATATCAGATTATTAAATGAAAAAATAGAAAAGGAAAGCGCTTTTGTCGATATCATCAGGATGGAGATGAACAAGGTAATAATTGGTCAGAGACATCTTACTGACAGCCTTATGATCGGCCTTCTTGCGAACGGGCACCTGTTGCTTGAAGGTGTTCCCGGGCTTGCAAAAACGCTTGCGATAAAATCCCTGGCTGCCATAATTGATGCACGCTTTAGCAGGATACAGTTTACACCCGATCTGCTTCCTGCTGACCTTATCGGCACCATGATCTACAGCCAGAAGAAAGAGGAATTCATTGTCAAGAAGGGACCTCTATTCGCAAGCTTTATACTTGCCGATGAGATTAACCGCTCACCTGCAAAAGTCCAGAGTGCACTGCTTGAGGCTATGCAGGAAAGACAGGTGACAATAGGAGAATCTACCTACCACCTTGATGAGCCATTCCTGGTGCTTGCCACACAGAATCCCATCGAACAGGAGGGGACTTATCCTTTACCTGAAGCCCAGGTCGACAGGTTTATGATGAAAGTGCTGATCGATTATCCTACCATGGACGAAGAAAAACTGATTGTCAGGGAAAACCTGGCTAAAGAATTTCCCAAGACCAGCCCCGTACTGAAAACTTCAGATATTTTAAGGGCAAGGGAAGTCGTCAGGGAGGTTTATATGGATGAAAAAATAGAGAATTATATTCTTAACATAGTGTTTGCAAGCAGGAATCCCGTAAAATACGGATTGCCGGCATTTGAAAACATGATTTCGTACGGGGCATCTCCAAGAGCATCAATAAACCTGTCACTTGCAGCAAAAGCATTCGCATTTATACGAAGAAGAGGATATGTGATCCCGGAAGACGTCAGGGCAGTTTGCCCCGATGTAATGCGTCACAGGATAGGACTTACCTATGAAGCTGAAGCGGAAAATGTCAACCAGGATAAAATCATAGCTGAAATACTGAATGTCGTTGAAGTTCCATAATACCGTCAATGAAACTTTTTCTCTCTTTCCTGTTGATAACTGTTATCTGCTTTCGGCTTGAAAGCCAGAATCTTATTGGTTACAAAGGCACGGAAATTAAAAGTTACATGATAGATAACCGCAAGGATATGAATCCGGAAAATGTTGTAAACAGCAAATTCATATATCTTAAATACTCCGATGAATCTGACAGCGAAACAATTTTATTTTTTCTAGATCAGGATTCTGTTTGCCAGAGTATCCGGTTTATCTGCGACAGGCTCGTAAGAAATGAGAAGATAAGGGAATTCAATTCAACCTGCAGGATCATTGGTGAAAATAAATGGATCGATACCCTTTCAGGGAGACGGATTATAATCGATCTGAAAGATGACGACTGGTCGAGCGATTTTACGATTGGTTTTGATAAATATCACGCAGATGGAAGCAACTGAACTGCTTGGCAAAGTAAGGAAAATTGAGATCAAGACAAAGGGATTGACCAGGCACATTTTTGCAGGCGAGTATCATAGTGCTTTTAAGGGAAGGGGAATCGCATTCAGCGAGGTGCGGGAATACCAATACGGCGACGACATAAGGAGCATTGACTGGAACGTAACGGCACGCTTTAATCATCCTTATGTAAAGATATTCGAAGAGGAGAGGGAACTTACTGTAATGCTGCTGATTGATGTAAGCGGATCAGGATACTTCGGTACAACGGTTAATTTCAAGCGTGACGTCATGATTGAAGTTGCGGCAGTACTCTCTTTTTCAGCAATTTCAAACAATGATAAGATAGGAGTCATATTTTTTTCCGATAAAGTTGAAAAGTTCATCCCTCCCAAGAAAGGACGGAAACATATCCTGCGGATCATAAGGGAACTTCTTGATTTCAGGCCTGAAAGCAGGAAAACGAACCTTGATGAACCTCTGAGATATCTTACAAATGCAATAAAGAAACGTTGCACGGCATTTATAATTTCCGACTTTATGGCTCCCGGATTCGAGGAAGCGCTCAGAATTGCATCCAGCAAACACGATATAGTGGCCTTAAAAGTGTACGATCAGCTCGAAACGGATATTCCTGATGTGGGTTTGGTCAAGATCGCTGATTCAGAAACCGGTGACGAAAGATGGATCGACACTTCTTCATCCTTTTCAAGAAACGCTTACAGGCAATGGTGGAATGATCATCTGGATAGTATTAAAGGCACATTTAAAAGGTGCGGGGTCGATGCAGCCTATATAAGAACAGGGGAGGATTATGTAAAACCGCTGATCAAGCTGTTTAAAAACAGGTAAAATGAAGAGGCTTTGCATTATAATATTACTTTTTGCAATTGCTGCATTTCGAAGTGCAAATGGCCAGGATGTATCGGTTTCGGCCGTGTTTGATACTTCCAGGATTTATATCGGGGACCAGACGCATTATACCGTGACCCTCAATAAGCCTACCGGTATGAAACTTTCTTTAAGGCAGTTTAGGGACACTCTTTGCAAAAACATCGAAATAATCTCAGGTCCCGTCAGCGACAGTATAAAAACGGGCAATGACAGAATAAAGATTACAAACAGGTACCTGATAACGTGTTTTGACTCGGGCTATTACCAGGTTCCTCCGGCATACGCTGAAATAAAAGAAGCCGGAGGAATCAGGAGATTCTATTCGGAATACTCGTCCATCGAAGTAATGAGGGTGAAAATAGCTCCGGCCGATTCAACGATTAAGATTTTTGACATTATAAAGCCATACAGGGCCCCATTGACCCTGGGAGAGATACTGCCCTGGATCCTGATAGCGCTGCTTGGCGCATCACTTATTTCCGGAATAATTTTTCTGATAAAAAAATACTGGAAGAGGGGCATTGAAACAGAGCCTGTAAAGAATCCTGACCCAGCACACGTAATAGCATTCAGGGAACTTGAAAAGCTAAGGAATGATCAGGTTTGGCAGAAAGGAGAAATAAAGCAATATTATTCCAGGCTGACAGAAATATTAAGGCAATACCTTGAAAACCGTTACAGCGTATTTTCACTTGAGATGACGACATCAGAAACGCTGGAAGAGCTTTTGAAGACAGGTTTCAGAAAAGATGAAAAATATAATCTCCTTAAGAATATTCTGAATGGATCAGACCTTGTGAAATTTGCAAAGTACAAGCCTGAACCTGACGAGAATGAAGTGCATTTTGATAACTCGTGGAAATTTGTCGATATGACAAAAGTTATTGAGGAAACCGCATCCATGGTTACTGAAAACCCAAAAAGGGAGGACAAGCCATGAAAGGCATTTCATTCGCTCAGCCTCTTTTCCTTTGGCTTCTGGTACTGGTTCCGGCCATAATAGCATTCTATATTATTCGCCAGCAGCATACATCACCTTCTGTACAGATGCCCGGAATGCAGCCATTTGAGAAAACCGGCAATACGTTCCGCTATTACCTGAGGCATATTCTAATTGGAATGCGTGTGGCAGCCATTACACTTCTGATCTTTATACTTGCCCGGCCCCAGAAGACCGACAGGTTTCAAAATTCGACTACTGAAGGGATTGATATAGTTCTTGCAGTTGATATTTCAGGCAGCATGCTTTCGTGCGATTTTAAGCCAAACAGGCTTGAAGCAGCCAAGAATGTGGCGACAGAATTCATTTCAGGGCGTCCCTACGATCAGATGGGGCTGGTGGTTTTCAGTGGTGAAAGCTTTACGCAATGCCCTCTTACAACAGATCATGCTGTTCTGATCAATCTTCTGCGTGAGATAAAAAGCGGGATGATAAAGGATGGAACGGCACTTGGAGATGGTCTTGCGACTGCCGTCAACAGGATAAAGGATTCCCAGTCCAAAAGCAAGGTCATAATACTGCTGACCGACGGTGTTAATAATATGGGGACCATAGCACCTGCCACAGCAGCGGATATTTCAAAAACCTTCGGGGTCAGGGTTTATACCATAGGCGTAGGCACTCAGGGCATGGCACCATATCCGGTTCAAACACCCTTTGGCATTCAGTACCAGGATATGCCTGTCGAAATCGACGAGGCAATCCTGAGGGATATAGCTTCCAAAACAGGAGGCAGGTATTTCAGGGCCACTGACAATAACACGCTTACAGAGGTCTATAAGGAGATAGATAAGATGGAAAAATCCAAAATAGCTGTAAGACAGTTCACAAGGAAAGAAGAGAAATTCATCCTTCCTTCAATAATCGTTTTCTTAATTCTTGCTCTTGAATCCATTATAAGGCTTACCGTTTACAAAAACATCACCTAAAGTCAAAAGGCCATGCAATTATTCAGATTTGCAAACCCCGATTATCTGTACCTGCTGCTTCTGCTCCCGGTGATGGTCATATTATGGATAATAAACGAGGGAAGGAAGAAAAGAGCTTTGCTAAGGATTGGCGATCCTGGCCTCGTCAGGAAACTGATGCCTGAACTCTCCGGGATCAGGCCCTCAGTTAAATTTATATTTGAGCTTGCTGCCATCACGGGCATAATAATAGTTCTGGCACGACCTCAGTTCGGATCAAGGCTCGAAGAGGTCAAAAAACAGGGAGTTGAAGTAATTATCGCTCTCGACGTGAGCAACTCGATGCTTTCTGAGGATATACAGCCAAACAGGCTTACAAGGGCAAAACAGGCGCTGACAAGACTGATAGACGACCTCAATAATGATAAAATAGGACTGATAGTATTTGCAGGTGATGCCTATACTCAGATACCGATAACCACCGATTACATTTCGGCAAAGATGTTTCTTGAGGCAATTTCTCCTGATATGGTCCCTAAACAAGGGACGGCTATTGGAGCAGCAATTGACCTTGGAATGAGGTCGTTCAGCCCTGGTGAGGGGAAAAGCAAAGCCATGATCATTATAACCGACGGCGAGAACCATGAAGATGATCCTGTTGCAAAAGCAACAGAAGCAGCGAAGGCGGGCATTGTCATTCACACCATCGGCATCGGATCTGCTGAAGGAGTTCCCATCCCCATGACCGTCAACGGGAGAAAAGAATACCTTAAGGATATAGATGGGAACACTGTAATCTCAAAGCTGGATGAAGATATCCTGAAGAAAATCGCTCTTGCTGCCGGTGGAAGCTACGTGAGAGCAACCAATACCGATATCGGCCTTGACGAGATTTACACTGAAATAAAAAGAATGAGAAAGCAGGAAATGGAGAGCACAATGTACACTGAATACAATGATCAGTTTCAGATATTTGCAGGCATTGCCATTTTCCTCATGATCCTTGATTTCATCATCATGGAAAGGAAAAACAGAAAACTGGCAAATATCAGAATTTTTAAATTCAGGTTGTAATTTTTTAGCGTTTACGGGATGCTTGAAGAAAAATATCATATAAAAGGCAATTACGGACAGGCTTTGATAATCATTTCCTTTCTGTCTGCTTTCTGTGCAGTAACTTACGGACAACCTGACAGGAAGTTCATAAGACAGGGGAACCATGAGTATGAGAAAGGCAAATATCCTGATTCGGAAATATCTTACAGAAAGGCGACGGACAGGAATAAGGAATCAGCAGATGCTGTTTTTAATACCGGGGATGCTCTGTATAAGCAGAAGAAATTTGAAGATGCGGGAAAACAATTCGCAGAAAACTTTAAAATGAGCGAGGAGAAAAATAAAAAATCAGCAAGCCTGTACAATCTGGGGAACTCATTGCTTATGGCCAGCAAGGTCCAGGAAAGCATCGATGCATATAAGGGTTCTCTCAAGCTTGATCCAAAGAACATGAATACAAAATACAATCTTGCCTATGCACAGGATCTGCTGAAGAAACAGCAGCAGCAGCAGCAACAACAACAACAACAGAATAAAGATCAGGATAAAAACAAAAAGGACAAGGACAAGGATAAAAACCAGCAGAATAAGGATAATAAGGATAATCAGGACAAAAAGAATCAGAATCAGAATCAGGATAATAATCAACAGCAACAGCAGAACCAGCAGCAGGAACAGGGAATCTCAAAGGAGGATGCCGACAGAGTCCTGAATTCACTGGCAGATGATGAGAAAAAAGTCCAGCAGAAAGTTAAGCTCGCAAATGCGTCTAAAGTGAAAGTCAGGACAATAAAGAACTGGTAAGCCGGATCATAAAATGAAAAGATTAATACTATATATATTATTTTTTATACTGCCGTTATCAATATGGTCTCAGGATATTACGGTTCAGGCCGAATATCCTCCCGTCGTCCAGGCCGGACAGCAGTTCAGCGTCTCGTGGACAGTAAATGATGATGGAGGTCAGTTCTCAGCACCATCATTTGAAGGATTTTATAAACTGGCAGGACCGCAGACATCATATAGTTCCAGTACACAGATAATAAACGGCAAAATATCGCATCAGACGTCAAACAGCTTTGTCTATTACCTTCAGGCAGTAAATGCCGGTAAGTTTACTATCTCTCCTGCATCCTATACATTAAAGAACAAGACATATTCCTCAGAGCCAATGAATATTGAGGTGACAGGAGCCGGTGCCACGGCCAGCCAGAATAATCAGCCATCACAAAACGCGGTACATAATAACACTCATGTCGAAAATGCTGGCGGCGATTTATTCCTCGACCTTTACCTGAACAGGAAAGATATTTATATCGGTGAAGGTATAGTTGCGACAATCAAAATCTATACAAGGAAAAACCTGGCAGGGATCAATGAGATCAAATATCCGCCTTTTACAAACTTCCTGAAAAATGATATTGAGACCCCGCAGCTTACTGCTCTCCGGCAGGAAAGCATCAACGGGGTTATTTATGGAACAGGCGTTTTACAGCAATTCATTCTCTATCCGCAGGTTTCAGGTGAAATAACCATCGATCCCGTGCAGGTTACTGTGCTGATTCAGCAGAAGAGCGGCCGCTCTGATCCTTTCTTCGGAGATTTTTTCTCCAACTATGAGAATGTGCCGGAAGCCATTGTCAGCAAGGCGGTTAAAGTGAATGTCAAGCCTCTGCCCGGACAACAGCCGGCTGATTTTTCAGGGGTTGTAGGGAAGCTTACACTTAAGTCGTCGCTGAATAAGGATAGCGTCAGGGTGAATGATGCCGTAAACCTTAAGATAATGATCTCAGGAAACGGTAACCTTAAGCTGGCTGAGGCGCCTAAGCTTAAGCTGTCGCCTGATGTCGAGGTCTACGATCCGAAAATAACTGAAGATATAAAGAACAGTGTAAACGGAGCCTCCGGCCAGAAGACTTTTGAATACCTTCTCATCCCGCGTCATTACGGCGATTTTACGGTTCCCTCTGTGTCATATTCCTATTTCAACCCCGCATCCGACAAATATGAAAGACTGACAACCGGAGAATTCCACATTCATGCACGCAAGGGACCTGAGCAGGGAACATCCGGAGTAACAGTCTATGGAGGGGTCTCCAGGGAAGACGTCAAATACGTCGGGAAGGATATCCGTTTCATAAGGAACACTGCCGGAAGACTGTCAAAGTCATCCGAATTGCTTTTGTCAAAAAGATCCTATTACAGCGGCTTTGCAATGGCATTGCTTGCTTTCCTTGTGGTCCTTTTTGTAAGAAGAGAGCATATCCGGCGAAATGCAGATATTATTACGGTCAGGAACCGTATAGCCGGTAAAATTGCTGCTCAAAGGCTCAGGGAAGCTTCTGCATGCATGAAGCAGAACGAGATTGACCGGTTCCATGAAGAAATACTCAGGGCATTATGGGGCTACCTGAGCGACAAGCTTAATATCCCGGTATCCGATCTTACCAGGAACAACGCATTTGCCGCACTGAAGGAAAAAGGCATTGAAGATGAAAAAATAAATAACCTTGCGGACATACTTGATAAATGTGAATATGCCAGGTTTGCTCCTGCTTCATCTGAAAATCAGGCAGGCATGATATATGAAGGAGCGTCACAGTTTATAAAGACAGTTGAGAATTCAATCGGATAAAAAGATGAGATTCAGAATAAAAATAACTTTGTTTATGCTTCTTATCCTCATGTGTTCAGTGAACGCATCCGCGCAGGAAAAAAAATCAGAAAAGTTCAGTCAGGGAGTGGCTCTTTTTACCGCAGGCAATTTTGATAAGGCACTTGAGCAATGGAATGATCTTTATAATACCGGATATCGCTCCGCTGAGCTCGAATACAATATCGGAAATGCATATTTCAAGCTTAACAACATACCGGCTGCAATTCTCTTCTATGAACGGGCGCATCTCCTGAAACCTGCCGATGAGGACATTATTTATAATCTGCAGATCACAAGGACAATGGTTGTTGATCGCTTTGAAGAGATACCTGAATTGTTTTTTATGAGGTGGTTCAATTTTGTTTCCACCGTACTTTCGACCAACCGGTGGGCCGAGATCAGCATTACCGCATTTGTATTGTGCCTCCTGGCACTGTCGCTTTATTTCTACTCTCCAAAATACAGGATCAAGGTAGCAGGGTTCTGGCTTGCAGTTTTGCTGCTCTTAGGATCAGCTGCATCATTCACTTTCTCGGAAAGGAACAGGCATCTGGTGATTGACAGCCATAAGGCAATCATCTTCAGCCCCCAGATAAACGGGAAAAGCTCTCCTGACAACAGCGGAACTGACCTATTCATTCTTCATGAAGGCACAAAGGTATCGACAGGGGAAAAAGTGGGAGAGTGGACCGAGATAAAGCTTTCCGATGGGAATAAAGGTTGGATTCCGTCAGCCAGCCTGCAAATTATTTAGTCTATCTGCAACTTTTTTATTATCTTTCTGGTCAGGTATTTGTTAGCGACTAATCTTTCCCGACCATGAAAAAAGTTCTTTTCATTTTTCTGATAACCATTGCCATTATTGGCTGCAAAAAAACAAAATTCTCTCCAGAAGGCCCGACAGATATAAGGGTAAGAAATTTACAGAACGAATATACTCTTCAAAATGTCATTGTGAAAACGGCAGGAGGAAGGGACACGACAGGGAATATAAAGAATCTTGGCTCTATCCCTCCTGACACGGTTTCGGCATACAAGCGTTTCGCAATCGCCTTTGCAAAGGCTGAAATTTCTGCAGAAATTAACGGGGATACTTTTTCGACAGGAGCCATAAATAGCACTTATATGAATTACATGGGCCAGATGAAGATCACTTACGAGGTATATATTTCCAACATGGCAGACAAGCAGCTTACAATTTACCAGGTCATTCCGGAAGGAGATCTTGATTCGCTGTAAAGATGACTCAGACATAAACGAGGCCGCCGCCTCGTTCTTTATATCAAATCTGTTTATGAAATTATTTGAGTATCACCAATCATGAATATAATTATCAGTTTTTATTATTTTTACCCTCCTCCATGCCTTCCCCCAAAGGGGAAGGAGTTGATAGAAAAGCTTTCTCCCCGTGGGGAGCCTGTCCCGCGATAGCGGGAAAACGGGAAAGGGGGTTATTATAATGAGATGAAAGTTATTGATTACTAACATTAGAAAACTAACTTTATTTTGATAACTTCTTTTTATTCTTGATTACCGATAGTCATTTTAAATCTTTATGGGTAAAAATAAGGTCAATAGCTTGCGCACTCCCATATACAGGGATGCAGGATTCGTGCTTCATGATGCCTCCACGACTTCCAGGGCATTTGCCGATGAAACATTAAATAAGCGTGAACCTGGAATGTACATTTATTCGCGCTACAGGAATCCGACGGTTGTCTCTGCCGAAGAACAGATTATGCATCTTGAGGAATCAGGATGGACCCTTCTTTCGGAGTCAGGGATGTCGGCTATCGATATTGCACTTTCCATATTCCAGAACGGTAAAAAAATCCGGCCATGGCTTTTCTTCAGTGAAATATACGGAGGAACGATATCCTATGCGGAAAGCGTGCTCAGAAAGAGAAGAGGTCATGATATTCAATACTTTGCACCTACAGGTGACAGATATGATACAGGCGCGTTCGAAAAGATGGTGAAATCTTTGAAACCCGGGATCGTCTATATCGAATCCATATCCAATCCGATGCTTATCGTACCCGATGCTGAATCAATCATCATGGCCGGGAAAAAGCATGGAGCAAAAATAATTGTGGATAATACGTTTGCGACGCCCTATCTGTGGAAGCCACTGAAGTGCGGAGCCGATATCGTTATTCACAGTGCAACAAAGTATTTTTCAGGACATGGCAATCTTACTGCCGGTGCTCTCTGCGGGAACGACAGAAAGCTGATGAAGGCTGCGATAGAGTACAGAAAATACTGCGGCCACATGCTTTCGGCAGATGATGCCTACAGACTTCATACACAGGTACAGACATTCAGCCTTAGATTCAGCCGGCAGTGCGAAAACGCTGCTGCCGCTGCTGCCCTGCTGAACAGTGACAGGTTTGTTAAAAAAGTGTGGTATCCGGGACTTGAAACCCATCCGAGCCACAGGGAAGCAATAAAGCTATTCGGCAAGAAAGGATTCGGCGGAATGGTTACATTCGATTTTGCCGGCAGAACTGCCGAAGATAAAAGAAAAAAGAGGGACACCTTTATCAGGAGCGTTTCGGACAGTATAAGGCTCATTCCGACGCTGGGCGATCCGCATTCCATACTAATGCCTGTCGAATCAGTGTGGGGTGCCAAATATCATGAGCCGGGAATGATCAGACTGTCTGCCGGCTTTGAAAATACTGAAGAGCTTCTGGATCACCTGAAAAAAGGCCTGAATTCAGTTAAATGAGCAGATAATCATTATTTTAATTGAACAGGTTTCCCCCGGATCTATCGCCAGTCGACAGGTTTTATCCCTTTACCGGAAAGATAATTGTTGCAGCGGCTGAAATGCCTGTTGCCAAAAAATCCCTTTGAAGCCGAGAGGGGAGAAGGATGCACGGATTCCAGCACCAGATGCCTTGACCTGTCAATTGAAATGCCTTTTCTCTGCGCGTAAGCTCCCCATAAGAAAAAAACAAGATTGTACTTGTCCCGGTTAAGAATATTAATCACCTCATCAGTGAATGTTTCCCAGCCTTTTCCCTGGTGCGAGCCAGCCATGCGAGCCCTTACGGTCAGTATGGCGTTAAGAAGGAGGACTCCCTGCGACGCCCATCTTTCCAGATTGCCTGAAGCTGAAGGCTTGTATCCAAGATCGGATTCAATCTCCCTGAAAATATTTATAAGGCTTGGCGGCAAAGCCACACCGTCCCTTACCGAAAAGCATAACCCGTGCGCCTGTCCCTGTCCATGATACGGATCCTGTCCAATGATCACGACCTTTACATCTGAAAACGGACAAAGGTTGAAGGCATTGAAGATCAGTCCCCCCGGCGGATAAATTGTCTTTGTTTTGTATTCTCCCTTTACAAAATCCGAAAGCCGGGAGAAATACTCCTTATCAAATTCGTCATTCAGTTTAATACTCCAGCTGGGTTCGATCTTTACCTCCATAATTCCTCCTTTCCTGGGTTTTTATTGATTATAAGCTTCAGGGATATATAAAAACCCCTTAAAGTAAACAATTTTAAAGATATTGTAAACCTGCCACGCAAGGTGCAATTTGTCTGGATATTTTCTTAAGCACTGAATTGTCCACTAATCCTGAATAACTATAAATTAAAGAACCGTTCCGGGAAAGAACGGTTCTTTAATTCCTGACAAATTCGCTTATTCCTCTATCCTGCTAAAGAATTATCAAAGGATCAATATCTCTATTTATTCTTAAGCTGTTCAACTTCTGCCTTAAGGTCATCGATCATTTTCTGCTGTTCTTTTATAGCTTCAATAAGTACAGGAACGAGTTTTACATAATCCACCATTTTATACCCATCGGGATTTGTCGTTACGAGTTCCGGCAGCACTTTTTCCACATCCTGTGCAATCACTCCTAGTTGTTTGCCTGCAGGAAAGTTGTACATAGATGAATTGCCATCACCGGAATCTCCCGCAGATTTCGCATTAGAAAATGATAATTCATCCCGTGATTTAAAATCAAAGCTTACACCATTTAGTTTTAAAATTTTGCCTAAAGCTCCATTAATTGGTTCAATATTCTTTTTAAAGTTAAAATCTGAAACTTGATAGCAATTTCCAGTATAAACCAGATCTCCGGAAGCATATATGGCATACCTCCCTGTCCCAGACGTAGTAGTACCAAAAACACCAATAGTATATGCGGATCCTCCACTAGCTGTTCCCCACACCCCAAAAGCCTGAGTGCCGCCAGAGGCATTCCCATAGACACCTTCATTCCAACTACTACTTCCGGCACCGTAGCCACATGAACCATAATGATTACTTGTTCCGCTCCAGGTTGCATCACCCCTGATCCCAATATTTGTGGCATTGTCAACAACATATAGCTTTGCAGCACCAGCACTTACATTTACCCCAACAGTTCCATTCAGTCTTAGCTGGTTAGCAGCAAAATCGCCATAAATAAGGGCGTTGTCTGCGTCATCGGTACCCGTGTACTCGGTCTCAATAATAAGCTTATCTGAAAGACTTGTCTCATTGATACCGGCCCAGTGCCCAAGGAAGACATTTGAACTGCCGGTGTTGCTCATTCCAGCGGCAAGACCGACATAGGTATTGTAGTTACCAGCCCCGCTGGACTTGCCTGCATCAGTTCCAACCATTGTGTTATACTGGCCTGTATTGGACATGCCGGCCTCGTAGCCAAGCATCGTCTGGCTGAATCCAGTTGTGCTTGAATTGCCTGCAAGGTATCCGATCATCGTTGCATAGTTACTCGTTGCATATTGCCCTGCCTGATAACCAATTATTGTATTATAATCTCCGGTCTGGTTCGAATAGCCGGCATTGGTGCCGATCATTACGTTAAATTGCCCTGTCGTCAGATTGTATCCTGCAGAGTTTCCGATCCCTATATTATCATTACCTGCCGTAAGAAGATAACCGCACTGCTGTCCAATGAATACGTTATTATAAGCAGATGCATTTGCAGCCGAATATCCTGACTGGTATCCTATATAGGTGTTATTATAGCCTGAGTAATTATTGATGCCTGATTGGTACCCAAGGAAAACGTCATTATAACCGGTATGGTTATTTAATCCTGTGTTAAAACCCAGAAAAGTGTTATATGCACCCTGATTGCCGCTAAAACCTCCGGACGTGTTATAATACCCGCTCTGATCGCCGACGAATATGTTATAGCTGGCATTGTTGCTAACGCCTGCAAGATGGCCTATGAAAATATTGTTTAAGCCGGTAGTGTTATAGAACCCGCTGTAATTTCCCAGGAAAACATTGTTATTACCGGTAGTGTTGCTGTATCCGGCACCAAATCCCAGACCAATGTTATACTGTGATGAGGTGTTACTGTAGCCAGCATAATATCCGATAAAGGAATTATACATACCAGTAGTATTGGTGGTGCCGGCATTATAACCGATAAAGGTATTATAACTCCCCGAAGAATTGGCACTGCCGCTGTTATTGCCAAGGAAAATGTTATAATTTCCTGTGGTGTTTAATTTGCCGGCTGAAGTACCCATGAACATATTGTCTCCTCCGGTGGTATTTGTTACCCCGGCCTGGTAGCCCAGGAAGATGTTTCTGTCACCGAGGGTGTTTCCATAGCCTGATTTATAGCCAAGGAAAGTGTTGAATGTTCCTCCGTTATTTGTATATCCGCTCCCATAGCCGATAAATACGTTAAAGCTTGTTGTATCAGCAGAATATCCTGCCTGATAACCCATAAACACATTTCCGGTTCCGGAAGTAAAGGCCCTTCCGCTCATGAATCCGACAAATGCATTATAGCTTCCCGTGGTAACTCCCTGGCCGCTGTAGTTCCCAAGGAAAACGTTGTTGCTGCCCGAGGCACCTCCTGTATTTCCGCGACCGGCATAGGGGCCCATGTAAAGGTTATAAGTCCCGCTCGTATTGTACTGACCGGCATTGCATCCGAAGAATGAGTTATAGGAGCCAGTGTTTGAATATCCGGCCTGATAACCGAAAAACGAATTTTGTATACCTGTCACATTTTCGTGACCGGTAGAATTTCCTATAAATACATTGCTATTACCTGTAGTAGTTTTATATCCGGTTGAGCTCCCAATAAATACATTGTTATCTGCACCAAGATTAGAATATCCTGACTGGTAGCCGAGGAAAACGTTATTGAATCCTGATGTATTTGCAATTCCGCTCTGGTAACCAATGAAAACATCGTTTGACCCGGTGTTGGCAAGACCTGACTGGTATCCGATGAAAACATTGCTTGACCCGGTTGTGTTGGCTTCTCCCGTCTGGTATCCGAAAAATGAGTTGTACAAACCAGTGGTTGTGTTTATACCGCTCTGCTGACCTATAAAATAATTTGAAGGAGTAAGTGAGGTAAATTGGGTTATGGTCCCCTTTGAGTTGTCAAAGCCACCCACAGCAAATCCTCCCTTGGAACCCTTGCCGGCTGAATTAACATAAATTCTTGTGCTGTCTGGCGTAACCCTGAAATAGTCCTGGGGGGTGGTCTTTGACCCGTCAAATCCTCCGACAGCGAATCCTCCTTTTACACCTTTGGTGCCGTTTCGGGGAACATAAATATTGACTGCCTGCGGATAGACAGCAAAAACAGTCTGTCCGTCAGCGCGCTTCACTGAGAACAATGCATCCGAAGTGTCTGCATCGTTGGAGCTTGTCACCTGGAATTTAGTGCCTGATGTAATGGAATTTGCCTGGCCGGAGACCAGAGAATATGGCACTGACCATATCTGGCTTATTCCCATCACTGTCCAGTTTGAAGGATACTTGACAGATGTCTGCAGGAAAAGCGTCTGGTTCCAGTTTATTGCAGAGAATGAAGTTGCCGATCCACCGGTCTGTGTACCAGTCCCTACGACCAGGGTTATCAGTCCAAACTGGTTTGAAGTCACGGAATTGAATTGCTCTTCGTATATTAACGAACCACCTGTAAGAGCTGTCAGGATATCAATCTGGACCGGAAGTGACTTATTGGGAATGACATTCCCGCTTACGTCGCGTGCGATTGCCTGGTAATTGAATCCGTCCGGGACCTGGGCAACACCTGTAAGTATACAACAGGTAAACAGCAGGGAAATAAGAAAAACTTTTGTCTTCATAGGTTCAGTGTAATTTATAATTCGCTCAAATTATTATAGTCAGGTTATAAAATTACGAATTAAAAAGTTGTTTTCTTAATTAATTACATCAACCTGTCTGACTTTTTGACAAGCATTCACTGAAATCGCATCTATCAATATATTTTATTGACCAATATAAGCCTTACTAAGTTGCAGATTGTTGACAAAAAATATCTGTTTTGATTTGGAAGCCGGTCTGGTAAAGATAAACCCTGTTTTTACTACCTTTAAATAAAAAATGGCTTCAGAGACAGAGAGAAAATTTATGGTTGCCGGTGAGTTCAGGCATCTTGCCAAAAGCAAAATTGAAATAATCCAGAGATATCTTGCAATCGATAGTGAAAAGACAATTCGCATAAGGATCTCAGGCGAAAAGGCATTCCTTACAATAAAGGGAAGACCAGAAGGAAAATCCATCTCACGGAACGAATGGGAGTATCCGGTTCCAATGAGTGATGCGGTCGAAATAATGAAGATATGCCTTCCCGGGAAAATAGAAAAAACAAGATTTCTTGTTCCCGAAGGAGATCATACATTCGAAGTCGATGTCTTCCATGGAAGGAATGAGGGCCTTGTAATTGCAGAAATTGAATTGCAGTCAGAAGCGGAACAGTTTATAAAGCCTGAATGGCTGGGAGAGGAAGTGACAGGAAAGCCTGAATACTATAATGCAAACCTGATAAAATAACTCAGTTTTCAAAGACAAAAAAAAAGATTCGACGGCTAGACAACAAGGTCAAACAGAAAATGGATTATTTATTTCATGCCTGTCAGGCAAGACATTTCATCTAAAGCACTTTCACATATATCTGCTTTGGATCGTCAGGTGCGTAAAAATCTTTCAGGCTGGCAGCGAGTTGGTAGCCTTTATTTTTGTAAAAGGCCTGTGTGGAATCATATTTTGGTCTTCCTGAGGTTTCAATCCACAGGATTTTCCCGCCTCTTTTTTTTACGTCTTCCTCTATTGCCTTCAGAAGTGCTGAGCCCAGTTTTTTATCTCTTGAATTCTCATGAACGGCGATCCAGTAAAGCTCCCATGAATGAACGGAAAATGCATTTTTCCCGTAATTTGCAAATCCCACAACACCATCATCATCGTCGGCCTTCATCCAGAAATAACCGCTTTTTTCCATTCCCCTTGAAAGAGTTTCATCAGCTATTTCAAGGGCGGTTTCAATTTCAAATTCATAAAAGAAATCAGTCGACCTCAGAATCTCCTCAATACGATTCCTGTCTTCCTTTTTTATTCCAGATGAAATGATTGCCATGACATTATCTGTTTAAATCATTTATAATTCTCTCAAGGACATCAGTGAACGGCAGACCTGCCGCAATTGTCGCGGCCACCAGACCGCTGTCGGGCGAAAGACAAGGATTTGCGTTGACTTCCAGAACGTATGGAATGTTGTTCTTGTCGACCCTCATGTCCACCCTTGCATAGCCTTTCAATTTGAATACATGCCAGCATTTTATTGCAGCAGTTTCTATTCTTTCCCTAAGCACCGGATCCAGGTTTTCACCGGGAAAATTTCTAATGGTATTCTCATATTCAAAAGTGCCTTCTTCCCATTTTGCCTTGAAATCGACAATTTTCGGCTTGCCTGGATCATAATTATGGAAAACCATTTCAGCCGCAGGCATCACCTCGGGACCGTCCCTGCCCGGAAGAACGCTTATATTGAATTCCCTGCCATCAATGTAATCCTCAATAAACCAGTGAGAATCCCGGTACTTCTTAAGCTTTTCCTCATATCCCGGGTAGAAAGTAAAAACTGAATCTGCCGTTATTCCGAGGGAACCGTCTTCCCATATTGGTTTGATTATATACCTGTTTCCAGGAACAAGCTTCTTATATTCTGACGGGGAATAGCCTTCCGGATTGGTGATCCCTGCCTTCTTCAGGGTGCTGTTAGCGATCGCTTTACTCGTCGTAATAAAAATGGCTTCGACGGGATTGCCTGTATATGGGATGGAGTACATGTTCAAAAGAGCAGGAACAAAATAAACGAGTTCTCCCTTATTGTCGATCGATTCAACTAGATTGAAGATAAAATCAGGTCTGTTTTCCGATATGTATGCAATCTCGTTCATAAAATCAGCCGTTATACCTTTCCGGTATGTCTCTATTCCAAGAAGCTTCAGGTTCTTGTCAATATATTCTACCTGATCAAGAACATCCAGTTCATCAGGCAGTGCATTTTCACGCGGCTGATTATATAGGATACAGCATTTCATAAGCTGAGCCTGTTTCTTTTTAATGTTTCCTTCATTATCATTTCCATAAGAGTCTGATATTCAATCCCGATCATTCTCGACAATATCGGAAGGTCGGAATGAACCGGATGAAGGCCGGCCAGCGGGTTTACTTCCATAAAGCAAATTCTGCCGTTTCTGTCGGCTTTGACATCGACTCTTCCAGCATCGACTGCGCCAAGGGCTCTCCATACATTTAAAGCAACGGTTTCGCATTTATCGCCCGGCACTTCAGGCATCGGTAAATACCTGCAAAACTCCTGGTAATTCTCCTTGAATTCAACTGAGTAGGGGAGATCATCCTTGCATTCAACTTCCATTCCTCCGATAGCTTTCGCTTCATTTCCTGAACCGATAATGCCGACAGTATATTCCTTCCCGGGAAGATACTCCTCCACCAGGGCAGGCTGATTGAATCTTTCAAGAATCCATCCTGCCATTTCCTTAAGTTCAGATTGCGATTTCAGCACGCTTTTCTCATTAATGCCCTTTCCCGTGCCTTCAGAAACCGGCTTTATGAACAGGGGATATTCAAGCCTGCACTTTTTTATATCTTCCTTTTCTGTTATAAGCATTCCCGGGCTTACCGGAACTCCTGCTGCCGTGACAATCAGCCTGGTAAGGTATTTATTAAGTGAGATTCCAAGAATGACTGGTCCGCTGAAGACATAAGGTATTTTATACTGATCCAGGATGGCGGGAACTACCGATTCGCGACCGTCGCCATAGAGACCTTCAGCGATATTGAAAACAAGATCCCATTTTTTACCTTCATGCAACGCTTCCATAAGCTGGAAACAATTGCCTACCGGTTCGGTTTCAAACCCCATTTTACCCAAGGCCCCGGCAATTGCATCCACAGTTTCCTGCTTGTCGAATTCGGCGGTATCTTCCATAGTATAACCCCGGTCAAGATACCACGACCGCAAGTCATAAGTCAGACCAACTTTCATTAAAATTTATTTTTCAGGATATTCGCACAGGACACCCTTGTAATTACGCAGAATTATTTTCTCGCTGTTATGTTCGACCACATAATCCGGAAGCAATGGAATTTTACCGCCTCCGCCGGGAGCGTCAATAACATAAGTAGGCACTGCATAACCGCTGGTGAAGCCTCTTAATCCCTTTATTATTTCAAGACCTTTTTTCACTGTTGTCCGGAAGTGTCCGGATCCCGGAATCAGATCACACTGATATAGATAATATGGCCTGACCCTAACTTTAAGAAGACTGTGCATCAGTTCCTTCATGACAGGTACATTATCATTTATACCCTTAAGCAGAACAGTCTGGCTCCCAAGCGGGAATCCACCGTCAGACAATTTGATGCATGCGTTCGCACACTCCCCGGTTATTTCTGAAGGATGCGAAAAATGCAGGCTGATAAAAAGAGGATGATATTTCCTGAGCATATTTACAAGATTGTCAGTGATCCTCATCGGGAGAACAACCGGAATCCTGGTTCCGATCCTGATTATTTCAACATGCTCGATTGCTCTGATATTTGACAGGATATACTCCAGTGTCTCATCCGTGAGTGTAAGCGGATCGCCGCCGCTGATCAGCACATCCCTGACTTCCCTGTGAGAAGCGATATATGCGAAGGCTTTTTCAAAATCCTGCCTTCCAAGCTTATCAAGCTTTCCGACAGAGTGTGAACGCGTACAATACCTGCAGTAATTTGAGCAGACTTGCGTTACAGTAAAGAGTACCCTGTCGGGATATCTGTGAACGATACCCTTTACCGGAGAAAATGATTTTTCATGGAGAGGATCTGACTGCTCAGAGCTTTGCTGAATCAGTTCTTCAACAACGGGAATTACATTGCGCCGCAACGGATTCGAATATGCCGAATCGTATATCAGCGAGGCAAAGTATGGAGTTATCCTCATGGGAAGACGGCCCTTAAGGTTATTAATAGCCATAATCTCCTTTTCGGATAATCTCATGATTTTCTTTAGCTCGTCAAGACTTGTAATGGTATTCCTGAGCTGCCATTTCCAATCATTCCATGAATCGATAGTCGTTAGGGGGAAGTAGCGGTGCATGAACTCCGAACTCCGGTTGCTAACTAACTTTGTTGGGATTTCAATTTGCGAAAAAATTTTGGTTTTCGCGCCAGGCTCTTCGTCGGAAGAGCAACCCACGAGGTGGCTCTCTCTGCTGAGAGCCGTTACCTCATTACTGTTAGCGTTCATAGCATTTGATGAAAAAATTCACCGTTTTCTTTTAAGATTAAATTGTTTTTAAATTGTTACTATTAATTAATTTAATTGGGGCGAAAATATATATTCTATAAATACATTGTATCATCTGACTATCAGAAATATTAACACAATTAGCATTTTATCAACATCGTTTTTTGAGCTGCATATTGCATGTTTCTCTATTTCATTGTTTGACAATTGATTACAAGATTAGTTTTGAAGCATATAATTATAATTGCCATGAATGTTTTTTTGTGTCTTTTTTTCCATATCAATTTTTTTTCGTTCATCTCCGTTAAAATCAACTCTTTTAATTCTCAAAAAAAAATCATTGTTCAGATAAACAAGAATAATGCCAATCTTGTTTTATGGCAGAATAATTTAAGTTTTTTAACAAATGCTATAAATCTGTGCAGCGGTTTTTCAGAACGGAATCGTCAGTCTTCATGAAGCTTTCCCTGATCACGGCGAAGCTTCTTTTTTATGCCTTTCTTTTTCTTCTCTTCAATTCTTTCATTTACAGATGTTTGTGAAGGCTTTGTCTTTTTTCTCTTTGGCTTTTCAGTGAGAGCGACTGCAATTATCCGGAAAAATTTTTCCTCTGCCTTCTTCCTGTTCATCCACTGGCTTCTTTCCTTGCTGGAAGTTATTATCAATTCCTTTTCATTGTTTATCTTATTATTGAGAAGCCTCAGTATTTTATCCTTCTCGTCATCTGACAATCCATCTGATTCTGAAATACTGAATCTTAATTCAACCTTTGTGCTGACCTTGTTCACGTTCTGTCCTCCCCGGCCTCCGCTCCTTGATGCTGAGAACTTCAGCTCGGAGAGGGGAATGCGCATTCTTATTTCCTCAGGATTCATGACTATTCTAGATAAAGAAAACTGCAATACCTGCCACGCTTATAACGGCCCCGGCAATTTCAGCAATGGTGACTTTCTCCCTGTGCAGTGCAATTGCCGGCACTATCAGGAATACTGGCACAAGCGCCATAATTGTCGAAGCGATGCCGGCTGCAGTGTATTTAATTGAGACAAGGGAAAATGAGACGCCCAGGAACGGACCGAAAAATGCTCCGAGAGTAATGCTCTTCATTACCGGCCTGTTCCTTATTGCCGTTAATGTTCCACCCCATCTTTTAATAAGTGTAATAAGTACACTAAATCCTGCAATGCCGGCAATTATCCTTATCTGCGTTGCAGAGAACGGATCATAATCTTTCATGCCAAGCTTGCTGAGAACCAGTCCGAGAGACTGTCCGACTGCACCTCCGAGAGCATAAAGGATTCCTTTGGGGGAAAGCTTCAGCAAGACCTTTTCACCCTTCCGGTCCCGGTTGAAGATCGCCATTGATATGCCCATGAAAGTAATAGCCATTCCAAGAAAATGAAAAAGCCTCAGATGCTCTCCGAGGATAAGGAAACCGAAGAAAGCAGTGAAAAGAGGTACCAGTGTCATTATAAGCATTGAAAACCTGGAACCTATTACTTCATACGACTTGAAAAGGAAAAGATCTCCGAAAACAAATCCCACGAGCCCTGAAAGAGTCAGCCAAATCCAGTTCCCGGAAGTTGCATCAAGTGGAAGTACAGATCCTCTTCTGATAAAGTTGAATAGTGTCAGAAAGACAAATCCAATTATAAGCCTGATTATATTGACGACAAGCGAGCCGACTTTCTTGCTGGCATGTTCAAAGGCAAGGGCCGAGAATGTCCAGAAAAAAGTGACCAGAAGGGCGGCTAATTCTCCAATATGATTACTTACAAATGCCAAAATTATTTTGAATTAATATTGTGAAATTCACCGACCAGTAAAAATAGCATTTATTATACTCTTCAACTGAACAATGCTGCCATGGAATTTAAAATAAGCTCAGGGGTTTTAGAAACAACACATTATTATTAATGACAATCCTGTCTTGAGGCGTATATTAAGGTTTCACCACGTATTACACTGGGCAGCACGGAATTTTTAAATAAAAGACACAGTGTGATTCCGTGAGTCCAATGGCAAGAAAATTGAATTGTAATTCTTTTATTATCTTATTATTTTTAAAAAGCCTCACAGAGACGATTGATAATTCACTCTTCATTTCAGGTACAAAAAATAATTATTAATGACCTGATTGTTTTACAAAGTTCATTTTACATTAATTTTGATCTGTCTTGTAAAAAATTATCTTATGGATGCAAAGATCAAGAAACAGTTCATTGACAGCTGGAAGAAATATTTCAACAGCAATGATCTCCCGATAACTTTTTGGTACTCGGATGAGACCGACGGAGCAGAAAAGGTTCCTGATACTGAAAGATGGAAATGCCTCATTGCTGAATTATCCAAAGTTAGGAAAGGAAAATCGCTGGCATTCGGAGCTGAAGCCGTAACATGCGGAGGCGCACAGAGATACCTTGGCTTCAACGATAAAATGCGACCGAATTTCGAGTACTTCCTTTCATGCGGGATAAAAGGAGAAATGGAAGGTGAAAGATACATCCGGACACCAGAGATGGTAAGGGAGCTGATGAAAAACCAACAACATTTTTCTTCACATGGCAAGTACATTGTCTTCAAGAGATGGGATATGCTGGCTGAGAATGATAATCCGCAAGTCGTGATCTTTTATGCTACCCCTGATGTGCTTTCAGGACTTTTCACTCTTGCCAACTATGACCAGAGTGAACCAAATTCAACGATAGCACCTTTCGGTTCTGGTTGCGGCTCAATAATACATTATCCCTTCCTGGAAAAGGACAAGGAGCGCCCTCATGCAGTGATAGGGATGTTTGATCCCTCCGCAAGGCCTCATGTTTCGGAGACTGAGCTTTCTTTCTCCATACCTATGGTCAAGTTTATAAAAATGATCAGCTATATGGATGAAAGCTTCCTGATAACAGGATCCTGGAAAAAAATTCAGAAGAGGATAAAATAATACCCTCAGGGCTTATCATTCCGGGAATTCGTAAGTGTAATTACCGGATCCCCTTGTTATTTCGATTGTCTTTTCTTCTGAAATCCCTGTTGTAACTGAAAAATCTCCCTTGTCCTTTCCCTCTCCGGTGCCTTTTTCTGCAATGAACGGCTGCCCGTTCTCAGTCAGTTTAACCGGATCAGCCAGGGGTAATTTTATGGTTGCGCTGGTATTTGCAGGTATTGTGACATGCACGATAATCCTGTCAGCAATTCTTTCCCAACCGGAAGCAATTGTCCCATACGGGCTTTCCAGCGTTGCCTTTGAGTAATCCAGTCTCTTCGTAAGATGCGGCTGGATCAGTATTTCCCTGTAACCGGGCTTCTTTTCCTCAATTCCTGCAGACACCCTGTAAAGCCAGTCACCGATGGCTCCGTAAGCATAATGATTGAATGAGTTCATACCCGGATCCTGGAATGTGCTGTCGGTTCTCTGTCCGTCCCATCGTTCCCATATAGTCGTGGCTCCCATTTTCACAGGGTATAGCCAGGAGGGATATGTTTCCTGGAGAAGGAGGTCATAAGCTACGTCCGTATAACCATATTGCGCAAGCACATGGCAGATGAACGGAGTGCCAAGGAATCCGGTTGATAAATGATTATGCCTGTTTTTTATGTCGTCTGCTAGGAACCTTGCAGCCGCGGGTTTAAGGTCGTCGGGCAGGAGGTTAAATCTGAGAGCAAGAATGTAAGATGTCTGGGAATTTGTCCCGACCCTGCCGGCAGGAGTCACATATTCATTTATAAAGACCTTCCTTATCTGATCGAAAAGACCGGAATAGAATTTTGCATCTTCTGTCTTCCCAAGCTCACCTGCAGCAGATGCTAATATGGAAGTTGAATATGCATAGAATGCCGTTGCGATTAAATCATGATCAGTGTACCCATCATGTTCCGTGTGGTTGTTAACCGGTGGATGGTAGAAGAGCCAGTCACCGTAAACGCTGCCGCCTTTCCAGATCATTCCGTCCCCGGCTTTTTTCCGGATGTACTCCACCCATGCCTTCATTGAAGGATATTGCGTTTCGAGCAATCTCTTATCACCATATACCATGTATATCGTCCAGGGCTCAATGACGGCAACATCTCCCCATCCGGCTGACGTCTGTGCTGTTGCTGATCCCTGTCTGTCAAGAATATCCGGTATCACGACCGGCACTTCTCCGCCGGGTTTCTGATCTGCTGCAAGATCTTTCAGCCATTTTGAAAAAAATGCCGACACATCATAATTGAATGCGGCAGTACGGCAGAATGCCTGTGCATCGCCTGTCCATCCGAGCCGCTCATTCCTCTGCGGGCAATCCGTGGGGACATCCACAAAATTTCCGTTCTGTCCCCAGACTATATTATGCTGAAGCTGGTTCACAAGCTTGCTGGAGCACTCAAAAGTGCCCGTGCCCTGCATATCGGAATGTACCACGACTCCTGTCAGGTTATCGGCTGTAAGAGTACCGGGGAAGCCAGTGACTTCCACGTACCTGAATCCCATGAATGTAAACCGGGGCTCATAAGTCTCTTCGCCTGTCCCTGCAAGGGTATAAACATATTGTGCCTTTGCTGAGCGCAGATTCTCAGTGTAGAATTCCCCGTATTTATCGAGCACTTCAGCATGACGAACCGTTACCACCGTACCCCTTGGTCCGGTAACCTTAAGCCTTACCCATCCCACCATATTCTGTCCCATGTCTGCCACAAGGTCTCCATGAGGAGTCCGGAATATTCTGACAGGCTTGATTTCCTGCAGTTTTTTTACAGGAACGCTCTCCGATGCGATAAGGTTATTGTTGTATTTTCCGATTTTTACCATTGACCATTTGCTGTCGTCATAGCCAGGTTTGTCCCATCCGGTGAGCTTTTTTGTTGCATCAAATACCTCACCGTCATATATATCGCTCATCCGTAATGCACCATCCTGTATCCCTTTCCAGGATTCATCGGATATGATCACGGCCTCGCTTCCGTCGGCATACACTATCTTTAACTGTACCAGAAGACCAAGACGCTTTCCGTAAACTGCCCAGTTGCCTCCCCAGGCAAGAGTACCCCGGTACCATCCGTCGCCAAGCAACGCTGCCACGGTATTATTGCCTTTCACTAACTGGGCAGTCACATCGTATACCTGGTATTGCAGCCTTTTCCCGTATGACGTCCATCCCGGAGTTAAAACCTGGTCGCCTACTTTAATGCCGTTAATATGAAGCTCATAAAATCCGTGGGAGGTGACGTACACTGTCGCATTACGAATCGGCTTTTCGATTGAAAAGTCCTTTCTGAAGTGAGGGGAAGGGGAAAATCTGTTGGTATCTCCCTCAAGCTCGATCCATTTTGCCTTCCATCCGGAGGGAGATAGCAGGCCTGTTTCCCAGAAGGCTGCCCCGCTCCATTTTGATTCCCTGTCTTTATTATCCCAGATTTTCACCTGCCAGAAATACCTTGTGGCTGAGGCCATTGCCGGTCCGGAATACGGGACAAGGATTGACACATCGCTGGTTACCTTTCCAGACTGCCAGATTAAACTTCCGGCTGAAAATTTCTGATCGGAAGCAACTCTTATTGAATATGCTGTCTGCATGATATTGTTACCTGTGCCATATATTTTCCACGACATTCGCGGAATAACCGCATCAATGCCGACAGGGTTTTTACGGTGTTCGACAGTAAGGTCCATTACGGCCAGATTCTGGGCTTTCAGTCCTTCTGAGATTAACAAAATAAAAAGGAATAACTTTAAGTATTTCATAACGACAATATTATAAATCCAGATTCTAAAGTTTATAAAAAAAACATTAATAAAAAATGAATCAAAAGATAATTAGAAGAATGAAAGTTTTTAAATTGCAAATTCATTTAAGAATTATAAAATGAAGCCTATAGAGGGCATTTTATTAATAGCAATCGGAAGTATTTGTGCCGCAAGCTTTTATGTTCCATTCAAAAAAATCAGGACCTGGGCGTGGGAATCATACTGGATCAGCCAGGGTTTGTTTGCATGGATTGTAATTCCCTGGCTGTTTGCATTTATCTTCGTGCCTCATGGCCAGCTTATTCCCATTATCAGGGAAGCTCCTTCCGGCGCGAAGCTTATGGCAATATTCTTCGGGGCACTTTGGGGTTTTGGCGGACTGACATTCGGGCTTAGTCTCCGGTATCTTGGAATTGCACTCGGACAAAGCATTGCGCTTGGGCTTTGTGCTGCATTTGGAACTCTTCTGCCTCCGATAATTGCAGGGCAAAATCTTTTTTCATCCAGGGAAGGAATACTTATCCTCATTGGTGTTGCAGTGACTGTGGCAGGAATAATCATTATCGGCTATGCCGGGTCTCTCAAAAGCAGAGAAATGACCGAAGAGGAAAAAAAAGCCGCAGTCAGGGAATTCGCGCTGAAGAAGGGATTGATAATTGCTGTATTTGCCGGAATAATGAGCGCATGCTTTAATTTCGGCTATGAAGCCGGCAAGCCAATAGAGCATGCAGCATTCGCCCATGGCACCAATCCTCTTTTTCAGAAAGACCCTTCTCTGATCTTCATACTGCTGGGAGGGTTTATAACAAACTTCGTTTACTGCTTCTTTCTTAACATAAAAAATAAAACTTATAAGGATTACTTCACCGTCCCCGGAAGAGTATTGCTTAATAATATCTTTTTTACCTTCCTGGCAGGATTGCTCTGGTTTCTGCAATTCCATTTTTTCGGAATGGGATCAAGCAGGCTTCCTTCCGGAATGGCTGTTTTCGGATGGAGCATCCTTATGGCGCTTAATATTGCAATAAGCAACATCTGGGGCATGCTTCTTAATGAATGGAAAGGGGTAAAGACAAGGACAATTGCATTTCTTGTTGCCGGGATCATAGTACTTATACTTTCGGCATTTATTGTCAAACTCGGATAAGGAATATAAAAATGACGACGACAAGATTCGCCTTCAGGATGAAACTGTACCCTGGCTTCAACGAGGAGTACAGGGTAAGACCGGCAACCGATAACCGGTGACCGGTAGACGGCTTCACCTGATTATTTTAAAAAACAACAAGTTAAGTATTGAAAATAAAGAATAAAAACAGATAATCGTGAGAAAAGCATCCATTGTAAAATCATATCAGCTTGCCAGGGATCAATATGCCGCCATGGGAGTGGATACTGAAAAAGTCCTTACAACTCTGAATAAAATTAAAATCAGTCTTCATTGCTGGCAGACGGATGATGTTGGCGGATTTGAAAAACCAGGTGCCGAGCTGGGTGGCGGAGGGATACAGGCGACAGGAAATTTTCCAGGCAAAGCCAGGACGATTGAAGAAATGAGAAAGGATCTCGATGAAGCAATGTCTCTTATCCCGGGTGACCAGAGATTAAATCTTCATGCAATTTATGGCGAGTTCGGAGGAAAATCCGTCGATCGCGACAAAATCGAAGCGAGGCATTACAGGCGATGGATTGACTGGGCGAAAAAAAGGAACATGGGGATTGATTTCAACTGCACATGCTTCTCCCATCCTTTTGCAAATGACGGTTATACACTTTCAAGCAAGAATGAGAAATACAGGAAATTCTGGGTTGAACATACAAAGAGATGCCGTGCCATTGCTGCTGAAATGGGCAGACAGCTCGGAACTCCTTCTGTGCACAATATCTGGATACCTGACGGATCGAAGGATACCCCGGTAGACAGGTACACAATGCGGAAGATCCTGAAAAAATCCCTTGACGAGATTTTTGCTGTGAAATACCCTAAGAAATATCTGAGAGATTCAATAGAGAGCAAGCTGTTTGGCATAGGACTCGAGTCGATGACGGTAGGATCGCATGATTTCTATCTTTGCTATGCGGCAAAAAACGGAACTATGATAACTCTTGATAACGGGCATTTCCATCCGACGGAACAGGTCGGGGACAAAATATCGGCATGCCTTGACTTTGTTGACGGGATACTTCTTCATCTGACTCGCGGAGTAAGGTGGGACAGTGACCATGTTGCCACGTTCAATGACGAGACAGCCCTGATTGCACAGGAGATCGTGAGAGCCAAAGCCCTCGGCAGTGTCTTCATCGGGCTTGATTATTTTGATGCAAGCCTTAACAGGATAGGAGCGTATGTGGTGGGAGCGAGGGCTGTCCAGGTGGCATTCCTCTTTGCACTGCTTGAACCATTCAAAACCCTTCTCCGTTTTGAAGAGGAAGGGAAATACTTTGAGAGGCTGGCATTCCTGGAGCTTATGAAGACAATGCCTTTCGGAGCAGTATGGGACTATTTCTGCATGATAAATAATGTTCCCGTGGGACAGGAGTATATTGAAAAAATTCAGGAGTATGAGGAATCAGTTTTATTAAAAAGATGAAAGATAAAACTATAGCGGTTTTTGATGTAGGCAAGACCAACAAGAAGGTCATCCTGTTTGATTACGATCTCAATATTCTAACGGAAGCTGAAGAGAAATTCCCTGAAATAACCGATGATGATGGCTTTGAATGTGACGATATTGAAAAAATCGAAAAGTGGGTGAAAGATACTTTAAACGACCTGGCCCGCTCCAATAAATATGATCTTACTGCAGTAAATTTTGCCACATACGGTGCAACCCTGGTTTATCTTGATAAAAACGGGAAACGGCTCACACCGGTTTATAATTATCTCAAACCAATCGAAGACAAGATTCCTGAAAGGATATACCGCAAGCATGGAGGTCAGGATGAGTTCTGCAGGCAGACCGCCTCTCCGGCCCTGGGGATGCTGAATTCGGGAATGCAGACTCTCTGGCTTCGCCATGACAAACCTCAGATCTTCTACAGGATAAAACAGATACTGCATTTTCCCCAATATCTTTCCTATCTGCTTACAGGGAAGGTTTATTCAGAGCATACATCCATCGGCTGCCATACGGCTATGTGGAATTTCGACGATATGGAATATCACATCTGGACGAGAGAGGAAGGTTTAAAACTTCCCCCGCCTTCTGAAGTCGGCACTTTAAATGAAATTGAAATTGCAGGAAAAAAAATATATGCAGGGATAGGCATTCATGACAGTTCAGCCTCGCTTGCTCCTTACTTTTCAGGAAGCAGCGGTAAATTCCTGCTTCTTTCCACAGGAACCTGGTGCATTAATATGAACCCGTTCAATTCTGAGAAACTGACTGCAGAACAGCTGGATCACGATTGCCTTTGTTACATGAGCATCGCAAAGCAGCCTGTCAAATCTTCAAGGCTTTTCATGGGTCATTATCATGATATGGCTTTGAGCCTGCTGAACAGGCATTTTAACACTGCAGAGGATTATTACAAAAGTATAAGGCCCGATGATGAACTGATGGAACTTTGCAGAAGGAAAAGCATGAATGAAAGGTTTTTCTTTACTGACCAGCCTTATTCAAGGGAGCTGAAGGAGAAAAACGACTTTTTTGTCTTCACCTCGTTCAGTGAAGGTTACCACCAGTTGATGGTGGAACTCTCAGAGCTTGCAGCAGAGGCTATTGATCTGATCATTCCAGCTGATAATGATATCGAAAATATCTATATAACCGGCGGCTTTTCTCAGAATCCCCTGTTTACCAGACTTATCTCCAGCGCTTTTCCGACGAAAAACGTCTATACATCGGAAATTTCAAATGCGGCTGCCATCGGGGCTGCACTTGTTGTACTTGGCTCAATGGATCCTGGAAGGAAACTGTATCCTGACCTGGGACTTAATAAATGTTGACAAATATCCAGTTTATGATGCGGCATAACGATTACTCTGACCTCATAAAAAACAACCGTGAATGGGCAACGGCAAAGCTGGCGAATAATCCCGGTTACTTTGATGAGCTTTCAAAGCCTCAAAAGCCTAAATTCCTTTTTATAGGGTGTTCCGACAGCAGGATACCGCTGGACCTGATCACTGAATCAGAACCTGGTGAATTATTCGTTCACAGGAATATAGCTAATCAGGTGAACCTCACCGATATGAATCTGTTATCCATTATCGAGTACGCAATCGAAATCCTGAAAATTGAGCATGTAATTGTGCTTGGACACTACAGGTGCGGAGGAGTAAAGGCTGCAGTTGAAGGACTTGGCGCAGAGGATATTGTTGAAAACTGGGTAAGCCAGATAAGCGACCTGTATCATTTCAATAAAACTGAACTTGAGTCTATAGGTGACAAGGCAAAGATGTACGACCGGCTTTCTGAAATGAACGTGATTGCACAACTGAAAAATCTCCTGCGCACGCCTATCATCCAGAGAGCCTTCCGTAATAACAGGAGAATCAATTTCCATGGCTGGATTTTTGATATAAACTCGGGCCTGATCAATGAGCTCAGGCTGCCCCTGAATGAATGGAAGGATTACGATCTCCTTCCTAGGGATTTTATTAATTAAAATAATTCCTCCCGTGACCCGCGGAAAATGGATATTGCAAAACCATTAAGCATATGGCGAACTGCGTTCACAGTCAATTTACCATCCGGGTCGTGCCGGAACTCAATAGAGTCTCTCCCCAAGTGCTGCTTTAAGCCTGTAAATGCTCGCGACCAGGTCAATTTTTGATTTCAGGAGCATCAGTCTGCTTTCGGATACGGTCGTACTTGCATCAAGGAGTTCGAGATTTGTGATTGTACCTGATTCGTAACTTATTTCGGCAAGTGAAAACGCCTTCTGTGCCTGCTCGAGCTGAAGAGTGAACTGAGCTTCCTTCTGCCTGGCAGAAGCCACATATTCTTCTGCTTCCCTTACCTCGGAAGTAATATTCCTTTTCGTATTCTCCGTCTCATAATTCAAGGTATTGATTGTTGACTTAGCCTGCAAAAGGTTGTATTTTGTTTTCATCGCGCTGAAAATAGGGACTGAAATATTTACTCCGACCACATAATTTGGCGTTATCTTGTCCAGATTCGGGAGATACCCATTTTTAGCCCCGCCTGAAGCCATGAAGTTGATGACCGGTTTGTCCTGTGCTTTTATCTGCTGGTACCTTAACCCGGCGACAATTGCTTTTTCACTGTTGATTGCCATTTCGTCGCGATTATGGTATGCGAAGGTTAAGAGTGAATCTCGGGAAGCCTCCTGCGCGGACGCTTCCAATTCTTCCCTTACTACGGGCAACCAGTTTTCACGGCCGGTGAGGCAGCTGAGATAAGACTGCTGTATTGCAAGGGCTGCCAGCAGATCCGATTTCTGGCTTTCGGCTGAGGATATCTTCACTTTAGTCGTGAGAACTTCATAGTCTGTTGCAGCACCCGTGGCTTTCATTGTCTCGACATACTTCAGATGAGCCTGAAGGGTTTTCAGTTCCTCATCCTTAATTACTATGGCACTTTGAAGATAGGCGAGCGTATAGAAATTGTTGATTGTCGCCAGGGCCATTATCTGTCTGGTCTGGTCAAGTGTTTTTTCTCCTATTGCCTTGCCTTCAGTTTCTATTTGAATATTGGTTCTGGTTCTTCCAAAATCATATATCACCTGCCTGTAGTCGATTTCGGCCGAATAATTGTTCTCGGGGTACAGCTGGAAAGTGCCCATGTTAGGAATAGTGATTTTCATCAGAGGTCCGATGTTTGAATAGTCCGCCCCCGCATCAATGACCGGGTAATATCCTGTCCTGGCCAGTCCTATCCTTGCATCCGCATTTCTTAGTGCTTCCTCTGCACCTTTCACCGTAGGATGGGTCTTGATAACCTCATCAATAACCGATTTTAATGAAACAGAATCGGAGGTGAAAGAATTCTTGCCCTGGTCGTTCTGGCAATTTACAGGTATGCTTAAGATGATCATTAAAGCCATAGATGCGATGCCGGTCCTATACTTTTTATTCATGAACAGTTGTTTTTTCGTTTTTTGATTTTTTTGCATACATAAATACTATAGGTATTCCCCCAATCAGGGTAATAATCGCCGAGATGAGAAAGTCATCATTGATAC
Source organism: uncultured Bacteroidales bacterium (assembly GCA_963717685.1). Taxonomy (GTDB): domain Bacteria; phylum Bacteroidota; class Bacteroidia; order Bacteroidales; family VadinHA17; genus LD21. The sequence goes on along the minus strand of OY970346.1, from coordinate 2,896,105 downwards.
CATCAATATAACCCTGTTTGTTAATATTGGACATTATTTCACTCTGAGAATATCTTATTGCATTAGCCGGAGATGATCCTGATTCATGCTGAGCATAGAATTTTATATTCTTTGCTGTTTCCTGATAGATCTCCGAATTTGTATTTAAGGCCAGTCCGTACTGCTCAACATGATACTGTGACCTTGTGGTTAGCATAGTCGCAAGCAATGCCACACCAAGGCTTCCTCCAAGCTGTCTGATAGTGTTTGAGATCCCTGATGCCTGGGCCATTTTCTCCCTGGATATTTCAAGAAGAGAAATCGTATTCATTGCGGTGAAAGTCAGACCCATTCCGAAAGCCCTTACATATAATGAAGCCATCAGAGCTTTTCTTTCCGTAAGGAATGAGAGCTTGGAATTAAGATAGAAGCTGAATGCCATCAAAAGAATGCCTAATATTATTGGGATCTTTGGATTAACCTTGTCTGATATTCTTCCTGAAATAGGGGCCATGAATCCCTGGATTATTCCAACCGGGAGGAACACTGAGCCAGCCTGTAAGGCTGTATATCCCATTGTATTCTGAAGATAGACCGGCAGAAGAAACGTACTGCCGAACATGCCAAGGCTGAAAAAGACCATGATTATATTTGCAAGCCCGAAATTGTGTGACGATAACAGTCTCAGATCTATTATCGGATCCTCGGCAGTGAGCTCCGTGGTTATGAAAGTTGCAAGGGATATTGCTGAAATTGCCAGGCAAAGCAGGATATAAGGCGCATGCCAGCCCGCGGAATTTGTCGCCGCTGTTGTTTCTGAAAGCGCATATAATGTGATTGGCAGGAAGATTGTTACAGAAATAAAACCAATCAGGTCAAACCTTCTTCTTACAGGGTGCTTGTATTCTGTCTGTATAATAATTGTAAATATCATTGCCAGAATTCCGACTGGTATATTTATTCCAAAAATCAGCTGCCAGTTGAAATTGTCTATAATGAATCCTCCTATAGTAGGCCCGAATGAGATTGATGCTGCTGCTGCAATTCCCCAGAACCCAAGAGCAAGGCCTCTTTGTTTTATCGGAAATTCCCTCGTGATTATCGCCATTCCCAGCGGTTGCAAAGTTCCTGCTCCGAGTCCCTGGACTACTCTTGAGAAAATGAGTACATTTTCATTGGGGGATAATCCGCACATGAGTGAACCTGTGGTGAACAGCAATAATCCCGAGAAGTACATCCTTTTATATCCGAACCTGTCGGCAAGCCAGCCCGATGTAGGCAGCATGACTGCCATGGCAAGCATATAAGCTGTTATTATCCACTGTACCTTATCAAGTCCGATACCGAAGGAAGCCATTATCTTGGGCAGTCCGGTGTTCACAATGGTGCCGTCGAGAACAGCCATAAAGGTTCCTAACATGATGTTCCCGAGAAGAAGCCACTTGTACATTCGATGCCTTGGATGAAGCATTGAATCAGGCCTCCTCACAAGCATTCTTATCCTGTGGGTCGGTGTTCTCCTATGTTCCATCAGCGCTTTCTTGTTATCTTTACAACGGCTGACATTCCCGGCAGAATATTAAATGAGGAAATCGCCTTGCCATTGCTTGCTGAATCAATTGATATCCGTAATGGAATTCTTTGAGTGACTTTTGTAAAATTACCAGACGCATTATTCGCTGGTATCAGTGAAAACGTAGCAGCAGTGCTGGTACCTGTCAGGAACACTTTTCCATAAAATTTCACATGTTTGAAAGCATCGATAGTGAATTTTGCGCTCTGGCCGTCCTGTACTCCTTCGATTTTAGTTTCTTCAAGATAACAAACAATCCATTCCTTGTTGTCATTAGTAAATGTGAAGACCGACTGGCCAGGCTGAATGACATCGCCTGGCATAAGCCATCTTCTTGCAATTATGCCATTACCCGGAGACCAGAGCTTTGTGTTCCTGAGCTGTGTATCCAGTACCCTGGTCTGGGCATCTGCAGTCTGTACCGAAGCTGAAGCGCTGGCAATCTGGGACTTTGACACTTCTATCAGGGCCTTTGAAGCATCAACCTGTGCCGATGCGGCTTCATAAGCTTTTGTAATATGATCATACTGTTCTTCGGTTATCACTCCTCCTTCTGATTGCTTCTTAGCCCTGTCAAGATCCTCCCTGGCCTTTTCGAAATTAATTTCCACAACTTTCAGGCCCTGCTGATCAGAGGCATATTTTGCATCTGCCTGACTTAGATTTGCAAGTGCCTGGGCTTTGAGCGCAAGTGCCTGGTTTCTCTGTGCCACAAGGTCGGAACTATCCAGTTCGGCAAGAAGCTCTCCCTGCCTGACTACATCACCCTCCTGGGCATATACTGTCACAATCCTTCCCAGAATTTTTGAACTGACGGTGATGTTATCGGCATCGACCTTTGCATCATCGGTTGTTACATATTTCATGTAATCCTTGTACCAGATAAAAGCACCGGCAAGTACCGCGACTATTACTATACCCAGCGGGATATATACATTAAGCTTTTTTTTCTTTGAATTCTGTGCCATTGATTGTCTTGATATTAATTTTAATTAATCAGTTAAATTCCATTAATTATGCATCTTGTTTTTTATACATCAGCCCCCTGATAAATATATTTGTCGCACCAGCAACTTTTTCCGACAATTCCCTGTATTCATCATCGTCAATGGAGATAAGTTTCTTATTGCTTATAAAAATACTTCTGAGACCTCTCAGAATATCAAGGTAGAGAGAGGCAGTCTTATCTGCATTTCGTATGTGGAATTGTCCGCTTTTTTTCCCGTTCTCCAGCACCTGCATTACCATTTTCTTCTCATTTTCCCTGAAAATTCTTATTGATTCTGCGATCTGGGGCTTGAAATCAGAGAATGACCCGGGTGCTATCCGTCCAAGATTTACAAGATACTTGAAATAATAGAGACGGTCCTGGGCATAGCGTCTCAGACACCCTGCAGGATCAGGACTATTCCTTATATCTTTTCCCAGCTTCCCGAGAAATTCTGCCAGTTCTTTTTCAATCACTGCCTTGTAAAGATTCTCCTTGTCGGGGAAATAATAATAAAGAGAAGCTTTTGACATATGAAGGTCATCAGCTATTTCCCTCATGGAAGTCTTGCTGGCACCGTAAAGTCCAAACAGTTTCTGCGCAGAATTGATTATTACTACTGCTTTATCTTCCCTTGGTCCTTCTTCTGTTCGCACTATAAAATTTTTTAAGCCGCAAATATAACAAACAAACTGACCAAATTGTTTAAAAGGTCAGAGATTTAATTTTATTTAACAAAAAGCATGTGGAATTATTCCCTGCTCAGTTCTCCTGAAAGGGAAGAAGAAGATAATTTTCCTGCTGAAGTAAGTGCAGTTATTGCTCCGGTAATTAATATTGATATTACAATGACAATCAGGATATTGAATGATTTATTAATACCTGCCTTTATTGAAGGGTACGTCGCAGTGAGTGCAGGAATTATCCCTGTCAGGATTCCCCATATAAGAATTATGGCCTGGTCGTTTAACTGCATCCGTCTTAGTTGTTTGCCGGTATAGCCGATGGACATCATCAGTGCGAATTCCTTTTTTCTTCTGTTGCGATCAGCAGCCATTGTAAAGCCAAGGCCGGCAGTGCCAAGGATCATGCCTAATATCCCAAAAACCATGAATACTTCAAGATAAGTATTTGTGACCTGAAAGAATGATGAGAGCTTTTGCCCTGCAGGTTCGGACGAAAAGCCATATTCCGAAAGCCTGTCATTTAACGTTTTCATGTAGAAGCCGGATGATGCCGGATTCCCGTCTATCAGGAAAACAGAGCTGCCGGCGGTGGAAGGGAAGAAGTGATCAAGGTTTTTATCGCCAATCAGCATATAGCCTTGAAAGAGCGATGACTTAAGCCCTGCACATATAACTATTTTAAGCAGCTGCCCGTTTTCAGCCCTTGCTTTCAGTGTATCTCCTGTCTTCAGCTTCAGGCTCCACTCCAGGGATGTCTGGTCGGCAATTCCATAAATTACATTGTCGCCTGATTCCTTATCAAGCAGTGGCCAGGGATTATCGATATGCCCGTTCCCGATGACCGATGAGAACGAAAACGATCCCCGCGCAATGAAGACCGAAGGATGTATCCCAAGCAGGGGAGGAGCAGTGACATGGTTCAGGTTAAGACAGCTTGCATCGTCACCCGTCACTCTTCTGAATTGATCTATTTCAATTCCGTTAAGTTCAGGATCGTCAAGATCAAATTCCTCTATGCCTTTTTCTGAGGAGAGGTTTTCCCTCACAGGCAGGGCCGATTCTGCCCAAAGCAGGTATCCCCCCGTACCGCCCCGACGAAGCATATCCTTCCTGCTGATAACCTGCTTGTTTGCACCAGTGATAATTATCGCAAAAATGCCCGCGGCAATGAAAATGACCGGATTGATTATATGACCCGGATGAAAGAATGAATATTTTCTCTGGGGATAATTGCTTCGTAGCACTGTTTTGCCTTTATCGGTAAATTCAGAAATAATGATGTAGCGCAGAAAAATTATCATTGCTGCGAAAAGCAATGATCCTCCTGTAAAAGCAAGAAGTACAGAATGCTGTTTATACAGGAACGACATTATCAGAGCTAAGGCAGATGCTGCAAAAAACAGGATAAGCAGCATTTTATTTTTACTCCCGGAAGGAAAATGCATGCTTCCATCCCTTGGCCCGGAAAGTGTTTTCATAAATTTCCCTGCCATGATCAGAATGACGACAGATGCTATTGCTGATGTAGTCAGAAAGCCTGCAAGCAATGGAACAGGGCTGAATACAGAAACCAGCGTATTTGTCTGAACCGCACCTGACCATACCGAATTCAGTGCTTTTATGATCAGGATATTGATAAAATATCCCAAAAAGACTCCGGGAATAGCTCCTGCAAGTGAAATCAACGATGATTCAATGATCAGATGCTCCCTGATCTGCCTGTTCATAAAACCAAGGCAGAAAAATGTCTTTACCTGCTTCCTTCTTGAATCAAAGAATGTCGCCTCAGCCATAATAAGCAGGAGAATGCAGGCGGAAATTGTGAAGAGTCCAAGACCCAGGAACAGAGTGCTGAAATCGACGCCTTCCCTTGCAGCATTGGATGACGCCGCCATTGCATCAGTTACAGTAAAACCTGCCGTGGAAGAGTCGAACGATCCTTTAAGGTAATTTTTAATTTCACTTTGACTGAGCGATGGCGGAAAACGAAGGGCAGTTGCCGATCCGAAATTGTTTCCCCATATCTCTTTTCCGGTTCTATAGCTTATAAAGGCTTTCGGGGTTCCCCTGTATTTCTTCCAGTAATCCTCATCCTTCTCCCTGATCCTCGCCAATATAACTGGCATGCCTGCATCCCATCCTGAACAAGTGGTACTTCCTGATATTCCCGGGAAATCGGGCATTAGTGAAGGATCGGAAAACTTACTGTCATTATTTATTACGGATTTTACAATGAACTTCCTTTCCTTTTCCCTTAACATATTTTTGCCGCCGGCATCAAACCAGGTGATCGTTATGGAATCTCCTGCCGAAGCTCCAATGTCAACTGCAAGCCAGCGGTTTATAATTATTCCGTCATTCCCGGGATCTGGCAGGAATGGAGGCGCCAATGCCGATACAAATGAATATGGAGTGCTCTTCCCATTGTAGGTTATTCTGTTGGCAAAATATGTCAGGACAGGCAAGACATCAGGCGCTCTTTTTTCGACTTCAGCCACGATGGCGCTGTCGATAAATATCCTGTCGGAGATGAGCTCTGTTTCACCTGTCTTTTCCGATCTCCTGAAAGTGAGCCCGATATCCGAAGGGCTGATGACCCCGGTGATGATCCTCTGAAATTCACCTGCAGTCCTTTTTCCCTTATTCCGGATCAATATCACATTAGCTTTATTTTTATTTCTTTCACCATTTTCCATATCCCGGATATTGATGAAAATGTTCATCGGAGTGATCTGGCTTAAACCAGTCGAGAAATTACCGGATTCGGCGGAGGAGAGTATCCTCCCGACTTTCATCACCTTGCTTCCGGTACTGCTCCCTGAAGGTGAAAAAGGAGCATTTGAGGGTATCGGATCAATCTGCCTGAAATGAATTATTATCTCATTCCCCTGCTTTATGCCTATGCGGGCCGCCAGCCTCGAATTAACGGCAACTGATCCGGACTCCGGCATAAGCGAATCGTCATCGTTGAACTGAAAGAAATCGTTTCCTATTCCATAGATTTTAACGTTCAAAGCTGTCGCCCCGTCTGAAAAATTCTGGCAATATCCGTCCGTTTCAAGGATTGAAACGGTTTTCTCACCAGTCTTTGCCCGGATCCTTTCAGCAAGAGATGAATTAAAATACCTGAGTCCGGATCTCACAATTATGTCTGTATTGCCAAGCTTTTCCCACGAAGTTTTGCGAAGGCTGTATCTTACTGAATCACCGGTAAAAAAAGACCCGGTGATTATTGCAGATAACAATGCAATTATAATTACCTGGTAAACAGAATCTTTTCGTGAATAACGAAGGCTTTTGAAAACCGAAATCAGGAGATCCTGTTTCATCTGACGGCATGTATTATTTCATAAGGGGCTCAGTCTGCCATTCTCAAGCCTGAAATGAAGCTTCATTTTTGAAGCCAGTTCAGATGAATGAGTAGTTACGATCAGCGCTATGCCCAGATCATTATTCATTTTAACTAACAGATCGCCAAGAGCTTCAGCATTTCTGGCATCCAGCGATCCTGTGGGCTCATCGGCCAGCAGAAAAGACGGCCGGTTTATAAGAGCTCTTACCAGTGCAACCCTTTGAGCCTCTCCTCCGGAAATATGAAACGGGTATTTGTCCTTAAGTGATTCAATTCCGGTTTTTTCCATAAGCATCCCTGCAAAATTTCTTTTATCAGCGAGCTCTTTTCCTGACATTTTTCCGGCGAACAGCGGAAGCATGATGTTTTCCGTCACCGTTAGGTGAGGAAGCAGGAGATGATCCTGGAAGACATACCCGACATGTAAATTCCTGTACACTGCGGACTCGTCGGGACTGAATGCCAGGATTGATTGATCCCTGAACAGGATATCGCCTGAGTCCGGCCTGTCGAGCAGTCCTATTATATTCATTAAGGTCGTTTTTCCTGAACCTGAAGGGCCGGTTATTGCAATTGCATCGCCTTCTTTCGCCTCAAAATAAAGATTATCGAGGACTATTCCCCTTTGGATGAACGATTTTGAAATACCTGTCAGCTTTAGCATTCCTTAAAGCATTAAATATTTAATGAATTACAAGTGTTTCATAAATGCCCGAAAGTCCCTCTGCCATCCTGTCAAGCGAAAGCTTTGCAATGACATTTTTTCGTCCGGCTTCCCCAAGCTTTATCCTCAGGCTGTCATCCTTAAGTAACTTTACAAGCGAGGATGCAAGCTCGTCCGATGTGTCAGGCGAATATATAATTCCCCCGCCGGTCGTGCCTATTATTTCAGGGAATGCCCCTGTAGAAGGCTGTACTACCGGCACTCCGGCTCCGTTTGCCTCAAGGATGTAAAGACCATAACCGTCATATTTCCTTACCGGGACGCTTATCACATCCACATTTCTGAAGAATTCAGCCTTCTTCTGCCCCTGGAATTCGGGATATATCCGGATGCTTTTCTCAAATCCGCTTTTTCTTATCTTCTTTATTTGTTCCGCAATAAAAGGCCTGTCATCGCCTGTATATCCTCCACAGACATGCAGCGTGGCATCCGGGATGGTCTCCCTGATCCTGACAAAAGCATCCACAAGTTTATCAAATCCGTTCTGATAGCTGACCCTGCAAAAATATCCTATAGCATGACGGTCTGCTTCTTTTCTTTGCGGCCCGTCAGTTTCAGGATCAAATCCAATTGGGATAACGCTTATTTTGTCTTCGCTAATGCCAGTCTTCCGTATAAAAAGATCTTTAAAGTAATTACTAGGTGTAACAAAAAGATCTATCCCCTGAGCTTCCCAGGCAATCATTCTCCATGCCTCATCCCGGTAGGGCTCTGCCATTTCGTCGATCCAGTCATCCTCATTAAGCAACGAACATATTATTTTTGCTTTCAGTCTTTTTTTCAGATGTCTTGCAATTCCTATTACCAAAGCATTTGAAAGATGAATCACATCCGGTTCTTCTTCCGATACAATGTATTTTTCAAGCCGGTCGACTTCATCGCTCCGAAAAGCACTCTCACCGCTGATCATATTCAGCGTAAGTCCTTCAAATCCCTCAGTCCTTGTCGTGCCTGCCTGCCTTGCTGCCAGTTTAAGCAAAGGACCAGAATTGAGGATACTGTCAAAAAATGAAGGCATATTCCTCATGAACCTGACTTTATCACGCAGGTACATTGTTATAGCTCCGAAAAATACGTTATTGTCGAGACCGCTTTCCTGGCTGTTTTCTCCGGGTGGAAGGTAAAGGGGAATGGCTTTTGCTGAAACGGCCGGAACTTTCCGGATAGCTCTCAGGTACAGCACATCGCGGTAACAATTGCCGCAGTAGAACGATCCTCCCGAGCCTGTAATAAGATAAACTATCCTCATGCTACAGTCAATTAATTATTTTACGTTGTTTCCGGCCCCAAATGCAAGCAACCTGCCATCATCAGTAAGAAAATAAAATCTGTCGCCGGATACCGCAGGCGATCCTGTTACCGGGGACCCTGCATTAAAGCTCCAGAGCTTTCTTCCATCCTTTATGGAAAGCATATAGATGGTCCCGTCCGAGCTTCCGAAGATGACCTGCGTCGGAGTAATGACAGCAGAACCCTTTAGACTTCCGTTCGTCCTGAATCTCCAGATCATTTTTCCGGTGACGGCATCATAGCAGCAAAGATGCTTGTCGTCCCTGCCTACAATTACAACATTCCCATCCGTCGCCGGAACAGACAGAATTGATCCTCCTCCCTCAGAAGAAGAAACTCTCCATAATATTTTACCATTTAAAATATCAGTGCAATAAAGATTACCGTCGTAATCTCCGAAATATGCAATCTGATCTTTGACGGCGGGAGAGGCTGCAATATACACACCGACATTGATGGTATCCCTTAACCTGCCTGTCACGGGATCTGCAATCCTTAAATATCCGTCACATCCTCCAAAAACAATTTTATTATCCTCAACTGCCGGGGTTCCGTTTATATAGTTGTCAGTTTCAATTTTCCATAAAACCTTTCCTGACCCCGGGTCGAGACAATAAAGAAAATAATCATAGCTTCCGAAAATGATCACTGATTTTTTACCTGCTGTCCATTCGTTTGCCGAGCCTGCGATCTGGTTTCCTGTCTGATACGTCCAGTCTGGTTTTCCGGCCGATTTGTCAAGGGCCATGAACAAACCATTATCAGTGCCAAAGAATATCTTTTCCCCATATATGAGAGGCGGTGCATTCACCGAGCTGCCGGCATTATATCTCCAAACTATCTTCCTGTCGGACTTGACGGCAAAGATCGTTCCTTTTTCGCTTCCGAAGAATATTACATTGTCGCTTATCACCGGGGATGATTGGGTTGACTCGCCGGTCGGCAGGCTCCATATCAGCACCGGCTTAGACGGCAATTCATTCCTGATGAATCCGCAAAGATCGCTTTTGCCCCTGAATACCGGCCATTCAGCATAGGGAATCTGTGCCGGCGCTGAAATGCCTATAAGCAGTATTGATATGGCAATCTGATGTCTCATGATTCATTTTTCCTGAAACTGCCAAGTGCACCAGTGGGACATACCTCAATGCATTTTTCTGACCGGGTTGCCAGGATATTGCTGAATTCTTCAGTAAGAGGCTCCGAAATGACTGAAATGAAACCCCTGTTAATGAAACAAAGGGCCGGCTCCTCTTTGCTGTCCTCGCAAATCCTGACACAAAGCCCGCATTTAATGCATTTTGCATTTTCGAATATCAGTCCGGTCTTATGATTTATTTTTTTCTCAATAGAAACATTTACAACTTTTCCTGCAGGATCTTTTACGGAAAGTTCCTCTGCCACGCTTCTCAGCTTGCAGCTGTCAGCTGCCCGGCAATCGCAATGCATACAATTTTCAGCTTCCCTGCCTGCTGAGACAAGATCGCTTATCTCACGAAAACGCACGGAAACATCTGCTGATTCCTTCAGCCACTCCTTCAGCTCGAAGCCTTCAAGGCGTCCAATCCTTGAAGCGAATCTCTTATTCCCGGCTTTTCTGACACCGGCATCATTATTATTTGACGCGGGCAGTTCATCTTTGCTTATATTTTTATATACAAAAATCAGAATATTCTTTATTGATACCGGCAGATCTATCTTTTTTCTCCGGCATGCGTTTTCACAATAACCCGGGCATGTCAGACACCTGATTTCGGGAGAATCAAGTCCTTTAAGAATAACACCAATTGCTGCTTTAAGATCGCCTGCAGCAAGAAGCCTGTTTATTTCGGGCACGTTATAACCGGCAGGGCATACGACCCTGCATTGAGCTTCGCATTCGGCCCTGTGCTCGGAAAGAAGCAATTCGACTGCCTTCCTCCTGATATCCATAACCTTTTCAGAAGAGGCATCAATCTCCATATCATCCGATACAAGAGCCGTGCAGGAAGGAAGGAATTTATCTGCCAGGCTATCACGCACCATGCAAACCATGCATGAGGTATAATGCCCGACACCATCCTTGTGACACAGGTACGGTATGCGGATGCCTGCTCTTTCTGCGGCATTGAGGATAGTCTCACCTTTTTCCGCATCAATAATCCTGTTATCGATTGTTATCCTGGCCATTTATATCAACTAAATCTACGGCATTATCACGGCACACAATCCTGCAGTTATCGCATTTTGTGCATTTATCCCGGTCAATGACATGTTTCTCATACGGGTTGAACCCAATTGCACCGACAGGGCATTCCTGATAACATCTTGTACATCCGGTGCAATTGTCATTTATCATATATTTTACAAGATCGCGGCATCTTTTTGCAGGACAGACACCACGAGCGTGCGCCTCATATTCTTCCCTGAAATACTTCAGTCCTGTAAGAACCGGATTCGGCGCTGTCTTTCCAAGGCCGCAAAGGCTCCCGTTTCTGACATAATTACAGAGTTTTTCAAGCTCATCAATTTCAGCCGATTGCGCCTTGCCCTGACTCAGTCTGGTTACTATATCGAGCATATGCCTGGTCCCCACCCGGCAGAAGGTACATTTTCCGCAAGACTGCCGGTGAGTGAATGTCAGGAAATACTTTGCCATATCCACGATGCAGTCGGTGTCATCGAGTACGACAAGCCCGCCTGACCCCATCATTGCGCCAGCCTTTGTAAGCTCTTCGTAATCGACAGGAATGTCTGACATGCTTTCAGGGATGCATCCGCCTGAAGGGCCTCCGATCTGGACGGCCTTGAATTTTCTTCCTTCAGTCACTCCGCAGCCGATTTTCTCGACTATTTCCCATACGGTCATTCCCATTGGCACTTCAATCAGGCCGCCCCTCGAGATCTTTCCGGCAAGTGCAAATACTTTTGTTCCCTTGCTTTTGTCTGTTCCTATTGAGCTGAAGGCACCGGGGCCGTTATTTATTATCCACGGGACCAGGGCAAGTGTTTCCACATTGTTGATCAGGGTGGGTTTTCCCCTTAAGCCACTGACTGCAGGGTAGGGAGGGCGCAGGTGAGGTGTTCCTCTCTTTCCTTCAAGAGAAGCTATCAGTGCCGTCTCCTCTCCGCAGACAAAGGCCCCGGCACCTTCAAAAATACGTATGTCGAATGAATTAAGTGTATTTTGTACACTTATTCCCAGAATTCCTCTTTCATAGCACAGACTGACGGCATTCCTTATTCTTTCCACTGCAAGGGGATATTCAGCTCTGATGTAAAAGATCCCCTTATGTGCTCCGGTCGCCATTCCTGCAATGATCATACCTTCTATTACGCGGAAAGGAAATGATTCAAGCAGCATCCTGTCCATAAATGCCCCTGGATCTCCTTCGTCGCCATTGCATATGACATACTTTTCATCCGACAGACTGGCAGAAAAGATCTCCCATTTTTTACCCGTAGGGAAACCTGCTCCGCCGCGTCCCCTCAGCCCGCTTTCTTTAATGAATTCTATAATATCTACTGGGTTAATAATGTCAAGGCATTTCCTCAGCGCAGTGAATCCGCCTAAAAGCATATACTCATCTATCGATGTGGGTGACATAATACCGCTGTTCTCTGTCGCAAGACGGATCTGCCTGCTTTGAAAATTATTCAGGATTTTTTCCCTCTGGCTCCTGTCTGTGTTCACAGGGCTGTTGACGAGATCATCTGAAACAAACGTATCGGCAAATTCCATTATCCTGTGTTTAATCCTCTTGCCGAACGACCCGGGCTTAATATGCTTCAGGAGAATTTCCTCTACCTGATCCTTCCTTACATTTGTATATCTTGAATATTGATTTTCACCTATCACTATCTCTAGCAGGGGAGTCTGGTTGCAAACGCCTACGCATCCGACGGGTTTAATCCTCGCTCTCAAGTCATAACTCTCCCTGACTTCCATGAGCTTTGACAATATTTCCCTGCTTCCGCCTGCAACGCAGCATGATCCGAGACCAATTCTTATCTCTGCACCTGCTTTATCACGCTCTTCATCTGACGTATGAGCAATTTCCCTGTCATGCGTCTCCAGAAAATTGCTTATTACTTTTTCAGCCTGGTATGGTTTCACGTGACCATAGGTTCTTCCGTCAATTTGTACGACCGGCGCAAGTGTGCAGCATCCGAGGCAAGCCACCTCTTCAATTGAAAATAAATTATCAGGAGAAGTACTTTTGTCATCATTTATCTCAAGCACCCTTCTGAATGATTCCGAAACCAGCTGTGATCCTTTGACATGACATGCAGTTCCAGCGCATACCTTTATTATATGCGTGCCAACGGGAAGATGCCTGAATTGTGAATAGAAAGTCGATACCCCGGAAAGCTGGCCGGGAGTTATGTCGGTCATCTCACAAATACGCCTGAGGGCTTCCGACGGAAGATAATTCAGCTTCTCCTGGACTTTCTGCAGGATAGGGATGACCTGATCTTTTTCCTTTCCCGTTACAGCAATTACACTGTCAACCGCTGAAATTATATCATTTACATCAGCCGGTCTGCAATTGCAGCATTCTTTTCCAATATTCAGCTTCTCTTCTGTCAATTTTCAGAAATGCAATAAAGATTGTTCTTTCCCCTTATAAAAACATGACCGTCGGAGAAGGCCGGTGTACAATCTGTTGGTTCGCCGAGAGCAGATTCAGATATGAGACTGAATTTACCGGATTCATTTACTATATGCATCTTGCCTGTTCTGTCGAGGAACCATACCTTTTCATCTGCAATCACAGGTGAAGCGTAGAAAGGATCCATGAAATAATGTGTCCAGAGAGTATCCCCGGTTTCTGCATTAAAGCATGCTGCATCACCGGCACCGGTGGAAAGAAATACAAAGCTGTCGCTTGCGACCGGGCTTGAAACATCAGGAGTATAGTTGTCTTCGCTCCATGCTATCTGGACGCTTGTCCCGGGCCGGAGGGCGTACATTCTTGCATAGTCGGTCACTGTAAACACCATCCTGCTGTTGAGGGCAGGAGAGGGTGCAACATCATTCGACATGCATTCGACCGACCAGATTGCCTTTCCGTTTGCAGGATCAAATGCGGATACATACGGGTTACCGTTTATTATTACCTGTTTCTGTCCGTTAAAAACTCCGATGACCGGAGAGGACCACACCGGATGTCCCTGCCTGGGTGATTCCCATATCACTTTGCCCGTTTTTATATCCAGTCCCGAAACCGAGAGCTTACTTTCAGAATCAAATTGAATGATAAGGGTATTATCATTGATCAGCAGGGAAGAAGAGTATCCATAGCTGTTTTTGGGAGAACCTAGATTTTCTGCCCAGAGTATTTTCCCCCGGTGATCGAGACATACAAGGTTCCCGTTGCCAAAAATTGCGCAAACCACATCCTTATTGGCGGCAGCAGTGGAAACGGCTAGGCCTGACTCCTCTGCAAACTTCGGAAGTTCCCCAGGTTCACCGGTTATGCCTGACGCTGAAATGTTCCATAATATTTCACCGTTATTTTTATTTATACATATCACCCTGCAATTTATTTCTTCAGCAGATGTCACAAAAATCTTATCGTCCCAGATGACCGGTGAACTTTTTCCCTTTCCCGGCAGTGCCGTCTTCCATTTTATGTTTTTGCCCGATCCGCCGTTCCACTCGACTGGGTAACCTGAACCTCCGGCTATTCCCCTTCCGTTTTCCCCCCTGAATGAAGGATAGTTTATTTTGTCGGGCTTATAAGTGTCTGAACGGGCAGATTCATGTAAAACGATTTTTTTTGGAGGACCGGAAACGTTAAGGTCGGGAAGGCTGCTCCGGAGCATAAAGGATGCAATTACTGCACAAACTGCTAAAAATGCTGAAGATCCGAGCAGATATTTCCTGAACCTTTCATGAAATATAACCTCATCCAGATTTTTGCCTGGCACCGGCGGCAATGTTTTTTCATTTCCGGTTATCAGTCTCTGGCAAAGAACAAAAATAACTGCTCCGGCAATCAGAAGGTAAGACCCCGTTTCTACCTGCCTGCGTGAAATAAAATAAGCTTTTCTCGCCATCAGGTCAACGGCTCTGACCTGGGCTGCAAAATCATCATTACCGGGGTTCTTATCAAACTGTTCCTTTAAGGCAGCCAGGGCTTTGCTGTCAAGAGGATCCATTGTCTTAAGCTGTACCAGGCTGAAAATCATTATTACTGCAACGATGACAGTAAAGCCGCCGGCAACCTGGCTTATCACTTTCAGTATATTGATATTTCTTTCAGTCAGTTTCATCCCACTTCAATATTTTTAATTTTCACCGGACAGTATTTAAAGCATCTTCCGCAACTGTAGCATTTTCCCCTATGCGGCCGGTAGCCGTTTCTTTTGCTTCTGACATTCAGGGAGACAAGGCCTAATCCAAGAGAGAGCCCCAGGAATGCTCCTGCCCACGGTGAAGCTTTTCTGAACTGTGAAATCACATTTGCTTCGCCTGCAAAAAGCTCACTTTCAGTTTTTCCTGCCTCCCTGAAAGCGACTGCTGCTTTCGACACTGCCGCGATACCTGTTTTCTTTTCTGTTCTTATCTCCCTTGCCAGCATGACATCCCTGTTTATACCGGCAAGGGCAGGAGCGAGGTTGTAAAGTACCAGGGACCCTGCGGCAGTGAAGACCGGAACAAGAAGTATATATATAATGAATTTCGAACGTGATTTTTCCTTATCTTCAGATGAATCCTGTCCGGTCGACGGAAGAATTGCATCGTAAGGGCATGACTCTTCGCAGAGCCTGCATTCAGTACATTCTGCCGGTGTTATTGAGAGATGCCTGTGTGAAAATCTTGAAAAGACATTCAGAAGAACGCCATAAGGGCAAAAATACCGGCAATAGGGCCTGTTAATGAATATACCGGCGATAAGAAGCAGTACCCCGAAGATTACCATTGTGAAGGGAGCATCCAGTCTGAAGAATCCGACAAATGGGTCATACCTGCATATAATGAACTGGTTTCCCGTGGCAGCAAAAAGCACAGCTGCGGCAAGGTATATGAACGGAACAGCTGCCATAACTGATTCAACTGGCCTCGGCAATTTCAGCGGACGGATCCCGGTAAGCTCCTGAATTGCGCCGAAGGGGCATACACCGGCACAAAAGACTCTTCCAAATGCAAGCGCAAACACAAGGGGAATAATAAAGAAAAGAAGCGCTGTAAGCGGAATGGAATAACCTTTATTGAAAAGTGCGAGAGCTATATTCTGAACAGAGCCGACGGCACATATACAGCCCTTCCTGTAAAACCCGAAATATGCCAGTGAAAATACCGCAACCCAGACAAGCCCCTGCCTTGATCTTTTTTTCAATGCAAGCCATGAACTGACCGACAGTGCTGCTATAAGTACTGCTGCATCTACGTATTCAAGCGCCGGGGACCTGTGAATGGGCAGCTGGTTTGTCGGATATGCATATCCTGATTCAAATTCGGGACGCGGAAACCTGTCCTGGGAATAAAGGAGTGCGTGCCAGCAGACAAGAACAAGTAATAATATATACGGTAAAAATTTTTTATTCATTGAAACGGTTCATGTTCAGGATATGGGATTGAGACCTGAATTCCTTTTTTTATCCTTGGGAATGTACTGGTAGCTAGAAGGAAGCCTGGAAATTGCCTGTGAAGGACACGACCTTGCTATGGAGCAGTCGTTGCAGTTATTACACAGATCCTGATGTATCTGCAGGTACATCGATCCGTTTCCGAACTCACTGCATCCCTTAACGCATTTTCCACAGGCATTGCACAGATCAATATTAATGGTGTATTCAAAAAATGGCTCTTCGACGAACTGTCTTCTTATGGCGCCGGTAGGGCAGAGCTCTCTCTCTGCACCGGTGCCAGTTGTCATAACCCCCTGACGAAGATAGGCGCCGCACAGGTCACAGTAGCCGCACATCATGTAAGCATGGGTGCACTTTACCGCTGATGGCGTCTTCACACAGTTAGTCATGCACTGCCCGCACTGGGTGCATTTGAAAGGATCGATCTGCCATACATATCCGGATACTGAAGTTCTTTTCGCAAGTAAAGCAGGGACCGCAATCAGTGGAGCAGCGACGATAAGTTTTCCTGCAGTCCTCAGGAATTCACGTCTTGACTGGTATTTGTTTTTCTCTTCCTTCATCTCTGAGCCAGGTATTTACTGCAGTCAGATGAGCCCCTGCAAATTCCGTTTCCGGGGCAGGATGAGCAATCCACCGTCCCGGCTACTTTTTTTCCAAGTGCTATGGCTATAAATGCCAGCAGAGCGGCTAATCCCGCACGGACCAAAGTACCTGTGAATTCTTTTCTATCCATTTGATCCTTATTATATTATAAATACATCAATTTTGTTGCCCATTGCAGGGCTATTTATCCATGACCTGAAACCAGCTCTCATTTCCTGGTGAAAATATAGAGTTTTGAATCGGCCTTGTTGGCAGCATATATCGTTTTGCCGTCGACTGATGCCACTGCTAGAGGAACCGGGCGGACAAAATTGTTCTTTGAAGAGACGAATTCCACGAATGCACCTTTCTGGTCAAGAATCTTGATTCTGTTCAACCCTTTTTCAGCAGTGACAAAACCCTGAGGAATCACTGCAAAGTGAGAAGGGTTACAGCAGGCCGTGAACGCGTCCGGTCCATCACCCGGTTTTCCGAACTCAGAGATAAACTCTCCTCCGACAGTCCATTTCTCAATCCTGTGGTTACCCGTATTTGCGGCATAAATTGTATCGTCACCTGTTATAACCACTTCGAAATAAGGGCTGGGAATTATGAATTTTTTTTCTCCCTGTCCAATAATTTCCGCTACTTCACCATTTTTCCTGAGAATAAACACTGTTTTTGATCCAGCATCTGCCACCGCTACATAATGCCTGTTTGCTGAAACAGAGGTGATTATTCCATTGGGCTCGAACGGTCCCCATTCCCCGACCAGTTTTCCTGCTGTGCTCAGAAGATGAATGCTATTTTCCCCTGACGCAAATATTGTATCACCGCTCACAGCAAGAGCTGTAATTTTTTCCGACATGCCAAGCTTCCAGTTTTTTGTTAGCGCCAAATCATAGGATGAGACAAATGAGTCACCTCCGAGGTATATCCTGCCTTTGTTCGAAACTGTAACAGAAGTAATTTCACCATCGGTCTGCGCGAATACTTTAGATACTATCCAGTTATCCTGCCAGGAGGTTTCTTTAACAGTATTGTCTTTCTGTTCCGCAGATGAACGTGTTGAGGCAATATCGTAGATAATAAAACCCATAAATGCCAGAATTATAAGCAGCGAAAAGAAAGTAATAAGTTTTCTGTTCATTTTTATTCCCTTTTACCAATATTCAGACATACAATGTTCCTTGAATCTCTCATCAGAAGATAATTTCCAGCAATCGCCATAGGTCCCCATGCCTCGGTTCCGTTTGTTATTCTGTGCTCAGAAACAAGTGTTGCATTTGATCCCTCCAATTTATATAAAAAGAGGTTTGCATCATCGTCGAGTAAAAACAACTTATTGCCGCTGACTATGTATGGGCCAAGGCCTCTGCCAAATCTCCGGTCCTTTCCGCTTGTCCAGAGAGGCTTAAGCAGGTCGGATTTTATATAGCAGACCAGTTGTTTTTTCAAAGCACCAGCATTTTCAGGCATCACCGTCCTGATATAATTTCCGGTAATTACCGGAGTCTGCTGATCGCTTGCCAGTCCGGCATCAGTAGTATGCTTCTCCAGAACCTTTGCAGAAAAGTTGTTTCCGTCGTAATTAATTTTGATTCTGGCTCCTCCTGCGCCATAGCTGCCGAACACAGCAATTTCGTCAATGCCAAGCTGTACAGGAGAGGCAGCTGTCACTGACGGGCTCCATTCCGTAGTCTCCCAGAGCAGCTTCCCCCGGTCGGGATCCTCTGCGGAGACACCGCAAACACCACCTATACCATTATATATATACATTCTTTTCCCTAAAATTATCATCGGCATTATAGAACCATGCGACATTCTGACAGAATCGGGGTTCGGAGTTTTCCAAAGTATCCTGCCGCTGGAACAATCAACTCCGATCATCAGGGCTTTTGCGCCAGGTGCCATGACGGCTACATTGTTGTCTATCAATGGACACTGACCTGAATAAAAGTCAGGGGTTACCCTTCCTTTCTGTCTGCCTGGAATGCCAAATTCCTTCTCCATGTCAATGGTCCACAAAAGCTTTCCCGACAGAGGATCGACGCACATCACATGTGAACGGGGACCAATTGTCACGAGGTATTTTTCAGTTACAGCAGGGACCGTGCGTGAATATCCATGGTTTCGCTTAAGTTCCACATTGTACCATCTCCGCCATAGCTCAATACCTGATTTAAGGGAGAAACACCTGAGCATGTCGGCTTTGCGGCGTTCGTTGTAGTCAAGCAGATATACACGGCCGTTCTTTACAACCGGACCTGCATATCCCTCACCAAGTACAACTCTCCATACCACAGGCGGTCCCGCTGAATCCCATGATTCGGCAAGAGAGGTCGTGTCTTTGCTTATATTGTCATAATCGGTTCCCCTGAATCTTGGCCATTCTCCGGGTATAATCTCATCAATTTTCCCGAGCGAATCAAAGAACTGCCCTATTACCACGGAATCCGGATGAGAAACAATCTTTGGCCTGCCGTCAGTACCTGGAGACCGCTCCGATAGTCTTGCCGGAAGATGTTTGCCGGCAATCCACCATACAAGCATTCCAGCAAACAGCAAAGTGGCAAATCCTGGTAGCAGTATGTTGTTTTTCAGATATGACATTTAAATTTCAATAATTCAGCCAGTACAATTCGGATTTTTTTTCAAAAATACTATATAATAAAAGATATCAGAGGGGATAATTGGCATTTAATAAAATTTAAGTATTTACAGATCATTCACCACGGATAGGATGGGTTTGCACGGAATTTTCATATAAAAGACTTCCGTGTGAATCCGTGAGTTCTGTGGTAAAAACTATTATCTCTGACTGCCTTATAAAAATATGAATCCAGTCATGCATAAAACTGCCAAACGCTTAATAATATATTAACATTTACTTACTTTTATCATATTAATAATATTCATTGTATATCATATATATATACTATATTGATACATATAACTAATAATATCTTAATATTATAAACATATATGTCTGTTTTAATAGTATATTTATAGCGCGATAAATTGAATATCTATAGCTTTGCAAACATGCATTTAAGGGCAGTTACAAAATATATTATCATCTATGTGCGGTATTGTCGGAGTTTTTGATTTGAAGATGAATTGCGAGGATCTGCGGCCGCAGGTTCTGAAGATGTCTAAAAAGCTGAGACACAGAGGACCTGACTGGTCAGGAATATTTTATTGCGAAAAAGCCATAATGGCCCATGAAAGATTATCGATAGTTGATCCACAGTCAGGGAGACAGCCCCTTTACAGCAGGGATGGAAACCTCATTCTTGCAGTAAATGGCGAAATCTACAATCACCAGGAAATCAGGAACCGCTACAGGGATTCCTGGGAATTCCTGACTCATTCCGACTGCGAAGTCATTCTTCCTCTTTACAGGGAAAAGGGGCCCGCTTTTCTTGAGGAATTGAACGGGATTTTTGCATTTGCACTTTACGACAGGGGAAATGACTGTTACCTGATAGCCCGCGATCATATCGGTATTGTACCATTGTACATAGGATGGGATCAGTATGGTAATTTTTATGTCGCTTCAGAGCTTAAGGCACTGGAGGGTGTCTGCAACAGGATAAAGGAATTCCTTCCGGGACATTACCTGTACAGCAGGGACGGGGAGATCAGGCAATGGTATCATCGGGACTGGATCAATTATGAAGCGGTCGGAAAGAGCAAAACCTCAATCCCTGAACTGAAGAGCGCCCTTGAGGCTTCAGTTCATCGCCAGCTGATGTCAGATGTTCCCTATGGGGTGCTTCTCTCCGGTGGACTTGATTCTTCAATTGTCTCGGCAATTGCAAAGAAATTCGCTTCAAAAAGAATTGAGACACAGGACAAAAGTGAAGCCTGGTGGCCTCAGCTTCACTCTTTCGCCGTGGGCCTCGAAGGATCCCCCGATCTGGCTTCTGCGAGGAAGGTTGCCGGATATATTGGCACGATCCACCATGAAATCAACTTCACCGTTCAGGAAGGACTTGATGCCTTGCGCGATGTGATTTATCATATAGAGACTTATGATGTGACTACAGTAAGGGCATCGACGCCAATGTACCTGCTTGCTCGAGTCATAAAATCGATGGGAGTGAAGATGGTGCTTTCCGGCGAGGGCGCAGATGAAATATTCGGAGGCTATTTATATTTCCATAAAGCTCCCGATCCCAAAGCATTCCATGAGGAAACGGTCAGGAAGCTTGGAAAGCTGCATCTTTACGATTGTGCCAGGGCAAATAAATCCCTGGCTGCATGGGGCGTTGAAGGAAGAGTTCCTTTTCTTGACAAGGAATTCTTGGATGTTGCAATGCGCATCAATCCTGACGATAAAATGATTACAAGCCAGAGAATGGAAAAATGGGTGCTGAGGAAAGCATTCGAGAATGATCTTCCGGCATCAGTCGCATGGCGGCAGAAGGAGCAGTTTTCGGACGGCGTCGGGTACGGCTGGATCGATACTTTGCGTGCGCTTGCATCCAGGGAGGTCTCAGATGAACAGCTGAGAAATGCGAAATTCCGGTTCCCGATAAATCCGCCAATGTCAAAGGAGGAATACTATTACAGGACAATTTTTTGTGAGCATTTCCCTTCCGACTCGGCTGCATCATGCGTGCCTTCGGTTCCGTCAGTCGCCTGCAGTACAGCTGAAGCCCTGGCATGGGATGAGTCATTCGGGAAAATGATTGACCCGTCGGGACGAGCAGTAAAAAGCGTCCACGTGGATTCATACAAATAATATCTGACTTTGCTCATGCCGACCCTGTTATCAGAAACAAGGCCGCAGACTTAATTATTTTCCTGATTTATTGATTGCTGTAATTTGCTTTTATCATCCAACTTTGTATTAATATTACATAACAATTCGCCTGTAACTCATAACATAGGGAATCAATTTAATAAATGACTGATCCTGTTATGGAAATGATCAGAGATATCATTACAAAACACCTTATCCCGGATAAGGAATTCATATTTGGATTTTCAGAACTGCAAGGTCTCACAAAAAGGAAATTCGATGGGTTCAATTACGGTATCTCTATAGGGATGAAACTGGATGACAGAATAATAGATAAAATTATTGACGGTCCGACAATTGAATATCATGAACATTATAAACAGGTGAACAAAGAGCTTGCAGGACTTACGATGACGATACAGGAAGATTTGTCGGAAGCGGGGATAAAATCGATAACGATTCCGCCGACCAATACTTCTTCTGACGGCAGCAATAAGCATTACCTTGAAACACTGACCATGGATGTTTCCCATAAAATGGTAGCCACAAGGGCCGGACTCGGATGGATAGGCAAATCGGATTTGTTTATCTCAGACAGGTTCGGACCGCGTCTGAGACTGGTAAGCATCCTGCTGAAGCAAGACCCGGGAATATGTGCTGTCCCTGTCAATGAAAGCAAATGCGGAAAATGCAATATCTGCGTTGAAAAATGTCCTGCAAAGGCTGCTTCGGGAGAATTGTGGAACATTCACACCCATAGGGATGAATTCTTTGATGCTCAAAAATGCCGGAGTAAATGTGCCGAGCTTTCCAAGCAGCGGCTTGGTCGGAATGTGCACATATGTGGAATATGCGTTTCTGTCTGCCCTTTTGGTAAAAACCGGCAGAAAAGCTAAAAGGATGAAGACATACAATTTTAAAGCCCCTTGTCCTTGTTCAAAAATTAACCGAAAACTTTACAAAGATGGATAAAAAACGGCTGGACCATGAACCTCCCAGGGCGATAAGTGAATGGGGATGGCGTTATCACCACATAGGGATTCCGACAAATGAACCCATCCCGGGAGGAACCTATCTGGAGGAATTCAGGCTTAGCACAGAAGGATTCTCAGCCAGCCCTTATGGCATTGAATGGATGCATTACGATGCTGACAGTCCTGTTGATGACCTTGTCAAAAGAGTTCCACATGTGGCTTTTGAAGTCGACGATCTGGATCTTGAGCTTAAATTACATAGTCTTAATATTATCACCTTGCCAAATTCGCCTGGCACTGGGACAAGGGTCGCGATGATAGAACATAACGGGGCTCCCGTGGAGCTTATTGAATTTAAAAGGAAATAGAATGACCGGGACTTATATTCAGGATAAACTTGACAGAATTTTTTTCAACCTTTTATTCGGCATTGCAATACCGCTTTTCTGCTTTATGTTATCCATCTGGATTTCATTCATCCTCAAAACAGGTGAAAAGACAATTATAATATCTGCCTTAATTTCCTTTACTGCAGGACTGGTGACTACTCTGATAGTGTGGCTCATAATAAAGCCCGACATATACAGGATCCCTGTACCTGTACTGATCCTTATCTATGTCTTTTACAATATCTGTATTTTAGGTTTTTTCATGATAGTGCCGGTTTTTAATCTCGCGGCCGGAGCACTTGCAGGCTATTACTGGGTCAAAAAGATCTCCAGGCTTAATGATCCGAATAAGAGAGGGAGAGATGTTCACAAAATTTCATTATTCACCTCGACTATTACCGGGCTTGTCTGTCTTTCTTCAGCCATTATAGCTTTAATAAGCAAATCGAAACCGGAAGACCTGAGAAAGATGTTCCATATTCGTTTTGAAATTACAAGACCGCTTCTGATTGTTATTGTAGTTACTGGAGGTATATTGCTGGTTGCGCTCCAATATTACCTTACGAGGTTCATCATGATCAGCACATTGAAACTGAACGACAGAACTTCATGATATTATAATGCCTTGTTTTATAATTCAAAGTGGATCCTCAGGCCGATAGCGTTGACAGGGCCACGGTCACGGTTGTAAGCCGGGTTAACAATGAGCTGATAGTCCGGGCTTATCCAAAGAGCCGCAACTCTGATCCTCTGTGAATAATAGACCTCCATAATGCACTCAGGTCCATAATTAAGGCGGCCGTCTCCGATTATAAACCCATAGCCTCCGGCCGACAGGTATTCTTTGTGCTCTTCCGATAAACCATTAATTATTATAGCCACGCCTGATTCAAAGTCATATTTTTTTAAGACTTTTCCTTCCAAGTGCAACCCTCCGCTAATAGTCCTGTCAATTTCAGTGAACATCCATGATTCTTCATTCCCGTCATTCCAGCCGGCCCGTATAAAGAAACCGGTTGTTTTATTCAATGGTTGCTCAATGTTAATACCAAATCCAAATTTGGTATTTCCTGCCCGATGAACGCTGTCTATAGCAGGAGCTTCGTTATGTATCTT
The DNA here is from genome assembly GCA_963717685.1 of uncultured Bacteroidales bacterium. Taxonomy (GTDB): domain Bacteria; phylum Bacteroidota; class Bacteroidia; order Bacteroidales; family VadinHA17; genus LD21. The sequence goes on along the minus strand of OY970346.1, from coordinate 2,872,121 downwards.
TCCCCATTCCAAAGCTTCAGGATATGATCCCATCATCGCTATATTGCAAAATGCCAGTACATGGATTGTACCAGGCATTTTTAAAAAAGATACTCTCTTTTCAAATTCCAGGGCTTCAGAATTTGAGCGTTTAATATCAGTATCAAAATCTGAACCGTTTGCTGTTTTGGGAACCATGACATAAGAAAAACGAAGAGCCCAGGCAGGCTTTATTAGTTCAGCTATAAGGCCATAGGTATAGCCCCTGGTATCGGCGGGATAATCCCATGCTCCATTCCCCATCAAAGCCCAGTTAAAAAAATCCTTTCTTGGGTCATGACTGTACGTATTATCATCAAAAAAATCCATTATGCTGAATTTTCCCAGGATAAGTGATATATAGCTATCAGGTATTTTTTCAGCCAGCTGGTTTAGGTTATTTTCCGAATAACCGAAGTCAGCTGAAAGTGGAAAAATTTGCCTGATATAAAAACGCGCAGGTGTAAAATGCAGTTCAGGGCTGCTTACCCTGTAGACCTCACCATTAGGGAAGCCAGCCACGCCAACGGTCCCTGAAAATCCTTTCCCTGCAGATATTTCCGGGTTCAGGTATATGTCGCCGTTTTTCCATACTTTAAAACCAAAAAACAATGTCGAGGTCGAAGAGAGAGTCAGTTCGCAACCCGGATTCAGGCTATTCTTTCCTGCATACGGGGATCGAAATGAAGGATGGAACTGAAGTATTTCAGTATTCTGGAAATGTACGTTCCATTTTTGAATCCTGACAGAGGATGAATCTCCTGTATCCTGGGATATGCAGACAGAATTGACTGATAAGCTTATCGGCAGGGAAATAAAAAAGATATTCAGAAACCCTTTGCAGAAAACATGAGAAAGTTTAATCATCAAAAATAATTTTTGGCTCTTTTATTTTTTAAGTTTATTAAAAACAATTAACACTTCAAGCACATTCAATGTTCTATTCTTTTGAGGTAATAAATAAAAAAACCTGAAAGTCTTCCGGCTTGCAGGTTTTTCAGCACCTGATAAACTCAGGATTAAAGAAATATAAATGTTCTATTTCGTATACTTAAACTCTCTCCATTCGCTAAACTTTCCTCCTTTTCCTTCTTCAAAAGCACGGACTCTCCAGCGTCCCGGCTGTGCTCCGACGAAAGTACACCTGTATGTGAGCATAGTGCCAACCATCTCAACCTTCAGGTTCTTCCAGGCGCCATCATTATACTGAACCTGAATCTGGTAGCTTTTTGCACCTTCGACCTTATCCCAGGAAAATTGTGTTACACGCGGAAAGTTGTTGAGGACAGCACCTGCGGCTGGAGAAACAAGCTGTGGAGCAGGCAATTCCTGCGCGGCTGGTTTTTGACCGGTACCGGACTTAGCACCTGTGTTGGTCCCGGTACTTCCTGTGCCTCCGGTTTTATAGCTAAATCCCCACATAGCGCTCCACGGACCGTCCTTTCCGCCTTCAAAGATTGCCCTGACTCTCCATCGGCCAGGATTATCTCCGATAAAATCGACAGTTGATGTCAGACCTTCAGTTTTTACCATCTTGAGCTCTTTCCATTGACCATCATTGTATTCAACATCCAGCTCATAGGATTTAGCGCCCTGCACCGATTTCCATTCAAATTTTGTTTCTCTCGGATATTTTGTCAGGATTCTTCCACTCGCAGGCTCAACCATAACAGGAGCTTTTTCCTGTACCACGGGGGTCTTATTAACGATCGGGGTTTTCACAGTCGGAAGAACCTGCTTTTGCTGTACAACAGCTTTTTGCTGAACAGGCTGCGTAACTGCCTGTCCGTTAACTGAAGAAATACCGGACCATAGAAAGGCTCCGGCGAACATCAGTGTAAGAGTTCGGAAGTAGAATTTTCTTTTCATATATTCCTCCTTATTAATTATTAAACCAAATATAATAAAATAATTTAATCATGAATAAAGTGACAAAAATAAAAATGAACTGGTCAGACAGAACTTTATATTTAGTCCATTTATTTTTCCTGGTGGGTATATTCAGATGCTTCGTCAAAGAAATATAAATCGCCGCAAGAAAGGGTGATCATATGTGATTTGAAACCCAGCGAGAGCATTGACTTCGTCGTCTTCGTCGGCCATAGGTCGACTTCGACGACCGAAGGCCGAGTTATCCGCCTCCCGTAAATATCGGGATGGCGGATCGGTTCCCCGTCGCTTTTCACCGGGTTAGCTAGTATAAAACAAAAAATTCCTTTTTGGGGATCGTAGATTCCTCACTGCTTGCTGCGAGGATCTTCAATTCGTCCCAAAATACAGACATGAATTTTTGATGTCAGGGCAATTATGAAAATAAAAAAACGTTTATGTTTAATCCTGAAATAAAATGGGGACGGGAAAAAAAGAATTGTACATTTGCAGTTTTATATCTGATCCTATCATGAATAAAATAAATGAGCTTAATCTGACAATAATTTTCTTTATGGTCATGATTATTGCTGTTGGGTGCAAAAAAGGAAATACTCCTACTGTAACGACAACCTCAGCTTCAAATATAACTTTGGCTACGGCATCAAGTGGCGGCAACGTCACTGATGAAGGCAGTTCAGCAGTGACGAGTCGCGGCGTATGCTGGAGTGCCCTGGGAAATCCTAAAATTGCAAACGACAGTATTACAAAAGATGGAGCAGGAGCAGGCAGTTTTACGAGTGTTATTACAGGGCTGAAGGCATCAACTAATTATACTATTCGCGCATACGCTACAAACAGTGAGGGAACAGGTTATGGCAAGGCAGTAACCTTTGAGACTTTAGGTGAGGCCCCAATAGACACATTTCTTTTTGTGACTAATTTCGACTCATTAAGTGTCACATTAAATGGGACAGTGAACCCAAACTATCTTTCAACAGTCGTGACATTTGAGTACGGTACGACAACTAGCTACGGCAACACAGTTACAGCAGCTCAAAGTCCGGTGACGGGAAATACCAACACACCGGTAAGTGCTGATATTTCGGGATTAACGTCAAGCACTCTGTATCATTACAGGATAGAAGCAGTAAACTCCGATGGAACAAAGTACAGCAGTGATGCTGAATTTACCACTGATGGCACCCTGACTGATGTGGACGGCAATAAATATAGAACTATTACCATCGGATCACAGGTCTGGACGGCGGAAAACCTGAGGACAACAAAGTTTAGTGACGGCACTCCGATTCAACTGGTACCGGATACCACATGGAAAAATCTGACATCATCAGCTTACTGTTGGAACAATAATGATTCTGCCACTGCCTGCCTGGATTCACTTGGTGCTTTATATACATGGTACGTAGTTGATATCACAAGCAATGGCGTTAAAAATGTGTGTCCTACGGGTTGGCATGTGCCTTCAAGTACAGAATGGAATACAATGATAACTTACCTTAGTGGTTCATATGTGGCAGGCGGCAAGCTTAAAGAAGCCGGTACGTCTCATTGGATAAGTCCGAATACCGGAGCAACCGACGAAAGCGGGTTTCGTGCTCTGCCGGCTAATATCCGTATGGCTGACGGCACATTCGGTTCCCCTGGAGGCAGCTTCGGTTACTGGTGGACTTCTTCGGAATACGATCCTTTGAATGCCTACTTCAGGGAGGTGAGATTCGATGTCAGCACTATATATATAGGAGACTACCCCAAGAACTCCGGTTTATCTATCCGTTGTATACAAAATTGATATTCTGCTTCCTTTACCGGGCGTAAGATCGAATTTCTATGTCAAATAATCATCCGGGACCTAAGCATCAAATGTGCAGTTACTTTCCGATGCAGAAATTCCTGAATATATTATCCAGGATCTCATCGCTGGTTATCTCACCGGTTATCTCTCCGAGGTAATGAATCGCCTGCCTTATGTCAATTGCAATCAGATCCTCCGGCAACCCGTCATCAAGTCCCGACATTACCCGGTTAAGGCTTTCCTCAACATGATGCAAGGCCTCATAATGTCTAATGTTTGTTATAATAACATCTTCTGACTGAAGCTTTTCTTTACCGGCTGAAGAAACAATTGTTTCTTTGAGCTTGTCGATCCCTTCACCCGTCCTTGCCGAAATAAAAAGCAGCGATTCTCCGGGGCCGGGCTTTAAGCTTTTCTGAATTTCCCTCTTTAATGAACCGGGATCACTATCAATTTTATTCACAAGGATGATAAGCTTCTTTTCACCAATGCCGGGCTGTTTTCTCATTTGGAGCAAAACCTCTGAAGTATTTGAAATCCCTTCATTTACATCGGTGACCAGCAGTATGATCGAGGCCTCGCTAATTTTCTCACGTGTCTTTTTTATACCTAGGTTTTCTATCAGATCGACGGAATTTCTCAGTCCTGCAGTATCTGTGAACCGGAACTGTATCCCGTCTATTACGACAGTATCCTCTATTGCATCCCGGGTAGTTCCTGGTATCTCAGAGACTATCGCTTTTTCCTCTTTCAGAAGAGTGTTCAGGAGTGTCGATTTGCCAGTATTTGGTCTTCCTGTAATTACCACAGAAATACCATTTTTAATGGCATTACCTAAACTGAATGATGATGTTAATTCGCTGGTCATGGACAGCACATTTTCCACTATCTCCTTCAGCCTGGATCTGTCGGCAAACTCCACATCTTCTTCTCCAAAATCCAGCTCAAGTTCGATGAGCGATGCAAAATAAAGCAGATCGGCCCTCAAAATGCTTATTTCATCAGAAAAGGAGCCGCGCATTTGGTTGATGGCTATTTTATGCGCAGTGCCTGATTCCGATGCAATCAGATCTGCCACTGCTTCAGCCTGCGACAGATCCATCTTGCCGTTAAGGAATGCACGCTGTGTAAATTCTCCCGGCATAGCCGCGTCAGCCCCGTTCATAATAAGAAGTTCAAGTATCTTCTGTTGTATATAACTCGATGCGTGACACGATATTTCGACTGAATCTTCCCCGGTATAGGAGTGAGGCGCCCTGAAAATGCTGACAAGAACTTCATCAATAACATCATTGACTGACCTGATTTCACCATAAACGATGGAATATCCTTTTTGCTCCTCAAACCGGATTTTAGCATCGGACGGAGTGAATATTTTTCCACAGATCCCTATAGCCTGCGAACCGCTTACTCTTATTATGGCAATAGCTCCTCCACCGGAAGTGGCAGGAGCACATATGGTTTCACCTGTCCTGATCATGTTGCTAAGCTACGGTCAGGACAAATTTATGAAACTTATTGAACAGCTCAAATAAATTGGCAGCTGGTTATAATTCTTAACAATCACCTCTCCAGGTTCTGGACCGTGAAAGCAGAATCATCGATTCGTGGATTTTCAGTGATATTTGTAAAAGTCAATTCTGATTTTCTTCCTGTAAGGACATTGTTTGCCAGCATATCCCTTATTACATACTTGCCACCCGGCAATTGCTGGATGCTTTTTACTTCAATTATTTTAAAAAGCTCATTATCAAAGTTATAGAACTCCATTTTCTGAACCTGATACTTATCCATGCTCATATATGTGATCTTCCTTGAATAGCCATATTCATCCCCCTTTTCAGCGTTGACAGGTACGCTTTCAATGATCCACTGGTTATTTGTTCCAGAACCATTGACATGCCTGTTTGTGAAATCGGATTGCACGGGAGATGCCATATCGGCATTTGAGAATTCTGAGCTCATGAAGCTTTTTCCTTTATCGGTGGACACTATCCGGCGTGTTTTTTTCAGTGCCGGAAGATAGATCCACATATCATTCGGAGAAGTCTTATTGTCAAAGAAAAGCATCGCTATTCCCCTGACATCGGCAGGTTCGAGGAATTTGACTATTCTCTTTTCAGTCCCCCCGGGGAAACTCTTTGAAACCATCGAGATCGTTCTGTTCCTTGACGATCCGTTTTTTTCTTTAATCGCAAGGGTGACAGTAGCGCTTAGCGAGCCAGTCAGTGTAAGCTCGCGGCTCTTATTCAATACCTGATCCGCATCCGGCTGCTGTGCCGATACCTGCAAAAGCGGCAGCAGGAACATCAATAAGCTCTTTATCCTTTTCATATTGCTTTGTTTTTGACTTATTCATATCCTTTTCAACAAAACCCGGCCTGAAATACAGGAGAATGGCCGGAATTAACACTATGGCACCTAAAAGGCAGGTGCCTATGGAGATTATAACGAGGTAACCGAAGAATCTTATGGAAGTGAATCCTGAAAAGATCAGGGCTGAAAATCCCGCCATTACACTGAAGGCGTTTATCATTATGCTTCTGCCTATTGTGCAGAGTGCCGCCCTGGTTGAATCTTCATGCGATAACCCGTTTTTTATCTGTATATTAAAGCACCATATATATTGAATAGTAAAATCCACTCCCACACCGATCATAATTGATGAAAGAAGGGCCGTGGCACTGTCAAGAGCAATGCCGGCGTACCCCATGAAACCGAAAAGAATCAGTATTGAAACGGCAAGCGGGATCGAACTTACCAGTCCGCCCTGCATCGACCTGAATATTATTGTCAGCAGAATAAATACTATTATGAGCGCAAAAATGATGGACATTACCTGTCCCTTTATTATTGACCTGGCGAAATCAGACATTATAACGGCATATCCGCCAATGGTGACTTCTGCAGGAATACTTTTCGATATATAGGCAATCTTTTCCTTGACTTTTACTATTACGCTGTTTTCGGGATTCGACAGCTTAATTAGTAAATGGGCCTTTGAATTATCGAGGTTCATCAGCTGGCTGAAATCCGAAGGATCTCCGCTCATATTATAAAGCTCAAACATCTGGGCGATTCCTTCCCTTGTCTTTGGGATCTGATCGTACCCATCATCGCCGGGGACGAACAGAGCCTTGCTCATTTCCCTTACTGCCTGTGAAATTGAAAAGACCTGGCCGACACCATCAATTGGCTCAATTTGTCTGGTCAGATTGTCTATCCCGTTCATTATGGCCGGATCCCTGATATCTCCGGTGATCATTACAGATATGGTCTGTGATCCACCGAACTTCTCATTTATAATCGCGGATGCCTGGCTGAGAGGATTTTTTTTGGGAAAGTACTTTTCCTGGTTAGTTTCAATCCTCAGGAGGAACATGCCAGTTGAAACCAGAATAGTGATGATAAGTGAAATCGATATTACCCGGCCAGGGTTCCTGATGATGATGTCGGAAAGTTTTCCAAGGAACCTGGAGAATTTGCGCCGTTCAGCCCGGGCTATTTCAGTTCCATAAACTGCATTCCCTCGCATGTAAATCAATGCCGGTATTAGGATCAGGCTCATTGCGAGAGCTACGCTGATCCCAATGGCGGCCAGAGCGCCGACTTGTCTTGCAGGAATGATTGAATGTGCCAGGAGTCCAAGGATACCTGCTATGGTTGTAAGACCGCTGAAAAGGATAGGCATGTTCAACGATCCGGTCAGTTCCTTCAGAATCTGGCCTTTAGTCTTATTTTCCTTTTGTGAGCATAATCCCTGAAATCGTTCCACCAGGTATATCCCATAATTGTTTGCCACCGATATCAGCAAAACAGGCACAAGCAGTGTGATTATTGACAATTTCCAGCCAAGCAGGGGGATCAGACCCATGCTTATCGAGGCGGAAAGGAGCACTACCGTAAAAGGCATTAATACGCTCTTCCATTCACCCAGGGTCAGCTTCAGGACAATAAACATTATAAGCAGTGCCAGAGGGACAAGGATGACAGCATCCTTTCTTACGTCCTTCATGATATGCTGCCTGATAAAAGGCAGTCCTCCCTTCAGCACCTTTGCCTTTCCCGGATGAGATGCGATTACAGAATCAATTTTCTGCAGTGTCACGCTTTCTTTCACCGAGGTGTTTATAGTCGCCGAGATTGACGCTGAAGTCATATCGGAAGAAACTACTGTATTTCGTGCAAACCTGTTTAACGATATCTCTTTTCTCAGCTGCGATAAGCCGGCGCTGTCTGAAGGTATCTTCTGTACCAAAGGATTGACCTTCATCATGCCATCTTCATTTTTAATTGAGCGGACAGTAAAAAGAGAGGTTCTGCTGGTCACGCTTCCGAGTTTTGAGATATCACGGTCACATTCCCTTATCCGTTTTAAATCGGAAGGAGTCATTATTAACGAATCACGGAAAAGCAAAACGACCATATCCTGAACTCCGAATTCCTTTTCTATCTTGTCAGTGTCTTTCCTTGATTTCATGCTCTGGGGAATATAGTTTCTGATCTCAGGATCAGTTTTTGAGAACGGAATCAGACATGCGAATGAGAATCCCAGAACAAGGCATATTGCAATTATATTTTTTCGGTATTTTATAATAAAATCAGTCATGGCTTAAAAATCGATCTTTATTGCAGCACGAAGGCAGTTCATAAAATCATCAATTATATCATATATTGAGCCCTTCCGGCCCGAGTAGAAATCAAGCCCTGCATATATTGTAAGTCCGTCGGCAGGCTTGTATCTCAATTCCGGCATTACCAGCAGGTCGCGCGTGGTTAAGTTGTACATCGTAAATAATGAAGGAGTCAGCTTTCCGTAAAAAAGATCAGATTCAATTCTTATACCGGCAGAATGGTAATATCTTTCAAGCTGATAATTATAAAGTCTGTTAAAGGCTGCAACCTCCTGGCGGAGATACTCGTTAAAATCAAAGCCGGGAGTTGCCAGCAGTGTTGCCAGCTGACTCATATCCATTTCTGTCCCAAAGAGAGGGCTGACAGAAGAGCTTTCAAAGCCCGGAATGGTTTTTCCTTCATATTCCCAGGTAAAGCGCCAGTTGCCGGTCGACCAGTCTGCTCCAAGCACCCATTTTATTTCCTTGCAGGGAACATACTCGTAAGTCCTATATGAATCATATGGAATCGTATATGCAGCTTCGCCCCTGAGGCCAACGCTTCCTGCAGTGGTTTCGAAATCGAAGCCAATATTCCTTGTCCTGTATGGTTTTGTCGAAAGTGTTATGTAAGGAATCGGATATGGACCGGAAAGATCGACATTCAGGCTGGAAAGTTCTATTCCGGGCATTGGGTCATATCCATCAAACCACGACAGGCTCATATCCACCCTGTTGGCGTGAAGATCGGCTTTAAGGCCATAGCTGAACATTTTCCTGTCAGTCACCAGGGACTCATCCTGATCTATTGTTACATAAGAGGGCAGTGGAATAGGCTCAGTGATAAGGACAGATGGCCTGTAGTACGGAACTGCGACGGCTTCAAAAGCAAATAAAGGTAAAGGCATCCATCTTACACTGGCCAGAAGATTTCCAAGATCCATATCATCAGGGTCGGGCGACCTCGAGATAAAATTCTGGGGATTGAGCTTTGAAGTCGGATTCGTGAAATCGGCCCGGCCCCACTTTATTATTTTCTGGCCAACCGATATGTCCCATCGTTTTCCGTTTATGGTGATATATGCCTCTTTTATTCCAATGGAGCTGACAGGTTCCAGAAACTCCGACCCATATCTGAACCTCACATCAGCAAACGCCCTGAATCTCACACCGTCGGTGCTTTCAACCTTAAGGCCGATGTCGGAAAATGCACTTGATACATATATATTCTTTAATCCGTCGCCTGTCGTTCCATAGCATCCTCCCCTTATAAATCCGCCATAATGTGTCACGATCTTCCCCGATCCTGAAACTGAATCAGCCTGGCCAATTAATAAGCAAGGTGTAATTATGACGAGCCAGAATACGACAAGAATTTTAAGTTTCATAAGTTCGTTTTGTTATTACGGCAAAATAACAACAGAACTCATGGCCTGTCGTCTTGCCCTAGTTTCCCGAACCTTATAAATCCTGTGATTTTGTCCGTCCCGCTTGGAATGAACTGTTTATTCCCTTATTCCCGTCGACTTAATTCTGTACTCGCTCGGTGTCAAACCAGTCTGTCCCTTGAAGATAGAGTTGAATGTGGTCTTTGAATTGAATCCTGAATCGTATGCTATTGCAAGTATTGTAAAATAGTTGTTTTTTGGATCAGCAAATCTTGCAATGACCTCTTTTACCCTGTATTCATTTATGAACGTGAAAAAGTTCTTTTTATACTTTTCATTAAGCACTTGTGTTATATGATGGCGTGGTATACCGGTCATTTCCGAAAGATCCTGGATACTTAGATCACGGTTGAGATAAGGTTTTTCGCTGCTGACATAACTGATCAGCCTTTCAAGGTAAGCCTGAGCCTGATCCTCTTTAAGTCCGCTCTTGACATACTTTTCGGTCTCTTTCTTCTCTTCGGCATCTATCTTTACTTCTTGGCCAAAAATGACAGGCTGACGTATGACATAGAAGCTCATTATAAAAGAAAGAACAGTGATAAAGCAGAAGATTACCAGGTAAGGGTCGAACGGGATGAAATCTCCTATCATATTAAGTCCGCCGAGAATAAAGAGAATCAGAAATGTAACATAAAAGCTTATCGATAATATTTTCAACCAGTTAAGAGTAATGATGCCTGGCATATAGGATACAAGGTTCTTGAGCTTATCCTGGTGTTTCCTTATCTCAACGAATGCAAGAGCACTGTAAATGGTGACGGAAAGAAAAAATGTCGAGCTGTATACTATCCTTAATGAAATAAACCTGTCCGGAGTGAAAAAATTTCTCAGGTCCTTGAGAAGCGGAACTGTCCTGAATACAACAGCTACAATAAAAAAGACTGTAAACGGAATAAAATGGATCAGGGCCAACCAGTTGAATCTGCTCTCGGGGTTCGTCATGAATTTCACGTACAGGTAAAGCAGCGGACCATAGGTAAATGCGACGAAAGGGAAGGCGTACATATCAATAACCTTCGAATTTAAAAGGGCAAAGGTCATTTCAATGCAAATCAGGAACATCCATGCCGCCATCACCCTGTTTGCGACCATCAGCGGCTTTTTCGTCGAAATGAGGAGCCCCGAAAAAAATGATTGAGAGGCGCCAATATAGAGGATTGGATCAATATTGACCATTAGTGTCAATTTTACACTAAAAATAATGAAAACCTGACAATATTAAGTATTTTTGAGCTTAAGCTCCCATAGTTCATGGAAAGCTTGCATTAATAACAGTTTTTTATTCTGAAAATTATATCTATGAGCGTTCTGCTGAATAAAAATTCAAGGGTCATTGTCCAGGGGTTAACCGGAAGTGAAGGCAGTTTTCATGCCGGTCAGATGATTGAATACGGAACGAAGGTTGTCGGAGGCATCACACCGGGAAAAGGAGGGCAGATTCATCTTGGACTACCTGTGTTTAATACTGTAAAGGATGCCGTTGACAAAACCTCTGCCGATGTTTCAGTGATTTTTGTTCCTCCATCGAGTGCGGCAGATGCTATCATGGAGGCTGCAAATGCCGGAATAAAACTGATTGTCGCCATCACTGAAGGAATTCCGGTCTCGGACATGGTGATAGTGAAGGAATATCTTAAATCGTTCAAATGCCGTCTGATAGGCCCTAACTGTCCCGGAATAATAACGCCGGGTGAAGCTAAAGCCGGAATAATGCCGGGATTTATACACAGCAAGGGGTGTGTAGGCATCATATCCCGCTCAGGAACTCTCACGTACGAAGCTGTTGATCAGGTGACAAGACTTGGGCTGGGACAGTCAACCTGCATAGGCATCGGAGGCGATCCGATTGTCGGAACGACAACCCTTGATGCTGTCAGACTTATGATGGAGGATAATGAAACAAAGGCTATAATCCTCATAGGTGAGATCGGAGGAAACATGGAAACCGAAGCCGCCGTATGGATAAAAGAAAACGGGACAAAACCGGTGGTGGGGTTCATTGCCGGACAAACAGCTCCGAAAGGAAGAAGGATGGGACATGCCGGTGCGATAATCGGAGGAAAAAATGATACTGCCGCCGCCAAAATGAAAATAATGAAAGAGTGCGGGATTATTGTTGTTGAATCCCCTGCTGAAATAGGATCGGCCGTTTCTAATACAATGGGGGCGAGGAAGCCATAAATGCCCTGAATCTATTGTGGTCGCAAATGTTGCCCAGACTGGATTTGTTCATAACCGAATTCCTTATATTGACTAATATTTCCTTTTATTGCAATTGCAGCAAAATATCCGTTTTTAGCCATAATATTCTTTGCCGAGTACAAATGTTCATCTTCATTCTTGAAAATAAACGAATTCGCTTGAATGCCTTCAACAAGATCAATCTTGCATAAGTCTGTGCTTAGACCCTTACCCTGAGCCTTGATCAGTGCCTCTTTCAAGGTCCAAAAAAGGAAAATGTTTTTAATCTGATTTTTATAATCTGCCTTTAAAATAACTTCTATTTCTTTTTCTGAAAAATATAAAGATATAAATGATAAAACGTCCCCGATTTCTATCAATTGTTCGATATCGACGCCTACTTCATCGTCTGCTGATAATGCCAGTAAACCATATTTATTCCTGTATGAAAGATTAAAATAAATATCTTCTTTAATAAAAGGCTTGCCGAAAGGACCAACTTCGAAAATAATTTTACATGGATCAATATTTAAATAATCTGCCAGCACATTGTGCATAAACCTATGATTACATATATATCTTATAGAATCGTCCTTGTTTGAAAATCGCCTGTGCCTTTCCTGTTCAGTAATTGAAAGGACTGGATAATTCATTTCGGCAATATAATCGCATTCATTTACAATATATCGCCACAAATGCAACTCTCCTTTCTCTATATTCATAATAATTTTATAAATTTATCAGGAGAATAGCCCGTTTGTACCTGCATTTGATTAAATCGCCTTTCAAAATTAGTGACAATAATTCCGGGATTAGTTATCCTCTTTAGCTGGATCACCTGTAATTGTACGTCTTCCAAAGATAAGATCCAGTTTTATAAAAACTTCTGTCAAAAGAAACTATAAGACTTTAAAGTACAATACAAACATAAGTAAACTTTTTTCAAGGTTAATGACTGGTGACAAAAGATGGATCTGGAATACTTTTTATATCCGATTATAGTCAGATGGTCAGTCCTGAATTTGATTGACTTGAACCGGCATATCATGAAATTTAGTGGACTAGTTCTTACTGAAGTCCTGACACCTTTAATTAATGTTAAGAAATGACTTGAAGCGAAAAAGCATCAGAAAGAAACACTTATATTTGAAGCCCTATAGGCAAAGAATGAAGTTGGGTTAATTAATGCTTCATGATGAAATAAACATTTCTGATTATGTTTTTAGAAAAGTTTTTTGAGGATTCTGTTCTTATATATCCAAATGCAACTGCGATTGAACAAGGTGAAATTAAATATACTTATGTAGAAGTCGAACACATATCGAACAGGCTTGCACATTTTCTGAAAGCAAAAGAAATTGGACCTGAAGATAAAGTAGCGATATTGTTGCCACGATGTGCTCAAGTTCCGATAGTGATGCTGGGAGTATTGAAAGCCGGCGCAGCCTACATTCCTCTTGATCCGGAAATCCCGGCCGACAGGGTCAATTTTATCACAGAGGATGCCCAGGCAAAATTACTCATCACTTCTAATGAAATACTTGAACGTATTGGATCTCATCTGAACCAGCAATTAATATTTAATATCGATCAACAGCTCGCAGAATTAGATAATTACCCCATTACAAAGCCTGGTGGAGTAATCCGTTCTGTAAATAATCTATGCTATATTATTTACACTTCAGGAACAACAGGTAAACCAAAAGGTGTACTACTTGAGCACAAAAATGTTGTAAATTACATTCGAGCTGCTAAAACTATTTATCCTATAAATCATTCTGACAGGGCATTACAAGGTTTTTCAGTTTCCTTTGATGCTTCTGTGGAGGAAATATGGATGCCATTTTCGGCAGGAGCAACCCTCGTTATCGGAACGTTTGAAATAATGCGTTCGGGCGATAGGTTTGCATCAATTCTAAATAAGCTGAATATTACATTCCTCTCTTGTGCGCCTACACTGCTTTCAATGGTAAAAGAGGATATTCCAAAATTAAAAATACTGATCTTTGGAGGGGAGGTTTGTACAAAGGATATTGCAGTCCGATGGTGTAAACCGCATAGGCTTGTGTTTAACACATATGGACCGACAGAAGCCGCAGTTATTGCAACTTATAGGGTGCTGAGCCCATTTGAAGAGGTAACCATTGGTCGCCCATTACCGGGTTATGATGTGTTATTGGTCAATGATCAGTTTGAGCTTGTAGCAAACGGCGAAGCAGGCGAAATAATTATTGGCGGCGAGAGTATTGCACGCGGATATCTTGCCAGGGAAGATCTGACTGCCCAGAAATTTATCATTACGGATAAATTCAAGGGTATCAATAAGCGATATTATCGTACAGGCGATTTGGCTAAATATGCACCCAATGGCGAAATTATTTTTTTGGGAAGATCCGATGCGCAGGTAAAAGTTCGTGGATTCAGGGTCGAACTGAACGAAATCGAAAGTCTGCTTACGAAATGTGAAGGAGTGCAGGCAGCAGCAGTGACATTGGACTCTGAAACACAGCAATTGGCAGCCTATGTAGTACGTGATGAAGGAGAAATAAACCGTGAAGGGATAGCCGTGTTTTTGAGGCAAAAGCTCCCTTATTATATGATTCCTGCCACTCTGGACATTATTCCATCACTGCCGATGACGCCGAGTCAAAAAATTGACAGGAAACGATTGCCGATCCCTCAAACGCCATTGGCATTTTCTGATCAGAAGAAAATTATCGCGCCTTCCACAGAGACAGAACGTAAAATGGTAAAAATCATTGAGAAACATTTTCAACGGGATAACATCTCAATGGACGACAATTTTTTTACCGATTTGGGTGGGCATTCCTTGTTAGCAGCAATTGTTGTTTCAGAAATGCGCAAACTTGAAATATTCGAAAACATGTCGGTGGTCGACGTTTACAAATTTCCAGTACTCTCTGATCTGGCACGTGAACTCGAATTGAAAAGACCTGAAACCAACGAAAAACAGAAAGGAGGACGCGATATTTGTACCCCGTCAAAACTAAGTTATTATATCTGTACATTTTTTCAGGGAATATCCTTATTGTTTCTTATTCTGTTTTTCGGGATGGAATGGCTGGGGCCATTCTTTGTCTATGCATATTATTATCAGGCTGATAATGGAGTCGTAGATTCCCTGTCATTAAGCCTCCTCATGTATTTTGCAATATTGCCAGTACTTTCTGTATTTGCCATCGGTTTTAAATGGGCAGTGATTGGAAAAATCAAAGCCGGAAAATACAAACTCTGGGGTAGCTATTATTTCAGGTTCTGGATTGTTGACAAAGTGATAAATATCTGTCCAATAACCTACTTTACAGGCACCGAGATCATGAATATATTTCTCAGATTAGTGGGTGCTAAGGTCGGGAAGAATACGTACATAAATACTTCTGCCATTTCTGCTTTTGATTTGTTGAAAGTCGGAGATAATGTCAGTATCTGCACCGACTCTCATTTGAGAGGTTATATCATTGCAGATGGTTATCTGCATATTGGAAGCATAGAAATTGACGATGATGTTTTCGTTGGTACAAGATGCTGTCTGGCTAACAACACTAAAATGGAGAAAAACAGTTCAATTGAAGATCTTACACTGGTTCCGGAAGGCTGCACTATTCCCCAAAACGAAAACTGGGGTGGTTCAAAAGCCGCTAAAATGGGGATTAACGGGCATCAGAACAACATCAAGCTCTGGTCGAAAAGGATGTCAATACTCTCATTTATAGGCATTTTTATCATTCCTTTGATTACTATGTTCGCTTATTTTCCTGGTATGATGCTAATTACACATCTGGATTATTCGTCTGAAGGGTACCACTTTCTCTGGATGACAATATTAGTGGGTCTTTCATTTGTATTATTGCTTACAATAATCATAACTATATTAAAATGGGGTTTACTTGGCAATATTAAGGAAGGGAAATATCCGGTGAATAGCCTTTTTTACTATAAAAAATGGTTTTTTGATCAGCTTATGAAGTTAAGCCTGCAGGTAATCGGTACTCTTTACACGACGCTCTATCTGCAATTATGGTTTAAAATGCTGGGGGTGAAAGTGGGCAAACGTGTTGAAATATCAACCGTTGAGTTTATATCACCGGATCTATTGGTAACCGGCGATGAATGTTTTTTGGCCGATTCGGTTTCTATAGGAGCATCTCATGTCAGGAATGGTTACATCGAAATTGCGAAAACATATATCGGGAACCGTACATTCGTCGGAAACAGTGCAGTGATAAGTCCAAGTACGCATTTGGGAGATGATGTACTGGTTGGAGTGCTATCAAAAATGAATGTTGAAAACTTACCGGCAGAAAATGGAACATCCTGGTTTGGATCACCAGCTGTATTTTTACCCAATCGTGATATAAATCATGACTTTTCAGCAGAGCGTACCTACAAACCCACCAAAAAACTTTTTGTTCTACGTTATTTCATTGAATTTTTCCGCATAGTTTTACCTGCAACACTTTTCATTCTTCTTGCATCACTTATCACAAATGCAGTTTCGTATTTACAGGTCGAAAAAGAGCTCTTCGAGTTATTTTTTGTTTTTCCCTTTCTTTATCTGGGTGCGGCTATCATCGGCGTTTTAATAACCGCTCTGCTAAAATGGACAATAATCGGCAAATACTCGCCGGCAAAAAAACCTCTCTGGTGCAGTTATGTCTGGAGAAGCGAACTTATAACCGGTATCTATGAAAACTTCTTAGTACTTTTTATTCTGAACATCCTTACAGGAACACCCTTTATAAAATATCCATTACGTTTGCTAGGCTGCAAAATAGGGAAGAGATCCTGCCTTTTTACTACCCAAATCACGGAGTTCGATTTAATAAGAATTGATGATGATTGCGCCTTTAACGATAATTGCACTCTCCAGACACATCTTTTCGAGGACAGAGTAATGAAAATGTCTTTTGTGAATATTGGAAAGAGATGCAGCGTGGGCGGTATGGCAGTAGTCCTTTACGATTCAAAAATGGAAGACTCTTCTGTTTTACAGCCACTGTCGGTTCTAATGAAAAGCGAAACACTGCCTTCAAACAATTGCTTTGCAGGAGCCCCGGCGGTCAGGACGTAAAGTTGATTTTCAAGAGTTTTATATATTCTTGAATAACAGACTGTAGCTAAAATAATCAGGAGTCTATTGCCTGTTTCAGAAAAGCAAGCCAGATTAATAATCTTGACCTGACCGTTTATAAAAGAAAACCTTAATCATTATTAAAACCTTACCCCCCTGATTTCTATTTTTAAAGTGTTTTTAAAACTTTAGCTATATTTGCTCGAATTTTAAAAATATGGGACTATTACAGGGTAAAAATGCTCTTATTACTGGAGCTTCAAGGGGAATAGGAAAAGCGATCGCGATGCTTTTTGCCCGCGAAGGCGCTGATATCGCGATTACAAATATTGCTGACGACGAGGAGTTCAGGAACGCTGTAGATGAAATCAGGGCGCTTGGCGTTAAAGTGAAAGGGTACGTATCCAATGCAGCAAAATTTGACGATTCGCAAAATGTCATAAACGAAGTAGTAAATGATTTTACAAGGCTTGATGTCCTCGTCAATAATGCCGGCATCGCAAGGGATGCGCTCCTGATGCGTATGTCCGAAGAACAATGGGATTCTGTCATTGCAGTCAATCTTAAATCTGTTTTTAACCTTACACGGGCAGCCGTACAGGTGATGCTGAAGCAGAAAAGTGGTTCGATCATAAATATGAGCTCTGTCGTAGGCGTTTCAGGAAATGCAGGTCAGAGTAACTATTCTGCATCCAAGGCAGGCATAATCGGTTTTACCAAAAGCGTGGCAAAAGAGGTGGGCTCGAGAAATATAAGATGCAATGCCATCGCGCCGGGATTCATAATAACCGAAATGACTGAAAAACTACCTGAAAACGTAAAGGCCGAATGGATAAATAAAATCCCTCTTAGACGAGGAGGAACTCCCGGTGATGTGGCTGATACGGCCCTTTACCTGGCTTCGGATCTCTCGTCTTATGTAACCGGTCAAATAATTCATGTTTGTGGCGGCATGCTAACTTAAAAATATTTATTATATTTACAGCTTCGCAGGGTGTCTATCCTTTTAGCACGAGGAAATGCAGCGAGACATATTTATTCCACACTTATTTTAAACAGACACCCTGCTTCTTTTTTAAATACCTATATAAATATTATGCACAATACAGTATTTTTCCTGATCATTATAATTCCTGTTGCCGGTTTCCTTACCGAAAGATATCTGGAATACCTTAACAGTAAAATGTGGTCAGAGAAAATCCCCGAAAAGCTTAAAGGAATTTGCGGTGAAGAGGAGTACAGGAAATCCCAGCTGTACGAAAGGGACAATAAAAGGCTTTCCTTCTGGTCATCGGCATTTAATCTTGCTGTTATCCTTGTAATGATTGTTTTCGGCGGCTTTGCACTGGTTGATGGCTTTGCCAGGGCAATAAGCAATAACCTGGTTCTCATATCATTATTGTTTTTCGGGATGATAGGATTTGCATCGGAAATCATAAACATCCCATTCTCATGGTACGATAATTTTGTCCTGGAAAAGAAGTATGGCCTCAATAAAATGACGACAAGGATATTTATTACTGACCATATAAAATCATGGTTTATAGCACTTATTGTCGGCATTCCGGTACTGGGACTTATTACCTGGTTCTATTACAGGACAGGACCCGGGTTCTGGCTCTATGCATGGGGCCTGATGACAATATTCTCTGTCTTTATGAGCTTCTTTTATTCGGAACTGATTGTTCCACTCTTTAACAGGCAGACTCCCCTGGAACAGGGCTCGCTGAGGGACAAAATTGAAAAGTTTGCAACAAAAACCGGATTCAGGCTTAAGAATGTATACGTCATCGACGGATCAAGGAGGAGCACAAGAAGCAATGCATATTTCTCAGGATTCGGTCCCAAAAAAAGAATTGTCCTTTTTGATACACTGCTTAAGGATTTTTCGGAAGATGAAATTGTGGCTGTCCTTGCACATGAAATAGGCCATTACCGTAAGAAACATGTTCTCCTTATGATGCTTTCTTCCTTTATAGTCACGGGCCTGATGCTTTTCCTTTTCTCGCTGATTGTAAATAATCCGAAGCTGTCGCAATCCCTTGGAACGGATAAACCGAGCTTTCACCTAGGGCTTATAGTATTCGGAATTCTTTATAGTCCGCTTTCCCTTGTCATTGGTCTTATTTCAAACTATGTATCCAGAAGAAATGAATTTTCTGCTGACAGGTTTGCCAGGGAAAATTATAATCCATTATTTCTTGCAGAAGCCCTTAAAAAGCTTTCAGTGAAGAATCTTTCAAATTTAGTGCCTCATCCGGTTTACGTATTTTTTCATTATTCGCATCCTCCTTTGCTTAAGAGGTTGGAAAAATTGGAATGATTTTTTTTATCTTTGACGCGATTCATGCCTCCTTAGCTCAGCCGGTAGAGCAGCTCATTCGTAATGAGCAGGTCGTGGGTTCGAGTCCCATTGGAGGCTCGGAAAATTTGAAAGTTAAGTACAGGTTTTGTATGTTTAAGTTTTCAACAATGCGGGAGTAGCTCAGTGGCAGTCCGCCTGTCGGCGGATCCCAGGCTGAGGGACGCTTTGAAAATAATGCGGGAGTAGCTCAGTGGCAGTCCGCCTGTCGGCGGATCCCAGGCTGAGGGACGCTTTGAAAATAATGCGGGAGTAGCTCAGTGGTAGTCCGCCAGCCGGCGGATCCCAAGCTGAGGATCGCTTTGAAAATAATGCGGGAGTAGCTCAGTGGTAGTCCGCCAGCTGGCGGATCCCAAGCTGAAGGTCGCTTTGAAAATAATGCGGGAGTAGCTCAGTGGTAGTCCGCCAGTCGGCGGATCCCAAGCTGAAGGTCGCTTTGAAAATAATGCGGGAGTAGCTCAGTGGTAGTCCGCCAGTCGGCGGATCCCAAGCTGAAGGTCGCTTTGAAAATAATGCGGGAGTAGCTCAGTGGTAGTCCGCCAGTCGGCGGATCCCAAGCTGAAGGTCGCTTTGAAAATAATGCGGGAGTAGCTCAGTGGTAGAGCATCAGCTTCCCAAGCTGAGGGTCGCGGGTTCGATACCCGTTTCCCGCTCAAAATCTGGAGGCTTGCTCGGAAGAGTTGAGCCTTCTTATATTTATCAGTCCTATGAAAGCACAGATAATCACAATTGGCGATGAATTGCTCATCGGGCAGACTATCGATACAAATTCCGCATGGATAGGTGCAGAAATGAGCAAGTTGGGGTTTGATGTTTGCCGTAAAGTATCAGTCCACGATCTTAGAAACGATATCCTGGATTCACTAAGAGAGGCTGAAGGGAAGGCAGAGGTCGTTCTGGTGACGGGCGGGCTGGGACCTACAAGCGATGATATAACAAAGCAAACTATATGCGAATTCTTCGGTACAAAGCTTGTCACTGACAATAAAGTCCTTGCCATGATAACCGAAATGATGAATAAACGCGGCTTCCCCATGAACGAAAATAACAGGAGGCAGGCAGAGGTACCTGAATCATGCAGGGTCCTTGAGAACTCAGCAGGCACTGCTCCAGGAATGTGGTTCGAAAAGAAAAGAACCATTTTTATTTTTATGCCGGGGGTTCCCCATGAAATGAAATACCTGATGTCAACGCATGTGCTTCCTGATCTGAGCAATCTCTTTAATTCACATGTAATAATATACAGAAATATAATGACATATGGCGTTTCAGAAGCCAGGCTAGCTGAAATGCTTGAAGGATTTGAATCTGGTCTTCCGCCAGAAATAAAACTTGCCTACCTGCCTTCTTCAGGGATAATAAAACTCAGGCTGACAGGGAACGGGCGTGAAAAGGCGAAACTGAATTCTGAAATGGAAGAACAGGTAAAAAATTTATATAAAGTAATTCCGGAGCTTATTTACGGGGAAAATGAGGAGCCGCTAGAAAAAGCAGCAGGAAGGCTCCTTACGGAGAAAAGGCAGACTATCTGCACTGCAGAAAGCTGTACCGGAGGCAAGATAGCCCACATGCTGACAAGCATCCCGGGAAGCTCATTGTATTACATGGGAACTATTGTCGCTTATGATAATGAAGTCAAGGAGAATATCCTCGGCGTGCCAGGCAACATAATCAGGAAATATGGAGCGGTAAGCGAAGAGGTTGCAAGGGCGATGGCAGAGGGAGCAAGGGAAATCATGAAGACTGACTTTGCAATTGCCACCACCGGAATTGCGGGCCCCGACGGCGGTACGGAGGACAAACCTGTTGGCACTTTGTGCATTGCAGTTGCATCACCTCATGTGACAGTTTCCGAAAAACGTGCCTTCGGAAATGAAAGGATCACCAACCTGGAAAGGTTTTCAAATGCCGCATTATACCTTGCAATACGACAGATTATCATTCAATAATCTGTTATTAATAGACCTGTTAAAAAAAATCATGACAAATATTTGGTCAATCAGATAAAAATCACGTAATTTGCACTTCATTTTCAGGGACATTTAAACACAATTATAAAACAGGAAAAAGATGTCAAAGGTTTGTCAGGTGACAGGGAAGAAAGCGATGGTGGGAAATAATGTGTCGCATTCAAAAAGGAGGACCAAGAGAAGATTTTATCCTAATCTTTTTACAAAGAAATATTACCTGCCGGAAGAACAGAGATGGGTGTCTCTGAGGATTTCTGCAGCAGGGATACGTCTTATAAGTAAAAAAGGTATTTCTGCAGCTCTCAGGGAAGCAAAGGAAAAAGGATACATTGTGAAAGTTTAATATAGTCGGAAAATGGCAAAGAAAGCAAAAGGAAACAGGCAGCAGGTAATTCTGGAATGCACCGAACATAAGGAAAGCGGGCTTCCCGGAATGTCGAGATATATTACAACCAAGAACAGGAAAAACACTCCCGACAGACTCGAATTAATGAAGTATAATCCAATCCTTAAGAAGCATACTCTTCACAGGGAAGTAAAATAAAAATATCATAAAATGGCTAAGAAAGTTGTTGCATCGCTTAAGACAGGATCAGGAAAGACCTTTTCAAAATGCATCAAGATGACGAAATCGCCCAAATCAGGCGCCTATCTGTTTAAGGAAGAGATAGTTCATAATGATCATGTAAAGGATTTCTTTTCTAAGAAGTGACCTGTGTTATTAAAGAGAAGATATTCAAAGCTTTCTTCCGCCCTGAAGAAAGCTTTTTTTATATTTGAACTTCATAAAAATCAGAAAATGGCATTCGCCGGATTTTTCTCCAGGGAAAAGAAAGAGAGCCTGACCAAAGGTCTTGAAAAAACAAAAGAATCGGTTTTTATCAAATTGTCGCGAGCTATTGCGGGTAAATCAAAAGTAGATAGTGATATCCTTGATAATCTTGAAGATATCCTTGTTTCTGCGGATGTGGGAGTCACAACAACAATAAAGATTATAGAAAGAATAGAAGCCAGGATCGCCAGGGATAAATATCTTAATGTCAGTGAGCTTAATAATATCCTCAGGGAAGAGATTATTGCCTTGCTCGGAAATGATCCCGGAAGCAAGGCCCTGGATTTCTCTTCTGAATTTCCTGCATTCCCTTATATAATTATGATAGTGGGAGTCAATGGTTCTGGCAAGACCACTACAATAGCCAAGCTTGCCTATCATTATAAGAATGCAGGCAGAAAAGTGCTCCTCGGTGCTGCAGACACTTTCAGGGCAGCAGCAATAGATCAGCTTCAGATATGGGCTGAGAGGACAGGAGTTTCAATAGTAAAGCAGAAAATGGGATCGGATCCTGCTTCAATTGCGTTCGATACGGTCAAATCAGCCGTAGCCGGCAAATATGATGTGGCTATTATAGACACTGCGGGGCGCCTTCATAACAAGATTAACCTCATGACTGAACTTTCAAAAATCAAGAGAGTCATGGAAAAGGTGCTGCCCGGCGCTCCCCATGAGGTGCTCCTGGTGCTTGACGGATCGACAGGACAGAATGCTTTCGAACAGGCAAAGCAGTTTACCGTTGCTACCGAGGTCACTGCCATGTGCATCACGAAGCTGGACGGAACAGCAAAAGGGGGCGTGGTTATAGGGATTTCAGACCAGTTCAGGATTCCTGTAAAATACATTGGAATAGGAGAGAAGATGGAAGATCTTCAGATCTTCAACAGCGCCGAATTTGTCGGCTCTCTCCTCTCATCAGAAAAATAGCCCGCAAAAACTGGTTCTTTAAATTCCGGATGAAAAAAACTAAAATCAATATCATTACTCTTGGCTGCTCGAAAAACATTGTAGACTCTGAAAAGCTCTTAAAGCAGATCAGCGCCGGCGGATATGAAATAATGCATAATTCCGATGATTTCTCAGGCGGTACGGTTATCATCAATACATGTGGGTTCATAAATGATGCAAAGGAGGAGAGTATCGACACGATTCTTAAATATATCAGGGAAAAGGAATCGGGCCTGATTGATAACTTATATGTAATGGGCTGCTTGTCTGAGCGTTACATGAATGAGCTGAAAAAGGAAATGCCTGAAGTGCAAAGATATTTCGGCTTAAACGATATGAACAAGATCCTTGAAGAGCTGGGAATAAGGTTCAGTGAGGATCTGACAAACAGGCGCGTAATTTCAGGGCCCGGTCATTATGCTTATCTGAAGGTATCTGAGGGATGCGACAGAAGTTGTGCATTTTGTTCAATTCCAATGATCAGGGGAAAATGCATTTCAAGGCCGATTGAGGACCTGGTAAATGAATCCCGGTTCCTTGCTGAATCCGGAGTTAAGGAACTTATCCTTGTAGCTCAGGACCTTAGCTATTACGGGCTCGATCTGTACAGGATATGCAAACTCCCGGACCTTTTGACTGAACTTCTGAAAATTGAGCAATTTGAATGGATCAGGCTCCATTATCTTTATCCTGCAGGTTTTCCCGGGGAATTGATTCCTGTGATCATAGAGAATCCCAGGATATGCCGTTATATCGATCTGCCCATACAGCATATTTCTGACAGGATGCTGAAGCTTATGAAAAGATCTCATGACAGGTCGGAGACGATAAACCTCCTCTGGAGGCTGAGGGATGAGATCCCCGGATCAGCCATAAGGACAACACTCATAACCGGACATCCAGGAGAAACTGAAATGGAATTCAATGAACTCCGGGAATTCGTCAGGGAATTCAGGTTCGACAGGCTGGGAGTCTTTGCATATTCTCATGAAGAAGGCACTTACTCGTATGGCAATTACGCAGACGATATTCCTGCTGAAACAAAGGAATCGAGGGTATCAGAGATAATGGAAATACAGCAGGCCATCTCAGCAGAGCTCAATGAAAAGATGGTCGGAAGGGTTTTAAAAGTGATCATAGACAGGAGGGAAGAGAGGTTTTTGGTCGGAAGGACCGAATATGACAGCCCTGAAGTTGACCAGGAGGTCCTTATACCTGAGAAATATAATTTAAAACCCGGCAATTTTTACCGGGTTATAATTACAGCTTCAAATGAATTTGACTTGTTCGGAAAGCCGATATGACACATCATTCGGTTTCCTGATCTTCCCCTTTCTCTTTTTTCTTCTGTATTTTCATCTTTATCTCCGATTTAACGTTGTCAAACCCCACATTTATAATATCTCCCTCACTGGGGCCTGCTTTTATAAGCAGTTCAGCCATAGGATCTTCAAGATATTTCTGGATTGCCCTTTTCAGCGGCCTGGCGCCGAAATTGGCATCGAAGCCCCTTTCAGCTATGAAGTCCCTCGCGGGCACAGCAATTTTAAGCTGGTAGCCAAGGGATTTGACTCTCTCATAAAGCCCTTTAAGCTCAAGATCTATGATCTGGTTGATCTCTTCTTTTCCGAGAGAGTTGAACATGATAACGTCATCGATCCTGTTAAGGAATTCAGGAGCAAATGTTTTTTGAAGGGCCTTCTGAAGGATGCTTTTTGTCTGTTCATCCCTTGTTGTTTTTTTTACCTGAGTGTCAAAGCCTATGCCATGGCCGAATTCTGAAATCTGTCGGGATCCGATGTTGGAAGTCAGTATGACAATGGTATTCCTGAAATCCACCCTGCGGCCCAGGCTGTCTGTAAGCTGACCCTCATCAAGGACCTGGAGAAGTATATGGAAGACATCCGGATGTGCCTTCTCAATTTCGTCAAGAAGGACCACTGAATATGGTTTTCTCCTAACTTTCTCGGTAAGCTGGCCGCCCTCTTCATATCCCACGTAACCGGGAGGCGCACCAACGAGCCTTGACACTGAGAATTTTTCCATGTACTCACTCATATCTATCCTCACAAGGTTATCAGTCGTATCAAAAAGGAATTTGGCAAGCACTTTTGCAAGCTGGGTTTTCCCTACGCCTGTCGGACCAAGAAAAATAAATGTGCCTATCGGCTTATTGGGATCCTTGAGCCCGGCCCTGTTTCTCTGTATGGATTTTACGACCTTCTGGATAGCTTCATCCTGGCCGATCACGCTTCCCCTTAATTCATCGGCCATTTTCAGCAGTCTTGTACCTTCCGTCTGAGCGATTCTCTGTACCGGAACACCTGTCATCATGGCAACCACCTCTGCCACTTTTTCTGCATCAACCGTCTCGCGGTTGACAGCAAGTTCCTTTTCCCATTTTTTCTTTTCCAGCTCTATGGAATCGAGCAGATCCTTTTCACGATCGCGAAAGCTTGCAGCCTTTTCGAAATTCTGGTTCTTTACAGCTGTCATTTTCTCCTTTTTTGTCTCATCCAGCTGTTTTTCAAGTGTAAGGATCCTTTCAGGTACCACAATATTCGATATATGGACCCTGGAACCTGCTTCGTCGAGTGCATCAATTGCCTTGTCTGGCAGGTTCCTGTCAGAAATGTACCTGTTTGTCAGTTTGACACATGCCTCAATTGCCTCGTCGGTATAATTTACATTATGGTGTTCCTCGTATCTTTCCTTGATATTATGGAGAATGTTTATAGTCTCTTCAATTGAGGTCGGTTCAACGAGCACTTTCTGGAATCTTCTTTCAAGCGCCCCGTCCTTTTCTATATGCTGGCGGTACTCATCAAGTGTCGTAGCTCCTATGCACTGGATCTCTCCACGGGCCAGAGCAGGTTTCAGCATATTTGCAGCATCAAGTGACCCCGTGGCGCCACCGGCTCCGACTATAGTATGAATCTCGTCAATGAACAGTATTATATTGTCATTTTTGGAAAGCTCGTTAAGGATAGCTTTCATCCTTTCCTCAAACTGTCCCCTGTATTTTGTTCCTGCCACTATAGATGCCAGGTCGAGTGCGACCACTCTCTTGTTGAAAAGAACCCTCGACACGTTTTTTTTGGATATCCGGAGAGCAAGCCCTTCAGCAATAGCTGATTTTCCCACTCCCGGTTCTCCTATCAGGACAGGGTTGTTCTTCTTCCTTCTTGAGAGGATTTGTGCCAGCCTTTCTATTTCACGCTCTCTTCCGACCACCGGGTCGAGTCGTCCTTCATCTGCGGCCTTTGTCAGGTCAATGCCGAAGTTGTCCAGCACGGGCGTATCGGATGACGATTTACCCGAAGAAGCAGCACCTGATTGTCCTTTACCCGGAATCCCGAACTGGCCTTCTTCGTCCTCGTCATGCGGATAGTCGGCCCTGGCACTTGAGGGCCCTGTTTCGACCATATGCTTCACTGACAGGTAATCGACATCCATTTCCGACAGGAACCTGGTGACCAGTGTATTTTCATCCTTGAGTATGGCAAGTAGAAGGTGTTCAGATTCGACTGTCGGGCTTTTTAAAGCCTTTGCCTCGAGAAAAACAAGCTTAAGTATCCTCTCCGTGCTTCTCAGAAGAGGAATTACATCATGATCGGCCACAGGTATGGGGCTTTCGACTTTTATACTTTTCTCCAGTGAACTCTTAAGTGTTTTAAGGTCAATTCCCTTGTTTATAAGTATTTCAACGGCAGCGCCTTCACCATCCCTTAAAATTCCCAGAAAAAGATGTTCCGGGCTTATATGACTGTTTCCCAACCTTATAGCCTCCTCTTTGCTGTATCCCAGTATATCCTTGACTCTCTGTGAAAACTGCGAATCCATTTTTTTAATTCATTTACGTTTTTACCAAACCTCAATACGCCAATCTGTCATAAAGCATGTCACAAAATTACGTATTACCATTAATTTAAAGTTAATTTTTGAATATATAATGATTGGCAATTTTCGTGCCCATTTATTAACATATAATGTTAAAAACTCACATATATAAAAGCTTAAAAATAGCTAAATATTCACTATTTTCGTAATTCCAATCCCGGAAGGGATTTTCATTTTATAACTATTTAATATCTAATTGGTTATGTCAGAGAGAGAACGGGTGGTTCAGGTAAATATCGAGGAAGAAATGAAATCGGCCTACATCGATTATTCGATGTCGGTCATAGTATCGAGGGCATTACCTGATGTGAGAGATGGTCTTAAACCGGTCCACCGTCGTGTACTTTTCGGAATGTCGGAACTCGGAGTGCTTTCAAACAAATCTTACAAGAAATCAGCAAGGATAGTGGGAGAGGTGCTTGGTAAGTACCATCCTCACGGAGATTCGTCAGTCTACGAAGCTATGGTCAGGCTGGCCCAGGAGTGGTCAATGCGGTATCCGCTTGTCGACGGGCAAGGAAACTTCGGGTCAGTGGATGGCGACAGCCCTGCAGCCATGAGATACACAGAGGCAAGGCTGAAAAGGATTGCAGAGGAAATCCTTGCCGATATTGACAAGAACACGGTGGATTTCCAGCCTAATTTTGATGATTCACTTACCGAGCCTGTAGTCCTTCCGACCAGGATTCCGAATCTGCTTGTCAACGGAGCCTCAGGAATTGCCGTAGGAATGGCAACCAATATGGCTCCCCACAACATGTCGGAGATCATTGATGCAACAATTGCCTACATCGACAATAACGACATCACCAATGATGATATTCTGAAATATGTCAAGGGACCGGATTTCCCGACAGGCGGGATAATTTACGGAGAGCAGGGGATAAGGGACGCATGTGAGACAGGAAGAGGCCGTATAATTGTCAGGGCAAAGACTGAAATTGAGCTGACACATTCCGGACGCGAATGCATTATTGTGACAGAGATCCCGTACATGGTCAACAAGGCCGAAATGATCCAGAAGATAGCCAATCTTATCAATGAAAAGAAACTTGAAGGCATTTCATATATTAACGATGAATCGGACCGCAACGGGATGCGTATCGTCATTATCCTGAAGAAAGACGCAAGCGCCAATGTGGTGCTGAACCATCTTTACAAATTTTCATCTCTTCAGACCACCTTCAACGTAAATAACATAGCTCTTGTAAAGGGAAGGCCGAGAACGCTGAATACTAAAGAGCTGATACATTATTTCGTAAAACACCGGCATGAAGTAATACTACGCAGGACAAAATTCGATCTCGACCAGGCCGAAAAGAGGGCTCATATACTGCAGGGACTGATAATTGCAAGCGATAATATCGATGAGGTCATCTCTATAATAAAAGCATCACAGAATGCCGATGTTGCAAGGGAAAAGCTGATGGAGAGGTTCAGTCTTTCAGAAATCCAGGCCCGAGCCATTGTTGATATGAGGCTTCGCCAGCTAACCGGCCTGGAACAGGAAAAACTTCGAGCCGAATTCAAGGATGTCGCAGAACTCATTGATTACCTGAAAAACGTTCTTGCAGATGTTTCACTTCAGATGAAAATTATAAAGGACGAGCTTCTTGAAGTAAAGGAAAAATACGGGGACAGGAGACGGACTGAGATAGTTCCCAACGCGGAGGAATTCAATCCTGAGGACTTTTATGCCGATGACGAAATGGTGATTACCATTTCACATATGGGTTATATAAAAAGGACTCCGCTGACAGAGTTCAGGAGACAGAACAGGGGTGGTACCGGTGCAAAGGGAGGCACCACAAGGGATGAGGATTTCATTGAGCATTTGTACATTGCCACGATGCATAATACAATGCTGTTCTTTACAAGCAAGGGAAAATGCTACTGGCTGAAGGTCTACGGTATACCCGAGGGATCGAGAACGGCGAAGGGAAGAGCAATTCAAAACCTTATTAATATAGAGCATGACGACAACGTAAGGGCCTTTATCAATGTCGGGAACCTGAATGATCCGGATTACGTAAACAACAATTTTATTGTGCTCTGCACTACAAAAGGCATAATTAAGAAGACTTCCCTTAAGGCCTATTCAAGGCCGCGTGCAAATGGTGTAAACGCTATCAAGATAAGGGAGAGAGATGCGCTTCTCGAGGCAAGAATGACAAACGGCAATCATCAGGTAATGATGGCTGTGAAGTCGGGACGGGCAATTCGCTTTCCGGAAAAAGCTGCAAGACCAATGGGCCGAACTGCCTCAGGGGTAAGAGGGATAAGGCTGTCAGACCCGGAAACTGATTTTGTTGTGGGAATGATAACCATTGAAGGCAGGGAAAAGGATATTCTCGTGGTATCGGAAAAGGGATATGGCAAAAGATCGGATATCGAACAGTACAGGGTTACAAACAGGGGCGGAAAAGGCGTCAAAACGATAAATATCACTGAGAAGACAGGGGCGCTGATCGCATTGAAGGATGTTACTGATAACCACGACCTGATGATAATAACACAGTTCGGGAATATCCTGAGGAGTCCCGTCTCGGCATTGAGAGTAATGGGTAGGGCAACTCAGGGTGTCAGGCTTATCAACCTGAAAGAGAACGATATAATAGCATCGGTTGCCTGTGTTCTTGTCAATGATGGAGAAGAAGAAAATGGTGATGCAGGTATTAATGGCAATGAAGAGAAAGATAAATCCCGGGATGAAAATGACCGGGAATTTGAAGATTAAAAAGTAATATTATACATTTGGAAAATTATTCAGAGCAATTAATAAACAAATAAAAATTATAATCATGAAAAAGGTTATTTTGCTGTTTGCAGCTGTCTGTATTTCACTTGGAGCATTTTCGCAGAAAGGAAAAGTGACCGCAGCTTTAAGCTATATTGATCAGGGAACACTTGACAAAGCCAAAGAAGCTCTTGATCAGGCATTTAATGATGAAAAATCAAAGGACTGGTTCAACACTTATTTTGCGAAGGGGAAATTGTGCCAGGCAATTTTCACTGCCGACAATCCAAAGTACAACTCATTCTATGGCGATCCGCTTGCTGAGGCATATGAAGCCTATGAAAAAGCACTTGCACTTGATACAAAAGGGACCATCAAGAAAAGAATCATAACAGGAATGATATATAATAATCTCGCAAATACCCTCTATAGCCAGGGAAGCAAAAGGTTCACGTCAAAAGACTATGAAGGTGCACTTAAATCATTCTCGACGCAGATAAAGGTTTGTGAGGGTGAGTTATATGTCGGTGCAGTTGATACGGGGATGTATTATAATGCAGGACTTGCCGCGATAAACTGCGGGAAGTACACTGATGCCATCAAATACTTCCAGAAATGCTGCGACATGAAATATATGGGTATCACACCGTATTATCAGATATACCAGAGCTATATGGATCTGGGGGACACAACAAAAGCCGAATCATTTCTTCTCGACCTTCCGAAAAAGTTCCCGGGCGACAATACCGTTACATTGCAGCTTATTGACCTTTATATAAAAAGCAACAAATATGATGAAGCCTTCAAATACATTAAAGTGGCAAAAGAGCAGGATCCATCGAATTACAGCCTTTATTTTGCCTCCGGTATTATCTTTCTGAATCAGAACAAGTATGATGATGCCATCACTGAGCTTACCAAAGCCCTTGAAATGAAGCAGGATATTTATGATCTTCAGTATGCTACAGGAGTGGCATATATAAACAAGGCCGCGGATATGTTTAAAAAGGCAAACGATATTATGGATGTCAATAAATATACTGAGGCTGTCAACGAGGCAAATTCTGTTTATGCGAAGGCCATGCCATATATGGAAAAAGCTCTTCAGCTGAAGCCAAATGACGTTTATGCATTGAGAAGCCTGAAAGAGCTTTATTACAGGCTGAAGATGACAGACAAATACAATGATGTAAAAGCAAAGCTTGACGCAATCGACCAAAAATAATTTAAAGTATCAACTAAGAATAAGGGATGCCTTAAAAAGCATCCCTTTTTTATTTTCTTCTTGTTGTATAGTGGAGTGGAGGTCGTTTTAAAGGTCATATTGAAATAATCTATAATAATTTAATTCTATTATACATAATATTAATTATAGGCCTTTTAATTCAGATTTACAATTCTTTATTATAGCTAAAGATATCTCACAGGTTCCACGGGATTACAAGGATTTTTAAAAATAAAAGACTTCCGTATCAGTCCGTGAGTTCCGTGGTTAAAGCTTTACTTATTTCAAATCCTGCGAAAAGTCTCTTACAACCTGTTTCAATGTTTAAAAATGCAGGTATCAAATTTTTATAGGCTTTTTCATTTCAATTTAAATCCTGTTAAGATAATCCTATTGATAATATTTATATTATATTAATTCCGTTCTGGTTGAGGCAAATGAAAAATTAAATTAACTTTTTTTAATCCTTTGAAATCAGAAGTTGCATTAATTTAGTCTTGTATTTTTACATTTTAACGGACATTCTGACATGAAGAAATCTTTTATATTATTATTTCTGTTGATTGGAATTAAACTGTACGCCCAGAGCGACCTGGACCTCAGCAATCATAAGCTGGACTCACTGGCTGCATTTAACTGGAAATCAGTGAATATCACGAAACTGGATTTAAGCAATAACCAGCTGAAATCACTGCCTGCAATTGTCAGGGACCTTCCAAATCTCAGGTACCTCGACCTGAGCAATAACCAGATCGATTCCCTGCCTGCTGAAACAGGCAATCTTTCCAGTCTTACGACGCTGATCCTGAAAAACAATCAGCTCGCATCGCTGCCGGCTGAATTAAGCAAGCTTACCAAACTGGAAATTCTCGACTTGAACAATAACCAGTTCCAGTCACTGCCTGCAATAATAGGTACCCTGAAAAGCCTTACTAAACTGGACCTGAGCAATAATCAGCTCAAGTCTTTGCCTGCAGAGATCGGGAAACTGGCCAGGCTTAAAGTTTTAAGCTTAAGCAATAACAGGCTTGAATCAATGCCTGCTGAAATGAGCAGCTTATCTGATCTTGAATACTTCGATGCAAGCCAGAATGAACTTGCAACCCTGCCTGATGGATTTGGCAATCTTTTGAAACTGACAATGTTGGATCTGAGCGGCAACAAGCTGGTATCTCTGCCTTCAGGCATAGGTCAGCTTGCAAAGCTGACAAAACTGGATATCAGCCAGAATCAGATAGCGGCTATACCTCAGGAAATAGGTCTTCTTGTAAATCTTGACAGCCTTAATGCAAGTCAGAATAAACTGTTGTCGCTTCCTAAGGAAGCCGAAAAACTGAATAACCTGACAGTTCTTGACCTCCATGTCAACAAGCTCAGGGCCCTTCCGGCCGGAATTGGAAGGCTGACCAGGATCAAAATGCTAGACCTGCATGATAACCAGCTTTACTCCCTGCCTGAGGAAGCCGGGAACCTTACAGCCATGATAAAGCTTGATCTTCGCAATAATAAGCTAAAGGCACTGCCTGCAGGAATCGGTAATATGACAAACATGAAATGGCTCTATCTGAGCCAGAACAGGCTTAGATCACTGCCTTCAGGAATAGGAAACCTTACCGGTCTGGAAGAGATCTATCTGTGCGACAATGAGCTGAGGTCCCTGCCCTCTGAAATCGGTAAGCTTACCAGGCTGACATGGCTCGACCTTAGCACCAATAAGCTTAAATCCCTGCCTCCGGAAATCGGAAATATTTCAGCTCTGACCATGTCTTTGACAGTAAGTGAAAACAGGCTTGTTTCACTACCGGCCGAAATCGGAAAGCTGATCAATTTAAAAAAGCTGGATGTCAGTGATAACAGGATAAGGTCTCTCCCATCACAGATATGGAATCTTACGAACCTAACGGACCTGGATGTGAGCGATAACAGATTAAAATCACTTTCCGAAGATGTAGGGAAGCTCAATAATCTGGGATGGCTGGATGTAAGCCAGAATAAGCTTCAATCCGTTCCGGCAGTGATAGGAAAATTCAATACTTTCACGGAGCTGGACTTTAGCAATAATAAACTTACAGCACTGCCAGCCGGAATCTGTGAGCTTACGAACCTTCCAAGCCTTGATCTCAGCCATAACAAGCTGAAGGAACTGCCTCCCGAAATCGTGAAAATGATAAGTCTGACCGAGCTGGATCTCAATGACAATCAATTCACAAGCTTACCCCCGATATTGGGCAAGCTTATCAACCTGACAATTCTGAATCTAAGCAACAACCATCTTAGTTCTCTTCCTTCTGAAATAGGAGAACTGACAAACCTTCAAAACCTTGATATAACAAATAATCCAATCAAATATTTACCACCAAACGTGAAGGAAAAACTGAATCAGGCAAAATAACTCCGGACCACTTATACTCATTATTACCCAATTGTGGCTGTTTCCTATTTGCAAGGCTTATAGATAGCTTCGTTCATGAAATCGACTACTGTGCATGGTATTGTAAAGCAAATGATATCAGCGATCAGGTACCCGACTCTTATTTTTCTGGCAGGAGCTCCGGGTACAGGTTTTGTTCTCTGGCAGGAAGTTATTTTTCCCCCCAGTATCGTGGCACAGGAGTCCAGTGTCGATACAATCAGCAGTATTAAAGCAATAATTCTTATTTTCTTCATGGTTCTTATCTTTTAGGTGTATCTGTCACTTGTGAAATTATAACGTACCTGGTCATTTATATCCTATTGCGGCATAGCCTACCCAGTGGCAGTCGGTGGCTATAGCTGTCCGTCCCATTCCTATGTCATCGACCGGAATATGCTTCGATGTAATGCTTGTTGAATATCCTACAAGTTCACCTGTAATTGGCCTGGAACCATTAAGATAATAAGCAGTGTATAGTGCAAGGGGAACACTGTACCTTCCGCACCAGGTCCATTTATATTCCTTATAATTATCTGATTTCAAGGTATATGTACTAAATAATCTAAAGTTATCCGACGCAACATTACCAGTCAGGCAATTTCGTATTATCTCAGCTTCATGGTCCAATGCCTTTTTATTTCCCGTGCTGTCGCATCCAAAAAAAGCATAATCAGACCCACCCCACTCCTGGTTTCCATAGTGGACCGCATCGGTAGTAACGACTATTGAAAAATCCTTTCCCCACACCCATCCATGTCTCCTGGAGACTTCTCCGATGGCCTCACCCAGGGCTTTACCGCAATCCCTCAGCCGGTCAGGGCTCATTGCCGGAACAAGGATCGGAATTATGGAAATATTCCTGTTAAAATACTGCAGGAAAGGCACCATGGCTTCAACGGAATGTTCTACCTTCTGCATTTTATCGCTCACTATTGCATATCTACCCTTCAGAAGCCTGAAAATCTCATTCCTTGCGGGTGACACTGCAATGTTTTTCCATGGTCCCTTCCACCATTTGTAGCTGTCAAATACCAGTGAATCCCGGATGTCAAGCTTAGCTGCCTTATGGGCTACACCTATCAGTATAAGAAGTGGTGCCTTTACATTCTGCAGAAGCTCAGGATATAACCTGCCGACATATGTATAATCATCATGAGGACAGATCGCAAGTCTCCAGGGGGCTCCCTGTGCCGGTTTCCATCCGGCACTCTCAATCCTTGCCATCAGTGAGTCCATTTGCCATGAATAGTGGGCAAACCCAACCGTGTCGACAAGCTGCCTGACATTCTTATCCTGTGTATTTTTAGAGATGTACCTTTTACAGGCAGAAAAGCACAGAATTCCGATCAATAATATAAAAACAGGAAACAGGTGCTTCATGGTTAATAATCTTAAACTGATACTTTAATTACTTAATGTTTTCAGTATGTCTGACAACAATTTATCAAACTCCATACCTCCCTTTGAGGTCGGCGAATAGCCCAGCACCACCACTACCATCTGTTTTGAAGGGATAATGCATATATGCTGCCCGTCGTGACCCTCACAGGAAAACATATCCTCCGGGGCTGAGGGAAAATCCTTCGATCTGTTCAGCCAGAAGAAAGAGCCATATTCTCCTTTGCTGGATGAAGCTGGGGTTTGTGTGTATTTTACCCAGCCTTCAGGAAGTATTCTCTCTCCGTTAAAAACTCCGTCATTCAGGTATAAAAGTCCGAAGCGGGCATAATCGCGTGCTGTTGCGTACAGATATGAGGAACCGACAAATGTGCCTGAAGGATCCACCTCAAAAATGATATCGGGTGCTCCTATTTTATTAAAAAGCTCCCGGTGTGCAAACAAATAGTATGATGAATCATCCGTGAACTGTTCCCTTATAAGCCTGCTTACAATATTTGCCGTACCTGATGAATAATACCAGTGAGTACCTGCAGGGTATTGTGCCGGATGACCGATTGCATATTCTCCCATATCGCCCTCCTCGTGCAACATAAGATTTACGTCTGACTTGCTTCCATAATCCTCGTTCCATTTCAGCCCGCTTTGCATCTGAAGGAGATCGTTCACGGTAATCTTGCTTCTTTCATCATCCTTCCATTCCTTTATAGCTGCTGGAGCCGATATATCCATTTTCCCCTGTTCTGCCATTATGCCTGCCAGTGCATTTGTGAAACTCTTTGCCATCGACCAGCTCAGGAATTTCGTATGCCTGCTGAACTGGGGTTTGTAAGCCTCAACTACGGGAACGCCCTTATAAACTACCATGAAAGCAAAGGCATCGCCTTTATAGGCATTTTCATTAATTAACCGGTGCGTGACTATTCCCAGGGCTGAGGTATCTATTCCGTTTGCCTTCACTGTGACCTTATCTCCTATCGGCCATTCAATGGTGTCCTGGGAATAGCCCGGCAATATGTAATGAGGGTAAACGGCCTGGCGCAATTTATTTTCTGAGACCTTTCGAAGCAGCGTCACCCCAAAACCCTCCCTGTAAATAGCTTTTGATCTTCCCCAGAGGAAATAGCTTGTGACGCTTTTTTCACTGAAATCCACTTTATTTCTTGTAAACTTGATAAACGAGAAGTTAAGGTCGGTGGATTCCACATCCAAGGGCTTTCTGCCTGAAACAAACACGTCCGAGCAAAGGTTTTTCGCTGAGTAGCCTGTTATTATTGGCAGAAGCTGATTAATGTAGGCAGCTGCAAATAATAACACAAGCAAAACTGCCACAAGTATCCCGGTTAATACTCTATTCTTTCTCATTTATTCAGGCTTTTACAAGTTTTAGATGTCATTATTCAAAGATAACCAAAAACCATCCATAAACTCAAGGAATAATTATTACTGACATATATATAATATGAATTAAATGAAAGTTTATTAAAATTGTGATTCAGAAATTGACATGCTATATGATACAAATTCAACAATCAACGCTTCAGTTCCTTTCCGACATTAAAAGGCACAATGAGAGGGAATGGTTCCAGGCAAACCATAAAAGGTACGAAGATGCAAGAAAGAATTTCGAGGTTTTCGTGCAGGCTATCATTGATGAAATAACGGGGTTCGAGCCTGTTCTTAAAGGCCTTGAGGCAAAAAGTTGCACTTACAGGATCAACCGTGATATCAGGTTCTCAAACGACAAGACCATCTACAAAACCAACATGGGTGCGTTTATTACTAAGGGAGGCAAAAAGAACGGCGACAGGCTTGCCGGGTATTATGTACATATTGAACCGGGAGGCAACAGCATGCTGGCAGGTGGAGCTTATATGCCTCCGATGCCGTGGTTGACGGCCATCAGGAATAAAATAAGCGAGGATGGGAATAGTTTTATAAAGATTATCAGCAACAGGGATTTCAAAAGCTTCTTTGGCAGCATTGATGGCGAGAGGCTGAAATCGGCTCCCAAAGGGTTTGACAGGGATGATAAATACATCGGATATCTTAAAATGAAAAGCTTTCTGGCCGCAAAGACATTTTCAGACAGGGATATTATTGAAAAAAACTGGTTTGACACTATCATTGAAGGAGCAAGAATACTAAAGCCCTTTAATGATTTCCTGAATGATTACCAGGAACAGGCTTAAACATTCCTCTTCATAGGTATTTTTCTCATTCTCAGGTTTAAAGGAGTAACTTCCAGGTACTCATCATCCTTTATATGCTCCATCGATTCCTCGAGTGAAAACTTTATTTTAGGCTCTATTTTCAGGCTCTCATCGGAACCTGATGCCCGCATATTTGTAAGCTTCTTACCTTTAACCACGTTGACTTCAATGTCATTCGGACGAGTGTATTCTCCGATCACCTGTCCCTTGTAAACATGTTCGCCCGGGTCAATGAAGAATCTTCCGCGATCCTGCAGTCTGTCAATGGCATATCCTGTTGCCATTCCCTGATCAATGGAAACGATTGAACCATTCTGCTTTGGCAGGAGATCATCGCCCTTGAATTTATCATATGCCCTGAAAACATGATGCATCACTGCTTCACCGGATGTTGCTGTCAGCAGACTGTTCCTAAGCCCTATCAGACCTCTGGCAGGAATGTCGAATTCAAGGTGTACCATGTCGCTCTTGGGTTCAATTGCAGTCATTTCGCCTTTGCGTTGCGTTGCCAGTTCTATCGCCCGCCCTGAAAAACCGGCAGGAACATCTATTAACAGGGTCTCATAAGGTTCTGATTTAATGCCATCTATATCCTTCAAAATCACCTGGGGCTTGCCAACCTGGAACTCGTATCCCTCCCTGCGCATTGTTTCAATAAGTATTGAAAGATGAAGTATTCCCCGTCCGAATACGTTAAAAGTATCCTCAGAACCAGTAGTCTCGACCTTTAATGCAAGGTTTTTTTCTGTTTCTCTCATGAGTCTTGTCCTCAGCTGTCTTGAGGTAACATATTTCCCCTCCTTGCCGAACATGGGCGAATTATTGATAGTGAACACCATGCTCATGGTAGGTTCATCAACCTCAATCCTCTTCAGCGCTTCAGGAACAAGAAGGTCGGCCAGCGTGTCGCCTATTTCGAAATCCTCAAGTCCTATTACCGCACAAAGGTCACCACATGGTACACAATCTGACTTTACCCGTCCCAGCCCTTCGAACACATATAACTCTTTTACTCTGACCTTTCTGACCTCCCCTCCTTTCTTGCACAATGTATAATCATCTCCGGCCCTGATATTTCCGCGAAATACCCTTCCGATCGCTATACGGCCGACATAATTGGAATAATCGAGGGATGCTATCTGCATCTGTGCCGTACCTTCAACATACTGAGGTTCAGGTATCTCCCTAAGGATAGTATCGAGAAGATATTTGATGTCTTTGGCAGGTTTCCTCCAGTCGCTGCTCATCCAGCCCTGTTTGGATGAACCAAAGACAGTCTCAAAATCAAGCTGCTCCTCAGAGGCATCAAGGTTGAACATAAGCTCAAAGATATCCTGCTGCACCTCATCCGGGCGACAGTTTTCCTTATCTACCTTATTAACGACCACAATAGGCTTCAGGCCAAGGTTTATTGCCTTTCCAAGGACGAACCTTGTCTGGGGCATAGGGCCCTCAAATGCATCTACCAGAAGCAAAACGCCATCAGCCATTTTCAGGACACGCTCCACCTCTCCTCCGAAATCTGCATGGCCAGGCGTGTCAATGATATTGATCTTTACTTCTTTATATGTAACGGAAACATTTTTTGAAATAATGGTAATCCCTCTCTCTCTTTCGAGATCATTGCTGTCAAGGATGAGCTCTCCGGAATCTTTCCTCTGATCCAGCACCTTGCATTCCTGAATGATCCTGTCGACAAGCGTGGTCTTGCCGTGATCGACATGTGCAATTATCGCTATGTTCCTTAATGGCTGCATATAAAAAACAGAGACTGCAAAAGTAATATTGTTCACCGGATTTAAGTTAAAATCAAGGTAAAATCAGTTTATAATAAAAAATCCCTATATTTCGAAAAAACCAAAAAACAATTACATGAAAAGGGCAATTTTTATAATTTTTTCTGTTTTTCTTGCTATATCTCTTCACGGACAGACAGGCGTGAAACTTGAGGTAGGCATGAAAGCACCGGATTGGACACTGACTGATGCTGGCAAAAAGCCATTCACAATGGATTTCTGGAAAGGCAAGGTACTTGAGATCAACTATGTAGATCCTGATTATTCAGATCTTAATGATCCTTTCAATGATGCCATCAACAAAGCTGTTGACACGGACAAGAGGATCAGCAAGAATGATTTCCAGGGTTTCGGGATAGTCGACTGCAAATCGACATGGAAGCCAAATGCACTAATAAGACTTATTGCCGGCAATAAGGCAAAAAAATATGATACAACGATCCTTTTTGATTATGACGCCACTCTTCAAAAGCTGTGGGGGCTTCCCAGCAAGAGTTATAGCGTAATAGTACTGGACAGGAACAGGATTGTAAGAGCCCTCTACAAGGGTAAAATACCTGATTCGGAAAACGAGAAGGTGATACAGCTCATTATTTCGCTTACAAAAGAAAACTAAAGGAACAGGAAGGAATGATTCAATTAAGACCTTCCCCTGAAAAACAAGGGAAGGTTTTTTATTTGACTCCAGGCAATGAAGATCCTGCCTATCCGGATATGATAATATTGATTATAATATTGATGATCAGTTTATTTCCTTTATATCTGATATATCATTCCCTATTTTTGATTTAAGTCTTTCAAGATCATTCTTCATGGCAGCCACTGCCTGGATAAGCTGCCTTTCAGGAATTATTGGATCAGGGATCTCACTGCTTATAAAGTTCACAAATTTCCATATTTCCTTCACTTCGGTAATATGAACCTCATATGGTTCATAGATCGGGTTAAGGGAATACAGCACCAGGTTACCTCCCGATAGAAGGTTATTTTCCACAATCTTGAAAACGATTCCGTCATTCATGGTGAAAATGACATAAGCCTTCCCGTTTATTATCTCCTGCCAGTCCTGAACGAATTCTCCGGTGACCCAGGAACCGTCAGGAATAGGGAGCATTGAATCGCCCTTCAGCTGGAATGTCCGGTACTTTCTTTTTTCTGAAAGGAAAGGCAGCCGGAACCTTGGCAACTCGCCAATGAATTCAGGATCAGCATAGCCGGTGGTATAGCCTGCCTTGGCTTTTTCGGGGACAAGTTCAATATTGTCATGGTTGTCATCGCTGACAGTCGTTGTCAGTACTCTCAGGTTGCTGCCTTTAATGTAGGCATCGTACCCTCTTTCGAGCTCACCAAGCTGGCTTTCGGAAAGCTTTGACACGTCTACTTTAAGCATAGTATCGATAGACATGTTAAAGTAACGCGAAAACGAAACCAGGACATCGATCCCGGGCTGGGCCACACCGTTCTCATAGCCGCTTAAGGTTGAACGTTTGAGGTTAAGGGCAGCAGCAACATCATCCTGAGTCCTGCCCCTTCTTTTTCTTAAAAATTTTATATTGGAAGCGAAGTACATAATAGAAAATGATTATATTGTAATCATATATTTGATTAAATTTTAATCAAAACTAAAACATAAATATGAAATACACAAATAAAATGAGTAAAAAAGTTTGGAGTGAGCTAGAGTTTTGAGTGAACTAAAGTTGAAGAATATGGAAAACAAAGAGTTTAGCAGAAGGCTGGAGGTAAGGACAAAGGCCTTTGCAATAAGGACAATCAGATTATCAGCACTCCTTCCGAATAATGTTGAAGGAAAGGTAATCAGAAATCAATTAACAAAGTCAGGAACCAGTATTGGGGCAAACTATTGTGAGGCAAACAGGGCCAGG
The DNA here is from genome assembly GCA_963717685.1 of uncultured Bacteroidales bacterium. Taxonomy (GTDB): domain Bacteria; phylum Bacteroidota; class Bacteroidia; order Bacteroidales; family VadinHA17; genus LD21. The sequence continues at coordinate 2,831,401 of OY970346.1, read as the reverse complement.
AGCAGAGCGGATTTTAAAAGTAAAATAAAAATCTGCGAAAGTGAAGCGACAGAAACAAGTTATTGGCTTGAAATCATAAGGGATTTAACATGGATTGAACCCCAATCACTGGAATCTGTTCTAAATGAAGCAAATGAATTACTTGCGATTTTCTCATCTGTCGGTAAAAGCTTAAAAAGTTTGGAATGATCCAGGATTAAAAAACAACTTTAGTTACTCCTCACTCTAGTTCACTTTAGTCACTAAACCATGTTTCTGGCAGGCAACATAGAACGCTCCATTCTTCATCTCGATTTAGACACCTTTTTTGTATCTGTGGAGAGGTTAAGGAACAGCAGGCTTGAAGGCAAGCCCGTGATAGTCGGCGGAATGTCGGATCGCGGCGTGGTTGCGAGCTGCAGCTATGAAGCAAGAAAATACGGCGTAAGCTCTGCAATGCCCGTGAAGATGGCCAGGATAATGTGTCCTGATGCCATTATTATACGGGGCGACATGGAGGCATACAGCAACTATTCGAACATAGTGACTGCAATAATTGCCGAAAAATCGCCGCTTTATGAAAAATCATCAATAGATGAGCATTATATAGACCTGACCGGCATGGACCGTTTCTACGGTTGCTATAAATGGTCGCACGAATTGCGCCAGAACATAATAAAAGAGACAGGGCTGCCTGTATCTATCGGGCTTTCAGTAAACAAGACAGTATCAAAAATAGCTGCAGGCGAGGCAAAACCCAACGGAGAAATTGAGGTGAAAAAGGATATAGTCCTCCCCTTCCTCGACCCGCTGTCGATAAGCAAGATACCCATGATCGGAGAGAAAACCTATCATCTTCTCCGCTCAATGGGTATTGCAACAGTATATACCCTCAGGAATATACCTTCGGAGATGCTCGAAAATCTCATGGGCAGAAACGGAATAGAAGTGTGGAAAAAAGCCAACGGCATAGACCTGTCTCCGGTAATAAGCTATTCGGAACAGAAATCAATAAGCACCGAACACACTTTTGAAAAAGACACCACCGATATGGCAAGGCTCAACCAGCTGCTGTCGTGCATGGTCGAAAAGATCGCCTACGAGCTTCGAAAGCAGGAAAAACTCACTTCCTGCGTGACAGTCAAAATAAGGTACTCAAACTTTGATACACATACACTGCAGAAACGGATACCATACACTGCATTTGACCACGTGCTCACGGGTATCACCAGGGAGCTGTTCAACCGCCTCTACCAGAGACGCATGCTCATCAGGCTCATAGGCGTGCGATTCAGCCACCTGGTGCGAGGGGTCCAGCAGCTTGACATGTTCGATGATACCCCGGAGAAAATCAGCCTTTATATGGCTATGGATAAGCTCAGAAAGCGTTTCGGGCGTGATTCGGTGCGAAGAGCTGCCGGGGTAATGACCAGCAGCGAAAGAGAGGAAAAGGCCCTTAAACAGCTCGAAAATGCCGTTAAAGAGCAGGAAATGATGGAAGAAAGATTAAGGGGATACTATATGTACGGGTTTGGATAGAAGAAGTTAAGAGTGAGCTAAAGTTAAGAGTGAGCTAAGTTAAGAAGACCCCATCAACAACTTTAGTCACTTTAGTTCACTTTAGTTCACTCTAGTTCACTCTAGTTCACTCTAGTTCACTCTAGTTCACTCTAGTCACTTAAAAAATGTACCTCAACTGTCACTCATATTACAGTCTCCGATACGGAACAATGTCCGTCGGACAGCTTGTGCAGAAAGCAAAAGAGGCCGGAGCAGGAACCATTGCCCTTACCGATATCAATAATTCAACGGCGATACCCGAATTTGCAGCGGAATGCAAAAAGAACGGAATAGCTCCCATTGCAGGCATCGAATTCAGGAACGGCAATGAACTCCAGTATATTGGCATTGCACGGAATAACAACGGACTGAAAGAACTGAATGAATTCCTGTCGAATTGCAATTCCGAAAAGATACCCATACCGTTCCCCGCACCTCAGTTCTCTGAATCATATATGATCTATCCTTTCACCAGACAGCCCGGACGCAGGATGTATGAGAATGAACGGACAGGCATCAGGATCCGGGAGATCAACAGGCTGATTAAGACAGAACAGTCTCAGAGAGACAGAATGGTGATACTCCAGCCGGTAACATTTGCCGGCAAGGACGATATTTTCACTCACAGGAGCCTCAGGGCAGTCGACAATAACATTCTGCTCAGTCACCTTAAACTGTCTCAGTGCGCCTGCAATGATGAATTCTTCATTTCTCCGGACGATATCAGACAGTCATTCTCAGGGCATCCTGAGATATTAATGAACACCTGCAGGCTTCTAGAAGACTGCTATCTCTCTTTTGACTTCGAAAGCCAGAAAAACAAAAAAATATTCTCAGCAAGCAGGTACGATGATAAGCTCCTGCTTGAGAAGCTTGCCTGGGACGGCATGGCTTACCGGTACGGAAAGCATAACAATGAGGCAAAAAAACGAATAAGCCATGAACTCGAAGTGATCGACAACCTGGGCTTTTCAGCTTATTTCCTCATCACCTGGGATATTGTACGGTACTCAATGGCAAGGGGATTTTACCACGTCGGACGTGGAAGCGGAGCCAATTCCATTGTTGCTTATTGCCTGAAAATCACAAATGTTGACCCTATCGACCTCAACCTTTACTTTGAGAGGTTCATCAACCCCAGGCGCAGCAGTCCGCCCGATTTCGATATCGATTACTCATGGAAAGAAAGAGATGAGGTAATTGATTACATATTCAGAAGATACGGATATCATCATACCGCATTGCTGGGCACAATAAGCACCTTCAGGGGAAAGTCGATAGTAAGGGAACTGGGAAAGATACACGGCCTTCCGAAAGAAGAGATAGATGAGCTGATAGATAACCCATCATCAAAGGAAAACAGGAATGAGATCACTGACATTATTTTCTCGACCGGGCTGAAGATTGCCGATTTCCCGAATATGAGGAGCATTCATGCCGGCGGCATACTTATTTCCGAAGAGCCTGTATCATGCTACAGTGCCCTCGATATGCCTCCCAAGGGATTCCCGACAACTCAATGGGATATGTACACGGCCGAGGAGATCGGCTTTGAGAAGCTCGATATACTGAGCCAGAGAGGAATAGGACATATACGTGAAAGCGCCGAGATAATACTGCGCAACCGTTCAATAGATGTCGATGTACATGCTGTTCAGAAATTCAAGGATGACCCTGAGGTAAGGGAATGCCTGAAAACAGGGGAGACAAAAGGGTGCTTCTATATTGAAAGCCCTTCAATGCGCGGACTTCTTCAAAAGCTAAAGTGCAGCGACTATACAACGCTTGTGGCAGCAAGTTCAATAATAAGGCCTGGGGTCGCACGCTCCGGCATGATGCGCGAGTACATTTACCGCTTTCATAATCAGGATAAATTCACATATCTCCATCCTGTAATGAAAGAACAGCTTGAAGAGACCTTTGGTGTCATGGTTTACCAGGAGGATGTACTTAAGGTGTGCCATCATTTTGCCGGGCTTGATCTTGCAGATGCCGACACCCTGCGCAGGGCCATGAGCGGGAAATACCGTTCAAGGCAGGAGATGCAGAGGATAGTAGATAAATTCTTCTCCAACTGCCGTGAAAAAGGATACAGCGATGAGCTTACAAAAGAAGTGTGGCGCCAGATCGAGTCATTCGCAGGGTATTCATTTTCCAAAGCGCATTCAGCATCATATGCTATCGAGAGCTTCCAGAGCCTGTATCTCAAAGCCCATTTCCCACTGGAGTTCATGGTGGCAGTAATCAACAACTTCGGCGGGTTCTACAGGACATGGGTATATGTTCACGAAGCAAAGAGATTCGGTGCGACGATCCAGCTGCCATGCGTTAATAAAAGCGATTACAAAACCACTATTTACGGATCGGACATATACCTTGGTTTTATTCATATTATGAGCCTCGAATACAACCTTGCCGCATCGATTGAGGAAAACCGCCGGTCGCACGGGTCGTTTGCCGACATGAGTGATTTCATCACACGCATGAGCCCCGGACTTGAGCAGGTGGTCCTGCTTATCAGGTCCGGAGCCTTCAGATTCACCAGGAAGAAAAAGGCAGTGCTGCTATGGGAAGCACATATGATGATAAACAAAAGCAAACCCGAGCCGATGAAAAAACTGTTCTCCTCTCCTGCCCATCATTTCAGCCTGCCTGATCTCGAACATAACAGTCTCGACGATGCGTACGACGAGATTGAACTTATCGGCTTTCCGGTATCGCTGACATGGTTCGATATGCTCAAAACACCATTCCGGGGAGAAGTAACAGCACGCGACCTAATAAGGCATACCGGGGAAAAAGTCAGGATGGTCGGACACCTTGTTACCATCAAATATATTAAAACGATAAAGAAGGAATGGATGAACTTCGGGTGCTTTATTGATGCGGAAGGCAGTTTTTTTGACACGACTCATTTTCCGCAATCCCTGAAAACCTACCCGTTCAGGGGGGCAGGCACATATCTTATACTCGGAAAAGCAGTTGAGGAATTCGGGTATCCGTCAGTTGAGGTTGAAAAGATGGCCAGGCTGCCGGTAAAACCCGATAAACGTTACTGATCAAAGAAAAGAGACTTCACATCAGATTCATAATACCTGGCAGAAAAATACTCTTTGGGAGATGGATTTAATATATAAATAATCAATTTAAATGATAATATATATTCATCTGTATATTAATATATTAAAGATATTTTAAAGGCATCACTGTCCTGACAGGCGGAGAGTCTTAAGTACCCCTTTAATGGAGTTGATTTTCCTCATAATACCATAAAGGACATCGTTATTGGGTACCATAAGGTTCAGGGTACCTTCAAACATACCATCCTCCATGCTATAGTTGAAGCTTCTGACAGAAGCAGTATATTCTGAGATAATGTCCGCAATTTTATTTACTATTCCGATATCCTCTATCCCGTTTATTTTGATCGAAGCGACAAATGATACTCCGGTCCTGGCTTTGGTCCATCTGGCCGAGATCACCCTGTAAGGATACCTGGCCATCATATTATGAGCATTCGGACAACCTGTTCTGTGAATTTTGATACCTTCGGATATTGTCACAAAACCAAATATTGAATCACCGAATACCGGATTGCAGCATTTTGCCAGTCTGTAATCCAGGCCCTCAACCCTGTCCTCTATGACCAGAAAATCGGAATACTGCGATTCTATCAGCTCTTTCGTTCCTTTATCCTGGGCCACTGCCGGGGCAACAGTCTGTAATGCCTGGTCCTCCATCTGAAGAATTTCCTTTATTTCAAGAAGCTCTATTTTCCCTGATTCGATAAGAGAATAAAGATCCTGAGAAGTCTTCAAATTATAATGCCCGATAAGTTTCTGCACCACTGTGTCACCATATTGTATTTTCCAGTTTTTTAGCCGCCGTACCAGCATCTCCTTCCCTTCAGCTGCTGCCTTTGCCTTCTCCTCATTCAGAACCTGTTTTATTTTTGTCCTGGCCTTGCCTGTAACAACGAATGAAAGCCAGTCCTGTTTTGGCTTCTGGTTTTTAGAACGTAATATATCGACATGGTCGCCGTTATGGAGTACGTACCTGATAGTCACATTTTTTCCGTTCACCTTTCCTCCCACGCATGAAGCTCCGACATCAGTGTGAATGTCAAATGCAAAATCGAGGAGAGTCGCTCCTGCAGGAAGCTGTCTCAGGTCGCCTTTTGGAGTAAATACAAAAACCTCGTCGGTATAAAGGCCCGACCTTACATGGTCGAGGAATGCAACATCTTCCTTTTCTGAAGATTCAAGTATTTCGCGCATTTTACTCAGCCAGTTATCAAGCCCGCCTTCACCTTTTATGCCTTTATACCTGAAATGGGCAGCAAGTCCCTTTTCAGCAATTTCATCCATTCTTCTGGACCTTATCTGCACTTCGACCCATTTGCCCTTCGGGCCAATAACTGTCGTATGCAGTGATTCATAACCATTAGATTTTGGCACCGATATCCAGTCGCGCAGTCTGCTCGGATTAGGCTGGTAGAGGTCTGTCACAATCGAATAGGCCCTCCAGCATTCCGATTTTTCATTTTTTTCATCAATGTCGAGGATGATCCTGACCGCAAAAAGATCGTAAATCTCATCAAAATCAATACTTTGTTTTTTTATTTTTTGCATTATTGAATGTATTGATTTAGTGCGGCTTTTAATTATGAATATAAAGTTATGCTTCTCAAGCTCTTCCTGTAGCGGTGCCGTAAATTCCCTTATCAGCCTGTTTCTTGATGCGGCGGTTTGTTTTAAGCGGCCTTCTATGAAATAGTACTGTTCGGGTTCAAGAAACTTGATAGACAGGTCCTCCATTTCCGATTTAATATTGTAAAAGCCAAGCCTGTGGGCAAGAGGTGCATATAGAAAATATGTCTCGGAAGCAAATGGAATCTTTTCTTTTTCAGAAGCATTGTCGAGGTTCCTCATGTATTCAAGTCTCTCCACCAGCTTAATAAGTATGACCCTGACATCGTCAGCCAGGCTCAGAAGCAGCTTTCGGAAATTTTCAGCCTGATATGATGATTGCATAGTGTCTATTCCGGAGACCCTTGAAAAGCCATCGAGTATTTCGACGGCCTTTTTCCCGAACTCCCTTTCCAGTTCTTTCCTGGTCAGCCCTGTCCTGTCATACGAGTCATGAAGGAGAGCTGTCACTATCGATGTAACCCCAAGACCCATCTCGCCTGCAATGATCCTGGCTACGGAAAGTGAATGAAGCAACTGAGATTCACCGGTAATGACATTATTATCCCCGCATGTATTTGCGGTCAGGTCGAGTGCCTTTCTGATTTTTGAAATATCTTCAGGATCCACCGTCGCTTTGGCTGCACGCAACAATGATCTGTAACTTGATTGTATCTTCCCGCTTTCCACTTTTACTACTAATGATCTGACTCTTTCCGAAGTTCACAAATATATAAAACCTCCTGTAATCAGGATGTTTACTAAAAAAATCCCCGGCCATCATGGGACCGGGGATCTCGTAGCTATCATTTTAATATTATCTGAACGAGAAGCCCAGCCCGGTCGATACAACATTGTACTGAGCCCTTGTATAATCAGCCTGAATGGTTATAATGGCAAGCTTGATCCTGAATCCAATATTAGTCCTGAGTCCTGAATAGTTTTTAATATCTATTTTTGGGAAATCTGAACCTGTCTCTATGCTTGTATCATTATATTCAGCCTCTCCGTCTACCAGAGTTGGAACCGGGTAATGACCTTCCAGGTTCACACTGGTGCTGGTTCTGCTGTATCCGAGCCCTGCATAAAATGTTATTACCTTGAGGTTAATGGAACCTATAGCGCTGATATTCAAAGCCTGAACTGTAGCATTCATGTTCTGGTCATTGAAATAGGTAGATGGGTCAATTGTCGAATAGTTGAGGAATATTTCCGGATCTGGCTGCAGGCTAAGTGGTACGTCTGCACTTAGTTTTGTATATCCTGCAAAAAGAGATATATCAAACGGAAGAAGCTTATGCCCCGGCATGTATTGGGTAATACTATGCATCAACCCGACTCCCCACAATGACACATGTCCATCTTTTATATCAATCTTGGGGACATATCTTATTTTTATTTCAGTTCCCAAAGGAAGACCGATACCTGCCTGTAGTGTCGGAACGGGAATAAATCTCCAATTTGTTCCGGGAGGAGTAGTAAAGTTGGCCAATGTATATCCTTCTTTACTATAGGTCATCTGGGGACCATCAGTTTTAGGCCCTGCAACAGTTGGAGCGTTGCCGGTTCCAGACAAATCAGAAGATAAGCCGATGGATGAGATATCGAAAGTCTTGGCTGAGGAAGGGACAATCCCAACATTGGCCGAAAATGTTACATCAAAACCTCCTAATTTATGAGGCTTGGCTGTATTGTACCAGCTTCCGTTCAATCCTGCTCCGAATGCATTTGCCCATGGTGTCACATAGGCCTGCATAAATTTAACAGCATCGGCTGGTGAGCTTCTCAGGAAATCGACATCGCTGAATTGCGAAAATACGGATGATGAAACTATCAGAATACCTGCAATCAATACCGAAATTCGTCTTTTCGTCACTCTGTTCATATCTCTTAAGGTTTAACCAAAATAAATATAATTGACAAATATAGAAAAATAAGGATTTAGTTGTCAGGTTAATTTGATGGCTATTTTCTTTTTTCATATAACAGAATAACGATTAAAATGGTTGCATGCAGGTATAACTAAATGACGAACTTATTTTCCCGTGGTTTTCTTTTCGGCTTTGTCGAGCTTACCAAGCTCATCAATCCCCAGGGAATTAGACATTTGTGATAACTCCTTAAGGTTAAATTCACCCCGAATGGAAATAAGGGTGTTTTTGCCTGAGCCACCGCTGATCACAAGCATTTCCGATATAGTATTGCCTTTCTGCTTGATAAGAAACTTTGTCATTTCTTTTGGCTCACTTACGACCATAAGCTCCTCGTAAGCCGAGAAATCGATCTTTTTCCCAAGTTCCGTATAGAAATTAACCTTATCGACGCATATTGAATCTTCAGTAAGGATCCTTATGGATTTGATCCGGCTTAAGAATGGGCCCGGATTCACTTCACCCGTATCCGCTCCCGCAAACAGGCCAAACATCTTGCCGGAAATATATACCGACGTAAATCCTTCCCTGCTCGAATATCTATCAAAAAGTTCATCTATCGGATTTGTCTGTGCATGAATTGTAATGCAGAGCATGATCACTGTGATTATTGATAAAATCTTTTTCATATGCACCGTATTATTTATGGTTATTATTCAAAATTTTATTTTCAGATCCTGGCAGCTTATTAACCAGGCTTATTGGTATAATATTATCATTAAGGATTGAAGAAGACCTTCCTATTGATCTGAGGCTGGACCGGACATTCCGGTTGATGATCTGAAGAGGTTTTAAAGCTTCCCTCCCCTTATTCAGTTTGACGGATAATTCTGAAAGCACTTTCATTGTTTCAGAATAAGCAAGTCTTGGATCAGAATATGTATCCTTAGGTTCAGCTTTTTTCTCAAGCAGGAAATACGATACGGCAAAAAGCATAAAAGCAGCAGCTATGCTGATTGAAGAATAGATGCGCAGCTTTTTTCCTGTACGCCTGTGGTTACTTTCATAACTGTTAATGGAATCCAGTATTCTAACTTCAAGATCGTCCGGGGCATCCTGCGTAGTGGACATGACACTATAATGGCTGAATATCACCTTCTCGGCTTCAAAACCGGGTAGAACCTCATTGCCTGAAAAGCATTCCTTAAGGATCCGTTCCTCCTCAAGTGAAGTTTCACCTTTATAATACTTTACCAGTAACTCTTTCAGAAGCTCCTCTTTCATATAGATAATTTAAGTATTTATCCTTAATTATTTGTCGTGCTCTTGACACCGACACTCTTATGCTGTTGATGTTTGACCCTGTTCTGGCTGCAATTTCCTCGTACGAAATCCCTTCTATTTCCCTCATCTGGATCAGTTCCCTGACGCCTGCGGGAAGTTCTGATATTATCTCATGCACTATTCCTATTGTTTCTGCCTGAACCATCTGATCGTAAGGAGATGCCGAAAGATCAGGATAATGGAATGAAGATCCATCTTCTGCCCTTTCCGCATAAGATCTTTTTCTCATAATATCAATGCATCTGTTTTTCACAATTGTCACTGCCAGTGCCTCAATATCATTGTATTCATCAAGATTCTTCCCCATTTTCCATAACTTCAGGAATGTCTCCTGAACCGTATCTTCTGCTTCAGGCTTGTTCCTGACAATCCGAAAAGCAACCAGGTAAAGTTTTTTATACCACGTATGGACTATCTCATTGAATGCATCCCTGGTCATCAGCAGAAGCTATTTTCGTTGCAGATCAAATATACTGATATAAAAGGTCAGTTCCTATCCGAGAGCAGGTTCAGCGTATGGTTTCTTTTTACTTCTTCAGACAGATTCTTTGCTTCATTAAATGAAATATTGCCTTTGACCTGGATCAGTACATTGTCCTTTCCTCCTGCTACCAGCAGAAACTCCCTGAACCTTGTACCTTCGGCCTTTACCAGCATAACCATGTTCTCATCTTCTTTATTTACGTGCATGAATTCTTCGTATTCGTCACGACCAATGGAGTTCATGACCTGTTTAAAGAAGTTGTCAGACACCAGGTTATCTTTTTCCTGGGCCAGAATCCTTACTTCCGTGATTTCTCCGGGAAGCTTACTCAGGCTGTCATCATTATCACTATCAAGATTCTTAAGGAATTTCAGCAGGCTTCCATTGAATTTTACAGTGACAAAATTTTCATTATCAGAGTACTTGTCAAATAGCCTGTCGATCGATTTCTGTGCAGACAATGTGACTGCCAGGATTGCAAATAAAACTGCAAATAAAATTCTTTTCATAATTGTGAATATTTGTAAACAATACTTTTGCAATGAGGACGATCAAAAGATCATTTCATTACCGAAAAATCCAATAAAATTTTATAATTTTTATGATGGACAGGTTTCCGGGAAGTCTCAATACCGGTTTTTTCAGAATATTTTCGGGCCTGTTTCCTTCGAAACCGAATTGTAATAACCCCTGTCAATCAATGTGGGAACAATCCTCTGGAACAGTGCCGTAATCCTGCCTTCCCATGTAAGTATCTTGTTTCTTTTCTTTTTTCTGATGCCTTTAAGAACCCATTTAGCCACATATTCAGGTGACATAAGGTTTCTTTCATCCTTTGGAGTTGCTCCCTGTTCCGTACCGTCTGCCATCAGTGCATGTTTTCTGACTTCCGTTGCGGTATATCCGGGAGCGATAATCATTACATGAAGTCTTTTTTTCAGGTTTTCGATCCTTATGGTTTCAAGAAGTCCATGAATTGCAAATTTCGATGCTGAATAGCCAGTTCTCCCCGGCAGCCCGTGAAATCCTGCGACTGATGAGACACCCACCAGCGATCCTTTGTTTTCTAACAGCCACGGGAGAGCATACCTCGAACAATAGACGGTTCCCCAGAAATTCACGTCCATCAACCTGCGCAGAACCTGTAGATCGACTTTATCAAATGATGCCCGCATTGATATTCCTGCATTATTTACAAGAATATTAATTGTACCATATTTCTCGACTGTCTTCTCGATAAGATTGCGGCAATCTTCCTCTATTGTTACATCAGTTTTTATATATGATACTTCAAGATTTTTTGATCTCATATCCGCAACGATCGCTTCAAGTCGTTCTGCTGACCTTGCTGCCAGCATGACTTTGCTGCCATTCGCTGCAAATTCCCATGCTACAGCCTCTCCTATTCCCGAAGAAGCCCCGGTGACGATTATTACCTTATCTTTAAAAATTGGTTTCATACTTTAAATATTTTTCCGGGGAACGTACAAAATTACGACAGATATTATTGTCGTTGCACATATATTTCCAATACATTTGAAAAATAGATAAACGCTTTGTAAAGTTTTAAAATTATCCTACTTTTGCAGTCGCAAAATCTTATTACAGATTCAGTAGCTCAGCAGGTAGAGCATTCCGCTTCGAGGAAGGGTACCTGGGTTCATTAATATTTTGATTCATCAGCTCAACAGGTAGAGCATTCCGCTTCGCGGAAGGATACCTGGGTTCATTAATATTTTGATTCATTAGCTCAACAGGTAGAGCATTCCGCTTCGCGGAAGGGTACCTGGGTTCATTAATATTTTGATTCATCAGCTCAACATTTAGAGCATTCCGCTTCGCGGAAGGGTACCTGAGTTGATTAATATTTTGATTCAGTAGCTCAGTCGGTAGAGCACATCCCTTTTAAGGATGGGGTCCTGGGTTCGAATCCCAGCTGGATCACAACAAGCTGAAGAGGAAATAATCGTGGCTCCTCTTCTTTGTCTCGAATGCATCTTATGTTTACCGTTTATATTTTGTTCAGTGAGTCATTTGACCGGTATTATGTTGGTTATACCAATGACCTGAAAAGAAGAATCTCTTAGCATAATCGCAAAAAAGGAAAATTCACAGATGCAGGAATTCCCTGGGTTCTTGTCCATCATGAAGGGTTCAGTACTAAAAAGGAAGCAATGGCAAGAGAAAGATTTTTTAAAAGCAAAAAATCAAAATCATTTATCCTGGATATTCTTAACGACAGGTAGAGCATTCCGCTTCGCGGAAGGGTCCTGGGTTCGAATCCCAGCTGGATCACAAGTCAACCGATGCTCCGAAGGAGCATTTCTTGTTTAAAAGCTGAAGAAAGCCCCAAGGCTTGAATTCAGCGGGTAAATAATAAATGACAAGTACCGCGAAGCGGGACTTCTTCGGTTGCCTTGTAAGATCGTTCCACAGGGGATAATGAGCTTGCGAATAATCCCATTATGTTTCATAGCCAGCATTTCTTGTTTAAAAGCTGAAGAAAGCCGCAAGGCTCTTATGAGACTTTCGATCGTAAAAAGCTAAAGGCCAGGGTAAATGGCAAAATATTAGCCAGATTATTATACCTCTCTTTATAAAATTATCATTATTTCGAAAGTACCGGTATCTGCCTGTTTATTGATTCCTCAAGGGAAATTAACGTCTCGGTCCTGACAATTCCCGGGATGCTTTGTATTTTTTCAGTAAGTATATTCTTAAGATGTTCATTGTCTCTCGTATATACCTTGATGAACAGGGAATAATTGCCTGTTGTATAATGACATTCTATAATTTCCGGAATCTCCTTCAGCTTCTTGACAACCTCGCGGAAATGTCCCGGGTGTTCAAGGAATATGCCAATATAGGCACAGGTTTTAAACCCAACAAGCACCGGGTCAACCTTGAACTCTGATCCCCTGATGACGCCTATCCTCATTAAACGCTGGACGCGTTGATGAATTGCTGCTCCCGATACTCCGCAATCCCTTGCCACCTCCAGGTAAGGAATCCTGGCATTCTTTGTGATGATATCAAGGATCTTCCTGTCAAGATCATCAATTTGTAAATTGTCAGCCATTTGTATATTTTTGATTATTAGATTGTTATAACTTTCAGTAATTAGTGCCTTTAAGCATGTAAAAGATTATGATTATTTCCCGTTTAACAAACATGCATATTCTAAAAATAAAGAAAGGAGTACCTGCATTTCTCAATCATTCTATCTGTTGACAACGCCAATAATATCCCTTATATCCGATAATCCATGCGAATCCATGAAGTTTTCTATTCCCTCAAGGATCATTACTGAGGCTCGCGGATCGACGAATGATGCTGTTCCGACCTGGATGGCTGAAGCACCTGCCATAAAGAATTCAAGAGCATCTTCTGCATTCATTATGCCTCCCATTCCTATGACCGGAATGCTCACGGCTCTTGCGACCTGCCACACCATCCTGACAGCAACCGGCCTTATTGCCGGTCCTGAAAGTCCTCCCGTGATGGTCGAAAGCGCTGGTTTCATGCTCCGCACATCTACACTCATTCCCAGCAAGGTGTTGATAAGCGATACTGAATCAGCGCCTTCCTCTTCAACGATCCTTGCAAAATCAGCTATATCAGTCACATTGGGAGAAAGCTTAACGATCAGCTTCTTTTTAGTAATCTCCCTTACTGCCCTTGTCACTTCGCGAGTGGAAGCCGGGTTAGTGCCAAAGGCCATACCTCCCTTTTTAACGTTCGGACATGAAATATTGAGCTCGATGGCAGGAATCTTCCTGAGGCCGTTTACCCTGTCTGCAAGGGCCACGTAATCATCAATACAGCTTCCGTTGATATTTGCAATGACGTTGGTATCATATTCAGCTAGTCTGGGACATATATATTTTTCAAAATAGTCAATTCCCTTATTCTGCAAACCAACCGTATTCAGCATTCCTGAAGGAGTTTCTGCCATTCTGGGATACGGATTCCCTTCCCTCGGTTCCAGGGTAATTCCCTTAACCACTATACCTCCAAGCCTTGAAACTTCCAGAAAATCTTCAAATTCAGCCCCATAGCCAAAAGTTCCTGAAGCTGTTATTACAGGGTTTCTGAATTGAAGATCTCCGATTGAAAAACCGAATTTTACCACTTTAATTCCTTTATATTAAAAACCGGACCATCCGTGCAGGTGCAAAGTCTGCCTTTGATAGTGTCGACTACGCAGCAGAGGCATGCACCAATGCCACATCCCATAAGATTCTCAAGCGAAATTTCGCATTTTATCCCGTTTTTTATGCAATACTCTGTCACTGACCGCATCATCATTTCAGGTCCACAGCAATAAACCGTTTCAAATTTTTCTGACCTGAGAAGGGAATGATCGGTTATAAACCCTTTCTCGCCTGACGATCCATCTTCGGTAGAGAGAAAGACTTTCCCTATTTCTTCGTATTCTGATACTTCAATTATCCGTTCCTTGTTTCTGAATCCCAGTAGTATATACGGGATAGTACCATGTGATTTAAGGTACTTTCCAAGGAAAAGCAGCGGGGCAATTCCGCATCCTCCTCCAATCAGAAGGCACTTGGTCCCTTCTTCAGGCAGGCTGAAAGAGTTCCCAAGCGGATATATTATATTCAGGCAATCACCCGGAGCCAGTCCGGAAAGCGCTTGAGTGCCCTTTCCTACAACCTGAAAAAGGATTTTAATGGTCTTATGCTCGTAATTGACATCATGGACAGAAAATGGCCGACGGAGAAATGTCCCTGAACTATTCTCAATCTTCACCTGTATAAACTGCCCTGGTTTTATTTCTGGCAAACTGACATCCGAAAGTAATTCAATTAAAAATGTGTCCTTATTAATGCGTTTATTTTCAGATACTTTCAAATACTCAATTCTTTTTGCCATCAACAAAATATTTGAAGCAAATATACTTTATAATAATGATTTGCTAAGTTTAAATAATGACAATTATGCTTTAAAAAAATGGTTGCCATTACTTCTCAGGTGAATATTCCTTAAAACTCCTGTCATCGAAGAACCAGACGATCTTTTCAACAACGCTTCCTTCTTTGTGATCAATAATAACTTCTTCACGGCTCTTTATCTCATTTTCAGATGACTGATCGAATAACCCGGCTACGGAATTGACCTTTTCAGGCTTTTTATCTTCAGCTTCAGTGAATAATTCCTGCATTGAATGTTCTTTGTATATATCTCCTCTTCCAAATAAAAGCCACTCAGTTGAAAGGAATTGATATTTTTCCAGCATTTTCAATACAAAATCAAGACTCGGCTTGTTTCGTCCTGAAAGAATATGGGAAATTCCGGATGGCTGCACTCCAATCTCTTCTGCCATTTGAGCTGATGATTTGTTTTCAGCTCTTAAGAATTCGATAATACGTTCTTTCATAATTCAATTAATAGTAATTACAAATGTAAATTAAATATAAATTACATGTGTAACTTTAAAAGTTTACGTCTGTAATTTATATTAAAGCACAATTTTCTTATCTATTTTATTTCGTTATATATACTGTTGTATATCATTTGTTTATATACTCATTCTATACATTCTATTACATTAGATTAGCTATTTAATTATTTGATATATTATCTTTTAAGATATAATTCTAATGTAAATTGGCCTCCTGAATGAAAATAATACTAATAAACCAAATCAATAAATTGATATAGCTAATATTAAATTACTGGTTTTTTGAATGTTATTAGTTTATATGCTATATCTTTATTAAAGTTTACATATGTAAATAAAGTTTGATTTCTATCCTAATTACATATGTAAATCAACCAGTAGATTCAGCAAGTTACAATTGTATACTTTTGGAATCACTCTTTAAAATAATGTTAATGATGACAACTGTCAGAATCATCAGGCAGGATTTGATTTTTTGACAAGAGATCCGGACTGAATGCTGAAAAATAAATCCTGGGGAGCTTAAAGATCTATTAATTTGTGCTTATTTCAGAATGATTGTCGCTCCTATTCCGGTCTGAAACTCCTGGCAGAATTATCATCGAACTCGTTTTCAGAGCGGGCAATGACCGCAGTTGCAAGACAATTACCTATGACATTCACCGATGTCCGGCCCATGTCCATCAGAACATCAATGCCCAATATAACGAATACAGGTTCCACGGGAAGGTCGAAACTGACTGCAGTAGCCATTAAAATCACGAGTGCTGCCCTTGATACTCCGGCAACGCCCTTGCTTGTGAGCATAAGTGTAAAACAGATTATCAGCTGTCTGCTGAATGAAAGATCAATTCCTGCTGCCTGAGCCACAAATATTGTAGCGAGGGAAAGGTAAAGAGTCGTACCGTCAAGATTAAAGCTGTATCCAGTGGGAATTATGAATGCAACTATTTTCCTTGGAATGCCAAATCTTTCCATGGACTTCATCGCAGAGGGCAGCGCTGACTCAGAATTTGAAGTCGCAAAAGCAATTGTTGCCGGCTCTGATATGGCCCTTATGAATGGCCTGAGCGGGATCCTGAATATCAAAGCGACCGGCAAGAGCACAAAAATCAGGAAGGCTATAAGTGCCGAGTACAAAGTCAACAACAGTTTGAATAAATTATAAAGGACACTCAGGCCCATATTTCCCACGGTAAATGCGATAGCTGCAAATACTGCTATCGGTGCATAATACATCACAATATTGGTGAATTTGAACATGACCTCGGCCAGGCTCTCGCAGAACCGGATAACCGGTCCCCTGTACTTATTATGCACATTGGCAACCGCAATGCCGAATATTATGCTGAAAACCACGATTTGCAGAACCTGGCCCTCAAAGACTGCCTTCGCAATGTTCTCAGGAAAAATGTGAAGAAAGAAATCGCCGGCAGACTGCACCCTGGTTACTGCAGAAGCTGAGGCTTCAGGATTTGGAGGAAGAACCACTCCAACCCCTGCCTTGCTGACATTTATAGCAAAAAGACCTATGAAAAGAGCTATGGTCGATATGATTTCGAAATAAAGCAAGGCTTTCCAACCCATTCTTCCAACCTGCCTTATGTTGGAATGGCCTGCAATCCCCACAACAAGAGTTGAGAATAACAGAGGCGCAATTATCGTCTTTATAAGCCGGAGGAAAATATCACTGAGAAACTGCAGTTTCCTGGCAACCGATGGTATATCATGGCCGAATTCGGCACCGGCTATCATACATACAAGCACCCATGTGGTCAGGGTTCTCTTCCTGATAGCAAAGACAACAAGCAAAACTATGCTCAATATCCGGAAAATCAATAGAACAACTGCATTGATTTCCAATATTTTATTGGTTTGTATAAAAATTAGGAACAGCGTGAAGGCAATCACTGAAACAAGAAGATATTTGTGGAAGACCCACACCTTTTTCATATCACTTACTGATTCTTACCGGCATATACAAATATAGCGGAATTTACCGGCTCCCAGATCACCTGCGTGCTGCGTATCTCAAAATCGCGTGCGTACCGGATAATTATGGATCAGTATCAGAAGATAAAGCTTAGCTTTAGCTCAGGATTACTATAAACCACGTACTCGGATTCAGACAATGGCCAAAGCACAGTAAGATTGATTGAGGACTTCCTCCCCACTGGCTGGCTTATCCCGATCCCTGCCAGCGGAATATCCGTAAAAAATCTCTGGGATGTATAAGGAGTATCTTTCCAGTAAGCCGACTCAAGGTTAAGGAGATCATTTTCAGCATGAAGATAAAATCCATAATGCAGTCCTATCGGGATAACTGAATTAAAATCCTTAATAAAGACAAACTGAATATATGTCGTTACACCGTATATGCTGGTACTGTTTGCGGGATCCTTATAGTATGTGTATTCAGGTCCGGCAGCGACTGCCCACCTGGGTCTCAGCCATATTCCCACAAGCGGAGACACTTCAATATCCGTCACTGTCCCAAACTGTAAGCCCAAGCCTCCGCCATAGAACATCCTTTCCCTTATTGACGGAGTATCCGAATCTTCTCTCTGGGCATAAGAACTCTCGGAAAACAAAAGAAATGAAGCAAGAAGCAGGATAAATACCATCCAGGCGCTGCATTTACCGGAATTATTCAAATGAACCTTCATAATTACAATTTTGTAACTTTGAAATAATATTACAAATGAACGTAAAAAAATGAAATTTAATATCTGAATATTCAAATGAACATAATTATCAGCGGCGGAACAAGTGGAATAGGAAAGGAATTGGCTCTACTCCTTTCAATGAATAAAAATGACAGGATTATCGTTACGGGAAGAAATAAAAAGGCTCTGAAAGAGCTTTCCTCGGAAGCAGAACACGGAAATATCTTTACCAGTCCCCTTGATCTGGAAGAATTCGAAAACCAATATAGGCCGTTCCTTGACTTTGTCACTTCCAGGATACGAAGAATAGATATCCTTATTAACAATGCAGGCTGCCTGGTAATGAAGGACTTTATGGAAATGAATGCCTCAGAGGCGAAGAAAATGATGGATACAAATTTCTTTGGACCGGCAGCCCTGATCAGAGTATTGAAGCCGATGATGAAGCGTGGATCACATATCGTAAATATTTCGAGCATGGGAGGTTACCAGGGAAGCTCAAAATACCGCGGACTCTCATATTATAGCGCATCAAAGGCAGCCTTGTCATGTCTTTCGGAGTGCCTCGCGGAAGAATTCCGCGAATCAGGCATAGCTGTCAACTGTCTTGCACTGGGATCAGTGAGCACGAAAATGCAGAAACTGGCTTTTCCAGGCTTTAAAGCACCTCTGACAGCAAGGGAAATGGCTGAATTCATAGCAGGTTTCGCAATAAGCGGCGGCAAATTCTTCAATGGCAAGGTGCTGCCTGTAGCTCTGAGCAATCCATAATATAAATTGCGTCTGGCCTGGCAAAGCCTGGAATTCGTCAGGAATAGATCTTAACTTCAATCTTGCCGTTTAATGCAAGAAGTCCGTTAAAAGCAAGCGATTTGATCTCATCTTCTCCTGGAAAGACAAATATGGGAGCTATAAAGCGAACCATGGATTTTATGGAATTGATAAGATACTCCTGGAATGCCATTCCACCTGTGATGATTATCGCATCGACCTTTCCTGCAAGCACTGCTGCCATTGCCCCAATCTCCTTTACGACCTGATATGAGCAGGCATCCCTTATCAATATAGCCTTCTCATTGCCCTCGTCGGCCATTCTGCTTACTTCCTTATAATTATTGGTACCCAGATATGCTACCATACCTCCCTTTCCGGTTATCATGGATTTGATTTCATCGTGAGTGTAGTGGCCGCTGAAGCACAGGTCGGCCAGTTGTTTTGCCGGAAGGCCACCGGAGCGTTCCGGAGAAAAAGGCCCGTCGCCATGAAGCGCATTATTAACATCCACAACTCTGCCTTTCCTGTGGGCCCCTACGCTTATTCCTCCGCCAAGGTGAGCGACAATTAGGTTCAGATCTTCATATTTTTTATTTATCGAAGCGGCATATATCCTTGCAATGGCTTTCTGATTCAGTGCATGAAAAATGGAGATGCGCTCTATTTCAGGATGCCCTGATATTCTTGCTACAGGCTGTAACTCATCAACTACCACGGGATCAACTATATATGCTTTTGCATTTGGAAGTGATGAAGCGATATCGTGTGCAATGAGTCCTCCAAGGTTGCTTGCATGCTCTCCAAGGACACCTGCGTAAAGGTCTTCAATCATCTTGTTATTTACCTCGTATATTCCTGATTCAATTGGTTTTATAAGCCCTCCTCTTCCGATAACGGCGGCAATGCGCTTAAGGTCCACATTTCTGTAGCCAAGTTCCCAGATTATGAGATCGCGCCTGAAATGAAACTGGTCCGTTATCTTTTTAAAATCTGAAATATCCTCGACCGTGTGATTCAGCGTCAGTTCGAACAGTGAAGTCTCCTCTTCGTAAAGAGCAAATTTAGTCGAAGTCGATCCCGGGTTTATAATCAGCAGAAGTCGTTTTGTCATATTAAATGAATTAATTGATTCCCAAATAGTACTAACTTCATGCCATCAGGCATGCCAGTGCAATGCAATAATATTTCGATTTCTCACTTTCGCTCCTCGACATTAATACGACAGGCTTTTCAGTACCCATTATCAATCCAGCCAGTTCTCCTCCGCCAAAAAGCATAAGGCTTTTATAAAAAGGATTACAGGATTCAAGCGAGGGGAAAAGCAGAATATCTGCATTACCGTCAACAGGAGTAGGCACTCCCTTGATCTCCGGACTCTTCCTGTCACAGGCAAGGAACAGGTCGAGAGGTCCGTCCATGATACAATTCTTAAACTTCCCTTCTTTTGCATTCCTGCACATTTCGATATAGTCATTGGTATAGCTGAAGTGATCGCTCTTTTTTTCAGAAGCTCCTATCAGGGCTAATCTTGGACGTTCCACTCCAAATCTTCCTGCCATCTCTATTGCGTACTCAGCCATTGCTGTCTTCTGACTGAGGCTTGGATAAGGTATGACAGCGGTGTCTGTAATGAAAAGAAGCTTATGATATGCAGGCACTTCTATTGCGCCGACATAGCTAAGCACTGCATCGGGCAGCATCAGCCCATTCTGCTTGTTCATTACAGCTTTCAGGAATTTGTCCGTTCCTACCAGTCCCTTCATTATGATGTCGGCTTCTCCAGTTTTTACAAGCCTTACGGCTTCCTCCGAAGCCGAATTATCATCGTTAGCATTGATGAAGACAAATTCACTGTAATCAACATATAACTTTTTGCACACAGCAATTATTTCGTCTTCCCGGCCTACAAGAACAGCCTCGGCAATACCGTCCCTGACAGCCTTTGAAACGGCTCTTATTGTATTATAATCCTGGGCCCATGCAACAGCTATCCGATGCCTCTTTCCAAGAGCCATTACTTTCTCAACCATCTGATCGAGGGTCTTTATCATAAAGACATTATTTGCTAGCGGCTGCTGATAACAGGATGCTGTCGTATTTTGCCTGCTCGGAATCTGATCTTGAGGTCAGCACTATCGGTACCCTTGCCCCTAAAATGACCGAAGCCACCTTTGCCTTGGCAAAGAAAACAAGTGACTTATAAAGTACATTCCCAACTTCGATGTTTGGCATCAGAAGAAGGTCGGTGTCTCCGGCAACCTCGCTTCTGATTCCCTTATATTGCGCACTTTCAAGGCTGACGGCATTATCGAACGCAAGAGGACCGTCGATAATGCAATTTCTTATCTGATCGCGCTGGTTCATCTTTGAAAGAAGGGCAGCGTCCAATGTTGCTTCCATGTTCTCATTCACCATCTCCACGGCACCAAGAACGGCCACTTTCGGCATATTGTATCCGAGCTTAATAAGACAACCAACGGAGTTATTGATTATTGATATTTTATCTTTCAGGTTCGGTGCGATATTCATCGCCACATCTGTTACTGCAATCACCTTGGGATAAGTATCCACCTCAAAAAGCGCGAAATGCGAAAGCAGATTTCCGGAGCGCAGGCCCCATTCCTTGTTGAGAACTGATTTTAAAAGATTGGATGTCCCAACCTTGCCCTTCATCAGGACATCAGCCTGCTTGTTGCTAACCATTTTAACAGACATCTCCACAGCCTTATCCATATCAGGTTCGTGGATTATTCTCACGCCTGTAATGTCATAATTATTCTGGGTGCATATGTTCTGGATGCTTTCCTTATCACCTATGAGAATCGGCTCAATAAGATTATCTTTCCAGGCTCTGATAACTGCTCCCAGGGAATGCTGATCCTGAGCGGCAGCAAGCACCAGTTTTCTGGTGGGGCCTCCAGCCACGATTTTTTTAAGATCCGAAAGACTTTTTAAAACCATCTTCTGAGGATTTTTCAAATTATTTGACGTCCTGCTGAACTATTGCACGCGTATCCGAGGCAATAACCAACTCTTCATCCGTTGTGACGGCCATAACGGTAACTTTTGATTCAGGCTTTGAAATGATCACGTCCCTGCCCCTGGAGCCGTTGTTCGCATCGGCATCAAAAAGGATCCCCAGGCTTTCCAAATCGGAACAGATCATTTTTCTCATATTGAAATCATTCTCCCCTATGCCTCCAGTGAACACAAGCAGATCGACCCCGTTAAGTGCTGCAATATATGATCCGATGAACTTTTTGGCCTTGTACGAATACATTTTAAGTGCAAGGATAGCTTTTTTATTCCCCGCTTCAGCAGCCGTTTCAAGATCTCTCATGTCGGAAGATATCTGGGAAATGCCGAACACCCCGCTTTTCTTGTTAATCATATTATTTACTCCGGTCACATTAAGATGCTCTTTATCTGCTATATAAACCAAAACCCCGGGGTCTACTTCTCCTGTTCTTGTTCCCATTATCAATCCGTCAACCGGGGTGAACCCCATTGATGTATCGATTGATTTGCCATTCAGAATGGCAGTTACGGATGCTCCGTTGCCGAGATGACATGTAATGATCTTGAGATCCCTAATATCCTTATTTATCAGGCCGGCTGCCTTCTGTGCAACAAATTTATGACTCGTACCATGATATCCGTACTTTCTTATCCTGTACTTTTCATAATATTCATACGGCAATGCGTACATATATGCATAGTCAGGCATCGTCTGGTGAAAGGAAGTGTCAAATACTGCGACCTGAGGAACTCCCGGTATCAACTTCTCGACAGAGAGAATCCCTTTTAGGTTTGCAGGATTATGAAGCGGTGCCAGTTCGATGCACGCTTCGATGTCCTTTTTTACATCATTGTCGATAAGCACGCTTTCCTTGTAATTTTCGCCGCCGTTCACCACTCTGTGACCTACAGCCTTTATTTCAGCGACATTTCTTATAACTCCGTGCTTCGGATCGCACAGTACTTCCATTACCATGTTGATCCCTGTTGTATGGTCGGGAATATCTGTTATTAGTTTATATTGTTCTCCCCCCGTAGGCTTATGAGTAAGTATACTTTCATTCAGGCCTATTCGCTCAAGTAGTCCCTTGGCCAGCATCGAGCAACCGTCGGCCATGTCGAACAGCTGATATTTAATTGAAGAGCTGCCGCAGTTTAATACTAGAATTATCATTGTCTTAACTGATTTTCTGAAACTTTCTGTTATTTTATTCCTGCAGCCTGATTGGCAGCTATTGCAATCATACTTACAATATCGTTGACTGAGCAGCCTCGTGACAGGTCATTTACCGGGGCTGCCATTCCCTGCAGTATGGGGCCGATTGCTTCGGCGCGTGCAAGTCTCTGTACAAGCTTATAGGCAATATTCCCGCAGTTCAGATCCGGGAAGATCAACACGTTGGCATGACCTGCGATCTTGCTTCCAGGGGCTTTTTTACGGCCTATAGAATCGACCAGCGCAGCATCGCCCTGTAATTCTCCGTCTATCATGATATCAGGCGCCAGCTTCTGGGCAATCCCTGTTGCACTGATTACTTTATCTACCAGGTCATGCTTAGCACTTCCCTTTGTCGAGAAACTTAACAGCGCAACCCGTGGCTCAAGTCCGGCGATCACTTTTGCCGTGTGAGCCGATGCCACAGCTATTTCAGCCAGTTCCTTGTCAGTAGGGTTTGGATTGACTGCGCTGTCTGCGAATATCAGCAAACCATTATCCCCAAGGCTCTTGTCCTGGAAAATCATTATGAAAGCACCTGAGACAACCGATATTCCGGGAGCTGTCTTAATATAATGGAATGCCGGACGCAATACATCACCTGTTGCATGATCGGCTCCTGATACTTCGCCGTCAGCATCGCCGTTCTTTATCATTAAAACGCCAAGATACAGAGGATCTTTGATCAGCTTTAAAGCTTCTTCACGGGTCATCCCTTTGTTTTTCCTGATCTCGACCATAAGGCTCACATACTTTTCCTCCTTTGGATTATCAAGAGGATTTACTATCGATGCACTGTCTATATTCTTCAATCCCAGATCCGAGGCATGCTTTTTTATTTCTACGGGATCTCCTATCAGTATGACCTTTGCCAGACCCTCTGCCAATGCAATATCTGCCGCCCTCAGGTTTCTTTCCTCATAGGCTTCGGGAAGTACAATTTTTTTATTGTATTTCCTTGCATTTTGTTTAATTGTGTCCAATAATTCCATTGTATATCAATAATTTAATTCTTTCGAAAAACTTTTTTAAATGTACGAAAAAAAAGTCCTATTTTACAATCCTGCCGTGCATGATTATTGTCAGTCTATTATTTTTTTACTTCTTGTTATATAATTCGGCATAATAAAGGGCCGCGGTAAAATCATTTTTCTAAATTAGCAACTCAAAAAAGATTAATGGATTCCGATTTCTTATCTGACCGGCTCGATGATTTAGGCAGAAGTCTTGATGGTGACCTTAAACACGATAATTTAACAAGAATAATTTATTCGACGGATGCCTCCGTGTACAGGGAATGCCCTGCTGCGGTAATCTGGCCCAGAGGAGTATCTGATATAAAAAAAATAATCGCATTCGCGAACAGGGAAAAGATCAGCATCACTGTCCGTGCTGCAGGGACTTCTCTTGCAGGGCAGGTAGTCAGCTCAGGAATAATAGTCGATATCTCAAGGTATATGACCAGGATCATTGAGATCAACGAGCAGGGAAAATGGGCAAAGGTTGAACCAGGGGTGGTACTCGATGAGCTTAATTTAGAATTAAGAAAGTATGGCCTTTTCTTTGGCCCTGAAACTTCTACTTCAAACAGATGCAATATTGGAGGCATGGTTGGAAACAACGCATGTGGCTCTCATTCTGTTATATACGGATCCACACGGGATCATCTCCTGGAACTCAGCGCAATCCTGAGCGACGGAAGCGAAGTATATTTCGGACCTCTTGGCAGGAAGGAATTCGAAGAAAAATGTCTGCTTAAGAATCTTGAAGGAGATTTATACCGTAATATCAGGGAAATACTTAATAACCCAGTTAACAGGAAAAACATATCTGAAGGATTTCCTGATCCATCCATCCCTAGAAGGAACACAGGATATGCAGTTGACCTGTTACTGGGAAATGCAGTCTTCGGGGACAATCCGGATCAATCATTCAATTTCTGCAAATTACTGGCCGGATCAGAAGGAACACTTGCCATTATCACTGAAATAAAGCTGAAACTGGTAAGCACTCCTCCTCCGCACAAAGTCCTCCTCTGCGTTCACCTTGAAAAGAGGAACGATGCTTTCAAGGCTAATCTCATTGCATTAAAACATCACCCTACGGCAGTAGAAATGATGGATGACAGGATACTTGCGCTGACGGAGAATAACTTAAGCCAAAGGGAGAACAGATTCTTTCTCGACGGGAAGCCTGCTGCAATCCTGATAATAGAACTTGCAGGCGCGGAACCTGAAGATGTGGATATGGAAACTGATGGTCTGATTGCCGATCTGAAATCTGCCGGCTACGGCTATGCATTCCCCGTTGTAAAAGGAAAGGATATTAACAAGGTTTGGGACCTTCGTAAAGCAGGGCTGGGAGTCCTGTCTAACATGAAAGGCGATTCAAAGCCGGTGTCCCTCATTGAGGATACTGCCATTGGGGTGGAACAGATGCCGGAATTCATCAGCGATTTCGAAAAAATGCTGTCGTCTTATGGCAAGGAAGTTGTTTATCACGCACATATAGGAACAGGAGAACTTCATATAAGACCGGTGCTCAACCTTAAAGAAGCTGCCGACGTGGAACTATTCAGGACGCTGGGATTCGAGATGGCAAGGCTAGTCAAAAAATATCACGGTTCCATGAGCGGTGAACATGGGGACGGGCGGCTGAGGGGAGAATTCATCCCTATAATCATCGGGGAAA
Source organism: uncultured Bacteroidales bacterium (assembly GCA_963717685.1). Lineage (GTDB taxonomy): Bacteria > Bacteroidota > Bacteroidia > Bacteroidales > VadinHA17 > LD21. The sequence continues at coordinate 2,805,688 of OY970346.1, read as the reverse complement.
ATAACTATGAACTTCTGAAAAATATCAAGAAGTGCTGGGACCCGCTCAATATTCTTAACCCGGGAAAAATCACGGACACTCCTCAGATGAACACTTTTCTGAGATATATCCCGGGCAAAAAGACCCGCGAAATAGAAACGATATACGATTTTTCAGCAACAGATGGTATAATAAGGGCTGCTGAAAAATGCAACGGATCAGGAGACTGCCGTAAATCAAAAGCTATAGGCGGAACAATGTGCCCTACATTTATGGCGACTGGCGAAGAAAGGAATGACACCAGAGCAAGGGCAAACATACTCAGGGAATTCCTGAACAGGGATGATGCTGATCCGTGGGATCACAGGGAAATATATGAAATACTTGATCTCTGCATAGAATGCAAGGGATGCAAATCTGAATGCCCTTCAGGAGTGGATATGGCCAAATTGAAGAGTGAGTTCCTTCAGCACTGGTACGACAGACACGGCATCCCCCTGCGGACTCTTATGATAGGATATATCTCGGCATTGAACAAAGCAGGATCGGTGATTCCTCAGCTTTTCAACTTCCTTGCAGGAAACAGATTCACCTCATTGCTTATTAAAAAGACGATTGGCTTTGCAACAGGCCGTTCAATACCTTTATTATATAAAACCACATTAAGAAGATGGGCAAAAAGGAATCTTAAATCAATCAATCCTGAATCTCCTGTCGGTTCAGTCTGCTTTTTTGTCGATGAATTTACTGATTATAATGATACTGAAATCGGAATCGCCGCCCTCAGGCTGCTGACATCACTCAGCTACAAAGTTGTAATAGTGCCCCACCATCAAAGCGCAAGGACTTTCATTTCAAAGGGGCTGATAAGAAAAGCAGCCAGCGTGGCAAGGAAGAATATCAGCATCTTTGCACCTGTTGTCAATGGAACCATGCCGCTGGTGGGACTCGAACCTTCTGCAATTCTTAGCTTCAGGGATGAATATCCAGATCTTGCCGGTGATAAGCTGAAGATAGATGCCGAAAGAATATCCCGGAACAGTTATACAATTGAGGAGTTTGTGGCAAGGGAATTCAGATCCGGAAAGATAAGGAGAAACTCATTTGTGGAAACTCATGCTGATGTCCTTGTTCATGTCCACTGTCAGCAAAAAGCCGTTTCATCTTCCTCTTTTACGATTGAAATGCTTTCAATACCTGTTAATTACAAGGTAAGTGAGATACCTTCAGGATGCTGCGGCATGGCAGGCTCATTCGGGTACGAGAAGGAGCATTTCGCATTGTCAAACCTTATAGGTGAAATGGTTCTGTTCCCCGCTGTAAGAAATTCAGAAACCGGAACTATAATTGCAGCTTCCGGCACCAGTTGCAGACATCAAATCAAGGATGGAACGAGTAAATCAGCCCTGCATCCGGCAGAAGTACTTTACATGGCATTAAGGAAATGAGAAGCGAGGCGTGAGGTGTCAGGCATGAGGCTTGAGGCTTGAGGCATGAGGCATGAGGCTTGAGGCGTGAGTGCCAGGGTAATCCAAATAAATAATCACAGGGTAATCGTAAACTGATCGGAATCTTCCTTAACAGGAAATTTTTCGCGGAAAGCATAAAGTTCATCCATGAATATTTCACCTGAGATAATGGCTTCCTTACCGCCTTCTGCCTCTGAAATAATTTCGCCCCTTGGGTTTATCAGCATTGATCCGCCATTATATCTTATGCCGGCTCCATCCTCTCCTGTCCTGTTAGCGCCAGCAACGAAGCACTGGTTCTCAATTGCCCTTGCCTTAAGCAGAATGTCCCATGAACTGCTGCGTGAGGAAGGCCAGTTCGCCGAGTTGATCAGCAGGTCGTAGTCATTTCTGTTTCTGCTCCATACTGGGAAACGAAGATCATAGCACACATTTGGCAATATTCTTACGTCCCTGAAGTTAAAGACCAGTCGTTTCTTTCCGGGCGCAAAAGACTTTTCTCCCTCGTCCATTCTGAACAGGTGCCGTTTGTCATATTCCCACGATTTCCCGTCAGGAGCAGCAAAAACCCATCTGTTGAAGAATTTTTGCCTTTCACTTACTATATAGCTTCCGCAAATACCGGCATCATATTTTTTTGCGGTTTTCATCATCCAGTCGAATGTTTCTGACCGGGCAGGTTCTGAAAGCATCTCGGGCTTCATGGAGAATCCGGTATTGAACATCTCGGGAAGGATAATGATATCTGAACCCTTAGGGACATTCAGGATCAGGGATTCAAGTCTCCTGAAATTCTCTGATTTATTTTCCCATAAAATATCAGCCTGTACAATTGATATCTTCATTATTATTTAATGAAAGCGATTTAAAAATAAAAAAAACTTCGGGTATCGAAAATGTTAATTCAAATATGCATGAAAATCAATTTATTTGCTGCAACTCGTTGTAAATTGAATTGTCATCGATTTCCGGTACCCAAAAAAATGAATAAAAAAAAGTACAGGTTGATTACTTCCTGCACTTTTAAGTATCATAAAAAATGAATTTCTATTTGTTGTTCATAGATTTATAGTAATCTCTGAAGATCCCGTCTATCAATGGCCGGTAATAAAGCCAGAAGAATCTTCTTGTATCGGTTGGTTTGCTTGAATAGAGAAGTCCGCTAAGCTTTTCAATGCCAAGGAATCTGGAGGTCCATACAGGGATCCTTGTGCTGGTGAAATCGCCGGAGAAATAGTAGGTCCTCTTCTGAACAGGTTCCTGAACAACAGCAGGAAACTGATTTGAAAGGCCATAATCAGCGAGCAATGAATCGCCGAGTGCAGTGGTTTCAATCTTGAATTTTGAAATCACGTTATTGGACTGAGGATCTATAATATCGAACCAATGGTCAAATGCCACCGACGATGGCAGCTTAAACTTTGAACAATAAGCTGAGTCAGTAAAGATAAAAGGCAATGCTGACTTAAGCTGTTTCCCGGTTTCAAGCACTATTATGGATTTGTTCGTAAGCAATACAATTCCGGGTTTGTGGAAAGTCCAGGGCTTTTTATACTGTTTCTGGTACATGGCTGTCATCCATGTTGGGAAATCCTGGCTTGTCGAATCAAGTGAGTTGAAGTATTTCCCCGTCCACCCTGACCACTTTATTCCCAGTTTTTCCTGAAGCCTGTACGAATCAAAGTCGGCCGTAGGATAATCAAGACAGTTATACTCAAGGATCACAAGCTTATTTTTGTCTTTCATCCCTTTGACAAGCAGATTGTCGTTATTATTGAATGCCCCATAAAGTATCCTGGATTTACGGCTTTTATTAATACCCTGGTACCAGTCATTGAAGAATACTCCATAAGTATCGGTAAAATACACAGCATCATTATTGTTGCAAAGCTTGGGTATATCAGCAAGACGATAGTCGTTTTTGGTATAGAGCCTGTTTCTCAAAGGACGCGAAGGGAAAAAACCATAATAATCCTTTCTGTACGAATAGCCGGTGATTTTCCCTTTTTTAACAAATCTGTCATGTATCAAAACCCAGTTAAGTGATTTATGTTTAACACGTTCTAGCGTTGGAACAGTTTTATCAACAATTATAATACCCATAGGTTTTTTTGCCTGGAATGTCCAGCGCAGGAGATTAATTACAGGCAGGACCAAAATTACTGCCAGTACTATCAAAACAATGAGCAAAGGTTTTTTCATAACTGAAATTATATCAGAAAGTACTCAAAAACAATTTACTATCCAACGAACCATGTTCAATTAACTGTTAAAAGTATTAATTTATTTTTTGTAATGAAAATAAAATTGAAGCAATTTAGTAAAAATTATTCAACATCAAAGCTATCTTAATCAATAACCGCAGGCAACATTATTTCCTCTCCGGTCGGCACCAGCCTCCATCCGTCCATCTTTAATAATCTCAACAGCGTTGACGCTTCCTATAGAACCCCTTTCCCTGATCTTATATTCCATTTTAATCAACTCTTCAAGCACTGTGCTGTCGATGCTTTGGTTCTCATAGCTTATATAATCCGGCAGCCACTGATGGTGAAATCTTCCTGTATCTACCGCCTGTCTGATATCCATCTTATAATCAATGACATCAGTTATTACCTGGAATACAGTGGTGGGTATTGTCGACCCTCCGGGCGAACCAGTCACAAGGAAAAGTTTCCCGTCCTTTTCAACTATTGATGGAGTCATGGAGCTCAGCATTCTCTTACCAGGGCTTATTGAATTTGCATCGCCTCCCGTAAGTCCGTATGTGTTGGGAAACCCGGGTTTCACTGAAAAATCGTCCATCTGGTTGTTAAGGAGAAACCCTGCACCATCCACTACGATGCTGCTTCCGAAAATATTGTTAAGTGTCGTGGTTGCAGCAACCGCATTTCCATACTGATCCACTATGGAATAATGCGTCGTTTCTTCGCTTTCAAAACCCTTAACGGATCCCGCACTTATCTTCCCGGATTCAGTTGCCATGCCGGGATTGAAATCGCTGAAACGTTTTCGCAAATATGCACTGCCAGTAAGGATATCGCACCTCATTTTTACAAAATCCGGATCACCTTCGTATTCTGCCCTGTCAGCAAAAGCTCTTTTCTCTGCTTCAGCTATAAGATGGACAGATTTTGCTGTATGGAATCCGGCTTCACTGAGGGACCATGGCTCAAGCATTCCAAGAATCTGCAACAATATGACTCCTCCTCCTGAAGGCGGCGGTACAGTGGTGATTTTGTAACCCCGGTACATTGCTGAAAGAGGTTTTCTGAATTTTGCCTGGTATGTTTTAAGGTCCTCCGGTGAAATCAATCCATTGCCTCTCTTCATTTCCTTCAATATCAGACCGGCAGTTTTCCCGGAATAAAATCCATCCCTTCCGTGATCTCTTATTCTTTCCAGAGTCTCAGCAAGCGCTGGCTGGCGGAGGGTATCCCCTCCTTTCCATTGAGAATTTTTCACGAATGCCGGTAACACACCATTCCGTTTTATAAAGTTTTCCCTGTTCATGTTCAGTGATTGTGCCTGTCCTTCCGTCACCGGGAATCCTTTGCGTGCCAAATCTATTGCCGGCTGAATGCACTCCCGGAAGCTGAGTCTGCCGTATTTTGAATGGACCCTTATCATTCCATCAACAGTCCCCGGCACTCCTGCTGCAAGGTCCGTTTCAGTACTCGATCCTTCTTTGACATTCCCATCTCTGTCAAGGAACATATTCCTTGTTGCCCCCAGTGGAGCTCTCTCCCTATAATCAATCACCACGGAAGAACCGTCATTTGTACGGATAAGCATAAATCCGCCCCCTCCTATATTTCCTGCTTCCGGGTAACATACTGCCAGTGCAAATTCAGTCGCGACTGCCGCATCCACCGCATTTCCTCCATTCTGAAGTACAGAAACCCCAATCCTTGAACTTTGGGGATGAGCCGATACCACCATTCCATGACTGGCATAAATATTATGCCCCTCGACTGCCGTGCCTTGTTTTTTGCCGGATTCCCCCGAGCATCCGGCCAGCAGGAGCACTGCAACGAATATGAAATCCTGTTTTCTCATTAACTGACTTATATTATGACTTAAATATAATTGAAATAGGTGCATCCGGGCATTAAAAAAATCAGGCATAGAGCAGAATAATTGTCTCCGGAGAATTTTTCTTTTGCTAATTTTACGCAAAATTTATGATATGCTGTCAAATCAGCCACTTGCTGAGAGAATGAGGCCGAAGAGCCTTGATGAGTTTTGCGGGCAGGATCATCTCGTCGGGGAAAATGCCGTTCTGAGAAAAGTAATCGAATCGGGCAACATTCCCTCCTTTGTACTATGGGGTCCGCCCGGAGTCGGAAAAACGACACTTGCCTCGATCATAGCAAATACCATGAAGAGGCCATTTTTTCACCTGAGTGCCGTACATTCCGGTGTTAAAGATGTAAGGGACACCATTGAAAAGGCAAAAAAACAACAATTTTTCAATCAGCCGAATGCAATCCTGTTCATTGACGAAATACACAGATTCAACAAATCCCAGCAGGATTCTCTCCTAAGCGCTGTAGAGCAGGGAATAATCACCCTTATCGGGGCTACGACCGAAAATCCCTCATTTGAGGTAATTTCTCCGCTTCTATCCCGCTGCCAGGTTTACACCCTGAATCCGCTTGATGAAAAAAGCCTGAGAAAATTGCTGGAAAGGGCATTAAGAAAAGATCCATATCTGGCAGAATTAGATATTGAAATTACTGAATTCGAGGCTTTGTTCAGGGTTTCGGGAGGAGATGCCAGAAAGCTCTATAATGCCCTGGAACTCGTGGTGGCCGGGGAAAAAGACAATTCAGAATCGAGTAAAATAATCGTTACCGACGATAAGGTGCTTACCCATGTCCAGAAGAATCTTGCTTTGTATGACAAAAACGGAGAGCAGCATTATGATATAATATCCGCATTCATTAAATCCATGAGGGGCAGCGATCCCAATGCTGCTGTTTACTGGCTTGCCCGTATGGTAGAGGGAGGTGAAGATCCAAAATTTATTGCAAGAAGAATGGTCATCCTTGCAGCCGAGGACATAGGTCTGGCAAACCCAAATGCGCTTCTGCTTGCACAGGCTTGCTTTGATGCAGTCAATGTCATAGGATGGCCTGAATCAAGAATAATCCTTTCCGAGGCGGCAGTCTATCTTGCGACCTCTCCAAAGAGCAATGCTTCATATATGGCAATTGAAGCAGCCCAGGGGAATGTAAGGGAAAAAAGCGATCTCCCCGTCCCTCTCCACATCAGGAATGCTCCAACAAAGCTTATGAAAGATCTCGGATATCACGAAGGTTATAAATATGCTCACAGCTACGAAGGTAACTTCATCCAGGATAATTTCATGCCTGAAGAATTAAAGGGAACAAAGTTTTATGAGCCAGGGAATAACCCGAAGGAAGATGAAATCCGAAAAAGGCTAGAACGGCTCTGGAAGGATTTTTACGATTACGATGCTAAATGAATTGAAGTCTGCTGCCGGGAGTGTTTTTGGAATTAAGAAAATAATGTTTTTACTTTACAGGAATGACTAAAAAAGCATTTGATATCCCCGGCATCAGTTTCGGAGAGTCGGACAATTTCCTGCTTATCGCAGGGCCCTGTGTTGTTGAAAGCAGAGAACTGGTTTCTGAGGTAGCCGGAAGGCTGGTTGAACTGACAGCAAAATATCATATACCATTTGTCTTTAAGGCCTCATACAGAAAAGCCAACAGATCAAAAGCCGATTCCTTTTCGGGTATCGGCGATACTAAAGCTCTCGAAATTCTTGCGGAAGTCAGAAGTAAATATTCCATTCCCGTCATCACGGATATTCATAATCCTGAAGAGGCTGCAGTAGCAGCCCAGTATGTCGATATCCTTCAGATACCGGCGTTCCTGTGCAGGCAAACCGATCTTCTGCATGCAGCTGCCATTACCGGAAAATGGATCAATATCAAAAAAGGGCAGTTTCTCTCCGGCCCTTCGATGAAGTTTGCCATCGACAAAGTAAAAAGTTCAGGCAACAACAATATTATGGTAACCGACCGGGGTAACTTTTTTGGATACCAGGATCTTGTAGTCGATTTCAGGAACATACCCCTGATGAAAAAGACAGGCGTTCCGGTAATAATGGATATAACCCATTCGCTGCAGCAGCCGAATCAGGAAGCAGGCGTATCGGGAGGAAACCCTGAAATGATTGAGACTATTGGCAAAGCTGCCATAAGTGTGGGCGCTGACGGTATTTTTATTGAAACTCACCCTGATCCTGCCGTGGCAAAATCAGATGGTGCCAACATGCTTAAGCTTGCCGGAATGGATAATCTTTTGTACAAGCTGGTTGCTCTCAGAAAAACAATTAATTCCTTTAATAATTAACTAATTATGAATCTCATGAAAAAACTAATCACCATCGTCGTCTGCCTTACGGCAGCAGTTTTTATTAATGCACAATCCCTGACTGATATTGTCGGCAAGTATACGGAAGCAAACAAACTGGACAAAATTTCAGGGTTCAAAACTGTCAGGGTTTCAGCTAAAGTATCTGTCATGGGCCAGGATATGCCCATTGAGATGTGGATGAAGAACCCGAATAAAATAAAGACTGTCACGACGTTTAACGGACAGGATATTGTTCAGGCCTATGACGGCGAGAAGGGCTATATGATAAATCCTATGGCAGGAACTGCAGATGTCACTGAAATGAGTGAGGATCAGGTAAAGGAATTGACAAGGAACAATATCTTCCAGAATTATATGGAAAAATACCTTAAAGACGGAATTCTGACTCTTGAAGGTGAAGATACGGTAAAAGGGAACAAGGCATTTAAAATTAAAGCTGCACTCCCGGGAGGAAACAACACGCACCTGTTCATTGACAAGATATCCTATCTGCTGGTAAAAACTGAAGCGGATATTAACCAGGGAGGTATGGAAATGACGGTTGATTCTTATCCTTCAGACTATACATTAAACAACGGAATAATGATGCCTATGAAGACGACTTCTTCAATGGGTGGAATGGATATGGTCATGACAGTGACGAAGGTTGAGGTGGATACTCCCATCGAGGACAGTATATTCAAACTGAAATGAAAGAGTACGTGAGAATATTGGCTTAGAATAATCATTTTGAATTTAGCATAAAGGCGGGCAAATTGCCCGCCTTTATGCTATGCAGCCAGCCTGTAAGCCGGGTTCTGTACGGTTTTTATATCTGCCCGAGATAACAATACCGTTTCCCGTCATTTATCTTGTCCCTCCATCGCTGTCGGGATCATGCGACCTACCCCCCGGCAACGGACGAGCAGCCCTTAAAGCCGGTATACATGGTCTTACAACCCATCAGGTGTACGGCTTCTGATGTTGCCATCAGAACCGGTGAGCTCTTGCCTCGCCTTTTCACCCTTGCCATGGCACGAAGGTCATGGCGGTTATTCTCTGTTACACTACTATACCCTCGCAGGTATCTTCCCGTTAGGAAGCATGGCGCTCTGTGTTGCCCGGACTTTCCTTCCTCCGCCGACTGGCGGAGGACGACGGAACAGCCTGCTGCCGTGCAAAGGTAGCAAATAGCCATGAATTTAAAGCAACAGCTTTAATTTTAGCTATTTTTGGGCGGAAAACAATTAACAGAAATGAGTAAGGTTTCGGATGAAAGATAATTTCAATATAAACATTGAAGATTATGACTATGAACTTCCTGAAGAGCGTATAGCCCAGTATCCTTTAATAAACAGGGACGATTCAAAGCTTTTGGTGTACAAGGACCTCTCAGTTTCTGAGGATAGATTCAGAAATATTGCAGATTATCTTCCTCCGGGAGCACTCCTTGTATTTAACAATACCAGGGTCATTAATGCGCGAATACTTTTCAGAAAGCCTACAGGGGCATTGATTGAGATTTTATGCATTGAGCCGGTGATACCCCGTGAATATCAGCAGTCCTTTGCTTCATCTGGCCAGGTAGAATGGAAATGCATAATTGGCAATCTTAAAAAATGGAAAAAAGGACCACTATCTACCAGCTTCATTTACGCAGGCAAAAAATACGTACTGTCGGCTGAAAAAACAGAAAATGAAGGGGAAGCATGGAGAATAAGGTTTCGTTGGAGCTCTGACGAAATAAATTTTGGACAGGTAATCGAAGGTGCAGGGCACATTCCGCTGCCTCCGTATATAAGGAGAGAGGATGAGAAAGAAGATTATATAAGGTATCAGACGATATATTCAAGGATTGAGGGATCTGTTGCAGCTCCCACCGCGGGGCTTCATTTTACGAAGGAGGTTCTTGGCAAAATAAGGAACAAAGCCATTGATGCGGCCGAAATAACCCTGCATGTAGGCGCAGGAACATTTCAGCCTGTAAAAAAAGAAAGGATCAGGGAGCATGAAATGCATTGCGAGCATTACTTTATATCAGCTGAAACGATCAAAAAACTAATAAAAAGCAATAACAATATTATCGCTGTCGGGACTACAAGCGTAAGAACGCTTGAAAGCCTTTACTGGCTTGGTGCCAGGATCCTGGAACAGCGAAAATCCGGGGAAGATCTTTATACAGATCAATGGGAATATCTAAGCAGGGGTACAGCAATACCTGCTGAAGAATCGCTTGCGGCATTGCTGGAATATATGAATAAAAGGAATATGGGAACCCTGCATGCTTCCACCAGACTTTTCATAATCCCCGGCTACAGGTTCCGGATCACCGGCGGTATGATAACGAACTTTCACCAGCCCAGGAGCACGCTTCTTTTGCTTGTTTCAGCCTGGACAGGTGAAAAATGGAAAGAAATTTATAAATATGCAATTTCTAACAGCTTCAGGTTTCTTAGTTATGGAGACAGCTCCCTACTGTTGAGATGACAATGGGGGCACTATAACTGAAAATTTATTCAATTGCGGGTTGTATATTCTTTGAATTGAGATTGAATTTTGTTTTATTAGCACTCAAAATGCAGACAATGAACAGCAACAGGTTATTACAGCAATTTCATGCCATATTCGGCGTCTTCATGGTATTCTTTTATATTGGAGTCGGGACTTTTCTGCTTTTTTTTGCAAAACAATTCCGGATAGACAGCGCCATTAAGGTCATTATGGGATCGACTTTCCTGTTCTATGGATTATATAGAATAACAGTCACTTATAAACTGATCGTCAATGCTTTTTTTAGCAGGGAAGATGAGGATGATTAGAGTTTTACCGTTATTACAGGCAGGATGAATTTACCAGGTTTGTTTATCTTTCTTGGCACACACTTTGCTGTAATCTCATTGAAATATTAGTAATGAACCTGATAAAATTATAAGCGTATGATTATAGAAGCATTTATTCAAAATTTTATTATTATTGCGTGCCGGAATTTATATACTACCGTCAGCAAAATTGTGACTAAAAACAAAAGATATATCCTTCAGAATGTATTGCGAATCCTTGTGTTCGCGATGCCTTTTCTGCTTGTTTCATGCGGTGGAGGGCCAAAGACTCCTGAAGAAACGCCTACCCAGGGAGATATCAGGATCATAGCTGACGAATCGTTCCAGCCGCTTGTCGATGCTGAAGTATATACCTTCACGCATATATATGTAAACGCACACGTAAAAGCTTCGTACAAGCCTGAATTTGACGTCATTAATGACTTTATGCACGACTCGGTACAAGTTATTGTCACCAGCAAAAGGCTAACAGATGACCAGATACAGTATCTCAGGGATACCGCCATCATAGCCCGGACAATTACTTTTGCCTATGATGCACTAGCACTTGTGACTAACAGGAAAAACATCGATTCCCTTCTTACATATAAGAATATCCGGGATATTTTCGTCGGCAGTATAACTGACTGGAAGGATATTGATAAGAAATCAAGGCTGGGAAAAATCAACGTGGTTTTCGACAACACAAAGTCGGGCAATATAAGGTACTTCAAAGAACTTTTCGAAATTAAAAATAATCTGCAGGAGAATTTTTACGCCTTAAACAGCAATTCTGAAGTCATTGATTATGTCTCACGGAATCCTAATGCCATTGGGGTTGTTAGCGTAAACTGGATCAGCGATAAGAATGATGCCACAAGCATGAGCTTCCTGAAAAAAGTCATAGTTGTCGGCGTTACACAGCAGTATTCAACCGACAATTCATATTACAGGCCATACCAGGGTTTTATTTATGACAAATCATATCCCTTCGTAAGGGAAATATTCCTTATCTCGAGGGAGACATTCAAAGGGCTTGGTTCGGGATTTATCCAGTGGTCAACAGCGGAACAGGGACAAAGAATAGTTCTGAAATCGGGGCTGGTGCCTGCGACCATGCCGATAAGACTGGTTCAGATAAAACATCAGTAAGAAAGGACAGGATAAAGAAGATAATCAGGTAAAAAAAGAGAAACGCCCGATATTAACGGTCACTCTCGATCGAATGCTCAAACCAGAAAATAAAAAAACAGGAAAAGGAAGATCATGAACAACTTGCGGAATAAGTGTAAAAGATACATTAATTATTTGTATAATTGAATCAAAATAAAAATATCTATGGAACGGACAATTATTAAAAAAGGTCTCTTTCTGGCCATATCAATGACAGGATTAGTTGCAAGTAACATCTATTCGCAGGATCTGGCTTCAGCACGGCTTCTGACAAAAAGCGAACAATACGATAAGGCAGGCACGATGCTTCAGCAGCTGATTCAGAAAGAACCCTCGAACAGCAAATATTATTTCTTCCTTGGAGAAAATATGCTCCTTGACTATTATGCTGATACTATTTCAAACCCGCTTACACTTGCAACAAAAAACGCAAAGGAAGTTTTCGAGAAAGGAGTGACAGCCATTGCCAGCGACCCGCTAAATTACGTAGGTCTGGCGAAAGTCGCAGTGTTGGCCGGTGATTTTAAGACGGCAGACGAAATGAGGACGAAGGCAAAAAGCTTCCTTCTGCCATATAAAAGCTTAAAGAAGATAGTTCCTCCTGCAAACGAATATGCTTTTGCGCTTGCAAAAATTGCAGAATCATATATTAAAAATAATGAGGTTGACACTTCTGCCGCCCTTCCTCTCATAAGGCAGGCAGTTTCCATTGACAGTAAGAACCCTGATATTTTCCTTATTGCGGGAGATATATACATTCTTGCCAATGACGGATCAAATGCCATAAAAAATTATAATACAGCGCAGTACCTCGATCCTAAATCGCCAACGGCAAACATGAAAATCGGGAACATTTATGTCAGGGGCAAAAGTCTTCAGGCCGCAATTCCCTATTTTGAAGAGGCTCTTAACCTTGATGCAAATTATGCTCCGGCATACCGTGAGCTGGGACAGCTCTACTATCTTGCGGGAAGGCTTGATCAGTCAAAGACAAATTTTAAAAAATACCTTGACCTCACCGAAGGAAATATACCTGCCAAGACAAGATATGTGAATGCTCTTTTCTATACCGGGGACTATGATGAGGTAATAAAGAATGTTGAGGATATTCTTGCTATAGATCAGTCAAGGGCCTATATGAACCGCCTGGCAGGATATTCATACTATGAAAAGAAGAATGCAGACTATGACAAAGCACAGTACTACATGGAGCAGCTTTTCTTAAAAGTACCTGCCGACAGGATCCTGCCTAAGGATTATCACTACATGGCAAGAATCCTTATGAAGAAGAATCAGGGTTATCCGAAAATGGTGGATGATCTTTCAGGTATGCAGGCACAGCTTGATAAGGCAAAAAACAAACTCTCGTCTGCTTCCGCTCCCGAAAGGGCAAAGCTGAAAGCCTCAATTGATGATCTTAATGCAAAAATAGCCAAAACCACTGCAGATATTGATAATGCGAATAAGGATATTGACAAGGGATTTGAAAATTATGACAAAGCCCTGAGCCTTAAGCCGGGTGACAGGAACCTGACCAGTGAGATTGCAACAAATTATTATACCTTTAAAAGATATGATAAGGCAGCACAGACATGGGCCACAATGATAGACCCAAACACTGCCAGGCCAGAGGATTATATGAAGGTAGGGAGAGCATATTACAACGGGGAAAAGTACAAGACCGCCGATTCGGTTTTCAATTCCGTAATGCAGAAATCCCCGGATTTTGTACCTGCATATCTGTGGACAGCCAGGACTTATTCCAAAATGGACCCCGATTCAAAGATGGGTCTTGCCAAGCCAAAATTTGAAAATCTGATTGAAGTGACGAAAGCTGATTCTTTAAAGTACGCTTCAGAGATGATGGAATCGTTCGGGTATCTCGGTTATTACTATATGCTGAAGGATAATTATAATTCATCAAAGGAATATTACGACAGGATGATCGCTTTTGATCCGAATAACAAGGATTTTAAAATCAATGGGTATAACGGCCTTGGAACTCTTGAGCTAAGAATGGCAGGCAATGAAAAAACAAATGAAGGCAGGCTACCGTTCCTTGAAAAATCAGCTGAAGATTACAATAAGATCCTGGCAATCGATCCCAATAATGTCTCGGCTAAAAACCAGCTGAACTATGTGCATGAATTCGAGGCCCAGGTCAAGAAAGGAATAAACCCGAACGAAATTAAGGGTGTCGTTAAAGATGCAGCAAACGGGCAGGTGATTGCCTATGCCTCAATAAGAGTAAAGGATACTGCTGCCGAGAATCTTACGAATGCGCAGGGTGAATTCAAATTTGAAATTCCTCAGGGTTCAGAAGTCTTGATTATCAGTGCCAAAGGGTACAAATCGATTGAAATACCCATTACAAAGTCGAGAGTTTATAACGTATCATTGTCAAAGTAGAACAGGAAAAGAATTTTGGAAATATGAAAAAGGGGAAATGAAAATGTGGCCTTAGTGACCGCAGTTCAGATAATTATACCGATTAAAATTAGAATATAATTCAAATTCTTTGTTGGAAAAAAACATTTGATGATTTATATTTGCGAGTTGTTAAATCTTAAACCTAAACAAATCGATAAAAATGAGTAAACAAGGAAGTTCGTTTAAAGATGCACTGCAGAATATTTTTGCAGTAAGTGCTATTTTAATAGCGTTTATTATTTCCTATATCCTGTTCACACAGGTGATGGGTAATCCGGTCAACTTCGAGGGACATAACCCCAAGGGTACTCCACTTGAGCATAACTACCTGGGAATTATTTTCAAAGGTGGTTTTATCGTACCGATTCTTATGACCTGCGTTCTGACGCTGATCATCTTCATTTTCGAAAGGATAATCACTCTCACAAGGGCAAAGGGAAAAGGAAGGCTTAATTCATTCGTCTTCAGGCTTCAGAATCTCCTCGCAGAGGATAAAATTGAAGAAGCAATGGAAGCATGCGACAAGCAGAAAGGTTCACTGGCCAATGTCATGAAAGCAGGACTTGTCCGTTACCGTGATCTTCAGAATGACAAGGAGCTTGAAAAGGACCAGAAGATCCTTTCAATCCAGAAATCTTTCGAGGAAGCTACCGCTCTTGAACTGCCGATGCTGTCAAAGAATATGGTGATTTTCTCAACTCTTGCATCAATCTCAGTGCTTATCGGACTTATCGGAACTGTGTTAGGGATGATTCGTGCATTTGCCGCTCTTGCCCAGTCGGGAGCTCCAGATGCCCTTGCCCTTGCAACAGGTATTTCCGAGGCCCTTGTCAATACTGCATTTGGTATATCGGGGTCAACATTATCAATTATAGCATTTAACTACTTTTCATCAACAATTGACTCATATACATTTAAAATTGATGAAGCAGGGTTCAGTCTGACACAGAATTTTGCTGCTTCATTAAAAAGCAAATAATCAGAATTTTATCTTTTGGTCAAATGATATATAAAATAAAAAACTACAATGCCAAAGATTAAATTACCAACTAAGTCGCCCAGAATTGACATGACGCCGATGGTTGATACATTCTGTGTCGTACTCACATTTCTTATGCTTACGACCACAATGCGTCAGCCTGAACCGGCTACTGTCGATACGCCCTTTTCAATATCAGAGAAACCTACTCCTGATTTTAATATGATGACCTTTCTCCTGGCAAAAGACGATAGAGTTTTCATTAATTTTGATAACGGTGGAGATACCCTTTCCAAATTCAGGCCGAAAGTCCTTGAGGAAATCGGAAAGAGGTATTCAATCGATTTTACAGAGCAGGAAAAGAGGGAATTTGAAAAATACCCTTCCTGCATCGGAGTGCCGATCGCTAAAATGAAAGATTTCCTTGCACTTACGGATAGTAAGGCCAAAAATGCTTTCCAGACAGGTATTCCATTCGACTCTACTGACAATCAGCTTGCCATGTGGATTCTTTGTGCACGCCAGATAAATCCAAATTACCAGGCATGCATAAAGGGGGATGCGACCACAGCGTTCCCGACCGTCAAGAAAGTTCTTGATATTCTTCAGGATAAAAATGTTAACAGGTTCAATCTGATTACGACGCTAAAAGCAGCTAAGATTAACTTGGAAGAAATACAAAAGTGATATGGCAGAGATAATTCAAGAGGAAAAAGGTGGCAAAGGGGGCAAAAAGAAAGCAAAAAAAATTGCCCCGCATATAGATATGACCCCGATGGTAGACCTCATGTGTCTGCTTATCACGTTCTTTATGCTCACTACAGCTTTCAGCAAAGCTAAAGTGATGGAGATTATCCTTCCCGAGAAAATTAAAGATCCGAAAAACCAGCAGGCTCCTAAAATCGTTGCCAGCCGTACACTCAACATCATTCTTGGACCTCAGGACAGGATTTTCTGGTATCCGGGAGGTGTTAAACCTGAGGAATATAAGAATCTCCCTCCGCTTTTTGAGACTGATTTTAGCGCCACTGGTGTTCGTCAGTTACTTCTTGAAAGGAACAGAGCCCTTTTTAAGAAAATTGCTGATTTTAATGCAGAAGTGACTTCAGGCAAAAGACTGATTTCACAGGATTCTCTCCGAAGTTCTGTGAGCAGGCTCAAATCTGACGATGATACCGGCCCAATTGTGCTTATAAAAGCTTATAAAAAAGCCAATTACGGAAATTTTGTAGATATTCTCGATGAAATGAATATCTGCGGAATTGCACGTTATACATTCGTCGATATAGCATGGTATGAAGAGAAAATGGTCGAAACAGCAATAGCTGCCACCACTCCATCTTCACCCAAATAACCTTTTAAACCTTAGAGAAGATGGCAAAAGAGAATATTCATGCTCCTTCATTCGATGATATTGTTTTTGAGGACAGAAACAAGGAATATGGAGCATACAGGCTTCGCAAGAAGTATAAAAGAAATGTACTTATCTCGATGGTGGTTGGAATATTTATTTTGGGTACCGCTGTAATCACTCCCTATTTGAATGCCAAAGCCATGGAGAACCGGAATAAGCGGGCTGAAAGACAGGTTGAGATTAAAATGGAAAAGCTTGATCAGCCGGCCGAGCAGGTTACTCCTCCGCCTCCGCCTCCGCCTCCTCCACCGGATGCGATTCAGCAGACAAGATACGTTCCTCCTGTGGTAGTAGACTCCGTTAAACCTGAAGAAAATGTCAAACTAATGACTGCTGATCAGGCTAACGTTGAAGTCAAGAACCAGGATGTTGTTGAAGAAGTACAGCAGCCAAAGGAAGAGGTACAGGAAGAGGAGAAGGAACAGGAACCATTCGTTGTTGTTGAGGAAATGCCAGTGTTCCCGGGAGGTGACGCTGAACTTCTTAAGTATATTAACGAACATGTCAACTATCCCGAAGTAGCCAAGGAAAACAATATCCAGGGCAGGGTGATAGTCAGGTTCTGTGTCACTTCAAAAGGAGCAGTGGATAAGGTAAGTATCCTGAAAGGCGTCGATCCGGAACTTGATAAAGAAGCAGTCAGAGTTGTTTCTACACTTCCTCCATTTAAGCCTGGCAAACAAGGCGGCAAACCTGTGCCCGTATGGTACCTGGTGCCGATTAACTTTACGCTTAAATAGAATTCATTTTATTGATTGATTATATAAAAGGCTGAATCAGCAGATTCAGCCTTTTTATTTTGACAATCCTTGAAATTGACATAATCTCAATCGCAGGAAATCATGATACAGATTCAAGCTCTTTCTTTAGCAAACGGATAAAATTATCAATATCCTCTTCCGTGGTATCCCAGCTGGTCATAAGCCTGTATTCTGATTTTTTTTCATCCCATGGATAAAAGAAGTATTCCTGGCAGACTTTCTCAACTACTGCATCGGGGATAACTACAAACACTCCATTTGACTGGACCTTCTGGGTTATCCTGATACCCTGAAGTCCCTTTAATCTTTCCGCCAGCATTGCAGCCATTGAATTGGAATGAGATGCGCTTTTCCTCCATAAATCATTCCTGAAATAAGCGATGTACTGAGCTGAAATATACCTCATTTTTGAAGCAAGCTGCATGCCTTGCTTCCTTACATACTTAAAATCTGACGCAAGCCCGGGTTTCAGGTAACAGATGGCTTCCCCTCCCATCATTCCATTTTTTGTGCCTCCAAACGAAAGGATATCAACCCTGGAACTGGTTGTTATTTCCCTGAACGGCAAGTCGAGGAAAACTGATGCATTGGCCAGTCTTGCACCATCCATATGAAGTAGCAAGCCATGCGAATGAGCAAAATCAGCGATTGCTTTTATCTCTTCACACGAGTATACGGTCCCCATTTCGGTGGACTGGGTTATTGAAATGATTTTTGGCTGCGCATGATGTTCAAACCCAAAACCGGTCACATGCTTTTCAACCATCTGAGGAGTTATCTTGCCGTCAGGCGTATCCACTGATATTACTTTACATCCGGTGAATTTCTCGGGTGCCCCGCACTCATCAGTCTGCAGGTGAGCTGAGCTTGCCGTTATTATGGAATTCCATGAGCGGGTGACATTATTTATTCCGAGTACGTTTGCTGCTGTTCCCGTAAAAACAAAATAGACATCAGTATCATCACCAAATTGCTGCTTGAAGATCTCTTCTGCCTTCCTGGTATATCTGTCAGCTCCATAGCCTAACTCATGGCCGGTATTTATCAGGGAGAGCTCTTTCATAATTTCAGGATGCACACCTGAATTATTATCGCTTGCAAAGCCTCTTCTTACTTCATCTTTCTTCATAAATCAAAAAATAACTGCAAAGACAGCATTATAGGGTGCCCTTCCGGCAGAAAATAATCGTATCTAACGGATTTTGGAACCTTTCATAGCAAAGAAGGTAATGTAAGCATAATATACAAACAGGCATGAAATGGCTGCTATCAGGCCTATTCCCCTCTGAATGGCACCCATCATTATTGGCAGCAATGCGGCACCGATAACCGAAGTGGCTATTACACCTGAGCCAATTTTTGTATGAGGACCGAGATCCTCAAGTGCCAGGTTATAAATGCATGGCCACATAATCGAATGCATAAGTCCGGTCCCAAGGAATAATACCAGTGCGAACCAGTTCTTTCCCATACTCCCGGCCACCAGTGAAAGAAGAACCATTATGGCACCTATTATTGCGTTGAAACTAAGTATCTGTCTTGCTTTGTACTTTCTCAGGATGAATATTCCTGCAATACGGCCGACCATCAGTCCACCCCAGTAATAAGCCAGAAGTTTTGTGCGCATCTCACCATCGAAGGCAAATTTTAGTTTGGCAGAATAATCAGCGAAGAAACTCGGTATTCCAATTTCAACGCCCATATAGAAGAATATGGCAAGAGAGCCAAGCCAGAGATGTGGATATTTATAAGCACTTGATTTTATTTTTCCGGCGATCCCTTCTGTCGCTTCGCCTTCCTTTATCTCAGGCAGGTGAAGGAAGAACATAATGACAACGATCACTAGAGTCACAATGCCTATACCTGCGAACGGACCCTGAACGGCTTTTGGATCGGCCGCCCCTCCCTTATTCGCTGATACAATCAGCATGGAAACGAAAAGCGGGGCAATTACGGTTGCCAGTGAGTTAAGGGCATTGGTTAGAGTGAGCCTGCTTGCTGCCGTTTCCGGGGTCCCAAGCGCATTTACATAAGGATTTGCGGCTACCTGCAATAAGACCACTCCAATTGCAAAAACTGAGACTGCGGACAGGAATCCGTAATAGCCTGCGGCAACGCCCGGTATACAGAGGAAGAAACCCAGGCAAACCATACCCAGGCCGGCGAGAACGCCATTTTTGTAGCCGATACGGTTCAGCAGATAACCGACCGGTATTGACAGAATATAGGCTCCATAAAAAAACGTGTTTGGCAACTGTTTTTCAACCTCATTCAGCCTGAAGGCATCCTTAAGGTAATTTATCAGCGAATTGTTCATAGTCGTGATAAAGCCAAACAGGAAGAAAAGTGAGGCCATCACAATTAGAGGGAACAGATAATTGTTTTTTTTGTCTTCCATTTTTGTCATTTTTTTAATCGATAAGTATTTTAACCAATATCATTTTTAAACTTAGTGAATTCAGGCATCCTGCCCATAGCTGAACTTATAGACACACACATGCCGGTATTCTTCTCCCGGATTAAGGATTGTGGAAGGGAAATGCGGTTTGTTGATCGCATCCGGAAAATGTTGGGTTTCAAGGCAGAAAGCCCATCTCCTGCCATATTTCTTACCATCCTTGCCCTTTTCACCGTCAATCCAGTTAGCAGTATAAAACTGAACTCCCGGCTGTGTCGTAAACACTTCCATGGTTCTTCCTGAAACCGGGTCATGAGCAACCGCGGCCAGCCCCAGGGTGCCTGTCCTGTGGTTCAATACCCAATTGTGATCATAACCTGCACCAAATTTAAGCTGTTCATTTTCCTTGTCTATTGACTCGCCGATTTTCCTGGATCTTGTGAAATCCATAGGAGTTCCCTTTACATCGAGGATTTCTCCTGTAGGAATCGATGTTTCATCAATAGGAGTATAAAAGTCACCATTTATCATCAGCAGATGATCATAAATGCTTCCGCTTCCTTCACCGGCTAAATTGAAATATGAGTGGCCGGCCATGTTCACTATAGTAGTTTTATCAGTTTGTGCAAGATAATCGAGTCGCAGTTCATTCTCGTCTGTTAAAGTATATGTCACTGAGACCATGAGATTTCCAGGATAGCCTTCTTCACAGTCTGGCGATAAATAGCCAAGGTGAAGGCTCGAGGCTGAGGAATCTATCACATCCCACACAACTTTACTGAAACCTTTAATGCCACCATGAAGGTGGTTAGGGCCGTTGTTCACTGCAAGGCTGTACTCTTTACCGGGCAGGCTGAATTTTCCCTTTGCTATGCGGTTGGCACATCTCCCGCACACAGCTCCCATATAAGGTCCGTTTCCTTTTATATACTCACCAATAGTGTCATATCCCTGGAGAATATCAGCAAAATTCCCTTTCCTGTCAGGAACAAAAATGCTTACGATAATCCCTCCGTAATTGGTGATCTGTGCTACAAGGCCGTTCTTATTTTTCAGGGTATGAAGACTGATAGTCTTGCCGTCATGAACTTCCTTAAAAGATTTTTCAGATATGATTCTCATAATATTTATCGTTAAAGAATAGAAATGGATAATCTCCTGCCGACTACAATTCGACTTTTCCGGCTCCCTGATGCCGGATAAAAAGACTATGGCATGATCCTTTGCCAAATACATGCTCAAGGGTGCCAATGTATTTATCAAGCAGGTTCTTCGGCACGAATGCCTGTATTGTCCCGGCAAATCCGCCTCCATGAACACGCCATGCTCCCTCCCCTTTAAGCAATATGTCGCTAAGTGCAAGGGCAATTGAGACTCCCTGCTCCCTTACATCGCTGGCCGGATAAATATTCTGGTTATACATAAAGGAACTGTAGCCTGAATCTATCACCATTCCAAGAAATGCCTTGAAGTCATTTTTTTCCAGAGCTGCAACCTGGTCAACGACCCGTTGATTGTCACGCTCAAAATGGATAGCCCTGAGCAGAGCCCGATCTCCCACCTTTTCCCTTATCCTTGGTATTATTTCAATTACCTGATCAAGGCTTACCTGGCGGAGTACGCTGGCACCAAGTTCACCTGCAACAGCCTTCATGTCAGTAGGAAGAGAGGCGTATTCATCATTCAAGTCTGCATGGCTCCCTCCGGTATCGGTAATGACGAGAGAGAAGCCTGTTGCGACAAAATCGAAGTTTACTTTTTTTACAATTGGTTTTGATGGATCCTTGAAATCGATAGTTATAAGTCCTCCCATGGCACAGGCAGTCTGATCCATGAGGCCGCACGGCTTTCCAAAATAGTTGTTTTCTGAATACTGGCCAATAATTGCATTCCTTATCGGATCTACTTTTCCATTGTTGAACAACTGGCTCAGGATAGCACCTATAAGTACTTCAAATGAAGCCGATGAGCTTAATCCGGAACCCTTGGGAACACCTCCGTCAATACACGCATCAAAGCCTCCGATTGCATAGCCTGACTCCTTGAATTGCGAACAAATACCTCTTACCAGGGCAGCAGAAGTAAGATGTTCCTTTTTACTGGGCTTCAGGGAGGACAAATCCACCCTGAATTCAGGATAGCCTTCTGATAAAATATTTATTACGTCAGTATTATTTTTACCAGCCACGCAAACATTATCAAGATTTACAGCGCCTGCAAGAACGCGGCCCCAGTTGTGATCAGTATGATTGCCACCGATTTCAGTACGGCCCGGCGAACTGAAAAAGTCAACATCTTTTTCCCCGAAGGAAGAGCTGAACTGTCTCAGTAATGAAATATACCTTTTTGCGTTCCGATCCAGTTTAGCAGGATCGTTGCCGTATAAGTCGCGGAAGGCCTTATTGTCACCATTGTTGATCTTCGCGATCAGATTTTTACTTGTTGCCATGAATATTTGATTTTATATTATGATTAGACGTTAAATTAGCAATCGTCGTTAAGCTATATCAGCAGATTGTCTCAAAATAAATACGAGCCAGCCCCATATTCTTTATTCCTGCAACAATCTTTAAATCATTTGTCATTTATGCCTGCTTCCTGCCAGAGCATAAAAAACTATATACAAATAGCAGATTATAGGAAGTATAAATGCAAACACCACTCCTATTTTATCAGCAACAAGACCCATCAGCACAGGGATGACCGCACCGCCGACGATCAATGTGTTTATAAGGCCTGAAGCCATGCTTAACTCTCCCTTATCAAGCCCGTCGACACCCAGTGCGAATATATTTGGGAACATAATGGAATTGAAGAAACCTACTGAAAGCCCTACCCACATAATGATCTCACCGTGCAACGACATTACAACAACAAGCAGCAGCGCTGCGATTATCCCAAATACGGCCAGGGACCTGTTTGCCTTGCCTTTTCCCAGCTGCATTGCAAGATAATTCAGTATTGCTATTCCTGCGAAAATCAACCCATCGGTGACATGACGCCTTACAAACCATCCAACAAACAATGCCAGGAAAATCACAAGGACAGCATATAGGTATTTCTTTGATTTATTGACATTTGAAAGCATGAATGAACCATAAAACCTTCCGATCATCGCACCGCCCCAGTAGAGAGCGACTATCTTTGCTGCATCAGTATTCACCATATTCAAGGCTTTCTGCAGGTACACCTGAATATAGGAAGCAGTTCCGACTTCTGCCCCGACATAGCAAAAAATACCAACTGCACCGAGAATCACATGCGGATATTTCCATACACTTTTTCTCTCTACTCCCTGTGTGGGTATCTCAGGGAGCTTAAGAAAATAAACAGCCAGCGCAATAACAATGACAATTGCAGAAATTATAAGAAATGGCGTTGGAACCGATTTGGCAGCTTCCTGAGGAGAGAGTGAGACACTGGCTGCTTTAAAGATAAATGCGCTTGCAATCAGAGGTGCAATATAAGTCGCTATTGAATTAAGAGCCTGTGTCAGGTTAAGCCTTCCTGAAGCAGTTTCAGATGGTCCAAGTGCCGTAACGTAAGGGTTGGCAGCCACCTGGAGGAAGACAACTCCGCTGGCCATAATAAAAATGGCAAACAGGAAGAAAGGAAAGGAAAGTGCCTTTGCTGCAGGAAAGAACAGAAAACTACCGATGGCTACCAGGATAAGCCCCATAATAACACCCGATTTATAGCCAATTTTCTTAATGATCCCGCCGCAGGCAAAAGATAAGACAAAATAGGTGAAGAAAAATGCACCGTTGACAAGCTGAGCCTGAAAGTTAGACAGTTCAAAAACTGCCTTGAACTTATCAGCAAGTGTAATGTTGAATGTCGTAACAAAACCAAACAGGAAAAATATCATTCCCATAAAGGCCATGCCTGCTGCCTGAGTATTTTTTTGCTCTGTCATACTGAAGATTTAATTTTTAACGAATAACCGAGTGATTTTATAACTCAGGTAAAAATACATTTTAAGATCGGTTTTCCTATAAACAGTTCCAAATAATTATTAAGAATTTTACCAGGTATTCTATTCTTTATGTTTAGCTATATTTGTAAAAATGCACCCTTGAAAACGCGATATTTTATTTTTATTTCCTATAAAGGCACAGCCTTTCATGGCTGGCAGCTTCAGCCAAATTCCGTGACCATCCAGGAATTGCTTGATGAAGCCTTAAATAAAATATTGAATGAAGAAATCAACACGACTGGCGCAGGCAGGACTGATACCGGTGTCCATGCTCTGGCATTCTGCGCTCATTTTGACAGTGTAAGGCCGGATCTCAGTTCTGATGGGAATCTGATATTCAGGCTGAACCGGTACCTTCCAAAAGACATTTCAGTCTCGTACATTCTTAAGGTAAGACCCGATGCAAATGCCAGATTCAGCGCCATATCACGCACCTATAAGTACTATATTTCAAGAAAGAAGAACCCTTTTACGAATGATTCGTCCTGGTACATTCACGGGAACATTGATATTAAAACCATGAATGATACATGCGGCATATTAATGAAGCATAGCGATTTTACGAGTTTCAGCAGGCTGCATTCAGATACAAGAACCAATATTTGCAAGATCTTGTCCGCAGCCTGGGAAGAAAATAATGACATTCTTATTTTCACCATCAAAGCCGACAGATTCCTTCGGAATATGGTAAGGGCAATTGTCGGAACAATCGTAGAAACCGGCAGAGGGAAGACCACTCTGAAAGAATTTGAGGAGATCATTCTGGCGAGGGATCGTGCCAGGGCTGGCAAATCTGCGCCTGCAAAAGGTCTCTTTCTTGCGGATATTGAATATCCTGAAGAGATTTTTATCTGATCATTTATATATTTGCACTTCAAAATCCTGTTAAGATATAGTCATAAAAGCCACTTATATAATTAAAACAACTGATATATGTTACAATTGTTGATGCTGACCTTCCTGTCACCTGGGGGAGCCGAACCCGGAGATCAGGCAATTTCCCTGCTCGACCTGATGATGAAAGGCGGCTTTATAATGATTCCCATTATACTTCTTTCCCTGATAAGCGTTTATGTATTCATTGAAAGATATTTGTATATCAGGAAGCTTTCAAGGATCAATAATAATCTTGTCACAGCGGTCCTCGATGAAATTAAAGGGGGAAGTACCGATAAGGCTATGGCTCTTGCAAAAGGCAACCAGTCCTCTCTTGGCAGAATACTGGAAACAGGAATTGAAAACTCCGGAAAGACTGCAGCGGATATAGAGAGGAACCTCGAAACCTCGACCGGTCTTGAGATCACAAAAATGGAGGATCATACGGGTTATCTGGGCATTATTGCCGGGATAGCTCCTATGCTTGGTTTTATCGGAACAATCGCCGGTGTGATCAAAATATTCTACAATATCTCACTTGCCGATAATATCAGCATTGGAATAATCTCAGGGGGGTTATATCAGAAGATGATTTGCAGCGGAACCGGTTTAATAGTCGGAGTTCTTGCATATACCGGATACCATCTTCTCCAGATGATGATAGACAGGTATACAATCAGGCTCCAGGAGTCGCTTTTTAAATTCATAAAGGCTTTCTGAGATGAATATAAGGAGGAACAGGCATTTCAAGCCCGAGGTTGCCACCTCGTCATTGAATGATATTATGTTTTTCCTGCTGCTCTTCTTCCTGATCGTCTCGACGCTAAGCAATCCAAATGTGATAAAAGTCCTGCTGCCAAAGTCAAAATCCGCTCAGGATATAAACAAGCAGCAGATCAATCTGACTGTCACGGCGGATAAAAGATATTATATTAATCAGAAAGAGATACCTTTCACTCAGCTTGAGCAGGAGCTTGCGGAGCAAACCAGGGACCTGGAAAGCCCGACCGTCATACTAAGATTTGCCCGAAGTCTGGATATACAGGACCTTGTGGATGTTCTTGAAATAGGTGTCCGGCGTAATTATAAGATGGTGATGGCCACTGAAAAAGTAAGTGCGCCTTAAATTTATTTCTCAGTCTCTTTTGTTCTCAGGAAAAACAGATCCTTAACGGCCTGCATACCTAGTATTCGTCAGGAAGCCCGTTAAGCTGTTCAAGAGTGAACACCGGTCCATCCTTGCATACGTATACTTCCCCGACATTACATCTGCCGCATTTCCCGAAACCGCATTTCATTCTGTTTTCAAGAGTAGTGAAGATATTATCATCGGTAAAGCCTAGCTTTGCAAGCACAGGGAATGTGAATTTTATCATTACCGGCGGCCCGCAAACTATTGCCACGGTATTCACCGATGAAGGAGCAACCTTCTCGACTATCGTCGGTACAAATCCCACTTCCCCTCTCCAGTCGGGAGACTCTCCTCCCGGATCAACAGTTGTGATAAGCTTCACGTCAGGCCTTCTTTCCCACTGCTGAAGCTCGTGTTTGTATACGAGATCCTTAACAGTCCTTGCTCCATATATGATGGTTATATCCTTAAAGTTCTCACGCAGATCGAGGGCATTCCAAATCACGCATCGCATCGGGGGCAAAGCAATTCCTCCAGCAATAAAGAGAAGGTTTTTGCCTTTCCATTCGTCAACAGGGAACGTGTTTCCATATGGTCCGCGGAATCCGATGACGCTTCCCTCCTCGCACCCCGACAATGCATTGGTGACTTTTCCAGTCTGCCTGAAGGTACATTCGATATAACCTCTCCGCGTCGGTGATGATGCTATGCAAAAAGTCGATTCACCAACGCCGTAAACCGAGTATTCACCAAATTGTCCGGCTTTGAAATTGAATTTGTTCCGATCATCCTCATTGATGAACTTCAGCATGAAAGTCTTTACACCCGGAGCCTCCCATGTAATCTTTTCAACCTTCATGAGGTACGGCATATATATGTTGTCTGTCATACTTCAGCTTCTTTAATTGTTATCAGATGTTCAAGTATATTCATATCAGCAGGACAAGCACGGCTGCAGCGTCCACAGCCTGTGCATCCATAAACTGAAAGCCTTTCGGGCATGTATGAAAATTTATGCATGATCCTTTGTCTCCAGCGCTGTGACTGCACCTCACGGGGATTATGTCCGGATGTATGCCGTGTGAAGAGAGAGAAACCGCATGAATCCCAGCATCTTACACGCAAGCCTGATTTCCCGTGTGCTTCATCCTGAATATCAAAACATGCGCATGTCGGACAGACATAGGCGCATGCCCCACAGCCAATGCATTTCAGCGACAGTTTAACCCATTCAGGGCTTTCAAAGATTTTTTCAAGCTTTCCTGTGATTTCCTCGCGGCTGAACCTTACGGGGACACCGGCAAGATACTTTTCCTTCTCCACGTTTTCTGCCGGTTCAAAAAGATCGGGGGCAAGTGAGACAACCTTAGCTCCTTTTTCAGTTATTATCTCTGCCAGATAATCTCCGTTTTCCCCCATCTGGGTGAAAAGGATGTCGTTTCCTGTGGTGTTGCCCGGATTTCCACCCACTGATGTGCAGAAACAGTATTCGTCAGCCTTTATACAGCTGAAACTGATGACTGTCACTTTTGAAAGGCGGCTGTTGTATATTTCATCAGAGTAATCCCAGTTAAAAATTGAACTGAGCTGGCCTATCCCCATAGCATCACACGGCCTTACACCCCAGAGTATGCTTTCCTTAAATCCGCCTAAATCCCTGCCTTTCACTGATATTCCCTGTTCATCTTTTGAAAAATCGAGGATCTTTTCGGTCCTGGGAAACGACACCTCTTTTGATGATTGGGTTGTCTGAATATAACCGACAGCAATTTCGCTGAAATCTTCAATGTTTCTGAATGATGTTTTTCCATTCCGTGTAAACGGGGCATAAACCTTTCTACCACTCCCCTTTATGATTCCGAAAAGTTTTTCAAGTTGACTTTTCCTGACTAATCTCCTTTCAATGTTCATGACCTACGATATAAAATTATCCTTATCCTCAGGTTTGTATGTGGACATAAGATGATCGGCCTTTATTGATGGCTGATAACATCCGAAATGTTCCTTCGCATCAATCAGCATTCTTTTGGTGAGAAGATTAAGCGGAATGGCAAGCGGGCATGCATTATAGCACGCATCGCAATCCACGCAGCGTCCAGCAAGATGGATTGCTCTCATAATATGCCATTCGAGATTGCCCAGTTCATGAGATGGAACAGGTATCCATTGAGGCTGATTGAATTCGACGGTACACCGGTGGCAATAGCACATCGGGCATGCTGCCCTGCAGGCATAGCATTTAAAGCACGGTGACAGCTCCTTTATCCAGAAATCCCACCTTGCAGAAGGAGCCATTTTATCAATTTTATCAAGCATCTCCCGGTATTTCGAATCAACCTCAATCTGGAACTTGTGCACAAATGACTCGACTTCCGACAGGCTTTTAAATTCAATCATTTTGCTTTCAGGCGTGATGCCAAGCACCATCAGATTGCCGTCGTTCACCTGGAATTCAGAAGCAAGCTGAATAACGGCTCTCATCACAGGCAGAGTGGCTGTTATCCCCATTTTGCCCTTATTTCGGACCTCTGTCTTAGTGAGGTACGATGCCAGATTCATTATACAGCGGCTGTCAAAAATAAGTCTTTCGGCATCTTTCGGGTCCTCAACAAACAATGCTCTTGTTTTCCTGTCCGATCCGTTTTCATAGCCTATCACCACTTTTACGGCAGAGGTTTCCAGCAACTCTTTTACTCTATTTCTCAGTTCATCCATTGATCACCTCCTTTACCGGATTCCTGGCAACTTCTTTATATTCTTCATAAGGTCCGAGCTCTCTGATCGACTTCACAGCAGCGTTAACCACATTAGCCCATTTTGCACCTTCCGCGGCCGATACCCATGAGAATTTAATTCTCCTGATATCAATTCCCATAAAGTCGCACAATGAACGGAACATTATCCACCGTCTCCTGGCATGGAAATTCCCTGAAGTATAATGGCAATCATTCGGATGGCAGCCGGAAACAATTATTCCGTCTGCACCTTCATCGAAAGCCTTTATTAGCAGCATATAATCTATTCGCCCTGTGCAGGGGAATCTTATTATTCGTACGTTTGAAGCGTATTTGATACGGCTAGTACCTGTGAGGTCAGCTCCGGCATATGTGCACCAGTTACACACAAACGCCACAATCCTTGGTTCAAATTCAGCCATTAATCATTGTTTTTAATATTCATTCAATAATGCCATCACTTCAGAATACATCTGTTCATGAGTATAGCCCTGTATATCTATTGATTTTGTCCTGCAAAAGGCGACACATGTTCCACATCCCTGACAAAGGCCCGGATTTACCTTAGCAACGGTCTTGATCACTTCTCCGGCCCTGTTTCTGATCTCTTCTTTTTCGATCGCCTGGTAAGGACAGGCTGATACGCACAGGAAGCATCCGACACATGAGGAATATACCGGCGGAGCCTGGCGGTTGACTACCGCGATCAACGGTTCGCGAGTAAGCTCATCTTGTGAAAACAGCCCGGCCACCTTTACTGCTGCTCCCGATGCCATGGCTACAGAATCTGGAATATCTTTCGGGGACTGGCAGGCTCCGGCGAGAAATATTCCTGCAGTGTTTGTCTCCACAGGTTTAAGCTTCGGGTGAGCTTCGGCAAAGAAGTTATATGCATCGTATGAGACATGAAGCTTCTGTGCCAGCTCTTCAGTGCCGGGATTTGCCACTCCGGCGGTAGCCAGAACAACCATATCGGCCTCTATCTCGACAGGCATAGCACCCAGCAGGGTATCCGCCCCCTTGACAATAAGCTTGCCATTCTTTTGATATATCCTTGAAATTCTTCCTCTTATATAATTAACTCCGTCTTCTTCAATGGCACGCCTTACGAATTCCTCGTAATTTTTGCCACCCGCCCTGATATCCATATAAAACACATATGACTTGCCTCCATGCACCTTATGCTGATACAGCATGGCATGCTTTGCCACATACATACAGCAGATCTTTGAGCAGTAAGGAATTCCTTTTGCCTCATCACGTGAACCGGCACAGGATACAAAGACAATTTTTTCAGGGATCTTGCCGTCCGAAGGCCGGCGAATTTCACCCAGAGTCGGTCCTGAAGCGGACGCAAGCCGCTCATACTGAAGCCCGGTTATGACATCCGGATATTTGCCATATCCATATTCCGGGAAAAAATCAGTCTGCTTGACCGTGAAGCCTGTGGCAAGAACAATTGCCCCTATTTCGGCTTCGACGATCTGGTCCTCCTGGTCGAATCTTATTGCCTGTGTGGGACAAACCTTTTCACAGATGCGGCATTTCCCTTTAATATAATACGTGCAGTTCTTCCTGTCTATCACCGGCTTATTGGGGACAGCCTGTGGAAATGGAACATATATTGCGGTTCTCATTCCCAATCCTTCATTGAATTCACTCGGAATTTTCTTGACAGGGCATTTTGTCGTGCACATCCCGCATCCTGTGCAAATCTTTTCATCCAGGCTTTTGGATTTCCGCCTGATCCTGACTTTGAAGTTGCCTATGAATCCCTCAAGGCTTTCAAGTTCAGCATAGGTATACAATGTTATATTTGGATGCTGTGCCACCTCGACCATTCTCGGAGTAAGGATGCATTGAGAGCAGTCCAGCGTAGGGAATGTCTCAGAAAGCTGGGACATATGCCCTCCTATTGATGGCTCCTTATCAATAAGAATAACTTTATGACCTGTATTCGCAATATCCAGGCTTGCCTGTATGCCTGCAATTCCTCCGCCTATGACCAGTGCTGTTTTTGTCACTGGGACTTTTATTGCGTCAAGGGACTGGTTGTGTTTCACTTTTTCCACAAGGACCCTTACCAGGTCAATGGCTTTCTCTGTTGTAGCCTCGCCCTTTTCATGGACCCATGAGCAGTGCTCACGAAGGTTGGCCATTTCACACATGTACGGATTCAATCCTGCTTCTGCACAAGCTTTTCTGAATGTCGGCTCATGCATCCTCGGGGAGCAGG
This sequence comes from uncultured Bacteroidales bacterium, assembly GCA_963717685.1. Lineage (GTDB taxonomy): Bacteria > Bacteroidota > Bacteroidia > Bacteroidales > VadinHA17 > LD21. Next base: position 2,774,921 of record OY970346.1, on the reverse strand, counting down.
CGGCTACAACAACACCCGTCAGTCCTTTTTCTGTAATGGCGCTCTTGATAAGGCTCTGCCCGGGATCGGAGCACATATATTTATAGTCAACACTGTATGTGACTCCTTCATATTTTCCAGCCGCTTCAGCCACTCTTGCACAATCGACTGTCGCACCGATGTTCTCACCGCAATGACAGACAAATACTCCTATTTTTGACATATAATCGCCTTAGAATATTATCAAATTGTTACTTTCACGAAATGTCTCCTGAGCGAAAGATCTTCCCTGCTTACTCCAGTTGCCAGGCCAATTGCCTGCGTGACATATAAAACAGGTATATCCACTTTCTCACCCAGGTATTCATTTATTTCCTTTCGTCTCATATCCAGATTGGAATGGCACATAGGGCAGGCCACAATTATGGCTTCAGCGCCCCGGTCTTTCGCATCACGGACAATAAGTCCGGACAATCTTCCGACAGATTTTGTCCTGGATACCGAAAGGCCTGCCCCGCAACATTCAGTCTTGAATGCCCAGTCAACAGGCGTTGCCCCGATTTTAAGCATGAGTTCATCCATTAATTGGGGATCCTCCTCGCGGTCGAATTTCAGAATTTCATGCGGCCGTACAAGAAGGCACCCGTAATAACAGGCCACTTTATGATCGAACGGTTTCACAACCTTTCCCTCGAGCTTCGGTGTAATGAATTTATCAAGCATCTGGATTATATTAAGGATATTGACTGTTCCCTTATAATCCATTTTGTTTATTTCACTGACTCTGTCCCTTAGCACGGAATCTCCGGCAAGCTCATGCTCCGTAACCATAAGTCTGCTGTAGCAAGCTGCGCACGGCACAATAATCTCCGTCATGCCCTGCTTCTCGGCCAGGGAAAGAATTCTTGCGGGAAGTGCGAATGACAGCTCCCTGTTCATATTATGTGCCGCAGTCGCCCCGCAGCAATTCCAGTCCGATATCTCATCCATACGGATATCAAAAGCTCTTGCAACTGCCAGCACTGATTCAGCGTATTCTCTCGATGATCCCTTAAGTGAACAGCCTGGATAAAATCCGAGTGTCATATATTCAGTCTTTATGTTTATATTTTGTCTTCCTGAAAATTGATCTTATGCCCTTCCTGTCTTTTACCAGTTCGGGAATAATATTCAACTTGCCCCTTGTCATCATCGCAGGTGCAAGATTCATATCATCAAGGATTTTTAAAGTCCTTGTTTTATAATCCGCGAACAGTCCTATTTCATACAGCCTTCCTGTATACTCTATGGAATCGAGGAATGACCGATGGAATGCAATTATTTGTTTTGCCTTTGAATTGGCTTTACCTTCTTTCAGCGCCTTCTGCCTGAGCTGGTCCATCATTTTTGGGATATCTATGCTCATCGGGCAGCGCGCAAAACACATTTCACATGTCAGACATACCCATATGGAAAATGAGCGCAGGACTTTTTCCTCAAGTTCAGGATTACCTGTTTGCAGCATCCTCATTACCACGCTGGGCGGATAATCCATTTCTTCGGAGAGCGGACAGCCTGCCGAGCACTTTCCGCATTGGTAGCACCTGGAAACCTTTACATCAGATTGTTCAAATAACTCCTGTCCCAGTTTGGAAAGCATTGACTGATGGGTATCTGAGCTCATAAAGTATAATTTAATTTAAAAACGCGAGCATTAAAAAGCGCGGAAAATTAGTGATTAATATTTGAAAATTTACATGAAATAAATCATATTGCCGGTAACTTAAATAAGATTTATGTTTTGATTACTTTTTATAAAAAAAGTTAAATTTGGCTGGTTGCTTTTGTCCAAATTATTTTGACTGGCTTGTGAAATTTATGTTTGTGAAATTACTATTGTTAATTTCACAAAATATAAAAGAAATTCTATTTTTGTGCGGCTTTTAATAAAACTAAAACCGGGACTATGAGTAGTCAATGGCTCGTATTATTCTTTTTGGTCGGGGCTTTATTCGTCGGGTTGGTATTGGTGTTATCAGGAATAATTGCCCCCAGATCTGTTAATCCAGAGAAGTTTGAACCTTATGAATGCGGAATTCCCACACAGGGAGTCACCTGGCTTCAATTCAATGTCGGTTATTATCTTTTCGCGATCCTGTTTCTGGTTTTTGATGTTGAAACTGTTCTCGTTTTCCCCTGGGCTGTGGTTATGAAGGAAGTCGGACTGACGGCCTTTATCGAAATACTTATCTTCTTCTCCATTCTGGGGCTGGGTCTGCTGTATGCCTGGAAAAAACATGCGCTGATATGGGAATAAAAGGAATGAAATATGAGGAGTTCAAGGATAACGAGAGTCTTGAGCTTTTAAGGGAATCTGGCGGAAATGTTCTCCTGACGACAATAGATGATGTCATTAACTGGGGAAGAAAGGCATCCTTATGGCCACTGACATTCGCAACCAGTTGCTGCGGCATTGAGATGATGGCGACAGGAGCCCCGAGACATGATTTCGCCCGGTTCGGTATGGAAGTTTACAGGGCCAGTCCACGCCAGGCCGATGTCATCGTTGTGGCAGGTACAATTGTCTACAAGATGGCACCTGTCCTCAAACGGCTTTATGACCAGATGTCGGAACCAAAATATGTCGTGGCGATGGGTGCCTGTGCTGTTTCAGGAGGACCATTCTTCCTCAATTCCTACAGTGTGGTAAAGGGGGTCGATAATCTGATCCCGGTCGATGTTTATGTCCCCGGATGCCCGCCGCGGCCTGAAGCTCTTTTATATGGGATGCTCCAGCTTCAGAGAAAAATAGAAACAGAGAATATCAAATCCAGAAAAAAACGTTCAGCTTCACATAATTCCGATATAATATAATTGTATGAATAAAACGGAACTTACTGCATATGTAAGATCACTTGCCCCCGGCTGTGAGGTAAAGGAAGGAAAGCAATTTTCCGAAATTGACATTCCTGCAGAATTACTTCATGGCGTTGCACTTAAGCTAAGGCAAGATGAGGCTGCATCATTTGACTTCCTTGACTGCATTACAGGGATTGATTATGGACAGTATCTCGGCGCAATTTACCATTTGTTTTCCACAAGGCATGGACATACAATCGTGCTCAGGGTGCGCACAGGCGATCGGGAAAATCCCCATTTCGATTCAATTACTGATATCTGGAAAAGCGCGGATTTTCTGGAGAGAGAAGTATTTGATCTTCTTGGCATAAAATTTACCAATCATCCTGACCTTAGAAGGTTGTTTCTGGACAAATCGTGGGGATTTCCTCTAAGGAAGGATTATGCAGATGATATTAAAATTGTTACCAAATAGCTTATGGAAGACCTGGCAAAAAAAACCGGCGTCAGCGTGGAAGAGGAATATATAATCAACATGGGACCGCAGCACCCGTCAACTCATGGTGTGCTTCGCCTGGTTGTTTCTCTTAAAGGTGAAACGGTAAAAAATATTGAACCTCATGTCGGTTACATACACCGGGGTATAGAAAAGATGTGCGAAAGCATTACTTATCCCCAGATAATACATCTTACCGACAGGATGGATTACCTGTCCGCACTCATTAATAATGAAGCCGTATGCCTGGATGTCGAAAAAGCACTTGAAATAGAAATCCCTGAAAGAATAAAGGTTATAAGGACCATTATGTCCGAGCTGACCAGGATTCAGTCGCACCAACTGTTCTGGGCATCCTATGGAATGGATATGGGAGGACAGACCTGTTTTTTCTATGGCCTCCGCGACAGGGAAAAAGTGCTGGATATTTTTGAAGAGACGACCGGAGGCAGGATGATAGTAAGTTATAATTGCCCGGGAGGACTGATGTATGATATCCATCCGAATTTTCAGAAAAGAGTAAAGGAATTTATAAAATACTTCAGATCAGTCCTTTGGGAATACGATGCGATCCTTACCGGAAATGTCATATTCCGTGAACGGACTATCGGTATAGGAAAGCTGACCAAAGAAGATGCAATATCCTATGGCGTGACAGGGCCTGCAGGAAGGGCTTCCGGATTTTCATGCGATGTAAGGAAGCATGAACCCTACAGTGCATACGACAGGGTTAAATTCAATGAGGTTCTGTTTACGGAAGGAGATACTTACTCCAGGTATCTTGTCAGGATGGAGGAGATGAAAGAGTCGATGAATATTATCGATCAGCTTATTGACAATATTCCCGAAGGTCCGTATGCAGTCAAAATGAAGCCTGTCATCAAATTGCCCGAGGGAGAGTATTTCCAGAAAGTTGAAACTGCCCGGGGAGAGCTTGGTGTATTAATAGTCAGCGATGGCAATAAAAATCCTTTCAGAGTGAAATTCAGGTCCCCTAATTTTGTCAATCTTGGTGTCCTCAACCACATATCCAGGGATTTCAAGATAGCCGACCTGGTTGCAATAGCCGGTTCACTCGACTTTGTTATTCCGGATATTGACCGGTAATTTGGAGACTTATGATTTGTGATCAGACATTGGTAAAATAAATTATATGCGACTGGGAACAGCATTTCAAAATATTTTAATGACTTCCGGGCCATGGTGGAAAGTCTTTTATGATTTTTCATCGCTGACAAGGTCAATAGATCAGGGAATCAGGAGTTCGATGTCATCATTCTGGGCAGTGACCACAGAAATGTTAATTGTTGGCGTACTGTTCCTCCTTTTTTATGCGGTTATCGGTCTTTTCCTGGTGTATGCCGAGAGAAAGGTGTGCGCCTTTATCCAAAACAGGCTTGGTCCAAACAGGATAGGACCGTACGGGATATTCCAGACTGTGGCTGACCTGATTAAGCTACTGTTCAAAGAGCTCATTCCTATTAAAAACGCTGACAGTTTTCTGTTTAATCTCGCACCGTACATCGTAATCATAGTGAATTTCATGGTCCTTGCCGCGATACCTTATGCAAAGGGCCTGCAGGCTATAGATTTCAATATAGGTATATTTTACGTGATCGCAATCACATCCATGAGCGTTATCGGAGTCCTGCTCGCCGGATGGTCAAGCAACAGCAAATATTCACTCATAGGAGCCATGAGAAGCGGAGCCATGATTGTAAGTTATGAATTATCCATGGGCCTTGCTCTGGCAACAATGGTAATACTTGCCGGATCGATGCAGCTCTCAGCTATAATCGAATCTCAAAGATCCGGGTGGTTAATATTCAGGGGACACATCCCGGCTCTCATCGCCTTTGTAATTTACATCATATCTGGTACGGCTGAATCGAACAGGGGGCCATTTGACCTTGCTGAAGCTGAATCTGAGCTTACCGCCGGTTATCACACTGAATACTCGGGGATCAGATTTGCATTTTTCTACCTTGCGGAATTCATTAACATGTTCATAATTGCATCTATTGCAGCTACTATTTTTCTTGGCGGATGGATGCCTTTGCATATAGGCAGCCTGGAAGGCTTCAACCAAGTCATGGATTATATCCCGCCGTTTATCTGGTATATCGGAAAAACTTTCTTTATCATATACCTTATTATGTTGTTCAAATGGACATTCCCGCGACTCAGGATCGATCAGCTTCTGACACTCGAGTGGAAATACCTGCTTCCTATAAACCTTGTCAATGTGCTGATCATGGCTTTAGTGGTTCTTTTGGGATGGCACTTCTGATTCCGGGAACTGAAAAATTAACATTATGAATAGTATAGGCCAATATTTTAAAGGAATAATCGATGGGGTCGGATCGCTTCTGAAAGGAATGAGCGTGACCAACCGTTACTTTTTCAGCCCTGGCAAAATTGTTACTCAGAAATACCCGAATAACAGGAAGGATCTTGTCATGTTCGATAGATTCAAGGGTGAAGTCATAATGCCTCATAACGAAAATAATGAGCATAAATGCACAGGCTGCGGGATCTGCGAAATCAATTGCCCAAACGGAACAATTGAGGTAATATCTAAAACGATAACCACTGAGGACGGGAAAAAGAAAAGAGCTGTTGACAAGCACATTTATCGTCTGAGCATGTGCACTTTCTGCGGACTTTGCGTGAAGAGCTGCCCGTCGGATGCGCTGGCTTTCGGACAGGAATTCGAGCATGCCGTGTTCAACAGGGCTCTTCTGATCAAAGTCCTGAACAAACCGGGTTCACAACTAATGAAAGGAGTTGAATAATGGATGCAACCCAGATAATGTTTATATTGTTTGCTGTCGCAATTATTGTCTTTTCAGTCCTGACGGTGACAAGCCGGAAGATTCTGAGGGCTTCAGTTTATCTCCTTTTTGTCCTCGTCTCAACGTCAGGACTTTATTTCATGCTTAACTACCAGTTTCTTGCTGCGGTTCAACTTACTCTTTACGCCGGAGGCATCGTAGTTCTGATTATATTCTCAATACTTCTTACAAGCCATATCGACCATAAATTTGAACCAGTGGGATGGAAAAAATCCCTGCTGGCAGCCCTTGCATCTGTTGCCGGTACCATTGTGGCTATCCTTACAATACTCGATTTCAAATTCAGGGCTTCAGGACAGCAGGCTTTGAATACAGATATGCATACCATCGGAAGGAGCCTTCTTTCTCTCAATTATGATGGTTATATCCTTCCTTTTGAAGTTATATCTGTACTCCTGATTGCTGCAATGGTAGCTGCCATTGTGATCGCTAAAAAAGGAAGCCCTGCCAAAGAGGAGAGTAAAAACTTAAATAAGTGAAAATATGAATGCAGGCGTACCACTCAACTTTTTTCTGATTCTTGCCACGATAATGTTTTTCACGGGCGTTTATGGCTTTCTTACCCGCAGGAATCTTATAACAATCCTGATGTCGGTGGAACTGATCCTTAACTCCGTAAATATAAACTTTATGGCTTTCAACAGGTATCTCTTCCCTCACAAGATGGAGGGAATGTTCTTCAGTCTGTTCGTAATCGCCGTGGCCGCTTCGGAAGCTGCTGTTGCAATTGCCATAATAATAAATATTTACAGGAGGTTCACGACAATTAATGTTGAAGATGTGGATGAAATGAAGTACTGATTAAAATTCACAGGAGATATATTCCATGATTAATTTTTCATATACCATAACGATATTGCTGATCCCCTTCCTTATGTTTATTTTTCTGGGACTGTTTGGCCATAAGATAGGACGAAGGATTTCGGGTCTCCTTGGAACAGCAGGTCTTGCGATTCTGACGGCTGTCTCGTTCTTCACAGCCTATGAATACTTCTTTGCCACTCCTAAGGTAAATGAGGCCTTCAGGCAAATCCTCGCTTTCAATACGACATGGCTTTCGCTTACCGATAAGCTCCACATCGATATAGGTGTGCTTCTTGATCCCATCTCGGTCATGATGCTCATTGTAGTCAGCACTGTTTCGTTCATGGTTCATATCTACAGCATAGGATACATGAAAGGAGAAAAGGGATACGAGCGGTTCTTTGCCTTTCTTTCACTCTTTACATTTTCGATGCTGGGGCTTGTCGTTGCGCCTAATATCTTCCAGATGTACATTTTTTGGGAACTTGTTGGCGTATCCTCATATCTTCTGATCGGATTTTACTATGAAAAGCCATCGGCCGTGGCTGCTGCAAAAAAAGCATTCATTGTGACAAGATTTGCCGATATGGGTTTCCTGATAGGCATCCTGTTACTTTCATACCATACCAGAACTTTCGATTTTATGACTCTTACCGATCCGGCCGGACCTGCAATTGTCAATGCAGCAGGAAAGACATTTCTCGGGTTTTCCGTGATAACCTGGTCCATGATTCTGGTTTATATGGGAGGCGTCGGAAAATCGGCAATGTTTCCGTTCCATATATGGTTGCCGGATGCAATGGAGGGCCCTACGCCAGTGTCAGCACTGATACATGCTGCCACAATGGTGGTGGCGGGAGTTTATCTGGTCGCGAGAATGTTCCCTGTATACTCCCTGGCGGCTCCGGCCGCATTGAACATTGTGGCATATATAGGTGCCTTCACGTCATTGTTCGCCGCAGTCATCGCCTGCACTCAGACAGATATCAAAAGAGTTCTTGCCTACTCCACCATGTCCCAGATCGGCTATATGATGCTGGCGCTTGGCGTATCCGGCTACGGAGGAAATGCCGGACTGGGATTCACTGCTTCAATGTTCCATCTGTTCACTCATGCCATGTTCAAGGCTTTGTTATTCCTTGGAGCAGGGGCAATAATCCATGCAGTCCACAGCAATTTTATGACAGACATGGGAAATCTCAGGAAGTACCTTCCTGTTACCCATCTGACATTCCTTGTAGCCTGTCTTGCCATTGCAGGGATTCCTCCATTCTCGGGATTCTTCAGCAAGGACGAAATCCTGGCCGCTGCGTTCCATCACAATAAATTCCTGTTTGCCGTGGAGTACCTGGTTGCCGGGCTGACCGCTTTTTATATGTTCAGGATCTACTTTAACATTTTCTGGGGAAAAGAAAGAAGCTATGATCATACTCCCCACGAAGCTCCTGCAGTAATGACAGTTCCCCTTGTTATCCTTGCAGCCGGAGCTGCCTTTGCAGGATTTATTCCCTTCGATAAACTTGTCACAAGCGACGGGAAAATTCTTGAGTCAGGAATTGAATGGTCAGTTGCGGTTCCATCAGTCCTTATAGGACTTTTTGGGATTATCATAGCATCGATATTGTACAGGAAAGAGACCGATATCCCTCAAAAAATCGTTTCTGCAATTAAATACACATATAAGCTGGCATACCATAAGTTTTATATAGATGAGATATATCTTTTTGTCACCAGAAAAATAATCTTCAGATATATTTCAGAACCGGTTGCCTGGTTTGATCGTCATATTGTTGACGGGACGATGAACTCAATTGCCTCAACAACACAGATCGTTTCATTCAGGATCCGGAAATTCCAGTCAGGACAACTTCAGCAATACGCATTCGTATTTGTCTCCGGAGCTGTTGCCCTGGCTATCCTTTTAATATTTATATGGTACTGGTAAAAAATGAAAATGTAAGGCTGTTATGAATATTCTGTCCATGTTTGTTGTAATTCCGGTGCTGACAATTGCCGGGATAGTGCTCGTGAAGGATATAAGGAAGGTGAAGCTGGTGGCTGCGATCGGAATGGGCCTGCAGTTGATGATGGCCGCACTTCTTATAGTCCTCTATGTCACTGAACGGAATGCAGGGAACACTGCCCAGATGGTGTTTATTAAAGATATCATGTGGTTCAGGAGTCTTAATATACATTATTCTGTGGGAGTGGATGGGATATCAGTTGCAATGATTTCACTTACATCGCTGGTAGTATTCGCAGGAGTTTTTGCTTCATGGGAAATGAACTTCCTGAACAAGGAGTTCTTCGTTTCTCTTATTCTTCTTGCCACGGGAGTGTTCGGTTTCTTCATATCGATCGACCTTTTCACAATGTTTTTGTTCTATGAGCTTGCCGTGATACCCATGTACCTGCTTATCGGAATATGGGGCAGCGGTCCGAAGGAATATTCGGCCATGAAGCTTACACTAATGCTGATGGGCGCTTCAGCGCTGTTGCTGGTAGGCATTCTGGGAATATATTTCTTCTCCATTCCGGTCAACGGGAAACATACTTTCAATATTCTGGAGGTTGCAAAGAATACTATTCCGATGAAGGCGCAAAGGATGTTTTTCCCTCTTACATTCGTGGGTTTCGGAGTCCTCGGAGCTCTGTTCCCTTTTCATACATGGTCTCCGGACGGACATTCATCTGCACCAACGGCTGTCTCTATGCTCCATGCCGGCGTTCTTATGAAGCTGGGAGGTTACGGAGCCTTCAGAGTGGCAATTTACCTGATGCCTGAAGCAGCAAGGGAATTGTCATGGATCTTCCTCATACTTACCTCAATAAGCGTTGTTTACGGAGCATTTGGTGCTGTTGTCCAAAAGGACCTGAAGTATATCAATGCTTACTCATCGGTAAGCCATTGCGGTCTTGTGCTGTTTGCATTGCTTATGATGAACAAGACAGCGATGAATGGGGCAATTATCCAGATGATATCTCATGGACTTATGACAGCCCTTTTCTTTGCCCTGATCGGCATGCTTTATGGAAGGACTCATACCCGAATGATAAATGAAATGGGAGGCCTGATGAAGATCATTCCTTTCCTCTCGGTATGTTACGTCATAGCCGGCCTTGCTTCCATAGGTCTGCCCGGATTAAGCGGATTCGTTGCAGAAATGACGATATTCGTAGGAGCCTTCCAGCATCCGGATTTGTTTCACAGACTGGTTACAATTGTTGCCATCTCGTCAATAGTGATAACTGCTGTCTACATCCTGAGAGTCATAGGAACTTTGCTTCTGGGTCCGGCCAGCAACACTCACTACGGGCACTTTGATGATGCAAAATGGTATGAGAAGCTATCGGCGCTGACCCTGATAACCTTTGTGGCTTCAATAGGACTGGCACCATTCTGGCTCTCTTCCATGATAGGGACAAGCATGCAGCCTATTATTGACAAGATACTTGCAGTGAACCCATTCTGATTTGAACTATTATTTACAGGTATAATTGAAATATGAATTTGCAAAGTCTTTTATTAATGCGTCATGAACTGCTTCTTTCAGCAGCTGCATTACTCATTCTGATGGCTGAGATATTCCTGGGTCCGGGCAGGAAGAATGCGAGGATATTGTTCCCTGTTGTTCTGTTTGCCATCCTGACGGTTGCCGGCTTTCTTCCGTCAAAGTATCACAGCACGCTTTTTGGCGGCATGTATGTGTCATCAGCACTTACAAGCTTAATGAAAAACATACTGAATATTGGCGTGCTGATTGTCATGATCCAGTCGGTTTCCTGGCTCAGAAAAGATGAGAATTCGGACAGGATTAGCGAATATTTCTTTCTTATTGCTTCAATAGTCGTGGGAATGGATTTTATGATTTCATCAGGGCATTTCCTGATGTTTTATTTAGGCCTTGAGCTGGCCACCATTCCTTTAGCGGCACTTGCCGCGTTTGAACGCTACAGGAATAAATCGGCTGAAGCCGGCATTAAGCTGATCCTGACGTCATCATTATCATCAGGGATTATGCTTTACGGATTATCCATGATCTATGGCACTACAGGCTCTCTGTATTTCAATGAGGTTGCCAGGCTCGTTCCCGGATTTAATCTACAGGTACTGGCATTCATTTTCTTCTTTGCAGGCATGGCATTTAAAATTTCCGTGGTTCCTTTCCACCTTTGGACTGCAGATGTATATGAAGGAGCACCTGTGAACATCACTTCATTTCTCTCCGTCATATCCAAGGGAGCTGCGCTATTCATCTTCGTCATTATACTCTATACCATATTCCCGATGATCATCTGGACATGGCAGAAAGCGATATTTGTAACATCAGTTCTTACGATGACCATTGGAAATCTTTTTGCCATAAGGCAACAGAATATCAAGCGCTTTCTTGCTTTCTCATCAATATCTCAGGCAGGGTACATACTTGTCGGGATAATTGGCGGCAATCAGCTTGGGATGGCTTCAGTAATATACTACATACTTGTATATATATTTTCAAACCTGGGCGCCTTCGGAGTTGTCGCCGCAATCTCAAATGCAACAGGGAAAGAAGACATAAGCGATTACAACGGCCTTTACCACACCAATCCGAAGCTGAGCCTGATAATGACGCTCTCCCTGTTTTCACTCGGAGGAATTCCTCCTGTGGCCGGTTTTTTTGGAAAATTCTTCCTGTTCACGGCTGCAGCACAAAGAGGATTCTATCCGCTGATTATCATTGCGGTATTGAATACAATAATTTCACTTTACTATTATCTGCTGGTTGTAAAAGCAATGTTTATAAATAAAAATGATGAACCCATCGCCAGATTCAAATGCGATTTCCCGACAAGGTCAGCACTTATAATCTGTGTGGCAGGTATATTTTTTATCGGTTTCGCAAGCATTATTTTCGACTATATAAGAAGCATCAGCATAGGGAATTAATTATAATGACATGGCAATCAGCAATGCAAAACATATTATCGGTGAGATCGACGGAGTCCGTTGCACGATAGTTGATTCAGGAGTGACAATGGAGAGGGCAGCCTTTCTGCGCAGACTTCTGGAATTCAACAACTTAGAGGTAATGGAATCAAAAATAACGTCCGACCCCCGCGGACAGGAACCAAGGTACACTATCGGCGTCACTGACCTTGTTTTTAATCCGGCCTTTGCCGTCTATGAGCGGATACTGAAAACACCTGAAGGAGGCTTTCTTTCGCCCGGATACTGGAAACAGGAATGCACCGACTGCGATTCAAGGTATTGGATGAGGAGAAAAACAGCCTGATGCAGGAAACTGTTCACTTTTGATATCCGGTTATTCAGCAAATCCCCTTTATAATCTGTCATCATTCCAGATCTCCCATGATCTTTCTGCCTGGGAGTAAAGCATCTTAATCCCGGTGATTATCCTGCATCCCCTCTCCTGCCCCATTTTAAGGAATGAAGTCATCTCGGGATTATATACGAGATCGAAAAGAGTGTGGTGCTCATCCAGCAGGCTGTAGTCAATCTCAGGCATTCCATCTGCATGCGGGTTCATTCCTATAGGTGTCGCATTGACTATCAAATCAGTATCCGCAAGTATTTCAGAGCTCACTTCATTATATCTAAGAATACCATTGCTTTTTCTTCTCGAAACAAGGATGACCTCAAATCCCATCTTCCCAAGCGTCCATGCAACTGCCCTGGACCCACCTCCGGTTCCAAGTATCAAAGCTTTTCCTCCTTTAACTCCCGATAAAGGCCGGAGAGATTCCTTTACCCCTTCGATATCGCTGTTATAGCCAAAAAGCCTCACGGTTCCCTCTTCCCTTTTTATTTTCAGGACATTGGCAGCTCCGATCTCCTTCACAGCTTCATCTGTTTCATCAATGAACCTCAGGATTTCAGTCTTATACGGGATTGTCACATTCAGGCCGCAGATTTCACTATCCGAATAAATAAGTCCCGGAAGAGATTCAATTTCCTTCATGGGAAAATTCTCATAAGTGCATTCACATATTTTCTCCCGCTTGAATTTTTCAGAGAAGTATTTCTGTGAGAAAGAATGACCAAGAGGGTATCCTATTAGGCCGAATTTTCTCATGCCATTTTTTCAGTTGAGGTATGAGAGGGCCTATTCCTTAAGATCTTCGGGGAGAAACTGGAAAAATGTATCACCTCTCAGGCCGAGCCTGAGGGTCTCAAGGGCTATAATCTCATTTGGCGCTATATTTCCGAGATTGACATTTGCCCCGAAATGCTTAATAAACCAGGCCTGCTGGGATTTAAGAGGCGCTTCCCATATGACATTCTCAAGCTTTACATGTTCGGAAATTGCGCAGATTATCTTATTATTTATGGAACCATCTTCATTATATATGCCAACAGTCCCGGATTCCCTGGCTTCGGCGATTACCTTTACCGATCCTGCCTCGAGCTCTGCTTTCATCATTGCCACCCATTCATCGGGAGTGTAGACCACCTCTTTCTTTTTCGAACCGACCTCCGAAATGACCTTTCCGCGCCCGGAAAGTTTTTTTATATATTCAAGCTTTTGGGAATGTTCAAAATCATATGATCCGTCAGATATTTCGACCATTTCAATCTCAAATTTATCAAGGAACTTTACAAATTCCCCGAACATTTTGCGAATTATGAAGGCTTCAAACAGTGTTCCTCCGAAATACGGAATAACGCCGGCTTCCTTATAAACCTTTATCTTTTTCCTGAGACCCGGGGTAATTATCGATGTTCCAAATCCAAGCTTGACATAATCAGTATATTCGCTGCCGACAGACATGAAATCTTCTGCCTCCCTTAGGCTGAGACCCTTGTCCATCACCATCGTCAGGCCTGAATTTCTGGGTTTTGGGGGACGTTCCGGTAAAAAAGGAAGTATTTTTTTCATAAGCTAATAACTTAAAGGAAGCCCTTTCATAAAAGATTTTTCAATTTAAGGAACCGGGTTATTTTCCTTGTCAGGACAGATTGGGGAAATATCTCGGAGAATTTCTCGAATGCATCCCTGTCAGATTCAATGGCAGTTGAAAGATGCCTGAAAGCTTTGTCGCCTGAACCTGCATGAAGATACACGGATGCCATCAGGAAGTTAACACCCGGAACATCTCCGGTCACCTTGTACGCATGCTCAAGATATCCGGCCGCTTTCATGCAAAGCTTTTCCTTAATAAGTATTCTTCCGATATCGATCCATATCTCGTCATAATAGATATCGAGCTTAAGAGCTTCCCTGAAGCAGCTTAATGCCTGTTTCACCTCACCCTTCACATAATGGGCTTTCCCGAGAAGGTACCAGTACTCGGGGTTTTCATCATCAAGGCGAACTGCCTTTCTGAAAAAAATAAGGCTGTCACCCGGATTTCCCGAGTTAAGCTCTATCACTCCAAGTCCGAACCATGGATCGGCGAATTCCGGGTCAAGATCAATTGCATCGTTGTAATATTTTCTTGCCAGAGCGATATTATCAGTATGTTCATAGCATTCAGCAAGGTATGTCATTGCCTCAAAGCTGTCCGGCTCATTCTCGAGATATTCAAGGTACACGGGAATTGCTTCGGTATATCTGTCGAGATTGCTCAGAATATTACCCTTGTTGAATATGGCAAATGTATTCTCTGAATTAATGGCAAGTGCATAATCATATGCTTCAATAGCCTTTTCCTGCTTATCAAGCTTGTTATATATTATGCCCAGGTTGTACCAGGCACTGTCTGAAAAGGGATCTTCCTCAAGATATTTAAGATAAAACCTGATACTGTCGGGATATTTCTCAATTTTATCATAAGCGTAAGCCAGATCGTACAAATGCGTCCTGATCTCCGGCTCCCTTTCAATCAACTGCAGCAGGTACGGAATAAGTTGTTCGTAATAATTCATGTTCTGAAGCACTGAGACAATTGAAAAGAGGATATTCTCAACATCATCAGAATCGAGCGATAATGCGTAGTCGAACATCTTCCTCGCACCCTGTATATCCCCCATCATGCCCATCGCCGTCCCTTTCGCAATATAAATCTCATGATTGCCGGGTTCGATGCTTTCCATCTTCTTAAGGATCTTAAGCGTTTCCACAGCGCGTCCCTTCTCAAGCAAAACCTTTGCCTTTCTGAGCTGGATAGATACAGAATTCGGATGCTGATCCGACGCCACCGTTGCAGCCTCAAATGCCTGATTCGGATTATTTGATTCAAGATAAAAATCAATAATGGATTCAAATTCGATGACATCAAAGAAATAATTTTCATTATTCCTCTTCATTTTCTCAAACTTCCGGACGGCCTGCTTCACCTCCTCATCAAACGTGTTTCCAAACTTGTTCTCTTCCATCTCTCCATGGTTACAGTGCAAAAATAATATTTATTTCAAAGGCGAATAAGATGGCCCTGTTCAATTATCAACATTTTAATATTTTTTTAAACATCTCATATTCAGTTTGATACAAATAAAGTAATGATTTTTCCTGCTTTTTTATTCGACAAACGCAACCTCCCGGGTCAAATTATCATCTTCATTATTGTAAAACAATTATTTTTACCCTATACCCAATTACCCTAGAATTAACCTAAATTCTACCTCAGGAAGAACCGGGCAAAGTCCCGGTTTTTCATTTATTACCAATAAATATTGATATCTTTACGTTAGTATTTCCAGTTAAAAATGGAAACAATGAAGAAGTTGACAGTAAATTCCCTGGCATTATTCCTGGGCATTTTATTCATTTCATTTGGTTTGACAGACTGTAAAAAGTCCAATCCAATCAAATATCCCAATGGTACATTCCCTGATACTGTCTCAGCATTGACTGACATCAACTCCCAGTACGACGATATTAACACTGACCTGTATACGCTGAACGGAAGCAAGGTACTTATATTTTCGAGTAACCGTAACAGCTCCGGAGGTCAGTTCGACCTCGTGCAGGCATCGCTGTCATATACATGGGATCAGACAAACGGGAAATTCACCTTGTCGGCAGGGCTCACCAGCGATCCATTTCTTACTAAGCTTCTGGCAACAGCAAACACATCGGGAAACGATTTTGGCCCTTACAGCCTTTACAGCTCAACCGATGGATATGAATATCTTATTCTTTCGTCACAAAACGGCAATGGTGATCTTGATTTCTATTACCTGAAAAACTGGCCTGTCAATGGCAATACATTGCCTAATATACTTGGTCCATACCCGATCACATGGCTGAATACATCCTCCGATGACGCTTATCTGAGCTTTAATTTAATGCAGGATACCGTTTATTTTTCATCCGCTGCAGGCGGAAATTTTGATATCTATATGAAACCGGTCTCATCCGACACGTCATTATCAGACTATTTCAACAGAAGCTATTCGGCTTCGGCCAAAGTGGACAGTGTCAACAGCGACGGCAACGATAAGTGTCCGTACATTTGCGGGAAAATAATGGTTTTCGCTTCGGACCGCGGCGGCGGTATGGGAGGTTTTGATTTATATTATTCTGTTTTCAGAAATGGCGCCTGGAGTTCTCCGATTAATTTCGGCCCGTCAATAAATACCCAGTATAATGAATACCGTCCTGTTCTGGTTTCCGACGCCTCTTTTACAAATTATCTGATGATATTTTCTTCCGACAGACCCGGAGGAAAAGGTGGTTATGACCTGTATTTCACCGGAATAACAATTCCTCAGTAATTTCGAAATAATACTTTTCCTTTAAGACCGCCTGGCTTTCGCGGCAAAAAGAGTATTCCTGAGAAGGGAGACCCTTGTCATGGGTCCGACGCCGCCCGGAACAGGAGTAATATATGAGCATTTCGGAGCCACATTTTCAAAATCGACATCTCCGGCAAGCTTGAACCCTGATTTGGTACCGGAAGCCGGAACCCGTGATGTTCCTACGTCAATAACCACTGCACCTTCCTTTATCATGGTCTCCTTTACAAAGCCGGGGGATCCAATTGCCGCGACAACTATATCTGATTCCATTACAATATCAGCCAGGTCCTTCGTCCGGCTGTGTGCAACCGTCACCGTGGCATCCATACCTTTTTGAGAAAGAAGAATGCTTAACGGCCTCCCTACTATATTGCTTCTTCCTATGACAACGCATCTTTTCCCGGTTGTCATGATATTATATTTTCTTATAAGTTCTACAATCCCGTAAGGAGTCGCAGGAAGGAACCCTTCAATTCCGATGACCATTTTTCCGAGATTCACCGGATGAAAACCGTCTGCGTCCTTGGAGGGATCAATTGACTCAATGACTTTATTTTCAGAAATGTGTCCGGGAAGAGGAAGCTGAACTATGAAACCATCAATATCCGGATCGTTATTAAGTTCATTTATTTTGTCTATCAGCACCGGTTCGGGTATATCATATTCAAATTTAACAAGGGTTGACCTGAAACCGACTTCATTACAGTCCCTGACCTTATTTGCCACGTACGTCTGGCTTGAGGGATCATCTCCAACCAGGACAGCTGCGAGATGGGGAACCTTGATATTGTTTTGCTTCATATCATGGACCTCCTTTGCAATTTCCTGCCTAATCCCGGCTGCTATTTTTCTGCCATCGATAAGTGTGTACATATTAAGCTTTTATCTGCGTCCCATTAATTTGGCAGCATTTCCTTTCGAAACCATTTTCATCATTTTGCGTGTCTCGTCGAATTGTTTCATGAGCCTGTTCACTTCCTGCACGCTTGTTCCGCTTCCGACAGCAATTCTTTTCCTTCTGCTCCCGTTTAAAACCAGCGGATTTGATCTCTCTCCCGGAGTCATGCTTCCAATAATAGCCTCAATTCCCTTGAATGCACTATCGTCAATGTCCAAGTCCTTAATCGCTTTTCCTACTCCCGGGATCATTCCCATCAGGTCCTTTACATTGCCCATTTTCCTTATCTGCTGGATCTGCGATAGAAAATCATTGAAATCGAACTGATCCTTTGCTATTTTTTTCTGCAGCTTCCGGGCCTCTTCCAGATTGTACTGTTCCTGTGCTTTTTCGACAAGTGATACGATATCTCCCATTCCAAGGATTCTGTCCGCCATTCGGTCTGGATAAAAGATATCAATTGCATCCAGCTTCTCTCCGGTACTTACGAACTTTATGGGTTTGCTCACGGTAGATTTAATCGACAGTGCTGCACCTCCTCTTGTGTCCCCGTCAAGCTTTGTCAGAACCACTCCATCAAAATTGAGACGCTCATTAAATTCCCTAGCCGTATTAACCGCATCCTGTCCGGTCATTGAGTCGACCACAAAGAGGATCTCGTGTGGTGACACGGCCTCTTTTATAGCGGAAATCTCATTCATCATTTCCTCGTCGATGCCCATCCGGCCGGCTGTATCAATTATCACCACATCATAGCCGTTTCGCTTTGCCTCCTTTACGGCATTTCTGACGATCTGAACAGGGTTATTGCTGTCTTCTTCGGTATAAACCGGAACCTCGGCCTGTGCTGCAATGATCTTAAGCTGTTCTATTGCAGCCGGACGATAGACATCACCGGCAACCAGTATCGGATTCTTCCCCCGTTTGCTTTTAACCCACTTCGCAAGCTTCCCGCAGAATGTAGTCTTGCCCGATCCCTGAAGTCCCGCAATAAGAATGACGGATGGATTTATTTTTAGATTGATATCTGTCTTATCTCCCCCCATCAGCCCGGCCAACTCATCATGAACGATCTTGACCATCATCTGTGAAGGGTTCACGGATTTAATAACTTCCTGACCCAGTGCCCTGGCCTTTACTTCATCGGTGAATTGCTTGGCGATCTTGAAGTTGACATCAGCATCAAGCAGTGCCCGCCTCACCTCCTTGAGCGTTTCGGCAATATTTATTTCTGATATTCTTCCCTGGCCCCGCAGAGTTCTGAGAGCTTTTTCCAGCCGTTCACTAAGGTTCTCAAACATTTTATAACGATGTTAATGTTCTGACAATTTCTACATTCTTTCAGGCATTTCAATCCCAAGCAACCCCATGCCTGAATCAAGAATCATGCTTGTGACCCTTGAAATTCCCATCCTGAAATTGCACAACGCATTATCAGGCTCTCCAAGGATTGAAAAATCATGATAAAACTGATTATACTCTTTAGAAAGGTCATAGCAGTAATTTGCAATAAGCGCCGGGCAGTAGCCGGCTGCAGCTTCACTTACCACATTTGTATACCTTCTCATCAGCTTTATAAGGTTTATTTCCTTATCATTAGCGGCTGTAAATGAAGAAACAGAAGGATCGAATACGATACCCAATTCCCGAGCTTTCCTGAAAACTGACTTTATTCTGGCAAACGTGTACTGGATAAAAGGTCCCGTATTACCATTAAAATCGATGGATTCTGCCGGATTAAAAGTCATGTTCTTACGGGGATCGACCTTAAGGATGTAGTATTTCAGGGCTCCAAGGCCTATTTTACGGAATATTTCCTCTTTTTCCGTATCAGAATATTCCGAAAGCTTCCCAAGCTCAAGGGATACTTCTCTTGCAGTCGCCTGCATCTCATCGAGCAGGTCATCCGCATCAACTATTGTTCCTTCCCTTGATTTCATCCGCCCCTCAGGAAGCTCGACCATACCGTAAGAAAAGTGGATCAGGCCATCGGCCCATTTACAGCCTATTTTTTTAAGGACAGCTTTAAGAACCTGGAAGTGATAGTTTTGCTCATTGCCAACCACATAAAGGCATTTGTCAAAATTGTATTCATTGTGTCTCAGTACCGCTGTACCGAGATCCTGTGTCATATATACTGCAGTGCCATCCGATCTCAGCAATAATTTCTGATCAAGTCCTTCGTCACTGAGGTCAACCCATATTGAACTGTCAGGATTCTGGTAAAGCACCTTTCGCTCGAGTCCTTCACGAACTATTTCCCGACCGGTTTTATATGTTTCTGATTCGTAATATATTTTATCAAAATCGACACCCAGTCTTGAATAGGTCTCATCAAATCCGGAATAGACCCACGAGTTCAACATGTTCCAGAGTTTTAGAATATCAGGGTCTCCTGCTTCCCATTTTAAAAGCATTCCCCTGGCTTCCCTCATTAGTTCCGCCGAGTTCCTTGCTTCCTCCTCGTTCATTCCTTTTGATACAAGATCTGCCACCTGCCTCTTGCATTCTTTTTCAAAAATCACATAGTATTTGCCCACCAGATGGTCACCCTTCATACCTGATGAATCCGGAGTCTCCCCATTGCCATATTTCGCCCACGCAAGCATGGATTTACAGATATGGATACCCCTGTCGTTTACGATATTGGTCCTGACAACCCTGTGCCCGCAAGCTGAAAGGATCCGGTAAAGGGAGAAGCCAAGCAGGTTATTGCGTATATGTCCAAGATGAAGAGGCTTATTCGTGTTTGGTGAGGAATATTCAACCAAAATTGTCTCCGGAGCGGTCACACGGCATTTTTCAAGGAGATCTTCGCCTGAAGCCATTCCGCGGAAATAATCAATCCACCATTTTCCTGATATCTCAAGGTTCAGAAATCCCTTTACGACATTGAATCCGGAAACTTCCGGAAATGTCCCGACAATATAATTGCCTATCGTCTCTCCTGTCTTTTCAGGGGTATTTTTCGAAAAACGAAGTAAAGGAAATACCACGATGGTAAAATCTCCCTTGAAATCTTTCCTCGTTTCCTGTATCTGGATCAGGTCATCGCCTGCTTCACAGCCATATAAAGCCCTGACAGCCTCCCGTACCCTCTGCTTAAGTATACTCTCCATCCATCTTTGCGAATTTCAGCCGCAAAGATAATATTTTAAAATATTGAGATATCACAAAGCAACATCAAAAACCCGCCTGCATAATTGTCCCGCAGTAATTTGTTTATGCAAACAGACCGAAAAATTTGACCATCTGATAATTCTTTTTGATGAAGTTAGGGGAAATAATGAAAAAGTTATTATATTTTTGGATTCAGCGAATTTCGTTGATAAGGGGGACAGACATTTGGTGAACATGATGGAACTTAAAAATATATTCCTTGAGCCGACAAGCAAGACTCCGCAGATTGATCTGAATAAAATGACGGGAGACTTGATTTTCTCAGGAAGATCGATCCCTGAAAATGCAGTTGAGCTTTATGAGAATATCCTGAAATGGATAGTTAAATATGCTGAAGATCCCAGGCGTACCACTAACCTCCGGTTCAATCTTGAATATTTTAACACGGCTTCATCAATATGGCTTGCAAAAATTGTCAAGGCCCTTTGCTCGATAAAGGAACCTGAGTGCGTACTGATGATCCACATTTATTTCAACATCGAAGAATTCGACAGCATGGAAGTCGAAGACCTGAAAGAGGCCCTTAGCCCTATAATAGATATGATTGGAACTCCTACAGTGAGCCTTGGCATAAAAATATACGGAACGGATGACAAAGGCGAGATCCTTAAGGAATCAATAGTTCTGATCTGAAACAATTCATTTTTAATTAAGCTTTCTTCGTTTTTTTGGCATAACTTTATTACGCCAAATATTATATTATTATGCGCACCGTAATTACTTTCCTGTTATCAATTCTCAGCATCATGGAACTTCAGTCTCAGAATATACAAATTGACCGCCAGCCTTATGTAGCAGACAAATTCTATTCTGGAAACAAGGATACGCTTCTCAGGGATATGGCGAAGATGTTTGCCGGTTGCAAAAAAATCCATGCCAGATGGGCTGTCAGGGCAATCATTACTCCCCATGCAGGGTATGTATTCTCAGGGAATACTGCAGCCGCGGGTTTCTCCGTTACGCCAAAAGATGCAGGGTATAAGAACATCTTTATAATTGGCTCCAGCCATATCATGGCGTTCGATGGCGCATCAGTCTATAGTTCTGGAGATTACATCACGCCGTTAGGCAGAATGACTGTCAACAGGGAAATCGCTGCAAAACTGAAAAATGAAAACAGGGTTTTTGACTATCCGGAAGACGCTCACATACAGGATCATTGTATTGAAGTGCAGGTCCCTTTTATTCAATATTATTATACTAAAGCTCAGAAAATAGTCCCCATTATAATCGGGACGAATGATCCATCCGTGATCAGGAGAATTGCTGAGGCATTAAAACCATATTTCACACCCGATAATTTATTCGTAATCAGCAGCGATTTTTCGCATTATCCTGCATATAAGGATGCAATTGATAACGATAAGCGCACGGCTGATGCCATCATTTCAAGTGATCCAGAAGTTTTTCTATCGACGCTTGAGAGTAACGCTTCAAGAAATATCCCGGGATTGGTTACCAGCATGTGCGGATGGACCTCAGGACTGACAATTCTCTATCTTTCGCAAGGAAATAGGAACCTTGAATTCAGAAAAATCGATTATTCCAATTCAGGCGATTCACCCTATGGGGATAAAGATCAGGTAGTTGGTTACAACGCTATAGCATTGGTAGAAAAGGAGGGCGTTTCAGGGACCGGTCAGAAGAACCGGGAAGAGATTAACTATTCAGCTAAAGGGAAAAATATTTCAGCTGAGGAAACCAAGCCTGAACGATTAAATGACAGCAATTCTGAAAGCACAACCTTGTCTGAAAATACCACTGCAAAAGCGGAAGAAAAAGGCGGCCCTAGAGTTAATGAGACTATTCCCCAGGAGATGAGCTTTACTGAAAATGAGAAAGAAATGCTCTTTTCAATTGCAAGGAACAGCATCAAATCAAAGCTTTTCGATAATAAAAAGTACTCCATTGATGAAAGCAGGATCCCTGAGGCTCTTAAACAACAGTACGGCGCTTTTGTGACTCTGAAGGAAAACGGCGTGCTAAGAGGATGCATAGGCAGGTTTGTCTCGTCCGATCCGCTTTATAGTGTTGTACAGGAATCTGCACTTTCGTCGGCTTTTGAAGATCCCCGCTTCTCTCCCCTCACAAAGCAGGAATATGATAAAATCGAAGTTGAGATCACAGTACTAGGACCGATGAAGAAAATAAACAATATTAATGAGATAGTTCTGGGCAAGCACGGGATATATATCAAGAAAGATTTCAGGTCAGGGACAATGCTGCCTCAGGTTCCCATCGAATACGGCTGGACGCTTGAAGAGTTCCTTGGATACACGTCGAGGGATAAGGCCGGCATCGGATGGGACGGATGGAAAACTGCCGACATCTATATTTACGAGGGTAAGGTCCTCGAAGAAAACAAGAAATAGCCATGTACCATGTCGCTGGGACGTGCCTCACTGTTTCATTATTATATCTCCTGAGCTTTTCTTTTTACAAGGCAGGTTTTTATTCACTTGTCTTTCACAAAAAGGTCTGGAATATCTTTCTCGCACTGACATTTCTCTTTACGGCACTTGCCGGCGTCTTCATGGCGCTTCAGATAAACTATCAATGGAACGTCCCATTCCTGAAATCCCTGCTGAAGTGGCATGTTGAAATTGGCGCCGCAGCCACTATTATAGGAATATTCCATTTTATCTGGCATTTTTCCTATTATGGCAAGATATTCTCATCTTCCGGCAATGTCCTGCATGAAACCGGCAATCTGTCACTGAACCAGGTTTCAATTAATGCCAACCTGTTCATAGTTGGATTTGTCAGCACCTCTATTCAGATCCTTTTTATGAGGGAAATAATGAATATTGCAGGAGGCTATGAGCTTATCTCGGGAGTGTTCCTTGGATCCTGGCTTATTGCCTCTTCATCAGGTGCGGCTATAGCACGCAAATCGGGACTTAATGATCAGGCAAAAATATCCATAATATTTGCCTCAGCACCATTTGTCTCTCTCCTGCTTCTGATCCTGTTCTCAAGATTTTTCCTTCAGCCAGGAGAAACACCCTCCTTCCTTACCAGCATGATATTCACATTTATCGTGCTCCTGCCATTCTGCCTTGTGTCAGGTTTCTCCTTCATCAAGCTTACAATGGCCGCCAGAAATGCTTCAGGCGCTGCTCCCGGAAGGTCCTTTTCAGTTGAAACGACCGGATCAGCTATTTCGGGCATGATTCTTTCAGTAATCACATCCGGATTGTTCTCCAATTATAAAATATTTCTGACAATCGCCCTGCTATCCCTGGCTTATTCCCTGCTTACATATTATATCATGAGCAGGAGGAATAAAACCATTGCCAGGATCATCTTTGCCGTTATTCTGTCATACGTCGTTCTGACAGATCCGGATATTTTTTTCAGGCAACTGTTGCTGTCTGGAGTCAAAGTCATGAGTACAAAGGATACTCCCTACGGTAACGTCACCAGGGGAGAATATGCGGGCGAACCGGCTTATTTTTATAACCAGAGGCTGATCGCGTATCATGATGATGCAGCCGAAAGAGAGGAAGACATTCACTATGCCCTGCTTCAGAGGCCGTATCCTGAAAAGATCCTGATGATCTCGGGTAATCTGCAATCTCATCTTTCCGAAATTACAAAATACCATATCAGTAAAATCACATTCATTGAAAGAGATCCGGAACTTATAAAGAGAGCCATAACAGAGATCAGTAACGCCCCAAAACTGCTGAACATTGAGAAGGGAGATGCTTTCAGATATCTCAGGGCTTTGGGTGAAAAAATGGATGCCATTATCCTGCTCGTTCCTCCGCCATCGACACTTTCGCTTGACAGGTATTATATTACTGAATTCTTCAATGATGCCCGAAACAGGCTAGTCAAAGGAGGTGTTTTTATGTGCTCTCCCGGCCCGGGCGACGATTATCTCAATAATGAATCCGTAGAGTTGTATTCCTCAATATATAACAGCCTTTCGGGAATATTCAGGCACGTAAAGCCTGTAATGGGGCAAAAATTATATTTTATAGCTTCGGACGATGATATCTCTGTTTCTTTTTGCAAACTGGCTGAAGAAAGAGGAATTAAAAATGTGTATGTCGGTCCTGATTTCTTGGCTGATGATCTGGTTGAGGCAAAATCAGCACAGGTTGCTTCCATAATGAATAAGGCTGTCAGCCCTAACAGAAGAGATTTTCCCATCGCCGCCTTTCATTTCCAGGAGTATAACTTAAGCAGGACCATACATGAGAAGACTCCTGCAATAATTTTAATGATCCTGGCCTTCGCAGTTCCCGGGCTGGCAATCCGGAGGAGAAATATAACTATGTACTTCAGCGCTGCTGCACTGGCGGGATTTGAAATAATCGCCCTGTTCCTGATTCAGCTCACTGCCGGTAATATGTATCAGTTGACAGGTCTGATACTGGCATCACTTATGGCCGGTCTTGCTGCCGGGTCCGGAACCAAACTGAAATTCATGGACCCGATTCCTCTTAAAGTAAAATCTCTGATTCTTGCTCTCTATTATGTGCTTACCGCAGTATCCCTTGGCTGGATACTGCATGAACGGGGAGCCGCCTCCTCAATAGCCATCATAGTATGCTCAACCCTCCTGCCATCATTCCTTACAGGCCACATTTATCGTGAAATGACAATCCATGACGAAGCCGGGTCACATCCGTCTGCTGTGTACAGTGCCGATCTTGCAGGTTCAGCCCTGGGCTTCATTCTGATTTCAGGCGCGGCAATACCAGTACTGGGGATAAGGACTTCGATTCTTTTACTTACCGGCCTGATTTTTGCTGGTATTCTATTTGGCACAAACGCCAACAAATAGTAGTTTTATTTCATTATTGATACCTGGAAAAATGAGACGAAAGAATTTCGACAATGGCAAGCGCCTCTTTCTGAAAAAATGCCTTGCTTTCTCAGCTGGTATCACGTTTCTTCCGTCCACGCGCATAGTGGCTGACATTGTCTCAGGCGAAGAGGATATCTACAGGAAGGAAGCGATGTTCCAGGAAGAGACCCCAAGGGGAATTATGTGCAGGATATGCCCCAACGAATGTGTTCTCAGGGAGGGAGAATTAAGTAAATGCAATAACCGCAGGGTGCATAACTCAAAGCTGTGGACAATGGCCTATGGCAATCCCTGTTCGGTAAATATTGATCCGGTGGAGAAAAAGCCGCTTTATCATTTTTACCCGGGCTCAAGAGCCTATTCAATAGCAACTGCAGGTTGCAATATGGTATGCCTGAATTGTCAGAACTGGTCGATTTCCCAGATAAGTCCGGAAA
The DNA here is from genome assembly GCA_963717685.1 of uncultured Bacteroidales bacterium. GTDB lineage: Bacteria > Bacteroidota > Bacteroidia > Bacteroidales > VadinHA17 > LD21. The sequence goes on along the minus strand of OY970346.1, from coordinate 2,748,927 downwards.
AGACTAGGAATTATGACCTGATGCCTGAAATGGTTGTGGAGGGTGCGGCCAAAAGCAATTGCAGGTCAATTGCCTATACTTACACTGAACCTGTCGTATTCTTTGAATATGACTATGATACATCTGTCCTTGCCAGAAGAGCCGGAATAAAGAACATTATTAAATCCAACGGCTATATCAACCCTGAGCCGCTGAAGAAGATATGCACGGTTACAGATGCAGCGAACATTGACCTTAAGTCATTTAACGACAGCACCTATCTCAGGCTTACCGGTGGAAAGCTTCAGCCAGTGCTGGATTCCCTTAAGATCTATAAAGACATGGGTGTATGGCTTGAAATTACCTATCTCGTTGTTCCGCAATGGACTGACAATATCGATGAAATAAGCAGAATGTGCAAATGGCTTGCCGGCAACGGATTCAGGGAAACACCGCTTCATTTCAGCAGGTTCTACCCAATGTACAAGCTTGAGCAGTTACCTCCGACACCTCTGGAAATCCTTGATAAAGCAGTTAAAGCAGCTTCATCGGAAGGTCTTAAGTTCGTATATACGGGAAATGTGCCGGGCAGTGAAGTATCTGATACAAAATGCCCATCATGCGGAGCTGTGGTAATAGGAAGGCAGGGATACACCATAACTTCAAGAAACCTTACAAAAGGAAAATGCAATAAATGCGGTTATGAGATCAGGGGCGTCTGGGACTGACACACTTTTGACACATTCAGTAATTCTAAAAACCGGAGATGAAAAAATCTGAAGCAAAGGAACGGATAGAAAGGCTCAGGGAACAGTTAAAGGAACATAACTATAGTTATTATGTCCTTAATAAACCTGTAATTTCAGATTTTGAGTACGATCTTCTTCTTAATGAACTGGAAACACTTGAAAAGAAATATCCGGAATTTATTACCGATGACTCTCCCACAAGAAAGGTCGGGAGCGATCTGACAAATGAGTTCAGACAATATGAGCACCGGTACCCAATGCTGTCGCTGGGAAACACTTATAATGAAGATGAGCTTAAGGAATTCAACGACAGGATAATAAAGGCCACAGGAACTCCTGTCGAATACGTGTGCGAGCTTAAATATGACGGAGCATCTATAAGCATCACCTACAGGAACGGGAACTTTTTCCGCGCCCTAACAAGAGGTGACGGCACCAGGGGAGATGATGTATCACTCAATGTCAGGGCAATAAGGGGTATTCCCGTGAAAGTGACCGGAGAAAGAATGCCTAAGGAATTTGTGATGCGTGGTGAAATTATAATGCCCAGGGCAGTGTTCGAAAGGCTCAACGAAGAGAGAATAAAGCAGGGTCTGCAGCCATTTGCCAACCCCAGAAACGCCGCATCAGGGACGCTTAAACTGCTTGATCCGAAAACAGTCGCGTCAAGAGAGCTTGATTGCATGTTTTATTTCCTTCTTTCGGAGAATCTGCCATGGGAAACTCATTACGATAACCTGATGCAGGCTTCCGGATGGGGTTTTAAAGTGCCGGAAAGCATAAAAGTCTGCAAAAGTCTGGAAGATGTGACAGGGTTTATTAATCAATGGGAATCTGAACGAGACAATCTTCCTTTCGGAATTGACGGGGTCGTCATAAAAGTCAATTCTCTTGCCTTGCAGGATGAGCTCGGCTTCACGGCAAAATCTCCGCGATGGGCCATAGCGTACAAGTACAAGGCCGAACAGGTCACAACAAAGCTGCTGTCAGTGTCATACCAGGTAGGAAGGACCGGGAATATTACTCCAGTTGCAAACCTGGAGCCTGTTTTTCTTGCCGGTTCGACTGTGAAGAGAGCAACCCTTCACAATGAAGACCAGATAACGCTTCTCGGACTTCACCTTAACGACATGGTGTATGTTGAAAAAGGCGGCGATATAATCCCTAAAATCGTAGGTGTGGATCACTCTGCCAGAAACAGCGAAAGCAGGGAAATAAAATTTATATCAGCTTGCCCCGAATGCGGCACTCCGCTGGTCCGTAATGAAGGGGAGGCCAACCATTACTGCCCGAATTATCTCCACTGCCCGCCTCAGCTTAAGGGCAGGATAGAGCATTTTATCAGCAGGAAAGCAATGGATATTGACGGACTTGGAGAAGAGACTGTCGATCTGCTATTCAGCAAAAAAATGATCAGAAACTGTGCTGACCTTTATGAACTAAAGCAAGAACAGCTTATTCCGCTTGAAAGGCTCGGAGAAAAATCGGCAGCCAATATCATCAAAAGCATACGGGACTCGCTGGATGTTCCGTACATCCGGGTTCTGTACGCTCTCGGAATAAGACATGTGGGTGAAACTGTCGCAAAAACTCTTGCAGAGAAATTCGGAACAATTGATGAGCTCATGGCTGCTGATCCTGAAAGGCTTACCAGCGTCAATGAGATAGGCCCTAAGATAGCCTCAGGCATAGTTTCATTTTTTGCCGATAAGGACAATATTGAGATTATAAATCGCCTGAAAGCCTGTGGCCTGAAATTCTCTGACGGAGAGAAGAAAGGTCCGGAAAGCGACAGACTGAAGGGAATGTCGATCCTTATTTCAGGGGTATTCAGGAAGCATTCGCGCGATGATTACAAATCATTAATTGAAAAAAACGGCGGAAAGAATGCCACAGCAATATCAGGCAATACATCATTCATACTGGCAGGAGAAAATATGGGCCCATCAAAAAAGCAATCGGCAGAGAAGCTGGGAATAAATATTGTCACTGAAAAAGAATTCCTGAAATTAATAGGGGAAGAATAGTAATTTTGATTTGACGACTTTAATAAAAAACTGTTAGGTTTGCATCATGGAATTATTCGGAAAAACAAGATTAAAAATAGGGAATTCAATTCTCAAAAAGAAGCTTGCAAAAAACAGCAGGAAGGTAAGTTTTTCAAATTTAAGTAATGTAAGGTCAATTGGAGTTGTCTGGGATGCCTCAAAAACCCAGGATTTTAGCTGCCTTTCCAGGTTCTTTCAGAAAATGCATGACCGTAATATTGATGTAAAGATCCTTGGATATTATAAGGGAAAGGAACTTCCTGACCAGTACACGGCTATAAGGTATCTGACCTGCATCAGGAACAATGATATAGATCTCTTTTACATTCCTGATTCAGCTGATACGGAATCTTTTATCAAAACAAGATTTGATGTGCTTATCGACATTAATTTTGATAAGCTGCTGACCTTGAAATATATTTCTTCTCTTTCCCGTTCGGGCTTCAAAGTTGGTTTGTTTGATTCTGAACCAACAGAACAAAATTTCGATCTGATGCTGGAACTGAAGAAACCCGTCATGCTCGATAATTACCTGGACGAGATCATTCATTACCTGGAATTGATAAACTCAGGGTCATCCGATCAAAAAGTCAAATAAAAATATATGAAAAGATTCAAAGGAACGGGTGTTGCCATAGTTACACCTTTCAAGAATGACTCAAGCATTGACTTCTCGGCACTGGGCCGGGTGATTAACCATGTCATTAAGGGTGGAGTCAATTACATAGTTGCAATGGGTACGACCGGCGAGACACCCACTCTCACAAAGGACGAAAAACAGGCTGTGATTTCATATGTAACTGAAACAGTGGATAAACAGGTTCCGATAGTGATTGGAATCGGCGGAAATAATACCCAGGAAATAATAAACAGCATCAGGGAAATGGACCTCGATGGCGTGGATGCTATTTTATCGGTGGCTCCATATTATAACAAACCGAGCCAGCGTGGAATATTCCAGCACTTCAAGGCAATTGCCAATTGCAGTCCGCTTCCTTTGATAATCTATAACGTCCCGGGCCGTACCAGCTGTAATATCACTTCCGATACATGTCTTGAGCTTGCCCAGGAGTGCGAGAACATAATTGCCGTCAAGGAGGCATCGGGAGATATAGCCCAGGTTTTGAGGATCGTCAGAGGAAAACCTGAAAATTTCCTTGTCATATCAGGGGATGATATGATGACTCTGCCGATAATCTCTGCCGGAGGCGCAGGAGTTATTTCTGTTCTTGCAAACGCTTTTCCGTCTGAATGCTGCGAGATTGTTAACAATGCGCTTAAGAATAACTTTAAGGCTGCCCGCGATATTCAGTTAAAGTTCGTCGAATCAATAGAATTGTTGTTTGCTGACGGCAATCCTTCAGGGATAAAAGCATTCATGAGCGTGCTTAACCTTTGCCAGAATAACTTAAGGCTTCCGCTGGTTCCGGTAAACCGTACCATCTATGCAAGGATCCAAAAAGCTGTTGAGGATCTGAAATAGAGGTACCTTTCTAGACTTGCCTTGAATCCTGGCCGCCAGGAGAAGTATGCTGAATACCATGACAGTTCTTGTATTTCTTGCCACTCCCGCATGGACATGGATCATTCCTTCCGACTTTCTTGTCAACGCGTACAGGCTCAGTTTTTTTCTCCCTGTCAGGTCCTCCTCCTGAAGGCCCTGATGTCTGGACTGAATCAGTCCTGGATGTCCTCAGATTCTCAACCTGCCTTCGACGCTGTGCTTCCTTCACCTGTTCAGGCTCCTGCGTAGGTATATGGCCCTTCATGAGCGTACTTGACAGATCCTTGTTTACTTTGTCGAGCATTTTCTTGAACAGCTCATAAGATTCAAATTTATATATCAAAAGCGGATCTTTCTGTTCATATGTTGCATTCTGAACAGATTCCTTCAGTTCATCCATTTCCCGCAGATGCTCCTTCCATTCTTCATCTATTGTGGCAAGGACTACCGTTTTTTCAATTGATTTGGACAATTCCTTCCCTTCCGATTCGGCAGTGGCCTTCAGGTTAGTGATTACCTGGAATACCCTCACTCCATCCGAAATAGGAACTACCACATTTTCATAGGCATGTGACATCCGTTCGTACACATCTTTAAGAACAGGATAAGCCTGCTGTGATATTGTCTCGACCTTTCGCTTATAGGTCTCCATGACCTTTGCATAGACCGCTTCAGTGATATTATCAATGGATTCTTTCAGAAAGGACTCCTGAGACACCGGAGAATCCATTGAGAATGATCTGATAAGATCCAGCTCAAATCCTTCATAATCTCCTTCCCTGTGATATAAATCCACGAGCGATGCTGTGACATCGTACATTGAATTCGCCACATCCACTCTTAATCTTTCACCAAGTAGGGCATGGCGCCGTTTCTTATATATCACTTCCCTCTGTGAGTTCATCACATCATCATATTCAAGAAGCCTCTTGCGTATCCCGAAGTTGTTCTCCTCGACTTTCTTCTGTGCCCTTTCAATTGACTTTGTGATCATCGGGTGCTGAATCATTTCCCCATCCTTCAGTCCAAGCCTGTCCATGATGCCGGCAATCCTTTCAGATCCGAACAGCCTCATTAGCTCATCCTCAAGTGAAACGAAAAACTGTGAGGATCCGGGATCGCCCTGACGGCCGGAACGGCCCCTGAGCTGTCTGTCAACCCTGCGCGATTCATGTCTTTCTGTCCCTATAATTGCCAGACCGCCGGCATTTCTGACCTCTTCCGTCAGTTTGATGTCGGTTCCACGGCCCGCCATATTTGTGGCTATGGTAATCGTTCCGGTTTTTCCTGCCTCAGCCACAATTTCTGCTTCTCTCTGGTGAAGCTTTGCATTAAGAACGTTATGTTTCAATCCTTTCATCTTAAGCATCCTGCTCAGAAGCTCAGATATCTCTACCGATGTTGTACCGACCAGGACGGGCCTCCCCTGCCGGTACATTTCGGATATCTCATCGATGACTGCATTGTATTTCTCGCGCTTTGTCTTATAAATAATATCTTCACGGTCAGTTCTTATGACCGGCTTATTTGTCGGTATTACCACAACATCAAGCTTATAAATATTCCAGAATTCTCCGGCTTCGGTCTCTGCGGTACCTGTCATTCCTGCAAGCTTATGGTACATCCTGAAATAATTCTGCAGAGTAATTGTTGCATAGGTCTGTGTGGCCGCTTCCACCTTTACATTTTCCTTTGCTTCAATTGCCTGGTGGAGGCCGTCAGAGTACCTTCGTCCTTCAAGTATCCTTCCTGTCTGCTCATCGACGATCTTTACCTTGTTATCTATGACCACATATTCCACATCCTTGTCAAAGAGAGTCCATGCTTTAAGCAGCTGGGTCATTGTATGAACTCTTTCGGATTTAATTGAATAATCCTCAAGAAGCTCATCCTTAAGCTTTAATTTTTCCCTTTCGCTTTTGTCTGATTTCTCCAGGTCGGCAATTTTGGAGCCGACATCAGGAAGGATGAAGAAGCTTGCATCTTCGACGGATGTTGAAATCAGGTCAATGCCCTTATCCGTCATTTCTATTGTATTTACCTTCTCATCGATAATGAAATAAAGCTCATCAGTAACCTTGGGCATTTCCTTGCTGTTATTCTGCATATAGAAATTCTCTGTTTTCTGAAGAAGCGTTTTGTTGCCTTCCTCGCTGAGAAACTTTATAAGGGCACTGTTCTTTGGAAGTCCCTTGTAAGCTCTTAAAAGAAGCAATCCTCCCTCTTCGTTCTTTCCTTCGTTGATCAATTTTTTTGAATCTGCAAGTATCTGGTTGACAAGCTTTCTCTGGGCACTCACCAGTTTTTCAACCTTTGGCTTGAGCTCGTCGAACTGCTGATTTTCGCCCTTGGCAGTAGGCCCCGAAATAATAAGCGGCGTCCTTGCGTCATCTATCAGTACTGAATCGACCTCATCGACTATGGCATAGTGGTGCTTGCGCTGAACGAGGTCTTCCGGGTTAAGGGCCATATTATCCCTCAGGTAATCGAAGCCAAATTCGTTATTTGTCCCGAATGTTATATCTGCATCATACGCCTTTCTTCTCTCAGGAGAATTGGGTTGATGTTTATCGATGCAATCGACTGAAAGCCCGTGGAATTCATAAACAGGTCCCATCCATTCGGAGTCGCGTTTTGAAAGATAATCATTGACCGTGACTATATGAACACCTCTGCCTGCCAGTGCGTTGAGAAACACCGGCAAAGTTGCAACTACTGTTTTGCCCTCGCCTGTCGCCATTTCGGCGATTTTTCCCTTGTGAAGCGCGACACCTCCAAAAAGCTGGACATCATAGTGAACCATGTCCCAGAGTATCTCATTGCCTCCAGCCATCCAACGGTTCTTCCAATACGCCTTGTCGCCTTTAATTGTTATACTTTCCCTGGTAGCGGCCAGATCCCTGTCATACTGCCTTGCGGTGACCTCAAGCTCGCTATTCTCCTTAAAGCGCTTTGCTGTCTCCTTCACGATTGCAAAAGCCCCTGGTAAACATTCGTCAAGGATCCTTTCAAGCTTTTCATCAATACTCTTCTCAGCCTTATCAATCTTGTTATAAAGTTCCTCCTTTAGCGAGACATCCTCTTCGGCTTCGGCCTGTGCCTTTATCGACTTGATTTCATTCTCATCATTTTCAATATATTCAAGTATTTCCTTTTTCAGTTCGAGTGTTTTATCCCTGAGCTCATCATTTGTTATATTAGAAAGTTTTTCATATTCAAGCCGGGTTTTTTCCACAAAAGGATTTATCTCTTTCATATCCCTTTCGTACTTATTACCCAGAAAGAGACCAAGAATATTATTTATCAGGCTCATATAAGTCTATTTTACAAAATCGCAAATATCCCGCAAAATTAGTTTATTTTTCTGATTGTGGACAGTAATAAAATCAGTCAGGCCGGTATAAGAATTCGCCTGCTGCCTGAAAGTTAATGGAAATGGTCCGGAAGGGTAAGCTCTATTTCCTTATCAGGGTATATTTCAATGCCCTTACCCCGTCGCTCCGGTACAGGATAATAAAATACAGCCCTGCAGGATAATTTGAAATATTGATAATCAGTTCGTTTCCGCCCGTGAATTCATTGGTGATCAGGCATGTGCCAGAAGAGCTATAGACGCTATAAGCAAAAGGCCCGAAGCCGGCATCACTTTCATCTCTGATCGTAATAAGACCATTCCCGGGATTCGGGTACATTACCAGTGATGAATAGGTAATATTCTCAACCTGATCTATGAGTGGCTCAATATCAAGGTTCTCAATAAACCAGCCCCATCCATGTACGTATGGATCAGAGAATAATCTGAACCGGACCATCAGCGTATCCCCGGCAGAGATATCACCGGAGACTTTGGCAAAGATTGAATGTTTCAGAAGAAGAGTTTCATCAGGTACAAATGTGGAATTACCCGCCGAGTCGGTTGAACTGTTAAAGGCAGTCAGCCAATTATCCCAATACCTGCTGTCATACCCGTCGCAAAGGTAAAACCAGGATTCTCCAAAATTCCTTGAGCCTTCAACTATGACATAATCATAAAAATCTGATGATCCGAAAGTCGATCCCGATTCTCCCGGTTCTACAAGGACGACCTCCTTATAGCTGATTGTCATACCGTTCGAATCAAATTTCAGTGGAGTCCTGAGCGTTGCAATATATCCAATGCTGTCTCCGTCTTCTTCAGGGCTTTGATAAGGATGCGGAGTATTGAGACCGTAGCTTGAGAACCCCGATGGTTTAAATATTGAAAAGCCATCCATCAGAAAATCCGAAGATGCATTGGTGAAATCAGTCTGATAACTGGAAGCAACACTATTCAGCGATTCGATCTTTATCGAGTACCATCCCTGGGAAGGCAATGTTGCCTTATTAGGCGAGGCTGCCTTGTCGATGGCAACAATCCTGTAATTTATTGAATCTCCCCCGCTTAATGATAAATTCCTGGCATTAAGTGTATTCCGGTACATATCTCCTCCCATTGAATATAGCCCCATCTGAAAAACAGTACCATCATTAACCTTGTACTCCACATATACGGTGTCTACGGCAAGGTTATCCGTCACGGCTGCCCTGAATCCAATAGTATCAACACCTTCAAAAAAGTAGGTCAGCGGAGTATGTTCTATTACCGGTTTTACGGTATCGGTTCCTATATAAATCGAAAAATGGTTCTTCTGAACATAAGAGGGCAAATTATATACTCTGCCAAAACAGTCCATGACTGAAATATAATATTCCAGGCGGGAATCGTATGATGGTACGGTAATGGTGGCAATATAATTATTATCCGACTGTGGAGATGTCATGACGGTCGAATCAGTATTGGAAAAACCGTTATATGACCAGATGAGAGTCACACTGTTATGATTATAGATTGTATCAGAGCTTACTGAAGCTGAAAGAGTGATCATCGAAAGAGAGTCCTCCGTGTCTTTAGGCTGATTATGTGTTATCCTTGTATTCACCCATCCCATATCGGCAAGCATTGACATTGTAAACTGCCCCGGATTATGTATTGCCTCGCCCATATCAATTGCAGGAGTCATGAGGGCATTTACCGTATTGCTGTAAGCGTTCTCATCAAGATGGGAGATGCTCGAGCCCGAATCGTACGTTGTTGGAGCATACAGTTTTGCTCTCCCGCCGGAATAATTCTTTAACAGGGGACCATCAAAATATACCTGCCCGCTCGTAAGAGCAGCCTTTAACGCTGCAGAAGGGTTTGCAAACAAAAGAGTATCTGTAAGTTTCTTGCCTGCAAGATTTTCGATAAATGTGTCAAAAGCAACCGGCACATTTGAGATGCCATAGGATCCAGTCGACCCTGATACATCCATGCTGCTGAAGAATCCAAGCCCGTGAATTATTTCATGCATGGCAACAGTAGCCAGGTCATACTGGAATGACAGGGTCTTTCCATCTGTTCCAAGGTACCAGTTTACAGTGCTGTTGACATAAAGAAGGATATCACCACCTTCAGAAAGGGTTGTGTAACTTTTGCCTGAAATCTTCTCGGCAAGTGAAGCCGGATAATATGCATATGGCACCTGGGCATTTATTTCCCATCCGGGAATAAAGTCTGTTGCCTCTGCCTGGGCAAGAACACCGCTGGTAGTTATTGCACCCCAGATAGCCGTTACTGAGATGTGCGTATCAGAAGGCAAAATCGATTCAAGAACCGAAGCGGAAAAGTTTATGGCATTGACCGCTGCGGCTGAAAAATCACCGGAATAATACATTGTTATTGTAGCTCCGCCTTTGCTTCCTGATTTTGAAAGGAATTCCTTTGGAGGCGGGATATAAATCTGGTTGACATTTTTGCCTGCATAGCAGGTCGACCGGAAAGGTAACCTGCCTGCCCGACTCTGGGCATGAAGCCCGGTGACTGGCAAGGCTAAGATTATTATTATGACAACCGCGATCTGCCTTTTCATTTACAAGGCTATTCTTTGGCACCTTCAGGAGCCCTTAGCGTCATGATATCCCTGTCGAGTTCGTACAAGCTGTTTTTGCCAAGAAGATGAATCTTGTCCAAGATAGCCCTGGCAGATATTTCTTCTTCAACCTGCTCCGCTACAAACCACTGAAGAAAATTGTGCGTATTGAAATCCTTTTCAGCCAATGTAAGAGCTACGATTTCATTAATGCTCGATGTAACAAATTCTTCATGCTTCAGCACTTCGCTGAAAAGGTTTTCAATGTTTTTAAAATCGGCAGGAGGCTGCTTGAATGCCGGCATTATTGCCTTTCCTCCCCGTTCATTAATGTACCTGAAGAACTTTAGCATATGAATCTTTTCCTCTTCCGCCTGGGCATACATCCATTTTGCCACTCCTGAATACCTGTTATTCTCAGCCCACGATGCCATTGAAAGGTACAGGTTCGATGAGTAGCCTTCTCTTTCTACCTGCCTGTTGCAGATGTCTTCAACTTTTTTCTTAAGCATGGTCATAGTTTTTTTAAATCTATAACAATTCTTTCACAGGGGATGTTCAATATCCAGCAACTTTTCTATTTCCGATACCATTTCATTAACTGAAAAAGGCTTTGAGTAAACCGCATCGGCACCCAAGGCTTTTGCCAGATTAAGATAATTTGCAGGGCCGGCCTTCCCCCCTCCCGAGATGGCGATAATCTTTATGGATGGCTTAATCTCCCGCAATTTCATAATGACCTTAAGCCCATCCTCCTCAGGCATTATAAGGTCAGTAATTACAAGATCCGTTACTGACGGCTTGAAGTGAATAATTGCATCCTTCCCGTTTTCAGCTTCAAGAACAGTAAACCGCTTCCTGTTAAAGGAAACTTTCAGCATTTCACGAAGTTCATTGTTATCTTCGACAATCAGGATTCCCGGCATAATCAGTTATCAGGTTAATTATTGCATAATTTTATGCAATATACTATTTAATAGACAATTTTATCGCGTCTTTTATTTCCCTGAGGGAAACGGGTTTTATAAGGTGTTGCCTGACAATCCCGGAATTTAGCAATTTATCATCAGCTATGTCCTGATTTGAATCGGATATAATTATGCATGGTATTGCCGCATCGTTTTTCTTAAGCTGATCCACCAGATCTCCTGTTCTTATTTCCTTTGAATCGCTCATGTAAATGACTAGATCCGGTCTCGGCTCCTGTCCTGAAAGAATATTGCTGAAATGTCTGAGCTCCGAAGACTGTATCATCTCAAAACCTGCTCTCTCAAGGGCAAGCGTGAGTATCCTTGATTCGTGCTTGTCACCGGTAATGAACAAAATCTGTTTCTTTTTAGCTGCAATTTCAGCTGGTTCAATATAATCCCCTGCTACAGGAAGATAAGTGTAAAAGACAGACCCTTTCCCTTTTTCGCTCGAAACAAGGATCTCGCCGCCTATCTCCGATACGATTCCATGAACTACTGACAATCCCAGCCCTGTTCCTTTTCCCACTTCATGGGTTGTAAAGAAAGGCTCAAATATCCTTCTTAATAGCGATGGGTCCATACCTTTTCCCGTATCCCTGAAACTGACGAGTATATACTCATCTGCCACTATATCTTTATTCATTTCGCTCTGAACATTTTTGCCACTGACCAGTTTTGTGCTTATGTAAACCGTCCCTGCGTTACCCTCAATTGACTGGATTGCGTTTGTAATCAGGTTGAGGAAAACCCTGAAAAGCTGAGTCGGATCAGCAAGTACATTTTTCTGTCTGTTTCTCAGGCTGCTTTTTATAGTTATATTGGATGGTGCCGCTGATTTTATAAAACCTATTGTCTCCCTGAGAACTTCATAAACGCTCACCGGCACTTTTTCCTGGTCCACCTGCCGGCTGAACGTAAGTATCTGGTTTGTAAGTGATCTTGCCCTGGCAACTGCCATATCTATTTTTGATGTTTTTTCATAGGGAGAAGAATCTTTAGGCAGATCATCGCGTATTAATTCTGAATAACCCGATATGGTTGCAAGAATATTATTGAAATCGTGAGCAATTCCTCCGGCCAGAGACCCTATTGTTTCCAGCTTCTGGGCTTCAAGCAGCCTGTTTTCGAGCATGAGCTCGCGTGTTGAGTCTTCAAATGCAAAGTCCATGTAGGAAGGCTTCCCTGCTTCATCAAGACCCATGAAGCTGCTTATCCTGCAAACAATTTCATTTCCGCTACAGGTTTTTAAGACTGTCCTTCCGAATGATTTAGGTTTATTGTCGGCCATCTCTTCAACATGGATATCAAAAACCTCCTTCTCTGCATAAAAATCCCTTAGGTTCGCCGAGCACAGAAATTTTTCATCGTTGCAGTCCATAATGATCAGGAATGTTTTGTTTGCATGCAGTATTTTTCCATCGGGCCTGCATCTCAGAAAGCCAATAGGAAGATTTGTCTCCAGTTTTCTGAATTCTTCCTCCTTCTCCACAGCTATCTTTTCTGAAAGCTTAAGGTCAGTGATATCAAACGTCTCTGCAAGCAGGTGAGTTATTTGCCCTGACTTGACCGGAAAAGGGCGGAAAATTACCTCAAAGAATCTTTTCCCGGACTGCGGAGTCGAAAATGAGGCTTCGTACCTGACAGTCGCTCCGTCGAAGCATTTGTCTATATTGTCCTTGATTCTTTTCCTGAAGGTATCATCACCCCAGATATCTCCCAGTGATTTTCCCACAATAGCCTCAGCTATTCCCTTGTGAGCATTGCAGAAAGTGGAATTTACCTTTATATAAACATAATCCCTGTTTATTATGCTGATCATCGACCTGGACGTATCGAGGATATGGTCGGTGTAAATCTTCTCATTTTCAAGGAAATCCTTTGAAAACCCGGTGACTGGCATTTTCTTTTCCTGAAACATAATAGCCTGGAAATTATTTTTTTTGATATTTATGTTATGTCAAGATTGAATGCTTTTCTGAAATCTTTCAGGGCAGGGTATTTTGCCTGCAGATAGTTATATTTCTGTTCATCAGTGTAAATTATCTCATTTGACTCGAACTGATCCACGGCGGTTTCTATTTCAAGGTCACCGATCTTGAATTTTTCCTCAAGAAAACCTAAAAGCTTTTGCCTGTAATTCTGAACAAAAGTGTCTTTCTGGTCCACATTGCTGAGATGAATTCTTAACGTATGCTCGTCCTCCAGCTCCGGGGATATGGATTTAAACATGCTCATTATCCTGGCACCCTCTCCTTTAAGGCTTTCCGTGAATTCTTTCCAGGCTGAAGTGAGATTCTCGCCAGTCAGCTTAATTTTTTCTACGGGCGCGGACGCAGAATTATTCTGCCGAACCAGGCTTGGCATAGCCGCCTTGATTTCAGGTTCGCCGGCTTCAGATATTATATCCTTGATGGAAAATGTTTTGACGGGCTTTTCCACCACAGGCACATGCTGACCATCTGAAAAATCAGATCGCGAAGCATCCCTTCTTCCCGTTGTCGGCTGTTCATGACGTATTATTCCTGATTTGGACGGAGGCCGGAGATCATTGCCTGTAACATTCAGGTTATTATCATCCTCCTTTTTTTTTTGATTTTCTTCCTCCCTTTTCCCTGTAAGACGGCACATCTTTATTAGTGAAAGTTCTATATGGAGTCGCGGATTCTTACTGGTTTTATATGAGATATCGCAGCTGCTGCCTGCTTCAAGTGCGTCGTAAAGAAACTGTAATTGGCATTTCCCGGCCTGTTGCAGATACCTTTGCTTGACGGAAGGAGCGGCTTCAAGAAGGCGGATGGTTATTTCATCCTTGCTGACGAGCAGATCACGGAGATGGCTGTTCAGCCCGGAAATAAAATTATGTCCTTCAAAACCCTTCTCAAGTATTTCATTGAAGGTTATAAGAACAGTGGATATGTCTCCCTTTAGGGCGGCATCAACAGTCCTGAAATAGTAATCATAATCGAGGACATTGAGATTATCTATTACATCCGTGTAACAAATCTTTTTACCGCAAAGGCTTACTATCTGGTCAAAGATTGACAGTGCATCCCTAAGAGCGCCGTCAGCTTTCTGGGCTATCATATGCAGTGCTTCCTCCTCAGCCGAAACAGATTCATTCTCCGCGACGAACTGCAGCCTTTTGACAATATCCTCAACTCTTATCCTGTTAAAATCAAATATCTGGCAGCGCGAAAGAATAGTAGGAATGATTTTATGCTTTTCGGTAGTTGCAAGTATGAATATAGCATGAGAAGGCGGTTCCTCAAGTGTCTTCAGAAATGCATTGAATGCTGATGCCGAGAGCATATGCACCTCATCAATTATATATATGCTGTATTTCCCTATCTGAGGCGGGATCCTTATCTGGTCATTGAGGCTCCTGATATCTTCCACTTTATTGTTTGAGGCAGCATCGAGTTCATGGATATTAAAGGATCTTAACGTATTGAAAGACTGGCATGATTCGCACTTATCACAAGCTTCCCCGTTTTCCTTCAGGTCAGTGCAATTGATGGCTTTTGCAAAAATTCTGGCACATGTAGTCTTACCCACGCCGCGGGGTCCGCAGAAAAGATAGGCTTGGGCAAGATGCCTGCTTTTAATTGCATTTTTAAGTGTGTTTGTTATAATATCCTGCCCCACCACCATATCAAAAGTAACCGGCCGGTATTTGCGGGCTGAAACAATAAAGTTCTCCATACTGGTTTCTGACTCCTGTTAAAGATAATGAAATACAAATATAGTCAAGATAATTTAAAAGGCCCTTTTGAAACTGACATGGATTGAAGCCGGCGACCAAAGCCATATTTCAAAACGCCGGATTATCATCAGTTATATGTTTTTTATGTACAATATTTTTTGATTAAACGAAAATAATTGTACTTTTGCGAGCCAAATTCATTTAAAAAATTAATTGTTAAATTATGTTGAATCAGTACGAAACCGTTTTCATTGCAACTCCCGTTTTATCTGAGAACCAGATGAAGGAAGCGGTACAAAAGTTCAAGAAGGTCATCTCCGATAACAGCGGGGAGATCGTTCATGAAGAGAACTGGGGCCTGAAAAAACTGGCCTATCCTATCCAGAAAAAGTCGACTGGCTTTTATTATCTGATTGAATTCAAAGGACCGGGAAGCATCGTTGAGAAGCTTGAAGTCCAGTACAGAAGAGATGAGCGGATTATCAGGTTCCTATCTTTCAGGATGGAGAAATTCGCTGTCGAATATGCTGAGAAAAAAAGGAAACAAAAGGAATCAGAAAAATCAAAGGAGGAATAACAAATGGCACAGAATGAATCCGAGATAAGATATTTGACCCCGCCAACTGTTGAGGTCAAGAAAAAGAAATACTGCCGCTTTAAAAAGAACAGGATCAGGTACATAGATTACAAGGATCCTGAATTTCTGAAGAAATTCCTGAATGACCAGGGAAAAATCCTGCCAAGAAGAATAACAGGCACTTCATTAAAATATCAGAGGAAAGTGGCAAAAGCCATAAAAAGAGCCCGTCATATTGCCCTTCTTCCTTATGTCACTGACCTTTTAAAATAAGGAGGATTAATTATGGAAGTTATTTTATTGCAGGATGTTCATAAGCTTGGACAAAAGGACGACCTGGTCCATGTAAAGGATGGTTACGGAAGGAATTTCCTTATTCCAAAAGGCATGGCAGCAGCAGCAACGCCATCAGCAAAAAAAATGCATGCAGAGAATCTTCGCCAGAAGGCTCACAAGGAAGAAAAAATCAAAGCCGAGGCACAGGAAATGGCTGAGAAGATGGCCGGACTAAAAATTGTCATTGGCGCTAAAACAAGCTCTTCAGGAAAAATATTCGGTTCCGTAAATACCATTCAGATATCCGAAGCACTTAAGGAAAAAGGATTCGATATAGACAGGAAGAGCATATCGCTTCCTGATGAACAAATAAAGGAAATAGGAAATTATAAGGCGGTAATTAAACTGCACAGGGAAGTAAAAGTCGATGTCGATTTTGAAATAAAAGCAGAATAATTATAGAAAAAGTTCGGAGAAGGGGTCCTGGGAAGGACCCTTTTTCATCTTATCTCATTGCAACAGTCTCAATCTCTATCAGGGCTCCAAGAGGTAATTCCTTTACTGCAAAAGCTGCTCTTGCAGGCTGATCTTCCTTATAATACGTCTCATAAACCTCATTCATTGCCCTGAAATCAGAAATGTCCTTCAACAGACAAGTTGATTTGACCACATCGGAGAAAGTATAACCGGCTGCTTCCAGGATAGCCGAGATATTTCTGAAGACCTGCCGGGTTTGTATTGAAATGTCACCGTTGACCAGGCTTCCCGTCGCAGGATCAATCGGAATCTGCCCAGATATATAAAGCATCCCGTTTATCTCAACTGCCTGATTGTATGGACCTATAGCTGCAGGTGCCTTTTCGGTTTTGATAATTCTCTTCATTTTTATCTGCCGTTTATTTAATAAGTATCATGGTAATCCTTCCTCATATCATACTTAAGATCGGACAGCACTGATGCCTTGACCTTAATTGTAAATTCCCACATCCTCATGTTGCCGTTTGGCACCCAGCTGACGCTCATATCCCAGCAATGCAAATCGCGTGTTATCCCTATTTGTGTCATAGTTATCGCCCCAACCCTGAAATCATACCCGGAAGTATAGTTTATGTTCATGTTTTTAGTAAGCTGAATCTTCCCGTTTACGGAAAGAGTTTGAGAAAATATTCCTATGAAAGCCGGCTTTGTATAGTTGAGGGAATATGTCACTGACATTGACCAGGGTGAATCAAATTTCATATATCCGTACTCATCAAACTGATCGGCCTTGGTTTGCTGTTGCTGATGCTGCTGATCAGGGCCCGGGGCTTTGACTCCCGCCTGAGCTCCCATAGTATTTGATGATGTTTGATCATTTTGCTGGGCAACAGCCGTGGATTTTGAATTCTTGTCTCCCTTTAACAGCTTATCAAGACTGAAATTCACCCCGACATTAAAAGCAGTCAGACGCATCAGTTTCCCGGTCTCAGAAAAATAGTATTCCTTTAATAATCCTCCGGTGCTGTTGCACCCATACAGGGAAAAGGTGCCGCTGGCTGAAAGCCCCACGTTATTGAAAAGAGTGGTCCTTAATGACATGGATACCGGATTCCATCTGTCTGTGTCAGCAAAAATATTGTAAGATGTGGATATATTAAAGTTGTCAATCAGGCTGACTTTTTTAGGTTTTCCCGTGGTGTCATTTTTAGCATATACCTTGGCTTCCAGCAGGTTTACTAAACTAAAGGAAACGCTTCCGCTCTTTGATGATAAAGCCGGAGTTTGAAAAATATTACCGTTAAATATGGAGTAAGTGGTCGTATGACCGGTAGTGTCTGTCTGCACCTGTCTGTACATTTTTGAACTCAGGCCGCTAAAATAAGGGACAAACGAAAATGTCACTGACGGCTTAATGACATGACGGATTGCCTGAATCCTGGAATTTGGATTAGTAAACTGGTACGTACCAAATATCTGCGGACTGTATCCTGCACTGATCGAAGGATTTACAGCCTGCCCATAGAATACTCCCCTCACGGTATCGTAATCTATCTTTTGTTTATCAGGATCCCACACCTCCAGTACCTTCTGGGTATAAAGAACCCCTTTATAGGACACCTGGGGAGTTATTGAAAAATTTTTAAAAGGACGGAATTGCAGGCTTAAAGGTATTTCATGAGTAAAGCCGCTTTTCATATTGTTAAGAGTGTACTTTGTAAATAAAAGACTGTCGTACGTGTTAACCTGGTTATCAAGAGATGCCGTGTACTGAAGCTGAATATCCTGGTACCATTTTTTTGATACTCCTTCGCTTCCCCTGAAAGGATAGATCCTGGATGCGCTAAAACTCATTTTTGGAAGATCAAGCGCCATGGTCCCGTCTGCCACATTCTGGCTCTGGTACATGCTTATCGCAAAATTCAACGGCGTGCCATCCCAAGCTTTGGAATAGCTTACGCTTGATTGCCTGGTCGTAGTAATATGATCAGCAAGGTTATAACTGTTATTCTGATCATATCCGCTGGAGCTCATGTTAACGCTTGCTGAAAAATTTGATCCTGGCCATGATTTGGGACTCTGGGTGTATTTCCATATTATACTGTAGTTTTTCTGCTCTGAAAAATCCGATAACCCTTGGTGTCCTGAAATATTATCGGCATAACTGAATGCAAAATTCCCGTTAAACTTGTACAATCTGTTATAATCGGAAGAAGCTGAAAACAGCCAGGAACCGTTTGTGAAAATGTTTGCTTTAAGCGCCAGGTCAAAATAATTGTTTATGGCGAAATAGTAACCTCCGTCAGTAAGTGCATAACCACGGGTAGCTTCATAGTGAGCCGTCGGCATAAGAATTCCCGACGTCGCTCTTTTTGTCTGTATGGGAAAATATCCGAATGGAAGATAAAGCGGCAATGGAATACCTTCCAGGACAAGGTTCCCCGGCCCTGATACTATTTTCTTGCCCGGATAGACCCTGGCTTTCCTCAGATTAATATAAAAGTGCGGCGTATCGGCATCACAAGTCGAATAAGTGCTTTTAAAAATATTTGATGTCCCATCATCAAGAAGTTTTGTCACGGAACTGTGCAGCAGGCCCTCATCCTGCTTTGTGACAATATTCTTCACTACTGCCTTCTTGGTTTTAAAATTATACTCCAATGTGTCGGAAGTGAATTTTTCCGAACCTGATTTGAAGTCAGGCTTTCCTACTACCTTGCCGGAGGTATCCCTTACTCCTACTGCATAAACATGATCCGTCGTCATATCAAAAATGATGGAATCAGCCTTGATCTCTATGTCTCCATAATCGACTACCCCGTTTTTCACGATAGTGGATCTCTTGTTAACCATGTCATTTATGATATACCCTCCCGGGGCGCTATAAGTCACCTGCTTATCGATCGCGCCTTTTGATATTTTTTTCAGGAACCTCAATGAATCGGAAGATGTTGTATCCTTTTTAATGAGGAGAGTATCCTGTGAGATTTTCCCTTCCTGGGAAAACAAAGGAAGAGACAGCACCATCACCAGGAACACTGCGAGTAACCGCTTTTCATTAAAAATATACAACTTAAATGTTATTTTTGTATAGTTTTTATGCGACTTCCGGACGTCAGCGGCAAAACTATTAAAAAAACGTGAACTACCATGTGTCCAGAAATTAAAAACGGTGAACAGGATGCCTTTAATATATACGTCAATATATTGATTTTTCTGTTATTCGCCTTATCCTTTACTGTACTGGCAGAGCCGTCACCAAAGAGTGCCGGGAAATGGGTCATTGTAATTGACCCGGGACATGGTGGTGTGGATCCCGGTGCACTAGGTTCCTTCAGCAAGGAAAAGAATATAACTCTTGCCATTTCATTGAAGACCGGACAGTATTTAAAGGAAAGCCAGAAAAACGTTACCGTAATCCTGACAAGAAATGATGACAGCTTTGTCGATCTCAGGGAAAGGCCCAGGATAGCCAATAAAAATAATGCTGACCTGTTTGTCTCAATACATGTAAACTGGGCTAAGTCAAAAAGCGTATCTGGCACTGAGACATATATTATGGGTCTGGCAAAGGATGATGCCAACCTTGCAGTAGCAATGAAGGAGAATGAAGTGATCCTGCTCGAGAACGATTATTCAACAAATTACCAGGGATTCGATCCGAAATCTCCTGAATCATATATCATGTTCACTCTCACCCAGAACCTTTACCAGAAACAAAGCACCGACCTGGCATCAAGGATACAAACACAGCTGAGCGAAAGGGTCAACAGGTATGACAGGGGAGTAAAACAGGCCGGCTTCTGGGTACTATATAATACGAAAATGCCGGCAATACTTATCGAAACAGGATTCATAACAAATCCCGACGAGGAGAAGTACCTTAATTCAGCCGAAGGTCAGGATTTCATTGCTGCTGCAATTTGCCGGGCATGCATCGATTATATGAATGACATAGACAGCAAAAGCGGAATATCGGCCGAGAGGCCAAAAGAGACAATAGTCGCAAATAAGGATGCTGACAGCAGCAATGTCTTGATTTTCATGATCCAGGTTTCTGCATCAAAAACAAGAATAGGAATTGGACCGGATAATTTCAAGGGGATAGAAGACATAAGGGAGATATATACAGAACCCCGATATAGATATGCAACAGGTAGATTTACAGATTATTCCGAAGCCGTAAAATATAGAAAACGAATTGAGAACCTATATCCTGATGCGTTCGTGATTGCTTTAAAAGGCAACAAAATATTACCTTTGCACCAGGCGTTGGAATTAAGCAGGAAAAACACAGGCAGGTAATATGAAGAAGTTATCTAATGAGGTAAAAGTCGGCGCTGCTGCATTGCTGACTATTGTATTATTTATCTGGCTTTTTAATTTCCTTAAGGGAAAGGATTATTTCAAAAGCACCCTGACATATTATTCGGTTTACGATAATATAGCAGGGCTGGCAGAATCAAGCCCTATTGAAGTGAACGGCTACCAGGTCGGAGTCGTACAGTCCATTCATTTCCTGACCCCCGAGAGCGGAAAGCTTGTCGTCCAGTATTCCGTAAGTAAAGACTTCCGACTTCCGAAGGGAACAATCGCTGAAGTATTGCCGGTATCTATTATCGCAGGAATGAAGGCGCGTTTTATTTATGGAACAGGGCCCGGATTTTACAAAAACGGAGATACGATACCCGGAAGAATCGCAGAAACATTTTTCACGGAACTGGAACCCTTGAAAGACAAGATAATGAAGCTTTCAACAACTCTCGATTCTGTGATAAGCTCAGTGAACGACATTATGGATCCTGAATTCCGGAAAAACGTAAAAGGAACTATTGCCCGCATCAGCAGCACTTCCGAAAGCATCGACAGAATAATAGGATCAAGGGAGACAGATCTTAAAACCACAATCGATGACTTAAATAAATTCTCGGGAATGCTTGCAGCTAATTCAGACAAAATGAGCAAAACATTCAGCAATCTTAATTCTATTACCGATACAATTGAAGCAGCTGATATCTATAAATCAATCAGCAACCTTAAGTCGGCTCTCGACAAGACATCGACCCTTATAGGTAATCTTAACCAGGGGAAAGGAAGCGCTGGACAATTTATTACAAATGATACGCTATACAAAAACCTGAATACCATTCTTGGGAACCTCAACGGCCTCCTTCAGGATATAAAAGCCAATCCAAAACGGTATATTAATTTTTCCGTGTTCGGCAAAAAAAATATTCCTGAAAAATGATTTGAATTTCTAAAATTCAGAGTATCTTGATCTTGAAATTTAAAAGAAAATCGGTTACAAAAAAATACTCATTTTAAAACATAAATGTCGATTTTTGAGTAAGCGTTCCTAATGATTTGTGATACACTGATTAACTTTTTAATTGATTTATAATCGATTGATATTCAGTTTATTACAAAAGATTAATTTTTTTTTACATTTAAGTTACTGATGTTTAAAAACATATACTTTTTTTGAAATAATCAAGTAAAAATAATTTTTTTTTTAAGTTTTTTTTTTACAAATATTGCTACTCGAATCAGCTTGATCCGAACCCGTATGTTAAAATAAAATACCTAATGAACAAAACTCTTCATGACGTATGGAATAACTGTCTGCAAATAATCAAAGACATAATCCCATCCATCAGCTTCAAAACCTGGTTTGAACCTATAATTCCTTTAAAGCTTGAAAACAATGTACTGACTATTCAGGTTCCCAGCCCGTTTTTTTATGAGTACCTCGAGGAACAATATATTGATATTCTTAGAAAAACCCTGAGGAGAGAGATAGGCACAGATGCCAAACTCGAATACAACGTCGTGATGGAAAATTCCAGCTATTCCGATGGTAAGCCTTATACGGTCCGTTATCCGTCAAGGAACAAGACCGATCTCAATAATAAACCCGTCCAGGTTCCTTTCGATATCACTCACCCTTCGATCAAGAATCCGTTCATCATACCGGGTATCAAGAAAGTCCATTTCGATCCGAAACTAAATCCCGATTATAACTTCAATAACTTCGTTGAGGGTGAATGCAACAGGCTAGCACGGTCAGCAGGCATTGCAGTAGGCAATAACCCCGGAGGAACTGCCTTCAACCCGCTGATGGTCTATGGCGATTCCGGTCTTGGAAAAACTCATCTGGTACAGGCTATAGGAATACTGGTTAAAGAAATCCATCCAGATAAGATAGTGCTCTATGTCAATGCAAACAAATTTCAGACACAGTTCGTTGAGTCGGTAAGAAACAATAATAAAAATGATTTCCTTCATTTTTACCAGATGATCGACGTCCTTATCCTGGATGATGTCCATGAGTTCGCAGGCAAAGAGAAGACGCAGGATACTTTTTTCCATATTTTCAATCACCTTCACCAGTCAGGCAAACAGCTGATTCTTACAAGCGACAAGCCGCCAGTTGATCTGCAGGGGATGGAACAAAGACTCCTCTCAAGATTCAAATGGGGTCTGCAGGCCGACCTCCAAAGGCCCGACTATGAGACCAGGCTGGCAATATTGAAAAAGAAAGCCTATAACGACGGCATAGAGTTGCCTGATGAGATCTTTGAATTCCTTGCAGCAAATATTTCAAACAATATAAGGGAACTTGAAGCTGTCCTTATTTCACTTTATGCACAGTCGACCCTTAACCGAAAGGAAATAACGCTCGACCTTGCCAGGATGATGGTCGAAAAACTGGTAAGCTCTTCCAAAAAGGAAATCACCATTGATTACATCCAAAAAATCGTATGTGATTACTATAAGATCCCTATGGACATGATCCAGGGAAAAACAAGGAAAAGGGAAATTGTACAGGCACGCCAGGTATCAATGTACTTTTCGAAGAGCCTTACAAAAGCATCCCTGGCAAATATTGGATCCCACATCGGCGGAAAGGATCATGCTACCGTCCTTCATGCCTGCAAGACAGTCAATAATCTTATTGATACCGACAAACATTTCAGGAATCAGATAAATGAAATTGAGAAAAAGCTGAAAGTATAGATTGCCGGGACAAATATTTTATAATAAGTTATTTGATAAGAACATGGAACGATTCATGTTCTTTTTTTATCCTGAAACGGATACTAATTTCAATACACGATTATTTTGCTCTCAGTGGATGCATTTCCTCGAAGAGTGATCCAAGCCTTGAATCGAAACGCTTGAACAGCAGCTATTTCTTTCCTTTAAAATCCCTGCTTTCGATATCCTTCACACAGCGGAAGCCGACAGTTGAACAGCGGTCGAATCCCTGCGATACCATTAGCATCATCTGGGTCTTATCTAGTGGCTGGGGACCACCTTCAAGATACCACTGGCTTGAGTCAGGCTTGTAATAGCTCCCTCCTCTTATTATTGCAAAGTAATCTGTGCCGTTGAAATAGAGATCTCCGGTCATCTGCCATACATTGCCAACCAGGTCCACAGCTCCGTATGGACTTTGCCCTTTCGAAAACGCATCTACAGGAGTCGGCCTGTCAAAGGCATTGTTGCAGTAGGTCCCATGAAATTCATCACCCCAGGGCCATTTCCTTTTGTCTGTACCCTGTGCGGCGAGCTGCCACTCAGCCTCTGTCGGCAATCGCTTGCCTGCCCACTTTGCATATGCTTTCATATCTTCATAGCTGAGATATACGACTGGGTAATTATCCTGACCCTGCCTGAAAGTTCCTGATTCCCAATCCTTAAGGTAGCGAGTCGTATCTGAAGGTACATAACCCGTTGCCGTTATGAATTCAAAGTACTGCGCATTTGTCACCGGGTATTTGTCGATCAGAAAACTGTCAACTTTAATTGTCTTGCCGCTGATATCAGGGTAAGGTATGAAATCCTCATCGGCCTTTACATTGAATGAAAATGCGGTCCCCGGCACAAGTACCATTCCGGGAACCTGGCTGACAGCTTTTTTGACTCGTTCAATCCTGCTGACCAGCCATGGCTTCCCTGCCTTAAAAATTAGAACATCCTCATCCTTCAACTTTTTATCATCAACCTGCTGGACTACGATCTTGCCCTCATAATATCCAAACAGATCTTTTATCCTGACAATAGTATCTTTCAATATCCTGAATTCCCTTAACGCTGTTCCATATCCCGGATTCCCTTTCCATACAAGTGTTTTTCCATCTCCGGCGTAACTTATCTTTATCGAATCACCGGCAAGTTCAGATTTCAGCAAGTCGGGAAATTCTGCAATGCAATCGACTGAACCTTCTTTCCTTGTTCCTGACAGGGCATCCTCCCATCCTTTTGCTCTTGAGGGCAGGTATTGCCTGCCATTTTTAAGTGCAGGCTCAAGGTTTTCGTGGTTCCAGATTGAAACATAATGTTTTCCGGCCGTATCACCTGTGCTGAAAAGGCTGCCATTAATTCCTCCGGGCTGCATATTTAATATGGTATATATTGTCTTTTCACCTGATTTCCACCTGTTCACATATACATTATCGGCCAAAGTCTCAATCAGAGGAGTCCAGTTCTTATCGAGGAAGGCGTCGCTGTTCTGTCTGAGGATAAAAGTTGTGCAGGCAAGGAAATGCATATCTTCATCGAAATTGTCATTTCTGCCACCCGGTCTGAACATGTTAAGCTCGGTCCCATACCCGTTAAAAAAGGAAATGGCTATTTCACGGTGAATAATGTCTCCGCCGACGTCACAAACCCTGAAGATTGCAAATTCAGGCTTTATAAGCTTATTAAGGTTAAGTTCAGGCGAAAGGATTATTGCATCATGAACACGACCTGCCACTATGCCTGGCATATCTTTTACCACGGCCATGCCTTCAGAGTACATGACCACTCCCTTTCTGACACTGTCGGCAGCTGCCTGAAGCTCAGTGCTTGAACTGCCACGTGTATCAAGTATGACACCATCAGCCTCAGTCTCAGAAATGGTCCTTGCCATGCCCTTAAGCTGATCTTCCTTTCTTGTACTGTTATCCCATGGATTATACGAAATAAATAATCTTGTGCCATATTGCCTTGAAAGCCTGGCAAAATTCCTTAGCTGCAAAGTGCCTCCGGGCAAATCATGGTACAAGTCCCACTGGTTTCTGCGGTCCAGTCCAAGCCGGGGCCAGGTAGGCCAGATTCCGAACACGTCAATGCTTCCAAATTGCTCAATATCCTTTTTCAGCATATCACTGTAATTGTATCTTCCTGTGAACCTGTCATAGAATTCCTTTTGCCATGCCATCTCCAGCACAATCAGGTAGCTTTCCCTTATCCAGGTCAGGTCGCTCCTTTCGTAAAGAGCATTATTGAATGTACCAAGGTCATACAAATACCTGTCCCTGAACATCAGCTTCAGACCTTCCTGCCATTCGCCCCTGAAAATATCAATATACATATTATAATATACGGTCGCTTTGGGCGGTAAAATAGTCTCATACCGTTTTTTCTGTCCTCCATCCGTTTTTTGCCGGCGCGCCAATGAACAAACTGAAAAATCACCGCCGGCATAAAAAGAGGAGTATCCTGTTTCCCAGGCATTATCAGGCAATATAACCCTTAAGGGCCTGGAACCGGGGCGGAACAGGCAGGCCCGTGCCAAATCGTCAGTGCCATAATCAGTTATATAGACCGAAGTTCTGCTCTCGCCAAAGGGAACAAAATTGCTGATGGACAAAGTGTCACCGCAGGTATTATCAAACTGGATGCTGCTGACGAGTCCTGTCGCTGAATGCCGGGGAGCACTTACAATCATCCTTATCCTGTCCTGTATTTTCAATAAATAGCCGCCGCTGTAATTCTCAGCAGGGATATCAGCCGAAGAGTAATACTTACCGTCAAGAAGGAAGCTGAAGAATGGCTTTTGCGGGCTTAATTCGATTACACTGCTGTCGTCAGGAGAAATGCCTGCGGCCATTAACCCATGATGCGTTTCGATATTTATTCCATTCAGCGACTGCGAATTAACCTGGCTGACATGAAATGATAGCAAGAGAAGGAAGGAAAACCATATTCTTCTTCTTATGATACCGGAAATCTTTAAAAATTCATGCGACATAAATCCACTGAACTTATAATTTTTCTTAATTAAGAGCCTTATGATTATCAACGAGTATTTTTTTCAATGCAAGATATATTTTACCGATCATTTAAAAAATTGTTTTATGGCAGATAGGTAAGTGAGACATATTCCCACACTCAATTAATTTTTTTTTTAATTAAATATATTGTATTTTTAAAAACTATCAATAAATCATGAATATGAATGTCTAAATCCTTCAAAATATTTTTTAGCTGTTTCCTTGTTCTTCTGGCAATTGCAGTTTGCAGCGGATGTTCGGCTTCACGGAAGAATCCGTGGCTGCAAAAGAAAAAACAGGCCTCAAAGGTAAATGCATCCCAGCTTGGAAGGAACAGATATTATTTTTCGCCGAGATACCAGAAAAAGCTTTCAAAAGGCTATAAAAGAAAATAGTCTTTACCTTTCAGTCATCAAGAACAAGATTAAGGCCGTCATATGCCAGCATTATCCCGGATGGCAGCTCCTTTGATACTTTGCTTGCAAGACCCATCTGGTGGCTGACATGTGTCAGATAAGCTTTTTTGGGCGATATCTCTCTTATAAAATCGATTGCTTCACGAAGACAGAAATGAGAAATATGTTTCTCCTTTCTCAATGCATTCACAACCAGGTACTTCACGCCAATAAGCTTTTCCTTGCTTGATTCAGGCACATAGCTAGCATCCGTGATATATGCAAAATCACCCACCCGGAATCCATAGATTTCCAGGTTCATATGGCGTACTCTCACCGGAATTATCCCTATTCCCTTTATGCGGAACCCATATTCGGGAATCGGATTTAACCTCATCCTGGGTATCCCGGGGTACTGGTTTTCTGCAAAGACATAATCATATTCTCTCTTTATTGCCTTCTGCACTCTCTCTTCAGCAAAAATATCGATGGCATCCTGGCTTTTGTAGTTAAAAGCTCTTACATCATCCATTCCTGCAATATGATCCTTGTGTTCATGGGTGATAATGATGGCATCAAGCTTTTTCACTTTTTCCCTGAGCATCTGCTGCCGGAAATCGGGTCCGGCATCAAAGAGCAATACAGCCTCTGCCGTTTCAAGAAGAAGAGATGTCCTTAGTCTTTTGTCGCGAGGGTCATTTGACAGGCATGTTTCACATTCACAAGCTATTACTGGTACTCCTTGAGATGTGCCTGTTCCCAGGAATGTTATCTTCACAATCGAATTATTTCATGGCAAACCTATATATAAATTCACTAAAAGCCAACTCTGTCAGGGTTTTTATTTCGCGCGCAATTACAGTTAAATATTTATATTTGACAAACGTGAAAAATGAAAGGGAATTTATTTTTGATACCAGTCACGCTTGGCGGAAATGATTTCGGGGAAATCATCCCGGCCAGGGCTCTTTCCACGGCAAGGCGTTTAAGGCATTTTGTCGTGGAAGAGACTAGGAGCGCCAGAAGGTTTTTAAGGCTCATTGATAAAGGATTCCCTATTGATGAGTCCGTCTTTTATGAACTCAATAAGCATACGGGAGAGGCAGATATCAGTCATTTTCTGGATCCATGCCTGAACGGAAATGATATGGGTCTGATGAGCGAGGCGGGTTTGCCAGGGATCGCTGATCCCGGTGCAAGGCTGGTAAGGATTGCTCACAGTAAAGAAATAAGAGTCATTCCGCTATCAGGACCCAGCTCAATTATTCTGGCCCTGATCTCCTCAGGGCTGAACGGCCAGAATTTTACTTTTAACGGTTATCTTCCCATAAAACAGGATGCAAGGGAGTCTAAGCTGAAAGAGCTGGAAAAGAAAGCATCCGACGGGTTTACACAAATATTTATGGAAACGCCTTACCGTAATCAGAAAATGCTTAACAGCATACTGTCAGTATGCAATAACAATACACTCCTGTGCATTGCAGCTGACATATCTCTGCCACAGGAATCAATTCATACGATGAAAATTTCAGAATGGAAAATCCGTGTGCCTGATCTCAACGACCGGCTCGTGGTCTTTATCCTGCAATGATTTTATTCTTTACTGCCCGTTGTAAGTCTTACCAGATAAATATCAAATAACAAGGGTGTGTATGCAGGCATTAAATATCCTGTTTCTCCATATGCAAGACTGGATGGGCACAGTATGTCAGATTTTCCTCCTGTCCTCATATAGGAAACTGCTTCATCGAATCCGGCTATCATCTGTCCTCCTCCAATTGCGAATACAAGCGTATCCGTGGAACCGACATTGGTGGAAAATTCCGTACCATCAATATAGTAGCCGGTATAGATTACTCGTGCTGTATCTTTCTTGAGAGCAGAATCTCCTGTTCCCCTCACATCTACCAGATAATACAACCCGCTTGGTTCCTTAGTATAATTCAAGTTTGGATGTGCCGTCAGGTAATCCTGAATTTCTGTCTGTTCCTGCTGTTCCATTTTAGAATTCAAATCACAGGAACTCACCGATAATGCCACAATCCCTGCAACTATTGCTACAGTCCTGATTCTGAATTTATTTTCTCCCATTTGCAATAAATTGAATATTATTTAACGTGTAAAAATACAATTTATTACGGATTGCCGGATATCTTGATATGATAAATTATCACTGCCCTGGGAGGGATCTTACCGCCATCCCCGGTAATTCCGTAGGCAAGAAAAGGAGGAAGAATAAACACTGCCTCCCCTCCCGGTTTAAGCATTCTCAACCCCTGGTTCAACCCGGATTCCATGGTTGTCTTTCCAATGGTTATTTCCTTTGGGCCAAGATCGATGGATGAATAACAGGTTGTACCATCCAGCAGGGAGCACTCATATTCCATCGTTATTTTATCCCGGTCAGTAAGGTAACTCCCGCTTCCCTCTGTTTTAATCATGTACCACAGACCGGAGGATGATTCAGTCATTTTCAGATTCTTCCTGTCGATATAATTTGCAATCCTTTCCCTGTCCTTCCTGACGAAATACCTGTTCAGGTCAGCCATTTCCGATTTTCCTGGGACAGGCTGTCTTACTGCTTTACCCTGTCCCCTGCTGCAACTGATCGAAATTACCAGTAGTATTACAGCGACATATTTAATTTTCATTGCATTCAGTTCCGGTGAAACCTTGAAAAATTCTCTTTAAGGACCTTTAAGAAATAACTTAGAGCATTTTCAAGAGTGCCTGTGTACTCTCCGCCTGAAGCGTTCAGATGGCCTCCTCCCGAAAAAAATTCCGTTGCGAATTCATTTGACGGAAAATCTCCCTTTGAGCGGAATGAAAGCTTGACGAATCCTTCTTTTTCAACAAATAGCGCTGTGAATATTATCCCGCTGACAGACAGAGGCATGTTTACAAACCCTTCAGTATCGCCTTTTGCATAGTTATAGGTTGCCAGGTCGTTCTTCTTAAGATAAATGTAAGCCGTTTGGTACTCTGGCAGGATCACCATTCTTTCCTTAAGTGAAAAACCCAGCAGCCTCATCCGGTCAGCTGAAAAATTATTGTAAATAAGGTTGAGGATCCTGCTCTTTTCTATTCCTTCATCCAGCAGCCCCGCAATTATCCTGAGTGTTTTACCCGTATAGTTGCCATGTTCAAAATTCCCGGTATCTGTAATTATCCCCACATAGATCGCTTCCGCAAAAGGCTGTGATGGAATATAATCCCTGTCAATTTCGGCAATCAGCTCATATATAAGCTCAGAAGTTGAGCATTTCGACGAATCAGAGATTACCAGATCAGCAAAATCCCGCGGCTCAAGATGATGATCTATGACGACTTTCCTCGCGGTAGATGCACTGACATATTTCTCTGCCTCTCCAAGCCTGTCTGGCTGGCTGAAATCAAGCATCAGTATAAGGTCGGCCTGCGAAATAAGATCCTTGCATCTGTTTCTGTTCTTTATATAGACATTGATTAATTCGGATCCATTCATCCATTTCAAAAATTCCTCAAGATTGTTCGGAGAGATCATCTCAACATGCTTACCCTTTGACTTAAGGTAATGGTATAAAGCAAGCTGTGAACCGACAGCATCCCCATCAGGATTAATATGGCAAATAATCAGGGTATTCTCTGCTGATGAAAAAAGTTTTGCTAATTCTTTTGTATATTTGGACAAATCCAACACTGGCCGATTTAAAGTATAGGCTGGTAAAGATAATGATTATTCTCTCCGGAGATACTCTGAGTCTCTGATAACAAATTTATTATGATATGACAGGAAACATCACCTTCTCAATAATAAAGCCCAATGCGGTCAGAACCGGTAAAACAGGACCGATACTCGCAATGATAAATGAAGCAGGATTTGAAATTGCTGCAATGAGAATGGTCAGGATGACAGCAGAGCAGGCGGAAACTTTTTATGAAGTGCATCGCGGCAAGCCATTCTTTGAGAGCCTTATTGAATTTATGACCTCGGGGCCGGTATTTGTAATGATGCTGAAGCATGAAAATGCAGTTGAAGAGTTCAGGAAACTGATCGGAGCAACTGATCCTGCAAAGGCAGAACCCGGGACCATAAGAAAACTATTTGCTGTTTCCGTTCAAATGAATGCGATACATGGCTCTGACAGCGATGAAAATGCTCAGAGGGAAGCAAATTTCTTCTTTTCAACTGTTGACAGATTTTTCTGAATCTTATTTGCCGGGAAACTTTGAATCGTGCAAAGTGTTATTATTTTTGCATGATTTTAAAGTTGACTATGGATCCAGATCAAATAGCTGATTTCACAGACCGGAAAACACTTGAAAAATATTCGTCGGCGTTCACCCTGTCGGATATGGAGATTTTCATCTTCCCTGATTTATTTTACCCGCTTGTTCTGGCTGATATAATGTCTCCGGTAATCTGGAGTTGGAAAAGCGATCCCTGGTTTAAAGACTTTGAGAAAAAGGGATTCACCTACAAAGTGAACAGGATTAAGCAGTTTATAATCCAGAATTTTGTTTTCAATCTCGACCTGTCAACATGGGGGCTTACCACAAAAAGCAGGGAAATAGAAAGATTCAGGGATTTTTTTGATATGGAACTCCTTAGGCATTCGAATGCCCTGTTCGGCTATGAAGGCGATAAATATTATTTCGACATTGACATCCGCAAGCATTTCGGCCTTGACAAATTCAATTCAGACGTCATTCCGTACTGGAAAACGGAAACTGTTGAAGCGATGAACGCTTTCAGACATAAGGATAATTTCACCACTGGTGCAGGTGAATGTGTTTCTTTATCAGCCCTTTACGCTGCCGCAATGTTCGTAATCGGGAAAATTCCCCTGGAAAAGATATTCCTTGTCGCTACTCCCCTTCATTCACAGGATTTTATTACCGAAAAGGAAGGATTAATAACGAATAACAGGAGAATTGTCACAAAAAACATGTGGTTCAACGGAACTTCCCTGTCAGAAAAGGCAAGAAGAGCCCTTGAAAACGAAAAAGTGACAATTGTCTCGCATATTTCCGGATTTATCCATACTATATATGATGATGCCACGATCGACAGGGATGCATATGACCATTTTTCAGAAAAGCTCAGGGAATTTCTGACCACGGAAATGACAAGCCTTATTTTTATCAATTTCCTAAGGTTCAAGTCAAAATATAAATCTCTCTTTCAGTTCGAATGCGAATGCTCGGGAAAGAAAAGATACATTCTTCTCGAGAAGATGTTCGAGTACGAGCATACAAGCAAATTCAATGCTTCAGCAGAGACACGCGCAAACCTTATAAATGAAATTGAAGGTGACGAATTCCACCTCAGTCCGCTTCCCGGCAAGATAATGCTGAATGAAGTCGAGAAAATAATCGAGAGCAACCCGGGTAAAAGCCTTCAGGAAATTGAAAGTCTTTTCATAAATGCCATTCATCATATTCCCACGAGGACAATAAATGAAATGTTCCGTGATCTGGCGGCATTCATTTCCACCGAACCCAGACTCCCTGAAAGATCAAGAAATTATATAAAAACGGATGTTCCGAAAATATCAATCGATGAAACCAGGGATGAAATTGTCAGGAAAATAGAGGTGCTGTCGGACAGGTCGGAATTGTCTCTCCTTGCGCTTTACGTATACAGACAGATGGACCGGATTGACTGGCTCCCGTTCGTAAAGGCGGCTGTTGAGAGAAATCCTGTTTGCTTCAGCGACCTTAATGGCAAATCAATCAAAGAGGTCTGTGACCTGCTTGCAAAAATGCCTGGTCAGTCAATTTACGACGACAACAGGCTGGCTCTTCCCGATGAGGTATGGAATTTTGGCCGCGGCGATGGTATTGAAAAAGCATTGCTGCTTGCCGATTTTATAATCAGGAAGGATGAAAAAGCCGAATTATCAATTATTATCGATCATAAGAATGTCACATTGACCTTTAATGAAACCGGTTATAATTTTGAATCTGAAAAGAAATTCAGAAAAAAATTGAAGATCAGCCGGGATAATTACAATATCATCTCCTGACAGGGAGGGCTGCCTTTATCCATTATGAAAGCACAATATCGGTAATAACTTCAGAGCCTGCCCTGTCGTTAAGTTTTTCCTTAAGCGCCTGCCTTAGCATAAGCAACTCGTTTCTTGCGACGGAAGAGTTTAAATGAACATAAAGAACATGCTCTTTTATGTATATTCTGGAGGTCCTCGATGATATTGCCTTACCTACTATTTCCTCCCACGAATTTATCAGGTCTGTCTCTTTAAGCTTCTCGCCCAGGTTCATTTCCCTTATAAAGTCATTTACGGCTTCCGCCAGGGTTATGGTTTTGCTTCTTCTCATTTTACTGCTTCCCCGTTGTGAAATACCTCTTCAACCCTGCTGTCTGCTATCCTGAACAGCTTATAATCAGTTTTATGCGACGAAAGGATGTCATGAAGCCTGCTCTGATGAGTATCCGTAATGAATATCTGGCCGAACCTCGGGTCCCCGACAAGCCTGATAATCTGCTCAACCCTGCCGGCATCGAATTTATCAAATATATCATCCAGCAAAAGTATTGGGGCTATGCCTGATTTCCTGTTTATGTACTCAAATTTTGCCAGCTTTAATGCGACAAGGTAGGATTTTTGCTGACCCTGCGAGCCAAGTACCTTCATCGGGTACCCGTCCATCTCAAGGATCAGGTCATCTTTATGTATCCCTATAGTGGTATACTCCAGGAATCTGTCCTTATTGACTGAATTCAGCAGAGACTCGCCGAAATCACCTTCGGAAAGATGCGAACGATAGGAAAGGCTTACGCTCTCCTTTCCCTCAGAGATCATTTCGTAGTTCCGGCTGAAAACCGGGACAAGCTCATTTACAAGAATCTCCCTTTCCTTAAAAACATATGATCCGTACTTCACTAACTGAGCATCCCATACCGTGAGTGCATCATTGTCATATTCACCGGCTTGTCCAATGTCTTTTAAAAGCCTGTTCCTGTGCTGAAGTGCCTTGCCGTATTTGATCGCAGAATCAAGATACTCCCTGTCGTACTGGCTGATTATCTTGTTCATGAACCTCCTCCTCTCTTCGCTCCCTTCCGAGATAAGAGCATTATCGGAAGGAGAGATCATGACCACGGGGTACCTTCCTATATGCTCCGACATTTTCCTGTATTCCTTGCCGTTCTTCTTCATGATTTTTTGCTTCTGCCGTTGGAAGGCACAGTAAATATGGTCTTCTTCCTCTCCTTTCACGAATGATCCGTCAATTATAAAATAGTCTTCTCCATGCCTGATGCTTATACTGTCAATATTGTTGAAAAAGCTTTTGGTAAGGGACAGGTAGTGTATTGCATCAAGGATGTTTGTTTTGCCGACGCCATTGTTTCCGACAAAACAGTTTATCCTGGGAGAGAACTCAAGTTCCGCCCGGTCATAGTTCTTGAAATTTGTAAGAGCAAGTTCCTTTAGGTACATATTGCAAGGCGCTAAGGCTTAATAGTATATTTGCATAACAGTACAGTGATTCAAAGGTTTACAAAACCTGTAAATGACAATAAATCTCAAAATCCATTGCTGTAAAGTTAAGAAAAGTATGGCATATGGCATAGGCAAATCCATCTGTCTGATAATTAAAATTTTGAGAGGCAAGGCTATATTTACCCTTTTTTTGGCTTATTATTTTAAAATAAGCCGAAAAAAATTACTTTTGCGGTGGTAAAATTCAAATTGAAAATATGGCAAAAAATACAAAGGACAGCAATCCCAAAGCCGTGAGAAATGTTGAGCAGACGCTTACGAAGACCGAACAATTCCTGGAACAGAATTACAAATCATTGATATATGGTCTTGGAGTCATTATTGTGCTTGTGGGATTATTCTGGCTGTCAAAGATATATCTTAATAAAAGGAATGATGAGGCACAATCGCAAATGTACATGGCTCAGAGGTATCTGCAAATGGATTCCCTTAAGCTTGCCCTGAACGGTGACGGAAATTACCTTGGCTTTCTTGATATCATAAAAGACTACAAGCACACATATTCCGGGAATCTTGCCCGATACTGCGCAGGTATTTGCTATCTTCATCTTGGTCAGTACCAGGAGGCATTGGATTACCTTGGAAAGTATTCAAAATATGACAAGATAATAAGCTCCCTTGCAATCGGCGCAATGGGTGATGCATATGTTGAGCTGGGCGAGCTTGATAAAGGAGTTGCAAAGTACATTGAAGCTGCTGATTATGCATCCAACCAGTTCAGCACTCCGATATTCCTCATGAAGGCAGGCGGGATCTATGAGATGACAAAGAAATACGATGCAGCTCTTAAGATGTACACCAGGATAAAGGACGAGTATCCTGAAAGTTCTGAAGGAGCAGCCATTGATAAATACATCGCAAGAGTAAATATCCTCATGAAATAGCATGGCAACGACCAATCTTTCAGCTTATGATCCGGCAAGTGTTCCGGATGCACGCGAAATGAGATTTGGCATCGTTGTTTCCGACTGGAACAATAAAATTACATACTCTCTTCTGAAGGGAGCTGAAAAGACTCTGATAAAGCATGGCGTCCGAAGGAAGAATATTGTCATAAAACATGTTCCCGGCAGCTTTGAACTGACTCTTGGCGCACAGTTTTTTGCCGAATTTGATGATCTTGATGCCGTTATATGCCTGGGGTGCGTAATAAAAGGCGAGACACCTCATTTTGACTATATCTGTCAGGGTGTGACGTACGGGATAACCCAGCTGAACCTCGATTATAACATACCTTTCATTTTTGGAGTCCTTACCACGGAGAATATGAAGCAGGCTGAGGAGAGAGCCGGCGGCAGGCTGGGAAATAAAGGCGACGAAGCTGCTGTCACTGCAATCAGGATGGCAGCCCTGCAGCATGAAATGGAAAAATAGTCGATTACCGGAGCACTTTCCTGACAAAAGCAACGGTAAAATAACTCATAAGAAAGACACCCATAAAACCTTCAATACCGGAAACTACCCTGATTGACTTATGAGGGTAATGATCGCCATATCCTATGGTAAAGAAGGTAACTGCACTATGATAAAAAGACCTGGCAAAGACTCCCAAGCGGTCGGGCGTTGCGGATATAATATCTCCGCTTGTGGTCTGAATCAATATAACATATACGAAGCTGAACAGAACATAGCCGCAGATCATTGATACCAGCACTCTTGCAGGATTTGTGGCATATGAACCCATTGCATCAAAGACAAGCCATTTGAATCCGTGAGGAATGTAGCTCAGCACCTTTATAAGGCCTCCCTTCTCCTTCTGTTCTGTAAGCCACGATTTGGCCTCATACCTTTTAAACATTATATAAGCCTGATCTTCATCTGAATACTTTCCGGTGCCATTGAAATTCTCCTTAAGTATCCTGAACTGCTCGGCCTTCTGTCTTAGTGTAGTCCCCTGCTGATCTTTGATTGACTGGCTGCATTTGTTACGTTTCCAGTCTATGTAAAGCTTGCCTATGAGACGCATGCCTGAAAAGTCGATCACTTTGATGTTTACCGGAAAATCATATGGTTCAAGGTCAACTATGTCGCGGACAATGGTATCGGAAATATCAAGCACTTCTGCTTTTGCAAGCCTCAGATCAAAATAATGGTCGAGATGGCATGATTTCAGTGAAATGGTATGGATCTTCGATTCATAGAAAGTGACATCGCCGTCGCCGAAATCAGTTCTTTCAAAGCTGATTTCCGTTCCTTCCATCTCCATCAGGTTAAAATTTTTTGCCCCAAATCCCATTTCTGCTTTTTTAAACTGGATCTTGCCTGCTTTGCAGAATGCGCCTTCAAAATCCACATTACCGTTTCCGAACACCGACCTGTTGAAATTCACCCTTCCTGAGCCGAAATCAACAGTACGGAAATCCACCCTGCTGTTTCCGAATTCCGTCCTTTCAAACATTATATCACAATCACCGAAAACAGAATAATGAAAATCCACTTTGCCACCGGCAATCCTGGTTACCTTAAAATTAAACTTGCCGCTGTTGAACTTTGTATTTATGAAAAGCAGTTCGCCGCTGTTGAACTCTGTGTTGGCAAAGCTGACTTCTCCATCCCCGAACTGGATATCCTGGAAATCCTTGATGCCGTCCTTAACAATGACATTTTTGAAAAGGAAATCCCCTTCACCATACGAAGTCCCGTTAAACTCTATATTCCCGTTCCTGAAAAACGTGTTGGAAAAAACCGCATTCCCTTTTCCAAACACGGATCCCGTAAAAATGACCTTCCCTTCCGCAAAATGGGATCCGTCGAAAGAAACCTCTCCATCCGCAAATGATGCATATGAAAAATCATTGCAAACTTTTGCTTCAAAAAACGCGTTTTTCGCTGAAAATGCATTTATCGGCACATACTCTTTCTTTTCCAGGTTATAATGCCTTCTGTATGATGCCAGCGAAAATTCCGAAATATAGAGATTATCGAGTACCAGATCCTTCCCGGTCTTTATCATTTCAAAAATCGCATTCAGATCAATAGCTCCAAATAATTCTGAATTTATCTCTTTTCCATCAGCATCAAAAAAAGTTATTATTGCCGTCCGGGGACACGTTCTCCCGTCATCAGCAACGAATTTTACGTTTTTGATATCCACCCGGTAATTCACATACCCTGTTGTCATTTTCACTAAAAATTATTGGAACCTTAAAAGTAATTAAAAAAATGATGATGTATAACTTTTTATCTCATGCATAAAACATTATAAGGGCAATATGAACATTTGTTCCATATATCTGAAGTCATAAGAAACGGCTCATCGCTGGCAGTAATTTTAAAAGCCAAAGCACTAAGCCCTTCCATGAACGCCTGTCTGGCTGAGTCATAATTTTCAAGGGGCATTGCATCATCCCGGGATGCCTTTATGATAAGCCTGTCAGCTGGTTCGTCGTGAGGAATGTTTTTTATTTTATAGACTGACGGCCTGATTTTTATTTCAGGTTCATCATTTAAATATGCTTCGCAATAAAGCAATGTCTGAAGCCATGCATCTGCTTCCTTGCTCCTGTCGTCCATGAACAGGTCTGATATCGATTTTATGCTTTCCGCGGTTTTTCCCGTCTTGTAATCCACTATTCTTGTCGTTCCATCCTTCAGGTCGATGCGGTCGGCGACTCCACCAGTCATTATTTCCTTCTTTCCTGCAGGTGTTTGTATATCCATCCTGAATTTTAATGGCTTTTCAAGCTCAAGGATAGTGAACGGCGCTGTCTTCATATCAATTTCAAGCACCCTTGAAACAAAAACTGCAAGTACATTTCTTGCAATATTTCCATTGACAGCAGCAACCGAACCTGTGACACCAGTAAACTGTCTTTTGATCGCATTGCCAATAAATTGATCAATCAGCTTTTGATTTTCCGATATTGCCTTGATTGCTTTACAGGAAAGAATTTTACCCGTATGTTCTGAATAAAGATCCCTCATTGCTTCATGAAGGATTGTCCCAAGCATTGCGGGATCAATTTCCTCTGAAATTCCCTCAGGTTCTTTAAGTTCGCAGACGTACCTGTAATAGAATCTCATGCTGCAGTTAAGCCAGGTGTTAATTGCAGATGGCGAAAGCATTTTATTGTCAGCTCCGGCGAGATACCTCGAGGTTAATTTCGATGCTATTTCTTCTGTTCTGTCGATCGAGGTACTGACATAGGAAGGATTCCTGATCTCATAACTCACGTTACTGAACCCGGGTTTCAGCGAAGGTTCATATTTCATCTGCTGAATGAACCTGCTGACTTCTCCGCTTTTAAGTCCTTCGGGATCCGAGTTGTAAATGAATGTGACATTTTCCGCCCTGTGCAGAAGCCTGTAAAAATGATAAGCGTAAACTGATTCCTGGTGATTTATCGATGGCAGCCCGAAAGCTTCGCGAAGGCTGAAAGGGACAAAGGATGAGGAGGCAGTTACTGATGGCAGCGTGCCTTCATTCACTGAAACCATGATCAGATTCCTGAAATCGAGCGCCCGCGTTTCAAGGATACCCATGACCTGGAGACCTGATAAAGGCTCTCCTGAAAAAGGGACTGACTGTATTCTCAGGAGCCTGTCGAGTATTCTTCCCCAGGTATCTGCCAAAAATATTATTTCAGAGTTGCCCGTTGCATTTTCCAGCCGGTTGATTGAAAGCACTACCCTGTAAATGAATTCATTCCTTATTTTGCCTGGCATTGAGATACTCTTTCCTTCGTCTCCGGCCTTTTCATTATTCCGGGCAACCTGCAGCAGTATCCCTCTCAAGTACCCGGGAAACTTGTCCGGCCCTGATATTTTTCTGAATATCTCGTGAAGAATTCCGGCAGGACCGAAAGTCTGCGCAGGGACCATTGTCAGGTTCTTTTCGCTGATTCCTGCAATTATATCTTTATCTGTCATCC
Source organism: uncultured Bacteroidales bacterium (assembly GCA_963717685.1). GTDB lineage: Bacteria > Bacteroidota > Bacteroidia > Bacteroidales > VadinHA17 > LD21. Next base: position 2,709,899 of record OY970346.1, on the reverse strand, counting down.
CGGCTATCAGACTGTTCTTTAATATCTTCAGCACGTCGGCATGATCAAAAAACAACCCACTATCATTAATGAAGGCATTATGCTGTAAATCAATAATATTTTTTACAAGAGAATATACGTTGGTCTGCCTCAGGGGAAAGCCCATGGTAATATTGACATCTGATAGTTCCGCGGGAAGGCTGGAAAGAAGAGGCAGCAGCAGATTCTCATCGGCAAGAACTACAACAGTCTGATGCTCATTTTCGGGTCCGATGCCATTCATCTCTCCGATTACCCGCGGAACAAGCTTTACCTGGGCGATATCCGAAGATGTGTCGATTACCCTTCTCACTGCTTTTCCACTGCTGTCTGATAAAAGCGTATCAAAGCTCCAGTTTCCCGGCATATCATTGCCGAATTCTTCAAGGTTCTTCCTGAGAAAGTATCCAGCTGAATTTGATTGGCCTGCCTTTATGTAAGAATTATCATAATCCCAGTAAAACCTGGCTCTTCCCATTTTTTTCAATCCTGACATCAGAGCCTTCTCACAATTGTTAAGCGCATTGAATCCTATAAAATGGAATATCCTGTATCTGGCGACGGTGTCAGCTTCCCACAGGTGATTTTCAGCGACATCCCTGTATATCATTCCCTCATATGCAATCGCTTTTTCAGAAAGAGCTTTCCTGAATGCCGGATACAGTCCTTCAAGCAACGACCATATACTGATGAATTTTGTCTTTTCGGCAGTTGTCTTTTCAGGATCAAGATTAATCCAGAAACGCCTGATGATTTCGGTCTGTTCTTCAGTGAGGCCGCCAAACTCCTGATCTATCTTTTTTAGATCAAGGACGTTACGAAAAAGTCTTGAAGCATCAACAAGGTATTTGTCGACATCATCGAAATCGTTCAGGAGCATGTCTCCCCAGAAGAAAAATTCATCAAAGCTCTCAGGTGATTTCTGAATTGAGCGATAAACCCTGTAAAGCTCAAAAAGAAGGATCTCATTCTCAGCTGGATTTAGGTCAGAACATGTTCTGAAAAGATCATTTATCGTCATTATTGTCGGCAACCATACGGGTCCTTTCAGCACCGAGGCAAGATACTTCCGGAAAAATAGGCCTGCTCTCCTTCCCGGAAAAACAAAGAAGTGATCCCCGATCTGGCTTCCAAATTCTGAGTAAAGGGATTTTGCAATATGCTCGAGAAAATAGGTCATTTTTGTCATGCGGTCATGCGGTTCCCGATTCGCTATGCTTCCTGGATTTCGTCGTTCCGCTCAGGTGGAACTCCTCAGCATGCGGTCTGTTTGTTGTCTGGTTCATTTCAACTGGCTGCGAATCAAATAATCTGCCCTGCCAGGTATCAATCTCTTCAAGCCGGTTTTCCACAAGCTTCATAAGCTGGTCCGTTCTCTTTCCTCCCCATCCCGGGCCGCTAAGAAAACGTGGAGGTACCTCAGCTGTGAATCTTTCAACGACTATTGAAGGATTAAGTCTCTCCAGGAACCTGACAATGAATTCCAGGTATTCATCCAGCGGGAATGTAACGAATTCGCCCGGTTTGTTCCTGAATTCTTTCTCCATTGCCGTCCCTTTTATTATCTGCAGCTGATGGAATTTTACCGTGGTGAGGGGAAGCTTTGAGATAATTCCTGCTTCATCAAGCATCTCATCCCGGGTCTCTCCGGGCAGACCAAAGATAAAATGGGCTCCCGTGCTAATGCCAAGGGCAGCAGTTTCCCCGACTGCTTTTACAGCCTCAGCATAGGTATGCCCCCTGTTTATTCTCTCCAGAGTTTTATCATAGCACGATTCTATGCCATATTCAACTGCAACATAATATTTCATGGAAAGGTGCTTCAGGTACCGCAGCTTTTCTTCATCCATGCAGTCCGGCCTTGTCCCGATCACAAGTCCCGCAACTTCCGGGCAGGCAAGTGCTTCCTCATAAGACTGCCTTAAAGTCCCGATTGATGCATAGGTATTGGAATATGTCTGGAAATATGCAAGATAAGATCCTGCTCTCCTGTATCTTGTCCTGTGAAAGTCAATGCCTTCAGCTATCTGCCTGGTTATGGTCTTGTCAGGAGCGCAGTAAGACGGATTGAAAGCATCATTATCACAGTAGGTGCAACCTCCCGAGCCTTTAGTTCCGTCGCGGTTAGGACATGTGAATCCTGCATTGACTGATATCTTCTGCACCCTTTTTCCGTACAGCCTTATGAAAAAGGCTGGATAGGCATTGAATCTTCTTTCATGCCCCCATGGATATATCTTTTTATTTAAGAGTCTGTCTGACACTATACTGTAACTACTTTATTCTTTTCAACATACCAGATAAAAGCACTGACATCACTATAACCCATTGCACTCATCAGATCCCTGTATTCACTTATCTGCCTGATGTAATGCGGTTCTTCCTTCCCGAATTTAAAATCAATTATGACAGCTTTTCCGTCCGACAGAATTATCCTGTCGGGCCTTTTTGTGCTGCCTGAAGGAAGAAGGATCTCAGCCTCCCTGAGAACCTTGTTCCCCGGCCTGAACCATTCCGAGACAGAAGGTACAGAAACAAGATCTTTCAGTTTCTTTTCAAGCATGGCCGAATATGTTCCGCTGATCTTTCCATCGAGAGCCAACTGACGCACGGCTGACGGGATATCATCAGAACTGGCAATCCTTTCGAAGACTTCGTGCATCAGCCTCCCATAGTTTATCCGTTCTCTCAGTTCCTCATTTGCCGGTGAAAAATAGTTCTCACCATGAAGCTTAAGCTTCAGCATCTCAGGTCCCCGGCTTACCGTATAATCAGTCGGGACTATGCTCTTTGTTTCTGAAGGGAACCCGGTTCTCACCGGGATCTCACCAATCTCCAGTACATTTTTATCGCCACCAGGACGATTGGCCAGCATTACCCCTTTATCCCCGGTCATGTTCTTATCATACATAAGAGCTTCCCTTATCAGTCTGGCAATTCCGTTATTCGGCCCAGGGTGGCTTGGCACTAATCCATAAATGGCATCTATCGCTCTTGTCATGGCAACGTACAACAGATTGATATTATCGAGGAAACAGGAATATTTTTCTTCCCTGTAACTCTCGGCAAAAACAGTTTCCTCCAGCTTCTCGCTGTACCTTAAAGGGACCATTCCAAAATTACTGAAGGGCTCTGTCGCGGGCTTTACCCAGATAAAGGGCTGCTTTGAAGGCTCATGATCAGTATTCCATGAAAGGAACGGAAGAATCACAACAGGGAATTCAAGACCCTTTGACTTATGGATCGTAAGCACTCTGGCTGCATCCTGATTTGCGGGTAAGACAACTGATCCCGATCCTCCCTTTTCATCCCACCAGTCAAGGAATGATGTGAAATCGGAGCTTCTGCTTCCGGAATAATTAAGCGTCAGATCCTGAAAAGCATTAAGGTATGGCACGTTCCATGCATAATTGCCAAGGCCGAAAAAACTGATCATGTTTTCCACAGCTTCAAAAAGCGGCATTGTTACAACTTTTTCCATGAAATCTTCAAAACCTTCAGGAAAATAACCGTCCGGATCGTTTAGCAGCTTTTCACGGAACAGAGGAATTTTTTCTGAATCTGCGTCTCCCCTTGACATGTGGCAGAACCTTGCCATCACTGCCCTGCTGATCATGTCATGCGGGTCATCAAGGGCCCTGAGGCAGGCAATTATAAATTTTACAGCCGGAGAATTTGATAAGACGAGTGAATCATTCGAAACGACATTGTAGTTATAATGTGCCTTATGTCCTGCATCGGCATTGTTGCCGTATTCAATCATTCTTTCAAGAACTTCTGCTCCTTCCCTGCTGGTCCGTACAAGAATTCCTATGTCAGAGGCCCTGTATCCCTTGTCCTGAAAAGCCTCGACCAGGGAAGGGATCTTTTCAATGACTATATCCTTCCATTTCTTTGAATCGGTCGTCGGGTTTGGATCAGGATCTGATTTCATGCCAGCTTTCGCATCTTCGACGAATTCGAGTCTCACGTATCCCCCTGTCTCTTTTTCAGGACCATCCTGGATCGCCTCCGAATAAAGATTTCTGAAATTGAGGGCTTTGGGATCGCCGGAAAATTTTTCATCGGCAAGCATGGGAATTACAGAGAAAAGTGAATTGTTAAACCTTACAATATTGGAACGACTTCTCCAGTTCCTGTCAAGGGGTTTGCTGATGATTCTTTTATTATCGGCAAGCTCATTCTTCATCTGTTCAAGCATGTGCCAGTCGCTGTTCCTGAAACGGTAAATCGACTGCTTTACATCGCCGACGACCAGGTTATCGTTTCCCTCGCCCATGCTGTTCATTATAAGCGGGCTGAAGTTGTTCCATTGCATATATGAAGTGTCCTGAAACTCATCGATCATATAGTTATCGAACTTATTTCCTATTTTCTCGTAAATAAACGGAGTCTGATCTCCCCTGGTTATATTGTAAAGGATTTCCCCTGCATCGCTTATCAGGAAACTGTTTTCAGACGATGCCACTTCCCTTACATTCTCAAGAACATCTGACAGGATGCCCAGCGCATATATGTTTGACAGTATTACCAGAGCACTGTTATAAATCATAATATTACTGTCATAAAAGTGCAGTGTCTCCTTTAAAGCTGCTTCCAGTCCTCCTTTTAGAGCTTCCTGCATGGCAGGGCTTATTTCTCCTGATGACCATTTAGGCGGGTCGCTTTCAGTTTTCCTTACATAGCTGTTTGGCCCGATTATATTGCCCCTTGCCAGTGACCTGATGTAACCCGGCACCCCATGCCCCTTATAATAGAACATGTCGTCTGTAAGGCCGAAACCGGAGAGCATCATTTCACACTTTCTTCCCAGACTTATAAGCCCCGATTCAAATGATCCTTTGACTGATTTTACTTTTTCGGTATGGCTCCGCATGAATTCCTTGTCGCCGATCCGCAGTATCCCGTCAGCCGACATGATCTTGAACTTTTCCCTGAAGAGTTCCTCCGAAAGCCTTATGATGCTTTCCTTCAGGTTCCAGGTTTTCTCCTCGTCAAGGTTGGACATGACATAGGAATTAAGCCACATTGCAAGATCCCTTTTTTCAGCCGATGATGCGATCATCTCATCTACGGCCATCGACAGTATTATGCTGTGATCCAGTTCAATATTATAACCTGAATGAAGTCCTGTCTCCCTGGCAAATGAGCGTATGACCTTCTGGAAGAAAGTATCGATGGTGCAGACGGAGAATCTCGAGAAATCGTGAAGTATGGCGAAAAGGATCTCTTTTGCCTCCCGGCGGATGAAGGCTTCGTCCCTATTAGTTTCACTGATCAGGTCGTCAAGGTACGCTGATTTTCCGCCCGTTGCCAGTTCATAAAGATGATCGAGGATCCTGCTTTTCATTTCGGCAGTGGCCTTGTTCGTAAAGGTCACGGCCAGTATCTTGCGATAATTGTATCTTGACCGAAAAAGATGTGAAAGATAAATGCCGGTAAGCCTGAAGGTTTTGCCCGATCCTGCCGAGGCACTGTAAATTGTCAGTGTTCCCTGATCCATAGTGGGATAAATTTACCGATTTTTTCACTCATATTGAATCTGCCGGGTTATTAATTCACAGCCGTGCTCCCTCTCTGCGGAACTGGGTCATCACTATTACCCGGGATTCTTCAAATCATGCATTCATGCTATCATGCAATCATGCAATTCTGCTATCATGCAATCCTGCTATCATGCAATCATGCAATCATGCAATCATGCAATCAGCTATCATGTAATCTCACTCTCAACCTTATTTTCTTTTTATAACTTTGCAGCCGTGAAAAGGCGGGTAATTATAGGGCTTTCAGGTGGTGTCGATTCGAGCGTGGCTGCATGGCTGCTTAAAGAACAGGGCTATGATGTTACCGGACTGTTCATGAGGAACTGGAATGATACCACAGGCCTTATACAAAGCGAATGCCACTGGGAAGACGATCTCATGTTCGCTGAGATGGTTGCCAGAAAGATCGGAATACCTTTTCATATGGTCGATCTGAGCGAACCTTACAGAAAAAGAGTCATCGCCTACATGTTCTCGGAATATCAGAAAGGCCGGACACCAAATCCGGACGTGCTTTGCAACCGGGAGATAAAATTTGATTCGTTTGCTTCCGAGGCAAAGAAATTAGGAGGTGAATTCATCGCCACCGGACATTATTGCAGGAAAGAAATAATAAGTGTAAATAATACACTTATTTACAGGCTTCTTGCAGGCAGGGACGAAAATAAGGATCAGAGTTATTTCCTTTGCCAGGTGAGCCAGGAACAGCTTGCTTCATCCCTGTTTCCCATAGGAAATATGACAAAGCCTGAAGTAAGGAGACTGGCCGATGATCTGGGGCTTGCCACTGCGCACCGCAAGGATTCACAGGGCATCTGCTTTGTAGGCAAGGTCCATCTTCCGACTTTTCTCCAGCAAAAGCTAGAAGCCAGGAAGGGCAGCATCATAGAAATTGCTGAAAGCCGGGAGATAAAGAGCTGGCCTGCAGGGTTCCCCGATGAAAAGGTACCGGATACAGTTCTTAAAGAGATGTCGGAGCCGCATTTTTATGATGCAGGATCAGGAAAAGTAATAGGGATCCATAATGGTGCGCACTTTTTCACCATAGGCCAGCGAAAAGGCATCAATGTAGGCGGGTACAGGGAACCTCTATTTGTGATCGGCACTGACGTTGTAAATAACATAATTTATGTCGGAGAGGGACAGTCTCATCCCGGGCTCTACAGGAAAGGATTGAGGATAAATAAGGATGAAATACACTGGGTAAGGCCGGATCTTGCAATGGCAGAAGGAGAAAGCCGGGAGTATATGGTCAGGATAAGATATCGCCAGCCACTGCAGAAAGCAATGCTTTTCCTGAGGGGAAAAACCTTGTATATTATATTCAACAAGCTTCAGCGGGGTGTTGCACCCGGACAGTTTGCAGCCTGGTATGAGGGTGATGAAGTGATCGGATCAGGTGCAATAGAGCGGCAACCGGCAACCGGTGACAGGCAACCGGAGTCATAGGATAGCCTTTAAGTCAACGCATTATAATCTTCTTAAAGAGTATAATTTATGCCTGTATTTGATATTAAAAGATTAAATTCAGCAATCAGCAACTGTTTACCTAACCATGGGAATTTCCCTGTCGTTGTCAGGTAAATCTGAACCGGAATTGAAATATGCCCCGGGAAAACAGGTATATTGCCCGGCAGCGGCGGAAGGATAACGATATCTCCTTCTGCCGAAAAGGGAACCTTTAGTGTAGCTGAAGTCCAGGCTACCCCGTTAATGTCAATTTCATGAATATTGCTTTCCGTGACATTATGCATATAAACCCGGGGATATGGATGGAAGGGAAACGGAGGATGATAATGTCCTTTCCATCTTGCCACGTAAACGCGTGTGGTCCAGAACAGGGGTGGTGCATTGCATTTCAGCAGCTTAATTGTAATGCCGTGCGCGGGCATTCTTACAATTTCAGCATACAGATATCTTACCGTGGCATTGAGAGAGACAGTGGCGCTCGCTGAATCTGTAACTGTGACATTATAATTTCCTGCACAAAGATTTGAAATGGTCAGAGAGCCTGACCCGTTACTCCATAAAACTGAATATGGGGCGGACCCGCCTGACACCGTCAATGCTATTCTGCCCGTGCAGTCACCAAATTTAATTATGTTGGTTACCGAAGCATTAACTGTAAGGGATGACTGTGGTCCAGTGATGATAACCGAACCAAGATCCTTAACACAATCGACATTAAGTGCGTCCCTCATTTTGATATCATAGGATCCGGGGCCCAGCGGAGTGAAGGAGGCGCTGACCTGCCAGTGTGAACCTCCGTCGTCAGAAAACATATATGAGCCAGAGCCGCCCTGGGGATTGGTAATGGTAATTGAACCATTGTCGAGACCCGTACCTGTGGAATTAGTTGATGATACACTGGCGCTTAAAGCCGCAGGCTCTGAAATAGTGAACGACCCAAGCGGTTTTACAAGTCCCGTGGAATCCTTTATTCTCACATCGTATGTCCCGGGCGCAAGGCTGTCAAAGGTTGAAAAAGCAGACCAGCTGACACCTCCGTCTTTAGAAAATTCATAAGGAGGCGTTCCGCCCGAAGGACCTGAAATTGATATAGATCCGTTGTCAGCCCCATTGCATGTGACGTCTGTTTTTGTGACTGTAGCCGTTATGACTCCGGGTTCAGAAATGACTACTATGCCTGTCGTCGTGCATCCGTTACCGTCAGTCACTGTTACAGTATATGTTCCCGCCTTTAGATTTGAAGCAGCCTGCGAATTCTGAACAGGTGTTGTATTCCATGAATAAGCAAAGGGTGCCATCCCATTGACAGGAGTTGCTGTCGCCGTTCCATCTGAACCTCCGCTGGAAGTAACATCAGTTTTTGAAATATTGACGCTGAAAACAGGCAACCCGGGAATGAAGCCTGAATGAATAGCATAAAGATCGGGCATGATAATTCCAAGCTTTGTCGAAGTCCCTGTTGCAAGCAAGTCAGAGCCATAAGCCGGATTCTTGAGAAGCGACCTCATAGCTGCAGGGTTGAGCCGCAGGTTTGTGGCAGCCTTTACCATCCCCTGGATACTCAAAGCTGCTCCCGCAATTATGGCTGATGCACCCGAAGTGAATCCGAAAGTGCTTGTGTACAAATTATTCACTGACCCTGCAGCATCTGAATCGAGAGTGACTATGTTTTCACCCCATGCATAGCAGTCCAACCTGCTGCCCAGCGGTGCCCAGGCAGATTTCTCATGTGTCCCTGTTACGGTGGCGCTGACAGCCGATCCGGAAGCGGTTACAATTACTGCACCTGAATCAACAAAATCCGGGCTTAAAGGGTTAAGGATTGTCAAAAAATTTATCGGATCAAGGTATGTTTGAAAATTAATTGCAGATGCATTAAGATCTCCATCGCCGCCGGGCTCAATGACAATTATGCCTGCCGACGCAGCCACAGAAATGGCAGATGAAACAACATCGATTACCTCTACTGGCACATAGAAGTCAGTTGAACCTATGAGTTGTTCATACTGTGACTCTATAAGCAGCACATCTCCGTAATTCAGGTTGCTGGCGGCTAGTGTTATTGCGTCTGCAATTGAATAGTCAGTAATTGAAATGACATGCACAGCACCGGGATTGGGGGCAATTCCGATACAGCCCTTCGAATTGTCGCTGGCGCATAAGATACCAAGTACGGATGTCCCATGAGGTATTTGTGACGGAGAGGAATTTGTACCGATCAGTGCTCCGGTGCAGCCGGTCAGATCCTCATGATTCAGGTTCCATCCTGTTTCTATATCGATGAATTTAATCCCTGCGCCATCGCTGCCTGCGGCTGTCGGAGTGCTCCAGACACTTTTTGCAGATATCCCGGCCGGGGCGGCATCAAGATATCCCTGAGACGATGCCATTGGATTGGAACTGAAATTTGATAATGGGTCCGGACAGACTGCGACCGGTTCAATATATGCTTTCTTTAATTCTTTCCAGGTTGTAAGTGCCTTCAGAACTGCTTGCGGATCAGAGTCTTTTGGAACCGTCACCACAAAATAGTTCAGGAAGCCTGGATCCCTGTAACTGGGATTCAGATGCTTCGCTCTTTTCACCAGGGCCGTGAGCCTTTCCTTTCCGGTATTAAGGAATAAAGGCTTTATAAGTATGCCTGAATATTCCTTTTTAAGACTGATCCATGACTTAAATTCTTTTTTGTCAAGGAATTCTCCAGCCTTTTCGTCGTATGGGATATTTAATCCATCAATGAATCTGACAATTATCCTTCCACTGCTATTTTTGCCGGAAGCAGATATAATATCTTTTCCCGGGGATAAATTAAGTTTTGACATTTTATTTTCGTTTTAAATTCAGATCATTATTTCTGTGCAGTCTCAGCACTGCTTGCTGATTTAAGATCTGCAAAAGCCTGTTCGAGAAGCTCTAATCTTTTGCTGTTCTCCTCGTTCAGGCTTTTCAGATCCATTATCTGCTTCTGCTGATCATCAATTATTTTCTGTTGTGATTTTATGGATTCAGCCAGGACGGCGCTCATCTCGGCATAATCAACTCCTTTCATTCCTGAAGCATTATCCGTAAAGACAAGCTCAGGTATTACCTTCTCCACATCCTGGGCGACAAAACCAATAAATCTCTGCTTCTGCGGATCATTCTTCCACGAGTAAGTGACTCCCTGCAGCCCCAGCACTTTCCCCAGCGCGTTATCAATAGGAATTATATTGTCCTTCAGCCTTTCGTCCGAAGTGCTGAGAGTAAGTATTCCGGTCGGATCAACGTATAGTGCCCTGTTCCCGGTGCCTGCAAGATTTGTGACTCTTGCCCCCCCCGAAACTTCGAGAGCCTGGCTGCTGGTAGTCGGAGTAAGCCCGATTCCGACAAATCTGTTCAGCCTGATTATCTGAGTATCGAATTGCCCGTAAATAAGGCTGCTGTCTATGCCACTTGAGATAGATGTCGCTTTATTAACAGAAATGTATAAACGGCGTGAATCGGTTTCCCAGTAACCCGCATAGTCGCCTATCGCGACGTTGTAGTTACCCGTCTGATTAGTATATCCGCATTTAAAACCTATATAGGTGTTCTGGTATCCCGTTGTATTCCCGCGTCCAGCATGATATCCGTTAAATACGTTATAAAGCCCTGTCGTATTGCTGAACCCTGCCTGGTAGCCAATGAACATGTTAGCATTTCCGGCAGTGTTTTTATATCCTGACTGGAACCCTATAAATGTATTCCAGTTGCCTGAATTGTTTGTAAAACCCGTCTGGTAACCTATGAAGGTATTAAAGGTTCCGGTATATTCACTGTACCCTGACTGATAGCCTATATACACATTGTTCACCGGAGGATAGACTACGTTTATCCCGGTGCTTAATCCTATCCCTGCCTGCTGGCCTATATAAACATTGCTGTATCCCGTACTGTTGCCCAGGCCGCTTTGATCTCCAATGTACACATTACTGTTACCTGTGAATGCTGATCCGTCACCGATATTTGAATACCCTGATTTATAGCCGATGAAAATATTGTTTTTCCCGGCCGAGTTTGATCTGCCTGCCTGGTAGCCGATGAATGAGTTATTTGCTCCTGTTCCATTTGTATAACCTGCCTCGTATCCGATGAATGCGTTGTAATTGCCGTTATTTGATTTGCCGCTGCCATTTCCCAGAAATATATTCTGTATCCCAGCCAGGTTGCCATAACCCGCACTGTCACCAAGGAATACGTTACTGTTACCGCTCAGGTTATTATAACCCGCAAGATGCCCCAGGAAAGTATTGCTTATTCCGCCTGAATTACTATATCCGCTCTGAAATCCGAGGAAAACATTGTTATCTGCATTGTTGTTGTAGCCAGCCTGGTAACCAAGAAATACATTCTGGTTTCCGATTGAGTTAATCACGCCTGTTTCATACCCGATGAAGGAATTGTACAATCCGGTTGTAATCTGTCCGCCGCTTTTTTCGCCAATCAGGTAATTATTCGGGGTAAGTGAGGTAAATGCCGTGACTGCGCCGCCCTTCGTGGCATCAAATCCTCCTACAGCAAAGCCCCCCTTGGCTCCTTTAGTTGATGAATTAAGAACATTAATCCTCGAACTGTCGCGAGTAATCCGAAGATATTCCTCTCCCAGGGCTGTCTTTGAGGCATCAAAACCGCCTACGGCAAATCCTCCTTTTGCTCCTTTCCCTGAGCCGGGAGCTATATAGGCCCTGATGCTGTCTCCGCTTACATCAAAATAATCCTGGGTGGCTCCCTTCGTCATATCATACCCTCCGACTGCGAACCCGCTCTTCAATCCTTTTGTCGCAGGATTGGAATCAACATATATCCTGGCACTGTCTTTAGATATGACCAGATACTTCTGCGATGTGCCCTTATCTGTTCCAAAGCCCCCTACTGCAAATCCGCTCTTTGCTCCTTTGGATCCCTCTCCGACATATACCCGTACCCCTTCATTGTAAACTGCAAATACAATATTCCCATCCTTGTTCCTGACTTCGAACAAGGTCGAATCTGTCGTATAAGTACTGGTTCCTGCTATCCCCAGACTGCTTACCGGTCCCTGGAGATCCTTCGCAACAAGCGAATAGGGAACCGCCCATACCTGGCTTGTTCCCATGACTATCGGCGTCCCGACAGGGTGTTCGACTGTAGTCTTCATGTAAATAGGCTGCGCTTTCCAGTCAATCGCTGAAAATGAGGCTGCACTTCCGCCCGTCTGGGTTCCTGTTCCCACAACAAGAGTGATCAGCCCGAAATTGTTTGAGGTTATTGAGGAAAAGGTTTCCTCATAGATCAAAGTGCCTCCGGAAAGAGAGGTCTGAAGATCTATCTTAACAGGAAACGACTGGTTCGGTATAACATTCCCTGAACCGTCGCGAGCGATGGCCTGGTAGTTAAATCCCTGGGGGACCTGGCCTGCGGCCAGTGAAAAGATAAAAGTGAATAGTGAAATGATGAGGAGGAGTTTTGCTTTCATAGCTTACTTTTTTAAGGTTTATTATTTCTCCAGATGTGGTTTCGGCTTTAATCGCTAAATTTTTCAGGACATGAATATCCCGCGTGAAAACTCTTTAAATAAAAACTGTTAGACTGCTCTGTTTTAATCTCAGGTTTCTTATTGCAAACAATATTTGTGTAAGCAAGTTATGACAAAAGAATACTCAAGTCAAGTTTTTTTGACGGATGCCCTGATAAGTGTTGATAAGTGATTAAGACTAAAGCGCAAATGCGTCAGTTGAAAGAGTGCCTCCCGATCGGTCGTCAGGCTACAAAATGCACAACCAGAAAGTAAAACAGCTCTTTCAGTTTAACCAGCCACAATGACCTTCTAAAACAGACACTGGCCACATTCCGGAGATATCATCTGCTCCCTGATTCTTTTCAGATCCATGGCACATAAAAAACTACCTGGAATTGCCGGAAGTCATGCTGGTGACCATTGCCTTCAGATCGTCAATCTGTTTCTGCTGATCCTTGATTGCTTCAATCAGAACCGGTACGATTTTTTCGTATGAAACAGATTTATATCCGTCGGGGTCGGTGTACACCAGCTGGGGGAGAATTTTCTCCATATCCTGGGCTATCACACCGAGTTGCTGACCTTCCGGAAAATTTAGTCCTGGATAAGCTGACCTGTTCCAGTTATATTTTACGCCCTTCATCCTCAAAACGTCATCCAGTGCATTATCTATAGGTGTCACATCGGTTTTGTATCTTGCATCGGACCATGTGGTCGAACCGGCAGTGATAGTAGCGCCATTAGCCCATATCATACCTCCGACCTCAAGAGTGTAGGTGGTTGGCATCCGATTTACACCTAACCTGTTATTTGTAAAATCACCGCCAATCAGTGGAGTGGTAATATTCGTGGAATTCTCGATTATGAGCTTGTTGCTGCTGGCCAGCTGCTGCCCGGCATTAATACCAATAATGACATTACCGGAGCCTTGACAGTTATAACCGCTGCCGTTTCCAAGGAAAGTATTATTATCGCCAACCGTAAATCTGCCGCTCATATCACCAATCATCGTATTATTGCTGTTTGTGGTTATGTAAGCACCCGATTGCGTTCCCATTATCACATTACCCGTTCCTGTGGTAATCTGATATCCCGAATAGAAGCCCATTAGCGTATTCTGTTGTCCGGAAGTATTTCCATAACCTGCATCATAACCGATAAATGTGTTATTGTTCCCTGTATTGCTATACCCGGCCGAGTTGCCTACAAATGTATTTGTACAACCAGCGGAATTAAGATCACCGGCCAGCTCACCGACAAAAACATTCCCCCAGCCTGTCGTATTGTTTAAGCCTGCAAGGAATCCCATAAATACGTTATAATATCCCGTTGTATTGGAGTAACCGGCTTTGTATCCTATATATGCATTATACCCTCCCGTCGTAGTAGAGTACCCGGCCATATATCCGAGATATGAGTTGTAGCTCGCATTATTCACGTAGCCTGCCTGGTCTCCAATGATGACGTTACTGCTTCCTGTGGTGTTGCCGGATCCGGCCAGGTTGCCTAAAAAGACATTGGATGCCCCTATTGTATTGGCATAACCGCACTGGTTTCCAACGAAAACATTGTTGGCTCCGGCGGTATTTGCAAATCCTGCATTGTATCCCATAAAGGCATTATATTGCCCGGATGTATTGGATGTTCCTGCCTGATAACCCAGGAAAGTATTATATGATGTAGTCGAAGTATAACCAGCCTTATATCCTACAGCAACATTATAGGCTCCAATGCTGTTTGTGTATCCTGCCTGATCACCTATGGCTACATTGCTACCCCCTGTCGAATTATTGAATCCGCTGAGGTTGCCGACAAAAACATTTGAGGAACCGGTTGTATTTGATCGTCCTGCCCTGTATCCCATGAAAGCATCGGTGGTCCCGCTTGAATTCAGGTATCCGCTCTCGAACCCGAGAAAGACGTTATTGCTTGCCGTATTGCTATAGCCTGCCGTATTTCCAAGAAACACGTTATAGTTTCCTGTCAAATTAGTGTATCCGGCCTGGTTTCCAATCATTATATTACTGTTACCCGATGAATTTGAATAACCACTGAGATTGCCAACAAAGACGTTTGATGTCCCGGTGGTATTGGAACGTCCTGCCATATATCCCATAAAAGCATCAGTGGTTCCGCCTGTATTCGCATATCCTGATTGATATCCAATGAAAACATTATTGCTTGCAGTATTGCTATACCCAGCGTTGTTGCCCAGAAAGACGTTTGACCCTCCCGTCATGTTAAGGTATCCAGTCATTGTGCCAATGAAAATATTATTAGCCCCTGTCGTATTCGAAAATCCTCCCTGGTAACCCAGAAAGACATTGTTGTCGGCCGTATTATAATAACCAGCAGTATTCCCAAGGAAGACATTTGAACTTCCGGTTGAATTCTGGTATCCTGCCTGGTTACCTATGAATACATTACTGGTGCCAGTGGTGTTTGACTGGCCGGCCTTGTTTCCCATAAAAGCATTATATGGCCCTGTAGTATTATTCATTCCTGCCTGAAAGCCGATAAAAGTATTGTTTGAGGCTGTGGAGGAATATCCAGCTCTCTCACCAATTGAGACATTGTATGATCCTGTACTATCCATGAATTCTGCCAAATCTCCAATTGCAACATTAGCTGTGCCCGTTGAATTATAATAACCTGCCATATTACCGATAAATGCATTGAATGATCCGGTAGTATTTGCAGCTCCTACACTATTCCCCATAAAGGCATTTCTCTGCCCAGTCGTATTGGCTGCTCCTGCCTGAAATCCAATAAACGTGTTATATGATGCTGTCGAAGCATATCCTGACTGATAGCCCATAAAAACATTGTCGTTACCCGTACTGTTCGTATGTCCTGCCTGATATCCAAGAAGCACATTCTGGCTGCCCGTAGTATTATTAATGCCTGTTTCAAATCCGAGGAATGAGTTATATAAACCAGTTGTATTATTTATGCCACTGCTCTGACCAAGAAAATAATTATCAGGGGTGAGTGAAGTAAATGGTGTGACTGCGCCGCCCTTCGAGGCATCGAATCCGCCGACTGCAAAACCTCCCTTGGATCCTTTTGAAGAATTCAGGACGCTTATCCTTGAACTGTCGCGGGTTATCCGGAGATATTCTTCGCCCAGGGCTGTCTTTGAGGCATCAAAACCGCCTACCGCAAATCCTCCTTTTGCCCCTTTTCCTGAACCGGGAGCTATATATGCCCTTATACTGTCTTCATTCACAACAAGATAAGGCTGAGAGGTTCCTTTATCCGAGCCAAAGCCTCCGACCGCAAAGCCTCCTTTCGAACCCTTGGTCGCATCTGATACGAATACTCTTACACCTTCATTGTACACTGCAAATACAGTATTTCCATCCTTGTTCCTGACTTCAAACAGGGTCGAATCTGCCGTATAAGTACTTGTCCCAGCTATCCCCAGACTGCTTACCGGTCCCTGGAGATCCTTCGCTACAAGCGAATAGGGAACCGCCCATATCTGGCTCGTCCCCATGACTGTCCATGTCGTGCCGGGATACTCGACTGTAGTTTTCATATATAGCGGTTGTGACTTCCAGTCAATCGCTGAGAATGATGCTGCCGATCCTCCCGTCTGGTTACCAGTGCCGACAACAAAGGTTATCAGGCCGAAATTGTTCGAGGTGACTGAGGAAAAGGTCTCCTCATAGATCAAAGTGCCTCCTGTCAGTGATGTCTGGATATCAATTTTTACAGGAAGCGGGGTATTCGGTATAACATTCCCTGAAACGTCGCGGGCGATGGCCTGGTAGTTGAAACCTTCAGGAACCTGTGAAGACAAAAGATAAAAGGCAAAGGATAAAAGTGTCGTGAGGAGAAGTTTTGCTTTCATAGCTTAAGATATTAAGACAAAAGGGCGCAAAGGCTTAGATACGAAGATCCCTGCGGCCGTTAGTCCGGTTAATTAATTGAAAATTAGAGTTCCTACAAAAGCAAGTTAAGACAAAATAAATATCAAGTCAAGTTTTTTTGACGAAGTGAGGAAGTTATTTTATAAAGCTAATTAATGATGATCAGTATCGGTCCGTCCTAATGCTTTTATTGGACCTTCCCGCAATGACGCAGATTAAATCAGATTTTAAATCATTAATATAAAAAATTATTTAATCCCGCTTTTAGCAAGCAGTGCTTCGATCTTATCAACTTTTGACCTGAGCAAAATAAGGGCAGATTCCTGCTCGGCAATTTTAGCCTTCTGACCTTCAATGGTTTTTTGCTGTTCCTGCATGGCATTGATCAGTGGAATCACAAAGTCTCCGTATGCTAAATTCATTGTCTTCATGGAATCATCGCCTATAACCAGTCCGCTGAAGTTGAGGTGCAGATCGTTAAGAGCCTGCTGGACATCCTGGGCTATAAGGCCATCTCTGCGACGCTTGTTAACATCATTTTTATAATTAAAGGACGCTGTTTTCAGTTTCATGATAAAATCGAGACCAAGATCATTCTTATAAACAATGTTCTCTTTTAATCTGCGGTCTGAGTAATTAGTCCAAACGCCGTATCCGCCTACAGTTGTATTAGAAGCATTTCCAATACAAATCCAGTTACTGGTAGCCACATAAGAGTTATAACCTATTGCAACCGCATTCTGGATAGTGGCTGCCACATTGGCACCATCTCCCAGGGCAATGTTGTAAGAACCTGTCGTGAGTGATGAGCCGGCACCATTTCCTACAATAGTATTGTAGTCACCTGTGCTGATGGATGCACCGGAATTAAATCCCATGATCGTATTGTTATAACCGGTTGTAATACTGTACCCGGTATTATTACCAAAAAGGGAGTTCTGTTGCCCGGTGGTAATACTGTATCCGCTGGTATAACCAAAGGTGCAATTCTGCGATCCTGTAGTAAGTTTAAAGCAGCTATTAGCACCAAAAATAGAATTATAATTAGTAGAATTGCCGGAAACACCATAGCCAGCCTGATAGCCAAAAACTGAATTATAAGTTCCGGCTGCATCATAATATGAAGCAACAGATCCATATACCGAATTATAACTTCCTGAAGTTCCTTTAAACCTGCAACTGGCGCCATAGAATGCATTATTTTGCCCGGTTGCTAAATCTCCACCGGCATCATATCCTGCATATGTATTGTTGGCACCCGTCGTTGCCATCCCTGCCTGAAACCCCACAATAGTGTTATAGCTTGAAGTAGCTATTGCAGTTCCTGCAGCACCGCCGACTACTGTATTATACAAACCACTTGAAAGGTTCGATAAAGCCTGTGAACCTAACGAAGTATTGTATCCGCCGGTTACCACACCATAAGTTGCAGATTGCCATCCGACGAAAGTATTATTATATCCTGTGGTATTCATAAAACCCGCCTCAGCTCCTACAAAAACATTAGCGCCGCCTGAACAAGTTATTGCAGCCACACCATAACCAGCCTGATCACCGATAAAGGTACTCATGCCTCCACTATTATTCCACCCTGCATTTCTGCCGATAAATATATTCTGACCAGTAGAATTTGTCTGGGAACCTGCATTATCTCCAATAATGACATTATAGTTGGAATGCTGGGTTACCTCACCAGCACCGTTACCAATCATTATATTCTGATTTCCGTCAATGTTATCCATACCTGCAGCGTTTCCTAAAAATAAATTATTACCTCCGACCGTATTGTTTTGACCGGCATTATTACCCAAAAAATTATTCGCAGTACCGGTCGTATTATCATATCCTGCAAAGTTCCCTAAAAAAGTGTTATTATTACCGGTTTGATTATAGTATCCAGCCCAATAACCGATAAAATTATTCGAGTATCCATACGTATTTAGATAACCTGCATAGTATCCCAAAAAATTATTAAAACTACCGGAGTTATTAATACCGTTTGAATTGCCTATGAAATTATTATAGTTTCCTCCATTATTGTTTTCTCCGCAGGATTTACCAATAAAAATATTATTTGAACCTATGTTGTTCATACCGGCGTTTTGCCCAATGATCACGTTGACAGATCCATTTGAATTATTCCCGGTACTGTCACCCATAAAAACGTTGCTCCCTCCTGTTGAAGATTGTCCTGAACCATACCCAATGTAGGTATTGAAACTTCCTGAAGAGTTTGTCACGCCCGCGTAGCTGCCCAGGAAACAATTGCCCAGTCCCGTAGTATTGGAAAATCCTGACATATAGCCAAGAAAAGAATTATAATTTCCGGTCTGATTACTGAACCCGCTCATATATCCATTGAACAGGTTTCCTGAGCCGCCGGCGTTATAATACCCTGACTGGTAACCTAAAAATAAATTACTTCCCCCACCAACATTGGACAGACCACTTTGGTAACCAAGGAAAACATTATTGGAACCTGTCGTATTCAAACTGCCTGCCTGATAGCCGACAAATGAATTATAAAGGCCGGTCGTATTATTGGATCCACAATTCTGCCCTATAAAATAATTCTGCGGCATAAGTGATGTAAATGGTGTGACTGCGCCGCCCTTCGTGGCATCAAATCCGCCGACGGCAAACCCTCCCTTGGCTCCTTTCGTGGATGAATTAAGAACATTTATCCTCGAGCTGTCGCGAGTAATCCGAAGATATTCCTCTCCTAATGCTGTCTTTGAGGCATCAAAACCGCCTACGGCAAAGCCTCCTTTTGCTCCTTTCCCTGAGCCGGGTGCTATATAGGCCCTGATGCTGTCTCCGCTTACATCAAAATAATCCTGTGTGGCTCCCTTCGTCATATCATATCCCCCAACTGCAAATCCTCCCTTTAAACCCTTTGTCGACGTATTTGAATTAACATATATCCTGGCACTGTCTTCATTGACAACCAGAAATGGTTGTGAAGTTCCTTTGTCCGTCCCAAAGCCCCCTACTGCAAATCCGCTTTTCGCCCCTTTGGATCCCTCTCCGACAAACACCCTTACGCCTTCATTATATACTGCAAATACGGTATTCCCATCCTTGTTCTTGACTTCAAACAGGGTCGAATCTGCAGTATAAGAACTTGTCCCTGCTATTCCCAAGCTGCTTACCGGCCCCTGGAGATCCTTCGCCACAAGCGAATAGGGAACTGCCCATATCTGGCTTGTTCCCATGACTATCGGTGTCCCTACAGGGTGCTCGACTGTAGTTTTCATATAAAGCGGCTGTGACTTCCAGTCAATCGCCGAGAATGATGCTGCCGATCCTCCCGTCTGGTTACCAGTGCCGACAACAAAGGTTATCAGGCCAAAATTGTTCGAGGTGATTGAGGAAAATGTTTCCTCATAGATCAAAGTGCCTCCCGTCAGGGAGGTCTGGATATCAATTTTTACTGGAAACGAGGTGTTCGGTATGACATTCCCTGAACCGTCCCGGGCGATGGCTTGATAATTAAATCCCATCGGGACCTGTGCTTCCGCAAGTGAAAAGATAAAAGTGAAAAGTGAAAAGCTGAGGAGGAGTTTTGCTTTCATAATGAAAGGTTTAAAGGTTTAAATGTTCAACGGCGTAAATGCTCAAAAATTCAGGGGATTTAAGCCGTCGGTCTGATTAATTAATTGATCAAAAACAATATTTGTGTAAGCAAGTTATTACAAAAGCAAATACAAGTCAAGTTTTTTTTGACGAACGCCATTTAAAAAGTCATGAATAAAGAGACATGGACTTTAAAAAAAAACGCAGATCGGTGGATCTGCGCTATAAATGGAAATAAATATTTATTTAATCCTTATTTCACCTTCGGAATGGAATCAGTTTTTGGCTTTGGCTTGTACTGCTGACTGGCCGGAAGGGTTTGTCCCTGGCTCTTTACAGCAGGTGCAGTCTTATTCTGAACATTTGTATTCCCGGGTTTGACAGTTGAAGTACCCTTATACTGCTCAGTAACTTTTTTTACCTGCGTTGCAGGTGCCGGCGCAGTTTTTGCCTGTTTTGCAGGTGCAGCAGCTGGAGCGGGTGCCGGAGCGGGTAATGGCTTTGTTTCAGGCATGGGTGCATTTTGTTTTACCCCTTCCTCAGCAGCTTTATCCGTCTCAGTTTCTTTTTCGATGCCTCTTAACTGAACTGATTTCTTGGTTGCTGCGGCTTTTCTTGACTGATCATATCCTCCCACAGCAAAGCCTCCCTTCCTGTTATCATCATTTTTCTGTGTATCCTGTCCGAATGCCCTGCCTGTAAAAACAGCAAGACCCAGGATTAACCAAATCACAAATAGTTTTTTCATATCTCTCGTTTTAAACTTAATTACTGTGAACAAAAATATGAATAATTAAATTATCGGCAAGTCTGTAGAATATGCCTGTGTGTTTTCGATCAACCCGGATCTGTTTATCAGCAGGGTCTGCAGATTAAATACTTGGCATAAGGCATTATACATAAGTGGATTAAGACATGTCAACGCTGTCCTTTTTCACCACGGAGGGACACGAAGTTTCACGGAGTTTTCCACGGAGTATCCCTCGATCTTCTTTGTCCTTCTTAACATTGGTGAAGAGGATCCCTTCCTCGCCCCATCTTACCATCCTTCGATTGGATAGTTGTACCGTTGAGTCTTTACTTCCCCCCCTTCAGATCCTCAATCAACTTTTCAAGACGTGCAATTCTTTCATTCTGGGATTCGATTTGTTTCTGCTGCTCTTTAATTCCTTCAAGTAAAATCACAGAAAGTTTTTCGTAAGAAACAGCTTTGTATCCCTTATCGTCAGTTTTCACAAGCTCCGGAAATATCTTTTCCACATCCTGGGCAATAAGGCCAATCTGTTTACCATTTTCGAAATTCATTTCGGGGAATTCATTTGTCCTCCATTCATAGCTTACAGGCTTCAGCTTAATGATTTTATAAATCGTATCGTTCAGATCAGAAATATTTTTCTTCCATCGTATATCTGAACCAGCCCAGCTACCGGTACAGTAGGCACTGCCATTTATATATAATGCATACGAAGATGAGCCAGCCGTATTTATTCCTATATTGGCATTAATTCTAAGATATTGACTGGCAGGATTCACGTTAAATAAGCCATACATCATTGCCTTGGTCTGCTGATCTGACAAGCTGGAACGTTGATAGTTATCCAGGTAAAATGTTCCTGATCCAGTTTCAAAATAGCCTGCATTGAAACCTAGGCATACATTGTTACTACCTGTCGTATTGCTAAATCCAGCCTGTGTTCCCAAATAGACATTAGATGATCCTGCATTATTACTATAACCACTCCCGTAACCCAAATAGATATTGGAACCTCCACTGCCATTTTCATAACCTGCTTGTTGTCCTATTGCCACATTAAAGCTTCCTGTCGTGGTTGCATAGCCTGATCCATATCCCAGAAAAACATTTTCTTTCCCGGTTGTACTATAATTCCCTGACTGATAGCCTATGCACACATTCATGGTTCCGGTAGTATTCTGTAATCCACTATATTGACCAATAAAAACATTCCACGATCCTGTAGTAGTATATTCTCCGGCTCCGGGACCTATAAAACAATTTGATCCGGCAGTTGAATTCGTATAGCCTGCTAATGAGCCTATGAAGATATTACTCATTCCTGTGGTATTTGAGTATCCTGCTTGATAACCGATTATAGTATTTGCTCTTCCTGTATTATTGCTTAGTCCTGCATTATAACCTAAAAAAACGTTGTAACATCCCAGCCTTATTCCGGCAACTGTACCACCAATATTTGAGTATCCTGCAGCATGTCCGATAAAAATATTATAACTCCCATCAACATTGGAATAACCGGCATTATTCCCAATAAAAACATTAGTATCGCCCACAGAATTATTATATCCGGCAGAAGAACCTATAAAAACGTTGCTTCCTCCTGTAGTATTTGTCACTCCTGCATTGTATCCCATGAAATCATTATACTGGCCTGTATTTGTTGCTGTCCCTGCCTGATACCCTAAGAATGTATTATAGGAAACCGTCGAAGCATAGCCTGCTTTGTATCCAAGTGAAACATTATAATTCCCTGTACTATTCGTATATCCTGCCTGATCTCCTATGGCTACATTGCTGCCACCTGTTAAATTCAGATATCCGGTCAGGTTCCCCATAAATACATTGCTTGCACCCGTCGTATTTGTTGCTCCTGCATTATAGCCCATAATAGCATTGTACTGACCAGTATTGGTAGCTGTACCTGCCTGGTAACCTATAAAGGTGTTATTTGAAGTCGTCGAAGCATAGCCTGCTTTGTATCCCAATGAAACATTGTAATTACCAGTTGAGTTCTTATAGCCTGCCTGGTCTCCAATAGCTACGTTGCTACCTCCGGAGGCGTTTGTATAACCACTCAGGTTGCCTAGAAAAACGTTTGATGTTCCTGATGTGTTTGAATTACCAGCCTGGTTCCCTATAAATACGTCATTTGAGCCCGTGGAGTTTGTCATTCCCGCATTATACCCCATAAAAGCATTGTACTGACCAGTACCGGTTGCTGTCCCTGCCTGGTAACCTATAAATGTGTTATACGATACTGTCGAAGCATATCCGGCTTTGTATCCAAGCGAAACATTATAATTCCCTGTACTATTCGTATAGCCTGCCTGATCTCCTATTGCAACGTTGCAAGCTCCAGCAGTGTTTTTCATTCCGGCTTCATATCCCATGAAAGAATTATATTGTCCTGTATTGGCTTTCCCACTTCCTTGCCCAAGAAAAACATTATAATTATTGGTATTTCCATAACCTGCTGAATCTCCCACTATTACATTGCTTGTTCCCGCATTGCCGCTGTAACCTGCCAGGTACCCTAAAAATACATTCAATCCTCCTGTTGAGTTAAGATAACCTGCCTGGTTCCCGATAAATACATTACTTGCCCCGGTCAGGTTGCTGTATCCCGACTGGTACCCGATGAATATATTATATCCCCCTGTAGTATTTGTATAACCCGTCTGCGGTCCCACAAAAACGTTATCCGAACCGGACGTGTTTGAATAGCCGCTGACCGTGCCAATGAAATTATTTGCATTCCCTGAAGTGTTTTTGTATCCTGAATAATAGCCGACATAGGTATTATTTGCCCCTATGGTATTGCTGGCCCCGCTGTAGCTCCCAAGGAAGGAATTGCTTGTACCGGTTGAGTTTGAATAGCCTGACATATATCCGACAAAAGAATTAAAGTTTCCGCTCTGGTTATTATATCCACTCTGGTACCCAAGAAATAGATTGCTGGAGCCTGTATTGTTTAAATAGCCGCTCTGGTAGCCAAAAAATGCATTATAATGGCCATAATTATTAGAATAACCTGCATTATTTCCAATAAAAACATTATATGATGCGGTATCATTGGAATAACCTGATTGATAGCCCAGGAAAACATTTTTGCTTCCGGTTGAATTAGTCATGCCTGTTTCATACCCAATAAACGAGTTGTACAGCCCTGAAGTAGTTTTACTGCCACTATTTTCACCTATGAAATAATTATTTGGCGTAAGCGATGTGAATGGAGTGATTGGTCCTCCCTTTGTTGCATCGAATCCGCCTACAGCAAATCCCCCCTTGGCTCCTTTGGATGGATTATTGCTGACATAAATTCTTGAACTGTCCCTGGTCACACGAAGATACTGTTCACCGTTAGCCGATTTTGATGCATCATATCCTCCTACTGCAAAGCCTCCCTTAAGTCCCTTGGCTGTGCTTGGTGCAATATAAGCCCTTATGCTGTCAGGACTCACTTCAAGGTAATCCTGGACTGCTCCCTTTGTCATGTCATAGCCTCCGACTGCGAACCCGCTCTTTAATCCTTTTGTCGCAGGATTTGAATCAACATATATCCTGGCACTGTCTTTAGATATGACCAGGTATTTCTGCGACGTGCCCTTATCTGTCCCAAAGCCCCCTACTGCAAATCCGCTTTTCGCCCCTTTGGATCCCTCTCCGACATAAACCCGTACTCCTTCATTGTAAACTGCAAATACAGTATTCCCATCCTTGTTCTTGACTTCAAACAGGGTCGAATCTGCCGTATATGTACTTGTTCCTGCTATTCCCAGGCTGCTTACCGGCCCCTGCAGGTCTTTAGCCACAAGCGAATAGGGAACTGCCCATATCTGGCTCGTCCCCATGACTGTCCATGTCGTGCCGGGATACTCGACTGTAGTTTTCATATAAAGCGGTTGTGACTTCCAGTCAATTGCCGAGAATGATGTTGCACTTCCGCCTGTCTGGTTTCCCGTTCCCACCACAAAGGTTATCAGACCGAAATTGTTCGAGGTGACTGAGGAAAAGGTCTCCTCATAGATTAAAGTGCCTCCGGTCAGTGATGTCTGGATATCAATTTTTACTGGAAACGAGGTGTTCGGTATGACATTCCCTGACCCGTCGCGGGCGATGGCCTGGTAATTAAAGCCTTCAGGAACCTGTGAAGACAAAAGATAAAAGGCAAAGGATAAAAGTGTCGTGAGGAGAAGTTTTGCTTTCATAGCTTAAGATATTAAGACAAAAGGGCCCAAAGGCTTAGATACGAAGATCCCTGCGGCCGTTAGTCCGGTTAATTAATTGAAAACTAGAGTTTCTACAAAAGCAAGTTAAGACAAAATAAATATCAAGTCAAGTTTTTTTGACGAACGTTGCTTTTACATAAATCAAGTACTAATAAATTAATAATGAATATCTTTGGAAAAAACTTATAAATGAGAAAAATTTCTGTTATAAGCGGCGGAGCATCGGGACTTGGACTGGCTATTGCCGGATTACTGGTAAAATCTGGAAAGAATGTCCTGCTTCTCGGCAGGGACAGTGAAAAGCTCATAAAGGCGGCTAAAAAGCTTGGCAGAGTGTCAATAAACGCCCATGTGAGCACACTGGTCTGCAATATAGGCGAAGAGGCCGACGTCAGGAACACCGGCAAATTCCTAAAGGACCATAAAATTGCAGTGGAATACCTGTTCAACAATGCAGGACGGGGGCTGTTTGCAGAGATCAACGCAACCACTGCATCTCTGATCGATAATGTCTTCGAAGCCAATCTCATGGGAATGATTCTTCTTACTTCAGAAATACTCAGGATCACTCCCGACAGCGAAGAGCTGACAATAGTCAATATTATGTCGACCTCCTCGCTTCTTGGAAGAGAAAAGGAAACGATATATTGCGCTTCAAAATGGGGCGCCAGAGGGTACACGGAGGCGCTGAGAGCCGAGCTAAAAGGATCAAAACGCAATATTATAGCTGTTTACCCGGGAGGAATGAAAACGGATTTCTATAAGATCAGTGGCGGAAACAGGGATATCTCGGAATTCATGGATCCGGCAGATGTTGCAGAAAAAATAGTGAAGGCCGTCCTCGGGACCGACAGGCTGGTCGTTTCAGATATCACAATCAGCAGAAAGTAGCCGTTAGCCAGTAACCGCTAACCGTTAGCCTGTAGCCGGTATAGCCGGTATCATCATGACAATCTTTCTTTATAATCCTTATAGCCAAATTCTTTAATAAGCCTGAATTTCCCGTCCCGGGTCCAAATGCCGATTGAGGGATGCTGTACTCCGTTGAACGTCGTCGTCTTTACCATTGTATAATGGATCATATCGAGAAAAATGATCCTGTCACCCGGCTTCAGCTCTTTTTCAAATGACCACTCTCCCATAAAATCGCCCGACAGGCACGAAATCCCCCCCAGCCTGTATGCAGTTTTACCTGGAACAGGGTCTGATGCTCCAATAATCTTCGGCTTATATGGCATCTCAAGACAATCAGGCATATGAGCCGTGAAGGATACATCGAGTATAGCTGTCCTTATCCCCTGGTTCGCGACAATATCCTCGACAGTCGCAACGAGTTCCCCTGTCTCCCATGCGAATGCGCTTCCCGGTTCGATAATTACGTGAAGCCCTGTCCTGTTAATGAAATCCCTGAGAATCCTTATAAGGTGATCTGTGTTATAATCCTTCCCTGTGACCAGGTGTCCTCCTCCCATATTGATCCATTTGATCTGGTGAAAGAATCTGCCGAACTTGTCTTCAACAACTTTCAGCACCTTCTCAAGCGCATAGGAATCCGATTCAAAAAGGACGTGAAAATGCAATCCATCTATACCTTCTGGCAACCCATCCTTAAGATCTTCAGTCGTCACCCCCAGCCTCGATCCGGGAGAACAGGGATTATAAATGCCATGGCTTATTTCTGAGAACTCCGGGTTTATCCTAAGTCCTGAGGACACTTTCCCGGGAAGACCTTTAAGCGACTGATGATACTTTTTGTACTGACCCGGCGAATTGAAGGTTATGTGCGAACTCAATGCAGCTATCTCTGAGAATTCACTCTCCTTATATGCAGGCGAATATGTGTGAGCCCTTTCTCCTATCTCATCGAAACACAGCCTGGCCTCATTGAGAGAGCT
This sequence comes from uncultured Bacteroidales bacterium, assembly GCA_963717685.1. Classification (GTDB taxonomy): domain Bacteria; phylum Bacteroidota; class Bacteroidia; order Bacteroidales; family VadinHA17; genus LD21. The sequence continues at coordinate 2,683,021 of OY970346.1, read as the reverse complement.
TGCTGCGGCACCATGAAAGTATTCCCTCAGGATATCGAAGACTCCCCACATTGCAAATCCCTTGAATGCCAGTATTATTTCGGCGCCCGATTCATCGGCGATGTGTTTTATCAGGGAAAGGTTTTTCCGGAAACGCACCTCATCGATAACGTAACAGGGAGATGGTATTTTGGAGTAATTAACTGACACTATATAATTTGAATTTATATGTGTGCTCTGTGCTCTGTGCTCTGCGCTCTGCGCTCTGCACTCTGCGCTCTGCGCCTACTACCCACAGCCTACTGCCTTCAGCCTACTACCTTCAGCCTACTGCCTTCAGCCTACTGCCTTCAGCCTACTTCCTTCAGCCTACAGCCTACTGCCTTCAGCCTTTAAAGTTCGAGATCCACATCATGCAGCTCCACCCATGGAAGACCTAGCAAGTTCAGCTGTTCCATGAACGGGTCGGGATCGAATTCCTCGACATTATAAACTCCCTGCTTCTTCCATATTCCCTTGAGGTACATCATTGCACCAATTGCAGCTGGAACTCCGGTTGTATAGCTTACCCCCTGTGCTCCGGTTTCGGCATAAGCGGCTTCATGACTGCAATTATTATAAATATAATAGGTCTTTTCCTTTCCGCTTTTCAAGCCTTTTATCCTGCATCCGATGGAAGTCTGTCCTTTATAGTTCTCACCCAACTCCCCCGGATCAGGAAGCACGGCTTTCAGGAACTGGAGAGGAATTATTTCCCTTCCGTTGAACATTACGGGTTCAATGCCTGCCATACCGATATTCTGAATCACACGCAGATGAGTCAGGTATTCCTGCCCGAATGTCATCCAGAATCGGGCTCTTATAAGCTTCGGAAAATTCTTTACCAGGGATTCAAGTTCCTCATGATAGATCAGATACGATTCCCTCGGACCTATATCAGGGTAATTCAAAGTTTTATGGATCTCATGCGGTTTTGTATATATCCATTTGCCGTTTTCCCAGTATCTTCCCTTCTGTGTCACTTCCCTGATGTTAATTTCAGGGTTGAAGTTGGTGGCAAATGGTTTCCCATGATCGCCCGCATTGCAATCGACAATATCGAGGTACCGCAATTCGTCAAAATGATGCTTTGCAGCATAAGCCGTAAAAACAGAAGTGACGCCCGGATCAAAGCCGCAGCCAAGGATTGCTGTAAGGCCGGCTTCTACGAATCTATCCCGGTATTCCCACTGCCAGCCGTACTCAAACTTTGCCTCCTCACGGGGCTCATAGTTTGCAGTATCGAGATAAGAAACTCCTGTTTCCAGGCATGCATTCATAATATGAAGGTCCTGGTAGGGTAAGGCGACATTGACAACAAGGTCGGGCTTGCACGATTTGATAAGCCTGACCAGTTGTTTTTCATTATCGGCATCGATCTGGGCCGTGGTGACCCTGCCCCTGCCAACTTTTTCAGCAATAACATCACATTTTGATTTTGTTCGGCTGGCCAACACTATCTCACTGAATACGTCCGGCAGTGAAGCCATCTTGCTGATAACTACCGTACTGACTCCGCCCGCCCCTATTACCAATACTCTGCTCATAAAAAGGTTGTTTGTAAGAAGTTGAATTTAAACTAAATATGGTTTTTTACGAAAAGGTCCATTGAAACGGATTAACAAATTAGCCTGATCCAAATATAAGATTTTAAAATGAGCCTCCAGCAGATAAACGTCATTTAAGAAACCATGTTTTCATTGTTCACAAGGACGTCGATGAAACTATAAGAAAGGCGACCGGCAACCGGCGACGTGCAAATATTTTCACCGATGATGAAGCGTTGTTTCACGGATTGATAATCTGTAACCTAAGACCTATTATTTTCTCTTCAGCATCTCCCGGGCTTCCCAGAGTATTTCGGGAGTACCCACATTGAACCAGTAACCGGTGTCGTCAGTAAGGGTATGAATTTTATGCCCGGAGACAAGCTGCATATAAAGGGCTGTCATGGTATAGACCCCATCGCTCATGTACCTGAATATTTCAGGGCTGATAATATGGATGCTGGAGAAAGCTATTTCCCTCAGATCTTCATCTTCCTCCCCTGCAGTAATTCTTTCTCCCGTCGCTTTATTGCACCATCCCCTTAACAGACCCTCACTATTGACCAGAAAGAACCTTACCCCCGGACGATGTCTGACTGCAAGCGCCGCCAGGCCTCTCTTTTCCCGGTGAAGTGCCAGCAGACCGGCTATTGAAAAATCTGTGATGATGTCAGCATTATATAGAAGGAATGGCTCACTGTCAAAAAAATCCCTGGCTCTGTAAAGCCCGCCTCCTGTTTCAAGAAGCATATCCCTTTCATCCGACACGGATATCCTGAATCCCTTTTTTCTCAGCCTGACAATCTCTTCCCCGACCATGTCAGCAAAACTGTGAACATTTATTACAATATCATCGAACCCTTCTTCCGTGCACTTTTCAACGGCTATCTCCAGCAGGCTCTTTCCATTGATGTCAATCAGCACTTTTGGTATGGATTCGGTTATCTTTCCCATTCTGGTGCCTTTGCCTGCAGCAAGAATCATTGCCTTCATAGCGGGTATATCATTTTCTTAATTGAAGCTCGCGATATTTTGGCGACTGCCCGACCAATATTATCGCTTTATAAAGTTCCGGAAGAGCTATCCGCCGCGACATATTTTCAGCCGCCTCAAGCAGGAGACTGACTCCCGGCACGATGCTTTCGGCAAAGGTCGGCTTGTTCTCGTATAATCCCCTGAACCCGAATGCTCCGAGAGCCTGCATAAGCCTTATCATCGTGAATCCGTAATAGCGCTCAGAAAATTTTCCGATGTCGGTTCCGGCAACCGGACAGAACCTTGAGCAATAATAGCTGAAAAGCTCATCCCTTGTCTCTCCGGCCATATTAATCTTTGCATCGAATAAAATGGAAGCTATATCGTACTGGGCCGCTCCTTTCCTGCCTCCCTGGTAATCAATGAACCAGGGCTCCCCTCCTGCAATCATTATGTTTGCTGACTGAAAATCCCTGTAAAGAAAATAATCCTGCCTCTCATCAAGGAGATAATCGGCCAGAGAGCTGAAATCTGCCTCCAGCCCGGGTTCGTTGAACGGTACCGCAAGAAGCTTCAGAAACATGTACTTGAAGTAATTCATGTCCCACATCATAGACTGCCTGTCGAAGCTCCTGTGCGGATAGCAGAGATCAAGGTCAAGCCCGTCAATCCCCCTTGTCTGAAAAAGGACAAGGTTATCAAGTATCTTTTTGTACAGCGTTCTCTCATTACTTCTGAAATCAGGCTTGTCCGCCTCTTCTTTAAGCCATGAAAAAAAATTTACATCGCCGAAATCCTTCTGAAAATAAATATTCTCTGAGGGCGAATAGCCATAAATCTCCGGAACCGGCAGTCCCTTTGAGATAAAGTGCCTTGTAAACCCTATGAATGCTTCGTTTTCCTCCCTGACAGGATTAAGTGTACAGATTACACTTATTTTTTTTGAGGTGACCCTGAAGTATTTCCTGTCGGAACCTGACTTTGGCAAAGGCGCTATTTTAACATCGTCATTGCCGAAAAGCTTCCGGTATTCATTTCCTATTATTTCTGTTTCAGTCATGTTTTTTACCACGGATCTCACTGAGTTTCAAGGAGCTTTCATGAATTGATTTAAGTCCGGATAATTGCTTCCGGTTCCCATCCCTGTTTTTCCCAAATTTCTTATTCATCCTGGTCAAAGCCTTATCATTATTTTTTTTCTGTACAGGATCAGAGCCGGGATCCAGATAATCAGCATCTGGATAAGAGCAAAGACAAGGCTTCCGGCAAGAGGACCTGCTACCGGGATGCACACCTTATCATAAAGCCATCCGTACAGAGTCATCTTCTGGCTGCTCCATGGAACCCTGATGATAAGCAAAACTACAGGCCATATCACTGAAAGGACATAGCAGACAAGCGCATTGGTGCCAAATACGTTGAAAAACGCACCCCACAGCCGGAATTTCAAAACATCAGCCAGAAGATAGATGACTGAGAGGGCTAAAATGGCAATGCCGGCTGTATAAAGAACATAGGAGCTTGTCCATAATGGCCTGTTTATCGGGAACATCCTGCCCCACAACAGTCCGAGCCCCACGGCAGCCAGACCTATAAATACAAGCTTCAGGAAAGTTTTTCCTCCTTCCGAAGTCTTCCCTGCAGTGTCGCCCATATAATAACCGATCATGACGGTACAGGCAGCCGGCAATGTGCTAAAGAGCCCGTAAGGTTCGAAAGACATTCCAAATCCCCCGTACATATGGCTTCTGCCAAGCAAAGCCAGGTCAATCTTCCTGACGAGGTTGCCTTCAAGAGTGAATGGATCGCTTCCTCCAAAAAATGCGAGCAAACCCCAGTAGAGGAGCAGTATAGCCGCAATTGCTATCCACAGGTATTCCCTTCTTATCGCCAGGCATAAAATCGAAGCAATGCAACAGGCAAGGGCTACGAACTGAAGAACTCCCATTATCCTCAGAGTCGAATAATCCATCCTGAAATGCGGGAAAATTTCCAGGAGCAAGCCAAGTGCAAAAAGAGCAAGCACCCGTCGAGATATTCTTAATATTGACCTTCCATTGAGTTCACTGCCATATTTCTTCATCGAATGCCAAATTGAGATTCCTGCAATGAACAGGAAAAAAGAGAAAACAAGATCCGCCGGGGTGCATCCGTTCCAGGCCGACAATTTCAATGCAGCATAGACGTGGCTCCTGCTTCCTGGAATATTGACTATGATCATCAGCGCCACTGCAATGCCCCTGAGTATATCGAGCGATATTGATCTTGAAGTACTTTTTGCCATTATTAAAAGGCTGTCAGAATCTGCAAAAATAGTAAATTAGGATGATTTTATGGTTTACTTTCTGATGCAGAAGTGCATTGCATATTTTAATGCCTAAAGGGTTTCAGGTGCAACATCCGCTTGAAATAATTCTTATTTTTGGCCGACAATAAAACATTGTTCAGGCCAAATACCCGTACAACATGCAATCAGGAAAATCGCTAAAATCCATTGTTTTATTCATTGCCCTGGCAGCTTCAGCGACAGCCCAGGAAGCCGATCCCCCATTTTTGAAATACATGCACCATCCCTGGGTTGATTCTGTCCTGAATACGCTCGACACCGACCAGCGGATCGCACAGTCAATATGGGTGCCGGCATGGTCGGGTAACGGTTTTTCCGATCAGGTTGCCTTAGCTGAAACAATAAAAAAATACGGCATAGGAGGGATCATTTTCTTCCAGGGCACTGCAGAAAAGCAGGCTCAACTAACCAGCTATTACCAGGGGATCTCTGCAGTGCCTCTGCTTGTCGCTATGGATGCGGAGTGGGGTGTCGGAATGAGACTAAGTGACGTCGAAAAATTCCCCTTCCAGATGACCCTTGGAGCGATAAAAAGTGATTCTCTGATTTATCGTTTTGGAAAAGCAATAGGCGGTCAATGCAAACTGATTGGTGTCGAAATAAACCTGGCTCCGGTCGCAGATATCAACAACAACCCGCTCAACCCCGTGATAAATTACAGGTCGTTCGGTGAAAACAGGGAGAATGTCGCATCGAAATCAGCAGCTTATGTAAAAGGCCTGCAGGAAGCGGGCATCATGGCAACGGCAAAACATTTCCCGGGACATGGCGATACCGGGGTCGATTCTCATTATGACCTTCCTGTTATCAATAAATCCATTCAGAAGCTTGACAGCGTTGAGTTTTATCCTTTCAGGAGACTGATAAACGAGGGAACCGGATGCATAATGACGGCGCATCTGGAAATGCCATCTCTTGACTCAACAAGTCATACTCCCGCTTCTCTGTCACCGGTAGTCCTGAAAGATATTCTCAGGGACAGGCTTGGTTTCCAGGGATTGATTATTTCTGATGCAATGAACATGAAAGGTGTCACTAAATATTTAACCACAGGCGAAGCGGAGGCAAAAGCTTACGAGTCAGGAAATGATGTGATTGAATATATCACTGATGTAGGTGAAGCAATTAATGAAATCAAAAAGTCAATAACTGCAAAACGAGTGTCTCCGGAGGATATCGAGCTGAAATGCAGGAGAATCCTTGCCCTGAAGTATATGGAAGGATTACAGAAGACAAGCGCGGCAGATATAAACAATATTCAGGCCGGACTTAATTCCGGAATGACAAAAGCGCTGATACACGATCTGTATGCAAACGCCCTTACTCTTGTCAGGAATGAAAATAGCTTAATACCAATAAAAGACCTGGCCAATCTGAAAATAGCCACGGTGGCGGTAAACAGGAACAGTATTTCAATTTTCCAGCAAAGGATCTGTGACTATGAAAACTCGGATAATTACTTCGTTAACCCCACCGACAGTTCCTCGGTCTCGTTATTATTCAGAAAGCTTAAGGGATACAACCTTATAATTGCCGGAATATTCGGAATCGACCAGCGTCCGGAAAAAAATTTCGGCATTGCTCCTGAGCTGGATCCTTTTCTTCAAAAGCTTGTAAGCGGCAATAAATGCATTGTAACATGGTTTGGCAATCCCTATGGGCTTGACCGGCTGCCTTCCCTGAAAAATGCCGACGGACTTCTTCTCTCCTACCAGGATAATGACTACACGGAAGACCTTTCGGCCCAGCTTATCTTTGGAGGCATAGGCGCCAAAGGCCTGCTACCGGTTACCGCCGGCGGTCAATGTGCTGACGGCTTTGGACTTACCAGCCCCGGAGAAATAAGGATGCAGTATGGTGTACCTGAAAATTCGGGGATGTCATCCGAAATACTGGAGAATAAAATTGACTCAATAATAAGTATCGGGTTGAGCAGGAAAGCCTTTCCGGGATGCGAGGTGATGGTCGCAAGAAAGGGAATAGTTATCTTCAGGAAAACCTATGGCTGCCAGACTTACGACAACAGGATAAGTGTCAGGGATGGTGATCTGTTCGACCTTGCCTCGGTGACAAAAGTCTCGGCCACGCTGCCTGCTCTGATGCTTCTTGACGGAGAAGGCAAATTCTCGACCGATGAAACCCTGGGCCACTACCTTCCATATTTCAGGAGATCTGACAAGGGGAGCCTTAAAATGAGCGATATACTAACCCACCAGGCAGGACTGAAATCGTGGATACCCTACTGGAAGGAGACAGTTGGAAAAAACGGAAAATTCAAAAAGCATATCTACAGCACTGGGCAGACTGCGAAATATCCGCTGGAAGTTGCACAGGGCCTGTATATTAAAGAAAAATTCAAAAAACATATCTACAGGGACATAAAAAAGTCTCCCCTTACTGAAAAAGGTAAATATCTATATTCCGATCTTGGTTTTATACTGGTGCCTGATATTATTCAAAAGCTCTCCGGCGAAAACTGGACGAATTTCGTGACTGACAGCATTTATAAAAAGATTGGTGCTTCAGACATTGTATTCAACCCGTTGAAAAGATATCCTTTAAGCAGGATAGTCCCGACGGAATATGATTCACTTTTCCGCAAGCAGCTGTTGTATGGCACCGTTCATGATGAAGGCGCGGCCATGCTTGGCGGGATCTCAGGGCATGCGGGTCTTTTTGCCACAGCCAACGACCTGATGAAGCTTGTGGAGATGTACCGCAGGATGGGGTCTTATGGCGGCGAACAGGTAATCAGGAGGGATCTGGTGGAGAAGTATACATCAGTTCAATTCCCCGAAAACGGCAATCGAAGGGGATTCGGATTTGACAAGCCGCTTCTGGACAATGCCTTAAAATCGACTGAGGATGCTTATCCTGCCAGGAGCGCAACGCCATCAAGCTTCGGGCACTCGGGATATACGGGGACGTTCGTCTGGGCAGACCCCGAAAAAGAGATCAGCTTTGTCTTCCTGTGCAACAGGGTTTATCCCACAAGAAATAATAATCTTATTATTGACCTTAATATAAGGTCGGAAATACTTCAGGCAATCTATGATTCTATATTAAAATAGAATGACCAATTATGGATTGCCGGGTGAGGCCTGGCAGATCGTGTATTTTTAATCAGGGCAGCCACTTTATTACCGGAGCATTATCGTAAATAAAAGAAGTTTACTTTATATATTTGTGAATGTAACTAAATTAAATAAGGTGAACGAAAGTCAGTTTGAAAGGCATCCTCGTTTTACGCTATTTATCGTAATAGTGGTGTTCTATCTTATTTTTGATTTTGGGCTCGGTTTTTTTTTCATTCCGTACAACTATAATAAATTCAGGACACTCGATCCCGTATATCATCATGGTCTCAGGCCCGGCCAAAACGCAATGGCAGCATGGGGGGCATTGGTTTATCCATTCCATACCAATTCACTTGGCTTCAGAGACAGCAGTTCCTATACTGTACCACTGAAGTATGATGGGAAAAGGATCCTGGTTCTTGGCGATTCCCATACTGAGGCAGTCGGCATTCCCTATGAGTACAGTTTTTTCGGCATCCTCCAAAAGAAAGCAATGCAAAAGAAAATCAGCATGCTTAATGGATCAGCAGTGAGCTATAGCCCTAAAATATACTACCTGAAGACCAAATATCTGCTTGAGGAGAAGCACCTTAAAACAGATGAGATATGGGTATTTATCGATATCTCCGACCTCCAGAATGAACTGACATATGAACATTTTGTCCCATCCGGTCGCAATATTATAAAAGAGATCTTCCTCATCAGTATTCCCCGTTTTCTTAAAAATCATTCCCTGACCTGGAATGCTATAAGCCGTAAAATAGACGCATGGAATCTTAAAGATTTATATGAAGCAATACAATCATTTAACAAGCAGGGAGAAACAGAAGGAGTAAAAAACAACATTGAACTTTATTCAGTATTCTTTAAGGATTTTAAGGATAAAGAGATGCTCAGGAATCCGGGGTTTCATGTCGTAAGCAACTGGTACTATGATCCCTTCTTTCGTAAGCTGGCGGATGAGGGATTGGACCTGGGTATGGAAAACATTGCCATGCTTAAGCAGCTCTGCACCGCAAATCATATCAGACTGAGACTCAGTGTTCATCCGTGGAAGACCCAGGTAATGAAGCAGGATACCATGGATTACTATGTGCAGAGATGGAAAAACTTCTGTCAGGAACAAAATATTGATTTTATCAATCTGTTTCCTTTGTTCATCGATGGTGAAAATCCTGTGATTGCAACCAAAAAGTACTACATCCCCAATGATAATCACTGGTCGGAACCGGGACATGCCAGGGTTGCTGCCTACCTGGAAAGTTTCCTTGAAAACGACAGTATTAATAAACAATAGCCTCAATGTATGAAGAACAGGATCTTATATCTGCTTATCATTATGATTCCCTTTCTCTGCGATTGCTCCCGGAGATCTAATCTGATAAGGCAGGCAGATATTCTTGAATCGGGGAAGAACTCCTTTCATATAAGCCTGGATGGCCTACTGATGAATCTGGGTTCCTACTGCATTTACAATCCTGATGATTTGCAGGCACTGACCACCTATACGCGGCTTTTAAGCATAACCGGCTATCATGCCGCTGCAGTAAGAAATGCAGGCAAGCTTATGCTGGAGAATCCTGGCAACTCCGGATACAGGAATTTATATCTTTCGGAATGTATTCTCGGATACCAGAGGCCCACTCTAACGGAAAGCGAAAAATTCATCCCGGGAAGTCATACAGAGGGAACCACTGCTGATACCATGAGGATTATGGACTCCATATTTGTTCTGGATGAGCAGATCAGGGATTATCCGTCATCTGCCGATCTTTATGCTAAGAGAGGACAGCAGTATTTCTTCCTTGAGGAGATGGATGCTGCTATCTGGGATTTTGACAAGTCAATCCAACTGGATCCGTGCAATACGGTATCCTTGTTCAACAAGAGCTTCGCTCTTTTCAGGACAAGAAATGATCAGAATGCAATGGAATTTTTTGTCAGGTATGAGCAATGCATAGCCAGCCAGGGAAAGAAGCCTTACTCCGGAGCAGCCAGCTACGGAACAATGCTGGCGAGGCTGATCAGTCTGGATTCACTTATAAATGCAAGTGATCATCCTGCTCCTTATTTATTTGACAAGGCCAGGTTATATGCCAGGGCTATGGAACTTGAATCAGCTCTTGCAAGCGTTGACGAGGCCATTAAAGCCGATGACGGCAAAGCAGACTTCTTTGCGCTGCGCGCATGGGTGAATAATAAGATGGGAAGGCAGGCACAAGCCCTTTCCGATATTGAAAGATCGGAACAGCTTGGAGGTGACAGGAACAGTCCCCTGTTCAAAACTATCAGGCAAGCCAATTCCCGGAGACAATAATTTCCTGAATGCGGGTCACCACAATTCTTCCATGTCGGAGGGAATATATTCGTGATTCCTTATATGATAAAAGGAGTCCTTATCTTTCTTGTCAAGAGGTCCTCTCCCCTTAATTATACGATATGCCATCGACTGAAGAATGATCAGGCAAAAAACCAGTGTAAGCAATATCCTGGAAATAATGCTGCCTGTTATATTGCCCAGCCACAGCCATCCTTTTGAAACCAGAACAGAGAAGCGGTCCGAGATAAGCGCTATGACACCTGTGCCTGTCGCGAGATATAAAAATAAAACCATACCCGTGAGCAGGTATATGACGATAAACCCCAGGACTATAACCAGAATGGTTTTGATGCTCGTTGTACGGTTCATGGCTGTTCAGAATAAAGTATAAATGAACGGCGCAATGATGCTGCCTCCACCAAGGATAAGCAGCAGCCCCATAAAAAGAAGGATAAGCAATATGGGTATCAGCCACCACTTTTTCCTGGTTTTCAAAAACTTCCATAAATCCCTGAAAAATCTCATTGCAAGCTAGATTTAATCTGTTAATAAATACTTTCCCCGGTTTTTCTCATTCCATTCAGGCTGCTCTTTTTTGTCAAACAAAAAATCACCAACGACAAGATAATCCATGTCTGTCCTCATGAAGCAGCGATATGCATCATCAGGAGTGCAAACAATGGGTTCGCCACGGACATTGAAGCTTGTATTGACCAGAACGCTGCATCCGGTGAGAAGCTTAAATTGTTCAAGCAGAATATGGAACCTGCTGTTGGTGCTGCGGCTGACTGTTTGCAGGCGGGCTGAATAATCGAGATGTGTTACTGCAGGGATATCCGAGCGCATTGTGTAAAGCTTTTCCGGCATAGGGAGGTTGTCGTATCCTTCAGGATGCCGGATCCGCCTGTTCTTTTTTACGAAGGCAACCAGCAACATATAGGGAGATCTGACTGGCGGATCAAAATACTCCTCCACTGATTCTTCAGTCACCGCCGGTGCAAAGGGCCGGAATCCTTCACGGAATTTTATTTTCAGATTCAGCTTTTTCTGCATTTCAGGATTCCGGCTGTCTCCAAGTATGGATCTGTTTCCAAGAGCGCGTGGTCCGAATTCCATCCTGCCCTGGAACCATCCCACAACCATTCCATCTGAAAGAAGGTGTGCTGTCTCTGTTGCAAGGTCAGTAAAAGAATCGAATAACGTGAAGGGAGCTTTAAACCTTCTTGCCATGCCTGAAATTTCAGCAGGATTAAATTCTGGACCCAGGAATGATCCCGACATCCCATCCCCGCTTTTTTGCGGTTTGCGTTCATTATCTGAATACAAATGCCAGGCTGCCAGAGCTGCTCCTGCCGACCCTCCTGCGTCTCCGGCGGCTGGCTGTATATAAATATTTTTAAATATATTTTCCATCCCTATTTTCCCGTTAGCAACACAATTCAAAGCCACTCCTCCTGCCATGCAGAGGTTATCAGGATTTATACCCTGCGGAACCAGCGATTTCGCATGCCTGACTATTCTGATCACAATTTCTTCGGCTATTTCCTGGATGGCCATTGCGAGATTTGCATGAGGCTGTCTGATTTCGGATTCGGGTTTTCTCCGGGTGAAGCCAAAAAGATCCTGCCATTGTCTGTCATTTACCATCCTGAGACCTGTCGCGTACCTAAACATTTTCTGATTGAGATGGATTGAACCATCCTCCCTGATATCAACCAGGCGCGTCCTTATGATTTCTTTCATCTGTTCGACCTCCGCCGACCCCCTCATTCCATAAGGCGCCAGTCCCATCAGCTTGTACTCGCCGGAGTTCACCCTGAAGCCAAGAAAATATGTAAAGGACGAATAGAGTAATCCCAGGGAATCAGGAAAATGCAACTCCTTAAGTACCGTTATTTTGTTGCCTTGCCCCATATTAATTGAGGCAGTAGCCCACTCGCCTACACCATCAATCGTGACTATTATGGCTTCCTCAAACGGAGAGGGATAGAATGCACTGGCAGCATGCGAAAGATGGTGTTCTGAAAATAAAAGCCTTGTTTTGCCTGAATCATAGTCACCTGCTTTTTTAAACTCTTTAATAATGATGTTCCTAAGGAATATTTTGTCTTTGAGCCAGACCGGCATTGCAGCAAGAAATGAAGGTAATCCTTTGGGTGCAAAATGAATATATGTCTCAAGCAAGCGCTCAAATTTAAGCCAGGGCTTGTCGTAAAAAACCACAATATCCAGATCGGATGCTTTCAAACCTGCGTATTCCAGACAAAACCTGACTGATTGCAGCGGGAAGGAAGCATCAAATTTGATTCGTGAAAACCTCTCCTCCTGTGCAGCACATAATATTTTCCCGTCAGTCACCAGCGTGGCCGCCGAATCATGATAAAATGCCGAAATTCCGAGAATATTCATGAATCGATGCGTGCCTTTAAGTCAAATGCATAAAATTAAAAATGATACACTTTGATATCAGGACAAATATATTTTAAATTGTCGGGAAAGCTAATTCCGTCTATGCAATAATAATTGAGTACCGGTCAGAAACAATATGAAAAACAAAGAGGTCAGAACAATTGGGGAAAAGCAGGTAATTTAAAAACCAAAGGTAAGCGGTGATGTAAAATAGAAAAATCACCTGCAATAAATTAATATACAAGTGATTTTATCAATTGTGCCCAGAACAAGACTCGAACTTGCACACCGTTGCCGGAACCAGCCCCTCAAGCTGGCGTGTCTACCAATTTCACCATCTGGGCGGCAGATAAGATAAAAGTGAAAAGTGAAAAGTGAATAGTGAAAAACGTAAAGTTAAAAGTCCAGTGATTCCTTTCGCCTTTCGCCTTTCGCCTTTTTCCTTTTGCCTTTTTTGGTGCCCAGAACAGGACTCGAACCTGCACATCATTGCTGACACTAGTCCCTGAAACTAGCGCGTCTACCAATTTCGCCATCTGGGCGGTTATCAGTTCAGGGCGGAGTGTTCAGGGTCCAGGGTCAAAAACCTGATGGTTTTAACTCTGTGTTCTGTGCCCTGCGCTCTGAACTTTTTAAAACAATCAGCTTATGCAGAGCTGACTTTTACTAAAGAACGTGTTCTGGCTGAATTTATTCAGACCGGGTGCAAATGTAAAAAAATTTTGTAAAAACCGGCAGCTTTCTGAAAATAACTTGCCTGGAAACGGAAATGGCCAAAATACAATAGAGGATTTCAGCGTCCCAGCAGGTTCACATGGTTCCTTTCCTGAAAAAACAGGAAATAATAGTAGAGTCTGTAATTTAGATCCAACCCATAATCCACTAACGGATCATAATCAATCCATGTATCATAAAGGCTTCCATATCTTAAAGGATGCATATACCTGTAGTTCCATTCCAGCACAAAAAAACGGTTCTTTAGTTCATAGTACTGCTGTGAGCAGTAATTCACCGGCGGCTTTGTAAGCAGCCATGTTTCAAAACCGGGATCAATTACGATAAGTTCGTATTTTGTGCTGTCAGATGAAACTGAATCCGGCTTTATTCTAAACCACTCCTTTCCACTCTGACCAAATGCATCTGGCTGCAATTGAATCAAGAGAAGAAAAATGATATATATTACTCTTTTCATATAATCGCCGCCTGTTTTTCAATTACAAAATTACTCACAAAAAACATACCGAAAAAAAATACCATGTTATTAAAAAGTATATTTTTGCTCCCTGATAAAAACAAGATGTCGGTACAGTTCAAAAAAATCCTATGGTTGCTCATGCATCCCATCATTGGGTCTGCATTGCCTTTGCCCGGGAGTACTTTAAGCTGAGGAATGACAGACCTGCACCCATGCAGGTTTTTTTTTAAATAATAAACGAATATGGAGATCGTGAAAATAATGAAATTCGGAGGGACATCGGTGGGCAATCCCGACAGGATGCGAGCACTGATCCCTCTTATCACCGATAATGACTGGAAAATCGTAGTGCTTTCAGCAATGGCAGGAACCACGAACAGCCTGGCAGAAATAACGGACATGCTTTATGATGGAAATATAAACGGAGCTTCAGCCAAAATAGAAGCGCTAAGATCAAAATATCACCATGTCGTCCAGAATCTGTTTTCGACCGCATCGTTCAAAAAATCCGGCCGGGAACTCGTAGATTCTCATTTTGACTACATAATCAATTTCACACTGAGGGTCTTTACCAAGCTCCAGGAAAAAGCCATTCTTGCACAGGGAGAGCTCTTGTCGACATCCCTGTTTCATCAGCTTCTTCAGGAAAGGAAGATCAAGTCAGTGCTTCTTCCGGCGCTAAGCTTCATGCGAATTGATAAAGACGGAGAACCGGATTATTTCTACATTGAAGAAAACCTGAACCGTGAACTTGAGAAATATGAATCCGAAACCCTTATAATTACCCAGGGATTCATCTGCAGGAATGTCTTCGGCGAAATAGACAATCTCAAGCGGGGAGGAAGCGATTATTCTGCATCCATCATAGGCGCTGTGCTGAAAGTAAGAGAAATTCAGATATGGACCGATATCAGCGGATTCCATAATAATGATCCGCGCTATGTCGAGAACACCAGGGTCATCCGCGAGTTGTCGTTTGATGAAGCCGCAGAGCTAGCCTACTTCGGAGCAAAGATCCTTCATCCTTCAAGCGTAATCCCTGCAAGGGAAAAAAACATTCCTGTCAGGCTTAAGAATACCATGGAGCCTGAGGATGAGGGGACACTTATTACATCATCCAGCACTCTCCTCGATTATAAAGCTGTTGCCGCAAAGGACGGCATCGCAGCACTGAGGATCAAATCGGACAGGATGCTTATGGCGTATGGCTTCCTGCGAAAAGTATTTGAAATATTCGAAGCCTACAGAACGCCGATAGATATGATCACTACATCAGAAGTGGCAGTTTCTCTTACCATCGACAACACCCAGTACTTAAGCGAGATAGCTAAGGACCTTCATGAGCTGGGGTCGGTTGTGGTAGAAGAAAATCAATCCATTATCTGCATTGTAGGCGATTTCAGGACAGAAAAAACAGGCTCTGCACCCGAAATATTCGAAGCACTCAATATGATCCCGCTTAAGATGATCTCGTACGGCGGAAGCCCTCACAGCATTTCACTTCTTATCGATACCAAGAACAAAACACAAGCGCTGAGGATGCTCAGCAAACATCTTTTTGCCTGAAAAATGATAGACCAGAAAACAATTGAGAAATTCAGGAGCCTTCCAACTCCGTTCTATTTTTACAATCTCAGAGTGCTTAAAAGCACACTTGACACGCTGAAAAAAGAATCAGTCAGTTCGGGTTACAAGGTTCATTACGCCGTAAAGGCCAACCACAATCCCGGGATCCTCAAAATCATATCATCGTACGGATTCGGTGCCGATTGCGTGAGCTGGAATGAAATAGATGCCGCAATAAAGGCAGGATTCGATCCATCGGAGATTGTCTTTACCGGCGTTGGCAAGTCAGATTACGAGATAAAATCCGCGATTGACGCAGGGATCTTTTGCTTCAATTGTGAATCAATTCCTGAGATTGAGGTCATCAACCAGTTTGCAGCCGCGCAAAACAAGATTGTCAGAATTGCTCTGAGAATAAATCCATTGATTGATGCGCATACTCATAAATACATTACCACTGGAATTGAGGAAAGTAAATTCGGTATCCATACATGGGAGCTTGAAGAAGTTCTGAGGAGAATTGAATCAATGCATAGCATAAGGCTTACGGGCATGCATTTTCATGTAGGTTCGCAGATAACAAGGATGTCTGTTTTCCGAAGTCTCTGTGCGCATATAAACGAGCTGCAGGAATGGTTTGGAAAGCATAATGTTGATATTGAAACCATAAATGTCGGAGGGGGACTTGGCATAGATTATGAAGATCCTGAAAAATCTCCGGGTTTTCAGGAATATTTTTCACTCCTTAATGAATTCCTGGATCTGAGGCACGGACAGACGGTTCACCTCGAACCCGGAAGGTCAGTGGTAGGACAGTGCGGCTCACTTATCTCCAAAGTACTGTACGTCAAGAATGGCACCAATACTATGTTCGCTATCATTGACGCTGGTATGACTGATCTTATACGACCTGCACTCTACCAGGCCCGCCATAAGATCGAAAATCTTACTTCAAAGGGCGTCCTTTTTAGATACGATGTCGTCGGGCCGGTCTGTGAATCATCCGATACTTTTGCAAAATTCACTGAACTCCCGGAGACGCAAAGGGGAGATATTATCGCGATAAGATCGGCCGGTGCCTATGGTGAAGCCATGGCATCAAGGTATAACCTGAGAGATCTCCCCCGATCAGTTTTTTCAGATGAGCTGTAGGGCTTATTAGTCGTGCGGTTCCCGATTCGCCACGCTCTCGGGATTTCGTCGTTCCGCTTAGGCGGAACTCCTCAACATGCGGTCGTGCTTTGGCAACCGAAGCCTTCTTTGAACACCGTAACGATGTGAAAGTGTTGGCGAAAACCTGCGAGGATTTTAGCTGTCACACAATCGTGCCGTTGTTCTTTCTTACCTTGCTGTGATTGATGCCGTAGAAAAAATAGATGAAGAGCCCGACAGCCATCCAGATGACAAGCCTCAGCCATGTATCAAGAGGCAACGCTGCCATCTGAATAAAGCATATTACCGCTCCCAGAATGGGTATAACAGGCACCCAGGGAGTTCTGAAGGGTCTGTCTATTTCCGGCCGTGATTTTCTTAACAGGATGACACTTATGCAGACAATTATAAATGCCAGAAGCGTTCCTATCGAGACCAACTGACCAAGAACGCTTATCGGAAGAATCCCTGCAATTATCATTGCGACAGATCCCGTTATTATTGTGCTGATATAGGGAGTCTTGAATTTTGGATGTACTTTTGAAAAGACCGGAGGCAGAAGGCCGTCCTTCGACATTGTAAAAAATATCCTTGGCTGGCCAAGGAGCATTACCAGAATGACTGAACTTAATCCAGCAATAGCTGCGATCTTCACGATGGGTCTTAGCCAGAACATCCCCTTCCCCATTGCATTGACCCCGACTGCCACAGGATCGGCAACATTAAGCATCGTATAGCTGACGATACCCGTAAGCACTATTGCAACAAGAATATAAAGGACTGTCGAGATACCAAGGGAACCCAGGATCCCTATCGGCATATCCTTCTGGGGGTTTTTTGCCTCCTGTGCTGCTGTCGAAACGGCATCAAAGCCGATATAGGCAAAGAATATTACTCCTGCTCCGCGCAGTATGCCGCTTATGCCATACCTTCCGAATTCGTGCCCGTATGCTTTCAGCCAGCTCCAGAAAGACCCGTAGGCCGCAACAGGCGCTGATTCGACTTTATTGGCCGGAATGAATGGATGCCAGTTGGCCGCTTTGACAAACATAAATCCTATGGCAATAAATACGATAATCACCGCCACCTTTGTAATTACCATCACATTATTGAAGTTCGCCGATTCCTTTATGCCAATTACAAGAAGCGTTGTCAGCAGGGCAACAATGAACATTGCAGGCAAATTAAGTATGCATGTGACATGTTGAAGAGAATCGACATTCAGGGTTGACGATGCAAGCGCATGCAGGGCATTGCTATGAGTCACCCAGCCGATATCCGGTACATTAACCAGCACTGTGCCGGTAGCCCCTATGAACTGAGCTGGCAGATGTATATTTATATCATTAAGCAGGCTTACCATATATCCTGACCAACCGACCGATACCGTTGAAGCAGCAAAAAGGTACTCAAGGATAAGGTCCCATCCTATAACCCATGCGAAGAACTCTCCAAGTGTCGAATAGGCATAGGTATAAGCGCTTCCGGCGATAGGTATCATTGATGCAAATTCCGCGTAGCATAATCCGGCAAAGCCGCATGCAAGACCCGATATTATGAATGAAATGACAATTCCCGGTCCGGCGTATTGTGCAGCAGCCTGGCCGGAAAGAACAAAAATGCCGGCCCCGATGATCGCACCTATACCCAGGGTCGTTAGGTTCAATGCAGTCAATGATCTTTTCAGTCCGCCTGTCTCTTTTGATTCATTGAGCAATTGATTAAGCGGCTTTGTAATCAGCAGATTCTTTTTTGACATAGATTATTTATATAAGATACGGGAATTGTTTTTTCTTTACAAACCTAACTTTTTTTTAATAAAAACGGACAATATCTGAACTTAATATTGACAAAATGAAATCAATTAAATCTTACCTTTATTGCTGATAACCGATATGCCAATGAACAAGATCAGGTATATTCTTATTCCATTATTCCTGCTTACAGGTTGTTCACCGCTCAGGAAATACGAGGATCTTCCTGAGGTGAAAGCATGGGAAAGCGACATAAAAAAATTTGAGGCCCTTGACAAAAAAGAGAATTATCAGGCCGATGCAGTGATTTTTGCTGGCAGTTCCAGCATCAGGATGTGGTCAACACTCTCAAAAGACATGGAGCCATATCATGTAATTCAACGTGGCTACGGCGGAGCAAAGCTAAGCGACTTTGCCGTCTATGCCGGACGAATTTTTTCGAACCACCCGTGCAGGGCTCTCGTCCTGTTCATTGCAAATGATATAACAGGTGTTCCTGAGGACAAGAGCCCGGAAGAGGTAAAGAAACTGTTCCTTAATATCCTTGAGACCTTCCGGAAGACACATCATTCCCAGCCGGTTTTCTGGATCGCCATCACGCCGACTTCATCAAGATGGAAGGTCTGGCCCAAAATATCCAGGACCAATGAGCTTATAAGGAAAGAATGCGAGAATCACCGCAATACTTACTTTATCAGAACGGATTATGCTTTTCTTAACGATGAAGGCAAGCCCAACGATGACCTTTTTGCAGCTGACAGGTTGCACCTGAATCCGAATGGATACGTTATCTGGTCAGGGATTATCAAAAACGAACTGGATAGGGTACTGAAAAAGCAATAATGGATGCACCCGGTGCAGTTTAAACCATACGGCAAATGGTTCCCTCATTTATATCATTCACGAATACCTGATAAAATAATAAAATATGACAATCTTTTTCACTAATAATTCAGTTATTTATTTTTATGGTTGTATATCCTCCTTCCCAACCCCTGCCTAAACGGGGCAGGCTTTCCCTCACCGGAGAGGGTGTTTGCAGTAATCTTTTCCCCTTTGGGGGAAACATGAAAGGGGGTATATTAAATTCAAAAAGAAACCTAATATGTTCATAATTAATCCCATATATGCAACATTATTATTTTTGTCATTAATTGCCGATACTCATTTAAAATAATAAGTGTACAATTTACATTTAATCATAAGAAAATGAAAAAAGAGATATCCCGACGAGGTTTTTTCAACCGTACCATTGGACTGAGTGCCGGAGCGCTGTTCCTTCCGACCCTGAAATTATTCGGTATACAGCAAAAAGGCAACATCATAAGGCCTATAATAATCACCAGCCACACAAACGAAACAGGTAAACAGGCCCTTGAGACGGGATGGGAAATTTTAAAGAGCGGCGGTTCTGCCATCGATGCCGTTGAAAAAGCCACGAACGTGATTGAGGTCGATCCGGAGGACACCTCCGTGGGTTACGGCGGCCTCCCCAACGAGGATGGAGTCGTACAGCTTGATGCATCATTCATGGATGGAAAAACATATTCGGCTGGCGCCGTCGGATGCCTTGAGAATATAAAGACCCCATCTTCAGTGGCCAGAATTGTAATGCAGCATACCGACCACGTGCTTCTGGTCGGAGCCGGAGCCCTGAGATTTGCAAAAGACTGGGGCTTCAAGGAGGAAAACCTTCTTACAGACAAGGCACGAAAGATTTGGCTCAAATGGAAAGAAGATCTCAATCCTGACGATGACTGGGGTGTCCCTGATCACCTGAAGAATATTAAAAGCACCACATCCTTCCTGAAGAACTCTCCTGAAGTCGAGCGGCAACACGGCACAGTCAATGTTATTGCAATAGATTCCAACGGCGATATGGCAGGATGCACATCGACAAGCGGACTCAGCTTCAAGATAAGCGGACGTGTCGGAGACTCACCAATTATCGGTGCCGGACTTTATGTTGATAATGAAGTCGGTGCCGCAGGTGCCACCGGCCGTGGCGAAGATGTTATTAAGTCGTGCGGAACATATTATATCGTTCTTAAAATGAAGGAAGGGCGTACTCCGCAACAGGCCTGCGAAGATGCGCTTCAGATGATAATTGACAGATACAGGAAGGTCAATCCCGATTTCTTTCCTTCCGAAAAATTCGTGGCAATCAATAAGTACGGAGAATATGGTTGTGCTTCAATGAAAGGAGCATCAAAACCTGCCTTGTCGGTAAGGACTGAAGCCGGATATTCCAAAGTTGAAGGGACCATCGCCTTCCAGGGGAAGTAAGGAAGGCAGAAGGCAGAAGGCAGAAGGCAGAAAGCAGAAGGCAGAAGGCAAAAGGCAGAAGGCGAAAGGGATATTCTATTTATAATGCCTGCCGCCTGCCGCCAACAGCCTATCGCCTCAATATTTCAACCTTATGCTTTTCTTATATAGCTCCTGCCAGATTCCCTTATTCACAGCCACGAGTTTCAGCAGCTTATCCGAAGGCTTTCTTTTCGGGGTGGAAATTATCAGCGATCTGTCGCTGCTGCCTTTCCCTGTGGAAGTGGAGTCGACCCATGCAATGAACCAGTTTATCTCATGAAGGACAATCGTGTCGGTTGTTATCCATTCGATATCCTCTTTTCTTAATTCATAGTTATTGTAGTTCTTTTTCCAGACATCGACATAATAAGGCTGGGGCTTAAGATTAGAGAACACCACAACGCCATAATCATCTGTAAAGCCTTCACTAACCATATTCTCCTCATTGTCCCAGGAAGTGGAGTCTGGATAGAGTCTAACATCAGCTCCGGGTATCGGATATTCCTGGTAGTACTCAAGCACCTGAATATCAAGCAGGGTCGGAATAGTCACGGTGATAAGCATTGAGGACATATCGGAGGCACCTGATTTTGAAATTGCTGTAAGAATCACATTGCAGGTTCTGGTTGAAGTAAATTCATGCACCGGGTTCTTCTCAGTCGAATACGTGCTGTCTCCGAAATCCCATTCATACCTCGAAGCATTATCCGAATGGTTTGTAAAATGAACTTCCTGACCCACCTCAGGCTCAATCAGATCGACAGAAAACTGAGCTACCGGCGATTTCCTGCACGAAACAACCATCAGCGGCATAATCAGGAACAGGAAGAATATATTTTTCATAGCCTGGATTTTTCTGAAATAAAACGTAAAAAACATACTGACATATTTAAAGTCGCTTTTAAATGCTGGAAGGTTGCTTCTGCCTCAAATAGATCTCCGGATCAAAATTAAAAAAATAATTATCTTTGCACTCCGATTAAATAAAGCTTGATAATGATAAAGATAACATTTCCCGACGGATCTGTCAAGGACTTCAGGGAGGGGATCAGCAGCCTGGAGATTGCTGAGCAGATCAGTCCGAGGCTGGCAGGGGAAGTATATGCGGCTACAGTCAACGGCGAAATAATTGACCTGACAAGACCCATTTTCAGGGATTCAACCCTGAAGCTTCACAAATGGGATGATGAAGAAGCCAAACATGCCTTCTGGCATTCATCGGCTCATTTGATGGCTGAGGCACTGGAAGCAATCTACCCTGGAATTAAATTCGGAATAGGACCAGCCATTGAGAACGGATTTTATTATGACGTCGATCCGGGTGATGGAAAAGCTATAGCGGAAGAGGATCTGAAAGCAGTTGAAGACAAAATGAAAGAATTTGCCTTAAAGAACCAGCCATTTATCAGAAAGGATGTGTCAAAGAAAGAGGCAATGGACCTGTTTACCAAAAAGGGCGATGAATACAAGACCGAATTGATCAGTGAGCTGACTGACGGGACAATATCATTATACACACAGGGAAACTTTACGGATCTCTGCAGGGGCCCTCACCTGCCTTCGACCCAACCGATACAGGCAATCAAGCTGACCAGCGTCGCGGGAGCCTACTGGAGGGGAAACGAGAAACGCAGGATGCTGACAAGGATTTACGGCATAACTTTCCCGAAGCAGAAGATGCTTGATGAATACCTCGTGTTGCTTGAGGAGGCAAGGAAAAGGGACCATCGCCGCATCGGCAAGGAACTGGAGCTCTTTACATTTTCGCCGATGGTGGGAATGGGACTGCCGCTCTGGATGCCGAAAGGTGCAGAGATCAGGCAGACACTCATTAATTTTCTGACCTCTGTCCTTCGCAAAAGAGGTTATAAAATGGTGGCAACACCTCATATAGGAAATGTAAATCTTTATAAATTATCGGGGCATTATGAAAAATACGGTGCCGATTCATTTCAGCCAATCTCGACACCTCAGGAGGGAGAGCAATTCATGCTTAAGCCAATGAACTGCCCGCATCACTGCGAGATTTACAATGCCGCGCCTCATTCGTACAGGGAGCTTCCGCTGAGACTTGCTGAATTCGGAACTGTCTACAGGTATGAACAGAGCGGAGAGCTTCACGGCCTCACAAGGGTAAGAAGCTTTACCCAGGACGATGCGCATCATTTTTGCAGGCCAGACCAGCTGAGCGAGGAGTTCAAAAGCATCATTGACCTGATACTTTACATTTTCAGGATAATGAATTTCAACGACTATTCGGCACAGATATCATTAAGGGATCCCCTTAACAAGCAGAAATATATCGGGACAGACGAAAACTGGGAAAAGGCTGAAAAGGAAATAATAGAAGCTGCTGCTGAAAAAAAGCTGGTTACCACCGTAGTAACTGGCGAAGCAGCATTTTACGGACCGAAGCTCGATTTCATGGTAAAGGATGCGATCGGAAGAAAATGGCAGCTTGGCACCATACAGGTGGATTACAACCTGCCGGAACGTTTTGACCTGACATACAACGGAAGCGACAACCAGAAGCACAGGCCGGTAATGATCCACAGGACAATATTCGGATCGATGGAAAGATTCGTTGCTGTTCTGATAGAAAACACTGCAGGGAAATTCCCTCTTTGGCTTGCACCTGAAAAAGCAGTCATCCTGCCCATAAGCGATAAATTCAATGATTATGCCGGAAATGTTTTGCAAATTCTAAATAATTCCGATATTTGCACACTGATTGACGACAGGAGTGAAAAAATAGGTAAGAAGATCAGGGATAATGAATTAAAGAGGATCCCATATCTTCTGATAGTAGGCGAAAAAGAGGTCGAGAACGGGACAATATCTGTCAGGAAACAGGGAGAAGGGGATAAAGGGAGCATGAAAGTTGAAGAATTCGCAGAATTCATCAATTCAGAAATAAGTAAAGAAATTGCTTTTTAGCGATTACAGTTAATTCAAGTATTAATTAAAATTAGGAGGAAAGAGTTATAACCGGACCAATAAGACGAAGCCCCGGCAGGATTACCCAGCCGGCTCACAAAATCAACAACAGGATCACTGCAAAGGTGGTCAGGGTTGTAGGTGATGAAATAGAAGCGGAAGTCATGAGTATCCAGGATGCCCTGAAACTGGCAGACAAGCTGGAACTTGATCTAGTTGAAATATCCCCGAATGCGGATCCCCCTGTCTGTAAAATAGTTGATTATCAGAAGTTTCTTTATCAGCAGAAAAAGAAGCAGAAAGAGATCAAGGCAAAGACTACCAGGGTTGTCGTCAAGGAGATAAGATTCGGGCCGAACACCGATGATCACGATTATAACTTTAAGCTCAGGCATGCTTTAAAATTCCTTGAAGAGGGGGCGAAGGTAAGAGCTTATGTGTTCTTTAAAGGAAGGTCTATTTTGTTCAAGGAACAGGGCGAGGTCCTTTTATTGCGCTTCGCCAATGACCTGGAGGAATACGGCAAGGTCGAGCAGCTGCCAAGACTGGAGGGCAAAAGAATGATAATATCGTTCTCCCCGAAAAAGAAAAAATAGTTTAATATATATCGTAACAATGCCAAAAATGAAAACAAATCCGGGTGCAAAGAAAAGATTTTCTTTCACCGGAACAGGAAAGATCAAGCGTAAACATGCATTTAAAAGCCACATCCTGACAAAGAAAGAAACGAAACGCAAGAGAAATCTCACATACTTCGGTCAGGTCGACAAAGCCGACAAAAAGAATGTCAAGCTTTTACTGGCAACCAAATAGTTGTTTGACGTTAAAATGAATTAATTATAGTACTAACCGATCGTCCAGCATATAAGAGTCCGACAACCTGCGGACCGCTGGCTTTCAAAAAGAGATGAGTTATGCCAAGATCAGTAAATTCAGTTGCATCTAGAACAAGAAGAAAAAAAGTTCTTAAACAGACAAAAGGGAATTTCCTTTCAAGAAGAAATGTATTCACAGTCGCTAAAAACACTCTCGACAAGGGATTGGGTTACGCTTACCGCGACAGGAGAAAGAAGAAAGGGGAATTCAGGGCTTTGTGGATCCAGAGAATAAATGCAGGCGTACGCCAGTACGATATGAGTTATTCTGAATTCATAGGGAAACTAGATAAAAAAGGCATTGCACTTAACCGGAAAACGCTGGCGGACCTTGCAATGAACCATCCTGATGCATTTAAAGCAATCGTTGAAAAAGTAAAGGAATAAATACAATTTCATAAATCGGAAAAGCTGACCCTCGTAGTCAGCTTTTTTTGTTTTGACATTTTCCAAATCTCTTTATAATATGTCTTATCAACCCCTCCTCCATCTACTCCCCTTTAGTCCAAGGGGAGGAGTGGATTTTCACTTCAAATTAAAGAAAACGGCCGCAGATGGGTTTGGACTTATGGTATGGTCACCTGACTTTCATGGCTATCCTTTCAAACCTGATCTTCTTCAGCCCGGAAGCCTCCTTATTTATTGAAAGCCAGATGAATTTTGGCTTGCCTACGATATGATCCTCCGGGACAAAACCCCAGTATCTCGAATCGGCTGAATTATGGCGGTTATCCCCCATCATGAAATAATAATTCATCTTAAAGGTATAGCTGTCTGAAGGCTTGCCATTAATATATATGGTACTCCCCTCAACCTTCAGATCATTCCTCTCATATACGCTTATTATCCTTTCATAGAGGCATAAATTCGATGTATCAATTTTCACTGTTGCTCCCCTGACCGGCATCCACAATGGCCCAAAATTATCTTCATTCCATTTCAGAAGCGGATTATATGGAAATATGTAGGGAGCATAGTCTCCCTTTGCAGAATGAAATTGTCCGACGTCGGTAATATATGGCAGGTTCGATAGTGATTCAGCTTCATCCTTAGTAAGAAAAAGAAGATACGATGATTTTGAATCCGTCCATTCCTGATCCGACCTGGAAATTCCAAGCCTCTCAAAATTTCTGGGATTTATTGAATTGCCGTTGGTATGGACCAGATATGACGTCTGTTGTGTCTTGTTCTCAATAACGGGTTTACCGTTTATAAAAACATCACCGCCCTTGATAAAAATAGTATCACCAGGGATGCCGATGCATCTTTTTACATAGTTATCGCGCCTGTCGACAGGACGGTAAATTATCTTGTACCTGCTCCAGACATCCTTCCTTGCAATGGACATATAATAGCTGAGCGGTCTTGGATCCCTGCTCCCGAAATTCTCCCTTGCCTGCATCTCCCTGGCTGTGCGGCGCACAATCTCATAATAGCTTGTTGCCTGGTCTTCCACACATACGGTGTCTCCTGCGGGAAAATTAAAGACAATGGGATCATTGTTTTTTACCTTGCCTAATCCTGCAAGACGCTTGTATTTCATGATTATGAGGTTTGACCATGATCTTCCGCCGGTAAGGGGCATTGTATGCTGTGTAAAGGGAAAAGCCAGCGGTGTGTTCGGCATCCTCGGACCATAGGCAACCTTGCTTACAAAAAGATGATCTCCCACCAGCAGTGATTTTTCCATTGATGGTGTGGGTATGCGGTAGTTCTGAAAAAGAAAGATATTTATCAGAGTGACAGCAATTACAGCAAAAATCAGGGCATCAATCCATTCCACAAGAGAGCTGTTCCCGCCATTTCTTTTCTTCCAGAATGTCCAGTTTACTTTTCTTGAAATGTAAAGGTCGTAAACGATCGCCAGACCCGGCAGCAGCCAGTAATTACCTATCCAGATAACCACCAGTATATAAATAATGGCAGCAAATGCGAACCTAACATACTTGTCATTCAGGAACTTATTCATTATAAAATAGTTTTAGAAGCCGTAAAAGTATAAAATATTCAGAATCCAAGCACATCATTCATGGTGAATACTCCTGTTCTGCTGCTTATGAATTCGGCCGCCACGACTGCGCCAAGCGCAAGTCCTTTCCTGTTTTTGGCCTCATGCCTGAGTGATATGGTATCTATTTCAGAATCCCAGGATACCATATGAATCCCTGGCACTTCTCCTTCGCGCAGAGACCTGATGGGGATCATGTTTTCTTTTTTATCCTTTTCGAAGCACCATCCTTTGTACCAATTGTGCTGACTCTTTATTCCCTCGGCCAGAGAAATGGCAGTGCCGCTGGGTGCATCAAGCTTTCTCACATGATGTATCTCTTCAACCAGCACAGAATAATCACTGTACTTATTCATCTGTTTTGCAAGCTCAATATTAAGCCTGAAAAGAATATTCACTCCGATACTGTAGTTTGAGGAATGAATGAAAGATGTCCCGTTTTCAAGGCAGATCTCAGCGGCCTTATCCAGGTCCTTAAGCCAGCCCGTTGTCCCCGAAACTACCGGAACCTTGTTCTGAAGACATAATGAAACATTCTTAAATGCCGCTCCCGGATTGGAGAATTCAATTGCCGCGTCCACTCCCCTGAGGCTCTTCTCATTGAGGTCACCGATATTACCGATATCTATAATCAGGCCAATGGAATGCCCTCTTTTGAGTGCTGTCTCTTCAATGGCGTGGCCCATCCTGCCATAACCTATCAGTGCTATTTTCATCTGTCTGTTTTTTGCGAAATTACCTGTTTTGAGAGATGTGCCACCATAAGAGCTCATTAAAATTCTTAATATTTAGTTAAATTCCTTTTGCCATATTGAAATCTTTATTGTGCATAAGGAACTTTTTATTTATGCCCGACGAAGCGGGGATTCAATTGATCTGAATTATTTCATATATTTATTTCAATATTAATTAAATGATGAAGAAATTACCAATCTTAATTGCCGCTATCTTAATATTTATGTCCATTTCCTGCAGAACAAATGAAAAAGCCGACCTTGCCATCATCAATGGGAAGGTTCTGACAATTGATCCTGAACATCCCATGACAGAGGCAGTTGCCATTAAAGGGGAAAAGATAATGGCCGCTGGCAGTACAAAAGAGATCATGGGCTTTATCTCCAGAGGCGTGACGCAGGTGATCGATGCCAGAGGAAGACTGGTTATCCCCGGATTCAATGATGCTCATGTGCATTTCGGGCCGCTTGATCCGGATTTCATTGAGCTTCGATACACCACTGACCCTGCTATTATCACTGAAAAAGTCAGGACGCAAGTTTTACGGACTAAGCCCGGAGTGGCGATCCGGGGAGGTCACTGGGATCATGAAATATTCATGGACAGGAAATGGCCTTCGAAGGAACTCCTGGATAAGGTCTCTCCCGATAACCCCGTATTACTGGAACGGACCGACGGTCATTCAGTCCTTGTCAACAGCTATGTCCTGAAAAAATCAGGCATAACGAAGAAGACTCCGGATCCGTTCGGAGGCGAGATTCAGAAAGATCCTGTCACAGGCGAACCTACGGGAATCCTGAAAGATTCAGCCATGGACCTTATCAGGACCGGTGAAGTGAAACCTGAGAGAAGCCCTGAAGAACAGGCTGAAAGGGAATGGCAGGGATACCTCCTTGCAATGAAAATGGCCCGTGAACTTGGTGTCACGAGCCTGCAGAATGCCGGCAAGGCAGATTTCGAAGCGTATCGGAAACTGCAGAAAGAAGGGCAGCTTTCATCCAGAATCGATATTGGAGAACCTCTTACTGATGATACTGCCGTTCTTCTTAATTACAGGGAGATTGAAAAGAAATATCCAAGAAACGGAAACTGGATAAGATTCGGATATCTGAAGGCTTTTGCCGACGGATCGATGGGATCAGGTACGGCACTTTTGTTTGAGCCATACAATGACGAACCAAATTCTTCGGGACTCGCGATGTGGCCATATAAAAAGCTTGAGAGGATGGTTCTTACGGCAGATAAAATGGGCTTTCAGATAGGCATCCATGCAATAGGTGATAAAGCCAATAACTGGGTATTGAACGCATTTGAAAAGTCAATTGAAGTCAACGGAAGGCATGAAACACGCTTCAGAATTGAGCATGCACAGACGCTAAGGGCATCCGATGTGCCAAGGTTTGCACAGCTTGGCGTGATCCCTTCCATGCAGCCTACACATTGCATTTCCGATAAAAAGTTTTATGAAAAAAGAGTCGGAATCGAAAGGTGCAAAGAAGCATACGCATGGAGAAGCCTTGTAAATGCAGGATCCCTTCTTGCATTCGGAACCGATTATTCAGTCGAACCGCTTAATCCGATGGAGGGGCTCTACGCCGCAGTAACCAGGAAGGACAGGCACGGTGAAGAAGGTGAAGGATGGTTCCCGGAACAGAAGCTTACAATGGAGGAGGCAATAAAATTCTATACTTATGGATCGGCCTACGCGCAATTCATGGACCACAGGAAAGGAATGATCAGGAAAGGGTATCTCGCTGATATTGTAATCGTCGATAAAGATCTTCTGACAATACCTGAGAATGAAATTATGAAGACAAGGGTGGATTATACAATCGTTGGCGGGAAAGTAGTGTACGCTTCTGGCAGATAATTGTCGTGTGATTCCCGAATCGCGTTGCTCTCGGGATCTCGTCGTTTCACTCCTCAACGTGAGG
Source organism: uncultured Bacteroidales bacterium (assembly GCA_963717685.1). GTDB lineage: Bacteria > Bacteroidota > Bacteroidia > Bacteroidales > VadinHA17 > LD21. Next base: position 2,653,865 of record OY970346.1, on the reverse strand, counting down.
TCTTGCAATCGTGCAATCGTGCAGATCTGGCATTACTTTCATTTTTTATCTATTTTGAAAGAGCACTCAGTATTCTCATGGCTTCTTCCCTGTCCTTCCCGCAGAACTCTTCTTCGGCTTTGAAAGCGGAACAGACTTTTGGTCTCGATGGATCGCCGTATAAGCCGCATCGGTAATCATCGAGCAGATGGATGCACCTGACTCCCGTGGGCTTGCCCTCAGGCATCCCCGGAATCGGAGAGGAAATTGAAGCTGCTATGCAGCATGCGCCGCATCCCGATCTGCATTCCATACCCGGTTCAAGAAATTGTATCCTATAAAGATAGCAAATATTAGAATGAGGTCGTGCGGTAGTGCGGTCTTGTGGTCGTGCACCATAACGTCTTTTTGCCTTTATGTCTCTATGCCTTTCTTACATATTCTTCGTATTTTTATAAAAAATTCCTGAGAATGCGAATAGATATACTTACGGCAGTCCCTGAACTTCTCGAAAGTCCATTGAACCATTCAATAGTTAAACGGGCAAGGGACAAGGGACTTGTCGAGATCAACGTGATAAACCTGCACGATTATGCAAATGACAGGTATAAATCCGTTGATGACTATGCATTCGGGGGAGGAGCCGGCATGGTAATGATGATTGAACCAGTCTACAAGGCCATAATGAAGCTTAAAGGCGAGAGAGAATATGATGAGATAATTTATACATCCCCCGATGGTGAGAGATTCACCCAAAAAACGGCAAACAACCTGTCAATGCTGAACAATATAATTATTCTGGCAGGCCATTATAAGGGGATTGACCAGAGAATCAGGGAGCATCTCATCACCAGGGAAATATCTGTCGGGGATTACGTGCTGTCCGGTGGCGAGATACCTGCTGCCATAATCGCTGATGCAATCGTCAGAGTGATCCCCGGAGCGTTGTCCGATGAGCAATCAGCCCTTTCAGATTCTTTCCAGGATGGTCTCCTGGCTCCTCCAGTCTATACAAGACCGGCTGAATTCAAGGGATGGGAAGTGCCGGATATCCTTCTTTCAGGAAACACTGCTGAAATAGATAAATGGAGACATGATCAGTCGGAGGAAAGAACAGGGAAGTTGAGACCTGACCTGCTTGATAAAGGATAAAACCTTGCCGGTCCTGCTTTTGCTGAGTGAAATTGGCTCATCCCGAGTACACCAGATTCCTTGAATCATGCAATCATGCAATCATGCAATCATGAAATCATGCAATCATGCAATCATGCAATCGTGCAATTGTGCAATTGTGCAATTGTGCAATTGTGCAATTGTGCAATTGTGCAATTGTGCAAATGTTACTATTTAGCTCCTCTCCTGAAGGGAAGGGATGGGTTGGGTTATAAAAAGTTATGCGAGTTTGCTTCCATTGTGCCGGAATTGTACAATTCCAGGTACACGGGACTCCCCGGATCATATGCGACTTCTGATGCTTGCCTTTGGAAATGACAAAAACCTTTATTAAACTTGTGACTTATATCTCATTTATCATAACTAATTAATATTCAATGATATGAATGAACAAGATTATATCAATCGCGAAGACAGGTTTGGTGCGCATAATTACCATCCTCTGCCGGTGGTTCTTGACCGGGGTGAAGGTCCCTTTGTGTGGGATGTGGAAGGTAAAAGATATTTCGATTTTCTGTCAGCATATTCAGCAGTGAATCAAGGCCATTGCCATCCGAAAATAATAAATGCCCTGAACGAGCAGTCGAGGAAGCTCACACTTACCTCCAGGGCTTTCTACAATTCCGTGCTTGGAGAATACGAGGAATATGTCACAAAGTACTTTAATTACGACAAGGTCCTTCCAATGAATTCCGGTGCCGAAGCCGATGAGACTGCCCTTAAGCTTTGCCGCAAATGGGCCTACAGGAAAAAAGGGATCAGGCAGGACAGGGCAAAAATCATTGCCTGCGCCGGGAACTTCCATGGACGAACGATAACGATCATTTCGATGTCGACCGATCCCGATGCAAGGAACGATTATGGTCCCTTTACTCCGGGAATTGTCATCATACCCTATAATGATATAAAGGCTCTTGAAAAAGCGCTTAAGGATAAAAATGTCGCGGGATTCCTGATCGAGCCTATCCAGGGAGAAGCCGGAGTTTTTGTGCCTGACGAAGGCTATCTTAAAAAAGCATATGATCTCTGCAAAAAGCATAATGTACTTTTCATAGCCGATGAAGTGCAGACCGGGATAGGCAGAACAGGCAAGCTTCTGGCATGTGACCATGAGGGAGTAAGGCCAGATATCCTGATCCTGGGCAAAGCACTTTCTGGTGGCGTACTGCCGATATCAGCAGTGCTTGCCGACGATGAGATTATGCTAACAATAAAACCTGGAGAGCATGGATCGACATTCGGGGGCAATCCTCTTGCAGCCAAGGTTGCCATCGCTGCTCTAGAGGTAATAAAAAATGAGAATCTTGCAGAGAATGCCGACAGGCTCGGAAAAATATTCAGGGAAGAAATAGGAAACATCAAATCAGATATGATAGAGCTTGTCCGCGGCAAAGGACTACTTAATGCGGTGGTGATACGGCCAAAGGGAGGGAAAACAGCATGGGATGTCTGCCTTGCCATGAAAGAAAAGGGAGTGATCGCCAAACCCACTCATGATCATATTATCAGGTTCGCCCCTCCCCTTGTGATAACCGAAGAGCAAATCAGGGAAGCAATCGGACTGATCAAAGATACATTTAAACTCTTCGAATAGGTTATCCGTTAAGGCATGTAAACGAATTGACCCGGCCGGGACCGGGACTGCGTTTTAAATACTTTGATACTCATGAATAAAAGGAAATCCATAATTCTCACAGGGAATGTTATTCCTGCTCTCCTGATTATTTTAATGTCCTCATGCGGAGGCAATCGTAAAGTAACAGTCAGAGAGCTGGAAAATCATATAAAATATCTTGCTTCCGATTCACTGAAAGGAAGGATGACAGGGTCTTTGGGAGACAGCCTTGCAGCTGAATACATAAGGAAGGAGCTTGCCTCAGTTGGATTCAAACCCCTTTCAGGTGACGGGTTTCAGAGATACAGGGTTACAAGCAAGCTCGTGGCAGGACCTGAAAACTCCCTGTCTGTCAATAAAAAGAATTTTATCTTAGGAAAAGACTTCACTCCTTTTGCCTTCAGCTCCAGCTCCGGGCTAATAGCAGAGGCGGTATTTACCGGGTATGGTTTCAGCATAAGCACTGACAGCCTGAAATGGAATGATTATAATGGTATTGATGTAAGGGACAAATGGGTGCTGATTCTCAGGGCTGACCCCGAGGTTGATAAGTCAGTGAGTCATTTCATCCCTTTCAGCGGAGATCGCGACAAGGCAATGGTGGCAAAAGATATGGGTGCGGCCGGCGTGTTGTTCGTATCGGGCGCCGCATATGATTCCCAGGACAATTTTGAATCACTGAACTCAAATGAATTCACAGTGGACATTCCGGTTTTCCGGATTAAGAGGGAAGTTGCTGACATAATCCTGTCAAAATCAGGCAAAACTGTTTCAGGACTCGAAAAGCAGCTTAATCAGACAAGAAAGCCTTCAAGCTTTCCGACGAAAACGGTTGTCAGCGGAAAGGCAGAAATAATAAGGGAAATGGGTTCAACCAGAAATGTGGCAATGTGGCTTCCGGGGGAAAATGAGAAATTAAAAAATGAATATATAATAATTGGCGCTCATTTCGATCATCTCGGAATGGGCGGTCCGGGTACATCAAGCAGGGCCCCGGATACCATTGCGATTCACCATGGAGCTGATGATAACGCATCAGGCGTGAGCATGATGCTCGAACTCGCCAGGGAATTTGCCCGCAACAGGAAAAGTCATGGAAGAAGCGTCATCTGTCTTTCTTTTTCGGGTGAAGAAGAGGGCCTGCTCGGATCAAAATATTTTGCAGACCATCCTGAGGTAGATCTTGGAAAGGTAAACGCAATGATTAATCTCGACATGGTCGGAAGACTTCAGAAAACCAATATATTGCAGGTCAGCGGGGTAGGCACTGCAGACGGGTTGAGGGGCATCGTTCTTTCCGTAACAGATACCAATGCGATAAAGCTTACTCTTTCGGATGAGGGTTACGGACCCTCGGATCACACATCCTTTTATGGCAAAAATATTCCCGTTCTTTTTTATACTACAGGGGGTCACATGGATTACCATATGCCTTCAGATACCTATGACAAGATCAATTTCAAGGGCATGGTGAAGATCTCGGCGCCAATCTTCATGGTAGCTGAGAAGCTGGCGTCGATGCCCGAAAGACTTAAGTTCAGGGAAGCAGGTCCTAAAGCCGAACAGGGAAGACAGGTAAGAAGAAAAGGCATCACAATGGGCATTATGCCCGATTTTGCCGGTAACGTAAAAAACGGACTGAGAGCAGATTTTGTATCACCCGGCAGACCGGCAGCACTGGGTGGAATGAAGAAAGGAGACATCATAACCGCCATAAACGGCAAGACAATAAATAATATACAGGATTATATGTTCAGAATGAACCAGCTGAAGCACGGGCAGACCATAAGTGCAGAAGTACTGCGGGATAATAAGAAACTGGTTCTGATTATTCAGCTTTAGTACTATAACAGCCGCGGCATGAAAAAATTCCTCATCTGGAGCCTTGCAGCTGTAATAACGCTTTGTGCAGCATATTATCAGAGGATCACAGGACCGACATATCCTAAAAAGGCTGTCCTAATGATAAATGGGTTGTCGTACACTCTCAGGCTGACAAGAAGCATAAGTCTGGAAGAACGTTCAGAGATAAGGCTTGGCATCAATGATACGACAATCAAAGCCGTTGCGTTCTTCAGAAAGTTCAGGTCGGATGACGAGTATCAGATTTCTGAATTTAAATATAAAGTGTATCCAGTACACTTATTCCTGATGAACAGGATATTTGGGATTAAAGAGGAAAAAGGGTTTTATGCTTCGCTGCCCCCACAACCCAGGGCAGGCAAGCTTCAATACTACATCCGGATAACCGATTTGAACGGAACCCGGACACTGTTTAAGGAGACACCTGTCGTAGTCCGCTTTAAAGGCGGAGTCCCCTGGCCCGTGCTGCTGACACATGTAGTTTTAATGTTCCTGGCGATGTTTCTTTCGACAGTTGCAGGACTGATGGCAGCGGCAAAAGTGCCGGCATACAGAAAATATGGAATCGTAACTCTCGTAACATTGCTTGCAGGCGGAATAATACTGGGTTCAGTGGTTCAGAAGTACGCATTCGGGGAATTATGGACAGGAGTGCCGTCAGGATGGGATCTCACTGATAATAAGACCCTGATCGCTTTGCTATTCTGGATACTTGCAGTAGTTATGAACGGCAGGAAGGACAAACCTGTCTATTCCGTTCTGGCCGCAATAGTTCTTCTGCTCGTATTTTCAATACCTCATTCTGCTCTTGGCTCCGAATTCAATTATGCCACAGGACATGTAACCCAGGGAATAATAGTTGCGATTTTCCCAGGAATAAAAAAAAATCTTAATTTAAGTGCAGCATTAATACTTTACCTGCGTCTTTTTATCAGAAAAGTAAAAGAACGTGGGTGCAGTTGCAATTAAAAGAACAATTCTTTATCCCGAGATGTCAGAAAACATAGAAGCGGCATACAAGAACCTGCACCAGAATTTGCTGGATGGATGTAAGGTCGGTGACCAGAAGGCACAGTTCCAGATATACAAGTTGTACTATAAATCGATGTACAACACAAGTTTCAGGATTGTGAACGATACAATGGAAGCCGAGGATATAATGCAGGAATCATTCCTGTCGGCCTTTGAAAAGATTGAAACATATTCCGGCACCGTAAGCTTCGGAGCATGGCTTAAAAAGATAGTCATAAACCGGTCGCTCGATGCCCTTGAAAAAAGGAAAGCGGTCTTTGAAGATATTGAGTCACATGCAGAAATAAGGGACGACAGCCCTGAAGAATCGTCGAGAAGCCAGGAAGTTGATGTCATGGTTGATGAAGTTAAGAAGGCTATCGAAAGGCTGCCTGATGGTTACAGGATAATACTCTCCCTTTACCTCCTTGAGGGTTATGACCATGATGAAATCGCCGAGATACTGAAAATCTCGAGCAGTACATCGAGATCCCAGCTTTCAAGGGCAAAGCAGAAACTCATCGGCGAACTGAAGAAAAGTGAAAACTATTAAGGTATGAAAAACATAGAGGAAATAATCAGGGGAAACAGGGACTATTTCGAAGAAAGGGAGCCTTCGGAAGGTCATTTCGAGCGTTTCAGGAGGAAACTTGAAAAAAGATTCCAGCCGGCAGCAGTCAAAAGGAGCATTGTTCCTTATCTGCTAAAAGCTGCCGTAATTACCCTGCTTGTGACACTGTCCTCTCTCTGGACATGGGATCATTTTCTGCGCCCGGGCAGGGAAAGAATGGCATTGGGAGATGTCTCTCCGCAATACAGGGAAGTCGAAAACTATTATATCCACCAGGTAGGAATTGTGGAGAACGAGATATCATCAAGCGATATCGCCAGAAATCCCGGGCAGAGCGAAATGCTCAAAAAGGAGATGAAAAGCATGGATTCCGTTTATGTCCAGCTTCAGAAAGAGCTGAAAGCCAATCCTGATGATGAGAGAATCATCAATGCAATGATAGTGCATTACCAGACTAAACTGGAGGTAATGTCATATATAGTGAATCAGTTGAAAGCAGTAAGGAACGAAAACAAAAAAGGTGTGAAACATGAAAACTCAAGCTTATAAAACCGGCATTGCCCTTTTAACATCCATCTTTCTGTTCTCTTCTGCAGTTGAAGCGCAGGAGGAGGTTACAAAGGAATTTCACAAGGAATACACTGCAAAACAAGGTGCCAGTCTGGACCTTAACAACAGGTACGGCGATATCGTTATACAGACTTCAGAATCCGACCAGGTTGTGATCAACGTAAAGGTAACGGTAAAGTACCCTGACAGGGAGAAGGCTGAAAAACTTCTTGGTTACATTGACGTCGTGTTCAATGAAGAAAACAATTATTTTTCGGCAAAGACAACGATCGATGACAAGTTCAGCTTCACCGGCTGGAACGATTCAAAGAGGTTTTCCATTGACTACGATGTTAAAATGCCGGGCTGGATGAACCTCACTCTTGTAAATAAGTACGGAAATACAAATCTTGATGATATTAGCGGATCCGTTGATCTTGATATAAAGTATGGCAATCTGACAGCCTCAAAGCTGACAAGGGGTAACGAGAAACCATTCAACACACTTAATATCGCATATGGGAAGGCATCGATAGATGAAGCCGGATGGCTGGATGCAACTGTCAGGTACTCGGGTAATTTCAGCATCTCCAAATGTCAGGCTCTTCTTCTTGACAGCAGGTATTCGGCTGACCAGTTTGGAACTGTCAGCTCGATAGTCGGGGAGACAAAGTACGACAAGGTCAACATTGATGAAATCAATAACCTTGTACTGGAAGCCGGCTATTCAGGTGTCTATGTCGGAACGCTGACTAAAAAGCTTGAATTTTCAGGTGGCTACGGATCGCTGAATGTCGATAAGGTTCCTGCAGGATTTGAATCAATAAAAACGGACACACATTACATGGGAGTAAAAGTAGCCATTGACGAATCGGCAAGCTACAGTCTGGAGTCGCATATGTCTTATGCCAGCCTTAAATTCAACGAAGACAATTTCCGGAACCAGAAAAGAATCATAGAGAATACATCTTCAGAAATAAGCGGAATTGTCGGAAAGGAATCCGAACCGACCTCGACAGTCAGCATAGAATCGTCCTACGGCGGGGTCAGACTTTACTGATATACATGTCACAGGCTTTCCCGCAAATCCGGCTGATTTGAACAAAATAAAACCCGCAAATCAGCTGAATTGCGGGATTTTTTTTGAATCACATACGACCGGCTAAAAATCGAGCTCAACCACGGTAATTCCCGAACCTCCCATATCTACGTGTTCATCGCGGAAGGTTTTCACAACATCAACTGTCGCAAGGTACTGCCGGACAAGCTGTCTGAGAATACCATTGCCTTTGCCGTGCAGGATCCTGAGATTCCGGTGCTGCACCATCACAGCATCGTCAACAAAGCTCTGGACCCTGCTGATTGCCTCTTCTCCCCTGACACCCCTGATGTCTATTTCAGGTTTGAAATTCAGTCTGCGCTGGCTTAGTGCCGGTTCAGGCACATTCAGCTTACCTGATGACCTCATGCTCTCCCTTAGCTCCGACTTTGTTATTTTCTCGACCTTATCGGCAGAAACCTGAAACCTGAAGCTGCCTGTCTCTACCCGCACCAGGCTGCCATTTATTTCCACAACCTCACCTGCGGCCATTGTATCTGTCATCCGCACTGCATCCCCAACCTTTATCCTGCTCGCTTTCTTTTGCGGCTCTTCGCCGGCCTTTTCGGCTGGCTTGCTTTTGAGCTTCCTGGCTTTTTCGGCAAGGTGTGACATTTTCTTTTCCACTACCGATTCATCAGGCTCATTCTTAGCGGTGATACTGCTCCGGAATTCCTCGAGCTGCTTGCGTACAACCTTTGTCTTTTCCTTTTCGGCCTGGGATTCCCTGATCTGACGGATAGTGTTTTCAATCAGCCTGTTTGACTCATCAAGGATATCTCTGGCTTCTTCCTTTGCCCTAGCCAGCATTTCCTTTCTCAGGGACCTGGCTCCCGAAAGCTCCTTCTCGTATTCCTCAATCAATTCTTCAAGCCTCTTTTCACGCTGACGGATATTCATCCGTTTCGTTTCCCAGTATCTCTTATCCCTTGCTATGTCCTTTAGATTCCTGTCGTAGCTGATGTTTTTAGTTCCGGCCTTTAACGAGGCTTCTTTTAGTATTTCTTCCGGAAGGCCAATTTTCCTGGCTATCTCGAACGCAAAAGAGCTTCCGGGTCTTCCAATATTCAGCTGGAAAAGAGGCTGCATAAGATGGTTGTCAAATGCCATGGCACCATTGACAATTCCGTCGGTCATTGAAGCAAAATGCTTGAGATTGGTGTAATGGGTTGTCAGCACGCCAAAAACTTTTTCCCTGTTAAACTCTCCGAGAATCGATTCTGCAACAGCTCCTCCCAGCATGGGTTCAGTGCCTGTCCCGAATTCATCTATCAGAACCAGGCTTTTGTCATTTCCGCTTTTAAGGAACTGTTTCATACTGATCAGATGGGAGCTGTAAGTGCTTAAGTCATTTTCTATGCTTTGTTCATCTCCTATGTCGATGAGAATATCATGGAAAATACCGGCTTCTGAACCTTCCGCAACCGGGATAGTAAGTCCGCATTGCAGCATATACTGAAGGAGGCCAACAGTCTTGAGGCATACTGATTTTCCGCCTGCATTAGGTCCCGATATTACCAGGATCCTGTTTTTTTCATCCAGGTGAATATCAAGGGGCACGACCCTTCTTCCCGGCATCTTTTCAAAAGTTATCATGAGAAGTGGATGGACAGCCTTTTTCCATGAAAGAAATGGTTCATCGACTATTACAGGACTTATCGATCCAAGATGATTTCCAAGCAGTGCCTTTGCCCTTATAAATTCAATTTCTCCCAGAAAATCATTTGAATCAATCAAGTCGTCTATATATGGGCGGATATTGTCAGCGAATGCCGTCAATATTTTGACAATCTCTCTTTTTTCCTCGTATTCAAGCTCTGCAATATCGTTGTTTATTCCAACTATTTCCTCCGGCTCAATAAATACAGTCTTTCCCGAAGCCGATTGATCGTGAATGAGCCCTTTTACTTTTCTTTTATCAAAGGCGCTGACCGGTATCACTCCCCTGCCATTTCTTATTGAGACCGTCGTGTCAGGATCAACTATTCCGTCGGCCTGAGCCTGCTTAAGTATGGCATTCAGCCTTCTTGAAGCCTGTACAGTCCTGTTGGCAATCTCCGATCTTATCTCCCTGAGCCTGGAAGAGGCACTATCCTTTATTGCACCATGCTTGTCTATTATCCTGTCAATTGCGTCCAGCACATAAGCATATGTTTTGACAGGGCTACATATTTTTTTCAGGACAGGATACAGCTTTTCTTCCCTGTTTCTGAAAAAGCTTAGAACCGACTTTATCGTTTCAAGCGATCGTTTGAGATCAAATAGTTCCCTCACTTCAGGGAAAGTCCCTTCTACCCTTATCTTATTCAGGCAGCCCTCAATATCGTAATAATTGTCGGATGGAAAGTTCTCTTCGAAACTGAGCAAATGCTGGAACTCCGAAGTTGCCCGGATCTGCTCACAAATCAGGTCGAACTCGCAACTGAACCGGATTTCAGCCACTTTCCTGATGCCTATCGGGCTGAGACACTGATCATTCAGCAGCTCTCTGATCCTGTCAAAGCCGGTCTTGGTCTCAAAATTGTATGGATAAATCATGTAAAAATGAAAAGTGAATTAAAAGCAATAAGTTAACGGTCAAAAGTAATAGTTCAGATATATAGAATAAAGTTTAAAAGTTCAAGGCAGATGCAGGAATTACAGTTACCCTCAGGTTCACTGCCCTGCAAATGATTTCGTTGGTTTGCAAAAATAGCTGATGAAAAATTATCAGGTCTGCAAACACTGGCAGAAATCAATTCAAAGTTAATTATTGTTAAATCATTTCCTGAAGGTTAAACAGCGATAACTCATTTTGCATACTTTTATTGAACAAATCAATAATCAAACAATCTAACATGAAAATTAAAAGAATCTGTTTAAACGCCGTTCTGTTCCTGGCTGTATCGGCATGGCTGTCCGCACAGACTGAAAGTGTTGATCTTTCGATGATATACAAGATCAAACAGGAAGAACAGAAAAATTCAAAAATAGAAGACATCATATTTGGCCTTATCGATTCTACCGGTCCAAGGTTGACTGGATCGACAGGGTTTAACCATGCTGCCGAATGGGCAAGAAAAAAAATGACTGAGTACGGGTTTCAGAATGTCAGAATTGAAGAGGCGAGAGACTTCGGCAGGGGTGGATGGGATAACTTAAAGACCTATGCTGCCATGACTTCTCCTTACTATGTCAATTTCGCATGTAATCCGGTAGCATGGACGGGAAGCACCAACGGGCTTATTAAAGGAGAAGTAGTCATCCTTGATATAAAAGCTGAAAGCGACCTGGACAAATACAAAGGAAAACTCGCAGGCAAGATTGTTCTAATGCCATCGGCTACGACCACTCCTTATGAGATAAGCTTTGAGCCCCTGGCTTCAAGGTTAACGGATGATCAGCTCAAGGATCTAACAACCGAAAACATGCTTCAGGGACGGCGGCAGGGTCCTCCATCAGATTATGCAGCAATGGCAGCACAGCGGCAGCTCAGGGCAAAGATAGCGGATCTGTGCTTGAATGAGGGGGTCGCCGTAATTCTCAATAATTTCGGCACTTATAATATACCAAGATCAAATGGAGCAAACTACAACTCGGGAGACAAGGAGCCTGTTCCTGAACTTAACCTTCCTATGGAAGACTACGGGAGAATGGAGCGGCTTATAAAACGGAATGTAAAAGTCGAGATGGAGGTAGAAATCAAAAATAATTTCTTTCCAGGCCCCAAAGTATGCGATGTCATAGGGGAGATTCCGGGTACAGATAAGCAGCTGAAGAATGAAGTTGTCATGATCGGCGCACATATCGATTCATGGAATGGTGGAACAGGGGCTGCCGATAACGGTGCAGGATGCGTGGTAATGATGGAAGCCATGAGGATACTGAAGAGCCTTGATGTCGCACCGCGCAGAACAATAAGGATTGCCCTGTGGGGCGGGGAGGAACAGGGTTTGAATGGATCACGTGGTTACGTGGAGAAATACCTTGTCGATCCTGTGACAAAGGAGCACAAGCTCGACTATGATAAATTCTCAGTCTATTTCAATATGGATAACGGATCAGGCCGTTACAGGGGTATTTATTTACAGCAGAATGAGATGGCCAGACCAATTTTCGAAGCATGGCTTAAACCATTTGCCGATCTGGGATGCTCGACTATTACCATAAGAAATACGGGAGGAACTGACCACTTGTCATTTGATGCCGTAGGACTGCCCGGATTTCAATACATACAGGACGCAATAGAATATGGTCGGGGATATCATTCGGTAATGGATACGTATGAAAGACTCGCACTTTCAGACCTGCGAGTGAATGCAATAATTACTGCATCACTTGCATATGATGCTGCCATGAGAAACGATAAGTTTCCGAGGAAACCTGTAATAAATAATCTGCCTGATAGCAGACCGGGGGGACCCGGTTTTTAATATACTTGTTACACCTCCTGCATGAATGGGGGGTTCTTATTCTAATGTAAACCACCTATCGATAAGCAGGGAACACCATAACTTTTCACTTTTCCTGATTGACATCTTTCATCGACAGTTGAATACGCTTCCGTTCAACATCCACTGCCAGAACTTTGACCCTGACTTGCTGATGCATTTTGACGACAATCGATGGATCATGGACAAATGTTTTGCTCAGATTTGAAACATGGACAAGGCCATCCTGCTTTATGCCAATATCGACAAAAGCCCCGAATTTAGTGACATTCGTTACAATCCCTGGAACTATCATACCTGCCGTAAGATCTTCAATCTGATGAATATCTGCAAATCTGAACTCTTTTATCGGAGAGCGGGGGTCCCGGCCAGGCTTCGCCAGCTCATCCATGATATCCACCAGGGTCGGCATACCTGTGACCCGGGAAACATATTTCTCCAGATCTATTTCCTTCCGTTTTGTCTCATCGGATATCAGCTCCTTTATGCTGCATCCCTTATCTGCCGCCATTTTTTCAACTATATGATAGCTTTCAGGATGAACAGCGCTTCCATCCAGCGGGTTATCAGCATTCCTTATCCTCAGGAATCCTGCACTCTGTTCGAATGCTTTAGGACCCATCCGCTTAACTTTCAAAAGCTCTTTTCTCGATTTGAACGGCCCGTTCCCGGTCCTGTAATCCACTATATTCTGTGCGAGCTGTGGACCAAGCCCCGAAACATACGTCAACAAATGTCTGCTGGCTGTGTTCACTTCTACCCCGACCACATTCACGCAGCTTGAAACCACTTCATCCAAAGCACCCTGAAGTTTTTGCTGATCAACATCATGCTGGTACTGCCCCACTCCTATCGATTTCGGATCGATCTTTACAAGTTCTGCCAGCGGATCCATTAGCCTGCGTCCGATCGATACAGCTCCCCTTACCGTGACGTCATAATCAGGGAACTCGTCCCTTGCAGTCTTTGAGGCTGAATAAACTGAGGCTCCGGCTTCGCTCACCACGAACACCTGGATATCTTTTTCGAATTTTATCCATTTGATGAAATCCTCGGTCTCACGGCTGGCAGTTCCGTTCCCGATTGCAATAGCTTCAATTTTGTATGCATTCACCAGCGACAATATCTTTTTGACTGATAATGCCGTCTGGTTTTGAGGAGGATGAGGATAAATGGTTTCATTATGAATCAGGCTGCCCTGCCTGTCGAGACAGACCAGCTTGCAGCCTGTCCTGAAACCAGGATCAATAGCCAGCATGCTTTTTTCTCCCAGCGGAGAGGCAAGCAGCAGCTGACGCAGATTCTCAGTAAACACATTAATAGCTTCTTCATCTGCCTTTTCCTTTGATGAATTGCGGAATTCAGTCTCCATCGATGAAGAAAGCAGCCTCTCCCAGCTATCTTTGACTGCTTTTCTGACAATTGCCGAAGATGCGGTCTTCCCTTTGACAAAAACAGAGTCAAGTATTGCCAGCGCATCTTCACTCTCCGGCTCAACAGATATCCTCAGGAATCCCTCCTCTTCTCCCCTCCTCATTGCCAGAAGACGATGAGACGGGCATTTTTTCAGAGGTTCGTACCACTCAAAATAATCGCTGAATTTGATCCCTTCGGCTTCCTTCCCCTTTACAACCCTCGAATAGATTACAGCATCCCTTTCATAAAGGTTGCGCAATTTCTTCCTGGCATTTTCATCTTCATTAACCCATTCTGCAATAATGTCTGCTGCACCTTCAAGTGCCTCTTCTATTGTGGTAACCTTATCATTCAGGAAACCGGAAGCTTTGGAAGAAGGATCCTCATCGTCCTGTCTGAAAATCATCTCAGCCAGGGGTTCAAGCCCTTTTTCCTTTGCAATCGAGGCCCTTGTCCGTCTCCTGGGTTTGTAAGGAAGGTACAGATCCTCGAGTTCCGACATAGATTGCACCTCTTCAATCTTTTGCAGAAGCTCCGGAGTCATTTTCCCTTGTTCCTCAATAGACTTTATAATGCTTTCACGCCTTGAATCAAGGTCCTTCAACCGGTTGTACTCATCCTTGATATGAAGCAATTTAACTTCGTCAAGCATCCCGGTCATTTCCTTCCTGTACCTGCTTACAAAGGGAATTGTCGCACCCTCGTCAAACAGCTTCATAGTGTTCTCTACCTGCCACTCATGCAAACCAAGCTTCCCTGCAATCAGCCCGATATTCTTTTTTGTGCCCACAGTATTATTTTTGATCGTAATTATTCTTAACAGCTTCTAAAAATTAATATCCAGCCACAGTTTTTTCCTACCCGACATTAAGTACGAGTCCTTTCAGATATTCACCTTCAGGATGATAAATACTTACAGGGTGATCAGGAGGCTGGCTCAGCTGATGGAGTATTCTGACCTTTCTTCCGGTATTCGCTGCAGCTGCAAACACCGATTTCCTGAAGTTTTCCTTTGTCACAACCTGCGAACATGAAAATGTAAAAATTATTCCTCCCGGCCTGATTGATTCGATAGCTTTCATATTCAGCCTCTTATAACCCTGTAAAGCGTTTGCAAGGACATTCTGATGTTTTGCAAACGCAGGCGGATCGAGAATGATCAAGTCATATAAGTCTTTGATATTGTTTAAAAATTCAAATGCATCAGCCTGAAATGACTCATGTCTCTTATCATCTCCAAAATTCAGCCTGATATTTTGATCTGCCATCGCTATGGCATAGGCTGAACTGTCCACAGTATGGACCACAGCTGCGTTCCTCATCGCGTAAACTGAAAATCCCCCGGTATAGCCGAACATATTCAACACTTTTCTTCCTTCTGCATATTCGCCGAGCAATTTCCTGTTCTCTCTCTGATCAATAAAGAAACCTGTTTTCTGGCCTGTCACAAAATCAACCTTAAACCTGAAATCGTTTTCGGTGACAGTCACAGGTCCTGAATTCCCATTCAGAAATTCATTATTTACCTGTACACCAGCCTTATATGGGATCGTACCTTCGCTTTTATCATATATGGCATTGACTGAATCCCCTCCGAGTTCCTTCAGGATGGCTGCAATATCATTTCTTATCCTGTACATCCCGACCGAATGTGTCTGCATTACGACCAGACCGTCATAGAAGTCAATTATCAGTCCCGGCATATCGTCTCCTTCGGCATTCACAAGGCGGTACACATTCGTATGAGGATTATTTAAAAACCCCATCGACTTCCTGACCTTGAAAGCATTGCTTATCCTGTCCCTGAAGAAATCCAGGTCAGGGTCGATCCGGTCAAAAGAAAGTACCCTGACAGCAATAGAACCAGGCTGATAGTGACCAATAGCAAGAAACTCGTCTTTATTATCAAAAACCTCCACAATATCACCTTCCGAGGGTGAGCCATAAATCTTTTTTATGGCACCGGAAAAAATCCACGGGTGATATCTTCTTACCGACTGGTCCTTGCCTGACTTGAGTACTATCCTGATCTTTTCCAATTGTCTCTAAGAATTATAGCAGTTATGGATTTCAGTGTTGTCCGAATTACTTCAAAGTCCGGTTTTAGTTAATAGCTGAAAGAGCATTGTATATCTCGTAGCAAACCCATGCATCGGTAGCGGCGTAAACCTGCTGAGCCTCCGACAAGTTCCCTGCCTCCCAATCTGTGACCTGCTGCCGTTTTGAAATTCTGAATCCAAGCACTATTGCCGATAGCTTCCTGAGGCCCGAGCTTTGGATCCCGAAGTTCCTGACAAAGCTTTGCAGGTCGATGAATCCCTCGGGATTGAATTTCCTTTTGTTCATAAGAACACGGATATCATCATGAATGGCGACTCCTGCCTTAATAACCGATGGATCGGAAAGCAAGGCGGTCAGCTCCCTGGGCAATCCTATCCTGTTCAACCTGAACAGGATAGCTTTGTCTTTTGCCGAGAGCTGAAGAAGTGAAACATTATTTCTATGTCCTTTCCGGAAGGAGGGCCTGGTTTCCGTATCGAACCCCAGGATTCTTTCTTTCCTCAGTTCGGGCATAACCATTCTGAATTTCTCAATATCATCAATGACGACAATCTTGCCTTTGAAGCATGACACGTCATACTCGTGAAGTTCTTCATCAGTCAGGCTTTTCCGGAAATTATATTTTTGTGTCTTCTCCAAACTCTTTCTGTCTTTTTGAAATGAACCATTCTGATGTATCTCTTGTTTCTCCGTTTTCTCCATTATCATGTTTTCCTATCTCCTCTCCCGAATATATCGCTTTGTGAATTGCCCTCAGGGAATTGACAAGCTTTTGTCCCCAGATAGTCTCGAAATTCATCCTGCATTCCCAGACTGCATCATTCATGACCTCATGCGTACCTGTCTGGTATAAAAGCAGGAAATCCTTAAGGTCCTGATAAATATCGGCCATGTTTTCTGAAATGCTTGCAGGGACAGGAGTTTCAGGCTCCGTAAGCTTATCATCATAAATCTCGGGATAATCATCGGCTGTTCCAAATGACCGTTTTAATGAATCGTGTATCACGCTCCAGTCGGCTTCAGAAACGAATTTTTCGTTGCCATCCTCAAAATAAGGTTCAGTATCAGGAAGCAATGAGGCTTTCAGGTACAAAAGCGGCAGAATGCGCTGCATGATCCTCAGCATTTCGTCACCCCTGAGCTGCGAGGCATGTTCCATGTATTTACAGTATTCTCCGGCAACTGCAGTAAACTCCACAACACTCCTCGAATATACATGATCAGTCTTCTTACCCATTTGCATAATAAATAATCAGATTGCAAAATTAGACATTTTTCATTGTTAAAATCAATATTATCATGGCAGGAACAAACAATCAGAGGACCCTGTAATTAAGCACGGCTCAAAAAAGATAGATGAAGCGATGATGCGATTTTACTTCATAGGTCCTCAATATTGTCATTGACGCGAGAACAGATCAGGCTCCTTCCAGGTAAGCAAATGCTTGTCGTCCATTATCACTTTGTTATGGTCAAGCAGCCACCTCAGGACTTTTACCACCTTGTCTTCAGGAAGTGAAACGATTCCGATAAGTTCGCTTGCGTCATATTTCTGCCGTGACAGGATTTCCTTTATTTCTTCAAGAATAAGGTCAAATTCGTATTTGCTAAGATCAAGCTCATTTCTTTCCCTGCATACGTCGCATTTTCCGCATCGGTCGGCCTCTTCCCCGAAATAATCCAGAAGCATCACAGATCTGCATTTAGTATTATAGTCGGCATAATCAATCATTGCGTTCAGACGGTCGACGTACTTTTCCTTTACATGAAGATAATTTTCGGGAGATATAATTAAAGCCTTCCTCTCCAGTCTCTCCTCAGTGAATATTACAAGCGATGTCCTTTTCCCCGGGATGAATTTTATGATGCCAAGGGATGTTAGCTTTACCAGGAATCTGTAAACATTTTCAGTGGATAAAGCTGATTTTTTTGCCAGTGCTTCTTCATTGATCACCACAAATTCAGAAAACATTCCCGTGTACGACCGCAGCAATAATTTAATGAATCCGTCAAATGATTCATTTGCGACCTGGAACCTGTAAAGGTCGTCACGACCCAATGTAAAATGAACACGCGAAGGATTATCGATCTCTTCAGTGAATTCAATATAACCTTCTCTTTGCAAAAAAGAGAGACTGTTGAATGTCTCGATCACGGGAAGGCGGTATTTTGAGACAAAGCCCGACATGCTGAAGTCAAAAACTGTATCCTTGCCTGATCCTACAGGCACCTGGAGATAATTGCAGAGAGCATCGTACACATCCTTGATCTTTTCAACCGGTGGAAATTTCCGTTTCACAGAATCTTCCAGCCTTGATTTATCTGAAGGAGAATAAAGGAGAACCGCGTATGCAGGTTTGTCATCACGTCCTGCCCTGCCTGTTTCCTGGAAGTATTCCTCTATTGAATCAGTTATATCCCAATGAATGACGAATCTTACATCTGCCTTGTCGATCCCCATCCCGAAAGCATTGGTTGCCACGATGATCCGTGTTTCTCCGGCGGTCCAGGCGTTTTGTTTCTTATCCCGCAGTTCGATGGGAAGCCCTGCGTGGTAAAAGTCAGCGCTGATACCTTTTGAAACAAGCAGTTCTGCAATCTCCCTGCAGCGTTTTCTTGAACGGACATAGATAATACCACATCCGGAAAATTTCTGCAAAGCTTTAATGAGATATGTTCCCTTGTCTTCTTCCTTCCTTACCAGGTAGGAAATATTCTTTCGTTCAAAGCTTGTCCTCAAAATATTTTTTCCCCTGAACCTGAGTTTCGTCATTATATCCTCGGCTACATGTGCCGTGGCTGATGCCGTAAGCGCCAGAAAAGGAACTGTCTCAGGAATGATATCGCGGATTGAAGCAATTTTCAGGTATGAAGGACGAAAATCATATCCCCATTGTGAAATGCAATGAGCCTCATCGACGGCCACAAGATTGAGGTTCAGCCTCGGAAGCCTTGCCTGGAATATTCTGGTGGACAATCTTTCAGGCGAAACGTACAGGAATTTATAATCACCGTAGATTGCATTTTCGAACGCTATATCGATCTCCTCTGCCGTCATTCCCGAATGTACGGCTAGTGACTTTATCTCAAGGCTGTTAAGCCTGTTGACCTGGTCCTTCATCAAGGCAATAAGCGGGGTTATGACGAGGCATATTCCATCCCTGGCCATGGCAGTCACCTGAAAAGTAATTGATTTGCCTCCTCCTGTCGGCATTAGAGCAAGGGTGTCCTTTCCTTCTGCAACGGACCTTATAATTTCCTCCTGCAGAGGCTTAAAAGCGGAGTAGCCCCAGTATTTTGTAAGAATCTGCCTGTAAAGTTCGAAGTTCATTTTTGCAGGAGCACATTAACTGATACAAAAATAACAACTGTAATTCAATTTTATATGATGACGAAAAATAATGAATGTTTCATGAGTTATGATTTTTTCGTAATTTGCGCCATTAAAATCAAATAATCCCGCCGATGTCATTTATAGAAGAAAAAATATTATATGAAGGACTGACATTCGATGATGTCCTTCTGATACCATTATATTCAGAGGTTCTGC
This sequence comes from uncultured Bacteroidales bacterium, assembly GCA_963717685.1. Lineage (GTDB taxonomy): Bacteria > Bacteroidota > Bacteroidia > Bacteroidales > VadinHA17 > LD21. The sequence continues at coordinate 2,634,548 of OY970346.1, read as the reverse complement.
CCCGTGAAGTCGATCTGAGCACAATGTTCTCGCGAAACATAAAGCTCAATGCACCAATAGTATCTGCAGCGATGGACACGGTGACTGAAGACGAACTCGCTATTGCAATTGCACGGGAAGGCGGCATAGGAGTGATCCATAAAAACATGAGCATAGAAAAACAGGCATCGCAGATAAAAAGAGTAAAGAGAGCCGAGAATGTGATGATTTTTGACCCGATAACTATAAACCTTGATGCTACGGTGGCTGAGGCTATGAGCCTTATGGCAGAGTACAAGATCGGAGGCATTCCTGTAGTGGATCAGAACGGCATTTTAAAAGGCATTGTCACAAACCGTGACCTGCGGTTTGAGAACAACCGCAAGAAAAAGATCACGGAAGTGATGACCACAAATCTCATTACTACAAACCATCAGACAAATCTTGAAGCAGCTGCCAGGATACTTCAGAAACACAAGATTGAGAAACTTCCGATGATCGATGATACGGGTAAGCTTATCGGGCTTATCACCTATAAGGATATAACCAAAACCAAAGATAGGCCCGGCTCCTGCAAGGATGAAAAAGGGAGACTGAGGGTTGCAGGTGCGGTAGGGATAGCTGCTGACACTCTTCAAAGAGTCGAAGCACTGGTGAGTGCAAACGCTGATGCCATTGTGATTGATACTGCCCACGCGCATACAAAAAGCGTCATAAAGATCCTTAAGGAGATCAGGAAGAATTTCTCCGGAATCGATGTCGTTGCAGGAAACATAGTCACTGCTGAAGCTGCAAAAAGGCTTGTGGCAGAAGGTGCCGACGCCGTGAAGGTCGGTATAGGTGCAGGCTCAATATGCACGACAAGAGTGATTGCAGGCGTCGGGATTCCCCAGCTATCGGCCATCTTTAACGTGGCTAAGGCCATTGAAGGTTCAGGCGTTCCTATTATTGCAGACGGAGGCGTGAGATACTCGGGCGACATTATCAAGGCAATTGCAGCCGGAGCCGATTCGATAATGGCAGGTTCGCTGTTCGCCGGAGTTGAGGAATCACCTGGCGAGACCATAATATATAACGGCCGCAAATTCAAGGCTTACAGGGGAATGGGATCGATTGAGGCAATGCAGCAGGGATCAAAGGACCGTTACTTCCAGGATATGGAGGATGATATCCAGAAGCTTGTTCCCGAGGGAATAGCCGCAAGAGTGCCTTATAAGGGGACTCTTTCCGAAGTAATTTACCAGATGACCGGAGGATTAAGGTCAGGAATGGGTTATGTCGGAGCAAAAAACATCGCCATTCTGAAAAAAGAAGGGAAATTCGTAAAAATCACAAATTCTGGCATTATCGAGAGCCATCCTCACGATGTCTCGATAACCCGGGAATCGCCAAATTATAGCAGGAAGAATATTGAATAAGAGGTACTACCCGGAATCAATGAAGTTCAGTGCATCATTGCTTTTCCTGATACTGACGGCAAACACTGTCATCAGGACGCAGGCTTTGCCCGACCAGGTACTTATGGATGTCGCAGCCAGACAGGTCACAGCCGGAGAGTTCATGAGAATGTACTCAAAAAGCAATGATTTGGCAAAAAGCCCCGGAAATGTTGATGAATATCTCAGTCAGTTTATAATATTCAAATTAAAAGTAGCTGATGCAATTCAGCAGGGAATTGATACGACCAGGGCTTTCCGCAATGAATTGAACGGTTACAGAAACCAGCTGGCCCAGAATTATCTTACCGATACCCAGGTAAAGGAACAGCTTCTCAGGAAAATATATCAGAGGTCCCTGTCAGAGATTAATGCCTGGCATATTCTTGTCAGCTGTCCTGAAGGCTCAAAACCGGCAGATACTCTAAATTCATGGAAAAAAGCATTATCAATAAGGGAAAGATTGCTTAAAGGTGAATCTTTTGAACAGGTAGCAAGGGGTGCATCTGACGACCCTTCAGCCAGAATAAACGGGGGAAATCTCGGATACTTTACGGTGTTCCAGACTATCATGGCTTTTGAAGAAGCGGCATACAACCTTAAAAAAGGAGAAATTTCGGAACCAGTGAGAACACCATACGGGTATCATATTATAAAGGTTACTGATATTCGACCGTCAAGAGGCAAGATACTTGTCGCCCATATTATGAAAGCCGCACCTCCCGGTACCGGAGAAAAAGAAGCAAGGAGGGCCAAAGAATCAATTGACAGCATTTACACCAGGCTACAGGCCGGGGAATCATTCAGCGAACTTGCAAAAAGATATTCTGACCATAAGGAGTCGGCAGCCAATGGAGGAAAGCTTAACTGGTTTGGCACGGGAGAAATAATCCCCGAGTTTGCCGATGCTGCGTTTGCCATTCCTGATACGGGTCAATATACAAAACCAGTCAGAACAGCCTATGGATGGCATATCATAAAGTTGCTTGGTAGAAAAAGTCCCGGGACTTTTGACGAAACAAAATCATATCTTCAGAGCAGAATCAACCAATCTTATCTTAATTCCATTTGCAAAAAATCCTTTATTGACAGGCTGAAAGCCGAATATGATTTCAGGATAAACATGGAAAACCTGAACTGGCTGGTCAGGAATACTGACACTCTTATTATCAAGGGATTGTCAAAGTATCATGTTGCCAGTCTTCCTTCAGGATATATATATACTTTTGCGGACCAGCATTGTTCTGTGAGTGATTTAATATCTTTTATTGAGAAAAGGAGTGCGGTGATAAAAACAAATGATCCTGCGTACTTTATAAACCAGACTATTGATGCGAGTTCCACAGACAGGCTCATGAAATATGAAAACTCTATGCTTGAAAAGAAATACCCTGATTTCCGTTATCTCATGAATGAATTCCATGACGGTATTCTTTTGTTTGAGATTTCGGGAAGGAAAATATGGAATAATGTCCAAAAGGATTCGGCAGGGCTCAGGCAGTACTATGATGCGCACAAGATCGAATTCCTATCCAAAAGAACTGCCGAAGCAAAATTGTACATGCTGAGGTCCGTAAAGGATGACAAGATGCTCTATTCGGCATATAAGAAATATTCAGGGAGGGAAAATACTGATCAGCTTCTGCTCGAAAGGTTCAACAGGAAGAATGATTCGCTTCTTGTTATCAGGGACATGAAATGGTTTCAAGGCGACGATAAGGAAATTGATGATCTGGAATGGACGAAAGGCCCTAAATTTACGAGGAGAGATGGTTTCCCTGCCGTGGTCGTCATAAAAGATATCCTGGAGCCTGTGCCTTTGCCTTTAAGTGCAGTTCAAAGTGAAGTAATGACAGGATACCAGGACTATCTTGAGAAAGAGTGGGTAAAACAATTAAAAGAAAAATACACCGTTAAGATTGATACCCTCGTGTACGACAGAGTAAAAAACAGTTTTAGGAATGAATAGATTATTAGCCATTGCCCTTGCAATACTGATCCTGCTGACTAGCTGCGGAAGAAAAAGGAGCTCCGTAAAGCGTATTGAGCTTGCGACTGCAAGAAATACAATACTGTATCTTGACCAGATTCCAGGGCAGATGACCCGGGGCATATCAAAGACTGACAGTGCGGCAGTAATCCATAACTACATAAATAACTGGGTAAGGAAGCAACTGCTGCTTCAAAAAGCACAGGATAATCTTTCACCTGAAAAGAAAAATGAAATAAATGATCAGGTTGAGGAAGCCCGGTCAAATCTCATAGTATATGAATATCAGCGACAGATGATGATTGAAAAAATGGATACTGTCGTAACTGATGAAGAACTGAAAAATTACTATGACTCCAACCACTCAAGTTTCACTCTTAGCTCAAACATAGTCAAGGCTCTTTTAATAAAGCTTCCCCTTGAAACTCCAGGTATTGACAAGATCCGGCGGCTTGCACGGTCAAATGATCAGAAGGACCTTCAGAATCTTGAAACACTTTGTTACCAGTTTGCTGACAAATTCGATGATTTTAATGAACAGTGGGTAACTCTTGACAGAATTTCAGTAGAATTGCCTCAGGAAATAAGCAATGAGGAAAATTTTCTCAAATACAATACTTTTTATGAAACAAGGGATTCCTCTTTCCTTTATATCCTGAACCTGAGAGATTACAGATTAAGATCCACGCTTGCTCCTTTTGAATACGTAAGAAATGATATCAAAAGAATAATATGGAATAACCGAAGAATAGAGTTTTTCAGGAATCTGGAAAATGGGATATATAATGATGCCCTGAAAGAGAATAATTTTAAAATATTTTAATCTGCCACTGATGAAAAAATGTTCAAAATATTACCTGGTTCTTGCCTGCTTTGTGCTTTCCGGAATGACTCCACTTAAATCGCAGGTACTTATTGAGTCCGTCGCGGCAATTGTAGGCAATGAGGTAATATATCTTTCCGACATAGAGACCCAGGTGTCCGATCTTAAACATAATGGAAATAAAACTCCGGTTGAAGACCTCAGGTGTACCGTTCTGCAGGATTTAATGACATCAAAGCTTTTTCTCGACCAGGCCAGGATCGATAGTATTAACGTGACGGAAAGTCTTGTAAACGGGGAGGTGACGGCAAGACTCAATGATGCGATAAGAAGAGCCGGAAGTGAAAAAGCCCTGGAAGGATATTTCAATAAAAGCATGACCGAGATCCAGCAGGATATCCGCAAAGCTCTTGTGAACCAGGAAACGATCAAACAGGTGCAAAGCAAAATTGCAGAGAACCTCAGGGTCACTCCAAGTGAATTGAAGAAATATTTTGCCAACCTGCCAAAAGACAGCATACAGGTGGTCCCATCAAAGGTGCAGTTAAGTATCATTCAGCTCGATCCTCCTGATAATGAAGAAAACAAGGCTGAAGCCAGGCAGAAGCTTCTCGATCTAAGAAGCCAGATTCTGGCTGGAAAAAGTTTCAGCCTGCTGGCCATAATGTATTCTGAAGACCCGGGGACTGCATCCAATGGCGGTGAGCTGGGGTATATGATGAGAGGAGAGCTCGAAAAGCCCTATGCTGATGCTGCTTTCAGCCTTACGAAAAACACGGTATCAAAAATCGTTGAGACAAAGTATGGTTTTCATATAATTCAGCTCATCGACCGCAATGGCGATCTCGTAAATACAAGACATATTCTCATCAAGCCAAAAGTAAAAACTGACCAGGCAGACAAGGCCATTGCAAAACTCGACAGCATTGCCAATCTGATACGGAAAGACAGCATTAAATTCGAGGTTGCAGCAATGAGACTCTCTTCCCATAAAGACAGCAGGATAAATGGAGGAAAGTTTGTAAGTACAAACCCGTCTGACCGAAGCACATGGTTTACACTGGAAGAGCTCAATTCAGAAATGTACATGAAGCTAAGGGATATGAAAATCGGCGAGATCTCGGACCCTTTTAAAACAACTGACGAAAATGGCAACACTGTATTCAGGATAGTAAGACTCGATAATGAAGTGCAGGCACACAGGGCTAATCTCAGAGATGACTATGAAAGCATCTACAATGCAGCCCTGTTGCAAAAGCGGACAAAAGTCTATGATGACTGGATCAAAAAGAAAATAGAGACCACCTACATTAAAGTTAGCGATGAATTCAAAACATGCGATTTTCTGAAAAATGGTTGGCTGAAAAAAGACTAAATAGGTCTCTGTCAGGGTTCCTCTGTGCCAGACATCTGCTGTATGTCACGACCTTTCTTTTATTATCCCCTAACGTTTTTTCACAGTCTGATCAGGAACCCAAGAGGATCGATCTGAAGCATTCAGACGACGATTATATTGAAAGAGACAAGGAGACGGGGAAAGACTGGCACAGGCTGCTAGGGAATGTCTGGCTCATTCATAATGAGATTATTATGAAATGCGATAGTGCCTATTATTTCCCGGATAAGAACCAGGTGAACGCATTCAGCAGAATCCATATTGAGCAGGGGGACACCCTGAATATCTTTGGAAATTACCTTTTTTATGATGGCTTTACCCAGAAAGCTTTATTAAACGGGAATGTTGAACTTATCGATAAGGAGACCCATCTCTTTACTGACACTATTAACTATGATGTTGCAAATAAAATAGCAATGTATGATGACTGGGGAAGGATAACAAATGGCGACAACACGCTTACAAGCAAGATCGGAATATATTTAATACCGCAGGAATTATTCCATTTCAAGCATGAAGTGAAGATCGTAAATCCCAAATACGTAATGACCGGCGATACCATGGATTATAATACACAGTCGGAAACGGCGTTTTTCACCGGGCCTTCTGAAATGAAGGGAGACAGCCTGTACCTTTATTGCGAAAGAGGATGGTACGACACAAAGAATGACGTAACCCAGATAGACAAAAATGCAGTAATTGATAATAAGGACAAGATAATTAAAGGAGATTCAATCTACTATGAAAGCCAATCAGGTTACGGCGAGGCATTCAGGAACACAAGCATTAAGGATACAACCAACAGTCTGATAGTCAATGGAAACTATGCATGGTACTATAAAAAACCGGAGGCATTCACGGTAACTGACAGTGCGGTGTTCATCCAGGTGGGTAAGGATTCCCTGTTCCTGCATGCCGATACTATCAGCGAAGTTACCGTTGCAGATACTGCGGGTAAAGAATACCGGCTGATGAGGGCATTTTACGGATGCCGGATCTACAGCAAGGATATCCAGGCAAAATGCGACTCTCTCTCCTATTCGCTCCAGGACTCAGTCATCAGGCTTTACCGCAATCCCATTCTCTGGTCAGCTGAAAACCAGTTGACCTCCGATACGATGGCCATATTTACTAAAAACAGGGAAGCGGACAGCATGTATCTTTATTATTCTGCTTTTGTAACAAGCAAGGTTGATTCATTGAGATTCAACCAGATTAAAGGAAGGACACTGACCGGCTACTTTAAAGACAACAAGCTTTTCAGGGTAAATATAGTAGGGAATGGAGAATCCATTTATTATCTAGTGGACGGTGATGAGGTTGTGGGTAAGAACAGCGTGAAATGCGCAAGCATTGAAATACTTGTGGATAAGGGAAAGATAACCAAAATTTATGAACGGCAAAGTCCGGAAGGCTCCATCGATCCTCCACTGATCACTCCTGACGCAAATAAACATCTTGAAGGATTCAACTGGTTTGATGCCATAAGACCCAAGAAAATTCTGGATATTTTCAAATACAAATAGTTTTTACCTTATTTGATCGTCCGTAAAATGTAAAATCTCGTATTTCAGCAGTTTTTTGCAGACTGGCCATTTATATTGCTTCACCGATGAAGCCAGGCAGAAAGGAATCTGCCATCTCAATATTCATCCTCGTTGAAGAAGAAGTCATCCTTACTGGGATAATCGGGCCATATATCTTCAATGCTTTCATAGATATCTCCCTCATCCTCTATTTCCTGCAGGTTCTCTATTACTTCCATCGGAGCACCTGACCTGATGGCGAAATCAATTAGCTCATCCTTGGTTGCAGGCCATGGAGCATCTTCAAGTTTGGAAGCTAATTCAAGTGTCCAGTACATAATTTCCTGATCAAGTAATATTTTTATAAAGTGTGCAAATATATATATTATTTTATTCTATAAAACAAGAACTGCTAAAGATTTTCCAGGGTTTGCCTTGGCCATATAATATCCTCATTATCAAGCTCTAAAGAAAGCAAACGAGCCAGAACAAATAAATAATCCGAAAGGCGGTTCAGGAATTTAATTATTATTTGCGGGATTTTCTCTTTTTGATTCAGGTTTGACACTGCCCGTTCTGCCCTCCGGCATACGCATCGTGCAATGTGACAGTATGATATGGCCATTCCCCCACCGGGGAGAATGAAATTGCCAGGCGAAGGAAGCATTGCTTCCATTTTATCGATTTCGTTCTCCAGGATTGCAACGGGATTTCCCTTTTCCTCCCGGTTCGATTTAAGAGTTTCAGTCGAAAGTACAGCCGCATAACCCATAAGCAGATCCTGCACAAGGATGAGGAAATCCTTCCTCTTTTCGTTTTCGCTGCATGACCTTAATAATCCTAACCAGGAAATAAGCTCATCAACGGAACCATAAGCCTCGACCCGGCAATGGTGCTTTGGAACTCTTTTACCACCTAATAATGAGGTTGTTCCATTGTCTCCGGTGCGGGTATATATTTTCATAGAAATTAAATTAACAGAACATCGGAATATCCGAATAGATTCATTATCAGGCCTTCCTGTACTTCTCGTTGGGATAATCCTCTGCAATTTCACCATCGAAAAGCCTTACTATCCTGGCAGCATGCCTTGCAATATCCTCCTCGTGAGTGACCACTATTACGGTGTTCCCTTTCCTGTGAATTTCATCAAGAAGCCCCATGATATCAATTGATGTCTTGCTGTCAAGATTTCCAGTAGGTTCATCGGCAAGTATTATTGACGGTTTGTTCACCAAAGCCCTGGCGATTGCCACGCGTTGTCTTTGTCCTCCTGAAAGTTCGTTTGGCTTATGCGTCATCCTGTCAGCCAATCCAACCTGGTCAAGGGTTTCCCTTGCAAGCTTTTCCCTGTCCGCTTTCTGAATTCCAGCATAGATCAAAGGCAACGTAACATTTTCGAGAGCGGTATAACGCGGAAGAAGGTTGAATGTCTGGAAAACAAAACCTATTTCCTTGTTCCTTATTTCAGCAAGGAAATCATCCTCCATCTTGCTGACATCAACGCCGTTAAGAATATATGTCCCGCTCGTGGGAGTGTCGAGGCATCCAAGCAGGTTCATAAGCGTCGACTTGCCTGACCCTGAAGGACCCATAATTGCGACATATTCGTTCCTGTTCATGGTAATTGATACAGATCTTAGTGCTCTGACAATGACGGATCCCACCTGGTAGTTCTTTACAATATTTTGAATTTCAATTACTTTGTCCATAACCCCTGAATTTGAATTTGCGAAATTAGACTAATTTAGCCAAAAACTGACAATAATAATACCAATAATTTTAATCAATAGCGAACTACATAATCAGAATGATTCATTCCCTTCCTGAAAAAGGCCAAACCCATCCTGAAGATATCAACAGTAAATGATACTCCATCAAATTCCTTTATCATATTCCATGCTTCCTCCATTTCCGGGGAGAGGTGAATATCATCAAGGATGACAACCAAATCTTTACCTGACATTACTGAAATCATCGAGAAGTATCTTATAACCGACTCTTTCCTGTGGTCTCCGTCTATGAAAACAAGTCCCGGCCTTATATTTCTTTCCTGAAGTTCCCTCAGCATTTCATCAAATGGTCCATTCAGAAGGAAGATGTTTTTCATGCCGGCTTCACTGAAATTGTGAAGGGCAAAAGCTGAAATGTCAGGACATGCCTCTATAGTATATATCTGAGATTCAGTCGCTCCTGATGCCAGGTACAATGTACTTATGCCCAAAGATGTCCCGAGTTCAAATATAGCCGGGTTTCCATATTCAGAAGCAATGGACCATAAAAGCATTCCGTATTTCTTCGGAATTGCAGTAAACCTGGCTATTTCTGATACTTTTCTAATATTGCCCTTTATGTTCACGGAACCGGCTCCAAGATCAAGGACGGATACTATTTTATCTGATGACAGGCACTCCCTTCTTATACCTTCAATCCTTGATACGATATCTTTCCCCGGCTTATTCCTGAATGCTCCTATTACAAGGCTAAAGACAAACGGACTCTGAATGCCGTGACCTTTTCTGTGGCGTGAAAACAGAAAATACTTCAGAAAGCCCGAAATCCTGAAAAATAGCATTGCTCTTGCTGACAGATTAGGTAAGATTCGCAAAATTACTTAATTTCGGCAATCTTTATATTAGTGAACCACAGATTATGCCTGGTTTGATTTTCCGGCTTATTTTGTATTAAGGAGACTGCCGGGAATAGGTTCCTTTCAGAAGTGATGTTGAACTAATACATTGATAATCAATGCCGGATTTTCTTGATACAAGCATCACATATTTGCCCGGCGTCGGTCCAAAAAGAGCCGAATTGCTTAATAAAGAACTGAATATTAACACATTCCATGATCTGCTTTATTATTTCCCGTACAAATATGTCGATCGGACAAAGTTTTTCAGGATATCTGAACTTGACCCTGATTTCCCTTTTGTACAGTTAAAGGGAATGATAACAGGATTCTATGCTGAAGGCAAGGGATCGGGAAAACGGATTGTCGCAGATTTCAGGGATGATACCGGTACAATCAAGCTGGTATGGTTCAAGGGATTAAAATGGATAACCCAGAGCTACACTACGGATACCGAATATATTGTCTTCGGGAAACCAGGTGTTTTTAACGGCGCAATCAATATTATTCACCCCGAAATTGAGTCATCGGTAAAGGCTGCGGAAAGAATGGCTTCCGCACTGCAGGCCCAGTATGGCACTACCGAGAGTCTCAAGAATCATTTCCTCACCTCGAAAGCTGTGAGCAAGCTCATGGGAAACCTTATCAAACAAATGAATTTCAGGCTGACAGAGACCCTTCCCGAATATATTGTAACGAGATATAAGCTTATGGATCTTGATCAGTCCCTGCGAAAGATCCATTTTCCTTCAACCAGTGAGGATATTGAGAAGGCGAGATACAGGCTGAAATTTGAGGAACTGTTTTTTATCCAGCTTAACCTGATCAGGTTTAAAAATAACCGTTCGGTGAAATCCAGGGGATTCGTTTTCTCAAGTGTGGGTGAGAATTTTAATAACTTTTATTTCAATAACCTGCCATTTTCCCTTACCGGCGCACAGAAGAAAGTCATGAAGGAAATAAGGAAAGATCTCGGCTCCGGGAAACAAATGAACCGTCTTCTCCAGGGTGATGTCGGAAGCGGCAAAACGCTGGTTGCACTGATGAGCATGCTGATTGCAATTGACAACGGTTACCAGGCATGTATTATGGCACCCACGGAAATACTGGCAAAACAGCATTACGAGACAATAACGGGCATGCTCAGGGGACTAAATGTCAAGGTAAGGCTCCTCACGGGATCCTCCGGAAAATCCCTGAGGAAAGAGATAAGTGAATCGTTGCTTGACAAATCACTTAACATCCTGATAGGAACTCATGCTCTCATTGAAGAGAGTGTCAGATTCAGCAACCTTGGACTTGTGATAATTGACGAGCAGCACAGGTTCGGGGTTGAGCAGAGAGCAAAATTGTGGCATAAAAGCCTGAATGTTCCTCATGTGCTTGTCATGACCGCCACACCTATTCCAAGAACTCTTGCCATGACCCTGTACGGTGATCTGGATGTTTCAGTGATTGACGAATTACCGCCAGGAAGAATGCCCGTGAAAACAATGCATTATTTTGATCCGGAAAAGAACAAGGTATTTGGATTCATGAGAAGCCGGATAGCTGAAGGACGGCAGATTTACATTGTCTATCCCCTTATAAAGGAATCCGAAAAAATGGATTATAAGGATCTTGAGGATGGCTGGGATACGATTTCAAGGGTATTCCCTCCTCCTGAATACTGTATTAGTGTTGTGCATGGCAGAATGCCGGCCTCAGTAAAGGAAGAATCAATGAAACTATTCAGGGAAGGACAGGCCCATATTCTTATTGCCACAACCGTAATTGAAGTAGGAGTTGATATCCCGAATGCCACCGTTATGGTAATCGAGAGTGCCGAAAGATTCGGGCTTTCCCAGCTGCATCAGCTAAGGGGCAGGGTTGGAAGGGGCGGCGATCAGTCTTATTGCATCCTTATAAGCTCGGAAAAACTATCCAGGGAAGCCGCTGCCAGAATTGAGGTGATGATCAGGACCAATGACGGTTTTGAAATAGCTGAAACCGATCTTCAGCTGAGAGGTCCCGGTGATATTGAAGGGACCATGCAAAGCGGGATACCATTCGACCTGAAGATAGCAAACCTTGGTAAGGACGGACAACTAATAGAATACGTGAGAAATATCGCTGAAGAGATTCTGGACAGGGACCCTCTTCTTGCAGAGAAAGAAAACAGCCTCCTGGTTTTTGGACTGAAACGGCTCTTCAGCAAACAATTCTCATGGAGCAATATAAGTTGATATGGTGCTGTCAGATTATTACCGGGTACTTGACCTGTCTCCCGATTCATCAATCGATGATATAAAAAAAGCATACAGGCAAAAGGCAAGAATCTATCATCCCGATATCAATCATTCTCCGGATGCAATGGATAAATTCATACTTGCGACAGAGGCTTATGAATTCCTTATTGCCAATTTCCAGAGGATAACAGATGATGAGGAAGAGTGCAGGAAAAGCGAGGAGGACTGGAGAAAATACAGGCAGGATAGGTCAAGGCAAAGGGCGAGGGCTTATGCACGTTCTTCATATACCCGTTTCAGGAATACGAAATTTTACAGAACCACCCGGATATTCAACGGCACAACAATTATTTTCGGTCTGGCAATATCGGTACTTGTGATCGTTTACACAATTTACGGATATTTTTACAGGTTAAGAAATCCTTTGCCCGATATTGGCAAGCCAACGATTCTTGCATTCCTGATGCTTCTTCTACTGGGAATGGTTTTCTTTGCACTTTCACTTATTTATCTGAAAGTGTATCTGGAAACATCAAAAAAAAGAAAAAAGAAATCAAAATAAATGGCATGATTTTTGAAATTTACAGTTATATACGTCTATCCTGTAAAAGATCTTCTTTAATATAAAAACCTATCAAGAACAGCTTTAAAAATCCGCCATCATGAAACGACATTGTTTAAAGACTATCCTGGCGCTGACAGCGGGAATTCCTGTTTTATTTACAATGTGCTCAAAAAGCACTGATCAGAATTTGCCCACTGAACCTGTAAAAATAAGCCTGAGCCAGACACAGGTATCTATTGTGGAATCAGGCAGCTCCTTTGCATTTGACATTTTCAGGAATGTAGTGGAGAATGCTGATAAGGATGAGAACATCATGGTCTCTCCCCTGAGCATTTCTTATGCACTATCCATGACACTTAACGGAGCAAACGGGGCGACCCGTGATTCGATGCTGGCGGCGTTAAGAGATAACGGACTGACACCTGACGAGATCAACAATTCATTTAAAGGTCTTACAACTGCGCTTATGTCGGTGGATAAAAGAGTTGCCATGCTGATTGCCAACTCAGTGTGGACGGAGATTGATTTCGCAGTAAAAAAATCATTCATAGATATACTTACGAATTATTACAATGCCGAATCACAACAATTCGATATCAATGATCCGACTGTTCCCGGTAAAGTAAATGCATGGATTTCAAACAGTACGAATGGTCTTATTACCAATATGCTTGATAAGCTGGATACCAATACAGTAATGCTTCTTATCAACGCGATTTATTTTAAAGGGAAATGGACATTGGAATTTGATCCTGCCAACACCATGAACACTTCATTTTACAAACCTGAGGGAACGACTGTTTCAGTCCCTGTTATGTCTCAATCATCTGATTTCAAAGTCTATAACGGCGGCAGTTTCATCCTGGGCGAGTTTCCCTACGGACAGGGTAATTTTGTTATGGATGTTATCCTGCCAACGGCACAGGACGGGATCGGTGCTTTCATTCCATCCCTGACTCAATCTGCATTTAACGGGTGGATTAACCAGCTTTCGAGCCAGAAAGTCGACCTTTCGATGCCCCGTTTCAAATATGGCTACAAGATAACATTGAATGATATCCTTTCGGATATGGGAATGGGGATTGCATTCACTCCATTTGCGGATTTTTCAAATATTGCCGATGCTTCATTGTGCATCAGCAAAGTTCTTCATCAGTCGTATATTGAAACCGACGAGGAAGGGACGGAAGCAGCTGCAGCCACTATCGTAACCATAATTCCTACGGCGGTAGAACAGCCTTTTGAGTTCAACATCAACCACTCATTTATTTACATAATCAGGGAAACAACCACGGGGTCAATACTGTTCATGGGCCGGGTGGCAGATCCGTCAGCGAACTGAAGATTCTTATTTAATATGAAATGACAAGGGGTATAATGCCCCCTTTTTCATATCTTTAAGTAGCTAAATAATGACTGATGAAAATCATGGCAGTTTTATTTTTCTGTTCCCTGGCATTTCTATCTGCGCCACTATTGACCAAAAGCATTCTTAATACCGCGGAGCAGAACCGAAAACCTGTTTTTTCATTTGGAATATTCACTGATGTCCATTATTGTGACTGTGATGTGGAAGGGACAAGATACTACCGGATGTCGGCAGACAAACTAAGGAAAGCCTTAAATTCATTCAAAGCCGATTCAGTAAGCTTTGTGGTTAATCTAGGCGATCTGATTGATCGCGATTATAAATCGTACAGGACTGTGATGGATATTATCGATTCATCCGGACTTAAGGTTTATCACCTGACAGGAAATCATGACTATTCTGTCGAATCCGGGTACAGGAAGCGTCTTCCCCTGCCCCAGCCGTCAAAAGAAGGATATTACTCTTTTGTTAAGGATAATTTCAGATTCATCGCACTCAACGGCAATGAAATAAGCACATATGCGACTACGAATAAGAATATTATCAGGCAGGCTGAAAACTATATATCGGCACTCAGGGATTCAGGAAACATGAATGCTATTAACTGGAACGGCGGGATAAGTGCCAAACAGCTCGGATGGCTTAAATCCCAGCTAGATGAATCTGTCTTAAAGAATGAAAAGGTTTTTATTTTATGCCACTTCCCTATATTTCCCGCAAGTGATTATAATCTCCTTAATTATAAAGATGTTCTGCGCACGATTGCCAGCTATAAGAATATTGTCGCATGCTTCAGTGGTCATAACCATGCAGGTGGCTATGGCAATTTCAGGCAAATTCATTTCGTGACAATGAAAGGCATGATTGAAGGCCCTATTACGGGGAGCTTCGCCAGAATTGACGTTTACTGGAATAAGATATGGATTGTCGGATCGGGAGGTGAGAAGAACCTGATTCTGGCTTATTAAAAAAAAATGGAAGATTGTTACCCGATTTTGATGAAATTGATGGGAGTATCCAGCACTGTTGCAAAGTATTCGCCTCTTTCGAATATATCTTCGTCTCCCTCCTCATAGTACCAGTTAAAGATGTACTTCCCGTTCTTAAACGTGACATGTTTAAGAAGTTCAAGAAGGTGAATGAATACTTTAGCACTTGCACTGTTGAAGTATTCCAGGTTCATATCGACACATGTCATTTTTGCAGGTGATTCAATATAATCTGATATCCATTCTTCCACCGGTTCAAAAAATTCAGCCACATTTTCATGAATAGATCTCCCCGTAATCTTAATGGTTCCGTCAGGAGTCAGAATTATCTCCGGAGAATTTTTTGTCGGTGAAATCTTAAGCTCCTTCATACATCAGAATTTGCTCCGAAATTAATTAATAAATTATAATATTCAATAAATGAATCCTTCAAATGCCTTATCGTTGAAATTATCCGGACCGATCTTTCTTTTTCCATTCTGTATCCCGCGGATCATATCCGGTACCATGGAATTAACCGGTACCAGGATTCTGGCTTTTTCACCATTATCCTCTATATATTCGTAGCTTTGCATTTCCCCCCGAAGATATTTTTCATCAGAATCTTGCCTTAGGAGCAACATCCTGTGACGTAAATTCTCCTCTAAGATACTTATAATACCCTGTAATTCCAATCATGGCAGCATTATCGGTTGTAAGGCCTATGTCTGGTATATAAATATTCCATCCTTTCTTATCAGCCTCTTCCTTCACTGCCTGTCTCAGACCTGAATTTGCCGATACGCCTCCCGCGATCCCAATCTCACTTATGCCCGTTTCTACAGATGATCTTATCAGTTTTGACATTAATATGCTCACAATTGTATGCTGCAGGGATGCACAAAGGTCCGGTTTGTTTTTCTCAATGAAATCAGGATCATCCTTTATCCTGTCTCTCAGGAAATAAAGAAAGCTGGTTTTCAATCCGCTGAAGCTGAAATCAAGCCCTCTGACATAGGGCTTTGAAAAGCTGAATGCTGTTTTATTTCCCGAATGTGCCATCTTATCAATTGCGGGACCAGCCGGATAAGGGAATCCCATAAGCTTTCCGCATTTATCGAATGCTTCACCTGCAGCATCATCTATTGTATTGCCTATCATCTCCATATCGAGATAGCTCTTTAAAACCATGATCCTTGTATGTCCTCCGGATACCAGGAGGCAAAGAAACGGGAAATGTGGCATCCGTACATCTTTACCTCTTTGAAGAATGAAATGAACAAGCACATGTGCCTGGAGATGGTTAACTTCAATAAGCGGGATGTTCCTCGCCAGGGCAAAACCTTTGGCGAATGAAGTACCGACAAGAAGAGAACCAAGCAATCCCGGGCCGCGCGTAAATGCGACAGCATCAACTGCAGATACGCTTAACCCTGCTTTCCTGAAAGCCTGATCCACAACCGGCACGATATTTGCCTGATGAGCCCTGGAAGCCAGTTCTGGAACGACGCCACCATAAGATCGGTGTATATCCTGATTGGCTATAAGGTTAGAGAGGATGTAACCATCCCTTATTATTGCCGCGGAAGTATCATCGCACGAAGATTCAATTGCCAATACCGTAACTGCCATCTTTACTTTGATATTCGGTATATTTTAGGTTATTTTGATTTATGATTTTTTAATCCGAATAATGATCAAAAATATTAAAAAATCAATCAAATTCTTCATTATAGCCTTGGGGATTATTACCGTTTTCCCGACTATGGCTGGTCTGTTGTTGCGTATTCCTGAAATACAGACACTTATAGTAAAAAGGATCTCCAGCCATTTCTCGGAACAGATAAGATCGACAATTTCGGTAGGAAGACTGGAATACCGATTTTTCAACAAACTTGATATAAGCAACATACTGATTAAAGATAAAAATAATGATACCCTGATATATGCGAAGAAATTATCTGTCGGCATCAGACATATTGATTTTAAAAATCAATCATTTGCACTTGGAAAGATATCCATTTTCGATCCAGTGATCGGTCTTATTACAGATTCGGCGGGTGAAATGAACCTGGTCTGGTATCTTAACCTGCTCAAAAGTAAGCCTGATACTCTTTCAAAAAAGAAGAGCACAATCAGGATTAACGAAATAGACCTGAATAATGCCAGAATTTCTTTTATAAACATGAAGGAGAGGAAAGACAGCGGCGCGATTGATTTCAATAATCTTCATCTTGACGCCTTAAACGGAATAATAGAGAATCTGGCAGTAAAAAATGATTCAACTTCATTCAATATTTATGACCTGGGATTCACTGAATCGGGTGGCTTTACAGTCAGAAGGCTGAAAGGCGGTGTTGCGATAGGCAGAAACAATTTTCTCCTGAGTTCGGTGTCAATTAATTGTGACAGCAGCATCCTGAATATAGGATATTTAAGGATAAACGCCGATTCACCAGGGGCATTCAGGAACTTTACGAACCAGGTTAAGCTTGATATTCTCTTGCAAAAATCTCTTATCAGTCTTTCGGACATGAAATATTTCATTCCCTCAATGGGCAGGACGAACGAAGCTTTCTGGCTGTCAGGCAGAATTTTTGGCACAGTTTCAGAGCTGAGAGGAAGGGATATCGAATTCTCTTATGGCAATTATACGTCGCTCAATTGTGATTTTGATTTTTCAGGCCTTCCAAAAATTGAGAATTCATTTATTTATATTGGAGTTAACCGTCTTAGAACAACTGCAGGAGATATTGGCAAAATCAAGATTCCCGGACACGGACCAATTCAATTGCCCGAATTCCTCAGCAAAATGGGAACGATCTCCTTCGACGGAAGCTTTACAGGCTTTACAACAGATTTCGTGACTTATGGCAATTTCAGGACGGATGCAGGTTCAATAAGAACTGATTTATCGCTGAGGCCTGAGGCATTAAACCATTTTAAAATCAAGGGTCTGATCTCTCTTAACAGCATCGCGCTTGGCTATCTGACTGGGACACCGGATAAATTAGGTAACATCAGCATGAAAGCTAATGTCGACGGTGACGCATATTCCTTCAGAAAATTCGACTTGAAACTTGAGGGAGCCGTTGACAGCATCGAAATAAACAAGTACAAATACCGCAATATTGCCATTAATGGAAATTTCAGCGAGAAAGCCTGGGACGGGTCAGTAAAGATTTCAGAAGGCAATATTAAAATGGACATTCTTGGCCTTTTCAATTTTCAGGGCGAGTTGCCTGAATTTGATTTTACCCTGAATCTGGCAAAAGCCAATTTGCACAATCTTAACTTTGACAAAACAGACTCCTCTTCTTCCCTGTCGATGCTTTTAACCGCCGACTTCAGGGGCACCAATATAGATAACCTGGATGGAGAAATAAAGCTCCTTAATTCCAGCCTCGTCAAATTCGGGAAAACTCTTGATCTATACGATTTTACAATAAGGACTTTTACCGAGAACAGCCTGCCGGCCATAAGCATTAGAACAGATTATGCCGATGCGGACCTCAGGGGCCAGTACAATTTTGCAGGTTTGAAATCAGTGTTTAAAAAAGCTCTTTCTTCCCTTATGCCTTCCTGGATACCTGTGAATTCAAAGGAACCCGAGCTGCAGAATAATAATTTTATATTCTCGATAAACTTCAAGAATACCGATAAATTGAATAATTTCTTCCGGACAGGATTGCATCTTTCTGACAAAAGTTCTGTCAGCGGTTCTATTTTCCCCGACAGCATAATGATG
The DNA here is from genome assembly GCA_963717685.1 of uncultured Bacteroidales bacterium. GTDB lineage: Bacteria > Bacteroidota > Bacteroidia > Bacteroidales > VadinHA17 > LD21. The sequence continues at coordinate 2,615,891 of OY970346.1, read as the reverse complement.
ATCAAGGCAAACTCAAAGTTGCTGGATTTCAAAAATATAGTCTTTAAAGATCTTTCGTTCGAAGCTAATATTCTGGACCGGGAATTAAAAGCCAGTCTGAGCAGTTCATCACTGAACCTGTTGGGAAATTCGGAATTGAAAGGATTCTTGATCAATTTGAATACCCGGCCCGACACATTTGACTTCGGACTGGCGTGGGATAATAAGGATAATATACTTAATCGCGGCAAGTTTTCAGCAAGGGGGATATTTGATAAAAATCCGAAGAATAAATGGCCTGTTTTTAGTATCAGCATAGATTCTTCAGATATGTACAGCAGAAACAATCTGTGGAAAATTGCCGGTTCGAGCATCAGAATCGATTCCGATGCAGTCAGTGTCCATAAGCTTTATATAAGCAATAAGGATCATTATTACCTGGTTGACGGGGCAGTTACAGAAAACCCTGCAGACACGCTGCTGTTTGAATTTAAGGGAATTGATATCTCTCCCATTAACTACTTTATTTCAAGCAAGAATAACCCGGATCAGCTTCAATTGTCATTCAAGGGAACGGCTAACGGCAGAATTCAGATTACAAATGTCTTCCATCAGCCCTTGATTGTCAGTAATCTGAATATAAGTGATTTTTCAATGCTGCAAAGCAGCCTTGGAGATGTCTCGGTTATTTCTGCATGGAACAGCGACAAAAAAGTTGCTGACATACGAGTCGCCAATAATGAGGAAGGGAAAAAACAGATTGATATTTCAGGCTATTATGATCCCGCTGCCGAACAGGTCTTTCTTGACGGAACTGCCGATAAATTGCCAATAGAATTACTGAATCCCCTGCTTAATTCATTTGCATCCGGAATAAGCGGCACTGCCACCGGAAAAGTGAATCTATCCGGCAAGCCAGGATATCTGGTTCTTAAAGGAGCTCTCATGGCTGAAAATGCCTCACTGAAGATTGATTTCCTGCAGACAAAGTACATCATAAATGATTCTGTAAGGTTCGATGAAAACAATATTATATTCAAAAATGTAAAGGTCAATGACGAAAAAGGTAATGCGGCCACTCTGACTGGTTATATACATCATAAATACTTCAAGGCGTTCAGCGCTGACCTCATGATCAATACACACGATTGCATGGTACTCAACACCAGGCCCAAGGACAATGATTTATTTTACGGCACTGCCTTTGCATCAGGTGTCACGACGATAAAAAGCGGGCCGGACAACCTTGAATTTGACATTTCCGCAAAGACAGGCAAGAATACAAAATTCTTCATTCCCCTGAGCAACACGGAAACAGTCTCTGATTACTCCTTCGTATCATTTATAAACAGGGATACCGTGAGAAAAAAAGAAGAATATCCGGCACCTGTCACAGTGCCCTCAGGTAAAACTGCAATTCTTCTGAATTTTGACCTTGAAGTCACTCCTGATGCTGAAATTCAGCTGATTTTTGATCCAAAGGTTGGTGACATAATGAAAGGGCACGGATCGGGAAATCTGTCTATAAACTATGATCAGTTCGGCAATTTTAAAATCTATGGCGATTATATAGTGGATGAAGGTGATTACCTTTTTACGCTGAAGAACATACTGAACAAGTCTTTCAAGGTCGAAAATGGCGGTAAAATTAACTTTAACGGAAACATCTATGATGCCAACATCGATATGAAGGCAGTGTACAAAACAAAAGCCTCCCTTTACGAGCTGCTTCACGACTCAAGGTTCACTGACAGGATACCGGTTGAATGCCAGATCAATCTTTCAGGAAAGCTTTTCAATCCGGTAGTAGGACTCGACATTTACCTGCCTACCGCCGACGAATCGACAAGAGAGTACCTTAAAAATGTCATTTCAACAGAGGAGGAGCTGAGCCGACAGTTTATATACCTGCTTGTAATGAACAATTTCTACTCAGATCCATCGGCCAATGAATCTGTTTTGTCTTCAACTACTTCTACAGGAACATCGGCCATGGCTGTGACCACTACAGAGATGCTTTCGAACCAGCTCAGCAACTGGCTGTCGCAGATAAGCAACGACTTTGATGTCGGATTTGTGTACAGGCCCGGCACAAAGGATATTAATTCAAATGAGCTTCAGCTGGCACTTTCAACACAGCTGTTGAACGACAAGGTAGTGATAAATGGCAACTTTGACGTTGGAGGGACAAATGTAGCCACAAGTACCACCAATGATCAGCTTATTGGAGATTTTGACATCGAATATAAAATAACCGATAAAATACGATTCAAGGTATTCAACAGATATAATGATCCTTATACAGGTAAACAATCACCATATACACAAGGCTTCGGGTTGTTCTATAAACAAGATTTTGACAAATTCTCAGACATCTTAAGGAAGAAATCGATCTCCGACATGAAAAAGGAGGACTCCCCGGTACCTGAAAAAACAAGAAAGAATGACCAGGGGAATAACTAACCTTTTAATATTTGTTTTAATCATGTATCAGTTAATAAATACGACTGTTTTGTTATAAATGTTGAATAGCCGGATAAGACCAGAACGCGATTTTTAGTAAATTTAAGTCCGAAAATCCATCAGACAGATGCAGCTTCTTTACGAGAATAACCGGACTCGCAGTCTGACCTCACAGAAAGGAAAAGGTGTGGCCGGAACATTACTTATCCATCTTGCTGTTTTTGGATTACTTATGCTTGTAGGTTTCTCCATCCCGGTAAATTCCCCGACTGATCCTGGTATCATGGTTAATTTCGGAACTGACGAAACCGGGTCAGGACTTATCGAGCCATCACCGCCTGCAAATCCTGAAAATGTTTTGCCGTCGGCTCCGGTTAAAACAGCAGGTCATAGCCAGGATGAACCTGTCATTACTCAGAATAATGAAGAGGCTCCTGTAATCAAGAATGGCAATCTCAATAATGAGAAGAAGCATCATCAGGAGACAGAAGCGGATAATAAAAAAAGGGAAGAACTTCAGTCTGAGAAGATAAAAGAAGAACAGGAAGAGTTAGAAAAAAAGCAAATAGAAGCCGATCAGAAACGTCAGGCCGATATTATGAACAGGACAAAGAATGCCCTTGTAAATTCCAAAAATTCAGGCACTTCCTCGACAAGCGAAGGTGTCGCCGGAGGAACCGGCAATCAAGGAGTTCCAAATGGTTCAGTGGATTCGCAAATTCATGGACCCGGAGGAGGAACCGGCAACAGCGGTGTCTCATATGACCTCCAGGGAAGGGGATTTCAGAAACTACCCCTTCCCAAATATGAATATCAGGGTGAAGGAAAAGTTGTGGTTGAAGTAAGTGTAGACAGGTCAGGGAAGGTAATTGAGGCGATACCCGGAATCAAAGGTTCCAGCACACTTGATGAATACCTGCTTAAAGCTGCAAAAGAAGCTGCGCTTAATGCCCAGTTTGAAATAAAGCCAAATGCTCCTTTTGTTCAGAAGGGAACGATCACCTATAATTTTGTCCTGAAATAAGCTTCAGCTTTTCCTTTCAAAAAGTTCTTTTATATCGACCAGCAGTTTATCAATAAGGTCATTATCCTTTATTATATAGCCATCAATGCCTTTCCTGGCCAGTTCAAGGACAATTTCACCTTTTTCCTGTCCCGAAAGCATAATTACTGGGGTGTCGGGTTTAAGCTTTTTTATTTCATCAAAAATCTCCATACCGTTCATGTACTTCTGGTCTTCCTTCACAAATAAATAGTCAAGTATTACAAGATCGGGATTCTTATTCATCGATTTAAGACAATCCTCTCCTGTTTCAAATGCCTCCATGGAATAACCCTCAGTTGTTAGCCGTCTGATAACCAACATATTAATAAACGGATCGTCATCAACAACGAAAATCAGTTTTTGATCGCTCATTTTAGAAGAATAATGATACCATTCGTTGCAAAGTTATGAAATTTACAATCTCATGATAAAAATATTTTCAATCAGTTAATTTTTACATTGAGAACAAAGGAAACGGTTTCATCATTTTTATGACCTTTTCTCCCACCTCATTTATTCTTCTTTCATCTTCCAGATGTGAGATCAAATCATCAATAAGCTCAACAATAATACCCATATGCTCTTCTTTGAGCCCTCTTGTTGTTATTGCCGGTGTGCCAACTCTCAGCCCGGAAGTCAGGAATGGAGACCTGGTATCGAACGGCACCATATTCTTGTTCACCGTAATATGAGCCCTTACGAGTGTGTTCTCTACTTTCTTGCCTGATATCTCGCGGAATCTGGATCTCAGGTCTATCAGCATCAGGTGATTGTCGGTCCCGTTCGAAACAACCTTGTACCCTTTTGCCATAAAAGCGTCAGCCATTACGGATGCATTCGATTTAACCCTTTCCTGATATAATTTAAATGAAGGATCAAGGGCTTCTCCGAATGAAACTGCTTTTGAGGCTATTACATGTTCAAGAGGGCCTCCCTGAACGCCCGGGAAAACTGCCGAATTGATAAGGGACGACATCATCCTTTCCTCTCCCTTGGAAGTTGTTATACCCCATGGATTGACAAAATCCTTACCCATAAGGATAATGCCACCTCTCGGTCCCCTGAGGGTCTTGTGTGTAGTAGAAGTGACTATATGGGCATATTTCAGGGGATTCCTGAGCAAACCGGCAGCTATGAGCCCTGCAGGATGAGCCATATCTACCATAAGAATAGCGCCCGTCATGTCAGCAATTTTTCTCATTCTTTCATAGTCCCATTCCCGCGAATAGGCCGATGCTCCTCCAATTATGAGCTTTGGCCTTTCCTGAAGAGCTATGGCTTCCATCGTATCGTAATCGATTGTTCCGGTGTCTTCCTTAACGCTATAGGCAACCGGCCTGTAGAGTATGCCTGATGAGTTTACAGGCGAGCCGTGGGAGAGATGACCTCCGTGAGCAAGGTTCAACCCCATAAAAGTATCACCTGGCTTCAGTACAGTCATAAGGACAGCCATATTTGCCTGGGCGCCTGAGTGGGGCTGCACATTTGCATATTCGGCTCCGAAAAGCTTTTTAAGCCTGTCAATGGCAATCTGTTCCGACTGGTCAACAATCTCGCAGCCTCCATAGTACCTGTTCCCGGGATATCCTTCTGCATATTTGTTGGTCATTACCGAGCCCATTGCTTCAAGCACCTGAGGGCTTACAAAATTCTCCGAAGCGATCAGCTCAATACCATTCAGCTGACGCTGCCTTTCCTTTTCAATAATGTCAAAAATCAAAGTATCTCTTTTCATTATATCTATGTATTTAAAATTTTCATTCTTCTGAATACTGGACCAGCAATTCCCTATAGGTCGCATATATTCTTGATTTTGAGAGGAATCCTACATAGTATCCATTATCAAGAACTGGGAGGTTCCATGCTCCGGTCCTGCTGAAAGTTTCCATCACTGTCTCGTTGTTTTCCTTCCTGTCTATGTAGGATGGCGGAATGGTCATAAGGTCCCTGATATGCACTTTGTCATAAAGATCGTGATTGAACATGATTTCCCTGACATCATCAAGTGAAATAACCCCTTCCAGAATATTGTACCGATCCACTACCGGAAAAATATTTCGTCTCGAATTTGAAATGACTTTTACAAGATCGCCAAGGGTATCACCAGACTTTACCCTGATAAGATCGGTCTCTATTTCTTTCTTCCAGTCCATTAACGTAAGAACCGCCTTATCCTTATCATGAGTTAAAAGCTCTCCTTTTTCAGCAAGCTGGACATGATAGATTGAATGGCGTTCAAAACTACGGACCGTCATATAGGCGATTGTTGACGTAATAATCAGCGGAATAAGAAGATCGTATCCTCCTGTAATTTCGGCAATTAAAAAAATCGCAGTAAGTGGAGCGTGCATTACGCCAGCCATTGCCCCCGCCATTCCCACAAGAACAAACCTGTTATCCGGCAGATTCACATGAAAAAACCTGTTTAAAATGCCGGACATTAAATAACCATTCACTCCTCCCATGAACAGAATTGGGGCAAAAATTCCCCCGACACCTCCTGCTCCGTTTGTTGAGCTGCTTGCAAATACTTTAAGAAAAACCAATCCGGCCATGAATAATGTCATTGCCAGAAAATTGTCGGGATGAATACCAATAATGCTTTTCCCGGTAATAATCCCGATGTCTCCCTGAAGCAGCGACATTATAGTGTCATAACCCTCGCCGTAAAATGGGGGGAAAAGAAAAATAAGCCCTCCCAGAATAATGCCTCCTATCGCAAGCCTGGTATATATATTCTTTATTTTCCCAAAACCGCTCTCCAGAAAAAGTGTCATTTTAGAGAAGTAAAGTGAAATAAGGCCCGACCCGACACCCAGCAAAATGTACCATGGGATGTTCCTGATTTCAAAAGCAGCCTTGACTGAAAAGCTGAACAATACTTTGTTCCCCATCAGAAAATATGAAACAGTCGCTGCGGTGACGGAGGAAATCATTAACGGGACAATTGATGAGGTAGTAAGGTCGAGCATAAGGATCTCCAGCGTAAAGACTATGCCTGCCACAGGAGCTTTGAATATCCCGGAAACAGCGCCTGCTGCTCCGCATCCTATCAAAAGCGTGACGCTTCGGTAATTCAGTTTGAAAAATCTGCCGATCGCCGAACCGATCGATGATCCTGTGAGAACAATTGGCGCTTCAGCGCCTACAGATCCTCCAAAACCGATAGTCAATGTCGTTGCTATAACTGAAGTCCATATATTCCGGGCCTTCAGGTAACTTTTCTTCATTGAAATGGCATAAAGGACCCTGCTTATCCCATGTCCTATATTATCCCTGACAATGTATTTTACGAACAGTAAAGCCAGGAGCATGCCCAGAACAGGGTATACTATGTATAAAAAAACGCTTGAGTCACCTGTAATTCCTTTGGTAAGTATCAGGCGAGTATAATGAATTGCGTTCTTCAGGATTGCAGCTGCGATGGCGCTTAAAAGACCAACCACCAGGCTTAATATGTACACAAGTCTTACCTGGTCAGTGTCTTCAAAGTGTGGATGTAGTATTCTTCTGACAAGTTTGTTCATTGCCATAATTGCACAAATATAAAAACAATCCATGAGCATCTCCTTTTTTTCTCTAAGTTTGTCCCGGTTCAAATAACTGAATTATTTTCTTTCCCGTCATTTACGCAATATGATAGATTTCAGCAGATTCAGCCTTGAAAACGGCCTTCGAATCCTTGTCCATGAAGACAGGTCAACCCCCCTGGTGGCAATGAGCCTGCTTTATGATGCAGGTTCGAGGGACGAAGATCCTGATCTCACAGGTCTGGCTCATCTTTTTGAACATCTCATGTTCGGAGGAACATCTGAAATTCCGGATTTTGATACCCAGCTGCAACTGGCAGGAGGAGAAAGCAATGCCTTCACGACACCTGATTTAACCAATTTCTATATCACGGTCCCTGCATCAAATATCGAAACAGCTTTCTGGCTTGAATCTGATAGGATGAACTGCCCTGACTTCTCTTCAAAAAACCTGGAAATTCAGAAAAAAGTCGTAATTGAGGAATTCAATCAGCGCTATATGAATATGCCATATGGCGATGCCATGCTTATTCTCAGGCCCATGGCCTATAAAGTTCATCCATACCGGTGGACTGCGATAGGCTCTGATCCTTCTCATGTAAAAAATGCCTCCCTTTCCGATATCAGGAATTTCTTTTTTTCTCATTATGCACCGAACAAGGCAATACTCTCACTTGCAGGCAACATAACGCCGGGAAAAGCTTTGACGCTGACTGAAAAATGGTTCGGCAATATTGAAAGAAGAAAAATCAAAAAGAGAATCCTCACATCCGAGCCCCGGCAAAACAAAGAAAGAGCCATTGTCCTTGAAAGGGATGTTCCTGCTTCTGCTCTTTATAAAGCCTGGCACACGGGTCCACGAACCGGAAATGACTTTTATACCTGTGACATGATAACTGATATTCTTGCCGGCGGTGAGTCAGGAAGGCTTTACAACAGGCTGGTACGACAAAGGAAGTTTTTTTCCGAAATAGATGCATATATTACTTCGGATATTGATCCAGGCCTTATTATCATCCATGGAAAACTGATGAAAGACAGGGATTTCATGAAGGCTGAGGAATCAATTTATGAAATAATTGATGAGCTGAAAAAGGGGCTTGTTTCCACAGGTGAAATGGCAAAAGTAAAAAACAAGTTTGAATCGTCCGTTGCTGTCGCGAATACCAGCGTCCTTAATATGGCTCTGAACCTCTCTTATTTTGAACTTCTGGGAAATCCGGACCTTATTAACAACGAAACTGACTTATATAAAAGAATCGACAAATCAATGGTAGCAGATATTGCCTGTAAATACCTAACAAGGTCAAATTGCAGTACAATTTACTATAAATCAATAAACTGTAAACAATGACTGGAATAAGGTCCATGGCAAAGCCATCAGTAAGTCAGGTCGATCCGGGTAAAATCCCCGAACCCTTTCCTGTTGAATTAAAAAATGGCCTCCCCGTTTTTCTTTTTGATTCCGGGACAGAGGAAATAGAACGAATTGAGTTTACATTCGATGCCGGGAATATCAGGGAGTCTGTTCCATTGCTGGCTTCAACCGTCAACCTCATGCTTCAGGAGGGAACGGAAAAATACCGGTCTGTCCGTCTTAACAGGTTACTGGATATGTATTGCGCTTTTTTCCAGCCATATACTGACAGCGACAGGGCTGGTATAATAATATGTTTTATGAACAAATATGCCGGCAAGGCACTCGAGCTGGCAAGGGAGATGCTGTTCTTTCCTCTTTTCAACGAAAAAGAACTTAAGCTGCTGACAAAAAAAAGATTTCAGCAATATTGTATTGAAAGGGAAAAAGTGCACAGGCTGGCCTCCGATGAGTTCTTTGAATCGATTTTCGGTAAAAATCATCCTTATGGCAGGACAACTGTTCCCGATGACTTTGCCAATATCCGTTTATCTGATCTCGCGGAATTTCATTCCGCTTTTTACAAGCCTGAAAATATGGCAATAATCGTATCGGGCAAGATCAACGAAAAACTAATTGACCTGTTAAACGAATATTTTGGAGGGTTTTCCCTGAAATATGCAAATGTCTGCAAATCTGCACTTTCACCTAAAGGAGAGGAAAACCGGATAAGGCATATCAGTAAACCCGGCTCAGTGCAATGTGCGATCAGAATAGGTTCATCTACAATAAACAAAAGGCATCCTGATTACCCGGGACTAAAGATAGTCAATATGATACTGGGCGGATATTTCGGGTCAAGGCTTATGAAGAACCTGAGAGAGGAAAAAGGTTATACATATGGGATAAGCTCATCTGTCATTTCTCTCAATATGGCAGGATATAAATCTATTTCTGCTGAAGTGAGTAAATTATTTACTCAAAAAGCCATTGATGAGATATATATGGAAATCCGGCAATTACAGAACGAACCCATTGGAAAGGAGGAACTGGAAACTGTAAGGAACTATATGATTGGGGAACTTGTCAGGATGTTTGATGGTCCCTTCACCATACCTGAAAGTTTCAGGTCTGTTTGGGAATTCGGACTAGATAATTCTTATTTTTACAGACTTGCATCTAAAATAAAATCCATTGATCCTGATGAAATAACAGAGCTTGCAAGAACGTATTATAATATTGATGATCTGTACCAGATAACTGCCGGATAAACATGACCGGAAGATTAAGAAATATCCTGACAATTGCCATAGCATTGCAGTCATTAGCGGGATACTCCCAGAAAGGCTGTACTGTTCCAGCATCTCCTTTGCTTAAATCAGTTTCGGTTGAGCCCGAGACGGGATATACTGAAATAAACTGGTCGGTCAGCCCTTCGTCAGGTATTGCCGCATATATTATTTATGACCACAGTCTCGGGTACTGGAATACAATTGATACTTTATGGGATTCAACTGCCACGAGTTTTATTTACCATTCCGCCGGAACAAAGTATTTCAGCGAATCATATGTCGTAGCAGCGTTCAGAAAGCCGGTTTGTGCAAGCCCGTTATCCAATATTCTCAGTACTATTTTCTGCTTTGCCACGCTCGACACATGTAAAAAACAGATCAAAATCAACTGGAGCAAGTATCCAGGCAGCCCGTTGAGTGTGCTGGAGTATCGCATACTTGTTTCAAAGGACGGATCGCCCCTGGCAGAGACTTATTCGGTTGATTCTCTCACTTATAGTTATCTTATTAATGGTTTTGATATAGATTCGAGTTATTGCTTTGCGGTAAAGGCCATTCTTGGTGATGGTTCGGAGTCATGCTCAAACAAAAGCTGCCTGGTGACTAAAATGCAGCGGCCTCCGGGTTGGATTAATGCTGATTATGCCACTGTCAATAATGATAAGAACATAGAAATCTCATTCACCTTTGATGCACAATCTGAAATAAGCAGTTTCAACCTCGAAAGGAAAACAGGCTCTTCCGGGAATTACAAGACAATTGCCCATCTCACATCCACATCCGGGAACATGAGCTATACTGACGACACAGCCAGTATTGATTCTGTAAATTACTACATGATTGCAGCAATAAATGACTGCAGTCTGCCTGTTGTATCTTCGAACATTGCATCAAACATTGTCCTTTCTCTTGGGATGAAAAATGATTCAATCAATCTTAAATGGAATCCGTACAGGCAATGGAATGGAACGATTGGTGGATATAAGTTACTGGTCAATACGGGAAGCGGCATGGAAGAAACAGCTAACCTGACAGCATCCGATAGCGTTTACAATGTTAATTATTCGAGCCTGATGTATGATATAACCCAAAAACAAGTATGTTTCACCGTTGAAGCCCTTGAAGTTTCAAATCCGTATGGCATCTCAGGAAAAAGCTTTTCTTCGTCTGTATGTACTCCAATTGTCGAAAGAATAACCGTACCAAATACATTTACACCCGACAATAATCTGATAAACGATACTTTTAAACCTTTCCTGTCATTTACTCCTGTTTCGTACAGGCTGATTATCACAGATTTAAGAAGAAGAACTTTGTTTGACACTTCAGATTACACGAAAGAATGGGACGGAACTGCGGGCGGAAGCCCGATGCCGGAAGGAGTTTATTTATGGTTCCTGAAAGTAGTGACGCCATCTGGAAAAATAATCTCGAAAAGCGGTACGGTAAATATCATCTTCAACAGGTAAGAAAGGTGATTTCCATATCCCGCATTGCTGCACCAGCATTCAGTGAATTAAGCTATATTTGTAACAGAGAAAGAAATGTGCCTTAATATTTATGGGGAATAAAGATATTTTTGATGAGGAAGACATTAGGCTAATTCAGTCTCAATATGATTCGCTTGCCAATAACCTTCTGAGATGCAATAATCCTGGCGACAGGGAGCAAATTGAAAAGGCTTTCAATATAGCGAATGAAGCTCACTGGAATATGCGGAGAAAATCTGGCGAGCCTTATATTATTCATCCCATTTCAGTTGCAAAAATCGTAAACCAGGAAATAGGCCTTGGAGCAAAATCCATTACTGCTGCCCTGCTGCATGACGTTGTGGAAGATACGGATTACACTCTCGAGGATGTCGAGCGTGACTTTGGTCCCAAGATAGCCTCAATGATTGATGGCCTCACAAAAATATCCGGAACTTATGACAAGGAAAATTCGGCCTCAATGCAGGCAGAAAATTTCAGAAAAATGCTCCTTACACTTTCCGATGACCTCAGGGTAATACTCATCAAGATTGCTGACCGGTTGCATAACATGCGCACCCTTGATTCATTGCCGGAGCACAAGAAAATGAAGGTCGCAGGAGAGACTATCTTCCTTTATGCCCCTCTTGCCAACAGGCTGGGTCTCTATGCAATCAAAAGCGAGCTTGAGGATCTTAGCTTTAAATCCCGTCAACCATTGATCTATGAAGAAATTGCCACAAAGCTGAAGCACACTGAAAAGAAATATATTGCACTCATTAATAAATTTTCGCTGCCGATAATCGATAAGCTGACTAATGCCGGAATAAAATTCGATATAAGCGGACGCCCAAAATCTATTTTCTCAATCTGGAGGAAGATGCAGGCTAAAAATGTTCCTTTCGAAGAGATTTATGATGTCCTTGCAGTAAGAATTGTTTTTGAAGCGACTCCGGACATACCTGAAAAGACCCAATGCTGGAATATTTACTCAATAATCACCGATTCATATACACCAAAACCAGACAGGTTGCGCGACTGGGTAAGCCGTCCAAAGCCAAACGGGTATGAGGCTTTGCATGTGACCGTTATGGGTCCTGAAGGCAAATGGGTTGAGGTTCAGATCAGAAGCAAAAGAATGGATGAAATAGCCGAAAGGGGTTACGCTGCCCATTGGAAATACAAAGGCGACGTCGGACAGGAAAATGAGCTGGATAAATGGATAAAAAAGATCCGGCAGATGCTTGAAAATCCCCTTGAAGATCCCATCGAATTCCTGGATGAATTTAAAATGAACCTTTTCTCATCAGAGATAATGGTATTTACGCCGAAAGGAACTCTTATCAGCCTGCCTAAAGGGGCTTCTGCACTTGATTTCGCCTATGAAATCCATACCGAAATTGGCAATAAAGCAATAGGAGCCAAGATAAATTTTAAACTCAATCCGATTAATGCAGCGCTCATGAGCGGAGATCAGGTCGAGATAATAACCTCCGACATTGCAAAACCTGAAAAAGAATGGCTTTCCTTCGTAAGAACGCCAAAAGCCAAGGAAGCCATCAAGGATGCACTGAAGACAGAGACTACGAACCGGATACAAAAAGGCATGGAGATACTCGATTCGAGGCTCATGGAGCTGAATATAACTCCAGGCGCCGACGTATTCAAAAAACTCTTTCTTGCGTACGATGTACTGAACAAGGATGAACTCTATTCGGGGATAGAGCTTGGCACGATTAAGCTTGACAACCTGAAAAAAATCCTTCGTAAAAATGCCTCGAAAAATGTAATTAAATACTGGGAACTTAAACTTATAGGATCAAAAAAAGAGCCCAGGGATCCATCCGGTTCTAACGAAAAGATAGATAACAGCATACCTTTCCTCCTCAAGGAGAATGTCGAAAATGCCGAACAGTCGTATGAAATTGCACCGTGTTGCAATCCCATTCCCGGAGACGAGGTTATAGGTTATCGGTCACCGGAGGGCCCGATAGTGATCCATAAGCCTGAATGTCCGGCAGCAATCCGTATTATGTCAAACGAGGGGAACAGGATAATTGCAGTCAAATGGGCCATACACAAACTTGTATCATTTCTGGCGAGGATAAGCATGAGCGGCATTGACAGGATCGGGCTGGTAAACGACATTACGAATATAATCTCATCTGAGCTGAAGGTCAATATGACGAATATAAATATCTCGGTCAATAAAGGAATATTTGTAGGCAAAATAGACCTTTACGTTCATCATACCAGGGATCTAAATAACCTTATATTGAAAATCTCAAACATCAAAGGCATTGAAAATGTCAAGAGAGTTGAAGATTTTTCAGAGTGATCCGCAGTTAAATGCATTTCTTCTTATCTGAATTAAAAAATACTTATTTTTGCCATTATTTTAAATTAGTCCAGTTATGATTAATGATAATACTGGTATTACAGTAAAGAAGATATTTACGGATTATCTTGAGAAGAAAGGACACCGGAAGACACCGGAAAGGTATGCAATTCTGGATGAGATATATACAAGGGCCGGTCACTTCGACATTGAATCACTATATATATTCATGAAGAATAAAAACTACAGGGTAAGCCGGGCAACGCTATACAATACAATTGAACTGTTGCTTGATTGCGGCCTTGTTGTAAAGCATCAGTTCGGAAAGAATATTGCCCAGTTCGAAAGAGCTTACCAGTGCAGCCAGCACGACCATCTTATTGATGTGGAATCAGGAATGGTTATCGAATTCTGTGATCCGAGAATTAATGATATTATTAAAACAGCATGCGAACTTAACAACTTCACTCTTCAGTATCATTCCCTCTATATCTATGGGACAACGAAGGAAAAAGGAAAAAGAAAGTAATTATGACATTTACAAAAGAAGCTGCCCAATCAGGACAGCTTCTTTATTATACTTAGTGACTGACTTAAAAAGCAAAAGAAGCTTCAATGAGTGGTTGCATTCCGACTTGCTGCCCGTTCATCATAAATCCATTTTCCTTGATCTTGCTGTTCAAAAACAGATTTTGCGGCATGAAGGCAAAATTCCAGTCTTTTTTGTGATTTGAATGCTGTGATGTCTGTCCTCCCGTGGTAGCATTCTTGTGTTTCAGTAATGCTGCGGTAATTACATAGGCTCCCATTCCTGTTGCATAAGGAATTAAATAATTAGTTGTAAAGTTTTTTGAATTTGCAATTAAATCTATGCCTAATCCTATTATCGCCCCGCCTGTTCCGGCATATATAGTTGTCATACCCTGTGAATTAGTGAATTTGGCATCTCTTAACCACAGTTCGCCTGCAGCAGTTCCTAAAAGTGTCCCGGCTGCAGGGATAAGCCAGCCATCACGATTAACGTTGTTGAGCGTGTGATCTTTCTGTGAATCTGCAAATATGCACAACCCCAAAGCCCCATTCAAAACTGCAAGCATTTGTGTCGATCTGATATCTCCCCTGGTGAACTCATGCCACTTGCTCACCTGATCAGCCAGTAAATATCCTCCGGCACCAAATATAAGATCTGAAGCACCGTAAAATCTTGCATTATCCGAAAATGCAGCTGAAATGCAAAAGCCCGTAATCGGCATAACCCAGCCGTAATGCCTGTAGAGTGCTACACGACCCTCTGACCAGTCCGTATTGTTTTTTGCCAGTGAATTACCAAGAAGACCCAATCCTATGCTTGTCGCTGCTCCTAATCCGATCGTAAGTTTGGCTTTGCTTTTGTCAGCAAATAAATCATTACCATTAATGAGAGCTCCTAAAGCAAATCCATGCGCCCATCCCCAGGTCTGTCCATGACTACTAAGCAACAGTTGGTTTGAAGTCATGGATTTGCTGGAATTTGCAAATAAGGGGACCAGGACACAAGCACCTGCTGAAATTATAGGAAGACCCGCAGCAGCTGTTCCACTTATTCCAAATATATAATCGAACGCCGAGCCGTACAACAAACCATTCCACCCCATAACAACAAGATGACGCCTGAAAAGGATATCATCACTCTGAGAATAAATATTTTGAGCTGCTACAGATAGAAAAAGAACAAAGATAATTGAGAGCTTTTTTAATTTTTTCATAACTATTGTCATTTAATGAAGAAAACTAAAGCATTATTTTTTGCTCTTTTATTATATTCTACCAAATTTAAGAAATTTATCGGCAAAAGACCATTTTCATTGATTTTTTTTTGCCTTCAGTAACAATAACTGATAAGCAATGCTTAAAGTTGAATTATTTTGTAAATTGTGCCTGTTTTGAAATCAACCATGGAATTTTATGAACATTGACATTCTGCTAGGCCTGCAGTGGGGCGATGAAGGAAAAGGAAAAATAGTTGATGCGATAAGCCCGGAATATAATATCATCGCACGTTTTCAGGGAGGGCCCAATGCAGGTCATTCAATAGAGTTCAATAATGCAAAACATATTCTTCACCTTATCCCGTCAGGGATTTTCCACCCGGATAAGCTCAATATTATAGGGAATGGCGTTGTTATAGATCCCGCAGTGTTTAAGCAGGAAATTGAGAATCTCGGCCCCTCTGTAAGCGAGCTTGCGGAAAGACTGGTCATTTCATCCAGGGCAAACCTTATCATGCCAAGCCACAGGATTCTCGATTCAGCTTATGAAACCAGCAAGGGGATTTCAAAAATCGGATCCACGCTGAAGGGAATTGGCCCTGCATACACCGATAAGACTGCCCGCAATGGACTGCGTGCAGGAGACATTGAGAGAAACGACTTCATGGAAATTTATAATGAGCATCTTAAGTCTCATCTTTCCTTGCTTAAAAATTATAAATTCCGTTTCGACCTTAAGGAGTATGAAGCTGGATGGTTCGAAGGTATTGAGATGCTGAAGAAATTCAGGATCCTGAATACGGAATATCTTATAAATGACCTTATAGGAAAAGGCAAAAAGATTCTTGCTGAAGGAGCACAGGGTACGATGCTGGATGTGGATTTCGGATCCTATCCTTATGTCACTTCTTCAAATACGATAAGCGCAGGAGCATGCACAGGACTTGGCATTTCGCCGAAAAAGGTAGGAGAAGTCTTCGGGATATTCAAAGCATATTGCACACGAGTTGGAAGCGGCCCCTTCCCCACTGAACTTACTGATCAGACAGGCTGTAAATTGAGAGATTTAGGCAATGAATTCGGCTCCACCACAGGACGGCCGCGCAGATGCGGCTGGCTCGATCTTCCGGCTCTTAAATATGCAATAATGATAAATGGGGTCACGCAGCTTTTCATGACCAAGAGCGATGTAATGTCGGGGTTCAGGACAATAAAGGTCTGTACCTCATATTTGCATGATGGCAAAAAGTGTAGTGAAATTCCGTTCAGAGACGGTAAAATTGAACCTATATATGCAGAATTGCCGGGATGGGAAGAAAATATTTCAGGGATAAGGGAGTTTTCAAAACTTCCGTCAAACCTGAAAAATTATATTAAGTTTGTTGAAGATAATACCGGTGTCCCTGTAACAATGATTTCAGTCGGAGCAGACAGGGAAGAAACTATTTTAAGAGGCTGATCTGAAGGACTCCGGTAAATGGAGTACCCTCCCTTAAAATCCTGAACTTTTCCGGAATCCAAATACATCGGCATTTGTTACGGATAAAATAAAGCAAAGACATTATTTTAACATATTTCGTATATTTAATGCCTTTTAAATCCTAAAAGCCTGAAAAATGAAATCGATTATCCAGTTCTTTGAAGAAAGTGTCGAAAAGTTCAGCAATAATGTGTACATGTGGGAAAAACCCAATGATAAATATGAAGGAACTACATATGCTGAAATAAAAAAGCAGGTATATGAGTTTGCTGCCGGACTCATGGTTCTGGGTATCAGGAAAGGAGACAGGCTCAGCCTGCTCTCAGAGGGAAGGAACAGCTGGGTGATAGGTGAACTGGGAATTCTTTATGCCGGCGCCGTAAACGTCCCATTATCCACAAAGCTTGATCCTGATGAGATAAAATTCCGGCTTGACCATTCTGAATCTCGCATGATTCTCACTTCTTCAATTCAGGCACAAAAGCTAAAAGAAATTATTAAGGATTGCAAAACAATTGAAAAGATAATCCATTTTGACTCCCAGGAGGATTATGCCGCAAATGAAATACATTTCAATGAAATCAGAAAAACCGGCAGGGAATGGCTTGATATGCCGGGGAATATGACCAAATTTATAGAATTCTCCAAAAGCATTCAACCCTCCGATTTCGCCAATATCTGCTACACATCCGGCACTACTGCCGACCCCAAAGGGATCATACTTACGCATGGCAATTATGTATCGAATGTTTATCAGGCATACAGCCTGATGGATATTCCTTCTTTCTATAAGACCTTGATAATTCTTCCATGGGATCATTCTTTTGGTCATACTGCAGGCATTTTTGCCTTTATGGGCAGAGGTGCAAGCATAGCTTCCGTAAAGTCAGGGAAATCACCAATGGAAGCCTTAAGAAACCTTCCAATATGCCTGAAGGAAATCAAGCCTAATCTTCTGATGAGTGTTCCGGCAGTCGCCAAAAACTTCAGAAAAAACATAGAAAAAGGGATAAAGGAGAAAGGAAGGCTTACTGAGGTACTGTTCAGGCATGCTCTGAAAATATCATATTCTTACAATAAGGAAGGATGGAATAAGGGACAGGGACTTCAGAAGCTGAAAAAACCTTTGCTGAAACTATATGACAAGCTTGTATTTTCCAAAATCAGGGAAGCTTATGGAGGAGAACTAGATTATTTTATAGGCGGAGGCGCTCTTCTTGATATTGAGCTTCAAAGGTTTTTCTACGCTCTGGGCATACCAATGTTTCAGGGATACGGGTTAAGTGAGGCTTCCCCTGTCATTTCGTCAAATTCGACGGCCCGTCACAGGCTTGGATCATCAGGGCCGATTGTCAACAATATGGAGCTCAGAATCTGTGATGAGAATGGAGCTGAACTGCCAACCGGAGAAACAGGCGAAATAGTGATAAAGGGAGATAATGTCATGCATGGCTACTGGAAGAATGAAGCTGCCACTAAAGAGACCATAATTGAGGGCTGGCTTCATACGGGAGATATGGGCTATATGACAAGTGAAGGCTATCTTTATGTTCTCGGCAGGTTTAAAAGCCTTCTCATAGCTGATGATGGTGAAAAATTCAGTCCCGAAGGTATTGAGGAAGCTATTTCTGAACAATCAAAATATATTGATCAGTGCATGCTGTACAACAACCAGAAACCTTACACGGTATGTCTTGTTGTGCCAAATCAGCGTGCTCTTAAGATGCATCTCGAGGAAAAAAATCTGACAGCAGATTCCGAAGAAGGCAAGCGCGCTATCCTGAATCTTCTAGAAAATGAAGTAAGTGAATACAGAACAAACGGCAAGTATGGAAAAATGTTCCCTCAGCGCTGGCTGCCGGTCGCAACAGGAATACTTGAGGATGGCTTTACGGAGGAAAATGGATTGATGAATTCTACAATGAAGATTGTTCGTGGGAAAATAATGAAGAGACACCAGGATCTAATCGATTTCCTTTATACCCCTGAAGGTAAGGATATTACAAATGAAAGAAACCTGGCGGAAGTTGAGAAAATGAAACTGGGTTAATATCTCCGGTCACTCCTGAAAGGCAAATAATGGATTCAGGCTGAAATGTGTAATTCAGCGGCTTTTTACCTGAGTCTGCCTCTTAAAGGTTCAAAGGTCATGAAATCGGCATAATGCACAATATATGCTTCGGTGGTTCTTTTTATCTGATCGCCTTCCCCTGCATGAGCAGCAATTATATGACAGACTTCAGGCGGAACTCCGCAACCCTCAGCCAGTGCGACACCTGAAAACGGATGCCTGATATACTGGCCGTACCTGCCCTGGACTGCATTTCCATTATTATCAAGCTCATACTCAAGCAGTTTACCAACATCAGCCAGTATTGCACCTGCAATTACCACATCCATGTTTACAGGCAGGTTATTGCCAAAGAATTGATTAATTTTTTCGCCGCTTGCCTTTGCCACATGAACAACGCATCTTTTATGTGTCATAAAGCCAACTTTCATTTCCGACCCGCAAAGCAACGTAAAAGGAATCCTTTCAAGATCATCCGGCTTCAGAATGCTTCTTTCAAGAGCCTTTTCCCAGGTTTCAGCTGTTTTTTCCCTGAGAGAAAGGTCCTTTATCCATTCAAGTTCCGGCCATAACTTTCTCACCCTCTCTGTCATAGCGTTCAATTTTATTTCTTAAGCTTATCAATAATTGCATCTGTCATCTGTTCTGTTGATGCTGCTCCATCCTGAATTACTTCAGGGCTGCCCTTCAATTTCATCATATCATAAGTCATTATCCTGTTTTCTTCTATCACGGAGGCTATGGCTTTCCGGATCAAGTTGCAGGTTTCCTTTTCCCCAAGATAATCGAGCATCATACAGGCCGATTCTATCATTGCTACCGGGTTCACAATCGACACTTTGTATCCGGCATATTTTGGTGCTGATCCGTGTGTGGGTTCAAAAACAGCAATGCCATCCTCTGAGAACTGGGCACTGCACGCAAATCCCAAACCACCAATGAGGCCTGCAAATCCGTCAGAGGCGATGTCGCCAAACATATTGCCGGCAACAATGACTCCGAAATCCTCAGGATTCTTCGTAAGCCACATCATCTGAGCATCAATATTTGTATTCAACAGCTTAATCTCCGGGTACTTATTCTTCTGAATCTCTCTTGCCAGTTTCCACATAAGTCCCGAAGTTTCCCTTACAACATTGGGTTTTTCACAAACTGTCACTGATTTGTATCCGTATTTTCTGGCGTACTCAAATGCAGCTTCAAGTATTCTCAGAGTGGCCTTCCTCGTGAATATTCTTGTTGAAACTGACAGGTCTTCCACCGGCACACTCCCGAAATTCTCCCTGAATTTCGGATGCGTCAGCAATGCCTGGTACACCTGGTCAGGCGGGTTTGTCCATTCCACGCCTGAATATAGACATTCAGTGTTTTGTCTGAATATGACTGCATCCACAAGCGGTTCTTCTATTGTTCCTCCTTTCCCTCTTCTTATGAAATTAAGCGGATTGCCCTTATATGATTTGCAGGGTCTGACGCATATATCAAGGTTAAAATATTGTCTTAGCCCGACTATGGGGCTCGAATATTTAAATCCTTTCCCCTGAAGTGAGGGATCAAGCTCGGCATTGGCTTCTTCATTTGGCTTTGAAGTAATAGCACCAAATAAAGCTATCCTGTATTCCCTTATCAGATCGATGGTTCTTTGAGGAAGAGGATTTCCCTCTTTTTTCCAGTACTCCCAGCCGATATCTCCATAAATGTAATCTGCTTCAAAACCGGCAGCGTCAAGAACCCGCAATGCCTGTCTGAGCACTATGGCTCCTATGCCATCGCCCGGAAGAGCAACAATTTTTCGTTTTGCCATGGCTGATATTTTTAAAATGTGGTAATAGTAAATATAAGTAAAATCCTTAAGCAGGAAAATGATATATAATTCCATATTTTTCTCTTATTGAAAAAATAACTATATTTTTGTCACCTGTTTAGGGGAATATTTAACGGGATAACATGAGTACATTTTCAGGATTAAAGCCATTGCCTGTCTGGGGGTATTTCGAAGAGATATGCAAAATACCAAGGTTGTCAAAAAATGAAGGATTGATAAGGGCATACCTTCTGGATTTCGCGAGGAAAAATAATCTGGAGGCAAAAGAAGATGAGGTCGGGAATATCCTGATAACCAAGCTTTCTTCTCCGGGAATGGAGAACAGGAAAACGGTGGTGCTTCAGGGTCACATGGATATGGTAGGAGAAAAGAACGCCGATTATCTTCATAACTGGTCAAAAGATCCTATTGTTCCGATTGTCAATGGCAGCTGGGTAAGCGCAAAGGGAACCACGCTAGGCGCTGATGATGGCATGGGCCTGGCTTCGCAGCTTGCAATCCTGGCTGACAGGAAACTTAAAACAGGAACAATTGAATGCCTTTTTACAATAGATGAAGAATCAGGCATGACCGGTGCCATAAACCTTAAACCCGATTTCTTCACAGGCAGGATTCTGATCAACCTTGATTCTGAAGACGAAGGGATTCTCTTTATAGGGTGTGCCGGTGGAATAGATACTATCGGGACTATGAAGTACAAACGGGTCGCGACGTCAAAAGATGATGTTGCATTTTATGTTTCGCTGACAGGTTTGCATGGAGGACATTCGGGTGATGAAATTCACAAGGGATTCGGTAATTCAGTGAAAATAATGAACCGGCTTCCCTGGAACCTGTCAAATAATTTCCATATATCGCTCAATAACTTTGACGGGGGAAATCTTCCCAATGCAATACCCAGGGAGGCTTTTACAACTATTGTTGTCGATAAATCATCGGCCGATAAAGTGTCAGGATGGATAGCTGAATTCTACGCCCTTCTGCTTGAAGAGTTCGGAAGTGTTGAAAAAGATCTCATGATTACAGTAAGGAAGACTGATCTTCCTGCCTTTGTGATTGACAGTGAGAGCCAGGAGAAGCTCCTTTCCTCACTTACCTGCTGCCCCCATGGAGCTATTGCATGGTCAAAGGAAATGGATAACCTGGTGGAAACATCGACTAACCTTGCATCTGTCAAGTTTTCTAAAAATGACACCATCGAAATAGTAACCACGCAGAGAAGTTCGATTGAATCTTCAAAGCATGATGTCGCTTCCATGGTCGAGACATGCCTTAAACTTGCGGGAGCAGACGTCGTGCATTCAGATGGATATCCCGGATGGAGACCAAACCTGTCTTCTGAGATCCTTAAAATAACCCGTGATTCCTATAATAAGCTATTCGGCAAATTTCCGAAGATCAGGGCAATTCACGCAGGTCTCGAATGCGGACTTATCTATGAGAAGATCAGGAAAATCGACATGATATCCTTTGGTCCCACAATTCTGGGAGCCCATACGCCTGAAGAAAAGGTGGAAATAAGGACCGTCCAGATGTTCTGGGACCTGTTGACTGATGTTTTAGACAATATCCCCCTGAAGGATTAGAAACGCTGATCTGATTTTATCATACCCGCTCAATCAGCCTCGAGGAATTCTTCCTTGCCTGCTCCGCATAAAGGGCATACATAATCATCAGGAAGATCAGCAAAAGGTGTTCCGGGAGCTATTCCGGATGAAGGATCTCCCTCAGAAGGGTCATAGACATATCCACAGACATTGCATTTGTATTTTCCCATAAAATCCAGAAATTATATTGCTTTTATCTTCCTCACAACATCTATAACTGTGCCATCCACCCATTTGACTGCAGCCACGATCCTATCCTCAAACTGTGCCTTTGCCTGCTTCCCGCATATTCTCTCAGCTTCTTCCTTAAGCTCCCTTATGGATATGACAGGCAGACGGCTTGCGTGCATCTTTTTTATAAGGTCCCTGCGCATTGGATTTATAGCTATGCCCCGCTCGGTTATAATTACATCGATAAGCTCACCGGGGCCGCAAAGTGTCGTAACTTCATCGACAATCACCGGTATCCTGTCCCGGAAAAGAGGCAATGGGAGAATTACATTCCTGGCATTAAGGCAATTCTGCCATCCGCCTATTCCATGAAGAAGATAGCCGTCAGAATGCGTTACGACATTGCCGTTGAAATTCAGGTCAACCTCTGTGGCTCCGAGGATCATAATATCCATCATGCTGGTAAGGTTACCCTTGGAATGATAATTATAGGCATTGAAAACTGAGTAAGGAATATGATTCGTGTTCTTTTCAACTGATTTTACGGCATCCAGATCAAATGCCTGTGCATCAAGTATATAACTCATCCTGCCCTCTTCAAGCATCCTTACCATGTACTTTGTGCTTCCCCCGAAACCAAACTTTGATTTCCACCCTTTTCTTTTCATTATCTCATCCACAAAAACAGCAATAGCAAGAGACGTGCCTCCTGCTCCTGCCTGCATCGTTGCACCGTCAGTGAGCAGTCCTGATTCTTCAAGAAAAGATGCTGTCATATCAGCGATCAGTAACCTGTCAGGGCTTTTCGTTATTTGAGTAGTACCCGAAACTATCTTTTCAGGAATGCCTATTTTATCAACAGCCACGACGTAATCTACATAATTGCCTTCAATCTCCATTGGATAACATGGGAAATCCACAATATTGTCCGTTACGACGATGACTTTTGAGGCATACATGCTGTCGGCTTTGGCATAACCAAGCACACCGCACGATGAGTTTCCGCCTGTTCCTTTCGCATTGCCAAAAAAATCACATGACGGAGCTGCCAGAACTGCTATATCGATCTTTATTTCTCCATCCTGGATAGCCTGTACCCTTCCTCCATGTGAACGAAGTACGGCAGTACCCTTCATTCTTCCTTC
The DNA here is from genome assembly GCA_963717685.1 of uncultured Bacteroidales bacterium. GTDB lineage: Bacteria > Bacteroidota > Bacteroidia > Bacteroidales > VadinHA17 > LD21. The sequence goes on along the minus strand of OY970346.1, from coordinate 2,592,371 downwards.
TGAAACAAATCTGCCAAGTGGCCCGTTCATGCTGCCCTCAATCCTGTTTAATGTCCCATTTTCAAGGTATTCTATCACCGGATCATTACATGGAAACGAGGCTGAAGGGAACCATACAAGATCCCTTACTCCCATTTCTGATGCTATCTCAAAAATCATGTTACTGACAAGATCTCCATCACGAAGATGATGGTGAGTTGAGATGGTCATTCCATCTCTCAGACCACATTTGATTAAAGCCTCCTTCAGTGAACCGACAATTTTATTGCCGTCACGCGGATAATCATTGCAGGTCGGAATTGGAGGAGAGTATTTTCCTCCCACTGGCCTGTGCTTTCCGACTCCCATAAAAGGGAAGACGGGCTGTCCGTTGATTTCTAAGGGAACAGCCCTGCCGGCGGCATTATTTATTGTTCTTACTGCCATTAGTGATGACTTTTTAATTGGTTTCAGAGGATGATTCTTCCCGCCATCCCTCCTTCAGCCTTCCAAGCTTTAAAGCAAGGTCAATATTTTCCTGAGCCCTGGCGACTACAGGAGGGTCGATCATTTTTGAACCAAGTGCGACAACATTCAGGCCTTTCCTCCTGGCCTCTTCAAAGGCGATAATAATCTGCTTCGATTTTTCAATCTCACTGTCATCCGGAGCAAATACCCGGTTGACAACCGGCACCTGCCTGGGATGTATGCAACCAATGCCTTCAAATCCTAACGATTTTGAAAACTGAGCATACTGTTTAAGCGAATCCATATCGGCCACATCCGAGAAAACAGAGTCGATTGGCTGAATGCCTGCTGCTTTTGCGGCATTCACAATCCTTGTCCTGGCATAGAAGGATTCCTTCCCTTCCTGACTTCTCGGCACCCCAAGTTCTGATGTATAGTCCTCAAGTCCAATGGCAACTGCCACTATGTTCCCTGATGATTTTGCAATTTCGAAAGCATTCTCAACACCAAGCGGACTTTCGATAATAGGCATAATGAAAACAGGGTTCCTTAATCTCTTTTTCTTCCTTATCCTCTCAATTTCCCCTTCGACGTCATTCACATGATCCTTGTTTTCACATTTCGGAATAAGAATTAAATTAACATTATGCGGCACTATTGACTGAAGGTCCCGGAATCCTCTTTCTCCCTGGTTTATCCTCACCATTCGTTCGGCACCCCGAAAATCAATTTGGTGAAGAGCATTCCTCACCAGTACACGTGCCTCATCTTTCCTGTCCGTTGCTACTGAGTCTTCTAGGTCAAGTATAATGCCGCAGGCTGAATGAAGGCCAGAATTTATCATCATACCTGGCGTGTTTCCCGGAACATATAACCTTGAAAACCTGATCCTTATCGCTGACGACGAATATGTGTTCTCCCTGAGCATTGAAGGAAGAAACTCTTTGTCAGTATCAATAAGTTTTTTAATTGCAGCCTCAACGCGGGCGGCAATGACAAAAGGCAGGGCTCCGGAGTCATTAATCACAATGTGAGCATCGGAGATGCCAAAAAAAGCGATAATATCCCTGCAAAGGTCTGATATGGATTTTCCGTACAGGGTTTTAACCCTGGATTCAAGATCTACCCTAATTCCTCCGCCTGATCTCATTTCAATTGATATTTCACAATCAGATCTGACTTTAGGGCCGGAATTCCCGGCAGATGCCATTATGCTGCCCATATTAAAGGATGTTTTTTCAGGAATTACTTTTTTCATCTTCGCAGATCTCTATAAGAACACCCATTGTTGATTTTGGATGAAGGAAAGCTATATCGAGGCTCTCGGCCCCTTTTCTCGGGATGGGATCTATGAGTCTTATCCCGCTCTCACCAGCATTCCTCAGTTGTTCCTTAATATCCTTTACTGCAAACGCAATGTGATGAACTCCCTCCCCCCTGCCGGAAATAAACTTGCCTACGGCACTTTCCGGATCGGTTGGTTCAAGGAGTTCAATCTTCGTATTCCCCAGTCTGAAAAATGCAGTCCTGACTTTTTGATCCTTTACCTCCTCTATCTTATAGCATTTCAGGCCAAAGACTTTTTCGTACAAGGATATTGCAGAATCAAGGTCGCTTACGGCTATGCCTATGTGCTCGATATGTGACAGATTCATTTTTTACGGATAATTATTAAAACAAATTTAACTGATTACCGGGATTATAACCAGATAATCATCATGTTTTTATGATTAGCAATGCAAGTGAACAGGTTCATGAAATCAGAAAGGGAACTCCGATGGCGCCGGTTTACTGGCCTGCGAATTAACCGGTTTTTTTGCGGAAAGATGAACAGGATTGCCATTCACATATATAGCCTTGTACGGAATGACAGGACAGGCAAACTCACAGTGTCCGCACCCTATACATATCTGTTTATCCGTTTCCGGTATCAGCAGGTTGCCTTCGTAAGGGACCATATAAACAGCCTTTGTCGGGCAGGCTTCAGAACATGCGCCACAGGCTGTCTTTTCTGTTTTTACGACACAGTTATCCTTTATGAAATTCACCTTGCCCAGCTGAGTCAGTTTCTTGGCTTCCAGAACAAGCGGTTGAAGTGCTGAAGTCGGGCAAATGTCGGTGCACTTAGTACAGTTATATGCGCAAAAGCCCTTATGATAATCCATAACAGGCTGCATCATCCCGGTAATTCCATATTGCAGCCAGGCAGGCTGCAATACCCTGTTCGGGCAGGAATTGATGCATAATGAACAAGCAGTGCATTCCCTGTTGAAGCTGGCAATTGACCCTGCGCCCGGGGGACAAACCGGTGATGTTTTGTTTTCCCTGACCGTCGATTGCTTTGTATGGACCTGCACCTTTTTGTCCTGACCTTTCAGGATCTGGGGCAGACCAAGGAGAAAAGCAATCGATCCGGCAATGAATTTTCTTCTTTCAGGATCAGGAGCCGAAGGGGCTTCCTGTTTTTTCCTTAATTTCAACAACCCATAAGAAATGGCCTTTTCAGGACAATTGTCAATGCAGTCGAAGCAATCAACACACCTGCTGAGGTCTACATTATACCTGAGAAAATCAATGCATGATGATTTGCATCCAAGGGAACACCTACCGCATTTTGTGCATTTGCTTTCATCAAATTTAATACGCAGAACTGAGATCCTGGATATCAGGCCAAGAAAGGTTCCCACAGGGCAAATCATGTTGCAGTAAAGGCGGCCCTTTGCGAGAGAAAAATATCCAATCAGTAGAAAAAACACGGTGGGAACAGTATAAGCCAGCATCCCGAAACCCTTGACCGGGATATGATCAATAGTGTAAATATCAAATTTGTGGAGAACGCCTGAAGTGATATTATTAATGACTATTACTGCCGGTTTCGCAAAGAATGTCATAAATCTGCCGAAAATACTGTACGGATCAAGAAGGGTAACAAGATAAAATCCCCATATAACGGTGACGATCAGGGTTCCGATCAGTATTGCATATCTGATTACGGAATGAGGTTTTTTAAATCCGTACCTTCTGAATTTCCTTCTTATGCGTCCTCCGACACGGCTGAAAAGATCCTGTCCGATTCCGAGCGGACACAGGAATGAACAGTAAGTTCTGCCAGACAGAACCGTCAATATGAGCACCGCCATGAAACCTGTAAAAATAACCGATTTCAGGTCGAAAGACTTAAGAACAGAAGGCACAAACTGAAGCCAGACAAGAATATTAATATATTTTGAAGGTATTATATTCCGGTAATCAGCAAAAACAACGAAAAAGCCAATAAAAAATATTGATGCGACGAATATCCGGAATTTTCTCAATAATGGCGACCGCATCAGGAATCACATTTTAATTCTTTTTATATTGAGTGTTTCCAGCTTCATATTGCCCAAACCCATTTTATGGGCGATAGGTATATATTCAATTCTCTCGGTCTCAACACCCAGCATTTTTGCAGAGGCGGCATCTGCTGCTACCCAATCCGGCGAAATGATCTGCGATTTCATCAGAACAATATCTTCCTTTGAGACACCCTGAGGGCCATGCTTTACCATTACATTATAGCAATCAACAACGTTAAGAGCCGGCTTCTTTTCAAATAATGCATAGTCGGCAATGCATTGGTTCAGGTTATTGGCATGCCAGTAACCTCTGTCCCATACCACACCCATCATGTTCTTCAGGCAGCAGGTCATCCTGGTCGAATCATGGTCCTTAAGAACCGGCACGTTGATGAAGACATCCGTTTCAAGCAGGAGTTCGTGCACCTTAGTGCTTTTCAGCTTTACACCAGTGGGGATCTGAACCTCATGATAATAATTTTCAGTGTTCCCCGGGACCATTTTGGCACCTGAATCCTTAGCGGCTTTCTCAATGCCAGAATTCTTATAGCAGTTCACCCAATTATCGCAGGTGTGATCAAATACATAAACCTCCCTGGCGCCGGCTTTAAAACAGTGCTCAATAATTCTCCTGACAAGCGAAGGATTGGTATTGGCTCCCAGCTCAGGAATTACATCCCATCCTATATTTGGCTTTACAAGCACTTTCTGACCTTTCTGAACGAATGCTCCCATTCCGCCAAACTCCTGTATCCCAAGATCGAACATTGCATCAGGTTGTCCGCCCATCACAGCCACCATATCGTATTTCTGAACCGGCCGCACGGGTGCCCATAATTTTCCGTATCCCCCAAGGCTGAAAGCGGCTCCGGCAGCCAGTCCTGCTCCTGCAGATTTCTTAAGAAAATCCCTTCTTTTCATTGTTTCAGATAGATCTGTTATTAAGAACGTCCTGTTAAGAAGCGAAAAATACAATTTTTTTTATTATTCTGTAATGAATTGTATATAGTATATTAGCAACCGCATAATAGATTTAACAGTTTTTAAGTTATGACCCGGAATATGTCATGATTTTTAAATTTATACCTAAAGAAGATGAAGATCCTTTACTATGATTGTTTTTCGGGAATAAGCGGCGATATGAATCTGGGCGCCATGATTGATCTCGGCGTTGATCAGGCCTTCCTGGTCGGAGAGCTTAAGAAGCTTAATTTAAATGGATGGGAACTTGTCGTGGAGAAAGGTCAGAGACATGGCATTGGAGGGACAATGGTGACAGTAATGCAAACAGGAAAGGAGAAAGCCCACAGGCATCTTTCCGACATTGAGAAAATCATTGATGATTCTGCACTTGATAAAGAGACAAAGGAACTCAGCAAGAAAATTTTCAGCAAAGTTGCTTTTGCAGAAGCATATGTCCATGGCATTCCTGTCGAACAGGTACATTTTCATGAAGTCGGTGCAATAGATTCCATAATTGACATCGCAGGTGCGGCAATTTGCTTTAATTCACTTGACATAGATGAAGTTCTTGCATCTGACGTTGAACTGGGAGGAGGATTTGTGATGTGCGATCACGGGAAGCTGCCTGTTCCTGCGCCGGCAACTGCAGAGATCATCAAGGGACTGAATGTCAGAAAAGACGGCGTGGACTTTGAGGCAACCACCCCTACCGGTGCAGCAATCCTGGCTACCCTGGTTTCAAAAAAACCTTCTCCGCCTTCATTCAGGATCGAGAAGACAGGTTATGGAATCGGCCGGAAAGACCACCCTGATGTGCCAAACTTGCTGAGGGTATTCATTGGTGAGACGGAATATATTGATCCGGGACATGATTCCTTGCTTCTTGAATGCAATATCGATGACATGAACCCGGAATTCTATGAATATATCTCTGAAAAATTGTTCGGTGCAGGTGCATCTGACGTCTACATTACAGACATCTTGATGAAAAAAGGAAGGCCGGGCAACATTCTCAGTGTAATTTGCGAGACCGAATATGGAGAAAGGCTAAAGGAAATTATCTTCAACGAAACCACTTCGGTCGGAATAAGAAATTTTACCTTCAGAAAAGACACTCTGGCCAGAAAGATGGATACGATTGAAACTCAATTTGGAATTGTCAATATCAAACGATCATTTTATAGGGAAAAAGAGGTTTCATGCAAGCCGGAATATGATGATTGTAAAAGAATAGCTGCTGAAAATGGCATTCCGATAAAGGAAATTTACAACAATATTATGGCTTTGATTGTTAATAGGAAGATGGATGAAAAAAAGATCGTAAATAAATTATAGCGGTAATTTGTTTTATGATTTTCCAAAATAATTTTTCACCGATTAAAAGGCCAGCTAAAGGAGATCTGGCACATCTGTTTTTAAAATGACGGAAACCAGTCTGATAAAACTTGACTCACTTCTTAAAGAGCTAAAATCTTTTGTTATTGCTTTTTCAGGAGGGGTTGACAGTGCTTTTTTGGCTTACAGGGCACACTCTGTCAGAAATGTCAAAATGATTGCTGTCACAGTAAGTACACCTTACATTCCGGCACGTGAAATAAATGAAGCTGTCGATTTTGCCAAAACTTACGGAATTGATCATAAAATAATTGATATCCCTTTCCCTGAAATTATAAGGCATAATCCTGTCGAAAGATGTTACCTGTGTAAAAAGAACCTGTTTGGAAAAATTGCAGAATTCGCCAGTGAAAATGGATTCAGGTATATCCTGGATGGCACTAACTCAGATGATATGGGTGCCTACCGTCCCGGATTAAAAGCATTAAGGGAAATGTCAGTCAGAAGCCCGCTTGCAGAAACGGGCATGACTAAGAAGGACATCAGGGAGTTTCTTATGAAAGAGGGTTTATCAATCTGGGACAAACCGGCAGGCGCCTGTCTGCTGACGAGGATCCCTTATGAATCTGAAGTCAGCGAGGGTATGCTGAAAATGATAGAAAAAGCGGAGGATTATCTGTTCGAAAAAAATTATCCCGGAACGAGGGTCAGGGTGCACAACGATGTCGCCAGGATTGAATGCCTGCCGGGTTATATCGAAAAAATAGCCAATGATCCTGAAAGGGAAAATATAGTTGCCAGTCTTAAGGAAATAGGTTTCAGATATATATCTTTGGACCTTGAAGGTTACAGAAGCGGAAGCATGGATCATGGAATTAAAAAGAAATGACCGGAAAAGAAATTGAAAAGCTGCTGAATGATGTCAGGGATGGAACAAGGAGCGTTGAGGAAGTTCTTGGGATCCTGAAAGACTTTCCTTACACCGATCTGGGGTTTGCCAAAATAGATCATCACCGGGAAATCCGGACCGGTTATCCGGAAATTGTATACTGCGAGGGAAAAACAATTGCCCAGATCCGCGATATCTTCCTGGTTATGATTCAAAAAGAGAATAATATTATCGGGACAAGGGCTGCGATTGATATGTTCGAATCAGTGAGAGCCATTGCGCCTGATGCAGTATATTATAAGGAAGCCAGGATCATTTCTGTGAAAAAGAAAAAGGAAACATCTGAAGATCTCACCGAAACCAGCATTGCTGTAATAACCGCAGGAACTTCTGATATACCCGTCGCTGAGGAGGCTGCGGTGACTGCTGAACTTCTTGGCAACAAGGTTGTGAGGATATTTGATGCTGGAGTGGCAGGCATTCACAGGCTCGTCGATAAGCTGCCGGAGATCCGAAGGTGCAGGGTTATTATCGTAATTGCAGGAATGGAGGGAGCACTGGCAAGTGTTGTGGGCGGATTAGTCGATAAACCTGTTATAGCAGTCCCGACAAGCGTAGGCTATGGAGCCAGCTTCGGTGGCATATCTGCACTCCTGGCGATGCTCACAAGCTGTTCCTCCGGCGTCACTGTTGTAAATATTGATAACGGCTTCGGTGCAGGATTTTCGGCAAGCATGATCAACAAAATGAATTGATCTGCAGTTAAATGAGTGGCAAAATCATACTTTCAACAGCTTATCTGCCGCCAATTGAATACTATGCCCGGATAAAGAAGGCCGATGAGATCCTGATCGAGAATGAGGAAAACTACGTCAAGCAATCTTATCGCAATCGCTTTATCATATTATCAGCCGACAGGCCATGTACTCTTATTGTACCTGTTTATCATGGAAGCATTCACAAGACGCCGATCAGGAATATTAGAATAGATTATTCTAAAAGATGGCAGCAGGTTCATCTTGGCGCACTTGCTACATCCTACGGCTCTTCACCATTTTTTCTTTATTATTTTGAGACTTTTGAAAAAATTATCCTTTCGGGAAATGAATTTCTGCTTGATCTGAACATGGCCCTGCTTGAGGCCACAATGAAGTTAATGAATATGAGCAGAAAAATTTCTTTTACCCGCTCCTTCATGCCTCCGGAGGAGAATGAAAATGATTTCAGATACTTAATCAGTCCCAAAATAATTTCCTCATATAATTACAGGAGTTATCCGCAGGTATTCAATTCCGGTAAAGTATTTACTCCCGGTTTAAGCATAGCAGATCTGCTTTTCAATATGGGACCGGAGGCACAGGAATATTTATAAAAAAGACCGCACTGAGGCGGCCTTTTTTGAGGAAGTCAAACAAAGTACTAGTAATTGAATTTATATCCTAAAGTCAAAGTGAACATATTCCTGATCAGGTTCAGACTTGATTGTGCATCCCCGGCTGAAGAGCTGTACATCAGATAATTTTCGTTGTTTGCAAGGGTAGTGAAGCTGAAATCGGCAAAAACATTCTGGGCCCTGAATCCCAAACCGCAGGAAAATGAATTATAATGCTGATCCTGGTTAAGCTCTCCATTTTTCCATGCACTTCCATAATATGAATAACCACCCCGCAGGTAAAGGTTCTTAATTCTTAATTCAGCACCCAGGCGTATATTATTTGCTGTCGTAAGAGTACTTGTAATTTCCTGGTTAGTCTCAGTATAGTCGTAGCCATCGCTGGCATCCGAGAACTTTGCCGAACTGTAATCTACAAATTCATAATCAGCGCTGATCAGGGCTATTTTTCCAATCTGCACAGCGGCGCCCGTAAGTACCCTGAACGGAGTGGTCAGGTCATACGAAAATCTGTATGGCGCATTTGATTCGGAGTAATGATCCCCATTGCTGAAATATGTGGAAATATTATCGTAAGTGTATTCATTTATCCGGTAATATGTGGGCGAATGAAATGCTACCCCAAGACGGAGCCATTCAATCGGCTTGTATATTGCTCCGAACTTGATGTTGAATCCCGTACCGGAATCCTTATAATAAGACGTATAATCAAAGCTCGTGAACTGTGATGGCAAGGATACATCGGTTGATTCGAGATGCTCATATTTGCTTTCATAATTCACCGTATTTATGCCAAGTGTCGCTCCGAAGAAAAATTTATCTGAATAGTTTCCACCCAATGAAATAGCATGCTCACCCGTATATCCGGTGTTTGTAATAATCCGTTTTACTGTCTGCCCGTAGACTGACGGCGGGTTATCGCCATAGTTGGAATAGACTGTACCGTATGAATTGTTGGAACCGGGAAGAGAATCCAGCACCCATGTGTCCCAGGCCAGGTATGCATCAGGTACATTGGATGCCAGCTGATCCTTGGTATATCCTTTGCTTTCGTCAGCCCAGTAGTCAGCAAGTGAGCTGTTGGTGCTGATACCGGTGATGACAATACTCTGATTCAGGTTATTTGTTTTGTTGAAAGAATAACCAAAGTTAAAGGTTACCAACCCGGACCCGGAATTATTTTTTTTCAGGGTTGTCACAAAGCCTATCTGGCCAAGGTTGAAATTATAAATATAGTCATCAGCCGTGGTATTGTTGTAGGTTGCCGATGAACTAAAGTGGAATAGCTGGGGAGAGACCGTCACTTCAGATGATCTAAAAACCCCTATCCCTGCAGGATTCTGGCTTAATGTGGAAATATCTCCGCCCAGTGCAGTGAATGCTCCGCCCATTGACATGAATCTGGCAGTTCCGGTATAGAAAAGATCTGAATATCTGAGAGCATCATCGACATTCTGAGCGCGTAAAGCCCCGGCAGCTGCAAATATTGTTAAAAATATCAGGCTGATTTTTTTCATTTTTTCATTGATTTTAGTTAAAACAATCCCCCCACTCTTTAGTCAGAATGAAATATCTTCTAGTTTGGACTTACGTGCAAATAATTATCTGTGTCTGCCTCCTGAGGATGATCCTCCGCCGGAAGATCTTGACGAGCCGGATGAATAGCCTGAAGAGGAGCTGCTTCTTGATCCTGAGCTGCTATACGTCGAGGATCTTCCTGAATATGATCCGGAACTGCTTTCATATGATCGCCTCGCAGGAAGCGAATAATATCTGCCGATACTATAAGATGTTACTGACCTGGTTCCGCTTCTGTAGTTGCCCTGGTTCGAATATGACCTGGCAGACGGATTCCCCGAACTTACCCTGCTATTATTATAGTAAGGGCGGGTACTCATTCTGGGGCTGCTGTAACTGGGCGTATATGTCCTGTTAATGCTTTTATAATCCGGTCTTGCAGCTGCAGAATTCCTGCTGGCAGGGACAGAAGCTCTGGCACTGCTTTGCGGTACAGCATTATTAGCCGCAGTTCTCCTGGTAACGGAGCTGTTTGAAGGATTAATTAATTCTGAACGTTGAGAAGCCTGGGGTGTTCCGGAAAGATTTCCCGATCTCTTTGATGAAGCTGAGGCTGTTGCAGGATTCATGCTCCTGTTCCACGTTGTGGAATAATTGCTCTGTCTTAATCTTCTTCCGTTTCCCAGTGAGGCTCCCTCTCCGTATCCGTAAATCCCATGATAGTAAGGTGAATAGTATGAGAAGAACGGATAGAAGCCCATATAGCCCATGTATAAGCCTCCATAAAAGCCGTATAATCCATAACCAAACATGAAAGGATCATAATAATAAGGATAGCCATATCCAAAACCAAAGCCAAATGACGGGTATCCGTAGTTGAAATAGAATGGGTCTGTCCAGTAAGGATAGAGAATATCGTTCCCGTAATAGCTTCTCATCTGGCCGGAATACGAATCAATGGCATTATTGTAATTCTGACCTCCAGCCTCATTGTTATTATCTACCGCATTTGAGTACTCATCTGAGACCAGTGTATCGGCGGAATAAATGTTATTATAATAATCCTTAGCCTTCAAATTTCCTTCCGGAGCCTGGTTTACCGAAGGATTTTTCGCACTGGCGACAGGTTGATCAGACGGGTTATAATAAAGATCATCATACCCAAGCCCTCTGTATAAGCCTGATGTACAAGATCCTAATGCAAGAAGCGTAAGGATTGATATGTAATTAATTGCTTTCATGGGTAATTTCATTTTTCTTAATCATTTGCAAATTTTGTACCAAAATGCCTGCTTCGGAGATTAACTTTTAAAATGTTTTCAAAATTAACATTGTTTTATCCTTGCTTTTGCCGTTTATTACTCAGTTCTTTTACTATTATCGCTATTGGAGGATTCTGATTTTGGAGAAGGTGCTGAAGTTCGCTTGGAAGGTACCGGCGTCGGTCTCTTGTTAATTGATGTGCCTGAAGGTTTTTCCTGACGCTGCATTGATGAGCTTCCTGAAGGTGCCATATATGACCTCACGGCCCCTATTCCATTATAAGTCGGGACTCTTGTTGCAGGTTGCCTGGCCGATTCCGGAGCTTTAATATTTCTGTCTATGGACTGTGCATTGTTATTTTCATTCCTTTTAACTGAAGCGGGTTGGTTCATATCAGATGATCCCCTATTGCCGGTATTGTTTTGAACAGAATTACTGACATTCCTGTCAATACTGCTATCATTATTGTTGCCATTGTTCCCGTTGTTGCTGCTGTTCTGGCCAAAATTTCCATTATTCCCGTTTAGCCGGCTTCCGGTATTGTTGCCGTTGTTCCCATTGGGCTGGCTAATTGTACTGCCGCTTGAGTTCCTGTTTGGCTGGTTTACCGTACTGCTGCCGTTAATCTGGCCTGATTCCTGATGTCGTCTAGAATTGTCAGTGATAGTTGTCTGGTTCCTGTTTATGCTATTGCCTGATTCTATCCTTCTTCCATCTGCAACACTCCTGATATTGCCGGGATTTGAAACAGTTCCATGATTAATGTCGTTATAATCAGGCTGCCTGGTCATTTCAGGCACATTCCTCACAGAATAATCCGATGAGCGATTATAAAAACTGTTATTATTAAAAGAATTAAAAACAGGTCTGTTATTTTCGTACAAGTGATTATTCCGGCTGCTTTCCCTCCATCCGCGTCCTATGTTTATATTGTACACTTCAGGGGAATGATTACCGTAATAGTAAGGACTATATCCATAAAACCAGGTGTTCCCATAAAATGGATCATGCCATCCGTAATCATAATCGTACCAATTTCCATAGCCCCATCCGTAATAATAAACCGGGTAATTGAAAGAAAAGCCGAAACCTGATCCGGTTCTTCCATAAATGCTCATGCCCCATGTCAAAGGCTTATAGCTGTACCAGTATATATCAGTGAATAAAGGAGAATAAAAGTCAAAATCCAGGTATGACCGGTGGAACCGGTTTATGCGTGAAGTATAATAATAATCATAATCATCATAATAACTGGTCATAGCAACACCTGAATTAGTGCCCTCGAAGTCATTGTAATCGGAGTTTTGTGCTTTCAGCGGAAACCCTGTAAGTGTAATTGCCAGTAAAATTGTGAAGTAAAATTTAGCTTCCATCAAGACCTCCTGATTTTTTTTAAAGATAACTAAAGTTTTTATCTATTTTTACGCAGTTTTTAATGAATAATTCAAATACTATACCAAAGCATGGCAAAGTTTTTGACAAACAGGGATGAAAATTATTCACAGTGGTATAATGATCTCGTAATAAAGGCTGATCTGGCCGAAAATTCAGCTGTACGGGGCTGCATGGTAATTAAGCCCTACGGTTATGCAATCTGGGAAAAGATACAGGCTGAGCTTGACAGAATGTTCAAGGCAACGGGGCATGTCAACGCCTATTTTCCTCTTTTTATCCCAAAGTCATTTTTCAGCAGAGAGGCAAAGCATGTAGAAGGATTCGCCAAGGAATGCGCTGTTGTGACACATTACCGGCTAAAGCATGATGAGACCGGTAAAGGCATTATAGTCGATCCTGAGGCAAAACTTGAAGAGGAGCTTATCGTCCGTCCTACCTCGGAGACCATTATCTGGAACTCATATAAGAACTGGGTTCATTCATACAGGGACCTCCCTATTCTTATCAATCAGTGGGCAAATGTGGTAAGATGGGAGATGAGAACCCGTCTCTTCCTCCGGACAGCCGAATTTCTCTGGCAGGAGGGACATACAGCTCATGCCACTCGCGAAGAGGCATTTGAAGAGACACAGCGCATGATCAATGTTTATTCCGATTTTGCCGAAAATTTTATGGCGCTGCCGGTGGTTAAGGGATATAAAACTGAAAGTGAACGATTTGCAGGTGCACTGGACACATATACAATTGAGGCACTTATGCAGGATGGCAAAGCGCTTCAGGCAGGAACAAGCCACTTTCTCGGGCAGAATTTTGCGAAGGCATTCGATGTTCAGTTCACAGACAAAACAGGGAAGCTGGATTATGTCTGGGCCACTTCATGGGGATTATCGACCAGGGTGATTGGAGCCCTTATTATGGGCCACTCAGATAATAACGGCCTGGTGCTGCCGCCCAGACTGGCTCCGATACAGGTCGTAATAATACCTGTATATAAAAATGCCGGTGAGCTTCAGGAGTTGAACCTAGTTGCCGGCAATATCAGGGAAACTCTTATAAAAGCAGGTATATCAGTTAAATATGATGACAGGGATACCAATAAACCCGGATGGAAATACGCCCATTACGAGCTTAAGGGTGTTCCTGTTAGGATATCGATTGGTCCAAGGGATATTGAAAATAAAACTGCAGAAGTTGTAAGAAGGGATACTCTCGAGAAAAAAATCATTCCTGCAGATGACCTGCTTTCCAATATTCAGTGGCTTCTTGACGACATACAGAAGAATATCTTTTGCAAAGCACTGGATTTCAGAAAGAAAAATACATTTTATGTTGAAAAATGGGATGATTTTGAAAGAATACTCGATGAAACCGGTGGTTTTATTATGGCACACTGGGACGGTACAACCGAGACGGAAGAAAAGATAAAGGAAGAGACTAAAGCCACGATCAGATGTATCCCTTTCGATGCTCCCGAAGAAAAAGGGAAATGCATCTATTCCGGCAAACCCTCGGAAAGAAGGGTTCTTTTTGCAAGATCATACTGAAACCCGGATCCACTGGTTCTCGGTAATCAACCATTCCCCCAATTACCTGGCCATTCAGGAAAGAAGGACATGCACATCATTCGCTTGTGACTGATTTGATATTTATTATTAATTTAGATGCTTTAATTCATAATAATAAATCTGGCCATGTCGGAACTCGATGATAAAAAACAGACAATAATCAGTACTCTCAAGGAAAAATCCGTGCTGAAGCAGAAGGTTTATGACAACACACTGGATTCTTTTTTCATAATTAAAGAAATCCTGAAAAGTATGGCAAAAGAGACAAATGTAAATCTGACGGGCATTGATTCGCGCATAAGGCTTGAATATACGGACCGCAGCAATTTTGATGCGCAATTGAGAGTCGCCGGTGATGTTCTGATGTTCAGCATGCATTCAAATATTTTCCAGTTCGACAGGGAACATCCGGCATGGAAGACTCCTTATATTCAAAAAAATAAATTTAATGCCTACTCCGGAATTATAAATATTTACAACTTCCTTGCAGATTCATTCAAGTATTCCAGGCTCGATGACCTGGGTTATCTCATTGCCAGGGTTTTCATAAATCATGAAAACCAGTATTTTGTCGAAGGCAAGAGGCAAATGGGAATGCTGTTTTCCAATTACGGGAACGAACAGATCAGCAAGCAAGCCTTGCAGATAATTATCTCGACTGCAATTCAGTATTCGCTCGAGTTTGACCTGCTGGTCCCGCCTTACGACACTGTGAAAATTGCAACTGTTGGTCAGGCTGAAGCTAAAATACAGCATTCAAGAGTAATTACCGGCAAACGATTGGGCTTCCAGTTCAACTCTGATGATGTCCTCATCAATAACACTCATGAAACCTGATCGATATGTGAAATCGAGATATGTAAATCCGGTCGGACCTTTGATTTTATCCGTCCTTCTGTTTTTTAATGCCCCCCTCTGGTCTCAGGTCAACAATACAAAGATGCAGGATTCCGGGATGATTCTTCCCGACACCATCAAGCCGGCCAAAAGCAGGCTTTTTCTTATTAATGATTCTTTGACTAAAAACCATCAGATAATAATTTCGCCTGAACCGTTTGTAAATAATGCAAATTCAGGTTTTTATAACTCGTTGAAGGCAAAGGCTTCAAAGCACATGGTTACAAAAAAACTGTACGACTTCGTTGTCGTATCCAATTATCAGCCTCTGCCTGCCCAGGCAAAAAGCCGGTCAAGCGAATCAGATTATGAGAAATACTCCGGGAAAAAGATAGGAAAAGTCACCGTCCAGCGGCTTAACGTTTTCGGAACGGATATAAACAGGCCTCAGTATATGAGTCAGAACAATGTCGAAAACATTTTGAATAAAACTCATCTCAATACGAACGAATTCATTATAAGGAAAAACCTTCTGTTTTCGGAAGGAGATACGGTCTCTCCTCTGATCCTCAGCGATAATGAAAGACTATTGCGGCAGCTGCCATTTATTGACGATTCCAGGATACTGGTAGTTCCCGTTTCGGATTCAGTGGTAAACATTGTTGTCGTCACGAAGGACTTGTATTCCCTTGGAGCATCAGTCGATCTCCAAAGTATTAACGCCGGGTCAGTCGCGGTTTTCGATAAGAATATCCTGGGCCTTGGCAACGAATTCAAGATTACAGTTCCATATAATCCCGATCTTCCGGATTCACCCGGATTTGGAGTGGATTATATAATGAGCAATATCCGGAAAACATTCATCGATATGGATGTATATTACTACAGCGGTCTTGGCCAGAAGACTTATGGATTCAGCCTGAGCCGCAAGCTGGTCAGTTCAACAACCAGGTACGCAGGAGGAATATCAGTGAGGGAGATGTTCACCAGCGAGGACCTTGATACCCTGCCGAAGCCTGAACCTTTAAAATACAATCTCCAGGATTACTGGCTTGAGCGTTCCTTCCTCCTGAACAAGGAATCGGTTACAAGGCTGATAATCGGAGTAAGATACACGAATAATAACGTATTCGACCGTCCTTTCATCCTTCCTGACTCATATCATTATCTTCAGAGCTACAGGATGTACCTTGGTTCTCTTTCCCTTTCCGTCAGGAAATATTACAAGACAAGCCTTCTCTATGCTTATGGAAGAACAGAGGATATTCCTTACGGAGGACTTCTTACTTTTACAGCCGGAAGAGAAATAAACGAGTTCAAAATGAGAACATATCTGGGCTGTAATATTTCGGCCGGCGAGTCTTTGAGCAGACTGGGGTATCTGTATGCATCGGCGGGACTTTCTTCTTTCCTAAACGGAAGCGCAACGGAGGAAGGAATGTTTCTATTAAGGAGTGTTTATTTTACAAATCTTTTATATCTGGGCGACTATAAGATGAGGAATTTTGTGAAAGCAGATTATACCAGAGGTTTCGACAGGTATACGGATGAATACATAACTTTTACCAGCGATGGGAGTTTCACGGGGTTCAGAAATGACACCATCGGGGGATTGCAGAGATTGTCTCTTGATCTTGAATCAGTTCTTTTCAGCCCGCGAAATTTTTATGGGTTCAGGTTTGCATTCTTTGCCTCTGCCGGCGTGGGTTATCTTTTCGGTTACAGGCAGCCAGTAATAAGCGGAGATCTTCTTACCAGCATAGGTATCGGAGTCAGGATCAGGAATGACAACCTTCTGTTCAATACCATCCAGATCAGCCTGAACTTCTATCCGGATCTTCCGCCTTATTCAAAAGTAAATTACTTATACATTTCCGGAGAACAACTTCTCAAACCTGATGATTTCGATCCCGGACCGCCTTCAATAATGCTGTATCAATAAAAACCCGGATAATTCTGCCATGTTCGACAATTTCATTAAATATATTGAGGAAAACCAGCTTGTAAAACCCAGGGACAGAGTTCTGATGGCTGTAAGCGGCGGAATAGATTCAATGGTGATGGCTCACCTTTTTATCAGGATGAATATCCGCCTTGGCATTGCACACTGCAATTTTTGCCTGAGGGGAACCGAATCTGATGAAGATGAAGAGTTCGTCAGTGAATTTGCCAGAATAAATAATATCCCGTTCTATTCAAATAAGTTCAGGACAAGAGAGTATGCTTCAAAAAAAGGCATATCAATACAAATGTCGGCAAGGGAATTAAGATATGAATGGTTTGAAAAGATCAGGCGAAAAAACGGTTTTGATTCAATTGCAGTAGCACATAATCTGAATGATAATGCAGAAACATTTCTGATCAACCTCACTAGAGGTACAGGGATTGCAGGTCTTACCGGCATGAAAAAATCGGGCAATAAAGTAATAAGGCCAATCCTTTTTGCATCAAGGGAATCAATAAGGGAATATTGCTGCGAAAATAAAATCGGCTACAGGGAAGACAGATCAAACGCTGAAACCAAATACACGAGAAATAAGATCAGGCATCTGGTGATCCCGCTCCTGAAACAAATCAACCCTTCCATAGAGACAACCCTGAATGAAACAGCTGAAAGGCTAGGTGAAATAAATGATATCGTAAATGACCTGACTGGAAAGCTCAGGGAAAAACTGTTCCATGAGGAAAACGGGGAATTCTTCGTAAAAATACGAAGAATAAGTCCGATTCTGCAAAAAAGGACTCTCCTTTTTGAGCTGTTTAGGCCGTACGGAATTAATTCCGCCACTGTCCGGGACCTTCAGAAAATAATTGCAGGCAAAACAGGAAGCCAGATCTTCACTGACAGGTACAAATTGCTTAAAAACCGCGATGAGATCATCATTTCCGAAAAGATTGAGATCAAAGACAATGTTCAATCTGTCAACACATTGGCTGAATTAAGAAAATTTCCGGGAATTAGATCAGCGAGAACATTCTCTCCGGGCCCAGGTCTGGTTGAATGTGCTGAAAAGAACACTGCTCTTCTGGATTACCGGAAGGTGAAATTCCCTGTCACGATCAGGAAATGGCAGCAGGGGGATTCCTTTTATCCTTTCGGAATGAAAAAGAAAAAGAAGCTTAGTGACTACTTTATCGATCGGAAGTTTTCAAGGCTTGATAAAGAAAAAGTCCTTATTCTTGAATCGGACGGCAAGATCGCCTGGATTATGGGAGAAAGAACAGACGACAGGTTCAGGGTGACCGGTTCCACACGGAGAATACTGAAAATAGAACTGGAGTGATCCTGCTTGTTCATTTACTCCGGCCAGAAATGCCCCTGTCAGCAAGAATGAGATCGGCTATCGCTAACGCTGTTGCCGCCTCCACTATGACCGGCATCCTTAAAGCAATGCATGTATCATGACGCCCTTCCACCTTCAGTGCCTGCATTTTCCCTGTCCGGAAATTCATTGTTTTTTGCTCATTCCCAATTGAAGAAGCCGGTTTTACCGCGACCCTGAAGACGATTTCATTACCGTTTGCAATACCTCCGTTAATCCCTCCTGCATTGTTTGTTGCGGTCGTCCCCTTTATGTCCGTGAAAGGATCGTTATGCTCCGAGCCCCGCATCGATGCTGCAGCAAATCCCGAGCCGAATTCAATTGCCTTTATTGCAGGGATTGAGAATACCAGGTGACTGACAACGGACTCCACTGAATTGAAGAAGGGTTCTCCTATAGCCACAGGAGGATTTTTTACACGGCATTCAATAATACCTCCTATGGAATCATTGGCTTCCATGGCCTCGATTACGGCTTTTTCAACGTCAGACGATCCGCCGGCTGAAATCAGGTTCGCAGTGATCTTAGTTCCGCTGCATATTTTTTTCGCCACCACGCCCGCTGCAACAAGTCCCCATGTGATTCTACCTGAAAAATGGCCGCTTCCTCTCTGATCTGAAAAGCCAAGATACTTGATTTGTGACGTAAAATCGGCATGACCCGGCCTTGGGATATCTTTAAATTCGTTATAGTCGCCGGGAGAGGCATTAGTGTTTGAAGTGACTATTGTAACTGGGGCTCCTGTGCTAAATCCTTCATAGACTCCGCTGAGTATTTCAGGCAAGTCGGATTCATGCCGGCTGGTTGTGCCTTTTATTCCGCCCTGCCTCCTGGAAAGGTCATTCTGAAAATCGTCTTTACTAATTTCAATTCCCGGAGGGCATCCGTCAATGGTCACTCCAACCACCTGTCCATGTGATTCTCCGAAAAGAGATACCCTGAATAAAACTCCGAAGCTATTCATTGGCTTATCTTATGCTTGTCTTATTGTTTTTATAGAATTCGACTATATCATTCAGTGGCAGTTTTCTTACAACAGGTGCTCCTATACCTTCAATTAACACGAAATGAATATCTTCTCCTGATTTCTTCTTATCATGCCGGATAAGATCCCTGATAGTCTCATCGGGAATATTATAATGCCGGAGGAGCTTGTATTTATCAAGCAGCTCGATTATCCTTTCATAATCTCTTCTTCCCAGAAGTCCTTTTTTAAAGGAGAATCCGGCTGCAAGCTCCATCCCTGAGGCCACTGCATATCCATGGCTGACAGAATTGTGGAGCTCAATCGCATGGCCGAAGGTATGCCCGAAGTTAAGTATCCGTCTCATTCCTTTCTCCTTTTCATCCCTGGCTACAACTGATGCCTTGAATTTGACTGCCCGGGTCACAAGGTCAGCAAGAAGAAACCTGTCCCTGAGTATTATCTCATAATAATTTTTATCAAGAATATCTATAATGGAAGGATCCCCGATCAATCCCGTTTTTATAAGTTCAGCCAATCCTGACAAATATTCCTCATCAGGAAGCGAACGGAACATGGTGGTATCACAAACCACAAAATCGGGTTGCGCAAAGCTGCCGATGACATTTTTTGTGTTTCCCAGGTTAACGCCGTTTTTGCCACCCGTGCTTGCATCAACCTGTGACAGCAGGGTTGTGGAGACAAAACCGAAATGGACTCCTCTCATATAAACCGAAGCAAGGAAACCGGCGATATCACAAACAACTCCGCCTCCAATTCCAAGAATAAATCCCGAGCGGTCAATGCCAAGATCAAGAAGCTTTCCTGCCAGAGATTCAATCACCTTCAGCTTCTTGCTTTCTTCTCCCGGCTTTAACTTAATGACAGGAAACCCTGGAAACAGCTTGCCATAAATACCGAACACATTCCTGTCGGTTATTATTGCGACCCCTCTTTCAGGAAGCAGCTTGATCACGGCTTCCCACCTCGCACCTACAAGAATTGCAGAAATAAAATCCTGAGATGTAATTAATATTTTTTCCAATTCAGAATAGCTTTTCAGGTTTAAAGTTATAAAATCTCATGTTAAAATTCAGTGAAACATCATTATTTGAGGCAAAATCATTTACCCTGAAGCTATGGCACTCAATCAAAAATAAAAATCATTATCTTTTAGCCGGGCAAAGCAAATCTGTAATTACATGACTTTAAAAGAAAGATATAAAGGGATCCTGGATTATTTCATTGTCAATATGCCAGAGCCTGAGACTGAACTGACTTATAATGATCCGTTTGAACTTATCGTGGCAGTAATCCTTTCGGCACAATGTACCGACAAGAGGGTCAATATGATAACTCCCGTTCTCCTGCGGCAGTTTCCGGATGCCGGAAGCATGGCCGAAGCCGCACCGGAGGAAATTCTTGAATTCATCAAATCATGTTCATATCCCAACAGCAAGGCAAAGCACCTTTCGGAAATGGCTAAAATGCTGGTCAGGGATTTTAATGGTACAGTTCCTTCTGACCCGGAATTGCTTCAGAGATTACCGGGGGTGGGCAGAAAAACAGCTAATGTCGTGGCATCAGTTATTTTCAGGAAACCAGTAATGCCTGTCGATACTCATGTATTCAGGGTTGCAGCAAGGACTGGCCTCACCAGGAATGCCAAAACACCGCTCCAGACCGAATTGCAGCTTACCGGGAACATACCCGGAGAACTTTTGCATAAGGCTCATCACTGGCTGATACTTCACGGAAGGTATGTATGCAAGGCAAAAAATCCATCCTGTGACAAGTGCGGTATCAGTGCTTTTTGCAAATATTATAGCTTAAGAAACAAAAAAATGTAAAGATTCCCATGCCCCATTATTTTGACTTACAGATTATTTCAAACAGATCATTTTTTATTAATTTTGATATATCTTTTAAACCCGTGACCTGATGGATTACAAGAAAAAATTCAAGGAACTTGAAGAACAAAACAAAAGACTTGAGGATGAATTGAGAAGAATGCATCTGGGAAATCAGGAAGAGGACAGCCAAATGGGCAGGGTGATGACGCGTGCCTCTGACTCTGCTTCAGATGATATGGAACTTTCAAGACTGGAGTCGGGATTATTTATTGGAGCCAACGGGAAAGACATACTTGAAGAAATACTAAATAAGTCAGGCTGCTATTTTGCATTATTTCACGCCGGTCTGGACAATGGATTTTATATAGCCGATCTTAACAAAAAAGCCGGACAGGTTGAGCATGTCGACAAAAAGGAAGTTGTCGGGAAATGTATTGACAACACCCCTCTCGCAAGCCGTAAAAAGCTGGTTGAGCTGCTGCATCATCTTCACGTAACAAATGAATCACATAAGCTTGCCGTCTCGGAAAAAGGCGATGATTCGGAAGGATACTACATGGGATTCATACTTACGCCGGGTAATTATGTTGTTACCTGGGAACCCGGCAGCCGGAAGATAAAGAATGAATTATTGTTCGAGCAGTCAGATGCATTTGAAAAGATGTCAAACATGCTGCCTGAAATGATCTATGAGGTCGATCTCAATGGGAAGATTTTATTTGCAAATGAATATGGCCTGAATTTCTTCGGATATACCGAAAAGGATCTTGAGACGTTGATGATCTCTGATATATTCCCCATGAATTACAGCCAGATGATCAGCAATATGGTTTCCCTGAAGTCGCCGGATGACTTTTCAAGCAATGAGTATTACGGAAGGAAAAAAGACGGGTCCCTTGTTCCAATTGTCACCCATACCATTGCGGTCTTCAAGGAAGGCAAAATCGCAGGGTACAGGGGAACCGCAACGGATATTTCCAAGCAAAAAGATTATGAGGAGCAGATTAAGAGAGAAAAAGCATTCCTTGAACACCTGATTGATTCCACTCCTGAAGCTATCGCAATTACTGATTTAAGCGGAAGGATAACAATGGTGAACAGGGAATTCACCAATCTGTTTGGATATACCGCTGAAGAAACATCCAATAAGATTATTGATGACCTCATAGTGCCGGAGGAGGCCATGGATGAAGCCATGGAGATAGAGAAGCTTGCGTTGCAGCGCCAGAAAGTGACAAGACAGACTATCAGAAAAGACAAGTCAGGAAACAGGATAAATATTATACTTATAGCAACCGGCATTATCGTCAACGATGAAACGGTTGCGCTCCTCAGAATATACAGGGATATCACTGCAGAAAGGAAAAATCAGCTGTTGCAGGAAATCCTCTACAATATTTCTTCAGCAGCCCTCAAACAAATGGATATCAAGGAAATATATCCGACCATTGTACATGAGCTGAGCAAGATATGGGATACAAATAATTTCTTCATCGCTCTTTACGATAAAAAAAATGAAACTCTCTCCCTCCCGTTCTTTGCTGATGAAAAAGATGACTTCGAAGAAATACCTGCTAAAAAGACTATTACGGGTTATGTCATTAATACCAATAAATCAGTCCTCCTGAAGGAGAAAGACCTCAAACAGCTTGAAGAGTCGGGCGATATAGAACTGATTGGAACTGACTGCAAGGTATGGATGGGAGTGCCGCTGAAAGTTGAGAACAGTATTATAGGGGTAATGTGCCTTCAGGATTATAATGATGAAAATAAATTTTCACAGGATGACCTTTATGTTCTTGATTTCATAGCCAACCAGATAGCTATTGCAATCCAGCGCAGGATAATGCTCGACAACCTTGTCATTGCACGCCAGCGGGCAGAAGAAGCGGCTGAATCAAAACAGATATTCATGTCGACTATGAGCCATGAGATCAGAACACCTCTCAACGAAGTTATCGGCATCACAAACCTCCTTCTCCAGGGGAACCCGAGGGAAGACCAGATGGATTATATCAGAACCCTGAGGTTTTCCGGCAATCACCTGCTTACTCTTGTCAATGATGTTTTGGATTACAACAAGATGGAATCAGGGAAGATCATATTTGAACAGATCCAGTTCGACTTAAATGATTTCCTGGACGAAATAATGAGGTCTTATTCATTCAGATCAAAGGCAAAGCATCTTGATTTTGAAATAAAGAAGGAAGGGAATATGCCTGATGAGGTCATTGGAGATCAAATCAGACTTAACCAGATTTTGTCAAACCTGCTGTCAAATGCCCTGAAATTTACCAATCATGGTGAGATTATTGTGTATATAAAGGAGCTTGAAAGGAAAAATAATTATTCCACGCTTGAGTTTTCAGTTCATGACACGGGAATCGGGATTCCAAAGGACAGACAATCAGCAATTTTCGAAAGCTTTACCCAGGCTTCATCTTCCACTTCAAGAAATTACGGGGGAACAGGGCTTGGCCTGGCAATATGCAAGAAACTTATTGAATTACAGGGAGGTACTATTACGCTGGAGAGTGAACCGGATAAAGGATCCAGCTTTACATTCAGTCTCCAATTCCTGGTACCTGAGAAAGGTTCACGTCAGAGTGAACAGGAAGTGGCTGAGTCCTTCGCAGGGCTTGAAGGAAAGCGGATCCTGGTAGCTGAAGACAATAAAATCAATTTTTTTGTCGCAAATAAATTTCTTGCCGGCTGGGGTGTCATTGTTACGCACGCAGAAAACGGACAGGAGGCACTGGATAAACTGATGGCTGAAGATTTCGACCTGGTGCTGATGGATCTCCATATGCCGGTGATGGATGGCATTGAAGCGACTAAGATCATAAGGAAATCCGACAATCCGAAAATAAGCAGCATCCCGATCGTAGCGCTAACAGCGGCAATTATGTCCGAGAGCCACGACAAGATTGAGGATCTGAACATAAACGATTATGTTCTCAAACCTTTCAAACCAATCGATCTCTTTTCAAGGATACTGAAGCATGTGAGGTAAAAGCATGGGCCCTCATTCAGAATATAATTTGATATTATCCATCAGCTGAAATCCCCGGATAAAATCATCAGCCGGTTCATTTTATGCAGTACTTGCTGATGTAGTCTGGGGCACGCTTGTTTCCCAGTCTCATTGATTGCCTGAAATCATGACAGGCATCATCAGTATGACCCTCATTGGCAAGCGCGATACCTTTGCTAAGCCACACTTCAGGGTTTCCGGGATCCAGGTCAAGCGACATGCCGAAATCGTTTGCGGCCCATTCCCATGATCTTGCTGCCAGGTAAGAATTCGCGCGATCTATATAGCATTGCGGGTCATTAGGATGAAGCTTAAGATTATTCGTAAAATATTCTATTGCCTTTAAATTATCTCCCAATGCAGCTTCCAGTTTCCCGGCCATGCTCAGGGCTGATCTGTTTTCAGGATAAAATGTAAGATACATTGTCAGATCGGCCATTGCTTTGTCAATCTCCCCGGTCTTCCTGTAGCACTCAGACCTTTTGATGAAAAGTTCAGCATCAGGCACCTCCATACCTATGAGCTTTGAATATGTTTCAGAAGCTCCTGCAGGATCAGAAGACTCGATTTGCCCCTTTGCCAGCAGATAAAGATAATTCACGTTATCAGGTTCAGTTTTAAGCAATTCCATGACTGATTTTACAGCATCAATAGCCTTCCCCACTGCAAGATTGACCATGGCCCGTCCGTAAACGGCTGATGAGCTGTTGCTGTAATTGCTCTCAAGCTCAGAAAGTGAGGATAAGGCTTCCTCGGTCTTGCCGGCAGTCAAATAATAATTAATCTCAGAAATGCCCTTTTCTGCACCGGTGAACCAATCCTTCTTCCAGAACTGTCGCCATTCAGGCGTATTCTCAATTTTACCGAATGCCGGATCGAGCATTATTTCCTTTTCACTTTTTTTTAACGGGGATTTAAGGTTTCTCTCAAGATGAACAAGGGAAGCTGAAGCATTACCTTGTAAAGCATAAGCCCTGGCCATGCCGTACTCTCCCGTATATTCAATAAGGTTATTCGCATTGCTGTAATCGCTGATCGCATTTTTAAGGTCTCCCTTTTCAAGGCTGGCATCAGCTCTTTCGGAATAAAGCCTTCCATCCTGCTGTAACTTCATGACTGAAGTAAGGATTCCGATTGCCCGGTCGTCCCTGCCGGCTGAAGCAAGCGCCCTGGCTTTTAAGAGTGAATCATAAACTGACTGTCCTGAAACCATCCCTGAAACCATGAGGGCGGAAAGCAAAAACCATGATCTGATTTTCATTTTTCCCTTAATAATCATTTTGTTGACTCGTTCGGAACCTTTGCTCCGGCTGTTGTAATTACATGTATAAATCCAGAAAGATGGGACAACTGAAGTCCCGATATTCTTCTTGTATATACCTCACACTGATAGAAATACACTCCGGGCGATACTATCCGGCCATTGTAGGTCCCATCCCAGCCAATTACGGGTTTATCAGTGCTGAATATCAGAAGTCCGCTCCGGTTATAAAGTTTAAATTCGACTTTTTCCACTAGCCCTGATGTCTTGGCATTAAGCACGTCGTTAATGTTATCACCATTAGGAGTGAAAACATTCGGGATCTCATAAAAATTACATGAATCAACACAGACCAATGCTGATTTTGCGCTTTCATTGCCGGCGGCATCAAAGGCAGATATTGCATAGCATCCTGAAATGTACTGGCCCGGATAATGCTTGTAGGAGAAAGTATTTTTATCATTTAATGTCTTTAACAGTTCAAGGTCCCCGGAATTTGTAAGCTCGTAATAAATCTTGTAACCGGCAACATCGCTAAAGCAGGTAGAATCCGTGACACTCCATGATAGGGTATTGTAAAGGCTATCGCACTGACTGGTGACATTCAGTGAAGGCGTGCATGGCGGTTCATTGTCCACAGCCGTTGATGATGCTATCTGGGATAAGTTCACCAGGTTGGTCGGCATATCGGTTCCCTGGTACCCTCCTGTCGATCGCACATAATAGGTGTATGTTGTGCCATTAGTCAGTCCCAGGTCAATATATGATGTCTGGTTTGTTGTGCCGACGGAATCGAATTCCATTGTCGTATTATCCAGCCTGAAGATATCGTATTCGGTATTTATCCAGGGCACGTTTAGTTCCATCACAAACCTTGTCTTCCTGTCTCCGGGACTAAGCACAATAAAGTCGGAGGAGGCATATGCCGGGTCACCGATTTCGAATTGGTTGCCTGAAGTCTTGTTCAGGAGCGAGATCTTATAAATATATCCCTTTGTTTTAGTGTCGATAAGCGTATCCACATAGACAGTGTCATTAAGATCGGCAGTGAATATTGAGTCAATAGGAGCAAATACGGTACCTGAAACGCTGTCCGATCTCGAAAGTACGTACTCATAGGGTCCGACAGCACCCGGGATAGTATCCAGATGTACAGGTTTTTTCCACGAAAGGAATATTGAGCCGTTTACAGGATCGGTATTCCTGACGCTGACATTCTTAATAACAGGGATGCCTGATATCAGCGTTGATAAAATCTCATTCGATGCCTTGCTTTCTGTTCCGTTGCTGAATAAAGCAGTTATTCTGTATGCATAATCCCTGCCGAACTGCAGGTCATTATTATCCGCGTAAGATATGGTTGAACTGCCCGAAGCATATCCTATTTTTACAAATCCTGTCGATGAAGGTATTCCTGATGTACATGAATCTGTGGCAAAAGACGAGATTCCTTCCCTCCTGTAAATATTGAATCCGGAGACTGCACTTGACCCATAATCTGACCATGTCAGCGTTATTTGCTTTCCCTGGGGAAGAGTATTTAAAAGAGCCGGCGATGGTCCAAGGACTTTTATTGTCATATTGCTGAAAGCTGACAGCTTTATATCAGGATTATTATCTTCCGATTTAATGACGATACTGTATGGCTGATTCCTTACATCCTCATAGCATGGTGTCCATGAGAAGACTGATGAAGAGTGCCCCAGGGCCGAATCAATGCCAGTAAAGGTTGCATTGCATGAGCCAAGGCTGAAGACTCCCGATTTGGCCCTGATGGCAATTGAATCATTATCAGGGTCAGTGGCTGAAACCGTGAAGCTGACTTTCTTCCCGGCTTCCACGCAAAGGTTCTTAAGAGGAGAATTCACCGGAGGATGGTTCTTGGTTTTAAAGACCTCTATCTGCATATCCCTTTCAACAATACCTATTTTTTTGCCGTTCCTCCACTCATTGATATTCATTGCCACATTATATTTACCCGTATCTGCAGGAGTGTCCCAGATAAGATCTCCGGTGACTGAATCAACCCTTAGATAAATAGTGGCAGCCGGATAAGTAAAACCAATAATATTTTTCCCGTCTTCCCGCGTACATGGAGTAAGACCGTAAGAAAGTGAATCGCCGTCCGGATCATAGGCAGCCGGATTGTGAATGAAAATATATCCCAGAGCAGCTTTGTCATAAGGAGGATTAAGCAGAACCGGGCTGGCGTCCATTCCCATTGCGGGATTCACAATGAGCGTTGTCTCAATCGAGAATACAACATTTACTGAATTAGGAATATTCACAACTCCAAAGTTCCTGTTTGGATCCTGCATTAAAATTTTATATACCCCTGCACCAGGATATGTATGGTTGGCTATATAAACATTTTTCTTGTAGTAATTGGGCAGGACCTCTCCCATGTTGTTTGGTCCGTTGCACCTGTAAACGGTGGAAATGGTATTATCCCCCCAGTTAACATCAAGATGTGGTCTGTCGGCTGCACTCAACGTATATGTATAAGTAGTGACAGTGATCTGGTAAGTCAGGTCCGATATCTGTTTGTAAGTTATCTCCCCGGCCCTGTTATGGGTCGCTGAAAGAATTAAAAAATTAAATATTGAAAGCAGAAGCGCAAGTAGCCTTTTCATTTTTTCCTATGGCTCCATCATTTATTTTATCTTAAATGTTTTTTCCGTATCGTCAGAGGTCATTTTTATATCCTCTTCCATGTTACCGATGGTTATCATCGTATAGTTTTCCGCATCGCTGTAAAGACTTGTCAGAAATGTATTCCTGACTTTAATCTTCTTTGGCTTTTTCTCCAGCCGGTATAGCAAGTTGATGCTTATTTCACCGCCAGTGACATCCATGCTTAATAACTTACCATACAGAAGTTTATTGTCAATATAAATGGCAATTTTTGTCTGCAGGTAACTATAGGCAAAGCTCTGGGGAAAAGGCTTGTTCCTGTATATGTCCACATTCCTGTCATCATCAACTGTCTGGTAATCGCGTATGAAAAGGTCGTAATTCATTTTGACAAGCACCCTGAGTGAATCCGTCCCGCTGACCTGATTAATACTTGTCAGGGTCATATGAAGCGGATGCATGAACAGAAAGGTCAGAATAATCAGGGCTTTCAAAGTTTTCTTACGCTTTAAGCAATTAAATACCCGCAAAAATCAGACCAATAATTGATCACCCCTAATGCTTACTCTGTCCTTCAGATATTGCACAGTTCCAACCTCAATGAATGAGAAACCCGACCCTCCTGAAAAATTACCTGCAAGCACTACTATCAGGTCATCTCCCTTAAGGTCATGATCCTTTATCTGATTTTTCAGGGCTACGTGGATGAATTCATCAATTGATTTCCTTCTCTCAAGGAAGCTTGAATATATGCCATATGACAATGCAAGCTCCCTCATTGTTCTTTCGGAATAACACTGAGCCATAATCAGATGGAATCCCCTGTAAGAAGCCATGTCTCTTAATGTCCTTCCCTTTGTGGTATCAGCAATAATTGCTTTGGCTGAGATCCTGATTGCTGTTTTCACAGCTACTTTTGCAAGGTAGGCTGATATCTCACCGGTAGCATTCAGATATGGAGTCTCAAGATATTTTTCCTTGTTGTTTTCAACCTCAAGGGCTACGCGGGTCATTGTTTTTACGGCTTCTACAGGATACTTGCCGTTGGCCGTTTCACCGCTGAGCATTATTGCATCCGTCTGGCTGTAAATTGCATTTGCGATATCGCTGACCTCTGCTCTCGTCGGCCTGGGATTAGTGATCATTGACTGAAGCATCTGAGTTGCCACAATCACCGGTTTCCTGCAATATATGCACCTGGAAATAATCATACGCTGAACAGGTGGTATCTTTTCATACGGAATCTCGATTGCCAGATCTCCTCTTGCAACCATTATACCGTATACTGCATCCATGATGTCGCTAAGGTTATCCACACCCTCCTGGTTCTCAATCTTGGCTATGATTTTTATTTCACTTTCGTATTTGTCCAGCTCGGCCTGAACGTCAAGCACATCCTGTTTCGACCTGACGAAAGAGTGGGCTATGAATTCTATATTGTTCTCCGCGGCCATCTTTATGAATGCCCTGTCTTTATCGGTAAGCGACGGAAGCGTTATTTTCACACCAGGTAGATTGACGCTCTTTCTTGAGCCAATAAAACCGTCATTCTCTGCTCTGCATACCACCGATTCACCCTCTTTTTTTACGACCTTAAGCTCAATATCCCCATCATCGATCATCACTAGGGAGCCAAGATGAACGTCTTGTGAGAAAGTCTTAAGGCTGACAAATATCTTGCCAGCCATGGACTTCCTGTCAGGATTTCCTGTAATAGTGATTGTCGATCCTTTTTTAACGGGTATCGGATTATCGCAAATTGTCGTCCTTATCTCCGGTCCTTTAGTATCGATAAGAAGGGCAATTTTGTCAGAAACCTCCCTGACGTTGTTAATTATTTTTTGTGCTCCCTCAATGTCAAGGTGCGCCGAATTGATCCTTACAACGTCCATTCCTGCATCATACAGCTCCCTTATAAATTGAGGATCACAGTTCTTATCTGAAATGGTCGCGACGATTTTTGTTCTTTTCCTGTTCATCACTATTATTGTTTCTTTGATTTTTCAATTATAGCTTCCACGGCAAGCCTGTAGCTGTCGAGCCCGAAGCCTGCTATTGAGCCTGCGCAAAAGGGTGCTATCAGGCTTTCATGCCTGAACTCCTCCCTTGCCGCGACGTTCGTTATATGGACCTCAATGACAGGTGCTTTTACGGAAGCGATGGCATCGGCTATCGCCACAGAAGTGTGGGTGTACCCGCCCGCATTCAGAATAATTCCAGTCGCCGTGAAGCCTATGTTGTGGATCTCATTGATTATCTCGCCTTCAACGTTTGACTGGAAAAATCCTAATTCAATTTCAGGATACCTCTTCCTGAGCAAAACAAGATAATCTTCAAATGATCTGTTACCATACTTTTCAGGTTCCCTTTTCCCAAGAAGATTGAGATTGGGCCCGTTAATGATTTCTATATTCATCTTATCAAACCAACAGTTTTAAAAAGTAAAAGTAGTTAAAATATTTTTGGGAGGTAATTGTTAAAATTGTAATCCTTTACCTTACTTTGCAAAGGACGTTTGAACTTCGGGCATCAATTATATCATACTGATTTCTTTTCAAATATCCCGGAATCTGCAGAACTGATCAAAATCCTGAAATATCATGAGCTTGAACTGGAGGCAGGCAATAAGGGATTTCGAAACATACCTGAGGCTTGAGAAATCACTCTCGGAGAACAGCATTGATGCGTACGCCGATGATGTCCGCAAGCTTGAGATATTCTTTGAGGAAATCAATCAGGGAAAAGGGCCGGCGGAAGTCACGTATAACGATCTTAAGGATTTCCTGTCCCGGTTCAGTTCTGATAACAAGAATGCAAGGACACAGGCAAGAACAATATCCGGAATCAGGGCTTTTTACAGGTTTTTGCTGATTGAGGGAGAAATTAATGAAAATCCCGCATCTTTGCTTGAATCTCCAAAATTAGGACTCAAGCTGCCGGAAGTACTGTCAGTCAATGAAATAGACAGAATCATAGAGGCCATTGATCTCAGCAGGCCTGAAGGCCACAGGAACAGGGCCATTATTGAAACTGTTTATGGCTGCGGATTAAGAGTATCAGAGCTGGTAAACCTCCGTTTTACCGATATACACGCAGGAGAAGGATTTATAACAGTTACCGGAAAAGGCAATAAGCAGAGGCTCGTTCCTATAAGCGGAAGGGCTCTTAAGGAAATTGAAAACTACATGCCCGGCAGGAACAGCCTGCCGGTAATTTTCGACGAAAACATTGTTTTCCTGAACCGCCGGGGCAGAAAGCTGACCAGGGCAATGATATTTACGATAATTAAAGACCTGGCTGCCAAAGCAGGGATAAGGAAGAAGATCAGTCCACATACATTCCGCCACTCCTTTGCCACTCACCTTATTGAAGGAGGCGCCGACCTGAGGGCTGTTCAGGAAATGCTGGGTCATGAATCGATACTGACCACTGAGATATACACGCACATAGACAGGAGCTTCCTCCGCGAGACACTTCTCATGTTCCATCCCAGGGCCTGAAATCACTGCGATCATCATTTCTGAAATTCAATTTTAAATATTAACTTTGCGACCTGTTTTAAAAAAATAATTGATTATTTCAAAACCATAACAGTATGTCAAAAGTAAAAAGAGTTTACTCCTTCGGGAATAAAACCGCTGAGGGTAAAGCCGATATGAAGAACCTCCTCGGAGGTAAAGGTGCCAACCTTGCCGAGATGTGCCTCCTGGAACTGCCCGTTCCTGCAGGATTCACAATTACAACAGATGCCTGCAATGAATATTATAATAATGACTGTACTCTTCATCCCGACCTTATGCCGGAAGTATGGGCAGCCATGAAAAAGACGGAAGAAACGATGAAAATGAAGTACGGCGATCCTCATAATGCCCTGCTTGTCTCATGCCGGTCAGGTGCCCGCAAGTCAATGCCGGGAATGATGGACACTGTTCTCAACATCGGGCTCTGCACGGAGACAATCCCCGGTTTCCTTAAAAAGACCAATAACCCCAGATTCGTCTGGGACTCGTACCGACGGCTGATAATGATGTACGCCGATGTTGTAATGGAAAAAGCTGAAGGTGTCGAACCCGCTGAAGGTAAAAGCATACGAAAGCAGCTTGACGAAATGCTTGATAAATTTAAAAAACAAAAAGGCTATATTTCAGATACAGAGATCAAGGCTGAGGAATTGAAATACCTTGCCGAAGAATTCAAGAAGAAAATAAAGGAAGTGCTTGGGAAACCATTCCCTGATGATGCAAAGGAACAGCTGGAAGGCGGAATTAAAGCCGTGTTCAAGAGCTGGAACGGGAAGAAAGCAGTTTCATACAGGCGTATCGAAGGCATCCCCGATGACTGGGGTACAGCCGTCAATGTCCAGGCTATGGTTTTTGGCAATATGGGCGACACTTCCGCTACCGGCGTGGCATTCACCCGAAATCCTGCTACCGGTGAAAACCTTTTCTATGGCGAGTGGCTTGTAAATGCACAGGGTGAGGACGTTGTTGCCGGGATCCGCACACCCAGCCCGTTGAATGATGAGACCAAGAATGAACAGAACAGGCACCTTCACAGCATGCAGGAAGCAATGCCTGGCACTTATAAGGAACTCTGCAGCATCCGTAATATACTTGAGGTATCTTTCCATGATATGCTCGATATCGAATTCACGATACAGGAAGGTGTTCTGTACATGCTGCAATGCAGGGTAGGCAAGAGAACAGGTACTGCAGCACTCAATATGGCCATGGATATGCTGAACGAAAAGCTGATCGATGAAAAAACTGCAGTGATGCGCGTCGATCCGGCCCAGCTCGATGAACTGCTTCATCCAATATGCGATCCTGATGCCGAGAAAATGGTTAAGGCAGTAGTCAAAGGCTTGCCCGCAGGACCCGGAGCCGCAGTAGGAAAAGTCGTTTTCACGGCAGAAGATGCAGTGGCATGGCTCCGGAAAGGAGAAAAGGTGATTCTTTTACGCGAGGAGACCAATCCTGAGGATGTTGAAGGAATGCGTGCAGCTGAAGGTATTCTTACTGCACGCGGAGGTATGACCTCCCATGCAGCCCTGGTGGCCCGTGGCTGGGGGAAATGCTGTATCGTTGGTGCAGGAGCGCTCGATGTTGATTCCGCTTCCAAAACTGCTAAAATCTCCGGTTCCAGCATAGTCATAAAGGAAGGAGACGTACTTACTCTTAACGGTACGAAAGGAGCCGTTTATACGGGTGCCCTTAAACTTATGGATGCTACTGAAAACCCCAGATTCCAGAAATTCATGAAGCTTGTCGATAAATACCGCAAGATGGGTGTGCGAACCAATGCCGATACTCCTGAAGATGCATTGATTGCGCGCGAATTCGGAGCAGAAGGGATTGGCCTTTTCCGAACCGAGCATATGTTTTATGGAAAGCACTCGGAAGAGCCTCTTTTCCTCCTCCGCAAAATGATATTAAGTGCAAATGAAACAGAACGCCGCAAGGCTCTTGACGAGCTTTTTTCATTTGTCAAAAAAGACATGAAAGCCACACTCGAGGCAATGGATGGGCTGCCTGTCACATTCAGGCTCCTTGATCCGCCGCTCCACGAGTTCGTTCCACAGGGTGCCGAGAAACAGGCAGAACTTGCAAAAGCCCTAGGCATAAAGAAAGAAGATGTGGCAAAAAGAGGTGAAGCCCTGCATGAAGCAAATCCGATGATGGGTCATCGCGGAGTTCGATTGGGAATTACTTATCCGGAGATAACCGAGATGCAAATGAGGGCTCTTTTTGAAGCTGCCGTAGAACTGGTAAAAGAAGGCAAAAAACCGGAACCGGAATTAATGGTTCCTGTCACCTGTGATGTTTCTGAACTTGATGCCACAAAGAAGGTGGTTGATAAGGTATATGATGAGGTCTGCAAGAAATACAATATCAAAAAGATCAACTATAAATACGGCACAATGATTGAAATCCCGCGTGCAACGCTTCTGGCTGACCGTATGGCCAAAACAGCTGAATTCTTCTCATTCGGCACAAACGACCTTACCCAGATGACATTCGGATTCAGCCGTGATGACATCGGCGGATTCCTGAACGATTATCTTGATATGAAGATGCTTCCTGCCGACCCGTTCCAGACTATTGATCAGGATGGTGTGGGCCAGCTTATTACAATGGCTGTGGAAAAAGGCAGGGCAACAAGGCCAAATCTTAAGGTTGGTATCTGCGGCGAACAGGGCGGTGATCCTGCTTCGGTTGAATTTTGCTTCAAGGCAGGCCTGACATACGTCAGCTGTTCACCTTTCAGGGTGCCTATCGCAAGACTGGCATCTGCCCAGGCTTCGATAAAATTCGGAAAATAAAACCGCTGAAAATTTAATGTCAGGAGGCTGCCCCGGAAAGGGAGCAGCCTCCTTTCTTTGCATGGCTGCAAATCTGATCGAACCTGATTTAGTGGATTTTGACTTTTCGTCATTTATAAGACCTTTCAGAAACTTTTTACCCTATGAACAGGGGCTTCTTTTTATCCATTCTCAATATTTTTAATTATTTTGCAAGGATTAATTCTTAAATCTTTATAAAAGAATGATATCAAAAAATGATCTGGCTGCATACGGCATCCATAATATTGCAGAAATCATTTACAACCCTGATTATGATCTCCTCTTTGCGGAAGAGACAAAACCGGGACTGGAAAAACCTGAAAGAGGAATAATTACAAGAAGCGGCGCCGTTTCTGTCGACACAGGAGTCTTTACAGGCCGATCCCCGAAAGACAAGTATGTTGTACTTGATGATAAAACCAGGGATACTGTCTGGTGGAAATCTGACAAGGCAATGGTGTCCGACAACAAACCTATAACGCAGGAAATATGGCAGCATTGCAAAGACATTGCAGCCGGTCAGCTGTCGGGTAAAAGGATTTACGTGGTTGATTGTTTCTGCGGGGCCAACGAGAATTCAAGAATCAAAGTGAGATTTATTATGGAAGTCGCCTGGCAAGCGCATTTCGTTAAGAATATGTTCATCAGGCCGGGAAAATCTGATCTTGAGAATTTCAAACCCGACTTTGTCGTTCTAAATGGATCAAGGGCCGTCAATCCGGGCTGGAAGGAACAGGGGCTCAATTCTGAAAACTTCGTTTTCTTCAACCTGACTGAAAATATGATCGTGATTGGCGGAACATGGTACGGCGGAGAAATGAAGAAAGGCATATTTTCAGTCATGAACTATTACCTGCCGCTTAAGGGAATCGCATCGATGCATTGCTCTGCCAATGTAGGTAAAAAAGGTGATGTCGCCATATTCTTCGGACTTTCCGGCACCGGAAAAACGACTCTGTCAATTGATCCGGAACGAGCTCTTATCGGTGATGATGAACATGGCTGGGACGATGATGGAATTTTTAATTTTGAGGGGGGATGCTATGCAAAGTGCATAAACCTGAACAAGGACAATGAGCCTGGTATCTATAAGGCAATAAGGAGAAATGCACTGCTGGAGAATCTTGTGGTACTTCCCGACGGCACAATCGATTTTAATGACAGCTCAAAAACAGAAAATACCAGGGTCGCCTACCCGATCTATCATGTTGAAAATATTATCAAGCCGGTATCCAGGGCAGGCCATGCAAAAAAAGTGATATTCCTGTCTGCCGACACTTTTGGAATTCTGCCTCCTGTAAGCATCCTGACCGAGGAACAGTGCAAATATTACTTCCTTAGCGGATATTCCGCAAAAATTGCCGGCACTGAAAGAGGTATCGTTGAACCTGTCCCCTCCTTCTCGGCATGCTTCGGCGCCACTTTTCTCATGGTCGACCCTATCATATATGCCAACGAACTGGCAGCCAAGATGAGGATGCATGGTGCAGAGGCATGGCTCATTAACACAGGCTGGATAAAAGGACCCTATGGCCAGGGGACCAGGATCGACCTTCCTTCCACAAGAAGAATTGTAAATGCAATCCTCGATGATTCGATAAAGAACAGCAGCTTTAATGTGCTACCTGTCTTTAACCTGAGGTATCCTGCTGCGGTAAAAGGAGTTGACAGTGCTGTTCTTGATCCTGCATCAGTATGGGAATCGCGCGCAAAATGGAAAATAGCGGCTGCCGATCTTGCCATGAAATTCAGAAATAATTTCAGCAAGTTCACCTCAAATCCCGAAACTGCAAGGCTTGCCGGATACGGACCGGGAGTGGAATGATCATTCTTTGCTTAAATTGATTTTGCAATTAATTTCTTACCGACATGAACATCCTATGTCTTCTGATTACGGCACTGATGGCTTACTTGCTCGGATCAATCCCGACTGCGGTATGGGCAGGGAAGATCTATCATGGCATTGATGTCAGGGAACATGGAAGCCATAATGCAGGAGCCACAAACACAATAAGGGTGCTGGGATGGGGAACCGGAATCCCGGTGCTTATAATTGATTTGGCCAAGGGTTGGATGGCAGCAATGCTACCGGTGTTCTTCAGGCTCGCGCCTCATGGCTGCGCTTTGCTTACCAACATTCAGATTAGTGCGGGCTTCATTGCTGTCGTGGGACATATATTCCCTGTTTTTGCAAGGTTCAGGGGAGGAAAAGGGGTAGCAACAGTTGCGGGCGCCATGCTCGCAATTCATCCACTACTGACCCTTACATGCTTTGGAGTATTTCTGGTAGTCCTTTTAATTACAGGAATAGTTTCCGTGTCATCCATTTTTATGGGAATATCATTCCCGGTATTTCTGTTCACGGCATTCAATACACCATCCCTGTTATTTAAAATATTTTCTGTTTTTATTGCCGTCGCACTTATTATAACCCATGGAAACAATATAAAGAGGCTTCTGAAAGGAGAAGAAAAAAAACTTTTCGGTAAAAAGCCCGTTGAAGGAGGAGGTGATCAGAATTCCTGATCAGAATAATAAGTGAAAATCGGTATATCCTGCCGGAAGCAATTAAAGATTTTCCTGTCCGCCATACATTCTTGATTATCCGATTTTTCATTGCAAAGTTATGGCTCAGACTTACAGGAATCGTCCCGGCTCCAAATATTTGCAGTTTCAGTACTGTTCAAGCAGTTTTATCCTTTTTTCAATTGGCGGATGAGTTGAAAACAGCGAAGTGAATGAAAATGATGATTTTTCAGGTCCTGGCTGCGGATTCTCGATGAACATCTGGGCGACATCTTTTCGATTCACAGCCTCAATTGTCGGATCGGCTGATATCTTCCTGAGGGCGGAAGCAAGAGCAAGCGGATTCCGGGTCAGCTCTGCCGAACCGGCATCAGCCATGTACTCACGCTTTCTCGAAAGTGCAAACCTGAATAGCATTGCGATCAGATAACCAATAAGTGCCAGAACAAGCCCTATCAGAATCGCAGCGCTGCCGCTGCCTTTCTTGCCGCGTGACAGACTTCCGAACTGAATTGATCTGAACAAGGCCTGTGAAAGAAATGCAAATATCCCTACGAACACAATTGAGATTATCAGCAGTCTTACATCGCGATTCCTTATGTGGGTAAGCTCATGACCAATCACAGCCTCAAGCTCCCGGTCATCGAGCTTGTCGATTATCCCGCGTGAAAGAGATACGGTATAGGTTTTAGAATCTATTCCGCTGGCAAAAGCATTAAGCGAATCATCCTCTATAATATTTATCATCGGTACGCTCATACCTGCAGAGATACAAAGATTTTCAACCAGGTTATATACCCTCATGTTTTCGTTTCTTTCAAGCGGTCTTGAACCTGTGGCTTTTTTAATCATTGCATTATGAGTGAACCATGCAATTGCAAACCATGCCAGGACTGCGATGGCAACCCATGGCATGGTGAACAGGAAGTTATGATTAACTGATTGAATTATATCAAACTGTTCCCCTGACTGCATATTATGAGACCGACCCAGCAAGAATAAAAAGAAAAAGAGCCACGTAAGTCCGGCAAAGACCAACGGGAACATGACCAGAATCAGTATTGAATTCGTGTTATTCTTCCTGATCTGGCTTTGCAGTCCAAAGTATTTCATCGGTCTAGAACTGGATTTTCGGAGGTTCTTCCATAGCAGCGCGCTGGTCTCCAAGTTCAAACAATGGCTCATGCCTGAAATTGAAAAGTATGGCAACCATGTTTGAAGGGAACATCTCCGTTGCAACATTATATTCCTTAGTGGCTGAATTGAAGAAACGACGGGCAGCTGCGATCTTATTCTCAACATCTCCTATCTCATTCTGGAGATTCATGAAGTTCTGGCTGGCCTTCAGGTCAGGATATGCTTCGACGGCAACTTTCAGTCCATCAAGTGCCGTGGAGAGCTTGTTTTCAGCCGCTATCTTATCGTTAATGGTCGCAGCGCTCATCGCCTGGGCCCTGGCATCAGTGACAGCCGTCAGAACTCCACGTTCATGCTGCATGTACCCTTTTACCGAGTCAACCAGCTGAGGTATCATATCATGCCTCTGCTTTAACTGAACATCTACATCAGCAAAAGCCTGTTCGCGTGTATTCCTAAGCCTTACGAGCCTGTTATAAAGCATTATGCACCACATGGCCAGTAAAATAATAATCGCCAGAATAATCAATGCTATCATATTTTCAAGTTTTAGAGGTTGAATAATTCCATTACATATTTAAAAAATAAAGATATCAATATTTGTTATAATTTTGCACTCAATTTTTTTTGAACGATCAAAATAAGACATAATATGATTGACGGGAAATCGATGCTCGAGGTGATATCCGGCAGGCAGAGCGACAGGAAATACAGCAGTAAGCCGGTTGAAAATGAGAAGCTTGAAAGAATTATTGAGGCAGGAAGGATTTCACCATCAGCCTGCAATGCGCAACCGTGGAAATTCATTGTTGTCAATGATCCGGGGTTGATCAGGGATCTGGCAAAAGCAGCTGCCGCAAGCCTGATCGGAATGAATTCGTTTGTCTCTCAGGCCCCGGTTCTGATAGTTGTTGTCAGGGAAAA
This sequence comes from uncultured Bacteroidales bacterium, assembly GCA_963717685.1. Lineage (GTDB taxonomy): Bacteria > Bacteroidota > Bacteroidia > Bacteroidales > VadinHA17 > LD21. Next base: position 2,553,432 of record OY970346.1, on the reverse strand, counting down.
ACCCAATGTTTCCTCCAGGATTGGCTCAACGATTAAGAACAAGGATTATTCGCGTATTGATATCGGCATTGCATCGGAAAATATTTGTCTGCAGGCAAAGGCAGAAGGACTAGGCTCCTGTATGCTGGGTTGGTTCGATGAGCCGCAGGTAAAGAGTCTCCTTTCCATTCCACGGTCAAAAAGGGTGGAACTGATCATTACAATTGGCTATTCGCTTAGCGATCAGAGGCAGAAGAAGAGGAAGTCAATAGAGGAAGTGACATCCTGCAATAAATACTGAGTCCTATTTCAGTTTTTCAAGGGCGCTCTTCATCCTTTTCATTGCCTCGGCAAGAAGCTCATCTGAAGTTGCATAAGATATCCTTATGCACGATGGCGCTCCGAAAGCATCGCCTCCTACCACTGCGACCTGTGCCTTGTCAAGGATGTAAAGGGTAAGGTCATCGGAAGTTTTGATTATTTTTTCTCCATCCGATTTTCCCAGAAAATGGCTTATTTCAGGCATTACGTAAAATGCGCCCTGCGGCACCCTTACCCTCATTCCCCTGATATCCTTAAGCATCTTGCACACGAGGTCCCTGCGCCGTAAAAAAGCATCTCTCATCTTTGCCCTCGAGCCATCATCACTCTTTATCGCAGCAAGCGCAGATCTCTGCGCTATTGAGCATACCCCTGATGTGAACTGGCCCTGGAGCTTATCCACTGCTCTTGCTATCCAGAGGGGAGCTCCTATATACCCTATTCTCCAGCCTGTCATTGCATATCCCTTCGAGACCCCGTTCACCGTTATGACCCTGTCATATATGCTCGCAAAAGAGGCCATGCTTACATGTTCGCCTTTGAAAATAATGTGCTCGTATATTTCATCGGATATAATAAACAGCCCTTCGTGATCACGGACAACCTCTGCTATCCATTCCATTTCTTCCCTTGTATAGACCATCCCTGTAGGATTTGACGGCGAATTGAATATTATCAGCCTGGTCTTCTTCGTTATGACCACCTCGAGCTGCTCAGGGCTGACTTTGAAATCATTCTCAAGAGTTGCCTCCACAACTACCGGCTTACCACCTGCAAGAATCACCTGGTCATAATAGCTGACCCAGTAAGGCGCAAGAATTATTACTTCGTCACCGGGATTCACTATGGACAGGATGACATTGATTATTGAATGCTTCCCTCCTGCTGAAACGACTATCTGTTCAGGAGTGTATTCTATCCCGTTCTCTGTCCTGAACTTCAGTGATATTGCTTCCCTGAGATCCTTGTATCCGGGCACCGGAGGATACTTTGAATAATTATCATCTATTGCTTTTTTTGCCGCTTCTTTTATGTAGTCAGGAGTGTTGAAATCGGGTTCACCAAGGCTCAGGTTTATTATGTCCAGGCCTTTTTCCTTCAGTTCACGGCTTTTCTGAGCCATGGCGAGCGTCTGCGAAACTGATAATGATTTGATCCTGTCGGAGAGATATTCCATTGGCGACTCTGTTGTTAATGCTTAAATAAAAATATTGAGTATAAAGTTACAGGAATTTTTATAACCAGGGACCATTGCTGCAAATGTGCCGGGAATTCCGGTCCGGTCTTATCATGATGACAGGAATCCCTGATTTAACCATTATATTGGGCTGAAATTTCAGATGACAATTGTAAAAGAAAAAATTAAGTTCGTACTTTGTTGATTATTTAAACAAAAAACAGAAAATATGACAGACATACTGAAGATCACCATACCGGCATTGCTTGTTTTGATAATGGCATGGATCGTACTAAGAAGCCTGATAAAGGATGATCAGGAAAAAAGAAGACAGGAGCTCGTTTTTCAGAACAGCCGTACAGTCACTCCTATAAAATTGCAGGCATACGAAAGAATTGTTTTGTTTCTTGAAAGGATATCACTCGAGTCTTTACTGGTGAGGGCCAGTTCCCCGGGAATGTCTGCAACCCAGCTTCATTCTGTCCTTCTTGCCACGATCAGAAGCGAATTCGAGCATAACCTCTCCCAGCAGATTTACATGAGTCCCCAGTCATGGGAAGTGGTCCGTAATGCTCGCTCAAATATGATTAAGATAATAAACAGTGAATTTGAGAATATGCCTGAAACAGCTTCAGGACTTGAATTCAGCAAAAAGCTTCTCGAAGCGATAATGAATCTTGAGAAGGAACCGACGAGAGCAGCAATTGAATTTGTCAAGTCAGAGGTTGCAAGGATGATTTAAATGGTGCAAAGCACCGGTAGCCGGTTACCGGTTACCGGTAGCCGGCAGCCGGACATGCCTATAGCAATTCCACGCTTCTCCTTACAAATGTGCTCAGCTCCTCTCCTTTCAGCATATTGTTAGCCAATAAAGCAAGATCTATAAGCTGCTTTACTATCTTGTTCCCGGAACCATAGGATTCCAGTATTTTTTTTCTTTCATCCTCAAAGCCTGAAAGCTCTTTCCTCAGTTTCTCCAGGTCATCCTTTTCGATCGGGCTTATCTCTTCAGCCTTTTTCTGTTTTTGTTCATTTTCCATGAAGGAGATCTCCTCCCTTACCCTTTTTCTTTCGCTGTCATTTGCATCAAGCATATTCCCGTCGTCTTTCTTCAACCCTTCACTGATCTCCACGACCAGCTTATGGTTCGGATTCACCACGAGGTTGTAGCTGTCAGGAAGCTCTCCATAGAAGTTCGGCCCGCCTGAGATAGCTGACATATCCTTCATCCTCCTCATGAATTCTGACTGAGTAATTACAACAGGGGCCTCATTCTCATCAAGGGTCTCAAAAACGACATTGAATATATCCTTCGATCTTAAGGCTGCCCTGAAGACACTCTTCAGATCTTCCTTCTGATCAGCTGTCAGTTTCGACTCCTTCGATTCTTCCTTCTGGATCAGCTTGTCAATTACGTCTGAATCGACCCTTACAAACCTGGATGCGGTGAATTTTGACTCGAGATGGTTTATAAGATGGACATCTAGCTGACCATCCAGCAAAAGGACATCAAAACCTTTGTTTTTCGCTATTTCAATATATGAATACTGGTCAGTCTTGCTGGTGGAATAAAGATAGACAAGTGATTTATTCTTGTCTGTCTGGTTCTCTTTTATATGCTTTTCATATTCCTCGAACGTAAAATACTTGTCATCAGTGTTTTTCAGAAGGGCGAATTTAGAAGCTTTTTCATAGAACTTTTCCTCCGTGATCATCCCATAATCAATAAAAAGCTTCATGTCATCCCATTTTTTCTCAAATTCCGCACGGTTCTTTTTAAATATGTCATTCAGCCTGTCAGCAACTTTCTTTGTTATATGGGCCGATATCTTTTTGACGCTGGCATCACTCTGAAGGTAGCTCCTGGAAACGTTCAGCGGGATATCCGGGGAATCGATCACTCCGTGAAGAAGCATCATGAATTCAGGCACTATTCCCTCGACTGAATCAGTCACAAATACCTGGTTGCAGTAAAGCTGTATCTTGTTCTTCTGAACCTCAATATTGCTCTTGATTTTCGGGAAATACAGAATTCCCGTTAGCTTGAACGGGTAATCGACATTAAGATGAATATAAAAAAGCGGATCATCTGCAACAGGATACAATTCATGATAGAACTTCTGGTAATCCTCATCCTTCAGCTCTGAAGGCTTGAGGGTCCATGCCGGCTTTGTATTATTTATAATCCTGTCCTTCCCGGTATCCACATATTTCCCGTCCTTCCACTCCTGCTCCTTGCCGAATGCTATCTCAATCGGCAGGAACTTACAGTACTTCCTGAGCAGCTGCTCTATTTTCGATTCCTCAAGGAAGTCTTTGGAGTCCTTGTCGATGTGAAGGATCACATCCGTTCCCCTGCCTTCTCTTTCACAATCATCAATAGTGTATTCCGGGCTTCCGTCACAGGTCCATTTCACGGCCCGTGAATTCTCCTGACATGATCGGGACACAACTTCAACCTTATCCGAGACCATGAAGGACGAATAGAATCCCAATCCGAAGTGGCCTATAAGTGAAGCAGCCTGGTCCTTATACTTGTCCAGAAAATCATTTGCACTTGAAAAAGCAATCTGGTTCAGATACTTGTCAAGCTCTTCCCTTGTCATTCCTATCCCCCTGTCGGATACCGTAATTGTTCTTTTCTTCTTATCGGCATATACCCTGATTGTCAGGTCGCCGGGATCTTCCTTAAAATCGCCGGCCTGCACCATTGCCTTTAGCTTCTGGGTTGCATCAATGGCATTTGATATCAGCTCCCGTAAAAAGATCTCATGGTCCGAATAAAGGAATTTCTTGATAATCGGGAAAATGTTCTCTGTGGTTACACCAATTTTACCGCTTTGCATAATATGTAATGTTTTTAATGGTTATTTCCTGCACGCCCACCACTTTCAAAAGCTGTGCCAATGAAAATAACTGACAAATAGTCATTGTTGATATTGATTTTTTATAATTCAACAGGACTGCCGGATATTCCATAAAGATGATACAAGGGAAAACGGACAGTATCAGAAACACTCAGGGAACAACAGGCAGGCAACCAGAAATGCAGCCAGGGAAAGGAACAGGAATCCGGACAGAACATACAATGCAAAATTCCGGCGTTTTTTATAAAGAACTATGCTGTGTTCGCTGATTATCTTCTTTACGGCATTATGAAGCCTCAGTATCATATTTGTATTCCTGATGATATATGAATCAATATTGAATTTGATAATCTTCTTAAGATCATCCATTTTATCTCCCTGGGCAAGCAGTATCAGTCCTGTCTTCTGATCTATCCTTTTTATTTCCAGTGTCAGGTCTTCTATTGCCTGAAACTGTTCTCTGGTATCTGGCACACCGATTATTGCTATCTTGCATTCGCGGTTGTCCGATTCAGTCTTGCAGCAGGCTATAAAATCCTGCCTGGTATGAAAAGATACCACATTGTAACGGGAAGAATCTGAAAATCTTTTTCTTATATCCTCGGTGAATGACCGATGATCATCATAGCATATCAGGATAGTTTTTTTCTGTACCGGCATAGATTAAGGGTATTTTATACACTTATTTTTTTTTATTTCTGACATCAATATTGCTTACAAACATCCACATTCCCTTTTTCCTCACATAGCCGTCAAATGAAAATTCCGATCCCATGTATTTCGGATCATTCCTGTGATCATCCGAAACAGACACAAGATGATCAAAAACTGCACACTTGCTGTTTTTCATCCTCAGTGATACTACAGCCTCGGATGAATACTCAATCACAACCCTTGAAGAAATCTCATTATCCTTATTAAAGCATTTTTCGCCAAATACGATTCTGCCATCAGGATTAATAGTAAGAACGTCTATTATCTTCCTGGTCACGCCTGAATTGCCGTAATCTATTCCAAGAAGCAGGTAATGCCGGATGCCGTCCTTTGTAAATGGTTGTATAGCATAATATAAGGCTCCGTACCAGTCTTTTTCGGTATAGATCAGGCCGGTCGATTCAGCTTCATCCCTGTTTTCCCCGGTAAGTCTGTAAACTTTGTTCTTCTGCCCTTTTGATCCCTTTACGATCAGATAGCAAAAATATTTATTTCCCACGTCCCTCAGAATGAGGTTCCAGGTTATGATCTTCAGCCTGGAATCGGGAGAGACTATCTGCCCCAGGTATCTTACATTATCAATTTTATGATTCAGCACCGAATCGGAAGCGGTATAACTGTCCATCAAAAGCACCAGTGAATCGTTAAGCCTCTTACGCTCATTGTCCCTGTTTGAATTCAATATTCTGGTAAAAATACCTGACAGAGTCAGGGAAAGTTCGGAAGGCACCTGTCCTAAAGCATGCGGACTTAATAATGAAAGAAAAGCTATAATAATATAGGTATATCTTTTTATTCTCATGATACATTTTTGTTTGCAACGTCAAGCAATAGTTTTAAACGGTCACAGGCTTCAATTATTTCATCATTGGTTATAGTTAGAGGAGGTGCTATCCTGAAGGCATTTCCGCAGAATAGAAAATAGTCGAGCACTATCCCGTATTCAGGAGCGTGGGCGATCAGGTAAGGGATATAATCATGTTTCGCGGCCTGAACTGCAAGAAGCAGTCCATCTCCCCTGATATCGGCGATCAGGGGATGTACAAGCTCCTTCCGGAACAGAGCTTCCTTATCCCTGCATTTCTGAACAAGCTCTTCTTCGGTTATTACCTGAAGCGAGGCCAGCCCTGCAGCACAGCAGACCGGGTGACCGCCGAATGTGGTGATATGTCCCAGCTGCGGATCGGATGCAAGAGAAGACATTATTTTGTGTGAAGAGATAAAAGCCCCAAGCGGCATTCCTCCTCCCAGCGCTTTTGCCAGGACTAGTATATCTGGAGTCACCCCGAACCTGTCAATGGCAAACATTCGCCCTATACGGCCGAATCCGGTCTGCACCTCGTCGAATATCAGGAGGGCATTTTTCTCTGTGCATCTTTTTCTGATCTCCTGCAGGAAACCATCAGCCGGCCATATGACTCCGGCTTCAGCCTGCACCGGTTCAATGATCACGCAGGCAGTATTCTCATCAATTGTTCCGAGTGATTCAAAGTCATTGAACCCGATCTGCCAGGTATCCGGAATGAGCGGCCTGAAAGCATTTTTGTACATCTCACTTCCCTGGACGCTTAGTGCACCCTGTGTGCTCCCATGATATGAGTTTGAAAAATAGATTATCCTGCTTTTCCCCGTGAATCTTTTTGCCAGCTTCAAAGCACCTTCGACAGCCTCACTTCCGGAATTCACAAAAAAGCAGCAGGACAGGTCAGCAGGCAACAGTTCAGCCAGTCTTTCTGCATACAATACCTGTGGTGACTGTATCATTTCGCCGTAAACCATCAGGTGCAGATAATCATCGACCTGACTTTTGACAGCATTAACGACTTTCGGATGCCTGTGTCCGGTATTGCTTACAGAAACTCCTGAAATGAGGTCTATATATTTTTTGCCGCCAGGGCCATAAAGGTAAACTCCTTCCGCTTTTTCGATTTCAAGCATAAGGGGGGAACGTGAGGTTTGTCCCAGGTTAAGCAGGAAGAGTTGTCTGTTGGTAAGCATTTATGAGATGGTGATTATCTGGCCATCACGTTAATATCATCAAGAAGTGTATCTCTGAAGGATTTTCCGACAGGGATGCTTTTCAAAGCATCTCCAACAAGGAGATCGAGCGAATTCTCCTTTATTGTCTGAATCATGCTCTTGTTTATAATAAATGACCGGTGAACCCTGATGAATATGCCTGAAGGAAGCTGGCTTTCAATTGCCTTCATTGTAAAATGGATAGTAAACTTATCATCCAGGGTGTTGAGAGTGACGTAATTCTCAAGAGCTTCGATATAAATAATGTCTTTTAGTTTTAGTTTGACAAGAGAAGGCCCCTTCTTTATGAAAATCTCTTCATCGCCCGTATTGGTTGCCTCCCTGCGGGAAAAATACCGAATTGCCTTATCGATGGCTTTGCAGAAGCGGCTGTATGAAACCGGTTTCAGGATATAGTCAACCACGTTGAAATCGAATGCCTTCAGTGCATACTCTTCCGCAGATGACACTATAATTATATTTGGAGGATAATCGAGGCTGGAGATAAAATCGAATCCGTTCATCTCAGGCATCTGGATGTCGAGGATGATGAGATCGATATCCTGTCTTTTTGAAAGCATGTTGCGGGCTTCAATTGAATCATTGAATACTCCGATCAGGTCAAGCGAGGAAGATTTGCCCGCATAACCTTCGAGTACTTTGCAGCTTACCTTATCGTCATCAACAATGATACAATTCATGCATCATGAATTAAGCAGGATGAATATCAAAAATAATAAAAAAAGCATTCGCAACCTTTAGCATCCCGATTTTAGTTCGATATAAATAAAGTGTAAAAGAGTAAAGTATAAAAATGACGTAAAAAAAAAGGGGTGTTTACACCCCTTTCTGACAATCTCAATCATGCAGATTAAAGACCTTTGTTAAGTGCGGGAGCTGCTTTGAATTTTACAACTTTCTTTGCAGGAACATTAAGTTTAGCGCCTGTGCGTGGATTACGAACTACTCTTGCACTTCTTTTTGTTACATTAAAAGTACCAAGGCCCGGAAGCTGGATCCTGTGGCCTTTTTTCATAGCTTTTCCAAAAGCTCCGACGAATGAGTTCAAAGCTTTTCCTGCATCTTTGATAGAAAGACCTGCATCAGCAGCAATTGCATTAACTAATTCTTTTTTTGTCATAATAATAAAATTAAAGGTTAAACCAATTTCACTAATAGAATACAAATTTATTTTATTTTAAATCATATGCAAATTTATTTTGTCGTTTTTCCACAAATAGAGCCACTTTTAGGTTAAAATACTTGTTTTTTTTGATAAAAAAGGCGATTTGGTAAAAACGACGGAAGACCTCACCAGTCGGTATGATGATGGCATGAAAAAAGTCAAAACTATTGACAGTATGTTGATAAAAACCTTATTTTGCTGATATTCTGTTTATTGCAATATGTAAATGCTGAAAAAGTCTCTTAAATCAAAAAAATATTATATTTGCGACTGCGAAATCCCTTTCTTGCTAAAGCTAGGGAGGGCGAAGGGAGAAATGGCCCGCCAGTTGGCGGATAGACGCCATGATGAATGCGGCGGTATCATATTATAGAGCAGATATCTTGGAGAAATGGTCCGCCATTTGGCGGATAGACGTTGTGGTGAATGTGGCGGTATTTTATTTTAGAGTGGATATATTGGAGAAATGGCAGAGTGGTCTAATGCGGCGGTCTTGAAAACCGTTGTCCGCCTACCGGCGGACCGGGGGTTCGAATCCCTCTTTCTCCGCCAAAGGCATCAGATCAGTCCCGCAGCTTGAAGCTGCGGGATTTTTGTTTTATGAAATGGCCGAACCAGGCTTGCCTGTGGAAGGCATTTGAATAAAACAAAAACCGCCCTTGGGGCGGACTGATCTGATGCCTTTGAAGCTTCCCGGCAAGGGATCACGAGCCGCCGACAGGCGGAGAGTAATCCCCGATCCTTTGATCATAGACCCTCTCCCTGAATCCCTCTCCCATGGGAGAGGGACCTGAAGCTTTGACTATAATCATTAGCATAGACTGATCTGATGCCTTTGAAGCTCCCCGCCGAGGGATCACGATCCGCCATCCGGCGGAGAGTAATCCCCGATCCTTTGATCATAGACCCTCTCCCTGAATCCCTCTCCCAAGGGAGAGGGACCTGAAGCTTTGACTATAATCATTAGCATAGACTGATCTGATGCCTTTGAAGCTCCCCGGCGAGGGATCACGATCCGCCGACAGGCGGAGAGTAATCCCCGATCCTTTGATCATAGACCCTCTCCCTGAATCCCTCTCCCAAGGGAGAGGGACCTGAAGCTTTGACTATAATCATTAGCATAGACTGATCTGATGCCTTTGAAGCTCCCCGGCGAGGGATCTCGAGCCGCCGACAGGCGGTGAGTAATCCCTTCCTCATTGATCATTAACCCTCTCCCTGAATCCCTCTCCCAAGGGAGGGGGACCTGAAGCTTTGACTATAATCATTAGCATAGACTGATCTGATGCCTTTGAAGCTCCCCGGCGAGGGATCACGATCCGCCATCCGGCGGTGAGTAATCCCAGAACTGGAGGTTCTCTCCCCTCAATCCCGGCTCCTTCGCTAAAACAGCCCACTGGGCTGTTTTTTTACGCTCGGCCCTCTCTTTCTCCACAGATAAATTAGGAATTCGCCTGTAATCTATTTATTATCAGGCGTATTTTTAAATTCACATACAGTATTATATACGACTGTAAACAATAATCACTTTTTCTTAAATTTTCCCTTTAGAACAGTAACTACCAGTGAAGCCTGTGAGTTGTAAAAGCCATGCATATTAAACACATTCCGCCGATCTTCATGTCTTCGGTGAAAATTATTAATTGACAATTATATAACTTCGGCTTTTAATGGTCATAATTTCCCGGCAGATGGTGGTCATGGTTATTGCCTTCCCCAACTTATCAAATAAACCATCTCTTAATCCGGAGATAATCGATCAACTAATGGCTTTATCTTATTAACTTTATATCGAACTCACATTAAAATAATTACTAATGATAAATGATAAATTAAAAGGCAAAAGGGTTTTAATAACAGGTGCATCAAGCGGATTGGGTTTTGCAATGGCCAAGGCTTTAGGCTTAAATGGAGCTTCATTACTAATTACTGCACGTAATTTGGACAAGTTGGACAATTCTTTAAAAGAATTAAAAGAAATTCAAATTGATGTTTATTCATTAGAAATGGATGTTAGAAGCGAACAATCTATTTGGAATTCTGTACAATGGGTTGAAAAGCATTGGGGAACACTTGATTTGCTAATTAACAACGCAGGTATTGGTATGCGGACAGTAAATTCACATTTTTTGACAGAACCAAAACCATTTTTTGAAGTGAGTGGGACAGGTTTTCGCGATTTAATTGAAACAAATCTGACTGGTTATTTTTTGGTTGCAAAAGCATTTGTACCCTTTTTTATCAGACAAAAAAAAGGTAAAATAACAAACATTACCATGAACCATGAAACGATGAAAAGGAAAGGTTTTATTCCATATGGGCCTTCACGTGCAGGCGCAGAATCACTATCGCTTATTATGGCCGAAGATTTAAGGGATTATCAAATAGATGTTAATATGCTTTTGCCAGGAGGAGCAACAGAAACAGGAATGATACCTGATGAATTTAGACATTCTCTCCCAAAGAACTTTAAGTTACTAAGCCCTGATATTATGGCTGAACCTATTGTTTTTCTTGCAGGTGATGAAAGTAGCGGAATTACAGGACAACGTATTATTGCTTCTCAATTTAATGATTGGAAAAAAAATCTGGCAAGAATAAATTAGACATCAGAAAATGAAGTAATTTTTAAATATTTAAAATATGGAATACTTAAGATTTGGCAATACAGGAATGAAAGTATCAAGGTTGTGTTTGGGTACCATGACCTATGGTAAACCAACAGAACGTTGGCAATGGGCTTTAAATGAAGAACAGAGCAGGCCATTCATTCAAAAAGCATTAGAACTGGGAATTAACTTTTTTGACACGGCAGATATGTACTCATATGGAACCAGTGAAGAAGTTTTGGGTACAGCGCTTAAAGATTTTGCTAAACGTGATGATGTAGTAATTGCCACTAAAGTATTTAACCAGATGAGCCCGTCCCCTAATGACGGAGGACTTTCCCGCAAACACATCATGAGTTCTATTGATGCCAGTCTCAGACGGTTAAAAACTGATTATGTAGATCTCTACCAGATACACCGTTGGGATTATAATACACCTATTGAAGAAACAATGGAAGCTTTACACGATATTGTTAAAGCAGGCAAGGCACGTTATATAGGAGCATCATCAATGTATAGCTGGCAGTTTGCAAAGGCATTGTATATAGCTGAATTACATGGTTGGACACGGTTTGTTTCCATGCAACCTCATTATAATTTAATCTACCGTGAAGAAGAGCGGGAAATGATTCCATTATGTCAAGATCAAAAAATTGCAGTAATACCCTGGTCACCTCTTGCCCGAGGATTGTTAACCGGAAAAAGAACAAAAGAAAGAAATGAAACCCTACGAGCAAAGACAGACGAATTTGGGAAAAGTTTATATAAATCGGATTCGGATTTTGACATTGTAAATAGGTTAACAGAAATTGCATCCAAAAAGGAATTACCCAATGCCCAGGTAGCATTGGCCTGGTTGTTAAGCAAGCCTGCTATTACAGCCCCTATTATAGGAGCCAGCAAACCAGGGCATATAGAAGATGCTGTTGCTGCATTAACTGTAAAATTAACACAGGATGAAATCACTCAACTGGAAGAACTTTATCAACCACACCCGGTACTTGGACATTCATAAAGTTATTCAATTATGGATCTTTCTATTAACAGTTAAAGTTAAAGCTTGAAATAATTCATTAAAAATAAAAATTATAGCCAGTTCTGAATATTGTGTATAAGAAGTGGCTTTATCCCGAAACAACTATTTTGGTTATCCATAAAAGCATGGCTTAATATAATGCTAATTTGTATTTTATAGATGTAAAATTTTAATTCAATTCTTTCAGCCATCTTTATTGATTCCAAAGCGAAATAATTTCTTCTGATTTTAATTGGATTGTCATACTTTTTAAGTTTTCAAGAGACCGGTTATGTGCTTCCTGATTAAATGAAGAAACAGCATCGGTAATAATTACAGGGAAAAAACCTCTGTTTGAAGCATCCCTGGCTGTTGATTCTACTCCAGATTCTGTGGCGATCCCGGTTATTGCAATTGTTGTAATGCCAGCATTTCTTAAAAGTATTTCAAAGTTTGTACCAATAAACATGCTTGCCGTGTTCTTGGGAATGACGATATCGCTACCATTTGGCTCAATAGTCAAATCAAGACCATTAGGAACCTGGTTCATTGAGGCAAGCCTATTCTTGAAAAAATACTTCCTGACAGGCGATTCAAAATTATAGGGAAGCGGAGTAATTTTCGAAAATATTACCTGAACGTTGTGCTTTTTAGCAGATGAAATAACATTTTTGTTTGATTCCATAAATGACTGGGTATTAAAAATGCTATGCACTAACCTGTTTTGAATATCCCAAATTAAAAGGACAGTCTTGGAAGGGTTTAAAATTTCTTTCAATTCGCTATTCATTTCCATATTGAATTATATTTTGAACTGGTTATTTATTTTAATTCCGTAATGAAACGAGCTTTGGGGGTTCGGACTTTTTTCAGGTTTACCAACCAGTCATTTTTGGCATCCCTATAGCCCAACGCAAGCAATATGACGCTTTGTAAGCTCTTTTCTTTTAGATTTAACAATTTATCCAAAGCTATATTGTCAAAACCTCCGATGGGGGTTGAATCAACCTTTAATTCAGCAGCTGCCGCTATTGCTATGCCAAAACTAATATATGCCTGGTATGCTGCATGTGTAAAATTTTGTTCGGCTGAAAAAGAACTGAATCGGCTTGTTAACCTGTTTTTGTAATCATCCATTGAATCAACAGGCACACCACGCTCTGAAACTGTTCTTGAAAAAACTTCATAAATACGCTCTTTTGTATAATTGTCCCATGCTGCAAAAATTAGCAAATGTGAACAGTCAGTAATTTGCGACTGATTATTGGCAATTGGTTTAATTTTTTCTTTTAGATCGGAACTGGTCACCACAATAATCTCAAATGGTTGCAAGCCTGATGACGAAGGCGCTAGGTGAGCGGCTTCTAATATTGCATCCAACTTGTCCTGTGAAACGGCCTGGCCGTTCATTTTTTTAGTGGCATATCGCCACTTTAAAGCATTTAATAATTCCATATTTTCTAATTTATAAGTTTCAAATATTTGGCTGAACACGTGCTAATAAAGTTAAGAAGTTTGTGCCATTTATCTAACAATGACTATTCATTTGGTGAAAGTTTTTGTCCAGGTCTTCTCCTGATGCTTTGATAAGCCCAGCTGTCATTGCAAAAGCCGGACCTATTGACCACATTTAGTCGGATAAATTTCAATTAGAACTATAATTAAAATATAAGCACTTGACTCCGGCTTCTGGTGGTCAATATATTCCGGCCAAATGTGGTCAAGGCTATTGGCTTTCCCAGCTTGCCAACAAAATCAGTGAATATTTTTTAAAAGCAAAAGCATACCTGTAGAAACTTATCAATTCCTAATAATTAACAAGTATCCGCTGATATTTTTATACCGTTATTATCTTTACTGGCGCCAGAGGTCTTTTCTGAATATTATATCCTATTACCGGGCTTAATACGCATTTTGTATCTTAAATGTTACTGATAAAATAATAAATATCACAACAGCCAATTAACCAGAATAATAGGTGGAAAATAATCTTCATCTAATCTCCAATATTCTTCAGAGTATAAAACAGTTAAAGAAAAACAGGCTCCCCTCTTTTTCTATTTCCGGATTAATTATTGAAATATATGTATACATTTAAGCTCTGAAAAAAATCAGGGCATTGATCATGATAATGGCTTATCCAGTAACTTGAACTGCTCAAAATATTAAAATTTAAATTTCAAGAAATGAAAAATTCAGGGATCACTGTTTTTCTGGTTTTTATTATACAATCTGCGATTGCCCAAACAAAAATAGTGGGGTTCTTTGACAGAAATACCGATAAGGAATTAAGGGTTGAATCAGCATTTGACAGGAATCTGAGTAAAGTCAATATCGGAGAAACAATTAAAAAGCTCTCAGCCAAACCACACCATATTGGTTCCCCCGGAGATAAGGAGAATTCTGAATACATTCTTAACCTCTTTACCAGCTGGGGATGGGATGCAAAAATTGAAACATACTATGTGCTGTTTCCGACGCCTGTCACAAGAATCCTGGAAATGAATTCACCTGTACATTACAAAGCTCAGTTAAAGGAACCTGCACTGAAGGAAGATTCCACGTCTAACCTTCCAGGGCAAATAGCAACATATAATGCTTACAGCGCCGACGGTGATGTGACAGCTGAGCTGGTATTTGTAAACTACGGACTGCCTGAGGATTATGAGATACTAGATAAAATGGGTATCAGTGTAAAAGGCAAAATAGTAATTGCAAAATATGGACGGAGCTGGAGAGGGATAAAACCGAAAGTGGCTCAAGAACGTGGAGCAGTTGGTTGTATTTTATACAGTGATCCTGAAGATGATGGTTATTTTCAGGGAGATGTTTATCCAAAGGGGGCATACAGGAATGAATACGGAGTACAGAGAGGTTCCGTTATTGACATGTCAGTTTATCCGGGTGATCCATTAACCCCAGGCACTGGTGCAACAAAAGATGCAAAAAGACTAGACAGATCGCAGGCTCTCAGTCTTTTAAAGATCCCTGTATTACCAATCAGTTCCCATGACGCTGCACCGTTGCTTGAATCTCTGAGCGGACCTTGCGCTCCTGCTGACTGGCATGGCGGTTTACCGTTTGCGATTCATATCGGGCCAGGAAAGACAACAGTTCATTTAAAATTAACTTTTAGCTGGGATATTGTGCCTTGTTATGACGTGATAGCAAAAATTCATGGATCTGAATTCCCAGATGAATGGGTGATCCGTGGTAATCACCAGGATGCATGGGTTTTTGGTGCAGGCGATCCTGTCAGCGGTCAGGCAGCAATGCTCGAAGAAGCCAAATCATTGGGCGAGCTGCTTGAGACTGGATGGAAACCAGAAAGGACCATAGTATACTGTGCCTGGGACGGAGAAGAACCAGGCTTAATAGGTTCAACTGAATGGGTCGAAGAACATGAAAATGAACTGAAGGATAAGGCTGTGGTTTATATTAATTCCGATAGTAATGGCCGTGGTTTCCTTTATGCTGACGGGTCAAATTCCCTTGAGCCTTTAGTTGATGAGATTTCAAAACAGGTGGTCGATCCAGAAACCAAGGTGAGTGTTTTCGATAGAAAAAGGTCACATGAGGCTGTTTCGCAAAAAAACATAGAAGCCAGAAAAATGATCTGGAATGAAAAAGAACTTAAACTTGGGGCATTGGGCTCCGGATCTGACTTTTCTTCATTTATCCAACATGCAGGAATCCCCTCATTAAACCTGGGATATGGAGGGGAAGACGGAGGTGGTGAATACCATTCAACATATGATTCTTACAACATGTATGAAAAGTATAAAGATCCTGGTTTTCAATATGGAGTGACACTTGCTGAAACTGCGGGACATATAGTTTTAAGGATTTCAAATGCTGATATATTACCTTTTGATTTCACACGTTTATTCAAGGAGATCGATTCTTATACAAAGGAACTTATAACTATGATGCAGACAAGTCGTGAAAAGACGGATCTTGAGAATCTAATTATCAGATCAAATGGTTATTCAGTGGGTGAGGATCCGACAAAAGGATACATACCTCGTGCTGTAAAACCTGAAGTGCCATATCTAGATTTCTCACCTTTGCAGAATGCCTTACATCAGCTGGAGAAAAGCACTGACAGCCTGAGTGTTACTTATCAAAACTATATTAAAATGAACAGGACAAACGAAGCATTTAATCAATCCCTCTACAAAGCCGAGCAACAACTATTGAATGGAACAGGACTGCCACGGCGACCCTGGTATAAACATACCATATATGCTCCCGGATTTTATACCGGTTATGATGTCAAAACATTGCCTGGTATCCGGGAAGCAATCGAACAACTGAACTGGGAGGAAGCACAACAACAAATAGGAACTGATTCAAAAGCCATTACAAAGCTTGCAGATTATTTAATGACGTTGGCCTCACAGGGTAATTGATATTTTTTACATGTATAAATTGTTTTGAATCCAGTTTTTTTTTGAAACAACTTTAAAGTGGTTTTTGTTTGCAAAAGCTGGGCATATTGACTACATTCCTCCTGTCTTCATGTCTTTGATGGAAATCATTAATTGACAATCATATAACACTGGGTTCTAATGGTCAGGATTTCCCGGTCGAAGTTGGTCAAGGTTATTGGCATTCTCATCCTGCCAGGGATTGCGAGCTATTAACCGGCTGACTGTTTCCGATGATTTTTATCGTTTCTTTCTTTAATATCAGCATGTTACGATGAAAGCAATGAGTCAAATTCTTCGGTTGTCATGTCAATTTAAATACCAGATATTATGTATCTGTTGAAAAGCATCCGACAATTAAATGATCCTTTACTCTAGCAAAACAAAAGCTCCCCAGTAATAGGGGTCATATTTTGCCCTCATATCCATCTGGGTTTTGTAAAAGGCACTTTTTATATCCTTTACCAAAACCAGGTAATTATAGAATCTACTCATGAACTCTACAGTTTCGCGGTCCGGTATCTGCCACAGACTCATAATGATAAACTTCACTCCTGCCATTTTGAGCGCCCTCTGCAACCCATAAACCCCTTCGATACCCTTTATATCACCAAGGCCCGTCTCACAGGCCGATAACACCACCAGGTCATTCTTCCGCATATCGATCTGGGTGACTTCCTGCGCCGTAAGCACTCCGTCATCAGCCTCTTCCTTCTCGGGCTTGTCCCATACATCGTTCGCTCCTGCAAGAACCAGCCCCGACCTCATCAGCGGATTATCGTTGTTCACGAAGCTGTTCACCCCGTATGCTGAACTGGACCCTCTGAATGTTATCCGGCCAAATTCAACTTCCTGCTTCTTCTCCTCAAACCTTATCTCGTTCGGATCAGGAAAGAAGAAGCCATGTGTAGCCAGATGCAGGATATTGTATTTCGGAGCATCCTGCTTGAAGGAGGTTTCGGTCGCAATGCTCCCCGATAGATAACTGACCTCGATCTTCCCTTTTTCCAGGATATTCCTAACGGTATCCCCTTCATCTTTTGTCCCTTTCAGGTAGGGCCATACGTCGTTATCGGAATTTTCCGAGCCGTACTGGATTCCACCGAAGACAAGGGCGGTCGGTTTGCTCTCCTGCGAAAAAATGGCCTGATTCACCACATTCCCGGTGCTTTCCTTTATCTCAATCTGGTATTCATCGCACAGGTAGACATCCTTATCCTTGCTGATGGCCGGAAAAGAAATCTTATTGAGAAGCCCCGAAGGCGAAATATAGACTTTCTTAATGCCATTGAGATATGGTTCAACAGGCTTCCAGACAAGGTTGTACAACTTGTCATTCTGACTCCCAGCAGCTCCATAGATATTATTGACACCTGAAAATGCATTCACGCCCGACTGGCTGATAATAGCCCGGAGCTGACTCTCATCAAAGAGCTTAATCATCTCAGGATATTCCGTATTTGATCTGATGACCAGAGCGCAGTAGATCACGGCATTCCCGCCATCCATTTCCCTCTTCCTGAAATCAGTAAATTCAATGGCAGCCTCATCAGACAGTAAGTTTTCCCTAACATCGTCCCATGTGATCTGGAAGCCTTTCCTGTAGTCACTGAAATCCTGCGAACTCTCGACAAGCGATCTTTCAAGATCATTTGCCTGTTTCTCCAGCACAGTCAGGTCCTGTGTACGCATCTCCAGTGGTGTCGCATAGAGAACAGAGATCTGCTTCTGCAGTGATATCCATTCATCGTACTTTTTCAGCAGTTCCGGGTTGCCGCTGTTCAGTATCGCCACTCGCATTGCAGTGCTCGATTTGAGCATCAGGCCTTTGTTAAGGAGTACGTTGTTATATGTGTTACGTGTGATCAATGGATTAGCTTTCTTCCTTGATAATGAGTAAGAGGTAAAGTAATCCTGATCCGGCAGTCTTGTCTGGTAGTACATCTCCTTCTCGCTTTCCGACAGGTATGTGAAGTCGAGAAGCGTCTTATGGTTGATAACGTTTAAATACTCGATGGTAAGCTCCTCCGCTGTCTTTTCGTCATCAAATGAATTATAAATGCCGATAAGCGATTTCAGCATGGTTGCATAAGCCTGGTGGTAAGGTCCGACTGCCTTTTTAATGTTGTTTGCTTTGCCCATCATCAGCTTCAACAGACCATTCACAATAGCGTCACTTTCACCCGAAGAGGCAAACTGCATATAATTCTCAGTGAGCTCTGCGACGAGCTTCACGGTTATCGGTATTAGAACAGGGTCGGGTCCGGTTTTCATGATTCCGGAATTTGCAGGTCTCTCCGAAATGCTCATTTTATCCATCATCGCAATAAGCTTGTTGGAAATATTGGAATCAAACATCATATCATTCCAGATGTCTGCTGCTTTTTTCCTGTTGCCTGTCACATAATCCCATATTGCGATATTGGTCATTATTGCCTTGCTGAAAGGATGGGGTTTCCGACAATTCAGAAGAAAGACTGAGTCGGCCGTCGCAAGCATTTTCCCGGCATCAACAAGCCTTTGCCTGTTTTTGTTTTCGGCGGCGGCATAATATTCTTCAGCTATTGAAACTGAGGCAAGGTTATTCAGCAATACTGCATAAGCAGGGTTTTCCTGCTGAAGGTTTTTCTCATAAAGGTGTCTGGCTTCATTAATAAGATCTGAAGCTAGGCCGTAGTTTCCGATATCCTGGTACAACGCACCGAGATTGTTAAGACAAGCAGCTGTACGGATACTTCCTGCTTCAGGACTTTTCTTATATATGTCTATCGCATCAACAAGGAGTTGTTCAGAATGCTTATAATCGCTTCTGTAATAATAGATAACTGCAAGATTATTCATAGCTGCCGCATAAGCCGTGCTCCCGGCTCCGAACTTTTTTTCGCACAGGTTCTTAACCTCCATTAATAGAGCTTCTGCTGCCGGCGAGTTTCCCATATTGTTGTTCCACACTGCCAGGTCACTCTTGTTTATTATAAGCTCATTCGTTTTTCTTTCACCATATTTCTCATAGACATTTTCTGCCAGATTAAGGTATTTTTCCTCCAGCTTCAGATAGACCATGTCGTTGTCGGAGCATCCCATATCGTGATACAATCCTGCATAATAGTAAAATATCTCAGCATAAACGGGTCCTTCCGGGTTATATATGTCTTTTGCCGTCCTGTCAGCCTTATCGATTTGTTTCAGAGCCTCGCCATAGTCTCCCTCTTTCCTGCAAATGAGAGTGGCTGTCTCGAGACAATTGATGTATTCCAGCTGATCTGTTTTTTTCAGCGATTCCCATAACCCGATTTCCTGAAGAATCAAATATTCTGCCTTTTTATATTCTCCCAAAGTATAGTAAGTAATGGCAAGCTTTTCAAGCAACAGGGCAAACTGCGAATTATTTTCGCCTGCAGTTCCTCTCATTATGGCAGATGCTTCACCAGCATAGTAGAGAGCAGAATCATACCTTTCCTCAGTGAAGTATTTATTCCATAAGGAATCAGATCTGTTCCATGCCTGCGAGATGCCTTTGAAGCATGAACAGAGCATGATCAGGATAATTACCAGACCCTTTCTCATAAAATCATTAAATAACCGATAAAATTAATGAAAAGATTAATTATTATTAGTTTTGTAATTGACCTGCACCGGCCAAATAACTATTCCAATGAAAGCAAGAATACTTCTCTTCTTTTTATTTATTGCATATTCCGGAATATTGACAGCCCAGGATACCATTTTCGTAAGGACAGGTCAGGTAATACCTGCAGTCCTAGTTGAGAAGAACAATACCGAGATAAAATATAAAAAATACGGTCAGCCCGAGCCAGCAGCAGTCTATTCCATGTTCACGAGCGATATCAAAAGCATTCATTACAGGAATGGGATCACAGCAGATTACATGCAAATGGGACAACAGGCCAGTAAACCTGAAAATGCAGCCCAAATGGCAGGGACAATGAAAGCAATTAGGATAAGCGTCGGCCTTGGTGGCTACTATCTCGACAGGAGTGAATCGCCTGATTTTGAAGCTTTCTGGAAATATTACACAAAAAACAACAGCGCACAGATCGGACAGAATAACTTTTCCATACCTGTAACCATTAAAATGTCTATGGTTCTAGGGCGGACAGGCAGGAACTGGTTTGGCGATGTATTCCGGTTAGTATCAGTACCCAGGGCCATATATGCAACAGGAAACGGAGATTCCAGCCAGATAAATCTCAGTGAGTTTCATTCCACAATTGCACTTTTTTACGGTCGCACTATCAACTATAAGAAAAACCTGGTGGCTATTGTGGAATCAGGTATGGATCTTTCATTCGGATTGAAAGGCACTGTGAAGATCACTGGAAAAACCTATAATGATATTTCCACAACTAATGGGGACATGGGCTTTCACTTTGCTGCAGGTGCTGACTGGATAATAATCAAAAGGCTCACTGCCGATTTCAGGGTCGGCTTCCGGCTTAATAAAACTGCTAAGCCGGAATGGTTTAACTCATTGTCCGACTGGGGATATCTTCCGAAAATCAGCATGACTGGCCTTTTTGCATCAGCCGGGCTGAATCTGAATTTTTACCTGAAGACCCCCGGATATAAGATAAAATAAGCGCGGCTTTCAAAATTTTATTCCAAGGCCGAAGCCATCTTCCTGCATACCTATGTCCATCCGGAATGAGAGAGGCCTGGTCAGTGAGGAATTATAAAGTCCGACCGATCTTTTTACTTTTTGCCTGCCCTCAATTGACAGAATGATCCCGCCTGCTATCAGGCCTCCGTCTGCTCCCAGAAGGGCAATTGCAGTGACCTTTCTGCCAGTGTTGCTTAAATGATTTCCAAATAACTCTGCAACTATATCAACAAGAAGAGTAGAAACGATACAATCATAGCCGCCATTGTACATCTTCCTTCCCGAATCATATAAAGCCAGAGCTTCGGGAGTATCTTCCATAAGTGAACGGACACGCCCCGGAGCTTGGTTCCTTCCATTGAGAAGCACGATATCCGTAAGTCCCTTCCTCACAGTGAGATACCTTGCCGTATCGGACTGGAACAGGGATTCGTTTGTAACGGCATTCTCCTGCCGGGGTTGCAGACCTTTGTTTCCCCTTTTATATCTGACTGATTCAACAAGGTCCTTCCTTACCGAGTAAAGCGGCCCGGTGGGATTGTCATATTCACGGTATTTTATAACAGCTGTATTTTCCTCCACGATGGTCACCTTCAGTTCTGTCCCCTCTTTCAGCTTTATGACATCCTGTGCTGATAATTTCAGACTGAACCCGATTCCCAGGAGAAGCACTGCTGCTGCGGCTATTACTGTTTTTACAAGCCCGGTTGCTTTCCTGATTCCTGGCATGACTCTGGCTGAAATCATATTTCAAATCATTTTCAACTAACTGAATATTAATCAGGCCCGGAAAACTTCAAAATTCCCCATATGTCTGACATATTGATTCAAATTTACTTATATAAAGCCAAAAAACAATAATAAAATCGGCTGTCACAGCCTTATTTATTCATTTCAAATGCCATCATGAGTTATCTCTTGTAGGAATCTTTCTGCATCGATAATTATTTGTTGAGTATCACATAGATACAAGATGATGTAATTGAGGATTCATTCTCTTTTATACATTTTCCTGCATCAATTTTAAAAATAGTGTGTCTTTTACAAAATGATAATTTACAGCCTGTCTGAAAAATGTTAGCAATCAACCTGACCAGTAATTCTCCTGAAAACCGATACCTGAGTAAATTCCACCGATAAATTCACCCCATTCGCCGATAAGCCCTTAAACACTACATATTTTCAGTTATAATTTAGCCTCAATTTAATTTCAAACCCCATGAAGAAGATTCTAATCCCATTGCTTACAATTCTTTTTACCATTTCGGCAATGGCACAGAGCAGTGCCAATCTTAAACTGAACCTGGAGAAAAATAAAGTCTACCGGCTTAAGAACCATTCCGAGCAAACCGTTAATCAGACAGTGAACGGGATACAGCAGACAGTAGAAACAAAGGTCGATTACTCGATCTCGCTTAAAATGATCGATGCCACTCCAAATTTCATTATCGCCGAGGTGCACTTCGATACTCTGATTACAAACACCAATTCGATGGGGAAGATTGTCAGCATTAGCTCGGCTGTTGAAGGCAACATGAAGTCATCGGAAATCGGTGATATTATTTCCTGTATCATGCACAGGCTCAGCAGGAATACAGTCTATGCAAAACTCGATTTTACGGGAAAGCCAGTAGAAATTGTGAATGGCAAGATGCTGTCAGAGCTTATTATAAAGGACACCAGTGACATCACCCTCGCCGGTACTACTGCTTCTACAGTAAAAAAGCAGATAATAAGCACAATCAGCGAGGAAAACCTGAAAACCATGATCGGAATGTTTACCTGGCGCCTGCCTGCAAAAGAGGTTTCCGTCGGCGAGGACTGGAAAATGACACAGCAGACAAATTCAGGCGGAATGAAGCTCGATATAATGACAACCAACCATCTTGAAAAGATAAGTGGCAATGACGCAGTTATATCAGCGGAATCAAAGATCAGAGCAGCAGATAATGCAGCTCCTCTGCTTTCGGGCGGAGCTACCATTACTTATGACAATCTGCAGGGTGTAAGCAAATCAAACCTTGTCATTGACATAACAACAGGTCTGGCTTTAGCAGACAAGTCTGAAACACATATTTCCGGAACTCTTGGTATTAGCGGACCGGGATTCAGCATGCAGATGCCAATGGATATAAGGGGTGAATCCAGTGTATCTACATTGAAGTGACCCAAATCACTACTAGCATGAAAAAATACATTGTTCTGTTGCTGCTTACTATCTCGGTTGCATCGCGGGCCCAGAATATTACAGGGAAAGTTTGCTACGAAAAAGACAAGACGCCTGTCCAGTTTGCATCTGTAGCTCTGCTCAACCTGCCCGATTCAGCAATGACAACCGGGGTCATAACTCTTACTGACGGAAGCTATACCCTGGAAAAAATAAAGCCCGGTAATTATTTCGTAAGAGTAAGCTTCGTGGGATATATCACAAGAGGCAGAAGCGTTACTATCAGGGAAAGCCAGAAGGAAGTCGTTGTCGACACAATTTTACTCACTGAGACGACTGCCTCACTCAGCGAAATAACGGTGGTCGGCGAACGTCTTAAAGGCAAGGAGATGGTCGACCGTACTGTCTATTCTATCCCCGAGGTTGTGGCAAAATCGTCTGCAAACGGGTATGATATACTTAAGAAAATACCGCAGGTAAATGTCGACTTTCAGAACAATATAACTCTTAACGGCAGCAGCAATTTCATAATCCAGGTGGATGGAAGGCAGCGTGACAGGGAATATCTTGCACGACTTCTGCCCTCTGATATCCAGACAATTGAGATCATCAGCAATCCTTCAGGCAAATACGAAGGCAACATTGACGGCGTGATAAACATTATCCTGAAAAAAGAAGCCAGGTATGGAATGAATGGAAATGTTGCTGTTGCTCTAAAGCCTTTCAATAAGGTTACCGGGTACACCAGCGGAAGCCTGGATTATTCTACAGGCAAAATAACATTTTATGCTACAGCATTTGTCTTTACCCAAAGCCTCTATATAAATACGACTGGCAACAGCCAGTTCCCGACAATAGATTCCACCACCAGTTCGTCGGGCAACGGGAAAATAAAAGTCACCATGCCATCCATTAACAGTGGCTTTGACTATTACATAGATGATAAAGACAACCTGAGTTTCAATATCAGCTATAAGCCAATAAATCAGGATGTGAGCATGAATAGCAGCTCGATTCTCTCTTTAAGCGGCATTCCCCTGAATACGGTTTCATCTGTGACAGGTAATATGCTGCACAGCAATGAGACCTCACTTTCTCTTTTCTATAAAAGGTTGTTCAATAAGCCTGTTGAGGAATTAACGGCTGAAGTTGACTATTATATGTTCAAATCGGATGAGGATGACAGTTTCAGCAATGAATTCCATCCTTATGCCGGTGATTCGACCATCAGCTCCTATTGGCTGCAGCAGGATAATTTAAACTCCCGTAATTACCTGATGACAAAGCTTGATTTTGTCTATCCTCTTGGAATGAATGCCAGGATTGAAGCCGGTTATCAGTTCTATTATCAGAAAATGGGCTATAACTTCAATATAGATAATGACATAACCGATAACATGTTTGAATATGACGAGCTCAGGAATTCGGCCTATGGGGGGATCACATTTAACCTGAAAAAATTTGGTTTCCAGGCCATGCTGCGGGTGGAGAACAGTCATATCAATGCTGATTCTGTAACCCAACCCAATTACTCATGCTACCTGCCTTCAGCAAATATCCAGTATAAGTTATCAGCATCACAGAATCTGAAGCTGACATATAACCGAAGAATAAACCGTCCGGGTATATATGATCTGAACCCGTACTTGAAGACAAGCACAAATTATACAATATCCCAGGGAAATCCCGACCTGAAGCCCGATTACCGCGACCGCCTGCAGCTTACCTATACCTGGAATTTTGGCAGCAATTATTTTTCCCCCTACGTTTACGATGAACTCTTTTCCAATAAGCCAGGAACCAGGTACACCATTATCGAGTCACCGATTGATCATTCCCTTACGACGCTTTCCAAGCCTTTCAATGTGCTCAGCGGCTACGAGCTCGGTGGCGGCCTCAATGCTATGCTCTGGTACATAAATATCAACGCCAGGATTTATAAAGGTCATTATTATGCTTATGACGAGCCGTCTTTCTCAATACCTTCAATGGATTATTTTTCA
The DNA here is from genome assembly GCA_963717685.1 of uncultured Bacteroidales bacterium. Classification (GTDB taxonomy): domain Bacteria; phylum Bacteroidota; class Bacteroidia; order Bacteroidales; family VadinHA17; genus LD21. Next base: position 2,528,324 of record OY970346.1, on the reverse strand, counting down.
TATGCGATAACCAGCTATGCTTATGCAAACCTGGACAAGAAAAAGAAGACGACAGCCTATATCTTTCTCCAGTTAAACGGAGTAAACATAAACGCACAGTCAAAAACTTACTCCATGCCACTTTACGGTATCGGTGCACAGAGGCAATTTAAAAACCATAATCTTGGAGTCTTCTGGCTGCTACCTTTTTCAAGGAATGTCAGTTACAGCAGGACAGTGACTGAAACAACAGCTTATTCTTCCACAAGCAATATAGGAATTAACATTGCAAATTATTTTCAGTTTTCCTATTCATACAAATTTAACAAAGGGAAGAACGTCAAGAAGCTGAATCATAATGTAGAAGTTGAGAGTGACAGCAAGAGCCAGGCAATAGGAAGGTGATTGAGTGAAGTGAAGGCTATTCGGTTCGGAAGCATGTTCTCAGCTTACTTTCAGCTCAAGCTCGTTGATAAGCTGTCCGGCCCATTTCTGAAGCCGCTCCTCAGTCATCTCCTGCTGATTTTCGGCATCGATGGGCAATCCCCTGAACATATTGTTTTTCACTGCCCTTGACTTATCGAAAAAATAACCGTCCGTGGAAACGCATCCTGCTATCGCTGCTCCTCGGCTTTCGGCAATATCTGTCATGATACCTATGGCATCGACAAAATTATCAGGATAATGACGCTGATCGCCGTTCCCGAAAACAGCGATCTTTTTGCCCGTCAGATCCAGTTCAAGAAGCTCCGGAACGAACTCGTCCCAGTAAATAGGCAGCTCGCCATAGAAAACAGTGGGAACGCCTAGGATCAGATTATCATACGATTTGAAAATATCGCCGGTTATTTTATCAGCATCAATGTCATCGACCGCGTAATCTTTAAACAGGTCATTCAGCATCTTTGCGGCGGCTGATGTATTGCGGGATCTGAAACTGTATATAATAGCTGTCTTCATTTTTTCCTTGTTTAGTATTTTAGCAGTTCGATTGCGGCAGCAATTATTTTGTTTTTGTCGGGCAGAATGGCATTCTCAAGTATCCTATTGAAACCGACGGGTGTGAAGGTTGAACCGACTCGTCGGACAGGAGCATCAAGAAATTCAAATGCCTCGCCGGCTATGATAGCAGCCAGCTCGGCGCCAAATCCGGAGAAAACCTTGTCCTCGTGAACGATAAGTACCTTGCCGGTTTTTTTCACTGATGTCAGGATAGTCTCCTTATCCAGCGGGATCAGGCATCTGAGATCGATTACTTCGACTGATTTCCCCGTTTCCTTCTCAATCTCCAGGGAGGCATCCAGCGAAAAATGAGTCGTGTTTCCGTATGTCACTATCGTCAGATCCTTGCCCTGCCTTCGTATCCTTGCCCTGCCGAACGGGACTTCAAAATCATCAGGGACTGGCGTTGCTGCCCTGGGTGAATTATAAAGCGCTTTAGGCTCCATGAAAACTGTCACTCCTTTTGATCGTATGGAGGTACGAAGAAGTCCAGCCGCATCATCGGCAAAAGAGGGATAGACGATCCTAATTCCGGGAAGTGTCGTCAGGGCGCCCTCAATACTCTGGGAATGATAAAGACCTCCGCCGATATACCCTCCGGAAGCAAGCCGGATGGTTATGTTGGGCGAAAACTTACCGTTAGATCTCCAGTAATCGTGCGAAGCATCAACGAGCTGCTCCATGGCCGGCCAGAAATAGTCGGCAAATTCGGCACCTTCAATCACGATCCGGATTTTATCGTCAAACCTTGACATGCCGTTGGCAGTGCCAACTATGAAATCCTCTGCGATAGGCGCATTGAACACACGATCGTGCCCGAATTCCTTCTGCATTCCTTTCGTAACATTGAACACCCCTCCTTTTTCCTTGTTCGCGACATCCTGGCCCCATAAAAAAGTATCGGGATTCCTCCTGAACTCATCCTTTAATGTTTCGTTAAGCGCTTCAATCAGTTTTTTAGGCTCACCCTGAAAAGTATGAATTCCCTCTGGATATTTAACAGCCACATAGGCTTCGGGGTAAAGAAAATCAAAAATGGAACCTGCAACCGGATCCGGTGCAGAAAGAGCCTTTTTATGGGCTTCTGCAACCTCTTTCTTTGCATCAGCTTCAATTGAAGCAAGCTCATCCTCCGTAAAGCGGTTATATCTGAGAAGCATCCTGCGAAACTTAGCAAGCGGATCGTAATCGCTGACATTATTGAGCTCCCATTCGTCGCGGTACAATTCATGACGGTCACTGTTGGAATGCGAATGGATGCGTATGCAGTTGGCATGGACGACGCAAGGCGTTGAATGAGATATCACCCATTCCCTTGCTTCCGTCATGGCATTCATGGAATCGAAAACGTCCTTTCCATTGCAGATAATGATCTTCAGGTTTTTAATTCCTGAATAATTGTTAGCCGCAAACGTGTTGGCCGTTTGTTCAGCTTTGGGGACTGAAATTCCATAACCGTTATCCTGGATGACAAAAATGACAGGGAGCTTTTCGAGGCTTGCACCGTTGATGGCTTCAAATACGTAACCTTCGGATGTGGCCGATTCCCCTAATGAAGCTATTGAGACTCCCCTTTGTTTGTAGTATTTCATTGCCCGTCCAACGCCCGTTGCATGTTGCGCATGATTGCCGGTCAGCGAGGAGACATTGTGGATATGCCATTCAGGTCTTGCAAAATGATTTGACATGTGTCTTCCGCCGCTGGAAGGATCTGTGGCTTTTGATATTCCATTCAGAATTATGTCTTCGGCAGAGAGACCGGCCGAAATGGTAGTGAGCATGTCGCGGTAATATGGAAAAAGATGATCAGTCTCCCGGTTAAAGATCTGTCCGATGGCAAGCTGTATTGCATCGTGGCCTGCATAAGGACTATGAAATGACCAGCCCAGGGACTGCTTAAGGTAGTTGGGAGCCCGATCGTCCAGTATGCGTCCAAGGCTCATCAGGTAGTACCATTTCTGCAATAATTCCTTTGGAGTATTCCTGATTGTGTATTTTACTGATCCATCCATCGTTTAATTATTAATCCTGGTATCGAACTTTTCAAGGTAATCTGCCACGCGTCTGAGGAATGCACCTCCAAGCGAACCGTCAATTATGCGGTGATCGTAGGAAAGGGAAAGAACGATCTGCTGACGCACGGCGATCATATCTCCAAGCGGCGACTCGATCACGGCCGGTTTTTTCTGTATCATTCCCATACCCAGGATGGCTGCCTGAGGCTGATTAATGATCGGAGTGCCGGCAGTATTTTTAAATGTCCCGAAATTTGTAAGGGTAAAAGTGCCGCCTGAAATATCATCCGGCGAAAGCTTATTGTTCCTGGCCTTCTCTGCAAGCTCATTGATGATGACCGCAAGTCCGCCCGTATTATACCGGTCGGCATTCCTGATCACGGGAACAATTAAATTTCCCGAAGGCAAAGCGACGGCGATCCCGATATTTATATTCTTGTGAATAATAATCCTGGTTCCATCAACCGATGCATTGATCAGTGGAAAATCCCTTATTGCCCGTACGGCCGCAATTACGAAGAAAGGCATAAAAGTCAGCTTCGTCCGGAATCTTTTTTCCATTTCATCCCTATTCTTTTCCCTCCATTGAACCAGCTCTGTCACATCTGCCTCGACAAAATTTGTCACGTGAGCCGAGACATTTTTTGAAAGGATCATATGCTCGGCAATCATTTTTCTTACCCGGTCCATCTCAATGATCTCATCTTCAACGGCAGAAGTAACCGGCTGAATTTTTGGACTCAGGATGTCATTTACAGACTTTGCAGTCTTGTTCCGGTTCCCGATATATGATAACAGATCGTCTTTAGTCACGCGGCCCCCGGACCCGGTGCCCTCAATTGAATTTATCTCATCTGCTGAGACGTTATTCTCTTTTGATATCTTTTTTGCCACAGGAGTCAAAAAGCTTCGCGGTTCTTCACTTTTTATGTCTTGTTCCGGTCGCCTGACAGCTGCTTCCTGTTTTTCCGCGGCAGATCCGGCTTTCGGAATTTCATTCTGCAGAGATGTCACTGACTCCCCAGTCTCTATCAGGGCAATCACAGTGCCAACGGCAACTTTTTCATATTCACCGTATTTCAATTCAATAACTTTCCCGGCTACAGGTGACGGCACTTCGGAATCGACCTTATCAGAGGCAATGCTTACGAGCACATCATCCTCCTTCACCAGGTCTCCGGCTTTGATAAACCATTTGGCTATAAGCGCTTCTTCGACGCTTTCACCCAGCTTTGGCATTTTAATTTCGAACACAGCCATATTTACGGCATTAAAATAATACGGAAGTTAAACAATCGGAAAATTGAATTGTTTACGGAAATAAATTGTAAAAGGGATTCCACGGGGTCAAAACTCCTTTAAAGAAGGATATTCAGATCAGGAAGGTTGGCATGCCTGGTACAAAAGCCACCTGTCCCTGCTGAACTTTGGGCAGGCGATTAGTTTATTTTGCTGAAAGGAGGCTAAATCTTCTGAGCGGTCATCTGGCTCAGCCCGGATTCAAATTCCATCCTTGATATTCCTTTAAATCCTGCCGTGCTCAGCATTTCCCTGACTTCCTGCTCGGTAAAGCAATCTCCGCCTTCAGTCCCTACAAGCATGTTTATGGCAAAAACAGCTCCGGGCAAAGGCCGGGTCCTGTCATTGCTCATTATCCAGTCCTGGATGATAACTTTGCCGTTTCTGTTCAATGAATTAAAGCATTTAATTACCAGGTCCCGGTTCGTTTTTAATGAATTACTGTGAATGACTGCCGACAGGAACACCAGATCGAATCCCTGCGGCAATTCATCAGTAGTATAATCGCCTGCATGGACCTTAAGCTTACCTGAAAAACCCTCCTTTTCAATAAACTGTCTTGTCACAGGCATAACGGCAGGCAAGTCGAAAACAGTTGCCTCAATTTCCGGCTTTCTGGAAACGAATTCCATGGAAAAAGCTCCCGAGCCGCCGCCGACATCCAGAACAGATCTTATTCCAGACAAATCGATGTTTGCCAGCTGCTGCGGAGCCTGTTTCTTTGCTCTTTCATGCATGGCGGTAATAAAAGCGGTAAGCCAATCATCTCCTCTTGCATTGATTTCCGCCGGATGGGCTGATTTGCCTGTCTGTACCACCTGCGTAAGATTGCTCCATGTTTTCCAGAGGTGGTTCAGGTGCATCAGGCTGCCCATGAACTCAATACCCTTTTTTGATAAAAGAGTGAAGCTTTCACTGGTATTGAAGAATTTGCCGTTCTGCTTTGTAAGAAAGTCCATGGCTGCCAGCGCATTCAGAAGACGTTCGCAGGCACGTTCATCCAGATGCAGCTTGTCCGCGACCTGCTTGTCTGTCGTACCTGAATCTTCAATATTTGTAAATATATCAAGCTCAACGCTGCTTAATAATATCCGGCTTCTTTGAAAGGAAGCTGCAAGTTCCCTGATATTGTTTTGATTCATAAGCTGATTAATTATATCATTAGAAAATCAAATTAACTTAATACAATATCAATAGTCTGCAAAAGCTGTAAATTCCCTCATAAGGAGCCTGCATTTACAGAACCAGTCATACACTGATCCCGAAATTACGTGGGTCAGAACATTAATACTGCAAGCTGTACTTCGACCAGTCTACATTTTGTAAGACAGGCTGTAACTTATTTTTAAGATCGTTCCTTTCTGATCTACAGTGACGATCATAGCCTTGTAATTATCAAAAAACTTGCCCCGGATAAATATCCACTGATCATTCTTATTTATATGCTTTATCTGGTCCTTATCGTTTCTTTCCGGTGGATAGATGGCATTAAGTGCCGATTCAAACTTAGCTGCTGCATTTTCATCCTTAAGGAGAAATTCCTTTTTAACCAGTTCCGGTAAGCTGGCCACGACCATGTCAGTGGTCAGTTCTTCAATCGCCGTAACGCTGCTTCCATTAACGTAAAGCTTGATATTCTGGCAAATCCAGTTTCCGCTGGTATCGAATTTGAATTCCGGATGAACAATATAGAACTTGCCAGGAAAGACTGCCTGCAGGGCATCTGAAACGACAGGTTTGATGTCAAGAAACATCATTTTTCTGACATACCCGTCAAGAGCGGCCTTGTCGCCATCGGATACCTTCTGTCCAAAAATGGTTGAAGAAAAGAGGAATGCCAGGCTGTAAAGGATAAGTTTTTTCATTTTTCAAGGAATTGGTTTCTATTATAATTATGGTTATCTTAAATTGATAATAAATCCATTTGACAGGTTCATGCGAAAAGCCTATTTAATGCTAATTTACGAAACATCTTATTAAATTGACCGGACAGATAACCTAAAGACGTAAATTTATTCCGGTTTTTTATTAAGGAATGCACTGTCCGACCGGTTCAGGCAGCCAATTAACTGCAAGGGCAAAATATTCTAAGTGTGTAAAATTCACTGATTAAGAAAGAATAAAACTGATCGTATCTGATAAGCACTGCTTTTGCCATCATATTAATGTCATTTACCCGTGTCAGGTCAAGCTTATCCATTGAGATGGGTGTCATTAGATGATTTTATGCAGAATCCAAAATTAATGGTGATTTCGTCTTTTACTTTCACAAGCCCCATAAACTTTACAGGAGGAACAATCTTAAGATCCGTAAGCCTTATTTTTGCCGTCCCGTTAAGAATTTGCGCCTCACGGTCAGACCCTTCAATAATGCAGCTTATGTCATATTTGTTTGTCACACCTGCAACAGTAATTGATAATCCTCTCAATAATACCGGCTGTTCCGGATCGGCCTGAAAACAGGAATTATGTGGAATTCCTATTTTAATATACGGATACTGGTCTGCTTTCAGCAAGACTAAAAAATCATTGTAGATATACCTGTTCGAACATATGAATTCCCTGACCGGTACTATTATCCTGAAAACTGAAGTATCAGTCGGATACCCTGTCGCTTGTCCCGGAGCCAGAGACAAACATTGCTGCTTAATACTATATTGGAAAAATTGCCTGTCTATATTTGAAAGTACAGTTATGCCGATAAAGCCTGAATAGTCATCCAGTCTTCCTGGCCAGGAGTCATTCTTCAGTCCCCTGCCTGCAAAGCCTGAAAGAAAAAAGGCTGTTATTAAAAGTAGCTGTTTCACTGGCTTTTCTTAATTGACAGGGAAAAAACTGTCTCAGTTTTTCAGAAAGAGACAGTCGATTCAATCATAGTACCCTTGAAGCCTGCATCGGCTCCGTAAATAGAAAAATTATTGTAGTTCTGATCGACATATTCTGCCTTAATAAGAATTTTCGGGGTCAGGAACCAGCCGCAGCTGATTTGCATCCTGTCAACCGATTCGCCTGTGTTATTATTGACATAATCATATCTTGCTCCGCCAAAGAATTGTTTCTCTTTACCAAAATGATACAAACCGTCAATAACATACTGGTAATAATTAAAGCTTGGTCCGCCAAAAGCCGGAGTTCCGTTGACATTTTCTATAGTCCCGAAAAGCTCTATACCTTTATATTTAGCAAGGAGGTTAAACATAAGAGAGTTATCCCTGTTGGTAAAACCAGGACCCCAGTCACCTGACAGATGGTTTACCGATGGATCGACATCATTAGGGTTATTGGTTTTAAGATTCATCACCAGGTAATAGCGCGATCCGGTTCTGTCTCCTCCATATAATGAACCAAAATGGTTTTGTGAATCATGGTACCCGGAGAGAGTTGCCCTGAGCCTGAAGTCATCATTGAATTTTTTATCATACCCTGCTTTCCAGTAAAATGCCAATTCCTTGCCCATATAATAAGGTGTATAAACCTGAGTTGTGGCGTTATAACCCACAAGAGTCGGGTCTAGAGTTCCTGATGTAACACCTCCCAGCAGGAGAATTCCCTTATTTCTGTACAAAGCCTCAAATGCCGGGGCTGTTGTAAAGGCATCCATGATATAGTTGCCCACGAACATGTTATCAATAACATGGCCGTTGTCCGATCTCCTGAAATGAGCATCTCCGTAGTCGAGCTCCATAACTCCCACCTTGAAAGTCATATAATTCATGACCGTATCTATAAGCCTGGATCTCAGGAAAGGGAGCTTGTCAATAAGGAGATAACCTCCTTTTACCCATGTGTCAAGATGATGGCGTGAAGAAAGATAAACCGTAAGATTGACTTGTATACCATCGACAAGGATAGCGCTCAGATTAAGGTTTGCTGTTGGCAAATTGATTCCTTTCCCGAGAGGTATTAGCGTGCTGTCGGCGTGATGACTCAGGGATTGCAGCTGCATTGCAAAATCAGCTCCGACCTGTACTATTGGCTTCTTGAGATCCTTCACTTCCGGAACCGATTCTTCAAATTGCTGTCCGAAGGCACCAACAGCTGAACAAAAGATAAAAATAAGGGTAAGCGTCTTTTTCATGTTTTATTAATATTTAAGGGTAATTAAAATGGTTACTTTAATCAATTTACATTTATCATGATTTTTCAAAAAACTGCAATGAGAAGGATACTGTAATTTCATCGCCTGTTTTAAGGGCTCCCATCATAAGCACAGGAGCAGAAATGTCAAAATCGCTCATTTTCAGTCTCACTTCTCCGTATATGTCAATCTTGTTGATCCCGTTCATACCAGAAAGTGTACCGCTTAAAGGGATCGAAACAGTATTCGTTTTCCCTGCTATGGAAAGATCGCCCTTAATGCTTCCGCTGAATTTCCTGTTACCCGATGTTACTCCGGTCAGAGATGTCATTCTGAATATTATATCAGGGAATACATTAGTTTTCAATGCAGAATATGCTTTTTTATCCATAAGTGAGCTCTCGCTCTTCAGGTCAGTAGCCTTACATTTAAATTCTACCTTTTCAAGGCTTTTTATATGCATGCCGTCCATGACAAATCCTGCCATGCAATCAAATTCTTTAAGATCCATCTTCCAGTCATGTAGGGTTGAGGAGCCATTTACCCTTACAAAGGCGCTATCCCTCGAAAGTTGAAATGACTGACCCCTGGATATTAAGGATGAAGCGGCAAAAAAGAACCAGAGTGAAACAACAATCCTGATTTTAAACATCTGACAACATTTTATTCTACAACTCTGATCATATAACAATCAAGGTGAAGTATTGTTTATTTAGAACCCGAAAACCTTCATCATGGATTTTCAGTAAGAAAGGAGCTAAAAAATTACGGCTGTCATTCTGGCCATAACAATTATCCCCCCTGACTGATCTGATTTTTTATCAGAAATCTGGGGTATAAAGTCTTTCTTAAATAGTGACAAGAAAGCCCGCATAGGCCATAAATGCATGGTCTCCGCTGATACTATGGCCTGCGGAATAAATGAAATGGAATCTTTCACTGAAATTTATAAATCCTCCGATGTTGAAGCCGACAAAAGATTTCCCGTCAGTGGTCGAGGGACCCTTATAAAACACCTCCCCGCCAAGAGTAAAATAACGGCTAAAATCGTACTGCGTTTCCCATCCGGCAAACATCCAGTTTTTGTTGCCGGATCCGGGATTTATCCAGTATCCACCGCCCCCGTAGGTTGTCAGCTTTCCCCACGATTTCTGCAGCCATACCGGAAGATATGCCTGGAGCCTGTTGTTTCCAAAATAACCGTTTTTTACCGTAGGCACCTCGAAAAGAGGGAATATGCCTGCCTGAAATGATTTGTCACTGCTCTGGAAAAACCTGTACTTGAATCCAATCTCGGTGTAAGCGTACCCGTACCGGAATATACCGTTCCGTATCAGATTGTAATTCAAAGGCACTTCAGCGTGTACCTGCATGTTCGGAATCAGACCATAATTGATCTCAAAATGAGGCAGGGTTCCTGTTGAAAAGCCTGGCTGAAACAGATCCTGTGAGGACAAATAATATTCCCAGTGATTGAGTCCGACAGGTTCCGGATCGTCGGTGTCAAATGGAGGCCCTCCATAGCTGAAGGGGCTGCCAAGCTGTGACCCGAAAAAAATGAAAATATATACTAACCTTTTCACTTTATGATCTGATGAAATCTCTGCATCTGTATCCTGCAGTCATCCTCAGGATATCCTGACCAGATTTATGGAAGCCGGATTGATCCGCCCGCTCATATTTAAAACTGTCTGCTTTCACGCTTTCCCTATCTTTACCGAGGTCATTGAAAGAGAACCTCCGACAAGTTTATCATTGAAAAAACTCACTCTGTCATCTTCTTTCTTCAGGGCCAGCACATAAAGCAATGGCAGAAAGTGTTCAGGCGTCGGAATGGCAAGGTCAAATGCCTTCCCCAGTGACTTGTAGTCTGTCAGTGATTTATGATCGTCTGCCAGGATGAGTTTCTTCATCATTTCATTCGCCTCGGTGGCCCACTCATGACCGTACCCGGGCTTTTCCAGATTGTCCCAGTCTACCATCCTGAGATTATGGACCATATTCCCGCTTCCAACTATCAGAACACCTTTTTCGCGGAGCGAGGCAAGCTCTCTGGCAAGATCATAGTGCCGGCTTGCATCATCTGAATAATCAAGGCTGACCTGAACTATCGGGATGTCGGCTTTGGGGTACATTACCCGCAGTACGCTCCAGCATCCGTGATCGAGTCCCCAGCTGTCATCCAGCCTCACGTTTGTCTTTGTCATTATCGTTTTAACCTGTTTTGCAAGTTCCGGGCTTCCCGGTGCCGGGTATTGCACTTCGTATAAAGCCCGGGGGAATCCTCCGAAGTCATGAATGGTCGGGGGTTTTGCCATTGCCGTAACGGCTGTCCCGTTTGTTTCCCAGTGAGCCGATACGCACAAAATCGCTGTTGGCTTTGGTATCTCTTTCACTGTGTCTCTCCATCCCTGAACAAACTCATTGTCTTCAATTGCATTCATCGGGCTTCCGTGGCCGACGAACAGAACAGGCATAAGGTCTATGGATTTTAATGCATCAGCCATAATATTTATTTTAATTCAATCATTTAACAATTTAATGAATTAAAATGTTCTCGTCGACAGGTTCCGGAATCGATTATTAAGTGTAAATAATACACTTATTATCCATCATATTGATTCAGATCGCCGGTTGCCGTCCCGATAGCTATCGGGAGCCGGTCACATCCAGCTTCTGAAGAAGCCTGAAGGCCGGATTGCTCCTTTTTCTTCAGGTTTTTTTGACGATACTGCAATCTCGTTAAGCCCCAGGGCGCTGCAAAAAAGCAGGCATCCGTTCACGAAGGCAAGAAGCCAGTCATACCACTGGGGCGCCTGCATAATGATTACATTGAGATACGCGATCAGCAGCCCCATGACAATTGCCGTCCATTTCGGAGACACCCTGAAAAGAGTATAAAGAGTATTTGTAACGACGATGATCGCCATGGTTGCAATCGTGACGCTGCTGATATTAAGCGCTGTAAAATATTGTGCGGGTAAACCTGCTGCCATAAATTATCCTCCTTTATTTAATTATGATTTTTTTTGTTCTGTCCCAGCTTACATGTACCGATCCTGAACCGGCATGCTTCCCTTCGATCACTACCGACCTGTTGTTTTTTCCCTTGTTGAACTTCCCGGATGACTTCATCGCAAGTGCTGCCCTGACCGCTTTTTCAGCATTTATCCTTCCATAACCATAAAACCTGCTGTGTCCCTTTGAATCGTACTTCCCTCCCGCCTTATCGATCTTTTGCGAAGTATCCTTTATTATATCCCGCACTTCCTTCCAGGTAAGATCCGGGTTGGCTGCAAGCATGAGCGCAGCAGTGCCCGCAGCACCCGGACAGGAACTGGATGTTCCGCCGAAATCGTCGGTATAGTCGCCAAGCGGGTTGTATCCCTCTTTCCCGGTCCTGTCTGTCGTATATATTCCGCTGGTCAGGGAATCAGGATGCTTAAAAGGAGCATAGCCAAAATCACTGCTTGGGAATGAACACCATACGCTCTTCCCGAAATCGCTGTAAATGCTCCGTTTTCCCCTGTCATTGCATGCCGCGACAGCCATGACATTCTTATAGCTTGCATACCCGTCATACCTGATGTCCTCGTTCCCATTCCCGGCAGCGAATGTAATTATGCAGCCCTTTCCGTTCCGCCCCGCAGAGACGGCATAATCTATGGCCAGCCTGGTGCTGTCCGGCAGGTCGACGAATGTTTTATGCGCGGGATCACCGGGGTTCGACCAGTCGCCGTCGGCAGGTCCCCAGCTGCATGAGATTATATCGGCGCCGTTATCAGCTGCCCATCTGAAAGCGTTCCCTTCAGCCATTGACCCGAGATTTGAACTCAGTCTTACCGGCATCAGGGTCGCCGCGGGCGCTACTCCCGATGCATGTACTCCGGAAGCCGTGGCAACGCCGGCACAAGCGGTGCCATGATTCTCGTACGAGTATCGTGGACGCGGATCGTCGCTGCCCGATGAAATATCCCTCGGATGAACAACCTTGCCTTCCCGCTTGAATTCCTGGTGATCAATGTCAAAGCCGTCATCAATAAGTGCAATAACGATATTTTTACCTGCTGACAATTTATGAGCCTGCTCGACATTTGCATTTGCATCAACCCTGACCCCGTTTATAATTTCAGTCCTCAGATGCCATTGCAACGGGTTGATGACTTTCAATGCCTTCTTCCTTATCAGTTCAGGATGGCACAGCTCAACCTCCTTCAATCCCAGAAGCGATTCGGATAAGCTGAATACCCCGACACCAGTGTTTTCCGGCGTGCCCACAAAATAGGCATTCTTTGCATATCCGGGCTTTTCCTTTATTATGAGATTATATTTCCCTATTATCTTCTCGCATTCGGATTGTTTTACGTCGTCGAAGAACTTCATGAAAATGTTTTCCGTGTATAGGACAATAGTCTTACCATCTTCCTCGACAAGCACCCTGCCTGCGAAACGGATGCCAGGCTCCTTTTTCAGTTCCATCCGGGCCTTATCCCTTTTTGCTGACTTGTTCCTTATCGCAACCTTTGTCCTGTAAACTTCAATATCGGCTTCCGGAAATTCCGCCTCAACGGTAAAATCCTTCAAAACCCTTTTCTTTTCGCCTGGTATCAGTGTTTTGATTTTATCTTTCGATTTCAATTTCCGGATGACGACCATATCGCTGCTTTCATGCAGGATATGCTTTTTGCCTTTCTTGCCGCCATAAGTATAAGTGTACATAGGTATAATATTTAAAATATTTAAATTTCTCTTTTATGATATAAAATCACATCAGGGAAGCAAATGCCTCCGATTAGCCCGGATTATTTTTAAGTCCTCAACTTTCAGCAAGTCTAAAGTAAGAAAATAATTATAAAAAAGAAAATCGTTAAGACCTTAACAAATGATCGTGCATGATTGCACGATTGCATGATTGCACGATTGCACAATTGCACGATTGCATGATTGCACGATCGCACGATTGCACTATTGCACGATCTCATATCCACTATTCAAGCCACCAGCCAATCCACGATAATATTTTTTATTGACCTCACTGCCAAAAATCTCCATATATTTTAATAAATTCGTAACCATTATATCCAAATTCAAAAAATCAAAACATGAACAATTCCCGGATTTTCTTCAGATTATTGCTTGCAATGGTCCTTTTAGCGGCCGTTTCTGCATGCAGGAAAGCTCCCGAAAAGGACAAGCTGAACATTGCATATGAAAAGTATACAATGCCTAATGGGCTGCAGGTCATTCTGCACACCGATCATTCAGATCCTATTATCTCCTACGCGATAATGTATCATGTCGGCTCCAGCCGGGAGACACCCGGAAGAACGGGGTTTGCCCATCTATTTGAGCATTTGCTTTTCGGCGGATCCGAAAATGCAGTGCCCGGCAGGTTTGACAAGATAATTGAGGGAGCCGGCGGTGAAAATAACGGGTTCACTGAACGCGACCTGACTACCTATTTCGAGATATTCCCCAGGAATGCGCTTGAAAAGATACTGTGGCTCGAATCGGACCGCATGGGATTCTTCATAAATTCAGTGACTCCTCACCTGCTTGCTCTTCAGCAGAATGTTGTTCAGAATGAAAAGAGACAAAGGGAGGATAATACGCCTTACGGTTTCACGGAATATGTGGTTGACAAGAACCTGTATCCCAGTCAGCATCCCTATAACTGGGAGGTCATTGGCGAAATGGATGACATTAAGAATGCGACCCTCGAAGATGTCAGAAATTACTATGGAAGATTCTATGGGCCTAATAATGCAACGCTTGTTCTCGCCGGGGATTTCAATATCGATTCAGTGAAAATCCTGCTGAATAAATATTTCGGGGAAATAAAATCTCACGGTGAAGTTGCAAAGCGCGGCCCGATGCTTGTATCGCTCGACAAAACGAAAAAGCTGTACCACGAGGATAATTTTGCCAATGTGCCGGAAATAACGATAGTCTGGCCGGTTCCACAGGCTTACAGCAAGGATGCCTATGCGCTCGATTTTCTTGCAAAAATACTTGCCGACGGGAAAAAGGCTCCGTTATATAAAGTGCTTGTAAAGGAAAAACAGCTGACCTCACGGACAACTGCCTATAACAGCTCCAGCGAGCTGGCAGGTGAATTCACGATAAGTGTCAGGGCTAATGAGGGAAAATCACTCAGGGAGATTGAAAATGCTATCAACGAAGGATTTGCGAGGTTTGAAAAAGACGGTATTTCTGAAAAGGATGTGGAGAGAGTCAAGGCTTCAAGCGAAAGGGATTTTTATGAACGCCTGAACACGGTATTCTACAAAGCATTTCAGCTGGCTTTTTATAACACTTTTCTGAACGATCCCGGGTACATCGAAAAGGACATTGAAAACATCAAAGCCGTGACTCGCGAAGACATTCTCAGAGTATATGACCAGTACATAAAAGGGAAGCCGCATATCGTTACCAGCTTCGTTCCAAAGGGAAAGGTTGAATTGGCTGCCGAAGGTTCAGTACCAGCAACGGTAAATGAGGAAAACATCAGCAAGGCTGCACATAATGAGATAGCCGGGCAGGGAAAGGAAAACTTTACCAGGACACCCTCGGCAATTGACCGTACTGCAGAACCTCCTGCCGGTCCTGAACCTGAAGTGAATGTTCCGCAATGCTGGCATGCCACTCTGAACAGTGGCATCAATGTGTATGGCATTGAAAACAGGGAGCTTCCGCTTGTCAGCTTGGATATTGTAATTGACGGCGGCGTTTCTCAGGATAAGATAAGCCTGCCCGGTGTGGCTTCAGCGGTGGCAGGCGTTATGCCGCAGGGAACCAGGAATAAAACACCGGAAGAGCTTGAGGAGGAAACCGAGCTTCTTGGCTCAAATATCAATATGTATGCAGGAGCTGAAGAAATGATAATAAGCTCGGGCATGCTCTCCCGGAATTTTGAAAAGACAGTTTCGCTTATAAAGGAAATAATTCTTAAGCCAAGAT
Organism: uncultured Bacteroidales bacterium; assembly: GCA_963717685.1. Classification (GTDB taxonomy): domain Bacteria; phylum Bacteroidota; class Bacteroidia; order Bacteroidales; family VadinHA17; genus LD21. The sequence goes on along the minus strand of OY970346.1, from coordinate 2,512,991 downwards.
GGGACACGGCTGAATTCCGCATTGCAGTGACAAGGACAAAAAATAATATAATCCAGGCCCAGGCTCAGCCTTACAACATAGCCTCAAGGACATTTAACCGCCTTGTTTACGGAAAGGATAATATATATGGCTACAGCTCCATGGGTACGAGAGAGTCAATAGGCAAGATAACCATAAACGATCTGAAGGATTATTACAGCAGGTGCTTTTCCCCAAAGGTGACGAGAGTTCTCGTAGCCGGCAACGTGACAAAGGAACAGGTCCTTAAGGCTCTTGAATCGCTGCAGAAAGACTGGAAGGCAACCGACGTTTCATTCAATAACTATTCTTCACCAGTCGCTCCGGATAAATCATCACTCTATTTCGTGAATGTACCCGGATCGCGCCAGTCCGTCATTTATATCGGGTATCCGGCATTGTCGAGATCGGACCCGGATTATGTAAAAGCAGATTTCATCAATTACAGGCTCGGAGGGGCCTTTACAAGCATCCTTAACCAGATCCTGAGGGAGCAGAAGGGGTATACTTACGGGGCGCACAGCTATTTCGCTGATATGAAAACAAGAGCTCCATTCGTTGCTTACTCCTCGGTAAGATCGGATGTCACATTTGAATCCCTGAAAATATTTCTTGATGAAATGGAAAAATACAGGCAGGGTATTTCTGACAGTGATCTGCTGTTCATCAAGAATTGCATGATCAGGTCCGATGCCCGAAGGTTTGAAACAAACGATGCACTTGTCGATATGCTGTGGACAATGACGAAATACGGATTCCCCGGAGATTATGTCAAAAAGGAGGAAAACATAATCAGAAACATGACAGCTGAAGATTCAAAGGCCATAATTGATAAATACATAGTTCCTGATAAGATGTATTATGTGATTGTTGGAGACTCAGCCACCCAGTTCAGTCGTCTCGAAAAGACACTCCTCGGAAAGCCTGTCATGATGAAGAAGGAAGATGTTTTCTGATTTAATTTGACTATAGGCAAAACCAATATGTTATGAAAAAAATCTTCATTTTTTCACTGCTGCTTTTATTGACTTTTACTGCATACAGCCAGGTAAATCCGCTTTGGATGCGATATACGGCTATCTCTCCGGATGGTAAAACAATATTATTCACCTGGAAGGGCGATATCTATTCAGTTCCGGCATCCGGAGGCACTGCCGTTCCTCTTACCTTAAGCGATTCGTACGAGTACTGTCCGGTATGGAGCCACGACGGCAAGAGCGTCGCCTTCGCTTCTGACCGGTACGGAAATTTTGATATTTTTATAATGCCTTCAACCGGAGGCGAGGCAAAGCGCCTCACGTTTCATTCATCAAATGAGACGCCGTACGTATTTACGGCCGACGATAAGGCGATATTATTCTCGGCATGCAGGCAGGATCTGGCAACAAACGCGCAGTTTCCGATATCCCTGATGACAGAACTGTACAGCGTGCCGGTGACCGGAGGAAGAGTAAGCCAGGTAATTACGTCACCGGCCCTCAACGTCAATATCAATGCCTCAGGAGATAAGCTTTTATTCGACGATATCAAGGGTTATGAGAACCTCTGGCGAAAACACCACACTTCCTCAGTCACTCATGATATCTGGCTTTACGACATGAAGACCAAAAAATTCACCCAGCTCACACAGTTTGCAGGCGAGGATCGCAACCCGGTATTTGATTCAAACGGAAATGATTTCTATTACCTGAGCGAACAGAACGGATCATTCAATGTTTTTAAAAGCTCGCTTGACAATCCTTCCAGAAATGTGGCTCTTACAAGCTTTACAAAAGACCCGGTCCGTTTTCTGTCCATCTCCCATGACAATACGCTGTGTTTCAGCTTTAACGGAGAGGTATATACCATGAGGCCAGGCTCGGAACCCGTAAAAGTCAATATCACGGTTTCCAACGACGGACGCACTCCTGCAGAGAAAATAGTTCCAGTAAATGAAAACATCACCGAGGCAAGGCTGTCTCCCACCGGCAAGGAATTTGCCTATGTCTTTCGTGGCGAGATCTTTGTAACGAGCATTGATGGCGGTGTAACCAAGCGAATTACCAATACTCCATGGCAGGAACGCAGCATCGACTTCAGTCCGGACGGACGCTCAATTGTTTATGCCGCCGAAAAAGACAATAACTGGAATGTTTATATGGTATCAATAGCCCGCAGCGACGAGCCATATTTTTTCATGTCAACAGTGCTGAAGGAAGAGACCGTTGTGGCCACTCCTGCAGAGGAATTTCAGCCTGCTTTCTCTCCCGACGGAAAGGAAGTGGCCTACCTTGAAAACCGTGTCATCCTGAAAGTCATAAACCTTTCGACAAAACTGACAAGAACCATAATGACTGCCGATAAAAATTATTCATATGCCGACGGTGATCAGTATTACCAGTGGTCACCTGACGGGAAATGGTTCCTGGTACAGTTCGGGTATCCCGAGAGGGTGCAGACGCCACAGGTCGGGCTCGTGTCATCGGACGGCAAGGGCGAGATCCACGACCTGACACTTAGCGGATATAATAACTATATGCCTAAATGGGTCATGGATGGGAAAATGATGATCTGGGGATGCGACAGGGAAGGAACCCGTCAGCAGTCCGGCGATCTTGTCTCCGGCAATGTATATGCCATGTTTTTTTCGCGTGCATCTCTCGACCGTTTCAAGCTGACGAAAGAAGAATTCAGCATCCTGAAAGACCAGGAAGACAAGCAGGCAAAGGAGAAAAAAGAGGCTGAAGAAAAAGAAAAGGCAAAAACAGCCGAAAAGAAGGGAAAGGCTCCTGTTACAGAGGCTGTGACCGAAAAAGATTCACTCAAAAAAGAGATCGTCATCGATTGGGACAATCTTCCTGATCGCAAGGTGAAGCTGACGACCTATACATCTTCGGCAAGCGATTGGATCCTTTCGAAAGATGGTGAAAAGCTGTATTATCTTACTTCATTCGACAAGGGCAATGACCTCTGGGTCACTGAGCTTCGCACCAAAGAGACAAAGCTGCTTTCGAAGCTGGGCGTCAATAACGTAAGTATGGAACTTTCAAGGGACGGCAAGTTCATCTTCCTGCTGGGCAACGGGAAGCCGATGAAAATAGATATTGAATCAGGCAAATCTGAGCCGCTGAAGCTGACCGGTGAAATGGTCCTGGATCCAACAGCGGAAAGGAATTATATTTTTGATCACGCATGGCGGCAGCTTAAGGAAAAATTCTATGTGGAGAACCTGCAGGGTGTCGACTGGGATTTTTATTATAACGATTATAAAAAATTCCTCCCTTTCATAAACAATAACTATGATTTCGCTGAGATGCTGAGCGAAATGCTTGGCGAACTGAATGTCTCACACACCGGATGCGGCTTCAGGAACAATCCGGCAAATCCTGACCAGACAGCCTCCCTGGGTCTTTTATATGATTACAATTTTTCAGGTAAGGGATTAAGAATTGCCGAGGTAATGAAGTTTGGGCCAATGGATAAGGCGACCTCGAAAGTGAAGCCCGGCGATATACTGGAAAAAATTGACGGAGAATCAGTTGATTCCATAGATTTCTACAAGCTTCTTAACCGCAAGGCGGGGAAGCTGGTGCTGTTGTCGTTTTCCGATCCGGCCACAGGGAAAAAGTGGGATGAGAGCCTGAAGCCCATTTCACTCGGAGAAGAGAATGAGCTTCTCTACAAACGATGGGTAGAAAACAGGCGTAAAGAGGTGGACGAGCTCTCAAACGGCAGGATAGGCTATATCCATGTAAGGGCGATGAACGATGCCAGCATGAGGACTGTCTTCGAGGAAGCCCTGGGGAGGAACATAGGCAAAGAAGCCCTGATAATTGATACCCGCTTCAACGGAGGAGGCAATATACATGAGCAGCTTTCCGATTTCCTGAGCGGAAAAGTATACTGTGATATCGTACCTCACGGGCAGTATATTGGTTCCGAGCCGTACGACAAGTGGACCAAGCCATCAATCGTTCTCATCGGCGAAAGCAACTATTCAGATGCCCATCTTTTCCCGGTCGCCTACAAGCTAAAAAATATAGGCAAGACTCTGGGAATGCCGATCCCGGGAACAGGGACTTTCGTATGGTGGGAAACGCAGATCGATCCGACGCTCTATTTCGGCATACCGATGGGAGGATGGCGCACACCTGATGGGAAATTCTGTGAGAACAACCAGATGGAGCCGGATATCAGGGTAAAGAATGATCCGGATGTGATGGCTTCGGGGCGCGATCAGCAGATTGAAGCTGCAGTGAAGGAACTGCTGAAGAAATAGTCAATTAATATTGCAGGCGGAAAAGAAAAAGTATTTATTTTCCCGTCAAATTCAGGGTAGCGACATAATAATCCGGGTCGACAACTATAACTGCATTCCCGGTATCGAGGTCTATCGAAGTGAACCACGTCACAGGCCTGATTATTTTCTCCGATCCTGAAACGAAGATCTTCAGAGGCATGTTGAACCCTTCAACGCAGTTATTCCAGCGAAAGAAGAGCTTGCTTCCTTCTACGAAATACTCAAATACCGGTATCCTTATATCCCTCAGGTACTGATCAAAGAACGGCCTGAGGTTCAGTCCGGTTTTATCACTGAGGTAGTTCTCTATTTGTGAGCCTTTTACGACCTGATGATAAAAATCCCGGTTCATCCCGCGAAGGATGCTTCTCCATTTTTCATCATCGCCGACTATCTGCCGGAGCATGTGGAGCATGTTTCCGCCTTTGTAGTACATGTCGCCCGAACCGCTGAAATTTACGTTGTATATCCCGGTGACCGGACTTATGTTCTTAATATTCCTTCGCGTGCCAATTACATATTCGGCTCCTGCATTCTTTCCAAAATAATATTCCACGAAAAGGCTTTCAGCATAATTTGCGAAGCTCTCGTGAACCCACATGTCGGCCATATCGTCGTAAGTGATGTTATTTGCGAACCATTCGTGCGCCGATTCGTGGATGATAATAAAGTCGAACTTTTCGCCCCAGCCGGAGCCGCTAAGGTCCATTCCACGGTAGCCGTTCTTATAGCCATTTCCATAGGTCACCGAGCTCTGGTGCTCCATGCCAAGATACGGCACTTCTACAAGCTTATAGCCATCCTCGTAAAATGGATAAGGTCCGAACCAGTATTCAAATGCGGTCAGCATCATCGGGGCCTGCCTGAACTGGATTTTTGCCTTGTCAAGATTTTCTTTGAGAACGTAATAATTACAATCCAGATCCCCCTTCTCTCCTCTGAATACCTCCGAAAAATGAGCATAATCGGCTATATTGATATTTACTCCGTAATTGCTTATTGGGCTGGATACAAACCAGTTATATGTCGTAGTCTTATTCTTGTGCTTCACCGCACTCCTGAGCCGGCCATTGGAAACATCCATCAGGTCAGAAGGAACATTAACGCTGATCAGCATGCTGTCAGGTTTATCATACATATGGTCCTTGCACGGCCACCACAGGCTGGCGCCATCACCCTGGCATGATGAAGCTATGAATGGCTTTCCGTTTTTGTCCTTTTTCCATGTTATACCCCCTTCCCATGGCGGTCTTGCGGATACTTTTGGCCTGCCGCTGTAGGTAAGAACGACAGAGCATATCTTACCGGGTTCCTGCCTTTCAGCCATGTGTATCCAGAAGACGTTCCCCTCCCTTGTGAAGCTGAGTGTCTTCCCGTTCTGCTCTGCCTTTAGAAGCTTCATGGGTTCCTGAAGGTCGATCTGCATAATCTTTGCGCTGTCAAGGACTTGGTAGACGACAGTATTGGTTCCGGAAATTGTGCTGTCCAATGGATTCACTGTTATATCGAGATGATAAAACTTCAGGTCCCACCATGCTCTTTCGGGAGTTATCGATCCCCTGAGGGTATCCTGCCGGGTAAATGTCCGGATCGCATGCTGAGTGTACTGGGCCTCCGATGCGGCGATTGAAAGAACAAATATCAGGATAACAAATAAATTACGGAATAACCATTTCATTTTGCTTACGGCTTTTAAAGAAATAAATATAACCAGAAATCCTGATCTCTTTAAAACTTTTTCTCTGAACTTCATGTGAAAAGATAAGGGCAGCCAATTGCCCGGACGACGACCATATATTTGCACTTGACCATTATTTTCTTTAAGCTGTTTTTTATTTTTATGATCTGATAATTTATGTTGTCCCGAATGACCCCCGAATAGATATATTTTTAATTTCTTTGTAAAGGAACAAAAAACTGAAAAATGAAAAAATTCTTTATCTCTTTAGTCATGATCCTTTGTATTTCACTTTTGTCCTGTGCATTCGCGAATGCACAGGCAGTGACACGTACAATCGAATCCTTCAATGACGGATGGAAATTTGTCAGATATTTTCATGGTTCCGATGAGGCTTCAGTGACCGGCAGGGAACCTGACGGATTGCAGATGCCGTCGGTAAATGACAATAACTGGCGTAATGTGGACCTCCCTCACGACTGGGCAATTGAAGGTCCGTTCAGCGACACGCTCGAGAACAGCACGGGCCTCCTGCCATGGAAAGGCATTGGCTGGTACAGGAAGCATTTCACAATAAGCGATTCCGATAAGGGCAAAAAGATCTATATTGATTTTGAGGGAGCCATGGCAAATGCGAAAGTATGGCTGAATGGCAAATTTGTCGGTGAATGGCCATATGGGTACACATCATTCAGGCTTGACCTGACTCCTTATGCTTTGCCAGGAAAAGAAAACATAATTGCCGTAAGGCTCGACACGAAGAACTGGGATTCGAGATGGTACCCGGGAGCCGGGATATACAGGAATGTGTGGCTCGTAAAGACAACTCCTGTCCATGTAGTCTACAACGGACTCTATTGCTTTTCGCCTGAAATTAAAAAGGACAAGGCAGCCCTGGCAGTACAGGCTGACGTCGAAAATAACTTTAACGAACCCGTGGCTGTGACTGTCAAAGCTTCAGTTTATAAACTCGATGACAATTTTCAGGTCTCCGGCGACCCTGTGGCCCAGACCGGAGGCGTAAAGGCAGTCATACCTGCTGCCGGGATGCATCATTTCATTCTTGGAATGTACGTTAAAAATCCAGTGCTCTGGAATATAGAAGATCCTGAACTTTACCGTATTGTCGTAAACGTCTCAAATGGGGATAAACCTGCTGATATGGCCGAGACTAATTTTGGTTTCCGGACCATTGAATTCACCGCCCGCGATGGATTTCATCTTAACGGGAAGAAGGTCAGTGTCAATGGAGTTTGCGATCATCATGATCTTGGAGCGCTTGGCACTGCATTCTATACAAGGGCTGCCCAGAGGCAGCTTGAGATCCTCAGGGAAATGGGATGCAATGCAATCAGGACAAGCCATAATCCTCCTGCACCGGAATTGCTGGACCTGTGTGACAAAATGGGATTCTTGGTTATGGATGAGGCATTTGATGCCTGGATAACACCCAAAAAACCGCTTGACTATAATAAACTGTTCCCCGCCTGGCAGGAAGAAGATCTTAAGGCCCTTGTACGCCGCGACAGGAACCATCCCAGTGTAATACTTTGGAGCATAGGCAATGAAATAAACGATCAGGATAAGCCTGCACTGTCAAAAGGACTTAACATGATAGTCAAATCCGAAGACATGACCCGTCCTGTAACGGCAGCCTGCAACTGGCCGATGTCAGGCACTGACGGATTCCAGAAATCACTTGATGTTTTCGGAATAAACTATAACCTGAAGAGCTATGAAAGTTTCTTTTCGCTAAGCGACAATGCAAACATGGCATTCTTCTCAAGCGAATCGGCATCGACAGTGAGCTCAAGAGGCGAATATTATTTCCCTGTGAAACAGGGCGATCTTAACAACAACCTTCCGGGCAAGGGCATTTTCCAGCTCAGCTCTTATGACCTCGCATATCCCGGCTGGGCAACCACTCCCGACCAGCAGTGGGAAATTATGGACAGATTCCCCGGGACTTTCGGCGAATTCGTATGGACAGGATTTGACTATCTGGGCGAACCAACACCCTATGACAAGGATAACCCTGTAGTGAGGAAAATTAATGACCGTATACCTTCCCGCAGCAGCTATTTCGGAATCATGGACCTCGCCGGATTCAGGAAGGACAGGTTCTGGCTCTACCAGTCAAGATGGAGACCTGAGCTGCCGATGGCTCATATCCTTCCTCACTGGAACTGGCCAGAAAGAAAAGGAGAGGTGACTCCGGTGATGGTTTACACTTCGGGTGATGCGGCTGAGCTGTTCCTGAATGGAAAATCGCTGGGCATGAAGAAAAAAGGACAATATGAATACCGCCTCAGATGGGACGATGTGGTTTACCAGCCTGGCGAACTTAAGGTTGTAGCTTATAAAAATGGCCAGAAATGGGCCGAGGATGTGGTTAAAACAACAGGGAAGCCATCACAGCTGATAATGTCAGCCGACAGACCTGCAATAACAACCGACGGTAATGATCTGGTTTATATCACTGTGACAGTAGCCGATAAGGATAAGCTACCTGTTCCCAGAAGCGACAACCAGATCGACTTCAGCATAGAAGGACCCGGAAGAATAGTTGCAACGGATAATGGTGATGCTGCGAGTCTCGAACCTTTCCAGGCAAAATCGAAAAAAGCCTATAATGGCCTGTGCCTGGTAATTGTGGCAGCAGACAAGGGTGCTTCTGGGACAATCAAAGTAAATGGAGCATCGAAAGGACTCAAACCGGCTTCGGTAACGGTGAATATTAGCAAATAGAAATTGAATGTCACAAAAAGAGAGGGTGTATCAAAAGATGCACACCTCTCTTTTTTTTAAGAATTATGTTCATTGCTTTTGCTACTCCAAAAGAAATGAACCAAAGAAAAAGCAGTCTCAATTATGTTTTGAGACAGCCTCTTTTTTCCCGTTTAAAGACTTCTATTTTTTGTCATAAACCATTGTGGATTGCCTGTCGCCATTCGGTGTGCTCATTGTCGAAACAACTGAAAGAGAAGTGGGGCTGGTGAGAGTCCATACCTCCGTTGATTTCATTTCCATCGATTGCCCATTGCGTTCAAATGTCCTTGTAGTCACAATTGTGAGCGACTTTCCGTCAGCCGACCATGTAGCCACTGATTTGCTGTCACCTCTCGCGGTGCTGTTTATACTCTCTTTCCCATCAAGCGTGTACTTGCTTGTGACTGTCTGCGGCTGGCCGTTCATATCCTGTCTTGTACGGTCCACGGTAAGGAGATTATCTTCCTGTTTTGCGGCGAAGTTGCCTCCGCCAAAGCCTCCCTGTCTCATTCCCTGACCCTGTCCGGGCTGACCCTGTCCTCCCTGCGGGGGCTGCGGAAAATTACTCTTGTCGGCATTCAATACCCAGTTGCCTGAGAAATTTGTCTTGCCTGTCTGGCCGTTCATGCTTAATGGCATCAGCAGGAATGCGCTTACCATCATTGCTGATAAAGCGATCTTTAATGCTTTGATTTTTTTCATTTTAAAGAATTTTGGTTGAATTATTTTTATTATAGACAACAAATAAAAAACTGTTATTCCCTTTTTGATGGCTTACTTTTATATAGAAATCCGATTATCCCGGATAAAATGTTCCCTTTTCATAAATAGCCTTCTTCCGGGAAGGAATAATCTCAGGAGTTTTTCAATGCTTCAAGTACCCTGTCGGGTGTGAAAGGCATCGTATAGAGTCTTGTGCCGGTTGCATCATGAATGGCATTAGCCACCACTGCACCAACTCCTATTATAGCCGGCTCCCCTCCTCCCTGTGGTGCATTGTCCTTCCTGTCAAAAATTACACAGTCAATTTTCGGGACCCATGAGAATTTTGGAATAACATAGGAATCGAATCCGCGGTCCAGTATGTTCCCGCCTTCAAAATGGATCTCTTCCGTAAGGGCATATCCGAGCCCCATTGTTATGGCTCCCTCCATCTGCATCGTTGCCCCTTCCGGATTCACGCACAGTCCCATATCCTGGGCACATGCAATCCTGACAACCTGAACTTTCCCTGTGGTTTTGTCGACTTTTACCTCAGCCATAAATGCCACCCAGGTCCCGGCATCCGTCCCGCAAGCCACTCCGATTCCTCTCCCGCCCGGTGTTCTGCCTGCAACGTATCCGAATTTATCGGCCACTGTCTTCAGACATATAGCCATTTTATCATCCTTGAGGTTTTTCAGCCTGAATTCCAGGGGATCGATGCCTGCAGCGGAAGCCATGATATCGATCTGGGACTCCCTCGCAAAAGTGTTGGAATTGTTGTTAGGCGCACGCCATGCACCCGTTCCGAAAGGATGCACCTGTTTAGGGCTCTTTTCAGTATAGCTCGTCATCTTCTGGTTTGGAACATTATAAATCACGTCAGATCCTCTTGAACCGGAGAAGTACAGATGGTAATCCCACATCTGTATCAAACCCGACCTGTCAATCCCGGAGCTGATTTTTATCACTCCTGCCGGATGGAAAGTATCATAGAAAAACTCTTCATCCCTGGTCCATGCAAGCATTACGGGTTTACCGGTTAGTTTGGCGAGTTTTGCTGCCTCAACCCCCTGCCTGTAAGCTCCCTTTCCTCCAAAGCCTCCTCCAATGAACGGTGCTATCACATGAACATCCTCCCTGGCTATTCCAAGCTCACGGACTATCCCGTCCTTAAGCCCGAAAGGCGACTGTGTAGCGGCCCATACAGTCATTTTTCCGTCGTTGAACTGGGCGAGGGCCGTATGTGTTTCAATTGAAGCATGTGCAAGATACTGATCATGAAATTCCGAGTCAAAAATCTTATCGCAGAGTCTGCGTCCGGCTTCCAGGTCTCCTGCACTCCTGTTAATATTTGAATTCGAGTCAGCCTTCAGCATCCATTCATGAAGGTTTTTATCGCTTACCTTCATCTCATCGAACGAATATCCGGCCTTAATTTTTACGATAGCTTCGTCAGATAATTCCCTGTCATCGCTTATCACTGCTACAAAATCTCCGTCGCGGACAACCTTCACGCCTTTGATACTTTCTGCTCCCGAAACATCGACCGAAGAAAGCTTTGCGCCATGTGAAGGCGGCCTCAGTATTCTTGCATACACCATTCCCGGCAATGTCAGATCGCCGCAGTATTTTGCCCTGCCTGTAACCTTAAGATATGCATCGCTTCTTTTGAACGGCTTGCCGATATTTACGAACTTTGAATAATCTTCAGGCGCCGGCTTCACCTCCATATATTTTTCAATCCTGTGACCTTTTGCCAGCTGGCCGTAACTAACGCTGCTGGCAGGATTTTTCGTGTCCACTATCATTCCGTCCCTGGCCTCGAGCTGTGAAACCGATGCCTGAAAACGGGCGGAAGCCAGGTCGAGCAGTACCGCCCTGGCCTCCGCAGCGGCTGCTCTCATGGCTGGACCGAAGATCCTTGTCGACATGGATCCCCAGGTCCCGGCATCATATGGGCACAGATCGGTATCGCCCATCACCATTTTTACCTTATCGAACGGAACATTAAGTTCATCAGCCATTTCCTGCGCCAGCGAGGTTATTATTCCCTGCCCCATTTCAATCTTGCCGGTGAAGCAGGACACCGTCCCATCCTCAGCGATCTGAAGGAAGGCATTAAAATCACTTGTCAGGCTCCTTGCCTGTTCTGCAGGTGCTGAAAGCAAGTCAAGCGCTCTCCAGGGCTGGAAGAAAATGAAAATTCCACCCCCAAGCAGCTGAAGGAAGCTTCTTCTTTTGATACCATGACTTTCTTCATCTATTCCGGTTATTTCGAGTTTTTCATCATTTTCCTTCATGATCACTTCCCTCCTTTCATTTCTGCAGCAGCTGATTGAACAGCATCAATAATCCTTACATGGGCTCCGCAACGGCAATAATTATTCTCAAGACCTTCTATTATTTCCTGGCGTGTCGGTGACGGATTCTTCATCAGAAGGCCGGTGGCAGTAATTATCATTCCCGGAGTGCAATAGCCGCATTGAAGAGCATCATGTTCAATAAATGCCTTCTGGACAGGATTCATCTTGCCCTCATTTTCAAGCCCTTCTATAGTAATGACCTTTTTGCCTGCAATGTCGCCGATCGATGTCGAGCACGATCTTACAGGCTCCCTGTTGACAAGGACAGTGCATGCACCGCAGAAACCCATCCCACAGCCATATTTTGTTCCCGTGAGGCCAAAATGGTTTCGCAGGACCCAGAGAAGGGTATTGTCAGAATCGATAAGAATTTCCTGCTTTTTTCCATTTAATGAAAAGCGAACTGTTTTTTCCATGTTTATCTTGTTTGTCCTGTTGCTTTTAGATAATCATCAAAAGTATCTATATCATTAAGAATGTCAGGTGTATCTATTTTAATATCAAGTATATCAAATCCATGATCATGAATCAGGTGCCTGAGTGTGCTGCCGTTGCGGAGAGCCTCAATTTCCGGGCGGTATTTCCTGTCAATCAGTACAGGATGACCCCGTTTGCCGCTGAATGCCGGTATCACGATTCCTTTCCCTGAAGCCCTGTAGGCTGAAATGAGCATATTGATCACATCGGGTCCGACCATAGGCTGGTCGCCCGGCATCACCAGGGCTGCCCGGAAATGCACAGGCAGGAAGCTAAAACCGTGTTTAATTGATGACAGCATGCCTTCTTTGTAATTATCGTTTATACAGCACTTCACAGGCATATTTTCAATCAGCTTAAGAATATCTTCTTTCCCTGAGCCAAGTACGACAGCTATATTATCAGCTTCAGAATCCAATGCATTCCTTATTACCGTCTCAATGACCGTTGTGCCGCCAAACGGAAGAAGCATTTTTGGAACTTTCATCCTTACCGATTCTCCGGCTGCGAGTATTATCACCCATATTTCGTCCATCGGCTGACCGATAAAAGAAACACTCTTTTATTAATAAATGTATAATTTACACTTAATTTCCGTCATTACTAATAAGAACGAGCTGGGCGGCGATGCTTACAGCAATCTCCTCCACGCTTTTCGATTTAATATCAAGACCGATCGGAGAATAAATCCTGCTCCATTGGTCTTCGCTTGCCCACCTTTTTGAAATGAATTCAGCCTTTGTTCTGGCTACCTTGACCTTGCTGCCTATCATTCCGACATAAGCTGCACCAGAGCCTATGCAGGGCTTTAATGCTTCTGCATCATCGTAATGGCCTCTTGTTACAATGACAATAAATGTGTCGGATGTTTTTTCAATTTCCAGCATCGCCGATCCGATGTCGCTGACAATAATATTATCGGCATCGGGTAAGTTGATTTTGCATGCATATTCCTTCCGGTCGTCAATGACAGTGACCTCAAAATCAAGCAGTCTGCCAAGGTGTGACAAAGCTTTGCCAATATGTCCGGCTCCTGCAATTATCAGCTTCTTTTGCGGGAAGACAGGCTCCAGCAACGCAACAACCGGATCTTCTCCCGGCAATGGAATATCTGTCTTAATGAATTTTCTTTTGCTGCCGGATTTAAGCATATTCTCAGATTCCCTGATAATCACGCTGCCTATCTCCGGAGGCATTGGCGGCTTCCTTTTTTCCGTCAGCCAGTATCGGTCAATGCTGACATTTCCAGCATCCGGACCTTTTACTATTGTGACAAGCATTCCCGGAATCCTTTTTGACAATGCCTCTCTGACACCCTGGAAAACAGGCATGTGTTTTAACGGATTTCCGTCCACCAGCAGGGTCACTCTGCCGCCGCAAATCGCATCTTCCTTATCTGAAATATCATTATCGAGATGAAAATGAAGCCAGCCGGATCCTTTTGACCTGATGCATTTTATAGCGAATTCTGTTGTCCCTGCTTCCACGAGGCCCCCGCCGACCGTTCCCGCCAGAAGTCCATGGCCATCAAATAATGCCGATATTCCGGGCTTCTGAGGCGTGGAACCGTCGCTTTCGGTCACTGTCGCCAGCGCAAGCCCTTTACCTCCGGGCTTCTTTTCAGATATTTTCTGGTAGATATTATTCATTTAGCTTCCGTTTCCGGATAATCGGATTCAATTCACCGCTTTCATTCTGTCATTCTGAAGGATGATTTCATTATTGAAAAGGATCAATAACAAAATTATTAAATCCGGCGAATTATCATAATTTTACCATGGCTTCATTGGTTTAATTTAAGAAAATTTAAGTGTTATGAAACATTTGTCCATAAAAGTCATTTTGCCGGTTCTGGCATGTTCATTAATATTGATTGCCTGCCATTCCGGAGTAAGAAGGGAAAAAGCAGAAAATGACAATTCCTGGCTCGAAGAGATGACAATAAATAAATTACAGGAGGGGTACAGGACCGGAAAGTTTAGCGTCGCCGATGTGGTTTCGGCTTACCTGGGCAGGATCATTGCCATAGATGTCGACGGACCCTCTCTCAACTCAATTATAGAGATCAATCCGGAAGCCATGAAGATAGCAAAAGAGCTCGACAGGGAGAGGGCAGCAGGCAGAATGAAGGGAGCTCTGTACGGCATTCCCGTAGTGCTGAAGGATAACATCGATACAAAAGACTCGATGCCTACTACCGGAGGTTCCGTTGCATTGATGAATAATTATGTTAAAAAGGATAGTTATGTCGCACAAAAGCTCAGAGAAGCTGGTGCTGTAATTATAGCCAAATCGAACCTCAGCGAATGGGCCAATTTTCGTTCCTCATTTTCTTCAAGCGGGTGGAGCGGCACAGGAGGACAGACCAGTAATCCTTACGTGCTTGACCGAAACCCTTGCGGCTCCAGTTCCGGTTCCGGAGTCGCGGTCTCAGCCAATCTTTGCATGATTGCCATCGGTACCGAGACCAATGGATCTATAGTCTGCCCGTCGAATAATAACGGGATTGTTGGAATAAAACCGACAGTAGGACTGATAAGTCGCTCGGGTATAATCCCAATCTCGTTCACCCAGGATACTCCGGGGCCAATGGGAAGGACAGTTGAGGATGCAGCAATTTGCCTTGGCGTTCTTACGGGAGTTGATCCGGATGACTCAAAAACACTTGCTTCAACAGGAAAATCAGAGAGCGACTATACAAAATATCTGAACTGCGACGGGCTTAAGGGCAAAAGAATAGGATTACTGAAGAATTCGCTTGGCTACTCCGGAATGGTCGATACATTGATGATGAAAGCAATAGCCGACATGAAGCTTAAGGGTGCTGAAATAATTGAAATTGAGGCGCCTAAAACAATTGATTATGAAGGAGCATCGATGAAGGTGATGCTTTATGAGTTCAGGGACGGTCTCAATAAATATCTTGTAGACCTCGATCCCTCCGCTCCGGTCAAAAGCCTGAAAGAGCTTATCGAATTCAACAGAAAAGACAGCATCGAACTGAAGTACTTTGACCAGAAGATACTCATAGACGCAGAAAAGAAAGGTGACCTGAATTCACCCGAGTATCTTCAATCTTTAAAGGCAATGCTGAAAGCCACGAGGGATGATGGAATTGATAAAATGATGAATCAGGGAAGGCTTGATGCGATAGTTGCACCGACAGGATCTCCTGCATGGAAGACCGACATGCTTAACGGAGATCATTTTGTTGGAGGAAGCTCCTCACTGGCGGCCATTTCCGGCTACCCGGCAATCACCGTCCCGATGGGGTTTATCGAAAATATGCCTGTGGATATAACTTTTTTCGGGAGGGCATGGAGCGAACCGGTACTGATCGAAATAGCCTACAGCTATGAGCAGGCTTCAAAGCACAGGAAGCCGCCCCATTACCTCATCACGGACTGAGAATACGGATTACTTTATCATAAAATCAAGGACCGGCATATCTTCGAGGTAAGCCACCAGGTTATCGTTCCTTTTAAGCGGACCTACTCCGAAAGGAGTACCCGTAAAGATCAGATCGCCTGTCTTCAAAGTAAAATACCCTGAAACAAATTCGACTATCTGGCCGATATTGAAAATCATATCCTGTGTATTCCCTTGCTGAACGACTTTTTCATTTATTTCAAGCCTGAAATCGAGGTTGTTTATATCTCTCACTGAGCTCAGGGGTACGAATTTTCCAAGAGGAGCTGCTCCGTCGAAGCATTTCGACAGTTCCCATGGCAACCCCGACGCAGAGTTTCGGTTCTGGATATCGCGGGCCGTAATATCTATGCCAAGCGTCAGCTCATCATAATAGCGATCTGCATATTTGGCAGAAATTCCCTTGCCGAGCCTGCTAATCTTTATTACGACTTCCGTTTCATACTGGATCATGGAAGAAAATCCAGGAAGGAAAAAAGGCTTGTTATTCTTAAGGATCGACGAGTCGGGCTTCAGAAAGACCACCGGCTCGTCAGGAAGCGGACGACCCAGTTCAGATGCGTGCTTCCTGTAATTCAGCCCTATGCAGATGATTTTCATGCAAGTTAATTATTCTCAGGTCCGGGTTTTGACAGTATGCTGCCGGATACTGATTTTTAAAGATTATGCCAGTCAGGCTTTTTTGATTATGGGATGGACTATTCCGATTCCATAAATGAGTGCCTTGCCAGTCATACCTATCTCCAGAAACAGTTTATGCAGGCTTCCGGGAGCCTTCATCATCACCTTAACAGACCAGTCGGCAGTTACAGAAAAGGTCTTGAAGTAATTCTCCAGGAAATCATAGTGCCCGACTGTCTGGCTGTCGGAAATGTTCGTGGAATATCCTGACCAAGGATCCCTGATTTTCATCGACAAATACCCATAAAGGCAGGGGCCCGCGGCAGCTTCAATTTCGATCTTTGAACCAATGGGATAGTGAGCTGTCAGGTCCGGCGTCAGCGTCCACCTGAAGCCCGAAATATTTATCTCATCGCCGCTGTGAAGAAAGCTCCCGGCACTTGCATAGCTTCCGTTCGAAGCAAAATAGTTTCCAGGCTCTCCGCTTCCCTGCTGTGTGGGCCAGTAGGAATAAGCAAATCCTATTTTTGGAGAAAAGCCAAATACAAGGGGTCCGTGAATCGGCGATCTGGTAAATTTTCTTTCAGAACCTATCTGAACCATGAAATCATGCGATTTTATCGTATATGCAGACTGAGGATTGCCATTCAGATCTGTAAAGGCCGGAATGCGAAGGCCGGCGTTTCCGAGATCAAAAGACATGAAAAAAGATTCATTGGTCTCATAACCGACCATGTTGCCATCCTGATCCGTGACTGTGCCGGATGCCTTCTTTCCCGAAAAAAGAGAACTGCTTCTCTTTTCCTGTGAAAACATTGGCATGGACGCGGTTAACAAACAGGTTGCCAGTATAATTGCAGATTTTTTCATGGCATTGTCAACATTTTAGGTTAAAGTTTCTTTTTGACGTTTATCGTTTATCGTTTGGCGTTTTGCGTTTGGCGTTTTGCGTTTACCGTTTGGCGTTTACCGTTTGGCGTTTTGCGTTTACCGTTTGGCGTTTACCGTTTGGCGTTTACCGTTTGGCGTTTACCGTTTGGCGTTTACCGTTTGGCGTTTACCGTTTGGCGTTTACCGTTTGGCGTTTACTGGTTGCCGGTTAGTTCCATTGCCGGTTGCCCGTTGCCAGTCGCCGTGCTTGAATTGACTGAATCATAAAGCGCATAAGATGAGGATCTGTAATGTACAGGGTTAAAATGATTTTACGGGATAAGGCAATCAGACATTTTTTTGTCCGAAAGCCCTCAGCTTGATTTCTGTCAGAACCTTTTTAGTATAAAGAGGGAAATCGCCGTTCATCATCCAGGAATAATAAGACGGTTCTTCCTTTAAGACGACTTCGACAGGCCTGCCTTTATGCTTCCCGAAATTGAATATCTCAGTACCATTGTCGTCGAGGATAATCCTTCCGGCAAAATCGACATAGTTGCTGAAGGTGCTGTAATCAGCAAGCTTTTCCACATCGTTTTCCAGATCAGTATACCTGTCTAGTTGGGCCTTGAGCACCTCGTAAGTTGCTGCAGTATCGGCTTTTGAAGTATGCGCTTCTTCAAGATCCTTCCCGCAGTAGAACTGGTATGCTGCAGAAAGAGTTCTCGGTTCCTTCTTGTAAAAAATAACCTGGGCATCGACATATCTTTTTTTTCTGAAGCTGAAATCGACGTCGGTCCTGAGGAATTCCTCGGCCAGCAGCGGAATGTCAAATTTAATGGCATTATAGCCTGCAAGGTCGCATCCTTCAAGAAATGCCGCAAGGTTCTTCGCCACTTCCCTGAATTTAGGCGCATCTGCCACATCGGAATCAGAAATGCCATGGATCGCAGTTGCTTTTGGCGGGATTGGCATTTCGGGATTGATCCTTGAAGTCATCCATTGCTCTTTTCCGCTTGTGAATATTTTAAGAAGGGATATCTCCACGATCCTGTCGGTCGAAACGTTAATACCCGTGGTTTCGAGATCAAGAAAAACAACCGGACGCTTGAGTTTGAGTTCCAAATATCAGGCATTTATCATCATAGGCATGAGGAGCATAAGAAGATCCTCAGAATCGTTCTCGGTTTCTCCCGGCAGGAACAGACCGGCTCTTGTCGGATCGGCAAGCTCAATCACTACATCCTGCGAGGCAATGTTTGCAAGGATTTCAAGAAGGAAGACCGACTTAAATCCAATTTCAATTTCTTCGCCGTCATACTGGCATTTTATCTTTTCATAGGCAGAAATTGAGAAATCAAGGTCCTGGGCCGAAACGGTGATCTGGTTTCCCTTGACCTGCAGCTTAACAAGATTGCTTGCCTGGTTCGAGAAGACTGATACCCGTTTAAGGGTATTATATAATTCAACCCTGTCGACAGAGATCTTTCTTGGATTGTTTTTGGGAATGACCGAATTATAGTTTGGATAATTGCCTTCCACCAGCCGGCAAACTACCTTATATTCATCGAGGTTAAAGAATGCATTCTTGTCATCGAACTCAATAGTGAAAGGTCCCTCCTCTCTTGGAAGAATATTCTTAAGAAGGGAAGCGGGTTTTTTTGGCAGGATAAAAGAAGAGTTGTCGTCGGCATGTGCGTCGGTTCTCTGGTATCTGACCAGCTTATGGGCATCGGAGGCTACAAATGTTATTTTATCAGTCGAGGCTTCCACGAAAATGCCGCCCATTACAGGGCGAAGCTCATCATCGGCTGTGGCAAAAAGGGTCTTGTTGATTCCTGCCAGCATAATATCGGCATTGATGGTGAATTCAAACTTCTTATCCTTTCTGACCGATGGCAGGGCAGGAAAATCGATGCCATTCTGTCCCATTACATTGAACTTCCCGTTTTCGGAACTGATAACGACCGCAAGGGTGTCAGGATTAATGTCAAAAGTAAGAGGCTGGGCCGAAAACTCCTTCAGCGTATCAAGCAGGATCCTTGCAGGAAGGGCAATCATTCCGTCACCCTCGGTATTTTCAAGCTTCATCCTGGTGATCAGTGTCGATTCAAGGTCTGAAGCGGTTATTTCGAGATCATTCCCGTTTAAATTGAAGAGGAAATTATCCAGGATGGGAAGAGTATTCTTAGTGCTTATTACCCTGCTTATTGCCTGTAAATGGCCAAGAAGTTCAGTACTGGATACTACAAATTTCATATTGATCGCGGTTTAAGTTGATTTTATGATATATCAATTAATATACTTAACTGTAAATGAAAGAATTGTAACAATAATCTTGCACAATTCCCGATTATCAATATTACAAAAAAAAAATTATCCCTCAAACAAAAATTATTGTGCAAAGAAATAGGCTTTCTTCTTTAATACCGGGTCAATATCAAAGTACCTCATGACAAACAGCATATCCCTGTCGGATGTTTTGCCCCACAGCCTGTCTGTATCGGGTTTCCCAGTCTTATCATCAATCCTGGCCCAGAGGGTAAGCGTCGTCCCCGTTCCTCCCGTCCCTGTCACTTTTATCCTGAATAATGGTTTTCCAGTCTCTATCCGGGCCTTTGCACTATCAGGGATATCAAGCGCCCAGCTTTCGAAGGGAATCCATGTGAAATAGGAAATATACCTCCTGACCTGCACTGTATCCCACCCTGCAAGCTGATAATGCGTATCAGATAAAGTGTACTTATTACACTTATTCATTATTTCAAAGGATGAGGCCGTATCCGCGAAATTCTCGAAGGTGACCGAAGATATCTCCGACGGCAGGAGGTTGAAAACAGTATAAGGCTGCCAGAAAAGCTCGTTCAGAATGAACCCTGATCCTATATCGCCTTCAAACCCGGGCACGTAAACGATAAACGGTACTGACCCCTCCCTGATCTTCATTATGTTGCCGTACCTGTTCGATCCGGTTTTATAAACAAGGAACGACTTTATGACCCTGGCCCTATCATAAACCCTGACTTTGACAGGCACTATCTTTCTTTCTGTTATCTCCGTCCTGAAAAGATCAGGAGAAACAGGCGATTTGATTCTGATTTCAGTCAGCAGCCTTGTAATGAATTCAATCCCGCTTTTTCTGGCTTCATGTTTTCCGTTCACCAGCCACGTTCCCTTCTGTCTTGAAAGCATCAGCCTTTTATCTCCCTGTATGAACCCGATACCGGTGATTTCCTTCTGGGGCTCAACGGCAAAGGAGCTTTGGGACTTTCCGAACGGCGTTCTACCCCTGATCACAATGACAAGTGCAAGGATGGCGGCAAGAAATAAAAACAAGGAAATATTTCTTACAATCAGTTTATTCATTCTCAATATTTTGCATATTTCCTTTTCCTGACCAACCCATAAATAATGCCTCCGATGATGACAAATACGACCGGGACAAGGATGTTGACGACCTGCAGTCCGGTCCTCATTGATTTGACGGTATGCCTGTTGAGAAGCCTCAGCTTCATCTCCCTTGATCGCAGTTCCATGAGACCCTTGTCATCAACAAGATAATTAAGGCAATTGATGAGAAAATCACGGTTCCCGAATATTTGTCCCGTATATCTGTCCTGACCGAGCGTAAGCGGCACTTCGGAGTTTCCAGACCTGCTTACCTCATTTCTTATTATATCCGCATCGGCCACCACTATCATTTTTGTCGGGACTCCTGAGGTTCTCACCTTATAGCTGTGGTCTTTGATAATATCCGATGTCATTCTGTTTCTGAAAGCCGAGGTGAACGGTCCCTCCAGCAGGAGAGCGACCGGGAGATAGGATCTGTTGAAATCTTTTTCGTCGGGAGTTATCCCGGCTTCCTTAAGGCTTATCAGCATCGGTGGTGAGAGTGTCCGGGAAAAGGCAGAAGTGGTCAGAAGAATGGTCTTTTTTATGGCATGATCAAGACCGACGGTGTCGACAGTATTTACATACTGCCCCCATACCTTGTTTATATTCCTTGTCACCGGATGATGCTGGTTGGGTTCAAGCAGGGGATAATATATCCATGGTGCAGGCACTATCTGCCTTTGTTCCTCCCCTGTCGATACTGAGAATCTTTGAATGATGCAATCAAGATCCTGAACTACCACCGGGTTGATTCGCGCACCATAACGGAACAGCAGGTCTTCAATATTCAGAGGATGGTACAGACCTGCCGTGCTTCCGAAAATCAGGCTGTCGGAATTCACCGCGACCTCATTATAAAGCCACAAGACCTTGCCCCCGTTCATAATGTACTGATCGAGTACTAGCTTGTCGGCTTCATTGAATTCCCTCACGGGACCGGCTACAATGACTGCGGAATAATTATCCAGTACGCCTGGTTTACCACCCATCGAACCCCTGTCGATGGTAAAGAATTTCGCCAGGTTAAATGTCAGGTCAGCCACATCTATTTCCGGGAATTCCCCCTGTCCTTCGATAAAAGCCACCTTCCTCACTGAATCGGAAGTTATGGTAGCTATTGTCTGTATCATCTCGTATTCCAGTCCCTCCTCCGAGTGCAGGATATTCTGTTCATACGATTCCGACTGGTTATTTTTCAGAAAATTTACCGGGAATTCAGCTCCGTTACTATTTACTAGCATTCCCGGAAAAATCATTTTCTGGCTCGATCCGCCTTCTTCGTCTCCCGCCCGGACATCGACAGGTATAAGTCCTTTTTTGCAGAGAGCCAGAAACTGGTCATTTCTCTGTCCTGCATCTTTTGTTGCAGCCGGATTAATAAACTCATAATCAATTTTCCTGTGCGAAGCGATCCTGAATTCATCAAGCATCTCCTTCACAGTCCTTTTTAGGCGCTTGAACGGAATCGGCATCTCACCGTCAAGATATACCTGGATATAAATATCATTCTTAATCCCCCTGAGGATTTTGAGAGTTGGTTTTGAAAGAGTGTATCTTTTATCTTCTGTCAGATCGAGCCTGAGCCTTACAAAATTGATTGCCGCTGCCGCGATAATAATGCCGGCGACGGTCAGCAAGAATCTTGTCCATGATCTGAACTTTAAGTTATCCATATGGTTTGATCCTCTCATGCCTCAACTTCTTTTTTTCCATTGCCGGGATAAAAGAACCAGCCTTGTAGCTTCATTGAAAATAGCGGAAAGGGCCAGGAAATATACCATATCGCCTATATCAATTACTCCCCTGCTCATCGATTTGAAGTGCTCATTTATGCCAAGGTTAATGACAATCTCATCGAACTTTTTAAGCCCGGGCAGGTATGCGAATGATTCAAATCCCATGAACAGGACAAAGCAGATCACAACAGCGATGATAAAAGCGACAACCTGGTTGTCAGTGAGGGACGAAGCAAAGATCCCAGCTGACGCATAAACGGAAGCGAGGAAAAAAAGTCCGATAAAAGCTCCCAATGTGCCACCTTTATCAAGGTTGCCGGGAGTTTCGCCCAGAAAATACACGGAGACATACCAAACCAGGCAGGGAAGCAATGAAAGAAGCACAAGGGTGACGGAGGCAAGGTACTTGCCCCAGATGATCTCCCTTTCAGTGACCGGTTTGGAATATATGAGCTCAATGGTCCCGAGGCGCTTTTCCTCTGCTATCATCCTCATTGTAACAGCAGGAACGAGGAAAAGGAAAACCCAGGGAGCGAGATAAAACAGCGTGTCAAGCGTTGCATATCCGCTGTCGAGGATATTCCATTCACCCGGGAAAACCCACATGAAAAGGCTGTTGATAAGCAGGAAGACAATAATCACTATATAGCCCGTAAGGCTGCTGAAGAATCCGCTTATCTCTTTTCTGAAAATCGCAAACATAAACAAACCTGAACGGCAAAAATAATCAAATTACTTATAATGCTGATCCTTGTCTTCAGCAGGTCCCTGCTTAATGCTTTTGAGCATCAGAACGGTCCACTGCATTTTTAATATCTGTCACTGTGACTCCGGTATAATAAAAGTCAATAATCTGCCTGTAGCCGAAACCTTTTGAAGCCATAGTCATAGCTCCTTCCTGGCATAGGCCCACTCCATGGCCATAGCCCCTTCCGGACAGAATTACCGAGTCTCCCGTGACCTTCACGGAAAAAAATGTCGATCGCAGGTTGAGGTCTGATCTTATCTGGCGCAGAGGAACCGAAAATGCTCCCGCATGATAGTCAGTTGTCCTGTCTGGCTGAGAATAGTTAAAATCATTGATGTCTGTAATATTTCCGGTGAAGCCGTTCTTTTTCAGGCAGGCTATCCATGCATCAAGTGAAAATGACTTCTGCCAGGTTGCATCCTGCGATGACCTGCAATAAGGATCATTGACTTTTCTTAAATATGGCTGGCTCGTTACCCAGACAAACTCTGAGGGAGATGTTTCGCCTCCGCAATTGGAATGAAATGCTGAAATAATAAGGGCAGTGTCGGGACCGAGTATCACCTGTCCATTTGTTTCTGCAGCTGCAAGGTTTATTAAAGAATCAGATGCTGTTCCATTATAAGCCTGGCAGTGCGTATTGTCACAAAGATTATAACCGTCACTGGTATGTTTTTTAAAGTTCCTGTACATGAACGTCCGTGCAATCACCGCCTGGGCCTTGAAATATTCAGGAAACTTGCCTGATCCGCCCTCAGCTTTTACGACTCCCGCCACATAAGTTTCAATATCGCAGTCGTTTACTAAAAGGAGTGTCCCAAGATCGGATTTGCATTCCAGGCTGCCGGTATAATTCTGTCTCAGAGGATCATTCCCATTGATCCTGAGCGTAAATGAATCTTTACCGGTGACTCCTTCAAAACTTACCGAATCACACAGCCATCCCTTTTCCTCCAGTTTTTTGACCGAGACTTTACCTCCGAACCTGGTAAGCAGCAGGAGGTGGCCGGCATCCAGGACAGACGTGTCACCTTTAAAATCGACCAGCCTGTACCTGCCTTTAATGACCTTAAAAAGGATCGATCCCGTGTTCCTTCCGGAAAAAAGACGAATTTTCACCTGGGCCAGGGTAACGCATTGCCAGATGAAAATTATTACCGTGATCAATATCGCTTTTCTGAACATTTTAAAATCAGCTTGAGACAAAAAATAAGATACTATCAATAAATGAAATAATGTGAACGGTGACTGGTAACTGCTATCAGGAAGCTTTCAGCGTTGCAACCATATCGGCTGCTATCCTGGCTGAAGCACCGGAGCTTCCAAGTCTTTCCTTTACAATCCGGTATCCATCTAATATTCGTTCCCTTTCCGGGCTTCCCGGAAGTATTCTTTTCAGTTCCCTAACCAGGTTTTTTCTGTTAAGCTTATATCCAAGCAGTTCCTTAATGACTTCCGATTCCATTATCAGGTTTACCAGCGAGATGTATTTTACCCTAAGTACCATCAGTGAAAGAATCATTGTCAAGAAGTCGCTCCTGTAACAGACAACCTGTGGAATGCCGAGCAGTGCAGTTTCAAGAGTTGCTGTTCCGGATGCGACCAGGGCGGCTTCCGATACAAGCAGCAGTTCATAGGTACTCTCCCTGACAATCCTGACATTTTCATTTGCTATTATCTTATTATAAAGATCATCGGGAAGATTTTTCACACCTGCGACAACAAACTGGTATTCAGGAAAATATTTCACAACCTTGATCATTTGGGGCAGCATATATGCAACCTCCTGCATTCGGCTCCCTGCAAGAATCCCGATGACGGGTCTCTCATCGAGGTTCATGATCCCCTTCAGGCTTGAACGTTCAGGAATTGCTGATATCCTCTTATCTATTTCATCAACAAGAGGATTGCCCATGTACCGGACTGGAATGCCATATTTTTCATAAAAACCGGTTTCGAAGGGAAAGATTATGTACATCTTATTTACATATCTTCTGACTTTGACAACACGTTTTTCATTCCAAGCCCAGAATTTCGGAGATATGTAATAAAAAACCCTGAATCCCGAATTCCTTGCGAACCTGGCAATCCGCAGATTAAATCCCGGGTAGTCGATAAGAATGACCACATCAGGCTTGTAATCAGTTATCTGATTCCCGCATATCTTAAGGTTCCGGAAAATCTTTCCCAGGTTCTTAATTATCGCTGTGACTCCCATGAAAGCAGTCTGCCTGTAATGCATCAGCAATGTCGCCCCTGCAGCCACCATCAGGTCACCACCCCAGCATTTTATTTCAGCTTCCCTGTCTTTTGCCAATAGTTCCCTGACAAGATTTGATCCATGAAGGTCGCCTGACTGTTCTCCGGCGATGATGAAATACTTCATAATACAAAATAAACGATAAATACCAGCACGGCCCAGAATAGCGTGACCCCCAGAACTCCCCGTGAGGCCCGGAGCATATCTAAATAATTGAACAACAAGAAGATCACAACATTAGGAAAGACACAAAGAGAGACGACATGTGTAATGATATGTGCTCTTGCAATCCTGTTTATCCACTCATGCATGGAAAGATTACCTCGGGCAGCAAGGAATGCAATAAAAGCCACCGTAAACGGCAGCAGAAAACCGGCAATCACCCCTATGGCAAGCTTGTCATATTTTTCCCTGAAAGTCATTTTTGAAATCTTTTCATGAGGTCGTTGATATACCAGTGGGCCGTCATATCGACGGTTACCGGCACTACAGACACATAATTATTTTTCAGCGCCCATTCGTCGGTATCAACTGATTCGGGCTCATGATTATTAAAGAAGCCTGTCAGCCAGTAATATGAATGTCCCGCAGGGTCTTTCCGCTTCTCAAATTCCTCTTTCCAGTTTCCCTTTGACTGCCTGCAGATCTTTATTCCCCTTATTTCGCTTTCGCTTACCGCAGGGATATTTACATTAAGGCATACTCCGGCAGGCAGGGGCTTTTCTGAAAGATTTTGCATTACGATCCTGATATATTTACTGCAGGCCATAAAATCTGCAGTCGGCGAGAAACTGTCGAGGGAAAATCCTACCGATGATATGCCGTAAAGGCATCCTTCAAGTGCAGCTGCCATTGTTCCGGAATACAGCACGCTTACAGAGGCATTGGCACCATGGTTTATTCCTGCCGCGACAAAATCAGGCAATCTTTCAAGCAGCCGGTTCACTGCAAGCTTAATGCTGTCGGTCGGAGTCCCGTTGCAGGCATATATCCTATGCCTGTCGTTCTCTTCAAGCAATTTTACCCGTAAAGGCGTCTTAACCGTCAGGGCCTGCGACATGCCTGACTGGCTTTCCACGGTCGACACGAGGACAACTTTCCCAAATTCTTCCAGTACTCCGAGAAGAGTTCTCAGTCCGGCAGCATATAAACCATCGTCATTGGTCAGAAGAATAAGCTTGTCATCCTTTTCAAGGGTCATAACAGGATCTTTGTGTGCAAATATAGGAAAATACCTTACTGCCCGGTAATTTATGCCTGTTCATAAATTAACATTATTTGAACCTTCATTGATAAAGCCATTCTGATGATAAATTTAATTAAACACGGATTTACACGGAGGATAGCACCGGGGCAAAAGGTTTGAGAAAGCTCTGATTACCCTGCTTTATGATTTGTAATCCAGTCATGATTGTAACTCATTATATTTTATATCCAGGTTAATATCTCCATGAAACACCTTGGATCACCATGATTGATACCTTTTTAAGGAACACAGATGCCAAAGTTTAAAACATCCCTTAAAATGCTTATTTTTGCTATCTGTTATTTACAAATTCAAAAATGAAGATATCTTACAACTGGCTGAAAGATTACCTCGATTTTGACATTGACCCGCATAAACTGGCCTTAATCCTTACCGGAATAGGTCTCGAAGTCGAGTCTGTGGAGGAATGGGAATCAGTCAAGGGCGGCCTTAAGGGAGTTGTGGTTGGAGAAGTACTTGCATGCAGGAAGCATCCGGGAGCTGATAAGCTGACCCTTGCGACCGTCAGTACGGGTTCAGGGGTACCTCTCAGCATTGTATGCGGTGCGCCAAATGTCACGGCAGGACAAAAAGTTCCCGTTGCCACTGCAGGAACCATAATTTACAAAGGTGCCGAAAGCATTGAAATAAAGAAATCGAAAATCAGGGGAGAAATTTCTGAGGGGATGATATGTGCGGAAGACGAGCTAGGACTGGGGCCATTGCATGAAGGAATAATGGTGCTGGATAAGGACACAAAGCCCGGAACTCCGGCAGCCGAGTATTTTAATATTGTCAGTGATCATATTTTTGAGATAGCCATCACCCCGAACAGGATTGATGGCGGTTCCCATTATGGCGTGGCAAGAGATCTTGCTGCATATCTTAACGTCAATGGCTATAAAGGTAAAAAAGCCACGCTTCCGGAATTTGGCAATTTCAAGCCTGACAATAAAAGCTATACTGTCGAAGTGACCATTGAAAATACGACAGACTGTCCAAGGTATACCGGGATTACGGTCAGCAATGTAAAGCTTGCAGAATCGCCCCGATGGCTTAAAAACAGGCTTAGGTCAGTGGGCCTGAATCCGATAAACAATGTAGTCGACATAACAAATTATGTCCTGCTTGAGATTGGCCAGCCTCTTCATTCTTTCGATGCGGATCAGATCGAAGGAAAAAAAGTGATAGTCAGAAACCTTCCGGACAGGACCAAATTTACAACTCTCGATTTAGTGGAAAGAAGCCTCTCTTCAAAGGACCTCATGATATGCAACAGCCGTGAGGGAATGTGCATTGCCGGTGTTTTCGGCGGGATAAAATCAGGAGTCACTGGCAATACTAAAAGCATTTTCCTGGAGAGTGCATATTTTAACCCGATAACCATCCGGAAAACTTCAAAACGGCACGGATTGCAGACCGATGCATCATTCAGGTTTGAAAGGGGCGCCGACCCTGAAATTACTATCTGGGCCCTGAAAAGAGCGGCAATGCTTATAAAGGAAGTTGCCGGAGGGCAGATATCATCCGAAATAGCCGATGTCTATCCCCGGAAAATTGAGAGGACAAAAATTCTGATCAGCTATGCAAACATCGACCGTCTTGTTGGTAAAAAAATAGATCACCTGGTCATTAAAGAGATACTCAAATCACTTGATATTGAAATACTGAATGAAGAGGACGATGGACTGATGCTTGAGATCCCGCTCTACAGGGTCGATGTCAGGCGTGAGGCAGACGTTGTCGAGGAAATATTGAGGATTTATGGGTACAACAATGTCGAAATAAGCAATCATGTAAACTCCACCCTGTACTACCCCGATAAGCCTGACAGGGAAAAACTTGTTAATATCGTATCAGATATGCTGACATTCAATGGCTTCAGTGAGATAATGTGCAACTCGCTGAACCCTTCATCATTTTACGAATGCGGTGATTTTGAGAAGGAACGCCTGGTTCTTCTTGCGAACCCGCTGAGCTCTGACCTCAATGCGATGAGACAGTCGCTTCTCTACGGCGGGCTCAGTTCTTTGGCCAGGAACATCAACAGGCAGAACACTGACCTCAAGCTTTATGAGATTGGCAATGTATATGAACTTAAAAATTCAAAAAGACAGCATACTGCCCTGGAAGATTATTCTGAAAGAAAGGTGCTTGACATTTTTATTACCGGCAACGATGGTCTGCAAAGATGGAACAATAAAGCCAGGCCCGTCGATTTCTTTAATATTAAATCGGCCCTGGAAATGATACTTTCGCGTCTTGGCATTGATCCTGATGGCCTTTCCAGCGGACATAGTGAAAAAAAATATTTTTCAGATTCCCTCACCTATTCATCAAAAAGCGTCCTCCTTGCAGAAGCCGGGAAAATTTCCAGGGAATACCTTACAAAATTCGATATAGATCAGGATGTGTTCTATGCCCATGTTGAATGGGACAACATCATAGGGCTGGTAAAGCATCACACGGTGTCTTATAATGAGCTTCCGAAATATCCATGGGTAAGGAGAGACCTGGCTCTTCTGGTAGATGAAAGCATTAAGTTCGGGCAGATAAGGGAAATTGCTTTCAGAACAGAAAAGCATATCCTGCGCGAGGTGGACCTGTTTGATGTCTATGAAAGCGAAAGCCTTGGCAATGACAAAAAATCCTATGCAGTCAGTTTTATTCTGATGGATGAACTGAAAACTCTGACTGACAGCTGTATAGAAAAAACCATGAATAATCTTGCAAGTGCCTTTGAAAAGGAACTGAATGCACGAATCCGGTAATGAAGAACCAAAGGTTTGAACTTCTGAAGGGAGATATAACATCCCTTGATGTCGACGCAATTGTAAATGCAGCGAACAGCTCACTGCTTGGAGGAGGAGGGGTCGACGGTGCAATTCATAAAGCTGCCGGACCTGGTCTCTTTAATGAATGCCGGACACTCAATGGTTGCACCACGGGAAACTCAAAGTTGACCAAAGGGTACGAACTCCAGGCAAGGCATATTATCCACACGGTCGGACCAGTCTGGTACGGAGGCTACCGCAATGAGCCCGAACTTCTCGCATCATGCTACCAGACAAGCCTCAGTCTTGCAAAGGAAAACAGATTCAAGACTGTTGCTTTTCCCGGAATATCAACAGGAATATACGGCTTTCCAAAAGATCTTGCAGCAGTCATTGCAGTGAATGAGACAAAAAGATTTTTCACCAGGAACACGTACCCGGAAAAGGTGATTTTCGTGGCTTATGATGACGAGAGTTACGAAATTTACCGGAAGCTTCTCAATTCATGAATGAATTGCCTTACAAAGGAAATTTTAATCATTATTTGATTGTTATTTTATTTTTTTTTGTTACTTGCCGGCACCAAATGAACCTGATATGGCTGATATAATTGTTAAAGAAGTAATTACTCCAAAAGATCTTCGCGAATTTATTTATCTTCCGGAGAAGATACATAGAAATGAACTTGAATGGCTGCCTCCGATCTATATGGACGAAAAGCTTTTGTTCAACAAAAAAAAGAACAAATCGTATCAGTATGCTGATGCCATTCTGCTTCTTGCCTGGAAGGATAAAAAACCTGTTGGCAGGATAATGGGAATAATCAACCGGAGGTACAATGAGATTAACAAAGAGAATCATGGGCGATTCTGCTTCATGGAGTGCTATAATGATCAGGAAATATTTCATGCACTGATAAAAAGAGTTGAAGATTGGGTCAGGGAGAACGGAATGAGCAAGATAGTAGGCCCTCTCGGCTTCTCGGACAAGGATCCGCAGGGATTTCAGACTGAAGGTTTTGAATATCCGCTCTTCATGACAGCTGCCAACAATTCTCCATACATGAACACCCTGGTCGAAAATGAGGGCTATATAAAGAAGGTTGATCTTGTGGACTATCTTGGTAAAATGCCGGATAAATTGCCGGAAGTATATGAAAGGGTCCTTGCAAAAGTTGAAAAAACAGAGGAATATAAAATCGTTGAGTTTGCAAAGAAAAAGGAACTCAAACCATATATAATACCTGTACTGGAGCTCATGAATGCAACCTTCAATGAGATATACGGATTCGTTCCTCTTAACGACAACGAGAAAGAGGAATTTGCCGCCAGGTATCTTCCGATACTCAATCCCAAATTCATCAAGGTGGTCGAAATTAAGGAAGGCCTCATAGGGTTTGCCGTTGGAATGCCGGATGTAAGCCCAGGAATCCTGGCATGTAAAGGACGGCTGCTTCCTTTTGGAATTTTCAGGGTGCTCAGGGAATCGAAGCATTCAAAGAAGCTTCTGATGATGCTCGGGGGAGTAAAAAAAGAGTACCGGGGAAAGGGAATTGACGTTCTCATGGGAGTTAAGATCCTTCAATCGGCCATAAATAACCATATGGAATTGCTTGACAGTCATCTTGTTCTCGAGGATAATACCAGGATGAGAGGTGAATATGAAAGGGTTGGCTGCAAGGTAGTGAAAAGATTCAGGATCTATCAGAAAGATCTTTAGCATTGAATTCACATATCCTGATTCCGGATCAGATTTAACCTTTAGTTTCAGAGCCGGAAATTGAATGCCAGCCCGATGACTTCCTTGAATTGAATTCTTGCTGTCTTTTTCTGATTTCCATTTGCATCAAGGATCGGATTGTTATGACTATCGTAAATTGGCGTTTTCGTCTTGTCGTCATAAATAAGATGGAGATCCCATTTAAGATCCGTGAACCAGTTTAAATGAAAAGCACCTATCATTTCCCAGTCAACATCCACGTTTTGAGGATTGAGAATATAATTATCAAACAATTGAAGCCTGTCCACGATATCAATATTTTTGTATGGTTTAAAATCATTGGTTATCAAAAAGTTGATTCCAATCTCATTATAAGCCTTCTTGCCGGCCTCCAATCCATACTGTGTAGGATCTATATGTGCTGGATCGAGCACAAAAGTGCCCCTGTATGATAACGGAGAAAAATCAACTGATGTATTCTTATCAGGTTTATAATCGAGGCCAATACCTGCAGTAATAATTGCAGGATTCATGAATTTTGAGACCGGAACTGAATCATTAGGGTAATTATATCCTTTCGACAGCTGTGTTTTGAACAGGAAAATGGCGCTGAAATCAAATTTGCCGAAAGCCTTATGATCAATTTTTGAACTGGTCTGGAGAAGATCAATATTCTTCTTTACCTGAAGGCCGGAACTGGAACTTGCATTGCTGGTCGCAATCAGGCCATAATTTACTCTGATGAAGTTATTCGATGTGATTTTATGTGTCTTATCTTCATAATCGGCATACCCGTTGGCATCGAGAGCAGCGGCAATATTGCTTACACCTCCCTGCACCCAGTTCGAAAGTGAAGCCTGATCAAAAGTAAGAGCTGACTGGGTCCTGAACTTCCAGAATTGAGTCAGCTCCTGAATGTTCTTTTCATTAAGAAGCCTGGATTTATCAATTTCCCTGACATCAATTCTTGCCTGAGGATAATCGCCCTGCCGGGCAGGCCTGCGGAACGAAACGCCATTTTCGAGATAAAGTCCCAGTGTATTCTTCGATGTCGATCCCATCCATACTGTAACGGAATCGTTCAGGTCGTTCCTCAGCCAGTAACGCTGTAACCGGGCATTCCTTGAATTAAGCCATACAGGAGTCACGGCATTTCCTGATCCGGTCACATTAAGAAGCATCGAATCGCGGGCTTCAATAAAATCCATAAGCGACCTTATCGCAATTATTATTGAATCACCCTGAAAAGGATATTCATAGAATGCAAAAGGGAAACCCCTGTAGTCGGACGTTACATTATGGAGAGTATCGACCAGCACAAGTATCAAAGTATCCTTTAGCCCGGCACCGCGACCAATATGCATGGCTAATCTGCCCGGCTGCATTTCATATAAGCTGAGTGAGTCTCTTTTGGCCTTGACCTTCACCGAGTCCTCTCCCGCATTCCCGGCTTTTTTTATTACCGGGATCCGGACTTTAATCTGCTCCCAAGTATAGAATTTATCCCAGGGAACTTTCAGGGAATCCAATGGATACTTCTCAAAGTAACTCTTGGCTGAATCAAATGGCTGGTGTGATGCCTCAAAAACAAGCTGCACTATTGCCTGCCGCAAAGGATCACCCGGATTTTTCCAATGCTCGGGCAGACATCTGTGCTGAAGGAACACGACAGACTGTGTGGGAGAAAGCCTGATCTCAGGCTTTTGGCGATCCTCATGGAGTATTGCCCCGGATTTTATAATTGAGTCAGCTGAAGGCAGAGACATGGGATCCTTTAATGCGGAATCCTGTGAATAAACCGAGTACCCTGCCATTACAAAAAAAAGAAAGGCGGTGAATCGATACTTTTTTGCTGATGTGAACATGGCGTTTTTCTTTTATTTTCCGCGGTTGAATATATTATAAAATACTGTTATTTTTACTGTCCAAATCCATAGGTTAAAATGGTTTTATCATCACAAACGGTTAAAAAACCGGAAGATATATACAGGAACATAAAAAATCGTGATTCCTTTATTTTTTAGTGGCTTCAGATCTTCTGAACCTATTATTCCGGGTTAATCCAATAACTTTTTGTTGTTTTTAAATCAAATAATTATGGAATTGCCATTTATTGAACCGTTTAAAATAAAGATGGTCGAGCCGGTTTACCGGAGCACAAGGCAAGAAAGGGAAGAATGGATAAAAGATTCCCGCTTTAATCTTTTTAACCTTAAATCGGAGCAGGTGACCATCGACCTGCTGACCGATTCCGGGACAGGAGCCATGAGCGACAGCCAATGGTCAGCATTAATGGTTGGCGATGAAAGCTATGCCGGCGCCTCTTCATATTACAATCTCAAAAAAGCTATCCGGGAAATAACCGGTTTCGATTATTTCCTTCCCACCCACCAGGGAAGAGCTGCTGAAAATGTTCTTTTTTCAGTCCTTGTAAAGCAGGGCGATATCGTTCCCGGTAATACTCACTTTGACACAACAAAGGGGCATATTGAGTTCAGAAAAGCTACAGCACTGGATTGCACCGATAAAATTGCCTCCGATCCGACGGCCTGGCATCCCTTCAAGGGAAATGTCGATCTTGCAAAGCTCGAAGAGGTGCTTGAAAACAATCCTCCTGAAAAGATATCATGCATCATTGTCACTATCACAAATAATGCTGCCGGAGGACAACCCGTGAGCATGGCTAACCTGAAAGGGATAAGGCAGCTGGCCGATAAATACAGGGTGAAATTGTTCCTGGATTCTGCAAGATTTGCCGAAAATGCCTGGTTTATAAAGACAAGGGAGCATGGATATGCCGATAAAAGTATCAGGGAAATTGCACTCGAGATGTTCTCATATGCAGATGGTATGACAATGAGCTCAAAAAAAGACGCAATTGTAAATATGGGCGGATTTATAGGATTCCGGGATAAAGAGCTGTTTGAAAAAGCGTCAGCCTTCAATATTATGTTCGAAGGATTCATAACATACGGCGGCATGTCGGGGCGCGACATGAATGCACTTGCCCGGGGACTGTTCGAAGGCACCGAATATGAATATCTCAGTTCCAGGATCAGCCAGGTAAATCGTCTTGGCAAAAGAATGAAGGATTATGGCATTCCGCTTATTGAGCCATTCGGCGGGCATGCTATATTCATAGATGCTGCAAGATTCCTTCCATTGGTACCTCAGGAAGAATTTCCGGCTCAGCTGCTGGCCGTGGAGATTTATATTGATGGCGGAGTGAGAGGTACTGAAATTGGCGCCCTGATGGCTGACAGGGATCCAGTGACGCGTGAGAACAGGTTCGGCGGGAAAGAAATGGTAAGGCTCGCCCTTCCCAGAAGGGTTTATACCGATAACCATATGGATTACGTCGCAGCTGCAGTCAGAAATACCTTTGAGCGCAGGGAGACAATCAATAAAGGACTCCGGATTAGGAAAGAAGCCCCGATACTAAGGCATTTTACCATTGAACTTGAAAGGCTTTAGTTGAATATCATGTGAGAATTTGTAACTTTCAGTCCTTTAGTTTCAATAATATCCATACCTGAAATGATAAAATCAATGACAGGCTTTGGCAGGTCCATGGCTGAAACCCGGGAGAAAAAAATATCGGTCGAGATTAAATCCCTCAACTCCAAATCTTTGGATCTGAATATCAGGCTTCCCTGGCTTTACAAGGAAAAGGAGTCTGAAATAAGGAATCTTGTAAGCCAGAAGCTCGACAGAGGAAAAATAGATCTGACGGTCAGCTTTGATATAATCGATTCGGAAATCATACCCGTAATCAACAAAAATGTCGTAAAAAGTTATTTTTCTCACCTTAAGGAGATATCTGATGAACTGGGAATTAAAGCGGGAGAGCAACTCCTATCAGCAGTTTTAAGGCTGCCCGATGCGCTTAAAACAGGAAATCCCGATCTTGCTGAAGATGAATGGACCCTCGTCAGGGAGAAAATCATTGATGCATTACAAAAGCTCGATGAATACCGGATAGAGGAAGGAAAATCAATTGAAGCCGACATGGTGCGCTGTACCGTAAAAATAGGCGACCTGCTGAATGGGATCGGACAGTTTGAAGAAGAAAGAATAAGGAAGATACGCGAGAAGCTCAATTCAGCGCTTGCAGAAAACATGGGACAGGATAAAATCGATAATAACAGGTTTGAGCAGGAAATTATTTTTTATCTCGAAAAACTCGATATCAACGAAGAAAAGGTGAGGCTTAAAAAACACTGTGAATACTTCCTCGAAAAGATTTCATCGCTTCCGCCTAACGGGAAGATCCTGAATTTTATTTCTCAGGAAATGGGACGCGAAATAAACACTATTGGCTCAAAGGCAAATGATGCCTCAATTCAGAAACTGGTGGTAATGATGAAGGATGAGCTTGAAAAAATAAAGGAGCAGACGCTCAATGTTCTATGAAGGGGAAAATGGTAATAATCTCTGCCCCTTCAGGGGCTGGAAAATCGACAATTGTCAGCTACCTGCTTGAACGTGGCATAAACCTCACTTTTTCAGTGTCTGCCACAACGCGTCCTCCCCGTGGCAGCGAAAAGAATGGCAGAGAGTACTACTTTCTCAGTGTAAGGGATTTCAGGAAAAAGGTTGAGAGCGGTGACTTTGTCGAATGGGAGGAAGTTTATGAGGATCAGCTTTACGGGACACTGAAAAGCGAGATTGAAAGAATCTGGGAAAGCGGCAGTAATGTGCTTTTCGATGTCGATGTAAAGGGTGGAATGAACCTGAAAAAACTATTCGGAGACCGGGCAGTATCGATTTTTATAAAGCCGCCATCATTAAGAGAGCTTGAAAAAAGACTTCTTGTCCGGGGAACTGATCAGGATTCCAAAATAAAAATGAGGCTGAAAAAGGCTTCTTCGGAGATGAAGCTTTCAGATAATTTTGACCATATTGTTACAAATGATAATCTTGTTCAGGCCGAAAACGAGGTATTCGGCATTGTCAGCAGCTTTTTAAAAGATTAAGTTTTCACGAACAAAAGGATTAGTGTCAAAAATAGGTCTTTATTTCGGATCATTTAATCCTGTGCATATAGGACACCTGGCAATCGCCGGTTATATGACCGAATTTACAGGAATTGACCAGGTATGGTTTGTTGTCAGCCCGCAGAATCCTTTGAAAAGAAAAGAATCGCTGCTAGAAGATTATCAGAGACTATATATGGTCCAGCTGGCAACATGGGACAACGACCATCTAAAGGCTTCAGACATGGAATTCAAACTTCCTTCGCCGTCGTACACAATAGATACTATTGCATACATGGAAGAGAAATTTCCACAGCATACTTTTTGCCTGGTTATGGGGGAAGATAACCTGTATACCCTTCACAAGTGGAAAAATGCTTCTGAACTGGTAAGAAAATGCCCCCTTTATATCTATCCAAGGCCGGATTCCGCAAGACCTGATTCGTCATACCTGGGTAAGATCCTGTCGGAAGCAGAAATCCATCATGTAAAAGCTCCTCTGATGGATATTTCAGGCACATTTATCAGGAACGGAATAAAAAAAGGGAAAAACATGTCATACTTTGTGCCTGCACCGGTTTGGAAATATATTCAGGAAATGAATTTCTATAAAATATGACATGGGAAATGGCAGACAGGTATCTGAAAAATATCATGGCAAATTTGTCGCCGACCTGCCTGTACAGGGTTCAACACCGGGTCCGGATCTGAGGTTAGAATAAATGTGATATTGAAATTTTAAATTTTAAAAAACAATATGAAACTTAAACTGTCAATCGCATCTGTGATCCTGCTTATGTTGAGCACTGTTGTCGCAGCCCAGCAATCTTCCCCGAGTTGGGAAAAGTGGAAATTACTTATTGGAGACTGGAAAGGTGAAGGGAACGGTCAGCCCGGTCAGGGTGAAGGATTTTTTTCATTTCAGCCGGGGCTTGACGGGAATATCCTCATCAGGAAAAATCATACGGTATTCCCGGAAACATCAATATCACCTTCAAAAATCCACGATGACCTTCTGATTGTGTATTCTCAGTCAGGAAGCGCAAGTCAGGAAGCAATATATTTTGACAATGAAGGAAACACCATAAAATACAAGGTGGCTTTTTCAGACAACTCAATAATT
Organism: uncultured Bacteroidales bacterium; assembly: GCA_963717685.1. GTDB lineage: Bacteria > Bacteroidota > Bacteroidia > Bacteroidales > VadinHA17 > LD21. The sequence continues at coordinate 2,475,807 of OY970346.1, read as the reverse complement.
CTGACAAGCGACAAAATTGCAGGTTCGCCCAGGTTCAGATTCACCTACTCAATGACAAACAAGGACACTGTCAGTATGGCATTTGATATGGCTTCCCCTGATTCACCTGACGCGTTCAGAACCTACCTTTCAGGTAAAGCGGAAAGAGTAAAATAGGATCTGCCTTTCTCAGATTTTCCGTATAATTTCGAGCCCTCGCTGGAGTGCTTTTTCGTTCATCGGGATCATGTTATGGTACCTTTCCGGCAATGATTTCTTCAGGCCCTTTATAACATTCTCAATCTTAATAATCGGCTTCACCTTTAGAAATCCTCCCAGTACGATCATGTTAAAGGTACGCGGACTATTCATTTTTCCTGCTTCCTCCGCTGCATCGATCCTGTAAATGGTAATATCCTTCCTTTCAGGATGGCGTGTGATGCCGTTACCGTCATAAATCAGTATACCCCCGGGTTTTACTGTCCCTTCGAATTTATCAAGTGACTGCTGATTCAGGATAATGGCAGTGTCAAAATTCTTTATTATCGGGGAGCTTATTCTTTCGCTGCTTATAATGACAGTGACGTTTGCAGTTCCTCCCCTCATTTCCGGTCCGTACGAAGGCATCCAGCTGACTTCCATATCCTGCATCATTCCCGAATAGGCCATTATCTTGCCCATCGACAGGACACCCTGGCCGCCGAATCCGGCAATAATTATTTCTTCAGTCATTTTTTTCAGAGTTACTTGTTTCTTGTGAATTTTCTTCTTCAGGAACCTTCAGGTCGCCAAGGGGATAGAAAGGGAACATGTTTTGCTCCATCCATCTGTTCGATTCCACAGGGGTCATTTTCCATCCCGAAGGACAGTTTGAGACTATTTCAATAAAGCAGGTGCCTTTATTCAGCTTCTGGTACTGGATAGCTTTACGCATGGCCCTTTTCGTTTTCCTGACATTTGCAGGAGTATGGACACTCTGTCTGGTGACATAATATGTCCCCGGAAGAGATGCGACTAAATCAGTCATTTTGATAGGGTTACCCATTAGTTTTACATCCCTTCCGTAAGGCGATGTCGATGACTTCATCCCCGGAAGGGTCGTAGGTGCCATCTGTCCGCCTGTCATTCCATAAATTCCGTTATTAATAAAAATTATCAGGATATTTTCGCCCCTGTTGCAGGCATGAATTGTCTCCCCTGTTCCTATTGCAGCAAGGTCGCCGTCCCCCTGGTATGTAAACACGAATTTATCGGGAAGAAGGCGCTTGATCGCCGTTGCAAGTGCAGGGGCCCGGCCATGAGCCGCTTCCTGCCAGTCAATATCAATGAATTCATAAAGAAGCACTGAGCAGCCTACAGGTGAAATGCCAATAGTCTCAGACTGAAGCCCTTCTTCCTCAATAAGCTCCGCCAGTAAGCGGTGTGCGGTACCATGGCCGCAACCCGGACAATATGAAAGCACATTGTCGGTCATGACCTTAGTTCTTTTATAAACCAGATTCTCCGGTTTTATGATTTCCTTTAATCCTGTTGCTTCAGCCATATCCTAACCTCCTATAATTTTTGTTTTCAGAAAATCGACCACTTCTTCCGGCGTGGTCACAATTCCTCCCATTCTTCCGTAATGGTATACCGGAACTTTGCCACTGACAGAAAGCATCACATCCTCGATCATCTGTCCGGCGCTCATTTCCACGGAAAGCATAAGCCTGACCTTGTCTGCAAGCTCGTTAAGCCTTCTTGAAGGGAAGGGGAAAAGTGTAATGGGCCGCAGCAAACCGACCCTTATGCCCTGCTGACGTGCAATCTGAAGAGTCTTCTGACAGACTCTTGCACTTGTTCCGTAAGCAACCAGGAGATACTCTGCATCATCAGACAGGAACTCCTCGAATCTCACCTCTTTCTCCCGGATTTCATTATACTTTCTTACAAGCTTCTGGTTGAATTTCTCCTGCCCGTTCGGGTCAAGATCCAGAGATGTGATTATAATCCTTTCCCTTGAAGGCGGTTTGCCTGTTGTTGCCCATTCGGGAACAGTTTTTGATCTCTCCTTTTGCGGACTTAACCAGACTTTTTCCATCATCTGGCCTATAGCTCCGTCGGAAAGCATCATTACCGGGTTGCGGTATTTGAATGCCAGCTCGAAGCTCAGGTCCACAAAGTCGGCCATCTCCTGTACCGATGCAGGAGCCAGCACGATAAGGTGATAATCTCCATGGCCTCCTCCCTTTACAGCCTGGAAATAATCTGACTGTGCAGGCTGAATTGTACCGAGACCGGGGCCGCCTCTTACGACATTCACAATCAGGCATGGAAGTTCTGCGCCGGCAATGTAGGTTATGCCTTCCTGCATCAGGCTTATCCCCGGAGATGAAGATGTAGTCATTACACGCTTCCCGCATGCGGCACCACCGTAAACCATGTTTATTGCCGCAACTTCGCTTTCAGCCTGAAGTACGACCATCCCGGTGGTCTTGTAAGGATTGGCTTCCATAAGGTATTCCAGTATCTCGCTCTGGGGAGTTATCGGATAGCCGAAATAGCCATCCGCTCCTGAACGGATCGCAGCTTCTGCAACCGCTTCATTGCCTTTCATCAGTCTCAGTTCCTTTTCCATGACCATGCTATATTTTTACTTTATAAACTGTTATTACACCATCCGGGCAGACCACTGCGCAGTTGGCGCAGCCGTTGCAAAGGTCAGGATTGGCAGGATAAGCATAATAATATCCCTTATGATTGACCTCTTTCGCCATTGCAATAACTTCAACAGGACATGAAACTGTACAAATTTCACACCCTTTGCACCTTTCAATGTCCACCACAATACTTCCTTTTATCTTTGCCATATCTATATAATTATCTTGTAGTTTTATTATGAGTGATCCTCATCGAATTTCTTGAGGCGCAATTCAAGCTGGTTGAACAAATCCCTCGGGACAAGTGAGACACAGGCCCTCAGTCCGTCTTTTCTTTCACTGCCCGTAATGTCGAGTGTAATGGCGCTTACCCCGTACCTGATAAGCTCTCCCAGGAGTTTTCCGCTGTTCATGCCGGGATAAGAAATGGTGAAATAAAATCCGTCAGCGACAGGCTCATCAATATCCTTGTCATAAGTAATGCTGAAACGGTTCCTAAGGAATATGTTCTTCATTATCCTTGCCTTTTCAGCGTATTCACTTATATCATCCCGGTAGTGATACGTCCCGTCATTTACAGCTTTAAGCATGGCGGCAAGCCCGAACTGCGCAGAATGAGTGACACCTGCTGATAAACCGTACAGCGCTCCGTAAATGGCAGAATGCCCGAATTTATCTGATGAATAATATCTCAGCAGGTCGGGATAGGATCTATTGAAAAGGTGATCCGAAATAGCCATCATTCCTATCCTCTGCCCTGCATAGCTGAATATCTTTGAGCTGGAAAGAAGAAGCACATAATCGTTGGTATAATGAGCAACGGTGGGCTGATATGGCGGTCTACCCGGGTCAGAATAATTTTTCCTGAAATCCATTCCGAAATAAGCAAGATCCTCTATTACTATAACGTCGTATTTTACCGATAGTTCACCTATTATAGCAAGTTCTTCTTCGGTAAGACACATCCAAGTGGGATTGTTGGGATTTGAATAAAGGATAGAAGAAATCTTTCCGGTCTTAAAATATGATTCAATCTTGGACTTCAGCTTTTTACCCCTGAAATTATATACATCAAATGAATGATGTTCATGTCCCAGCATCTTGACCTGCTGCTTCTGTACGGGAAAACCGGGATCGATAAAGAGTGTCCCTTCTTTTGTCCGGTCATTCCTGTTGGCCACCAGAAAGCTCACCATGCCTCCCATCATTGAGCCAACCGTAGGGATGCAGCCTTCAGGTCTGAGATCGACATTAAGGAACAGTTTTATAAATCTCGAAGTCTCTTGCTTCAGTGAGGAGATCCCGTTTATATCCGGATAAACCGCTGCAACTCCATTCTTAAGTGAAGCGATTTCTGCTTCAATTCCGATGTCAGGGGCAGGCAAGCCCGGGACACCCATTTCCATCCGCACGAACCTTATATTTGTTTTCTCCTCAATAATGTCCACAAGACGGACTATTTCCCTTATTGATGCTGATTCGGGGCTTATTCCCGTTTCATTGAAAATGCTTTGAATTAATTCTGATGATATAGGTATTTGATTCATTATTTGATCTCTTTCATGTGTTATTGTCATAAATCTCTATCCGGCTTTTCAGATATTCCGAATATAATCAATTTAATACTTTTGAGATAGGTGTCCATGTCATTTTTCAATCCTGATTCTTGCATCCACCACGGTTATCGCTTCAGGGCTTCCGATAAGCGGATTCAGGTCCATCTCCTTTATCTCAGTTGCATACCTCAGCAGGCTTGAGAGCCTGACTAATATTTCTGCAAATTCCTGTTCGTTGATCCCAGGCCTGCCCCTTGCTCCATGAAGTATCCTGTAGCCTTTAAGGCTCCTGATCATGGAATTGGCTTCGTTGAACGTAAGAGGAGCAAGTCCGCTTGAAAAATCGCCGACCAGCTCGACAAATATCCCTCCAAGTCCGCACAATACGACATGTCCGAATTTAGGTTCGTATTTTGCTCCAATGAAAAGCTCTGTACCGGAAAGCATACGCTGAACAAGCACAGCTTTAACATCTTTTATCTTAATCATCCTGCTGAATTCTGCCTCGAGGTGAGTCAATGATTTTATATTCAGTGTTACGCCTCCGACATCAGATTTATGTACTGGTCCGACAACCTTTAGCGCCAGCGGGAAACCAACATTTTTTGCAAGCTTTGAAATCTCCTTCTTCGTTTTTACCACTGCTTCCCTGACTGTAGGAATACTTGCAGCAGCAAGCAGCTTCTGAATAATTTCAGGATCGAGATAACCATTCGGGGCATCATCAATTATTTTCCTTATCAAAGGCACATCTATATCTTTTAGATATATTTTTTCATCTGCGGGATAAGGAGTATTTGATATTTTTGTCAGGGCTCTCCCCAAAACAACCTCATCAGGGAAATTGACATGGCCTTTTGCAAGAAAATATTCGAGTTCAGCCCTCGAAGCGGCGACCGAAGGCAGGATCGGGAATAATGGCTTGTTGCAATCCCCTATTTTCTTATGAAGCAAATCATAGATGACAGTCATGTCATTAAGGCCATTATCGCCAAATATCACGCTCATCCCATCGATCTCAGGCATTTTCTTGTCGACATATTCTATCACATTGTTCAGCTGTTCGTTTGTAGCAGTGGCAATAAGGTCAATAGGATTATCGGCCGAGGCTCCCGGATTCATCATTGCCATCAGCCTGCTGTGATGCTCGCCGGTTATTTTTGGAATGTTCATGCCTCCCTGCGAAAGTGCATCGGTAAGCATGACCGCAGGGCCTCCAGCATGGGTGATTATTGCTATATTCCTTCCTTTCAATGGCTTATAGAAAAACACAGAGGCAACGGTCGTAAGCTCCTCCCTCCCGGCACATCTGACTATTCCTGCTTTTCGGAAAAGGGCTTCTACAGCAGAATCGGATGAAGCCATGGCACCTGTATGTGAAGATGCTGCCCTGCTTCCTGCTTCGCTTGTACCGGCCTTTATAGCAGCTATCCTGCATCCTTTCCTTATGAGCGACGATGCATGATGAAGAAGCTTGTCAGGGTCTTTGATACTCTCGATATAAATAAGCTTTATTGCCGAGCTGGTTCCCTCCTCATAATTGCTGTCCCAGTATTCCAGCACATCTTCAACTCCGGTCTGAGCGCTGTTGCCGACTGAAAATACACTGGAGAAATTCACTCCTTTCGGGATCGCTGACTCAAAAATGAAGACCGCAGTAGCACCCGATCCGGAGACAAAATCACACCCCATTTTACTAAGCCTCGGAACAGGCGTGGTAAATATTCCGTTATAAAAAGGAGAAATGACGCCGATGCAGTTAGGCCCTATCAGCGATCCGTTTACGCTGTTGACCAGATCTGCAATTGCATCTTCCAACTGCCGGCCTTCCTCCCCTGCTTCGCTGAAGCCTGCAGAAATGATAATAAATGCCTTTGTATTCTTCTCCTTTACAAGTAAATCCACTGCCTCAAGGCATGATTTTGCCTGTATCGCAAGTATTGCCAGGTCGGTTTTGGGAATATCACTGATCTCCCTGTACGATTTAACTCCCTGGACAATATCTTTTTTCGGATTAACCACGCACAGGTTACCCTGAAATTTACCGTCAATTATGTTTTTTAATATTTTCCCTCCAGGCTTAAAGAGGTCGTCTGATCCTCCGACAATAACTATACTGCCCGGATTTATTAATTTGTCATGAATCATCTTTATTATGCAGAATGAAGAGTGAATTATTGAATAAATAATCCTTCAGGCCGAAATTCCTATAAACCGGCAAATCGCTTCAGGAATCCCACATTCTGAGCTACAGCGTACAAATAAAGCTCTGATATATAACGATATATGAAAATCATTGTTTTTATTATAGACAAAGCAATATAATAAAAATTAATACTTCAAAACAGGATGTCTGACATTAGATAATAATCCATTATTAACATAAAGGGCATCATTTTCCTATCTTTGCAACTGATAATAAATGGGAAACAGCATTGCAGAAATAGTAGCAAGGGAGACCTTTACGAAAGAGGATATCATTTCTCTTCTGAATGCGAAGGGAGAAGACAAAGCTTTGCTTTTCAAAAAATCTTCTGAAATAAAGGATATGTATATAGGCAGGAAGGTCTGGTTCAGAGGACTGATTGAATTCTCCAACATCTGCGGAAAGGATTGCCTTTACTGCGGAATAAGGAAGGGCAATAAGAACCTGACAAGATATTCTCTTACCGATGAAGAGATAATTAAAGCAGCACGTTTTGCTTTTGAAAATCGTTACGGTTCAATTGCCCTTCAGTCCGGCGAACTTGAAAGCCAGACAGTTACAGGAAGAATTGAAAACCTCCTTCACAAAATAAAGGAATTATCCGGCGGGGAGCTTGGCATGACATTATCTGTGGGGGAACAAAAACCTGAAGTCTATAAAAAATGGTTCGATGCGGGAGCGCACCGTTATCTACTTCGCATAGAATCGACCAACAAATCTCTTTACAGCAAGATTCATCCAAATGATAAAAAACATGATTTCCGCAGAAGGCTCGATTGTCTCAAAAGCCTTCAGGATATCGGTTACCAGACCGGCACAGGAGTGATGATTGGCTTACCATTTCAGACTTTGGAAGACCTGGCAGGTGATCTTATTTTTATGCGCGATTTTGATATTGACATGTGCGGTATGGGACCTTATATTGAACACGCCGATACTCCGCTTATTGCACATGCCGATAAGCTGCTGTCTCTTTCTGAAAGGTTTGATCTCACGTTGAAAATGATCGCTATCATCAGGATCATGATGAAGGATATAAATATTGTCGCTGCAACGGCTCTTCAGGCTATCGACCCGATAGGCAGGGAGAAAGCCGTAAAAATCGGTGCGAATATAATTATGCCTAATATAACACCTGGGAAATACCGCGACAGCTATAAGCTTTACGACAACAAACCGTGCACTGATGATTCGGCAGAAGACTGTCAGAGTTGCCTTGAAGCCAGGATCTCACTTGCCGATTCAGAAGTAGTATACGGCGAGTGGGGAGACTCCAGACATTATAAGATCAGGCGCAATGGAAGGAAACTATAATGGCGTAAGAACAAGATCTCGAGGAAAACACGAAATTCTGCTATATAATCCATAATTATTCTTAATTTTGCAGCCGGATATTCCTGAGAAATGGCAAATGCCGTTTCAAAGAAATCCGGGAAGTATTTAAAATAATATCCTATCCAAAAGAGCATCTGATGGAAAAGAGAATTGGCACAATTACTATTTTAATCAAAGGCACAGTTTCGGTTCCTGCTGTAAATACCTTACTGTCTGAATACAGCAGTATAATTCTTGCCCGCCAGGGGCTGCCCCTTCATAATCGGAATATTCATGTGATTTCCCTTATTATCGAAGGAACCCTCGATTCGATCAATGCTCTTACCGGTAAGATCGGACGTTTAAAGGACGTCGAGGTCAAATCTATTCTTACGAAATACAAGGAGGAGCAAAATGATGGACAAGAGCGAACGGAACAAGGCATTCATTGACAGGGACAAACTGTATTCTCTGATCAGGGGGGAAACACCCCCTGAAAGCAAGATAAATACAATTCTTAACAAGGCTCTGAAACTTAAAGGGTTAAATCTTGAGGAAGTGGCAGCGCTTCTCAGGGTTGAAGATCCCGTCATGATTTATAAGATCATGGAAACTGCCCGAACCATTAAAGAAGAGATATATGGCCGTAGGCTGGTTTTCTTCGCCCCGATCTATACGGGCAATGTTTGCATAAACAATTGCACATATTGTTCTTTCAGGCGCGATAACAGGCTTATAAAGCGTAAAGTTCTTGCAATGGATGAGATTGCCGAAGAGACCAGGACACTTCTTCGGGAGGGTCATAAAAGAGTCCTGCTGATCTGCGGCGAAAGCAAGCGCAATGACACCGATTATATGGTTGAAGCCATCCGGACAACCTATGCAGCGAGGGAACACGGAGGAAGGGATTATATCCGGCGAATAAATGTCGAACTGGCTCCTATGGAGGTTGAGGACTTTGCCAGGCTTAAAGCTGAAAAAATAGGAACCTATGTCTGCTTCCAGGAAACATACGATCCGGTGCTATATAAAGATTTTCATCCTTCCGACACTAAAAAGGGTAACTATGAATATCGCCTTACTGTGATGGACAGGGCTATGGAAGGCGGTATAAACGATATAGGAATAGGAGCTTTGCTGGGCCTGATAGACTATCGTTTTGAAGTTCTTGCAATGATGGAGCATGCATTCCATCTTGAAAGAGCTTTCGGAGTCGGGCCTCATACGGTAAGCGTACCGCGCATCGAGCCTGCCTCAGGCGCTCCGGATGCCGATCAGATACCTTCAAAGGTAAGCGATAATGATTTTAAGAAACTCGTCTCAATAATCCGCATTGCACTGCCTTATACGGGCATGATACTAAGCACACGGGAGAATGATGCTATGCGAAATGAACTGATCCATTATGGAATCAGCCAGATCTCTGCCGGATCGCGTACAAACCCCGGTGCATATACGCATGAAGAAGAACAGACGGGAAGCCAGTTCACTCTTGGTGATCATCGTACTCTCGACGAGATAATATCATCCCTGGCCGATGAAGATTTCATACCTTCTTTCTGCACAGGCTGTTATCGTAAGGGAAGAACAGGTCAGGATTTCATGGATCTCGCCAAACCGGGATTAATAAAAGACTACTGCATGCCAAATGCAATATTCACATTCAAGGAATACCTCGAAGACTTTGCCTCCCCTGAAACAAAGGCAAAAGGGCTTGCCCTGGTAGACAGGCTGGTAGGTAATATCAGGAAAAATACGCTGAAAACAAAAATATCCAATAACCTCGATCTGATAAAAGAGGGTCAGCGCGATATTTATTTTTAAGCTTCGATCTGTCAGTAAATGAGTTCGGAGATTTCCGATTTGGCAATCTGAATCCTCTGATTGATTTTTGGATCCTCAAGGGTTATCGTACCATGTATCATTTTATGGAACAATATTGTCGTACTGCATCCCATAAAATCATTTTCATTTTCAAAAACATGGACAAGGATAAGGGATCTTTCCCCGGTCTCAGGACAGATAATAGCCAACCCCTTTGATTCGGCTTCTTCGCCCGTAACCGATACGGCATAAATGCCTGTCGCCGGCAGAAGCTTACACTCTTCCTTGACCGTGATCGTCAGAAATCCAGGCAATTCAGATGACCCTGGAAATTCATATTTCTGAGGAATACCCATGATCATGTAATAGTGATCGAGATAGGCATTGGCCCTTTGAATATAGCCTTCGCTTATAGCTTTCCTTATTCTGGTTGAGCTTACTGCTTCGTGTTGGACCTCCTGCTCGGGTATTTCTTCAGCATCAAAGCTGTATTTTTCCCTCCATCCCCATAAATGCCTGTAGTCGCCCTCCTGATTAAATCCGAAATGATGGTTGAATCCGACCACGATCACTTTCGACTTCAGCATTCCATGGAGGTATTCCCTTACAAATTCCTCCCCTGTCGTTTTTGAGAAATCCCTGGTGAAATTGACTATGATGAGATTGTCGAGCCCGGCTTTCCGGAGAAGATATAACTTCTCCTCGCTCGAATTTATAAGCTTAAGGTCTTTACCGGCGGTATCGGGATAAAGCACTTTCTTCGGATGGGGCTCGAAAGTGATCAGTACTGATTCGCCGTCATATTTCCTGGCAAGCATATTGAGCCGGTTCAGGATCGTCTTGTGCCCGATATGCACACCATCGAAAGAGCCGGTCGTGACAACAGGATTAACTATTCCCTTAGCTTCCTCAAATCCCCTGAAGACCTTCATTTTGCAAGAATCTGTCTAAATACTGTTCTCTCTTACGAAATATGCCACCTTTTCAATGGAGGTTATCATGTCATATTCCTCCAGGAAGACCCAGCTTGGGACATTCAGAGGAACAGTCGTGTAATTTAATATCCCTTTAATTCCAAAGCGGATAATCTCTTCGGCAATCTCTTTCGCAAAATCAGGTGGAACAGTCATTATGGCGATTTTTATATTAAGCTCAGCTGTCATTTTTCCCATATCGGTGAGGGCATAGCATTTTACACCCGAAATGACTTTGTTTATCTTTTGTGGATCAGTGTCGAAAGAAGCCACAAGATTCAGTTTTGATCTCTTTCCCTTGAAGTAACCGGCCACTGCCCTACCCAGGTTGCCTATCCCGATGATCGCCACGTTAAGGCTCTCCTCTGAATCGATTATTGAGCCGATTTTTTCAATCAGTTCCTTTACATCATATCCTTTTCTCTGGACTGATGAATAGCCAATAAGCATAAGATCGCGCCTGACCTGCACGGCAGTTATATGCAGACGGGCTGCTAGATCATGCGAAAAGATGAAATTTCTCTTTTCATCAAGACATCCCAGAAGAGTCCTTCTGTACTCGCTTAGTCTCTCGATTGTTTTACCCGGTAGTTTCATGGTTATTCAGTTAATGTCTGTTTGTTTTCTGGGCAACCGTATTGTGAATACAGAACCGACATCAGGTGTGCTTTCCACCTCTATTGTTCCGTGGTAAAGCTCAACTACATTTTTAACTATTGATAATCCCAGGCCGCTGCCTGAAATGTTCCTGGTCTTTTCGTTCCTGATCCTGACAAATTCATTAAAGAGATTTTCTGTATCTGTCTTGGTTATGCCTATTCCGGTATCAGAAAAAATTATTATCGCGTCAGTCCCGGAGCTGTCAATGGAAATATCAACTTTCCCCCCGAATTTATTGTATTTTACCGCATTGGATATCAGGTTATTGAATATGATTTCCATATTTGCAGGATCGGCCATGATTATTACATCAGGCCCCGCATCAAGGTAAATGTTGACTTCCATCTGAATAGCATATGGCTGAATTGTTGCCATTGCTGCGGATGCAACTTCCTTCAGGTTCACTTCCTGTATTTTTTCTTCTTTTCTTTCAAGCTGTATTTTGGTAAAATCCAAGAGGTCCATTATAAGGTTCCTCATTCCCAGTATCCTCTGAAGGCATCTTTCGATATGCGATGCATAATCGTCGATCCGTTCCCCTGCTTGTTTTTCCTGCATCATTTTAAGATATCCTTCCAGAGCATTGAGGGGAGCTTTCAATTCGTGTGACAGTACCGACAGGAACTGGAACCTTATTCTTTTGCCATCCTCATTCAGTTTGTTGGTTATGCGTTTCAGGTAAAGTTGTTTGGCAATGATCTCTATGCTTGATTTCAGCTCCTGGGGTGTGAACGGTTTTGGAATAAAATCAATGGCTCCGTCGCGCGTGGCTCTTATCGCAACATCGAGTGATGCATATGAAGTTATCATTGCCACTACAATATCATACTGCCTTTCCCTAATATACTCAAGAACTTCCACTCCCTGCATGCCTGGCAATTTATTGTCGAGAAGTAAGATATCCGGCATTTTGCTTTCAATTACCGTTATGCCATCCTCTCCCGTCGGAGCCTCCTGTATTTCAAATTCATAATCCTCATCCATAAAAGGATACGTAACATGAAAATCTTTCAGGATGCGGGTCACTCCCGATCTTATTCCCGGCTCATCGTCTATCACGAGGATCTTTAAAACTGCCATATTATAGTTTTAATAGCTTCATAATTTCCAGATCAAGCTGTTCCGGCCTGATCCCTTTTTCGAGATACCTGTCAGCCTTTATCCATGATTTTTCCTTTTCAGAGTCGAGGCTGAAGGATATTCCGGTTTCATGCGAAACCGCAGTCGCAAGTATCACAGGAACCTCAGGATATTTCTTTTTAATCTTGTAGCACAGGATGAAACCGCTGTCGTCCGACTCCATCATAAGATCAAAAATTGCAAGGCTTGGCTTGAATTTCGATATAACTGATTCAGCCTCTGCCTGGCTCTCCACTGCAATAGTTTTGTAACCTGCCCTGCCCAGGTTAAATATTGTCTGGAACAGGTAATCGGGATCATCATCAGCAACCAGTATTGTATAATCGCTTTTTTTCATTTGTTCATTGCAAATTTCCGTTAATTTGAAATATCAAAGTGCTTTTTTGATAATAAAAGTTTTGTCATTTTAAATATATTTCCTGCAATTGTCATCTCAGGTCCCCAGTTAATTACGGCGCGGAAGCTCCAGCTTAAAGCTTGTTCCAGTCGTCCCTTTTGAAGGATCGGTATTCGACTCTACAGTGATCTGTCCCTTATGCATTTTGACAATTCCGTAGGCTGTGGCCAACCCCAGTCCCGTTCCATGACCAAGACCCTTGGTCGTAAAGAAGGGCTCAAATATCTTCGCCCTGTCCTCCTCCCGGATTCCGGTACCGTTGTCTTTTACGGTTATCATGACATCACTCAGCGTGTCTTCAAGAAGAATATTGATCTCTCCTCCTCCGGGCATCGCATCTATTGCATTCTTGACCAGATTGGACAGCACCTGTGTCATCTGCTCCGAATCAAGCATGGCTTCAGGATTTTTTGTCTTGTCAGTTATTCTGACCTGCACATTAACCGGTACTACAACACTCTCCACACTGTGGCTGGCAAGGTCTTTAATATTGACAGTCTGATGATTAACCTGGTTCTTCCTGGCAAAGTTAAGAAGGCCGGCCACGATTTTCTTGCATCTCCCGGCCTGGTCAACGATAAGCTTCAGGTCCTCTATTACGGGATCTTCAGGTTTGCATTCTTCGAGAAGAATATTGCTGTACATTATTACCACACCGAGCGGATTATTAAGCTCATGAGCAATTCCTGCCGACAACTGGCCCATATGAGCAAGCTTTTCTGACTGTTTCAGGGCCTGCCTCATTGTACTGAGCTTTTCATTCGAAAGGGCAAGGTCCTTGACTGATTTGTGAAGCTTTTCTATTGTATAGGGCAGACACATTTCAACTTCGGCTAGTCCTTTTTTAATCGCAATGGCGTGTTCCACACAGGTTTCATATCCGCATGCACCGCAATCAAGCTGGTCTTTCCTGGTCTTTTTGCCCATTGAAATGAGGACACTGTCAATATCTGAATCTTCAGTCGCTGCCGACGATATGTTTTCTGCCCTGTGATGAACCGAAAGGTCGAGAGTGGAAAATTCATCAAATGCCGATTGCCATTCTTCATGATCGAAGTCCACCATTTTCAGATTCGCATAAGTGCTGACGAGAGCTCTCCTGTTATACTGTTTGCCGTTTTTAGACATGCCGGGGCCCATAATGCATCCTTCGCAGCACAACAGCTCCATATTCTGATTTCTTATCATACCTGCTTCGAACTCCTTCAAGGCTTCCTGAAAATCTATTCTCCCCTCTGCAGCAATAATATTTCCGGTTATAGCATCATCGTTTATAATGGCTGTCTGCAGAAGTCCTCTTGTTACAGGGAAAATGGCGCCTCGTCCGCCAACCGGCTGATCGAATTCAGCTGGTTTGCTTGTTTCCGGCGATATCGAAAGCCGTGAAAAAATATCCCTCAGCTCGGTGAATGTAATTGCCTCATCGATCTCGCTGCTCTCAGCTTTTTTTGCAACGCATGGACCGATAAACACTATTTTCATGTCACTGCCGAATTTCCTGTGGATGACCCTGCTCATGGCTACCATGGGTGATACGACAGGGGCCAGTTTCTCAGCCAGTGCCGAATGGTAGAGTTTAATATAATTGACTATGGAAGGACAGTCTGATGAAATGATGCATTCATCGCTTTCGGTAACCAGTTTCCTGTACCTGTCAGCAACAAGATCAGCGCCAAATGAAACCTCTGTGACATGCCTGAAGCCAGCTGATTTTAACATCCCTATTAAAGACCTGTAATCCGGTATGTCGGAGAACTCTGCAGGAAAGCTTGGTGCTACCATGGCAGTTACACTGGCTTCCTTCTCAAGGAGTTTGAGGACTCTGTCCGTGGTGTTCAGAAACACCTTCGCTCCCTGACTGCAAACCTTGGTACAGTTACCGCAGGCAATGCATCTTTCATCTATTACTTCTGCCTGCCCTCCGACTATACGGATAGCCTTTGCAGGACATTCCCTGACACATGTATAACATGTTCTGCAAAGCTCTTTTATCGTATATACCAGCATAACTAATCTATTTGACCGTCAAAGCAAAACGTCTCTTTTCTCAAAATGTGTATGAAATATCTTTTTATCCTTTATATCCTTGTCAGCTTTAATCCTGTCAAGCAGATTAAGAAGAACCGGAGACCTGGGAGGAAGGCTGACGGCATCTGTATCATCAGCCTGGTAAATTGCCTTTGATCTGCTCTTTTTATCGTCTTTTACCGCATTGAACGGGAGTCCTGCTCCATTAATGCATCCGCCGCGACAAACCATAACCTCAATTAAATCAAATTTGATACCTTCCGACTGCAATGCCTTCAGCTTGCCAAAGCCTTTCAGCCCGTCAATAACTGCAGCTTTGATTTCACGACCCCGGAAATCAAATGAGATTTCCCTGAAACTGGCTCCAGACCGTAACTTTTTGCAAAGATGCCTGTCAGGCTCAATTCCATTATCTGCAAATAACATTGTTTTGATGATTGCTTCTGTCAAACCGCCTGAAGTCTCGGCCAAAGCAGCTGCAGAGCTTCTTCCCGACAGCGGGTCATCGGCCGGTTCCGGCTCTGCATTTGTGTAATCTATCCCGTACAGCCTGATCAGTCTTGCAAGCTCTCTTATTGTCATCACTGAATCCACGTCGCTTATACCCTTTCGCATCATACCATCCCTTCTGGATTCAAACTTCATGGCCATACAAGGCGTTGCCGAAACGGAAAAGATTTTTTCAGGCTTTACTCCTGCATTCTCTGCAATAAGCGTCTTAATAAGTGCCCCCGTGATCTGCTGGGGAGATTTAACAGTTGAAAAATCAGGCAAAAGCCCGGGTGCAAACTGTTCAGCATATTTGACCCATGCCGGACATGCCGAAATATATAAGGGGGCTTCACTGCCCGCGGAAATCCTCTCTCTCAGTTCATCTGCAATTTCAGAAATGCAAATATCAGTTCCTGTTCCGGTCAGAAATACCTTGTCGAATCCGATCTTGCGAAGTATGGAATTCAAGATCCTGTCGAAGTCCCGGTTGTATTTTATGCCAAGATCTTCAGCGATGCCCGATGTTATAACAGGCGAATATTGTATTACTTTGACTATTTCCGGATTATTAAGATATTCCTGCACTTCGGAAATGTTATGCTTCTCATGAAGGGCACCGGTAGGACAAACCAGCACACATTGACCGCAATTGATGCAACTCGAGAAGTTGAGATCACGATCCATCGCCGGGCCGACATGGGTCATTCCTCCCTTGTTAATGAAGTCGATCGATGTTGTCGTGATCACTTCCTCGCAAACCCTGACGCATCTGCCGCAGAGAATGCATTTGGAAAGCTCCCTTACTATTGCAGGGCTCGATTGGTCAAGCATCGGTTTAATCTTCACGGCCCTAAGGTTTCTCTCCCTTATGTTCAATTCTCTGGAAAGCCGTTGCAGCTCGCAGTGGAGGTTTTTATCGCAGTAAAGACATTCGTCGGGATGATTTGACAAAAGAAGCTCGACAATAGTTTTCCTGGCAGTAATCACCCTGGGTGAGTGGGTCCTTATCTTCATCCATTCCTCCACCGGCTGGGAACAAGCAGTGACCAGTCTGTCGCGACCCTCAACCTCCACAACGCACATCCGGCATGCACCGGTGGGAGAAAAATCCTTCATCCGGCACAGTGTAGGGATAATGAATCCGTTTCTGCTGAGGGCTGAAAGGATCGTCTCTCCTTTTTCAGCCTTGATTTTTTTATTATTTACCTGTATTGTAAAAAGCATGGCAGTTATTTGACTTTTATTGCGCTGAACTTGCAAATGTCGAAGCATATGCCGCAACCCACGCATTTTTCCTCAACGATGAAGAACGGCTGAAGCCTTGTTCCGTAAATCGCATTCACAGGACACCTGGATTCGCAGGCGGTACATCCTGTACATTTTTCGACATCTATCGAAAATGTCCTTAAGCCCCTGCAAACATTTGCCCTGCATTTCCTGTCAAAGATATGTTCCTCGAACTCTTCCCTGAAATTCTTAAGGGCGCTCAGAAAGGGGTTGGGAGCTGTCTGTCCCAGTCCGCAAAGCGATGTGTCTTTCATAACGGCAGCTATTGTTTCGAGCTGCATTACTCCTTTAAAGCGCTCAAGAGTCGTTCCGGAATCTTCGTTAGCCGGCTTCCTGATCACGCTTTCAAGTATCTCAAGCATCCTGCCTGTACCCTCCCGGCATGGAATACATTTGCCACAGCTTTCACTGCGCATAAATTCCATATAATATCTCACAAGGTCAACCATGCAGATTGTCTCGTCAATAATGACAAAGCCTCCTGCCCCCATTCCGATTCCATTGTCCCGCAGGGTATCATAATCGATTGTAATGTCAAGGTTGCCGGAAGTTATGAATGAGCCTGAGGCACCGCCCAGCTGGATTGCTTTAAGTTCCCTGCCTTCCCTGACCCCGTCGGCAATATTCTCAAAAACTGTTCCTATAGAAGTCCCCATTTCCACTTCCACAACTCCCGAGAATCTGCCCTTCCCTGTAACGGCGAGGATTTTTGTTCCCGGGCTTCCTTCAGTTCCCAGGGTTCTGAACCATTCAGGACCATTGTGCATAATAAGCGGGACATTCATTATTGTTTCCACATTGTTGATGACGGTGGGTTTGCCGAAAAGGCCTGATGTTACCGGATATGGAGGTTTCAGCTGAGGCATCCCCCTTTTGCCTTCAAGCGTGCTTATAAGAGCCGTTTCTTCTCCGCAAACAAAGGCTCCCGGCTCTTTCCTGATAATAATGTCGAGATCGTATCCGCTCGAGAAAATATTATGCCCCAGAATTCCGAATTCCCTTGCACTGTCGATTGCCTTCTGAAGTCTGCGCCTTGCATTTTCCGAGTTGCATCTTAAAAAGACCACTGCATTGTTTGCCCCGATTGCATAAGAGGCTATCGCTATTCCCTCAACCAGCCTGTGCGGATCACTTTCAAGGATGGTCCTGTCGCTGAATGCGCCCGGATCACTCTCCTTCGCGTTGCACACAAAGTAACGCGATGCAGATGAGGCATTCAACGCCTGTTTCCATTTAAGACCGGTCGGATAGCCTCCGCCGCTTCTGCCCCTCAACCCGCTTCTCTCTATTATATTGCAAACTTCCTCATAGGTATAGTTTCTGATGGTTTTGATAAAGGACCTGTATCCTCCCCTGGCAATGAATTCTTCAATGCTCTCAGGATTGTAAAATCCGCAGTTGCCCATTACAATCCTTTTCTGATTCACGAAGAAAGGCAAATCTTCCATGAAAGGTATCCCTGGCCAGAATTCAAATCCCTTTGAACCCGTCTGACCGACAAGATCGTCCTTGTTTATATCGTTGTGAAATACGCCGTTAAGCAATGGCTCGACTTTCTCCTCAGATATATTCCTGAAATAAATTTTGTTCTTGCCGGGAAGTTGTATGCCTACAAGCGGTTCAAAATTTGCAGGGCCCAGGGATCCGACATTTATAAGCTCCGTGCCGGGTTCATTCTCGTCGATATACATTCTTGCGGCCGCTAAAGTCTTTTCCGAGCCTGCAATTATGCCAGATGTTCCTGAAGAGACGAAAATGACACTATTGTCTGATTTATCATGCCTGATCTGCTGAAGGACCTTCTCAGTCGCATCAGGCAGTGTATCAGATTCATATAAAAGAACCTTCGCGATCAGGAATTCTTTTAAATCTTCCATTTAATCATTCTCGATTATATACCTGAGTCTTTTAATAAGGTCGGGAATCTGTTCAGGCCTGACAAATGTTCTGAAATCATCGTTTATGCTTATCAGAGGGCCATTGTTGCATCCTCCCATGCAAGTCACCACTTCATAGCTGAAGTTCCCATCCCTGTCTGTCTGCCCGGAGACAAGACCTGTTTCTTCCCTTATCTTATCAATTATGGATTTGGATCCATTCAGGAAACAGGTTGTTCCGTTGCAAACCCTGATGCGGATTTTCCCTGAAGGAACAAATCTGAACTGGTCATAGAATGTGGCCAGCCCATAAATTTTAGTTGTACTGAGACCGACGAATTTTCCAACCTTGATAATTGCCTCCTCCGAAAGGTGTCCATAAACATCCTGTATCTCCTGGAGAAGTGGTATCAGATCTTCCCTCCTTCCGGACTTGTACTTTCTTATTACTTCCTCAATGCCTTTAACTTCCATCTTCAAGTCAAACTATACAAAGATAATATTATATTGTTATAAAAATAACATTGTTTATTTGTTAACAATAAAAAATCACAACTTAACTATGGTTTGATTCTTTGATATCACTCTGATATACATACCATTACAAAATCTTAGGCTTATAATCATAATAATCATTACAATCTGCAAATAATGCTGATTAATACTGATTGCAATTAATCCGGTTGTTTTCATGCATTTTTATGGCACAGAAATAATTACTACATTTGAGCGTGTTGTTTTTAAATGAACAGTAAATAGAATGGCACAGGAGTTTGTAATGCACATTTGTCTTGGAAGTTCCTGTTTTTCGAGGGGGAACAGGGAGGTGGTTTTGTTTATAAGGGAATATCTGAAAAAGAACCATCTCGAAGACAAAGTTGTATTCAAAGGAGCGCGTTGCATGGGAAACTGCATCAATGGGCCCAATATGAAGATAAATGATTTAATGAAAGAGGGAGTGACTCTGGGGAAAATTGAGGGGATTCTTGAGCAGGAACTGTCGAAATTCAAATAAGATATGTATTAAAAGCATTATGGACAATAAAACACCTGTTCTCTTCATCGATGACGGGAAATGCAGGAACTCCTATTCATGCGTTCGTGTTTGTCCCGTAAATGCCGTGGAGGTGAGGTCCCAGAAGCCTCATCCGCTGATTCACCCG
This sequence comes from uncultured Bacteroidales bacterium, assembly GCA_963717685.1. Classification (GTDB taxonomy): domain Bacteria; phylum Bacteroidota; class Bacteroidia; order Bacteroidales; family VadinHA17; genus LD21. The sequence continues at coordinate 2,456,271 of OY970346.1, read as the reverse complement.
GAAAGATGCATAGGGTGCGGATTATGCTATGTCTCGTGCTCTCCCAAAGCAATAGAATTCCGGAATTCAATTGATGAGGTAAAGTCTATCCTTTCATCAGGAAGGAAAACAGCGGCCATGATTGAACCCAGCATAGCATCGGAATTTGATGACATAACGGATTACAGGAAGTTCGTAGCCATGATAAGGCAGCTGGGCTTCGATTATGTGCATGAAGTTTCTTTCGGTGTCGACCTTATTGCAGCAAATTACGCTGAGCTGTTCAGCACATCTGAGGGTAAATACTACATATCAGCTAATTGCCCGGCTGTGGTGAAGCTTATTGAAAAGTTCCATCCCGAAATAGTTCTCAACCTGGCTCCTCTTGTGTCGCCAATGATTGCAACAGCGATGGTCATAAAGGAGCTGCACGGAAATGATGTTGCTACGGTTCAGATAGGACCGTGCATAGATGCCAAGGATGAAGCACTTAACCGTGATGGGGGCAAACTGGTTGAAAGCGTAATTACGTTCATCGAGCTGAGAAAGCTTTTTGATGAATTCAGGATTCAGGAGAGACTTGTAAAAATGTCGGAGTTTGATCCTCCGTTCGGATACTGGGGCGCTCTTTATCCTGTTCCGGCAGGCATAATCCAGGCTGGCGGACTGAAACGCGACATGGTATCAAGCAGAGTCATTACCGCATCCGGCAAAGAGGATGTAATTGAAGCCATAAATGACTTCGACAAATATACAGACACAATTCACCACCATTTCAACCTTTTCTTTTGCCATGGATGCCTGCTTGGTCCGGGAATGGAGCATCACAGGGAAAAGTTCAGAAGAAGGGCGCTGGTAAGCCGCTATACTGAAAAGCGGATTGATTCGCTCGATAAAATCCAGTGGCAGAAAGATATGGACAGGTGGCTGAAGCTGGACTTTTCGCGGACCTTTAATCCTGATGACCAGAGAATCCCTGAACCTCCCGAAGAGGCAGTGAGAGAAGTTCTGAAGATAATCGGAAAGGACAATCCTGATGAAGAGCTTAATTGCGGAGCCTGTGGATATATTTCATGCCGGGAATTTGCATCGACTGTGGCAAAAGGATTGGCAGTCCCTGAAATGTGCCATACATTCAATCTCAGGAACAAGCAGGAATATATTGAAACTCTCAGACAAACAAACCGGAAGCTTGCCGAAACGAAAAAGGCATTGAAGGAATCTGAAGAGACCGCCTTGCGGGAAAAGGAAGTCGCACAAAGCACATCGGATATGATGAACAATATGCTTGAAAAACTTCCCACGGGTGTCGTGATCGTAGATAACAACCTGAAGATCCTTCATTCGAATCAAAGTTTCATCACGATAATCGGCGAAGACGCAAAAGCCATTTCCGATGTGATCCCGGGCCTCACAGGTGCTGATCTCAAAACCCTTATTCCATTCAATGTATATAACATGTTCACCTATGTTCTGAAGGAAGATGTTCCGGTAGTCAGCAAGGATGTCCATTTCGAGGACAAAATGCTGAACATCTCAATTTTCCCCATAAAAAAGAATAAGATGTGCGGTGCTGTCATCAGGGACCTTTATTCCCCTGAGGTGCAGGGAGAAGAGGTTACTTTAAGGGTAAGTGAAGTTATCGACAAAAACCTGGAGATGGTGCAGAAAATAGGGTTCCTTCTCGGTGAGGGTGCAGCAGAAACGGAACAGATGCTTAATTCGATCATTGAATCCTATAAGAAGAGAACAAGTCAGAAAAATAACCGCTAGGCCAAAAGTGGAAAAGGATTTTTTTATCGAAGTCAACAGTCAGCAGCGCAACCACGACGAAGAGAGGATCTGTGGAGATGTGTTCCTTTACAAGTATATAAGGGAAGAAGACAGGGTCATTGCTGTTTTGTCAGATGGGATGGGCCATGGCGTGAAGGCAAATATTCTTGCAACGCTGACAGCCACCATGGCTCTTAATTTCGCAAGGGAGCACAAGGAGGTGGACCGGATTGCTGAAATAATAATGAATACCCTTCCGGTCTGCAGCGACCGTAATATAAGTTATTCGACTTTCACCATAATTGACATTGAGAGCAGCGGAAAGACAAATATACTGGAGTACGATAATCCTCATGCTATAATACTTCGCGGGGACAGTGAGCTTGATCCTTCATGGAAGAAAGTGGTCCTCGATAAAGGAAAAAACTCTGGAAAAATCCTGAGAACCTGTACATTCATGCCCGAAAAGGAAGACCGCATTATATTTTGTTCCGACGGTGTCTCTCAAAGCGGAATGGGCAGCGAAGCATATCCTTTTGGCTGGGAACGCGAGAATGTAGCCCTGTATGCGGCAAGCCTTATATCGGGCGAATCGTCGATTTCAGCTGATGTCCTTGCCGGAAAGATCGTGACCATGGCACATAAAAACGATGCATACAAGGCAAAAGATGATATAAGCTGTGCAATAATCTATTTCCGCGAGCCACGGAAGCTTCTTATCTGTACCGGGCCTCCGTATGAAAAGGAAAAAGACAAGGACCTTGCCTACAAAGTGAACAGCTATGTTGGAAAGGTGATACTTTGCGGCGGAACCACTGCTGATATTGTTGCAAGAGAACTTAAAAGAACAATTGTCGATGAGCTTGTCTTTGAAGATCCGGAACTTCCGCCCGAAAGCTTTTTGGAGGGAATAGATCTGGTGACGGAGGGCATACTTACTCTCCAGAAAGTGAACGAGATATTAAAGACTTTTAATAACAGCGTCAGGCTTGGCAAGGGACCTGCCGACAAGATCGTAAAAATGATAATGGAAAGCGATGAGATACATTTCATTATCGGTACCCGGATAAACATTGCCCATCAGGACCCGAATCTTCCGGTTGACCTTGAGATAAGAAGGACCGTAGTAAAGCGAATTGCCAGGCTTCTTGAGGAAAAATGGCTCAAAAAAGTAAGCTTCGAATACATTTAACTCCGCCCCCCTTTACTGAGAAAATCTTTTATCTTGCTGAACAGTACAGGCTGAATATCCGGATATGTAAGATTTTCCGGAAGATTTTTCATTAATGCTGATTCTTCGATTTCTGATGAATCAGGTATCCTTCCCGGTTTCAATACTTCGGCGAAGAAAAGGCGTCCATAGTCGGTAGATATGTCTGTTTCAACTGAATATGTCGCAACACTGGTGATCCTGAATTCTATGGCTCCCGTTTCTTCCTGCAGTTCCCTTACGGCAGCATCCTCAGGAGTTTCATCAACCTCAATATGCCCCCCAGGTATCTCCCATGTGTCACGCATGGCGTGCCTCACAAATATCCATCTGCCTTTATATCTTGCCGCAATTACCGAATAAAGAAGCTTTCCCGGCGGAGCAAAAGAAAAATCGTAAAATCTGACTACAGTCATCCGGCTTTGCATTTGACCTGACGAATCTAATAATTAAATGAGTAATTTTGATAAATAACCGGAATGTATGAGAATTGCAATTATCCTACTGACACTTGAGATCCTTACTTTTATTGTTCTGAGAGATCATTTCTGGCGGCGGTCAAAGCCGGTATTCTATGCAGCTGTAACGACAAACTTTCTCCTCAGCATCATTCTCTGGTACTTTTTTTTCAGGTCACTTACTTTCAGGGGCTTTTATGATGCTCCTGAAAATGTCTGGTATCATTTGAGTCTGGCCGGAATGATGTGCGCCGTTGCCCTGCCCAGGTTCCTGCTGAGCCTTTTCCATTATACAGGCAAAATTATCAGGCTGAGGAAGGGAGGGCATATAAGAGGAATCACAACTTTGGGATTTATCATATCTGCATTTGTCTTTTTCGTGATTGGGTACGGAACCTTCATCGGAAGGTTCAATTTCAAGACTGAAGAAATAACATTAAAAATCAAGGATCTGAAACCCGGGCTGGAAGGCCTGCGGATTGTACAGATATCAGATCTTCACCTCAGCGGATTTTACCGTCATCATAACCAGCTTCAGAAAGCCATGGCTATAATTAATAAGCTCCATCCCGATATAATATTAAATACTGGTGATTTCGTATCATACGGGTGGAGGGAATTTGATGGATGTGAGAATATACTCTCAAAGGCTATCGGCAGGTATGGCAATTATGCAATCTCTGGAAATCACGACAATGGGACTTACCTGCCCGGCACCACCATTGAAGGTAAAGCTTCAAATACGCTGACTGTGAACGGGAAGATAACAGAATCGGGCTACCGGTTGCTGCTTGACAGCAGCATAGTCAGAGAAATCGGCGGAGCCAAAGTTTCGTTTACCGGTGTTACAACGGAAGGAAGGCATCCGCTGCTGACCCACGGCGATTTAAATAAAGCTATGACAGGAACCGACAGCGCGGATTTTAAAATCCTGCTGATCCATAATCCAAATCACTGGGAGGCAGATGTGGTAAAAAAGACGAATATTGACCTGACTTTTTCCGGTCATACCCACGGAATGCAGATAGGTATTCTTACAAAAAAGTTCAGGTGGAGCCCTTCAATATACTTTTATCCTCACTGGAACGGACTTTATTCGGAGGGGAGACAATACCAGTACGTAAACCGTGGACTTGGAGTGCTGTCAGTTCCGTTCAGGATATGGATGCCCCCTGAAATTACTTTTATGGTACTGAAACGGGAATAATAGCCTGATGATTTCATAAATAAAAAAGGGAGGTTTTACAGAGAACCTCCCATTTTATTACCCACATGATTGGAGAACTAACCTAACTAACCTAAGCCTGAAATTTCTGTAAATGTCGTGATCGACAACGTAGAAACGAATCGATGTGGGTAAATATTATCAGCATCTTATTTTCTTTCCGATATTCTTTATCTTTCAGACAATAAAAGTAACCTGTTTATTCCGGGATCACGCACAGAATACTCACTTTATGATTTTTTTAACAGAATGTTAGATTTTTTTAATAAATCCGAATTTAAGCCAGAAAACAATTAAAATGGATATCAGAACATCAGGGGAATCATATTCCGGAGACATTAAGTACTGGGTCATATTTTCAAAAAGGCGCTCCATATCAATAATAGTCAATGCTAATAAAGAGGTCATAGTAAGGGCTCCGCGGAATTTTTCCATGAAAAAAGTCGATAGCTTTGTGGAGTCAAAATCCCAGTGGATAAAAAAACATATCAACAGCTTCTCAGAGGTCACGCGGCTGAACCATAATAAAAATTACGCTGACGGCGAAATTCATCCTTTCATGGGAAGAGAGCTGGTCCTGAAAATTAATAAAGCGATGAGATCATCAGTAATCCTGCACGATAATATTTTTGAGGTTAGCCTCCCCGAGACCGGAGATGGCAAAAAAATAAAACACCTGCTCGATAAATGGTACAGCAGAGTGGCAAAAGAGACCCTTACCTGCCATTTTGAAAGAACTCTGGACAGGCTCAGTCGTTACGGATTTGAACCAGCGGAATTTAAGGTACGGTCGCTAAAAAGCAGGTGGGGAAGCTGTTCATCAAAGGGAAGGATAACTATCAGTGCAGAGCTGATTAAAATTGATGAAAGATTCCATGAATATGTATTAATTCATGAACTTTGCCATCTTAAGCATCCTAATCACGGAAAAGATTTTTACAGGCTGCTTGAAGAGGTCTTACCGGATTACAGGCAGGTAAGAAAAGAACTGATGAAGATCAGCACAAGATAGCTCACTGATCTGTAAAATAATAAGATCAGTTGTTTTCCTATAGTATTTTAAACTCCTGACCTTTAGCAGGAATCTCAATATTCCTGAATCCTGCCTTTTGAAGTTCAGTAACGTATTTTTTCTGTGTTTCATATTCGCCATGGACGATAAACGTTTTTTCCAGGGCACTTTTCTCCTGGCATCCCAGGAAGTCTATCATTTCTTTGTAATCGCCGTGTCCTGAAAATGACTCTATCTTCTTTATTTCAGCATTTACCGGATAAACGGTACCATGAATGGACACTTCCCGGGCGCCTCCCAGGATCCTTGCTCCCAGCGTGGCAGGAGAACAATAGCCTACAGCCAGTACAGTATTTTTGGGATCGGAAATATTATTTGCAAGGTGATGCTTGACACGTCCTGCTTCCATCATTCCGGATGCTGAAATTATTACGCACGGCAGTTTAATGTCATTCAGCTTCTTGGAATCTTCCTGTTTCGAAATATAATACAGCCCTTTAAATCCAAAGGGATCATTGTCTGTCTCAAGGACTTTCCTGAAATCGGCGTTAAAGCATTCTGAGTGCATCCTGAACACAGTTGTGGCATTTATGGCAAGAGGGCTGTCAACATATATGTTTACCCTGGGAAGCTTGCCATTCCTGAAGAATCTGTCGAGGATATATACAATTTCCTGTGTACGGCCGACGCTGAACGCAGGTATAATAAGCTTACCCTTCTTTTCCATGCATGTTTCATTCAGTACTCCAAGCAGCTCTTCCTCGGCAGCCTGATCATCTATGTGAAGTCTGTCGCCGTATGTTGATTCAGCGATCAGAATATCAGCCTGTGGAAACGGTGACGGAGGTTTCAGAAGCCTGTTTACAGGCCTTCCTATATCTCCGGTATAGGCAATTCTCTTTATCTGTCCTTTTTCGATGATCTGAAGGTTTGCCACGCCGCTTCCCAGCATATGGCCGGTGCCTGTAAACCTTACTTTTATATTTTCGTCTATCCTGAAATTCATTTCTTCAGGGACACCTATGAACAGGCTCATGCATGCTGCAGCATCCTGCTGGGTATAGATAGGTGTGACGACAGGAAGACCCTTCTTCGCACGCCTCTTATTGAATGTGTATGTATCATGTTCCTGGATAAATCCTGAATCAGCAAGCATAATTGCACACAGATCCCGAGTAGCGTTTGTGCAAACCACTGATCCTCTGAAACCGCGCTTGTACATATAGGGTATAAGCCCGGCATGATCTATATGCGCGTGCGTCAGTACTATATGAGCTATTTCTTCCGGTTCAAAACCCAGATCCCTGTTCATCCCGTCAGTCTCAAGACCCTTTCCCTGGAACATTCCGCAATCAAGCAGCAGTTTTTTACCTGAATCCGTGGTAATCAAATGTTTGCTGCCGGTAACTTCACGTGCAGCTCCGAGAAACTTAATCAGCATAGAGTGTAATTTTAGTTGATCAAAGATAGTTATTTTATATCTGCCGGACGGCAGGAATTATATCCTAATCCCCATTACAGTGACATCGTCGATTTGATCACCTGAACCTCTCCAGGCATTGAATTCGGCTTCTATTATATTTCGCTGTTCAGTCATCGGACGATAATAAACATCAGACAGAAGCTTCTTCAGGTTCGATTTCTTATATTTTGAGCCTTCCGGTCCTCCGAACTGGTCGGCAAATCCATCTGAAAAGATATAAATAGTATCCCCTTTTGAGACATTAATGACGTAATTTGTAAAAGGCACAGGTTCTCCATAATGGATCCCAATTGGCATCCTATCTGCCTTATATTCCTTCAGCTCGCCGCCCTGGATGATAAACAACGGATTATAGGCTCCCGAATACTGCAGCACTTTTTTATCCTTGTCAATTACACAAAACGCTATATCCATTCCGTCAGCAGCTTCTCCAACCTTCCCTGTCTGATGCAGTGTGGTCATTATTTTTTCTCTCAGCAGATTAAGGACGGTGTTAGCCTTGAAATTCCTGTTATTTGCAATAATCTCCTGAAGAGTGGATATGCCCATTGAACTCATGAAAGCTCCCGGCACACCATGGCCTGTGCAGTCAGCAACGGTAAAACAGACCGAATTATCACTTTCACCGATCCAGTAAAAATCACCGCTTACGATATCCCTCGGCCTGTAAAAAATAAAACAATCCGAAAACGACTCCCTGAAATGATCATCGACCGGAAGTATGGCCATCTGAATTCTGCTCGCATATTCAATGCTTGCCGTTATCTCCTCCTTCTGCGCCTCAATCTCGGCTGTCCTTTCCTTTACCTTTTCCTCAAGTATTTTATTCTGGTTATGAAGCTGCCTTTCCCTGAACCTTACAATCAGCACTATTATCGCCAGAGTTACCAAACCTGTCAGTACATAAAAAAACATTGTCCTGGTGAAAGGTGCTCTTATGGTAAATTGTAGAGATTGTGGCTCTCCTGTATTGCCCCAAATATCCATCGCTCTTACCTTCAGGACATAATCTCCCGGATGGAGGATGGTCTTACTATAATGCGTGCTGACGGACCATGGGGACCATCCTGTCATGATCCTGCTTATATTATATTGATAGCGCGTGGTATTCTTCTTCAGGTACTCCGGTGCAATAATGCTGAAGTTGATTACATTATCTCCCCTGTCAAATTTCACATTTGCAAGATCGAAACTGGTCCCCCTGTCGTTCGAGATGCTTTTAATAAAAATATCTGTCGTCCGGTTCATCTGTGAGGACTTCAACCGGTCGATGCAATAAAGCTTATTTCCGGCAATGACATATAATACCTTTGCCTCGACATCGACAGATACCACATCATCAAATATTTTAAGAATAGATAATTCTGTTTTTCCGACTTGCTGCCTCGATTGCATGGAAAACCATTCATAATCCTGCCTTACCAGACGCTGATTTGACATAGGAAGAACAAAATCACCGCTACTTTCGTCAGCCATCCGTTTATGATGGTAAGAAATGAACCTGTCGTTTCCGGCATCATATAAATGTATTCCCGATTCAGTAAAAAGGAATATCGAATCATTGATCTGGTCGATGACATATCTTTCAGGATTGTTTTTGCTTATCCTGTAGGAAGAATACGTGAAACCTCCACCAGTGGCAGCTAATGATGTACGATAGGCAATATTATCTCCGCCAATCCATAAGATTTTATTGTCATTGATGGAAACTGAATAAACGGGGTTGATGAATCCGGGATCAGGTATTTCTTCCAGCCATTTTCCCAGCTCATATCTTACGGTGAAGTATCCCTCGCTTGCACCGATATAGTATTTGCCGCTGAAAGGCTCCCATGAAACACAATTCACGTATCGGTCAGGGACTACAAGAGAGGCCTTGTGGCCGACAATACTGTACAATCCCTTATTGGTTGCAGCAAGTATCCCATATGGCGTACCTACCAGCTGACGGCATTTTTCATTCACTCCCTCGATCTTTTTATAAGAATAGGTTACCGATTTCAGAAGCGTCACCTTCTTGCGTGTAAAACCCTCCGGGATTTTCTTGCCTCCACCTTCATTGGCGGCCATTTTATCCCTTGTTTTTTTGCCGAAAATCCGTGAAAAAATATTCTTTCTTGAATTCTGGTCCTCCTGCAGTGACCCATTTTTTTCGACCGCCTGCCTGTTTCTGACCAGTATCTCCGTGCCAGCGTAATTCCTGGCTTCAGTAAGATAATAAATGCCTTCGCTGGTTGCTACATAAAGTTCATTGTCATATCTCAATGCCGAGGAAAGGTTTCCGGTCAGACCCGCGTAAACGCTGTAATTCCTTATGGGGAGATTAAGATCGGCTCTTGTAAGTCCGTACTGGTGCGAAAGCCACAATCCGCCGTTATTGTCAGAGCCAATCGCAAAAATTTCATCGTCGGGCAATTCAATCTGGCTGTTGATTGTAAAGAGAACATTTCCTGACTTTTTCTCAACGATCTCGGCGCCACCATCAAGCGTGGAAAATGCATAGGCCGTGTCTCCAAGGGCTAATCCATCAGATATAATGTTGTTTTTCAGATAGCCTTCATCATTGATCGGGTAAGGATAGTATTTTATTCCGTCGAATAGGGAAAGGTTTCCGTTACTCATGCCGACAAGAACAAGCTTTGAACTGTAAGGAAGCGAAAAGAGAATCTCGGTTTTCTCAGTAAGATACCCGGTAACAATGGGAAATAAGGTATCACTCTCAAGTCTGTAAAGGCCTTCCCCTGATACATTTACAAATGTATTGCTGGGCGTTGCGAACATTCCTGAAAATCGGGTCCCTTGTTTTGGATCGAGTCGCAGATCGGTCTTTCCTGATTTGAAATTGTACCTCAGGATTGCCTGGTCGCCATAAAACCATGCCACCGGTCCGTCGAAAATGATTTTTGTAATCTCTCCTCCGCCAGACGAATCACTCTCAAGGGATACATAACTATATGAACCTACCGAATTCCTTTCAAGGAATCCAAAGCTGTTTTCTCCTCCGACATATATTTTGCCATCGGCAGGATTTTTTTGCATGGAATATGGAACGATCGGGATTTTTATTGCCTGCCAGTCATCTCCATCGAAAATAAGGATTCCCCTCCGGTTTGCAAAGAACATAACATGATTTCCATCCTGGCATATGGCCCAGTTCTGGTTTTCAATGTCACGGCTTTCAATAAAATCGGAAAGCATGGGAGAAGCCTGCTGAGCGTTAACTTTCAGCACAACAGCTACCAACAGTACCAAAAAATTAATCCTTCTTGACATAAATGCTGCCAATGTGCCTCTGTTTATGAATAGGTTAAAATTACAAGAAAAAATTAAATCCGGATGAAAGAATTATAATGTCAATGCAATAGCATTCACTGAATTCATATTGACGATCTCTTCCACGTAAACATCACCGGTGATCCAGACGAATCTCATCAAGAGATTTTATAGCCCTGTCAGAGAAAAAATCGCAGGCAGGAAATATGCGGAACTTACCTCCATTTTCATTATCATCAGTTGTGACAAGAAGAAATTCCTGCTGATCGTTCCGGTTAAACAGCTCAGAGTATGATACTACGCATCTGTAGCCGTCGATCCCTTCGAGGCACAGCAACGAGGATTTCAGGTTATCTTTACTGACAGGATAATATCTCAGAAGAATTTCCTTCATCAAAATGCCCGTGAAAGGCGATGTGCTGTGAATTCCCTTTCCTCTTCCATAAAAAACAGTATTATATGTCACGGTCCTGAAATCAGCCAATGGGGGGACGATCTTGCCCACCGGCCTATTGTCAGCAAAAAGCCTTATTGAAGGAGAATACAGCGGTGTAATGCCTCTGTTGAGACTGAAGGAGCCCCGGTAGGACCTCACGGTTATCCTCACAGGGTCCGAAATGTTTCTTTCTGTAATAAGATCTGTTGCCGACACAAGCTTGCCTTTAGCGGGAAGTTCCCATAGGTCTTTGGTCTTGGAAGGCACTATTCTTGACACGCTGCAGGCAATTAATATTTTATGGAGATTTATCGGATAATATATTTCACCCCAGCTGAAAATGACTTTATCGCCCTTCTTGTTTTCAATTTCCACATAAAGATCTATTACAGAACTGTATTCGGCTGCATTAGCCTTCTTTATCCTGAATTTATCAAGAATATCAAAAAGTGAATATCCATCGTATCTGTATGCGCCGGTAAACTTATTGTTTCCTGCGCTATCGAGCAATGCTTCCTTCACAATTACAGAACGTCTCGCAAGTCGTGAAAAATCGACTTTTCCGGGGTTTTCAACCTCTCCCTCAACTGTAATATCATTTAAGGGAAGAGCGTATGTCGGGCTTTTGTCATAAAAATTATTCGTCATTTCTGTAGAATCAAAATTCATAGAAACTGGATTAAATGGTTTATTTAATTCCCCTGAATGTGTCCTGCCGCAGGCAGTCAGTATTATCAGGGTCAAAAAAACATATTGCACTTTTTTCATTAACGAAATATTTTGGAATAAACCTGATATTGAAGTAATTGCCATAACGCTCATTATTATCCGAAAAACAGATACGCCATAAGGATTGCTGCCGTGAATCCTGCAAGGTCAGCCAGGAGACTGCATCCTACTGCATATCTGGTATTTCTTATGCCGACTGATCCGAAATATACTGCAAGCACATAGAATGTCGTATCGCTGGTTCCCTGCAAGGTGCATGAAAGCCTCCCCACAAATGAATCTGCGCCAAATGTTTTCATTGCATCAATCATTAATCCCCTGGCACCGCTGCCGCTCAAAGGTTTCATAAATGCCACAGGCAATGCTCCTGTAAATCTTGTGTCAATGCCCAGCCAGGAAAAAAAATGTGCAATTCCCTTTATGATGAAATCCATGCACCCTGATGCCCTGAAAATACCAATAGCCACGAGCATGGCAACTAGAAAGGGAATTATCTTTATGGCTACTCCGAAGCCTTCTTTTGCACCCTCGATAAAAGAATCATAAACATTGACTTTTTTAATAATTGCAAGTACAATGAATATGACAATGATTGAAATAAGGATGAAGTTGGCCGTAAAAGTGGAAATTGAAGAGATCTGCCCCTTTGGAAGATGACCGAAGAAAATGACTATCCCTGCAACAAGCATCGTCAATCCTCCCAGGTACGCAATCACTGTTTTATTGAACAAATTAATTTTCTGAATGACCGCTACACTTATTAATCCGGTAAGAAGAGCACAAAAGGTCGATATCATAAGTGGAATAAATATATCGGCAGGATTTGCGGCTCCAAGCTGCATCCTGTAAACTATTACGCTGACTGGAATGATAGTCAGTCCTGCTGCGTTCAGGACAAAAAACATTATCTGCGCATTTGAAGCCTTGTTTTTATCCGGATTTTCGTCCTGCAGTTCCTTCATCGCCTTAAGGCCGAGAGGTGTTGCCGCGTTATCCAGACCCAGCATGTTTGCAGCAAGATTCAGCATGATTGATCCATAAGCAGGATGCCCTTTGGGCAATTCTGGAAATAATTTCAGGAACAGAGGGCCCATTGCTTTCCCCAATATCCTGACAACTCCTCCCTTCTCACCGACCTTCAGCAATCCCATCCATAGCGTCAGCGCTCCAGTAAGACCCAGAGAGATCTCGAAGCCTGTCCTGGCATTGCTGAATACGGCATTTACCATATCATTGAATATCTGGGTATTACCTGCAAAGATAAGTTGCCCCAGGGCCGCAAGAAATCCTATAAGAAAAAAGGCTATCCAGATATAGTTTAATGCCATAAAGTATGTTTACTGAGACGAAGATAAGTATTATAAGATAAAAGTTAAAAGACAAAAGTGAAATGATCATAACAGAAACTTAAAAGGGCTTTGAATAGGGTATCTTTGAGTTTTGAATCGCTGGAATTCTTTTAAACCGGAGGTTAAAATGATATATTTGTATTGTTCAATAAAGGTTCAGATATGGCAAAGTATTCCAGGATCAATGTAGTTTTAAGGATGGGAGAAACAGGTATTGTACCCGTTTTTTACCATAAGGATCCCGATATCTGCAAAAATGTAATAAAGGCCTGTTTCGATGGCGGAACCCGGGTTTTTGAATTCACCAACAGGGGCGACTATGCCAGTGAGCTTTTCAGCGATATCAACAAGTGGACAGCAAAGAACTTTCCTGAAATGATAATGGGAGCCGGATCTGTTGTAGATGCCGCTACGGCTTCACTGTACATTCAACTGGGTGCAAATTTTATAGTATCGCCGGTAATTATTCCCGAAATGGCGAAGGTTTGCAACAGGAGAAAAATACTCTGGATCCCGGGATGCGGAACATTGTCAGAAATAAACTTTGCTGAAGAGCTTGGCGCTGAGATAGTCAAAATATTTCCCGGCTTATCAGTCGGAGGACCTGATTTTGTAAAAGCAGTCCTTGGACCAAGTCCCTGGACCAGCATCATGCCGACCGGAGGAGTTGAACCGACGGTCGAAAATCTTACTGAATGGTTTGAAGCGGGAGTGGTTTGTGTCGGTATCGGATCAAACCTCATTACAATGGAACTTATAAAGGATAAAGACTTCGAAGGGCTCACAAAACGTGTTTTCGGAGCGGTCAAAACCGCACGTATGTTACGTAAAAAAATGATATAACCAATTAAAAATAAAATGAAAAGGAAAATATTTATTGCCATTGCTCTTCTGTCAGCGGGATTTATATTCAATAAGGCAGATTCTCAGGATATCAAATTGCCTGCACCTGACAAAACCGGAGGCAAGCCCCTGATGCAGGCCTTAAATGAACGCCAGTCGACCAGGTCTTTCACAAAGGACACCCTTACAATCCGTCAACTTTCCAACCTTTTATGGGCAGGCTGGGGAATAAACAGACCCGATCAGAAGAAAAGGACCGCGCCTTCCGCACGGAATATACAGGAAATTGATATATATGTCGCCCTCCCCTCCGGGTTATATCAGTACGATGCCGTTTCAAACGTCTTGAAGCAAATCCATGACAGGGATATTCGAAAGCTTTGCGGAAGTCAGGATTTTGTAGGGACGGCTCCAGTCAACCTTGTCTATGTGGCCGATATGGGAAAAACCGGGAAAAAGGAAGGTGACGAGATTAAAGACTCCGATCTGCTATGGTCGTATGCAAATACCGGCTTTATAGCCCAGAATGTCTATCTCTATTGCGCTTCGGAAGATCTTGGCTGTGTTATCCGCGGGATGGTGCCAAAGGACAAGCTTGCACCGGAAATGGGATTAAGGAAGAATCAGATGATAACTCTTTCACAGACAATAGGTATTCCGGCTAAATAGCACAGGGCACAGGGTTAATAAGTGAAAAACGTAAAGTGAAAAGTGAATAACGCATAGTGTTATTCGTTTAGCATTAAGTGTCTGGGAAAGCCCCCCTTGGGGTGTTGGGAGTGGATCCTGGATCAGGGCACAGAGCACAGGGCTCAGGGCACAGAGCATAGGGCACAGAGCACAGGGCACAGAGGATTAAAATATCATTCTCCGGGCGCCCTGTACAATTCAATATTTGAAATTACCGGACATGCCCTGGATTTGATTATGCTGACTTTTATCTTTTTCGCCTTTATGACAGGGAATTTCCTTATTATTTTATATCCTATGGTTGTCCCTTCAGCAAGAGTGACCCATTTTCCATCAATAAGACCTGCAATGCTGAATTCCTGAACTCTCTGACCAAGCTTAATATATTCCTGTATGACTATCCTGTTGACCTCCGTCGCCCGTCCCAGGTCAATAATAATCTCCCCTGAGTTTCTGCCATCTCTGGTCGCCCAGTAAGTATCAGGATTTCCATCATTGACATTTGAAGGGCTGAAATCCTTCCCGCGTACATCAGACGCTGTCACATTCTTACTCTTTGCCACGTCGATGCTGAATTCTTTTTCCCTAAGGTCTCTGAATGCAAGCAGTGAGCGGATGTCATTTTCGTTCAGCAGGCCTCTTTTATCAGGAGGCACATTCAGCAGCAGGTTGCAGTTCATCCCGACAGATGAATAATAAAGATCCATCAGGTTTTCAGGCGATCTTACAAGCGAATCCTGACTTTTATGCCAGAACCACCCGGGTCTGATTGAAACATCTACTTCAGCAGGAACCCAGTAATTGCCATTTTCATTACCGGAACCGAGAATGTCTGCAAAATTCCCTCCCGGATACATGCCGTCCCTGTTTAAAAGGCACCAGTTGGTCAGGCTTCCCTTTCCGTTTTCATTTCCGACCCACCTGACATCCGGCCCTGCATCGCTGAATATAACAGCCTTTGGCTGCAGATCCCTTATAATCCTGTCAGTGTTTGACCAGTCATAGTATGTCTTAGGGTCGATATGCCTCATCTCCCTTGCACCGCCGTAATATCCGTCACCACCGTTAGCCCCGTCGAGCCATACCTCGAAAATATCCCCATAGCGGGTAAGCAGCTCCCTGAGCTGATCACGATAATAATTAAGGTATGCAGGCGTTCCGTAAACAGCGCTGTTACGATCCCAGGGAGAAAGATAGATACCCATTTTCAATCCATATTCATCACAGGCCGCCTTCAGCTCTTTCAATACATCGCCCCTCCCATTCTTCCATGGAGAATTTTTGACCGAATGGGAGGTGTACATGGATGGCCAGAGGCAGAAGCCATCGTGGTGCCTGGCAGTGATTATTATACCCTTCATGCCGGCATCCTTTGCCACTTTTGCCCACTGCCGGCAATCGAGCCCGGAAGGATTAAAAACTGATTCCTTTTCATCGCCATAGCCCCACTCCATATCAGTGAATGTATTGACGGTAAAATGGACGAACATGTAGTACTCCATCTCATGCCAGGAAAGCTGGCGGTCCGATGGCACGGGTCCGAATGGTTTGGGCGGGCCGACCTGTGAACAGGATGAGATGATCAAAAATGAAATGAATGGCAACAAAATCCTTTTAAGTCTGTCCCCCCTGCCTTCCGGTTCATTTGAATGAACAAGTGTAAAGGCATTTGAAGAGGAAGGATTCTTGCTCAGAAAATCAAGGCGGTTCATTTCATTTATTTTCATTCTTTTGGCTGCTAATTTGAAATAGGTTCCTTATCCGGTTTATGAATGATGCTTCCGGTCTACGAACCGGAAATAGTTTTCTGCAATTTGCATGATTTGCGGATAAAATACAAACGGGACCGGTTATGACTTAAAGATGCAAAAAAAAATGCCCCCCTGGGAATTATTTCGACATATGGAATGCCAAATTCAACCAGGAGGGCAGAATTTTCCCGGTGTTCGGGGGATGGGGGGAAATGTGCACCGGGATTGAAGTTTTCTTAAGGGTACTTTCCTATTGATAAAAAACTTATAAATCATTCCAAATTAATATACTATTTGATAACATACTGACAGAAAAGGATTTTTTGTACAATGAGCCCCGTTGAATGTATAATTGACCTGCCTGACTGGATAAAACAATTTTATCGGTACCTTGATATCCTTAAAATAATCCCTGATAAAATGAGATTCATTCAGGCTTCACCTGGTTTTCTTCAGGAGATCAAGAAGAATTTTAATTTTATCGTGTGATATCTCGCAGCCGAACTCCAGTCCATTAGTGTAAAGTATACACTTATTTTTTCTGGAGTTAATTTTTTTCAGGAAATCTATGTTTATAATGTAAGTCCTGCTGATCCGGAAAAACTTATCAGCAGGCAGCTGCCTTTCTATTTTCCCCAGCAGGACAGTAACCGTTTCGGTTCTCCCGTTACTTAGCCTGAAGGACGAATAGTTTCCTTCGGCTTCAATATAAACAACTTCAGCAGGATTAATTATTACTATTCCGGATATATTCCTGAATAAAAGCTTTTTATAATTATCAAGAAGAACCTCTGCCTTCTGTTCCGAACCGTTTATTAAACTCTCTTCGCACCTGTTTATGGTTGCAGCTAGACGTTCAGGATCAACTGGTTTTAAAAGGTAATCAAACGCAGCATATTCAAATGCCCTGATTGCAAATTCATCATAGGCTGTCGTAAACACTATGTATGGATTTACCGATTTTATCTTCCTGAGGTCATCAAGGATATCAAAACCACTTTTACCCGGCATTTTAATGTCAAGGAAGACTATATCAGGTTTATGTAATTCGATGACGTCTATCGCCTCTTCAGGATTCGATGTCGCGCCTATGACTTTTGCATTGCCATTTGACGTGACAAGACTTTTAAGCAGCTGAAGCGACTCCTGTTCATCTTCAATGACAACAGCTGTCAGAATATCCTTGACCATCCCTGCCGATTTTTTTTGCGACAATAACTTAATGCAAATATGCAAAATTACTAGCAGAATTAATCCGACAGATGTTGGAATTATATATAAAATCAGACTTGAGCGGGGGCCTGATTCCGTGGGAAATCATTCAAAGTTCCTCCTGCCTTGAAGCTGTAATTGTCGGGGATTAATACAATCACTTCCGTTCCTGACCGGAATTCAGTGTTCTTCAGGTCATTGATCTCGATGCTCGCTTTCAGGTGATTGCGTTGATTCATAATATCAAATAACCTACTTATGGTCTTAAGGCCATATCCTGTTCCGCCTGTTTTCATTTTCATAGCCTCATCCCTGCCAATACCATTATCTTTTATCACAATTTCCAGGGAATCGTCCTTATGAGCCAGGATGATACCAACCTTCCCTCCTTCCTTCCTGTTTTCTATTCCGTGTTTTATGGAATTTTCCACAAAAGTCTGAATAGTCATTTTGGGCAATTCCCTGTGGAGATTGACCCCATCGCCAATACTGATATTATAACAGAACCTTTCTCCGAACCTTAATTTCTGGAGTTCACAGTATTGCGTTACGAAATTCAGTTCCTCGGATAACGGCTTCAAAATTGTGGATCCGTCCCAAATGACAGTCCTGAGGAGTGATGAGAGCCTGGTAATATAAGTGTATGCTTCTTCCCTGTTATTTTTCATTATAAGAGACCCGATTGAGGAAATGACATTAAATGTGAAATGAGGATCAAATTCCCTGAGCACCGAATTCATCTGCAGGCTTGACAATTCCGATTTCAGCCTGTTTTTTTCTTCAGTGCGCTTCTGATTTCTTCTTATTATATACCATGTCAGCCAGATGGTAACGCCCATGGTTAATATAAGCATAAGGACTCTGAAGAGGTTTGTTTCCCAGACTGCCGGCTGTATTATAAAGTTAAGAGCGACGGGCTCCGGAGTCTCAACTCCATCGGCATTGACGCCCTTCAGTTCAAATGAGTACTGGCCCGGGCGAAGGTCGGTATAAACGATCGACCGTTCGCCGGAAGGCACCGACCATTTTTCACCAAGACCAGTCATCCTGTGGATATACAGCACCTTTTCCGGATTGCTTGTCGATAACCCCGTATAAGTAATCTTTATATTATTATGATATCTTCTTAACCTGATATCTGAAGGCGTTTTGAAATAGAACTCGCTGCTTTCGACAGCTTTCCACCCAAGAGAATCTCCTTCATAATAAAGCCCGGTAAAACGGATCCTGGGAGGAATTAAATTCTTTTTCAGCCTCTCAGGATAAAGTCTTACAACATTCTCTGAGGTAAGAATCCAGAACGAGCCGTCTCCGGCATTGATTATTCCGTCATCGAGGCAGTCTCCTCCCGGGTAGCCATCGGTCTTGTCATAAAAATGGAAATAGTCCTTTTCCTTATTGTAAAACTTGTCCAGGTCAATTAAGCAAAGATCTTCGGCCCTTCCGACAAGAAGATGGGACCTGTCCATTATTTTCAGGGTATTTGCCGGCTTATTTACAGGCTGAGGCACTCCGTTTGTAAATGATTTATCGGATTTCCCTTTAAAGAAAAGACCCTCTTCTGATGAGACCCAGATGCCTCCCGATCTGTCCTTCTCTATGACATAGGTATAGGCTCCCGGGAGAATTGATTCCCTGACAGGTACGGATTTTATGCCGTCAAATCTTACCAGACCGCGATGGCCTGACATCCAGTAGAAACCTGAATCATCTTTTGCGACTCCTTCAACAACTCCAAGATCATTGTCATTATATTGAGGAAAACAGGTCACATTCTCCTTATAGATTATAAACATCCCCTTTTCAGTACCGAGAAAGATTTTATGATTATCCGGATCTTCATAAATATAACAAATCTGGGTATTGTCAGGAATTCCTTTCAGCCTGGAAAATGAAGAACCGTTCCAGATCAGCACTCCCTGGTTTCCCGAAAGCCACGTCTCTCCGTTGGATAGAAATCTGCTGCCTTTGAAAAATGCAAAATTCGAGTTAAAAAGCCTTTTATATTCATTCCTTTTCCTGACCGAGATTCCGTCATACAGGAATAAGTCGCCGTAGATTGATCCCAGCCAGAGGTTTTTGTTTTTATCCATGCAGACTGCCCAGAGATCAGTCATATTTGCCAGGTTTTTTGGCAACGAGGCGAATGCAAGTGAAAGCAACCTGTAGAGGTTGCTTTCAGACAGAAACCATATTCTGCCATCATTATCCATGTAAATACTGGTTGGCATAAATGGCAGGTTTATTTTCGTAAATTCTGATCCGTCAAAATAGTTGATTAAATTTTGTTGTGATAAAGGCTTCGCCTGAACTTCTGCCCTGCCACCCGTATTTAACTGGGGATGAGGCAAAATGATCCCTTTAAAATATTCAAGTACCGTATCACCGGATGAGATCAGGATTTTGCCCCGGTCATTATAGAATCCTGTCACCCTCATCACCGGTAATCTATTTAGAACCTTATTTTTCCAAGACCACAAATTACCTGAATGATTTATAAATAACAGATCTGAGGAAACGGTATCAAAAAGTATATTTTCTATTTTCATTGTATCCAGGGCGGGATAAACGGAAGAATAATCCCTGTAAATTCCATTATCGAATTGTATCACTTTGTCTGAGGCAGACCTCTCATCATGGCCCAGGATAAAGTTCTTTCCCGGTTTGTCTGTTGCCGTCGCTCTTCCAAATAAAGTAGTGCCTTTAAATTCCGGGCCCGGAGGATAGAAAATAAATCCGTCACCAGTATATTTTGAAAACCCTTCATTCGATACGGCCCATAAATCGCCTGCCTTATCTTCAAAGACATTATCAATAAGGTTCGAAGGAAGTCCGTTTTTCCTGTAATAATTGATGAAATCTATCCCATCAAATCTCGATAATCCATTTCTGGTGCCGATCCAGATGAATCCTCTCCTGTCCTGGTAGGCAAAGGTAGTCTGGCTTTGGGGCAGGCCGTCCCTTACGCTATATTCGCGGAAAGAGAATTCCTGGCAGTTTACGTTCATTTCCGGTATGAACTGGAAACAGAAAACAAAAATTAAGAAATTACAATCCCGCTTTATACAATTAAATGCCATGAAGAGACTCCTGATAATTTTATTCAGACATAGTAAAGATAAAAAATGATTTTATTAGTCGGATCAAGCAATGAATCTGAATTTGAAAGATGGCGCTAAAGGTTTAGTTTAACGGAACATTTAAGAAAATTATGAAAAATGGTTCCTGATTTCTTATATTCGTAACTCATTTAATAACAAAAGTCGCTTACTGCCATGTCAGAAAAAATCTCTATGAGGGAAAAAGTCGGCTTCAGTCTTGGTGACAGTGCAGCCAACTTTATTTTCCAGACAATAATGCTTCTTCAGCTTAGCTTCTACACGGATTCATTTGGAATATCCGCGGCGGCGGCTGGCTGGCTTTTCCTTGTCGCAAGATTATGGGGCGCAGTATTTGACCCGGTCATGGGTGCTGTCGCTGATAGAACCCAGACGCGCTGGGGAAAATTCCGTCCATGGATCCTCTGGACAGCCCTGCCCTTCGGGATAATCGGTTTTCTGGCTTTTACCACACCCCATTTCGGAGCATCCGGAAAGATCATTTACGCATATATAACTTATATCCTTCTTCTGTCTGTCTATTCAGCCAACAATATTCCCTACTCTGCCCTCAGTGGAGTGATAACGGGTGACATGGTACAACGCACAAGCCTCTCATCAGTCAGGTTCATATTTGTAACACTCGCTACCATTGCGATCCAGGGATTCGCATTGCCAATGGTAAATCATTTCGGACAGGGCAACAGCGCAAAAGGGTACCAGGTTACAATGGGAATTTTCTGTGCCCTGGCTGTAATTTTCTTTGTCATAACTTTTTTAAGTACCAAAGAAAGGATAAAACCTGATCCCAGGCAGGAGACCTCATTAAAACAGGATATTTCTGACCTTCTGAAAAACAGGCCATGGGTAATTATGTTCTCAGTCTTTGTTCTGATGTTCATCTTCCTTGCCATCAGGAACAGCTTGCTATTGTATTTTTTTAAATATTACCTTAATAAGCAGAGCATGATCACTTTCCTTGAGGGTCTGAATAAGGGACTTTTCGGATTTCTTGGGAAGGTAGGCATGCTGGGGCAGAATGCTGACATCGCCGGAAATGCATTCAGCATTATCAATATTTTCAGCCAGATTGCGGCCATCTTTGGAATATTCCTCTCAAATAAGCTGGCTGCCAGATTCGGAAAAAGAAATGTTTTCATCGGGGCTCTCATCTTGAGTGTGTTTATCGCTTCACTGTTTATTTTCATTTCACCAGAAGCAATTGTGCCTGCTCTTGTGCTCCAGATGCTATTTAACTTCTGCTGGGGCATATCAATGCCTCTACCCTGGGCCATGATGGGGGATGTCGCAGATTATTCCGAATGGAAAAACAACCGAAGGGCAACTGCCATAGTTTTTGCAGGAATAATAATCGGACTTAAGATTGGTCTTGCAATAGGCGGTGCCCTTGCCGGTTACCTTCTAAACATTTACGGTTATGTGGCAAATGTGGCACAGACTCGCCATGCCATAACAGGTATCCGTCTTGCAACAAGCATATATCCGGCCATTGCAATGGCATTAGGAATAATAGTCCTGCTATTCTACCAGATTAATAAAACGACCGAATTTAAAATACAGGATGAACTGGCTGAAAGGCGTAAATCATATTCGCAGCAATAATTAATCATAAATAAAACATGCCATCAGGAAAACCAGGCGGAAAGAAAAGTTCTATTTCTCTTCGCAATGCCCCGTACAGGAACCCGCGACTTCCTGTTTCAAAAAGAGTCAGCGACCTGCTTTCCAGAATGACAATTGAGGAAAAGACAGCCCAGCTTATGGGGTTGTGGAACGGCGGGATTGAAGATTACAATGATGAATTTCTGAATGATCCTGAAAAGATGATGAGTGCCTTCGGTTCAGGTGCCAATTCAATTCATCCGGCGTTCTGGAATATTGAGGATACCGTAAAGCAAAGGAACAGGATTCAGAAGTTCATGATCGAGGAGACAAGGCTCGGTATACCCGTGATCTTTGTCGATGAAGGCCAGCATGGCATGATGAGACCTGAATCCACTACCTTTCCCCAGGCAATCGGACTGGCTTGTTCATGGGATCCGGAACTTTTTGAGAAAGTCTATGCCGTCGTGGCAGAAGAAATGAGGTCGCGAGGCACTCACCATGCCCTTACCCCGGTAATTGACGTCTGCCGCGACCCCAGATGGGGAAGAGTCGAGGAGACCTATGGGGAGGATCCTTTTCTGAACGGCACTCTTAGCTGTGCCGCGGTGAAAGGGCTCCAGGGTTCGTCTGATGGGACAATTGCCCCCGGACATGTGGCAGCAACCCTTAAGCACCTGACCGGTCACGGGCAGCCTGAAGGAGGCCAGAACCAGGGACCTGCCAATTATTCGCTAAGAACGCTTCGCGATTATCATATGCCGCCGTTCAAAATGTGCATAGATAACACAAAGCCTGCCTGCGTGATGCCTTCCTACAACGAAGTTGACGGCGTACCGTCACACGCAAATAAATGGCTCCTGAAAGATGTGCTCAGAAAGGAATGGGGATTCGATGGAATGATTGTCTCAGACTATTATGGCATAGATCAGCTCTTCAACAAGCACTGTGTGGCAAAGGATATCCGGGAAGCTGCAGAAATAGGCTTTAACAGCGGAGTACAGTACGAGTTTCCTGCTGCAAACTGTTACAGGTATCTTCCTGAACTCCTGAAGGAAGGCAAAATAAGGCTGGCAGACATCGATAAAGCTGTTTCACAGGTGCTGGAACTTAAGTTCAGGCTGGGACTTTTTGAAGATCCGTACGTCGATCTGAAGAAAGCTCTCAGAATAAGCAGGGATCCGGCGTCGGAAAAACTTGCCCTCAGGGCAGCCCGGGAATCCATAGTGTTGCTGAGAAACGATGGGATACTTCCAGTTCCAAAAAATAAGTACAAAAGAATAGCAGTCATCGGACCCTGCGCTAAAGATGTATTCTTCGGGGGTTATGCAGGAGAACCAATACACAGGGTAAGCCTTTACGAAGGGATAAAAAATAAACTGGGCCCGAAAACTGATCTTTTGTTCGCACAGGGTTGCAGGCTTACAACGAATTCAGGAGCACCTTATTTTAACTGGAAGCTGGATGAGATAAAGTTCCCCGAAAGAGAGGAAAACCTCAGGCTTATTAAACAGGCTGTCGGAATTGCCAGAAAGGCTGAGATTGTCATCCTGGCGATTGGTGAAAATGAGCATCTCTGCCGCGAGGCATGGGCAAAGAATCATATTGGAGATGATATGACCCTTGACTTGTTCGGGGAGCAGGAAGAGCTTGCAAGAGCTATAGTGGCACTTGGAAAGCCTGTGATAGTTTACCTGATGAACGGAAGGCCGTTGTCAGTCAATTTTATTTCCGGGAATGTACAGGCCGTACTGGAAGGATGGTATATGGGACAGGAGACCGGAACGGCAGCAGCCGATATAATCTTCGGAGATGTAAATCCATCAGGGAAGCTTACTATAACTGTTCCGAAGTCGGCCGGACAGCTTCCAATGTACTACAACTTCAAGCCGGGAGCCCAGATAAATGAGTACATTTCGCAGGATAATTTACCTCTGTACCATTTTGGATTCGGATTAAGCTATACAAAATTCAAATATGATAATCTCCGGCTTGAAAAGAGCAGGATAAAGACAGGAGGATCCGTAAAAGTGAAGGTAGAAATAACAAATACTGGCAAAAGGGAAGGAGTAGAAATTGTTCAGATGTATATCCGCGACAAAGTAAGTACGGTGACCCGTCCGCTTAAGGAGCTTAAGGGATTCCGGCGAGTCTCCCTGAAGCCGAAGGAGACAAGGACAGTGACTCTTGAAATAAAGCCTGAACATCTGGCATTTCACAATATTGACATGAGATATGTCGTGGAGCCCGGAGAATTTGAGATCATGGTAGGGAAATCCTCATGCGACGAGGATCTTTTAAAAGTGATTCTGGAGGTGCGGTGAATTAATTCTCCCGGAATGTACCATGTCATCGCAGGCATGTGCGCAATAATCCTTCAACGCACTCCTGTGTCAACCATAAAAAAAGCGCCCCGACAGAATTGCCGGTGCGCCAAACCAACATTGTTTAAGTTGTATTATCAGGCAGCCTGTCGAACCAGGCTCCAACAGAGGTCATCTCTTCAGGTAAAACATTGAAACAGCCCACAGATAGATCATGCAGCCGATAAGCACAGTCATTCCAATGGCAATGTTGCTGATATCGCTTATCCAGCCTACCAATAACGGTATAACGGCACCTCCCGATATTGCCATCATCACCAGTCCCGATATTTCATTGCTTCTTTCGGGAAATTTACCGATGACAATTGAAAATACCAGGGGCCAGATATTTGCAACCGACAAACCGATCATAAAGACAAGGATCCAGGCCAAAGCTGATGATCTGACAAGTAAGATCACCACCAGACAGAGTATGCCTAATAGGGAAGTCCACATAAAGAACTTCCGTGATGATATCTTTGTCAGCATTATGGCTCCTGCAAAAGTGCCCAGCATACGTCCGAAGAAATAAACGCTTCTGCCCGATTCGGCAGCAGTCTGGTTAATCCCGAAATGCTTGATAAGGAATTGGCCTGAATTTGAGTTGAAACCAACATCAATCCCCACTACAAGGAATATTGAGAGAACCATAAGAAGCACAAATCCGTTTCCTAAAAGTTTGAAAGAAGAAGAAAGAGAAGCTTTCACTCCATCAGATCTGGATTCCTCAATTGTCACACTGGCAAGCCATAGTACGGCCAAAACGGAAACAATCCCAAAGACCAGAAATTCCAGCCTCCAGTTCCCAAACCTGGAAGCAAACAATGCTGCCAGCGGAGCGCCGATCATTGAGCCGATAGCTTTTACAAACTGTGAGAAGCTTAAAAAGCTGGATGTCTTATCTGACGGCACAACATCCACCAAAAGCGGATTTGCCGAAACCTGAACTATCGTATTCCCGATGCCTAGCAGTGCGAATCCTGCAAGCACAGCCGCAAAAGAATAAATAAAAAAAGGCACCAGCAGTCCTAATGCAGTGACAACCATGCCTGCATTAAGCATGAAGCGCTTTCCGTATCTCGACTGAAGCACTCCTACCGGTACCGAAAGTAAAAGGAACCAGAGAAAAGCTGCCGATGGTATCAGTTGGGCCAGTGTTGCACTAAGGTTCATATCCTTGCTTACCCGGTCGACTCCTATCCCCACGAGGTCGACAAAGCTCATGACAAAGAAGCCCATCAGAACGGGGGCTATTTTTGATATACTCACTTTCTGATTATTCATATTCATGGATGTAATATTTGATTGTTACTGGTTGCTGATTACTGCTTCCCGGATGAGTTTCCGCCTCCCGATAGCTATCGGGAAGGTGGATACGAAGTCCCTCTATGCGGGATTGCCGGTTTTACATCAGGGGTAATGCATGCTGAACCGATTTCCAGAAATCGTCATCGAGGAGATAAGCGCTGCCGAGCAGGGCAGCATCTTCCTTCAACGTGGAAAGGGCAACTCTGCAGTTGCATTTTTCTTTCCGGAGGCTATCCTCAAAAAATGATCCGAAGAACCCGTATGCATTTGAAATATTACCTCCGACTACCAGAATTTCAGCCTTGAACTTTATGAGCCACGGAGCCAGGAAGATGCCAAGATTGGTTCCGAATTCCCTGAAGAGACCGGTTGCGACATTGTCTTTGGGAGCAATATTGGCAATCTCCCTCACACCCTTAAGTTCGACACCTGTCAGACTTTTATATCTTGCAATGAACCAGCGCGTGGAAAAGTAATCATCGGCAATCCCATCCTTATAGGGGATATGGTACACACAGCCCAGTTTTGGGACATCCGGACCATCCACTACAGGGATCCTGTCACTGATGAAAGCTGATCCGAATCCTGTACCCAGGGTGATTGAGAGGGATCGCCTGACGCCTGAAGCGCTGCCTGCCCATGCTTCGCCCACTGCAAATGATGAGGCATCGTTCATGAACCTGATCAGAAAATTGTCACCAACCTCAAGGCTGCTGGCAACTGCGTCAGCAATATTGAATCCATAGAGATTCTCATATTTCGCAACACCTTTAATATAACATATACCTTTAACATAGTCAAAAGGTCCCGGCATTGCGAATCCTATTCCCTTAACTCTTTCAGCAGTAACTTTCGACAGCGCTTCTTTCAGCACATCAGTCCAGACTGAAATGATTACATTTGCCTTTGCCTGATTGTCGACATTCATTCCGGTCAGTGTTTCTTTCAAGATTTTCCCTGATTCCAGATCAATCGCGGCGCAGCTGATATGGCTTCCTCCTATATCAGTTCCTATTGCCAGATTTCTATTCATAAATAAAAAGAAATAAACAGATCAGATTACGATGCTTTAAAAACGGCAATGAAAGTATCTAATTTTGTCGTTAATGCAAAATTTATCGAATCAAAATATGGTTTTAAGAGTTATGCCGGTTCTCTGATGCGAAACATTTTGAACCTATGAAATGGACAAACTGATATTTTTCCTATTAATTCTGAATTTATTATCCTATTTTCGATAGTTGTTTTTTATAGGCCACTTTGTTTAAAAAATTAATTTATCTGTTGAGTAAACATAAAATTCAGTCCAATGCCAAAAGTTACAAAGGAAGATGCGCTTCTCTATCATAGCAGGGGCCGTCATGGTAAAGTTGAGGTGATACCGACCAAGCCTTACGGTACACAGTTTGATCTTAGTCTTGCATATACGCCAGGTGTGGCTTTCCCATGCCTTGAAATCGAAAAAAACCCAGATGACGTTTATAACTATACTGCCAAGGGAAATCTAGTAGCAGTAATTTCAAACGGCACGGCAGTACTGGGCCTCGGCGATATCGGGGCCATGGCTGGCAAACCGGTTATGGAAGGCAAGGGCCTCCTGTTCAAGGTATTTGCCGATGTCGATGTTTTCGATATCGAGGTCGCTGAGAAAGACCCTGCAAAGCTCATTGAAATATGCGCAAAAATTGCGCCGACCTTCGGAGGCATCAATCTTGAGGACATTAAGGCTCCTGAATGCTTTGAGGTCGAAACCAGGCTGAAAGAGATGCTGGATATCCCTGTGTTCCACGATGATCAGCACGGAACAGCTATCATTTCCGGTGCAGGACTGCTGAATTCGCTTGAACTGACAGGTAAAAAGATTGACAAGCTAAGAATTGTCGTGTGCGGAGCCGGGGCTGCAGCTATTTCATGCTCCAGGCTGTATCTTTCGCTGGGAGTCAGGAGGGAAAATATTATTATGGTCGATTCGAAGGGCGTGATCAACAGGAAAAGAACCGATCTCAACAAATATAAACAGGAATTCATTACTGACAGGGATATTGATACTCTGGCACAGGCAGTGAAAGATGCAGACATGTTCCTTGGGCTATCCACTGCAGACATGCTAAAGAAGGAAATGCTTGCTTCCATGGCGCCTGAGCCAATAGTCTTTGCAATGGCAAATCCAAACCCGGAGATAACTTACGAGGATGCAATGGCTACCAGGACCGATTTGATTTTTGCAACCGGCAGATCAGATTATCCCAACCAGATAAACAACGTCCTTGGGTTCCCGTTCATATTCCGCGGAGCCCTTGATGTGAGGGCATCCACGATAAATGAAGAAATGAAGCTTGCGGCCTCAAAAGCCCTGGCTGACCTGGCAAAGGAGCCGGTTCCGGCTTCTGTCCTGAAAGCATACAATGTCGATAAGCTCACATTCGGGAAGGATTATATAATCCCTAAGCCATTGGATCCAAGGCTGATATCAAGTGTCGCATCCGCAGTTGCAAAAGCTGCAATTGACAGTGGCGTTGCAAAATTCCCGATAAAGGATTGGGACGCGTATCGCAAGAGCCTCGACAGGAAGCTCAGCGAACATATAAGGAAGATCGGAGACCTGAATATCTAGAAAAAATGAAATTTAAAAGATAGGGAATTTCTTTCTTCGTTCCGAAATTTGCCTTTCGACTTTCTTCTCATACATTAAGAGTATCATATCGGCTGTCTCTGTTATCGTAAACGATTGCCTGTTTATTGTGGTATCAAAGAGGTAATCTATATTTATCTGCTTCTTGTCAAGGAAGGTTGTAATAAGGTTGAATCTCTTTTCATCGGTATCGACAACATATTCTTCCGCAGCCTCAATATTTATCTGAAGCTTCTTCATGACGTTTTCCACCCTCCAGTAAAAGGGCGCAATCAACCTGATGTGAAGAGCATCCCTGATATCGCGGGCAATCGAAACACCTCCCCTCCCGACAAGAACTACGTGACCCTCCTTGCAGATAGACAATATGACATCCCTTATCGCCTTCTTTACGCGGAGATCGCTGACAAAACCTCCTGAAAAGGCCATTATCATTTCCGACATATTTGAAAGCTCGATGCCTTTATAGAAATTCTCGACCCGTTGCGTGTCTGTATTCAACTCTTTGGCAATATCATAGATAATATCCTTGTCAATCCATTTCCACTTATCGGAACCTGCTTTCTTGTTCAATTTTTCAACTATGCCTTCTGCAACCTGGCGCGCATCACACCCTGTCTGCCTTGAAATGGTTATGACAGGGCCATCCTCACCTGATGGCTTCTTGAGCATGGACTCCCGGTGCCTGCTGTCAAAATAATCAAAGAATTTATCCATATTACCCTCCTCCTTTATTTTCAGCCCCTGCCATTAAATAAAAATCTTAATCGCTGATATGTGCAAATGAAGCATTTGTCCGGCAAGGCCAATGGATGGAACCTATTTGTTCAGCCAATCAACTGCTGTTAATTTTCAAAGTTATAATTTACGACAAAAAAATGAGAACTGAAAAAATAAATTTGCATGACATATTGATATCAGTTCGTTCCATCAGGCTTTAATCCGGATCAAATCATTAGTAAATTATGGAAGCACTTATTTTACCTATGTAGCAGATTTGAGCCTTTTTGCTTATCTTTACTTCATTCAAAACAATATCCCATAATAAAAACCTTTCATTATGATCACATATGTTTTTTCAAGACCTGAATTAATATGGTTTATAATAGGTCTTGCAATGTTCCTGCTTGAGCTTGTGCTTCCGGGTTTCATAATTTTTTTCTTCGGAGTGGGAGCCTGGATAACGGCAATAATCTGCCTTTTCACGCATATAGGGATAAATGCACAGATAATAATTTTTGCATTTACATCAGTCCTTTCACTCCTGGCATTAAGAAAGCTTATTCAGAAGAAATTCTTTTACAGCAGGGAAGACCGTTCCGGGGCTGTGGAGGATGAATTCACGGGAAAGGAGGCTGTCGCCCAGGCTGATTTCAGTCCGGATGGCAGGGGGAAAGTCGAATTCAAGGGAACTACCTGGAATGCAGAATCGGCATCTGAGGTCAAAAAGGGCCAGATCGTTATCATTATTGAAAAAGAGAATTTTAAACTTATGGTTGAACCTAAAAAATAAACAGAAAATGGCAGGATCAAGCTCGACTTTCATTCTTGTGGGTGTAATCATTCTTGGTTTCATCCTTATTGTATCCATGATCAAAGTTGTTCCTCAGAGAACAGCTATAATTGTTGAACGGCTCGGAAAATACAGGGCAACATTTACTGCAGGATTCCAGATACTTATTCCATTTTTCGATAAAATAAGGTACAGACATACACTTAAAGAACAGGCAATAGATGTTGCACCGCAGATCTGTATAACGCGGGACAATATTGCCGTCGAGGTTGACGGCATTCTCTACCTTCAGGTACTTGACCCTCAAAAAGCTTCATATGGGATTGATAATTACCGCTTTGCATCTATTCAGATAGCGCAGACCACGATGAGAAGCGTGATTGGCAAACTTGAACTTGACAAAACATTTGAAGAGCGTGAAACTATAAATGTTTCTATTGTCGATGCAGTCGACAAGGCCAGTGAACCATGGGGAGTAAAGGTCACTCGTTATGAAGTAAAAAATATTTCGCCCCCTCAGAGCATAAAAGATGCAATGGAAAAACAAATGAGGGCTGAAAGGGAGAAAAGAGCCGTTATTGCTGAATCGGAAGGGACAAAACAGGCTAAGATTAACAATGCTGAAGGTGACAAGCAGGAGTTTATCCTGAAGTCAGAGGGTGAAAAGCAAAGACGTATCAATGAAGCCGCAGGACGTGCCTCTGAAATTGAACAGGTTGCAGTGGCGACAGCTAACGGATTGAGAGCCATTTCACTGGCTATCTCCGAAGAGAATGGATTAAATGCCGTCAACCTCAGGATTGCTGAACAATACCTCACCGCCTTCGGAAATCTGGCAAAACAGAACAACACGATGATACTTCCATCCAATCTTTCAGATATTGCAGGAATTGTCGCAACAGCCACATCGGTCTTCAACGAGACAAGGGACAAGAAGAAATAAGAGATGACTCTAATTGAAAGGGTGCCTGAGAGGGTGCCCTTTTTTTATGTCGTGCAATCTTGCAATCGTGCAGTCGTTCAGTCATGCGGTCGTACAGTCATTACAAAAGTTCCCCACTTACTAATTGCCAATCACAAATAACTAAAGACTCTCATGCTCCGTCCTCAGGATGATTTCATTCTGCAGGTCCTCTCCCAGATCATTGAAATAATCACTGTACCCTGCAACTCTGACTATCAGGTCGCGGTGCAGTTCAGGGTGCTTCTGTGCATCTCTGAGTGTGTCGGCATTGACCACATTGAACTGAATATGGTGACCATCAAGCGCAAAATAGCTTCTTATCAAAGATGTAAGGCAATCATAGCTGTCCTCATCCTCAAAGAACTGCGGGGCAAATTTCTGGTTCAGAAGTGTTCCGCCGGTCCTTAGATGGTCGATTTTTGAAGCCGATTTAATAACCGAAGTAGGTCCCTGTTTATCGACGCCCTGACTCGGAGAGATCCCTTCTGAAAGAGGCTTGTATGCTTTCCTTCCGTCGGGTGTAGCGCCAATCACACTGCCAAAATATACGTGCGAGGTAGTGGGTAGCATATTTATCCTGTGGACTCCGCCGCGTGAATCAGGCCTGCCGTTGACAGAATCATAGAATATCTCGAAAATGGCAACTGCCTGCTGATCAGCATAATCATCATCATTGCCATATTTTGGTGTATTGTAAATCAAATCATGCTGAATCTGCCCGTATCCCTTAAAATCATTATCTGTTGCCTTTGTCAGCTCATCCCAGGTCAGGTTTTTGCTGTCATATATGTTAAATTTTACTGATGTAAGTATATCTGTCAGGCTGCCGAGGCCTACTCCCTGTATGTAGGACGTGTTGTATCTGGCGCCTCCGTTATTGTAATCCTTACCATTTAGAATACAATCCTGGACAAGAAGTGAAAGAAAGGGGACAGGGAGCCATTCGGCAAAGGTTTTCATAATCACGTTGTTGCCACGTATCTTTATATCAATAAGATAATTAACCTGTGTCCTGAATGATTCCAATACTTCATCAAAAGTTTTAAAATCCCGCGCATAGCCGGTCTGAACGCCCACCTGTGCATTTGTCCTTTTGTCGAAGCCATTATTCAATGCCAGCTCGAAAGCTTTTGTAAGGTTAAAGTATCCGGTAAGCCAATATGCTTCTGTTCCGAAAGCTCCTGTTTCGACACATCCCGATGCACCGCCGTTCCGGGCGTCAAGAATATTCTTCCCTTGCCTTAGCAGCTCCTGGATTATTGCCTCGGTGTTAAAGCATGAAGGCTGGCCAAAGCCGGTCCTGATAATATCCAGCGCCTTGTGAATATACCTGTCCGGATTTTTCCTACTGATCTGTACCATTGAACTGGGTTGAAGGATCCTTATTTCCTTTATGACATCAAGAAGAATATATGTCATCTCATTGACTGCATCAGTGCCATCAGATTTCACTCCTCCCAGGTTGATGAGGCAGAAGTCGGTGTAGGTGCTGCTCTCAGATGCCGTGACCCCTATTTTCGGAGGTGAAGGATGATTATTGAATTTCACCCAGAAGCATCCGAGAAGGTCAGATAATTCATCCGGCGTGATCGACCCTGCTTCCATTTCCTTTTTGTACACGGAGAAAAGATGCTGATCAAGGCGTCCCGGGTTGAAAGAATCCCATGGATTAAGTTCCGTTATAACTCCTAAATGGATGAACCAGTAATGCTGAAGCATTTCATGAACCGTTTCCGGTTCGTGTGCAGGGACCCTGCGACAGACTGTCGACATTTTCCAGAGCTCTTTTTTACGTAAAGGATCTTTTTCTCTGGCGGCAAGTTCTTCCAGCTCATCAGCGTATCTGGTTGCATACATGATAATAGCATCACAGGTGATATCCATTGCACGAAGCTCTTCATTCTTCGTTAAGGCATCAGGATCATTAAAAAAATCCAGCTTTGCGACGGCTTCGGATATTTCGTCCTTCAGCGACAGGAAGCCTTTACCGAACATTTTGTATCCCAACACTGTATGTCCGGGCGCCCTCTGTTCCTGAAACTCTGTAAATACGCCTGCATTATATGCTTTGATCCATTCCGGAGTCATTAAGTTCATTATCCTGTCGCGGTTGCTCTTTCCTGTCCAGAAAGGTATTACCTCTTCCTCATAGATCTTTATGACCTCATCACTGACAAGGAAAGAAACTTTTTCCCTAGAGTTAAGTACCTTAAGGTCCTTAATGGAATGGAGGCATATTTCAGGGTAGGTCGGAGTCTCTTTCGGAGCAGGTCCCCTCTCCCCAACGATCAGTTCTCCTTCTCCAATATATAATTTTTTGTTTTTCAACAGGTATTCAAAGGCCCTTGCCCTTAAAACCGGTGCTGAGAGACCAAAAGCTTCACTGCTCCTGTAAAATTGCGTAATGAGCCTGGCCCTTTCGGGTGAAAGCCTCTCGACTGCATTGAGGCTCTGTTCCCTTAATTTTTTTACTCTTTCCGATAGAATCATTTTATTGTTATTTTTTGTTATTACAGACTGAAGTAATGGATTATCAGCCTCCTATCTTTACTTTTATTCCTGTCTCTGAAAAATAATTCTTCAATTCCTCCATTCTTTTCCGCGATGGCTGCTCTATATTATCCATCCGGTCCGGGATCCGGAACATTTTGTATTTCGAGATCCCTATTTTATGGTACGGGAGAAGGCATATCCTTTGCAGGTTGCCTGCTTTGCTTTCAAGGAGAAATGATCTTAGCCTCTCAAGATGATCATAATCATCATTATAGCCCGGTATTACCGGGAACCTGACCATAAGATCACTGCCGCTTTCAAGAATAAGCCTGAAATTACTGATAATAAGTGTATTTTGTACACTTGTTAATTTTTCATGCACAGCATTATCGAGATGCTTGATATCAAAAAGGAACAGATTTGTAAATGGTATAATTGCCTTAAAGTTTTCTGCCCTGGAATAACCAGATGTATCCACAGCCGTATGGTAACCGTTCTCCCTGCATGCTTTAAGAGCCTCAAGCAGAAAATCAATCTGAAGCAGTGGCTCTCCGCCCGAGAATGTCACTCCGCCCTTTGATTCCTGTATGAAGATTTTATCCCTGGCAATAATTCTCAGGATGTCGGCGGCATCATAATAATTCCCGGCTTTCTCTACCTTGCTGAATTCCTCATCACCTACTCTTTCAGTAATTTCAGCATCTTCAGGAACAGGTGAAATACCTTCCGGATTATGGCACCACCGGCATGAAAGAGGACATCCCTTTAAAAAGAATGTCACCCTTATGCCCGGGCCGTCATGGATAGAATATCGCTTTATGCTGAAAATAAGACCTTTCATAAAAAACAGGTGATTTTGCAAAACAAACAAAGAATCTTAATGGTTAATTCCACCGATTCAGGATAAGCGGGTTATGAGACACCATAGAACATAAGGCAGCAATAAAGACGTCTGCCGAGATGCTGCCAGTTGAAACGATATTTCAATTTTGATATCATGGTGCCATTTCCGAATGCAAGTTATACATTTTGTAAATTTATCTGCCGGAATGATGCAATAATTATCTCTCGTCCGTTGTATTCACTGAGAGAGAGGCTTTTTAAGATCAATCTTTTATATTTGATTATCTTATAGTTAACACAATTTAACAATGATTAACATAACTTTAACAAAAGGGTTGCAACAAAATCGCTTTTAATTCGTCTTTAGTGTGAATGAATCAAGTTTACTCAAAGGCCATCCGGCCATTCTACGATCAGGTTTATAGTTAGTCAGGAGGGAGACATCGCCAGATGCCTCCCTCCTTTTTACAGAATATATATATCTTAGCAAAACTATTTTCTGGTACTTGTTGGCAATGAGGTTAAGGATTTTTATTTTAGTTATCATTTTGCTGAATACGGGCCCCTTGTCCAGGGCAGGCGGCGATGAGCCCAAAGCTGTAAAAGGCGTTTTGGACCTCAGTCAGCTTAGCGATACAGGTCAGTTTATAGTCAGGCTGAACGGAGAATGGGAATTCTACTGGAAAAAGATGCTCCATCCGCATGACTTTGAAGCAGGAAGTCCTTTACCGGACTATTTTGGCAAGGTCCCTTCATACTGGACAGATTATCCTCAGGATAAAATAAGAACGGAAAAATTCGGATATGCTACTTACCGTCTGAAGGTCATTCTTCCCAGGGGTTTTAAAAAGTCTATGGCATTTGATATGCCGGTTTTTGATTCGTCATATGATATCTATATAAACAACAGGTATTTCGGAGGAAACGGGGTTCCGGGAAGATCGGAAAATGAAACAAAACCGGAATACAGGAAGATTTTTTTCCGTTATGATGTAAAATCCGATACTCTTTCAATTGTAATAAATGTTTCAAATTACAATCACAGGAGAGGAGGCTTCTGGTTGCCAGTGACGATGGGGACTTTTGACAGGGTTCAAAGGCAATTGGCAAACAGCTGGGCTGCCAATTGGGCAGCCGTAAGTCTTCTTATCGGGTTCTTCTTATTTTTCCTTTTCTTCTTTCTTATCTACCCTAAGGAGAATATAATGGGGTTCTTCTGTATGGCGACAATCGGGCTGGCACTGAGGCCGCTGTTTACTTCGCATTTCCTGATTTACGGCATCTTCGACCCGGGATGGACCTGGACTGTAAGGCTTGAATACATGAGCCTTTACATTGCCATATTAGGATGGCAATGGTTTGCTGAATTCCTCTATCCCTCCCGCCTGTTCAGAATATTCTGCCTTGTGATGACTGTTTTATTTGGCCTCGACTTTATCCTTACTTTTTTCCTGCCCGTAAAGATCTTCAGTTATTCAACATTCCTCATTTACCCGTTAATGCTGGTTCTGATGACATATGCAATCCTTCAGAGCCTTAAAGGCATATTAAAGAATAACAGGATTGACATAATTTATTTTCTGGCATTCTCCCTGATTGTTGCAGGAGGTTTTCATGATATCAGGGTCGCCTTGGGGAGAGCATCAGGAAGCTCGCTGTATGTAATGACATATGTAGTATTCATTTTTGTCTTCATCCAGGCTGCACTTATTCAATACAAGTGGGTAAAATCATATAAGGAGATGGACAAGCTCCGTAATGATCTTAAATTCGTCAATCGCAACCTCGAGATTATTGTGGACGAGAGGACCATGGAACTTCAGAAGAGAAATAGTGAGATAGAAATACAAAAAAGCAGGATAGAATTGCAGAATAAGCAGTTGTCTGATACAATCCAGCTGAAAAACAAGATCTTTTCCGTTGTTGCACATGATCTCAGAAGCCCTGTGGTAAGCATCCTTTATATGCTTAATCTTCTTAAGGAAAAGCAATACAGGGAGAAGTACGATGAATTTGCCGAATCGAGCATCAATTATGCGCAGCAGGTCATATCACTTCTTGAAAACATGCTCGTATGGGGAAGAGGCCAGGAGGACAAGATTAAATATTCTCCGTTAAAGTTGAATCTTGCCGATGTAATACTTACCAATCTCAGCATCTTCAAGGAGATGGCAGACAAGAAAGAGATATCAATGAATTTCACGCAGGTCGGCAATTCAATGGCATATTTCGACAAAGACCTTATGGACATTATTATCAGGAATCTCCTGTCAAATTCAATAAAATACACTCCGCGGGGAGGAAGGATAACCATCTTTCTTAAGGACAAGAGTTCTGACGGTGAAGGTATACTTCTTAAGATCTGCGATAATGGGATCGGAATACCGGCAACAAAGCAAAAATACCTGTTCACTTCAACTGAAATTACAAGTACTCCGGGGACAGAGAATGAGAAAGGCACTGGTCTCGGCCTGAAGCTTTGTTACGAACTTATCAGGTTAAGCAAGGGAACTATCAGTGTTGAAAGCAATGAAGGGGAAGGAACCTGTTTTTCAATATTGCTTCCGTTTGAATAATATTGACAAATTATAGTGTATGTCGTTTTGACAAGATCAGACTTCAGATCTGCTCTTGTTGTCATTTGTGAACCTGGTATTAAGATCCTTGATTGAACCAAGGCTTTCCATCAGGTCAGGCAGATAATCAGTCTGCCCTATAAAGGTCCAAAGATAAGCTACTACCGAGTATATCTTCCCGGTAGAAAAATTATCCACATCGACGCAAATAAAGAGAACGACGATGAATATTATTATAAGAAGAACCTTCACAGTTGAATAGCTGAATGCGTTCCATCTTGAAATCCTTGTTCTTGGAGAAATCATATTTGTAAAGAACATATGGATTTTAGAAGTATCTCGGTTTTCGATAAGCTTATAAAGTTCTTCCTGGTTGTCATGGATGTCTTTTTGCAAAACAGCCACACGCTGCCTGTTAAAGTTATTGACATAGGCTACCGGAATAATGACTGCAAGACAGACAATCCCGATCCTGTAATCGTAAAAGAAAAGTGCTATGACTGCCCCTACCGAGGCGGACAACTGCCATAAAGCTTCCGGGAGCCGGTCTTTGAAAAATGTAATGTATTCCTTTACCAGTTCAGACCTCACCAGCATTTTTGAATACTTATCCCCCCTAGTCTCTGATTCCTCTATCACTTTTGTGGCAACATCAGCATACATCTTTGAATATACCTTGCCCGTACAAAGCCTGTGGAGACCACCTCCCACAACATTTAAAAAGTACACAAATATCCAGATAAGGAGAGGAAGCATGTAATTGACCTTTTCATGGTCGTAGAAATGGCCGATTAGGGCATCAAGAAGCTTTCCAAAAAATGTCGGCTCTATAATCCATGCAATATTTTCCAGCAGGACAAACGACAACAGCATTGCTATCGAATACCTGTATTTGACCATAATTTGCTGGAGAGTCATATTTGGAGTTTAGGACGTCTAAATTAGAAAAAAGAATCGTAATGGCCGGGCAAAGAGGCCTGATTTAACAATAATTAAACATAATACTCTCATTTTTAATGAATAAGTGTTTATTTTTATACCTGATTATAGTTAAATGCCAATTAATACTTATTATAATGAAAAAGGTTCTGGCACTGATACTTACTGGATTTGTTCTTACAGCATGCTCACAGCATAAAGTAGGCGGAGTTTATCGCTATTATTGGGGCAAAAAGGATAATTATAATATCTGGATAATTGACGGTAACAGGGTAAGGCAGAATATTTACAAGGAATTCCTTTATGGGGGAAACGAACAGCGTTATTTATATAATCCAAAAGGTGAAATATGGATTGATAATGCAATCTCATGCGAGGAATTCGATCTCACTGTCGCCCATGAGCTGAATGAAAGACACCTGATGGCAAAATTCGGATGGACTTATGATAATGCACACGATTCATCACTGATGCTTGAGCAGGTGATCCGCCATAATAATCAGAGAATATGCAGGGCCCACGAGGATTCCCTCAAAAAAGTATCGGTCCTTGATTCATACAATATAAAAGAGATAAAGAGCATTCCCGACAGTGTAAAGCTTGAGAATATATACAGGATACCAGAAGGAACTAGGGGTGGCATTTCAATATGGGTTGTAGACGGCTACCTCATCAGGAAGAATATCTATCCCGATTTCGGCTTCAGCGGGAATGATCTTGCTTATCATTTCATCCCTGCCAAAGAGATATGGATAGACGGTCAGGTTTCATGCGAAGAAACCGAATATTCGGTTGCCCTTGAGATGAAGGAGCGC
This sequence comes from uncultured Bacteroidales bacterium, assembly GCA_963717685.1. Lineage (GTDB taxonomy): Bacteria > Bacteroidota > Bacteroidia > Bacteroidales > VadinHA17 > LD21. Next base: position 2,417,681 of record OY970346.1, on the reverse strand, counting down.
AAGCTGATGACTGAAGGCAAATCGTACAGTGATGCATACGAAGATGCCGTACAAATGGTTCAGAACGAGAGATTTGCCATGGAGAAAACTGTCAGAATGCATCCGGATGTTGTCATTCCGGACTCTCTTGAAAGGGATTCCGGCGTCATTGATCCGAATGAAAAATAAGAAATCCTTAAAAATGCTGCACCGGATCATTCCGGTCTGATGCAGGCGCAACTCTGAATCCCCTGATATTAAGCCGGCTCTTACACAACCCTGAATCCCAGATCTTCAAGCATCTTGCGGGCTCTCTTTGTTCCACCGTTTAACTTTATTGTATAGGACCCGAACTCCCTTCTCACCCGGTAATTGCCTCTTTGCTTTTCAAAATCAGCTGGCGCAAAACGGAGATTGATATTATCTTCATCTATGTTGTATGTATGAAGAACTGATTCCCTGATAATGGCTTCATCTGTTTTTCCCGTACCATCGACAGGGAACACCGGGTTTTCAGGAGAAGGAACAACAGAAGGGTACCAGTCCTTTAAAGTCAGACCGAAGAATTTGCTTAATGAGTTGACGACAAAAGAGGTTCCATTGGCTTTCCCGTCAGTAGAATAGCCTGCAATATGAGGCGTGGCAAGGAAAGTCATCGACATGAGGTCAAGGTCAATATCGGGTTCGTGTTCCCAGACATCTATAACCGCTCCTCCAAGCTTTCCTGACCCCAGCGCATTCTTCAGGGCAGCAGTATCAGTAACTTCTCCTCTGGAGGTATTTATAAACCAGGTCCCCTTTCTCATCTTTTTAAATGCCTTTTCATCAAAAAGATGATACGTACAATCCTCTCCAACAACATTCAAAGGCACATGAACCGTAACGATATCTGATTTGTAAAGGATATCGCCCAGGCCTACAAATTCCTTATCTCCTTCACTTCTGGCCCTGGGCGGGTCATTTAACAGAACATTCATACCCAGGAGCCTGGCTAATTTTCCGACTTTAGATCCTGCATTCCCGACTCCCACTATTCCAATAGTCTTTCCTGACAGGGCAAAGCGGAATTCAGCGGCCATCTTAAGCATTGCAGCAGCAATAAATTGCTGAACAGAATCAGAGTTGCATCCTGCAGCATTCGTCCAGAAAATATTATTCTGTTCACAGAACTTTGTGTCTATATGGTCAAATCCGATAGTAGCCGTACCAATAAACCTGACGCCCGTACCTTTAAGCAGGCTGGCAGTGCATTTCGTCCTCGTCCTTGTCAGCAAAGCATCACAGTCCTTAAGGACTTCCCTTTCAATCTCCCTGCCTGGCATATAAATTATCTCTGCATATGGTTCGAGCACACCTTTCAGAAATGGGATTTTATCGTCCGCAACAATCTTTATTTTCATCGGAATTTTATTTGAAAGGTAAGAAATTTACTTCTGATAATCTCAGCCTGATTCAATAATCAGATGAGTGTGTATTCATATATTCCGGCTTGCCTCTTCAGCTCATTTCCAATTATTGAAAGTCCCGGCAGCAAGCAGCTAGGAAACTTCGATCGCCAATAAGAAATTTTTTATTAATGCTCTATGAAGTCAATTCGCTCGCGGGGATTCAACTTGCAATAAAGGCAAGCAGCTCTCTGTAAAGCCTGTGGACCGGCAGACCGACAACATTGAAATATGAGCCTTCGATCCTGCTGCATGCTGCAATACCTATCCATTCCTGGATTCCGTAAGCACCCGCTTTGTCATAAGGTTTGAATCTGCTTACATAGTAGCTTATCTCCTCATCATCAAGCCTTCCAAATGTAACCCTGGTGGTTTCGCTGAAGGATGATTCCTTAAAGGATGATAACAATGTCACCCCGGTAATTACTTCATGAGTTGTCCCTGAAAGCTCTCTGATCATCTGCCTGGCCTCTTCAAAATCAGATGGCTTCCCGAGAACCTTGTTCCTGCACCATACAATAGTGTCGGCTGTGATGACTATCTCATTATCCGAAACAGTTTCACGGAACAAACCTGCCTTGCCCCTTGATAACCAGAGGGCCGTTTTCTCTCCTGAAAGCCCCGGAGGGAAAGTCTCATCATATTCAATGGCGATTACTTCAAACCTGATTCCAAGCTCTGACAAAAGCTGTTGGCGGCGAGGTGATTTCGAAGCCAGTATTATCCTGTACCTGTTCAGATTGTCAATGATCATCATCCTACAAGATTCCAGGTTATTAAGATTTTTACAACGACTGAGTACAGCAAACCGGCAAGCATGATTATTTTGATCATTCTACTTGACTTATGATACTGCTTTCTGGTCCTGCTGACGGAGATTGTGTATATGGCATAAAGGACAGGAAGCGCTATTGCAGCAGAAATGTATACCAGGGTTATCCTATCATTTACGAAGAAGAACCAGACCAGGTACAACATTGTTATGGTTATTATCAACAGGCCTATTGCCACTATTTTGGAAGCAGCGACTCCAATCACTACGGGAAGAGTATTGCGGCCATAGACCATATCACCCTCAAAGTCCTCGATATCCTTTATCACCTCCCTGGCAAGAGTCGTCAGAAATGCAAAAAAGGCAAAACCGCCAATCCAGTAGAAGATGAAGGAGAGACCTGGAATCCTGGTTGTCAGAGCCGAGTAATGACGGTAGAGAGCTGACCATTCGTAAACCGCGACAAGAAGAGGGACCATCGCTGTAAGCATCGCAACAATCAGATTGCCGATCAGGAACTGTCTTTTGTAAGTGGCCGAGTAAAAATAAAGCAGGCCGGATACAACCAGGTAAAGAGCTCCCATCCAGAAATAACCCGCACACCACGATACATAGAATCCCCCCGCAATGCCTGCAATATTAAGGATGGCATGCCATGTCATTGCCACTCTTCTCGGTACCCTGGAACCTACAATTACCTCTCCCCTGTTTATCAGGTCGGTCCTTATATCGAAATAGTCATTTATAACATAACCGCCGGCAGTGATAAAAACAGTGGATAATACAAGAATAATGAAATTATACCATGGAAACTGAAGCTCCAGCGGAGTCGCTTCCGGTCTGCCGTAGAGTACAACCGGAACTTTGCTGATCAGCGTCCCGATTATGAAATATCTCATCAGGATCATTGTCAGCGCAACGATAAGAAGGTTCTGCCACCGGATCAGTTTGAGGAATCCTTTCATATCACCAGGTAAAAGCATCCGGATCCATCCATTTGTCATGAAGGCGAAGCACTTGCTCGATGACGTCCCTTACGCATCCTTCGCCTCCTTTCTTATCAGAAATGTAAACAGCCAGCTGTTTAATTTCACTATCAGCATCAGAAGGGCATACAGGCGTCCCGGCAATTTTCATTATTTCAAAATCCGGAAGGTCATCCCCCATGAATAGTATTTCATGATCACCAAGACTGTATTTCTTCCTGAAATTAATGTAATGCTCCATTTTTGTTCTGCTGTTCAGATATACATCATTAATTCCCAATAGTTTAAGCCTTTTCTGGTACTCTTTGGCATTGCTTCCTGAAATTATCGCGACATGATATCCCTTTTTTACAGCCAGTTGCAATGCATAACCATCTCTCAGGTTGACAGTTCTGTTTGGAACGCCGAATGCATTCAGACTAATGGTCTGACGCGACAGCACACCATCCAGATCAAAGATAAAGGCTTTGATCCGTACCAGGTCTTCCTTGAAATTTGTCATTATTTGACTGATTTATAATGCTCTGTTATTGCTTTTGTCACTTCTGCATACAGGTTCTGTAAATCGGGTGAGAAAGATAGCAATTCCATATGTTTTTCAATAGTGCAGAGGTCATTCCTTACAGCCGGCCCGGTTTGTGATTTCTCAGGCCCTGCTTCAAGTGCTTTTGCTACGGTTTCTTTCAGCAATGGGCCGAATATTGAAAAAGGCAGCCCTGTTTTTGATGCTATCTCATTTCCCGAAGTCAGCATATAGTTTGTAAAATTATTGACAAATACCGCAGAAACATGAAGCAGATTTCTGCTCTCATTGTCAATGAAATATACCTTTCCGCCAATTATCTCAGCGATAGTTTTAAGGATGCCGGCCGTATTCTCATCATTTCCTTCAACAAATACCGGAATGTCCCTCAAACTGACATTCCTGCCTCTGGAGAATGTCATCAGGGGATAAAATACCCCGGTTTTCGTTGCTTCTGCAGGAAAAACATCAAGTCCGAAGCTTCCGGCAGTATGAGCTATGATTGATCTTTCCGAGCATTTAAGTTTACTGAGCACTTCCTTCAGGTTGTTATCGGGCACAGCAACAATGATTATGTCATTGGCATCCTGAAAACTGAGCCTTGATGACCATTTCGCATTGCACTGACTGGCCAGGTTCCGGCCATCAGATTCATTCCTTGAAACTATCTGGAGAATATTGATCCCGACTTTAAATAATTCCCTGCACAAAGATCCGGCCAGTCTACCGGCACCTGCAAAGGATATATTGTAACGGGTCATGGAAAAACTCATTTTTTCCCGTAAAGGGAAGCTTCCAGGTCTGTCACCAGGATATCATAAACCTTATAATAGGAGTAGACAGATGAAGATGATGAATTGCTTGTGCTTGAGAGGTAACTGCAGTCCCAGTAAACATTGCCCGATAATTTCAACTGTTCATTGCTGCCGATGGCTTCATACTTGGAGTACATCGCGCTTGGATTGCAGAAATAATAAGTATCATAATAAATGCTTCCTGTATAAATATAAAAATAAGCGCTTGTTCCTGTCGAACTGTAAACTATTGCCGAATGGTCAAAAACCTCACCTGTAAGTGTAGTGATGGTATCCCCGCTGCAACCGCATTTGGGCTGTTTCTTACATCCTGAATATGATACTACAGGGACAAGTATTATCAGCATTATCAGCAGTTTTCTCAATCTGTATATAATCATGGCAGGATTTATTTTCGGAATTTGATTTATAAACATGCAAAATAAGATTTTATTTCACTGAAAACAAAGAAATAAGCCGTCAAAAGCTTTTCTGACGGCTTAAAATTTGGAGTAGTACGGCTTATCAGGCCTGTGCTGCCGGTCCGCCAAATGTTAATGGCATTACCGGTCCGGGGCCTTTTACCTCCTTTATCACACCATATACCGATTCATATTTTTCAACATTGTCACGCAAAGCTGCCACAAGCCGCTTTGCATGCTCGGGAGTAAGTATTATCCTCGACATAACACGTGCACTGGGTTTTGGCATCCCCGGCATAATTCGTATGAAGTCAAGGACAAATTCAGCTGCAGAATGGTTTATCACTGCAAGGTTTGAATATATACCCTGGGCAATCTCCTCATTCAGATCTATACTGATCTGGTTCTGGTCTTTTGGATCCATGTTCGCTTGCGATTTATATTTATTTTTCCGATTCTGCTTCTGCTTCGACTTCTGACTCCTGGTTGGTGCCTGTCAGGTTTTCATACTCTTCCAGGGAGCCCACAATAATGCTGTTATATTCACGCTGTCCTGTCCCGGCAGGTATGAGATGGCCGACGATTACATTTTCCTTCAAGCCCTCAAGCTTATCTACCTTACCAAGTATTGCAGCCTCGTTCAATACCTTTGTGGTTTCCTGGAAGGAAGCAGCCGAGAAGAAGCTGTTTGTCTGAAGAGCAGCCCTGGTTATCCCCTGCAAAACCTGGCTTGAGGTAGCAGGTACCGCATCTCTTGATTCGACTACCTTAAGGTCTTTTCTCTTAAGAGCTGAGTTTTCATCCCTGAGCTTTCGTGCAGTTACAATCATTCCCGGACGCAGAGTCTGGGCATCGCCACTGTCAATAATCACCTTTTTCCCATAAATCCAGTCATTTTCATCCATGAATTCAAGCTTATCGACGACCTGGCGCTCAAGGAATTTTGTGTCACCAGGATCCACGATCTCAACTTTCCGCATCATCTGGCGTACAATTATCTCGAAATGCTTATCGTTGATCTTTACTCCCTGAAGACGATATACTTCCTGTATTTCATTTACAATATACTCCTGCACTTTAGTCGGACCTTTGATTGCAAGAATGTCGGAAGGTGTGGTTGCACCGTCAGAAAGAGGCGTACCGGCCCTTACGTAATCATTTTCCTGAACCAGTATCTGCTTTGAAAGTGGAACCAGGTATTTTTTTACCTCATCTGACTTTGATTTTATTGCAATTTCCCTGTTCCCTCTCTTAATTTTCCCGAATGTCACTTCTCCATCTATTTCCGAAACTATTGCCGGATTAGAGGGGTTACGGGCCTCAAACAGCTCGGTGACGCGTGGCAGTCCTCCGGTAATATCGCCTGATTTTCCCACAGCCCTTGGAATCTTGGCAAGCACATCACCTGCCTCGACAATTTTGTTCGTTTCCACAACCAGGTGTGCCCCAACCGGAAGGTTATAGAGCTTAAGATCCTCTCCTCCCTTTGGTGCCTGTACCTTAATGGCAGGATTCTTGGTCTTATCCCTGCTTTCAATAATGACCTTTTCCTTGAAACCGGTCTGCTCATCCGATTCTTCACGGAAGGTGACTCCATCAATCAGATAATCATATCCCACCTTACCTCCCAACTCTGCAATGATAACTGCGTTGAAGGGGTCCCATTCGCATATCAGCTTGCCCTTTTCGATTTCCTGACCAGGCTTGACATACAGTTTTGAGCCGTACGGAATCGTATGTGTAGTAAGCGCAATTCCTGTTTTTTTGTCTATTATTCTGAGCTCTGCCAGACGGCCAATTACTATTTCAATATCACCTTTTTCCGGATCTTTCTTCGGAACAGATCTGAGCTCCTCTATTTCTGCTATTCCTGAATAGCGGGCAACAAGCCTCGATTCGGTGGTTATATTCGAAGCTGTGCCTCCGACGTGGAAAGTACGCAGGGTAAGCTGTGTACCCGGTTCACCAATGCTCTGCGCGGCAATTACTCCGACAGCTTCTCCCTTCTGGACCATCTGACTAGTCGCCAGGTTGCGTCCGTAGCATTTTGCGCAGACACCTTTTTTGGATTCGCATGTCAGCACGGAACGTATCTCAACCTGCTCAATCGGGGAATCCTCGATTTTTTTAGCAAGCTCTTCCGTGAGTTCCTGTCCGGCTTCGACAATAAGCTCACCCGTCAAAGGATGGAAGACGTCGTGAACCGTGGTGCGTCCAAGTATCCTTTCGTACAGAGATTCCACCACTTCCTCATTTTTCTTTATTGCAGTAGCCACCAGCCCCCTGAGCGTGCCGCAGTCTTCCTCGTTTATGATCACATCCTGAGAAACATCAACCAGCCTTCTGGTAAGATATCCGGCATCTGCGGTTTTCAGGGCCGTATCGGCAAGACCTTTGCGTGCACCGTGAGTTGAAATGAAATACTCCAGAACCGAAAGTCCCTCCTTGAAGTTGGAAAGGATTGGGTTTTCAATGATCTCAGAGCCTGTTGCCCCCGATTTCTGCGGCTTGGCCATAAGACCCCTCATCCCGGAAAGCTGACGTATCTGTTCCTTGGAGCCCCTTGCTCCTGAGTCAAGCATCATGTACACCGAGTTGAACCCCTGCTTGTCGTTCGACAGCTGCTTCATCAGCGACTGGGTGAGTCGTGCATTCACATGTGTCCAGATATCAATAATCTGGTTATAGCGTTCATTGTTAGTGATAAACCCCATGCTGTAGTTATTCAGCACTTCTTCAACCTGTTCATATCCCTCAGAGACAAATTTTGTTTTTTCTTCAGGAATAATGACATCATCAAGGTTGAAAGAAAGGCCGCCCTTGAAAGCTGAATAAAAGCCAAGATTTTTTATTGCATCAAGGAAATCGGCAGTTTTAGCCATACCCGACAGCTTCAGGACGCGGCCGATAATGTCCCTTAATGACTTTTTGGTCAATATCTCATTTATATAGCCAACTTCTTCCGGAACAAACTGGTTAAACAGCACTCTTCCAACAGATGACTCAATAATATGATTGACAAATTCGCCGTTTACACGGTCATTGACTTTAACTTTTATTATAGCATGCAGGTCTATTCTGCCTTCGTTATATGCTATTATCACCTCTTGGGGTGAATAGAAAATCAGTCCTTCCCCCCTAACCTTTTCAGTTTCCGTGCTCTTTTTGCCTTTGGTTATATAGTACAGTCCAAGAACCATATCCTGTGAAGGGACAGTGATCGGAGCCCCGTTGGCAGGATTGAGAATGTTATGTGATGCAAGCATAATCATCTGTGCCTCAAGGATTGCCCCATTTCCAAGCGGCAAATGAACTGCCATCTGGTCTCCATCAAAGTCGGCGTTAAAAGCCGTACAAACCAGCGGATGAAGCTGAATAGCCTTCCCTTCTATAAGTTTTGGCTGGAAGGCCTGGATGCCAAGCCTGTGAAGTGTCGGTGCACGGTTAAGAAGCACAGGGTGCCCCTTGAGTACATTCTCAAGGATATCCCAGACAACAGGATCCTTCCTGTCGACGATCTTCTTTGCCGATTTTACAGTCTTTACAATTCCTCTTTCAATGAGTTTCCTGATAATGAATGGCTTATAAAGCTCGGCAGCCATATCTTTAGGCAGACCGCATTCATGAAGATTCAATTCGGGTCCGACCACAATCACTGATCGTGCCGAATAGTCAACTCTTTTCCCAAGCAGGTTCTGACGGAACCTCCCCTGTTTTCCTTTAAGGCTGTCGCTCAATGATTTAAGAGGACGATTTGCATCCGTTTTGACCGCATTTGCTTTTCTTGAATTATCAAATAGTGAATCAACGGCTTCCTGCAGCATTCTCTTTTCATTGCGAAGTATCACCTCAGGAGCCTTGATCTCAATAAGCCTTTTTAAACGATTATTCCTGATTATAACTCTTCGGTACAAATCGTTAAGGTCGCTGGTGGCAAATCTTCCGCCGTCGAGAGGAACAAGTGGCCTTAATTCGGGAGGAATTACAGGAACAACTTTAATTATCATCCACTCCGGCTTGTTCACATTCTTCGAGTCCCTGAATGCCTCGACAACCTGAAGACGCTTCAGCGCCTCATTCTTTCTCTGCTGTGAAGTCTCGGTATTTGCCCTGTGGCGCAGGGAATAAGACATCTCATCCAGGTCAAGTATGCTCAGAAGCTTATAAAGAGCTTCTGCACCCATGTCAGCGACAAATTTATCAGGATGATTATCTTCAAGGTACTGGTTTTCCTTGGGTAGCGATTCCACTATTTCAAGATATTCCTCCTCGGTAAGAAAATCCAGTTGCTTTACTCCGTCAACTGCCTTGATTCCGGGATTAATGACCACATATCTCTCATAATAAATAATTGAATCAAGTTTTTTTGTGGGAAGGCCCAGAAGGTACCCGATCTTGTTGGGCAGCGACCTGAAATACCAGATGTGGGCGACAGGAACAACAAGGGATATATGCCCCATCCTTTCACGCCTCACTTTTTTCTCTGTCACTTCAACTCCGCAACGGTCGCATACGATGCCTTTGTACCGGATTCTCTTGTATTTCCCGCAATGGCATTCGTAATCTTTTACAGGGCCGAAAATCCTTTCACAGAACAAGCCATCGCGTTCTGGCTTATATGTCCTGTAATTGATAGTTTCGGGCTTAAGAACTTCACCGCTGGAACGATCCAGTATTTCTTCAGGTGAAGCAAGACCTATAGAGATCTTTGAGTAACTAGTTTTGGTTTTGTTATCCCTTCTGAATGACATATAGCGAATTTTTTTTATTCAATTTTGAAACAGTTCATATAAAGACTATCAGTCGAGTATTACACTCAAACCCAGGCCTCTCAGCTCATGGAGAAGCACATTGAGTGATTCAGGGATCCCAGGCTGAGGCATCGGTTCACCTTTGACTATAGCCTCATAAGCCTTTGCGCGGCCGACGACATCGTCGGATTTTATAGTAAGAATCTCCTGCAGGACATTGGCAGCCCCGAATGCTTCAAGCGCCCACACCTCCATTTCCCCGAAACGCTGGCCGCCGAACTGAGCCTTTCCACCGAGCGGTTGTTGTGTTATCAGGGAATAAGGTCCTATCGACCGTGCATGCATTTTATCGTCGACCATATGGCCCAGCTTCAGCATATAAATAATCCCAACGGTTGCAGGCTGGTCAAATCTTTCACCTGTTCCGCCATCGTACAGGTAAGTAGTGCCATATCTTGGCAGGTCAGCCTTTTGGGTATATTCGGTAATCTGATCTATGGTTGCTCCATCAAATATCGGCGTGGAGAACTGAAGTCCAAGCTTCTGTCCGGCCCATCCCAGCACAGTCTCATATATCTGACCAAGATTCATTCTTGAGGGCACACCCAAAGGGTTAAGGACAATATCCACCGGCGTTCCGTCTTCAAGGAAAGGCATATCCTCCGGCCTTACTATCTTTGCCACAATGCCCTTGTTTCCATGGCGGCCGGCCATCTTATCCCCGACCTTGACTTTTCTCTTTTTGGCAATATAAACCTTGGCAAGCCTTACGATACCTGCGGGAAGCTCATCCCCAATTGTAATATTGTATTTCTTGCGCTTGTATACTCCGTCAATCTCCTTATACTTTATGACATAATTGTGAAGAAGCTGCTTTATACTGTCATTTTTCTTCTTGTCTGTGGTCCACTTGTTAGGATTAATATTAAGAAAATCAACATCCTGAAGCTGTTTCAGTGTGAATTTGCTTCCTTTGGGAATAATATCCACGTTCAGATAATCCTTCACTCCCTGCGAGGTTTTCCCATTTACAAGGATGAAAAGCTTATCGACCAGCTTTGATTTCAGCTCATCGACATTCTTCTCGAATTCATTCTCGATCTTATCAAGCATTGGCTTTTCAACTGCCTTTGCTTTCCTGTCCTTGATAGCCCTGGTGAACAGTTTCTTGTCAATCACTATGCCTTCAAGAGAGGGACCGGCTTTCAGGGAGGCGTCTTTTACATCTCCTGCCTTATCACCGAAAATGGCGCGCAGGAGCTTTTCTTCAGGTGATGGGTCTGATTCTCCCTTCGGCGTTATTTTGCCTATCAGGATATCACCCGGCCTGACATGAGCACCAATCCTTATAAGACCGTTCTCATCAAGATTCTTCGTTGCCTCCTCGCTTACATTTGGAATATCGGATGTGAGTTCTTCCAGCCCCCGCTTTGTATCGCGCACTTCAAGAAGATACTCGTCGATATGCATGGAGGTGAACATGTCATCCTGAACCACTTTTTCCGATATCACTATGGCATCCTCAAAGTTATAGCCCTTCCACGGCATAAAAGCCACTTTCAGGTTACGGCCAAGGGCAAGCTCTCCCTTCTTCGTTCCGTAACCTTCAGTAAGCACCTGCCCCTTCTTTACCTTTTCACCTTTCTTGACAATAGGAATAAGGTTTATGCAGGTATTCTGGTTTGTCTTCTTGTATTTCGGAAGAACGTACTTTTTCGTATCATCATCAAAGCTCACGAACTTTTCCTCATCGGTGCGAGTGTACCTTATTACAATCTCATTCGAATCGACATAATCTATGACACCATCGCCTTCAGCAGCGAACATTATGCGGCTGTCTCTGATAACCTGGGTTTCAAGGCCGGTGCCCACGATAGCTGATTCGGGATTCAGAAGTGGTACAGCCTGTCGCATCATGTTCGATCCCATAAGAGCCCTGTTCGCATCGTCGTGCTCAAGAAATGGTATGAGCGAAGCTGCTATGGATGCAATCTGGTTCGGTGCCACATCCATCAGATCTATTTTATCGACTTCCTCAATGGGATAGTCTGCTTCGTACCTGCATTTTGCCCTGGGATCCTCAAAGTGACCGTCTTTTTTCAGCGGAGCATTTGCCTGGGCAATGATTTTCTCTTCTTCTTCCTCGGCGCTAAGCCACACCGTACCGTCTTTTGTGAAATCGACCTGGCCATGGTTCACTTTGAGGTAAGGTGTCTCTATGAAGCCAAGATCATTGATCTTTGCATAAACGCAAAGCGAAGATATAAGTCCGATGTTCGGGCCTTCCGGCGTTTCTATCGGGCAAAGGCGGCCATAGTGGGTATAATGGACATCCCTGACCTCGAATCCGGCTCTTTCACGGGAAAGTCCGCCTGGTCCAAGGGCCGACATACGGCGCTTATGGGTCATTTCAGCCAGGGGATTGGTCTGATCCATGAACTGGGAAAGCTGATTGGTTCCGAAGAATGAGTTAATAACCGACGACAGGGTTTTTGAGTTGATAAGGTCGACAGGAGTGAAAACCTCATTATCCCTCACATTCATTCTTTCCCGTATGGTACGGGCCATTCTGGCAAGACCGACTCCAAACTGCGCATACAGCTGTTCGCCGACCGTTCTTACTCTTCTGTTGCTCAGATGGTCAATATCATCTATATCTGTTTTTGAGTTGATGAGTTCAATCAGGTAGCCGATTATCTTGATAATATCCTCACGCGTCAGTATCTTGACGTTCATTTCAGTGTTCAGGCCGAGTTTTTTGTTGATCCTGTAACGGCCTACTTCGCCCAGATCGTATCTCTTGTCTGAGAAGAACAGCTTATCTATCACGTCACGCGCTGTAGCTTCATCAGGAGGTTCGGCATTACGAAGCTGGCGGTATATATAGATCACTGCTTCTTTTTCAGAGTTGCAGGGATCTTTCTGAAGGGTATTATATATTATAGCATAATCCGACAGGGAGGCATCCTCCTTGTGCAAAAGGATTGTCTTGGTTCCTGATTCTACAATAAGGTCGGCGTGTTCAGGCTCAATGACAGTTTCCCTGTCGAGGATCACTTCATTTCTTTCAATGGAAACAACCTCACCGGTATCCTCATCCACGAAGTCCTCGACCCATGTTTTCAGGACTCTCGCAGCAAGTTTCCGTCCTATGAGTTTTTTAATATTTGTTTTGGATACTTTATGTTCTTCAGCAAGGTTGAATATTTCGAGTATCTGCTTATCGCTCTCGAAGCCTATAGCTCTGAGAAGAGTCGTAACGGGAAGTTTTTTCTTCCTGTCAATATAAGCATACATTACATTATTGATGTCGGTGGCAAACTCTATCCATGACCCCTTGAAAGGTATGATCCTTGCAGAATAAAGCTTTGTGCCGTTGGCATGAATGCTCTGGCCGAAAAATACTCCAGGTGATCTGTGGAGCTGGGAAACGACAACCCTTTCTGCCCCATTAATCACGAAAGTTCCGCGTTCAGTCATATACGGGACAGTACCGAGATAAACATCCTGTATAACGGTATCAAAATCCTCATGTTCCGGATCTGTGCAATAGAGTTTCAGCTTTGCTTTAAGAGGAACACTGAAAGTGAGTCCCCTTTCGATGCATTCCTCGATAGTATATCGCGGGGGGTCAATATAATAATCAAGAAACTCAAGAACGAAATTGTTCCTTGTATCAGTTATTGGGAAGTTTTCTGTAAATACTTTATAGAGGCCTTCCTTTTTCCTATTTTCAGGGGTTGTTCCAAGCTGGAAAAACTCACAGAATGATTTTAACTGAACTTCCAGAAAATCAGGGTATTCGAGTTGATTTTTCCTGGAGGTGAAACTTATTCTTTCGGTATTTTTTACAGACATTTATAAAAAGATTAAGTGAACTTATGATTTAAAAGAACGAAAAGGCTTAGTCCCGTCATCTGACGGGGCTAAACCTAAAACCCAGCTAAGAGGTATAACTTATTTAAGTTCAACTTCAGCTCCTGCTTCTACTAATTGATTCTTAATAGTTTCAGCTTCTTCTTTGGAGACACCTTCCTTTACGGGAGCCGGAGCAGCATCAACGACTGCCTTGGCTTCCTTTAATCCAAGTCCGGTGATATCCTTGACCAGTTTAACGATCTGTAATTTCTGTCCGCCTGCATTTTTAAGAATGACATTGAAAGTCGATTTTTCTTCGGCTTTTGGTGCGTCACCGCCGGCCGCGGGTCCGGCAACTGCAACTGCTGCTGCAGCAGGTTCAATACCATATTCTTCCTTAAGAATTTTTGCCAATTCGTTTACTTCCTTTACAGATAAGTTAACCAGTTCTTCTGCAAATTTTTTGAGATCTGCCATTTCTATTGATTTTAATTGATTACGATATAATTACTTCTCTTTCTTTGACAGTGTTTCGAGAACACCATGAATTTTGTTTCCGCCTGATTGCAGGGCTGATATAACGTTCCTGGCAGGAGATTGCAGGAGGAAAATAAGATCTCCGACGAGCTCCTGTTTGCTTTTGATGGAGATGAGTGCGTCTAGCACCTCGTCTCCAATGTAAATTGATTCCTGAACGTATGCGCCTTTAAGAACAGGCTTATCATGTTTCTTCCGGAATTCCTTTATAAGCTTTGCCGGAGTATTTCCAGTGTTGGCGAACATGATGGACGTCGTACTTTTCAGAACTGGATAGAGTTCCTCAAAGTTTGCTTCAGACTGCTCAAGTGCTCTTTTAAGGAGCGTGTTTTTAACGACGATGAGCTTTATGTCGTTTTCAAAGCATTTCCTTCTCAGATCACTTGTATCAGCAGCGTTAAGCTGAGCAGTATCAGTCAGATAAAAGTGGCCGTACTCTTTCAGTTTCTCAGCGAGGCTGTCTATAATCGCGTTTTTTTCTTCCCGTCTCATAATGGTTTTTCCAAGTTTTCTAAAATTTATTCATCCATTCCTTTCGGATCGATCTTAATGCCCGGGCTCATAGTGCTCGAAAGGAAGATGCTACGTATGTAGGTTCCCTTTGCAGAAGCCGGTTTAAGTTTGTTAACCATTGATACGAACTCTTTTGCATTTTCAGCAATCTTATTTGGCTCAAATGAGACTTTCCCGATAGATGCATGAATGATTCCGCTCTTATCAACCTTGAAATCAATCTTGCCCTGTTTCACTTCCTTGACAGCCTTACCAATTTCCATAGTAACGGTTCCGCTTTTCGGATTAGGCATCAGTCCGCGTGGACCGAGGATTCTTCCGAGCTGACCGACTTTACCCATGACGGATGGCATGGTTATAATAACATCCATGTCTGTCCAGCCTCCCTTGATCTTTTCGATGAAATCGTCAAGACCTGCGAAATCGGCTCCGGCTTCCTTTGCTTCAGCTTCCTTATCGGGTGAACAGAGGACAAGCACTCTCGTCTCCTTCCCTGTCCCGTGAGGCAGTGAAACAACGCCGCGAACCATTTGGTTGGATTTCCTTGGATCAATACCTAACCTTACATCCAGATCAACGGAAGCATCGAATTTTGTCGTGGTCATATCCCTGACAAGTACTGATGCTTCTTTCAGCGTATAAAGCCTGTCCTTTTCCATTTTTTCAAAGGCAGCTTTACGGTTTTTGGTAAGTTTAGCCATTTTTCTCCTAGTTAAATTTTGTCCGGGAAATCGCCTTTCACGGTTATCCCCATACTTCTTGCGGTACCAGCTACCATCTTCATGGCCGACTTGACTGTAAAACAGTTCAGGTCTTCCATTTTATCCTTAGCAATTGTCTTTACATGGTCCCATGTGACCTGAGCCACCTTATCCCTGTTTGGTTCCTTTGAACCTTTCTTTGATTTGGCAGCTTCCAGAAGCTGAACAGCTACCGGCGGAGTTTTAGTGACAAAATCAAACGATTTGTCAGCATAAACCGTAATGACAACCGGTATTACTTTTCCAGCCTTGTCCTGGGTCCTCGCATTGAACTGCTTGCAGAAATCCATGATATTTACACCTTTGGAACCCAATGCAGGCCCCACCGGTGGAGATGGATTGGCTCCTCCGCCACGAATCTGTAATTTGATTAGTCCAGCAACTTCTTTTGCCATAAATTAAATATTTGCGTGTTTATTGCGAGTACATGACCACTGTTCAGGAAGCATTAATGGTTATTACAGCAGTCAATATCCTAATTTCAGTTCTCTTTTTCAACCTGCATAAAGCTCAGCTCAAGGGGTGTTTTTCTGCCAAAAATCTTGACCATCACTTTAAGCTTCTTTTTTTCTTCGTTTACCTCTTCGATGATCCCTGTGAAACTGTTGAACGGGCCATCGATGACTTTGACGGATTCGCCAACAAAGAACGGCACATTCAGTTCCTCATCGCTTGCATTGAGCTCATCGACTTTTCCCAGAATACGGTTTATCTCTGATTTCCTCAGTGGAACAGGTTCACCCTCCTGTGATCCTAGAAATCCGATCACATTCGGCACATTTCTCAGAAAGTGAGGTATTTCACCTGTCAGTACAGCTTCAACAAGCACATACCCGGGGTAGAAATTCCTTTCCTTGCTTATTTTTTTCCCTGCCCTTATCTGATAAACCTTTTCAGTTGGAATAAGTACCTGTGAGATTAAATCTCCCAGCCTGAGCCTGACAATCTCGCTATCGATATACTCCTTTACTTTTTTCTCTTTCCCTCCAATAGCTCTCAGCACGTACCACTTTTTGACGATATCACTCATTTCAACCTGTAAGGTTTAAATTAACAATTTATATAATGCATGCATTATCTTGCCGAATGAGAAATCCATTGCTGCAACGATAAGTGCAATTATCAGGGTCGCCACCATAACAAGCACGGCACTGTTCTGAAGCTCGCTCCATGTCGGCCAGGTAACCTTATGAACAAGTTCCGTGAACGATTCTTTGAAATATCCTTTTATACCATTCATTTTACTTAATTATTTGCACGGGAGGAGAGGCTCGAACTCCCGACACCTGGTTTTGGAGACCAGTGCTCTACCAACTGAGCTACACCCGTATGGGGGCAGTGCCGTGAACATCTGCGGCACTCCTGCATATCCAAAACGTTTTTATTCAAGAATTTCCGTAACAGCCCCGGCACCTACTGTTCTGCCGCCTTCCCTGATGGCAAAACGAAGCCCGACATTAATTGCGACAGGATAGATAAGGTCCACTGTAATTGTGACATTATCTCCCGGCATTACCATTTCCGTTCCTTCAGGAAGCGTTATTTCACCGGTGATATCAAGTGTCCTGATGTAGAACTGGGGACGGTATTTGTTATGGAACGGCGTGTGACGTCCACCTTCTTCTTTCTTAAGAACGTAAATCTCGGCCTTTAGTTTGGTATGAGGGGTTATTGAACCCGGTTTTGCAAGAACCATCCCTCTCTTTATTTCCTTCTTGTCAACGCCACGGAGCAGAAGTCCTACATTGTCGCCGGCTTCTCCCTCGTCAAGTATCTTGCGGAACATTTCGACACCGGTACAAACCGTTTTACGTTTTTCAGTGCCGAGACCTATCATTTCGAGTTCGTCTCCTGTATGGACAATTCCGGTTTCAATACGTCCGGTGGCAACTGTACCCCTGCCTGTAATTGAGAATATGTCTTCAACCGGCAGCAGGAACGGTTTTTCATTTTCCCGCTTAGGAATCGGGATATATGAATCAACTGCATCCATAAGTTCCATTACTTTTTCTTCCCATTTCGGTTCTCCGTGCATTGCGCCAAGGGCTGAGCCACGGATCACGGGGCAATTAGTGCCATCAAACTCATAAAAGTTAAGAAGATCGCGCACTTCCATTTCGACGAGGTCAAGGAGCTCAGGATCGTCGACAAGGTCGATCTTGTTCATGAATACAAGCACCTTTGGAACATTAACCTGATGAGCCAGAAGTATATGCTCACGTGTCTGAGGCATCGGTCCGTCATCTGCTGCAACTACGAGAATTGCGCCATCCATCTGGGCGGCACCTGTAACCATATTCTTGATATAGTCGGCGTGGCCCGGGCAGTCAACGTGTGCATAGTGACGTGCGGCCGTCTGATATTCAACATGAGCAGTATTAATCGTAATACCCCTTTCCTTTTCTTCGGGAGCATTATCAATTGAGTCAAAATCCCTGATTTCAGAGAGTCCCTTTTTATGAAGCACCATTGTAATTGCTGCAGTAAGGGTGGTCTTGCCATGGTCAACATGACCGATTGTACCAATATTTACATGTGGTTTCGACCTGTCAAATTTTTCTTTTGCCATAACTCCAAGCGTATTAAATTTATTAGTTTATCTATTATCTTAAATCTATATCAATCCCAAAATATTTTCCTGTTGAGCCGGAGAGGGGAATTGAACCCCTGACCCCTTCCTTACCAAGGAAGTGCTCTACCCCTGAGCTACTCTGGCATCAAAAGAGAGCGGGAGACGGAACTCGAATCCGCGACCCTTAGCTTGGAAGGCTAATGCTCTACCAACTGAGCTACTCCCGCGAAATATCTTCAAAAGAGGTCTCTCCTGCCTGCACTTGAACCCTTCTGCAGGAACCCCGTTTAAAGTGGGGAGAGCAGGATTCGAACCTACGAAGGCATTCGCCAGCAGATTTACAGTCTGCCCCAGTTGGCCACTTTGGTATCTCCCCTCTAAACAGAGTCAATCTCCTTAATCGACACACATTATCAACTCTTTCAGGAGCCGATGAAGGGATTCGAACCCCCGACCTGCAGATTACAAATCAGCTGCTCTGGCCAACTGAGCTACATCGGCAAGTTAAAGAACGCACCGTCCCGAATGGGCATAATCCACCCTTAAAAAACGGTGTGCAAATGTATGAATTTATATTTTATATATCAAAATAATTGTTAAGAATTTTATAAACTGAAAATCTATGCACCTCTCTTCTTCTGCTTAAGCTTGTCAATCTGCTTCTTCAGGGCATCTATGGCATCGTCGGTAGCCTCCTCGAAACTCCTGCTTTGCTTCCTTGCAAACAAAGGTCCGCCTGACAAATCCAGCTTGATTTCGCTTATTTTGTTCTCCCGGTCTTGATCCTTGTCGAGCCTTAGATATACCTCGGCATTGACTATTTCCTCACTGAACTGGGTAAGCTTATCCAGTTTCTGATGAACAAAATCGATAAGCCTTTTGTCGGCATTAAACCGAACCGAATGAATCTGAATGTTCATAGCAGTACCTCCTAAATTATTAATTAGAACTTAAGCCCTTGGATGGGCCTGTTTATATATTTTCTTCAGTTTTTCAAACGTATTATGCGTGTAAATCTGTGTGGCAGAAAGGTTTGCATGTCCCAGGAATTCCTTGATGGCATTAAGATCAGCCCCCCTGTTGAGCATGTGAGTGGCAAAGGAATGACGAAGGATATGAGGACTCTTTTTTTCGACTGTGGTTACCAATGAGAGATATTTCCTTACAATGTTATAAACATACTTGTCGTAGAGCTTCAGACCCTTATCGGTCTTAAAGAACCATTCTCCAATACCCGTTCCCCACATGCTATCCCTGGCTTTAATATATTCATCAAGCCTCAGGGTGAATGTCTTTGTAAGCGGTATTATCCGCTGTTTGTTCCTTTTACCCGTCACCTTCACGACAGCTCCCTCCAGATCGACGTCATCATTCCGTAGTCCTGTCAGCTCAGCCCTTCTCATGCCCGTGAGGTAAAGCATTTCAATTATAGTGCGATTTCTGATCCCCTTGAAATCACTGCCGAAGTAGTTTTCATCAAGTAGCCTGTCGAGCGATTCCTCGGGAACAAAAACAGGGAGCCTGCGGCTCCTTTTCGGAAGCACGACTTTCTCAAGCGGATCATTTTTGATCACCCCTTCTTTCCTCAGATACCTGAAGAAAGACCTCAGACAGGAAATCTTTCTGTGAATGGTGACAGATTTTGTTCCTCCGTCCATCATGCTTACCATCCAGGATCTGATATGATGTGCTGATATTTCTTCCGGTTCGGCCGGCATCCCGTTTGATGAAAGATATGTGAAAAACTGATCAAGATCATTTTGGTATGACCTTAGGGTATGCGGCGAATACCGCCTTTCAGCCTGAATATATTGGAAGAATGATTCCTTAAGACTCATGAAGGAACCTCTTTGACAGTTATTTTTAAAATTCTTTGTGCAGGATCAAAGACTATTCTTCGCTTTCCTGTATCTTCTGAACGTACATAGCCTTCTTGATCTCTTCTCTCCGGCGAACTGAAGGCTTAACAAATGCCTGGCGTGACCGCAGTTCACGAATCACACCGGTTTTCTCGAATTTTCTCTTGAACTTCTTTAAAGCTCTTTCAATGTTTTCGCCTTCTTTTAATTGTACAATAATCATATTTAAATTTATTTAAACGAGGCGCAAAGATAGAAATTTAAAAACCTTTTCCAAAACAATCATGTGGTTAAATTATCCATGACATTAATTTTAATCTGTTTAACAACCATTTAGCTCAGATTTGTAATCGGATATATTGCTATATAAATATAGGTACAATTCAGAAATAATCAAAGCGATTGCCAGAGTATTTTTCTCATGTCTTTATTCCGGTTCACTCTCCAAAAATAACATATGCTCGTATTTTCCCGGCTTTTTCAGCTGTGATCAATTTATTATTTACCAGCTCATCGATATTTTTTATACTGCCTTCGAGGTC
Organism: uncultured Bacteroidales bacterium; assembly: GCA_963717685.1. Classification (GTDB taxonomy): domain Bacteria; phylum Bacteroidota; class Bacteroidia; order Bacteroidales; family VadinHA17; genus LD21. The sequence continues at coordinate 2,397,367 of OY970346.1, read as the reverse complement.
CCGGTATTTGAGAATGGAACTCACCTCATATTTCTCAAAATATGGCAGCCTGATCAGCTGTCTGAAATCAGCCTTGTTGATATCGATCCTCCTGACTGCCGCAGGGTCTGCACTCAGCCTGTCTGAAATCAGTTTATAGGTGGAGTCCCTGAGGCCGTACACTTCCTTTAGCTGTTCAACATAAGCAAAGCCCCCAAGCAGATTCCTGTATTTTATTATCCTTCTGGCAAGGACAGGACCTATTCCCGGCAGCTTTTCAAGGGCTGTTGAATCACAGCTGTTCAGATCGATGACTTTTCTTGCAGGAATAGATCCGCCTGACCGGACTTTAGTTCCTGATTGCCTTACATAGATTTTCTTTTCAGGCACGCCCGTTGAATCAGTCACTCTCATACTGGGTGCAACCGGAATAATCTCCGTACCTGCACCGCTGTCTGGTATGATGTACCTGACGCCTGCAATTCCTGCGGTCAGAAGAAGTATAAAAAAGGAAGCTCTCCGCTCCCTGCGGTTATAGCCAAACCAATTCCTGAAATGGCTGATCGGCATTTTATTCATAAAATATGCAGTAAGACAGCTGCAATTTAAGAATTCCTTTGAAACTATTAAAATTGTTCCCGGTTTTTCCCGGCATCCCCCCGATCAGAAAGGATATCCAATTGCAATTACAAGAGTCACGTCGTTCCTGAATGAATATGGCCTGGACAGGATTATCCATTTAGATCCATAGGAAATGGAAGGATCCCGCAGCTTCAGCCCCAAATCGGCCCTCATAAGAACGAAGCCGAAATCAAATCTCAGGCCGGTCCCTGTTCCTACAGCTATGTCCTTGTAGAAATTATTTATAACGAATTGTGCGCCCGGCCTTGTCGGGTCATCATTGAACGACCAGATATTTCCCGCATCCAGGAAAAATGCACCATGAAGTATCCAGAAAAGCTTGAATCTGTATTCTGCATTCCCTACCAGCTTGATATCGGCTGTCTGGTTCAGGAAACTTGTGGTCGACGGGGGAATGTATGATCCGGGACCAAGTGTTCTTACCTGCCATGCCCTTATATCGTTTGCCCCTCCTCCATAATACTGTTTTTCAAATGGCATGGCCTCGGAATTGCCATAAGGAATCCCGGCACCGATAAAAACCCTGTAGACGGCCGAGCTCGCGTCATTCAGGATGACATTGTAACGGATATCCGCATCTGCCCTGAAATATTGTGCGAAAGGCTGACCCAGGATATTATAGCTGCCATTTGTCTTCGTTGTTCCAATCAGCTTGCTTGCAAGTTCCGCTATATTGCCTGATGTTTCAGCATTGACCCTGACAAACCAGTACCTGGATTTTTTTATTTTCTGATCATTATAAATAAATGAATATCCGCCACCCAGGATCATTACATTCCTATAACTGTATGCCAGGTAGGAGGAAGTATCAATCATTGCCTTGAAGCTGGAATCAATTCTTACCAGTTTTACAAGATCAAGCTGAATGGGATTGACAATGTGCGTTATATATTTATTCTGATTCCAGGTATATCCGAAAGTCGCATTCGCAAGCGTCCGGTTATAGAAAGGCATGTTCTGATAATCGTATGCGGCAAGGACCGTAGTCGAAGGATTATATTTTTTTATAAAGCCTTCCGTCTGTATAAAGGGGACAAGGAATTTTGGGAACCTCAGGCTTGTCTCAATCGCATATTCCTGCGAGCCTCTCAATGAATCTTTCTGTGAAATTGCCTCATACGCCCCTTTCAGCTTAAGATTGAATATCTCAGCTCCATGAAATAGGTTTCCGTTCTGGTATATCAGATTCAGATCACCGCCCAGGCTGCCTCCCGTATTTGTGCCCTCCACCTCTACTTTAAATGACTGCCTGGCAATCGTGGTGAGCTGGATGGTGCAATCAAGGGTCAGAATTGATCCCTCCTGGGCATTCTGGTCATGAACCTCATTATAAAAAATATTCACCAGCCTGTAGATCTTTAACGCAAGCAGGTGGCTCTGAGTCTGTTCGGTGTTTGTAACGTTGTAAATGGAGCCGGGTTTGAGATAAAGCGACTGGATTATCAGATCGTATTTAATATCCGGCCTTTTTTTGGGAGTTATAAAATAGTATCCATTGTCCTTTATTGTATCAAGGCTTTTAAGATAAGCATCCCCTCCCTCCAGTGCATCTTTTGGAACAAAGTCCGGATAAATGTAAATATTCCTGACCATGTACCGTGAATGCGGCACTATGCTTGACCTGTTTGTAATATCGGTGGTGGTAAACTGACTTATCCTGTAAAAGATATTTACCTTACGGTCTCCTGCCGTGCTGTCGATCGCGAAGGAAATATGGTCACCCGAGAAAGCATAGAACCCGTGATCCTTGACGTATCGTTCAAACCTTGATCTCTCAGCCTGAAGCACATCAATATCATAAGGCTTCCCCCGTTCAATCATGCAGTTCACCGAATCAAAATAAAAGAGCTTCCTGATGTTGGTATCAGCAATCTCGTAATAAATATTTTTTATCGTGTATGGAGTGTTAAGGTCGATGTTGAAGAAAACCTTGGTTTTGCGATTCTCCGTCTCAATCGTCTCCATCACATGGCTGTCGAAGTATCCCTTTGAGGCAATATAAGACTGTATCTGCTCCTTTGATTTTTCAGTTGCATACGGATCGAATATTACCGGTTCCTCGCCTATATTTCTGAGCCACGTGTGCGGCCATTTATCTTTTTTGATGTTTGACAAATTGTACAGACCCAAATAAAATTTCACATAGAATATCCTTTTATTCGGCTTTTGCTTTATGAACGGCAGAATGCTTTCCTTTTTAATTCCTTCCCTGTTAATTATAATATGCGTCTCATCAAGCAGCGATTCATCCCGTGGTACATATTTTGTGGGATTACATGAAGATATAAAAAGAACTGCCAGAACAAGGGGGATATGAAATCTCAGGGAACAAATATTTTTATTTGACCGATTTTTTTTCAAATTTTGTATATAAAGCTTACGCAAATATATCAATAATAATGTTCAGTTCTCAGGATCATTCAGGCTATAAAATGTTAAGCAAAAGCAAGGCAGGTTTAATTATATCCCTTCAAAAGAAAAAGGTCAGGGAAGAAAAGCATTTGTTCGTCATTGAAGGCGATAAGATCGTAAGGGATTTCCTTGCTTCAGGCTTAAAGATAAGCACTCTTGTAGGTGTGCCTGAATTCCTGGAATCCATTCCTGACAGCCGGAGACAGCAGATAACGGAAGTCATCAGGGCTACCGGCGGGGACCTTAAAAAGGTCAGTTCCCTGAAAACGCCACACAATGCACTGGCTATCATTGAAATGGCAGATATAAAGATCAGCGACTCCAATCCTGAAAAAGGACTTTCAATCGCACTGGATTGTATCCAGGATCCGGGAAATCTCGGCACAATTATCAGGTCTGCAGCATGGTTCGGGATCAAAACAATTTATTGTTCAAAAGATTGTGCCGACGCTTATAATCCGAAAGTGATCCAGTCAAGCATGGGTTCAATAATCCATGTGAATGTCATTTATGATGACCTGCAAAAAATCCTTGAATTTGCCTCGTGCAAAAAGATCAGGATATTCGGAGCCGTGCTCGGAGGTGAATCAATTTATTCGCACATGCTTGTGAAAAACGGGATAATTCTTCTCGGAAATGAATCCAGGGGAATATCCGAAGGCCTCCTTCCTTTCATTACGGATAAAATTACGATCCCGGGGCCTCAGGGTTCAAAGGCAGTAATCGATTCATTAAATGTAGGGATGGCCGCTTCCATTATTTTCTCTGAATTTTCAAGAAGAAGCGAATACCTGGTCTAAAAGATGCCGGGGATAAGCTTCCGGGTCCTTGATTTATAATTCAGATATTCTCCGCCAAACTCACCGGTAAGTATTCTCTCCTCAACAAAGATTCTGTAATTAAGGGCAATAAGCACCGGGACCATTACCATCAGGATTGACTTCCAGCTGTTCATTGCAACCGACAAGCCGAAAGTGATGAGTATTAATCCCAGGTAAGACGGATGCCTTATATTACTGTACAGTCCATCTGTTTTAAGGACATGTGTTTTGCTTATTGAGACGTCTACAGTGAAGCTCTCTTTAAGCTGACTGACTGCAATCCATCTTATTAACACTCCGGAAATAAAAATGAGAATCCCAGCTGACGAAACAAGATAGTTTATTGTGCTCCATACACTATATCTGGCAAGGAAAAAACCTGCCGTCAGGCCACCCGCTATTGCCAGCCAGTTAATAATCTCTGTGCCCCTGTCCTTCCGGATCTTCGCAAGATCACTTTTCGTTCTTTTTGTAATAGACAGGAAAAGCTCTGAAAACATGAAAATAAATGACAAAATTATTACTGCTATCATGTTGTCTGGTTTTAGACTGCAAACTAATATCAGGACTATTTATAAAGGCATTATTATTTTACACACAAGTTATTTTCTTACATTCACTCTTGCCGCCCAGCCATATGATGTTCTGGTTGATAACCCGACGCCTCTCACACCCGGATCAGGAGATTGCAGAGAACTCTTTGCATCAGCAGTATTAATGCTGATGATGAAGTCAGTCTTTTTATCTGAATTATAAACAATTGTATCCCTGATGATTTCAGGCAGGTTGCCATGCCATTCGACCTGCACGAATCCTCGGTTGCGCTCCCTGAAAAGTCCGTTAAAAACCGGCTTCCTGACAATAAGTGTACAACCTACACTTATTTTTTCGGATGCGACCTCTCCCCCCGAGAATCTCGGATTGATTTTCATGAATGGCAGACCTGACAGTCCCGTTGAAAAATTATTGAGCCCCGGGAATAGGTTAATTATCAGAACAAGTCCGGCGATTGCCCAGATTATTCCTGCAGTTATTTTGATCTTTTTCATGTTCCTTCTTTTTTCAGAATGCAAGCCTGAATATATTAGTGAGTACAATTATTATTGAACCGGAAGAAAAAACCGCAATAAAAAGAAAAGAGACAAATAGAAACATGTTTCTTGAGAAGCTCTTCATGTTCCCTTCCGGGATTCCCCGTACGCTGTAATGAATTGCCCCTTTCGGGCAGGCATCGATGCATTTACCGCATTTACTGCAAAAGACAGAGACCTTTCCGCTCTTGACATCTTCCGGGGTGAGTGCGAACAAAGGACAGACTGTGGTGCATTTATAACACTCGGTGCAGAGACTCCTGTTAATTTTAACAATAAATGGGGTTATTTTATTCGCAAGGGTATTTATCGCTCCAAGTGGACATAGAAAACTGCACTGGGTCCTCTTGCGGGTTATTGCCGGAAGAATTACTACCAGGCCGCCGAAAAGAGAAAAGAACACTCCTGCCTTTGCAGCCGATTCTACCGAGGTGACTTTCTCAAATTCAGTGACTGCCTTAAATGGGCATATCCATGAACAATAAGTAGGAACAAGCGCCAAGGCTGAGGTAATGGCAACCATAAACAACACCGCAAAAGGCATCCATTTCCAGGTGTCGCTTATCTTTTTCACCAGTGGCTTCTTTCCTATTCTTGAAAATCCGTCATCCCATCCTCCGTAAAAACATCCCCAGCTGCAGAAGCCCCTTCCAAGGACAATGGTAGCTGCCAGCCAAAGCACAACTATTGATGACATGTTTGCGAACCCGCTGGAAATTGATCCCGGAAAAATTATCGACCCGGTAAAGAGGGCCGGAAGTATCATCATCGGTATTACCAGATGGCAGAAAGGTATCCTGCATTCAACAATATCGGCCTGTGAGAATGCCATGGAATGCCTGATCGCCACCATATTCCTAATAAGCGTGAATGACAGCGACAGGGCAAATGCTATGAAAAGAATCGCTCTGAATTTGTCTGTCTTCCCGGTATAGTGCATCAGGAAAAACAATATATTCATTCCCAGGAAAGTTACCAGCAGTGCCAGCGTTCTGGCGTGATCCGAGAAATCAGGCCTGCCTCCTGAAATGAATACAAAAGTGATCAGAACCATTGGCAGCGCATTCAAAAGTGACATGCCGAACGATTTTCTCATACCTCGCTCCCTGATAATGCCGTTATCCATTTACCATTCCTCCTATTATGATTGATAAACCTTTAATTATGAATATTATTCCTGCCAGGCCTGTCGCGAGTGTCCCCACGATGCGGAAGACTTCCCGGCTTTTGATCCTTCCTGCCAGCGGAAGTGGAAGGAAATAAAGTGAAGAACCGATAAAAAAACCAAGAAATGCAAGGTAACTCCCGGCCATGGTTACCTGCGTGGCGCTTTTCGTAAGTATAAGAAGAAGAGCAGGGCAGAAACCCAGGCTGTTGACTATTCCCAGGAAAACCGGGATTAGTCTTTTTTTGTTTGCGGTTGTGACAATTTTTGCCGGGCATTCTGTCTTTCTGTTTCTGCCGATGCTGTACCAGATCAGCAATATTGAAAACAGGATATATAATATTCCTGAAATATAATTTCTGAAAACAGAAGAAGTGAATATTGCCTTTCCAAAATACCAGGACAGAGTGGCAAGTACCAGATAGACTGCAAACCTGGCAAGAAGAAAAAAGGATAGATCCGAAACAATTCTTTTTGTTCCTGCCGAACCCGCCATCAGGTAAGGGAAAATGACCATCCCGCATGTCAGGAGGCATGTGGATCCGCTGCTCAGTCCAAGTATCAGGGAATCAATCATCTTTAATATTTCCCGCTAATTTATTGCAGTTTCATGAGAGCGGCAAGGCAAATGTGGCCACCTGCGGTCATTTGTGGCATTTGTCTATCGTTTAGTGGCAATTAGCTAAAATGTGGGATGAAAAGTTACAGCAACTGCAAACTCTGAAACTGCCTGTTCCATTTTTACTTTCCTGACAGCATTGCTGCTTTTGATCTTGAAACAGGAATTATCTCACCGGAATTCAAAAGCCTGATTTTCATATTCTGGCTGTGACCTTCGACCTTGTCGACAAAGTCGAGGTTCACTATGTAGCATTTATGGCACCTCAGGAACCTTGAATCCTTTCTTAGTTCATATTCAGCTGATTTAAGCGTTCCCCTGATGGTGACCTTGCTAATGTTATTTCCCCTTTGCATGGCAATGGTCACATAATTGTCGTTCGAATTAAGGTAGATTATTTCCCCGGGATTGACGGATAATTCGTTTTTATCATTGCCGGCCGTTATCATGATCTCTTTCTCAGCTATCATGATATTTTCAGGCACATCGGCTTTCTTCAATGCTTCCCGGTACATCCTGTTATAGGCGAGTATGTGAATTATAGTCACAGGAATGCTGCCCACAAGGATGGCTGTCCAGATTGAATACAGAAGATATAAAAAATGAAAATCATACCTGAAGATCATGATCATTAGAAATAGTTCGCTGCCCCGATGCAGGCAGAAATTAACAGCACCCAGAGTATGTTTTTACCAAGTGTCCATCTCCTTCTGATTACAAAAGGCTCTATCAGGAACCTGAAAACGGCGAGAACAGCTGCCGTTATGACTCCAAAGCCAAGGGTAAACAAAGGCTGGAGGGATGAATTCAGAAAGCTTATGCCAAATGGCTTGAAGAAATAAAGGAAAAGGAAAATAAACAAACCGAAGCCGAAAACAGCCATTAGCTTGCTCTTCACCGTGCCCGGTTCATTATATGGCAGCCTGAAAGGATTGTTCATTCTCTGGAATAATCGGAATAAAACTATTCATTATTTGAAAAATCATAAAGGATGAATCATTAAAATCCGCCGGGACGCTCAAAAAAAACCTGTTCCGGTTTTGTCCTGGCCGCAACTGACTCTGCAGCTCTCATCCCGTCGACAGCCGACGAGACTATTCCCCCGGCATATCCAGAACCTTCTCCGCAAGGATAAATCCCTGCCACGGCAATATTTTCCATCGTGTCACTTTTGCGAAGGATCCTTACCGGAGATGATGTCCTTGATTCCACTCCCAGCACTACTGCCTCATTTGTAAGGAATCCCTTCATGGCGCTTCCGAAAAGCCTGATTCCGTCCCTTAGTCTTTTGCCTATCAGGGGCGGAAGCCATTCACTGATCAGGGACGAAGTGACTCCGGGGAAATATGAGACTCCGGGTATCGATCCTGAGAACTTGCCGGACACAAAATCGGCCAGCCGCTGAGCAGGAGCTCTCTGCGTCATGCCGCCATTTATCCAGGCATTCTTTTCAAGCTCCTTCTGAAACTCAATCCCGCCCAGTACCCCTGAATGCCATATTTGCATGAAGTCCTCAGGTTTTATTTCCACGACTATCCCGGAGTTGGCAAACGGCGAATTACGGTCTGAAGGCGACATGCCATTGACGACGACCTCCTCCTGTGAAGTTGCTGATGGCACGATAAACCCTCCCGGGCACATGCAGAAGGAATAGACTCCTCTCCCTTCAACCTGCCTTACTATGCTATAGGATGCAGCAGGGAGATATTTTCCCCTGCTGTTCCCATGGTACCTGATACTATCGATAAGTTCCTGCGGATGCTCAACCCTTACGCCCATTGCAAATGATTTTGCCTCAAGCGCCACGCCCCTGCTGCTGCATATTTCATAAATATCCCTCGCCGAATGGCCCGCCGCCAGAATAACCGCCGAAGTAGAATATCTTTCATTTCCCGATACAATGACCCCTTTGATACATTTATCCTCTATGATCAGGTCAGTGACTTTTTTCTGAAAAAGCAACAGGCCTCCTGACGCTTCTATCGAATTCCTGATAGCTTTGATAATCCCGGGCAGCCTGTCAGTTCCGATATGCGGATGAGCTTCATACATGATTTCAGGTCTGGCGCCATGAAGACAAAGCAATTCCAGCACCCTTGCATTGTCGCCTCTTTTCTTTGAGCGGGTGTATAGTTTACCATCAGAAAACGTACCTGCACCTCCCTCTCCAAAGCAGTAATTGCTGTCAGTATCGACAATCTGATCCCTGCTTATCCTGGCGACATCCTTTTTCCTTGCCGAAACATCCCGCCCTCTTTCAATGATGACGGGGCGCAATCCAAGTTCGATAAGTCTCAATGCTGCGAACAGTCCGGCCGGTCCTGCCCCTATTATGATCACCTCTCTGCTGTTTGTGACATCCCGCTGGATAAAAGGCTGAAGCACCGGGGCAATGGTCTCTTCCGCTGAAAATATCTCAACGGTGAGCATTACCATTATATTCTTCTGACGTGCATCCACTGACCTGTGCAGGATCCGTATGCCTGCAATATCAGACTGATCAATGCCTGCTAGTGAAGCAGCCGCACTGCGTATATGGTTCTCGTCGGCCGCATTTTCAGGACTGAGTGATAAATGAATTTCCCGATGCATCCTTATTCGAAATGAAAGGCAAGAACCCATATCTGCGACCGCATGGTCTCAATCGCGTTACGGTACTGCTGGTGTCCGGGATCAGATTCTTCAGCAATAATATTCCCAATGCCGTTTGAAATTTTCAGCTCGACTGAAAGCTTGAAATAATATAAATAAAAATCAAGCCCTGCTCCGGCTTCATAATACAGGTCAGGTCTTTTTAACCTGATGTAGATATCCTTTGAGTCATCGAAATCCTTTTTCCCCGCAAGGTCGTACCGGAAATTAAGCCCCGTGATAAGGTAAGGCCTGACATTATTAAGCCTGGTTCCCTTGTATTTCAGAAGGAGCGGGAATTCGAGAAACGATGATTCAAGGCTTTGCTGGCTGTTATAAATCACGTTGTCTTTATAGTAGACTATAACCCTTTGTCCGAACGATACGCCCGGAAGAAACCTGATGTCAAAGTATTTACCAGGACGATAATCGGTCACAACCTGAATATTTATACCGGGAAAGAGTTTCGGCACTGCCGGATAAATAGAATCAGCTTTCATGTATTTCCCGGAAGGAGTTATCTTAAAATCCATTGTATTGAAACCGATGCTGAAGCCAAAATGCAGTATTTTATCATCATACCAGGATGAGTTTTTAGGCTTTTGCTTCTGCGCCGAGAGATCACAGGCTATCAAAAGAAATGCAACAGTCAGTAATATTTGAACCGGTTTTCTGTTCAAGCTTCTGGTACGATTAGGGGTTACAAGATAATAAACTGCCGGAAATAATAATTATTGCGTTTTAAATATCCTTCCCATATATATGGTAGCAATGCCACCTGACAATCGTTTTTGTTTTGTGTCACTGAACCCGGCTTCAGCAAGCAATCCGATAAATTCCTCATTTTCCGGAAATTGCATTACTGATTTGGGAAGATAACCGTAGGCTTTCTTATCATTTGAAAACGCTTTTCCTATCATTGGCACGATTTTCATAAAATAAAAATAATAAATCTGCCTGAACGGGAATGATGCGGGCTTTGAAAACTCTAGTATCATTATCAGCCCACCGTTTTTCAGCACTCTGCCCATCTCCCTGAGTCCTGCAACAGGATCATCAAAATTCCTGACCCCAAATGCGCACATGGCAACATCGAAGCTCCCATCTCCGAAAAGGATATGTTCAGAATCACCGGTTAGTAATTCTATTTTATTGGAAAGACCCTTCCTTTTGATCTTATCCCTGCCTTCTTCAAGCATTTTTTCTGAAATGTCAATACCTTTTATATATAAGGGCCTGAGTTTCATCGCGGCTATGGCAAGATCGCCTGTTCCGGTCGCCACATCTATTATAGCGGGATTTTCACTGAAACGTGAAATGGTCTGTATCGCCTTCCTCCTCCATATCCTGTCAATGCCAAATGACAGAAAATGATTCAGGAAATCATAACTGGAGGCAATACCGTCGAACATCGAACCAACCTGGTTCTTTTTATCAGCATCAGATATTATTTCTCTATTATTCATAAAGTACTATGCGGCAAATATAACCAGAAAGATAAATAAATATATTTTCTGATTGAGTATACTTGACACTTGTCGGCTAATCTGCAAGGGGATGAAATTTATTGACCGCAGAAATGAAATGAGATTCTTTAATTCCGGAGAAGGGCAGCATGTTTCTTGGATTTTCTCTCTATTTTTGCCTGTTCTAAACTTATAATAAATCATGGGAAAAATTATTATGATAACCGGTGCAACGTCCGGATTCGGTAGGGCAACAGCAATAAAATTTGCCCGGGACGGTTACAATATAATTATTACCGGCCGCAGGAAAGAGCGTCTTGCAGACCTTGAAAAGGAGCTCAGACTACATAATGTAAACGTACTTGCATTAAATTTCGATGTCAGGAACAAAAAGGAAGTGGAATCCTCTCTTAAAAGCCTCACCGGTGAATGGAAAAACATCGATATCCTGGTAAACAATGCTGGTCTGGCTGCAGGTCTTTCACATATCAACGACGGTGATATTGACGATTGGGAAAGGATGATAGACACCAATGTAAAAGGTCTTCTGTATGTTACCAGGGCAGTGGTTCCGGGAATGGTTGCCAGGAACAGCGGCCATATAATCAACATATCGTCAATTGCAGGAAAGGAAGTTTACGAAAACGGAAATGTATATTGTGCATCAAAGCATGCCGTTGATGCCCTGTCAAAAGCAATGAGAATCGATCTTCTTAAGCATAATATTAAAGTCACAAATATTGCTCCTGGCATGGCTGGAACCGAATTTTCAATCGTCAGGTTCCATGGCGACACTGAGAAGGCAAAGGAAGTTTACAGAGGGATCGATCCGCTGACTGCAGAGGATATTGCCGATGTGATTTACTTCTGCGCCACGCTTCCGGCTCATGTATGCATAAATGACCTTGTGATCACTCCCACGCAGCAGGCAAATGCTTTCTATAAGGCAGGTCACTGATTCATAAAGCCCTGATCCTTAAGAACCTGTAGCAGAATTTTCGAAAACTGAACATTATCCGCCTTTGTGTACCTTACATCAGTGAAAACCTGTGCAAGTGTTTCCTTACCATTTTCTTTTATGAATTGAAGGGAATCTTCTCTTGCCTCCTTTTCGCGGTAGTACTTATCAATCTGCCTTTCAGAATAATCCGAATATGTTTCCTGGTGAATGACAGCCTCAAGTGGTAGCCTGTCAGGCTGATCGGGTTTTTCCGCCGGCCATCCAAGGGTGACAGTTGTCACAGGGACGACGCCGGAAGGGAGTTTGAGCACCCTGATTATTTCATGCGCCATATAAGTCGTTGTGCCAAGATAACAAATTCCCAACCCTGCGGATTCAGCTGCAATACATACCGTCTGTGCAACCAGAAGAGCGTCAATTGATGCGGTGAAAAAAGAAAGGAAATTGTCATAACCGGGATCAGCATTCCTTTGCCTGCACCATTTATTAAACCTGTTGAAATCAGCGCAAAAAGTCAGGACGACCGGTGCTTCCGTGATCATTGCCTGGTCAAAATGCAAAGGCGCAAGTTCCTTTTTCATGGCATTATCCCTGGTGATTATAATACTGTAAACCTGCATATTACCGGTATTCGATGCGCGACATCCCTTAAACAGCAGATCGTCCAGAAGGCTGCCATCTAAAGGTTCATCGGAATACCTGCGGATAGTTCTGCGTTCGAGTAGAATATCAGAAATATTTTTCATGATAGAATTATTGTCACGCAAAGAAAATAATTTAAGCTGAAAGCCGGGATCACTTAAACGGTTTTTTTAAATTCGGCAGGAATTAAATGCTAAAGCCTGATGTTTAGTTGTTTTTTATACCGGAATTCGTTAACCTTGTTTGGGAAAAGAAATGAATATTGAACTAATAAGTGTAAAAATTACACTTAAAATAAAACCATATATAATGAAGAAAATTTTTTGTATCGTGTCATTTATCCTGGCTGTAACTGCCCTGAGGGCCCAGATGAAGCCGGAAGAAACTGAGGACTGGTCGAAGAGGCCTGCAATTGTGACACCCGGAAAGCTGAATCAGCCTCCTTCAGATGCGATCATTTTATACGGTGGCGCAAGGGATATTGTAAACTGGGAATCGGAAAAAGGCGGCCCTGCAGCCTGGAAAGCTGATTCCGTACTCACTGTTGTGCCTAAAACAGGCAACATCAAAACAGTAAAATCCTTCGGAGACTGCCAGCTTCATATCGAATGGAGAACTCCTGCCATCGTTTCCGGATCGGGTCAGGGCCGGGGCAACAGCGGCGTTTTTCTAATGGGCTTATACGAGCTTCAGGTGCTAGATTCCTATAACAATGAAACATATTACAACGGACAGGCAGGATCAATCTATAAGCAATATATCCCTCTGGTCAATGCGTGCCTGGGTCCGGGACAATGGCAGACTTATGACATAATTTTCACTGCCCCGAGGTTCAACGCTGAAGGCCAGCTGGTCCACGCAGCGGCTTTTACCGTGCTCCAGAACGGAGTCCTCATTCAGAACAATGTACAGGTCAAAGGTCCGACAGAATATATAGGGCTGCCGGTTTATAAGGCACATCCTGAAAAGCTTCCGCTGGTACTTCAGGAGCATGGGAATACGGTTTCGTTCAGAAATATATGGATCAGGGAGTTGAATTAAGTGAAAAGTGAAAAACGAAAAGTGAAAAACGAAGAACGAAAAACGATAAACGAAAAACGAAAAACAATAAACGAAAAACAATTGTACAGTCATGGCTTCAAATGAATTGACAGGATGGAATAAGATACTTGCAGGCAATCCATGGTTTAACTGCGATGGATGTTATCCCCTGCCTGCTTATTCAGAGTTCATGCCCTCACCCCTTGTAGGCTGCAAGCCCCTGGGAAAAGTCGACCCGGGGATTGTCCCGGCCAATGATCCTTCGGGCTGGATAATCTCCGAGCTCGAGGAAGAGTACGAGATGAGACCCGGGATTGAGCATGCCGGGAAACAGATTTACGGCGCGCTGATCAGGCTCGGCAGAAAGCTGCCTGATCACAACATTCAGGGACATGGCGGACAGAATCTGAGAGATAACCCATACTGGCCCGGGGAACTGGAATCAGCAGCGGGCAACCTGTCCCATGAGAGATTTGTCACGCTTCTTCCCATGATGCTTTCCCGCACCCAGGATGACAAGGGAAGGGTGACCTGGTCGTTATTTGGCAATTCCATCCATGATCCGGGGCAGATGTTCTGGAAGAATTTTTACAGTGCACCTGGCATAGAAAAACCTGCAGATGAATCAATTTCCTTCTTTGTGACTCTCCTTGAAAGAGCATACGGTCAGAAAACAGGCGACAGGGCATCGCTTCTTCATTCAGGATTCCGTATCCTGGACTCTCCTGATGCAGCTTCCCTGAGCTGGACTAAGGATTTTGCGATCAATGATGACTCTGCTATCGAAGAAGTAAAATACCTTGTCACATTCAGACCATTCAGCTCACTCCCACCTGCCATTAGGAGTTCGTACCTCTCAGGCAGGCTTTGCCTCATACCGTTTCCCGGGAGCCTTGTTTTCTGGGGAATGCCAGGGTATAACAAGCTTGCAGGGACGCTGCCTGTGACCGGTCAGATACCCTTGTTGCGCCTTGTCGCCCGTAACAGGGGCATATCAGGGCTGAAAGTTCCGCAATCGGGATGGTTCCACGAGATACGTCCGGGCAATGGTCATAAGAATATAAATGAAGCCCTTCTGAATGAAACTTTTCACCGGACACACAGATGGCAGCGCCTTCACAGGTACCAGGATGAGCTTAATGAATCCACACAGAAGGTAAGGCTTGTTAAAGTTCTGTTCGGTACGGATTCGGATTCACTCGGCCTGTACGACAAGCCCATGGCAAGAAATTCACAGGTATGGGACCATGAATTTGAACTGGTGCTTGACGGTCCCAATGCGAACAAAAAGCAAATACTTGAGGCCGAGGAAAAGATACTCGGCGGAGGGCTGTTCGGCTACAGGTTTTTTTATCCTCCGATGCAGGCGGGTGAGTATAATATCTACTGGCATCGTCCACTTGTTGGATATCTCAGGGCAGGCAGCGATACTCCGGAGATAGCATCAGATCTTATCATTGGCCACCTTTCCGGTTATCATATAAAAGACAGGGAAATGTCATCGCCGGTCGAATTCTGGCCCAGACTCATGAGGCGGCCTCTTTACCTGTCGGCGCTGCTTGACTTCAACACAAAAAACGACCACTATTCGCACCAGACACCGCTGAATATAATTTCGCTGTTCGAAGCCTGGGAGATGCAGAACAGAAAGCCGCTTAAAAGGTCGTACGCTTATCATCTGCTTAATATCTCAAAGCATAAGACGCTTGAGGAGTGGCTTGAGGAGATTACACTTCACACGAATGACCGGATGACCGGCAGCAAGATGAAGGAGGAAATTCTCAGTATACTGGAGCCATCGCGGGATGAAGAACAGGAAGATAGCCTTACCTTCAGATTCACGGCAAACAGGCAGTTCGAAGAGTCGTGGTGGAATGACATTAAATTCCTGGCACACGGAGAATTCATAAACAAGGACAATGCCGACATTGTCAGGGATGAAGTGACATCAGGCTTGAAGCACGGCATCCAGAGGGACAATGAGAGGCTTGGCGATTACTTCATTGCAAGGCATCTTAAATCAATAGCAGAATCAGGCATGCAAGGTGCCGCTTTATGCGGAGAGCTTCCATTCAGGTGGCAGACAGATTTTGATTTCCATATCTATGGCGGATGGGACGGAAACCAGAATGGCAGCCATCATGAAAGGAACATTCTTGTTGTCATCCCGGGAAAGAACAGGAAAGAAGCTGTCGTCTTCGGCGACCATTATGATACTGCTTATATGGAGGATGTTTTTGACACCTCATCCGGAGGATCAGGCGCACGGATTTCTGCCAACGGGGCCGATGACAACTATTCGGCAAGCTCCACCCTCCTGCAGGCTATCCCTCTGTTTCTGAATTTATCGAAGGAAGGGAAGCTTGAGCGTGACATTTGGATAATCCATCTTACCGGAGAAGAGTTTCCATCCGACTGCATGGGAGCGAGAAACTTTTGCAGGACAGTCATAGAAAACAATGCCAGGCTCTACCTGGACGGTAATTTAGTTGCAGACCTTTCCGGGACTGAAATCGTCGGGTTGTACGTCATGGATATGATTGGCCACAACCGCGATGATGACCAGGATATCTTCCAGATCTCACCCGGCAAGAGCAGGGCTTCTCTCTACCTGGCATGGCAGGCCAACAAAGCCAATATGCTATGGAACGCTCTGACTCATGAATGGAATAAGGATACTGACAGGATGCACAGGAACCGGGGAAAAAGGATTACCGGGATTGAAGGTATTCCTGAAGTTGCGAAGTTCCTTCCCCTGAAGGGTGAAATAAGGACGCAGTACAACCTGCACAGCTCAATTTTCAATACCGACGGGCAGATCTTTTCTGATGTCGGAATACCTGTCGTACTGTTTATGGAGAATTATGATATAAGCAGGACAGGTTATCATGACACCAGGGACACTATGGAGAATATAGATCTGGACTATGGTGCCGCGTTTGCCGCGATAGCTATTGAAACGGTTGCAAGGATTGCAGCAAATCCTGAAAAAGGCTTTTAATTATTGGTCCGGTCCTGAGGTGACTAAATACACAACACCCCGGGATTGCCTGCGAGCTGTCAGAATCTTTTTGTATAAATATGGCAATAAGGTTCCTTGCCATTTTTGAAATAGTAGTCCTGGTGATACTGTTCCGCGTCGTAAAATTCAGAAGCTTTTACGACCTGGGTAACAACATCATATCCTTTGGATCGCAGTATTTCAATATCCTTATCCGCGACGGACTTCTGCTCGTCATTAAGGTAAAATATTTCTGACCTGTACTGGTCTCCAATATCCGGTCCCTGGCCTCCGGCCTGCGTGGGATCATGTATCTCCATAAAATAACGCAGGAGCTTGTCATAGGTAGTCTTCTGCGGATCATAAACGACTTTTACTGCCTCGGCATGGCCCGTTGTCCCGGTGCACACCTCTTTGTATGAAGGGTTCTTCACGTGTCCTCCCGTAAAGCCCGATGTGACAGAGATCACACCGGGAGCCTTCCTGAAAAAATATTCAACGCCCCAGAAGCATCCACCTGCGAAAATAGCTATCCCGTATCTCCCGCTTTTCAATGTTGCAGGGACAAACACGAGTGATGCGGAATTGACGCAATGGCGTACATTTTTGGCAGTAAGCCTTTCGCCCGTAAAGATATGCCCCAGATGGGCCCCGCAGTAAGCGCATGTGATTTCCGTTCTTAGTCCGTCGGGATCAGGAGTCCGGTTGATTGCTCCCGGTATTTCGTCATCAAAGCTTGGCCATCCGCATGATGATTCAAACTTTGCAGCCGAATAATACAGAGCTGATCCGCACTTTTTGCAGATATAAGTCCCCTTTTCGAAGTAGCTGGTATACTTGCCCGTAAACGGAGTCTCCGTGCCTTTGTTTTCAATTATTTCAGAGTCGGTCTTCGATAGTGAATTGAAAGGCAGATTTTCCTGTGAGAATGATTCTGAATTCATGGCAGAAAATAAAATTATCAAAAAAACGATTTTAATATTCATAATTAACATCAAATGTATATATGAAAACAAAACTTATTCAAAAAAGTTACTGGTCCGGCTGAAATTTTTGAACTGTTACTAACGTTTTCTTGTTTTAATTAAGGTATTATCAAAAAGATCAGTTATATTATCAACGAAATTTTATTTTATGATTGACTGTTGTTTTTTTGATGAAAAGATTATTTTTGTACATTATTAATAATAAATTTTTTATATGAAAAAAATTGCTCTGTTGCTGGTGTTGACTTTCATAGTTGCAATGCTTGTCAGTTCATGCAACAAGAAAACCTGTCCCGCTTATCGCGGTGCCAAAATGACGCAGGTTGAGTATTTTGGTTGATTTTTAATCTCCGTTTTTCCCCATCGAGCAATTATTCAGGGAAATTATGAAAAAACTGCTTATAATAGCGGTGGCATTTTTTTTCGGGGAAATCTTACTTCATGCACAGGGTGAGCTGGATGAGCAGCAAAAAGTATTTTTCCGCAATGAAAGATCAATAGGGCTGCTTCTTAATTCAGACGGTCTGGGCCTGAGCTATCGTGAAGCAAAACGCATCAATTTTCTTAATAAGCACTTGCTGGAGATTGATATAGGGACATTAAAGGACCCGAAAGAGTATAAAATCTCTAATCCATACGTGGATGGCGGCGGTTCTTTTGTATTCGGAAAGCTTAATTCAGTTATTTATATAAGGGCAGGTTTCGGCCACCAGCATGAGTTGTACAGGAAGCAGGATCTGGGCGGAGTGGCGGTAAGGTACTTCTATTCGGGAGGTCCGGTTATTGCGGTTTACAAGCCTATTTATTACATGGTCCTTGACCCTATTATGTATCAGGGACAACTAGAAGGATACAGTCTGCAGGAGGAAAAATTCAGTTCCGACATACACGAAGCCACTGATATTTACGGTAAGGCTTCTTTTACAAAAGGATTAAATGAAATAAAAGCACTCCCGGGGTTATACGCCAAAGGAGGATTCAATTTTGAATACAGTAAGCAGGACAAAGTGATACATGCGATAGAAATCGGCGCCCAGGTCAATGCGTTCCCCAAGACCATTCCAATAATGTACAACGATCAGAATAAAGCCATTTTCTTCTCATTATTTGTCAGTTACAGATTCGGCGTCATTGTTGACCCCATGCACCCGGAAGAGACCAAACTGGGGAACCTGTTCAAGAAGAAAAAGGAACAGTAGGCAACCTCCCGCCGTTGGTGGTTTGATTGAAAATATTAATTTTACGTCTCGATTTATTAACTATTAAAAATAAAGGTATGTCAAAAATTAAAGTAGCTATCAATGGTTTTGGCAGAATAGGCCGCAACGTTTTTAAGATCGCTCTCGAAAGAAACGATATTGAAGTTATCGGCATTAATGATGTTACCGATACAAAAACCCTTGCCCATTTGCTGAAATATGATTCAACCCAGGGCAGATTCCCGGGGGTGACTCATGATGATGAAAACATTATTGTTAACGGAGTTAAGTATAAAGTCTCTGCTGAAAAAAACCCGGCTAACATTCCCTGGAAGGAAAAACCTGATGTAGTTATCGAATCGACGGGAATTTTTACCTCCAAAGAGAGTCCCAGGGGAGGCTATGGAGATCACCTGAAGAATGGCGCAAAAAAAGTCATCCTTACAGTTCCTGCCAAGGATACCATTGATGCCATGATCGTGATCGGGGTGAACGAACATGACCTGAAACCTGAACACAAATGCGTATCAAACGCATCATGCACAACCAACTGTCTTGCTCCGATAGCAAAAGTTCTCAACGACAATTTCGGAATAGAGGTCGGTTATATGACTACCATTCACTCTTATACAAACGACCAGAGGATACTTGACCTGCCTCATTCAGACCTGAGACGTGCGAGATCGGCTGCCCTGTCGCAGATCCCAACAACAACGGGAGCTGCAAAAGCTGTCGGAAAAGTCATTCCCGAGCTGAAAGGCAAGCTTGATGGAGTGTCAGTAAGGGTCCCTACTCCGACAGGTTCACTGGTTGACCTGGTTGCTGTCCTTAAGAAGGAAGCTACGAAGGAAGAGATCAATGCAGCAATGAAGAAAGCCGCTGACGGCCCGATGAAAGGCATCCTTGAATATACTGAAGATCCAATCGTTTCGGCTGATGTGATTCATACAACGGCATCATCAATATTTGACTCGCTCAGCACTATGGTAAACGGCAAGATGATCAAGGTAATGTCATGGTATGACAATGAATGGGGTTATTCCTGCAGGGTTGTTGACCTGATTCCACTGGTTGTCAAATAAATGACAACGATCCCGTGAAAAAGAACAGGGACGCTGAGATGCAGCGTCCCTGTTCTTTTTAAACAATCATTTCTATTTCAAGCGGGATACCCGCCGTATCGCGGTAATGTTCCCCAAGCTCAAGCATGGCCTCATCGTCTTCCTCATAAAGCCATTTCAATTTCACCTTGTTGCCTGACTTGCCGAACGAAGTCAGTCTTTTAAGTATCTCATAAAGATACTTTGAAGAACCGCTGTTTATGTACTCCAGTTGTACACTGACATCCAGTTCACTGTTCTTCTGAAAATGGAGAGTAATCCAATCATCAAGACGACTGAAGATCAGCTCCGGATTTTCGGGTATTGACCGGCCTATTAGCTCGAGCTTATTCGTATCGGGATAATATGTTATGCCCGGACAATTTTTCAGCTCTTCCTGAATCACATGCTTTTCCATAGTGCTCTATATTTTATTCATATCTTAATGCCTCAATAGGATCAATATTGGCAGCCTTTACGGCAGGAGCATAGCCTGAGACCACTCCTACAATAAAACATACTATTATCCCCATTGTCACCCAGATCCACGGCACCACAAAATTTGATTTCAGCATTGCAGAAACAATGTTCCCTACAATTATGCCTAATATTATTCCAAGGATACCTCCAAGCTGCCCTATGAGGATCGACTCAAAAAGGAACTGGTTCTTGATAGTGGCCGGCTTCGCTCCTATTGCTTTTCTCACTCCGATTTCCCTCGTACGCTCAGAGACTGATACAAGCATTATATTCATCAGACCGATAGCTGCGCCAAAAAGTGTTATTATGCCTATCAGGGTTGCAGCCAGTGAAACATATTTAATGTTCTTAAGCAGCAATGCGACAATATTGTCGCTTTTGGTAATATTGAAATCCGATTTATCCTTTGGATCCAGATTACGGATGGTCCTGAATAGTGCTTCAGCTTCGCCTGCAAGAACATCAAGGTTCAGATTCTTCATAGGCATCACTGTAATGTTGAAATTCATATTCGGCTGTGAAAAATACTGTCTGGCAGTTGTGACCGGCATGAAACAAGCCCTGTCGGGATTGCCTATTCCGGCGCCTTTCCTCTTAAGAACACCTGCCACCTGAAGCTTCAGTCCTGCCACCGATATTTCCTTTCCAACGGGGTCGACTCCGCCTGTAAAGAGATCTCCTGCCAATTCCGATCCAAGCAGGACCAGCCTGCTGTTAAGCTGCATATTATCCGAGCTGAAATTTCTTCCGCTGCCTATTTCATATCCAGATACTGAAAGGTAATTCTCGTCCACTCCCGTAATGTTAATGTTAGGATGTGTCTCCACCGTACCATTTTTAAGCGTAGCAAGACCCGATGCATTAAACGATACTGAGACAAACGCCGGCGCTGTGAACCTTGATTTGAATTCCATAGCCTCACGATACGATATCCTTGAATAATTTTTGGCCCTGACCTTATCATTTCCGATCTGTATGTTCATCCCCCTGGAAGTTATTGTAAAAGAGTTTGCCCCCATCATCGTGAACTGGTTGGTAAGAGATGACTTTATCGCATCAATTGCCGTAAGAATACCCACCAGTGCCATAATTCCAAAGGCAATGATACAGATCGTGAGGACCATCCTGACCCTGTTTGATCTGATAGCTTTCATGGCAATCCTCAGGTTTTCCCTGAAAATGCCTATTCTCAGAATTTTTTTTCTGCCTGCCGGCATCAGTTTTTTATTGAATTATTAAAAAAATAAAAATACAACTTTTTTATCTGCCACATAAAACTATGGACATAATAATTGTTTTCATGAAATAATGAAGTCTTTATTTGATGTATAATCATACGGTTTAAACATAAAGAACACGAAGGATAACACAAAGGAACAAAAAGGATAATCTATCAAAATTTTTCACCTTGTCCTGGGTGAATCCCTTTGTGATCCTTTGTGGTAAATCTGTCTTTTTTATAAAAGCGGTATTAGTCCCGGACATGGATCTGTGCCCGTAGAGCCTGCCCCGATCTATCGGGGGCATATGGTTTTTTAGCTGAATGGATCATAAAACACATCACATACCTCGTAGAGGTTATGGAAAAAAAACATAAAATAATTAAAATATTAGTTGTATAACTAATTATTTCGTTATACATTTGGTGTGTTATTTTAATGAATGAAATATGTGGAAAAATGATATGAGAGAGTTAACAAGGGCTGAAGAAGAGGTGATGCAGGTTCTATGGAAGATAAAAAAAGGATTTGTAAAGGATATTCTCGAACATTTCGATGATCCCAAACCTGCTTACAATACTGTCAGCACAATTGTCCGCATTTTACAGGACAAAGGTTTTGTGTATCATACGGCTTACGGCCGGACCCACGAATATTACCCTGTCGTTTCGAAGGAAGATTATTCAAAATTCCATCTCAGCGCCTTCGTAAACGATTATTTTTCCAGCTCTTACGGTAAAATGGTAAGCTTCTTTGCAAAAGAGAAGAATCTCTCCCTGAAGGAAATGGAAGAAATTATGAGGATCATGGAAAATGAAATGAAAAAACAAAAAGCAAAATGAATGCATTTTTGATTTACCTTATTAAATCTGCCTTCTGCCTTGCAGCATTCTATCTTGTCTATTTCTTTTTGCTGAGCAGGGACACTCAATATATGAGAAACAGATTGTTCATTATTGCTTCAGTACTTGCAGCCCTCGTAATTCCAGTGATAACTATCCGGACAGGCAAGCCTGTCAATCTTCCGGTTTTCGGAAAAACCCTTTCCGAAGTGCTGATCAGCGGAAATTCAGCTGGTGTTAAAGCATCCCCCAGCAAAGCGACACCTGGCATCACTGAGATTTTTTTAATTATCTATATAGCAGGCCTTATTCTTTCAGCCAGCAAGCTTTTATTCGATATTGCAAGGCTCTCCTTTCTCATTATCAGGAAGAAGGAAAAAGACAGTAATATAATAAGACCTCATGCACTCAAGACCGCAGGATTCTCTGCTCTCGGTCATCTGTTTATAGGCACGGGTCTATCGCCGGAAGAATCAGATGAGATAATAAGACATGAGAAATATCATCTTGAAAATCATCATTTTCTGGATATCCTGTTCATTGAGATAGTCAGTGTAATTCAATGGTTCAATCCATTTATTCACCTGTTCAACAGGTCATTGCGGGCAGTTCATGAGTACCAGGCCGATGAGGGATGCCTAACGATGGGCATTCCTTTAGTCAGTTACCAGAACCTCATTATGAATCAGCTCTTCCTGTCGAAGGCATTTACCATGACGAACAGTTTCTCGAATCCCTCACTTATTAAAAAACGAATGGTTATGATGACAAAAAAACGCTCCGGAATGCTGGCGAACCTGAAGCTGCTTATGGTTTTGCCGGCTATTGCAATAGTGATGTTTGCGTTCTCCTCATGCAGGGGAAAAGCCAAACCAGGGCAGCAAGCAACTGCAATTGCTCCTCCTTCGCTGCCACCTCCTCCACCACCTCCTCCACCAATGCCAAAATTTGAAGTTAAAGACGGCGACACTACATGGTTCCAGGTTGATCAAATGCCTCAATACCCGGGAGGCGATACAGCTTTATTATATTTTATAAACAGACATATAAAATATCCTGAAGATGCAAAATCAAAAGGGATACAGGGGAGAGTAATCCTGAAATTTATCATCGAACCTGATTGCAGAGTCGATAAAGCAGTCATTCTCCACGGAGTTAATCCTGAACTTGATGCCGAAGCCCTGAGGGTGGTAAACTCTTTCCCGAAATTTGAAAAACCGGGAATTCAAAAAGGGAAATCTGTTCCTGTGGCCTTTATGGTACCTATTATTTTCAGCTTGAAATAATAATGAGCTGACGGTTAAATAAAAACTGGCCTTCTCCTGAGGGTCAGTTTTTTTATTGCCTCACCCGCAATCTTTCTTCTCCTGCAAAAAAGGATTTTCTGAACATAAAAATGATATTAAGTGGTTAACCTCGGAGTTACAGGGAGTTAGTACAGAGTGACACTGTCATATGATAAATGGGAATTACTCCGTGAATACCTCCGTGATATTCTCCGTGTTACTCCGTGTAACTCCATGGTTAAATATAACTTATCTTACATTGATAATAATGCTTATGTTTTCCTGCATTTAGGATAGATATATTATTTCCCTAAATTTGCAGCGAATAAATAATTTATGGATCTCGACAACCGCATAAAGGCATTTTCCGAACTCGGAGAAATACTGAGAAACACCCTGGAGGGAAAAACGGCAAAATTCTCCTCAGAGCTTTCCAGGCTTATCGATACGCAGTATCTTAAGAATCCATGGTTCACGCCGGAAAATGTAAGGATGGCAGTCAGGGCAGTCGCCGATCAGCTGACGCATGAAAACCTGACAAAATGGACTTACGGTTACCCGGCACTAAAGCATGATGCGAGCCCTTTCAAAGTCGGTGTAATAATGGCCGGCAACATACCTCTTGTGGGCTTCCATGATTTTCTTTCAGTACTCATGACGGGAAATGACATAATAATAAAAACCAGTTCAAAAGACCCGGACCTCATTGTCCTGTTAAGCGATATACTTGGTGAAATAAATCCGGAATTTTCGAGAAAGATAAGATTCGCAGAAGGTACTCTTTCGGGGTTCGATGCCGTGATTGCAACAGGAAGCAATAACAGTTCAAGGTACTTTGAATATTATTTTGGCAGGTATCCTTCAATAATAAGAAAGAACAGGAACAGCATTGCCGTCATTGAAGGCAGCGAATCAGGAGGCGAACTCGAAGCCCTTGGCACAGATGTCTTCTCCTATTTCGGGCTTGGCTGCAGGAACGTATCGAAGATATTTGTGCCGGAAGGCTTTGATCTTGAAAAAATGACTGCAGAATGGAAGAGATTCTCAAATCTTATTGACCATCAGAAATACGCCAACAACTATGATTTCAGCAAGGCTGTTTTCCTGGTGAACAGGGAAAAATTCCTTGATACTGGCTTTCTTCTGCTGAAGGAAAGCAAAAGCATATATTCTCCGGTGGCGGTACTTCATTTTGAATATTACAAAAACCACTCTGATATTGAAAAACTAAAAATGGAATTCAGTGATGATATCCAATGCATAACAGGCAGGGAATATATTCCGTTTGGAAAGTCTCAGTTCCCTTTCCTGTGGGATTATGCAGACAATACAGACACAATTGATTTTCTTTTAAAAAAAAATGTGGCAGGAATATTGTAATATAAAAAATATTAAATTGCACCGTTCGAATCAGTAAAAATTATGGTTTATAAGTTTGTAGTGTTATCGGATGAGGATGAGTCTTTTGTGAGAGAATTTGAATTCCTTGACTCGCAAACTTTACTTGATTTTCATAATATGATCCAGGATGAACTGGAATTCGATAAATCCCAGATGGCTTCATTTTTCCTAGCCACGGATAACTGGGAAAAAGAAGAAGAGTTCACGCTTTTCGATATGGGCACTGGTTCATCGACGATGGAAGTCGCTGTGCTTGAAGATATTATTTTCAGAAAGAATCAGAAGCTTTTATATGTATTTGATTTTTTCAACGAAAGAGCGTTGTTTGTCGAATATACGGGAGAATCCAAAGAGATCGACGGGCGCGAGTATCCATCATGCACAAATTCCAAAGGTGTCGCGCCCAAACAGGTCGTTTTCGGAAGCAGCTCGAGAAAGCTTTACAATAATCTGGTTGTTTCGGACGATGATGATGAAGAAGATGAATCGGAAGTCGACGATATCTTTCTGAACAGCGAAGACGAAGAATCTCTGCCTGATTTTGAGAATGAGGAGAGCCTGGGTGAGGACGAGGAATAGCCTCCCCTGAATAGAAATCCAATGAATAATTTACTTATAGTCCTTCTTGGTCCGACCGGAGCCGGCAAGACAGACATTTCCATCGATATCGCCCGCAGGTTCGGTTGTGAGATAATTTCTGCAGACTCAAGGCAGTTCTTCATGGAACTAAAAACCGGAACGGCAATGCCTTCATGTGACCAGCTTGCAGAAATCAGGCATCATTTCATCGGGTTCCTCTCAGTGACAGATTATTACAGTGCAAGCATGTTTGAGCGGGATGTCCTGAAGATTCTCCCTGGCATGTTTGAGAAAAAACCAATAGTGCTGATGACAGGCGGATCTGCTTTGTATATTGATGCCGTTTGCAATGGAATTGACGATATCCCGGATACTGACCCTGCAATCAGGGAAAAATATGCAAGGAAATACAAAGAGGAAGGAATTGCCGGGCTGAGGATGAAGTTAAAGCTGCTCGATCCCGGACATTATGATACCGTGGATCTCCGGAATCCAAAGAGAATTATAAGGGCACTTGAGATCTGCGAAACCACCGGTCGTCCCTACTCATCATTCCTTACAGGACAGGCCAGAAAAAGGAACTTCAATATAATCAGGATCGGAATTGAACGGCCCAGAAAAGAGCTGTACGCCAGGATAAACGACAGGGTCGATAAAATGGTCTCAGAGGGTCTTGAATCTGAAGCCCGTTCACTTTCAGAGATGAGATATCTTAATGCCCTCAACACTGTCGGGTACAAGGAGTTTTTTGATTTTTTTGACGGAAAAACAAGCAGGGAAGAAGCAATCGGGCTTATTAAGCGCAATAGCAGACGGTACGCCAAACGTCAGATGACATGGTGGGCAAAGGACAGGAGCATAAAGTGGTTTGCCCCGGAAAGTGTGCCGGAAATAATTAAGTACATTGAAGGGAAGACAAGCTGACTAATCCAGATTCTTTAATCTCCTGATAGTTTCAGCCGGATCAGCGGAGCCGAAAACCGAATTGCCTGCCACCAGGACGTCAGCGCCTGTCTCAACAAGCTTTCCTGCATTACCGGTATCGATGCCTCCGTCGACTTCAATAAGAACATTATATCTTCCATCATCAATCATTTTCCGAAGCTTCCTGATCTTATTGTAGCTCTCCATTATGAAAGACTGACCCCCGAAGCCCGGGTTAACTGTCATTATGAGTACAATGTCGATATAAGGAAGAATATTTTCCAGCAGTGAGACAGGAGTGTGCGGATTCAGGGCCACTCCTGCCATCATGTCGAGGCTGCGTATCTCGCACACTGTCCGGTGAAGATGATTGCATGCTTCATACTGAACCGTCAGGTTATCGGCTCCTGCTTCATGGAAACGGGAAAGGTACCTGTCGGGATCAATTATCATGAGATGAACGTCAAGCGGTTTGCGGGCTTCTTTTTTGACATATTCGATCACCGGGAAGCCGAATGATAAATTGGGAACAAAGACTCCGTCCATGATATCACAGTGGATCCAGTCTGCAGGGCTGTTATTTATCAGCTCTATGTCTTTTGCCATATTTCCGAAATCGGCAGCAAGAATGGATGGAGAAACCAGGTGATCCATTTAAATACGTTTTGGTCAAATATAGAAACAAAAAGTCAACCCAGGTAAGTCTTAAGGATTTTACAGCGAGTTGTAAACTGGATTCGCTTGATCGCCTTTTCCTTGATCTGTCTCACCCGTTCGCGCGTCAGGCTAAGCTCTTCACCGATCTCCTCGAGGGTGAAAGGATGCTTCATCCCAAGTCCGAAGTAAAGCTTCAGGACTTTTGATTCGCGGGGTGACAATGTACTTAGCGCCCTTTCGATCTCATAGGCAAGCGATTCAATTATCAGGTTTTTGTCAGGGCTCGGGGTATCGTTGCTCTGAAGAACATCGTACATCGTGTTGTCCTCTTCCGAGCTTATGGGTGCGTCCATGCTGACTGTCCGACCGTTCGTTTTCAGAGACTCCTTCACATCCTCCGGGATCATCTCGAGAATATCGGCGATTTCCTGTGATGATGGTTCACGCTCATATTCCTGTTCGAGCCTTGCAAAAGCCCTGTTAATACGGTTCATTGATCCGATTTTATTCACAGGGAGCCTCACAATCCTTGCCTGTTCCGCAAGTGCCTGGAGGATTGCCTGTCGTATCCACCAGACAGCATACGAAATGAATTTGAAGCCGCGCGTTTCATCGAAACGCTGGGCTGCTTTCATAAGACCGAGATTGCCTTCATTGATCAGGTCGGGAAGGCTCATTCCCTGATTCTGATATTGCTTTGCCACTGAAACAACGAACCGCAGATTCGCCTTCACCAGCCTGCCTAAAGCATCAGCATCGCCAGTTTTGATTTTTCTAGCCAGGATAACCTCATCCTCCGGAGAAATAAGATCAACTCTTCCTATCTCCTGAAGATATTTGTCAAGAGAAGGAGTGTCACGGTTTGTAACCTGCTTTGTAATCTTTAACTGACGCATTTACAGGTTTAGGTTGGTTTGTCAAAGAAATCGGGGACACTTGGTACAATTTTAATAAAAAAAAAGCCTCCTGCAACTTGTCATACTATTTTTTTTATGAAAAAATTGATTTTTTTAGTATATTGCATGACTTACTTTACTTACTGAATATCAAATTATTAATTAGTTTTTCCAAAATTCCGTCAGAATTAATAACAAATAACACGTAATATTTGAGCATTTTTATATAATATTGCACCGGTATTCAGGATGTGTGAAATAAGTGTTGCATAATCCGTAAGGGCCATCATCAAGGCTCTTGTTTCCAGAAAAAAAATCACAAAGATCTCTTAAATTCAATCATTTCAATTAAATATGTACGACATACTTGAGTTAAGTAAGAAATTGCTGCCCGAATTAAGGGAAATAGCAAAGGAACTGAACATTAAAAAAGCTGAAACTTTAAAAAAGCAGGACCTGGTCTATAAGATTCTTGATCAGCAGGCAATCGGAGTCACTGATAACAAAAATAATGTCAGAAGGGAGAATTATCCGGTCATTTTATCTGAAAATGGCATTAACCAGGACCGGGATCAGGGCCAAAGAAGGGGAAAGAGGCCAAGAACAAGCAAACCCGGCTTTAATCGTCCTGTCGAGTCAGTCATGTCAGTTTCGCCGGATGACCTGAAATGGAACGCTACTCCTCCTGAAGAGAAGCATGAACCGTCAAAACCGCCGGAAAAACAGGAAGAGAAACCCGATTTGTTCAGGCCGGCAGCTTTTGTAGCCGATGAATTGAAAGTTCCTGAATGGAAACCTGAACCGGTTTTGCAAGATGCCCTTGAGAAACAGAAAGATGTTGATGAACATAAAGATATTGAGGTACAGAAAGATATTGAAAGCATTCAAGAAAATGGAACTGAAGAGATCGTATCGGAAATAATTCCGGAATCTTTGGATGAACAATCGCTTCCGCTTACAAATGGAGATGTCACGGAAGAGGAAATAAAACCTTCAGTTGATCTTTATATGGAAGAAGAATTGCCTGAACAGCCCGTTAAGGAGATAATACACGAGCCGGTCCGCGAGCCTGAGGAAAAAAAGGAAAGACCCTATGATTTCGAAGGAATAATTTTTAATACCGGCGTCCTTGAAATAATGCCGGACGGTTATGGTTTCTTAAGGTCAGCCGATTATAATTACCTGAACTCTCCCGACGATATTTATGTTTCCCAGTCACAGATCAAGCTTTTCGGCCTGAAGACAGGAGATACCATAAAGGGAACCATCCGCCCCCCAAAGGAGGGTGAGAAATACTTTCCACTCATCAAGGTGGAAGAGATAAACGGCAGAAGCCCGGATTTTATTCGCGACAGGGTACCGTTCGACTTCCTGACGCCGCTGTTCCCAAATGAGAAATTCACATTATGCCAGCCGGGAGAAGGTTCTCTCTCAGCAAGGATAATTGATATGTTCACTCCTATTGGAAAGGGACAGAGAGGTCTGATCGTTGCCCAGCCAAAGACAGGAAAAACGATCCTTCTTCAGGAGATAGCCAATGCAATCGCAAAATATCATCCTGATGTTTACCTGATGATCCTCCTGATCGATGAAAGGCCTGAAGAGGTGACTGAAATGGCCCGCAATGTAAAAGCGGAAGTCATTGCATCGACATTTGATGAACCAGCTGAGCGTCACTGCCGTGTTGCCAATATAGTTCTCGAAAAAGCCAAAAGGCTTGTGGAATGCGGACATGATGTTGTGATCCTTCTCGATTCAATAACCCGTCTTGCAAGGGCATTCAACACGACCGCTCCTGCATCGGGAAAGGTTCTTTCGGGAGGTGTTGACTCTAATGCCCTTCATAAACCTAAGAGGTTTTTCGGAGCAGCAAGGAACATCGAGAACGGGGGTTCACTCACCATTATTGCGACAGCTCTTACCGAAACAGGTTCTAAGATGGATGATGTCATTTTTGAGGAATTCAAGGGTACAGGCAACATGGAGCTTCAGCTTGACAGGAAGCTTTCAAACAGGAGAATCTACCCTTCTATTGATATCCCTGCTTCAAGTACGCGCCGAGAAGATTTGCTCCTTAATAAAAGCATACTTCAGAAAATATGGGTTCTACGGAATTATCTTGCAGACATGAATTCACTGGAAGCAATGGAGTTCCTGCGCGACAGGCTTTTGCAAGCCAAATCAAATGAAGAATTCCTGGTCTCAATGAACGGCTCTTAGCCCTTTTGGATTATCATTCTGCTAATTAATTTTATTAATCATCATTATATAATACAATGGCAACAAAAAAATTTATAACATGCGATGGCAACCAGGCCGCAGCCCACATTGCATATATGTTCAGCGAAGTCGCTGCCATATATCCTATCACACCATCATCGACGATGGCAGAATTTGTCGACGAATGGTCGGCTAACGGATTGAAGAATATATTCGGGGAAACAGTAAAGGTTGTCGAGATGCAATCTGAGGCAGGAGCAGCAGGCGCTGTCCACGGCGTATTACAGGCCGGTGCCCTTTGCTCGACCTTTACGGCATCACAGGGATTGCTGCTTATGATACCGAACATGTACAAGATTGCCGGTGAACTTCTGCCGGGAGTTTTCCATGTGAGTGCCAGAACTGTCGCTGCCCATGCACTGTCAATCTTCGGAGACCACAGCGACATCTATGCCACGAGACAGACCGGCTTTGCCATGCTGGCAAGCGGTAGTGTCCAGGAAATAATGGATCTTGCAGGCGTCGCTCATCTTACAGCAATCAAATCGAGAGTTCCTTTCCTCCATTTCTTTGACGGCTTCCGCTCATCAGCTGAAGTCCAGAAGATTGAGATGCTTGAAATGGACGATCTGAAAAAACTGCTGGACATGGATGCTCTGAAAAGATTCCGTGACAACGCTCTCAATCCGGAACACCCAGTTCAGAGAGGAACAGCTCAGAACCCGGATATTTTCTTCCAGGCGAAAGAATCGGTGAACAGGTTTTATGAGCCTGTTCCTGATATGGTCAATGCTTATATGGCTGAGATATCAAAGCTTACCGGCAGGGAATATAAACCATTCACATATTACGGATCACCTGATGCTGAAAATATTATCGTTGCCATGGGATCGGTTACTGATACGACAAAGGAAGTCATTGATTACCTGAGAACAAAAGGTGAAAAAGCAGGATTAATCAGCATTCATCTTTATCGTCCCTTCTCTCCAAAATACCTCTTCGATGTGTTACCGAAATCCGTGAAAAAAATATCGGTGCTCAACATGACTAAAGAAGCCGGAGCGCCAGGCGAACCTCTTTATCTCGATATCAAAGAGATTTTCTATGACAGGCCTGAGAGACCTATTATTATCGGCGGCCGTTACGGGCTGAGCTCAAAAGATACCACTCCAAGCCAGGTCCTGTCAGTATTTGAGAACATGAAGCTCATAGAATCAAAGGACCATTTCACTGTCGGAATTGTGGATGATGTTACTTTTACATCACTTCCCGTCCTCCCTGAAATTAATGTCGCACTTCCAGGGACATACTCGGCAAAGTTCTATGGCCTCGGATCTGACGGAACTGTCGGAGCAAACAAGAACTCAATCAAGATCATCGGAGAAACAACCGATAAATACTGTCAGGCATATTTTGCCTATGACTCGAAAAAATCAGGCGGATTGACAACGTCCCATCTGCGTTTCGGAGATAAACCGATTCGTTCGCCCTACCTGGTAAACACTCCCGATTTTGTTGCATGCCATGTTCCTTCCTATCTCGATAAATATGATATGCTGAAAGGTCTGAAAACCGGAGGCACATTCCTTCTTAACTCAATCTGGGATGCTGAAGAAACAAAAAAGAGACTCCCTGACCAGATGAAGAAATACATGGCTGATAACAAGATCAGTTTCTACATTATCAATGCCACATCCATTGCTGAAGCCCTTGGGCTGGGAACCAGGACCAATACAATAATGCAGGCTGCATTCTTTAAGCTTGCCGCGGTTATACCTTATGCTCAGGCAGAAAAGGAAATGAAGAAATTCATCTATAAATCTTACGGCAGAAAGGGTGAGGATGTAGTCAACATGAACTATGCTGCTGTCGACAAAGGATCAGAAGTTCAGAAAGTCGAGATCCCTGCCGGATGGGCAGACATTAAGGTCATGCAAGAAAAAGACACACGCAGTGTGCCGGATTTCATCCGGAATGTCATGGATCCAATGAACGCTATGAAGGGAGATGATCTTCCGGTAAGCGCATTCAAGGGAAGGGAAGACGGAACATTTCCGTCAGGGACATCAATGTACGAGAAACGCGGCATTGCAGTCAATGTTCCTGAGTGGCAGCCAGATGAATGTATCCAGGACAACCAGTGCGCATATGTCTGTCCTCATGCTGCAATACGTCCGTTCCTTCTTACCGAGGAAGAAGCCGCAGCTGCCCCTGAGGGCACAAGAACAATCCAGGGCATCCCCGGTGTCCTTAAACAGTACAGATTCAAGATTCAGTTAAGTGTCTATGACTGCACGGGATGTGGCAATTGCGTCGATGTATGTCCTGCCAGGAAAAAGGCTTTAGTCCTGAAACCACTGGAAACCCAGCTTGGCGAAGCTGAACGATGGAAATACATGCATGAGAAAGTCGGATACAAGGATGCTCTTGTCGATAAATTCGTTAACGTAAAGAACAGTCAGTTCTCTCAGCCGCTGTTCGAGTTCTCCGGTGCATGCTCAGGATGTGGCGAGACACCATATATAAAGACGATCACCCAGCTCTTCGGCGACAGGATGATTATTTCGAATGCCACCGGCTGTTCCTCAATATACGGCGGCTCAGCACCGTGCATGCCCTATACCTATAATAAATTCGGACATGGCCCTGCTTGGGCAAACTCACTGTTTGAGGATAATGCAGAATACGGACTTGGCCTTTCACTCGGGGTAAACAAGCTCAGGGCAAGAATAGCGCTCCGCATGAAGGAGGCTGACGGATCAGTAAATGCAGAGACAAAAGCTGCATTTGATGAGTGGCTTGCCGGGATGGTCAATGCGGAAGCGTCCAGAACCGCTTCTGCAAAGGTTATAGCCGCATGCGAAAAGGATAAATCAGAAGTCGCAAAGGAAATACTCAGCCTTAAACAGTATCTCGTTAAAAAATCTCAGTGGATCTTTGGCGGCGACGGCTGGGCCTATGATATAGGTTACGGAGGGCTTGATCATGTTATCGCAACCGGGGAAGACGTAAATATTCTGGTGCTTGATACGGAAGTATACTCAAATACCGGCGGCCAGGCATCCAAATCAACTCCTGCTGGAGCAGTGGCTAAATTTGCCGCTTCCGGCAAGAAGATCCGCAAAAAAGACCTCGGACAGATGGCTATGAGCTACGGTTATGTGTATGTCGCCCAGGTTGCGATGGGCGCAAGCAATGCACAATATTTGAAGACAATCAAGGAAGCTGAAGCTTTTCCTGGTCCTTCACTCATCATTGCTTATGCACCATGTATCAATCACGGACTAAAAGCAGGCATGGGCAAGACCCAGGCACAGATGAAAGCGGCTGTCGAATGCGGCTACTGGCATCTCTACAGGTATAATCCGCTCCTTGAACATGAAGGCAAGAATCCTTTTACCCTTGATTCAAAAGAACCCGACTGGTCAAAATTCCAGGATTTCCTGAATTCTGAAGTCAGGTACACATCATTGATCAAGTCGTTTCCGAACGAAGCCGAGGTGCTATTCAAAGCTGCTGAGGAAAATGCCAAATGGAGGTTTAACTCCTATAAACGGCTGGCAGCAATGGAATTTACAAAGACTGAATAATCAAAACGGAATAATTTAAAAGAGCCATCCGCAAGGGTGGCTTTTTTTTGCCGTCCTATTGTGCTCTCGCTACTCTGAACTTCGCCCTCCAAAGCGCCAATGATTCCCTGAATCACCTAATTATGACAAACCTATCATCATATATTATTCCTTAATGCCTTCCTGAACTTTACAGACTTTCATACTTCCCTGATTTTTACTAATTTTGCCGCCGGATGAGAATCATGGGACGGATAATTGGAATCGATTACGGGAAAAAGCGTGTGGGTCTTGCAGTGACTGATCCACTGCAGATATTTGCATCACCACTTGACACGGTGAGCGCTCACGATCTTGAAGATTTCATAACCGGATATATGACCAGAGAGCAGGTTGATGCCTTCGTTGTGGGTTACCCCGTTCAGATGAACAATAAGCCCAGCAAATCTGTTGATTATATTGATCCGTTCATCAAAAGGCTTAAAAAGAAGTTCCCTGGGAAGCCGGTTCACCTGGTTGATGAAAGGTTTACCTCGCAAATGGCATTCAGGAC
Source organism: uncultured Bacteroidales bacterium (assembly GCA_963717685.1). Classification (GTDB taxonomy): domain Bacteria; phylum Bacteroidota; class Bacteroidia; order Bacteroidales; family VadinHA17; genus LD21. The sequence goes on along the minus strand of OY970346.1, from coordinate 2,362,984 downwards.
AATGATTGACGGAGGACTGAAAAAAAAGGACAGGCAGGACAAGATGATTATTGACAGGATAAGTGCATCGATAATTCTCCAGTCCTTTCTTGACAGCAGATCAATAAAAACAAATATTTCAGATTAATTATGGTATACCCCATCGTAATATACGGTCACACAATACTGAGAAAAGTAGCTGAGGATATCCACAAGGATTATCCCGGACTTCAGAATATTATTTCTGATCTGTTCGAAACAATGTACGGTTCCGAAGGCCTGGGGCTTGCTGCTCCGCAGATAGGCAAATCGATAAGGATTTTCGTGATAGACGGAACTCCTGTCGCAGATGATGAGCCATCCCTCGCAAACTTTAAGAAAACATTCATTAATGCCCATTTAAAGGAGAAGTCAGGAGAGCTTCAGCCTATGAATGAGGGGTGCCTCAGCATTCCTCACCTCAGGGAGGAAGTGAACCGGGAATCCCATATCAGAATAACTTACTATGATGAAAACTGGGACTTCCACGATGAAGTATTTGATGGATATAAAGCAAGGATCATTCAGCATGAGTATGATCATCTCGATGGAATACTTTTTACCGACAGGGTAAGCCCTATAAAAAAGAGACTGCTGAAAAACAAGCTTCTAGCGATCAGCAAGGGAAAATTCGAAGCTGATTATAAAACCATTCTTCCCGGACAGAGGATAAAAAGCCTCTAAAGTGAACTAAAGTGAACTAAAGTGAACTAGAGTGAACTAAAGTGAGCTAAAGTGAACTAGAGTGAACTAGAGTGAACTGAAGTGAACTGAAGTGAACTGAAGTGAACCAGAGTGAACTAGAGTGAGCTAAAGTGAGCTAAAGTGAGCTAAAGTGAGCTAAAGTGAACTGGAGTGAGCTGGAAATAAGAATTTCCTGAGTTTCGTCACTTCAAAACCGGGCACAGTTCAAACTTTTTACTAACTTTATACAGTCTCATTAGCTGCAGACTGTGCTTATCAGGGAGATACCGTTTCTCCGGTTCATGATTCCGCTGTGCGCCGGAATAATTGCCGGACTTTACTTAAGTCCGGACAAGCTCTTCTTTTTGTCTTCATCTGCCGTAATTATAACATTTTTTTGCATTAGCCTGAGATTCAACGGTTATCTGACAAATACATTTTACGGCGCAACCATTTCCGCTGCCCTGTTCATAATGGGACTACTTCTGTACACAGATGAGAAAAAGAGCATATCCTGCCTTGAACCCGGAGAGTCAGTTTATTCAGGAACCCTTTCCGATTATCCCGAGGAAAAAAATAACTCGATCAGGCTTATGCTTAAGCTGGATTCCGAAATTGTCAATGAGAGAAAGAAAAAGGTAAGCGGGTCAATATTGATTTACTTCAAGAAAAACAACATGGCCGGGAAGTTTCTTCCGGGAGACGATCTTGTGGTCCGGTGCACTCCTGTCAACATCAAATCAAGAGGAAATCCCTTTGAGTTTGATTACAGATCCTATATGCAGAATATGGGAATAAAATACTATGCCTTCGCCGACAGCAGTGATATTTGTCTACATTCCGGCCCGGTCCGCAGGAGCCTGGCGCACAGGGCACTCATAATAAGGGAAAGAATCATTGAAATGTTCAGGGAAAGAGGCATCAGCGGGGAAAGGCTTGCCGTCGTTTCTGCAATAACACTCGGACAGAAGAATATGCTTGAGCCGGAGCAGAAGCTGTCTTTCATGAAAGCAGGAATAATGCATATTATGGCAGTATCCGGCCTCCATGCCGTGATACTCAGCATGTTCGTATTCAGACTGCTTTTCTTTTTGAAAGGAAGGTTCGGAATAATAAGGGTACTTTTTACACTTATTATTCTCTGGGCATTTGCTTTCGTGACCGGCCTCACTCCCTCGGTCCTGCGTGCGACGCTTATGTATTCATTTCTTCAGGCAGGCAACATCATGAAAAGGCCGATAAATGGGATTAATTCAGTGCTTGCTTCAGCCTATGTCCTTATCCTGTCAAGACCATCAGTAATTTTTGATGCCGGATTCCTCCTGTCCTATACTGCAGTGATCTATATAATAACCTTTTACAGAGATTTATACCTGAAGATCCGCTTAAGCCACAGAATTGCCGACTGGCTATGGCAGTCGATTGCTGTGACTCTTATTGCACAGGCCGGCACCCTGCCGCTTACAATAACCCTTTTCAACCGGTTCCCTACATGGTTTTTGCTTTCCAATGTTATTATTGTCCCTGTTTCCTCCCTTGTAATAATAACAGGATGCGTTTTACCATTGACGTACCCGGTAGTGTTCCTGTCGCGTACGGTTGCGGCAATCCTTAACTTCCTGACATGGCTTACTGAAACGCTTACCGAAAAAGCTGCAAACCTGCCGTATTCCACCATAGAAAACATTGGCATGACGACAACTGAATGCATCCTGCTTACAGTTTTTATTTTCCTGCTCATGCGTTTCCTGCTTGTGAAGAAATCTGTACCAGCCTTATTTCCCCTTTCCGCCTTTCTGCTTTTTGTGACTGCCGGAACGGTAAAGGCGATAATGGTCAGGACAACGGACGGCATTAATGTATATAACACTGAAAAGCATGCTGCTATCGGGATCAGGACCGGCCGCAGGCTGACACTGTTCTCTGATACAGGAATCGCAGGGAACGAGGTAAAAAGGCATTGCGCGGTCCTTGGCCTGAGGCTTGGGACGAAAGTCATTACTGCCGATCCGGTCCTTTTAAATGTAAAGGGCAAAAAGATCATGATTTCATCATCCGCTGACCTGGTTTTACTGAGGAAGACATCTGCTGATATTTTGATCATGACTGGAAAATATCCCTTAATCCGCACGGATATCACGCAGAGACAGAAATTAAAAGCTGTCATTATTTCCCCTGAAGCATCTGTCCGGTCAGGCTTCCTGGAGAAAAATCTCCGGGGATGTGCGGATACAGTTCATTATGTCAGGCAAAATGGCGCCTTTAATATGAAGTTATAATGGCCGGCATACAATCGCTGACAAAATCCCGTACGATCAATTCCGGTGCAACAGCATTGATTTTACAGGCGCTGAGACCTGGTCTAAATGTCAAGGATTCCCAATCCCTGTCTTATTATCAAAGGTTCTTCCCCTGTGCAGTCCACAATAGTCGAAGCCTCATTCTTTCCATAGCCCCCGTCAATAACGATATCGGCAAAATCACGGTATTTTTCATGTATAAGCTCAGGGTCTGTCGTGTACTCCATTATCTCATCAGGATCGCGGACTGATGTTGTAATTACGGGGCGACCCAATTCCTTTACAAGTTCAAGTACTATTGAATTATCCGGTATCCTGATCCCCACGGTTTTCTTCCTGTTCTTGAAAAGTTTCGGGATCTGGCTGTTTGCCTTGACAATAAATGTGAAAGGGCCCGGAAGGTTCCGCTTCAGAAGCTTGAATACCGTATTGTTTCGTATAATCGTATATTCTGAAAGCATGCTCATGTCGTGAAATATCAGGGAAAGATCAGGATTTTCAGGATTCAGTCCCTTGAAACGGGCAATCCGGTCTATTGATTTATTTGCCTTTATATCGCACCCCATGGCATAAACGGTATCGGTGGGGTAAACTACTATACCGCCTTTCTCAAGCACATCGACTATCTTCCTGATGTGCCCGGGATTCGGATTTTCAGGATAGATACGGATTAACATGGCCAGGGTGTTTTTTTGCAAAGATATGCATTATTGGAGTTACGAGTGACTAGAGTTACGAGTGACTGGAATTACGAGTGACTGGAGTTACGAGTGACTGGAGTTACGAGTGACTAGAGTTCGAAGTTCTAATCGTCATGTCAACTTTAGTCACTCTAGTCACTTTAGCTCACTTTAGCTCACTCTAGTTCACTTTAGTTCACTCTAGCTCACTCAACAAAAAGGGTAAGCTACTTATATCGCACCGCTACGACTGCCTACCCTTGCTACCTTCCGGTCCTGGGGGAGTTCAGCAGGAGCTGGTCGTATAAGACTTACCCGTGGCAAATTTACTAAATTTCGCAATTGATCCAAAATAATTATAAGCATCAGCTGGAATCCTATTTCCCATTTTTAAACTAATTTTGTCTATATTCACATGATTTTATAACCTTAATACAATTGAAATGGAACCAAATGCAAATCCCTGGAAGGCTAATCTCACAAATGGATTAATACTTGGATTAGTCGGGGTAGTTTATTCCCTGGCGACATATTTTTTCGATCTTACCCTCAACAAGAGCGTGGGTTATATTTTCCTGGTCTTTGAAATTGTAGTCCTTTACTTTCTTGTCAAATCTTACCGGGACAACTACAAGCATGGAATGTTGTCTTACGGAGAAGCACTGGGTGCCGGGTTGATAATATGCCTGTACTATGCAATAATAATGGCGATCTTCACATATATTCTTTATGCAATAATCGACAAGGGGCTTATTGATAAGCAGATTGCACTCTCAGAGGAATTGCTTGAAAAGAAAGGGATGCCCCAGTCTGCGATAGATGCCGGCATGGCTATGCAGAGGAAAATAATGAGACCAGGAATAATCGCTCCCCTGAGCATATTCGGAAATATGTTCTTCGGTTTAATAATTTCTCTCATTATAGGAGCATTTGTCCGCAAAGAGGGAAATCCCCTTGAGGAAAAAACCACTGACCAGTAACCTGAATCAGTTCCAAATGGATCTTTCGGTCGTTATACCGGTTTATAATGAGGAGGAATCCCTTCGGGAACTCGTTGAATGGACGGATAGGGTCTGTGCAAATGCAGGATATGAATTTGAAATCATTTTCATCGATGACGGAAGTTCAGATTCATCCTGGAAAATAATCAAAGAGATTTCCCGGGGGAATATGCATATAAAGGGATTGAGGTTCAGGAGGAATTATGGAAAGGCAGCTGCCTTGCAAACCGGGTTTGCCGAGTCATCTGGCAATGTGGTCATAACCATGGATTCGGACCTGCAGGACAGCCCCGACGAAATACCGGAGCTTGTCAGGATGATAAGGGATGATGGATACGACATGGTATCAGGCTGGAAGAAAAAAAGATATGATTCCTTTATAAAACGTTCCACAAGCAGGATTTATAACGGAACTGCAAGAATGACCTCGGGTATCAGACTGCATGACTTTAACTGCGGCCTTAAAGCTTACAAAAGCGATGTCATAAAAAGCATCGAGGTTTTCGGGGAAATGCACCGTTATATCCCAATACTGGCCAGGGAAGCAGGATTCAGGAAAATAGGGGAAAAAATTGTTGAGCACAGGCCAAGAAAATTCGGTGTTACTAAATACGGACCCGACAGGTTCATTAAAGGATTCCTCGATCTGCTGACAATAAAATTCATTACCAAATTCGGAAAAAGCCCGATGCATCTTTTTGGTTCACTCGGAACGCTGATGTTCTTCATTGGCTTTATTATGGCCGGGTATCTCGGTATAAGGAAACTGGTATTTGTCCATCACAATATGAAGGCACCGCTTGTGACCGACAGTGCCTATTTCTATATCGCCCTTACAGTCATGATAATTGGATCCATCCTGTTTCTTACAGGATTTCTTGGAGAGCTTATCAGCCGAAACTCCAGCGAAAGGAACATTTACCTTTTCAGGGACAAAGTCAATATATGATCTATCCTGCCCTGCCGGGGTTATTTAATTCTGTATAATTTAAGGTTCGATTCCGGTATGCCTGCATTCCTCCCGGCCTGCAGGTCACTTTCCTTATCCCCTATCATGATGCACCGGGGAAGATCAAGGTCAAATTCATCGCGGGCCTGCAGTATCATCCCGGGGTTCGGCTTTCTGCAAAGGCATGGCCCGGTTATATCCGGATGATGGGGACAGTAAAAGACCTTTGCAATGTTAATTCCGTGTTTAATGAATTGCCTTTTCATCCAGTCTGTAAGATCCAGAAAATCCTTTTCCGAGTATATTTCCCTGGCAATTCCTGCCTGGTTTGTGATTACGATAATCATGAATCCTTCGTCCTGGTATCGCCTGCAAAAGTCAAAAATCCCTTTAGAAAATTCAAAATCCTCCTTCCTGTAAACATACGCCTTATCAATGTTTATGACCCCGTCGCGGTCCAAAAAAAGCGCCTTGTTCATATTAATTCAGCAATTAATTTTCTTTCAGGAATGATGCGGCTTTCTCATAATCCTCCGGAATGCCTATGTCGAGGAAAGGGTCGTCAAAAACCATGCTCTTCAGGCCGGAAGATCCTGCCATTTTTTCAAGAAGGTCCTTTTCGAGGGAAAAAGCCCCGGGAAATTTTTCCATACTTAACACTTTCCTGTTCAGCATATAAATTCCCCCGTTTATCAATCCTTCCCTGCAAAACTTTTTTTCATTGAACATGATGATGTTATCACCATTTATATCAACAGCGCCATATCGTGAGAAATCCTTCATCTTCTTCAGGGCAACCGTGAAAAGGCTGTTCTTTTTTGTGTGAGCTGAGCATAGCCTGCTGAGGTCGATGGGGAAATATGTATCACCATTGACAGCAAGGATGTTGTCCCCGGTGGTATGCCGGGCTGCTGCCAGAAGTCCGCCGCCGGTGCCGAGGGGCTTATCCTCAACAGCGTATTCGACAGGGATGTTCAGGAAGGATTTGCCGAAATAACCGATAATGCTCTCTGATTTATAGCCTGTTGAAAGGACGAGCTTTTCAACCTTGAAACTGCTTAACCACTTAAGTACATAATAAAGGAATGGCTTCCCGTTTACAGGAGCCATTGGTTTTGGAACATCAGAAATGATTTCCCGGAGCCTGGTGCCCATTCCTCCTGCCAGGATCACAGCCTCCATCACTTCGGGCTTTTATGTGACCCGAACAATTCTGATTCAACTATTGAGCAAATAATATGCCCTGTCAGGATGTGCACCTCCTGTATTCTCGGAGTCTCATCCGAAGGCACTATAATGCAAATATCGCACAGTTTGCCCATCATTCCTCCTCCTGAGCCTGTAAGACCTATGGTCACAATCTTCTTCTCAGCACAAGCCTTAAAAGCCTCAATAAGGTTCTTCGAATTGCCTGATGTAGAGATGCCGATGAAAACATCTCCCTCAGCGCCAAGCGCCATCACCTGCCTGGCAAAAACCTTGTCGAATCCATAGTCATTCCCGATGGATGTAAGCACCGATGTGTCCGTTGTAAGAGCTACGGCAGGCAGCCCGGGACGTTCGAGATAGAAACGGTTGACAAATTCCGCCGCAATATGCTGTGAATCGGCAGCACTGCCTCCATTGCCCGCCAGCAGCAGTTTCCTGTTTTCCTTGAAAGCTTTAATGATGGCATCAGATGCCTTTTCAACTTCACTGAGAAAAGGCCCCGAGTCGATGAGCTTCTGCCTGAGTTCGACCGAGCTTTTAATGCTTCCCCTTATTACCGATCTGGTATCGCTCATAGTGTTTCATTTATTTTCCAGCCCTGGCATCCGTTTTCGCTGAAATGGAAGTCATAGATTCTTCCTTTGAACCTGGTCAGGGATTTTATCAGATTATGTCTCCTTTCAGGGTCGATTGTAAAAAACATAAAGCCTCCGCCACCCGCTCCTGACACTTTACCGCCGTAGGCCCCGGCTCTGATTGCAGCATCATATATTTTTTCAAGGTTCTGATTTGTGATTGATGCTGCCATTTTCTTTTTGTTTTTCCACTCCTTCCCCATTGCTTTCGCAAAGTGAAGTATATCACCTTTAAGGAGATAGTCCTTCATCAAGTAAGAATTCTCCTTGATCCTGTGGGTGGCCTCGACAGGTATCTTTTTCCCCTTGCTGGCATTGCTCTGCTGTTCCCTTATAATCTTATCGGATGAACGCGAAGCCCCGGTATAGTACAGGACCATGGATACTTCAAGTTCATCCACGATCCATTGTTTCATTCTCAGTGGATTCACGATCACCCTGTCGTCCTTGTAAAACTCGATAAAATTGAATCCTCCGAAGGTAGCCGCATACTGATCCTGTTTTCCTCCGCTAAAGCCCAGGTCGATTCTTTCGATCTGGCAGGCAAGGTGTGCCATGTCATAATCACCCATAGGCAGGTTAAGCCATTCCGTGAATGCCCTCAGAACTGCCACTACCATTGTGGAAGATGATCCCAGGCCACTTCCGGGAGGTACATCACAGAATGTCGTCAGCCTGAATGAAAGAGGTTTTTTGATACCGAAATCCCTGATGATCCTGTTATAGACCCCTTTTTGAAGATCGAGACTGCCGTCGATGGGCAGAGCCAGAGATGAAGGGTATTCCCTTTTAATATCAAGATCGGCTGCACTGATCAAAATGGAGCCTGTATTTGTTTCCTCAATGGTGCAATAGGCATATTTATCGATTGTCGCATTCAAAACTGCGCCTCCGTAAATATCGGAGTAAGGAGAGACATCGCTTCCTCCTCCTCCAAGCCCCAGTCTTAAGGGCGCCTTGCTTCTGTAAATCATTAAGTCGAAAGTTTATAAAGTCCGTAAAGTTAATGGAAAGTTTTATTATAAATTTCTATAATCGAGGTTGTAAGCTTATCCCATGCATACCTGGCCTTTTCTTCTATGACTCCCTTTGTCATCTGTTCCTTTCTGTTGTTGCAAAAGTAGTCATTTATGGCATTTGCTATATCCAATGGTTCAGGCCTGACGACATAACCGCATTTTCCATCAGGAACTATTTCATTCAGTCCTCCGACGTCAGTAACGATCATCGGTGTGTCAAAATGATAGGCTATCTGCGTTACGCCGCTTTGAGTGGCGCTCCTGTAGGGCTGAACGACAATATCGGCTGCGCAGAAGAAAGCCGCAACTTCATCGTCCCTTATAAACCTGTCGCATAAAATTATTTCATCACCAATACCGTATTCCCTTATCATTTCTTTATAAGGCGCGTCGCTGTCATAGAACTCTCCTGCTATGATCAGCTTTACCTTATGGTCTTTCATTCTTTTGTCACGAAAGGCCTCCAGAAGAAGGTCAAGTCCCTTGTAGGCCCTGATGAATCCGAAGAAAAGAATGTAGGAATATCCGCTGTCGAGGCTCAGCTTTCCAAGGGCTGCCTCACGCGGAATGGCAGGACCGTAATTGTCGTAAATCGGGTGGGGATTGAATGCCACGGGGATGCTTGTCCTAAAAGATTCAAGGTCCCCGCCGACACTTTTCGACATAACAATTGCTCCGTCAATGCTTCGGATAAAGTAGCCTGTTAGAAGCCTGCTTCCAATGCTTTTTTCATGGGGAATTACATTGTCAAAAATACAGATGACCCTTGTTTTTTCAGGTTTGCTTCTTTTTGCTATTCTCGCAACCGTTCCAAAACATGGAGACATGAAAGGGTTCCAGTACTTTATGATAAGAATATCAGGATTAATCCTTTTTATTCTACGGCCTGTTCTGAACCAGCTGAACGGATTTACGGAATTCAGGATCCTTGTGATTTTGATGTTCCCGGGTGCCGGAGCGTCTGAATACTGTGATTGCCCGGGAAACAGGAATCCCGGATACTGAAGGGTAAATGTAAAAATTTCCGTTTCGTTCCCTTCCGTCAGAAACTGTTTTGCAAGGCGTTCATTATATGCTGCCAGTCCTCCGCGATAGGGATGTGAAGTTCCCAGGATTATTATCTTCATCTGATAGCAGTTAGAAAATCAAAAATAATAAAATAGTATGACAAATTCAGGCGACCAGCGACCGGCTACCGGCCACAGGTGACCGGCAACCGGTTGGGTCTATTTCGTGCCGGCAAGATAATTGCTGAGGTGACTGAAACGAGGAGTAAGTTCTCCGTTTTTAAGAATGGTGGCGCGCTCAATCATCGGACTTACCTTGTCTGTCAGAAGATCATGGAGCGTATTTTGAATAAGCTGCCCTCCAAAGTCATGTGATGCATCACGCGGGAGCTCCCCCGGAAGATTGTCGACAGCCATGACAGTTATATTTGAAGGGTTTTCAAACGCTGTTTCTTCCGCTTCCAATAATGGGTTATAACTGTAAAACGGGTCGGAGATAGTCGACGTACGGATGGTTGAAGGAACAGAGCCATTTATATCACAGCTTATGTCAGCAATCACTGAGATCCTGAAATCAGGCTTTTTCATATCATCCCTGGTAAAAAACGCAGGAGAGCGTGGATCCCAGTAGTGACCCGTGATGAGTATATCAGTCACCCTTGTAAAAGGAAGGAACGATGATTTGTACTCATCGGGATGCTTAACGAAATGGCTGAAGCTGAACTTATCTCCTTTTTTAGGAATCACATAATGCTCAGGTCCGATCTGACATGCAACGGGAACATCAAATTCGCGAGTCAGAAAGTCATCCGGATTAACCTGTACGATATTGCATACATTCAGTGTTTCGAGTGCCCCTCCTGCCACACGGCCATTGCCGGTGACCAGTACCTTCAGACCGGGCTTAAGGTCAATAAGGCGGAGACCGGCCCACATTTCGTCGAGATCGCGGCACTGGTACGGAGGCTTCAGCCTGAATTTATTCGTATTTATGCCTCTTGCCCTCAAACCGTTATAAGCGCCTATAATACCGGCCCATCTTCCAAAGGCGACCACCCTTTCGCCATTTTCTGTAGCCAGGTACTCATAATCGATCAGACGGATCTTCTTCCCGGCCATCTCCCGGAACATTTCCCGGTTATGAGGCTGTTCCTTTGCGACATGAGCGAAGAAAAGGTAAGTTTTGCCGGGAATGAAAGTTCTTTTATCGACTTCCTTCACACCCATCAGGATATCACAGTCGTGAAGGTCCTCCTTCAGCGGTATGTCGAGATACTCATATTCATCGTTCGAATAGCATCTGCAATCGCTTGGCTGAACGAAGAATTCGACAAAAGGATAGAGCTCCTCCAGGGTTATGATCTGAGGCGGTGTTAGCGGCACTCTTCTGTCAGGCGGGTTTTTAGTCTCGCGCAGAATACCGACCTTAACTGCGTTATACATAAAAGTCCTGCATTTTTTATTGATCATAAAGATAATAAAAACCTGCAGGACTTTATTTATCGAAAGCCAGCATCAAGATAGCACTGAGCACTTTCTCATTTAACCGGATTTCACGGTTTTATTTCATTTACTTTTTCCTTCGGAACGAGAGCAGTGCTTACCTTCTTTACCGTCATGGTCTTTCCAAGGGTGAAAGTTCCTGTCTGCCTAATATCCTTTGATGAGGCACCTATTTTGACACTGTATTTACCGGCATCTGCAACCCAGGATGAAGAAGCTGAATTGAATGAACAAAGGCTCATGCCGTCTATCGTGAAAGTCATTGTCTGCATTTCGCCCGGTTGCAGCAATCCTGTCTTCGCGAATCCCTTAAGTTCGCTTTCGGGCTTATCGACATTGCCTGCCGGTGCACTCAGATAAAGCTCCACAACTTCCCTGCCTGCAACCTTGCCGGTGTTTCTGACATCGACAGTTGCGGTGATCTGGCTGCTGAATTTCTCTGAACTTAGCTTAAGATTGGAAATATCAAATGTTGTATATGAAAGACCGTAGCCGAATTCATAAGCTACCGGTACACTGAACGTATTGTAGTACCTGTAACCGACATAAATACCCTCTCCGTACGTGACTTCAGAAGGCTTTGGTCTGAAGAAGGAAGCCATCACGCCCTGGTCCTTGCTTTCAGGCTGATCCGGTGCCGGAGTAAGGACTTTCCCCGGGAAGTTCCCTGCAGACGGAACATCTGAATAGTTCATCGGGAATGTCGAAGCCAGCCTGCCGGAGGGATTGACCTTTCCGCTAAGGATATCGGCAATTGAATTCCCCGACTCCTGACCACCCTGCCAGGCAAGAAGGATAGCATCGGGCATGTCGCGCCAGCTGGCTGTTTCCATTACTCCGCCCGTATTCAGGATCACGATGACCTTTTTATTCTTTGCATGATAAGCTGTCGAAACAAGCTGTATAAGCTGCTTTTCGACGGCACTAAGAAGAAAATCACCCTCAACAGGCTTACGGTCAGCTCCTTCACCTGCATTCCTGCCTATAGTTATTATTGCGGCATCAGTGACGCTGGCCATGCTGGCGGCAATGTCGGCAGTGATGGCCATTTCACCTATAGTCACCTGCCCCATCATAAAACCGAGGCTTTTCGGAGCGCCTTCCTTAGCAGCCAGTATATATGATGCATAAAATGCCTTCAGGTTTTCATTTGCCGAGTAGCCATCATTCTGCAGACCTTCAGGAAGTGAGACACTATAGGAATAGTTCACCGAGCCGCTTCCTGTCCCTCCTGTAAGTACATCATATGACGTATTGCCGAATAGTGCCAATTTCTTTGAATCCTGTGACAGGGGGAGAGCTGAATTATCATTTTTCAGAAGAACCATTCCTTCCGCTGCGGCTTGTCTTGTCACCTGGGCATGTGCCTTCATGTCGGGTTTGTTTGAATACTTATATCCCCTGAACCTGGGGGACTGAAGAATGATGTTGAGAATCCTTTCCACATTTCTGTCGAGCAGTTTGACATCGAGCTTGCCGGATTTCACGGCGTCAATGATGGCCTGCGTCTGGTTTGGCGAACCAGGCATCAGCAGGTCATTCCCTGCAGCCATCTGGGCAACCGGATCCTTGCCGCCGAACCAGTCGGTCATGACAAATCCCCTGAAGCCCCAGTCATCGCGGAGAATCTTTGTAAGAAGGCCCGGGCTTTCTGATGTGTACACGCCGTTTATAAGATTGTACGACGACATCACTGTCCACGGCTGAGCTTCCTGGACGGCAATTCCGAAACCCTTCAGATATATTTCGCGAAGAGCCCTTTCACTTACAATTGTATTAAGCGTATTCCTGTTTGTTTCAGCATTATTTGCTGCAAAGTGCTTGATTGATGTACCGACGCCGTTTGACTGAACGCCTTTGACCATAGCAGCAGCAATTTTCCCGGTTATCAGTGGGTCTTCCGAATAATATTCAAAATTCCTGCCGCACAGCGGATTCCGGTGAGTGTTAAGTGCGGGACCTAGAAGGATGTCAATACCATATTCAAGGACTTCATTGCCCATCGCCTGACCCACCTTATTGACAAGGTCGACATCCCATGTCGATGCGAGCAGGGTAGCTACGGGGAAAGCGGTGCAGTAATATGTGGCCTGATCATTTGGGCGGGTAGGGTTTATTCTCACTCCTGCCGGTCCGTCAGACAGAACCATCTGAGGTATCCCGAGCCTGGGAATTGCATAAGTATTACCTGCGACCCCGGCAACAAGATCCTGGGTCTGACCAACAGGAGAAGACTTCCGGGCAATTGAACCGGGAATGCCGGACATGCGCATTCCTGCACCCACAACAAGAGTCGCTTTTTCTTCAAGCGTCATTGCGGCGACTACACTTTTTACATGAGCTTTCCCCAATTGAGGGACACTCTGTGCATTGATAAGCACTCCTGACGAAAGGAGCACTGACAGGGCAATAAACCTATTTCTCATAACTTTGAAGCTGTTAATTATTTATATTTAAATACCTGTGTGATTCTTCATTTAGTTTTTATTTGTATCGGATGGGATTGTTTCCTGAAATCTTTCCGCTTTAAATCTTTTACCCCCTTTCCCGTTTCCCCAGGAAGGTAAGTTCTTAAATCAACTCTTCCTGATATAGAGGAAAGTTAAGTATAATTCTATCTCTTTTCTGCTTTCTTTTTACCCCCTTTCCCGTTTCCCCCACGGGGGAAAGGTTTTCCAATGGGGAAAGGCTATCATCCATTTTATTTTTATGATTACTTGTAGATTAAGCATTTGTTATTCTATCATTATAAAATCTGTTCCTTCCCCTCTGGGGGAAGGCTAGGATGGGGGGTTTTATTTTAATCTTCATTTATCTCTTGAATCCTCTACCCCCTTTCCCGTTTCCCCCACGGGGGAAAGGTTTTCCAATGGGGAAAGGCTATCATCCATTTTATTTTTATGATTACTTGTAGATTAAGCATTTGTTATTCTATCATTATAAAATCTTTTCCTTCCCACGTGGGTGTAGGTCTGCCTCGCTTCGGCGGAGGCAGGGATGGGAGTTGTTTCCTGACCTTTTTAGAGGCAAAATTATTTAAAAAGAAGCGGAGCAAACTCGGACAGGTAAATTCTCCAGTTGGTCCAGGTATGGCCGCCGGGTGTTTCCCGGTAGGTGTATTTGAAATCATGCTTGTCAAGGTCAGCCTTCAGATCCTGTACCGACTTGTACAAAAAGTCATCTTTCCCCACGCCTATCCAGTAAAGCCTGTACCCGCTTTTTTTCAATGCCTCGACCTTGGCGCTTCTCTCATGTTCAAGTTTTGCAGGGTCCTGTCTCTGCGGGCCAAAGTTCATTAGTCCCATGCTGAAAACGCCGATATATCCAAACATGCCCGGGTTGTCGTTGGTGATAGTCTGGGTATGGGCCCCTCCCATTGACAATCCTGCTATTGCACGGTGATCCCTGTCTTTATAGACCCGGTAATTCTTTTCGATGAACGGAACCACATCCTTTACCAGGTGCTCCTCAAATTTCCCGGCGTATTTTGCATATGCTGCCATCATATCCTGACCCTGCACCGGAGGTAAAGGAACATCATTCTGAGAAGCAGACTGGCCGGCATTGCCATTGGTCATTACAACTATCATAGGCACTGCTTTACCCTGTGCTATAAGGTTATCCATAATCTGGGCTTCGCGGCCCATCGTTGTCCAGGCATCTTCATCACCTCCCGCTCCATGAAGCAGGTAAAATACAGGGTATTTGCCTTTGCCTCTTTCATATCCTGCAGGAGTATAGACATAAAGCCTCCGGTCCATTCCCAGAACAGCTGATTTGTACCATACTTTAGTCACTGTTCCGTGAGCCACTCCGTCCTTGTAAAAGTAGAGGTCTGATCCGGGTCCCGGAACAATGAAAAAGCTCTGGTAACGGGACCCGTCACGGCGTACCTGGGCATTATCAGGATCGATTGTACTTACTCCATCTACAGTAAACGTATATCCGTATAGTTCAGGTTTGAGCGGTCCGACGGTAAGGGTGAAAAGACCCGTGTCATTTCTGACAAGCGGTTCACTGGCAGCAAATCCCTGCTGCCATTCGCCAGAGACAGTCACCTTGGAGGCATCCTTTGAATAGAGCCTGAATACGACACTGTTGTCAGGTAGTATCTCAGCTGACTTAATAATTACAGGCATCCTGAAAGCAGGACGTGATGCAGCGGCAGGCCTGGCCGGCTCCTGACCGTTCGTGATTGCAGCCATCACCAGGAATGCGGTGAATGTCATAAATGTCGTTTTTCCAATGTTTTTCATATTTAAATCATTAAATTATATTACCACTTGCAATAATACCATAATACGGAGAGGCATTTTTAAATTATCAAAATCACCGGTCTTCAGCCTCTTCAATCATTTCGAGGCACATTCGGCTGTCATGATAGGGGCATTTCCAGAAACCTGCCTTATCTGCGTTTTTGTTCACCTCCCCGTTCGCCGATATCGAATTGAACCATTCTCCGCTGACATGATCAACCATATTCTTATCAATGTATTCCCAGCACTTCAGGGCTTTCGTCAGGTATGACTGGTCACCTGTCAGCTTATAAGCCTTTACGAAACCTGTCACAGCTTCTGCCTGGGGCCACCAGTCGCGATTTGTATTGATATGGTCTGAAGCAATATCTTTCTCATAAATAAGGCTTCCGTCTGGCTGAAGCCCCTCTTCGGCAGCATGCACTATTTTAACCGCCAGATGTCCTGCCTCTCTCTCAATTTTCTTATCACCAAGTACTTTTGCCGATTCGTTGAGCAGCCATGAGGCTTCAATATCGTGGCCGTATGAATTCAAGGCAGAAGTCCTCTCCCAGTTGTCGTTCATGAATACGATCAGGTGACCTGTATTGGAATCGACTATCTTATGAATGAATAGTTCAATTAGGTTTTTTAGCCGGCCGGCAAGGTGTCTGTCAGGCCATGCGCGGTAAAGGTTCGTATATGCTTCCAGGAGATGGAGATGGGTATTCATCGTCTTTTCATCATTCTCAGTTTTTTCATCGATCAGATGATCGTGAATTCGCTTCCAGTCGCGGCTGTAAACCTCGTAATATCCATTGCTGACAGGGTCGAAGCAATATTTCTCGATGCACTCGTAAATCTTTCTGGCTCCATCCAGTGCAGCTTTATCGCCGGTCGCCAGATAATATTCCGAAAGTCCGTATATAAAGAATGCCTGAGTATATGTCTGCTTCCGTGTATCCAGAGGTTTTCCGTCAGAAGTGACGCTCAGGAAGGCGCCGCCATACTCCTGGTCGATGAATTTATCAAGTATGTAATCGCGGGCGTGAGTCGCAGACTGCAGATAAGAGCTGTCCTTAAGCTCCATGAATGCTGCTGAAAAGGTCCACAGTATCCTGGCATTAAGGATGCCGCCCCTGTCGGCATCCGGGTATAGTTTATTGTTCCCGTCCATTCGTCCGTAGTATCCTCCTTTTGGATCAGTCATTCTGTTGATCCAGAAGGGTAAGATGTTTTCCACGAGGTTTTTCCTTGCTTCGGATCCGAGATTCCTGAGTGCCGAAGTTTGATACTGTGCATGCGTTCCGGTATGTAAAACCATTATGGTGATAATTAGCAGTAATTTCTTCATTGAGGGAAATATCAAATATAATATTTATCGGCATTTGTTCCAATCCGGA
This sequence comes from uncultured Bacteroidales bacterium, assembly GCA_963717685.1. Classification (GTDB taxonomy): domain Bacteria; phylum Bacteroidota; class Bacteroidia; order Bacteroidales; family VadinHA17; genus LD21. The sequence continues at coordinate 2,346,341 of OY970346.1, read as the reverse complement.
ATTTACCTTCCGGAGGTTTTTGCAATATTATTAAGTGTAAACAATACACTTAATAATTTTGGATGGTTGCAGGACAGGATTACAGAAGATTAAATCAGTCTGTCACATTGAAAATATTCGTCCTGATTTTGATGAATTGTAGTATCTTTGCGGGATATAGCACCGGGGCTGACTGGTTTTGACAGCACGAGGGGTGGTATGTAAGCATGCAGCGTGTGGTGGCGCGTCGCTTGAACAGTGTCACAAAACAATAACTGGCGAATCAAATTACGCTCTCGCTGCTTAAGCGAATAAAGTAACTTAAGCTTAATCCCGGTACCAGGTACCGGGACGGGACGTCTCCCGGGCGGTCAGGCCCTGATCCAACCCGACACGGAGGCGCACGCAATCCGGGGCTAGCCTGATGAGAGTCCCGATCTGACGGCGAAACAAACAGGGACTAAGGACATATTAGGTTGTTCTGCAGCTGATATGTCACGAAAAACAAGCAGGACTAAGCATGTAGAAGGCATATGGCTTCCGTGCCTGGACGCGGGTTCGACTCCCGCCAGCTCCACAACCCTAAACCTCGATTAACTTGATTATCAGTTAATTGAGGTTTTTGTTTTGTCAGTTTCCTCTAATTTTCCTCTAATATCGATGTGTAACCTACTCAATAAGTGCAAAAGCTGGGTACCTTGACCACATTTGGCCAGTCAAACTACCTTTGTCATATATAACTAAAAAAGAAGCACTTAATTCCGGCTTTTGGTGGTCAATTAGATCCGGCCAAATATGGTCAAGGCCGCTGGCTTTTCCAGCTAGAACAAAAATTGTCATAGGATTCTCTGAAAAATCGTAGATGATGATGTTGTATTACTTCATCCCTTCGTCCAACGAGTTTATATCCCATTGCAGCTGATCCACCATCTTTTGATGTCGTTCTATTATTTGTTATATATCTCAATATCAGGTATTAAAATTCTATAGCACCGATATCATAACGATTGTTTTTCGGGACATTATTATCAGCAATATCTTTTCCTCCCGGGTCGATATTGAATAGCTTCATAAGGTCCAGACCATTGCCAGTCAAAGGAGAGCCAGGTCCCGGATAATATCCTGAGAGATCTTTCTTGGTTATTACGGCCGGTCCAACGATTTTTAACTTCCCGGGGTTTAAAAGGCTCGGATCAGCCTGCTTACCGACAAGCTTACCGGCGATCATTTCATTTCCGGTTATCCTGGCCCACTGAACCAGGTTCTTATATTCAGAAATGCTTTTATTCCCTGAAAGATTCCAGTAACAATTGCCCTGAAAGCATTCTTCCATAAGCTTCTGGCCCTTATTAAGAAACGACCCGCGATAAATAAAGACATTATTCCTGAAATTAAAGCCTGGATGGTTGTTTACAATGGAAATTGCGTTGCCCCTGGCCGTATCATTATAGAATGTATTATTATAAATCTCACAGTTACTCATTGTCCCAGCCGTCTCATTCTTCCATATTGCCAGGGATCCTTCATTGAGTATCCCGTCGTTCTGGCTGATATCAAAGCGAATAGTGTTATTCTTCCACGGTTTGTCAGCCCCGAACTCAAACAATCCGTAGCCGGCACCCTGGTTATTATACGAAACACAATATTGGATAACGGAATTGGAGACTCCTCCGTCAAGATCAAAGCCACCGCCATCTTTCGCTACAGGGTTCGTTTTATTATCATGTGAGACACAGTACTGAATTATAAAATCCCTGCAATCCCATATCCATATGCCTACAGGACCATTGCCCGTCCATGGCATATCCCATCCATTATTTGAAGCTTCGCAGTTTTCAATTATGCCTCCCTTCACGGAAGCAGCCAGAATGCCGTTACCGCTGTGGTTATTTGTGACTGTCGGGTCTCCCGGATTATTATCAGCTGAACAGTTACCTATATAAATATTTTTATTATCATAATACACTGAATCATCAATTGTGGTGCCGGTGATATTAATCCCGGCAAATCCGTTATCATGGCTGTATATGAATGTCATTTCTGCATTGCCACAAATATGCAAATGAAGTCCAGAATGCTGGAATCCGCTGATTTCAAGACCTTTAAGACTAAAATCATGAGATTCGGCAATATATATTCCATCGGCTGAATTTCCGTTTTTCCTACCCGATCCCTTTACAAGCAACTTACTGATAACAAAATGATCGCATTTTCTAACAATGATCCCCTCGGATCCCTCTCCATCAATAACAGCTCTCCCGTTCCCATAGGAGCCAAGAACCAGATATTTCTGATACCCAAATGATACGATTGAGTCGAGACGGAGTGTCCCTATAAAAACATCTCCTCCCTTAAATAAAATAGTATCGCCGGAGGAGAGATGAATTGTTTCAATTTTTTTAAGTGTTTTCCATGGCCAGACGGACGATCCGGGATTATGATCATCGCCTGTTGTGCTGATATAATAGCAATGATTCCTGTTTCTTAAGCCATTATTCCCGTGGCACCCGGCACTCAGGAATATAATGGTCACAATTATAAAATGAATCCATACAAAATTCTTCATAATCTTTAAAAAACAAATCAGACAGTTAAATTACAAGTTTCATTAATTTTCTGATAAAAAGATTTTATTAAAAATAACCCTCAGGTGCAAAAGCCGGACGTCCCGTCCACACTTAGACGGTCCTTTTACAATTAAGATACATTGATATATTACAATTATATAACTCCAGCAACTGATTTCAACCTTGTGTAGCATAGCATGCATTATAATCATCAATAAACCAGTTAATAAATTGTTTTCCATCTCTTAATTGAACTGAATTATACGGAAGTTTACACTGCATTATAATTCCTGCATATATTTTTTCCAGTCCCCTAATAATTCTGATTCAGATATGTTAAGCGTTGATAATATGTCAGCCTTTTTATTGAAAAGTAGGAGTTCTTTCAGCTTAACTCTGCCATATTTTTTATCTATGTACATAACAATTGAACCGGAAAGTTCGTATGGTAAATCTCCAGTCCGGAAATCATCTAATCTCTCTGAAATTTTATTATTTAAAATAGCTTTCTTAATTTTTTCAGTCGCTAACGAATCATATTGTCTTGAAACATAAGTTGCTAATATATGCTTAAATCTTAATTGATTTGCTCTCTTTATTGGAAAATCAGTGCTTTTGACGCAAGTTGGTCGTTCTAATTTGACCACCCTTTAAAGGGGAGCTAAATATTTGTTGTTTGTTATTGTATCTTCGGTGAAATATAACCGGCTTTATAGTGGTTAAATGAGGTTATATGTTCAATTACCATTTTTACGATATTTTAAGGTTCCGGGTGACAGATCATCTTTTGCAAAGCATCACCCTTCCCATCACCAGAAATAGTCCCAGAAGCAACCAGAATCAGACTGGTGACATCTGGTGGTATTATGTCTTAATAATTACATGCCAAACCGTACATATGGTTTTTGTTTGTCGCTAAATTCTTGCCAGGGGCTGATTATTGATGAATTTGGGCATTGGCGAACCTTTAAATTATATCTTTACTAGCCGATGAATCCACATGTTATGAAAAAATTAACCCTGCTTATCTGGGTCACAGTTTTTTTATCCTCCCTTTATTGTTTTTCACAAGATACTGCGAAACTTTGTTCACCAATTGCTCCTGGTGCTGTCGATGTTTATCATCTGCCTCCATTTAGTGGAAATTTGCCAAAGGATATCTCCTGGATGACTGATTGGGTTTCAATACCGTCAAGTGGAGGATGGTACGGACAACAAATAGAAAATTCATGCCGTATGCATATCGATGCAAACTTTTCGACCTGGCATAACAAAATAGCTGTAAGAGTAGAAGTGGATCCGGGAGATGATCCATTGGCATTGAATGTAAATTCTGAACGAGCTGAAATGGCATTTGCACAGGATCAGAATGGTAATATGATTCAAGAAAGTCCCTCAAGCGGAGTGCAATATTATGCAACAAGTTATTACTTCCCGGCAGGTTGGCTGGGGCAGCAGCTTCCGTGGAGTGCTTTTTATTCCACTGACTGTTCTTCAGGTTCAGGGAATCAATGCAACAGTTGGTCTGCAGTGCTACAGTTCCATGGCGGTAGTTTTATTTGGGGCAGTCTCAATGCTGCACAGACGAGTATTGGTGGTGCAGAACACTACATCTTTAATGGAAATATTTTCACAACTAATGACAGCATTGCACTTGGATCATGGACAGATTTTGTCTTCAGGATAGATTGGGGTTCTGGTTCATATTCAATATATCGCAGAGATCAAGGTCAGACTGAATTCACTCAGGTGCTTGCAGATACTACTGCAGTACCTGCTGGCTCAAACATTTATCTAAAACAAGGGTTGTATCGAGGGGGCGCTGTAAACGGCCGTACGGATGTGTTTTGGATTGGACCCACAGTACGCGGCAAAACATTCTCGGCAGTGGAGCAACAAGCTTTTGGAACAAATATTGGTACTGGCATTACTGAAATTGGAAACGCTGATTCTGCATTTGATATTTATCCCAATCCTTTTACTGCTTTGACAATTATACGAACAGAAAATTCTTTTAAAAACGCAACACTGACCATTTACAATTTGTTTGGACAAGAAGTAAAGCAAGTAAAAAATATTTCAGGGCAGACAATCACAATATATCGAGATAATTTATTATGTGGACTATATTTTATTTACGTAAGACAGAATAACGAATTAATTAAAACTTGCAAAATAGTAATCATTGACAAATGATACAATGCACAGTGGATAATTAGAAAAACCACTGTCTTTGACCACCTTTGGCGGAATAAATTGACCACCAAAACCCGGAGTTAAATCCTTGTTGTTTTCTTATGTATGTTAAAGGGAATCTGAACGGACGGTTTGAATTCATTTACAACCTGAATTGCATTTATTATTTTGGCTCTTTCTTCCATTTTTTAAGTGGTTTAGTGTTATACATTTATCTAATAACCACATCTTAAATTTGTACCTTTAACGGTAAACTTTAGGCTGATGATTTACATAAAACAGCAAATGAAAAATTTTCTTCTCACCTTTTTGATGCTGATAACAAATCATTTGTCTGCTACAAATTATTACGTTAGTCCCACAGGCAGTAATAACAACAATGGTTTGTCAGCTGACAAACCGTTTAAGACTTTGCAGCATGCTGCTGATCTGACGGTACCCGGTGATACTGTTTTTGCCATGACCGGAACTTATACTAATTTGAATACTGGAGACAATGTTTTAAATATAAATAATTCAGGCACTGCTAATTCATGGATTGTTTATAAGAATCACCCTGGAAATACACCCGTAATACAGCTATATGACCAATGGGCAGGTATTCAGGTTCAGGGGGCTGATTATATTGTTATTGATGGTTTTGTTGTTATTGGTAATAACGATTCCATTACTCCTGACTATGCCCAGTCACAAAAAAACAATATCAATAATCCGGCCACATCCGGTAATGGGATTGGCTGCGCCCCGGAATATGGGAACTCTTCAAACAAACCACATCATATTATAATTCGCAATTGTACGGTCTCTAAATGCGGAGGAGGTGGCATTTATTCAGTCCAGGGTGATTATTTGCGAATTGAAAACAATACAGTTTCAGAATGCGCCTGGTACTCGCCTTATGGCAACAGCGGCATCTCATTATATCAAAATTGGAACTCCGATTCTTCGACAGGCATTAAAAATTATGTGATGGGAAATACCTGCTACCGGAATGAGGAATATATCCCGGTTTCTACTGCAGGCATTATTACTGATGGTAATGGGATTATCATTGACGATAGCAGAAACACACAAGGGGGGTCTATGCTTGGGGCTTATATCGGTAAGACTTATATTGCCAACAATTTAGTTTTTAATAATGGCGGCAGGGGAATTCATTGTTATTCTTCTGATAAAGTAATTGTAGTCAACAACACTTGTTTTCAAAATTGCCAGTCACCCTCAGTGCAAGATGGAGAATTTACAGCTTATGATACTGACAGTGTTTCTTTTATCAATAATATTTCTTTCCCTGCTTATGATATTCGGCCAATGAATGAATCAAGTACTTCCACATATTTGACTGTCGATCATAACTTATGGGCAGCTAATTCAGGATTGGCAAATCCTTTTGGTACAAATACTGTAACCAATTCACCAGATTTTGTTTTGCCTTCAGATAATCCCTCATTTGCCAATTTTCATTTGCGGCCAGGCAGTGCGGCAATAAATGCAGGCACGCATTTTTATGCACCGGCCACTGATAAAGATGGCAACAATCGTTCAGCTACTGATTCAGTTGATATTGGATGTTATGAGTTTAATAATTCAGAAGGCATAATAAATATTAGTCCGTCGGAAAATCGCTTTTTAATCTATCCTGATCCGGCTTCAGGCATAATTTCACTGGTTCTGGACAATCAGGGAATAAATCAAATTGAAGTTAGTTTTTACAATATGGCCGGGGAAAAAATTAAAACAATTAACACTATCTGTTCCGACGGATATGCAACAGTTGCTATTTTAGAACTTAAACCAGGTATCTACTTTATTGCAGTTAAAACAAACAAAAATCAAATTGCATCAGGCCGGTTTCTAAAGATATAGTTTACAGGATTCTTTGCCTAAACAGCCACTTCCTGTAATATTAGCCTTCTCATAATGGCAACCCAAACCTGAAGTTAAATAATTGTTGTTTTGTATTGTATGTTCGGAGAAGTCAGACCGTCTTTTGAAGTGGTCAAGGAAGGACGGACTTTACATTATTCATTATTTCTAAGATGTTTTAAGGACTCTGGTGACAGATCATCTTTCGCCAAGCATCACCTCGTGCCATCCCCAGAAGCTTTACCAGAAGCAACCAGAATCAACCTGGTGACATCTGGCGGTATTATGTCATAATTATTACATAGGAACCCGAACAAATTGGTTTTTCTTTATTGCATGGTTCTTGCTGGGTTATGATGGATTTTATTACAATTCGTTTAAATTTAAACGAAAAGGTCGGTGGTAATTAATGCAGAAGCTGGACACCTTGACCACATTAGGCCAGTCATGTTACAATTAAAGTACCATGTTATATCACAATTATTTAACTCCAGCTATTGGTATTCAATTCTCACCGGCGAGAGGTGGTCAATGACTCTGGCTTTTCCACATTTAAGGTTTGAAACAAAATAATTATGGAAGAGTGTGAATACTGACTGCCAGGATTCTAACTATGAAATATTAAGCAATATCCAACTACTCTTATTATTTCCAGATATTCAAATATTTATTTTATACTTACCTGAAGTATATTTACCTATAAATTTCCCGGAGAATCTGACTTCAGCTTCGACATCTGGAGGAATATTTAAAGTCATTTTCACCTTCTGATTATGTTTCTCCCATTTTATATAAATCTCTCCCCTGATGCAGGTATGTGAAACTTCTGCCCACGTCAGGTCCCCTACAGGCTGCGGATCAATGATGATACGCTGGTATCCAACCGATCCGTCAACTTGCCTGAGACCTCCTATCCCGCTGAAAAACCATTCCATCAGATGACCCAGCATCATGTGGTTGTTGGATACGGACTGGAGAGCCTGCCAAGACTCGGTAAGAGATGTAGCTCCCTTACGCAGCTGGTATCCATACCCAGGCACATTATCCCGGTCATTCATTTTCCATATAATATCATCTGCACCGGCATCCTGAAGTGCCCTGACCAAATAATGGAATCCTATGTCACCTGCAGTAAGAGCATATTCATTTTGTTTAATAGACTTTATGAGATTATTATAAACATCCTGTTTTTTATCAGGATCAATAAGGCCAACCACTAAGGGCATTGAATACGAGGTTTGACTGCCAGTGGCAATCACATGTGTTTCAGGGTTATAAAACTCATTAAGGAATGCCATCTTAACGTCTTCTGCACTTTTTCTGTAGTACTTGCTTTCATCTGGTTTGTCTAATATTGATGCCATCCTGGAGAGGATTGAAAGGTCATAGAAATAAATAGATGTAGCAGTCAGAGATACTGGGGTTAACTGGGAGAATCCTATATATTTTGGACCAAGATCACACCAGTCTCCCAGTCCATATGCTAATATTCCGGACTCTGATTTAGTCTGGAGGTATTTCACATACCTGGTCATCATGTTCCATGCTTTATTCATTGTCTGCTTATCACCGTACCATTCGTACAGGTACCATGGAATTATTACAGCTGAACTGCCCCATTCTGGTGAATCACGAAATCCATCCAGAAACTGTACATATTCAGGAGCAATATCCGGGACCAGGCCATTTTCAAGTTGAGAATCCATCATATCATCCACAATCTTCTCGTAAAGATTCCTTATATCATAAGTAAACTGGAGAGAAGTTCCCATTAAATGAGGAACCTCAAGCCATCCCAGTTTTTCACGGTGAGGACAGTCGGTGATCACACTGGTCAGGTTACTTCGTATTGCCCAATCAATGAGATTATAAATGCGGTTAAAAAGTACATTTGAGCATTGAAAATGACCTGCTGATGGAGCGCTGTTACGGATATGATGAAATAAGATATTGTCAACCACCGGTTCGTTTTCAGGGTTTGGAAATCCTGCAGGAACTGCTCCGCTCAATCCTACATAACGAAATCCATAATAAGAAAATGAGGGCCTCCAGGATTCGGTTTTATTGCCATCCGCAGTATATTCAAAATACATCGGACCACCAGATCCTGTCTGGTCCGCATATCCGTTATTATCCAAAACTTCACCTGGTGTCAGCCTGATAGTTCTGTTCGCAGCGTTTGAAACCCATATCTCCGGGATACCCGAGGCATTCTGCCCGAAATCATATACAAAAGTGCCATTGGGCATCTTTTTTGTTATGGCAGGTTTAAATGTCTGCATTATTTTCAAGGGATAATCCTCCTCAGATTTCATACAGCCACCAGGGCCTTTAACAATCAGTACTTTTTGCCATTTCGATTCATCGAATCCGGGCAGATCCCAGCCAGGCTGTTTTAGTCTGGAATCAAAATCCTCTCCTCCATAGATGCTTGTATAAGTTACAGGAGAGGCAGCCGTTTTCCATTTATTATCAGAAACCAATTGTTCACTGGAGCCATCGGCATAATTTATAAGCACTATAATACGCATCATTGGCATTCCCCAGGCTGCGACCAGCTTTCTGTACCGTTCGCGGTCAATATTAAAAAATCCGTTCCCCACAGTAATACCAATAGCATGGATGCCAGGGCTAAGCTGGTTTGTCAGATCATACCCGTCATAAAAGCATGTTTTCGAATAGAGAGTCCAACCGGGAGATAAAAACCGATCGTCAGGGGACCGTCCGTCAATGGATATGGTGTACTGGCCCAGACCGCTAATAAAAAGATACGCTCCTTCAACCTTTTTTGAAATGGCAAACTCTCTTCTGAAAAGAGGGACGGCAGGCCTACGCAATCCCCTCATTCTTAAATCGTCACTCGATCCATGAACCCCCGGGATGATCTTTAATGAATCAGGGAGTTCTTCAAGCGCTATCCATTTTGAAGATTCCCACTGCTTATTGGATAAACCTGTGACAAAATGAGCTTTCTGGCTCCATTGTGTGATCTTTCCCATCTTATCTTTCAGTCGTACCTGCCAGTCATATTTTCTTCCGGTTTTCAGTGGCGCTCCATCATAAACCCATTCAACTTCCTTAATCTTATTATAAATCATAGTCTTACCCTCTGTAGTCAACTTAAGCTCCCATTCGCTTACGCCTGCTCCCTCCCTCATGGCTTCAGCCTGCCATCGAAAGACCGGTACATCTTCGACTCCCACCGGTGAAACTCTGTTATTACAAAAGAGGCCTGTGATCTTCAGACTGTCAGAATGGGAACATCCCGTCAGAAGCATCAGAATTAAAGAATAAAAAAGCTTGTGCATTTTACTTTCCTGCTATCGATTATTTCAGGTTTGTTTTGTACAAAGGGGAAACGTTTTCAGGAAAAACAGAGGGATCAGGAGAAGTACCCTGAACTGGCTTGATCATTAGATTATCGAACCATGCAATATTATTGGTCTTGTTTTCGCTTCCTGTAACCAGCCCTGCCATACCTTCTGAAAAGGTAGAATCATTCGCTGTCAGGATCTTTATCCTGTCAATAAAACCAGTGATAGTCTTACCGGAGAATCTCAGCATTAGATTGTGCCATTGGTCTGAAGAAATATTCGATGCTATGCCTGTCGCCAGCATAGTACCCATTTCCTTGTCCTTTTCATCCTGCTTTAATAAATAAAGGGAGCAAGTACCCTCAGCTGACAAATTCATATAGTACCCGTCTGGTTTGCACCCCCAGCCGTTGCCAGTACTTGTGACATGTCCCATAACTCCGGCCCAGCCATCTTTATTAAGAAAAACATCGGCACTGACTTCATAATCCTTCCAGTTCCGGTCTCCAATAATGGTGTACGGCATCCATTCGGGTGCCCAACTTTGTGCTCCATCAGATACGACCTGCCTCAAACATTTGCCTTTGTTATCAGGACGTTCCGTGATTTCGAAAACTCCATCAATGTCGGCAGTATAATGTGGTAAATAGCCAAAGATTTTTGGATCCTTATACTCATCAAACGTATCGTAATATGGGAAAGGAAATGGTTTTGAATGCGGAATATCGGAAAATGAACCTTTCTGCTGCCCCGTGATGGTCGAAATGGAGTATATGGACTGAGGTTCCAGGGTAATATCAAAAGCACCATTGACAGGAGTGATATTGTCAAGTTTTACAAACTGCTCCTGAGAATTACTTCGCCAGACGCAAAGCTTGCCAGTTGATAAGCCACCACTGACAATAAAAGTAATCCTCTGGCTTTTCTTGGCATCTTTTGTTTCAGCAATGATACTATAATCAGTCCCCGGCGACCTCAATGTGACATATGTGCCTCCGCCCGGAAGCTTGCCGCAGGCTTCACTTAAATATTCCCATCCAGCCTGGCAAAACTGGCCGTAATGAGCATATCCCCAAAGCACTGGCCGTATTATATAATTTCCACTCCAGGGTTCGCGTGCAATTATAATAGCCGGATCCTCCGGAAATGGTTCTATGCTGTAAGTGGAAGCCACAAGGAACCAATTCACAATCATGGTTGCTCCGCTTTCAATGAAATTCTTATTGAACGATTCCACAAGACTGATTTCACAGTCATAACCTTTTTTGTAAATATGTTCTTCAGAATTCCAAATGGGTTTGCCCAGTTCTTCGCTTAAAATAATTACCCCAGGCGATGCTGGCAATTCATTCATCGTATGAGCACTTATTATGTCCACAGAAGCCCTTAGCACTGAATCGGTCCTCATATCTTTACACCAGTCGAATTTTTCTTTTCCCCAGTTATCAAAAGCATGAATTTTAACCCATGAGAAGCCATTTCTGTTCAGGGTAGCCCGGAACATCTTGACAAAATCCTCATTGACACCTTTTTCATTGCGGCATCCGATAGCGTTCAGCTCCAGTCCATAGACATCCTTAAGGCCTCTTATCCATTTAACATAATAATCACACATATCCTGCGACCAGAAATTATTGTTGCCAACCCATTTTGGACACCCCCAGGCATTGGCATCAAGTGTAATTGAAGGATTTCTTTTTCTGGCCTCACTCATCATCCACCACTCGTAGCCTCTGCTGTAGTTTTCATCATTTCTTGAATGCATGTGACTTGACTCTGATCCCTGGGTTGAATTGCCGTCACCGGGAACTTCAACCAATAAAGCTGAAAGTGATGCTCCAAAATTCGGTTTGAACAGAAGATCAAGGATCTGACTGCGCTGAGGCTCAGGATAATCCTTAAGCAATACCGATGTAGCCCCGCCTCCGCTTACAGCTCCGATCCCATAAAATAGTTTGCCGCTCGATTGCCCGTCGATGTTGATAGTCTGACCTTCAATTGTGGTTCCGTACATTAACAGTGTAAACCAGTATAGAACTATAAATACAGGAGTACAAACTCCCGGTAAATAAGTATAATTATTTTTTAAGATCATTCCTCGGTTTATTAAGTTCTTTAACTTTTAAACTGAATTATCGCTGAAGGTCCCCATTATCCGGATTACCTGGTTCATCAAGCAGCTGGATATATGTATTTGGACCCAAATCAGGGTTTCCCCACGACGATAATGCCCACACAACCTTTTTATCCGGAGTGACTTCGAACACCGTAACCGTTCCTTCCCATACCTGAGTGTTTTTGTTTCCGGCACACCAGTTGCTGATAACCGTGTTCCCATTGGCAAGTCTGTTTGCTGTCTGGTTATTGTATAATTTGAAAGGCACATCAGCCTGGGTAAGTTCCCATATAGTTTCACCTTTCATATTGACTTCACGGGTATAACCTGACCAGTCTCCGGATATGAGAGTATTCCCGTTATGCAACCTGATAGCCGACCATGGGGATTTTGCTTCCACCGACCAGACTTCTTTTCCGTCAAGTGTGTATTCAACAACCTTGTTTTCACTTAATAAAGGGACCATAATTGTGCCATTATGCGTCATCCTTACATGACGAAATTGTCCATGTGTAGCTGTAGTTGTGGTAGGAATTAAAATCTCTTTCAGGATTGTGTTAGTTGCTGTATTTATTATCAATACTTTAGCCGGATTCGCATTGAGAACCAAAAGAACACTATCCTTGCCTATCGGCTGGCATGAATGCGTTTCTGAACCCTCGGGACAATGAAATTCCCATATCAGATTTTTATCAGGTGTAATTATTCCAGCACCCGACATGCACGCAAAAACTATATTTCCGTTTGAAAGTAATGTAGCATCATCAAACTCCTGGATAGATTGTGATAAAGTACGCATTGGAATAGAATACTGCCATACAAGCTTTCCATCACGAACGATCGACATCTTCTGAGAAGTGGGATTACGAAAATCCCACTCACCTACATATAAAAAAGGATGCTGTTTTAAGCCCTTCCCGGGTAATACATTATCTTTTTTAACAGTCTGTGACACTGCAAAGGCACATAGAATAAAAAGTGAAGTTGTAGATAGCGCTCTGGCTTTCATTTTCCGCAATTTTAGTTTGAGTTTTTTTCCTTAATGTCATTGAATTATTTATAACTGTACAGAGTAACCTTTTGAATATTGTAGTCCTCTCCCAGTCTGAGATTGTCTCCCTGGGCGGTATCATCTCCTGCCAGTCTCCGGCCTGGGATCCATTTGCCTTCCTTAAAAGTACCTTCTTCAACTGTTGCCAGTCCGGCCTTAAAATCAGGATTTTTCTGTGAAAAGGTAATTGTCATACCACTTCCTCCAATATAAAATTCGCCAGGCGCAGTCATTATAAATATTGCTGCACCCAGTTCTGAGCTTCTGCTATTCAGGTTATTGGGATCGAACCGAAGGTCGACATGAAAAACATAATCTCCTAATTCAATTGTTTCCGAAGGTTTATCCTGCGTCAATAAAACCGCACCCATGGTATTTAGACCCTGATGTATACCAATTAACGGCATAAGCTGAGAAAGCATTTTATAGCTTTGTTTCAGTTTATCATCTTTAAGAATGTTTCTTTCAATGCCAAATGGAGAAAATCCTAATGCATTATATTGTCCGACTGCATAAACGACATTGGCTGCTCCCCTGACACCTCCGGCTGTTTCAGGGATAAACAACGGGTTACCGGATCGGGTAAATTGTTCAGCCATATATGCAAAATCAGGGCGATAAAGGTCCGGGGCAAGGATGTCAATTAACGGGCAGCCAGCATGCCAGATATCGAATACCTGCGGAAGCGGTCCACCACTCGGGTATGTACCTGGCCATGAATGCTCCCTTTGCTTCAGCCAGGCATTGACATACATCGGTATCGGGTATTCTGCTTTTCCTGCTGCAACGACATAATTAATATACCTTGCATAATACCATGCCATAAAGACTTCATCGGAATAAAAGGGATAAGTCACCAATGCTTCATCCTGTTCTTCCTGGGTCATTGGTGGAACAAGATTCCGTACCGACAAAATAAGTCCTTTAGGTTTTCCCGGACCAAATACTTCTTCCCATGTTCCTGAAAGCCTTGAACCGTTTGCTTTCCATGCATTACTTAACTCAGGAACAAGGTTGCCCTGATTTTTTTCAATATAGCTCATAAGTTCCTGAGGAACAGGTCCGTTATAAGCCTTATTGGCAATAGCAGACCGGTCGCGGGAGTCGAGCAGGACACCGACTTCATTTTCAACCTGCATCATAATTACTGTCCGATGGCGGCTGTCTGCTTCTTTAATGTATTTCATGAGGGCAGCAAAAGCCCGGGCATCTGCATTCCGGTTTTCGTCACTTAGCGGGGTTAATAACTCGATGGGTTCATTATCGTTTATTTTAATGCGAGGGAATCGTTTATAGTCGCTCTTTACCCAATCAGGGACATAGCTGGACTTTCCATTTTTCCAGCTCGCGAACCAGATAAAAATCAGCTTAAGGTTATTTTTTCTTGCATCATTAATCAGGGCGCCCACTATATCAAAATTGAATTTGTCTTCCTCCGGTTCGACCATGGCCCATGAGACGCCGGCTATTACGGAATTAAGGTTGCCCCCTGTCAATGCCGGCCAAATCGGTTTCATATAATCAATGCTGGTGGCACTATTATTCCCCAGTTCGCCACAGAGGGCCACAAAAGGTTTTCCATCAACAATAAATTGTTTGGCCGACCCTTGTTCTTTTAGACAGGGAATTGGCATCTGCCTAGTACAATTAATGCTGAACACTGGCAACAATAACATGATTGCCAGCAGCCTACGATAAGATCTATTCCTGTTTTTCATAACTTTTTCATGTTGCAGGTTTAAAGTTAGACATATTTGCCTAATTTTAAATTATGCGATTTGTAAGGATACTTACACGCCATAATTTAAATATAAATAAGAGGAACAATTACATGATGAAAATTAAAATACCAATAAAAATGGCTTGCCTCTGGTGCTTGCTGGCTTTCCCGGCAATCGAAGTGTCATGGGGACAATTCGGTGTGGTCCAGATACCACAGATTATCGAGAAAGATGGACGCCATGCCCTTCTGGTTGATGGGCAGCCTTTCTTTATTCTGGGTGGTCAGACCCATAATTCCAGCGGTTGGCCTGGTATGTTGCCCAAGGTATGGTCGGCCGTTGCAGCAATGCATGCCAACACTCTTGAGGTTCCTGTTTACTGGGAGCAGATAGAGGCCGAGCCGGGAAAGTTTGATTTTTCGCTGGTAGATACGTTGTTAAAACAGGGAAGGTATAACAAGGTACACCTTGTTCTTCTATGGTTTGCCACCTGGAAAAACGGCAGTAATCACTACATGCCTGAATGGATGAAACGTGATGCCGGGAAATATCCCAATATAACTGGGAGGGACGGACAGCCGATCGATTCGCCCTCACCACTTTCACAAGCTGCTATGGAAGCCGATACTAAAGCTTTCGCAGCACTCATGGGGCATTTGAAGAAGTCAGATCCGCAACATACGGTAATAATGGTACAGGTGGAAAATGAACCCGGCTCATGGGGCAGTGTACGTGATTATTCCGAAATTGCACAAAAGCTTTTTAACGGGCCCGTGCCGGCTGAGCTCCTTAAGCCCGAAGTGCTCAAGGCGCTGAATAAGCCGGTTGTTGCCAGTGGTAACTGGCATGAGGTTTTTGGTGACGATGCGGATGAGTATTTTCATGCCTGGTCCGTTGCCCGGTACGTAGGGTATGTTGCGGCTGCTGGCAAGGCAGTTTATCCTTTACCGCTGTATGTCAATGCAGCACTGCGCGATCCTATCAGCAACCCGCGTGCGTCAACTTACGAGAGCGGAGGAGCGACCGACAACGTGATTCCTATTTGGAAAGCCGCTGCTCCGGCTATCGACCTGGTTGCTCCGGACATATATCTGTCCGACAGTGAACGGGCACTCAAAGTAATCGAGCTGTATGACCGCCCGGATAATCCTTTGTTCGTTCCTGAGACAGGTTCGAGTTCGGAATATACAAAATACATGTACGAAGTTCTTGCACATGGTGGCATTGGCTTTTCTCCATTTGGCATAGATGATAACGGGAATGGAG
Organism: uncultured Bacteroidales bacterium; assembly: GCA_963717685.1. Taxonomy (GTDB): domain Bacteria; phylum Bacteroidota; class Bacteroidia; order Bacteroidales; family VadinHA17; genus LD21. The sequence continues at coordinate 2,330,265 of OY970346.1, read as the reverse complement.
TAGGAGAAGATGAAATCGATGTACGCCTGGCACCTGTTGCACAGGAATATGACATGGCCGGGCCAATGATAAGAGAGTTGGCGAAATGGGGTTTTGAAGGAAAGATAAGGGCCGTTGTTGAGCATGAGGACCATGCTGCGCAGACGATCGACTTCGGCATGTGGCAGGCTATAGTGACATTCAGTGCAACAGGAGGGCGCTCAGCTCAAACAAATACCAATCCCGTGGGTAAAGCAATGGTAGTCCAGCTGAGGGAGAACGAGTTTATACTTATTGGTACACTCTGCCGCTTCACCTTCCGTCCTACCGGCTCCAATGAAGGCAAAACATGGCAATACCTGAAGGTGGAAGAGGGCCATTATGAGAACGAAACTTTCAAACTTTTACGCATCCGTAACGGTGATGAGACAGATTGGGGAGGGCCGCGTTTCGGTGCCGTTCCGGCTGTACTGCACATAACTCTTATTGTACGCTGAACAAACTTATTCCTCTGTAATAATAATGATTTCTTTCAATAGAACTGACAATTAAGTGCAAAAGCCAGACACTTTGACCACATTTAGCCGAGTAAATTACAATTAGTACACATAATTAAAATACAAGCACTTAACTCCGGCTTTTGATGGTCAAGATTTTCCGGCCAAAGCTGGTCAAGGTCACCGGCTTTTGCACCTAACTTACAGATTTGATTCGCCTGAATGTCTGTTGAATAAGGGTCTCCCCACTTCCGAGGATGTCAAGAAACTGCTTTGGCTTGTTACTACTACTTGATGGCCAGAAACGGCTTCCGATACCACCTGCCATAATAATAGTATATCTGTTATCCATGTGAGAATCAGTTATTTATTATTAACCAATCAATGATGATTTTGGTAGAAATCCTAAAAACATTTATTTAATAATTTTTTTTACCTGTCCAGAAATGGCCTTGAATTCTGTTTCCTGGTCCATTTCATAAATACGCTCCATTAATATCCACTTACCTTCAGCAGATGCATCATAGTTGGTATTTTGAAACCGGGAAACATAACTTTCCCATTCCTGTTGTCTTGGCTTGGAAGCAAGTTCTGCCATGGCTTTCTGATGGTCAAATTCTGCCACGGTATCCATAATCATGAATAATATATTTCCATGAATATAGATCTCCATATCAATAATGCCTATCTCTTTCATTCCCTGAGTTATTTCGGGCCATGCCTGATTTATTGCATGAACTTCCCTGTACTGTCTGATCAGTTCATGATCATTTTTCAGAGTCAGAATTTTGCAATATCTTTTATAGAATGTTTCCATTATGCTGATTGATTTAAATATCCGGCAATGAGTTTAAAAACTATAACAATTAATAAGTGATATTTTCCGGCAGACTTTTTGGCACCGACCACCAGAAGGCATATAAAGAAATGATACAATAACAGCCAAGAGGCACAAGCATAGCAAGTGCCATGTTTTTTACCGCTATCAGCCCCATTATTGGCGTAAATACCCCGCCTCCAATGATAGCCATCACGATCATCGATCCTGCAATTTTTGTGTTTGCTCCGAGACCCTTGATACCAAGGGCAAAGATTGTCGGGAACATTAAGGACATGAAAAAGCTTGAGAGGAAGATTGACCAGACTCCTGCCCAACCGGGGTATATAACAGCGACTGATATAAGGAGAATATTTATAATGGCATATATACCCAATAGTTTTCCCGGTCTGATATATTTCATAATCACGGTTGCCGAGAACCTGCCAATCAGAAAAGCGACCAGGGTGCCGGTAAGAAAATAGCCGGCCGATTTCTCAGCTATTCCGGTATAATCCTGTGAATATAAAATGAAATAGCTCCATGTCCCCACCTGGGCTCCTACATAGCAAAACTGCGCAAGGATTCCCGTAAGGAAATGACGGTGACTAAGTAATTCACGCGGATTCCCCTTATTCTTGCTGACGTCCTCTTCAGCTGTAATTGCTGGGAACTTCGTTCTGATTATAAGAATTGCCCACAGGAATATAACCACACCCAGAACCATATAAGGCCGGACAACTCTCATAGTTTCAAACCGGAGATATGCTGAATATTCTCCTGCCTTTTTCATCATCTCAATCTTCGCCTGGTTATGTTCAATACCGGAGAAGATGAAAACTGTTCCTATCAAAACACCCAGGATTGCACCAAAAGGGTTAAATGCCTGTGAAAAATTCAATCTTCTTTCTGATGATTCGGGATTACCTAACCCAGCGATAAAAGGGTTGGCACCTGTTTCGAGGAAAGATAGGCCACTTGCAATGACAAATAATGCTGCCAAGAAAAAAATATATTGACCCGAATGAGCTGCAGGCCAGAACAGGAAGGTACCAATGCTATAAAGAAACATTCCCATTACCAGTCCCACTTTGTAGCTGTATTTCCGCATGATCATTGCTGCAGGTATTGCAAGAAGGAAATAGCCGAGATAAAACGCACTCTGAATCAAACCAGCCTGAAGGCGGCTCAACTCAAAGGATTTCATAAATTGTTTTATGAGTATGTCATTCAGATTATTGGGAATACCCCAGAAGAGGAATAATGCCGTTACAAGAATAAAGGCAACCATATTCTCGGGGGTTATCAGTTTAGACTTGAGACTGAAGTTCATGTTCTTATACTAATAAAAGTTTAATAAATATAAGATCCTGTTTATTCTTGTTTTATTGTTTAAATTCAATTTTAAAACCGATAACCTGCCACGCAGGAAGCTTGGCAGGTTTCTGTATTACAAGTGCATCATTCCCCTGCGACCACTTTAATTTGACATCACTGCCAAACATTTTTATTGATGTTATAGGTTTTCCACAAAACTTTGATTTTTTACCTAGCGATTTTATAGTAATATCCTCTGCTGGTATGCCAAGGCAAAAGGCATATAAAATTCCATCTTTTGAGGTGAAGCGAATATCTTTTGAGTTGAATTTATAGTTTTCGTCAAATCTCCCCGGTTTAAACGCTTTGGCCTCTTCAGACTTCTCCCCAAATATTTTCCATGGACGTGTACCGTAAATACCTTCACCATTAGCTGCTGTCCATACTCCAATCCCATCAAGTATCTGAAGCATATCTGGTTCAAGATCTCCTTCAGGTGTCTGTACTACGTTAATGAGAAGGTTGCCATTTTTGCTTACAATATCAACAAGCATCTGGATAACCTCATTGGCAGTTTTATATTCTTGTCCTGTCCGGTAATACCAGTCACCTATTGAAGTATCTGTTTGCCATGGATAAGGGCTTATCGAATCCAGTATGCCACGTTCGACATCCTGTACCCATAAACCACCTGACGATTGCTTACAGGTATAAACTGCCTCAAGATCTCCATTATTTTTGACTATGTCTTGGTTATAAAAGTGAGAGATAAGAGTGCGTCCAACATCACCAAATGGCATAGGGCTGTCCGAATAGAGAAGGTCGGGCTGATAATTATCCACAAGCTCCTTTATACACCTGTACCATTCTAGCTGAAATGCCGGGTTATTAGTTAGCCAACCCTTATCATCAGGCAAAGTCTGGGCATGATAGAGATCTTGATAATCGAGGTTTGCACCGTCGTATGGGATACCGGCTTTAGGTCCCTCTTTATCTGCACCATGAGCTGATTGAAACCATATATAGCTGGCACCGAGATGTTCTGAGACGCCAAACTTCATACCCTGCTTCTTTGCAGCCTGCTGCCATAGACCCACCACATCTTTTTTTGGCCCCATGTTTACTGCATTCCATCTGTTAATCTTTGAGTTCCATAGGAAAAAATTATCATGGTGGGAACCCATACTGACAAAGTATTTTGCTCCGGTCTTTTTGTAAAGGGCCATTAGTTTGTCTGGGTCCCATTTTTCAGCTTTCCAGAGAGGAATGATGTCTTTATATCCAAACTGTGATGGATGGCCATAATGTTCTATGTGGTACTTATAGTCTGGGCTGCCTTCCTGATACATTTTTTTTGCATACCAGTCGCCCTGACGCGGCACTGCCTGGGGGCCCCAGTGTGCCCAGAATCCAAATTTAGCATCGCGAAACCATTCAGGATATTTATACTGACATAACGATTCATCCGTCGGTTTGAAAGGGCCATCTGTAACAGACATTTTTCCCTGCTGTCCATAGGAAGAAATCGCCAGTATAACTGAAGATAATCCTGTTATAAAAAGACTTTTTAAAAGATTTATTTTCATTGATTTATGAGATTTTAAGGTTTTTAGTTATATATTATTTGTAAGCATTTTATTTTTAGTTTTTTCCCACGGAGTTACATGTGGGGACCCGGAGTTACGCAGAGAATTTCTTCTTTTCTCTCTGTGAAATTTTTTCACATTAAAGCCTCAATCTTTATTTCTCCCAGACACCTACTCCATTATTTCAATATCTCACCTTAATCCTTACAGCTCCAGGCACCGCCTTATCCGAAACAACAATAACGTATCCACCACCACTTCCTGATGTCACTGCACCAGGGTAATAGGGAAAATACTTGCTTTCCATCTCTTCAATCACCCAGTCGGGCACTGTGAGAGGTAAGATTTTCTTCCACGACAGCAGTGTGTCCTTGAGTGCTTTCCCAAACCCTGCGATATCTTTTTTTATTATGCTCTCCCAGCACAGGTCTCCGGCTTCACCAAGCTCTTTTACAAACTGCTTTTCCAGGTTCATGGTTTTAAGCGGATCATATCCCTGAGGTCTCGGCTCAAGAGGAACAAGATAAAGAACTTCCGAAAGCCAGTCGCAGGTATCTTTTTCGACATTTGATTCCACCTTATAAGGCCAGTATCCTCCGTCAAACATTAGCCTGTTTATGCCTGGGAACAATAAACCGATGTGATCCTGCGATCCAGAGAAATATTTCTTCCAGGGAGGGTTTTCCGCACCAAAAAGCAGTTTTGCATTTTCTTCCGGGTCACCATCGGGATACCTGTCACCCCATAGACTTATTCCCACTTTTCTGGAGCTTGTCGCGAGGCCCGATCTGTCGTTGAAATCCATGGTAGGCCATATCTGTGCGACTACTACTGATCCTGGATATATTTTTGAGACCCATGGCTGGTCGATCCAGCCGCCTGCAAGGCATAATCTGTAAGGGAAGCTCAATTCTCTTTTGGTCCCGGAACTGGATCTCATAGGCAATCCGGGTTCGGGAATACGATCAAGGACCATGTACTGAACTCCAAGTTTTTTGCATAGCCTTTCTTTGTCATTAGTATGCCCGTCTTTGTTGACAATAAAAACATCGGGCCGGATACGTTTCAAATCAGGTTCAAAGTCAAGCATTCCTGACCCCGTGGCAATAAATGCCTCATAAACATATCTTACAGATTTAACGATGAATAACCTCTCTTCCTGTGAAAAATATGGTTTTTTGCCTTTTAATTGCAGCAGGTTATCATCGCTGCCTATGCTTACAAAAAGTTTTCCATAGGAAGCGGCTGTTTTAAAGAAAGCAATATGGCCTCCATGCAAAAGATCGTAACATCCGCTTACCAGTACCATTTTCTCATTCATCATTCAACAATAATTATTTATTAAACCTGTTGTCTCCTCTTTGCAGCGACAGGTCTTTTCCCATCTGATCTTTTATCCAGTCATAGGTTTTCTTAATTCCTTTTTTGAGTGGTATCGAGGGTTCCCACCCAAGATATTTTCTGATAAGCGTGTTTTCGCTATTTCTTCCGCGTACACCTTTTGGAGCATTAAGATCATATTTTCTTTCAAGCTTTATCCCTGCAATTTCCTCTACAATATCAACAAGCTGATTTATTGATACCATCTCACTACTGCCCAGGTTAATCGGCTCTTCAATATTGCTGTACATAATATCCTGAATTCCTTTAATGCAATCATCTATGTACATGAAGCTTCTGGTCTGGTGACCATCGCCCCATATTGTGATATCCTTTTTACCTATTATTGATGCTTCAATCACTTTTCGGCAAATCGCTGCCGGGGCTTTTTCCCTGCCGCCATTGTATGTTCCAAAGGGACCATACACATTATGAAACCTGGCAACTCTTGTCGTCAGCCCATAGTCTTCCCTGAAATGACGACACATTCGCTCACTGAATAGTTTCTCCCAGCCATATCCATCTTCTGCAAGAGCCGGGTATGCATCGGATTCTTTAAGACCTGGATTATTGGGGTCAGTCTGTTTCTCACCGTTATAGACACATGCAGAAGAAGAATAGAAATACCTTTCAATACCACAGTCTTTAGCAGCAAGAAGCATATGAGTATTGATCAGAACGCTGATCATACATGCTGCCTTATTGTTTTCGATAAAGCCCATGCCACCCATATCGGCAGCAAGATTGAAGACCTCATTATAACCATTTACGGCCCTATAGCAGTTCTCCCTAAGGCGAAGGTCCAGAACCAAATTATCCGCCTCCGATGAAATCTGATACCATTCATTCAATGGCTTTATGTCAATCGCTCTTACAGTATGACCTTTTTTAATCAGTTCTTTTACAAGGTGCCCCCCGATAAAACCTCCGGCACCTGCAACTACAATCTTTTTCATAATATAAAAATTAATATTTACTTACACGGTAACTTTTTCGATGACGCTAAAATTTAAAAATAATAATACTTTTTCTATTACAGGAAAAATTGTATTACTATGAATCAATAATGATTATATATTGGTAAAGCCTGTAGCCTTGACGACATTTGGCCGGAATAAATTCACCCCAAATAGCCGGAGTTAAGTGCTTGCTTTTAAATTATGTATGGTAATCGCAACCTAGCCGGACAAAAATGATTAAGACTTCCGGCTTTACAATAAGGAGCTACTTCAGATTTACTAAATTCATTTATTCGCCTTCAAAGAATTTCGACTTTTGTCCCGCCAGCTCCACAATCAAGCAAGCGCTGCCACTTCCAAAAGGAAGTGGTTTTTATTTTTGTATGAAGCGACAAGAGCTTTCTCACAGGAGCGAAATACAAAAACAAAATAACCGTTTGCCGCAAGGCAAATGGCAGCGCTTATTTGCAGGACAGGAGCTCAGGGTGCTAAAGCCGGACACTTTGATCACATTTAGCCGGACGTTTTGCAATTAGGATACAATTCTATATACCAATTATTTACCTTCGTCCATTAATGGTCAATTTTTTCCGGCGAGAGGTGGTCAGTGACATCGGCTTTTCCAGTAGTCAAGGAAATACGGATTTTGTGGTGATCATAAATATAGTGCAATTCATTCAATTGATCCCGTACCTTGGTAAAATTATTGCCTCAATATATAATCATCTGAATATTTCGACCTTTCTGACAACTCTTTCATTTTTGAATTCTACGACAAGCAGGTACATGCCGCTTAAGCATGATGAGACATCCAGGCTTATTAAGCCGGCAGGAGTATCAGGAGCGATGGTCTTCAAACAATCACCTTTCAGATCATACAACGATATGGCTTTTACCGGCTCGGCCATATTCTGAAAAGATAAAAAGAGCCTGTCACTCGCCGGAACCGGGAAAACCGTGAACGATGAATTGCCTGATTCCTTTTCCACCATATTTGGACTAAAAGGATGCAGATATTGCCTGAAAGGAGATTTCTTTGCGGAAGCAAAATAAAGCCATGATGTCGCATCCATGCTTGACCAGTTAACGGCCCAGATATCAACTTTACCTCCTATTGTATCATTATAAGCAGGAAGTGTCCCGTCTTCGTACCGATAATTTATCAGGCTGTCATAAAGAATCTGGCTACCCGGTCCCTCTGCACAGATGTAACTCATGGTGCCCTCGTACCAGGTAGCGACAGGTCCAATGCCGTCAAGCCCTTCCGGTCTCCCGGGGCCATGTGTATCAAGGGCTTTCCCGGCAAAGGAAAGCGCATCGATGGCTCGGACAGAATCATTTGAATGATACGTCAGCATAGACATCCATGTATTGCCGAAAAGGACCGGCCTTGCAGAATAAATACTCTCTTTCCAGTACATAAGGGTGTCATCCCAGGTCAATGAAGAAATATAATTGATCATCGACATTGCCTTTATAGAGTCTCCAAGTTCAAAAACAGCATTAATTGCAGCACAGTAAGCCTCAACACTGGTTACTGGCTCATTTGAATCTGTCTGTGTATTTAAAGTATAAAATTCCCCTGTTGGTTCAATCAATGAATAAAGAAATACTTTTGCTTTTCCCAGAGAGGGAAGAACTCTTTCATCACCTGATTTTGCATAATAGTTTGCCAGCCCTGTTATTATCCAGGGAAAATCTCCCATCCAGATCGTTTCATCCATAAACTTTATACTGCCATCATCAGTATTCCAGGCCCTGGGCCAATAGCCGGCGCTTTCCTGATGATTTATCAGGAACAGAGCCAGTTTTTCAGCTGCTCTGGCGCAATTATTTACTGGAACATTGTCCTGCCATGCACCCTCCAGTGACAATATTTTCAAAACCAGTCCGTGTCCATAAAGCCATGAAGATTTATCTTCCCTCCAGGTATAAAATAATCCGTTTGACACCTGCCGGCTCAAAATTCCCCGCAGAGCCTGGTTTTTGACAGAGTCAAGAAGGCTTGTGTCTTTAAGGGTCTCGAATTTCGAGGCTCTTTGCCAGTGCCTGGTATTTGAGATTTTAAGATTTTTGACTGATACAATCCCTGAATCGGCCTGAACATCAGACGAAGAGGCGACAGATGACACAACCAGGGTAATAATGGAGACATGATCCCAGTCGATCGTCCCGCCGAACTGGCTTTTCAGCATGGATAACCTCTCGCACCAACGGTTCAGGCTGGCCAGCCCGTTCCAGGTAATAATGGCCTGATTGGTTCCATCCTCAAATTTCAGTGTAAAATCCCGGTTAATATTGCATGCGGATCCTTTCACATCTATCCCGATCATGTCAGAATCCGAAATTGCAATGGTATTTTGAAGCCGCTGAAAGCAAACCACGTATTTAAAGCGGTTGCCTGTGCCGAATTTCCAGTGCATATTCACGGAATTTGTATCGGTTGTGGCATAAACGCTTTCGCCGGATGAAGATCCGACGATCCATCCTGACTGGTCAAGGAAGGTGTTTTTTGAAATGATGTCATTCCCCTGCCAACCCAGGTTGAAAGATTGCGGATATGCCAGTATGAAATTGCATAACCCTGTTGCCAGACAAATACCTTTGATGAATTTCATTTATCTATTGCTAAAGTCGGGCATCTTGACCATATTACGCCGATATTCATGTCTTTGGTGAAAATTATTAATTGATAAGTATTTAACACCGGCTTTCGACGGTCAATTTTCTCCGGCGAGAAGTGGTCAATGACATTGGCTTTCCTAGTTAAGTACTTATTATTTAAAATTTTATTTTAAGTAAAATCAGACCAGACATGGGTGATCCATGTTTTCGGCTTTTGCATGCTCCCAGTTTAACTTTTTGACTTCAACATAAAATATCTTTTAACAATGAAAGAAAAATAGCTGGACTGAGTTATTGAACTGCCGGTCTTGTTTTTATATTTCTGTGGAAAATCATTCTGGTACGATAACCCGAAACTCATCTGTTTATATTGATACACAAGCTTCAATAAAGCATAATAATCAAGAACTCCGAATTTACTGGAAAGAATTAATTCGGTACCCGGTCTGACTTTTTTCTTATAAATACTCGGGTTGCCTATATATATCCCTGCTTCCGGTTTAAAAGAGATTCTTTGATAATTACTGAAGGGGTATGCATTTATATTCAGCCCAATTGATTCATGGAATAAAAGGCCTCTCTGACTTCCAAACATGTATGTTATATCAGAGTTTGCATTTATCCAGTCTTTTATCGAATAACTACCTTTAGCATCAATCAGGTTGTTCCATCCAAGCTTTTTGGGGAAATCTTTATTAAATATCCAATAATCATAGTCAAATCCGAAGTCGAAATTGTCATTCACACTATGATCGTAATTGATTATCAGGTCAGTTATGGATGAAACTGTTGGGCTGATTGCCCAGCTGTAATTCAGGATGCTGAAACCAAAGCCGCTTTTATGATAAAAAACAAACTTGGGATCATATAAAAGACCGTTCCCTCCGTAGCTCCTTCCTACATAAATGCTTTTGTTATCAATTTCGAGCTCAGCCTCGATATGAGTTGAATCTTCCAGGGCATCAAATTTCGCATCAATTGACTTATGTAAGGACCCGGGATCTGATCTATGGATTGAATCCCCAGCCGACTGTAACCGGCCCCGTGTCTGATTTTGTATTCCCTGTCCGTAAATTGCAGCTGATGAGAAAATCAGAACGATCAGAATACAAAGAATTGCCTGGTACAATAATCTGGAATCCATACAGAAATTTGATATTATTTTAGTTGTTTAAAGTTATAATTTTATTAAAGCAAGCCATTAATGCAGGCCATTAATTCTAAATTAGATCAGGATATAGATTGTCACGGCCGCAGTCTCTCCCCTGTTCGTTGTCCAAGTCACTATTAACTTTGACCATCATTCAATAAATGCAGTCTAAGAAAAGTCAGGTCCTCGAGGAATGTGCCAAGATCAATCATCCTGGATATTTTAATTTTTTGCCGATTTTTCCGTATCGGCAAGCCTGATAATATTACTCACATTGAACGTTTTGACTTGAAAATCATGCCTGATATTTCCAACGCCAATCTTTAAAGAGATTCTGCATTCAGATGGCTTTTTTCTGCTGTTTGATCTTCCGCTTGAAATGTTTTCACTTAGTCAAAACAGAATTTCGCTGATTAAATCCATATGTTCGTTGAAAAGCACAAACCAAGTTGAATATTAATACGTTAAAGAAATAAATTTGCTTCATTAAAAGTACAAATAAAGATATGAAACTAAAAACATTAAAGTTGGACCAGCCAAAGCTGATTATCAAAAATGTCGACGATAAAGGTGAGCTACCGCGACTTATCAAAATTGAAGGATTTGTGCTTTTAAACGACATGATAGCCAGGGAAATATTTTCTGACAATCTGGCAAATGTCTTATTAATGATGGAATTCGAGCCAACTGTGAATAACGTAACATAGATTAAATGAAAATAATCATGATGACAATATCCGAAGTAATGATTCTTTCCCTGGTTTTTCTGTTTCAAATGGCCTGCAAAAAGGAAGTTAATGATAAAACAGGGACCGGCTTTGTACTTTCAAGCATGGCCATTGGGGCGGATAGTCTTTTACCTGCCGATTATACATGTCAGGGTTCAAGCTCAACTCTCCCCCTGCATTGGACAGGTGCCCCTTCCGGCACGGTTTCATTTGTACTAATAATGCACCACGAGGCATCGCCAACTGACATTCACTGCTATTGGATTTTGTACAATATCCCGGCTGATGTTGATATCCTGCCAAGGAATGTTACAGGAATAGGGACATTTGGAATAAACAGTGTTAATGATAAGATGCAATATACCCCTCCCTGCTCACAAGGCCCGGGGTTAAGAGATTATATTCTTACCCTATATGCCCTGTCACAAAAACCTGTAATTGACCTTGCTCCTGACTCTGTTGACAGACCAGCCATGTTGAATGCGATTAAGGACATCACGATTTCAAGTACGAAAATGACAGTATATTATGTCTGGAATAAAAAATAATATTTTAATAAATATCTGATTTTAAAGATCCATAGTTATGAAGAACAGAAATTATTCAATCGTAAATGCAGCTGTAATTAACCTTGCAATCATTACATTTTTAATTACAACAGGCTTTTCATCCTGTAAAAAGGATACAAATCAGTCCAGTAATGTGACGCCTCAATACACAATAACGCAGACAATATCCGACGAGGCACAGCAAAATACAATGGCTTTTGATGCATTGGGATTTATGACAGGATGTCTGGGATCCCAAACTTTCCTTCCTCCGGGGAAGGTCGCCGATTATAGCGGGTTCCAGTATCTTCGTGACAACGATCCTACAAATCTTGGCCACAATACCAGTTTTGTTACAATTATTGCAACAAATATCCTGAATATATTAAATAGCAGCCAGGTACAACTATTTTTGGATGCTGCTGACGGCCAGATATCTATGATAAATGAGTTCGCTTATAAAAGGTTCCCCTTGTGCAAAGCATTCAGAAGGCTTATTGATGGAGATCTTCCTACCGGGACTAAAGGACTGAATGAAGATTCTGTCAAAGCTTACACTGCGTCACTGTATGAAACTGACGGACGAATAAGTTATAATCGTGCCAAACTTTTTGGTCTTGTCATTAATTCACTGACAAGTGATCAGAAAATAAAACTGGCTGCACTTAAAGCTTTAAACGGAGTCGGTAACTGGAACGCTGACCTTCCCAATCCGCTTGACACAATGAATCTGGATCCCGACATTAGTGTTGCGGTAATGACATATGCTAGCGAAATATATGCATGGTACGCAGGATCTGTTGAAGCAGACGTCTATTTCTGTCCTGAAAGGCAGGGTACATATTTTGGATCATTCTACCTGAAAGACTGGCCTGCAATGGGGAATCCGGATTACAGTATCGATGAGCAGCTTACGGCTGATGCAGGACAGGATCTTTATAAAATCCTTAACTCCGATCAGTACAGCCTGCTGACTAATGTTGTCAACCTTCAAAGATCATCTCTTTCATCAATCGTAACAACCCGCAGACAGGTTTCTGTTGAACTGAGAAAATTCATTAATGGAAGCGCCGCCGATTCCACTACAATTCAATCCCTTTCTGAAGCCTACGGGAGTTACGACGGTGAGATTGGTTATCTTTATGCTGAATATTTTTCTCAAGTGTATCAGTCAATGACGAGTGATCAGAAATCTCAGATAACCGGACTTGCAAATAAACTGGGATATGTTGCACCAGATGGCGCCTTTTTATATTCCGAGCCTATATCAATGCCTCTGATAGAAAATACTGATTTCATGTTCAAATAATAGATAATAAATGATAAATTCCTGAGTAAAGTATTTATAAAAGTAACTTACTCAGGAATTTCCTTAATTTAGATTCATGCATAATCAAAAATCATACATAAAAAACATTGACATAATACTGACACTCTTTATTCTTCTGCTATTGTTTCTTCTTCCATTAATTTTTACAAGAGAAAACGGAATGATAGCCTGGCCGAGTGTTTTAAAGATATGGCAGGACAGGGTTCTTGTTTTACCCCTTTTTGTAATTAACCATTGGCTTTTGGTTCCAAAATTGGTGCTCAATAAAAAGTACAGTTCATATGGACTGATCATATTTTTGCTAATTGCCATTTCCATAATAGGATATTATTTTTATGACAAACCTGCTGAAACTGAAATTGCAAACCGTCCTCCTGAAAGAGAAAGACCTCTGTCCCTAAGGAACGATATCCCTCAAGACGGAAGCATCAAAGAACACCCACAGTCGGTTCCTCCATATGCTGACCTGCTGCTTTTTTCCTTACTAATAGTAGCAATGGATACAGGCCTCTCTTTCACCAGACAGTGGCAAACAGGGGAAGAGCAAAAAGTAAGGTTAGAAAAGGAGAATATAGAAGCACAGTTGGGGATGCTGAGAAATCAGATCAGCCCGCATTTTTTTATGAACACTCTCAACAATATATATGCTCTGATTGATGCTGACAAGCACCGTTCCAAACAATCAGTAATGAAACTTTCGAAGCTTATGAGATATCTCCTGTACGAAAATATGGATGGGAAAGTCCTTCTCAGCAGAGAATTCGAGTTCATTAAAAATTATGTGGATCTGATGAAATTAAGATATGTGGACGAAGTTGAAATTTCTTTGAAGTTGCCTGAATTTTATAATGATGTCAAGATTCCGGTTTTGCTGTTTATTTCTTTCCTTGAAAACGCATTTAAATATGGCACAAGCTATCAACAAAAAAGTATAATTGAGGCTGTTTTTGAAATTGAAGACAGATTTCTGATTTTTTCATGCAAAAACAACAGGAATGCCTTCTCTGAAAATAATTCAATGGGCGGCATCGGATTACAAAACAGCAAACAGCGTCTGGATTTGTTATATAAAGACAAATATTCCCTTACTGTTCAGGAAACTGAGGAAATCTATTTTGTGCAACTTAAAATCCCAATCTAATGACACTAAAATGTGTAATAATTGATGATGAACCACTGGCGATAGACGTTTTAGCAGAACATATAGCCAAAACACCTTTCCTGGAGCTTGCTCAGAAATTTACCAATTCTGTGAAAGCATATGAATATCTATCCGATAATAAGATTGACTTGCTCTTTATTGATATACAGATGCCAGATTTATCCGGACTTGAGCTGGTACGCAAGCTGAAATATCAGCCTGCAGTTATTTTTACCACTGCTTATGATCAGTACGCAATCGAAGGTTTTAAGGTAGATGCCCTGGATTATCTTCTTAAGCCTGTTGATTATCCGGAATTTCTTAAAGCTGCGGAAAAAGCAAAAAAATGGATTGCAGCAAGGGATATAGCCCTGAGTATAAAATCAGACAAAGAGTTTCTTTTTATCAAATCTGCTTATAAAATCATAAGGATAGACCTTAAAACAATAATATATATCCAGGGCATGAGTGAGTATGTTCGGATTTTCAGGGAAAATGCCAAGCCTGTTATGTCGCTGCTTAACCTTAAAACTCTTGAAGAACAGCTCCCTCCAGAGATGTTCATGCGGGTGCATAAATCATATATTGTAAATTTGAATAAGATATCTGAGATAGAAAGTAATTCAATAGTATGCGGCGATGGTGTAATTATTCCCGTAAGTAAATTCCACAAGGATAAACTGCAGGAATATATTGATAAGAATTTTATGATCTAGCCAAATAATAACAAAATCAGAATTTGGAAAATCTGAAGAATTTGAATTTGAATATTTACTGCATATCAGTTTTTAATTCCCCTTTATAGGGGGGGTCAATTTATTACGGCGAAAGGCGGTCAAGGGCATTGGCTTTTCAATAGTATTAATGCTCTTTAGAAAATCATGATCAGAGGATCAATCCCATAACGAGTACATCGTCAACCTGTTCGTAATCACCTTTCCATTTTTCAAAGTGGATATCAAGTATTTTCCTTTGAAGCGACATAGGTTTGTAATAGTGACGCAGCAGCAATTTTTGGAACTGTTTGGACATTAATTTTCTCCCTTTTATCCCGCCAAACTGGTCAGCGTACCCGTCAGAAAAAAGATACAGACAATCGCCATTTTGAATATTAATTATAGTGTTTTTATAAGGGTTCGGAGATGAGGCATATAAACCAATCGGCATTTTATCGGCAGGTATCTTTATAAGACTTCCTTCCCTGATAATGTATGCAGGATTATTTGCACCGGCAAATTCGAGCACTCCTTTTTCCCTGTCAATTATGCAAAATGAGATATCCATTCCGTCGGTCATTTCGTCTTTATTGCACTTGTGCCTTAGCTTGCTTTTAATATCCTCCCTCAAGGCATTTAATATTGAGGCTGCATTTTCAATTTCACCCGAATTAAATATATCATCAAGAAATGCCAGACCAAGCATGCACATAAATGCGCCTGGCACACCGTGACCTGTGCAGTCGGCAGCTGCAACAAATATTTTTTGATTTTTTCTGATACCCCAGTAAAAATCACCGCTTACAACTGCCTTGGGCTTGTAAAGAATAAAATTGCTTATGCCCCATTCATCAAGAAAGTCAGCTGGTTGTAAAACAGCCTGCTGTATCCTGCCTGCATAGTTAATACTATCAGTCACATCACGTGTGTTTTGTTCTATTATTTTTTTCTGTTCCAGAATCTTTTCTCTTTGTGCAATAAGCTCCTTATTCCTAATATTAAGAACCTCGTTTTTTTCTTTCAGCCTGTCTTCAAAGCGGAAATTCACTTTACGAAGGTGGTATATAGCAATATTCACAAAGATGAATATGCCAATATGACTTATCTTATAATATGGGTAAAAAAGTTTTATCCTATCGACAATGGGCAGATATTCGCTTTGGAATTTGAACATAAGAACATCAATGAATACCACTAGAAGCAAATAGTATATCATTGAAAACCAATAGGCAAACTTTTCATTTTCGGATGATAACAGAAGTTGTGGAATTATTGAAGCCGCAATCAGGAAATATGGATTGTATGTATAACCCTCTTCCTCGACAAACCCGATAAGGATAGGCCCTATGAGGAAGATCAGGGGAGTCAGGAATATAAGAGAGTATTTGCTGAGCTGCTGAAATTTAAAATGTGCAAGGACCAGGTTAATAAAGCTCACCAGCAACATAACACCAACTCTTATTGTGCCAATTCCCATTGTATCATGAGTCATTATCTGGATAGTCACTGTTGCAATCAGCAACAGGGTCATTGTAATGAACAGTATGAAATTGAGCTGATTGCTGAGAACATTTGATCTTATTTCCTGAATCTTATCCGAATGACCGGCTCCCAGATCCGATATATATTTCCATGTCTTTTTTACAAGGAATCCGTTTCTTCTGAGGAGATTATGTCTTTTGTACTTAATCATTCCTAGGCAATAAGTAATTATCAGGAGCCCAAACTATCCAGTGGTCGTTATTATTGTTTATAGCAGTTATTTGTAAAGTTAAAATTTTAAATTACTTCAAGGAAATAGCAAGAGGTTGAATTTAAGAAATCAGCATCTTCTTCTTCAAGTTAGACGGATCTTAGCCCAACTTCATTATATATACTTTCAATCTTTTTATAAACTGGCATTAATTTATTATTTCGTAATGCTAAGTAGAAAAGCTAGTGTTTTTGACCACCACTGGCCGGAAAATATTGACTAACAAAAATCAGAGTTAAGTGCTTGTTGTTTGGTTACGTATGGTAATTGCGATCTAACCGGCCAAATAGTAATAAGACTTCCGGCTTCATAATAAGGAGCTACTTCAGATTTACCAAATTCAATAAATCTACTTCAAAGTATTCCGACTTTTGTCCCGCCAGCTCCACGAAACAGAGCGAGAGCGAGAGTGTGAGCAAGTGCGAGCATTCTCTCTCTGTTTTCTCAGTCCTCACTCTCACACTCACACTGTTGCTTAACAAGATGTCAAGGTGATAATCCCGGGAAGAAGGGTGGTTGTTTGTTAATCTCAGTTGGAAAAGCCATTGCCCCTGACCACTTTTGACTGCAATATTGATAACCTAGGGCCGGAGTTAAATTATTGTAATATAGTTTTGTATGGTAAAGACAATCTGACTGGCTGAATGTGATCAAGACGTCCGGCTTTAGCAATTAATCCAATAGATTATATTTTCGAAGAAAATCATCCGCAACCTTAAGTGTCTCATCATCAAAGTATCGTGAATACTTTGGGTTTCCCTCTCCCAAATAGTGCCTCATTCCCTTATATATATGCAGTTCAAAATAATTGCCTTCCTTTTTCATGGCACTTTCAAAGGATTGCACAGTCCAGACAGGAACCTGTTCATCATACTCCCCATGGAACTCGATCATCGGCGGCATTCCTCTCTTTATATTATGTGCTGGCGAGATACTCCATATTTTATTCCGGCGGTCAGCCAGCAAATGGTCGCACCAGCCTTCTACTGCATTCACACATGCTGAAAACATCATAATTGCATCGGGGCAGCAGCTTATGCTGAGGTTGTCTGATTTTTCATTGTAATCATAAATCATGGCTGTGCATAATGCCAGGTGTCCTCCGGCAGACTGACCGGCAGCAACTATTTTATTACTGTCAATATGGAATTTTCCAGCGTTTTCCCGAACCCATCTCATGGCCGATTTTGCATCCATTACAGATTCGATCGGGCTGATCATTTTATTTGGTGTTACCCCATTTTCAATTGATAAGCGATAATCTACAGAATATGTCACAATCCCCATTTCCGCATATCGTTCACAGGTTGTAAAGAACTCACTTGGTGTACCAAAGGCCCAACCACCTCCATGAAAAAAAACAATAGCCGTATTATTCTCTCTTTTAAATGATTGATTTGTATAAAAAATATCAATCTTAAGTTTAAATGTGTCAACTATTTTGTAAACTTCCTGCTTATGGATAACCTGATAATTATTTTCAACCTGATCAACCAGGGGACGTCCTCCTATGATGGCAGGACGGGTTAGAAAAGATAAGCACGGGAAAATTAAAATGAATAGGTATTTCATGGAGGTTGAGGTTTTATTGCTGTTGTTGAATATTGATTAATTAATCAATTAAGGATTAATTGTTATTCTTCCTGTTAACCCAATCAAATATCGATAATTAAATTTTAATAGTTGACAAAATTGTTGCCAATATACTGATAAACAACAAGTGCAAATGCCTGACGCATTGACCACATCAGGCCAGTTAGATTACAATTAATATACATAACTTAATAATAAATACTTAACCCCGGCAAGAGGTGATCATTATTCTCCGGCTAAAAGTGATCAAGGCCACTGGCTTTTATAAATTATGATGGAAACAATCTCTGTCTAATATATTGTGGGAATCAATCTCATGGTGCGTTTCTGATAATCAATATATTTTTCTCCCATTTGTTCTATCATAAATTTCTCTTCTACTCTTATTCGGTAAATAAATCCGAATAAAATCGGAATAATCATAAATAAGACAGATAGCCAGTTTGATAGGGATATTGATGTTCCAATATAAATAAGCAGTTGCCCCAAATATCCGGGATGTCTTATGCTCTTATATAACCCGGATTCAATTAACTCATGATTCTCAATCTTAGTAACTGTATATGTGAAATGTTGTTGAAGCGTCATAATTGCGGTTATCCTGATTATTAATCCGACAAGTATCACAATTGCTCCAATTGCAAAAAATGCATCCCAATGATAAATCCTGCCTATTCTTGTTGCAGCAAAACAAAAAGAAAGTGTATAGCCAACTGCTATAAGACTAAAAAGTAACCAAAAACTTCCTTTATCCCCTTTGATAATAATATTTCGTTTCCATTTTCGCCTTTGTCTTACACCCATGAAAATCTCAAAGAATCCATACAGATATGAAAAAACTACAATTATTATCAATTTTATATTCATGTTGGCTGGCTTTTTCTTATCCCACTTTTCCTGCAACCCTATAGGCATCAATAACTGCCCATATCCAAAAAGCGATACTCCACAAGGAAGCCACATCATGGGTAATTCTTGGTATCCAATACTTCCAAACTGCACTTGCATCATTCGCACACATCTGTAAATTTGGATTTGCCATCGCAATCAGTGGCAATATTATTATATTCAAATTGGCGATTACTATCGCAGCAAAAATGATTGCTGCTCCCTTCTTCCCTTCACCACAATAAATTTGACTAATCCCGGAATTAATAACGATAGCAATGCGGCTATAAATGGATTTTGTTCCATAAGTATAATTTGATGTTGATTTCAGTCGTATTTCAATCCAATAAGTCAGATTGTCAATACTTTTTCTCCAGATTTAAGATAATTGGTTAATACTTCCCCCATGTATCTGACATTAACACCAAGTTCTGTTAGTTTTTCTGTCACACCCAAATTATCACTGCAAGCCTTACATGCTTCAATTGTAATTCCATGATTAAGCATTTCTAAAACTTCTGCTTGTACCTGGGTGTCTGTTCCAACTAATTTGGCTGATGCACCCCAGATTATCACATTAACTTCCTGCCACCATTCATTTAATCTTGAATTTGTCGCATACATTACCAACATATTAAGGACAGTATCTTTATTGTCCGTTGTCCAAAGAATATTCAGTTTATCCATATTATACTCTTGTTAAATTCTTATAATTATCTAAAATACATCTATTTAACTTAAAATTGAAATAATAATCCCGGCTATTAAAGCAAGGATAGCAAAAAGAGACGCCTTCCAGGGAGTATATGCTTTTGTCTTTTTGTAGAGTAAATAATTAATAATTAAAAGTCCTGTACAATATATTAAGGCTATAACAGGAATTGAATATTTGTAAAATTTATTTGGAATGAAATAATTGATTATTGGAAAAGCCAATAATAAAATGGCTATAATCAGAAATCCAAGACCAGCAAGCCTCAGAAGCGTCAGGATTACCGGTTTAATCGAATTATCAATCTCATCCCATGGTTTATTGGCTGCCTTTTCATGAAAAGGTAAAAACTTAGTGGAAAATAAATTTTTAATTGCCATAACCATGCTGATTACGCCTATTATCACAAAAAGCAGAATTGGTATTATTCTAAATGTATCATTCATTTATAACCTCTTTAAAGTCAAATATTATTATTTAAACCAAAAGAAATTCGAAAGAAGAAGCAAGAAAAAAAAGTGGTACTACCAGTATATAAATATATCCCAAGTCGATAAAACTTGATTTTGGGATTTTATATTTGCGTATCGACCAACCATGTGTTTTGTTATTATTATAAAAATCAACGCCACACTTAATCCCTGCACCAATTGCCAGCGAATAAGGAATCAATTGAAGGAATAATACAAGTAAATAATAAAATGCAGATTTGAAATTTATAAATCGGCTTTTATGATTATAGTCAACAGAGACTATATCGCCGACCCATCCTTGCATTGATACTGTAACATATGGTATAACCACGCTGATTCCCATTAATGTTTGAAGTACTGCACCCAAAAACAAATTTTCACTGAAATCAATCATTGCTGCAGAAAAGTCATGACCTTTTTGGGCATATATCGATGCTTTATCAGACTTAATTGCATGACCAACAATTTTATCCCTGTAAGAGAGTGCAAAATTACTCCCATTTTGAACCATTATTATTCCTACAAAACAAGAAAGGCAGTAAATGATGAAGATTGACAGAATATAAATCCTGCATCTTTTTACAGATAAAAAAATTTTGTTCAATATTTTTCCTATGAAACCTGAATTTTGCATTACTTATTTGCTATTATTGGATGTTCGCATTTTATCCACATTTCCAAGTAATTATATATTGCAAATAATCAATTGAATTTACCTCCTCTTCTGAATGTTTAAGCCACCTGCCTGATAGTCCATTTTGCAATGATGTCAACTCGAAATGAGATAATGCAATGCCCATGTCAATATCATGCAATCCTCTTGATTCGTACCTTTTGCTAATTATCTTTTTGAAGAAATGAAATTCATTCGCTTCATTATCTAAAAAGACTTTCCAAGGTTGAGTATTCCCGGATGATGGTGCCAATCTTACCATCTCCAATGAATCAGAGTATTTCTTTACATCCTCAGGTTTAATCGGTGCTTTCAATTTGTAATTAAAAAACAACTTGTCCCAATTATTTCTTTTCGAAGCATTAACAGTGAATCTTATATATTTATCCTGATATGTTTGCCTGTCGTCAGAATATCCGACAATAACTATACCTGGTATTTCAAAACCATCTTCAATGGATAGTTCATTAAAAAAAGTGCTGTCAAAATATCCAATCCAGCATGATGAAAGGTTCATTTCCGTGGCTTTTAACACAACTTTTTCCAAAAGGTATCCATAATTTACCCTTGAATCCATTGAAGATTTTGAGGTACCTAAAATATAGGTATGGTGTCCTTTAATCATCCCGTAGTCAAGTTTCATCTGCCTGTCAGCATCATTCTTTTCAACGATTTTTAAATTTACAACCTCATTCCCCAAGCCTTTACTATTTTCAGCAATGAAACTTTCAAGGTCTTTTTTATCAGCAGGTTTTAATGCGACTCTATTAAATGTCCTACTGGATTTCCGTTTTTTAATTATCTGAATAATGTCCATATTCTGTCTTTTATATAATGCTCAACTACTTAAAAAACACAACCCGCTTTTCTTGTTTGCAACTTGAACAAAACCTAAGCGAGATGTAATATGACGTTTCCCATTCTTAGGTCGTGATATAATCAAAGTTAAGCTGTTTCAATGAAAATGCATAAATATATATGTTGTGGCGCTTCTTGTGCTGCATTATATGCATTTTAACCTTCTTTATGGTTTATTGAATACCAACTAGTCAAGTAGTCTCCCCGTAAATGGCTTAAAACCCCAATCAAAACAATTATTCTGTGTCAGAGTATAAAAGCCGGACATGTTGACCATATCTTACCCGTTATTGGTAACGCCATTGCCCCTGACCACTTTTGGCTGCATTATATTGACCACCTCAGGCCGGAGTTAAATTATTGTAATATAGTTTTGTATGGGAAAGACAATCTGACTGGCTGAATGTGGTCAAGACCTCCAGCTTTTGTAATTAAGGCCAGTGTTGTGCAAATATCAAACCCGGCAAATCAGAAACTGTTAAATCTTGCAGAATTAAACCTGTCAGGCAATCAGAAGCTATTCAATGTTCCGGAATCGAATCTGTCCTGCGTGCGGGACAGATTTGATGATCCGGAACTGAATCTGCCGGAAGTCCGGAACCGGTTGAATGGACCGGAATTAAATCTGTCAGGTGATCGGAGGCGGTATGAGGTTCCGGAATTCCATCTGCCGGCTAAAAAATGTCGATTTATGTATCCGGAAAATGATCTGATGGCATGTAAATTGAGTGTGAATTACTGTAAACGAAGCATGACTGAAAGTCGAACAAGCCAAAACCCATTGGAATGACATCAAAGCAGAGAAGAAGGCTCCATATGTATCTTGCAGTGAAACAGTTCCTGACTGATAACAAGATATTAACCAGGGAGATCCCGCATTTCGCTGAAACATTCGGGCATTTCGCAGGAATAATTGACGATATTGAAGCTGCAAGCGAAGAACAGCTGAAAAACAGAAAAGGAATTGCAGAGAAGAAGAAAGAGCTGCAGGATAATCTTGTCGCCATCATAAGCGACTATTCAGCAAAACTCAGGTGCTATGCACAACAGAAATCGGATATAGTGCTGGAGGAAAAGATCAGGCTGAGCAAATCGGCTATCAGGGATTTGAGGGATAACTCACTCCTGGCATATTCGGAATCGGTGTTTGATCTCGCCGCATCAATCGATGCGGATCTTACAAAATTCCTTATCACCAGGGATACAGACCTGGTTTTCAGGAAAGCGATCGATGGTTTCAGTGAATCGCTCGATAAGCCGAGGCTCGGGATAGTGGAGAGGAAGCAGGCAACTCTGAAGCTTAATACTCTTTTCATGGAAGGTAATTCCAGTCTTCGGCAAATTGATACACTCCTTATGATAATCGGGATTAAGGAACCATCCTTTACCGGCAACTACCTTAATGTAAGGAAAATCGTTGCCGGGAATGCAGGGCCTCTTTCACTCAGGGTCAAAGTTGTCAGCGGACCAGCAGGCGCACCTGTCGGCGGAGCAACGGTTTCATGCATTCCGGCAGATTCCGGTGCGGACCCAAATGGCATGAGGAAAGGAATAAAAAGGAAAAGCGGCCCCCATGGAGGAATTGCTGTCAAGAACCTTTTTGAGGGGAAGTATCAAGTTCTGGTGAGCAAGGCCGGATACGCACCAAAAGTGACCACTCTGACTGTGACGAATAAAGAAAGAAAAGATGTTGTTGTGAAGCTTGAGAAAACAATAATATAGCGCAGAGAAATCTTATCTTAATGTAAAAGCCGGAGTGTATGTCCATATTAAGCCAGACAATTTGTCTTTAATTCGTTCATTTGGCTGCGCCGAGCTCGTCATCCCGAATGCTCGGGATTCCTCGGTTCTTTTGCTTGCCTAAAAGAAATGGATCAAAGAAAAGGAGGCCAACTCAGACCTTTGAATATTTCGTGGCGTTGCCCCGGGCCCCAGTCACTTTTTTGTCTTGATACAAAAAAGTAACCAAAAAAGATCAAGGCTGCAGATAATTTTGGGGCTTCTGTTTTTCGGCTTGCCCATGTTTGTTTTGTTCATTTCTTTTGCTCCTCCAAAAGAAACGAACCAAAGAACCGAAGCCCTGAAAGGGCGAGCTCACGAACGAAGTGAGTAAAAGGAGGCCGGAAAGAACAACTTCGGCTTTTTTGGGCGCTCGATTACTATGATTTATCCAAATTAGTGACAATAATTTTTTTGGTATTCCCTGTTTTGGTTCACGCATGCAAAGATTCTAAGGATTAGCTTGTTTCTTATTGCATTCAGGACACTCATTTTATTTTTGCCCTCTGACACCTTACGATCATAATAATCACGCATATCTCCCTTCATTTTTATCGATACCAATGCAGCCATATGAAGCAATGTCTTAATGTTTTTATTAGCCATTTGTGATACCCTGTTTTTTCCTCTTACACTTGTACCGGAAGTGTGTTCAAAAGGGACCACTCCGCTGTAACACGCGTACTTCTTAGCATTGTTTATATTAATAAATTCATTGGTAGTCACCATTATATATGAAGCTGTAATAAAGCCTATTCCATTTACACTGGTAATTATCTGGTACATCCGATTCAGCCTTTCATCAGCCTGGATTAAGGCTAATATTTCTTCTTCTATTGCTTCAATTTGCTTATCAATGACTATTACAGTTTTATATGTATACTTATTAAGGCTGCTCATTATTTCCTTATCCAGGAACTTTCTTTGTTCCTGGTTAGCTGTATTAAGTTGTTTTCTTGCTTTAATCATTCTGGCTCTTTGTGATAATAATGCTGTGATTTTTTCGATTACGCTTCGGGGTGGTTTCCATAACTTGATCTGATGCCGGTTCACATAAGCAAACATTGCGATCCGGGCACTATCAACCTTGTCGCTTTTTCCTCGAACCACACCTAACGTTTTTCGTATATGAACTCCTGACTCCAGCCACATCTTATACTGCTGACTATGCAGCCACTTTACCAAAGGAAGATTATAAAGACCTGTGTGCTCCATACAAAAGATTGTATCATCACCAGTGGCCTTCAATAACTTCATAATCTTGTTTATGGTTGATTTTATCTCCCTTGCACTATTATTAATACAGTAGTGTTTGAGATTCTTCCCATCAACCATAACGCTAAGATCCAGTGTATCTTTTGATACATCAATTCCAATAAAATGTTTAATTTGCATATGCGTTCTTTTAGATTTATAATGAATCAACACTTATTGAACACTTTCAAAGCCTTGTATAAAGGGTCTTTCCCAAATTACTATTTGAAGCTTGTTCAATAAAACCAGTAGTGGATTATATCGAGCGCTAGGTCACGATCCTGGCTACACAATTAATGCGCCACTACTGGTGTTGATTTATTAGCATATTAAGACTTTTTAATAAAAGAACATATCGAAAATATTAACATAGGGTTCAATAAATAGATAATCGGGGCAAAGCTAAAGGCTACACATTGCCTTGAAGGCGCCACCAAAAAAGCTGAAGTTCACACGCTTTCCGGATTGTCCATCGCACCGTAATCTAAAATATTTATTATTTAAATATTGCACTCTAAACACTTATAAAAATATTGAAATTATATAGTGTAGTTCGCCTTAACGTGGTTGTGGTTTTTATTATTTATAGTATTTAGGCAAACTCGTAGAACCTGTCCCGCTTAAGCGGGAGGTTGCATGTTTTGTAGTATTAAGCATAAAACAAGGATGAGCGCTGGAGCAAGAGGAATATGAAATTCCGGATTATGATACCGGCTTAACAGACAGAAAAGATGGGCGAGTGGCTATCGGCGGGCGGCGACCGGCGATCCCGCTGAACGGGATTTTGCTTTGCCGACCTCTCCGCCATCCCGATAGATATCGGGAGGCGGATCGGCTTGCACCCTTTCCGGTTCGCCATCACGCGATATATACTGCATTACTGTTTAAAGTGTTGATAACTAATAAAGAAAAGCCGTCTCATCCGGTTTTGAGACGGCATCATTCCCATTAAAATATTTATGACAAATAAGCGGATCTAATCAGCGCCCTGGTTTAAGCATTCTTGAATGCCTTCTTCCCTGCAAACCTGGATGCACTTCCCAGATCATGTTCGATCCTCATGAGCTGATTGAATTTCTCAATACGCTCTCCCCTGCATCCGCTTCCTGTTTTCAGGTGCCCTGCATTTACTGCAACGGTCAGATCGGAGATGAAACTGTCAACTGTTTCGCCGCTTCTATGGGAAACGAAGCAGTTATATGAATTCTTATACGCCAGTTCAATTGTCTCCAGTGTTTCGGTCACAGTGCCTATCTGGTTCAGCTTAATAAGTACGGCATTTGCAACACCTTTCTTAATACCCTCGCTGAGAATTGCCTTGTTGGTGCAGAAAAGATCATCTCCCACAATTTCAATCTTATTTCCGAGGACCTTTGTCATATTCTGCCAGCCGGTCCAGTCATTTTCTGCCAGACCATCTTCAATCAGGACAATCGGGTATTGCTTTACCCAGCTTTCCCATAATTTCACCATTTCATCACTGGTCAGGAGTTTGCCAGTGCTTTTGAATAACTTGTATTTTCCATCTTCCCATAGTTCGCTTGCAGCAGGGTCAAGGCAGATACTGACTTCCTCACCAGCTTTATATCCGGCTTTTCCTATGGCTTCAAGGATCACCTCTACAGCTTCATCGTTTGATTTCAGGTCAGGAGCAAAGCCGCCTTCGTCACCCACCCCGGTGCTGTATCCTTTTGCCTTGAGCACAGACTTCAAAGTCTGGAAGACCTCAGCACCCATCCGGATAGCCTCGGTAAATGTCGGAGCGCCATGAGGGGCAATCATGAATTCCTGAAAATCGACATTATTATCAGCGTGCTTACCGCCATTTATGATGTTCATACAGGGCACCGGCAACAAATATGCGTTGCTTCCGCCCAGATACTGATAAAGAGGTAATCCGGAACTCATGGCCTCTGCCCTTGCGTAAGCCATTGATACGCCAAGGATTGCGTTTGCTCCAAGCTTCGATTTATTAGGAGTGCCATCCAGATTAATCATTGTATAGTCGAGTTCACGCTGGCTGATAAAACATTTGCCGACAATCTCCCTGGCGATAATTCTGTTGACATTTTCAACAGCTTTTAAAACACCCTTCCCGCCATAACGTTTTTTATCTCCGTCACGCAATTCGCATGCTTCACGTTCACCGGTTGAAGCACCGCTTGGCACTGCTGCCCTGGCCTCTGTTCCGTCCTCAAGAGTTAAATTGACTTCGACCGTAGGGTTTCCGCGGGAGTCAAGGATTTCCAATGCATTTACGTCAATGATTTCCATTGTCAAAAATTTAAAATGATTAATAATTTATCAACTTGCTATTTTATTAAGGTTTCCGATATTAAAATCATATTCTTCCGTATATTTTTTGAAAGGGTATAAATTATCACTCTTTTCTGCCAGATAACCATTTGTCAACAGGCATCAAAAGAAAATTGACCATAATGATAGCCACAACTCCAATTAAAGTTTCCACATAATAACCTGCGCCGGCAAGACACCCTGCCGCCGCGCTGCACCAGACAGTTGCCGCTGTAGTCAGCCCGTGAATGTTTATCCCCTCCTTAAAAATTATCCCGGCCCCTAAAAATCCGATTCCGGTCACAACCTGACCAATTATTCTTGTAACGTCTCCGTTACTGCGAGTGATGTTCACAGACAGCAGCACAAAAAGCGTCGCTCCGACAGCTACCAGAGTGTTAGTCCGCAAACCTGCCGATTTATGCTGCCATTGCCTTTCAAACCCAATAAGCATGCCGGCCCCCAGGCCGCACAATAGTCGTAAAGTGAATTCAGAATAAGTCATTTTTCCTCCTGCCTCCCACTCAGGTCAATTATCGTTTAAGCGAATCGCCGGCGGCTTTTGCATTCTTTTTAAAATAGCCTCTTAACAAAAAACTGTGCTGTGCAGCTTTAAGGTCCTCATTTAATTTTTCAGAGCTGCTTTCCAGGTTCTTTAAGGTTTTCTTTAGATTGGTGCCAGATTCCTTATCATGGAGCAGTACACCAACGGGAGTTCCAGGATTACTTTCCGCCTGCTTAATATCAGATAAAAAAGAGCTTGCGGTATCAGCTATATGACGAAGCTGCATAACAGATGCCTTTATTGAATTAAAAACAATGGTATCTGTAGTCAGCTCATTTGCCAGTGTTCCTTTTTTATTCAGGCCCGAACTGAAATCAGACAATGAAGTGACCAGCTGCTGAGCCTTTAAAGATGCACTCTGAAGAGAGGCGGCAGCGGCATTAATGTTCGAATACAATGAATTATCGTTAAGCAGTTTCCCGATGGATCCTTCACCGTCAGCCAATTTTTTGGTGATGACTTTAACATCTCCGGTGATAGCCAGCAAGTTTTTGTTGCTCTCCTGCAGAGTGTTAAGCATATCGTCTGTCGAAAGAGTTTTTGCCACTTTCAGGGTATCTCCTTCTTCCACCTGGGGCGATTCTGATGTTCCACCGTAAATTATGATTATTTTATTTCCAAGAAATCCGTCGGTGCTTGTTTTAACACTGGCATCCTTACGAATAAACTGCTGCGCCTTTGTTACAATATGCATGGTCACTTCCACCTGGGATTTACCGTAAAAACGCAGGTTGCTAACCGTACCTATCTTGACTCCCGAGAACCAGATGTTATTACCTTTCTGCAGACCGCCGATATCTTCAAAGAACGAAACAACCTTTATCTTGTTTTTAAAAGTATTATGAAGGCTTCCGACCATAAGAACTCCTCCTAACAGGAATATTAATCCTATGACGACAAAAAGCCCTACTATTACATTGTTCCTATTTGCTGATTCATTCATGTTTTATTGCATAAAATTATAATTATAAAAGCCTTTTATATGCTCATTATCTATCTCAAAGACATCTTCAAATTTTCCCGGTTTCAAAAATTTGCCTTCAAATAACATAGCTATCCGGTCACCTGTATTTTTTGCGCATGTGAGATCATGGGTAATAATGAGAGAGCTGGCGTTGTTCTGCCGTTTGACCTCATTGATAAGTTCGATAATTTCAGTACTTGTAATGGGATCCAGTCCCGCGGTAGGTTCATCGAAAAGCATTATTTCGGGCTTTAGAATCAGCATGCGGGCAATGCCGATTCTTTTGCGCTGTCCTCCGGAGAGGTCTGAGGGCATAACGTTTATTTTATCTATTAAGCTGACTGATTCCAGCACTTCTTCCACCGCGTTGCTTACTTCCTTTTTACTCAGGTTTTTATAATTCATCGTCAGAGGGAATGCAAGATTCTGGAAAACACTCATGCTGTCGTACAGGGCACTGCTCTGAAAAGAAAATCCTACACGTATCCGCAACGAATCGAGTTCCCTGTGGTTTAATTTTTCAACCTGCTTACCCAGGACATGGACTTCTCCCTTATCAGGCTTAAGCAAGCCCACGATAATCTTTATCAGGACCGATTTCCCGGAGCCCGATTTTCCGAGGACAGCTATATTTTCGCCTTTCATCAGAGTAAAGTCAACACCCTGCAGAACCTCTATGTCCTCAAATGACTTGTAGAGTCCGCTAATTGAAATGACCGGTTCTCTTTCGTTTTCTGTATGAAAATTGTTTTCCTCCATCGTATTAAAAATATCGGATCCAGTTGGTTATCTGAACTATGACCATTTCCTCTATAAAAATGAGGAAAATGGAAAGCACAACAGCCTCGTTCGATGCTCTTCCCACGCCCTGGGTTCCCTGTGTGGCGTTAATCCCCTTGTAACACCCGACCATACCTATTGTGAACCCGTAAACGACTGATTTGACAAATGATGAAAATATATCAAGAAAGCTGATGGATGAAAATGCATTCTGATAAAAGGTAAGCAAGCTGGTAGTCTCCTGGGCGTGGATATTTACGTACGAACCGTACATCCCGACGAAACTGCAATATAATGCCAGCACCGGGATTGCAATTGTAGTGGCCGCCACGCGGGTGACCACCAGGTATTTAAACGGATTAATTGCCGATACTTCCATCGCGTCAATCTGCTCGGACACCTTCATGGAACCGAGTTCAGCGCCGATGCCTGAACCGATCTTGCCTGCACAGATGAGGGCTGTCACAAGCGATCCCAGTGCCCTTACAATGGCAATTCCCATTAAAGATGGCAGCCAGGATGTAGCCCCAAATTCTTCGAGCGAAGGACGGGATTGCTTAGTAAAAACCATACCGACTATGAAACCTGTGAGAGTGATCAATGGCAGCGATTTGAGACCGATTTCGTAACACTGCCTCAATATTTCACGAAAATGAAAAGGTCTTTTAAATGCTTCCTTAAAAAAAAGAGCGGTGAATTTATAGGCCTCGGCTACATCTATGAAAAGCTGGTCGATACCTCTTGAGAAAACATATCTTTTGATGTTGTTATTGTTCATTTAACCTTTGTTATCAGCATAAAGAACCCTTTTATAATCTTTAAATCTCCGACGTATCAGTTAATCTTTATAAGTCCAGTACGGGCGATAAAATTATAAAATTCTTCCCAACTCTTTCGTTATTTGCAAATATCAATAATATAATTATTTCAAAAGATGACAGAATTCCCTCTGATCAGTGCCATGTGACCTTTCATCCTGATCATTAATATGTGAGCCTGAAAATGAATATAAAAGCACATCACTCCACTGTCTTCAATATGCCGGAGAGACTGCAATCACTGTCGCCGGTTATTTCTGATGATGTGTATATTAAGCGGATTTATGCTTATTTTATTTCTGAAAATTATTAACTTTGGTCAAAACCGGCAGGAATGAAAAAACTATTATTTAATTCATTAGTTTTTATAGTTCTGATAATCACTGCAATATTTGCTTCTTCGTGTTCAAATAAGAAAACCAGATTTAAAGAAGATAAAGTGGAAATGCGGCTGCACCTTTCAAATGCTGTGCCCACTGAATTAATAAAACCGCCAGCCCGAAACATCATTGTTCATTATAAAGGCTCTTTAACGGTAGACACGCTTGTCAAAAAATTAGCCAAGGTGAATCATCGGCTTAAGAATGACTGGTTCAGAGGGCAAAACAGACCTTATAAAAAAATCCTCGTCGCTTTAAATAAACAGGGGTACAATCTGACTAATTACCTGGATAAGGGTCCTGACAGGAAGGAGTTATTTATTCAGCTGGCCAATGAATGGAACCTGGAAGATGTAAATAATATCAAAAATATTATTATGAATGCCCTGTTTTTTGAACCCAGGGTATGTACCTCACGTCTTCCTGACGGCAAAGACGTAATTACCATGATCTGGACAGGTTCAAAATATAATGCTTATGTCTTCCAGTCAGGATTTGACGGAATGATCCATTTAAGCTTTGAGACAAAATAACCGCACTTTAAATTATTGGTCCGTTCGGAAGCGGATCACAGGCTTCGATCCGACACAAGGAAAAATAATCTTATATCCGACTTTTTAAGCCGGCTTTCTGATTTCGTGACGGTCCGGTGCATATTATGAAAGATCCTCCGTCTTTCTTGCAAAAAATGCACCTCATGAATCCCTAAGATGATTGACATTTTTTATAAAGGGGCATGATCGGATGACTAAAGGATAAGACCCACTCCGTATGTGACGGAATAAAAGAATGCCGTAAGAGAGAGATTCCTTAATTCATCATCAAGCATATCCGGCAATTTTGAATTGTGAACCCGGCAGATATTCCTTATAAAGAACGGCAAAGTCAGGAGATAAATGAATTGAAAAGTACTATGGTAGTCAAGAAGGGTTGATGCAATTCCCAATATGACAGCGACCAGGATCAACCAGGCATGGTACACTTTTGCCTTATCAGGGCCGATCCTGACCACCAGGGTTCTTTTTCCTGACACCCGGTCCGATTCTTCATCCCTTATATTATTGATATTCAGCACACCCACGCTTAAAAGGCCAAAGGATGACGCAGGAAGCAAAACAAGCCAGTCCCACTGCCCTGTTTGCAGGACATAAATGCCGCAGACACCTGTTATTCCAAAGAAGATAAAAACGGCAATATCTCCCATCCCGATGTACCCATAAGGCTTTCTGCCAATAGTATAGGTGATCGCCGCAGCAATACAAAGTATCCCTGCAACAATGAATGCGGCAATCGCAATGGCTCCAAGCCTCCTGGCAGCAGAGACAACCAGCAAGATGCCTGTCACAAGCGTCAGCGCGGCAAGGAATATAAGCATCCACTTCATCTGTCTCTGGCTTATTTTACCGCTTTGCAGAGCTCTCTCGTATTTACTGATGCGTTTTTCATCGGCTCCGCTTATAAAGTCTCCATAGTCATTCGCATAGTTCGATAATACCTGTAAAAGCACTGCTGTCGCCAGGCCTAATAATGTAATGTTAAGGCTGAATTTTCCCCGGCTTGAGGCAATCATGCTTCCCAGTAAGATATTTGAAACAGTCAATGGCAGGGTTCTAAGCCTTGCTGCCGTGATCCATGGTTTTAATTGCATCGCAAAACAAATTTACACTTACCAAATAAACAGTAAAAATAAGGAAACTCATCGGGTAGAAAAAATAGGGAATATCAGAAGCCTGACTGGCACTGATGGCATCCTAATTCTTCAGGATAACGTTAATAAACTCACCCTCTTTTTTCCCCGTATAAATTAATACATATCTCTTCCGCCAAGGGAGAAGTTAGAAGGGGGGGGGTGAAAAAATTTAAACCCCCTTTTGCCTCGCAAGTTCGGCATCTCCCCCCACTGGGGGGAGATTTTGAGAGGGGGGGGGTGAAAAACAGAAAATGTTCTGCTGAAATATGAGATTATCTTAAAGATGAAACAACCCTCTATTGCCTCACAAGCTGGCAACTTCCTGTCTGGGCAAGGCCTGGGATGGGTTTAAGGAGACTCCATCCTTCGCCATAGCTACGGATGGCGAAGCAGAACGCAGGGTTAATAAGTTTAAAGTGAAAAACGTAAAGTGAGAAGTTTCATTCTTATGTTTTCACAAATGGTTTCTTGTTCTTTCTTTGTTCGGTCAAAGATTATTTGTTCATTTCTTTTGCTTGCCCAAAAGAAATGAACCAAAGAAAAGGGCAGCCTCAAATCTTTTTTGGGATTAACATTTTTCAGGCTGCCCACGCATTACAACTCGCTCTCAGCCAACTGGCGGATCGCTCAAACAGTAATGCTTACGAGACCCAACGCTTCGCAGCCCTCAAAATGTTACTCTTTTTCCAAAAAAGATTTAATGGCATAGCTCGCCTGACGGCGATATGGGTAGATTTAGTACTGAGGGAAAGCAACCTCGTAGAGGTTGCATGTTTTGTAGCAGTATTGATAAAACAGGGATAAGCGCCGGAACAGAAGGAATAAGAAGTCCCAAAATATGATACCGGCGCAACGGGCAGGGTTAATAAGTTTAAAGTGAAGAACGTATAGTGAAAAGTGAAAAGAGTTTTAGGTTTTTCGTTTAGCGTTTTTAATAGGTACTGAAGAACCCCCTTGCCCATAGAATAAGGGAAAGGGCCGGGGAAAGGGTACAGGATAATAGTACAAAGGCAACCGGCTACCGGTGACCGGAAACCGGCAACAGGCAGAGGGTTTCTTGGAGTATGGTGGTACGATGTAGAGTTATAACGTATAGTGAAAAGTGAAAAGAGTTTTACGTTTTTCGTTTAGCGTTTTTAATAGGTACTGAAAAAACCCCTTGCCCTTAGAATAAGGGAAAGGGCCGGGGAAAGGGTACAGGATAATAGTACAAAGGCAACCGGCTACCGGTGACCGGAAACCGGCAACAGGCAGAGGGTTTCTTGGAGTATGGTGGTACGATGTAGAGTTATAACGTATAGTGAAAAGTGAAAAGAGTTTTACGTTTTTCGTTTAGCGTTTTTAATAGGTACTGAAAAAACCCCTTGCCCTTAGAATAAGGGAAAGGGCCGGGGAAAGGGTACAGGATAACAGGGCGCAGGGCTGATAAGTGAAAAGTGAAAAACGTAAAGTGAAGAGTGAATGAAAGGCCATTGAATTATGAGATGTCCTTTACCTGCAGTTCTGAAGCTTAATCATAAGCTTTGTCATTCATGCCGGAGTTCACTAATGACAGGTTACCGAATTCTGTTTACCTTTAAGAGGTTTTTAATTGATTAATTTGCAAATTCCATAAATGAAAATGTAACGGCGATGGAAGAACAGGGAAAATTAAATGCTGAAAAGGAGTACTGGGATGACTGGGCTGGTTCAATGGATGGCAGCGGGTGGAGATACAAATACCTGAGAAATTGCCAGCGCCTGCTCGTGTCAATTCTGGATGTAAAAGAGGACATAAGCGTTCTTGATGTCGGGTGCGGGACCGGCCATGCGCTTGGAATGATTTCCATGCTCATAAATGGCAAAGGAATATTCTACGGGATTGATTTTTCGCACAGAATGATTGAAAAGGCGAAAGAAAACTTCAGTGATCAAAGCCAATTCCATTTCATGGAGGCTGACGCTGCAGCGATACCACTTAGCGACAATCAGTTTGATATCATTATATGCTCCAATTCCTTTCACCATTATCCTGATCCGTTAAAGGCGCTGAATGAAATGCAAAGGCTGCTCAAAGCCGGAGGAAAAGTTTACATCCTTGACCCCACTGCAGATACCTGGCCAATAAAGATTATTGGTTCATTTGGAAAATTATTCAAGCATTCCCGTGAAAAGTTTTACAGCACAAAAGAATTTGCCCGGTTAATTACCGGAGCAAAATTAAAATATGCGGGCTGCAGAAAAATTAAGATGCTCCAGAGAATACATATGGGAGAAAAGGAGAAGATTTAAGGTTCCCCGGGTAAAGGGAGGTAGAACGGCATTAATGACAGCCGGAACGACTGAAAAATGTTTTTAAAAGCAAATTTCAATTCACTCTTTCTTTATATGGATCAAGTGCATAATGATGATCTTAAAATTGTTAATCAGATTACGTGTCTTACTTTAGTTTAACTATATTTGGGCACTATATTACAGTAATTATTAAGTAATGGAAAGACATTCCCTGGATAAAAGTAAGATTAAAGTCCTGTTGCTCGAGGGAATTCACGAAAATGCCGTAAACTACTTTAAGGAAAACGGATACTCTGATATTGAATGCTTTAAAGAAGCGCTTTCCGGGAAGAACCTTGAGGAAAAGCTGTCACAGGCTCATATTATAGGAATAAGGAGCAGGACAGAGATCCGGAAAGGCATTTTTGAAAAGGCCCCGAAGCTGATGGCCATCGGTTGCTTCAGCATCGGGACAAACCAGGTCGACCTGCATGATGCAAAAATACTCGGTATTCCGGTATTCAACGCACCCTTCTCCAATACACGGTCAGTAGCCGAGCTGGTAATAGCAGAATGCATAATGCTTATGAGGGGCATTCCTGAGAAGAACATCATGGCCCGGAAAAAAATATGGATGAAATCATCTTCCAATGCTGTCGAAGTCAGGGGCAAGACCCTAGGTATAATAGGTTATGGTCATATCGGCTCGCAGGTATCAATTCTTGCCGAGAATCTGGGGATGAATGTCCTGTATTATGATATTGAGAAGAAACTGAGTCTGGGCAACTCCAGACCAGTTGCAGATATAAATGAACTCCTGGTAAATGCAGATACAATAACGATCCATGTTCCATCGACAGAGCTGACAAAAAACATGATATCGCATGACCAGATCGCCCGCATGAAAAGAGGAGCCTGTCTTATCAATGCTTCCCGCGGAGACGTGATGGATTATAAAGCAGTCTCTCATGGCCTGAGATCGAAGCACCTTGCCGGTGTGGCAGCGGATGTGTTCCCAAAGGAGCCGACGTCTGAAAATGAACCATTTGTGAGCGAGCTGCAGGAGTTCGACAATGTAATTCTGACCCCGCATATCGGAGGCAATACCCGTGAAGCACAGGCTAATATAGGACTTGAAGTAGCTGAAAAGCTTGTCAAATACAGTGATACCGGATCGACAATCGGCGCGGTGAACTTCGTCGAGATATCACTTCAGCCCAACCTGGCCAAACAGCGGTTCCTGCATATACATGCCAATGTCCCAGGGGTTCTGCGTGAAATAAATAATTTCTTCAGCTCACGGAATATAAACATTGCGGCCGAATACCTTCAGACAGATCCTGAAATAGGCTATGTGATCATCGAAACCGAAAGCGAGCTGGATCCCTCAATAGTGAAAGATCTGAAGAATATACCTCATACTATAAGGGTAAGGACGCTGTTTTAGACCGGCAACCGGCAACAGGCGACAAATCTTTTAACCATGGAGTTTCACTAGGCTTCACGGTCGCGATTGATGCGGGTTCACTGGGTTACACTGCTTCTGCCTTCTGCCTTCCACCCAATCGCTTACTGCCCTCCGCCCTTTTCAAGCATCGCCTCAATATGATCGACCTTTGCCTGGAGCGACTGAATCTGGGATTTGTAAGATTCGATTTGCTTTTGCTGATCCTTAATTGCCTCGATAAGAACAGGAGTGAGTTTTTCGTACGAGACTGATTTGTACCCATCAGGACCAGAATAAACCAATTGCGGCAGGACCTTTTCCACATCCTGTGCTATTACTCCTAGCTGGCTTCCCTGGGGAAAATTAAGGTCAGGGAAATCGGATCGTCTCCAGTCGAATTTTACACCCTGAAGCCTCAATACATCCTCCAAAGCATTATCTATTGGTGTCACATTAGTTTTATACCTTGCGTCTGACCAGGTGGTTGCACCCGCAGAAATTGTAGCACCATTAGCCCAGATTGTTCCTCCAACCTCAAATGTATAAGTAGTCGGCATCCGGTTAATACCTACACGAAGGCTTGAAAAATCACCTCCTATAAGTGGAGTAGAAGTACTTGAGTTGGCAATATAGAGCTTGTTTGATCCACTTTCGTTATATCCCGCCTGATAACCAATGAACACATTACTGTTTCCAGTTATAGTATTGTAGCCAGCACGCCACCCAATGACCGTATTAGAACTTCCTGTTGTATTTAATTGCAGTGCAGATTCACCGATTGCAATATTCTCACTTCCAGTTGTATTTGACGTCAGAGCGTTACACCCAGTTGCGTTATTACCGGATCCTGTTGTATTATTCGTAAGAGCGCTATAGCCATTTGCAACATTATCCCAACCGGTTGTATTATAGGTTAAAGTATTGCAACCATTTGCAACATTCAAAGAACCAGTTGTATTGTACCAGAGTGCACCTACTCCATTTGCAACATTCCAACTTCCGGATGTATTATCCGCTAATGTCCAGGAGCCAACCGCAACATTGCCATTTCCAGATGTATCTGAGAGTAGCGCATACATGCCAATGGCTGTATTTTGAATCCCGGTAGTGTTTGAATAAAGGGCCGCAGTGCCATTTGCAACATTACCAGAACCTTTGGTATTTGAATAAAGTGCAGATGCACCAAATGCCGTATTATAACTTCCAGTCGAATTTCTATATCCTGCCTGAGATCCTGCGAACATGTTAAAATAACCAGTGGAATTTGAACATCCTGCCCTTCCTCCCAAAAATGTATTATCAAAGCCGCTGCTATTTGAAAATCCAGAACTGTCCCCGACGAAAGTATTATAATAACCAGTTTGATTATTCTGTCCGGAAATGAACCCGACAAATGTGTTCATCGAACCATTATTCAAAAAGCCCGCATTGTTCCCAATAAATACATTATAGTTTCCTGAAGTATTAAAATATCCTGCTTTGTACCCCATAAAAGAATTTGATGCGCCGCTTCTTAAAGAATACCCAGATTCATACCCTAAAACGGAATTATATAATCCCGTAGTAATACTGCTACCGGCCTGATGGCCGATCAAGTAGTTTGAAGGAGTCAGCCTGAGATAGCCTTCTGTATTCCCGGAAGAAAGATTGCTTACCCCGAATCCTTTAAGAGTATCAGCAGTAATTATCCGTGTACTATCATTAGTTACGCTTAAATATTGAACCACTCCTCCTTTTGTCATATCATAACCTCCGACTGCAAATCCGCTTTTTGATCCTTTTGTTGAAGGATTAGAATCAATATATATCCTCACGCTGTCAGGACTGACATTGAGATAATCCTGAACGGTTCCTTTCGTCATATCGTAGCCTCCGACTGCAAATC
Organism: uncultured Bacteroidales bacterium; assembly: GCA_963717685.1. Lineage (GTDB taxonomy): Bacteria > Bacteroidota > Bacteroidia > Bacteroidales > VadinHA17 > LD21. The sequence goes on along the minus strand of OY970346.1, from coordinate 2,292,432 downwards.
CTCCTTTTAAACCCTTTGTCGACGTATTTGAATTGACATATATCCTGGCACTGTCTTCATTGACAACCAGAAATGGTTGTGAAGTTCCTTTGTCTGTCCCAAAGCCACCGACCGCAAATCCGCTTTTCAGACCTTTCGTCTCATTGGATACATAAACCCTTACGCCTTCATTGTAAACTGCAAAGACCGTGTTTCCGTCCTTATTCTTCACTTCAAACAACGCTGAATCTGCGGTATAAGTCGAAGTGCCGTTTATCCCGAGGCTTGTCAGCGGTCCCTGAACATCCTTTGCAACAAGCGAATATGGCACAGCCCATATCTGTGTTGTTCCCATCGTTGTCCAGGTCGTTCCAGGGTACTGAACCTCGGTCTTAAGAAAAAGCGTCCGGGCTTTCCAGTCAATTGCCGAAAATAATGCTGCTGTGCCGCCTGTCTGTGTTCCTGTGCCCACGACAAGTGAGATCATTCCGTACTGGTCTGTTTTGACCGAAGAGAATGTCTCTTCATAGATTATGGTATCCCCCGTCAGGGATGTGCGAAGCGTAAGCCTTATTGGAATCGACTTATTAAAAATCACAGTCCCGGTAGCGTCACGGGCAATTGCCTGATAATTGAACCCCTGAGGGACCTGAGCTTCGCCAAGATAAAAGATAAAAGTGAAAAGGCAAAAGAAAAAAGAAGGGCGAAGCGAAGATCCCGACCGGAGTGTCGGAAACAAAAGGGCTGAGAGTAAAATCCTTGTTTTCATGGAATGAAAGATTATTTACAAAAATCATTAAGGCATAAAAGCCAGAAAGAATAAAGGCTCCGGGCCAGTACCTGAAATTCACATTTACCCGTTCGAATATTTTTCGAACAAACCGACGCAATAGCAGAACTTGAAAAATATGATTCAAGTTAAAAAAAAAAGAATAGCCGGTCAAATTATTCTGATAAAAGGCTTGTGTCGGGTGGTAAATCATGAAATCGTGCAATTATGCAATCATGCAATCAAGCAATCATGCAATCGTGAAATCGTGCAATTATGCAATCATGCAATCGTGAAATCGTGAAATCATGCAATCGTGAAATCGTGCAATCATGCAATCATGCAATCGTGAAATCGTGAAATCATGCAATCGTGCAATCGTGCAATCGTGCAATCGTGCAGTCAGACAATCAAAATTAACTGGATTCAGCGTATCGTTTGAAATTGTTCAGGATTGACTGCCAGCCCTGTCGCTGAAACTCGACCGGATGAGTGCCTTCTGCCTCGAACGACTCGATGACCTCGGTTTTTCCGTTTTGCTCCGAAAAGAAGATTTCCACTTTTCTTCCGTCGCCTGCCGTATAAAATATGATCCGATGACAAATAATAATGTCGTAAATCCCGATGAAATCGAAACCTGTGCTCCCATCCCTGGCCTCCATCCTGTAGTTGAATTCCCCTCCTGCCCTTAAATCATTTACAGCCCGTGAAGTTTGCCAATCATCAGAAGCAAAATTCCATTTTACTATGTCGCCGGGGTTTGTCCAAAGTCTCCAGACTTTCTCTACAGGCTTTTCAATTTCAGCCCTGACTGAAATGAATCTTTTATCAATTTTACTCATCAAAGAATTTTTAGTTCTACCTTATTTGAAAGCTTACTTAATTGCCTGTCAGAAAATCAGGATAATATATTACGTAAATCCTGTTCTCAGGCATTCAGAAAATAAACAAACCGAATAAGATTTTGTTTGAAGCTGATCTTTTCCTTTTTCAGAAAGGCGCGTAAAATCAACTGGCGGGATATTATACGACAATGACTCCGACAGGAAGGCTTGACTGCTGAGCAAGCTGGCATTTTCTTGCTTTGGGAGGGACCGAGGTGGGTTTTAATAGTTGTTTTGGCTTTGCCGTCTTCGTCCCGCCTTACGGGACTTCGTAGACCGAAGGCTGAGCTCGTCATCCCGAGTACCCGGGATTCAACGGTTTTTGCTCGCCCAAAGATTATTTGTTCGTTTCTTTTGCTTGCCCAAAAGAAATGAACCAAAGAAAAGGGCAGCCTCAAATCTTTTTTGGGATTAACATTTTTCAGGCTGCCCACGCATTACAACTCGCTCTCCGCCAATGGCGGATCGCTCAGACAGTAATGCTTACTGAAAGCCAACGCTTCGCAGCCCTCAAAATGTTACTCTTTTTCCAAAAAAGATTTAATGGCATAACTCGCCTGACGGCGATATTGGTTGATTTAGTAAATGGAGGAAAGGGCCGGGGAAAGGGTACAGGGCTGATAAGTGAAAAGTGAAGAACGTATAGTGAAAAGTGAAAAGAGTTTTAAGTTTTTCGTTTAGCGTTTTTAACAGGTACTGAAGAACCCCCTTGCCCTTAGAATAAGGGAAAGGGCTGGGGAAAGGGTACAGGGCTGATAAGTGAAAAGTGAAGAACGTATAGTGAAAAGTGAAAAGAGTTTTAAGTTTTTCGTTTAGCGTTTTTAATAGGTACTGAAGAACCCCCTTGCCCTTAGAATAAGGGAAAGGGCCGGGGAAAGGGTACAGGGCTGATAAGTGAAAAGTGAAGAACGTATAGTGTAAAGTGAAAAGAGTATTACGTTTTTCGTTTAGCGTTTTTAACAGGTACTGAAGAACCCCCTTGCCCTTAGAATAAGGGAAAGGGCCGGGGAAAGGGTACAGGGCTGATAAGTGAAAAGTGAAGAACGTATAGTGTAAAGTGAAAAGAGTATTACGTTTTTCGTTTAGCGTTTTTAACAGGTACTGAAGAACCCCCTTGCCCTTAGAATAAGGGAAAGGGCCGGGGAAAGGGTACAGGGCTGATAAGTGAAAAGTGAAGAACGTATAGTGTAAAGTGAAAAGAGTATTACGTTTTTCGTTTAGCGTTTTTAACAGGTACTGAAGAACCCCCTTGCCCTTAGAATAAGGGAAAGGGCCGGGGAAAGGGTACAGGGCTGATAAGTGAAAAGTGAAGAACGTATAGTGTAAAGTGAAAAGAGTATTACGTTTTTCGTTTAGCGTTTTTAACAGGTACTGAAGAACCCCCTTGCCCTTAGAATAAGGGAAAGGGCCGGGGAAAGGGTACAGGGCTGATAAGTGAAAAGTGAAGAACGTATAGTGTAAAGTGAAAAGAGTTTTAAGTTTTTCGTTTAGCGTTTTTAACAGGTACTGAAGAACCCCCTTGCCCTTAGAATAAGGGAAAGGGCCGGGGAAAGGGTACAGGAAAAGAAGGCATAGGGCGCAGAGCGCAGGGCTGATAAGTGAAAAGTGAAGAACGTATAGTGTAAAGTGAAAAGAGTATTACATTTTTCGTTTAGCGTTTTTAACAGGTACTGAAGAACCCCCTTGCCCTTAGAATAAGGGAAAGGGCCGGGGAAAGGGTACAGGGCTGATAAGTGAAAAGTGAAGAACGTATAGTGTAAAGTGAAAAGAGTATTACATTTTTCGTTTAGCGTTTTTAACAGGTACTGAAGAACCCCCTTGCCCTTAGAATAAGGGAAAGGGCCGGGGAAAGGGTACAGGGCTGATAAGTGAAAAGTGAAGAACGTATAGTGTAAAGTGAAAAGAGTATTACGTTTTTCGTTTAGCGTTTTTAACAGGTACTGAAGAACCCCCTTGCCCATAGAATAAGGGAAAGGGCCGGGGAAAGGGTAAAGGGCTGATAAGTGAAAAGTGAAGAACGTATAGTGTAAAGTGAAAAGAGTATTACATTTTTCGTTTAGCGTTTTTAACAGGTACTGAAGAAACCCCTTGCCCATAGAATAAGGGAAAGGGCCGGGGAAAGGGTAAAGGGCTGATAAGTGAAAAGTGAAGAACGTATAGTGTAAAGTTTCTGCAGTTCTGAATCTCAATCATCCTTATTGGATTAACCGAACCTCCCGGTAACATAATTCTGAGTCCGGATATCCTTAGGATTAGTAAAAATATTCTTTGTGGTATCCCATTCGACAAGTTCCCCCAGGTAAAAGAATGCTGTCCTGTCGCTTACCCTTCCTGCCTGCTGCATATTGTGGGTGACAATAATGATAGTGTAATTCTCTTTCAGACTGAGAAGAAGCTCTTCGATTTTTGCGGTTGAAATCGGGTCGAGTGCGGAAGTCGGTTCATCAAGCAGAAGAAGGGAGGGTTTCATGGACAGGGAACGGGCAATGCATAACCGCTGCTGTTGTCCCCCTGAAAGAAATGTTCCCTTCTTGTGAAGGTTGTCCTTCACTTCATCCCAGAGAGCGGCCTTTTTAAGAGATTCCTCCACAATATCATCTTTTTCGGCCCTGGTCAGTTTATACATATTTAGAATATATCCTGCAACTACATTTTCGTAAATGCTCATGTTATTGAAGGGATTCGGTCGCTGGAACACCATACCGACCGTCCTCCTTAAAAGGGTCGGGCTGTTCTTTGATATGTCTTCCTCGTTAATAATTATATTACCATCGTAGTGTGCATTCTCAGTCAGTTCGTGAAGCCTGTTGATGCATCTGATGAATGTTGATTTGCCGCAACCCGAAGGGCCCATAATAGCAGAAAGGGTATTCTTTTGAATACTGATATTCACATCCTTCAGAACATGAGCTTCTCCAAAATAGGCATTGAGGTGTTCCGTTTTCAGAATTGCACTTTCCATTTTCTCTCTGCTATTTTTGTAAGTATATTTAAAAACAAGATCATTACAACCAATATAAATGAAGCACCCCAGGCCAGTTTATGCCAGTCCTCATAAGGGCTGGTGGCATAGTTGAATATCAGTAAAGGGAGGCTGGCTACAGGTTTAAGTATATTCATATTCACAAAGGGGTTTCCGAATGCAGTAAAAAGCAATGGTGCAGTTTCCCCAGACACTCTCGCGACTCCAAGGATAATCCCATTAAGGATTCCGCTTATCCCTGTCGGAATTATCAGATTGATTATTGTTTTATAATAAGGAACGCCGAGCGACAGGGCAGCTTCCTTTAAGCTGAACGGGATCAGCTTTAATGTTTCTTCCGTTGATTTAATTATTGAAGGCATCATCATCATTGCCAGTGCGATACTTCCCGACAGGGCCGAAAAACGGCCTAAAGGCTTTACCAGCCACAGGTAAACAATGATCCCGATTACAATGGAAGGGACACCCTGAAGGACATCAACCGCAAGATGGGCCACTTTGTATATCCTTGTACGCCCCTGCTCAGCAAAATAGATTCCGACAGTTACGCTAAACGGAACAGCAATAATCGCTGCCACGACAATAAGCATTATGGTCCCCAGCAAGGCATTGAGTATTCCACCTCCTGTCTCTCCCACAGGTTTTGGAAGGTTGACAAGAAAGTGCCAGTTTATCACCGATATTCCCTGTTTGATTATGTAAACAAGCACTGCCAGCAACGGGACAAGAATAAACAGGGTCAGAAGGATTACCAGCAGCTTGAATCCGCTATTCCTTATTTCACGGTATATGAAGGAAGCATTCATCTGACCTCAAACCTTTTAATAATATTTACCCCTATTATATTGATAATAGTGGTGACCACAAATAATACAAGACCGATCTCGATAAGCGACGAGAAATAAATTTTCCCTGTTGCTTCGGTGAATTCATTTGCTATTACGCTTGCCATGGTATTTCCTGTCGAAAAAATACTGGTCGGAAGATTATGAGTATTGCCAATAAGCATTGTCACAGCCATCGTTTCGCCGAGCGCCCTGCCAAGGGAAAGTAAAATACCAGCCGATATTCCTGATTTGACATATGGTATAATAACATAGCGGATCACTTCAAAACGGGTCGCACCAAGAGAGTAGGCTGCCTCCTTCAGTTCGAGCGGAACCATTGAAATGACAAGCCTAATGAGCGATGCCGAAAAAGGAGTGATCATAATTGCAAGAATAATTGATGCGGTCAGAATACCCACGCCGTATGGAATGGCGCCAAACTTCATCTCCATTGCCCTTACTACCGGCAATATTGTATAAAGACCCCAGAAACCAAGAACAACAGAAGGGATTCCGGCCAGCAGTTCTACTGCATTCTTTATGATACTGCTGATCCAGCCCCTAGGATAATATTCCCCTATAAACAAGCCAATGGCTAAAGCAAAAGGTGTTGAAATCAGCAGAGCCAGTGCCGAGGTCATCAGAGTCCCTATAAGGAACGGAAGTGCTCCATACCTGTCTGCGACAGGATCCCAGCTTTTAAGGTACAGAAATCTTATTCCAAGTGCTTTTATGGAAGGTATTGAATATAAAACCAGTGTCACAAAAATACCAAGCAGCAGCACAATGATCAGGATTGCTGCCAGTGACAGCGTTTTCCTGAAGACAGCCTCCCTGATATGAAGCTTACCTGCGCTTATGCTTGACTGTAATTGTGCCGCCATGCTGTATTAGAATCTGTTAATTAAAAATCAAAATGACAGGATATGTCATTTTATATAACGAAGATGTATGTTCTCGACGGGGAACATACATCTTTTGATCTAACCTAAACCCAGCTCTAATCAGAATATAGATTTACCGCCGAAATTGACTTTCTTTAAACGGCCGAGTGCAGCTGAAGCAGCTTCCTTTGGAAGCGGTGCATATAACAGTGGCTCTGCATATTTCTGGCCATTGGTTATCATCCATTTCACCAGCTTTACGGTCGCCTTTGATTTATCAAGGGCGCGGTTTTCGTATGATTGATTTTCGTACAGAATTATATACGTGAAACTAGTGATCGGATAACCTCCTTCAGCATCTGTGTTGGTAAGGGAGACCCTGAGATCTTCCGGCAGTTTAACATTAGCTGAAGCGCTTATAGAGCCGATGTTAGCTTCAATGAATTTACCTGCTTTATTTTTAATCTGTGCAGCAGCCATTTTATTCTGCAAAACATATGCAAGCTCCACATATCCAATGCTTCCGGGAACCTGTTTTATCATTCCTCCTACGCCTTCATTTCCTTTGGCACCAATACCAACTGGCCAGTCAAGGGCTTTCCCCTTTCCAGGTTTAATAGCCCAGTCAGGACTTACCTTGCACAGGTAATCGGAAAGAACATATGTGGTACCGCTTCCATCAGAACGATGAATGACTGATATAGCAAGGTCAGGTAGATTTACTGAAGGATTCAAAGCCTTAAGCCTTGCATCGTTCCACCTGGTGATCTTGCCAAGAAAAATATCGGCAATCACGTCACCCGTAAGCATAAGCTTTGGATTCCCATCGAGATTGTAGGTGATCATAACAGCCCCAAGGCATGTAGGCACATGAATCACCGGAGCCGGCATCTGCTTTATTTCATCATCATTGAGCGGTGCGTCTGAGGCTCCGAAATCAACTGTTTTACTCTGCAGCTGCTTGATCCCGCCGCCTGAGCCAATTGACTGGTAATTAACCTTTACCCCTGTTTCCTGGTTGTACATATCGAACATTTTTGAGTAAAGCGGATACGGGAATGTTGCTCCGGCACCTATCAGTTCTTTGTCGCTGCCCTGTGCATGCAGTTTATGTCCTGCCGAGATGGCTCCAAAGCACATCATCAGAGCCAGTCCTAATATTATCTTATTGATTTTCATTGATATATGTTTTATTTATTCTTATTTACCGAAAATGTAATAGAATGTCAGCCTTGGTACAAAATCGTAATCACTTTTATTCAAGCCTGATACGCCGCTAAGCTTATTCTGGTATGTATCAATCCAGACATTAGGTTCAAAATGAACATTCTTGATCGGAGTATAATCGAAACCAGCAGTTATGAAATCTTCAGAATATTTATTTGCAGGGTATGCATTTTTCTTTGAATAAAGATCTGAATTACTGTATTGCGTATCAGGGTTATATGTGTCAAACCTTGCAAAATAATTAAGTTTATTCTTCAATATACTGCCGTGTAAAAAGACGCTGAAAGCAAAAGGATCAACATTTCCATGAGTGTAAACAGCTGAACCGCTTGTCGAGTCGGTTACTGCATTTTTCTGTATTTGCGTGACAACTTCGACGCCAACTGTTAAAGGATCAGTCTGATAAGCAATAAAACCCTTTATTGTTGTATTTGATTTTGCAATAGGATAAGAGGCTGACATCAGATAATTACCGGTGACATCAAGGATAAGCTTCTGTTCCAAAAGTTTTACATATAATTCTCCCCAAACCTCTTTAAACTTGGAAGTCTCGAGCTTCTGTCCAGTTCCGTTGCTGACCAGAAGATTGTACCCAAAATTTCCTTTATCACCGGCTTTTCCCTGCCAAGCAATACCAAGGTCATTTGAGATTGCAAAGCCACGCATATCGGCAACGGTTTTTTCAATACTTCGGTAACCCCATACCTTTTCTGACATAAGTGAAAAGAATGGTGTAGCCATCTGTCCCACAACAAGGTCATTATTCTTAACTATATTCTTCCACCTTATGTTAGCCGCCTTGACATACATAATCCGGTCTCCGCTGCCGTCGGTAACGTCACCTTCATGGGTCAGTAGGAATTCGGCTGAAAATTTCTCACTGATATTGTAATCATACCCGAGGTATATCCTTCTGAATGCAAATGCATTGAAATTCTCCGGGTATGATTTGCCTGCGTATTGAGTTTTCCCCCGACTTAAGGTATCAGAATGAGCTTTTATCATATAGTCACCGAACACGTAACCCCAGAGTTTGCCTGATGGAGTAAATGTTGAAGTCTGGTCACCGGAAGTCTGCTGGCTTGTCTGAGACTGAGCTATAACAGGTACCAGTTGCATGAGTAAAATGGCAACAAGTGCCATCAGTAGTTTGATTCGTTTCTTCATAAGATTTAAGATGTAATTAATAAATCGATGCTTGTCTGTTAACACGATGCAAAATTGTACCAATCATGTTAAGTAAATGTTAAGCACCGGTTAAGAAATCTTTAATTCTCCTACAGACACTTTTTCTATCAAATAGTTTGACTTATTGCAAATGAAGACTGTAGAGACAGATACCCATGAAATAATGCCGCGATTGCCAGGGCGATCAAAACAATTCAGAAAGCTGTGGGAAGTCATTTTGGAACAATTGAGATAAGACCAGGTAAAAGATGTTCCCTGATTTTCAATCATGGTCAGCTGAATGAGATGCAGTGTGCTAAAGAATTATCTTTCCGGCATCCAATTTCAGCCGGAATAATAAAAGGATCTCCGGGAAAAATATTGGCCTTTGTCAATGCAAGAGAATGATTTTTATAAAAGGCTGTCCCTAGCAATCGGCTATCTTATCGGTTGTAAAGAATTCAATTGGGACATTTATGGTCGCAGAAATATATTCACCGCGTTCAAAAATGTCAATGTCGTCTTCCTCATAATACCATCGGACATTGATCTTTTTGCTACGCTCTCTGACCTGTGATATTTTCTTCAGTATTGAAGTCAGGATTATTGTATTGAAGCTGTTCAGAAATTCAAGTGCAATAGTCACTTCAGTTGTATCGGCAGGATTCAGCACGTATTCATCTATCCAGTCCATTATCTGCTCAGGTGCCTTACCCCTGCTTTCATCGATTGCCCTCCCCTTCATCTTTATGGCCCCTTTGGGGTTAAGAATGATCTCGGGAGTTGTGTTTGTCGGTAGAATATGAACTTCCTGCATTGCCATTTTATAAGATTTTTGATTTTACCATATTAATGATAGTTATACCCAAATTCCTGGTTACCAAATTTAATAATTAAAGTTCAATAGTCAAATTATTAATTAAATAGGAATAATTGAAGATCACCGCAAAAAGCAACTCGGATCTAATAATCCTTCACACAGCGCACTGAATAGCCATTTTTCTTTAGGCTGAATAGCCTTATGACATTACTGTTGCCGCATCCAGTGGTTATGGCCCATGATGCCACCGGCGCATTCTCGGTTGATGACCACCATGAAGCAAAGAAGCCGATGTTCGCGAAAGTTCCCTTGTTATTCCTGTATCCTCCGGGAAGGGCAGAAAAATCGCTGGAATTAGTGGCTCCCGCATTTGGGCTCTGCCAGTGAGCAGTGCCTGATTCTCTCAGTTTACCACCGGCAACACTCTCTCCTCCAAGAAACGCTGTCAGCGCTGTCAGCTCAGCATCAGCAGGCACATGCCATCCTTTGGGACACAGCTTGTTAGTGCTTACAGTATACCAGTTATACAAGGCCCCGAATTTTTCCTTATTAGCTTCGGCATCATTGCCGTACCAGCTGAATGCCGGAGTGTTAAGCGCACTCCATGCAGTATTATCAGTTACCAGCGGGATTGCGGTTCCGTCATTTAACTTTGTGGTCCTGAGGTTTTCAGACATCCATGCCTGAGCGCCTATTATCACGCTGTTATAGGTGTTGCCATCAGCATCCTTTACAGTCTGAGCCTTTAATCCGCTGAAAAACAATAATGTGAATGCCGTAAAAACCAGGGGTTTGCAAAATGTCTTCATAAAATCCGTTTTAATTCCTGATAAAAATTATCTTCTATCCCACGAAATTTAATAAAAAATCCTATCCGGTCAAAACCATACGCCATTTCATATTCATTTCAAGAGTGACAGAATTGATATTCAATTATCCGGGTAAAGTTCAGCATTCTGCAAATATCCGCAGAACAGACAAGTATTCCATAACGGCCTGGCAAATGGCATTATAATGATCATTTCGAACAATAATGGTTTTTTTATGTTTAGATTTTAAGAAAACGACTATTAAAAATATAAGAAACCGATATAAAATTTGAGCCAGTAACGATTAAATGATATGAGCAATTAGCTGATTGCTCAAAATTCATTTAGACAACTATAGATTAATAATCTGAATATGAAACCAACGAATGATTTAAAACAGGAACACAAGGCAATCAGGGAAATGCTCAAAATAATGACCATCATTTCCGGCAAAATAATGCAGGGCAGTTCAGCCGACCCGGCTGAAATTGACACTATTGTCAGTTTCCTCAGAACATTTGCTGACAAATGCCATCATGGGAAAGAAGAAAATGTCCTGTTCCCGGCCATGGTCGCTAAAGGGATCCCGGCTGAACAAGGGCCTGTGGCAGTCATGCTTTACGAGCATAAAATAGGAAGAGGCCTTATCGAGGCAATAAGTTCCTATACGCTGGAATTCAGGAAAAACAATCACGAATCAGCCAGGCTGATTGCTGACAGCATGACAAAATATGCAGTCCTTCTTGAAGATCATATAAAAAAGGAGGAAAATGTTCTATTTCCCCTTGCAGATAAAATACTTTCTAAAAGCGAGAGTGATGAAGTGGCAGAAAAGTTTCAAAAGATCGAAGAAGATGTGGTTGGAAACGGCGTTCACGAGCAGTACCACGAACTGCTTAATTCACTCAAAAGAAAATACAACCTTTGAATACCGGAAAAACCTATATTTACCAGACCCTTAAAGCCGGGAATTAAACTATAATATCTGAATCCGGCTGAATTCTGCAGTTACTGACTGAAATGCGGCATCAGATTGCATTCATACCTTTAAAGGTTCTTGAATTACTTATCATATTAAGGTGTCCGATCCAGGTAAGTCTGCCAGGTCCCATCCCTGAAATGGTTGCTGTGGCGTTATTATCGGCCGTGACCGTAAGGAAGATATCATACTCTCCTATTTCGGTAAGCAGTGTGAAATGCAGCATGTGGGTCAGCTTTTTTACATTCCCGGTCAGCTGCCATGACCTGATATCTCCTTCGGCGGTGACGCCTCCTACCCCGTTTAAGCCCATACCGACGTTATTTCCGGTCTGAAGCACACCTTTGGTGAATTCGACCCTGATAAAATTCAAAGTTGAGGTCACAGATATCATATTTCCCATATTGTTCGAAAGGTAATCTGCCTCAAGCACAAAGCACCTGGAATTAAGGAGTGAATCAAGAATAAAGAAGTTCCGGCTCATCTGCGCTTTTTTTATTTCCTTCCGTTCCTCCCTTGTCGGTTTATTATCCTGGGATAATGCATTCACCGAAACCGCTGATAATCCAAGTATCAAAAGAGTTCCTCCCAAAAAAACTTTCATTGTCTTCATAGTACTCCTCTATAAAATATTGATCACTAATTAACCTAATTATCAGTTCCTGTTTTCATCAAACCTGATTTTAAATCCTGAATTCAATACAAATAGCATACCACACTGATATATCAGGAATCAATAATCAAAACATTTCAACATATTTCAAGATATCAAAGTCTTAATTATCCCTGTCAGTAAGAGGCAGACCTCGTCATTTTGCGGTTCAGCGACATGTCAGTGGCGCAGCGCTGTTCATGAATCATGGCTGATGCAATGTAATATTCAGCCCTGTCATCCCCACTTCAGATAAATCCTAATATAGCACAGACACAAAAAAATTCTTCATCTCGGAAGCATAATAGACCCCGTACTTATAAAATGTCGCTTTGGTCATTTCATCCGGCTTCCAGTCAAAGAAAGCATGGCTGGCACCTCCGACCTGCACATATTCCACTCTTTGTCCCGCCCTGACCAGTGCATCTGCATAAGCCCTGACATCTGCATCCTTTATCAGCGGGTCAAGGGTACCGCGTATAATATAATGAGGCACTTCACGCACTTTGGCATCAGGGATGTTATTAATCGGTGAAATGGCTTCTAACCATTTATTATCAGCTGCAGGATCGGTCGAATATGTCTTAAGCAAATTCCCTCCGAAAACGCCATAGCTTGGTGCGACGGCTTTTATCGACTTCATCATTTCGACCCTGACCTGATCAACAGTTTTATTTCCGGGAAGGTACACCGGCATGAATTCGAAGATACCAGGCACCTTGCCAAAGCCGCCGCTGCCTATCTTATCTGCCATCACAGCTGCAGCGGCTGACAGGTGCCCACCTGCGCTGTCTCCGGTAAGGCCTATTCTCGAAGCATCACCGCCGTATTCGGAGGCATGCTCCATTATGTGCGCAATGGCACCAAAAACATCATCGATAAGATCAGCCATCGTATTGCCGACCGCATCGCCGTCCTTAGTCTCTGCCCATCTGTAATCTATACTGAAGACAACGAATTTTCCTCCCCTGGTCAGCTCCCTGGCAAGTCCCCTCATTATATCCTCGCAGTTTGACACCCAACCGCCCCCATGGATTATTATTATGCAGGGAAGATTTTTTGCACCCCTGGGCGAATACACATCGTATTTCAGGGGCTTGACCCCGGGTTTAGCATAAACGACATCCGGGGTCACATTTATATGATCAACCTCTGAATTCCTTATGAAGGATGCCCCTATACGCTTGTCCCTGTCAATCGTTATTTTGTAAGGCGAGGTCATATACTCGGTGTACATCTGCCCCCACATTCCGGGAACAGAATAATACCCCGCATCCAGCACAAACCCCGGATCCGGCGTTGCAGTCACGGATACAACCGTTCCGGCCGGATACTTCCCGTCCGGCGGCAATGAAGGATCAAGCTTTATCTTACCATTGACGGCAGGATCCACGGTTACCTGGAAAGACTGACAATGAAGATAATTCAATCCTGAAACAATACTTAGAAATGTCACGGCTACGATTCTTATTAAAGAGTTTTTCATGGTAATGGATTTATCAGGTTTTAAACTTACTTATTTTATGTTTATGTTATTATCCCGGGAAGGGATCCGCTGCAAAAAGAGATGCCGGTTCAAAGCTTCCGGGAAACTTCCACAGGGATAATACTGGAAAAACCATAAATATGATGTGCAATGGGTTAAATACCGGGGTCAGAAATTTTGGCTTCATCATTAATTATTTAAATATCATATAATTAATAAAACCACAAATCTGCCCGGATTTTCTTCAGTAATTTTACAGAATACTTATAATCTGAAGATCACCATATTGTTTTCTTTCCTTATTTTAGACGTTTTAAAAACGGGAAATGCTTTTTAACCATAAGACCCGGGTTTTTATAATTTCTGCCATGTCGATTCTTACCATCATTGATTCCAACGGGCAGAAGGCAGATTTCAACGGTCAGGTTGCAGCCTGGGGTTCAATAAATTTTTCAGACGGAACAGGCGCCCAGATGGGCGGAAGATATATCCCGGAACTTTCGGCAGAAATCCCGGCAGGTAAAAAATTCAAGCTCGACGGTGATCTTTCAGCAGACGGCCTTCTCACTTATACGCATGTTCCGGATTCAGTGAATTCAGTCGGATCGAAAGCGGAGTTTTACAGGTTCTGGCTGAGGTTTTCAGGCCAAAGATTCGAGCTGCGCGCCGGGCTTCAAAAAATAAGCTTCGGATCGGCACAGATGCTCAGACCGCTTATGTGGTTCGACAGAATAGATCCGAGGGATCCGCTTCACCTGACCGAAGGTGTTTACGGGATACAGGGGAAATATACATTCAGGAATAATGCAAACATCTGGCTCTGGATGCTGTACGGGAACAAAAACCCGACTGGATGGGAAACGATACCCTCCGAATATAAACGGCCTGAACTGGGAGGACGCATCCAGATTCCTGTTCCAAGAGGTGAAATGGCCTTCACGTATCATAACAGGGTTGCTGAATTCCCGGATAACTTCCAACCGCCTGTGACAGGCAAAAACACTTTCCCTGAAAACAGGTTCGGTTACGATATCAAGCTCGACCTTGGCATCGGATTATGGCTCGAAACATCCGTAACGAACCAGAATCAAAGCCAGCTGCCGCCATACACCAAAGCGGCAACTGTCGGAGCAGATTATACCTTCGGCATTGGAAACGGACTGAACGTAACAACAGAGCATATGTACTACGGCACTTCCGGCGAGCTTTTTTCAAACGGTGAGAGCGTGTCGTTCACAGGCATTTCTGCTTCAATCCCTGTTTCGGTCATAACGAGAATAAGTGCCATGTTCTTCTATGACTGGAAGGATAATGGATTTTACAGGTTTGCCAATTTATCCCTTACCTTTGATAAGTTCGCAATAAATATTATAGGCTTCTGGGATCCGGAGGTTTTTGAAATATTCAATTACGGGACAGGACCGAACATGCTTGCAGGAGCAGGAGGGCAGGTGATGGTTGTATATAATTATTGAAAGTGAAAAGTGAAAAGTTAAACATTATAATATTTAAAATACATGGATAGTTCAGAGATCATTTCCGTACAGAACCTGACAAAAAAGTTCCCGATGGGACTGAGTGAATTCACTGCTCTGAAGGGTATAAACCTCACATTCTCAAGGGGAGAGTTCTCAGGAATAGTGGGGCCGTCGGGATCAGGCAAGACGACACTGCTGAACATCATGGGACTGCTTGACAATCCAACCGATGGCAAGGCCATTGTCCTCGGAAGCTCAAGCAGCGATCTGACAGTCAGGGAGGCTGCACTTATCAGGAGAAAGCACATGGGGTTTATTTTTCAGACCTACAATCTGCTTCCCGTTTACACAGTCTTCGAGAATGTCGAGTTCCCTCTGCTGCTCCTGAAAATGAGCTCAGGAGAACGCAGGAAAGCAGTGCTTGAGGCCCTTGAGTGGGTAGGCCTGTCTGATAAAACTGACTCCCGGCCGGCTCAGCTTTCCGGAGGCGAATGCCAGAGAGTTGCAATAGCCAGGGCAATGGTAAAACAGCCGGATATCGTATTGGCCGATGAACCCACTGCAAACCTTGATGCGGCAAATTCGCATAATATACTTCAAATGATGCTGAAGCTGAACAAGGAGTTCAATACAACCTTCCTGTTTGCCACGCATGATGACAAGGTAATCAGCTACCTGGAGAGAAAAATCACTCTCGTGGACGGTAAGATATCTAAGGATGAAACCTTTAACAAACAATAAGGAAGGCTATGCTTGCAATCAGATTAGCTTTTAAGAACCTTCTCGGTGCCGGCCTCAGGACATGGCTTAATGCTTTTGTCCTGTCGCTTGCCCTGGTAATGATAGTCTTCCAGATGGGATTCATTCAGGGATGGAACCTGGAGGCAAGGAAGGACACCACTGAATGGGATATCGGCGGCGGGGAATACTGGCATAGCGCCTTTGACCCCTATGACGTGCTTTCATTGAATGATGCACACGGAAGTATTCCGGCCGAACTTAAAAACCTTTGTGATGAAGGGAAAGCAGCACCGGTTCTTGTAACGCAGGCAGCAATATTCCCGGAGGGCAGGATGAAGAACATTCTTCTTAAAGGGATAGATGCCGGGCAGAAAGTAATAAAAATACCGGCTTCATCACTCGCTTCAGACAGTACTTCAGAGCCACAGGCAATAATCGGCACCAGGATGGCTTTCATGACAGGACTGAAGAAAGGTGACCTGGTGACAATCAGGTGGCGTGATGCAAAGGGAACCTTCGATGCGAAAGATATAAGAATTGCTGAAGTATTCCATACGAACGTTCCCTCCATAGATAATAGCCAGATATGGATATCACTTCCCATGCTTCAGAAAATGACAGGCATGCCTGAAAATGCCACATACATCATCCTGGCGCAGGATAAGACCGCAGCGGCATCAACAATTCCGGGGTGGATTTTCAAGGATCATGAGTATCTTTTAAGGGATATCGATTCTATCATCAAATCGAAATCAATTGCCGGAATCGTGATCTATATTCTTCTTCTCTCACTTGCACTCCTGGCAGTGTTTGACACACAGGTGCTTTCAATCTTCAGGCGCGAAAAGGAAATCGGGACTTATATCGCACTTGGAATGACAAGGTGGCAGGTTGTTGGGCTGTTTACGCTGGAAGGAGCCATGAATTCAGTTCTTTCGATTTTCCTCGCTGCAATCTGGGGAACTCCGGTGCTCTGGATTGTGGCCAGGGCAGGCTATTCGCTGCCAAAGGGAACAGAGGGTTACGGCCTTACTATGGCTGAAAAGATATTTCCTGCTTACGGCATCGGCACCATCATCTCCATGGCTCTGATTGTCATGATAACTACAACAATTGTCAGCTTTATCCCTTCCAGAAAAATCGCAGGGATGAAGCCGACAGAAGCACTGAGGGGAAAATCACTATGATACGATTTATTATCAAGGGGCTTTTAAGGGACAAGCACCGCAGCAGGCTTCCGCTGATAATTGTCTCATTCGGAGTAATGCTTACGGTCTTTCTTTATACATGGATCACAGGCTTTCTGAGTGACTCCATCAACATGAACGCAAAACTTTCAACAGGCCATGTCAAGGTGATTACAAGGGCTTACAGGGATAACATGGACCAGCTTCCAATAGATCTTGCCCTCACAGGATCGAAGAACTTGCTGGAAGAGCTCAAAAAAGATCATCCGGATGTCACCTGGGTGGAAAGAATTGAGTTCGGAGGTCTTCTGGATGTGCCTGATGCCATTGGTGAGACCAGGAGCCAGGGTCCGTTCACAGGTTTCGGAGTAGACCTTTTCGGGTCATCGGAAGAAGCTCAAAGGCTGAACCTTTCGAGGGTGCTTGTTGAAGGCAGGCTCCCTTCGTCTGAAGGAGAAATACTGGTAAGCAGCATGTTCGCGGACAAGCTGGGCATTAAGGTCAATGATAAGGTGACATTCATCGGCACAACAATGTACGGGGAAATGTCAATTTTCAACTTCAGGGTGTGTGGCACCATTAAATACGGTGCAATTGCACTCGACAGAGGCTCAGTGATAATGGACATAAGAGATGCCAGGAAGGCACTTGACATGGAGGATGCCTGCAATGAAATACTCGGCTATACCGATAAGGAATATTACGACGACATGAAGGCTACACTTTTAATGAAATCCTTCATGAGCAGGCAAAAAGCATCGGCCGGCAGGTTCGATCCTGTAATGATCAGGCTCAGGGACCAGAATGACCTTGGAAGCCTTATAGATTATATGACCAGTGTGATGGGCTTCATCTCTTTTGTCTTTATTCTTATCATGTCTGTGGTGCTTTGGAATACCGGACTCGTGGGAGGCCTCAGAAGATACGGAGAGGTAGGGCTGAGGCTTGCCATTGGCGAAGAAAAAGGGCATATTTACAGATCAATGATCGCAGAATCGGCATTTATAGGATTTGCAGGATCAGTGATCGGTGTGACTATCGGAATGATAATTTCCTGGATCGTCGAACAGAAAGGCTTCGATTTCTCCGGCGTCATGCAGAACGCAACGATGCTTATGCCGGGTGTATTCAGGACAAGGATCACGACAGAGTCGTGGTTCATCGGGTTCATACCCGGTCTTATAGCCACCGTTCTCGGCACAATGCTTTCAGGGATAGGAATTTACAGAAGAGAGACTGCCAGACTGTTCAAGGAGCTTCAATTACAGTAATGGAATAATTATCAACTGAAATAAGATGAGAATACTGAGTCTTTTATCAATACTGCTGATCTCCTCAATTGCATCAGGCCAACCCTCAGGAAAGGATCTGATGAACCTGATCGACAGGAACATGACGGCAAATACCCGGATACTTACAGCAAAAATGATAATCAGCGGAGCCAGGGAAAGCAGGACGGTTGAGTTCAATACCTGGGCCGAGGGAGAAAAGAAAGCCTTCAGCGAGTACACAAATCCCCCGAGGGAAAAGGGAACAAAAATGCTGAAACTTGAGGATAAGCTATGGATCTACTCCCCAAGCACTGACAGGATAATCCAGATAACGGGACAAATGCTCAGACAGTCAGTAATGGGATCTGACCTGTCTTACGAGGATATGATGGAAGACAAGGCACTTGAGAATCATTATAATGCTGCAGTTACAGGTTCTGACACTCTCGAAAAACGAGACTGCTGGGTTCTTCAACTGGATGCCAAAACGGAGGGTGAAGCATACGAAGTCAGGAAGATATGGGTTGACAAGGAAAGAAACATCCCTCTCCGGGAGGAGCTTTATGCAAAGAGCGGCAAGCTTCTGAAGCGGTTGAGACTGACTGATTTTGAAAGGATTCAGGGCCGCTGGTATCCTATGAAAATGATCTTTAAGGACATGCTTAAAGCAGGCGACGGGACGCAGTTCATCATTCAGAAAATAAAGCTCGATGAACCGATACCTGAAGATATATTCACAAAAGCTTCCCTGAAATAAATATTCTGCCGGCCAGCATACCCTTATTTCGATTTGACAGGTGTCTTCCACCGAATTGTGAAATATTCGCATTCCCCGGCACCGGCATTGAATATCGCGCTATTTTCGCCACTCGTAAAATAGATAACCGACCCCTGTCCGCAAACGGATTTTTTTTCATTGACCAATGCTCCAACCGAACCTTTCTTAACCAGGATCAGTTCCTCGCCGGAAAAGAGATCTATACTATCATGGCAGCCCTCATTAAGTGTGGTTTCACTGACATCAAGGTGTTTTAAGGTTGCTGTCGGCAGGTTTAAAATATTGCGGGTTCCTCCATTCTCAGAAGAATTATAGGCTATGGTATCCCATGAAGAAAAGAATGGCCTTATCTTTTTTGCTGCCTGTCTTGACGGTGCGGCGAATCTTGGTTTGAAAACAAATGAATAAAACACAAGGCTTTCATGTTCTGAATTCTTTATCATCACCCTGTCGCCCTGTGAAGCCACGGCAACGCTACCCGGACCAAGCTCACGGGTAACAGAATTGATGGTCATCCCGGCAGTTCCCTCGCTTAATACAAACATCTCATCAGTGCCTTTGGCTTCAGGATAAGAATGTGTGTCCTTGCCTGAGTACAGGGTGACTGCCTTGATCTCAAGAGATTCAAGGGACTTTGTCTGTTCTTTAAGAATATTTGTGACAGCTCCGGTATGCGTTCTTACCATCTTCATCCTGCTCCACTCATAGACCGTGGAAATCAATGGCTTTCCTGCTGCCACAATAACCGGAAAGATTAATATTGCAAGTGCAAGCGATTTTGTGTTTTTCATATTGAATCGATCTTTCATAGGCTGAAAGAGGTAATAAAGATTCCGGATTCAATAAACATTTATAAGCGAAATTAGTAATAGAAATTATAATATGTGTTATATACGGATGTAAATAATCTGATTATTTTCAAAGAAAAGAGACTGACTGGTGAATCATAATCCTATTGCCGGCATTTTTATATTATTCCCTGAATTTGATCCTGAATCCCAGCACTTTCCAAGCTGGTAATTTTGAAGGTTTACTAATAACAAGACCATTGTCCCCCTGCAACCATTTTATCTTTGTATCGCTGCCAAGCATTGTCACTGATGCTATGGGCTTATCCGTAAGATGTGACCCTTTTCCAAGCGACTTTATCAGTATGTCTCCTGAAGGTGTCCCAAGGATAAAAGCATACAGGAAGCCATTCTTTGTCGTGAACCTGATATCCTTTGAGCCGAATTTATAGTTCTCATCAAATTGAACGCGTTGGCCGGATGATCCTGTTTCAGGCTTTTCGCCAAAGATTTTCCAAGGGCGCGTTCCGTATATCCCCTCTCCATTGGCTGAAGTCCAGGTACCTATCTCATCAAGAATCTGAAGCATGTCGGGCTCCAGGTCGCCTTCCGGAGTCTGAACGACATTCAGCAGGAGGTTGCCGTTCTTGCTTACGATATCCACCAGCATCTGTATTATTTCATCTGATGTCTTGTACTTCTGTCCGGTCCGGTAAAACCAGTCACCAATTGAAGTGTCTGTCTGCCACGGGTATCTGCTCATCGTATCAAGGACACCCCTCTCGACATCCTGGACCCATTTGCCTCCTGAAATTTGCTTACAGGTATAGACCACTCCCATAGTTCCATTATTTCTGGCAATATCCTGGTTATAAAAATGTGCAATAAGGCTTCGGCCCACATCCTCAAATGGCATTTGGCTGTCTGAATAAAGAAGATCGGGGTGATAATTGTCAATAAGTTCCCTGATGCTTCTGAACCATTCTACCTGGAAAATCAGATTATTGGTCAGCCAGCTGTTGTCGTCGGGAGTTGCTTTTTCATGATAAAGGTCGCTGTACCGTGGGTCGGCACCATCATAATGTACACCAGCCATGGGTCCTTCACTATCAGATCCATGTGCCGCCTGGAACCATGTAAAGCTTGCACCGAGATGCTCTGAAACACCGAATTTCAGACCCTGCTTTTTTGCAGCTTCCTGCCAGATACCCACCACATCCTTTTTCGGTCCCATATTGACCGCATTCCACTTATGTATTTTGGAATCCCACAGGAAAAAATTGTCATGGTGAGTCCCCATGCTGACGAAATATTTCGCACCTGCCTTCTTATAAAGAGCCATTAGCTTGTCGGGATCCCATTTTTCAGCCTTCCATAAAGGAATAATGTCCTTGTAACCGAAAACCGACGGATGCCCGTAGTGTTCAACATGATATTTGTACGCCGGATCCTTTTCCTCGTACATCCTCCTTGCGTACCAGTCGCCCTGGCGCGGAACTGCCTGCGGGCCCCAGTGCGCCCATATTCCGAATTTTGCATCACGGAACCATTCCGGACAAGCATATTGTGCAAGCGATCCATCGGCAGGGCTAAAGGGACCGGGTTCTATCGGGAGCTTTCCCTGCTGGGAGTACAGGACTGAAGCCAGCGCAAGAAAAATGCCGCAGATCGTTATTTGCTTTTTCATTTTCTGGTTGTTTATTTATATGAATCCTGTCATAAAAGTATGCTTAATGAATCCTGTATAATCCTGCTCCGTGCCGAGCAATAGCCATGGAAAAAATATCCGTGACCCAGCCAATGCTTTTGCCTGACCAAATATCTTTTACATCATGATTGCTGGAAAGACCTATCAGGTCCAATTTTACGGATATTTCAACAGGCCCTTCGGAATCAGAGGCATTGAAAAGCGCAAGGTATTTATCGCCCGTTCCCGGGTCATCAGCCGTCCATGCAATAATATCTCCATTCCTGAATATCTGCCTGTTGTTCCTGCTTTGCTGATCAACCTTCAGAACTTCCATGTTTGTTATCAGCGATAGTGTGAACTGATCGTTATCAGGAAGGTTACCGCCGAACATCAGAGGAGACCTGAAGATTGCAAAGAGTGTCATTAAAGTGCGTTGCTCATCTTTAGTGAAGCCGCTCATCCTGGGCACTCCCCTCTCTGCTCTGAT
Source organism: uncultured Bacteroidales bacterium (assembly GCA_963717685.1). Taxonomy (GTDB): domain Bacteria; phylum Bacteroidota; class Bacteroidia; order Bacteroidales; family VadinHA17; genus LD21. The sequence continues at coordinate 2,270,546 of OY970346.1, read as the reverse complement.
TCCTATCCTCCCCAGGGGCAGCATGTCGGCATCGGGATAATATCCATCACCGGCCTTCCCTTCCCAGTCATTGCATATAACAAACTCATTCTTAAGGGCCTTCCAGTTATCCCAGAAATCATCTGTCGTTCGCCACATATTGACATGGTCCCTGAGAAACTCTTCATCCCCGATCTTGTTCCCCGATGGCGAAATACTCAGGACGATCGGCCTGCCGCAATTATCAATTGCCTTTCTTATTAATTCTATCTCACCGAGTCTGCCTGAAAGGTCATCGACTTTCACAAAATCGACTCCCCAGGATGCATAAAGCTGAAAAATTGAATTGTAGTACTCCTGTGCCCCTTTTTTTGAGGGATCGACAGTGTACATATCGCTGAGCCATCGGCACAGATCGCTGGCAGAATAAATATCGCCTGCCTTCAAACCTGTTCCCAGGATGGGAGTATTTTTCCTGACAGCCGGCACCGGGACGCCCCTCATTACATGGATGCCAAAATTAAGTCCTTTGCTGTGGACATAATCGGCAAGGGGTTTGAATCCATTTCCGCCTGCTGCTGACGGAAATCTGTTGACGGCAGGCATAAACCGCCCATACTCATCCATCACATAATGCGGATCATCCTGATTGTACCCACCCGCTCTGTCATTTTCGACATACCACCTGATGTCCACGACAATATATTTCCACCCGAATTCCCTTAGGTGCTGCGACATATAGTCGGCATTATCCCTGACCTCCTTCTCCACAACAGTTGGGCCGAAGCAGTCCCAGCTGTTCCAGCCCATTGGCGGAACCGGCGCCCATGCATGAAATGCCAGCTCAGTTTCCTTTCCGCCATGCCGCACTGATTGCGAGTTCAGATCAGGGATGACCGAAAAGAATATAATAAGTGTAAAAAGTACACTTATTATATTCTTCCGTGCTGCAGAAAAGTATTTCATGCAGTAATCCAATTTCCTGCTTCCTGAAATGACAAATGATGACCTGACATTAATCAAGAATACCGGCTTCATGGCTTATTTCGGCATAACCACAAAAGATGCAGCATTAAGATAGTCGAGGCTTTTCTTACAGCTCGTGAATTCATCATAGTTATAATTCTCAACCTCCACAATGCCATATTTCAGGCCTGCCTGTTTTTCTGCAGCAAATATTGCCTTTAAATCGAGTGGACCTGTGCCGACTTCGGTCTTATCCTTAATATGCCAGAGCTCGAAGCGGCCGGGGTATTTATTGAAATAATCAACCGGGTTCTTCCCTCCTATCACGCACCAATACAGGTCAAGCTCAAACATGACCTTTGAAGGATCCGTGTTTGAAAGCATGAAGTCATATACCGTCTGGCCGTTTATCTTATCCGAGAATTCCCTGTCATGATTATGATAGCCGAAACGGATTCCCTTTGCATTGCATTTTGCACCTATGGCGTTGAAATACTCGCAATATTTTTTCAGGACTGCAAGGTCTTTGTAAGCTTCTTCGCTCATTGATGGCTGGACGAGGAACTTTGCACCTGCTGCCACATGGGCATCTATGCACGCATCCCACCAGGCCATAGTCTTGTCCCAGTCAGCAGCATCCGGCAGGGGATGGCTTACATGCGAACTGAGAACCTTCAGTCCGTTTTTATTGCACAGGGCTTTAAAATCAGCAGGACCCATACCATATAATTTGCCATCTGAATAGCCGGCAGGTTCCACAAACCTGTATCCCATCCCGCCTATCTTTTCAATTGCCGCAGGGACATTTTTCCTGATGGAATCGCGTATGGACCAGAGCTGCAGACCGATATTCTTCCCGGCTTCAACTTTCTGCAAAGCCTTGCCTGCAGGCCTGTCCGATTTGAACGAATAAGATGCAATGACAGCAGCAACTGCCAGTAATGCTAACGAAATCAGAATTTTTATTTTCATTTTATCATGTTTAAAAGTTCGATTAAATATACAAATTATATTAAATGGCCGAATAAATGAAATGGAAGAGCATGAAGAAGGCCGTGCGGTCGTGCAATCATGCGGTCGTGCGGTCGTGCAAACGTGCAATCGTGCAATTATGCGGTCGTGCGTTCGTGCAATAGTGCAATCGTGCGGTTGTGCAATCGTGCGGTAATACAGAGGAAAAATGGTCAAGGAGATCAGGAATGTTCCTGTGGGTTTTGATTAAGAAGCCGGCCGATCATGAGATCAGGCCGGTTATGCTACCAGGAACAATTACTGCGCTATGAATTTTATCAATGGAATAAGTACCGGTTTTCCCTTATCTGCGGTGTATGTCGTTTTAACCTGTGCTCCATTGTCTCCTTCTCCGGCCTGCCCTGCTGATGTGTTCACCCGTACATAGGGATTCATTTTAGCAGTGAAGGTAAGTGCCCTGTCCCTTGCTTCCGGGTTGTATTTTGCAAAGACAGGATAGACAAGGGCTATAAGGTCGCCCAGTTCCGTTTTTTCTGTCACGACGGTTCCCTTCGGCCATGCCGGCAACGGCCCGTCCTGACATATCACAACAGTGCCACCCGACGGGATCCAGTTCATCCAGTTCATTTCATCACCGGCATTTTTTTCGATACCCTTTGTAATTACAAGGTCAGCGTAATATTTTTTCAGGCCATCCCTGAAGAGAGGAGGCAGCTTAAGGCTGTTTATGTAACTGGAGATCAACCTGCAGTTATTATAATTGCCAATGTCGAAGGTGTAATCATCAGCTGTCATCCTTCCGTTGTTATTTACAAGGTGTGTCGCAAGCAAATCTGCCAGGACCCTGAACTCGACTGTTGTTGAATCCACGGAAGTATTGGCTGCAACTATATAATTTCTTACTGAGGTTAAATAGCCATTTCTATCCTGTGGATTAAACTTTATTTCGTCATTTGCCGGTTTCACTTCCTGCGGAATATCATTAAGCCTGTCTACAAGGAATGTAGGCCTGGATACAGGTTTCCTTCCAACATCATTCAGGACAGGCTCAGAGATCACTAAATTATCGGATCCGGCTGCAGCCGCGTCAATATCGAGGGATCCGGATGCAAGCCCGCTGGCCGATACAGTGACATGGATCCTCCCCTCCTTTCCATTTGATCTTATGACATTCGAAACCGGCGCATCGATGTACCATACGCCTTCCGGTGACTGGTGCCTGTCAGTGTCGGATTCGTACATTGCCGGTCCGGCCAGCGTTGCCGGGCCCGATACTGACCATTTTAAAGTGTTGCCCGCTCCATAAACATGAGAGCCATTTGAATCGACTATATCGGCAGTTATTATGGCGACCGAGGATTTGTCAGCTTCCAGTTTCCGGTCCGACATCTTAAGAACAATTCTTGCCGGATCTCCTGCCATTTTCACCTGCGCCGTGACCGTCCTGCCATCTTTTGTCGCCAGGGCGCTTACAGTGCCATTCTCCACCTGGATGTCCCGGAATACAACGGTGTGATAATTTCCTTTGTCAGGCACCATTGCGCCCTTGCTGACACCATTGACCTTAAGCTCCACCTTGTCACAGTTCGAGAATACGACAATATCCTTCTTCTGGCCGGCATACTGTGTCCTCCAGAAATGAGGCTGAATGAAAACCATTGGCTTTGCACCATAGTTTGCCTGCCATAAATAATAAGCATATTTCGGGATTCTGTAGGAATCCACAAAGCCTTCCGGGTCAATATCTGAGACAGGTGAACCGGAAAATTCCAATCCTGCGCCATGATCCTCATAAATCCATGTACATACATTACCTGATCCGGTCTTAAAGGCAGCTTCCATCATTTTGCGCTGGTACTCTTCTGTTCCGCATTGTTTTGCATCTGCCGGTTCCGCATCTCTTACATCCTTATTGTACCATCCCCTGACGGTGCATCTTGAGAGAAGATCGAAAGGCAAATTGACGCTTGTATGCTTTACATAGGCTCCTGCCGATCCATTCGGTACATGATTGGCGGTCAGTATCCTGGAAGTATCTTCAGCCACAGCAAATCTGGAATCGACTGCATGGCTTGTTTCACTTCCCATTCCCCAGAATAAAATGCTGGGATGATTGCGGTCGCGCCGGATCATTTCCATCATTTGCTGCTGCTGAACCTCAATGGAAAAGTTCTGGTCACCTACGCTGGGAGTCTCTTCTTCAGTAACTACGCCGTATTTATCAGTGAGATCATAGACATATCTGTCGTTTGGATAACAGGCAGTGCGGATAAAATTATAATTCAGGTTCCCGGCCATATCAGCTATGTCCATCGCTGAAATCCATTTCGGTACAGCATCACCGAGCCATGGGAAATCCTGGAGGCGGTTCCCCCCATGGATCTCCATCTTTTCGCCGTTCAGGTAAAGGGCATTTTCGCTGAAATTCCACCTAAACCACCTGAACCCGAATTGAGTAGTGAAGGAATCCGTCACCCTGCTGCCATCAGTCACTTCCGAATATAACTGATAGAGATATGGGGAACTGTTTGACCACAGGTGCGGCTTTCTTACAGGCTTGAAGGTCTGATCAAACTTGTATGTCTGTCCGGGATGGATTGTATATTTTGTCTTTACAGTCTGGATAGTTTTCCCTGAAGCATCGATCAGGGAGGTATTCAGGGTGCACTCTTTAGGCTGGGCGTAATCATTTCTGACCCATGTCAATATCCGGAGGTTGCCTTTTTCTTCCGTAACACCCGGTGTAAGGACGAATGTGCCTCCCTCATGAGAAGCTGATCCCTGCATCGGAATATGGAGCTTATCCTTTATAACAATTCTTGCATCGCGGTAAATTCCCCCGTACACGTCAAAATTCCCGGCAACCATCGGAGGTATCCTTAACTTGTCATTCTGCCTGTTGTTCACTGCAACTGCGATCACATTATCCTTGCCTTCGTTCAAATAACCGGTGATATCAAAATCAAATGATCCGTAACCTCCCCTGTGATCACCAAGATATTTTCCGTTGATCCAGACCTTGCAATATTTCTGAACACCGTCAAACTCAATGAAGATTCTCCGGCCGGTCAGACTGCCAATGACCTGGAAATGCTTGCGATACCAGCCCCAGCCGGTCCACCAGTAAGGGTTGTCATTCTCAATGATGTTTTTAATGAACGGATGGGCATCGCCGGTGGTCTCATAAGTGCTCCAGGTATGCGGCAAGCTTATTACCGGCCATTTCGAATCATCAAATCCTTGTGATTCGTAGCCATTATCAGCCCTCTCGTCAGAAAAATAATTGAAAGTCCATTGCGAATTCACAGTCTTCACATATCCCGGGCCTTTTGAAAATTCCGCAGATCTATCCTGGGCTGCCGCCGAATAAAGGCATAATGCAAATATAAAAACAGTGATAATGGTTTTCATTGCAGGAAATTTCATCCAATAAAATTAAGAGAAATTAGCCTTATTAGTCTAAGTTTTTATGATTTGTTTAACTTTTAACATATTCATGCCTGTCAAAAAGTCAATATTCAGGTACTGCTTGCGTGAAAGATTTGTTTCTCCGAACAGGAATAAATGGTATTTTCAATAATAACTTTTGCGCTGAATATCTCTTCCGGGTGAAAGGTCGTCCATACGATTTATAAAACCTATATGATGGCACGTAAGAATCATATTGAATCAAGCAGCGGAAGCTTTGTTTTAACAGTATTTGTCATAGATGAAATTAATATTTTTTATAAAAATGTTGATTTTTATTTGAAATATTAAATATAATAGTACTTTTGTCACTTAATTCATTAAAAACAAGATGAGAAATTATCTATTGTATATTATTGTCCTCATACTCATTATTGCCCATGGCAAATGATCCGGGAGTGATATACAATAGTACAGGTATAAAAAAGCTTTCCGGAAAACGGAAAGCTTTTTTTTTAATTATTCTGACATGAAGAACCAGCTAAGAAGTCTGAAAACGATCACCGGAAGGAAGATGGCAGGTGCCAGAAGCCTGTGGCGTGCAAACGGTATGAAGGAGGCGAATTTCGGCAAGCCAGTGATTGCAGTAGTAAATTCATTTTCGCAGTTCGTTCCCGGCCATGTTCATCTTCATTCCATTGGTCAGACAATAAAGAAACATATTCAAAAGAAGGGATGCTTTGCAGCAGAATTCAATACAATTGCCATTGACGACGGAATTGCCATGGGCCATACCGGGATGCTTTACTCGCTTCCGTCACGTGAAATCATAGCCGACAGCGTAGAGTACATGTGCAATGCTCATTGTGCAGACGCAATGATCTGCGTAAGCAACTGCGACAAGATCACTCCCGGCATGCTGATGGCCGCCCTGCGGCTGAACATACCTGCCGTATTTGTTTCCGGCGGGCCAATGGAAGCAGGAAAAATGGGAGACAGGAGCATCGACCTCATTGATGTAATGGTTAACGGCGCGGACGATAAGACCAGTGAAAGGGATCTGAAAAGAATGGAGCGGAACGCCTGTCCCTCATGCGGCTCATGCTCAGGGATGTTCACGGCGAACTCCATGAATTGTCTGAATGAGGCCCTTGGTTTTGCACTTCCGGGAAACGGAACCGTGGTAGCCACCCATAAAAACCGGATGAGACTTTTCGAAAAAGCAGCTGATCTGATAGTCGACATTGCCAACAGGCACTATTCTGAGGGAGACGACAATATCCTTCCGCGATCCATAGCCACCAAAGCGGCATTCATGAACTCCATGTCACTCGATATAGCAATGGGCGGCTCGACGAACAGTGTCCTTCACCTCCTGGCCATTGCGCACGAGGCAAAAGTCGGTTTTACGATGAATGATATTGATGCCCTGTCGCGAAAGATCCCTAATATCTGCAAGGTGGCGCCCAGCTCTCACTACCATGTGCAGGATGTCAACAGGGCAGGCGGAATTATGGCAATAATGGGTGAGCTTCAGCGCGCAGGACTGATAGACGGATCTGCCAGACGAGTAGATTATCCGTCACTCGGTGAGGCCATCTCTGACTGGGACGTCCTCGGTGGAAAAGCAAAGCCGGAAGCCTTCGAAATGTTCAGGAGCGCTCCCTCAATGAAGAAAAGTTTCAGGATGGCGTCACATGAAACCATGTATGAAACTCTTGATACTGACAGGGTAAATGGTTGCATCAGGAGCACGGGAAATGCATATAGCAGGGACGGAGGCCTGGCAGTTCTCCATGGCAATATAGCAAAGGACGGTTCAATAGTAAAGACCGCAGGTGTTGATGAAAAACTGTTTTCATTCACCGGTCCGGCAGTCGTTTTTGAATCGCAGGAAGAAGCAGCAGAAGGCATCCTGGCCGGAAAAGTTAAGGAAGGTGATGTTGTCGTGATCAGGTATGAAGGTCCCAGGGGCGGCCCCGGGATGCAGGAAATGCTTTATCCTACCTCCTATCTCAGGTCAAAGGGTCTGGACAAAAAATGCGCACTTGTGACCGATGGAAGATTTTCGGGAGGCTCATCGGGATTGTCTGTCGGGCATGTCTCACCGGAAGCTGCAGCCGGAGGAGTTCTTGCAGTCATAAAAAACAGGGACCTGATCGGGATAGACATCCCTTCCAGAAAAATCAATGTACTGCTTTCAGAGTCCGAAATAAGTAAAAGGATGATGAAAGAAGAATCAAAGGGCATAAAAGCCTTCAGTCCCAAAAGGGAACGGGATGTACCTGTTTCGCTCAAAGCTTATGCGGCATTTGTAAGTTCTGCTGACAAGGGGGCGGTGAGGATCGTTAACCAGCAGCGGAAAGCTCAAATCGGAAGGCTGAGAGAAAATAATCCGTGAAACTCAGTGAACCCCGTGGTGAAAAAGAAAAAACAAAAAATGAATATGCTAAAATGAAAACTCAAAAGGAAGAAAAACAGACTGAAGATCTGGCTGAAGGGAATGAGGAGATAACAGGTGCAGAGGCATTGCTTAAATGCCTGATTGAAGAAGGCGTCGATACAATTTTCGGATATCCGGGAGGTGCCATTATGCCGGTTTATGACAAAATGATGGACTATGAGGATAAGCTAAAACATTTCCTTACGCGACACGAACAGGGAGCTGCACACGCTGCCCAGGCATACGCGATGGTGACCGGCAAGACCGGAATATGCTTTGCCACTTCAGGTCCCGGGGCCACGAACCTCGTTACAGGAATAGCAAACGCATATCTCGATTCCGTACCTGTGGTTTTCATCACTGCGCAGGTCGTATCAAGCCTTATAGGCACCGATGCCTTCCAGGAAACAGATATTCTGGGCGTTTCAATGCCTGTGACCAAATGGAATTGCCAGATCAAGAAGGCGGGTGATATCCCCGGGACGATTGCCAAAGCATTTTATATTGCTTCAACAGGAAGGCCGGGACCGGTGCTTGTCGATATCACGAAAGATGCGCAAATGGAAAAACTCAGCTTCAGATACAGCAAATGCAACTATATGAGGAGCTATAATCCTCACATATCTCTTAATATCAAGGCCATTGAATCTGCAGCTATAATGATCAACCATGCAGAAAAGCCTTTGATCCTTGCGGGTCACGGAGTAATTATATCCTCTGCTGAAAAAGAGCTCAGGGAATTCGCGGAAAAAGCAGGCATCCCGGTGGCAGTGACATTGCTTGGCATCTCATCTTTCCCCAGCAGTCACAGACTTTATACCGGATTTCTCGGGATGCATGGCAATTATGGTCCGAACATCCTGACAAATGAAGCTGACCTGATAATAGCCATAGGAATGCGTTTCGATGACCGTGTCACGGGCAACCTTAAGAAGTACGCGAAGCAGGCAAGAATCATCCATATTGAAATCGATGAAGCCGAAATAAATAAAAATGTCCAGGTCGACCTCGAAATCCGGAATGACGCAAGGGAAGTTCTGAGCCGGCTTATCACCCTTGTTAACCGGAAAACCAACGAATCATGGATCAGGGAATTCAGAATATGCGACAGGACGGAATTTGAAAAGGTCATCAGGGATGAGACAAAGCCGGAGAAGGGTGAACTCAGAATGGGCGAAGTAATATCCATGGTATCTGATATGACAACGGGCGATGCAATAATCGTGACGGATGTCGGGCAGAACCAGATGTCGGCTGCCAGGTATTTCAGGTTCACCACTCCGAAAAGCCTTGTGACATCGGGCGGGATGGGAACGATGGGATTCGGGCTACCTGCTTCCATAGGGGCGAAAATCGGAAGGCCCGATAAACAGGTCATAGCTTTCGTTGGCGACGGAGGCTTCCAAATGACCATACAGGAGCTCGGGACAATACTCCATTACCAGGTCCCGGTTAAGATAATAATTTTGAATAACGGATACCTTGGCATGGTACGCCAGTGGCAGGATATGTTTTACAACAAGAGGTACGCCTCCACTGAACTTATAAATCCCGATTTTGTAACGGTTGCCAGAGGCTACGGGATACAGGGAACAAAAGTCACGGAAAGGAGCTGCCTCAAAAAAGCCCTGTCAGAGCTGCTTTCAGCGGAAGGACCCTTCCTTCTTGATGTCGAAGTCGAAAAAGAGGGTAATGTCCTGCCTATGATCGAACCAGGAGCATCAGTCTCTGAAGTCACCTTAAATTATAAATCATGAAACAGGAATTCACAATTTCACTTTTCAGCGAGGACCATATAGGAATCCTCAACCAGATAACGATAATACTGACCCGCAGGCAGATCAACATTGAGAGTATAACAGCCTCGGAATCTGCGGTTAAAGGTGTTCACCTGCTTACCATCGTGGTAAAAACAACGCCTGATATGGTAAGCAAGGTCGCAAAGCAGATGGAAAAGCTTGTGGATGTGCTGAAGGTATTCGTGCATACATCTGAAGAAATTATTTACCAGGAGCTGGCGCTCTTCAAGTTGAGCACCAAAGGGCTTATGTCGGGAAACGTGATCGACTATATAGTCCGTGCCCATCAGGCGAGGATTCTCGAAGTGTCACCGGAATATATCGTCATTGAAAAGACCGGACATAAAAATGAAATTGCTGAACTTCTCACGCATCTCGAGCCACATGGTCTGCTCCAGTATGTCAGGTCGGGAAGAGTTGCAATCACGAAACAGGTAAGGGAGCTCAACTCATACCTCAGGGAGATGGATGAGGCCAATAGGGTAAGACCGGAAGATATGGAAAGCTATAAGAAGAATTAAAGTGAAAAGTGAAACAACCCCCTTCTGCCTCGCAAGCTCGGCATCTCCCCCAGGGGGGAGATTTTGAGAGGGGGTGAAAAACGAATAGTGAAAAACGAAAAGTGAAAAGTGAAACAACCCCCTTCTGCCTCGCAAGCTCGGCATCTCCCCCAAGGGGGAGATTTTGAGAGGGGGTGAAAAACGAATAGTGAAAAACGAAAAGTGAAAAGTGAAACAACCCCCTTCTGCCTCGCAAGCTCGGCATCTCCCCCAGAGGGAGATTTTGAGAGGGGGTGAAAAACGAATAGTGAACAGTGAAAAGTGAAAAGTGAAAAACGAAAAACGAAAAGTGAAACAACCCCCTTCTGCCTCGCAAGCTCGGCATCTCCCCCAGGGGGGAGATTTTGAGAGGGGGTGAAAAACGAAAAACGAAAAGTGAAAAGTGAAAAGTGAAAAGTGAAACAACCCCCTTCTGCCTCGCAAGCTCGGCATCTCCCCCAGGGGGGAGATTTTGAGAGGGGGTGAAAAACGAATAGTGAAAAGTGAAATACGGAAAACGGAAAACGGAAAACGAAAAACGAAAAACGAATAGAGAATAACTAAATACAAATGATTGATTTTTTAACAATTAAATATTTAAAATCATGGCAAAAATCGATTTTGGCGGGGTAACCGAAGAAGTAGTCACAAGGGAAGAATTTCCGCTTTCAAAAGCTCGTGAAGTACTTATGAATGAAACTGTTGCCGTAATTGGTTACGGGGTACAGGGCCCTGCACAGTCAATGAATATGAGAGACAACGGAATAAACGTGATTATCGGTCAGGCACCGGAATTCAAGGCAGACTGGGATAAGGCTGTCAATGACGGCTTTGTTCCCGGGAAGACTCTCTTTCCTGTGGAGGAAGCAGCCGCAAAGGGAACCATAATCCAGTATCTTGTCTCGGATGCGGCCCAGAGAATACTATGGCCAGCATTAAAGCCGCATCTTACAAAGGGTAAGGCTCTTTATTTCTCGCATGGCTTTTCCATTACCTATAAAAAATACACCGGAGTAGTGCCTCCTGCCGATATTGATGTCATAATGTGCGCCCCTAAGGGATCAGGAACCAGCGTAAGGAGGAATTTCCTGGCCGGCACAGGGATTAACTCAAGTTATTCCGTTTTCCAGGATTACACCGGAAAGGCCGGCGAGAGGACTATTGCACTCGGAATTGCAATAGGATCTGGCTATCTCTTTCCGACGACCTTTGAGAAAGAAGTGTACAGTGATCTGACAGGGGAGCGTGGAGTTCTGATGGGAGCTCTTGCCGGGATCATGGATGCGCAGTACAGTGTTTTGCGGGCCAATGGGCATTCTCCTTCCGAGGCGTTCAATGAGACCGTGGAAGAGCTTACGCAGAGCCTTATAAGACTGGTTGATGAGAATGGCATGGACTGGATGTATGCAAATTGCAGTGCGACCGCTCAGCGCGGAGCGCTTGACTGGCGGCCGAAATTCATGAAAGCGACATTGCCTGTCTTCAGGAAACTCTACAGGAGGGTCAAAACGGGTAAGGAATGCGTCCGGGTACTCAAGTCGACCGGATCTCCGAATTACAGGGAACTGCTCAACTCTGAGCTCAGTGATCTTGGCAATACGGAATTATGGAAAACCGGCGCCTCAGTGAGGAAGCTGAGGCCGGTCATAAAATAATTCTCCATAAACACTGACGGATATGAACGATAAGATAATAATTTTCGATACTACCCTGAGGGACGGCGAGCAGGTACCTGGATGTCAGCTTAATACTATTGAAAAGATTGAGGTGGCCCGGGCCCTGGAAGCACTTGGCGTGGATGTCATTGAGGCAGGGTTCCCGGTTTCAAGCCCCGGTGATTTCAACTCAGTAGTCGAGATATCCAAAGTCATTTCTGAACCGGTGATCTGTGCTCTGACCAGGGCCGTAAAGAAGGATATTGAGGTCGCCGCTGACGCTTTGCGCTTTGCAAAACGTAAGAGAATTCATACGGGAATAGGCACATCACCATTTCACATTCAGTACAAGATAAGGACCACGCCGGAGGAGATAGTGAAAAGAGCCGCTGATGCCGTCAGATATTCCAGAAAGTTTACAGACGATGTCGAGTTCTATGCTGAAGATGCAGGAAGGAGCGATAATAAATTCCTTGCCACAGTGATAGAGGCGGTCATAAAGGCAGGGGCGACTGTCGTGAATATACCGGATACTACAGGCTATTGCCTTCCGGAGGAATACGGGGCCAAGATAAAATACCTCAGGGAAAATGTCCGTGGAATTGACAAGGCTGTGATCTCGACCCATTGTCATAATGACCTTGGGATGGCTACGGCAAACACGATGATGGGGCTGATCAATGGTGCAAGACAGGCAGAAGTCACGGTAAACGGCATCGGGGAGAGAGCCGGAAATACCTCACTGGAGGAAGTTGCCATGATAATCCGGAGCCATCACGATCTAAGGCTCAGCACAGAAATAAACTCAAAACTTATCTTCAGCACGAGCAGGCTGGTTTCGACGCTAATGAGCATGCCAGTGCAGGCGAATAAGGCCATCGTGGGACGAAATGCCTTTGCACATTCATCAGGGATACACCAGGATGGCGTGCTGAAGAAGAGGGAAAATTATGAGATCATAGATCCGGTCGAGGTAGGGATAAGAGAATCATCAATAATCCTGACGGCAAGAAGCGGAAGGGCAGCGCTTAATCATCATCTCGAACAGCTGGGATTTCACTATGGGAAGGAAGAGCTTGATGATATCTATCACCGTTTTCTCATTCTGGCCGACAAGAAGAAAGAGATCAACGACGAGGATATAAGGGTGCTTGCCGGAGAAATAACGCCGGGTGAAAAACCGCTTAAGCTTGAGCTTCTGCAGATAACATGCGGTAAGTCTACCGTTCCGGTGGCAACTGTCGGCCTGGTTATCAACGGGGAAGTCCATACATCAACAGCTTCAGGGAACGGACCAATAGATGCAGCCTTTACGGCTGTCAAACAGCTGATAAGCAAAACCGTCCATCTGGAGGAATTTCTTATCCAGGCAATTACAAAGGGGAGTGACGATCTTGGAAAAGTACATATACAAATCGAGCACCAGAATAAAATTTATTATGGTTTTGGAACCAGCACTGATATTATTACGGCCTCTGTGGAGGCATTTATTGATGCAATTTCAAAGATAAAATGACACCAAAGACATTATTCGACAAGATCTGGGACAGCCATGTTGTGCAGTCGATAGAAAAGGGACCTGATGTTCTATACATTGACCAGCATTATATTCATGAAGTCACCAGCCCGCAGGCATTCGACGGACTGAGGTCCAGGGGAATTCAGGTGTTCCGGCCGGGAAAGACTCTTGCTACAGCCGATCACAATATCCCGACAAAAGATCAGGATCTCCCGATAAAGAATAAAGAGTCAGGGGACCAGGTCGAAAAGCTGAAAGACAATTGTGCCTGGTCGGGAATTGAATATTTCGGGCTTAACGATCCGAAAAATGGGATCGTGCATGTGATCGGCCCGGAGCTGGGCTATACTATGCCCGGAACGACAATAGTGTGCGGTGACAGTCACACGTCCACTCACGGAGCATTCGGAGCCGTCGCTTTCGGCATAGGTACCAGCGAAGTCGAAATGGTGCTTGCCTCGCAGTGTCTGCTTCAGCCAAAACCAAAAAGAATTAGGATAAGAGTCAATGGCAGGCTTCAGAAAGGTGTCACTGCAAAAGATATCATCCTTTATATTATCTCAAAAGTTACTGTGAGCGGCGCTACCGGTCATTTTGTTGAATATTGCGGAACCGCAATCGAGGCTCTCAGCATGGAAGGGCGCATGACAGTTTGCAATATGAGTATTGAAATGGGAGCGCGCGGCGGACTCATTGCCCCTGACCTGACAACTTTTGAGTACCTAAACAGGATATCCTCAGTCGAGAAACGTCCTGATTTCAAATCCCTGCTCCTGCGGTGGCGAAATCTGAGAAGCGATGAAGGCGCTGTTTTTGACAGGGAAATGGAATTCGATGCTTCGGCCATAAAACCCATGATCACTTATGGCACTAATCCCGGAATGGGAATGGCCATAGACGGAATCATTCCTGAAGCCGAAAGCATGAGTGACGGGAAGCAATCATTTTTGAAATCACTTGAGTACATGGGATTCACTCCGGGGACAAGGATCCTCGGCCATCCTGTAGATTATGTTTTCCTCGGAAGCTGCACGAACGGGAGAATAGAGGATCTCAGGGAATTTGCCAGCCTTGTCAAAGGCAGGAAGAAAGCCCCTCATGTTACTGCATTGATCGTTCCCGGTTCGAAAATGGTCGAGAGGCAGGCAATCATTGAAGGCATCGATAAGATACTTAAGGAATCAGGGTTTGAGCTGAGGCAGCCGGGATGTTCCTCATGCCTGGCCATGAACGACGATAAAATACCTGAAGGGAAATATGCCGTCTCGACTTCGAACAGGAATTTTGAAGGAAGGCAGGGACCAGGTGCAAGGACAATGCTTGCCAGTCCTCTGACTGCAGCGGCCGCAGCTGTGACCGGGAAAATAACAGACCCATGCGATCTGTTGAAAAGTTAATGAAAATCAAAATCATGAATCATGGCAATTATGAAATTTGACATCCTTGAAACAACATGCGTACCGCTGCCACTGGAAAATATTGATACAGACCAGATAATACCATCAAGATTCCTTATCAGGACTTCGCGCGAAGGCTATGGAGATAATCTTTTCAACGACTGGCGATATGACAAGACAGGGGCAAAGAACAGTTCATTCATCCTGAATAACCATGCCTACGGAGGAGAGGTCCTGGTGTCAGGAAAGAATTTCGGATGCGGATCGAGCCGCGAACATGCCGTGTGGGCGATCACCGGCTATGGATTCAGGGCAATCGTATCGAGCTATTTTGCTGATATTTTCAGAAATAATGCGCTTAATAACGGCCTGCTGCCTGTCATTGTATCGGAAGAATTCCTGAAGGATCTTTTCTCACAAATAAAAGAAGACCCGGGAACAAAAGTCAGGATTGACCTTGAAAGGCAGGAATTCACTATCCTTTCCAGGGACGAAACTGTGAGCTTTGAGATTAATGCTTATAAGAAGGAGTGTCTGATGAAAGGACTTGACGATATTGATTACCTTCTTGGAACAAAGGAGTTGATCACTGCTTATGAATTCAGAAACACTCTCAGGCGATGAGAATTGAAATTATGGATACCACCCTCAGGGATGGTGAGCAGACGCAGGGAGTTGCCTACACTCCTGCAGAGAAGCTAAATGTCACGAAGCTGCTGCTCCAGGACCTTAAGGTCGACCGTGCCGAAGTCTCCTCTGCGAGAGTTTCATCAGGCGATTTTGAGGCCGTAAAGCGAATAACGGACTGGGCAAGGCATAACAATCTTCACAGGAAAGTCGAGGTACTGGGATTTGTCGACGGAGATACCTCTCTGAACTGGATTAATGAGGCAGGCGGGAAAGTGATCAATCTTCTGTGCAAGGGTTCAATGCGTCATCTTTTAAAACAGCTTAGAAAATCGCCTGAAAAACATGCAGGCGAGATAAAGGAGATTATCAGGAAAGCCGGAACTCTTGATATGCAGGTAAATATTTACCTTGAAGACTGGTCCAACGGCATGACAAGCTCTGAAGCTTATATTTACTTCATGCTTGACTCCCTGAAGGATGAAAATATCGGAAGATTCATGCTCCCCGACACGCTTGGGATCCTTAACCCGGAACAGACTTACTGCTTCTGCAAAAAAATAGTGGAAAGATATCCTTCGCTTCATTTTGATTTTCATGCTCATAACGATTACGATCTGGCAGTCGCAAATGTCTATTCGGCTGTAAGGGCTGGAATCAGAGGTATCCATACCACAATAAACGGCCTTGGGGAAAGAGCCGGGAATGCTCCTCTTTCAAGCGTGATGGGAGTACTACATGACCAGCTGAAAGCTGAAACCGGCATTATTGAATCTGAAATAACAAGAGTCAGCAGGATTGTTGAAACATTCAGCGGTATCAGGATACCGGTTAACAAGCCTGTTATTGGTGAAAACGTATTTACCCAGACATCGGGGATACATGCCGACGGCGACAGCAAGGACAACCTTTACTGCAACAATTTAATACCCGAAAGATTCGGCCGGCGAAGAAAATATGCACTTGGCAAGCAATCCGGGAAAGCGACGATAAGAAAAAACCTTGAAGAGTTCGGCCTCTTCCTGAACCCTGAATCTGTTGAGAAGGTGACTCAGCGGGTCATCGAGCTGGGGGATAAGAAGGAAAATGTCACCACCGAGGATCTGCCCTTCATTATTTCGGATGTTCTTGGTAACGACTCTTCTGATTATAAGATCTTTATAAAGAATTATTCCCTTTCCCTCTCGTATGGAATGAAACCGCATGCCAGCGTACAGATAGAGATAGACGGCCATCTTTACCAGGAGACATCATCCGGGGATGGCCAGTATGATGCCTTCATGAAAGCCATAAGAATTGTTTACGACCAGCTTGGCAGGGAGCTGCCGCAGCTTAGCGACTACCAGGTATCCATACCACCCGGAGGAAAAACCGATGCCCTGGTCGAAACCGTAATAACATGGAAAGTAAGGGAAAGGGAATTCAAAACCAGGGGGCTTGATGCGGACCAGACGGAATCGGCTATAAAGGCGACTGAAAAAATGCTGAATATCATTGACAACCACGAATTCAGAATATCGAACAACCTGTTAATAAAAGTATCCGATGAACTTTAAAATAGCGGTATTGCCCGGCGACGGGATAGGTCCTGAAATAATTGAACAGGCCGTAAGAGTAATAAATTCCGTCGGGAAGAAATTCAGTCATACGTTCACATTTAAATACGGCCTTATCGGCGCAATTGCGATTGACATGACAGGGTCTCCGCTTCCTGCAGAGACACTTGATATTTGCAAAAATTCGGACGCTGTACTTTTCGGAGCAATAGGCGATCCGAAATACGATAACGATCCCTCTGCAAAGGTCAGACCCGAACAGGGTCTTCTGGCAATTAGAAAAGAACTAGGACTGTATGCCAATGTAAGGCCTGTATATACTTTCCCATCACTCTCCGGAAAATCGCCCCTGAAGAAGGAAGTAGTGAATGGAGCTGACATAATTATTGTCCGTGAGCTGACAGGAGGAATCTATTTCGGAAAACCCCAGGGAAGATCAGAAGATGGGAAAACTGCTTATGATACGTGCGTATACAGCACGTTTGAGGTAGAAAGAGTGGTAAGACTGGCCTGCGAATATGCTGCCAGGCGGTCAGGAAAAGTCACTGTAATCGACAAAGCCAATGTTCTGGCAACCTCAAGGCTGTGGCGTGAAACGGCTTCGGTTACAGCCAGAGATTTCAAGGAAATAAAGATAGATTTCATGTATGTCGACAATGCAGCCATGCAGCTTATCCTTAACCCTTCGAGATTCGATGTTATCGTGACTGAGAATATGTTCGGGGATATATTGTCAGATGAGGCAAGCGTTATTACTGGTTCGCTCGGACTTCTGCCGTCAGCATCAATAGGGCTTTCAACCTCACTTTTCGAGCCTATTCACGGTTCATATCCGCAGGCTGCGGGGAAAAATATCGCAAATCCCGTCGGTACAATACTCTCTGCGGCCCTGATGTTTGAACATGCATTCAGGCTTGAAAAAGAGGCAGCTGCCATCAGGAAGGCCGTTGAACTGTCAATAGAGAATAATTTTGTCACTGAAGACATTGATAGGTCGGACCCGAAATCCACCTCCGAGACAGGCAGATGGATAGCCGATAACATTTAAGGTAATTATTACTTTTATGGTGTATTTTGTGATAGTTATTAAATAAACATTATATTTGTACGATATTTTTAAAGAAATGTACGGTTTTTTTTCACATCAGCATTATTATTTTACCTGCGCTCAGGCGAAAAGGTGATAATGCATGCATGTGCAATAATATCATAAACCCGTCTGAGCACTTCAGACGGGTTTTTTTATTTCAGCCCGTGCTGTCAAATAAAAAATCATAATATGGACGAACTTAAAATCGCAATTCAAAAAACCGGAAGGCTAAGCGAAAATTCATGCAGGCTGCTGGAAGAGTGTGGAATAAAATTCTCCAATGGGACAGGCGTCCTGAGAACAAAAGCCGTGAATTTTCCTGTCGAAATACTTTTCCTCAGGGATGATGATATACCCCAGTATGTCGAACAACAGGTGGCTGACATAGGCATCCTCGGGGAGAACATGGTTCTTGAAAAGAACAAGGATATTTCAATACTTGAACAGCTAGGCTTTGCTCAGTGCAGGCTGAGTCTGGCAATCAGAAAAGAAGAAGATTACACCGGTCCTGGGTTTTTTAATAATAAAAAGGTGGCTACCAGCTATCCCAGGCTCCTTTCCGGCTTCTTCAGGGAGAATGGTATAAAAGCTGAGATAGAAGAGATAAGCGGAAGTGTTGAAATTGCTCCCGGAATCGGGCTTGCCGATGCTGTCTGTGATATCGTAAGCTCAGGCAGCACGCTTCTCACCAATGGGCTGCACGAAGTGGCCACTTTACTGAACAGCCAGGCTGTGATCATTGGCAATAAAGAGCTGACTGAAAGTAAAAAAGAAATCCTGCAAAGGCTGCTGTTCAGGATAAGAGCCGTGAAAAATGCAAGGGAGAACAAGTACATACTGCTGAATGCTCCGGAATCCGCTATCCCGGAGATATGCAGGATTTTGCCGGGAATGAAAAGCCCTACACTCCTGCCCCTGGCAGAAAAAGGCTGGTGTTCTCTTCATTCTGTTGTAAAGGAGGATGAATTCTGGGAAAGGATCGATCAGCTTAAATCGTCGGGCGCTGAAGGAATACTGGTAATCTCAATCGAAAAAATGATAATGTAATGGATACTATTTTATTTCCTCAAAAAGAAACATGGGAAGGCCTTTGCAGAAGACCTGTCCTGGATACATCAAGCCTCGACATTCCTGTTAGAAAGATCATCGATCAGGTGAAGAGCGACGGTGACAAAGCACTCATAGAACTGGCAGCCCGGTTCGACAAGGCAGAAATTACAGGCATTAAGGTGACCGAGAAGGAAATCGGGCAAGCTGCCAATTCTGTAAAGATGGAAATAAAAGAAGCCATAGAACTGGCAAAAAACAATATTGAAAAATTTCACCTGCTTCAGGTCCCGATTGAAAAGAGCGTAGAAACAATGCCGGGAGTCAGATGCTGGAGAGAGTCTGTTTCATTTGATACGGTCGGGCTATATGTACCAGGAGGAAGCGCACCATTATTCTCTACATTACTGATGCTTGCAATTCCTGCAAAAATAGCAGGATGCCGGAAAGTGATCCTTTGCACACCTCCTGATCCGGATGGGAACATCAGTCCCCTAATTCTGTATGTTTCATCCCTGACAGGCATCACTGAAATCTACAAAGCCGGTGGTGCCCAGGCTATTGCGGCTATGGCATACGGCACAGAGACGATACCTAGGGTAGCGAAGATATTCGGACCCGGTAACCAGTACGTCATGAAGGCAAAGGAACTGGTCCAGGCTGACGGAATTGCCATCGACATGCCGGCAGGACCGAGCGAAGTGCTGGTAATAGCCGACAGCAAAGCCGATCCGTCATTTGTTGCATCGGACCTGTTATCACAGGCGGAGCACGGGCCGGACAGCCAGGTCGTTCTCGTGACCGACAGCGAGAAGTTAATGATTACTGTAAGAAAAGAGCTCGGTACCCAGCTTGGGAACCTCCCGAGAAAAAGCATTGCGGGTCATGCCTTGCTTAACAGCATTTCAGTCCTGCTTTCTGATCTCGACGAATGTATGGAATTCAGCAATTTGTACGCTCCTGAACACCTTATAATCAATACTGTAAATGCGAAAGCTCTTGCAGACAAGGTTCTAAACGCCGGATCAGTATTTATAGGAAAGTACAGCTGTGAAAGCGCCGGGGACTATGCAACCGGTACAAATCACACTCTTCCGACAAATGGTTTTGCAAAAACTTTCAGCGGTGTATCCGTTGAAAGCTTCCTTAAGAAAATCACCTTCCAGGAAATCAGCCGTAAAGGCCTCGAAAATTTGGGAAAAGCAATAAAGATTATGGCAGAGGCAGAAAATCTTACAGGACATGCAAGGGCTGTTGAAGCAAGATTAAAAGACTGAAGTATGTTCAACCTTGAAAAAGCTGTAAGGCAAAATATAAAATCGCTTAACCCCTATTCATGCGCCAGGGATGACTACAAAGGGGAAAATGGCATATTCCTTGACGCCAATGAGAATCCTTTCGGCACTCTTAACAGATACCCGGATCCTTATCAAAGCAAGCTTAAAAGTGCAATAAGCAGGATAAAAGGCGTTCCGGAGGAAAATATCTTTCTGGGGAACGGAAGCGATGAGATCATTGATCTCTGCTTCAGGATCTTCTGCTGTCCCGGTGAAGACAAAGTTTTGACATTTATTCCATCCTACGGAATGTACAAGGTATCGGCGGCGATAAACGACGTCAGAATTATCGGGGTGCCGCTTGATGACAGCTTCAATATAAGCCTCAGCAAAACAGAGTTATGGTTTCAGGATCATACCATCAAAATTGTAATTATCTGTTCACCCAACAACCCTACAGGAAATTGTATGAAAAGAGATGCCATCGAAAAGATAATCTCCGCTTTTAACGGAATTGTTCTCCTCGATGAAGCATATAACGACTTCTCTGATGAGCCATCATTAAGGTACAGCCTGGATAAATTTCCCAATCTGATCGTCATGCAAACTTTAAGCAAGGCGTGGGGTATGGCCTCAGTAAGAATCGGAATGGCGTTTGCCTCAAAGGGCATTATCGGTTATTTTAACAAAATTAAACCACCCTATAACATAAGTTCAGTCAACCAAAATGCTGCTCTTGAAAGGATCAGTAATCCTTCAAAGTTCAGGCAGGAGGTCTTTAAAATCAGGACTGAAAGGGAGCGGCTTGTGTCTGAACTTAAAAAGCTGTCATTCATAACAGGGGTTTTCCCTTCGGATGCAAACTTCATCCTCGTAAAGGTCAGTGATGCTGAGCTGATCTATAACTACCTGGCAGGTAATGGAATAATTGTAAGGAACAGAAGCAGTGACATTAATAACTGTCTCAGGATAACTGTTGGCACAAAGGCCGAGAACACTGCGATTATAAGATCATTAGCAGGAATAAAATTATGAAACCCACATGTTTTTCAAGATCAAATAAGAATAAAAATATTTCCACATGAAAAAAGTGCTATTCATAGACAGGGACGGAACAATCCTGTTCGAACCGGAAGATGAGCAGATAGATTCATTTGATAAATTCAGGTTTATCCCGGGGTCAATAACCGGACTTGCAAGAATTGCAGAAGAGACTGACTTTGAGCTTGTAATGGTCACAAACCAGGACGGTTTGGGCACAGAGGCCTTTCAGGAAGAAATATTCTGGCCGTTTCATAAAAAGATGCTGGATATACTTGAGGGTGAAGGAGTCAGTTTCGCAGAAATATTTATAGACAGGAGCCGGCCTGAAGAAAATGTTCCGACCAGAAAGCCGGGAACAGCTATGCTTTCCAGATATCTGGCGCAGGGTATTGACCTTGATAATTCATATGTCATTGGAGACAGACCGACAGATATTGAGATGGCAAGGAACCTTGGATGCAATGCGATATTTTTTAATCCGGAAAGATCGGCAGATTCAGTTCTTTCAACGTCAGACTGGATGGAAATATTCAGGTATTTGAAATCAAAGCCGAGGGTGGCGTCAGTCGTAAGGAAGACAAAGGAAACAGATGTACAGCTTGAGATCAACCTTGACGGAACCGGTAAAAGCAACATCAGTACGGGAATAAAATTTCTTGATCACATGCTTGACCAGGTAGCCAGGCATGGCAATTTCGACCTGATAATAAAAGCGGCCGGAGATAATGGTGTTGACGGGCATCACCTCATAGAAGACCTGGCGATTTGTCTTGGCGAGGCTTTCCGGACAGCCCTGGGTACAAAGAAAGGAATAGAGCGTTATGGATTTGTACTGCCAATGGATGATTGTCTTGCAGAAGTCTCAATAGACCTGGGAGGCAGGCCATGGCTTGTCTGGCAGGCAGAGTTCGCAAGTACTAAAATAGGTGAGATGCCGACCGAAATGTTCTTTCATTTCTTTAAGTCGTTCACTGACAATGCAAAATGCAGCCTCAACATAAATGCTAAGGGGGGAAATGATCACCATAAGGCAGAAGCAGTCTTTAAAGCCTTCGCAAAGGTCATGAAGGCTGCCGTAAAACATACAGGCAATTTTTTACTTCCCTCCACGAAAGACAGATTATGATAGCAGTGATAAAATACAATGCGGGGAATATCAGGTCGGTTCAGAATGCAGTTTCAAGGCTCGGTTACAAATGCATAATAACAGACAATCTTAAAGATGTGATCGGGGCTGAGAAAGTTATACTTCCCGGCGTCGGGGAAGCAAGCTCTGCAATGAGATACATCATGGAGAAAAGGCTCGACAAGGTTATTGTTTCACTGAAACAGCCGGTGCTGGGAATCTGTCTGGGCTTTCAGCTGATGTGCAGATACTCGGAAGAAGGCAACACTGGTTGCATGAAAATATTTGATACTGATGTCAGATTATTTCCGCCAACCGACAGGGTCCCTCATATGGGATGGAATAATTTCTTTTCGCTCAGAGGGGAACTGTTCAAGGGTGTTTCTCCCACGGACGATGTCTATTTTGTGCATAGCTATTACCCTGAAATATCTTCCGCCACGACTGCAGTATGTGACTATATAGTCCCTTTCAGCGCTGCTATGAATAAGGACAATTTCTATGCGACACAGTTTCATCCTGAGAAGTCATCAACTGTCGGGGAACTGATACTCAGAAATTTTCTTGAGCTATGAGGATAATCGTGGCGATTGATATAATCGGAGGCAAATGCGTCAGGCTGACAAGGGGTGATTATTCGACAATGAAGGTATATAATGAAGATCCTCTTGAAGCAGCAAGGGAAATTGAAGACAATGGGATAGAATTCATTCATCTCGTCGACCTTGACGGAGCGAAAAACAAAAGAATCACCAATTACAAAGTGATTGAAAGGATCTCTGCAAAAACGAAACTGACAATCGATTTCGGCGGAGGCATCAGGTCTGATCAGGATCTGAAGATTGCATTTGATTGCGGAGCCAGGCAGGTCACTGCAGGCACAATAGCTCTCAATTCACCCGATCTTTTCTTCAGCTGGCTGACTTCCTGTGGCAATGAAAAGATTATTCTCGGAGCAGATTCCATTGACCACAAGATAGCTTCAGACGGCTGGGTCAAAAAGTCGGAAAAGGATGTGATTGAATATATTTCAGAATATTGCTCAAAAGGAGTCAGGTATTCAATTTGCACCGAAATAGGCAGGGATGGTATGATGGAGGGTCCTGCAATCAATCTTTACAAGGAGATACTTGGATCGGCAAACATTGATCTAATTGCGAGCGGAGGCATTTCAAAACCGGATGATATACTGGAAATTAAAGAGGCCGGGTGCGAAGGTGTCATTGTCGGGAAAGCTGTTTATGAGGGAAAAATCAAACTGAAGGAGCTGAGAAACTTATGCTGAAAAGAAGAATTATTCCGTGCCTTGACATCAGGAACGGCCGTACCGTAAAAGGGATAAATTTCATTGACCTCAGGGATGCCGGTGATCCAGTTGAACTTGCACGATTCTATGCCTCAAGGGGCGCCGATGAGCTTGTATTCCTTGACATAACGGCGACCATAGAGAACCGGCCAACTCTTGTCGGACTGGTCGAACGAATTGCTGCCGCAATTAATATTCCGTTTACAGTCGGCGGCGGTATCTCCAGTGTTGAGGACGTCGGGCTGCTTCTCAGGGCGGGAGCTGACAAGATTACAATAAACTCGGCTGCAGTCAGAAAGCCGGAACTTATTTCTGAGATAGCCTCAGAATTCGGAAGGCAGTGTATCGTAGTCGCGATTGACACAAATCTTATTGAAGGCACATGGCGGGTTTTTATCGATGGAGGCCGGACCATGACAAGGCTTGGAGTTCTAGAATGGTCGGAAAGGGTTGAGAAGCTTGGTGCAGGAGAGATCCTGCTTACTTCCATGAAACATGACGGAACAAAGGAGGGATTTTCATCTGATATTACAGGTGATGTAAGCAGTCATGTGAATATACCCGTGATCGCTTCGGGAGGAGCCGGCAGAATGGAACACTTCAGGGATGTTTTTTTTCGTACCTCATGCAGCGCTGCTCTTGCTGCCAGCATATTCCATTATGGGGAAACAGACATTAGAAAGCTCAAGGAATATCTTAATAATGAACACATTGCAGTAAGAATATGAAACAAATTGATTTTGAAAAGGGTAATGGCCTTGTGCCTGCAGTAATCCAGGATTATTCAACAATGAACGTCCTTATGGTAGGCTTCATGAACAGTGAGGCGCTGGACAGGACCATAACTGAAGGGAAGGTAACCTTCTTCAGCAGAAGCAGGAACAGGCTCTGGACCAAAGGAGAGACGTCAGGAAATTTCCTGTACGTAAAGGAAATAATATCCGACTGCGATAACGATTCTCTCCTTATAAAAGCCGAGTCTGCCGGACCGGTTTGCCATACCGGATCCTATTCATGCTTTAATGTCCCTGAATCAAAGGGATTCATCTATAAGCTTGAACAAATAATTAATCAGAGAATCGAGAACAATGCCGAAAACTCGTACACGAACATGATTTTCAGGGAAGGAATCAACAGAGCTGCACAGAAAGTCGGGGAAGAAGCTGTAGAGCTAATTATCGAGGCAAAAGACGATAAAATAACTCTCTTCAAGAATGAGGCAGCCGATCTGATTTATCATATTCTGATCCTGCTTAAAATGAAGAAAGTTACGATCTCCGATATAGAATCCGTTCTCATGGAACGGCATAAGTAACGGTTTGATCAGATAATAATTAAATCCTGCTATTTTTAAAGCGTTCATTATACGGAGGTCAAAGGGACTGAAAAACATATGGAGAATGATCTGCATCGCCGACTTTTAAGGCAGATGCCGGACTTTTCGCATTTGATTTTAACATTCAGACTAAAAATTATATAAAACATAACATTAAAAGCCTTTATACTGAATATTTTAAAGATTTTCTGACATAATAATTGCTAATAAAAAAATAACATTACTTTTGTAATCCAATCAGACAAAAATGTTAATGATGTTCAATTCAGCCTCCGCTTATTTCTATTTCTACTTTTATTTTAAGAAGTAAAGGGGGATTTTTGTACATGATCAGATGAATTATACGATGCAAAGTCCCCGGAAACGGGGATTTTTTTTAATAATATATGATGATGAGAATAGCTATTCAGGGTGAACACGGATGTTTTCATGAAATTGCCGCCAAGCAGTACTTCAATGATAATATTACAATAGTGCCTTGCTCAACATTTGACCAGACAGTCATGGCCGTGAAGGATAACAAAGCTGATTATGCAATAATGGCAATTGAAAATGCCAGGTCGGGAAGCATCCTTTATAATTACTCGCTTATCAGGGAATCGGGAATGAAAATCCTTGGTGAGCATAACCTGCGGATCGTGCAGCACCTTATGGCCATGCCGGGCCAGTCAATTTCAGAGATACGGGAAATCAGGTCTCACCCCATAGCGCTTTCACAATGCATGGCTTATCTCAATCACCTCCAGGGAGTAACACTCATTGAATGCGACGATACTGCAGGAAGCGCAATGTTAATAAGCGAAAACAAACTGATAAACGTAGCGGCTATTGCACCTTCGATAGCTGCACAGATATATGGTTTGGAGATACTCGCTTCCGGCATAGAAACTTATAAAAAAAACTATACAAGGTTTCTTGTTTTGGGCGATGAGAAGGAAGCAAACAGGGAAGGCAATAAAGTATCGATCTGCTTTTCGACAGGGCACATGCCAGGTTCACTGGCCGCCGTACTTGTCCGCATTGCAGAGCTTGATATAAACCTTTCGAAGATTCAGTCTGTGCCAAGGCTGAACGGAGAATGGGAATATCTGTTCTATCTCGATCTGGAGCTTAATCCAGATCATGAGATGGATCTAATCAAGGACGTGCTTGAAAATTATGCCCTGAATCTCGAGGTTCTGGGAATTTATAATAAAGGAGAAGAATTATATGAGAGTTAAACCAGCCGAAAGGACAAACAGCGTACAGGAATATTATTTCTCGCAAAAGCTCAGGCAAATTGACCAGATGAGAAAATCAGGCTCTGATGTCATCAACCTTGGCATAGGCAGCCCTGACCAACCGCCATCGGAAAGCACAATTGAAAACCTTTGCAGGGAAGCGCAGAAGCCGACATCCCACGGGTACCAGAGCTACACGGGAATAGAGTCTTTAAGAAAGGCATTTGCAGCATGGTACAAGACTTACTTCAAAGTAGAGCTTGATCCCGAGAGAGAGATAATGCTCCTGATGGGCAGCAAGGAAGGGATCATGCACATAAGCATGACATTTTTGAATCCGGGTGAAGTGGCTCTTGTACCTGATCCCGGTTACCCCGCATATTCATCGGCCACAAAGCTTGCAGGAGGAAATGTCAGGTATTATGACCTCATTGAAAAAAACGGATGGATGCCTGATCTCGGCAAGATCGGGGAAAGCGGACTTGAAAAGGTAAAAATCATGTGGACCAATTATCCTCACATGCCTACAGGAGCCAGGGGCTCGGTCAAAATGTTCGAAAAGCTGGTTTCATTTACTTCCGAGCATGGAATCCTGCTTTGCAATGATAACCCTTACAGCTTTATTTTAAATAAGGAATATATCAGTGTCCTTGCCGTTGATGGTGCAAAAGATATTGCCATAGAGCTTAATTCCTTAAGCAAATCGCACAATATGGCAGGATGGAGGGTGGGAATGGCAGCAGGTGACAGCGAATACATCTCAGGCATCCTTAAGGTGAAAAGCAATATGGACTCGGGAATGTTCAGGGCATTGCAGGTAGCTGCCGCTGAGGCATTAAGCAATCCTCCCTCATGGTATGAAAAATTAAATTCCATATATGCCTCCCGACGCAGAATAGTCGAAGAAATAATGGATCTCCTGGGTTGCAGATCTGACAGGAACCAGGTCGGATTATTCATGTGGGGGCGGATACCGGAGAATATCCCGGATTGCGGTAAATTTGTGGATGATGTTCTGACAAAGGCGTACGTATTTCTCACACCCGGCTTTATCTTCGGGAAGAATGGGGAACGATATATCCGTATCTCTCTGTGTGCAGATGAAGATACCCTTTCAGAAACCAGGAACAGAATAATAAAATATCTAAAGAACCGGTAACCAGCAGCAAGCAACATGACGATAGCAATAATCGGAATAGGATTAATAGGAGGATCACTTGCCCTTGATCTCCGCAAGCGTAATTTTGCAGACAGGATAATAGGCGTTGATTCAAATACGCAGCATCGCAATATTGCCCTATTAGGAGGGCTGATAGACGAAGCAGATTCGCTGGAGAGCGCTGTCGGCAAAAGCGACATCATTTTGCTTTGCACTCCTGTCAACGCGAATGCTTTAATGTTGCCTGGCATTCTTGATATAGTAAACGGAACATCAAAAGTAGTAGCCGACATGGGTTCAACAAAAGCCGGGATTTCCAGAATAGCAAAAAACCATCCGGCCCGGGGGAGATTCGTTGCCGCGCATCCGATGGCAGGGACAGAGTATTCAGGTCCGCTTGCAGCCATTGGAAAACTGTTCGATTACAAGACTGCAATTATCTGCGATCCGGAGCTCAGCGATCCGGATGCTTTTTCACTGATTGAAAAAATGCTCGGAGTGCTGAATATGCACTTGATAATTATGAATTCCGAACAACATGATGTACACGTGGCATACATTTCGCATATTTCCCACATAACTTCATTTTCCCTTGCGCTGAGCGTACTTGAGAAGGAACAGGAGGAAGAGAACATCCTGGCGCTTGCGGGAGGCGGCTTTGAAAGCACCGTCAGGCTGGCAAAGAGCAATGCAGAGACATGGGCACCTATTTTTACAGAAAATTCTGAATATATTATTGAGGTAATAGATACTTTTATTGAAAAGATGAATACTTTTAAAAAAATGATTTCCGGTAAAGATAAGGATGGGTTGAAAGCATTGATGGAAGAGGCAAATAAAATAAGGAAAATATTGAATTAAACTGAATATAAGATGGTTGTAGAGCTTGACACTTGCCCTCTGAATGAATGGGAAGGCTATACCGGAAGGCCGTTTCTGATATCAGGGCCCTGCAGTGCAGAGACCGAAGAACAGGTTATGGAGACAGCTGTCAGACTGGCTGAGCTTAAAAAGGTGAATGTATTCAGGGCGGGAATATGGAAACCCCGTACAAGACCAAATACCTTTGAGGGCATAGGAACTGCAGGACTGAGGTGGCTCAGGAGGGTGAAAAAGGAGACCGGACTTTTGGTCGCTACTGAAGTGGCCAACGAGAAGCATGTTCATGAGGCCCTGAAATATGGGATTGATGTACTTTGGGTTGGCGCAAGGACATCAGTTAACCCCTTCACAGTACAGGATATAGCAGATGCTTTAAAAGGTGCCGATGTAATGGTATTTGTCAAGAACCCTGTCAATCCTGATATAGAATTATGGATCGGAGCTATTGAAAGAATAGCGCAGGCAGGAATAAAAAAGCTCGGAGCCATTCACCGTGGTTTTTCAACTTATGAAAAAACAGCTTACAGGAACCAGCCTAACTGGCAGATTCCTATAGAACTCCGTCGGCGGATTCCCGACCTTCCCCTTATTTGTGATCCCAGCCACATATCAGGTTCAAGGGATTATATCCATGAGATATCACAAAAAGCCATGGATCTGAACTTTGACGGACTGATGATTGAATCGCATATCGATCCTGACAAGGCACTCAGCGATGCAGCACAACAAATAACTCCCGAGAGCCTTAAAAAACTTCTGAACAGGCTTATTCTGAGAAACGCTTCAACCACTGACTCCAAGCTGCTGGATGTTCTGGCTGAATTAAGGCAGCAGATCGATATTTATGATGATCACCTGATAGATCTACTTGAGCAAAGAATGGAGATCTCCGATACCATCGGAAAATACAAAAAAGAAAATAACATAGCGATCCTTCAAACCATGCGCTGGGATGAGATAGTGAAACGGTCCATGAAAAAAGGTCTTCAAAAGGGACTGAGTGCTGAACTCATAGATATCGTGTTCAAGGCGGTGCATCAGGAATCTATTAACCGCCAGATGAAAGTAATGAATAACGGGCTCCCTGATCACAATCATAAGGGAAGGCAATAAAAACATTGACAGACATGGAAAGAATAATAATGCCGTCGGAGGTCAAGGGCAGCATAAGTGCGCCTGCATCAAAAAGCATTACTCAGAGAGCCATTGCAGCGGCTCTGCTCGCAGATGGGGAAAGCACTATTGTCAACCCCTCCTACTGCGACGATTCGCTTGCCGCAATGAGTATCGCGACAGGGCTTGGCGCAAAAGTGAGGCCAGATGCAAGCATGATGAAGATTACTGGTTCCTGTGAACTGAAAGAAAAGAAACTCAACTGCGGCGAATCGGGACTCGCGATAAGAATGTTCTCTCCCGTAGCGGCGCTCTACAAGACAGAAATCACAATGACGGGTTCCGGGTCACTAAAAAAAAGACCTATGTCGATGATAGAGGATGCCCTTAGACAATTTGGCGTCAAATGTGAAAGCAGTGACGGGTTCCTGCCTCTGACCATCAAAGGGCCCATTAAAGGAGGAAAATGCGAAATTGACGGATCGGTCAGCTCACAGTTGCTAACAGGTCTTCTTATGGCTCTGCCCATCACTGGAAAAAATTCCGTCGTAAAGGTCAACTACCTTAAGAGTAAACCATATATTGACATGACAATACAAGTGCTGGATAAGTTCGGGATCAAAGTACTTAATATTAATTACAACCAATTCACTATCAAGGGTAATCAAAAATACAGGCCGTGCACTTTTGAAGTTGAAAGTGACTGGAGCGGAGGCGCTTTTCTCCTTGTCGCAGGAGCCATCAGCGGAAATATCAAAGTTAAAGGCCTTCGCCCTGACAGCAGGCAAAGCGATAAAGCTATCCTGTCGGCACTCGATAAGGCCGGAGCCAGCCTGACCGTCGGCGAGAATTCGATAGAAGTCAAAAAATCAAGGCTTAAATCATTTGAATATGATGCCACCGAATCACCCGATCTTTTTCCTCCGCTTGCCGTACTGGCATCATATTGCAGGGGAACATCAGGGATCAAGGGGGTGGCAAGACTCATCCACAAGGAAAGCGACAGGGCTGGTGCCCTTGTTGAAGAGCTTGGGAAAATGGGCATTGCAATCGAAATAAATGACGACTATATGCTGATAACAGGCGGAGCAGTGTCGGGCGGACAGGTCAGCTCACATGACGACCACCGGATCGCAATGGCTGAAGCTGTAGCCGGCCTGGGAGCTTCAGGCAAAACCTGTATAAAGGATTCACAATGCGTCGCCAAATCCTACCCGGGATTCTTTGATGATCTCCGATCTTTGGGAGCTAATATTTATGAATGACAGCAAAACGCCTGAAATAAATAATAATTCCATTTAAAAATATAAAATAGATTAATTTCTTTCACTTTTATTAGCATAATATCATTTTTTGATTATTTTTGTACGCATGATAGTTAAAAATTTAAATATCTGGTTCTGGCGCACATCACCTGCGGATGCTGTGAAACGGACCATTCTATAGACTGAATTTATTTAAAAATTAATATATAGGCACGCTGTTCACAGTGTGCCTTTTTGTTTTTAAGATTTTTATTAACCCTTAAATGATAATAAACTATGGAAAAGACACGAAAGATTTTATTGAGCGAAAAAGAGATGCCAAGGAAATGGTATAATATCATTCCGGATATGCCGAATAAGCCTTTGCCTCCTTTAAACCCGGTTACCAGGAAGCCAATCGGCCCTGAAGCCCTTGCACCGGTATTCCCTATGGAGCTCATAAAGCAGGAGGTATCCACTGAGAACTACATTGAAATTCCTGATGAGGTTCTCGACTTATACAGGACCTATCGCCCGTCACCGGTTTTCAGAGCCTTAAACCTTGAAAAGGCCCTGGGAACAAAAAGCAGGATATATTACAAATATGAAGGCGGAAACTATTCAGGTTCACATAAAGCGAATACGGCAATAGCCCAGGCTTATTATAACAAAAAGGAAGGAATTAAAAGAATCACCACTGAAACCGGAGCCGGTCAGTGGGGAAGTGCAATGAGCTTTGCCTGCCACCACTTCGGACTTGAGTTGCTGGTCTTCATGGTCAGGGTAAGTTATAGTCAGAAACCCGGCCGCAAGATCCTGATGAATGCCTACAACGCCAAGGTCATTCCTTCGCCCAGTACATTGACTGCTGCAGGCAGAAAAGCGCTGGAGCAGGATCCTGAATCACCGGGAAGCCTCGGAATAGCAATATCTGAAGCTATGGAGATAGCTGTACAGGACCCTTACACCAAGTATTCCCTTGGCAGTGTGCTTAACCATGTGATACTTCACCAGACCATCATCGGACAGGAAGCATTGCTTCAGATGGAAAAGGCCGGGCATTACCCGGATGTCGTAATCGGATGTTTCGGCGGAGGCTCGAACTTCTCAGGGCTGGCCTTTCCCTTTATCCGTGAAAATCTGAAGAATGGAAAGAAAACGAGGTGCCTTACCATTGAACCATCATCATGCCCGAAGCTTACCAAAGGTAAATTCATGTACGATTTCGGAGATTCGGCAGGGATGACCCCTCTCCTTCCCATGTACACCCTCGGGCACAATTTCATACCTGACAAGATACATGCCGGAGGCCTTCGGTATCATGGCGCAGGAGTGCTGGTAAGCCAGCTGAGGAAAGACGGACTTGTCGAGGCAAAGGCTAAAATGCAGAGAGAGTGCTTTGAAGCAGGCGTTTTATTTGCCAGGACAGAAGGGATACTTCCTGCTCCTGAATCTAACTATGCAATCGCCGGTGCTCTTGATGAGGCAAGAAAGGCTGACCTGGAGGGAGTTTCAAGAACCATACTCTTCAATCTCAGTGGTCATGGTCATTTCGATATTTCTGCTTATGAGAAGTATTTCGAGAACAACCTGCCGGATCATGAACTAACTGATGCTGAAGTTGATGAAGCAATTTCCAAAATAGACACAACTAAATAAAAAGGGATTTATCGAACTGTGCAATCTGCGGGAATATATTCCCGCAGATAACTCAGATTATCGAGGTGAAAAGTATTGATCTAATATGCTTTTTTAAATTCCCGGAAAATATTTGCAGCCTTATCAGGTGTAAGTTCTTCTCCCGACTGCAGGTAGAATCTGTGTTTCAGTGTCACCGACTCACCTTTCCTTATAGTAAAGGAGATTTTTCCTTTTGTTGGGTCGTATGAATTCTGTCCGAAATTGTTTACGGAGAAGAGTCCGTAACCTCTTGCATGAGAGTAAGCCGGAAAGCCGGGATTGCCAGGATTGTCAAAGATTGCCATTGAAATACGGGTATTGTCTTTTGTTCCGGAAAGGATCACCCATTCGTTCCTCGTTCCCCAGACTTTATCATCCCTGAGCCCCGAGCTTGAGGTGTAAGTCCCAGTGACTCCGTTGTTATCCATTGCTTTTACCGTTGAAGGATTTCCCTTCTCATCCGTAAGGATCAGGTCTTCACCGGCCGGCATCTCGAAAGCCCGGTCAACCCGTACGGCAAACAATCCTTCCTTGCAGTCATTTATTATCACAGGTCCGTTGACAGCAGTAAGGACAGAAATATGATCAATTGTCCGGGAATCCCTGCCGGCAGAAAAAAAATATTTTGTATCCTCCACAAGCAATGTATTCCCCTTGCTGTCGTCCCAATCAGAGATAACCTCCAGAAGAGCCTTCCTTCCGCTTACGGCATTAACTATCTTCCGGCAAACTATATGCCCGTATTCATCCTTTTTGTCCGGAGGAATGGCAGAAGAATTGTTCCAGAAATCGATACCGTTTATGTTGCCATGATTGAACCAGATCCCTGCCTGGTGGGGATGATCAACCCGTTCACCTTTTCTTGGTTCAATTGGAAAACCTCTCGTAATCACCGAACCATTCGGAGCATAAACCGGGAAAAGGAAAGGTTTCTCGATGCTTTCAGAATACCGGAATGTGGTAAATAATTTGCCGTCAACCAGAACATCGACTTTTTTCTTTTCATCATACCTGGCAAAGCTGACTTTTTTTGCCTGTGCCAGAATATCCGGGCTTAAAGCTGTCACCAGTCCCGAAAAAAGAATAATAATGAGGGGAGCTGCTTTTGAATTAAAACCCCGTTTAATCATCCGTAGCTTAATATCAGTATTGAAATACCTTTCCGTCTGCCATTACTTCCTGCGACTTTTCATCAAAAGTCGCCTTTTCTCCTGTCCTCAGGCATGCAGTGCACATAATGTCGGCGATTGAATGATTATAGCCTGCAACCACATCTGCATTCGGCTTCTTCCTGTTGCGGACACATTCCATCCAATTCCTCATATGAGCATTCGTCATTGGATCGGAACCGGTATTTGCACCTGTCTCTGTTTTCATAACAGGCAGGCTGAATGGTTCAAGCAGATTCGCCTTCATATTCATAGCCTTTGCATCTGTTTCCGTGAGGCCACCTTCAGGTGTCACCTTATTGGTATCGAGATTCAGCATTCCGCCGTTTGAATAATAAAGCTCCTTTGTCCCCCCCGCAGAGTTTGAAAATCTTGATGAATAAACGACCTGGAAGCCTGAAGCAGGATCTGAAGGATCGCCATAATCAAAAACTGCGGTCATTGTATCGTAGTTCTTCCTGCCATCATTCCACTGGTATATCCCGCCATTGGCTGCGACGCTTCGCGGATGGGACAGTCTTGTAAACCAATGGACAGTGTCAATCTGATGGGCCATCCACTGGCCGGGAATCCCGGAAGAGTATGGCCAGAAGAGCCTGTATTCAAGATATTTTCTCGGATCCCACGGTTCGGCTGGCCGGTTAAGAAGAAAACGTTTCCAGTCTGTATCGGATTCCCTTATTATACCAGTCAACTCCGGTCTTCTCCATCTTCCAGGCTGGTTCACGTTCCAGGTCATCTCAACCATAATTATTTTCCCGAATTTTCCTGAATTCAGGTACTCATTTGCTGCTATGTAATTCGTCGCACTCCGGCGCTGCGAACCTATTTGCACAATTCTCCCAGTCTTCTCGACAGCTTCGCGGGCAACCCTGGCATCTGCCATTGTCTCTGCAAAAGGCTTTTCGACATACGCATCTTTTCCTGCCCTGACGGCTTCCGCGCAAAGCAGGGCATGCTGAAAATCGGCTGTGCTTATTATAACGGCATCCGTGTCGTTTTCGCTGAAAAGCTCGTCATTGTTCCTTGCCAGACGGACTTTTATTCCCTTGCTGCCAAAAAAAGTCTTTGCTTCATCCCTTCTCCGGTTCCACAGATCTGAGACTGCGGTAAATTCAAAATTAAGCTCACCAGCCTGGCTGAGGAATGCAGGTGCCAGGGATGACCTGAACCGGTCCGAAAAGCCTATTACGCCTACGCGTATCCTGTCATTGGCACCAAGAATACGGGAATAGCTCCTGGCTCCAAGTGTAATCCCTGCTGCTCCAAGAGCAGTTTTCTGAACAAATTCTCTGCGGGTCGCCATATTAAAAAATATTTTATATCAATAAATTCATGTTCTGTCTTTCTTTACTGACTGACGGGGAAAATAATTCCCGGCTATCATCGAAGTAAAAATAGTTTTAAATCAATTTCATTATTCAATGTTCACGGGATTTTATCAGCTATTATTTATCTTTGAAGCAAGCATGGCCTTTCCAGCTGGCTTATTAAGATTAAGAAATATATAAAACAAGTTCCGCACGAGTTGCCTTATTCGGTTTAATCATGAAAATGAATTCATATTGCTGCAGGACAATCTTCACGATCCTTTTTATTTTTTCTCCATTGGTCGTTTCAGGTCAGAAAGGAGCAAATTCTGATCTGAAGCACTGGCCAAAGGGATGCTCACCTGAGGAGATTGGCAAACAAGTTGCCGGACATTTTGCGGTATCACCGCATTTCAATTATTTCCGGCCCGCTCCACCATCATCAATTGTGTACCCGGAGACCTGCACATGGTACGGGGCCCTGACTTTCGCCAAACTGTCAGGAGACAAGGATCTTTTAAAAAAACTATGCGACCGGTTCGAACCATTATTCGGGAGGGATTCCTCACTCATACCTGAACCGAACCATGTCGATTTTACGGTGTTTGGCGCCGTGCCGCTCGAACTTTATATACTCACAAAAGATCCCAGATACCTGCAGACAGGCCTGAAGCTGGCAGACAGGCAATGGGATCCACCTGCCGGGGGAAATCAGGATTCCGGTGCATTAAGGTTTTACAATAAGGGACTGACACCTCAGACACGCCTCTGGATAGATGACATGTACATGATAACAATCGTTCAAATTCAGGCATTCAGGGCTACCGGAGAACTGAAATATGCTGAAAGAGCTGCAAGGGAAATGATATTTTACCTTGATTCGCTTCAAAAGCCGAACGGCCTTTTCTATCATGCACCCGATGCACCATTTTTCTGGGGACGCGGAAACGGATGGATGGCTGCAGGAATGACAGAACTTCTTCTTTCATTGCCTGAAAATAATCCGGACAGGAACAGGATTCTTGAGGCATACAGAAAAATGATGGCATCCCTTCTGAAATACCAGGCTGATGACGGAACATGGAGACAGCTTATCGATCAGCCTGATGCCTGGACCGAGACTTCATCCACGGGAATGTTTGCCTTTGCAATGATTACCGGAGTAAAAAACGGATGGCTCGACAGGAGCGCTTACGGAGCGGCCGCAAGAAAAGCATGGCTCGGGCTTATCTCCCATATAGATAAAAATGGCGACTTACATGAGATATGTGAAGGGACAGGAAAGAAAAATGATCGTCAGTATTATTTCGACAGGAAACGCAATATCGGCGACCTCCATGGTCAGGCACCGGTGCTCTGGTGCGCGAGCGCATTGTTAAGATAAAAACTTCAATTATCGAAATTCAATTTCCTGAAGACAGCCAGCTCCAGTGCTTTCTTTCTGAAAAGATCTTCGTCAGCCTTGTTATTTTCTGATGCGCTTATACGGCTTAGTCCGAACCATGCATATGAGGCATATTCATCGCCAAAGGTCCCATATACCTTGACAGAGTCCAACACTTCCCTGTACAAGATCCCGGCCTTGTCATAATTGTGATATTTCTTCTCCATAATAATACCTTTTAATGCAACGATCTGAACCTGATAAAATGAGTTTGCATTCGTTCCCGACAGAGAATCTATCATCCGCTCAGCTTCATCATATTTTTTTATCAGAAGCAGATTCTTGATATAGTTTGCCTGGAACTGACAATTTGAAGGATACAGATCATAAAGCTCTTTACTGTACCTGTTCGCCTCCCGGTAATCAGCTTCAAAAGTCATATAAATCCAGGAAAGAAAAGATAATCCCTCTGCCCTGAGAAAGACAGATCTGGCCGCGGCTGTTCTAAGATCCTCAATTCCCTTTTCAATATTTCCTTTTGGAAAAAGAAGTGCCAGTGATTTGTACACCGGATATGCCCTTGGATAAGCTTCCCTGTAATAATTATAGAGACCTGTAAAATAACAAAAATCAGGGATGCTGTCGGCATATCTGAAGGAATGCCTGAGGTACCAGTACGTACTCGGAACCCAGGGGAACACTTCCTTGCTGATGCCATTGTCGGAAAGGAACAATAAAAGCATTCCTCTGGCACACAAATTAATAAGCAAATATTCCTCATTGTTTTCCCTGCCCTGCCTGTTGCATAATTCAATGCACCTCTTTAATTCCTTTTCAAAATCCTGGCGTAACGGAGAGGCAGGCAGCAAGGGGTAATTCCCCCAGTAAATCATTGCTCCTTTAAGAAGGTGTTTTACAGGGTTTCCGGGCCATATCCCGGATATGCTGTCGCAAGTCTTTTCAGCATCGCTGATATCCATGTTATAGATGCTGACCATACACGATTTAAGCATTCTCAGAGTAGCTTCATCCCTGAGCATCTGAGCCCTGACAGGCGTAAAGCTGAAAGTAAAGATAAACAAGCTGAAAAATAAGTAATTGAACACCCGCTTCTTCCAGGCGGAAGAAATAAGGTTTTTTGTCAAACCTGCATCAGACTGCGTTGCGTATCTGGTAAACATGCTTCAACGACTCTTTCTTTTCCTTTATCAGTTCATATTCAAGAGTCTCGGTATCCATTATTATTCCCTCGAACCTGCCAAGGGAACAGGATCCACAGTTAATGTATCTTTTCTTCTTGCTAAGATAATAAGTATGATGCGATTCAAGCTTATGAGTATGACCAAAAATAACAACATCATATTCTTTGAGCAATTTCAGTGCATAAATCAGGTATTTTATCGTGTTATATCTCTTTGGAATTTTGTAAAGGTGCTCCTGTGAAGCAACTATCTTAAAATAAATATCCATAGGCAACCTTAAATGCGATAATTTTTTCAATAATGTAAATCCAAGCCAGCTTATTGTACGTCCGATGCGTGAACCGTTGAACCAGTCGGCATGGTGTCCATGTTCGATATGTATCGTCTGTCCGTGCGAATTTGTTATTGTATAATGGGCTAGTCCATATTCCGTCACATTATCGTGGTTCCCTTTTATAAAGATGAAATTTTTATCCCGGAAGTACCCCGAAAGGATCGGATTAGCCCTGATAATATCATCGAGGGAGTACTTAAGCAATTCAAAAGTATCTCCATTGAAAATTACCTTATCTATTGAATAAGTTTCCCTTATGTGTTCAATCTGCATAATCAGGTCCATCTCCCTCCATTGGAAAGTTCCGAAATTATCGCAGTTATCAATATGCAGATCCGATAAAACCAGGATATTCATTTTAAATGGCCCTTTTAATTATTAATTGTTTAAACTGTCCTTTATCCAATTTCTGACGCCGCAAAAATATCATGGCATTATAAAAAAAGCATCTCAAAATGAATAAGTTACAATTAAGAAGTGTTTCCGGAGCAATACCAGAATCGATGGTCACAATCAAGATCCGACTATATATTCTATTAGATTAATTATCAGAAAGTTCTGATCTGTATGAATCATTGCCAGCCTTCCGGAATGCAGGGTGATAGTTAAACTTTGATCTATTTTCAGTTACGCGCCGGTTAAATGAAAATTAATTTAATGAACCCGTCAGGCTTGCCGAAATGTTTTGATGTTTATTTGCAGAGTTTAAAAAATCATCAATAAAATCAATTTCGAGGGAAGGATTAAAATTATATTACTATCGACTATGAAGGCAGAAACAGTTCAATTTATAACAGAGCACGGTTATGCTGCGGTCTTCCTCCTGGTTTTCCTCCAGGAGATCGGTATGCCAAATCCCCTTCCGAATGAACTTTTGCTATTATTATCCGGGTATTTATCCTATAATAAAATATTCCTATTCCCGATGGTGATCCTAACTGCTTTCTTTGCCGATTTCACAGGTACCAACATCCTGTATTTCACATTTTATACTGCAGGAACAATGTTAATTAAGAAAATACCAAAATGGTTTCCCTTCTCAAGGGAAACTCTTGAGCATCTGACTTACAAAATTGACCGTGGAGGATATGCGGCTATTTTTTTACTCCGGCTCACCCCGTTTACCAGGGGATATACATCAGTCATAACCGGCATTTTGAGGGTCAAACCCGGAGTTTTTCTACCTGTGGCATTTTTATCGGCAGCCATATGGTCTTCGGCTTATATTACGGCAGGCTACCTAATGGGTCCGTCATGGAACATCACCAGCCACAGTGCAGGCTGTGTCAAATACTTAATATTGGCAGCATTGTCAGCAATACTTCTATTAATCATTCTTAAAAACTTTTTCAACAAAGTTAAAAAGCATAAGGTGAAGACAACATGCCAATAAATAATGGCTTAAAACAATGACAATTAAAATGAATTGAAAATGAAAATCCATGTAATCTCGGAAACTCCGTTTTTAATGAAAGCGACAGGTGTCCATACAGCTTTCATGGATCATATCGATCTACTGAGGGAGAAAAACGATCTCGAGGTCGTAATTAACAATGAAGGCAATGGAGATATCCTTCATTGTCACACTTACGGGCTTTACTATATCTGGAAAGGAAGAAAATATAAAGGGAAAAAAGTCTTTACAGCACATGTAATACCTGATTCAATCAAAGGATCGCTGCCCAGCTGGCAATTACTGATGCCGTTTGTCAAAGCAGGCTTAAAGATGGTCTATTCCTATTCAGATGTCTGCATTGCAATATCACCAATGGTGGAAAAAGCCATTCTTGATTCAGGTGCGAAAACAAAAA
The DNA here is from genome assembly GCA_963717685.1 of uncultured Bacteroidales bacterium. Taxonomy (GTDB): domain Bacteria; phylum Bacteroidota; class Bacteroidia; order Bacteroidales; family VadinHA17; genus LD21. The sequence continues at coordinate 2,230,952 of OY970346.1, read as the reverse complement.
TAGTGAGGATATATAATCCGGTCCATCCGCAAGCCTGGAAAAGGACGGAAGCGAAAAGGAAAAAAGGACGACAAATGCTTGGTCTTACTGATAATAAATTCGTTGTCCTGGGAGTTGGGCAACTTGAACCGAGAAAAGGCATTGAGGATTATATTGATATTGCCAGGGCCGTTCCGGAGGCGCATTTCGTATGGGCCGGGGGAAGGCCTTTCGGCGGAATGACTGAAGCGCTGGTCAGGATAAATGAAAAGCTTAACAAGGCAGGAAAGAATTTTATCAATGCCGGACAAGTTAAACTTGAGGAGATGCCGTTTGTCTATGCTGCTGCCGACCTTCTGCTGTTTCCATCATATCAGGAAAATTCACCTCTTGTTCCGATAGAGGCTGCAGCATGCGGTATGCCGGTCATTTTCAGGGATCTTGATGAATACAAAGCTCTTTATGAAAATACTTACATAAAAGCCGCTGCCAATGATGAGTTTGCCGCTCTTACAAAAAGAATGATCAGCGATAGTGAATTCTACAAGGAGGGATTGAGGATATCAGAAAACCTGATTTCTCAGTTTGACAAGGAAAAAATAAGAAATGAACTTATAAGTCTTTACAAAAGTCTGTTGGCCAATTAACAGTCCTCAATCAGATGCAGGCCCGTCATAATAAACAGGGCCTGCATTATCTTAAACCAGTCATTAATCATTTAATTCTATCAGATCGGCTTCAGATGCAGGCCAATCCTCCAATGGCTTCCCATATTTGCCATAGGCATAGAGCCCTTCATAAATCTCCATGCCATTTTCACTGATCTCCTTTTCGCAGGTTCCTGAATTATGCCTGCCTTCGATCCCGACTTTTGCACCATGTTTCGGGTCCGAAGCTTTCTTCCGTTTACCGGCTCCTTTTGCAGTTTTCATTTATTCAATTTTGAAAGAATAAAATTAATTCATGAACAAATTGGTGAACAAAAATCATTGATGCATTTTTGTTAAGTTTTTGTTACAGGGAAATGATATTATGAGGTGCCCTCAACCTGAGCCTCTGCCAGAGAATGATATGGAATTTTTGCCGGGAATCGGTTTGACTTGAAAATTATAATATCTTTGATCTGATACATATTTCAGACAGATATCTGACTTGCATTTCTCAGCAGATCATAAAACACTAAAAGCATATGGAAAACGAAATCAAACCCCAGTCAAAAAGGCTTTACTCGCTTGACGCCCTTCGTGGATTCGATATGTTCTGGATAATGGGCGGCGAAGGTATTTTCACTGCCCTTGCTGCTGTTACAGGCTGGCCATTTCTTAAATGGTGGGCCGGACAACTGGATCATGTTCCCTGGCATGGATTCCATTTTTATGACATGATCTTCCCTCTTTTCCTTTTCATAGCCGGAATATCATTCCCCTTCTCGCTCAAAAAAAGAGTTGAACGGAATGACAGCAGGAAATCCATTTATAAGCATATAATAATCAGGGGGCTTATCCTGGTTCTCCTTGGGATACTTTATAACAATGCGGTGGACTTCAGGCTTGGCACATTGCGTTATGGAAGCGTCCTGGGAAGAATCGGGCTGGCATGGATGTTTGCCGCATTTATTTTTATGAATACGAAACGAACCACCAGAATTATCTGGTTCAGCGGCCTTCTGATAATTTACTGGCTTTTGCTCCTTATCTTCCCCGTGCATCATTTCGGCGCGACGGATATCTTCTCAAGACAGGGTAACCTTACAAGCTACATCGACAGGCTTCTTATGCCCGGGAAGCTTTATCTCGGCGACCATGATCCGGAAGGAATATTAAGTACAGTACCTGCAATCGGAACAGCCCTTCTCGGAATGTTCACCGGCGAATTCCTGCTGTCGGATTATCTGTCCGGCAAGCCATTGAGAAAAGTCTTGTACATGGTTCTTGCTGCCATTTCACTGATGATTATCGGCAAGATTTGGAACATCTTTTTCCCAATCAACAAGAATCTGTGGACCAGCTCATTCGTATGCTGGGTAGGCGGACTGAGCCTCCTCCTCTTCTCAATATTCTATCTCATAATAGATGTCTGGAACTACAGGAAATGGGCCCTCTTTTTCGTCGTTATCGGAATGAACCCCATTACAATTTACCTCACCGAAAGAATAATAAACTTCGGGTCTGCGACAAAATTCTTTTTCGGAGCAACTGAAGGCCTGCTTCCGGATAAATGGGCCCAGCTTCTGGATGCCACGGGTTATACTGCAATTGCATGGGTATTCCTGTACCTCCTGTACAAAAAGAAATTATTCCTGAAGGTTTAGAATTTTTAAAGCATTAATATGCAATGCTTTATGATCTATTATTTTTGATCAGTCCGGTCAGCAAGCATCTGAAAAACAAAAAAGCATTTCTGCCTGGTTAGCAACATTGAAAAAAGATATTATCAATAAAACAGAATAAAAACGGAAAACTGAAGAGTAATGACGAAAAAAATCATATTCCTGGCACTTTTATTATCGCAGGCTGTTTCAGCCCAGCAGCTCGCATGGCCGGAGATAACCCGGAACTGCAAACCATGGACAAGATGGTGGTGGCCGGGAAGCATAGTTACGCAGCCAGACCTGACGGCTGCTATGGAGAAGTACAGAGATGCCGGTCTCGGAGGATTAGAGCTGACTGTTATTTATGGTGTCAGGGGTGAAGAGGATAAATTCATCAGTTATTTGTCGCCCAAATGGATGGAGATGTTCTCATATGTGTTGAAAGAGGGTACCCGGCTGGGGCTTGACATTGACCTTGCCAATGCAACCGGATGGCCCTTTGGAGGTCCATGGGTGGAGCCATCAGATGCCAGCAGGAATATTAACTATAAAACTTATTCAATCAGTGGAGGCGGGAAGCTTGAAGAAAAAATCGAGATGATCCAGAAGCCGCTGGTCGAAGCCGCAGGCAAAATTCCTGACAACTTAAAGCTGGTCTCCCCTATCGGCAGCAACAAGAATCTCCAGGAATATGCTCTCGAACAGGTCAGATTCGAAAGGCCGCTTCCTATTTTTGCCGTTGTCGCCTATTCGGATTCAGGCAAAGCGGTGAATATCACCAACAGAGTGACGCATGATAAAATCCTTGACTGGACCGCCCCTCCGGGAAACTGGACCGTGTACGCACTATTTGAAGGATGGCATGGAAAACAAGTTGAAAGAGCAGGACCAGGTGGCGAGGGTGATGTAATTGATCACTTCTCGGGACAGGCAATAAACAATTACCTGAAACATTTTGATGAAGCCTTTAAAGGATATAATATCGATTCCCTGCATGGTTATTTCAACGACTCCTATGAAGTTGACGATGCTGAAGGACAATCTGACTGGACTAGCAATCTTTTCTACGAGTTCCGTCTTCGTCGGGGTTATGATCTTGCCAATCATCTTCCGGCTCTTTTCCAGAAAGATACGCCTGACAAGAATGCAAGAGTCCTTTCCGACTACAGGCAGACGATGTCCGATCTGCTGCTTGATAACTTTACTTCCCACTGGACCGAATGGGCCCACAGGCAGGGAAGGATGACAAGGGACCAGGCTCATGGCTCGCCAGGGAACATCCTGGACCTCTATGCTGCCTCAGACATACCCGAGACGGAAGGAAGCGAACTTACAAGGCTGAAATTTGCTTCATCTGCCGGGAATGTATCAGGAAAATATCTTGTTTCATGCGAAGCAGCAACATGGCTCGGTCCACATTTTACTTCCACACTGGGAGATATCAAAAAAGCCGCCGATCAATTTTTCCTTGGGGGAATAAATCATATAACATATCACGGCACCTGCTTTTCACCGGTCAATGAACCATGGCCGGGGTTCCTGTTCTACGCATCAGTGGAACTTACTCCCGCGAACAGCCTCTGGAATAATTTCAGGGCGCTTAATGATTACGTGACACGCGTACAATCGTTCCTCCAGGAAGGAAGACCCGATAACCAGGTAATCCTGTACTTCCCGATTTTTGACCGTTATGCGGTTTATGGCTCAGGGCTCCTGGAACATTTCGATGCAATAAGCCCGGCTTATAACGGAACTCCTTTTAAAAATGCGACTGAAATAATGCTCGATAAAGGCTATTCATTTGATTATATTTCAGATCTCCAGATCTCAAACACAGAGACCGACCAGGGCGCACTCCTTACTGAAGGGAACGATTACAGAACGCTTATCGTGCCCGCTTGTAAATATATACCTATTGAAACATTCACCCATATTCTTCAGCTGGCAAACGACGGGGCAAAAATCATATTCTATGGCGGAATGCCGGAGAATATTTCAGGATTGGCAAATCTTGAGGAAAAGCAAGAAGTCCTTAACAGGCTGAAGAACGGGATGACTTTTACGGCAACCATTAATCCTGAGGTGGCCAGGACTGTCTATGGGAAAGGCAGTATCCTGACGGGCAATGACCTGGATGCATTACTGAGTTTTGCCGGTGTGAAGCGCGAGACGATGACTGATAACAGAATTAAGTTCGTAAGAAGGGAGACAAAGACCGGTTTTAATTATTTTATCCTCAATACCGGCGATAAACCCTTTGAGGGATGGATACCATTGCAGGCCGCCGCTGTCTGTGCAGAGATCTTCAATCCAATGACGCAGCAGTCCGGGATTGGAAAAACACGGCCGGGAAGCAACGGATACATTGAGGTTTATGTCATGATGAATCCGGGGGAATCATTGATAATATCAGCCTGCAAAGATCAGGTGACAGGCAAACAATATACATTCCATGAACCTGTTTCAAGACCTGAAGAAATAAAGGGCAAATGGAAAGTAAACTTCACCGAGGGAGGGCCGGTACTGCCCTCTTCAAAAGAAACGGATAAGCTTTCTTCATGGACTGAGTTCGGGGGTGATGATGTAAAGAATTTCTCGGGAAGTGCAGTATATTCAATCACGTTCAGAAAGCCTGAAGGGAAGGCAGATGCCTGGCTCCTGAACCTTGGTAAAGTGTGCGATGGTGCGAGGGTCACGCTTAACGGCAGGGAGATAGCCGTACTTATAGGACCGGATTTCACGCTGACACTTGATAAGAAGCTCCTCAAAGGGAAAAACACTCTTGATATCACGGTGTCCAACATGATGGCAAACCGTATCGCTTACCTCGACAGGAACAATGTCAGCTGGAAGAAATTCTACAATATAAATCTTGCGGCCGTCGGACCGGACGGCGGATATACAAAATTTGATGCATCATCATGGCAGCCAAGGGAATCGGGGCTTCTGGGACCCGTAACAATAACCCCGATGAAACTGGTAAAATAAAACATCCTGCAAATATTTCCAGATCATCCTTAAATCCAAGCCCTTCTATAATACCTAGAAATTTCTTTATGGCAAGGGTAAGCAAAAACCATTTTATAGCCTGAAGATAAGTTGCGGATCATTATAATAAAAAAGATCATTGTAACAACTCGATGATTTATGATCCTCAGATTACTTTTAACAAGGTTTCTTGAATATTTATAAGTTTTTCAGTATATATTTATATCAACTTTCACGGGTTTGCAGATGTCACAGATAAATGAGGATCTTATAAGGACTGTTTTTGACGAGATGCTGAAACACAAGGCAAACCTTGCCAAAATGGTCCTTGACGAAGAGGAAGACGAGGAAATTACTGATTACCGTGTTCTTGCCGACCTGGTTATCAAGAACTTCCCATGGCCTATAGGAGTTGAACTGAGAAGGCTTTTCTCAGGATCCATGAGGCAGCTCGACAGGATGCGTCTCGATCAGATCTTCAAAACCATTGAACGCTCGATGCAGTTCCTCAGCTTTGTCATGCTCTCCCAGCTCGGAAAGGAAAAGAACGAAGGCAGGATAACGATTCCTGAAAACTTCAGCAGGGAATTCAACAACAGGTTTTTTGTCCTTAGCATGGGAAATTTTGCCTGGCTTATCAGGAGTATCGGAAATATTTTTGAAGACCAGAAGGTGGGTTGGTTCATGCCTGAAATGGCTGAAAACTTCAATAACAAATTCTATAATGCCCTCGATTTCTGGATACCTGAACGAAATGAGATAGGTCACTACCAGATAAACCTCACCCAGGAGGATATTGAAAAGAGGTGCGTCGAATATGAGGAAAAGCTGACATTCATACTGCAGAGGATCGCATTCCTTGCAAAATACAAGCTTGTATCAGTCAAGGAGATAAGGGTTATTAAATCCAAGGTCAGGGATGCCACATTCCATCATGTGATTGATCTTCTCAACAGCTCTGATTCCGATTTCAAGGCAAAGGAATTCCATGAACCGACATTCACGGAAAGCCATTCGGTCCTTCTGATGAAAACCATGAAATCGCTTGAAGAATACCTTAACCTCTCACCTCTTATAATAGATACGAGCACAGAGATACTTGATACAAAGGAGAAATTTGATATTAAAAAGGATATTTTCATGTACTCGAAATTCAGGAATGAACAGCTTATGTATCTGGGTACTGAAGTGACTGAGAAATGCGATCTCCGCTCACTTAAGAATTATGAAGTGCTTCTGCTGGAATTCAGGCATCTTTTATCAGCCATAAACGGTTCAGAACAACCCGCAGTATAATTTTTCACCCTATATGATGCAAAAAAGTCCCTTTAAGTTTCTCGATAGCTTCACGAAAGATGACCGTGAAATTTTCTTCGGCAGGGATAAGGAGATAGAGGAGCTTCATTCCAGGGTTTACGAGAGCAGGATCCTGCTTGTTTACGGCACATCGGGAACGGGAAAATCATCACTTATAAACTGCGGACTGGCAAATAAATTCAGTGATTCAGACTGGCTCCCTGTCAATGTCAGGAGGGGAACCGATATTAACCATAATCTTTTTGAGGCTCTTCAGAAAAATGCCCTCACCAGAACGCCCTTCGAAAAAGTCGCTGCTTCAGCCGGCAGCGGATACAACCTTGAAAGACTCCTTCGCTCTGTTTATCTCGATCATTTCAAGCCTGTTTTCCTCATATTTGACCAGTTCGAGGAGCTTTTTATATTCGGAGGAAAGGAAGAAAAAGAGCAGCTTATAAAGAACATAGCTAAAGTAATAGAATCAGACCTCCAGTGCAGGTTCATCTTTTCACTGAGGGAAGAATACCTGGCAGGCGTGACCGAGTTTGAAAAAGTGATACCTTCATTTCTTTCGAACAGGATCAGGATAGAAAAGATGACCAGGCAGAATGCCATTCAGACCATTGAGGGCCCGTGCCGGATAAATAATATAGATATAGAACCGGGATTTGCAGATGCCCTGCTAGAAAAGCTTAATCCCGACAGCCCTGAAGTTGAGCTGACATGGCTTCAGATATACCTTGATAAGATACTGAGGCTTGCAGAAGATGAGGACCATGCGGTGAGAAAATTCTCCATGGATCTTCTCTCCAGGGCCGGAGATGTCAAGGATATCCTGGGTTCATTCCTCGAAGAACAAATATCCAAGCTCGACGATCCCGACACGGGGCTGGTAGTCCTGAAATCATTCGTTTCGGTCAAGGGCACAAAGCGACAGATCACAGAAGAAGAAATTACCGATTATTCCGCAACATTTGGGAAAGATATTGACAGCCGGACTGTTAAAGAGTTAATTCAGAAATTCATCAGGCTCAGGATCCTTCGTGATAAGGATGAGGACGGCAAGTATGAGCTGCGTCATGATTCCCTTGCAACAAAGATCTTTGAAAAAATCACCCTGGTCGAAAAGGAGCTTCTTGAAATAAAATATTTCATCGACAACGCTTATCTGAATTATGAGAAGAGGTACCTTCTTCTTTCAGAGGAAGACCTGAAGTACATTGCACCTTACGAGGATAAGCTTTTCCTGAACGATAAGTACCTGAGATTTATTTCCCAGAGCAAACAGGCGTTGCAGAAAGCCCGGAGAAGAAGACAGAATTTAGCCATTGCCGCAGCTTCATTAATTATAGCTGTTCTTTCTGCCTTTACAATATTTGCAATGAAGGAAAGAAGCAGGGCCGTTATCCAGCAGCAGATTGCGGAAAAGCAGAAAAATGCAGCGCTGGCGGCAAAGGAAGAAGCCGATAATGCAAAACAGGAAGCAATCGCTTCAAGACAAAAAGCTGAAGAAAATGAAAAGATTGCCGTTGCCGCAAAGAACCAGTCGGAACTTGACAAACAGGATGCATTGAATTCCCGGGAAACTGCATTCAAGCAAAGGAACAGGGCTCAACAGATGTCGGTAATTGCAAGCCAGCAGGCAACAAAAGCTGAACAGGAAAAAGAGATTGCCGATCAGCAAAGGATACTGGCACAGTCAGCCGAGGAAAAAGCAAGACGGCTTGGCCTTCTCTCGACAGCACAGAACCTCGCACTGATATCACAGACACTCGAGAAAAAGCCTGAAATAATGGGGCTTCTTGCAGTTCAGGCTTTTGACTTTAATCTCAAAAACGGGGGTTCTCCTTATGATCCTGTAATCTTTAAGGCTCTGGATAAAGCTTACTCGGTATTGGACAAATCTAAACACTCAGTTTTTGGCGGGTCTGCAAATGAGATAAGGTGTCTTGCGGAAAATGATAAAGGGATTCTTGGAGCTGACATGGACGGTAATGTTTTGCGCTGGGATAAAGAAGGAAATGTTGAATCTGCCACGGGTGCCCCGCCGGCATCGTATATTGATTTCATCAGTCTGAGCCCTGATGGGGAAATGATTCTCACGGGTTATGAAAATAATCAGCTTGTCCTCAGGAATATAACTGGCGGCAATCAGCAAGGAATACAACTCAACGGACAGAATAAGACTCTTAGCGCAGCTTGCTGGAGCAGCGATGAAAGTCACCTGGCCACAGGCGGCAAAGACAGTATGATCCTGATATGGGAAACGAGATCCTTATCTTCAAATCCGGTCAGGAAACTTAAAGTGACCTCTCCGGTCAAGGCTCTTGCTTTCTGTGGAAGCGACTCGTTAATCTCAGCTGATGAAGACGGCTCGGTTTACCTGTGGAATATCAGGGATATGGTTTGTGAAAAACTATATGAATCATCCGATGACAAGATCATTTGTCTGGCATGGGACAACTTAAGGAAACATATCTTTGCAGGGTGTACCAGCGGGTATATTCAGTATTTTGACTTTAACGATAAAAAGACTGTCTTGAGATACGCTTCTCATGCCACAGGAGTTGATTTTATAGTTTTTAACAAGGATTTTTCCATGTTTGCAACTGCGTCATGGGATAAAGTGATCCGCTTTTATAACTATCATGTTTTCTTTGAATTGCATGACTTTGTCGGAGGGGTGGTTAGTATCGAAAATCCTGATTCAAGAGTGCGATCCCTGGTCTTTACCGACGACAATAAGCTTATTGCAGGAATGTCTGATAAAAGCATAAGGATCTGGGAAACTTCATCCAGAATCCTTGCATCAAAAATTTGCGGGATTCTTCAAAGAGACATGACACCAGTTGAATGGAGCAATTATATAGGTATGGATATCCCCTACGAAAAAACCTGCGGAATGAATCCATAGAAGTCAGACCCGATAAATGAAACGATCATTCATTATATTGACACTACTTGTTTGCACCCTGATCTCAGGTGCGCAGCAGCCTTTGAACGGGAACAATGATTGCGCCTCAAAGCTGAAGCTTGCAATTGCTGAATACCAGGCAGGGCTTTTCCCTGACTGCATCAAAAACCTGGAGGACGCGCTTGGTTCATGCAAATTCTCAAGGAAGGATAAAGAGAAAGCACTTGAGGTCCTTGCAAAAGCCTATGTGGAAACCAGCGAAATGGAGAAAGCTGAGTCGACAGTAAAACTTCTGCTGATAAATTTCCCCCATTATGAGCTGAAAGAAGAAGATAATCCCGAGCTATATAACAGACTGGTCAAAAAATATCTGATACATCCGTTATTCACTATCGGAGCAAAGAATACCATGAACTACTTACGGCATCAGACCACCGGGGTTTATTCCGTGCTTTCCGGACTTGATTACAGCAAGCCATTAAGCGAAAGCGGCTTCTGGTTTACTTATTATGGTATGGCGGAATATGAATTTAATTATGGAATCTCACTAAATGCCGACCTGATGACTTTCTATTCCAGCTATTCCAGAAATATTACGAAGGATCCATCATTCAACCTTTCTTACTGGGAAAAGGATTCTTTCATTGAATTTCCGGTTTACATTAAAAAATATTTTACCATCAGCAAAAATTTAATTGCGTATGTATCAGGAGGAACGGGTCTTTTATACTTATACAGGGCTCGCGGCAACGTCTCGCTTTCATATACTACTGAAGATGTCATTACGGGGAAAGATGCCAATTACAGCGGCGGATTGTACAATATAAACACCCTGCCGATAAGGAATCAGAGCACAGGACAGTGGAATGCAGGCGCAGGGATCGGCTACAAGATAAAGAATCTCAGAATGTTCCTTGATGTCAGATACCTTGGCGGTCTGAACAGTTTTACAGCCCCTGGCAGGAGCGATAATATCCCTCAGCTTAAAAATGATTTTTTTTATATAGATCAATCAATGAAAATCAACCAGTTTGAGATTGGTGCCACGATTTCATATACATTGGTCAATTCTGTCAAAAGGATCCGGAAATAGAAATTATGGAAATCAGACGCAGGTCTTCCTGTCCAATTATCACCTCATAATTTATAGCTTGTTTTAGCCGGTCATGACGGTTTCTTGTTGTTTTGCAGGGCGTGATTGCCTTATTTCTTCTTTTTCGCGTGACCCAGCAATATACCGGTAAGATTCTCAGCCGCTTTCCTGTTATCAAAGCTTTGAGGAAGGCGTTCGTGATCAATATATTCGTTATAAAGCCATGGATCCCCGATCGCAAAGACATATCCCATGCCAAATAGATTTTCAGCTATCAGGATATTCCCGTTTTCTGTCAGAATAGCCTTTGCAGTGCCGGAAAGATTAACATCAGAAATCTCCTTGATAAATATCTTTGACACTCCATTGAAAAGAGGATGCGGAGGCAGATCTGTGCTTGCTCCCGTCTCAAAATTTGTCCCTGCCACTCTGTGAAGGGTTACATGGTTAAAAGTTATTCCGAACTGTTCCGCCAGCTGGTTCAGGTGTGTGAACTCACAATTGGGAGCATCATTGGCAAAGATTGCCAAAACGCCTCCACTCCTTACCCATTCAACAATTGCCTTTATATCATCCGGCATTATATAATTTGGTGATTCCGATTCAGTTGTGGTATCAGGATCGACAATTATATAAACATCCAACTTGCTTAAAACAGCTGCCGCAGGCTTCCCGACAGTTGCCAGCCTGGCACCTTTTGCCTTAAATATTTCGCCCCAGCGGGAATACCCTGTAACTGCAGTATCAGTCCAGAGGTAATGATAGGGTTTGCCGGTTGCAGGATTCGTTTCACGGTTGAACCAGTTATCCAGACCTATTACCGGTTGAGCAGACAGGCTTTGAAAAGTAACGAGTGCAGACAACAGGAAAAAAGACAAATACTTGTTATTTAGAAATTTATGATATATCATGCTTTATGTTGTTTCATTTTTAAAACAGGGAATACTCATATTGATGATTAATTCAAATTAAAAAAACAGACCCTTGAGCTGCTGAAAGCAAATTTAGTCATTATCCGGGCTTTGCACAGGGAAATGATATATTATGCTGAATAATGACACTCCGGATCATTAAGGAAAATCCGAAAAGGTAATCGAACAGATCTGAGAATGCTGTTTCACGGCGGATGTCAGAATAAAATAGTTTTCCTAACTTTGATATGGATTAAAACCTGATCTTAAAAATCATCCTTTTGGATTAAATGTATTTTGTACACTTATTATCTGACAGAAATGAAAAAACTCTCTTACGCATTTGTTATAGTGCTGGCTCTGTTCATTTTTGCATGCAATAAGACCAGCGAATCAGAAATATTCAAACTTCTGACAACGCCGACCTGGACTTCAGACAGTTTGCTTGCCAATGGTCAGGATGCAAGTGGTACCGGAGAATTGCTGGCAAACTTTAAAGGAGATGCTAAATTCAGCAGTAACGGGACCGGCACATTTGGGAAATATACCGGGAAATGGAGCCTGGACGAGGCACAAACCGAAATTACCATTATTACAGATTCCCTGGCATTTCCTATAGTCTGTGACATCGTTGAACTTACGACTGCTTCACTTAAAATTACAACTGTTGTACCCGACAAAACAACAATGCAACCCATTGATATCCGCATGACTTTCAAGGCCAAATGATAAGCCGTATAATTGCAATAACCGGATTGCTCCTGTGCCTTTCCTTCACCATTGCTTACCCCCAGGGAACTGTAAATGGAAAAGTATCTGATAAAAATACCGGAGAGCCCCTTGCCGGAGTCTATGTCATATACGGCAAGAATCTTGGAACAACAACAGGCAGGGATGGTTCCTTCACATTCAGAACTTCCGGAGGAAGGATCAGCATATCTTTCCAGTTCGTCGGATACAGACCTCTTACAAAAGAAATAAATGTAAAGGAAAATGAAACCGTAGAACTCAATGCTGAGATGGAAACCCATATCCGTGAAATTGACCAGATAGTGGTAAGCGCAAATAAAACAGAACAAAAAATTGCAGAGCTCAGCGTTTCAATGGATGTAATCAAAACCTCATTTTTGTCGAACAATCATATCAATGATGCTCAGGAACTTATTAACACAACGCCAGGAATAGAGGTAATGGATGGACAAGCTTCCGTAAGGGGTGGAAGCGGATACAGCTACGGAGCAGGAAGCAGGGTCATGGCTCTTATTGATGGACTGCCAATGATTTCGGCTGATGCAGGAAATATCAAATGGCAATTCCTCCCGATGGAAAATCTTTCCCAGGTCGAGATAATAAAAGGAGCGTCATCAGTCCTGTATGGATCTTCTGCACTCAACGGAGTAATAAACTTCAGGACTGCCGATGCCACCAATGTGCCTTTGACCCAATTTTTTACTGAAGCCGGTTTTTATGACAATCCGGGCAACAGAAAATGGATATGGTCTGGCACTCCGACAAAATTTTCAAGCTCATCGTTCTCTCTTCTTCAGAAATTTGGAAGGACTGATGTGGGTATAAGCTTTAATTCATACATAAACGAAGGCTACAGAATGCTCAATGAGGAGCTTGTTGAGCGTGCATGTCTTAAGCTCAAGCATTTCAGCAGGAAGGAAGGGCTGAACTATGGCCTGAATCTGACTGCCGGGTATAATGAAAAGAGAGATTTTATCCTATGGCAGGATGCTGATTCAGGTGCACTCAAACAATCAGAGTCAACTGCATTGGAATATCATGGCACATTCCTTGCTGCCGATCCTTTCATTTCATACAGGAAAAATGACAGATTAAAAAATGATCTGAAAATGAGGGTCGAATCGGCCATCAACAGGCTGCCTGCAAGTGCGCAGAATAACAGTAATGCCCTTACCATTTATACGGAGGATCAGTTATGGTACCGGCTGCTGAGCTTCCTTGATTTTACAGCAGGGTTGACGGAGAATTACAGCTTTGTCAAATCGAGTTTCTTCGGTGACCATCACTTCATGAACCTGGCCGGCTACGGACAGATTGAAACAAGTCCTGTCAAAAGACTGAAGGTTGTGGCCGGTATGAGGATCGAGAGTTATTCACTTGACGGAAACAATGAAAAAATCGTGCCCATCTTCAGGGCAGGACTGAACTGGCAGGCTGCGGATTTTACTTTCATCAGGGCCTCTTTCGGACAGGGATACCGTTACCCTTCAATTGCCGAGAAATTTGCATCGACGACACTTGGATCAATAAAAATAATACCAAATCCTGATATTTTACCTGAATCCGGCTGGAGTTCGGAAGCAGGGGTCAAGCAGGGCGTTTCAATGGGCAATATCACTGGAGAAGCAGATCTTTCATTCTTCTTACTGCAAAATTCAAATATGATAGAATTCCAGTTCGCCTCATATCCTGAAGCAGGTGGATACGGGTTCAGGGCTACCAATGTCGAGCAATCAAGGGTGTATGGCTCGGAAATAGAGTTCTCCCTGGCAGGTTCCTTTGGTGCGGTCAAATCCATTCTCACGGGAGGATACACATACACGTATCCAATAGAGTTCAACCCTCTTACAAATCAAAATACAACCACTTACCTCAAATACAGAAGGAAACACTCAGTAGTAGTGACCCTTAAGAACTCCTGGAAAAAATTCGACATGGGGCTTGACTTATACGCCAGATCGAAAATTCTCAATATTGATGAAGTATTCCTTACGACTCAAATCCTTCCGGGTTTCCCGGAATACTGGGAAGATCACAATAAGGGATATGTTCTTCTCGACGGGAACCTGGGATACAGGCTGAACGATAAATTCACAATCTCAGTTGTTGTGAAGAATCTGACAAACATAGAATACATGGGGCGACCGGGGGACATTCAGCCGCAAAGAAATTACAGCATTAGGATCTCAGGCAGATTCTGATTATATTCAGTCACTTGTCACCGGTTGGCAACTGGCGAATTAAAGAATGTCCAAAGATATTACTTTAGTGCATGGAAATTAATTGAAAGGAGCAATGCGGCAGGTGTTGAGCTACGGGCGGCAGATGTCTTATGCCTGATGGCTGTCTCTATTAATTGACAATAACTATCTCTGATCAACATGAATTTCGAATGATATTGTTCAATCATTCCAATTGATTTACTTTCAATATAATATTTCAGACATATTTGGATAAATGAAATAATTTTCTACATTTGAAGTGGTTTGTTGATTAAACTGATCGATAAAACCTATGATTTATTTTTATGAACGAGGATTTATGGCTATACATAAACTCCTGTAGTTTTAACTTAAAAACTAATCTATGAGAAAATTACTGACGATTCTTACAGGAACTTTTATCACTGGAACTCTGATGGCCGGCGGGCTGGTCACAAACACCAACCAGAGTGCCGCATGGGTACGCCTTCCCGTCAGGGATGCATCGATTGACGTTGATGCTGTATATTATAATCCTGCCGGAGTGATGAAGCTGGATAATGGATTGCATGTTTCCTTATCCAACCAGACCATTTTCCAAACCAGGGAAATCAAGAGCAATTATCCCTATCTCAATTCGGGTGATTACAAAGGGTCGGTATCCGCTCCGGTATTCCCTTCAATTTACGCAGTTTATAAGCTGAATAAATTCGCTATATCGGCCGGATTTATGCCAATTGGCGGTGGCGGCGGTGCCACATTCAACAAGGGACTTCCCTCATTCGAATACGGTGTTTCTGATTTAGTGCCCGGGCTTACTGCAACAGGAATACCCACAACAGCTTATTCAGTTGAAATGTATTTCAAGGGGACTTCCGTTTATTATGGCTTCCAGGCCAACGTGTCCTACAAGATAAATGACATGCTTTCAGTTGCCATCGGAGGCAGGCTGGTCACAGTAAAAAACAATTACACCGGCTACCTGAACAATATTATGATCAATCCGAACTATCCGGCATTCGGATCATCATATGATGGAACAACCATGGTTTCCGCCCCTGCTTTCTTCACAGCTGGAGCAACAACCCTAAACACACTGGCTGCCGGGGCTACCTCCTTTGCTACAGGGTTACAACCGATAATTACGGGAGGCGGAGGCAGTGTTTTACTTTCAGATGGAACCGAGGTGGGACTGACATCGGGTCAGATAACTCAGATCCAGCAAATACTTGGAGCTGCCGGTTTAACTCCGGCCCAGATAGGTGCATCTACGATAGCATCGGCACAAGGAACCCTTACTGCAGCTGCTCCCGGATTTACAAGCCAGGCAGGTGCAATGTCAGCATATGCTGCTGAAACAGCTAATAAAAGCGTTGATGCGGAACAGACCGGGTCAGGCATTTCCCCGATTTTAAGCGCAGACATATCCCCCACTAAAAACCTTAATATTGGGATAAAGTATGAATTTGCGACAAAAATCAGCGTTACCAACAAAACCTCCCAGGATATTGTCATCGGCTCTGTAGACGGAACTCCAGTAACTATGTTCCCTGACGGGGCAAAGGTAAGAAACGATATGCCTGCCGAGCTTGCTGTAGGGGTTGACTACACCTTCATGAAACTCAAAATATGCCTTGGAGTCAATTATTTCTTTGACAAATCAGCAAACTACGGCCATACCTTTGAAAATTCACCTGTATCAAACAGCCAGATAATAGCTGAAAACGGATATGTCCTTGAAGGCGGGCTCGAGTTTAACTTAACCAAAAGGTTTGCATTAAGCGCCGGGTACAACTATGCAAACAAGGGTGTGAACAGCGAATATCAGAGCGATCTGACATACTCTAATGCTACCAGCACTTATGCCTTTGGCGGAGTATACTCGATCGGTAACAGGATCAAGATAAATGCGGGTGTCAGCTATACTTCCTATGTAAACGATAATATAACCGTAAGCCATTATCTTGGTGAGACAGATATGATGCCTGAAGAAACTCTTGGGAAAAGCACTTTCCTGTTTGGAGTCGGGCTCGATATTAAATTATAGAATTAATTCTTCAAATATCATTAAGGCTGATCAGAAATGGTCAGCCTTTTTTATTTGTCAAACCTATTTTCCTGGAATATTTTTTGATCCGGATAAAACTTAAATTCAGCAATTTTCCGATCTTTGATTTCATCAGAATGTCTGATATTATAAATATGATACGCAATAGACTTGAAGTTATTTTTCTGATTATCTTTCTGTTATCCGGATGCCGGGCAAAAGTCGGCACGAAGGAAAGAGATGAAACATCAATTCCGGTGATAACTGCCAGTGTCACAAAAAATGCCGAAGGAAAAGAGATTTCCATGAGCGGGAATATTGAAGGCATTAAAACAGTGAGACTTGGATTTATGGTGGCAGGGAAAGTTGATTTCATTGCTGCAAATGAAGGAGAACCGGTTTCAAAGGGCAGGCTCCTTGCCAGTCTCGATCCCGCCAGCTATGAAATAGCCAAAGAGCTTGCAGACATTCAGGTAAGCCAGGTGCAGGATGAGTACGACCGCCTTAAATCAATGCATGATAACAAAAGCCTGAGTGAAAGCGATTTCGCCAAAGTCAGTTTCGGGCTTCAGCAGGCGAAGGCACAGCAAAAACTTCAGGCGAAAAACCTGAACGACACAAAACTGTACTCACCCATTGATGGCGTCCTGTTAAAAAAGCTTTGCGAAGAAGGTGAAATTACGGGAGCCGGCATTCCTCTTTTTGTTGTTTCAGATATCCGTAAAATCAAGGTCAGTGCCTTTATTCCGGAAAATGAACTGCATTATGTTAAAATCGGACAAAAAGCGGAAATAATGATCTCCTCTCTGGGAAAAGTATATGAAGGCATAGTGACGGAGGTAGGATCGGCCGCAGAGGCTGCTTCAAGGGAGTTTACAATCAGAATAGAAGCTGACAATCCGGGGATGCTTGTACGTCCGGGCATGATAGCAGAAGTCGCTTTATCCTCAGGCGCTGAGAACGATGTCCTGGAAATACCTTCAGAAGCGCTTCAGCACGATATAAATGATCAGAGCTATGTTTTTGTAGCCGATACAATAAAAAATAAAGCCTTCCGGAGGAATATCACTTCGGGACGGCTTATAAATGACAAAATAGAAGTAGTCGCAGGGCTGAATGAAAAGGAAGTGGTAGTTGCAGGCGGTCAGCAAAAACTTGTTGATGGCTCCCCAATCCTCATAAAATAATCAGGATATGAATTTTGTCAAAGCTTCCCTGAAGCATAAGCAGGTCACTTTATCGGTTCTTTTAGTAGTATTTGCCTTTGGAGTGAACTCGCTCGTGAATATGCCCCGCCGGGAAGATCCATATATCACGATCCCTGGAGGACTGGTCATTGCATATTTTCCGGGGGCGACGGCAGCCCAGGTTGAGGACCAGGTTACGCGAAAACTGGAGAATTATCTCTTTCAGTACAATGAAGTCAGGAAAGAAAAGACTTATTCAGTGACCTCCGATGGCATGGTTGTCGTTCATCTTTACCTTCAGGATGACGTTACCAAACCTGATATTTTCTGGAACAAGCTGCGGCACCAGATGATTATTCTGAAAGCAATTGATCTTCCGCAGGGTGTCAGGGGTCCGGTCATCAATTCAGATTATGGCGATACTGAATCACTGATTTTCGGATTTGAAAGCGATGATGCCGGATTTGTACAGATGAAGGATTATCTTTCGAAGCTCGAAGACAGATTGAGGACAATACCGGAAGTCTCAAAAATAAAATCCATTGGAGAGCAAAAGGAACAAATTGAGGTTACCTTCAACTCTGAAAAAATGTCACTTTATGACATAAGCCTGCCGCAGGTTGTAAAAGTGCTTCAATCCCAGAATGTTATAAGTCCTACCGGAGAAATTAAGTCCGATAACCTCAGCACTCCTTTATATACAGAAAGCTACTATAAATCTGAGGATGATATAAGGAACCAGATTGTCGGTGCATCAAAAACAGGTGCTGTAGTGAGGCTTGGTGATATTGCAGATCTCACAAGGGGCTATGAAGAACCTTCAGGCAAAATAACCGTCAACGGGCATAAGGCTTTATTGCTTGCAATTCAGATGTATGAAGGCAAAAACATTGTCAAGTCCGGCAAAAAAGTTGACAGGATGGTCGATGAATTCAGGGATCAGCTTCCTGCTAACATCAGGATAACGACATTAACAAACCAGCCACAAGTAGTGGATGAGAATATATCACATTTCCTTCATGAATTCCTGCTTGCAATCATAGCCGTTATAATAGTCGTCATGTTCCTCCTGCCTCTCAGAATTGCAGCAGTCGCGGCGACTGCGATTCCAATGACAGTTTCGATGACATTTGCGTTGATGCATGCCTTTGGCATCGAGCTTCAGCAGGTATCCCTGGCGACATTGATCGTAGTGCTTGGAATGGTGGTTGACGATGCAATAATAATCACCGATAATTACGTCGCCCTTCTCGATCGGGGGAACGACAGGTGGACAGCGGCCTGGAAAAGCGCAACGGAACTGGTAGTCCCGGTACTGACGGCCACTATTACCATCATTGGATCTTTTCTTCCCCTTGTAATACTGACAGGAGCAATAGGCGAATTTATCAGGACACTTCCCTTTACAGTAGCGATAGCACTCTCTTCATCATTTATTGTGGCCATGTTCCTGACTCCGCTCCTGTGCTTTGTGTTCATTAAAAGAGGGCTGAAAAGCAAGGACGGGAAGAGCAGCGCGGGTATCTTTCTGAACTTCATGCAATCAACTTATAATAAGTCGATCGATTGGTGCCTTAAGCATTCCCGGATAACCATTGCTGGAAGCCTGCTGACAATTCTTCTCGCGGCTTTGCTGTTCAGGACGGTAATCAGGCAGAAGTTTTTTCCCGAGGCAGAGCGAGACCAGTTCACTGTCGAGCTATGGATGCCGACAGGGACAAGGCTGGAGAAAACCGAAAAGGCCATTATGAAGATTCAGGATCTGTTGAAAAATGATAACAGGGTCAGGTCATTCGCCACTTTTGTAGGCCAGAGCGCTCCGAGGTTTTATTACAACTATTCACCTGAAATGCCGGTCAGCAACTATGCACAGATTTTAATAAATACAAAAAGCAAGAAGGCTACGGAATCATTGTACTCTGATCTGAAGAACAAAGTAAATGGCCTGGTACCCGAAGGTATTCCTCATGTAAGGCTCATGCAGCAGGGACAGCCTCTGGCCTCGCCGGTTGAGGTGAGGATATCGGGTAACGATCTAAGGGAACTTAAAAAAATAGGGGCTGAAGTTCAGGGCATTCTAAGGGATGCTAGGGGGAGCGATATGGTACGCTCTGATTTCAGGGAAGATCATTATGGAATTAATATAGACCTGAAGCCTGAAGCCGAAAGGCTGGGGTTCACCACCAGTAGTGTGTCGCAGATGGTCTGGACCGGATTCAGCGGCTATCCTGTATCCACAATTTATGAAGGAGAAAACCCTGTAGATATTGTCTTAAGGTTTGATGAAGAGCACCGGCGAAACAACAGCGATCTGGAGAATGTATGGCTCCAGTCGCCTGTGACGGGAGCTTCTGTCCCTCTCAGACAGATTGCCGACTTAAAGCCTGAGTGGCAGACAGGAATAATCATGCACAGGAACGGGATAAGAACCATGACTATCGGGAGTGAGATAAAAGATGACGTCCTTGCATCAGAACTGCTTAAGGAAGTACAGCCGGCACTGGCTAAAATTCATCTTCCCCCCGGTTACAGCATATACTTCGGAGGAGAATACGCCAATAAGCAGGAAACCATCGGACCTATGATTACAGCCTTATTAATCAGCCTTATCATCATATTCATGGTTCTGCTTTTCCAGTTCAAGAACCTTAAGGAAGCAGGGCTTGTAATGCTTACGATACCCTTGAGTCTTTTCGGTGCGATACTGGGCCTTGCAATAACCGGGAATGAATTTGGCTTTACTGCATTTACCGGACTTATAAGTCTTTCAGGCATTGTGGTCAGGAATGCAATTATTCTTATCGATCACACCAACGAGTTGCTGAAGAAAGGTCTGGATATACCTACTGCGGCCCGCGAAGCCGGCAAAAGAAGGCTGAGGCCAATTTTCCTCACAGCCATGGCAGCAGCAATAGGTGTCCTTCCGATGATATTGTCAGGATCTTCACTATGGAGCCCTCTTGCAAGCGTCATCGCATTCGGTGTTGTATGGTCGATGCTGATGTCAACATTAACAATTCCAGTACTGTACACGGCTGTTATCAGGCCTGAGGAAAAAAAGAATATTGATTTAACAATTAAACCGGAGCAAAGTGCAAACTCGAGTATTTAAAGCCTGTCTTGCCGCGGCAATTGTCATGGTTTTTTCATCCTCTCTGCAGATTTCAGCGCAGAATGGCAAGCCTCTTAGTCTTGATGATGCTGAGAATCTTGCTGTAAAGAATAACCATCTGGTTAAAGTCAGAAGGCTTCAGATTGATGAAAAGCAACAAAAGGTGAATGAAGACAGGATTAAATATCTGCCCACAATTGTAGCTGGAGGGGCATACCAATATAATACAGGCCTTCCTTCAATAACTATTGACAAGGGAGTTTTCGGCGAGCTTCCACTGGGTACTACCAAAATACCCTTCCCTCCTATAGATGAAGTGCTTCAGATGGGAAACCACGATAATTACAATGCGGGCATCAGTGTTTATCAGCCTGTAACTCAGATGGGCAAAATAAATGCCGGCGTACAAGTATCAAAATCAGAGTATCGCATTGCACAGACCGAAGAGTCGAAGGCAGAATTTCAGGTCAGGCAGACAGTTGAAAAACTCTATTTCGGACTGCTGATCCTTCAGAAGCAGATCGAGGAAGCCAATCTTAAAGTGACGCTGGCAAAAACAAAACTAAGTGATGTTGAAAATGCTTTTTCGGCAGGAAAGACGACCGAATCGAATAAATTCGGACTATCTGCTGCTGAAGCAGATGAGGAGCAGAATCTTCTGAAACTGCAAATCCAATATGATGATTATGCCTCTGAACTGAAGCAGCTTATCGGGCTTGACGAGACTTCTGAGCTTGTTTTGCAGCCGGTGCCCTCCGGCCAGATAATAGAAAGTGCTGCAGTTATTGACACTGCATTAAATGTAGCATCAATAAATAATGATGATCTGAGGCTCGCCTCGTTATACAAAACAAAAGCCGATAATGCAGTCAGGGCAAGCAAATACAGCTTTCTGCCCGACGTAGGTCTCTTGGGAGGCTATGCGTATCAGAAGGGTACGGCATTATACCCAAAGAATAATGCCTTTGTCGGCGCTTCAATTAAATGGAATATCCAGGATGTGCTGTCAAACAGGACAATTGAGCTGCAGCGTATATCAGCAAGGGAACAGGCTGAAGAAAACATGGCGAACACAAAGGAGCAGGTAAGCAATGATATTGCCAAGACTTACCGTAAACTAAAGCAGTCGGAGGATCTTATAAAGGTCGCTGAAAAAGTTGTGTCTTATCGGCGGGAGGACCTTAAAATGCAATCGGACAAGAGTAGCTCAGGGCTGAATCTTGAAGCTGACCTTCTTACTGCAAAAGCTGCCCTGGCCAGGGCAGAATCGGATTATTTTTCAGCCCAGTTGAATTACAGGATAACACTTTCGGAGCTTAAGATCCTTATGGGGATTTATTAGTAACTTATTCTCTGATCATTCAAATACTTAATGTATTGCTCCAGGCGCGGGAGCCGTGATTCTTTCAGCCTGGCATACCACTGGGCAGCTTTGGTCTGGTTACCGCTTTCCCTTGCAAGCCTGATAATATTGACGTACAGCAGGCCCTCAATTCCCAGGTTTTTCTTTTCAGTCGTTTCAGCTAGCTCAATAAAGCTATTCATTGCATTTACAGATTCTCCTTTTTCCGCAAGCGAGAAAGCATCATCGATATTTCTGTTCAGTTCATTATCAAGCGTGACTCCATAAAACGAGAAACAGTTCTCAGAGCAGTCTTCTATCAGGTCAATCCATTCTGTTCCGGGCTTTAGTGGAGGGAATGTCAGCGTGAAATCAAGCTTCTCTCCGATAGAGCTGAAACTATGCGTATCCGGACAAACCGGTATTCCTTCTGACCGGACCAATTTGCTTCGCTCTCCGTCAGGATATAATATAAAGATCTTCTTATTTGCACAGAAGGTCCCGCCCGGAATACGGTTTTCAACACTCATATAGAAAGTCGCCTCGGTCGCTGAGAGTTCAACTTTACTGATCACCAGTGTTTCGTGGCTTTTCAATCCGTAATTTGGCTTTATAAATTCCTGCGAATAAGCGTGATTGGCAGGCAAAAAAAGGCAACCTGCAATTAAATATAAAATGGATTTCATAAGATTCGCATATATAGAAAGGCAAGGTACAAATTTTATCCGGATCAGATTATTCCAACATCCTGAAGAAGATTGCATCCGGGCGGTTGTGTTTCCGGCTACTCACATTCACAGGAAAATTGACAAAAAAGTAACAATTAAGTAACATCCCGACAATAAATGTGAAAATTAATGTAATTAACTTTGCAGCAAAGTAATAAAACCGGCGACAACCCGATGATTCAGTTTGGCTGATTGATTTTTCGCCAGACTAAAATATTTTTAAAAGGCAGTTATAAATAAGAATATGAAACCAATAATAGAAGATGCTATAGCCGACGTCGAGAACAGTTTCAGGGAAATGGCAGAGATGGTCCTGTCGCAGCTGACACTGCTCGACAAGTATATTTCAGGAAATCATGAGAATACCGTCAGGGAGCTTATTGATGACATAACTGAAAATGAAAGGAAGATAGACAGCATGGAGGTAGTGGTAAGCGAAAAGTTCATCAATACAGTCGCATTATACCAGCCTGTAGCGTTGGATGTCAGGAGACTTGTCTCAATATATCGCATCACTATCAACCTTGAACGTATTGGCGATCTTGTAATGAATATTATTTATTCAGCTGAAGAGATAAGGGATACAGCTGAATACAAGGCTATGTCGGAGGTAATTCTCAATATGCTTATCTCGGGGAAATTCATGGTGGAGAAATCCCTGCTTTCCTTCGAAAACAGTGATAAGGATTATGCAGTGTGGACAATTAAAAACGATGAGGTGGTAGATGATATGAACCGGAAGCTTCTAATCAACAGCATCTCAAAAGCGAATGTCAGCAAAAAGACCAAGGAAATGCTTATAAGCTATGCCGATCTTAAGAATATTATCACTAATATTGAAAGGATAGCCGACCATGCGACCAATATTGCAGAAGCATCAATATACTCAATGCAGGGCACTGATATAAGGCATACCAGGCAGATTGAGGGAGATCTTAAGGAGGAATAATATTAACGACAGGTATGGTGGATTACAGGGGAAAAAGGATTCTGATAGTTGATGATGAGGAGGACCTTTGTGAAATCCTTAAATACAATCTCGACAATGAAGGATTCATCACCGATGTGGCTCATTCAGCTGAAGAGGCTTTAAAGAAGCCACTGACAGAATTTGATCTTATTCTTCTTGATGTGATGATGGGACAAATGTCAGGGTTTAAAATGGCCGATAAGCTCCGGAAAGAGCTTAGCAACAATGTACCGGTGGTTTTCCTGACTGCCAAGGATACTGAAAATGACCTGCTGACCGGGTTCAGCCTTGGTGCAGACGACTATGTTTCAAAGCCCTTTTCAATTAATGAGCTTACTGCAAGGATCAAGGCTGTTCTTAAAAGATACCTGGCAGAAGAAAATAACGAAAAGAACAGAATTATTTCAGGCAGCATCGAACTGGATCCTGAAGGGAAAAAACTGTTTATCGAAGGAGAGCCTGCAGATTTGACAAAAAAAGAATTTGAGATAATAAGTCTTCTCATCAGAAATCCCGGGAAGCTGTATTCCAGGGAAGCCATACTTGACCTGATCTGGGCAAAAGACGTCATTGTGACCAGCAGGACAGTTGATGTAAATATCGCAAGGATCCGTACAAAGCTTGGCAAATACGGAGTAAACCTCAAGAATAAAACGGGTTACGGATATTATTTCGAAAATATAAAATAGTCAACCGGCAGATGATAGAAAATCGTCAAAAGTTCAGAAATAACCTGTTTTTATACTACTCACTGGTTTTTGTCCTGTTCACTCTGATCATCCTTACGTACCTATATTTCAGGGAAAAGGAATTCAGGACTGCAACACTGAATGATGAGCTCGAAAAATCGACAGAGATCGTAAGTAATTACATAAAGATCAATTTGGTAAACGAGAAGGGTGATTATCATCTACTGGATTCTCTTACCAGACTATTCCCGGAGAATAATCTGCGGATAACCATAGTCGATCCTCAGGGTGTTGTCTTATACGACAGTTTCGTGCATGACTGGAAAAGCATGGAAAATCACCTGAAGAGACCTGAAATAAAGGAATCCCTGTATTCTGACTTCGGCACCTCAGTCAGGAAATCAGGTACCACAGGAAAGTCGTACTATTATTATTCCAGATTTTATGGAAGATATTATATAAGAGCTGCAGAGATTTACGACATCAATGTCATTAATTTCCTGAAAGCAAGGAAATTTTTCCTTCCGGTACTGATCATCGCTTTCCTTGCGATCTGGCTGGTAATGCTTCTGGTCACCAATAAATTCTCTGAATCCATAATCAAGCTCAAGGATTTTGCCATTAAGATAGGCAACAACGAACCATTCGATTTCAATCAGAAGTTCCCTCAGAATGAACTTGGTGTGATTGGCGAAGAGATCCTTGGAATTTACAATAATCTCCTTAAGACAAAAAATGACCTGGCTGGAGAAAAGGAAAAACTGTTCAGCCACATGAACGCCCTCAACGAGGGTATTGCATTCTTTGGTGAGGATAAAACCAAAATCCTGGCAAATAACCATTTTATCCACTTCATGAATCTCATTTCCGGAGA
This sequence comes from uncultured Bacteroidales bacterium, assembly GCA_963717685.1. Lineage (GTDB taxonomy): Bacteria > Bacteroidota > Bacteroidia > Bacteroidales > VadinHA17 > LD21. Next base: position 2,205,560 of record OY970346.1, on the reverse strand, counting down.
GTTGTCAATTTCGACATCCGGTTTTTTTAAAATCGAAGAATTCCGAAAAGTCGGTGAATTCATGGAAAAACATCCGGCTGCTGATACCCATTCGACAGATCTTCCCAAGATGGAGTACAAGATCGGAAAGAACGGGAAGTTTTTCAGGGTTCAATGCGTCGCATTTCATGACAGGGATTTTGAAGTGATAATAAGCGATATTACGGAATCCGAGCAAAGCAGGATCATAAAACAGGAGATGACGTCAAATATTGCTCATGAGCTGAAAACCCCTGTGGCATCAGTGAAAGGTTATATTGAAACTTTGCTTGGGGATTCGGCGATGACAGACGATAAAAGAAAATATTTCCTTGAAAAGGCTCTTGCCCAGAGTGATAGGCTTACGGCACTTATCAACGACATCTCGGTTCTGAATAAGATTGAAGAGGCAGGAAACAGCTTTTCAGTGGAAAAAGTGGATATCATGGAGGTTATCGAAGAAGTAGTCAACAACTTTAAATCGGCAATTGATGCCAAAATGATAAAGGTAGTGACAGAAAACCTTAATGGTATTTATGTTACCGGCAACAGATCGCTGATCCTTTCAATATTCCAGAATCTTCTTGAGAATACAGTTAATTATGCCGGTGAAAAGACTACAGTAAAGATCGCAGTTTACAACAATGATGAATCTTTTCATCACTTTATATTCTCAGATGATGGTACGGGTATATCTGAAGAACACTTACCCAGAGTATTCGAAAGGTTTTACAGGATTGACTCAGGAAGATCAAGGAAGAGTGGCGGAACGGGTCTCGGACTGTCGATCGTTAAAAATGCCGTTATTCTTCACAAAGGTGATATTTCTATCAGAACCAGGACAGGAGGCGGAGTTGAATTCCTATTTACCCTGCCCAAATGAATCGTTAATACCTGTCCGAAATCTTTAACCGTACATATATTTATAATCCGATCAGGAAAAAAGGTGGAAAATTGAGAATATTCCTGCGCATAAAAGGGCTGGGACAGGAATTGTCAGTATCCAGGACCGGAAATTTTTTGTTGTCACCCCCCATTTGACTGCTGAAGCTCCTTTCGTTGCACCAACACCCATAATTGATCCTGTTATAATATGAGTTGTCTCACAGGAATTCCGATAAGGAAATATGAGCCTTCCGACAATTAACGGGTAATGGCAGCCTGAAAGGGGGATGCAGGAAGTCCTTCAGCATTATACAGGTTCGCACCTTCGGGATTATCCGCCCAGGCGTATCTTACATATGCTGGATCAGACACATCCCTGCATCTCAGGATTACTTCATTTTTTTCTATCCTGGCTTCAGCCCAGAAGTATTTTTTGTCTGCTCCTGCAACTGCGAACTGATTCAGTATCCTGTCACCTTTTGCCACGAGACCGGAACCGATGCAATCAAATTCTAAAATTACTTCATTGCCTTCAATCCTTGCCGATTTGCAGACCGGACCGGACCAGACCACCTTTTCATCGGCGTATGCCAGCTTTCTGGCTGCAAAGGCAAGACGTTCGCCGACAATTTTCTTCTCAAGCGGATGAATGTCGTTCCATTCGCCAGCATCAATAGTGACTGCCATAGCGGTATTCGGCACAGACAAGGCCTTTAATTGCGAGAATCTCAGCTCAGCCCACTGGCTTTCGGAAGGCAGATACTGAACCTCCATGAAATTTGGCAGCTGGACATATAAAAAAGGGATTTCACCTTCCATCCATTTATTTCTCCAGTCCTTTATCAATGCCGGCAGAAGGTTTTGATATTCATCCGGCTTTGATGTATTTGCCTCTCCCTGATACCAGAGGAAGCCCTTTATCTTATAATTGACTGCCGGAGCTGTCATTGTATTGTACAGTCCTGTCGGTTCATTTTGCATCGAAAAGACCGGCCCGATGAAGGCCGATGGCCTGAATACCTGGCCAACATTGTACAGCCATTCACCACGAAGATCCATCACCTCGCCATCCACACTCAGAAAATAGGGCTTGTCAGGCACAAACCCTCCCTTGCCGGAATAGTTTGTCACTCTTACGACTATTATATTCCTGCCCGGTTTCAGTAATCCTGAGGGCAAATCATATCTCCGGGGGGGATACTGATATGTAATTGAGCCTATATGAATCCCATTTACATAAACATCATCCGCATCCACAATCCGTCCCAAAAAAAGTTTTGCAGGCTTGCCTGTCATTGAAACAGGAAGGATGACTTCCTTTCTGAACCAGACTATGCCATTCAGATTCCTTACTCCCTGGTCGGACCAGTACCCGGGAAGCCAGAATCTATGCCAGCTATCCGGCACGAATGCAGTATCGTACCATGGTATTTGCCCGGTCAGTCCTTTATCTGCATCACCTGATGAAGGCTGGGGTTTTTTCTGTAACGATCTTATCTGGCTGTCTATATAGGCAGTATCCCTGAATTTCTCTGCCCTGACCAGATATTGCGGAAAATCCTTCAGCCCTTCCCCGCTTATCCACGCTTCAATCGGCGTTCCCCCCACGCTTGAGTTAATCAGTCCTATAGGTATCCTGTACTGATCATAAATACTTCTCGCAAAGAAATATGAAACTGCTCCAAAACCAAGAACATTCACTGGAGTTGCAGCTGTCCATTTTCCTCCCGGCAGATCATCATGCACCTTTGTTACATCGGAAGCTGTTGGCACAAAAAAATTCCTGATTTCAGGGTAATTGGCTTCAGCTATATCTTCAGGATATTTTTCCTTTACCCTCTCCATCGGCAGGACCATATTTGACTGTCCGGAACAAAACCATACATCTCCTATCAGAATATCCCTTATGGTAAAGGAATTCTCTCCTGAAATCGTCATTGTATAAGGGCCTCCTGCTTTCATGGCCGGCAGGATGACCGACCATGTTCCATTCACGCCGGTCACTGTCCGGAAGGTTTTATTATTGAACTTTATTATTATCTTTTCGCCCCTGTCGGCCCAGCCCCATATTGTTAGCTTTGTATCCCTCTGCAGCACCATTCCGTCGCTTATAAGAGCGGGGAGTCTGACAACTCCGGAACTTTGCGCAGGCAAAAGTAAAAACAGCAATAACAACAGAGAACCCAAAGAATAATGCTTATTCATGCCTCATAAAGACTTATATTCTGAAACAGATCATCAAATTTTTTATTACAGCCAGCCTTATCTGTTAGTACGATAATGCCGAACCTAATTGCCTTGCCTGCAATCTTACCTGTAAAATTAAATAATATCAGGCCAAAAACAATGATTTTCCCTTGTACTCCAGAACTTCTCCAATTTTGACAGCAGATATCAATCCCTTATTTTTCAGCTCCTTAATAATCATTTCCTCTGATTTTCCGGGAACTGAAATAAGCAACCCGCCTGAAGTCTGTGCATCAAATGCGATCATTTTAAGGCTATAATCAATACCGGCTGAAAATGATGTATCAGGCCCGGCATATTCAAGGTTACGGAATGATGCACCCGGTATGCACCCGTCATCAGCAAGACGGTAAGCTTCGCCAATTAAAGGCATCTTTTTCAGATCTATGGAAATTGACACATTACTTGCTCTTGCCATCTTAAGTGCATGCCCGCCAAGTCCGAATCCTGTAACATCGGTTGCTGCACGAATATCGAATTTCTTCATAACTTCCGCAGCATTCTTATTAAGAAGCATCATCTGTTTTTTTGCTTCATTGATATCCCTTATGCCAGCTATCCCCAGGCGCTGACCTGCAAGAATTATCCCAGTTCCGACAGGTTTTGTAAGCACCAGCGCATCGCCCGGACGTGCCCCTGCATTGGTTATAATGTGCCGGGGATGCACATAACCTACGACAGCAAGCCCGTATTTGGGAGAGGCATCATCGATCGTATGCCCGCCTATAATTTTCACTCCTGCCTCTGATGCTTTATCGATGCCGCCCCGCAATATTTCCTCACAAGCCTTCAATGGAAGCTTCGCTGCAGGGAACATCATGATATTGAGAGCCACGACAGGATCGCCTCCCATGGCATATATATCGCTTATGGAATTAGCGGCTGCAATCTGTCCGAATTCGTATGGATCGCTGCATACGGGAGGAAAGAAATCTGTCGTCAGCACTATTGCCAGGTCATCATTTATCTTGTATACGCCGGCATCATCACCGGTATCGATACTGACAAGGATATTCGGATCTTCAGGCAATGGCAGATATTTAAGCATCTGTTCAAGCAGTGCAGGTGAGATCTTTGCCGAACAGCCTCCGTTCTCAGTCAGTTTAAGAAGATCTGTCTTCATATTTCCTGATTATTTTCAGGGCTTTATAATATGGCCGGCCGATGCCATAAGGCGGGCTATTTCGAACATATTGCTCCGGGTACCGATCTTAATCTTTTCTTCAAGAGAGTAAAAACCTGTGCATGTCGCACAGAATAGCAGTTCGACACCCAATTTCTCAATTTTTTCCAGGTCCCCGATCACAGGGGAGTCAACGGACCCAAGCCTGACTCCGTTATTATAGAATATCATTTTCGACGGTAGCAAATCCAGATCATTTATGGCTTTTATGAAATTTGAAATCAGAATTAGGCCAAGCTTTTCATCGCCTTCGCCCATTTTATCAGAGTCGAAAACAATAATAAAATCACCCTTCGAAATATAAGGGACATTTGTTTCGCAATATTCCTCAGTCCTGGCAGCTGTCGAACCAGCCTTACCTTTTCTTATCGTTATGGTCCAGATTCCGCTTTTTTCCGTCACTGAGAATTCTGTCAGGTTGTCCTTCAGAAACCTGGAGATATTATCCAATGCCGTCCTGCTGTCGGTCAGTACCTTGAATGAGCCACCCCTGGTAGCAGCTTTCAGCGCTCTTTTAGTCGCAATCAGCGGTGCAGGACATTCCTGCCCCCTTGTATCTATTATCTGCATCCTGAAAATAATAATTAACCTGTAAAAGTACAAAAAAGAAGCAGACCTTTTAAGCCGGTGAAGATCATGCCCCGGGCCGGGAACCTGAAATATCCGAATTTCAGCTTACCTGATGTGAGACACATGTCTTATATTATTCTCGAAATATTAATTTAATTTTGGATCTTATTGACAAAGTATGAGAAACATTTCTTTTTTCCCTGCCATTCTGCTCATGGCATTGATTGATTGTAAATCATCGGCGCAAATCAGGCCAGATGCTCATTTCACTGAATCTGAAATAGTTTTGAAGACTCCGACTGGAGATATATACGGCACCCTGACGATGCCCGAAAAGATCAGAAAGTCGCCGGTCGTACTTATAATTGCCGGTTCAGGCCCGACCGACAGGGACTGCAATTCCCCGCTGGGCATCAAAACAAATACATATAAGATGCTTGCAGAAAGCTTTGCTGGCAGTGGTATATCGACATTAAGGTATGATAAGCGGGGAATAGCCAAAAGCAAGGCGGCACTGACAAGCGAAAAAGATGTCAGATTTGAAACCTATGTCAATGATGCTGTCGCCTGGGTCAACATGCTGCACAATGATAAAAGATTTTCCGGAATAATCGTGCTTGGGCACAGCGAGGGTTCACTGATAGGGATGATCGCTTCGCAGGAATCTCCAGTCAAAAGGTTTATATCGGTTTCGGGTGCCGGCCAGCCCGGTGACACAATTATCCGTAAACAACTAAGCAAACAGCTGCCTCCAAATCTAATGCAGGAGTCAGACAATATACTTGACAGTCTCGAGATGGGAAAAACGGTTTCAAAGGTCAGTCTTTCACTCTTCAGCCTTTACAGACCAAGTGTCCAGCCGTATCTTATATCCTGGTTCAGGTACGATCCTGCCGTCGAAATAAAAAAGCTGAGGATCCCGGTTCTTATCGTTCAGGGCTCAACTGACATACAGGTTTCAATAGAGGATGCCAGGCTTTTGAATGCAGCAAAATCAGATGCAAAGTTACTCATAGTTGATAATATGAACCATATAATGAAAGAGTCGGAGGCTGACAGACAAAAGAATATTGCAACCTATACCAACCCTGACCTCCCTCTGAAGGCAGGGCTTGTTGATGAGCTTGCATCATTTATTAAGGGAAAGAAATAAGAGCATGTATATGAAGCTTAACGCCTGAATCCTTTTTTCCGGGCAACCATAAGCTTTTTGAGTATTATACGACCTCTTGCCTTAATACCGGCTGACTCTTCTCTCTCAAGTATGTTAATGGATTCGGTCAGCTCGCTTGCCAGCTCAGGATAAATCAGCGAAAGCCGATAAAGAATTTCCATCGAGAATACCCTGACTGCAGGTGGAGAGAATCCGGACCTCAGAATGCCGAAACAATACTCGGTAAGTATTCCGTGCTGCCTGCTGTTCAGCATGCCAATGTCGCTCAATGAAATGATCCGCAGAAATGAGCGTCGAATACTCTCATTTTGTATATCAACCAGCTTTTCAATGATTTCGCCCAGAAAAGGATTAATCAGCTCCGGGCAGGTATCGCATGCCTTGGTCAGTATCCATGCGGCATGAAATGCAAGCTTTCCCTCATCAGAATATGTATATTCCATAAGCTTCCTGAAAACAGCCGGATTATCTGTTGCTGAGCCAGCTAGCCATTCGGCATTTTTCATCCCTGTCATTCCTGCTATCATTGATTTAAGGCTTATGTCATCATTTCCGTTGATATTGTCACCGGGAAAGCTATCGGTGATCACCTTTTCCTTCTCCAGATGCCTGACATAATTCTCTGCAACGATGATGTCCGCCTCCAAAAAGTCGACATATCTCAATTTGTCATCAGAAAGCCATTTATATGAGATATGCTCAAAAAGCAAAGGCAGGTCGTCGAGCGTATCACAAATAAAAGGCATCAGGAATATCTGCTTTATCCCATAGTCATAGCTCACACCATTCATCCTGTCGCATATTACGATATCAATTGACAACTCCTCCCTTATCTCGCGGATGATGCATTCCTCTTCAGTTTCCCCTTTCATGACCTTTCCTCCCGGAAATTCCCATTTCAGCGGGTGATCACTTTTTTCTCCCCTCTGGACTACCAGGACTTCATTTTCATCATTCCTTATTATGGCACATGTCACCTTGATCATAACAATTCATTTAAGGAGGTCCTCAAAAAGTGGGATTGCCACCAGATATTCAAATTCTCCCTTATCATGATCAGTTATTCTGCAGGCAAAATGTTCCAGGCCGTTGGTAATTACTAGGTATGTGACCCTGAATGCCATATTATAAGCAACAATCTGATCGGATGTTTTATCATCAAGCTTCACATAATCGGCTTTGCATTCAACTATCATTACTGGTTTCCCTGATCTGTCATGAACAAGGATGTCGACTCTTTTCTTCATTTTATTGTAAGGGAACATCACTTCGATGCCGATAAGCCCCGGAGGGTAATTACCCTCACTCACAAGGTACCTCACAAAATTCTGCCTCACCCACTCCTCAGGCGTAAGCCTTACATACTTCTTCCTTATGGTATCGAGGATCATTTCCTTTCCCTCAGGACCTGTAATTCTGAAGGAATATTCAGGCAGATTTAGATGTTTCAACTTAGTTTTGTACTTTTGAACCTAATAAACTGAATTAACCTTATTCCCTCCCTGAGTTCCTTTATGGTACCCTTTATAATCCAATGCGATAAAGATTATCAGGTCGCGGTCCATCATTAAGGATCATACCAGGCGGCACAAAAGGAATTTAAAAGTTCTTACAAATATATTGATATAAATTCTTACAGTCAGACAGATATGAAAACCAAAGAGGAAATTGTTAATAACTGGCTCCCGAGGTATACCGGAAAAAAGCTGGAAACGTTCGGGGAGTACATCCTTCTTACGAATTTCATGTATTATGTGGAGTTATTTGCAAAATGGAACAAAGTCGAAATTGAAGGGAAGAACAGGAACATGCCAAGTGCCACATCAGATGGAATAACTATCATGAATTTTGGAATGGGTAGTCCAAATGCTGCCACTGCAATGGACCTTTTAAGCGCAGCAGGCCCCACTGCCGTGTTGTTTCTCGGAAAATGCGGCGGCCTGAAGAAAAAGAACAAGCTTGGAGATCTTATTCTTCCCATTGCAGCAATAAGAAGCGATGGAACATCAAATGATTATCTCCCCCAGGAGGTGCCTGCCCTTCCGGCTTTCAAGCTTCAGAGTGCAATTTCAGCAACAATTACAAAATATAATCTTGAATACTGGACAGGGACAGTTTATACTACCAACAGAAGGGTGTGGGAATACGACGACAGGTTCAAAAAATACCTTGTCAAAACAAGAGCAATGGCTATCGACATGGAATGTGCCACTTTATTCACGGTCGGATTCGCAAACGAAATTCCGACAGGAGCATTGCTTCTGGTCTCCGATCAGCCTATGATCTCGACCGGCATCAAGACTGAAAGGAGTGACAAGGCAGTTAACTTAAAATATGCTGAGACACATCTTAAAATAGGAATTGACTCATTAAGGGAGGTCAAGGACAATGGCGTATCCGTAAAACACCTCAGGTTCTGATATGGCAGTAAAATACGAAGAAATATATTCTGATCTAAAAAAACGCATCTATAAGCCGGTTTACTTTCTTGCAGGGGAAGAGCCATATTATATTGACATGCTCACTGATTTCATTGAAGAAAATGTCCTTCCGGAATCGGAAAAGCCATTCAACCAGATTGTCTTTTACGGAGAAGATACGACTGTTCCTGAAATCATTGAAACCTCAAGGCGCTTCCCAATGATGGCCAGCCATCAGGTGGTTATTATAAAAGAAGCACAGGGGTTGAAAAAAATAGAGGATCTCATTATATATGTAGAAAAACCTTTGCTTTCGACGATACTGGTAATCAATTACAAATATAAAGCGATCGATAAAAGGACAAAGTTCTATAAGGCTGTCGAAGCACATGGAGTTTATTTTGAATCGTCCAAGTTACGCGACTACCTGGTTCCTGCATGGATTGAAAGTTACCTTATGGCTAAAGGAATGAAAATGGAACCTTCTGCCGGGGCACTTTTGACCGAATTCCTTGGCTCAGACCTGCATAAGATAGCTAATGAACTTGATAAGCTTATCATCACACTTCCGGCAGGAACCCGTGTAATTACAGCTTCACTTATTGAAAAGAACATAGGTATAAGCAAGGATTACAACAACTTCGAGCTTCAAAAAGCTGTCGGTGACAAAAATGTCCTGAAAGCCAACATGATAGTGCAGCACTTTGCCAATAATCAGAAAGATAATCCCATCCCTCTAACAATAGCTTCACTCTTCAGCTATTTCAGCAAATTGCTTACCTACCATTATCTGACCGATAAATCAAAGAACAATGTCGCTGCATCTCTTAAGATAAACCCTTATTTTGTGAAGGATTACGAGCTTGCTTCATCAAAATATGATGTGGCAGGGATTGTACAGGCTATCAGTCTTCTGAGAACATACGACATGAAATCGAAGGGTTATGGCGACGCGAGCAGCGAGCCTGGCGATCTGCTGAAGGAACTGGTATTTAAGATTATGCACTAGTAGGAATGGTTTAGTGCAGGGCCCTGGATAAAAGGGAATTGCATCAGTTCATATCAGGCGATTCAGGAAAATCGGCCCACCTCCTGTACTTGTTGTTCAGACTCCTGAGCACTCTTTTCCAGGTATCATCGATATTGTCATTAAGGATAATGTCTGTCTTAATTTTCGCTATCACCCAGGAATTCTCCTTCAATTCCTTCTCAAGCTGACCTGCCGACCAGCCTGAATAGCCGAGGAAAAACCTTATCTGTGATTTGGATATTTTACCTTTTTCAATTAGCCCTCTTATAAAATCGATATCACCTCCCCAGTAAATATTCTCGCTGACCCAGACGCTCCCTGGGATAATCTTGCCAAGAGTATGTAGATAATGCAGGGTATCCGGAGCAACAGGCCCTCCCATTCCAAGTTTTTCCTTCCATCCATCGAATCCTGAAATAGCATCACATACCTTGATATCAACCTTCTTGTTCAGGATAAATCCTACTGAGCCTTCGCTGTTGTGGTCTGCAAGATATACTATAGTGCGGTTAAAAAAGGTATCAGGGAGAAAAGGCTCTGATATAAGTATTTTGCCTTTTTCCGGTACCTTGTCTTCAGGCAATATTGTAAAAAGATCGAGTTCGGGCTGCATATCCAACTAAGTATTGCACCAATTTACATATTTTTAATAATATGATGATATAATATGCCGGAGACTATTGAAGATCCTCGCAGCAAGAAGCGAGGAATCTTCAATCCCCAATAAGAACTTTTTTGTTTATGCTCGCTAACCCCGTTTCAAGCAACGGTGAACCGATCCGTCTCCCGATATCTATCTTGATGGCGGGGAGCTCGGTCTTCGGTCGTCGAAGTCGAGCTATGGCGGACGAAGACGACGAAGTCAATGCGCTCGCGGTGATTCAATCAGTAGAATATTTGAAAAAATATCAATAAAAAATCAAGCATAATCAATAATTCAATTAATTATTATCATATTTTTAGCCCCGATTGTAAAATATATAATGCAAAAAAGTACTTTAAGGATCAAAGGAAACAAGGTTGTCCTGAACAACCGTGAAAGAATGTGCGAAACTCCTGAGGAACTTGTCGAAAGCGAGAAGTTCAGGATCGTGCTTGATCATTACCTTAATCATCTCCGGTCAAAGGAATCGCCGGTAATGGATATATTCCGGGCAGGGATGTCGGATGAAGAAGCTGTAAACGATCTGGTAAAAACCCTTACGCTTCTTGTTAAATATGAAAATGCCGTCGTGCCACATATTTTTGAAAGATCTGCCGGCTTCCTCAGCGACTTGCAGCTTTTAAGCCAGTTCGTTGAAAATTTTTATGATTACTGGAGACATTTCGACCGTTTCATCATCAATGATTCTGAAGGTGACCGCCTCGACAAAAGACCTTACAGAACTTTCAACGAAACCATTGAGCATCTTACTCACCTGATCAGGACCGTTTACAGGCACATACAGGAAAACATTACCGGAAGTCATCCTAATGTTTACCGCCAGGTACCTGCAGGTGCTGAAATGGCAGTTATTTCACTCCCAAGGGAGATAAGGTACTCGTCAGAAAAATACAGGAAGCTGAATTGCGTCCAGGTTATAAGGCAGATGCTTATTTATCCTCCCCTGGTAATTCAACAGCCCATGAACAAGCGTACGGGCCAGTTTAAAAAAATCCAGCAGAATCCTCTTGACCTGGTGGAGATCTGTTCCGATGAATGGATATGCTACCCTGCGAAGGTTGGCAAGCTTCTGATAATGGTTTATTTCCATCTTGATTTCTTTGAGCTCGGATTTTCACTTTGCAATCTTTTCCAGCTGGCTGAAGAGAGCGACCTTGAGCAGAGCCCTGACGCAGTCTTTATTTATGGGGTGCCGGGAAATGTGCTTGACGGCCTTGCCAAATTCCCTACTGTCTTTTATGAAGACGAGGATGCAGGGATTTTTGTCGGTGCTGTTCCCGACAGGCCCGAATTCGGATATTTTGGCTATCTGAAAAAAATGATCCTTACTCTTCACAATTCGATTATGATGAAGAGCGGCAGGATGCCTTTCCATGGAGCCATGGTCAAAATCCTGCTCCAGGGAAACTGCGAGGCCACGGTATTGATGATGGGCGACACGGGTGCCGGCAAATCTGAAACCCTTGAGGCTTTTCGCGTTATAGGTGAAAAACATATCCGGGAACTGACGATTATTGCTGATGATATGGGCTCAATTGATCTTGACAGCGACGGGAATCCTGTAGGATACGGAACCGAGACAGGGGCGTTCCTCCGGCTTGATGACCTTCAGCCCGGATATGCCTACGGACATCTCGACAGATCTATAATAATGAACCCGAGCCAGGTCAATGCACGGATTGTCATTCCGGTGACAACATACAAGACAATAACCAAAGGACATAAAATCGATTTCATCCTGTATGCCAATAATTACGAGGAAATTGATAATGATCACCCTGTCATCGAAAGATTTGAATCAGCCGAAGCAGCTCTCGCCGTATTCAGGGGAGGTGCGGTAATGAGCAAGGGGACTACCACCTCCAGCGGCCTGGTCCATTCATACTTCGCCAACATTTTCGGCCCTCCGGAGTACAGGAACGTTCATGAAAAAATAGCAAAGAAATATTTTGATTCCTTTTTCAGGAATAAAATATTTGTGGGACAGATGAGAACGAGACTCGGAATACCGGGTTATGAATCTTCAGGACCAAGAGAAGCAGCCATGGAACTCCTGAGGATCATCGGAGCAGGTGATAATTCTGCTCCCCACCAGCGGATTGGATAAATAGTAAAACCTGAAATTTTATATTCCGGGGTTAGATGATCGTACCCTCTCACCTTGTTTCTGAAATATACTTCAAAAGGCTTTTCGATGCCCATGTCCTGAAATTGCCGTTTTCATCCGAATAAATCAGGTACCCCTGATATTCAGGGTGATGGCCCAGAAAATCTTTTGTCCTGTCCTTGCCAAATACCATACAGGCAGTCGCAATCCCATCAGCAGTTGCACACTCGTCAGCCAGGATAGTGGCACTGAGAAGATTGTTCCTTACGGGATTCCCGGTCGAGGGGTCAATTTCATGTGAGTATTTGACTCCGTCCTCAATGTAAAACTTCCTGTAGTTACCGGATGTCGACAGAGACCGGTTACTAAGCCTGATTATTGCCTCGAGGTTTTTCCCGGGTGTCATATTATTATCAGTCGGCTTGTCTATGCCAATATTCCACATCCTGCCGGCTTTCCTGCCTCTGGCCCTCACCTCTCCGCCTATTTCGACAAGATAATTGTGTATACCCATTCCATCAAAGTACCTGCAGATGACATCCACCGAATATCCCTGGGCTATTGCATTAAAGTCCAGACTAATACGCATGTCAGTCTTGCAGACTTTCCCGTTTCTGATATGTACTTTGTCCATCCCGACCAGCCTGAGCAGGCTGTCACGCTTTGCGTCAGATATGTTTCTGTGTGCGTCAGGGCCAAATCCCCACGCCTTCACAAGAGGACCCACTGTAACATCAAAAGCACCTCCTGTAAGCTTTGAAATTGATGTTGACCTGTTGAATACATTAATGAAGAATGAATCGCAAGTCACAGTGTCATTCCTGTTTACCCGTGAGAGAACAGATGAATCGACGTAAAGCGATAATGACATATCAAATCTGTGCAGGATACTGTCTATTTTGCCTTTCAGCTCTCCGGCATAAATGTTTCCCCTGTTTTCAACGATCATATTGTAAGTTGAACCCTGGGCAAATCCGACAATGCTCGTATAAACCGAATCCTGTTTTTTGCAGGATGAAAATGAAACCAGCGTCAATAAAGCATATAAAAGGAGCTTTCTTTTCATTATTAAATATTTAAGGCGTTTCAGATAATTGCCCGGTAACAAATACAAAAATATCAATATAAACGTTTAAGCAATAGAGTGTGCCAATCTGAAGTGGCAATTTTCCACTATTTTTGCCTTCATACTCCCGAATATTATAATTATGCGGATACTGATTCTCTTTCATGCTCTGTTATCTTCTTTCCACGGTCTTTTTTACGACGGCAGCCCGGATTCTTCCTGTTATGGTGACAAGGTTTTCAACGACAAAATAAAGACAGTCCAGCTTTCCAGGAAAGGATGGAACCTGTCATTCCCGATTATTAAGCTGGACACCGATGAAAAACTGGTTCTGGGTTTCGATCTTCTTGATAATCATGCCGAAACGTACTACTATACCTTCATTCACTGTGATAAAGACTGGAAAAAATCAGATATTTCCACGAGTGATTACATGCAGGGCTTTTTTGATAATCCGATAGATGATTATAAGCAATCTTTCAATACTACTGTCAATTATATTCATTATAATCTGGAGTTCCCCAACGACAGGGTTCAGCTGACCATTTCAGGAAATTATATCCTTTTGGTTTACCCTTCAGATGAGCCTGATAATCCGGTGCTTACTCTTCGTTTTGTAGTGACCGAAGACGCTTCAAATATTGATATCACTGTCCACCGGCCACAGCTTACAACGGGCGATAATGCCAGGCAGCAGGTAGATTTTGATGTGAAGCTTAAAGGCGTATACCCAAGTGACCCCTACAGGGATATCTATTCCTTTGTCCTTCAAAACGGAAGATGGAACAATGCAAAAAAGAACCTGAAACCTGATTATGTAAGGGGCATTGAGCTTAAATACGGCCCTTTATCAGATAAAAACATATTCATGGGCGGAAATGAATTCAGGTATTTTGATATTAAGGATCTTAAATATGTTTCGGAATTCATTGAAAGGATTGATTATGTTTCTCCATACTACAATGTTTTTCTTAAACCTTCGGAAAACCGTGAATTCCAGCCATATTATTACTGGCAGGACTTCAACGGGAAATATTATATCGCCAACAGGCAGGGAAAGGATCCCGATACAGACTCTGATTATTTCCTGGTCTATTTTACGCTGCCGTCAAATTATCTGATCGCAGGAGGTAAAATGTACGTTTCCGGAAATCTTAACAATTGGTCATTTGATAAAAATAACCTGATGACATTCAATTTACAGAAAAAGCAATATGAATGTACAATGCTTTTAAAGCAGGGGTGGTACAATTATGAATATGTTTTTCTTAAAGACGGAGACAGTGAAGGTGTTGCAAGCCTGTTTGAAGGTAGTCACTATGAAACTGAAAACGATTATATGATAATTGTGTATTACAGGAATCCGAGTGACCGCTACGACAGAGTTGTCGGGACAGCTACTTTAAATACGCTTAACAAAATTGCTTACTGATTACCATGCATGTCAATTCCGTACTGCATCATGATTGTGTGACGAATAGTCTTTAGTATCTCATCGAGATATTCATCCACTGCCTTTACGGAACCAGGAAGAGTATAGACAATTGATTTTCCGATTATCCCCGCAACACTCCTGCTCAGCAGTGCATCGGGATTCTCCATTCCGTACTTCACCCTTATAAACTCCATTATTCCGGGTATTTCTTTCGAAAGCATAGGCCTGACAGTTTCGATTGTTGTATCGCGTAGGCCAATTCCCGTACCTCCAGTAGTGAATATAATATTATAAAATGCTGATCCGTCCTGGATCAGCTCCTTCAATAGCAGGGCATCATCCGGTATGAGAGTCATGCTTATATTGAATCCTTGTCCCGCATTTTTAAAATATTCCGTCAACCTTTCTTTTAAGCGGGGGCCGCTCAGATTATTATATTCTTTGTGATAGGCCCTGTCACTCAGGGTTATAACAAGAATCTCCAGCTTTTCGGGGAAGATCATTTCTTTATCTTTTCAATAAGTTCCAGGTTGTCAATTCCCATACTCTTATCGACAGACTTGCACATATCATATACTGTCAGCAAGGCAACTGCGGCAGCTGTCATCGCTTCCATTTCAACGCCCGTCCTTCCCGTGCTTATGACCTCGCTTACAGCTGATATCCCGTTTTTGTCTGCAAAAAGATCAATCCTTATGCTGTCAATTGCTATATTATGGCAAAGAGGGATCAGTGAATGTGTTTGTTTTGCAGCGCTGATGCCTGCAATTCGTGAAACAGCGAACACATCACCTTTCTTAAGCTGGTTTTCATTCACCAGTCTTATTGTTTCCTCAGCTAGCTTTATATGTCCACGGGCTTTGGCTATCCTTTTCATGACCGGTTTTTCGCTGACATCTATCATGACAGCTTTCCCATGCTGGTCGGTATGCGATAATTCCTTCATTCTTTCAGCCTCCTATATTATAAAATTTCCCTGATAAATTATTTGAACCATGTTCGGGCTTGACTTTGACGGCTTTTTCAATTGCCTCCCCGTAATCCGTGGTTCTTATATTAATACCAATGTCGTTGAAAAGACAGGGCATCAGAAATCCGTTTGAGGTGAGCCTTAACCTGTTGCACTTGGAGCAGTCGCCCCCTGAACCACCAATGATAACTGAAAACTGGCCAGAGACAAGGTCCATCTGACGTATGAATCTTATTTCGAAATTGTTTTTATGACAATACTCCTGAACTTCCTTCGCGTCTTTTTCATTTTTTGATTCCCGAATGACACAATTTATTTTTACTGGAGTCAGTCCCTCGTCCTGTGCCGATTTGATTCCATCCAGTACATAATTTATATTCCCGCCCCTTGTAATATAAGAGTACCTTCCGGAATTTATTGCATCGAGACTTACATTCACACGATGAAGGCCGGCTTTTTTGAGGTCCCTGGCAAAAATCCCGAGAAGCTGGCCATTAGTGGTCATCGACAGATCTGATATGCCATCGATTCCGGATATCATACTGACAAGTGAAACTATGCCTTTCCTTACAAGCGGTTCTCCTCCAGTCAGCCGAACCTTTATAATTCCCCGGTCAACGGCAGCTTTTGTGAATTCTACAATCTCGTCAAAAGATAGTATATCCTCATGCCTCATCAGGGAAATTCCCTCTTCCGGCATGCAGTACCTGCACCTCAGGTTGCACCTGTCAGTAACGGAAATACGCAGGTAATTAACCGATCTGTCAAATCTGTCGAACATTTACAATTTCACCTTCTTCAATGGTTTTCGATCCGACCTTCAGAGAGATTATTCCATCCGATCCGGGTATTGCCGAAATATGTGCCGAACCATGGAATTCCACAGGCAGCACCTTTCTGTCAGTCGTTATTACTACGGGAATAAAAGCCATTCTTTCAGCATCATTCCTTGTATATTTTTTCCCCATTGGAAGACGGATATCCAATTCCTCACGGCCACATTCCATCATCCTGAAGATTAATGGCTTCACAAGCATCTCAAATTGAATAAATGAAGAAACAGGGTTGCCTGGAAGTCCAAAAACCAGTGCTTTTTTGTGCACTCCGAATGTTGTGGGCTTCCCGGGCTGCACCGCGACTCTTGTAAAAAGGATTCTGACTCCTGCCTTTTCAAAAACAGACGGCACAAAGTCAAAATCGCCCATAGAAACGCCTCCCGTCACAATTACTATATTATTTTCTGAGATAGCCATGCTTATCATTTCCAGCATTTCCTCCTCACTATCACGAGCTATTCCATAATACCTTCCCCGGGCACCGGCTCTGCTTATCTGAGCCATCAGCTGGTAGGAATTCGAATTTCTTATTTGCGATAACCCCGGAGTCTCTGAAGGTTCCACAAGCTCGCTGCCAGAGCTTATTACAGCAACCGAAGGCATTATGCTGACTGTCACAGAAGTATACCCGGTTAATGCCATCACTGCAATATCCTGCGGGTTAATTAACCTGCCCTTTCTCAGCACGATATCGCCGATTTTAACATCTTCTCCCTTTTCAGCAATATTTCTTTTGGCAAAAGCACCCTTGAATCTTATTTTCCCTGAAGACAGGATCTCTGTATCCTCGACCATAATTACACAGTCAGCTCCTTCAGGCACGAAGGCTCCTGTCATTATCTTTGAACACTGCTTTTCTCCCACTTTTTTCTCCGGGACCTTTCCGGCGGGGATAGTCTCGATGAGATCAAGTTCCTGATCCAGATCTGACCTGCGGCATGCAAAACCGTCAACGGATGCCTTATTGAAGGGAGGCATATCAATATCGCTTGTCACGTCACAGGACAGCACCCTGTTCAGGGATTCCGTAAAATGGACTCTCTCCCTTCCTGCGTGGAAAGCCGAGCCCAACACAATCCCGTAAGCCTCCTCAAATGAAATCATTGCCATATTCCTGAAACTTTTACTCACCGACTGATCCAAATCCCATTTCGACCAGTCCGGCAGATTCCTTAAACCATTCTCCCTGCCATCCCTTACATTACTGTTATTTTCTTACAATCACCTGCCATTTATCTCCGGCCTTTAATTTAAAGGCTTCCGGGCAGGGCAATGCAATCCTCCGGCGCAAATGAAATCCAGACTTGAGCTTCTTCTTCAATTTTCATTTTTCTGAAATCATTTATGGAAATATCCGCATAGAACGTATCACCCGCATCGATCATGAGCTCAAAGCCGTGCTCCGTAGGGTTTATTTCATTCACTGTTCCCATGAATTGATTTCTCTTTTCGTCCGCAGATTCAGTACATGACACATTTATGGCATTGCTTTTTATGATGACAAGTCCTTCCGGAGGACAATCATCACCAGACATAGTAAAGTCGATACCTGAGTCTGATACTGCCTTCCATTTTCCTCCCTCATTGATAAATCTTACTCTGAAAAAGTTTCTGATCCCGGAATACCTTGCCACAAACCTATTTACAGGCCGGCCGAAAACCTCATCAGGCGATCCGATCTGAATTATGTGTCCGTTATGTATGACACCTATCCTGCTTGCAAGGCTTACTGCCTCATTATAATCATGTGTGACATGAATAATCGTAAGGCCGTTCCTGTTAAGCCGCCGGAATATTCTTTTTATTTCATCCTTGAGGCTGGCATCAATTGAAGCAAGAGGCTCGTCAAGAAGAAGCAACCCGGGAGAGGTTATCAGTGTTCGTGCCAGTGCAACTCTCTGGAGTTCGCCGCCTGAAAGATCATGCGTGAACCTGTTTAACAGGTGGCTGATATTCATATCATCTGCCATCCTGTAAACTTCTTTTTGAATTACATCCCGGGTGTATTTCCTGCAGTGCAGGGAATAGGCGATGTTTGCAAATACCGTCATATTAGGAAATATAGCGTAATCCTGGAATACCATACCTATATTTCTCCTCTGTATGCTTGTTTTTGTGATATCCTCACCATCAAGATATATTCTTCCGGAATCAGGCTCAAGAAGTCCGGCAATTATTTCAAGCAGACGGGTTTTCCCGGAACCGGACCGGCCCAGAAGCACAAAATACTCGCCATCCTGAATCTCCATTGAAACTTCAGAAAGGGCGAAAGCGCCCATTTTCCTGTTTATTTTTTCAAGCTTCAGCATCCGGCAAAATTTGTATTTCCTTCCTGGGTCTGGAGATATATCTCAGAATTATAAAAACCGCCAGGGCTACGATTATAAACAGTACGGACGCAGGTCTAGCATATTTCAGACCGAAAGAGCTGAATCGTTCATATATAAGCACCGGGGCAACCATTGGATGATATGCGACAATGACCACTGCTCCGAATTCACTCATGCCCCTTGCAAACATCAGGACAAAGCCTGTCATGATGCTCCTCCAGGCAAGTGGCATCGATATGGTGAAGAAAACTCTTGACCGGCTGGCACCAAGGCTAAGTGCAGCTTTTTCGAGTCTGTCAGGTACGGCAGAGAACCCGTCGCGGGCGGAATTGATAAGAAAAGGTATGCTTACAAAAGCCATTGCCAGCGCAATTCCTGCCGGATTATTAATAAGTGTAAAACCTACACTATTTGCCACTTTCCCCAGGAAACCGTCTCTTGAGATAAATCCCAGGATTGCAATCCCGGCTGCCGTATGTGGAAGCACGACAGGCAAATCGATGATACCCTGAATGACATTTTTCAAAGGGAATTCCTTCCTTGCCAGAAGCCATGCAAGAGGAACAGCACCAAGTGCAAAAAGCAAGGTCGCCACAAATGATACCCAGATGGTTAGCCAGATACTTTCCTGGACTTGCTTGTCCATGATTGTGTCAAAAAATTCAGATCCGCCCGTATGCATGAACATACCTCCCAGCGGTGCCAGGATAAAAAGAAGCACCAGTGACGAAAGAATCAACAATACCCAGTGGAAAGAATTATATCTTTTCATTTCAGGTGATCTGTCTTTGCTGTATCCAGATATTTCTTAAGCTTTTCAGGGATAAATTCAGGTTGTTCACTGATTGCCGGTATTAATGGTTCCTGTCCGTTTCTCCGCATTATCTCCGTACCTTCTTTGCTCAGGAGAAATGAGACAAAATCGATTGCCTCACTACTGTGAGGAGCGTCTGCCAGCACAGCGATACTATAGTCAATGAACTCTCCGGTCACCCTGATTCTGCTTCCGGGAGAATTGCCGGCAACTTCCTCGCTGACCGTCTTATATATATCGTTCTTCGACGGATCGCCCAGGTTCATCTCGGGTGGGAGCTCGATGAATTTAAGATCGTGCTGGATGGCTACCGATTTGTACTGGAACATGTAATCAACAGCATTGGCTTCAACAAGTGCCACAAGGTCGACTTCCTTTGGCCGGATGAAATTCATATCTTTTGAACTCAGCTTTTCCGAAAGGCCCGGCCTGTTGTAATATTTTTCTGCAAGCTTAAAAACCATTAGCGTACGGTAGCCGCAAGGATCTGAATCAGGGTCGGATCTTGAAAAAGTCACATCTTTTTTAAGAAGTATATCAGCCCAGTCAGCCTGATTGATTTCTGTTGCATATCTTGATTTTTTCTGAAATGCTATCACAATCTCATTAGTGGCAAACCTGATGCTCCATTTTGCGTAATCCGGAATCAGCAGGTTATTGATTACCGTATAATCGGATGAAGCAATAATATCGCAGGGTTTTTTCAGATCAGTTATCTTTCGCGCACAAACCAGGCTCCCTGCAGGTTCCATTATTAATTTAATTCCGGGGTTTATCTTCTCATATTCATCGGCGAGTTGTTTAAAAGGGACCGACAGGCTTCCGGCATGAAAGACAATAATCTCCCGGTTGCCTTTCTCCCTGCAACCTGAAAAAAGGACAAACGCTGCGACCATCATTATATAGAATTTACTCATTTCGAAAGATCTTATTCTGGCAGTGACGACTTATGAACCATAAAGGTAAAAGAAAAGCAAATCCCCTGAAATGACTTAAGCAATTATGTAATGGATGATACCTGATTACTCTTCAATTATCCTGAGAATTTCATTTACGGACCTCCAGCCTCTTCCTGTTCCGGTCAATTTCATTTTATTCTTAAAAAAATCAGTAGAGAGCCGTGTTTTTCCGAAGCCGTTTGGACAATATAAATATATCTCCCTCCCTGAAATATAAAATCTGTCAGGCTGATAATTTATTCCCGAGACTCGTGCGACCTGATCCTCGGCAGGCGCTTTATCCAGGAACAACACAGCCATTTTCGAAGGATCAAAATTCTTTTCGGATGCGAACGGATTCAATGAAACTGTTTTTTCAAGGTCTTCCCTAGTCCTCATAATCACATCGACATGGTACCCAAATCTCCGGGCGATTTCTTTGTTGATCAGCAGGATTATTTTGTCCATTGAAAGGTTATCCGGCCTGGAAAAGATTACATTACCACTTTGTATGTAAGTCGTTGTATCATTGAAGCCCAGTTCAATAAAAAGAGCTTTAAGATCGGTCATCCTGATTTTATTATGGCCGGCCATGTTCACTCCGCGCAGGAAAGCGACAACCTTCTTCATTGGTAATTATCACTGGTAATCTTTAACGGTCTCAATTACCTCGGGAAGGTCCATTCCTATTTTCCTGAGAAATTCAATCCTGGGAACTCCGTTATTGTTCCAGCCCCTTCTTTTATATACTGCATCAATAAGTCCTTCATATTGGGCTTCCCTGTATTTCCTTAATTCCTTCATTTTTTCTCCTGTCGACATTGTCTCCGGATTCATGCCAACTTTTTCGCGAAGCTGCTTGTCATATCTTTCTGCCCTTGACTCATATTCCTCTCTTGTTACCGGACCAGCGGCGCGATAAGGCTGTCTGTCATGGATACGTGTTCCGAAACCCCGCCGGAGGTTGAACACCCTTTGGAAGTTATATACTCTTTCCGAATCTTCAATCAGCCTGTTCTTGTCAAATTCACGACCTGTAACTGCCTTATAAATAGTCACATAGTTATCCACATGCTCGGGAACTTTAGCCGGTTCATCCGTCCAGGCGTTGTCTTCGGGTTCCACATCGTTCCATGGGAGTTTACAAAGCCCCACAAGTCCAAACCAGGTCCGGAACATCGGAAAATAATGCAAAGCTTCAGCCTTTTTCTCAAATGTCGGAATCTGGTTATTGACCATATCCATGAATATGAGCCATGCTTCATCATGCTGAGGACCCTTGTTGGTAAGGGCAAACCCGCCCTGCTGGGCAAGAGATTCCTTAGGCATGTACTGAGAATATTCAAGTCCTTTATTTTCCATCCCGATATCATTCAGGAAAGCGGAATCGCCCCAGCCGTTTTTAATAAACAATTCCTTCATCTTCCTGATTCCAAGCCCTGCCACCAGGCCAAATCCTTCTCCTCTTGCCACCTGGTGCAGCATTTCCAGCGCTGCAGCTGAATTTCCGAATTTCAAATCGAGGCCTCCGGTCCTTTCCGGGTTCAGAATACCGTTCTCATAGCACTCCATAATGAATGCGGTGAGTGTGCTCCATGTTATCGTACATATGCCATATGTGTCGCAATAAAAATTTGCCTCAATGATATATGCCGGATCAAAAATTCCGCAGTTTGAACCCAGTCCTGCAGCATTTTCATATTCAGGTCCGTCGACAGTCACTATCTGACCCTTATACGGGCCTGTCCTGATCTCAAAATTGTCGACGCCTTTACTGCACGACATATTGCATCCGATCCAGCATCCGTCAGGAATATTCTGTGTGAAGCTCTTCGTCCATACAGAGGAATCAATTTTGTATGCGTCAGGATGGCTGCCAAATTTATAATTATGGACAGGCAGCAAATCATGATCGTTCATTATTTCCATAAGATGAGCCGTGCCTGCCTGCTTCATTCTGCTCTGTTTATCATCAAATTCACGCATCTCCCTGTTGAATCTTCTCCCTCTCTCCATTATGGCTTCCAGGTTGACTACATTATTAAGATTCCCCTTTACACCAGGGATCTTGCATACCAATGCCTTAATCTTCTTATTCCGAAAAACGGTGCCAATGCCTCCCCGTCCTGCCTGTTTCAGCCGGATTTTTTTTCTCTTCGGATCATAGAAGCTGAAATTCAGCATTCCTATGAGCGAATGCTCGGCTGCTGAACCGCTTGACACTACACCTATATTCTTCCTGTCATTCTCATTGTCGGCAAACATTTCAGTAAGTTGCTCTGCAAGAATATGGCTGTCTGCAGTATCGTGAGGGGCCTCAAAGATTTTAACATTATGGTTGATCCCGTCAATGAATACTATCACATCCTTTTCAGCTTTCCCCTGGATTTCAAGGGCATCGAAGCCTGAGAATTTAAGGAAGGGACCGAAATAACCTCCCACATTGCTGTCCATTACTGATTCAGTCTGCGGCGACAAGCTCACTACAAGCGATTTTCCTGTTCCGGAATACTGTGTTATGCCGCCGATTGGCCCTGAGCAGATAATTATTTCATTATCCGGATCATCCCATCTTGTGGCTGGCTTCGTTGCATCCCAAAGAAGCTTCAGACCGTATCCTTTGCCCCCAATGAATTTTTCCTTCATAACAGGTGGAACGTCCTTTTCACTAATTTCTCCTGAACC
The DNA here is from genome assembly GCA_963717685.1 of uncultured Bacteroidales bacterium. Taxonomy (GTDB): domain Bacteria; phylum Bacteroidota; class Bacteroidia; order Bacteroidales; family VadinHA17; genus LD21. Next base: position 2,182,188 of record OY970346.1, on the reverse strand, counting down.
GACGTTGACATACAGGATCTTGTCAGTATACCCTTTGTCAAGCGGTGTCCAGACATAATCCCAGTTTTTTATCAGCCGGAACAGTTCCATTATGCTGCTAATGTCCATAAAAAACAGATTTAATTGTAAAATTGATTTACAGGTATCAAATTTAAATTATTCTTACCGAATATGTCATGACATTCATCATTTTGACAAGGTTTGTTTGTGTGATAATCAGCATATTTGCATATTCCTTTTAATCCCCTGCTTATAATATCCCTCATATTATTTTCATTAATCTCATTTGGTGACTTTTAATGGCAGGAAGCAGTTTTGCAAAAAGGCTAAAAGGTTCTTATCTTTCGCCAGAAATGAAGCCCTGACAAGCGATAATAAATGTTATAAACCAGGTTCTTTCTATGCAGGGGAATTAAGTTTGTAGTGCTTCTGAACGAATTGAAAATAATTATCATTGTGTTCCTTTTAAGGATTCTGGTCCGGAATATCTGATCATGAGATTCTCTGAAATAAAAGAACATCTGTCCCGATTCAGGGTCGGTATAGCCGGTGCGGGCGGACTCGGTACCAATTGTGCCGTTGCTCTTGCCCGTAGCGGAGTGGGTACAATAGTTATTTCGGACTATGATGTAATAGAACCTTTGAATCTTAACCGTCAGTACTTCTTTACAAATCAAGTTGGCATGCTTAAAACAGAAGCGCTTAAAGAGAACATTGCAAAGATCAACCCTGACGTCACGGTAATTGCTCACACTGTCAGGCTTGACAGTTCGAATCTTCCTGAAATCTATGCAGGCTGTGATGTTCTGGTGGAAGCATTCGACAGTGATGAAATGAAGGCCATGATGATTGAAACAGTCCAGACCAGGATGCCACAGACTCCACTGGTGACAGGGTCAGGCCTGGCAGGATGGGGTGATAATGATTCAATAAGATGCAGGAAGATAGATGAAACACTGTATGTCTGCGGAGATGAAAAGACAATTGCAGATGCAGACCTGCCCCCTATGGCCCCCAGGGTAGGAATAGTCGCCAATATGCAGGCAAATCTTGTCATTGAAATACTGATGAAAAAGACTAAGGATTATTTCAGGCTATGAAGATATTTCTTAACGACAGGGAAGAAGAGTTTGACAGGGATTCAATGAGCGTAAGCGAAATGCTTGAACTTAAGAAATTCTCCTTCCGGATGAGGGTAATAAAAATAAACGGTGTACTAGTTCCCGGTGAAAGCTATGGCAATACGATGATAAGCGAAGGGGACAGGGTTCAGATGATTTACCTAATGAGCGGTGGGTGAAAAAAAGTTGTAGATTTGCACTATAATGTTAAAGTTCAGGTTTATAAATAAGGTGCCGGCCATTTTAAGAAATAAGTACATTCTTACAATCCTGATCTTCTTTGTCTGGGTGCTTCTTCTTGATTCAAATAATCTGATCGACAGGTTTAAGGATATGCGGGAACTCCACAGGCTCAGGACAGACAAGGAGTATTATCAGACAAAGATAGAGGCCGACAGGAGAAAGATCAACGAGCTCAGAACAGATGATCATAATCTTGAGAAGTTTGCCAGAGAACAGTATCTTATGAAAAGGCCTGATGAAGACCTGTTTATCGTTCTTACCCAACAGGAAAACAGGGAAATCAACCGGAAAAATAACTGAGAGTAATTTCCCCTATTTGTTTTTTTCCATAGCCCTGTAATAGGTAAGCAGAAAATATATGTCGGCTTTACCGGCTTTTCCCCCGAGCTTTTCAAGCAGCGAAAGGGCTGCTTCTCTTACAGGTTGCTTAATGAAGCAGTTCCGATGGACATGATTCAGATATTTTACTATCCTGAACATATTGAACCATCCAAAAAATCGTTTGGTATACGTTTCACTTCCTGAAGTATTCTCCCTGATCTCGGCGTTTCGGGACATCCATTCCTGTTCTGAAATGTACGATCTGAGACCAGATGGCAGGGTCCCATAAAAAGTTCTTAAACCAGAATAATTGCACTGGTATAGCCTGATTGCTGAGCTGAATAAAAACCTGAGCTCGGTGAAAGCTTCAGGATTATAAGTCAGAAAGTCTTCAGATGGTCTCTTCAGGTGCATTTTCATCACCGGCCCTGTCCCGAAAGGGACCCTTGATGATTCACGGGGCGACGGGTAAACCGTTGTCGAATTAAGATTAAAATAACCACCCAGCGGGATTAGTTTCTGTAAAAAATAAAAATCCTCTCCAGCTTGTCTTCTGTTCATTCCGCCGCATTTAACGTACTTTAAAGCTTTCACAGCAAAGGATGAACCAACTGTATGAAAAGCATATGGGAAACCTGAATATTTTAGTCCCTGAATGTAATACCTCATGTGAAGCTCATACTCAACAATATTTTTGCGGATATCTCCGGTAAAATCCTCACCTGAGAGTAAATGCTCAAAGTATATTGAACAGCCGTTCATACGCCTGTTTCCCGCAAGTTCCGATTCCAGGGCCGTGAAATAATTTTTTTCTACCAGACAGTCAGCATCAAGACATGCAATGACACCTTCTGGATTGCCAGCCAAATTGAACCTCCTGACAGCTTCATCCATCCCTGTTTTCCTTGCAGTACCCACGCCCCATCCCTTTATTGAAGGCTGACCGGCATCAAAAAAATAAAGCCGGAAGAAGCTTTTGTTTTTTCTTTTCCAGCTTTCAATATTGTTGATAGAGATACTGTTATTCAGCTTTTCCTCTCTTCCGGCTCCGGCAGGGGCATTAATTATTAACAAAACCTCAGCTTTGCAGCCAGGGACATCGCATGAGGCAAGCGAATCAAGCAGGACTGAAATTCCGGGTTCGTTAAAAGAAGGAACTACAACTATAATGCCCGTCTGTGGATCCGGCTGTTCGTGAATTATTTCCGGGAATAATGCATTCCTTTCAAGCCACCCGGCGGCAAAATCCATTTTATCTATTTTTTCTCTGCCTGGTACTTCTTATTAATTGCATCCAGAACTTTCCTGGTGATATCAAGCCCCGGATCTCCGTAAAGCACCACGCTCCCAAAGCTTTTACCAATAATATACTGGTAGTTGTATTCTGATTTATTTGCTTCGAGGTAGGATGTGATATATTCAATTATTTGTCTGTTCATAACCTGCTCTTCTTCCACAAGTCCTGATTGAAGGTTATCACGAAGAGAAACAAGCTCCTGTTGTTCCTGGTAAAGGGCTTTTTCTCTTTCAGCAGCGTCGGCTCTTGTCATTAATCCCTTATTTACCTTGTCCTGATAATCATTTGCATCTTTCTGGTACTGGCTTCCTTTTGCATTCAGCTCAGCTTCGGCCTTTTTCTGTTTTGCCATCAGGTCCTGTCGCCTGTCGTAAAACATATCAAATTTATAAATCACGGTATCAATATTCACAAAGGCAATTCCATTGGCTGTAATTTCAGTCGGTAAAGCTTTTTTGCCATTCTTTTTATGTCCGGAAAAATGCATGTAGTAAAGAAATGCAACTGCAAGAAATAATATGGCAAACAGCACTATATTAATTTTTTTCATCACTGGTAGGGTTTTTGTTTAAAAATAGTAGCAGCAAATATATAAAACAATTAACCAAACAGGAGTATCAAAAAAGCAATTTCTTAAATAAGGCTTCGCTGATAATTCAGGAATAACAGAGCCTGTCTGAAAAACTTCAGAATTCCGGGCATGGGATTGCCTTGATTCTTTTTCGCTGCTGTCCCAGGGAGAAGGAATTGAATTCGTACATCATGGACACTTCATGAGCACCTCCGGTTGAACCTATCAGGTTTGATATTGTGAAATCATAACTATATCCGATCCGAAGCTGACTTAACTTAATCCCGATCAGTCCTATTACAGCGTCTCCTGCCTGTGATGTAATGAATGGGATTCCCCTGTACCAGAGGCCAAAGATCAGCGGATCCTTGAAATAATAGACCCCCAAGTCGGTCTGGTAAAATTTCTGCTGCACCTGGAAGTTCATAGCTACCGTAAGGACTTCCTTGAACTGAACCTTTAGCCTTGTTTTCTTTATCAGCTGCATCCCGCCGAAAAGATTGAATTTAACCGGCACATAACTATCGTTTCCATATAAGGATGTTTTGGGAGCAAGAAGATGATCGAGAGTAAATCCTCCCCAGATCTGGTCATTATAAACAATTGCCGAGGTGGCGAAATCCACATCTGCAATATTATTGAATGGCGGAGGAGTAATTGAGGGAGTTGTACCAGATCCAGTCAACTGGCTATTCCAGATAAGCTTGGCAAAATCCAGACCCACGTAATAGAATTTAAAATCGACACCTGGTCTTATATGCCATTCCCTGTTTATGTTGAAATCATATGAATATACCAGTCCTAAATTGGTCGTACTAAGGTTGCCGGTTCCTGCAACATCGTACGTCGCAAGAACACCGATACCGGAATTAAAGTTTGGCAGGGCCTTATCAAAAGAGATGCTATATGTCTGAAACACACCCGGAAGTGAGGGCCACTGGTCCCTGAAATTCATAGTGAGCCTATACTCCTGGGTCGCTCCTGCAAAAGAGGGAGCAAGATAAAGGGGATTTGCATAAAACTGGGAAAACGTCGGATCCTGCCCAAAGCAATCCGTAACCAGGATAAATGCCAGTGGCAGTATATATTGAATTCTCTTAAGCAAAATTATCCGGTTTAGATTTATATTGACGAAAATAGTTAAATCAAATCATAATTCCTTAAGATTAAACGTTTTTTTCGGCTTTATGTGTCAACCGGAACCGGAATTTTCAATGAATGATGCTAAAGAATAGATGAATGCATTGTTTTTTATGATGAATGGAAGCCACGATTTAAAGGGAATCCCGGAAGCAAAGATTATTTTTTCAAGAGAGTTACATCACCCATTTTTGTAAAAGGCTCACCATTTATATAATTTCCGCGCACTTTCCAGATATAAACTCCGGTTTCGGACAATTGTCCCTTAAAATATCCATCCCAGCCAATATTGATATCATTGCTTTCAAAAATAAGTATTCCTGACCGGCTAAAGATTCTCAGCTGGTATTCATCGACTCCCGAAGCAATGGGGTGAAAAACCTGTTCTTCCTCGTCGCTCTTCTGAGTATAATAACCGTTCGAAGGCCCATTGGTGTTTGGTAAAAAAGCATTCGGAAAATTAATGTAATAATCTGATCCGGAAAACGCATTTTTAATGACTACGGAATCTGAACACCCGAACTCCGAGATTGCCACAAGCTTAACATTGTAATGGCCCTGTTTTGCATAAGTGTACCTGGGTTCGAACATTTCGGAACTATTTCCGTCACCAAAATCCCATCTGTACCTGTCCGCATCAGAGGAATAATTATGAAAAACTATTTCATCCCCAGGCAATTTTGCATCTTCCGGCGTAAATTCAAACCTTGCGATAGGTCCGCCATGTACGACAATGGTGACAACTGAAGCTCTCTGCACTCCTTCCGGTCCATAAATATTCAAAGTGACATTATATTCTCCCGGAACATCAAACATCCAGACAGGATTTTTTTCATCTGAATAACCGCCGTCACCAAATTTCCAAAGGCATGAGTCGTACGATACTGCTATATTCTTAAAAGAAACCTTCAATGGGGCACAACCCTCGTTCAGTGAAGTCACTATCGGGTCTGCAACCGAATCCACATGGACCTTAATCTCGTTCAGCCCGGGTGCGGAATTGCCGAAAAGTTTCCTGCCAACAACAGGGCTGATTATCGTCGAAGGAATTGGGATATTCTGTGAAACCGAATTAGTCACCCGTCCGGGGCCATTGACATTTATAATTGCGGATTTTTTTTGAGAGACATCCATGCCCTGACTGGTTGCTTTTTGAAGCTTTTGCTTTGAATTATTGACTATAGGCACTCCCTGTAATGTATCCTTGCGGATAATCTTCTTTGGAACAGTGATGTTTTCAATGGCATTTCCAGGCAGAGATTTTTCGTGCTTTGGCTGGTGTGATTCAATTGCAAGAGTAAGAAGGGTTCCGGCAGCAACAATGCCTCCGGCGTACCAGATATTGAAATGCAAAGGATTAAAGCTAAAAAATTCCTTTATCCCCACCTTCCGCATAAGTTTTATGCCAAAGGAAGGCGAAGGCCGGATCTCAGAGTTTTCAAGCTTTTGCCTGAAAAGATCACTTAGAATTTTATCTTCTTCTTTTCCTTTCACTGTATTATTAAATATTTCTTTCAAATACCTCTGTCATAAAAGCTTTTTTTCAGTGTTTCAAGCTTTTCGAGTTTATTCCTTATAACCGCTTTGGCCCTGCTGTACTGAGATTTTGAAGTATTTACATCAATACCCAGCATTTTGGCTATTTCTTTATGCTTATACCCTTCAATTGCATAAAGGTTGAACACCATCCTGTAGCCCGCAGGCAGTTCGTTAAGGACTTTGTAAAGCATGTCGGCCGTGAAAAAATCTTCCTCAAAACTGGAGACACCGGTTTCCATCGACACGAATTCCTCAATTTCAATACTATATCTGAATTTGAGGTTTTTATGATAATTTGTAATCGCAGTATTCACGGTCACTTTTCTCAGCCATCCAATAAAAGAACCTGTTCCTGAATAATCCTTAATATTGAAGAATATCTTCAAAAAACTATCCTGAAGAACGTCTTCAGCTTCACTCTTGTCAGAAGCATACCTTAAACATATCCCAAGCAGAAAACGCGAATACTTATCGTACAGCAACTGCTGGGCTTTCCTGTCATGCCTCGCGCATCCATCTATTATCTCCTGGTCGCTCATCATATACTGAGGACATTTTTATGACACACCGTATAAATAAATGGTTGCATTATCTGAAAAATTAATTCAAATTACACAATTTTGATTTTCCGGCTAGTTTATTTTCAATGACAAAGGTCATTAAAAAATCAAATAAGATGAATTTTATTAGTGTCCTGTATTCTTTTCAATATTCTTATCTACAATGTTAAACAAATTTATAGCGGCAATATTGCCGTATTTTCCGAAAAAGTTCATCTGGATATTCTCCCGGTCTTATATATCGGGTGAGACAGTTGAAGATGCAATGCGGGTCTCAAAAGATTTGAACAACAGCCATGTAAGAGTGACTCTGGATGTTCTTGGGGAATTTATAAATACACTCGATGAAGCTGAAGCAAACAAGAAGGAATACCTCGATGTCATTGACAAAACTTTTCACAATGGTATAGACGGTAACTTTTCTGTAAAGCCTACCAGTTTCGGATTGCTTATTGATAAGGAAGCCTGTTACCGACATGTTAGGGATGTCGTTGCAAGGGCCGCTGAATATAAGAGTTTTGTAAGGATCGATATGGAAGATTCGCCCTGTACGAGCCTTGAGATTGAATTATTCAGGAGGCTTAAGGTTGAATTCCCTGCAACTGTAGGTCTTGTCATACAAGCTTATCTTAAAAGAACTTTTGACGACATAAAGGGACTGTCTGATCTTAACAGTGAGGCTGCCCCCTGAGTTTCAGGCTTTGCAAAGGCATTTATATCGAACCGGAAGCCATCTCTTTCAAAAAATATGAGGAGATCAACCAGCATTACCTGGAGGATCTTGAATATATGCTGAAAAACAAGATCCACGTGGGCATTGCCACTCATGACAAGCCCCTTGTAGATGCTGCCTGCAAACTTCTTGAAAAATACAGCGTGCCGAAGAACCTTTATGAGTTCCAGATGTTATTCGGAGTGACACCCAAACTTCGTGAAAGCATCGTCAGTGCCGGTCACCCAATGAGAGTCTATGTTCCTTTCGGTGAGAAATGGTTTGGGTATTCGACCCGCCGGCTTAAAGAGAACCCCAAAATGGCAAGCCATATAATAAAGGCAATATTTGTAAAAGGATAACTCCGTCGGGTAGTTATCAGGCAAAAAAAACCGATTTTCACAGGTCAATAATCAAAGAAACGGCCGGAAATAATTCCTGCCGTTTCATTTTAAGAAGGCCTTTCATACTGTCCCCTACAGCTTTATAATCAGCTCATCAAGCTTTCTCTTCGGCACATGATGGTTTTCGGCAGCATCTCTCCAGTATTTTACGTCTCCGTTTTTGATATCTTCTATTATTACATTTTCAATAGGGACGCCAAGTGCCAGTATAAGAAGTATTTCAAATTTCTCAGGTATTTTAAGCTCATCCCGGAGCTTTTCGCGCCTGATGGATGCAATCATACATCCTCCCAGCCCTGCTTCACTGGCTCCGAGCATAATGCTCTGCGCAGCAATCCCGTGGTCAACCCCGAATCCTTCTGCTATACTTTTATCTCCCAGAATAATGATATATCCGGAGGGTCTTTCTCCCTGCTCTGGTCCTTCCCAGTCTTTCAAATATGCAGCCCATAACAGTGCCGGGAATATTCCGGCACAGTCTTCCTCTGAATTGAATATCATGTATTTCAGAGGCTGGCGGTTGGCTCCTGACGCAGAAAGCCTGGCCAGGTCCACCAAATCCTCAAGCGTCTTATGCTCTATGCGCCGGGCTTCATCAAACCTCCTGTAAGAGCGGGTTCTTAAAACAAGCTCCTTTAAAGTCATATTATTAGATTTTGTCAGACAGGTCAGAACATTTTCTTATATCTGCCCAACGAGAGAGATATGTAACCTTTTATAGGCGGCCTGCAACAATTGTCCAGTCAACTATTTCCCAGAAAGATTTAATATAGTCAGGACGCCTGTTCCTGTAATCAATGTAATAGGCATGTTCCCAGACATCGCATGTTAACAGCGGCTTATGACCTTTTCTCATAGGATTTCCTGCATTGGATTCCTGAAGGATAATAAGAGAGCCGTCATCCTTCATTGCCAGCCATGCCCACCCGGAGCCGAAAAGAGTCGATGCCGCCTTTGTAAACTGCTCTTTGAAAGCAATGAAGGAGCCAAAAGAGCTATTGATTGCTTCGGCCATTTTTCCATCAGGGGATCTTTTCCCATCCTTTGAAAATGACTCAAAATAAAAAGTGTGATTCCAGATCTGTGCGCCATTATTGAAGATGGCTCCATCAGCTTTACGGATTATGGTTTCAAGGTCGGCCTTTTCAAATTCAGTGCCGGCTACCAACCCATTCAGGTTATTTACATATGCAAGATGATGCTTGCCGTAGTGGTATTCAAGCGTCTCCTCACTTATGTGAGGAACTAAAGCATTAAGCTTATAAGGAAGTTTAGGCAGTTCAAAAGCCATGGCCACTTTGATTTTTAATTATTAATCTGAATTACTAAATCAAATTTACGAAATTTATAATCTTTATTTCATTAATCGGTGAGAAAAATCTGTTCAGGGAGCCCGGGAATTATTCCTTTTTTTCCGGATATCCTGAAGAGTTCAGAAATTGCATCTTTCCCTTCTTTCCCAAGGTTCAGAGTGTATTTATTTACAAATAGCTTGATAAGATGACTCATTACCGTTCTGTCCATTTTTTTAGCATTCGCTACGACAAAATCATACGAAACCATTGAATCGTGGTAGGCATATTCCAGGCTTTTTCTAATCATCCTATTGACTTTCAGGGCAATGTCGACCGGCACTTTACGATTGATCGCAATAATTCCAAGTGGTACGGGAAGGCCCGTCATCTTCTCCCAATACTCACCCATGTCAGCTATCTTCTGAAGTCCTTTCCTGAAATAAGTGAACCTCGTTTCATTTATAATAAGTCCTGCATCAACTTCCTCATTCAGAAGAGCACTTTCAATATCGGAAGACAGGTACTCTGCTTTGTCGACTGCCTCCGGCCAGGCTATGCTGAAAAGCATGTTTGCAGAAGTGAATTTTCCGGGAATTGCAATTCGGGATTTTGCCAATGAGGAAGGATCAATTTTGTATTTGCTGATCAAAAGCGGGCCGTTCCTGTGTCCCATTGCGCTTCCTGAATCCAGTATCAGATAATCACCAGCGGAAAAGGCAAAGGCAAGACAACTCATTTTCGTAATTTCCAGGTCTCCTGTAAGTGCTTTCCTGTTCAATTCCTCGATATCTGCCAGCATAAAATCAAATTCAATGCCTTCAGTATCAATCCTTCCATGCACCAGTGCTTCAAAGACAAAGGTGTCATTTGGACCTGGCGAAAAACCAAGTGTAAGCTTCATTTTAACCTTCGAGCATTATATAAAATCCTGAAGTCCCCCGGATGATTTATCATGTGCAAAAGGAATGTCCCCAAACCTTAAAATTGCATAAATATATTACTTTTAGTATTTAGAAAGATCAACTTTATTGGCTATTATTGTATTTTAAACGCACTGTAATATGATCTACATTACACGAAGAGAGAGATTCAGTGCTGCGCACAGGATGTTCAGGCAGGACTGGTCTGAAGAAAAGAACCGGGAGACTTTCGGAAAATGTTCCAATCCAAACTGGCATGGACACAATTATGTATTATGGGTGACCATTAAAGGTGAGCTATCCAAAGATCATGGTTTTGTCATTAATATAAATACGCTGAAAAAAATTATCAACGAAAAGGTCATTGAGAAGCTCGACCACAGGAATATTAATCTGGATGTTGATTTTATGAATGGCAGGATTGCGACAACCGAGAATCTGGCTGTTGCCATCTGGAATGAACTGAAACCGGAAATAGAAAAAGAAGGAGCTTCTCTTCACTGCATCAAAGTAGAAGAAACAGAAAACAATTTTATAGAATATTATGGCTAAAAAAATCGAGAAGATCAATGACGGTTCAGGAATGGCCGATGAAGGTTATAACAAGATTGAGACATGGAATGCAGAAGTCATTGAGGAAATGGCGTCAATGTACTACAGAATCCTGAAGCTTATAGGCGAAGACCCTGAAAGAGAGGGATTGCTCCATACTCCAGTGAGAGTGGCTAAAGCCATGAATTTCCTGACTATGGGCTATGGCCTTAATCCCTGCCATATAATCAATTCCGCCAAGTTCAGGGAGGATTACAAGCACATGGTCATAGTAAAGGATATCGACTTGTTTTCAATGTGCGAACACCATATGCTACCCTTCTTTGGCAAGGCTCATGTGGCATATATTCCAAATGGCCAGATAACAGGCCTAAGCAAGATAGCAAGAGTGGTTGAAGCCTTTAGCAGAAGGCTGCAGGTCCAGGAAAGGCTTACCACACAGATAAGAGATTGCCTCCAGGAATGCCTCGACCCACTGGGAGTAGCTGTTGTTATTGAGGCTCAACATATGTGCATGCAAATAAGGGGAGTGCAAAAACAAAATTCTGTTACCACAACATCTGCCTTTACAGGGATATTCCTGGAACAACTTAATACCCGTGAGGAATTCATTCATCTCATTGGTTCAAGACTGCACTGATATGTCCGGGCATTTTTTCATTGCTCCCGGAAAATAATTTCAGCCTGTCACATTAAGCCGGTATCAATGCATTTTGTCATCTAGCTTGAAAAATATATTTTTGGTTCACTTTTGCGTTCCTGAATCAGGATATTATTTATAAATAGTCGTTTGAGTATGAAAGCATATGTGTTCCCCGGTCAGGGAGCTCAGTTCCCGGGAATGGGAAAGGATCTTTATGAGAGATCAGCAACTGCGAGGGAAATGTTCGAAAAGGCAAATCTTATCCTGGGATTCAGAATAACGGATCTGATGTTTTCAGGCACTGAAGAAGATCTCAGGCAGACCAATGTGACTCAGCCTGCCATTTTCCTCCATTCCTCCATCCTGGCAGAGGTAATCGGGGATAATTTCAATCCGTCAATGGTTGCCGGCCACTCGCTTGGAGAATTGTCGGCACTTGTTGCTGGCAAAGCCCTTTCATTTGAAGACGGGCTGATGCTGGTCTATAAAAGAGCAATCGCAATGCAGAGAGCCTGCGAAAAAGCACCCTCAACAATGGCGGCAGTGCTCGGGCTTGATGATAAGATTGTCGAGGATGTCTGCAGCTCAATTACTGAAGTGGTTGTCCCGGCAAACTACAACAGCCCGGGACAAATAGTTATCTCGGGGTCGGATGAAGGCATAGACAAAGCAATTGAAGCTCTTAAGGCAAAAGGCGCAAAAAGAGTGTTGAAGCTGGCAGTCGGCGGAGCTTTTCATTCCCCGCTGATGGAACCCGCCAGGGAGGAGCTGAAAAAGGCAATAATCTCCACTGATTTCAAAGAACCCTTTTGCCCTGTTTACCAGAATGTAAATGCCCGGCCATCTATCGATCCTGAAATTATCAGGAAGAACCTTGTGGCTCAGCTCACATCTCCGGTAAAGTGGACACAGAGCATTAATAATATGATCAGGGATGGGGCGACCATTTTTATTGAGGTCGGCCCCGGAACCGTCCTTCAGGGCCTGATAAAAAAGATCAACAAGAATATTATTGCAGAGAGTGCAATATTCTGATATATTTGTTGTTAATTAGACAAAGGCAAAATCCGCATTGCATAAATGAAAGATTATGGCATTGGAAATAATGCGGACCTGATTTATATATAAATTAGTCGGATTGATCAAGAGCAAATACCCATTTTAACCAATGAAAGCTAGAATTTCAATCATCATTTTCTTATTGATGCTGATCTTCCTTATTCAATTTCCCTTTTCATGCAAAAAAGAAAGCACTCAATCCAAATTAAAAGATGCTTTACTTGGAGGATGGGTCAATATAATTCATGCTGACGACACTATCATCTTCTATGACAGCAAAGCGGTAATTGATGATTATGACTATAATTATTCAGTTGAGGCTGATTCAATTTATTTTAAATATATAGGAACGCTGGAACCTTATACAAATTGCGGCCTTCAGATATTCCATTACGAATTAAGCACCGGTAAGGATACTCTTTCTTTTTCCAATTTTGATGGGTTATGCATCGGCGGAGGTCTTGAGAATACGGCTACATTCTCAAAAATAAAATAATCAAAACATCAGCGTTACATTCTGAAAGACCGACGCATTCAATGACAAGGCCACCGGACAGGTTTTTACACAATATTCGAGTATTTTTTTCTGCTTGCCGGTATAATCCCTACCGGTAAAATCATACTCGATCCTGATCTCTCCTATTTTCCTGGGATTTTCAGTCATTATCTTTGTTATCCTGCACGAAGCTCCGTCAATTGAGAATCCGTGTTCTCTTGCGGCTATTCCCATAATTGTAAAAATGCAGCTGCCAAGTGCTGACGCTACCATGTCGGTCGGAGAGAAGTGTTCTCCTTTGCCTTTATTGTCAACCGGAGCATCAGTAATAATTTTGCTTCCCGATCTGATATGAGTTATTTCAGTTCTCAGATCGCCTTTATAGATCGTGCCTGCTGTTTCCATATCCTGACAAATTAATCATTCTGATTATTGGAGCTGGTTCCTGTACCTGTTAACAGATGCATGCCATTTGGCACAGGCTTCATTATGGCTCCCTTATGCCTTTTACCATCAATCAATATTTCCAGTGGCTTTTCAAAGTGAACATGTTTTATATGGTCATCCTCGTAAATTGCCTTCAGACTGTTAAGAAATTCCACATCATAATAGCCTTCATTGATGAATGGATTTATAGTAAAATATCCAACTCTGAAGGAAGTGAGATTCTGAAAAAAATGGGTTCCCTGACTGGGATCGATGCGATAATTTTTTAATCCTGATTCAACTATAATCCTTGCCGCCGATATCTGCGGCCATTTTACCGGTATTCCAAGCCAGGGATCCGTTGATCCCCATCTCCCCGGTCCAATAAGGATATAACCGGTTCCCTCCTTCAGAAACCGGCTGTTGATCTTCTCAATCAACAGAGCCACTTCCTTGTTCTGTGCTGAATTGAACGTTTCAGGCCTGACATACACAAGATCCATAATGCCCTTGAACACTCCGTTTCCAAGCGCTGAGTCGGAGAGAACTATTGCCTGATCGTTCCTTATATTATCAAGATTAATATTGTAAGTCTCATCTGAATAGACGATAGGTCTTATCTGAAGGAAGTTAAAAATTTTAGGTGTGCCTGCAGGGGTTTCAAGATTGGCTGCAAATTCTATTTCGATAGGATTATTCATTTCTTTCTGGCCGATATCGAGCAACGTCGAAAGTATTTCAGCAAGAGGAAAAGTCTTATGCTCAAGTACTCCTGAAAAAGTAATTACTCTTTTCCCGTCCTGATTAATCCCGTTTCTGAGCATATTGTTCATCTGGTCATATGTGGAAGCAAGGTATTTCATCGCCCCGTCATTATTTGCATCCTTTATATCTATCCTCAGGATATTGACACCATCGTCGGTGGAAGGGACAAAACTGCTTATATTAAGATCAAGGGCCCTGAAATCTTTCTGTGTATCCCTGAGGGCCGACTCGACGGAGGAGAGCTGAAGGATTTTTTTGGGAATTTTCGGACAGAAACGGAGCGACATTCCTCCCTCTACAATGAGCTTGCCAAGGCCGAATGCCACGTTTGCCACTCCGTCCCCGGCTTTTTCCGAACCAATCGGATAATAATTTATTGACCTGGCCACACCTGAAAATGTGGGATAAAAAATATCCCCGTGCCTGTTGCCGCATATTTCCTGGAGAATTATCCCCATTTTTTCCTCATCTATTACATTTGCTGTGGCTGTCATATAAGCCTTGCTGGCCTTGTAATATACTGATGCATAGACTTCCTTTATTGCTTCTGACAAAGCATCCACCATAAGCTTATTATCTGCCATCCGTGGGATCATGTATGTCGAATACACCCCAGCAAATGGCTGATAATGTGAATCTTCCAGCTTAGATGAGGACCTGACGGCTATAGGATGAGTCCTGGATACCGAAAGAAATGCATAAAAGTCCTGGTAAACACGTCCAGGCAGTTCAGCATTAAGGAACCTGTTAAGGATTTCAACATCAGGAAGATCCGACATAGCCACCGAGTACAGGTTGTTATGATCCATAAATTCATCAAAGATGTCGGTACTCAGTACGACTGTCCTGGGAATTGTAATTAGAACGCCAGAATATTTATTGAACAGTTTATGGTTTTTTATGATTCTGTTAATGAATGCAAGGCCTCTCGCCTTGCCTCCAATGGATCCTTCTCCTATCCGCGAGAATATCTGATATTCATCAAAACTTTCCTTATCAAATTTTGCTATCACTCCTCTTCCCTTTCCAAGCCTGAAACTTGATATGGCTACGTAAAGAAAACGCCTCATTTCATCCATGGTCTCAAAATCTTCTTTTCTCAGGTACTTGAACATCTGGGCAACAGGGAACAACGCCCTTGCATTGAGCCATTTTGAAAAGTGATTTCGGGTCGCATGGTATTCAATGGAATTATCCGGCACAGTAAGGATTTTTTGCTGGAGGCTCTGAAGGTCTGTGGCTATTGCAATGGGTTCCAATGTATCAGGATTCCTGAATATGAAAGGCCCGAATGCAAGATTTTGAATTATATAGTTACGCAATTCAAGGGACAAAGACTTGGAATATTTATGGATGAATCCTGCTCCCATTTCCTCTGCTTTCTTCTTATGCTCAATATTTGATGACTGAAGAAGAAAGGGGACTTTGTCATCATCAGCCATCACAACCTTGCAAAGTTCAAATCCGGCATTTTCATCATTTATATTATCTCTTTTATAGCTGATATCCGAAATAACGCCAAGAACATTGTACTTGAATTTGTTGTACAGAGCAACAACATCGTTAAAGTTATTGGCCAGCAATATTTTAGGCCTCCCACGCATTTTGAGCATCCGTTGATGTTCATTCAGGGCCTCGCGCTGAAAATCGAGTGACTGAAGAAGAACAATCTTATATATATTCGGGAGATATGAAGAAATATACCTTATGGAGTTCTCAACAAGAATAATTGCCTGCACGCCTATATGCTCGATATCGTAATCAGCATTCATCTTATCCTCTATGAGCTTTATTATGGCAAGTATCAGTGAAGCATCACCAAGCCAGGAGAAGACATAATCGATGGCACTCAGATCCTCACCTTCCAGCCTCATGGAAACTTCACGGGAAAAATATGTCAGAACCACTATCGGTACATTCACATAATTGGCCTTTATCTTTTTTGCAAGGCCAAAAACATCCGTTCCTTTCAACGACAGCATCGAAATCACCAGGTCTATATTGCCCTCCGCAAGAATCCTGAATGCGTCTTCGGCACTATCCGTCTGCACAAATATCGGGGGATACCTCAGGTTAAGCGAGACATATTCATTAAAAATCTGTTCATCAATTCTGCCATCTTCCTCAAGCATGTAGTTGTCATAATTGCTGCAAATTATAAGGACCCTGTGGATCCGCTTCTGCATAAGCAGATCAAACGAAGTATCTGTGAAATCGTATTTTTCAAGATCCAGGATTCCTTCTATAATTGTCATGTTAATTGATTTACTTATTCATTGAAATGACAGCTATTCCTTTTTTGCCATCCATTCTTACAACGAGAGGATTCCCGAAACGTACATGCCTGAAGTATTTTCCCTTCTCAATAATATTTTGCCTGTCAAGCTTCTCCCACATAATTTTACCATCAGAGACTTCCTGGTTGATCGAAAAATAACCCACATTCATTGAAGTGACATTATGGAAAAAGTGAGATCCCAGGGAGGCATCAAGGTGAAAATCCGGGAGGTCGACCTCCACAATGACTTTGGCGTTTGATATCTGCGGCCAGGCTACCGGAATTCCCAGAAACCTGTCTTTTGTGCCCCATCTGCCAGGGCCTATAAGTATGTACATCCGGTTCTCCTTCAACATTTTATCATTGATAGAATCGATTTCCTCAGCCATTTCTGTGGTATGCAGGTTGTCAAACTTGTCGGGTTCGAGATAAATCACATCCGTTATTTTATCTATGATTCCGTTCCCCATGCTTTTCCGTGATTCCAGAATAAGATCATCATTATCGATGCTTTCAGGTTCAATATCATATCCTGCCCCGCTTCCTACCAGAGGCTTTATCTGCAGGAGATAAATCGACGCATTGCCATCCCTGTCCTTGTTGAGATCAACGGCAAACTCAATCTCTGATGGCGTTCCTGTGGCTTCAGTAACAACATCAAGAATGGTTCTCAACGACGAGGCCAGCGGCACATAATTGAACTTGAGGATATCTGCAAAATTTATTACCCGTGGGCCGGGTGAGTCCAGACCGGGAACGACGGCATCATCATCGTTATTAAAAACTGAGGCTGAATGCCTTATTGTTCCATGTTCCTCAGCTTTGCTGATATCAAGAGAAACCAGTCCGGCATTTTCGCCTTCAAGAAGGTTCAGATTGCTTTTGTTGAGATCAACGGCATAAAAATGAACCTGTGAATTCTTGTAAAGATCATCATGCGATATGATATCCAGCGAAGGATATGCCGGAGAAAACCGGTATGCCCTTTCACCTTCGACGACATAATGGCCTAACCCGACAGCAATGACTGCAAATCCATCCTGCGGTGTCATGTGCGCGACAGGATAAAAATTAAATGACTGGGCGGTTCCGCTGATATGGGGGTAGAATGTATCATTGAACCTGTTTCCCACAACTTCCTGGATCACCACGGCCATCTTTTCCTGCTCAACCTTATAGTTGATTGCTTCAAAATAAGTGCGGGCGCTTTTTGAATAAATGGAAGCGAACACAAGCTTAATGGCTTCTGACAATTGCCTCAGCCTGATCTCAAATTCGGTATGGTTGTTAGGAAGAAGATATGTTCCGAAAATCCCTGAGAATGGCTGGCTCATCGAGTCCTCGAAAAGACTTGAGGAACGCACAGCAATAGGCTTGTTAATGTTCCTCAGGAAGGCCCTGAGTATTTTCTCGAGAGTATAGCTCAGACTTCCTTCGATAAATGCCTTCTGAAGGAAATTGAAGTCTTTTTCCTCCTTTACGGTTGCCCAAAGGTGGTTGCGTTCCATGAACATGTCAAACTCATCAGTTCCGATTATGGCAGTTATCGGATTCTTAATGCTGATCCCGGGCAGAAGGCGACCGAGTTCAAAGCTGTAAATAAGTGTGTTGATAAAAGCAAGCCCTCTTCCTTTTCCGCCCAAAGAACCGCCTGCCAGGCTTACCACATTAGTCTCATCTATTATTGTGGATTCTTCAAAATTAATAACCCTGCCCTTGTTCATTTCGCGCCTGCGCTTTCTGATAATATCTATCAGAAATTCCCTGAGTTCCTTTAAACTATTGAAATCAGATACCTTCATCGGATTTATCAGCTTGGCAATCTTCACCTCTCCCCTTGCCATCAGCCACAGCGAAAAATGATTCTTCATCGCATGATAGAGAAGTGAATCCTCAGGTACTGTTTCAAGATATGCCTCAAACTCTTTCATCGATTTGGCTACAGCTATCTGACGTCCCTTATTGTCCCGGTAAACGAAATGGCCAAAACCCAGGTAATAATTAATGAATAATTTAAGATCCTGCAGAAGGCTTTCTGAATTCTTATTTATAAAATTCGATTTCAGGGCATATGCATATTTTGCACTTTCAGGATCCGATGACTGAAGGACTGTGGGAAGGTTAGGCATTTCATCCTTAATGAGTTTGATAAGCTCATAACCTGCCGTATCATGCAATATGCCGTTTTTGGGGAACCGCATATCGGAAATAACGCACAAAAGGCTTTCCTTATACTTGTTGAAGATTGAAATGGAATCTTCCCAGTCCGACGCAAGAAGTATCTTCGGCCTGGCTCTGAGTCTCAGCACTTTGTAAAGTTCATCCGTCGAAACATCTTCAATAAGGTTTCTCGTCTGTTCAAGAACAAGAGTATAAAGCATAGGAAGATAGCTTGAATAATATTCAGCCGAATCTTCTACGATAAGTATTACCCTTGTCAGTCCTTTCTTTGTATCATTGTCCAGGTTCACATTATCCTCAAGCAGCTTCACCATTGCAAAGAATACCTTGGATTCGCCTGTCCATACAAAATAATTGTCAAACGGCACCCCAAGAGCCCTTTGCTTTCTTACAAACGGCACATCTGCAGGGTTATTCAGCAGAAGAAAAGTAGGCAGGTAGGTATATTTTTCCTTTATTTTTCTGCAAAGCACCATAGGACTCTCCTTATGGATACCGATCATAATAATGACCATATCATAATGCCTTGCCTTAAGCTTGTTAAAAGCTTCCTCCTCGCTGGAAACACCTGTTACCCTCGGAAGTGAAGTCAGGCTGAGAGTGTAATACTCTCCCAGCATATGATCGGAGAATCTGCCCTCGCCTTCTATTGAATAAGCATCATACAGGTTTGCCACAAGAAGGATCTCCTTGACCTTGAACGGCTGAAGGTCATGAAAAACATCTCTTTCCGAATTATGCCGCTCCAGGAATTTCTGGAGCAGTTTCCTGCTTGATACGCCTTCCATGTTCTCATCTTCATCCCTGGGGATCTGAGCCATGCGTATAATATCGCGCGCCTTGTAGCTGTTGATATACCCGGTGATAAGGCTGGCAATATTCCTGATAAGGTCTCTCTCCTCCTTCAGAAAAGGTCCTTCATTCTCTATGCTGAATTCCCTTGTATAAAAGATCTCTATTGTACCTTTATCGTTGTCTATGGTATCAAATTCCTGGATCATTTTCCATGTCGTTTCCTGAAAGTCGGGAGTTTCAAATGTCTTATCCAGGTATTTAATCCTTGCAGATGTATATTCAGGATACTGCCATGCAGCAGGCATAAGCAGGACTATCTGCTGAAGAGACTCATCAATAGGCTTACCCTCCTTTAGAATATATGTCGTCTGGTTTATGCAGGCAAGTTCCTTTAACCGTTCCTTCTGATCGTGAAGCAGCCGGTGGTATTCAGGAGCCATATCGTTGTTTTCATCCATCAGGGAGAAAGATGAGAAAATCAGGAATTAAAATTAATAAAATTAATGTTAAGCCTTGTCATAAAGAAGGCGTTCATTCAGGATGGATCCCGGAATTTATCAGATCCGGCTATAATGGACGCAGGCAAGATACATATTGGGACAGATCACCACAATACCTGGTCATAGGAGTATTCTGCCATATCAGCTTCCTGCGGGTTATTCTACCTTCCAGGTGGATCCGCTGGAAAGAAGATCATCCATGCATTTTATAGCTGATTTTTTCCGGATATCTGCTATCTGATCCCTGACTTCAGTCTCGTATGTGCTTCCGGGAACTGCCCTGATCACTCCCAGGGCTACCGGATATTCCGGATATTTCATATTTGCAAGCATGTATTGTATCCCCGGATTTGCTTCATATGCATCATGAATTATGAGTTTATCCCTTGTCATTCCATTTTCTCCCAGTTTAACCACCCTGAGCTTCAAACCGTCAAGAACCAGGCCCTTGTCGCTATTCTTTCCAAATATCATTGGTTCACCATGCTTCAATATGATTGTCCTGTCGTCCCGCACATCTTTTCCCGTAACAACTTCATGAATACCGTCATTGAATATTACGCAATTCTGAAGGACCTCGACAACGGATGTCCCTTTGTGTTTTGCGGCTTCGACATAGATCTGTGTCGAAAGTGCCACATTGGAATCCACGGTCCTTGCAAAGAATTTGCCTTTTGCACCAATTACAAGCTCTCCAACGGAGAAAGGTTCCTCGACAGTGCCAAACGGAGATGTTTTAGTAATGATCCCCTTTTCAGAGGTGGGAGAATATTGTCCCTTTGTCAGGCCGTATATTTCATTGTTGAACAGGATTATATTTATATCTATGTTCCTTCTGATCGCATGAATGAAGTGGTTGCCTCCTATTGCCAGGGCATCCCCGTCGCCGGTAATTTCCCATACTGATAATTCCGGATTGGCAATTTTTACTCCCGAAGCAATAGCAGCAGCCCTGCCGTGGATGCCATGGAAACCGTACGTATCCATATAATAAGGAAACCTCGATGAACATCCGATCCCGGAAATAAAGGCAAATTTTTCCTTCGGTATGCCAAGTTCTGAAAGTGCTTTCTGGACAGCGCTGAGAACAGCATGATCTCCGCAACCCGGGCACCATCTTACCTCCTGATCGCTTTTAAAGTCTTTTGGAGTATACTGAAATGTTTGTGTATCTGCCATTTTATTTTTCCTCCAGTATTTTGACGCATTTTTCTTTTATTTCGCCTATTGTAAACGGAAGCCCCTGCACCTTATTTATCTGCCTGTAAATGAATCCAGGATGTTCAATCCTGAGGTAATTGGCAAACTGGCCCAGATTAAGCTCTGCAACAACTATCTTTTTAAACTTGCGGAATACATTTTCCACATTCTTAGGCAATGGAAAGATATAATTAAAATTTACGAGGCTTATCTTATAGCCATCTTCCCTCAGTTCCTTTACGGCTGTCATAAGATATCCCCTTGATCCGCCCCATCCTACTAAAATAAGGTCTCCCGAATCTTCACCGAATATCTTTATGTCGGGAATCTTCTCTGCCACCTTGGCCACTTTTTCGGCTCTCAGGTTTACCATCATTTCATGGTTTTCCGGAATGTACGAGACAGTGCCTTTCATTGTCTTCTCGAGACCTCCGATCCTATGTTCAAGGCCCGGAGTTCCGGGTATGGCCCATGAACGTACCAATGTCTCGCAATTTCTCTTATATGGCATAAAGGGCTTTTCGTTCAAGTCAGCGAACGGAGGTTTTATTTCCGGAAGGTCTTTCATTGAGGGTATCTTCCATGGTTCAGAGCTGTTGGCAAGGTAACTGTCGGTCAGCAGCAGAACGGGTGTCATGTGTTCAATTGCTATTCTCGCAGCCTCATATGCAAAATGGAAACAGTCAGATGGTGTACTGGCAGCAATTACCACTACAGGTGATTCTCCGTTTCTGCCGAAAACGGCCTGCATAAGATCGGACTGCTCCGTTTTGGTAGGAAGGCCGGTTGATGGCCCGCCCCTCTGTACATCTACAATTACGATTGGGAGTTCGGCCATGACAGCCAGGCCAATAGCTTCTGTCTTCAAGGCAAACCCCGGCCCCGAGGTTGAGGTTATAGCAAATTTTCCTGCAAAACTGGCACCCAGCGCAGTGCAAATGCCTGCTATCTCATCCTCTGCCTGGACGCTTTTTACGCCAAGATCCTTTCGAGCCGCCATTTCTTCAAGTATTCCTGTCGCCGGAGTTATTGGATACGATCCAATAAATATCTCAAGTCCTGCTTTTTCTCCTGCGGCCAGAAATCCCCAGGCTGTGGCTGCGTTACCGCAGATATTCCGGTAAGTACCCTTTTCAATTGGCGCAGGTTCTATTAAAATTACAGGATTCAGGGCTTCTATGGTTTCGGCATAATAATAACCGGCTCTTAGAGCTACTTTGTTGGCTTTGACAATCTCCGGCTTTTTCGCAAACTTATTTTCTATATAATGTTCCGTATATTTCAAATTCCTGTCAAAAAGCCAGTAAACCATTCCCAGCGCGAACATGTTTTTGGTGCGCAATACTGATTTGGGATCGAGTCCGAAATCTTTCAGCGCCTCTTTCACCATGGATGAAATAGGAGCATCTATGACATTGTAGCCTTCGAGCTTTTCCTCCCTGACAGGATCACTTTTATAACCCGCCTTTTCGATATTCTTTTCGGTGAAGTTATCTTTATCGAAAATTACAATGCCACCGGGTTTTACCCATTTGGCATTGGCTTTTATTGCGGCCGGGTTCATAGCGACAAGGACATCGGCATAATCTCCCGGAGTATTGATCTCAGAATGTCCCATATGAACCTGAAAACCTGAGACGCCACCTATTGTCCCCTGAGGAGCGCGTATCTCTGCCGGATAATCCGGGAAAGTAGACAGATCATTGCCGAATAGCGCCGCAGTATCGGAGAATAAAGTGCCTGTAAGCTGCATTCCGTCACCGGAATCACCAGAAAACCGGATCACCACTTCTTCCTTTTTAATAACCTTTGAATTCCTGGCCATGATGAAATTGAATATAAGAATAAGGCTCTTTTGAATAAAATCAATCAGTGATAATAAACAAATTTATGTTTTTGGAACGGCAAAATCATTAAAAAAAAGTATTTTTCTATATGATTTTGGTCATGTTTAGGCAAGTACTGATTTCATATCCATGTGTCAATCATTTGATTCCCATTTTTACCAGATATCAGGGCAAGGTTTTGCTTTAAGGGTTAAAACTCATCACATCAATAAAACACCGCTCACCTGAAAGAGTTCGATCATAATGTCTTCGTTAACAGGCAGCTGTTTGCCGGAAATGGCCCGCCATAAATAATTTTCCGGTCAGGGACGGATGGCAAATTTGAGGTCACTTCCAGATATCAGCTCTTTGCAGGTTGATCTTCCCTTCAAAAAACATCCTGGCAATCTTTTCAAAGTAAGGAGTATAATCGGAAATAAAGAACTGATCAACCGCTTTTCCCTGACTATTGAGAAGATTGTTCTTTTCAAGGACATCCTTCAGGATGACTGACACGGTTTTTGCAGAATCCACCACTTCGACGTTAAAATTAAAAAACTTGCTTATCTGGTTCCTGATTATAGGATAGTGCGTGCAGCCAAGGATAAGGGCTTGTATGCCTGACAGTGACGGATCAGAAAGATAGGTCCTGATAATGGCATTGCTTATATCGTCAAAAATAAAGCCTTCTTCGATCATTGGCACAAGCAAAGGGGTTGCGAGGGAGATTACTTCTGTTCCCGGCGAATTTTCCTTCAGTTTCTGTTCGTAGGTTCCTGAACTTATCGTGCGCTTTGTCCCGATAACTCCTATTTTTCTGAAGTTCCTTGTGCCCAGATATTCAACTACGGGGTTTATGACATCAATAAGTATAGTCTGGTCCCCGAATTGCTTCTTAAGGGCAGTGAATGCTGAGGCTGAAGCTGAATTGCATGCCACAAGTACGACCTTTGCACCATGAACAAGCAGGAAATCAGTAATTTTAATTGAATATGATTCAATTGATTCTGCTGATTTATCTCCATACGGCAGATGAGCTGTATCTCCAAAATATACAAGGTTTTCGTAAGGCAGCAGCTGCTTGATGGCATGGGCAACGGTAAGACCCCCTACGCCTGAATCAAAAATCCCTACAGGTTGTTCTTTCAATTGTTTTAATATTAAAAAAATGACCATCTGCCATAAAAGCGGATGGTCATCGATATATCATTCCAGTTTTATTTTAAACCAAGTTTTGCTTTTGCAAGGGGCATAATATTTGTGCTCTTTGTCTCATCAACATAAAGAACTGCACCTTTAGCCGTATCAAACACATAAAGGAAGCCGTTTTCCTTGCCTACCTCCTTGATTGCTTTATCCACCTTTGCATAAATGGGCTGGAAAAGTTCAACCTGCTTGTTCTGGAGGTCTTCCTGAGCTTTCTGCTGAAAATCCTGGATCCTCTTATTCAGGTCGACAAGTTCCTGTTCCTTGGTCTGCTTTACAATATCGGTAAGATTCTTGCTTTCCTTATTATAAGCTTCGCTCTTGTTATTCAGCTCGACTGACATAAGCTGAAGATTATTTACAAGTTCTTTCCGGAAATTCTCAAGCTTGGCCTGTGCTGAATCATATTCAGGCATAGACTGTATAAGTTCATCGCTGTTGATGTGTCCGAACTTTGTACTCTGTGAAAATCCGGCTGAAGCAATAAAAACTACAATAGATAAAAATGTTATAAATCTTTTCATATCAGATTTTTTTAATATTTAGTGCAAAAATAGTTAATTAATTTTTATAACCTAATTTTTCAAGTACCTGATCGCTGATATCAAACTTTGGATTTGCGAAAAGTATATTGCCTCCCGTTGAAGTATCAAATATCGCAGCATAGCTTCCTTCTACGGCAATATCCTTTATTGCTTTCAGAATTTCATCCTGTATGGGTTTGACCAGTTCCTGTCTTTTTTTGAACAGATCTCCATCAACTCCGAAATACTTGTTCTGAAGATCTTTCATTTCCTTTTCCTTGGAAATGATTTCCTCTTCCCTCTTTGTCTTCATGTCCTGTGAAAGCAGCGGAGCTTCATTCTGATAAGATTTATACATCTGTTCAACAACGGCATAGCCGTCTGAAACTTCCTTTTCCCATTGCTTGGAAAGCTTGTCAAGCTGATCCTGTGCGGTATTGAATGCCGGTATGTTCTTTCTTATGTATTCAGAATCAACAAAGGCATATTTCTGAGCCATTGCCATTGCCGAGGTCAGAAAAACCGTTCCTATTATCAAAAACATTTTCTTCATATCAATATGATTTATACTGCATTTTAAAATTCCTGACCGATAACAAAACTGAATTGTGAATGATTAGCGTTTGTAGCGCCGGATGGAACGTCATCGAAGCCATATCCCCAGTCTATTCCAAGCAACCCGAACATCGGAAGGTTTGCCCTGAGCCCCACTCCGGCCGAGCGGCACATCTGGAAAGGATTATATTCATTCAGGTCCTTCCATGCGCGTCCTGCCTCCAGGAACGAAAGTGCATAAACCGTAGCCGACTGGTTAAGTGAAATAGGATATCTTATCTCAAATGTGATCTTTGAATATACATTGCCAGTCGGAGCGGCAGTCTTTGGATCGACAGGCGTAAGCGATCCATCCGTATAGCCACGCATTGAAATTATATCGTACCCGTAAAGTGTATAACCGGTCATACCGCTTCCTCCAACATAGAAGCTTTCGAACGGAGAGGGTCCTATTTTCTTGTTATAATATCCGAGATAACCAAACGCAAAGCGTGCATTAAGAACAAGCTTTTGATCACTTGTCAGCGGGTAATAATAATCTTCCTTAAAGACCCATTTATGCAATTCTATCCATTTGTACTTGACCTGATCAGTGACATCCGTCATATTTTGCCCGGTTATCAGAGAGTATGGGGGAGTCACCTGCAGCGACAGCGAAAAGGAAGAGCCGCTTCGAGGATAGATAAGGTTTGGAGAAGTGGAAAATCTTGTGATTTTAGTAGTAAGACTCAGAAGATTTGACTCTCCGTTGTCAAAAAGAAATCTCATATAAGTGTAATTGTTCAGATCATATCTCTGATATCCCAGCTCCTCATACAGGGAGAAATAGTCGTCAGGCCACTTGAGTCTTTTCCCTAAACCCACTGACACACCGTCTATTGTCATCGACTGATAACCATCTGAACCTGCTGATGTTCCATTTGTCATTAACGACCTGTAAAGAGATATTGTCAGGGCATTTGGCTTTTTACCTCCCAGCCAGGGTTCTTCAAATGATACATTATATGAGGTGTAAACCTTCCCGTTGGACTGAACCCTGAGGCTTAGGGATTGTCCGTCACCCGATGGATAAGGCCTCCATTCGGAAGGCTTGAAGAAATTCTTCATGGCAAAATTATTGAACCGCACACCGACAGTCCCGACCAGCATGCCTGCACCCCATCCTCCGGATATTTCAAACTGGTCGTTAGCTTTTTCTTCAAGCTTGTACAGGAGATCCACTGTTCCGTTTGTCGGATCGGACAATGGAGTAGGGTTTATTTTTTCAGGGTCGAAATGCCCAAGAACTCCAAGCTGCCTGATTGATCTTAATATCTTGTCTTTGCTGAAGAGATCTCCCGGCAGTGTATAAAGTTCACGTCTTGCAATGTGCTCATTTGTTCTTGTGTTTCCAGAAATAATCACATTGTTAATGTAAGCCTGATCACCTTCATATATTCTTATTTCCAGATCAACAGAATCACCTTCAACCTTAGACTCAATGGGAGTCAGGTTTGAAAAAAGATACCCGTAATTGAGGTACAAGCTGCTTACTGCGTCCTCCGATCCGCCCTTTCCTTCCAACCTGTCTGTAATAAGAGACTGGTTATAAACTGTCCCTTTTTTAACATTAAAAATCCTGCTCAGATCATCCTTGCTGTAAACGCTGTTACCCACCCAGGTTACATTTCTCAGGAAATACTGTTTGCCTTCATTGACTTTTATCTTCAAACCTATCCGGTCATCCGATATGGTGTAAAGGGAATCCGATACGATTGAAAAATCCTTGAATCCGTTATCATTATAAAAAGTCACAAGTTTATCCTTGTCCTCATCATATTTTGAGCTGATATACTTTGAGGCTTTGAAGAAATTAAGGTTCTTTTTCTTGGTGGATTTCAACTGGTGGCGAAGCTTTTTGTCAGTGAAATATTCATTCCCTGAAAAACTAATCTCTCCTATCTTGACCCTTTTCTTTTTGTCGATATTTATACTGAGTGCCACATTGTTCGGCTGACTCGGATCGTCTTTCTGAACATAGTCAACTGAAGTATTGAGAAAGCCCTTCTCCACGTAGTGGTCCCTGATAATTTTCCGGGTATTGTCGAGCACATAAGATGTCAGCTGGGAACCGACCGGCATATTTATCTTTTTCACCAGGTCTTCTGTCTCGGATGATCTGATTCCATCGAATTTAATGGATGAAATCCGGGGACGTTCCTGGAGAAAAATATCCAGGAAGGCTGTATCAGATTTAAGAGTATCGATTGTTATCCTTACGTCTGAAAATAAGCCTTGTTGCCATAGTTTCTGGGCAGCAGAAGTTATTGCTTCACCAGGGACAGTGATCTGTTGCCCTATTTTCAATCCCGTAATTCCTATCAGGGCATTAATATCAAGGTATCTTATTCCCGAAATTGACACGCCTCCAATGACATAATCGCCTTCCTGCAAATAATTGAAAATCTTATTCCTCTCCTGTGCATTGACCGAAATGGTCTCTATGATCAGAAACAGCCCTAGTGCAATCCTTTTAATTCCTTTAATCATGATCATTTTATCATTATTCCACAACCTTTTCACTTATTTTCCCAAATCTTCTCTCTCTTCCCTGAAATCTTACTACAGCTTTGTAAAAATCTTCCTTGCCAAAATCGGGCCAGAGTGTCTTGGTAAAGTACAGTTCAGTATAGGCGAGCTGCCATAAAAGAAAATTACTGATCCGCAACTCACCACTGGTCCTTATCATCAGGTCCGGATCAGGTATTCCGGCTGTATTAAGGGATTTATTGAATTCCTTCTCGCTGATTGATCCTGTTTTTAATCTACCCGCGTCAACCTTCGCGGCGATTTTTTTTACTGCTTCCATTATTTCCCACCTTGAGCTGTAGCTGAGAGCAACAACCAGGTTTAAACCTGTCGAGCCGGAAGTGAGCTTTATTGTTTCAAGAAGCCTTTTTTTCACATCCTTTGAAAGACGGTCCAAATTGCCAATGGCTCGCATCCTTATGTTATTTTTAATTAATGTATCGGTCTCATCATTGAGAGACTGCACCATTAATCCCATAAGAGCAATGACTTCCTCGTCGGGTCTGCCCCAGTTTTCGTTTGAAAAAGCATATAATGTAAGATATCCGATTCCGAGCTCGGTCGCAGCTTCAATTACGGAACGCAGGGATTTGACTCCCTGATGGTGACCGAAAATTCTTTCTTTTCCATGCCGGGCAGCCCATCTTCCGTTTCCATCCATAATAATTGCTATATGGACCGGTAGCTTATTCATATCTATGCTCTGTCTCAAAGACATAAATCAATGTTTTCTTTTCTTGTCCACATCCGTGTAAGCAGGGCAACCTGCTATTCTGCTATAGATTTTCCATGTCACCGCAATTCCCGTAAATGTGTACCAGTCATTGTTGTGATACCATGTTTTATCTGATGGGGCAATCAAATCTTTGACGCCGTCAAAGTTATCATAAAAAGTTTTACGAAAACCATATTCCGCTTCAAGGCCTACATTTTTATATACATTGACCTTAAATCCGATTGAAAATGGGATTACTGGCTGGTATGTAGTAACGACAGTATTAATGAATACCACGCCTGCGCCTGCAGCAAAATACGGTGAAAAATTCCATACCTTTCCATCAGTTGAATATGGAAGAAAATTAAATTCAAACTGAACGGCATATTCGCCTATCAGGCCTGAGAACGATGCTCCCCTTGCCTGCTGGAAAGCGTTTTTGAAATCCAGGTCACTGGCTCTCAGTCCTCCGACAATGATGCTGCCCCTTAATGAATATCTGGGATGGAAATTATAACGGTAGAAAAACCCGCCTGCCGGAAGCGGATCATATAAAAGGCGGTTTGGGTTTATGTCGCCAATGTATGACGAGGCTCCCAGAAAAACGCCGTAATCCGATTTACGCTGTCCTGCACCGACTAAAGAAATGCCGATGAATAAAATAATCCAGGATATTCTCTTCATTAAAACAGATTGCGTTTATTATCGCCTAAATGAGGGGAAACCACCATGTCTGCCCGACTTCAGCTTGTATGTAACAGTAAAGTTTAAAAAATAATAAACGTCGTTTGATGTGGAATATTGTGAAGTGTAGCCGTCAAGATAATCTGTGAAAGGATATCTCCCTCCTATTTCAATCCCAAAGTTAATGTTGGGAGTATAGATAAGGGTCGCTCCCAATCCAACAGGTATTACACCGGTAAAACCACCTTTGACATATCCATGTTGGGCTAAGGCTGCATTACCATCAACATGATAAGAAAGCCCACCAAAACCTGTAAAGCAATAGAAATCAAGCGATTTAAAAAGATTCAAAGAAAAACCACCTTTCTGTTTTATAAACAGATAGTTGCTTTCAGCGTAGTTTTTTATAAAATAATATTCTCCTATTACTACTGGCTCAAAGAAGGTTGTCGATACGGCAAATTTCCTATCTTCGTTCGAGCCTCTGCTATCCGATGCAGAGAACATGCCTCCAGATAAACTTAATCTCACGTTAATTTCCCTTGTTATCCTGAATCTTAAGCTCCCGTTAACATCAAATCTGGTCTGTAGAAAATTAAGGTCACGAAATCCAAGTATATCTTTAGATCTTGAATAACCGCCAATATCACCGAAGAAAAAGGACGGACCTATTCCACCCTCAACTTCCCACCTTCTCTGCATCCATAGTTGTGCATTGGAAACAGGTATAGCGAAGCATAAAATCAGGATTACTAAAATGGGCCTTCTCATGATTTATCTTCTAGTTTGATATTACAAATATAATAATCAAAAATTAAAAAACCTTAAGATACAGAAGATTAATTCCTCTAATTCCTCTTATCGGCGCCCCACATCAGCTTGTTTCTCAACGTACTGTAAAAATCTCTTCCCTGGAGCATTACGGTTTTGAGTTTAGTTCCCGATTTCATTATATGAATCTCCTTTTCCTTCGGAACTCTCTTTGACCTGAAATCACAAGTAGCAAGGCAGTCATCCGACCTTGCCTCCATTCTCATTTTAAGTATACAATTCCCTGACAGAACTATTGGTCTTATAGTCAGATTATGGGGTGAAATGGGTGAGATTATTATACTCTCATCGCCAGGCGATAAAATTGGGCCGCCAACACTCAGGTTGTATGCTGTTGATCCTGTGGCAGTGGAAACAATAAGACCGTCGGCCCAGTATGTATTCAGAAATTCCTCATTGAGGTGTACATGAATTGTTATCATGCTGAGAGTTGATTTCTGGATTGTAATCTCGTTAAGGGCCGTCCCAGTCACTCCTTCGAACAAGTCAGCCGGATGTGATATTTTAAGAAGCGACCTTTCTATGATCTCGAATTTCCCATCGCACAGTTGGCCTATCGAATTACTTATCTCCTCACCGGGAATGTTTGCAAGGAAACCCATTCTGCCTGTATTTACTCCTGCAATAGGTATTCCAAGGTCCATCACCTTAAGTACCGTTTCAAGGAATGTGCCATCGCCCCCCACGCTCAGCACCATATCGGGTTTATCAGATAATGTGTCAAGGCTGGCAAAGGGTTCATATTTGCCGCTGAACACATCTTCCTTTGTTCCCTTTTCCTGATAAATCCCAACACGAATTCCACGCCTTGTAAACTCCTCAATAAGCTTCCTGACACCATCCCTGGTTTTAGAATTGTTGTCTTTACTGAAGATAGCAACTTGTTTCAGCATAACATGTTATATATTAAGGTACTTCATCAGCAGGTCGAACCTCTCAGAATAAAACTTTTCTATTGTATCATTTGTGGTTACCCAGGTCTTTACCTCATAATTATATCTTTCGAATGTTCTGACAAGTGCCAGAAGATCAGTTGCATTCACCTTAATCGACACCTCAAGCCTCGTTGAATCTGCAGGAGAGGTAATGTACATGCTCAGCACTTTAATATTGTTGCCTTCAACTATCTGTGCTATCTGGGAAAGAGAGTAGTCCCTTTCAATCATTTCAAGCACAATGATACCCCCCGGCTGATCCATTGAATATAGTCTGGCTATATGGTCTATCAGGTCGCTGGTTTTAATAACGCCCTTGTAATGATTATTTTCGTCAACCACCGGCACAACTGAAAGTTTCAGCCTGGAGGCAATACCTATCACCTCGAACAGGTGCTGCCCGCTGGTCACAAAAGGTTTCAGCAATGTAAGCTGGTGATTACCAATAGGCTCCTCAGGCTGATTCATATCATAAATATCCGTATCCGATATCAGGCCCAGGAAATCCTGATTATTCACAATCGGCAAATGAGAGACCCTGAATATTTCCATCCAGTTCAATGCCGTCTGCCCTGTATCAGAAGTTCTCAGTGCTGGTATCAGATCAGAAATAAGGTCATTGGCAACCATCAATCGTTAATTTTCAACTAAAGTAATAAAAAAACGTCACTTATGTTAATTTTGCACCAATGACGGACCGGATTGCAAAAATGTTAATTTCATGACTAAACTGAGTGTAAATATCAATAAGATCGCAACCCTGAGGAATGCCAGGGGCGGCAATGTGCCAAATGTTGTGAACGCCGCCATAAACTGCCAGCTCTTTGGTGCTGACGGCATAACTGTGCATCCGAGACCGGATGAGCGACATATTAGATATAAAGATGTCCTTGACATAAGACCTGTCATCAAGACTGAATTCAACATAGAAGGTAATCCGACCGACAGCTTCATTAACCTTGTCCTTTCTGTAAAACCCGATCAGGTTACCCTTGTCCCGGATAAGCATGATGCAATAACCTCCAATGCAGGTTGGGATACATTAAAGAACAGAAGTTATCTGACTGATATTGTCTCAGTGTTCAAAAAGGCAGGAATCAGGACTTCAATTTTTGTGGATACAAGTTCTGTCAATGTTGAAAATGCGGCCCTGACAGGTACAGACAGGGTGGAACTTTATACCGAACCCTATGCATCGGAGTTCAGCAAAAATGCATTCGAAGCAATCGGACCTTTCATAAGGGCAGCTGAAATTGCGAGGGATGCAGGACTCGGAATCAATGCCGGCCATGACCTTAATCTTGACAATCTTGCCTATTTTCATGGAAATATTCCGTGGCTCCTTGAAGTCTCAATAGGCCATGCCCTGATTTCCGATGCCATTTACCTCGGACTGGAAAACGCTATTCAGATGTACAAGAGACAGCTTGCAGGGTAGACTGACAATGAAATTGTTTTTCAGGAAATATGGCGAGGGACAACCGCTTATAATTCTTCATGGTCTGTACGGTTCATCTGACAACTGGGTCACAATAGCAAAAAAAATAAGCACCTGCTTCACTGTCTACATCCCCGACCAGAGAAACCATGGCAATTCCCCGCACTCATCGGTGAACGATTATCAATCGATGTGCAGCGACCTTTATGAGTTTGCTGAAGACCTCAGGCTCGGCAGTTTTTTCCTGACTGGCCACAGCATGGGAGGAAGGACAGCCATGCTGTTCGCGTTAAAATGGCCTGAAATGATTAAAGGTCTCCTTGTTGCCGATATTCCGCCATTCTCGGACAGTAAAAATCGCAGGAATATTATTTGTGAACATCATAAAATACTTAATGCAATTAAATCTGTCGACCTTTCAAAATTATCTTCAAGAAACGAAGTCGATTCCGTATTAAGCCATTTCATCTCCTCGGAAAAAGAAAGAGGAATGATCATGAAAAACCTCAAAAGGGATGAAAATGGCAATTTTTCGTGGAAGCTTAATGCTGATGCGCTTTACAGCAATCTCGGGGAAATAGTTGACGGGCTTAAACTTAATGCTGATCAATTAAGGCCGGTAAGCGGGTTCCCCGTAGTATTTTTAAAGGGTGAAAACTCACATTATATCTCCCCTGAAGATGTCGGTGACATCAGGAAATTATTTCCTTCCGCTGAAGTGAAAATTGTAAAAAGGGCCGGACACTGGGTCCATACTGATAATCCCAACGCCGTTGCTGAAGCTCTTTTTGGCCTTGCCTGTCAATCCAAATAACCCACCTGAAACAGGCAGAATGCTTTCTGACAGCCCTGGCGGATTGTCATATGGAAGTCACAGATTCAATCATATCTTCACTGATAGCCGGCAGGTTCTTGAAGCGAAGGAATATTTGTGCAATGGCAACTACATCCTTTTCACAATAGCGGACTATCCTGGTAATGTCATTTTCTTCATAATAGACCTTTGATACCATGCTGCCGTTGATATCATCCTTGGGGGAAGGTATCCCCAGAATGGAAGTCATAAGCTCAAGAGACGTAAAGTTCTTATAATCACCAAATTTCCAAAGGTCCATAGTATCAAGCAGTTTAACCTCCCATGGTTTTTTACCTGCGTTGTCCAGTATTTCCGGGATTAACAGCCTGTTTATTATCATTCTGCGGGCAATGTATGGAAAATCAAACTCACGGCCATTATGGGCGCAAAGCTGGGCCTCACGGTGCGACCTTGAAAACCTGGAAATCATATCCGAGAATTCTGACAGCAGATCCTTCTCATTGTTGCCAAAGAATGATTTAAGCCTGAAACCCATAGGGTTCTTTTCCTTTATGTACCCGACCGATATACAGATAATTTTACCGAATTCGGCATAAATGCCGGCTCTCTCGTATACGTCTCCGGCTGATTCTTCTTCCGAACGAAATATTTTTGACTTCTTATCCCATAGCTCCTGCTGTGCGGGTGTAAGAATATTGAGAGACGGCACCTGCGGAACCGTCTCAATATCCAGGAAAAGAACATCTTCAATTTTTATTATGTCCAGCATTTCTTTTTTCTCTTTTTCTTAATTGTTTTTCAATAATTGAAATCAGTACTTCGATCCCTACCTGGTTTTCTCCTCCTCCGGGGATAATAATGTCGGCATAGCGCTTTGAAGGTTCAATGAATTGCAGATGAGATGGCTTTACAGTATCATGATATCGTTCAAGCACTTTCATCACCGAGCGGCCCCTTTCAACTATATCCCTCTGTATGACCCTGCCCAAACGATCATCAGCGTCAGCATCCACAAACACTTTTATATCCAGTAAATTACGTAAACTGCTGTCAGCAAGTATCAATATCCCTTCCACCAGGACAACCCTGGCAGGCTTAATGTTAATTGTCTCTTTTGACCTGAGACAGGTAAGGTACGAATAGACAGGCATCTCAATTGATTTGCCCTGCCTGAGTTGCCTGAGATGTTCAATAAGAAGATTGAACTCCAGGGAATCAGGATGGTCAAAATTTATCTTCTGTCTTTCCTCAAGCGGTATATTGCCATTATCCTTATAATATGCATCCTGTGATATTACAATTACTTCCCCGTTAGGAAAAACATCCATCAGCTTTCTTACTACCGTCGTTTTCCCGGAACCGGTCCCGCCCGCTATTCCAACAATAAGCATTTATTTGTATTTTTGTCACAATATTTGTCAAAAATAATGAAAAGTTTGGAGTGAGACAGAGTCTGGAATAGGCTTAAGTCAGATTATATCGCCGGAAATTTAAGAAAACTCCCTGTAAATTCAGCAACTCACTGCACTCCTGACACAATAAATAATTAATCTTCTTATGTCGGAACTCTATCCTTTTAAATTTGAGCCAATTTTAAAAGAAAAGATTTGGGGAGGAACTTCACTGGTAAACCACTATAATAAAAAAGGTGATCCACTGGTAAAATATGGGGAGAGCTGGGAATTATCTGCTGTCTCGGAAAACATTTCCGTAATCAGCAATGGATTCCTGGCCGGGAACAACCTTCAGGAGCTGATTGAGGTTTATATGGGAGATATTACAGGCGATGTGGTTTATGAGAAGTTCGGAAACGAATTCCCGTTGCTGATTAAGCTTATTGAAGCCAGGGAGAATCTGTCAGTACAGGTCCATCCGGGAAATGACCTGGCAAGGGAAAGACATAACGCTTATGGAAAAACTGAAATGTGGTACATCCTTGAAAGTGCCGGGAATTCAAGGATATTTACTGGGTTCAAAGAGCCGGTGAACAAGGAAATATACACAAATTCGATTGGCAAAGGAGAGATGGAAAAGATCCTCAATGTTGAAACTCCCTTGCCAGGAGATGTTTTTTTCACCCCTTCAGGAAGGATCCATGCAATAGGGGCAGGTGTCATTCTGGTCGAAATTCAGCAGACTTCTGATATTACCTACAGGATTTTTGACTGGAACCGGGTTGGATGGGATGGAAAGCCTAGGGAGTTGCATACTGAGCTAGCGCTTGATGCCATAGACTTCAGCGCTTCAGGGAAAAACAAGATCTCAGGGACACCCGTACTAAACAAAACATTAAACCTTGTGAACTGTGAATTCTTCACTACAAATATTATCAGATTCAACGAGAGAATAGTAAAGGATTACAATCTTATCGATTCATTCATTATATATATATGTGCTGAAGGCAGGTTCCTCATTCGCTGGGAAGGCAACTCTGAACCTGTTTTCAAGGGAGAGACGGTGTTGCTCCCGGCAATGATAAAGGATGTAGTCCTTGAACCCTCGGAGGACTCCGTCCTGCTCGAGGTCCTTATAAGCGGAAACCTTGATTTAACCAAATCAAAACAGTGATGAAATGAAAAAATACCATACATGTGTGATCATTCTTCTCGTTCTTCTTTCATCTGCCGGCTGCAGGGGGAAAGGACCGAAAACCGTGAATTTCAAAAACACTTCTGAAAGCCAGGCCGTTCCTGACACCGGCTTTACCGGAATAAAAAAATACCTGAGCGGGCAGATAGTTGTAAAGGAAGTGACATTTAAAAACGGCGTCAGGCAGGGGATTACAAAAACATATTATGCCGGAGGACAGCTGTTCCAGACTTTCTTGTATGAGAACGGAATGAAGGAAGACTCAGGAAGATGGTTTTACCTTGAAGGTCAGTTGTTCAGGACAACGCCTTACAGACATGACACTATCGATGGGATCCAGAAACAATTTTACAGGACCGGGAATATCAAGGCGAAGATAGGTTACAGCAAAGGAATGCGAACAAAGTTTTTCCAGGAGTTTACACCTGAAGGCAAGGTTGTCGGCTCGTATCCCTCGATTTTATTTGACGCTAAGGATGAATATGCAACCAGGGGCCTGTACAGTATAAAACTCAGCTTATCTGACCGGGCTGCAGATGCCAGGTTTTATCGCGGCGATTTT
Source organism: uncultured Bacteroidales bacterium (assembly GCA_963717685.1). GTDB lineage: Bacteria > Bacteroidota > Bacteroidia > Bacteroidales > VadinHA17 > LD21. The sequence goes on along the minus strand of OY970346.1, from coordinate 2,145,920 downwards.
ACAGGAGAGCGATTCGATACATCGAAATGTCCTATTATCAGGCCCGTGAACGGGTCAGTAATGCTCACACTTAGAAAATCAGGCACCTCAGGACAGAATTATATAGGAGTGATTGCTGCAATCCCGACATCATTTGGAAATAAATATCTTGAATACAAAAAAATAGACCTCCCTTATAACGATCTCAAATAGCAGTTGAACATGATAATCCGTTCGGCTATTTACGTAAAAAGCAGTGCCACCCTGCTACAGTGTCCCGTATCTTCAAAACCCGAATTCGGATTTATTGGACGTTCGAATGTGGGTAAATCGTCGCTGATCAACATGCTGACGGGCAGGTCACGGCTGGCCAGAATCTCGCGTGAGCCGGGAAAGACCAGAACAATCAACCATTTTTTAATTAATAATGAATGGAATCTTGTTGATCTCCCCGGCTATGGCTACGCCAGGGTCCCGGCAAACCTCCGTGAAAAGTGGTGGAGGTCTGCCAGAGATTATATTATCAATCGCGATAACCTGATTTGCCTCTTTGTTCTCATTGATTCAAGACACAAGCCGCAAAAATCAGATATCGATTTCATGGAATTTCTGGGTAACAGCATGATCCCTTTCGCCCGCGTTTTCACCAAAAGTGACAAGATCGGGAAAGACGCCCTTCGTGATTCCGTTAAATTGTATGATGGTGTCATGCTTGAAAAATGGGAGTCCCTGCCTTCGACATTCATCACTTCATCCAGAAGCGGGGTAGGAAGGAAAGAGATACTTGGGTTTATTGAAGAATCTTTGAACAAGTTTTCAAACCCGGCCTGATATAAGATAATGATTCATTAATTTTGCAGACACAGTAAATAATAATAAGATGTTCGGTAAAGCCCCAATGAAAGTCTTTTCCTGCAGGTCTTCGAAACAGCTTGCAGAGAGGATCACGGCACAGCTTGGAATTGAACTAGGCAAGAGTTCCGTTACCAGCTTCAGTGACGGTGAGTTTCAGCCTTGCTTTGATGAATCGGTGCGGGGAGACATGGTATTCATCGTGCAGTCGACAAACCCACCTGCTGAAAATCTCCTCGAATTGCTCCTGATGATTGATGCTGCGAAAAGGGCTTCAGCCTACAAGGTAATAGCGGTCATCCCATATTATGGCTATGCCAGACAGGACAGAAAGGATCGGCCAAGGGTCTCAATTGGATCAAAGCTTACGGCGGACCTCCTCAGCACGGCCGGAGTGGACAGGATAATTACAATGGATTTGCATGCCGACCAGATTCAGGGATTTTTTAATGTACCGGTTGACCATCTTTTCGGTTCAGCGATCTTCGCGCCCTATATTGATAAACTTAAGCTGAAGAACCTTACGGTATCTGCTCCCGATATGGGCGGATCAAAAAGGGCAAATGCATATTCCCGCTATCTCCAGGCTGAGATGGTGCTCTGCTACAAGCTGCGTAAAAAACCGAATGTGGTTGAAGAGATGTCGATCATAGGTGAGGTGGAAGGTAAAGATGTAGTCATCATTGACGATATGGTCGATACTGCCGGAACTCTCGTCCTTGCTGCAAGCATGATGAAGGAAAAGGGAGCCAGGAGCATCCGGGCATTTGCAACCCATCCCATCCTTTCGGGAAATGCGCTCGAAAGAATAAATAATTCCGCTCTTGAGGAACTTGTAGTGACTGATTCTGTCCCAATTCATAAAACATCTGAAAAAATTAAGGTGCTGTCAATAGCCGATATATTTGCTAAAACCATACAGGCCGTCAACCTGAATCTATCGATCAGTACAAATTTTGTATTCTGATTCATTTGTGATATATTTGCAGTCCAATTTTTTAAATGTCGAACGTGTAATGGGAAGTTACCGTAAGCGTGACTTTGAGTAGCACAATAACAAAATAAAAAATGAAGACAATTGAAATCAAAGGATCATTAAGAAAGGAACTCGGAAAGAAAAGCTCTAAACAGACAAGAAAGGATGGATATGTTCCATGTGTAATTTACGGAAAGGAAAATAATATTCATTTCCAGGCGCACGAGAACAGTTTCAGCAAACTGGTCTACACTCATGAAGCTCACCTGGTGAAGTTGGATATCGATGGTCAGGTGTACAATGTGGTTTTGCAGGACATGCAGTTCCATCCTGTCAGTGACAAGATTATTCATGCTGATTTCATACAGTTCTTTGATGATAAACCTGTCATTATTGAGGTTCCGGTAAATATCACCGGCGAATCAGTCGGTGTCAAGGCAGGGGGAAAACTTATTGTAAAGAAACGGCATCTGAAGGTCAATGGCTATGCAAAAGACCTTCCTGAAGATCTGGCAGTTGATATCACCGAACTTAAAATACACCATTCAATCAAAGTTGGCGACCTTTCCTACGATAAGATTGAACTGCTAGATCCGAAAAAAACAACTGTCGTATCAGTGGCCACATCACGTGTCGCGTTGAAGACCGAGGAAGAGGAAGCTGCTGAAGCTGCTGCCGCCGCTGCCGCTGAAGGAGGTGAAGGTGCTGAAGAAGCCGAAGGCGCTGAAGGAACTAAAGGCGCCAAAGGAGGCAAGGGAGCACCTGAAGCTTCTGCCCAGGAAAAGGAAAAGAAAGGCTGATTATTTAGTATAACATTCAGGCACAATGAAATATCTGATAGTTGGCCTGGGAAATATAGGTGACGAGTACGAAGATACACGCCATAATATAGGGTTCATGGTATTGGATGCTTTGGCAAAGGCATCCAATACTTCTTTTACGGATAAACGCTATGGATCTGTTTGCCGGTTTAAATTCAAGGGAAGGGACCTGATCCTTCTCAAGCCTTCAACATTTATGAACCTTAGCGGGAATGCCGTCCGGTACTGGATGAAAAAAGAAAACATTCCCCTCGAAAATACTCTTATAATAGTCGATGACATTGCCCTGCCGACAGGCAACATCAGGATGCGGTCAAAAGGGAGCCCCGGAGGCCACAACGGTCTGTCACATATAAGTGCCGTACTGTCATCAAATGATTATGCAAGAATCAGGATCGGCATTGGAAATAATTTCAGGAAAGGAACCCAGGTTGATTATGTGCTTGGCAAATGGACCGGGCAGGAAAAAGAATTCCTTCATGCCAGAATCTCAGTTGTGATAGAAATGATAAAATCCTTCACCACTGAAGGAGTCGAGCTGACAATGACTGCTTTCAACAGGCTTGGAAAAGCCACATATTCTGACAGCCAGAGATCCGCGGATAATAAAAATCCCTGAAAGTTATAAATATTATCAAAATGCCTGAAAAAGCGCATGTCAGAATTGATAAATTCCTCTGGGCCGTAAGGCTTTATAAAACCCGAGGACTTGCATCAGATGCCTGCAGGATGGGCAGGATAATGATCAATGACATTGCGGTCAAGCCTTCGCGGTTAGTTGAGGAAAATGAGATCTTAACTGTCAGGAAACCACCCATATCATTTTCTTACAGGATTATAAAACCTGCTGAAAACCGTCAGCCGGCAAAGCTTGTTCCGGATTACCTCGATGATCTTACTCCGGAAAATGAAAAGGCCAGGCTGGAAGTGAAGCATTTCTCTCCGTCAGGTTTCAGGGAAAGAGGCAGCGGGCGTCCCACCAAAAAAGAAAGAAGAAAAATTGACAGGTTGAAGGAAGGATTCAATCAATGGTAAAATGGTGGTATAAAGACTTAATATTTAAAAAACAAATTTGAATTTAAGTGTAATTCCTACACTTAATAACCATTTTTTTTATCTTGCGCCATCTCCGGGTTATTCAAATACCCGGTCAGGATATATTTATTATTCTGGAATGGGGAAGGAAAACATTGAAAAATATTCCGGCTTATACGCACTTTTAAAGCTGATTTTCCAATTCTGGCACAATAATGTTTTTTACAGGCGGGTTATTGTGCTGGGCCGTGACAACATCAGCTATGAGTCGCCCAATATTTTCGCACCCAATCACCAAAACGCCCTAATGGACGCGCTGGCAGTTCTTTTCACCCATAAAGGCCAGCCCATATTTCTTGCAAGAGCCGACATTTATAAAAAAAAAATCATCGCCTCGCTTCTGTATTTTTTCAAGATACTTCCTGTTTACCGGATAAGGGATGGCTATAGAAGCCTGAAAGGCAATGATGAAATATTCAGCAAAACCATTGATGTTTTAAGAAACAGGAATGGTCTTGTGATCCTGCCCGAGGGAAGCCACGATGGGTTCAGAAGGCTCCGGCAGCTTAAAAAAGGCATCTGTCGTATTGCTTTCCAGGCAGAGGAAGCTTCAGATTTCAACCTTGGCATAAAAATCATACCTGTCGGACTTGAGTTCTCACATTACAGCAGGTACAGGCAGGTTCTTACTGTCGTTTATGGCAGACCAATTGACGTCCTTGAGTACAAGGATATTTACAGGAACACTCCCGAAATTGCACTGAATGAGCTCAGGAACAGACTCTCCTCAGAAATGAAACTGATAATGGTACACATCGATTCGGAGGAAGACTATGAGGCAATTGACGAACTGAGAAACATCATCAACGGGCGTTATAGCGATAATGTCAGGTTTCCGAAGCTTTTCAGGGACAGGATGCTCATTGAAAAACTCAACAGATTAAAGATCAATGATCTGGCACTTTATAAAAGAATATGCTCACTAAGCCTCCTGGTAAAGGAAAAAGCCAGAGAATTGAGAGCCGACTACAGACTGCTGGCTAAAAAGAAGCATCCGATCGGATGGCTTATCGCCGGAATGCTCGGGCTGATCGCAACCCTTCCGGTATTTATTTACGGCAATATCTTTAACTTCACCTTTCTTGAGATTCCCAATCTGAATTCCAAAAGGATAAAGGACACTCAGTTCCGCTCAACAGCCAAATACGCTATTTCACTGGCCATGGCATTTATACTGTTGCCGGCATTATTTATAATCTCATTCTTTATTTTCTCTCCATGGTGGCTTGCAATCCTGATTTTTATTTCGCTGCCCCTGTCCGGATTGCTTGCCTGGGACTATTATCTTATCTTTCACCGCATTATAGGAGGCTTCAGGGTTATACGCTATATGAGGAGCAACTACCGGGAATACATGGACCTCAGAAAAAACCATGATGAACTTCTTAAACTTGTAGCTGATTTGTAGCAATGGGTAAAAATGAAGTATTCAAAGGAAAAGTTGCATGGATAACAGGCGCTTCGTCTGGAATCGGAGAAGCACTTGTTCATGAATTTGCAGGGAAAGGAGCAACTGTCATAATTTCATCAAATGATTTACCGGGTCTTGAAAGGGTAAGAAATGCCTGCGAAGGCCATACATCAAATATTTTCTGCGTTCCTTTTGACCTGTCAGAGACATCCAGTATCTCTTCACTTGCAGATAAACAAGTGACCGCTTACGGCAGGATCGACTTCCTTCTCAATATCGGAGGCATAAGCCAGCGAGCAAGAATTGATGAGACTCCAATATGGCTTGACAGGAAAATATTTGAAATCAATTATTTCGGTACCATAGCACTTACCAAGGCGGTTCTGCCATATATGATCAGCCGGAAATCAGGGCATATTATTGCAACAAGCAGCATTACAGGCAGATTTGGATTTCCTCTAAGATCATCCTATTCAGCCTCAAAGCAGGCTCTGCATGGATTTTTCGAAACTCTTTACCTTGAGAACAAAAACAATAACATAAGGACATCAGTTTTAATCCCGGGTCGGGTAAAAACAAGCATCTCCCTTCATGCCCTTGAAAGCGACGGAAAAGAGCATGGAAAAATGGATGAGGGACAGGACAGGGGGATAAGCCCTGAAAGGGCAGCCAGGATAATAATAAGAGGTATCAGGAGGAACAAAAGGGAAATACTTGTTGGAGGCTCTGAACTTGCTTTGCTTCATATCAGAAGAGTATGCCCATGGATTTTTTTCAGAATTGCGGATAAAATTAAATCGACTTAATATTAATAATTGAATAGTACTAAAATGAGGAAATACAATATTTGCGGGATACAGCAGGTAGGAATAGGAGTAAAAGACGTCAGCGAAGCATGGAAATGGTACTTCACGATGTTCGGAATGGATTGCAGGATTTTTGAAGACGAAACGGAAGCAAAGCTAATGCTGCCTTATACCGGCGGTGAACCAAGAAGCCGTCATGCTGTACTTGCTATAAACCTTCAAAGCGGCGGAGGATTCGAGATCTGGCAGTACAAGGGAAGAATCCCTCAGGAGATCAGCGAAGAGCCAAAACTGGGTGATCTGGGCATACTCATATGCAAAATAAAGGCAAAAAACATTGATTCTGCATTTCTCTTCATGAAACAGAAAAATGCAGCCATTTTGAGCGAGCCCTCTCCTGATCCTTCAGGAGAGAGGTCATTTTTCCTGAAAGATCCCTATGGAAACATATTCCAGATAGTGAAGGATGATAAATGGTTCATGGACGAGCACAAGGAAACCGGAGGTTCATGCGGAGTGATAATAGGCGTTTCGGACATTGAAAAGGCTCTGCCGGTTTATTCCGGGATCCTTGGCTACGATAAGGTCGTTTATGATAAAACGGATCTCTTTCCCGATTTCGCAAACCTGACGGGCGGAAATGCCAGGCTAAGAAGAATCCTGCTGGAGAGATCTGAACCATTCAGAGGTCCTTTCAGCAGAGTCTTTGGCGACAGTGTCATTGAACTGGTATGTTCTCCGGACAAACCCGGAAAAAAGATTTTCGAAGGCAGATTATGGGGTGATCCTGGATTCATCCATCTGTGCTTCGACGCTCAGCGGATGGATGAAATAAGAGAATTCTGCAACGGAAAGGGATTCCCATTCACTGTCGACACCAAGAAAAGCTTCGATGGGAATAGTTTCGACATGGGAGAAGCAGCCGGTCATTTTGCCTACATTGAGGATCCTGACGGAACCCTGATTGAATTTGTCGAGACTTTAAAGGTCCCTGTTCTCAAAAAATTTGGCTGGTACCTTGACCTGAGGAAAAGAGATCCGGATAAATCCCTGCCAAACTGGATACTCAAAGCCCTGAGGTTTTCAAGGGTGACCTTATGACTCCCGGTTTTTCACAATCCGGAAATAATTTGACCGAAAAGTTTCAATCTTTTTAAGATTCAGGTTTCTGTCTCAGGAATTGGCTTGCCTGCTTTTAGCGGCAATATCTTCAACCTGGCGGAATACTCTCATAAAATTCCCTCCCCATATTTTACCTATATCAGTTCTTGAGTATCCCCTCCTCAGTAATTCTATAGTTATGTTTTTCATTTCAGCTGACGTTCTGCAGCCTTCCACTCCTCCCCCTCCGTCAAAATCAGTTCCAATGCCCACATGATCAATCCCGATGACCTGGACAACATGATCAATATGATCGACCACATCCGATACTGTTGCCAGTTTCATAAATTTATCAAGCAATTCCTGTCTTTCCTCATGATATTTCCTTTTCTGCTCCGCAGGAAGGTTTTTAATATCACCATATTTCTGCTTCAGGGCTTTCATTCTTGAATCGAGCTCCGGGTTCGGTTCAGGTGTTTTAATATAATTGCTGAGAATGCATATTTGAATCACTCCGCCGTTTGATTTAAGGGCAATCAGCATGTCGTCAGTCATGTTACGGGGGCTGGAACATAATGCACGGCAAGAGGAATGGGAAGCTATGACCGGAGCCTTTGATATTTTCAGCACATCATAAAAAGACTTATCGGATATATGAGATACATCGACCATCATTCCCAGGCGATTCATTTCCTTCACGACCTCAACTCCAAATGCTGAAAGCCCGTTGTTTTCAGGGCCCTTTGGATCGGTGGACGAGTCACAGATATCATTGTTTGTCGTATGGCACAGGGTTATATACCTGGCTCCCAGGTCATAGAATTCCTTTACCCTGGTAATATCCCTCGCCAGCGGATATCCGTTCTCCACTCCTATGAATGCAGCAATTTTACCCTCCTTCTTAAGCCTGTAGGCGTCATCGGGAGAGAATGCAAGCTTAGCCATGGATGCATTTTTTTCGACATTCATGCGGATAGCTTCAAAAATATGAAGGGCCTGATTATGAACATTCTGATAGGATGTATCATTTCTCGGCCCCTGGCTGGTGAATACCGCAAAAAACTCAGCATCAAGCCCCCCCTCCTTCATCCTTGGAAAATCAACGCATTCTTTGTTGTGCCTGATTCCCAGATCGTAATCCTGCTCAATTATGTTCATGGGGGCATCGCAGTGTGAATCGAGAGTAAGAAAATCCTTATGAATTTTTTCTGCCTGCTTCATGAGATTTCCTTCCTTGCTGGTGCATCCTGAAATCATCAGCAGGAGAATTAGGGCTGCTGAATTAATTTTCATCTTACGATTGCAATTTGTCAATGCAATATAGCAATTTAGATACCTCTGAATGTGCTTACTGCCTGATTTAACTTTAATTAACACAGCAAATAAAAAGCCCCGGCCTTCAGACGGGGCAACCATGAAAAAATATATAAGAATTGCTTTTTCTGATTGAAAATGCTTTACTAAAGCTTCACCACTTTATATACGTTCGATGTTTTACCTTTTATAAGCTTAATCAGGTAAATGCCGGGAGGAAGATCCTGAAAATTGATCTGGATCTCAGAAGTTGAAGGTTCGATTACCTGGTTTTTGAACAGCTTACCCTGTGAATCGAAGAGATAGAGTGTAACAGAATTGTCGAGAGGCGCTTCAAAGTTTATATTCACATAATCGCTGGCAGGGTTTGGATAAACATTTATTTTGACAGGAGTCTCAATGTTTTCCTCAACAATTACAGTTCGCAGGATCGATTCAAAACCATGGGTCAGGTATAGTCCGGCCGAAGAATTATAATATGACGGAATTATTGTTTCTCCAAGCGTCCAGCTTAAAGTCAGATTCGCGGGTCCGTTAGTAAAAAACCCGCCGGCGCTTGCTATCACTTGCTGCGTTTGTGCAGCTGCATTCAATGCTAAAAGTGATATTGCCAGAATAATGATGTACCGCTTCATTGAAGGACATTTATATTCATTTTTACCAATCTCCTATGTAAAAATATACTAATAATTTGCAAAAAGCAATAATATTTTTCTCATTTTCACCAGTGTGGCGAAAAAATGGATGAATTGAAGTTTTACTGTGGTGAACACCTTTATTATGTAAAAAGAATTACGAAACAACCTCCAGCATTCATTACTTATGCTATTTTTGCAGATCTGTTTCCATGAACAGCCACAGAAAATTATGGCACTGGGTAGCAGTGGTCCTGTTATCATTAATATGGGGCACGAGCTATATTCTCATGAAGAAAGGGCTAAGGTCCTTTTCACCTTACCAGATAGCTTCACTGAGAATGCTGATTTCATTTGCATGCCTCCTTCCTGTTGCAATACGAAGCCTTCCCAGAGTCAACAGGAATAACTTCAGATCCATCCTCATAATTGGCTTTTTGGGAAGTGGCATTCCCGCTTTCCTCTATCCCTGGGCACAGACAAGGATAGACAGTTCCCTTGCAGGCATGCTGAATACACTGAGCTCTGCCTTTACACTCGCGATCGGTATCCTCTTTTATAAAAGAAAAGCCATTAAATCCCAGATTCTGGGCGTTTTCCTGGGGTTCCTGGGAGCAGCAGGGCTGCTATATAATGGTTCTTTCTCATTCAATTATTATGGCCTTTTTATAGTCCTTGCAACGTTAATGAACGGCTTCAGCAATAATGAAGTAAGCAGGACAAAAGGGCTTAACGGTCTACAGATCACCTCATTATCATTTTTTATAGTAAGTCCGTTTGCCCTGGGGCTGTTACTGACCACTGACCTGCATGCAGCGACAATGACCCCTCACTGGACCATGAATCTGGGCTACATTGCAATTCTCTCAATCTTCGGCAGCGCAATCGCAAATGCAATCTATTACTTCCTTGTAAGAGATACTTCACCCGTTGTTGCATCGGTAGTGGCATATTTCATCCCGATCGTGGCCACCCTGTGGGGTCTATCCGATAATGAGCATCCGGCACCTGCAATGTTCCTGTCAGTCCTGCTTATTCTTGCAGGCGTTTTCCTTATAAACAGACCAGGCGCTTTCAGGAAAATCAGGAAAATGCTTGAATAATTTAATATTTTGCTGCTTTGCCCGCGGGAGCGCGTAATTTATAACCGGTATAATTTTACAGAATCCATGCAACCCCCGGATAATTTGTTTGTCTATTGTAAATGTTAAATGCAGAGGTGAATCAGGCTGATTCCAAAATAGAAGCACCGCTAGTTGATGAATGCCGCAAGGGCAGCATTAAAGCCCAGTTCCGGCTTTACAGGCAATATTCAAAAGCTATGTACAACCTTGCGTACAGAATGATGAATAACAGGGAGGATGCAGAAGATATACTGCAGGAGGCATTCCTTGATTGTTTCAGTAATATAGAAACTTACAGGTTTGAATCAACATTCGGAGCATGGCTTAAGAAAATACTCATAAATAAATGCATCAACCAGCTCAGGAAAAGAAAGACTGATATGATCCTTGTCGATGATCTTCCTGAAATCATTCCCGAAGAGGAACCGGAAGCAACATACGACACTGCAAAAATCTTCGCGGGCATAGAGGAGCTTCCTGATGGTTACAGGATCATCCTGACACTATACCTGCTTGAAGGCTATGACCATTCTGAAATAGCCAAAATACTCGGAATATCAGAATCGACTTCCAAATCGCAGTATTCCAGAGCAAAAAACAAGCTGAGAAACATTCTGTCAAATAATTAGCATATGGGAAACCTTGAAGATCATATAAAGAAGAACAGGGAAGACCTTGACAGGCTTGATCCTTCTCCGGAATTATGGAAAGGGATAAGGAGAAGCCTGCACGGTTCAAAACCTGGCCTTATAAAATTGCTGTCTGCAGCTGCAGTGATTATCATTGTGTTGTTTGCTGCAGTTTTCCGCTACAAGGGTGAATTAATGAGGAATTCTGCCTCAGCCAGAGGCAATAACTACGTCATAATAATGAACGGCAATCCTCAGCTGAAAGAAAGCGAGTTCTATTATAACAGCCTTGTCAATGATCTCTATCACCAGGTTTCACCTCTTCTTGCAAAATATCCCGATGCCGGAAGGGAACTTAAGTCCGATATGTCGCAGATCGACAGCATCTGCCTGGATCTGAGGAAAGATCTTAAAGATAATGTCGACAACAGGGAAGTCATTGAGGCTATGATCAATAATTACAGGATTAAAATACAAATACTCGAAGATATGCTGGCAACCCTTAAGCAAAATGAAAGTAGTAATAAAAAGAAAGACAATCATGAATTATAGAACTGTAATGGTACTGCAACTCATTTTCGGCGTCGGAATGGCAGTTTCCGGCCAGAATTTCGAAGATCGCAGGGAATTCAATAAATCAGTTCATGTGAACAAGGATATGACACTGGAGGTTATAAATAAGTACGGAACTGTCAATATAACTGCCTGGGACAAGGATTCAGTCTCGGTAAGGGCGGAAATTGAAGCTAATTCTTCAAGCCTCGACCATCTTCACAAGATGCTGCAGGGCATCGACATAAACATTACCGAAACAAGTTTCCAGATAAGGGCCGAAACAGAATTCAGGCAAAATTTCGACCTTCTCCTTGAGAGCTTTAAAGGGATGACTAACAAGCTTATACCTTATGAATCAAGGCTCCAGATCAATTATTTTATAAGCGCTCCTGAATATCTTGGCATGAGGATCACAAACAAATACGGCGATGTGTACATGGAAAACAATGCCGGGAAATTTTCGCTTACCCTTTCAAACGGATCTTTCAGGGCAAACTCTCTCGATGGGACCAATAATATTGAGCTCTCATTTTGCAACGCCACCATTAACAGGATCAGCAGCGGTTATGTCAATGCCTCCTTTTCAGATATCGAAATAGGTGAATCCCGGGATATAAAAATCAATTCTATTTCCTCAAGGTTCGAACTCAGGAAGGCAGGCACCGTGAATGTCGAATCCAAAAGGGATAAATTTTATATAGACCGAATTTCAGCCTTGAAAGGGGACTCCTATTTTACCGATTACAGAATAGATGAGCTGGAGAAGGAGATGGATCTTGTTGTCAAATATGGCAGCCTTAACGCGGGTGAGATTGAAAAGGGAGTTGAGCTTATAAGCATTAATTCATCGTATTCCGACATTAACCTGATTTTTGACCCGTCAGCATCCTATAATCTTGATATCAGGCATACAAATGCATTCCTGTCATTGCCCGATAAGAATTCCGATATTCAGAAAAAAGCCGTGAATGAAGATAAGAAAGAATACATGTATTATGGCACGGTGGGAAAAAATCCGGGGAATGTAAAAGTATCAGTGGATGCCAACAGGGGAAATGTATATATCAAATGATTTTCCGGGGAATCTTATCCTGCGGATTCAGGGGAAATACTCATTTTTTTACTGATCTGAACGCAAAAGCGCCCTCATCAAGCCATTTTTTATAAGCTTCAACATTGAGATTAGAGGGCATCGGCTCGTTTACAGGCTTGCCGTCGTAATCGACTATAAAATACATAGGCAGTGCATTTGTGCCAAACCTCGAGATTTCAAGATCCTCATTCTGCTTGCCGATGGTTTTTTTCTCCCTGCCATCAATTGAAGAAACAAACCATTCATTTTCCGGAAGTTGTGTTCTGTCATCAGCATAAAGGGAAATTATCACAAAATTATCCCTGAGTCTTTTCATGACCTCCGGATCGGACCATACCTTTGCTTCCATTAGCTTGCAGTTTGCACAGGCATGGCCCTTGAAATCAAGAAGCGCCGGTTTGCCCTGTTCCCTTGCACATGCCATCCCCTGCCTGAAATCAAAATATCCCTGCAAGCCGGGAGGCATTGCAAACTTGTCGGCATATTTTGGTTCTGAACAGAGAGAACCAACTGTCTGAGACGGAGAACTGCTGATAATAAATGGCTTATTCACGGAATTGATCTGTCTGCTGCTGAACCATGATGTTTCCAGAGGCGGCAAAAGTCCGGAAAGCCTTTTAAGCGGCGCCCCAATCAGTCCGGTAACCAATATCACAACAAAGGCAAAATCAATTATTATCAGGAAGAACCTGAAAATCCCTATATGTTTCAGATCGCTGTCGTTTGCAAATTTAATTTTGCCCATAAGGTAAAAGCCGAGAAGTGAAAAGATCACTATCCATACCGACAGGAAGATATCTCTTGAAATCAGGTTGAATGAATATACGCTGTCAATGGTAACCAGGAACTTAAGGCTGAATGCGAGAATGAGAAATCCCAGGACAACCTTGATAGAGTTCAGCCAGCCGCCCGATTTTGGCAATTTGCCCATCATTGCCGGAAACAGGGCAAAAAGAGTGAAAGGAAGTGCAAATGCTAGTCCAAATGCGAACATGCCTGTGACAGGTCTAAGGACGTCTCCTCTCGTGGCTTCAACAAGCAGGCTTCCTATAATCGGCCCGGTGCAGGAAAATGAAATTATTACTGTGGTAAGCGCAAGGAAGAACGAAGCAAGAACGCCCCCCCTGTCGACTTTGGAATCCGCTTTGCCGGCCCAGCTGTTAGGAAGCATGATTTCAAATGCTCCAAGGAATGAAGCTGCAAATACAACGAACAGGATAAAGAATATAGTATTGGATATCCAGTGAGTGCTTATGGCGTTTGCAAATCCCGGGCCAATCCCAGTCAACGAAATTATAATGCCGGGAGATGTATAAATCAAGACTATTGATATTCCGAAAACAAAGGCATTCAGGATTGACTTTGACCTGTTTTCCGAGCTGCGTGTAAAAAAAGCTACAGTCATGGGTATCATCGGATATACGCAGGGTGTCAGCACCCCAATTAACCCCAGAAGGAATGATGCAAGAAAGAACTTCAACAATCCTTTGCCCTTGCTATCAGCATTACCTGAATTATTACCGGCGGCCTGCACCTGGCCATTTGCACTTTTTGAATTATCGCTGATGGCAATTTCAAAATCGACATCCCTGGGAGGTGAGCACGTGGAGTTATTGCAGGACATAAAACTCACCTGCCCTTTTACCGTAAAGGACGAGGATCTGCCTGTAATCTTTTGCTTGAATTCAGCTTTATTATTGAATATCCTTATTCTGAACCCGAACGCCTCATCAAGGATCTCTTCCGGTTTTGTGACTTCAAAAGCTTTTCCTTCAATCGTATAGCTGCTTGCCGAGTCAACCCGGATTGTTGTTGCAACAGGTCCGCCCCGGGGTATCTCCATTGAATATATGTGAGATCCCTTTTCAATATTTGCAATAAAAACAAGCTCATATTGATCCGTACCTTTCTTCTCATAGCTGAAATTCCAGGTCACTGGATCATAAATCTGAGCCTGAAGGCTTGCAGTTAAAAGGATCAGCAGACTGATACTCAATATTCTTTTGTGCATATTGAAAGCTTAATTACCGTCAAAATTAATAAAACAAATAAAATATCAAGGAGTCAGGCGATCGGAGGATGGGGGAGAATAATGTTCAGGACAGGTCAATTTCATTGTTATCCCTGTCATAGAAGTGATATTCAAGCATGTGGTAGGATGTAACCGCCTGAACCTTCAGGCTTATCCTGTATTTCATATTCCATTTCCTGTAGATGGGAACCAATCCTTTTTCAAGATAAGCAGCCACGAAAGGATGTACATTCAGTATCAGCTTCCTTGTCTTGATCTTGTCAACAATGAATGCCAGGTCTCTTTCCAGTTCATCTGTAAACAGGATTGTGGGTTTCGCCATTCCTGTTCCCTGGCATACCGGACATTTTTCATCGGTGATGATGCTCATTTCAGGTCTCACACGCTGCCTGGTGATCTGCATGAGCCCGAATTTTGTAAGTGGGAGAATATTATGTTTTGTTCTGTCATTCGACATCAGTTCCTTAACCTTGTCATATAAAAGCTGCTTATTTTCTGCGGATTGCATATCAATAAAATCGATGACGATTATTCCGCCCATATCTCTGAGCCGTAGTTGTCTGACAATTTCCGCAGCGGCTTCCATATTTACTTCAAGGGCATTGGATTCCTGGTCGTTTCCGGTTCTGGACCGGTTTCCGCTGTTGACATCAATTACATGCAGGGCTTCAGTATGTTCAATTATCAGGTAGGCTCCATGCTTGAATGAGACTGTCTTCCCAAACAGTGCCTTGATCTGCTTGTTGATTCCGAAGTGGTCAAATATCGGAATAGTCCCCTTATAAAGCTTGATTATTTTTTCCGACTCAGGAGCGATCTCTTTTATATACTTCCTGATATCCTCATCATATGCAGCATCATTGACGTGAATACTGTTAAAGGATTCGTTCAGCATATCCCTGAGGATGGCAGACGTCCTGTTAATTTCTCCGATAAACAGACGCGGAGACTTAATATCTTTTTTTACCGATAAGAAGGCAGACTCCCATTTTTTAACCAGGTCCCTGAGTTCAGCATCCAGGGTGGCGACTTTTTTGCCCTCAGCGGCAGTTCTGACGATTATCCCGTAATTTCTTGGCTTGATGCTCTGAAGGAGTGCTTTAAGCCTGTTCTTCTCTTCCTGACTCTCAATTTTTGAAGAAACGGAAACCTTTTCTGAATTTGGTATCAGTACTATGTTTCTCCCGGCAAGCGAGATCTCCGATGAAAGCCTTGGCCCTTTTGTCGAGATAGGCTCTTTGGTTATCTGGACAATAACCGTCTGTCCCTGTGTAAGGACATCCGTGATCTTGCCATCCTTGTTGATATCGGATTCGGGTTTGAATTTATGAACTGGCGTTACGCGGCCTTGCCTTTGGAGTGTAGTGGTATAATATTTATGAAGTGTCCTGAACTGTGGCCCCAGGTCGAGGTAGTGCAAAAAAGCATCTCGTTCGTAACCGACATTAATGAAAGCTGCATTCAGACCAGGCATTATCTTTTTAACTTTTCCAAGATAGATATCGCCTACTGAAAATTTTATATTGCGCTTTTCCTTATTGAGTTCGATTAACTGCTTGTCTTCAAGCAGCGCCAAAGAAACCTCGATATCATTGACGTCAATGATCAGATCCTTATTTGCCACTTCCCTATATTAATCAGAATCAACATATAATACTCCTCCCCCGCCTTCTATATACAATAAACCTAAAGATCACAGGACCTTTAGGTTTAATTTGGTTATTTTAAAGACTTTCCTTTGATCTGTTATTTCTTCTTATGTCTATTCTTTCTCAAACGCTTTTTGCGTTTGTGAGTTGACATCTTATGTCTTTTTCTCTTTTTACCGCTTGGCATAAAAATTATTTCTTAACGTGAGATTTAACTTTTGTCATAAATGATTTTGCCGGTTTGAAAGCTGGTATATTGTGTGCAGGAATTATAATAGTCGTATTCTTGGAGATATTCCTGGCTGTTTTCTTTGCTCTTTTCTTAACTATGAAGCTTCCAAAACCTCTGAGATAAACATTATTTCCAGCTACCATCGAATGTTTTACGGTTTCCATTAAGGCTTCAACTGTTTTCTGCACAGTAACCTTTTCAATACCAGTGTTCTTGGCAATTTCATTAACAATGTCTGCTTTAGTCATTTTACGTGAAGTTTAAAATTCAACAATTTATTTTGAGTATACTTTTTTTCAACCCTGCAAATATAGAAATATTATTTATTTAAATTGAAACTCTTAAATAATAATTTTTTTAGGAAAGATATTATTATTGCCTAAAAGCCAATTAAATAGATATCACTCTTCGCTCATTTAATCATTAGAGGATTTTAATGGCAGTACCATGGACATCCTGCCCATGTTCCTGCAAAGTTCTGGTAACAGGGATTTTCGATGATTTATCAAAAGTTAAATTGCAATTGGCTTTTTTTAGTAACTTTACACTCCTGATTATACTAATAAATAATTGCATAACTAGATGTCAATCAATAAAGTCATTCTCGTTGGCAACGTGGGGAAAGATCCTGTTGTCAGATATTTCGACAAGGGAGTTGCAAAGGCCACATTTCCGCTGGCCACAAGTGAAAGCTATACCAATCAGCAGGGAGAAACGGTCACTTCGACAGAATGGCACAACATAGTCTTATGGCGTGCCCTGGCAGAAGTTGCTGAGAAAACGGTCAAAAAAGGAACTCAGGTCTATGTAGTGGGGAAAATCAAAACTCGTTCATATACCGATAAGGAGGGAAATAATAAATATATAACCGAGATCCTGGCCGACACTATAATGGTGCTTGAGAAGAAACAAGGCACATACAGCGGGCCGCAGGATGCTCCATCCGGCGATAATCGCAATAAGGGCATCCCGTCCGGCGAATTGAATAATGCATCTCCTTCCAATCAGAATTCAGACGAGAATTCAAATGGCAGCTGGACAGGGAAAAACCCTGACGAGCCTGGTCCGGGAGGCTCTCCCGGAAGAGGGCCTTTTGCAGGGAATAATGATGATGACCTGCCTTTCTAGTTTTCTGCTAAATAAAGGCAAATTGGAAACTGATCCTGCACTTGTTTACATGAACATTTTACCCGGAATTATTTTCAGGCCGCCTGGCCTTAAGATAATCCCCGGATTTTTTATTCTTGCCATTCTCCTGCTGGGATCAGCACTTGTATCTGCCTCAGAAGTAGCTTATTTCTCGCTCAGGCCAGAGGATCTTGAAAGAATAAAAAGCAACAAGAGCAGGAAATCAAAGTCAGTGATGAGACTGTACAATATGCCTGAAAAGCTTCTCAGCACTATCCTATTAGCCAACAATACCCTGAATATTACAGTTGTTCTTCTTTCAGCATTCATAACATCAAAACTTTTTGATTTTTCTTCAAGTCCGGTCCTGGGTTTTATAGTCGAGGCAGTAATAATAACTTTCCTTCTTCTTTTCTTTGGAGAAATAATGCCTAAAGTGTTTGCATCCAGGAACAATGTTGAGGTTGCAACATTCATGGCAATGCCCCTTATATTGCTTGAAAAAATATTCCGCCCGGTTACCGCACTGCTGATTCTGGCGACTTCGTTCGTGAAGAAAAGGATACGCAACAGGCAGCCTGAAATAAGCATGGATGATCTTTCTGACGCATTGGATCTCACTTCCCATGAGCTTGACCAGGATGAGAAAATACTGAAGGGAATAGTCAATTTCGGAAATATCAATGTAAGTGAAATCATGTGCCCCAGAATAGATGTGACTGCCATCGATATCGAAATGGGATTCAGCCAGGTCATCCCAAAAATAATGAGCTCGGGATTCTCAAGAATCCCGGTTTATTCTGAGACTTTCGACAATGTAAGGGGAATACTCTATGCAAAGGACGTCCTTCCATATCTGCACAACCAGGAAAACTTCAAGTGGCAGACACTTCTCCGGCTGCCCTACTTCGTTCCCGAAACAAAAAAAATCAACGACCTGCTGAAAGAGTTCCAGATCAGGAAAATCCACATGGCCGTAGTAATAGATGAATACGGCGGGACTTCCGGAATAGTGACACTTGAGGATATCCTTGAGGAAATTGTCGGTGAAATTACAGATGAAAGCGACGAAGACGAGGTGCTCTTCAGGAAACTTGATGAAAGAACGTATATTTTTGAAGGAAAAATACTGTTGAATGACTTCTGCAAGCTCCTCGGATTTGACAACGATTACTTTGAAAGCGTGCGTGGTGAATCAGAAACTCTAGCGGGTCTTATTCTTGAGCTTACAGGAGAGATCCCGCAAAAGGACCAGATGATAAAGTACAGGAACTTCACATTTAAAATTGAGTCGGCCGACAGGAGAAGGATTAAGCAAATCCGTGTTGAAATAGACGATAATGAAAGGACTGAGACAAAATAATCCCGTTGTTTTTCTGGCAGTTGCAATAATTGCTGCCGGCTGCAGAGATACAGCGGTTCCTAAACCAAAAGGATATTTCCGGATCGATTTTCCGGAAAAGACCTATATCCTGCTAAGCGACAGTATTTCAAAGAAAGCCGGTTTGCCGCTGTCTTTTGAGTATCCTTCCTATTGCAGAATATTCCAGGATACAGACTATTATTCAGAACCCGGATGGGTCGATATTGATTTCCCGCTTTACAGAGCAAAGATTTACCTTACGTACAAACCTGTCAGAAATGATCTTGTAAGCCTGATGGAACAAAGCTACAGGATGGATGTCAAAAACCATGTAATCAAGGCGGATGCA
The DNA here is from genome assembly GCA_963717685.1 of uncultured Bacteroidales bacterium. GTDB lineage: Bacteria > Bacteroidota > Bacteroidia > Bacteroidales > VadinHA17 > LD21. The sequence continues at coordinate 2,126,776 of OY970346.1, read as the reverse complement.
ATAGATGAGCAGGTAATAAGCAAACCGGAAGAGAAAGTATATGGAATCCTGTATGACCTGAAAGGCAATACTGCGACTGCTGTTCAGTTCTTTGTAACTGACAGCACAAAACATTTTTTCAGAGGATCGCTTTATTTCAACGCAGAACCCAATGCTGATTCTCTCGAACCTGCAATAGCTTTCTTCAGAAAAGATATCGTCCATATGATAGAAACCCTGAAATGGAAAGAAATATAAAGACATGATCCGTTTATGGGCTGTATTACAAAACATTATTTAAACGAGTCCACAGCACTTGGCGTCTGGAAGATAGAAGAGGATATTGACACTCTCCTCGGCATGGTTGTCCTTGACAATGAGGAAAAAAATAAATATAAAAGTTTTACAAGCACCTCAAGGAAACTTGAGTTTTTGAGCGTCAGGGCCCTCCTTTCGGAATTGATTGGCAGGGATGCGCGGATCGTCTACAATAAATTCAATAAGCCTTTCCTTAAGGACGGATCAAGATTCATAAGCATCTCCCATTCCCACAAGCTGACAGCCATTCTTTCAAGCGTTAATGAAAAAGTCGGTATAGACCTGGAATACATGAGCGCCAATATCGGTGCCTTTGCTTTCAAGTTTATGAACAGAAAAGAGAAAATAACGAAAAATACCCACGATAGAAAATACCATCTTTATATTCACTGGTGTGCCAAGGAATCGCTATACAAAATCTGCGATAAGGAGGGCATAAGCATAAGAAATGATATTACCATCGAGCCCTTTGAGGTGAAGGAATCAGGAGAGATCAAAGGAAAGGTCCGCAATGAAAAGCTGAACGAATCATTTGATCTCTTTTATTCAAGGTATGATAATTATGCCATAGTGTGGACAAAAAAAGCTTATGAAAACAAATAATTTCCCGGGGGTTAAAAGTATTGCCCTGCTTCTTGACCCTGACAGGGTAACAGACGAATCTCTTGCAATGATCCTGAAAAAGGCAGAAGAGTGTAAAGCCGACTTTATCATGACCGGCGGAAGCCTGACTTTCAACAGTATCGACTCACTTATCGGTTCGGTGAAGAGACAATGCTCAATACCCGTGATCCTATTCCCCGGCAACCTCCTGCAATTGAGTCAAAATGCAGATGCAATCCTTCTGTTGTCCCTTATTTCGGGAAGAAATCCGGAACTCCTTATAGGAAACCATGTCATTGCCGCTCCTTTCCTTAAGAATTTAAAGGATAAGCTTATCCCGACCGGTTACATTTTGATTAACTGCGGAACAAGGACTTCGGTGGAATACATAAGCCAGACCGAAGCAATCCCTGCCGACAAGCCTGAAATTGTCGTTGCGACCGCCATGGCCGGAGAAATGCTTGGACTCAGCATGATTTATCTCGAAGCAGGCAGCGGTGCCTCCAGCCATGTACCATCATTCATAATTGAATCCGTAAGGAAGAATATCTCGGTGCCGCTTGCTGTGGGAGGAGGAATCAGGGATAAAGAGGAAGTCGCTGAAATATTTCATGCGGGCGCCGATCTTATTATTTTGGGTAACGGCTGTGAAATCAAACCTGATCTGCTTTCTGAAGCATGCTGCATAAGAGATACGATCAGAAAAAGACACTGAACCATTACCTGTAGAGCTCAAACATTGGCTCTCCGGAACAGGCATTCGGATAAGGAACTTTGCACAGCGCCGAAAGAGTAGCAGCAATATCAGTCAGGTTGACTTTCCTTGTCACCATTGCCCTGTTCACACTCCATCCGTACCATATCAGAGGGACGTGAGAATCATATTCATAGGGTGAATTGCTTACAGCGACATAATCATCCTCCTTTTCAATCCAGCCGGAATTCAGAGTGACTATTACATCACCGGATCTTTGTGGATTGAAATCATTAAATATCCTGTTCATTTCCCCGTTCCCGAAATTGCCTGCTTCGAACGAAGAATAAGGATAAGCAGAAGCAACTCCTGAAAACTGGACCATGAAACGGGCAACTTTCTTCTGCATCTCCTCCAGGGGAATTTTTGAATCCTCCAGCAGGGTTCTGTTCAGGTAAATCTGGCCGTCGAGGAACCCTTTTACCCAGTCTCTTTCACCATAAACCGCATTCAGGTAAGTCCGCAGAAGCTGCAGCGAAAAGTTCTTCATAAAATATCCTGCAGGGATACGGTTGCTTTGCAGGACACCAGGTATTTCAGAGATCCCGTGTGCAGAAGTAAAATAAATAAGGACATTTTTCTTGCCAATGCTGTCAGTTATGTACTTAAGCAGGTGTTCAATGTCGCTGTCGAGCCTAAAAATTGCATCAGCCATTTCCATTGACGATGGCCCGAATCTATGACCAATATAATCAGTAGCCGAATAGCAGATTGAAAGGAAATCAGTCGCATCGCCTTTTCCAAGCTTCTCCTTTTCAATAAGGCGGATTGCGAAGTTTGTCGTAAGGGTGTTTCCAAAGGGCGTTTCACGCAACAACGAATAATCCACGTCTGCACCTCCCTTCCCTTTTGCGCTAAGTCTTTTGAGGTCGTATGGGAACCAGCATATCCCGTTAAAACCGGCTTCAAACTTATTTGAATCGGGCATACAGTCCGAATAATCTCTCAAAGGTCTGGATAAGGTCCACTGATTGCTGAGGAATGATGCCGGATATTTCATTGCATTAAAATCCTTAACCCAGGCAGGCAGTGAATCAAGATAATATGTGCTCGACATCCATGTTCCTGATGTATTATCAAACCAGTAAGCACCATTTGCAGCATGCCCGGCTGAAAATATCACCGGGGCATCCTTAAGTCCGACGGAAAAGACTTTTGCTTTTCTGCCTGTCGCCATTTTCAGTTCGTCAGGAAAGGTCGAAACCAGAAGGTTCACGGGAGAATGAAGTCCGGATTCGTAGCTTCCGCCGACAGGATTGACAGATACATCCTTTGAACAGTCCATCAGTTCATTTTTCAAAGGCAAATACCAGTTATCAGATGTAATTCCGTGAAGATAAGGTTCAGCGCCTGTTGCTATCGTGGCGTACCCGGGATCCGATTGTGTAAGGATGTACTGATAGGATGCATTCTGGAAATATGTCCCTTCGTTCAGAAGCCTTCGAATTCCATCTTCAGCAAACCTGTTCCTGAATTTCTCAACCTGATCATATCTGAGCTCTTCCACTACTATTCCTATCACGAGCCTGGGCTTTTCAGGGGGTATATATGCATTCTGGCAATATAAACCCGTACTTGCAAACAATAACACCGGAATTGTTCCGGCCGACATTAATTTCCTTAATCCTGTCATATATTTCCAGACATCATAAGATCATGAAGTTTTGTTCATGAAATAAAAATTCAGCCTCAAAAGTAGCTTTTTTAAGAATCACAGGAACGATGACACGATTTAATTATAAAAGAATCCTATCTGCTCCGAACAATGACAAATCTTCCAATGTCAACCGCTCCTGAGGAAATGTTGGTGATCTTTACTATGTACACGCCGCTTGCCATTTCCGATGTATTCAGGACAAGAGGAGTCTTTTCATATCCCACATCATTGTAATCGGAAACTATCTTTCCGGATGAACTTAATATCTGGACCCTTATCTGGCCAATCTGGCTTTGTGGCAAAACCATTTTGACAAATTCATTCGCTGGATCGGGGTAAATAATGATGACCGGAGTGGCAATCGTATCAACAGCATTCGCAACCGGTACGAGCTCGACATCAAGATCGGTCGGTTTTCCGTCGATGACCTCTACTTCGACAGATGTGCTGTAATAACCCTTTGCCGAAATCTCAAGCGTCCAGGTCCCCGGTGCAATGAGCCTGACAAAGCTCCCCGATATGGAATCCGAAAATACCATCGAGCTATCCATGTCATGGCCGTTTATAAATATCATTGCAGCAACCGGCTTACCTGTCGACTTATCGGTAACATGGCCATGGATACCATATAATGCATTTTCGATATATCCCAGAAAAGATTTCCAGTCATATTGCCACAGAGTCGTCAGCCTTGATGCAGCTGTAACGTAACTGAAATCCAGTTCAACTGTCACCTCCCGTCCATGAAGCGAATATGTCATATAATCCTGCCGTCCTCCAATTACCTGGTACCAGGCATACCCATCAGTAATCCCATTGTCGAATTCACTCATATAATGCTCGGCAGGATCGATGATGGATGAATAGAAATGCACAGTATCCACAAATTTCCTGCTTATATCAATGAACCAGTCATTATCGGCATGCAGCCTTTCCCACCTGTCCCATGGATAATTTACCACCTCATCACCTGAATGGAAATTGGCAGAAACCACGAAATGATGTGATTTCATGAAACTGATCATTTCCACATTCTCCTTGGTCTGTTTAATGGTTGGATCAATCGGATCGGGGAAATTCCTGTTAAGGTCGACCCCGGCAGCATTAAACCTGGTAGGATATGATATAGTGTCTCCCGTGCCATAAAGGCCATCGGGGTTTGAGAGCGGGTTTATCCATATCTGCAGGTTGTCGACCAGATTTTTAACCAGTGAATCAGTGTTGTAATTTGTCAGCAGATAATCACAGAGGTGAAGCATCAGGATAAAACCTGACGGTTCGTTGCCATGCATCGTCGAAGTATAAAATGTTTCAGGCTTATCCTGATTAATACCGGGATTATCCGAGATTTTAAGGGCCAGTAGCAGCTTCCCGTAAATAGATGTTCCGATAGTATCGAGACGACATAATGAAGGGTACGTCGAGGCGAAATACTGCATAATTGACACATACTGGCTGAAGGAAGGATAGCAGTTCCATTGCATTGCATCCTCCATAGTCACTGATGTAAGGATATCTTTGGATTCGGTATCGGGAACTATCTCATAGTTGAAATTCTGCGAAATGAACCATTCTACTGTAAGCGGAGAAAGGAAAATTTCCACTGACTGGTCTTTCACTGAAGCAATGGAGACCTTCCCGGACAATTGGTTGATTGCAGAAATGCCGGGTGAGGGTATTTTTACGACAGCCTGCTTCTTTTCTGCTATAATCTGTCTGAGAAGCTGATCGTTACTGCTTATTTGCGAATACGAACCCTGCGCCAGCAAAAAAAACAGGAATAATATCGAAACCAGATGTCTCGTCATAAATTATCAAACGTTAAATCTTATATGAATAATATCGCCGTCTCCTATAATATAGTTTCTGCCCTCGACATAAAATTTTCCGGCTTCTTTGCATGCATGTTCTGAGCCCAAAGTTATAAAATCATTATATTTCATGACTTCGGCCCTTATGAATCCTTTTTCGAGGTCGCTGTGGATAACGCCTGCAGCCTCCGGGGCAGTCATACCCTTCTTAATGGTCCATGCCCTTATTTCCTTTGGTCCGACCGTAAAAAAAGTCTGAAGATTCAGGAGCTTGTATGCAGCCCTGACAAGCTTATCGACTCCAGGCTCTTCCAGTCCCGCATCTTTCAAAAAGGCAAGACGGTCGTCCTTATTCTCAAGTTCGGCTATCTCAGCTTCAGTTTTTCCTGCAATAATCAGAATTTCAGGATCCTTGCCTTTAAGGGATTCCATGACTTCTCCAACATAGTGATTCCCGGAAACAGCCGACATTTCATCGACATTGCAAACGTACATAACAGGCTTCATGGTAAGCAGGAAAAGATCATCGACGTACTTTCTCTCCTCTTCCCGCAACCGGAGAGTACGTGCATTATTAAATCCTTCAATATGCTTTTTAAGCTTCCCCAAGACCTCAAGGCCGCGGACAGCGTCTTTATCCCCAGCTTTTGCCGCCCTCTGCAGACGCTCGGTTTTCTTGTCGATGGATTCAATATCTTTGACCTGGAGTTCAAAATCGATCGTCTCAAGATCCCTTACAGGATCGACTGAACCATCTATGTGCGGTAGAGCTTCATTGTCAAAACAGCGCAGGACATGAATTAGAGCATCCGTATTCCTTATATCGCCAAGGAATTTATTGCCGACACCCTCGCCCTTATTCGAACCCTTTGCCATTCCCGGTATATCCACAATTTCGACAGTTGTGGGTATAATCTTCTCAGTGACCTGGTGCTTCTCAAGCTCATATAACCTTCTGTCAGGTACCTGAACAACCCCTATGTTTGATTTGGTAGCGCTGAAAGCAAATGCATTGGTTTCTCCCTTGGTATTCGATATACAATTGAATATTGTCGTTTTACCGACGTTTGTAATACCTATGATCCCGCATTGAAGAGCCATCGTTCATAAATATTAAATTATGAGGTAAAGTTATCAATAATCGACAGATTACTCTGCTGCCTGTCAGCTACAAAAAATCCCTGTACACCAGTTTCATCATTAAATACTTCATTCTTCTGATTTCTTTTATCTATACCGGCAGTATAATAATAATGTTTTAATCCGATCATCAACAATCATATCCGGAGAATTTTTTCCTTAACTATTTCCCCTTTATCTTTAAACTTTTAACTGGTTTTTCAGTCAAAGGAACAAACGGAAGCCTTTTATTGGATAATAAAAGTACGGATAGAGATTTAATACAAATCCTCAGAATAGATTCTGAAAGGGGGTTCAGGCTTGTCGTTGAGAAATACAGCTCAGGTCTGTACTGGCACATTCGCCATCTCGTCGTGCTCCATGAGGATGCGGACGACGTACTGCAGAATACTTTCATAAATGCATGGAAAAACATTGGCAATTTCAGATCGGAAAGTGCTCTATATACCTGGCTTTATGCAATTTCGACAAACGAATCTCTTACACTTATTAACAAAAGAAAAAAAAATTCTGCAGCTTCACTGGAGGACGTGGAAGGCATCCTGGCAAATTCTCTGGAAGGAAGCACCTGGTTCGATGGTGATGAGGCACAGGTAAAGCTTCAGAATGCAATACTGCGCCTGCCAGCAAAGCAGCGTGTGGTTTTCAACCTTAAATACTTTGAGGAGATGCCTTATGAGGAAATGAGCAAGGTACTTAAGACTTCACAGGGAGCATTGAAGGCATCATATCACCATGCCGTAAAAAAAATTGAGGATTTTTTAGAAAAAAGTTAAACCTTTTAAGCAGTAAACTATCTAATCAATTGATGAAATCACTAAATGAAATACCACGCAGGAATCCATTCAAAGTCCCGGAAAATTACTTTGAAGAGGTTAACCGCAGTATCCTTGACACGGCAAGCAAAGTAAATGAAACCAGGCCGGTGCCAGAAGGGCTGTACAGGAAGCTCAGGCCGTATCTTGCAGTTGCTGCATCCCTGATTGTCCTGGCAGTTCTCGGATACTATGCTTCAAAGTTTGTAAAGCCTGAAAGAAACAATATTGACATAGCTAAAATCAGCATGGAGGAATTTTCATCGTCATACCTTGACGAGGTTGATGTCCACATCCTTGAAAATGAAGCTGACTCGGGGCTTATCACAGATAAAATGCCGGAAGTCAGCAGACCTGAAATCATCGATTACCTGCTAACAGAGAATATTGATCTGAATGATATTTATCAACTTTTATAAAACCATGTCATGAAAAAAAGATCAGTTTTATTGATAACGCTCCTTGTGATATCATCTGCAACGGTTTGGTCACAGAATCCAAATCTTGAGAGGCTGAATGATTATAAGATTGCATTCTTTACCAGAAAAATGAACCTGACTTCAGGGGAAGCTGAGAAATTCTGGCCGCTTTACAATGAATTCCAGGAAAAGAAGCGCCTTATCCAGGAAAACAAAGCACAAATTAACAGGAATTTTAACCTCAACGGTCAAAACATGTCCGACAAGGAATTGTCTGATGCAGCGGACAAATATATCTCTCTTGTGATGGACGAAGCCTTATTGAGCCAGGAACTGAACAATAAGCTCAAGGCAATACTTCCGCCTGCCAAGATACTGAGGCTCTACCAGGCCGAAAACCAGTATAAGCTCCAGCTTTTAAATGAACTGCAGAACAGAAAGGAGTCCAGAAACAACAATATGATGCAGAACAGGCTCGAAAGATAATTTATACCAGTGAACTAGAGGGCAGGCTTTATAAAGTTTTGAATAAACGGACTGAGGCCGTCAACAGATATCCTGGTCTGTGTGCCGGTAGCCATTGTTTTTATAATAAGCTCTTTATTCGTTATTTCCTCCCCGCCGGCAAGGATAATAAAAGGAATTCTGCGTGAGGCTGCATATGACATTTGTTTCTTCAGCTTTACATAATCGGGATAAAGTTCAGCATTTATCCCAAGGCTTCTGATAACATTGATGATCTCCAGGGCATATTCCGTTTCAGCCTCGCCGAAATTAAGTACCAGTATTTCAGTCGAAGAGGAGCTCATATCCTTAAATAAGCCCAGCTGAATCATGACATCATAAATCCTGTCTGCGCCAAATGAGATGCCAACACCTGATACCCCCTCCATTCCAAACACACCGGTCAGGTTATCATAACGACCTCCACCGCAAACACTTCCAATGTTAACATCCTGTGACTTAACCTCAATGATTGCCCCGGTATAATAATCCAGGCCTCTTGCAAGCGTCAGATCGAGTTCGACCCTTGCCCCTGGCTTCCCGTGGCTGATATAAAAGAAAAGCTTCCGCAGCTCCTCAATTCCCTTCACGCCTGTTTCCGAAGCCGACAGCAGTTCCTCAAGCTTATCAAGCCTGGCATCAGCGCTGCCCTTCAGAGCCAGGAGAGGCTGGAGCTTCAGTATCCCTTTTCTGGAAATGCCCTTTTCCTCCAGTTCGGCAGTTACTGCCACAGCACCCACTTTGTCGAGCTTGTCAATTGCAACTGTTATGTCAGTCATCCTTCCTGCCTCGCCAATATATTCGGCTATGCCTGAAAGCACTTTCCTGTTATTGATCCTGATAATTATGGCAATTCCCAGTCTTGTGAAAACCGCGTCAATGATATTGACCAGTTCATATTCATTCAGCAGCGAATCGCTTCCGATGACATCAACATCACACTGGAAAAATTCACGGTATCTTCCTTTCTGGGGGCGGTCAGCTCTCCAGACCGGTTGAATCTGGTACCTCTTGAAGGGGAATATTATCTCATCACGATGCTGGACGACATAGCGTGCAAACGGGACGGTAAGGTCGTACCTCAGGCCTTTTTCGCAAATAACTGAGGAAAGCTTCCCTGCATCATGCTGCAGCAGATCCTTGTCGCTCAGGCCATCAAGGAAATCTCCGGAATTAAGTATTCTGAACAGCAGTTTATCTCCTTCCTCTCCATACTTTCCAAGAAGGGTCGAGAGGTTTTCTACTGCAGGAGTCTCAATCGGCTGATAACCATAAAGCCTGAAAACATCCTTAATGGTGCTGAAAATAAATTCCCGCTTCAGCATTTCCTCTGCCGAAAAGTCTCGTGTCCCTTTTGGTATTGATGGTCGATTCGTCATATAAGGGTTATATACCGGCAAAAATAAGCATATAAGTTAATAATTGGATGCCTGCCAGGTCTGTTGCTGCTTTTTATAACCAAAAAGTCCAGAAAGTCCGCTGAAATTATATCTTATGGACTTTATGGACTTTATAAACTTTACGCCAATCAAAACTTCTCAGGGACAAACGTCTGGTCCGTAACAGGAGGTCTTACATAAGCCACATCATGTTTCAGCGGAGGGAGCTTGAATGGTTTGGGCGTGAGATCCTGGTATGGTATAAGTGAAAGGAGATGATCAATTACATTTAGCCTGGCTCTTTTCTTATCGTCGGCATGTACGACGTACCAGGGCGATTGCTTGGTATCGGTATATGAAAACATTTCGTCCTTGGCCATGGAGTACTCTACCCACTTGTCGCGGGATTCTACATCCATTGGACTTATTTTCCATCTCTTGGTCGGATCCTTTATCCTGTCCTGGAAGCGTTTTTCCTGTTCATGGTCGCTTACCGAGAACCAGTATTTAACCAAAATAATTCCGGATCTGATAAGCATTTTTTCGAATTCAGGGCAAGATCTCAGAAATTCTTCATATTCCTCATTAGTGCAATATCCCATCACTTTTTCAACTCCGGCACGGTTATACCAGCTTCTGTCGAATAAAACAATTTCTCCTCCTGCCGGAAGCTGCGTCACATAACGCTGGAAATACCATTGCGTCTTTTCCTTTTCTGTAGGGATTCCCAAAGCGACAATTCTGCAGATTCTCGGATTAAGGCACCCTGATATTGTCTTTATCACTCCTCCCTTGCCGGCGGCATCCCTTCCCTCAAAGACAATAACAACCTTCAGCTTATTTGCCTTTACCCATTCCTGAAGCTTGACAAGCTCTATTTCATATTTTAAAAGAAGCTTATCAAACTTTTTTCGCCCAAGCTTATCCTTTTTCTCGGGTTCCACATCGTGGTAAAGATCATCCTTTTCAAATTTCTCGACCTTTATTTTTTTCTGTTTATCATGTGTTGCCATTGCAAAAAAATTTAATTGAAATAGAAAGATAATAAACAATCCTGACAATCAGAAATTGCAAGGGATAAAAAGAATCCGGAGGAATCAAGAACTGAAAGCACGGATCATACTAATGTCAGATGCAATTAATATTATGATAAGGTAATATAATCCGGTCACACCTTATCCAGCATCACTGTATAAATGGAATAGCGAGCGGATATCTGAATTTCTGGCCTTTTGAACTTTTTACGCTTGCAATGATTATGCACACAATTTTAAGGATACCCAGAAAAACCAGAATAGGAATTCCAATCACAATAAAGCAAAGTGGGAATATCAGAACTTTGTACAGAAGCATTGACATCTGGAAGTTCATCGATGCTTTACCGTTTTCATCGACCCATTCTGAATCATCTTTCCTGGAAAGCCAGCAAATGAGTGGACCAATAATACTTCCCCCCAATGGGAAAAAGTAACCTGCAAACGCAGCAAGGTGGCAAAACATTGCCCAGTTCCTTTCTGATTCTGACAATTCCCTTAACTCTTCCATAATAAGAATTTATTCAAAAGACGGCGATTTAATTGTAACGTTGCATCATTCAAACCTCGCAAGCCTCTTAAGATCGGATGGCAGCAGGCCGTTAGGATGATCCTTGTCAATTGTATGAACATTATAATAGTAAAGATTGGCATCGTCCGTTCCGATCAGCATCTTGAAGCAGTATCCCTCATCCTGTTTCTCGCCAACAGGACCCACTTTGTGAAGGATTACTATTCCCGGACTTTTGTTTTCAATTGCCTTAATGATATCTTCTTCCGGGACTATCTGTATTTTATTTGAATAAATGGCCTTTATCCTTTCAATACTTGATATTTCAGGCGACAGATCCTCCTGATTGACAAGGATTGTCTTATTCATCACCTGCGGTATGTTATCATTATAATATTTCAGGTATTTCCTGCCTGTTTTTGAAGGGTCTTCCATTATAAGCTGTGCATGTTTCTGCATGAATTCAAGTATAGCGCCCAGCTTGTAGCCATATTCGATATCGTCAACACCTGCATACGAAAGCGGAATGGCGCATATTTCAGGCATCTCTCCGATCTTTTCCACATTTTTGCCCTGAAGAAGATTGATAAAATTAAAAAGTGAATTGGATTTGTCCTTGTCAAAGTTGGTTTCAGTAAGAACAATGAATGAATATGCAGGCTTAAGCCTTCTTACGTTAAATTCCTTCACTGTAATGAACTCAAAGTGCGTCACCTTCCAGTACTCTTTCATAGCTTCCTTCATATAGGTGTTGAAGGATGAAAATGGGTCGTCCTCTAAAACCACGCAGGTAGTGGATGCTGCAAATTGCTTTATTTCATCCTTTGCTGGGAACGGAGCCTGGGCTAAAACAGATGCTGAAAGAAAAGCTGATAAAAAAACGAAGACTGACTTTCTCATATCTATTGCGGGTTTACAGGAATATACAAAGGGTTTTCTTCATCGAATTTGCGAATATAAACGAACATAAGGTCCTTTTTCTTTTTCCTTGGAAGCTGGACATATTCCTCATAAAGCTTATTGTCCTTCATCAGGAGCAATTCGGTATTCTCCATATTGAATTCAAATATCTTTCCGCTGTCGAAGTCTATAATGTACTGCTTGACCTCATTGCGTGTGCTTGTCCTTCCATAAGGCGAATAATATGAGCTATACGGCGAATAATAGTTTCCATAACCGTAGGGTGAATAATACGGGTCATAATATCCTCCGGAGCCATAGGGTGAGTAATAGCTGGGGGTGACTGTTGTCACATCGGCAACAAAATGGCAGATAGAACCCACAAATGTTATCCTGTTGAAATTCCCCTGTATCTGGATGTAAAGGACTCCATTCCTTGAATATCCCCAAATATTGTTTTTGGATATCTCCTGCCTGATTCCCATTGCATCATAATAATAAACCTTGTCTGACTTCATGAGATTCTTGAAGAAATCCTTATCGTTGTAATCAGTTGAAGTCAACAGCTTCGCCTTAGGTATAGGATTATTTGATTTTACCTGGTCAAAATTCGTATAAATCCCATCCTTAAACCGGAATTCAGGCGAATATTTTAACATTCCTTCATGTTCCTGCCCTGAGATAATATGCTGGGGGCAGAAAATTAATATCGCGGAATTGATTATAACTATCCTTAAAAACCTTTTCATATGGACTTCCGTTTAACAGACCGCTTCAAATATCGTACCGTAAAGGCAAAATTAACCATTTACATGAAAGCAAGATGAAATCGGTTGATGTATATTTGCTGCATAATTTGTAATTTTACAAAAACCAGGGGGAACAATGGTAAAGGAAACCGATACCAGCCATAACGAAACCATGAACGGGCCGGCGGGCAAATTTTTTGAAGAGGGCATCAAAAAAATAATGCCGCTTTCTTATGTTGCGTTATCCGCGCCCATAATAGCCATATTGCTATTAATGTTTGACTTAAAACTCCCGGCAGGCATAATAATTATACTGTCAGCTGCACTCGAAATCTATATCCTGAATAAAGCAGTTTCCCAATTAAACGCTGCAAGGAATTCCATAAATGATATCTCCCATTCAAGCGAAAAAAAGGATGATGTGATCACCGATTTCTCCCACAGGATAAGGGAACCCCTGAACAATCTCGTGATAATAACCGACATGCTTATGGAGTCAGGGCTCCAGAAGAAGCAAAGGGAATTGCTGGATACTTTTATTGCTTCAACAAACAATATGGTGACCATAGTCAATGAACTGACGATGCAGTCGGCCGGAAACCTTAGCCTGGAATCACGGAAACAGATCAGGTTCAACCTTCTCTCGACGATACAGAATACCCTGGAACTTTATAGCCTGAAGGACAATGCCAACATTGACTTCATAATGAATAAAAAGGAACAGGCTGATTTTGAATGTTTCGGAGATCCAATAATTATCAAGCAGATTTTCCTTAATATTTTCAATTCAATTGAAAACGAGTTTTCTGAACGGACAACCAAGGTCACTATAAACCTGAAAAAGGAAAAAGTCACCGACACGGAGATCATTGCAGGATTAAGGATCCAGGCTGACCGAAAGATCGACCTTATTAATGAAAAGGATCTCATGAAAAGCCTTGCAGCCAGATTGATAACAAGTTGCAAAGGCACATTCAGCCAGGAATCAGGACAAAATGTCACAGTGCTGAATATAAGCCTGCCCTTCACCAGTGTCGCTCATGAACCCAGACAACATCTTGCTTCAGCAAGAATGGAAGAGCTCATACTGAAGGAAAAAACTCATAAAGAGCTGAAAGATATCAGGTTACTTCTCGTTGAAGACAATATGATAAACCAGAAGATAACACATCTCACACTTCAACCCCTTGTTCACAGTATCGATACTGCCTCAAATGGCAAAGAGGCTCTCGATAAGTTCGGAACTGCCAATTATGACCTGATTCTTATGGATATACAGATGCCTGTAATGAGCGGGCTCATAGCAGCTGAAAAGATAAGAGCCCTTGAAGCCACCACGAGTACACATATTCCAATAATTGCAATTACTGCAAATGCAATGCTAGGGGACAAGGAGAAATGCATATCAGCAGGCATTGATGATTATATCAGCAAGCCTTTCCAGCCTTCAGCTCTGATTGATAAGATAAAAAAATTCATTTAGTTGCCTCAGGAAAGAGGCTTGAACCCTATCACCATCATATCGTCAAGCTGGGGATTTTCACCCATCCAGGATTTAATGTTATCCTCAAGAACAGATTTCTGGTCCTCAGCAGGAAAATGATGTATTGTCGTGAGAAGATAACGGAACCTCCGGTACATGAATTTCCTGTTATCTTTTCCGCCAAACTGGTCAACGAAACCATCAGAAAAAATATAAAATATATCGCCTTCCTTAATATCTATCCTATGTTCCGTATATGGGATCCCTGAGGGATTCATTCCTATCAGCAGCTTGTCGCCTTTTATCTCCACCAGCAAATCATCCCGTATCATATAAAGGGGAAAGAAAGCCCCTGCATACTCTATCTTTTTAGCATTCAAATCGATCGCGCAGAGACCTATATCCATGCCATCCCTTATTATAGTCCCAATATTCTTCTCACGGCTGAACGTTTTTTCAAGTCCCTTATTCAGAATAGCAAGTATTTCGGAGGGATTTGAAATATTGTCATCATTTATGGTTTTCTCAATGATTTCCAAACCTATCATTGACATCAGTGCTCCGGGAACGCCGTGACCGGTGCAGTCAGCACCTGTAACGAAAATCTTCCCCCCTTTCTCTCCTATCCAGTAAAAATCTCCGCTTACAATATCCTTTGGCCTGAAAAAAATAAATGAATCTCTGAAATGTTTCCTGAAATATTCTTCTGACGGAAGAAGTGCTTCCTGTATCCTCTGTGCATAATGAAGGCTTTCCGTTATATTCTTTTCTTTTGTCTCAAGTTCTGCCTTGCGACTCTTTACCTCTTCAATAATCCGCTCTTTTTCCTTAAGCAGCCTGTGGCTTTTTATAAGGCTTCTGGTCTGCAATTTAAGTATCAGATATACTGATGCAATAATAAGGATGGCAATCAAAATGGCCTGGATAAGCTCAATTGACTTACCGGCTCCTTTATCCATCATCACATCTGAGGAATCCAACACAATTGAAACGAAGGATAGTATTGCCATATATGCAGAAAAGATTATTCCCATCAGGTTGTGCAAAAATAAATTAAATACCGGCACAAACTGTACGCCGGGGCTTAAAATGAATCATTTTCTGTTTATTTCAGGCTCTCCGCAATGAGATACAATGTGAGCATGATCTGGTCATTTCCTTACAAGTGGAAGCAGCAACAGATCGGGTTCGCAATGTATTATTGACTGAGAGCTCGCAGGCATTTTCGGGTGCCGATGGCTGGGTGCAGAAGCTTTAGGAGAGGCGAATTAATATGGATAATTATGCCGTATAAAAACAATAATGGGAACTATTCCGAGGAGTAGTTCCCATTCACCGTTTGCGGCCGAAGCCTCATACGGCGTCGGGTTACTGTTATTCTGGCCGGCTGTTTCTGCTGGTACTAGACCTGCATCCGCAACCCCGGGCCATCCGGCCGGGCTTTTTACGGCTCAACCTTCAGGCTGTCCCTTTCTTCCCGCCTTGCGGCAGGACTTTCCAGGACGAAGTGTCCTTCAGGCTCCGGTGTGCATTTCCCGAAAGACATGACACCAGTTTCAGATAGTTCCGGACCGGAGTCCTTCATTTTTCTGAGGCCCTGAGACTCAATCGAAGAAAGAGCGTTTCCGGTTTTCGTCGATCTTACCGAGCACCCGGTACCGGTCTGGGACCGGCCTCCTTCGCTCAGGCTCCGGCTCTCTTGATGCGCAGGCCCGAAGGTCTGACCGAACCGGATCGTGTTTCATTTAAGTAACCTTTCCCGGTTCCACATCTTTCAAGCAGCCTTTTATCGCTTACCCGATAAATCAAATTTAAATCAAGAATGCCTAATGACAATAAAAAGAGAGTCCTTCTTGTAAACCCAATATAAACAAAAGTTATGAACAATTGTTAATAACGTCGGAAATTACGGGACAACGCGATTGATAAAAAGAAAAAAACCGGAATAATCCGCGAATTTGAAATGCCATGCTTATATCTGAATCTGCCTGCAATTTTGACAAATTTTTGTAGCAGGATCAAGTGATATTTCAATCCTGAAGAACAAGAAAAATCAAGAACGACACAAGTGGAGCACAAAGGGAAAGCATTTAACATTTCAGCTCTTGATGCCGTCTCGTATTTAGTGTATTGGCGTTCCAGTCAATTATTATTTCCTTATGCCGTAAACAGCCAGTTCGCCCAGCATCTCCTCAATTCTGAGAAGCTGGTTATATTTTGCCATCCTGTCTGTACGGCTGCATGATCCGGTTTTAATCTGTCCGGAATTGGTAGCTACCGCAATGTCAGCAATTATGACATCCTCGGTTTCGCCTGAACGGTGAGAGGTAACGGTCGTATAACCTGCACGGTGCGCCAGTTCAATTGCATTCAGCGTCTCGGTAAGGGTGCCTATCTGATTTACCTTTATAAGGATAGAGTTTGCACATCCCATTTCAATGCCTTTCTTAAGGTAATTCACGTTTGTCACGAATACATCATCTCCTACCACCTGGCATTTTTTTCCAATTCTGTCAGTAAGCATCTTCCATCCATCCCAATCGCTTTCTGACATTCCATCCTCGACTGAATCAATCGGGTACTTTTTAATAAGCTGCTCTATATAATCGGCCTGTTCCTTTGATGTTCTCCTGGAGCCTTTCGGGCCTTCGAATTTTGAATAATTATAGATCCCGTCAACATAGAATTCCGATGCAGCACAATCCAGCGCAATTGAGATTTCCGTACCGGCATTGTAACCTGCCGCTGAAATAGCTTTCAGGATCGTTTCAATAACATCCTCCGTCCCTTTCAGGTCGGGTGCAAATCCCCCCTCATCCCCGACGGCAGTGCTTAACCCCCGGTCCCTGAGAACCTTTTTAAGTGAATGGAAAACTTCTGATCCCATGCGTAATCCTTCCCTGAATGACGGAGCTCCGACAGGCCTGATCATGAATTCCTGGAAAGCTACAGGGGCATCGGAATGGGATCCGCCGTTAATGATATTCATCATTGGAACAGGCAGGATGCAGGCATTTACGCCTCCTATATAACGAAACAAAGGCAATCCGTGAAGAGCTGCAGCCGTTTTGGCGCAAGCCAGCGATACTCCGAGTATTGCATTAGCACCCAGATTACTCTTAGCTTCGGTGCCATCAAGATCGATCATTTTCCTGTCAATGCCGGCCTGGTCAGTGACATCCATTCCGTTGATTTCCTCAGCGATGACGTTATTTACATTATGAACTGCTTTAAGGACCCCTTTGCCCATGTAGCGTTTCTTATCTCCGTCTCTCAGTTCGAGAGCTTCATTTTCTCCGGTCGAAGCACCTGAAGGCACTGCGGCACGGCCAAAATAACCGCTGGCAGTCGTGACATCAACTTCAATCGTCGGATTACCGCGGGAATCAAGGATTTCCCGGGCATGAACACTGACAATTTGACCCATTAATATTTAAATTTAACTGGTTATTAATGCAATATACAAAAAAAGGGATAATGATCGTAACGACTTATCCCTTCCCGTTTAGAATATTTTTTCCTATTTCTTTTCTGGGGAATCAGCTTTCTCCTCAGTGCTTTCAGCATCCTTAACCGGCTTCTCTGTTTTTTTTGTAACAGGTTTTGCAGGCTTAGCTGCAATATCAGCTTCTTCTTTCTTCTTAGCTGACCTCCTTCTTCTGGTTGTCCTGGTCTTGGCTGCTTCGCCGCCACCTGCCATCGCTATATTATAATCCACCAGTTCAAGTATGCACATTTCGGCATTGTCACCGATTCTGTTTCCGGTCTTGAGTATTCTTGTATAGCCACCCCGCCTTTCAGCTATTTTGGGTGAAATCTCCCTGAATAATTCGGAAACTGCTTCTTTGTCTTTGAGGTAACTGAAAACCTGTCTCCTGGAATGTGTTGAATCTTCTTTTGATTTTGTAATGATAGGTTCAACATAGGTCTTAAGAGCCTTGGCCTTGGCTGTTGTGGTGGTTATCCTTTTGTGCAGGATCAGTGATGAAGCCATATTTGCCAGCATCGATTTCCTGTGTGAGCTGGTTCTTCCTAAATGGTTTATTACTTTAGAATGTCGCATTTCAATCTCCTCAAACAGTTTTCAAATTAATCTTTATCTAACTTATACTTGCTCACGTCCATGCCAAAAGAGAGACTCATTGATTCAAGCAGTTCGTCAAGCTCTGTAAGTGATTTTTTACCAAAGTTCCTGAATTTAAGAAGGTCATTCTTGTTAAACTTCACGAGGTCTCCAAGGGTCTCAACCTCGGCAGCTTTAAGGCAATTCAGCGCCCTTACTGAAAGATCAAGGTCAACCAGCTTGGTTTTAAGAAGTTGTCTCATATGCAGTACTTCCTCATCGAATTCCTCGTTGGCAAGCTTATCATCCGAATCAAGAGTAATCTTTTCATCAGAAAACAACATGAAATGATAAATTAATATCTTGGCTGCTTCCTTAAGAGCATCTTTCGGATGGATGGATCCGTCAGTTTCAATCTCAAAAAGAAGTCTTTCATAGTCTGTTTTCTGCTCCACACGATAGTTTTCAACTGCATATTTTACATTCCTTACAGGTGTGAAAATCGAGTCGATGGCAATCAGGCCAAATTCAGCATCGGCAGGTTCATTTTCCTCGGCAGGAACGTACCCTCTTCCCTTGCTTATCGTAAATTCCAGCTGGATCTTTACATCAGGCTCCATTCTGAATATTACCAGTTCGGGATTAAGAACCTCAAAGCTGCTTAAAGCGCTATTCAGATCTCCTGCCCTGAAAACTTCCTTATTGTGGATCTTAACCGTTATTTTTTCATGATCAATATCGTCCACAATTCTTTTAAACCTGATCTGCTTCAGGTTCAGGATTATTTCCGTCACATCTTCAATAACTCCTGCAATGGAAGAGAATTCATGGTCAACTCCATCGATCTTGACGGTGGTTATAGCATAACCTTCGAGAGAAGAAAGCAGAATTCTTCTCAGGGCATTGCCAACAGTAATGCCATAACCGGGTTCAAGAGGACGAAATTCAAATTTGCCGAGCTTGTTGTCCGCTTCCAGCATTATTACTTTGTCGGGCTTCTGGAATGATAAAATGGCCATAGAATTTATCTTATATTATTATTTAGAATACAATTCGACTATCAATTGTTCCTTTATATCTTCAGGAATATCAGTACGTTCAGGCAGGTTCATCAGTTTTCCGGCCATCTGTGCATCATCCCACTCAAGCCACGACAGCTTTGAAGTTTTTCTTGATGCGAGTGAGTTGACTATGGTTTCAAGAGACTTTGATTTTTCCCTCACTCCGATAATGTCGCCGGATTTAAGGTGGCAGGAAGGGATGTTCACCACTTTGCCGTTTACAGTTATATGACGGTGAGATATCAGCTGACGGGCAGATGCCCTTGTTGGTGCCACGCCTAAACGAAATACCACATTATCGAGACGGGATTCAAGAAGCTGAAGAAGGACTTCGCCTGTCACACCTTTTGTCCTGGATGCTTTTTCAAAAGTGTTCCGGAACTGACGCTCCAGTACACCATAAGTATATTTAGCCTTCTGCTTTTCCCTCAGCTGTATCCCATACTCTGATGTTTTTTTCTTCTTCTTGTTCATTCCATGCTGCCCGGGAGGAAAGTTTTTTCTGTCCAGGTACTTATCAGGTCCGTATATAGGATCTCCGAATTTTCTTGCGATTCTTGATCTTGGGCCGGTATATCTTGCCATCGTTAAATTAATTTATTCAGATTAATAATAAGATAAAAAATAATTACACTCTCCTTCTTCCCGGTGCACGACATCCGTTGTGAGGCATTGGCGTTACATCAACAATTTCAGTGACCTCAATACCAGCATTGGCTATTGCCCTGATAGCTGATTCGCGTCCGGAGCCTGGCCCCTTGACGAATACCTTCACCTTTCTCAATCCCAGATCATATGCAATCCTGCTGCATTCCTCTGATGCCATCTGTGCGGCATAAGGAGTATTTTTCTTGGAACCCTTAAACCCCATTTTGCCGGCTGAAGCCCATGAAATAACCTGACCTGAACTATTAGTCAATGTCACGATAATATTATTGAATGATGAATGAACGTGTGCCTGGCCGGATGGTTCAACCTTGACGATTCTCTTCTTTAATACTCCAGTCTTTTTTGCCATATTCTATTTATTTAGTAGCTTTTTTCTTGTTAGCAACCGTTTTCTTTCTCCCTTTACGGGTTCTGGCGTTGTTCTTAGTGCTCTGACCTCTGACCGGCAGTCCGACTCTATGGCGGATACCACGGTAGCAACCTATATCCATAAGCCTTTTGATATTCATCTGGGTCTCTGAACGGAGCTCTCCCTCAAGCTTGTAATTATCATTCAGAATACGGCGAATGGCATTGATCTGTTCATCAGTCCATTCTTCAACCTTTACATTGCGGTCAACGCCTGCTTCATCGAGGACCTTCTGAGCCGTGCTCCTGCCTACACCGTAAATATACGTAAGCCCTACTTCTCCACTTTTATGTCTTGGTAAATCTACACCAACAATACGTGCCATATATAACTTTTCTTAAATTGAGTTGCAAAATTAAACAAAATTATCCCTGTCTCTGCTTGAACTTGGGGTTTTTCTTATTTATAACGTAAATGCGCCCTTTTCTCCTTACTATTTTACAGTCGGCGCTGCGCTTCTTTACTGATGCTCTTACTTTCATTACCTTGAGTATTTCTATTTATACCTGAATGTTATTCTTCCTTTTGTCAAATCGTATGGCGACATCTCGACTTTTACCTTGTCGCCCGGCAGGATCTTGATATAATGCATCCGCATCTTCCCTGAAATGTGAGCAGTGATGACATGCCCGTTTTCGAGCTCAACCCTGAACATCGCATTTGAGAGGGCTTCAATGATTGTACCGTCCTGTTCAATTGATGGTTGCTTAGCCATACGTTTATATTTTATTTAAAACGTCCTCAATAAAATCAAATGTTGTCAATACGTCTGCCTTATCCTTATTAACCGCGACGGCATATTCAAAATGTGCCGAAGGCTTTCCATCAGCGGTTCTGATGGTCCATCCATCGTTCATCTGGTAAGTCTCTTTCTTTCCCAGATTAATCATTGGCTCAATGCAAATTACAAGCCCCTTCCCCATTTTCGGTCCGGTTCCCTTTTTCCCGTAATTAGGCACTTCGGGAGGTTCGTGCAATTTTCGACCCAGCCCGTGCCCGACAAGTTCCCTTACGACTGAAAAGCCTCCGCTCTCAGCTTTTGTCTGAACGGCATTGGAGATATCTCCGATCCTGTTTCCTGAAATTGCTGCATTTACTCCTTCCCCGAGGGATGCTTTTGTAAATTCAAGAAGTTTCCTGACTTCTCCGGTAATTTCACCGACAGCGAATGTATAGGCACTATCGCCGTACCATCCGTTAAGAATTACTCCGCAGTCGACCGAAATTATATCTCCTTCTCTCAATACATATTCAGAAGGGATGCCATGAACCACTTCATCATTGACAGATGTACAGAGGGTTTTAGGAAAACCACCATATCCCTTGAAAGCCGGAGCAGCATTATGATCCCTTATGAACTCTTCAGCAATTTTATCAAGATAAAGCGTGGTGACCCCGGGTTTAATATGTCTGGCAACCTCAGCGAGTGTTTCCGACACAAGCATATTGCTTTCCTTTAAAAACCCTACCTCTTCATCTGTTTTAAAATACAACATCAAAGAACGTTAAACATACTTAGATCGATGTTACGGCGCCTGATCTTCCTTTGACACGGCCTGATTTCATAAGGCCATCATAATGTCGCATCAGCAGGTGACTTTCAATCTGCTGCAGCGTGTCAAGCACGACCCCGACAAGGATCAGGATTGTCGTTCCACCGTAAAATTGTGCAAACTGGGCAGTTATGCCTGCCTTTACGGCAATAGAAGGAATAATTGCCACTATTGCCAGAAATATTGAACCGGGAAGTGTGATCCTTGACATAATATTGTCAAAAAACTCCACTGTCTTCCTTCCTGGCTTGATGCCGGGAATGAACCCCCCGTTTTTCTTCATATCCTCAGCCATTTGCACCGGATTTATGGTAATGGCTGTATAAAAATAAGTGAAAAGTATTATCAGCAGACCTGTGACCACGTTGTACCAGAATCCGTAGATATTGGAAAATGCGATTACGAATGACGATGTGGAATTAGAATATCCTGCTATAATTGCAGGCAGCATCATTATTGCCTGGGCAAAGATTATTGGCATAACTCCTGCGGCATTCACCTTTAGGGGGATATATTGCCTGACGCCTCCATACTGTTTATTGCCCACGATCCTTCTTGCATACTGAACCGGCACGCGTCGCGTTCCCTGGACGAGCAAAATAGTCCCGAGAATGACCACGAACCAGATGACAAGCTCAACTATAAGAGCGATAGGGCCTCCGGCACCTTTCCATCTGGTTCCGGCCTCAAATATGAAGTTCGACGGCATCCTCGCCACAATACCTATCATAATGATCAGTGATATTCCGTTCCCGATACCCTTGTCCGTGATCTTTTCCCCAAGCCACATTACAAAAATTGTACCTGCCGTGAGTATGATTACCGAGGATACTGTAAAGAATGTCCCTGACATTACGAATGCTGTAGCCGGTAATGTACGGTGCAGGTTGAACAGATACGTGGGAGCCTGGAGAATAAGAACCAGTACAGTAAGGTATCTTGTATGCTGATTCATCTTGCGTCTGCCGCTTTCACCTTCCTTCTGAAGTTTCTGGTAGTAAGGGAAAACGATCCCGAGAAGCTGGATGACGATTGAAGCGGAAATATAAGGCATAATTCCCAGAGCAAAAACCGATGCCTGGGAGAAAGCGCCTCCCGAGAACATATCAAGCAATCCCATTATCCCGGTCGATGTCTGATTCCTCAGGTTGATCAGTTGTGAGGGATCAATGCCGGGAAGAGTAACATACTTGCCAAACCTGTACAAAAGAATGATTCCCAGAGTATAAAGCAGCCTGGCTCTGAGGTCTTCAATCTTCCAAATGTTTTTTAAAGTCTGGATCAGTCTCATAGAATTAGAGTTTTACTACGGTTCCGTTCTTTGCTTCAATGGCCGAAACAGCTGATTTGCTGAATGCATGGGCATGAACTTCAAGTTTCTTTTCAAGAGTTCCTTTCCCCAATATCTTGACCAATGAATTCTTTGAAACCAGGCCGGCTTCTATAAGCACTCCGAGATCAATTTTAACCAGCTTGTTTTTTTCAGCAAGCTCCTGGAGAACTCCTATGTTTATCCCTTTATATTCCCTGTGATTGATATTCTTAAAACCATATTTGGGAATGCGTCTCTGAAGCGGCATCTGGCCTCCTTCAAATCCGATTTTCTTTTTATTCCCGGACCTTTGTTTGGCGCCCTTGTGTCCCCTGGTAGATGTGCCCCCTCTTCCGGAACCCTGTCCCCGTCCCAGGCGCTTGTTTCTTTTGACTGATCCCTTTGCAGGTTTTAAATTGCTTAAATCCATGACTATATATCTAAAATATGGTTGTTACCTTAAATGTTTTCCACTTTAACAAGATGCCTGATCTTTTCCACCATTCCCATTATCTGTGGAGTTGCCTCAAGTTCAACACTATGATTTAATTTGCGGATGCCAAGAGCAAGCAAAGTTCTTTTCTGCCTTTCGGGTCTTCCGTTTTTGCTTCTTACCTGTGTAATTCGAACTTTTGCCATTGATATACTTTATTAACCGTTAAACACTCTTTCCATTGATATATTCCTGTGCTGGGCGATTGAGAAAGGATCACGCATCTGCAGCAATGCTGCAAAAGTTGCCTTTACAAGATTATGGGGATTGGAAGAACCTTTTGATTTGGCCAGCACATTCTTGATCCCAACGCTTTCCAGGACAGCACGCATAGCTCCACCTGCCTTAACTCCGGTACCTTCCGAAGCCGGCTTGATGAACACCTTCGCACCTCCGAACTTGGCGACCTGCTCATGCGGCACCGTACCATTGATCACCGGAACTTTAATCAGGTTCTTCTTGGCATCTTCAATACCTTTGGCTATGGCTGTCGTCACTTCACTGGCCTTCCCCAGGCCATGACCAACGATTCCATCCTCATTTCCAACGACAACTATTGCCGAGAAGCTGAAAGTTCTGCCGCCCTTTGTCACTTTGGTAACCCTCTGGATACTCACCAGCCTGTCCTTAAGTTCAAGGTCGCTGGTTTTTACTTTTCTTATTCCGTTTCCCATAATTCACTAGAATTTTAAGCCGCCTTCGCGAGCTGCATCAGCCAATGATTTAACTCTGCCATGATATTTATAACCGCTCCGGTCGAAAACCACGCTTTCGATCCCCTTTTCCTTGCATCTTGTTGCCAGCAGCTTGCCGACAAGCTTTGCCTGTTCCGTTTTTTTAATACCCGTTTTATCTGCCACTTCCTTTTCCCTGGATGAAGCCGACAGCAGAGTAACTCTTTTAATATCGTCAACAACCTGGACATAAATCTGTTTGTTGCTTCTAAATACTGCAACCCTGGGGATATCTGCAGTACCTCCTATTATTTTCCGGATCCTCTTCCTGATCCTCGTCCTTTTTTCAAATTTCGTTAAGGCCATTTTCTTATATACTTACTATTTTATCATATACTTATTATACACTTGCAGATTTCCCGGCTTTCCTTCTGAGCTGTTCGCCAACGAACTTGATTCCTTTGCCCTTGTAAGGTTCCGGTGGCCTGAGTGATCTGATCTTTGCCGCAACATGACCGATAAGCTGTTTATCAATGCATGAAAGGGTGATGATCGGATTGCTCCTTCTTTCAGTTTTTGTTTCAACCTTGACTTCAGTCGGAAGCTGCATGATAATATCATGAGAGTAGCCAAGGCTCATCTCCAGCTGCTGCCCTTTAGCTTCCGCCCTGTAGCCCACTCCGACGAGCTCCAGCTCTTTCTTGTATCCCTGTGAAACCCCGGTAACCATATTCGCAATAAGGGCCCTGTAAAGGCCATGAAGCGATTTATGGTTCTTCGATTCGGTGGGTCTGGTAATGACAATCTGGTTGTCGACAATTTCCACCTTCAGGTCTTTATCAATCGTCTGGTGCAATTCTCCCAGAGGTCCCTTCACGGTCACCACGTTTGTGTCGCTTATCGTAACAGTGACACCTTTGGGCAGGTTAACCGGCAATTTTCCTATTCGTGACATTAAGATATCCTCCTAATTAATAAACATAACATAAAACTTCACCGCCAATGTTTTCCTTTTTTGCCTCTTTGTCGGTCATCAGTCCTTTTGAGGTCGATATTATTGCAATACCCAATCCGTTAAGAACTCTGGGCATCTCATCTGCCGCAGCATAATGTCTCAGGCCCGGACGGCTGATACGCTGTATTTCCTTAATGGCGGGCTGCTTGCTTTTCTGATTATATTTCAGTGCGATCTTCAGGGTACCCTGAGGACCATCTCCCTCGACGACCTTGTAACTGAGTATATATCCTTTTTCGAAAAGTATCTTTGCAATCTCCTTTTTGAGATTGGATGCCGGCGCTTCAACAACCTTATGTCCAGCTAAAATCGCATTTCTAATTCTTGTCAGTAAATCTGCAATTGGATCAGTCATCTTTTATTTTTTAAATAGTTTAATATTCCCTTATCTTTTACCAGCTGGCTTTTTTGACGCCGGGGATCAAGCCGAACGAAGCCATCTCCCTGAAAGTAATCCTGCTGACTCCAAATTGTCTCATATATCCTCTTGTGCGTCCTGTAAGCTTGCAGCGGTTGCGTTGTCTGTTAGGATTTGAATTCCTCGGCAGGCGGCTTAAACCAACATAGTCGCCCTGGGCTTTCAGCTGAGCTCTTTTTTCGGAATATTTCCTGGCCAGTTTTTCGCGCTTGACTTCGCGGGCCATCATTGATTCCTTTGCCATATATCTAGGTTTTAGAAGTTTTAAATGGTAATCCAAAATTCTTAAGAAGGGCAAGAGCCTCCTCATCACTCCTGGCTGAGGTAACGAAAGTGATCTGCAATCCCATGATCTTTGCGATCTTATCTAGGTCGATCTCAGGGAAAATGATCTGTTCGGTTATCCCCAGCGTATAATTGCCACGGCCGTCGAGCCTGGCATTTATTCCCTTGAAGTCGCGGATACGCGGAAGGGCTACAGAAATCAGCCTCTCCAGAAATTCGTACATCCTGTCCTTTCTCAGAGTGACCATTATCCCGATAGGCATGTTTCTTCTGAGCTTGAAATTCGAAATATCCTTAGATGAATATGTAAGGACAGCTTTCTGCCCAGCAATATCGGTCAATTCCTTGACACCAAATTCAAGCAGCTTTTTATCAGCAATAGCTTGTCCTACTCCCTGGTTTAAAACGATTTTCTTCAGCTTTGGAACCTGCATTACAGTTTTATAGCTGAATTCCTTCATTAAAGAAGGAACTATCTCGTCGTTATATTTGGTTTTCAGCACCGGTACATACATAACTAGATCTCCTCCCCTGATTTTTTTGAATAACGGACCAATTTGTTTTTGTCATTAAGTTTCCTGCCTATACGGGTAGGTTTACCGGATTCAGGATCAATGAGCATAAGATTTGAAAGATGAATCGGCGCTTCCTTTTTAATTATCCCACCCTGCGGAGCCTTTGCGTTAGGCTTTGTATGCTTTGATACCATATTAAGGCCTTCAACCAAGGCTCTTTCCTTTTTTCTGTCAACTTCGAGGACACGTCCCTTCTGACCTTTTGATTCGCCGGTTATAACCATAACCGTGTCTCCCTTCTTTATATTTAATTTCTTTTGCATCGGTGTAATTTTTACAACACTTCAGGTGCCAGTGATACAATTTTCATGTACTTGTCACGCAGTTCCCTTGCAACAGGGCCGAAAATTCTTGTTCCGCGAACCTCATCCTGGTTTGTAAGAAGAACAACTGCATTGTCATCAAACCGGATATATGAGCCGTCAGCGCGGCGTATCTCCTTTGTAGTCCTGACAACAACTGCCTTGCTTACCGTGCCTTTTTTAGCTTCACCTGAGGGAAGCGCGGATTTAACGCTTACAACTATCTTGTCGCCTACGGTAGCGTATCTTTTTTTGCTACCGCCAAGTACCCTTATGCACAAAACCTCCTTGGCGCCCGAATTATCGGCTACTGATAGCCTTGTTTCCTGCTGTATCATGATTATTTAGCTCTTTCGATAATTTCAACCAATCTCCAGGTTTTATTCTTGCTCAGAGGCCTGGTCTCTGATATGCGGACCGTATCGCCGATTTTGCATGTGTTTTCTTCATCGTGTGCCATAAGCTTCCTGGTCCTGTTAATAAACTTGCCATAAATCGGATGCTTAACTTTCCTCTTGACGGCAACGACGATTGATTTGTCCATTTTATTGCTAACGACCACACCGATACGTTCTTTTCTTAGATTTCTTTCCATCACTGATTAAGGCTATTTGGTTTTCTGTTTCATTTCCCTTGCGCGTAATTCCGTAAGAAGCCGTGCAATCGTTGTCTTGGCTTCTCTTAGCTTATGTGTGTTATCGAGGGGCGTGATTGCGTGGTTAAGCTTCATCCGGACAAGCATTGTCTTCTCGGTATCGATTCGCTCGAGAAGATCAGAGGTGCTTAATTCCTTTATTTCCGATGTTTTCATTTGTTTTATTTTTTATTTCTCTACGTAATCGCGTCTCACAATGAATTTTGTAGTAATCGGCAATTTCTGGGCCCCGAGACGAAGTGCTTCCTTTGCCACTTCATAGGGTACTCCTTCTGCTTCAAGAAGGATCCTTCCGGGTGTAACGGGAACCACGAATCCTTCCGGAGTCCCTTTTCCTTTTCCCATCCTGACTTCAGCCGGTTTCTTGGTTATCGGCTTATCAGGAAATACCCTTATCCAAAGCTGTCCTTCACGTTTCATATGACGGGTGACAGCCTGTCGTGCAGCCTCGATTTGCCTCCCGGTGATCCAGCTTTCCTCAAGTGCCTTGATTCCAAAAGACCCGAATGCCAGCTGGTTCCCCCTCTGTGCATTTCCTTTCATCTTTCCTTTCTGGGCTCTCCTGTGTTTGGACCTTTTTGGTTGTAACATTGCTTAATATCTTTGAATTACTAATACTTATTTATTCCTTTCCTTTCCTTTTCTCTTAAGGCTTTTTGTCTTTGCGTTTCTTGCACCGATATTCGGACTCAGGTCCCTTTTTCCGAAAACCTCTCCGTTGCATATCCAAACCTTTATGCCGATAAGGCCGACTTTAGTATGTGCTTCAGCAAGAGCGTAATCAATATCAGCGCGGAAAGTATGAAGAGGAATCCTTCCTTCCTTATATGTTTCTGTTCTGGCCATTTCAGCACCTCCCAGACGACCGGAAACGACAACCTTTATTCCCTCGGATCCCATCCGCATGGTTGAAGCAATTGCCATTTTTATTGCACGACGGTAGGATATTTTACCTTCAATCTGTCTTGCAATATTATTGCCCACTATATTCGCATCAAGCTCTGGACGCTTTACTTCAAATATGTTGATCTGAACCTCTTTCTTTGTGATTTTCTTAAGCTCTTCCTTAAGCTTGTCAACTTCCTGGCCTCCCTTGCCAATAATAATACCCGGACGGGCAGTGTTGACAGTTACAGTTATCAGCTTAAGTGTCCTCTCAATAATTATTTTTGAAATGCTGGCTTTTGCAAGCCTTGCATTAAGATAATCCCTTATCTTGCTATCCTCAACCAGCTTCCCGGAGAAGTCTTTTCCGCCGTACCAGTTTGAATCCCAGCCTTTTATTATGCCTAATCTGTTACCTATCGGATTTACTTTCTGTCCCATCTGCTTTATTTTTCTACGTTTTCAACTTCTTTCTTCAAACTGTCAAGCACAAGAGTCACGTGGTTCGACCTTTTTCTCAGCCTGTAAGCCCTTCCCTGGGGGGCTGTCTGCAGCCTTTTCAATGTACGTCCCCCGTCGACATTGACCGTTTTTACATAAAGGTGACTGTCTTCAATCCTGACGCCTTCATTTTTTGCCTGCCAGTTGGCTATAGCTGAAAGGAGAAGCTTTTCAAGCTTACGAGACGCCTCCTGTGAACTGAATTTCAAAATATCAAGGGCCTTATTTACTTCTTTTCCGCTTATAAGGTCAGTAACAAGTCTCATTTTCCGCGGGGATGTAGGGCAATTGCGGAGCACAGCCTGGTATCTCGCTTTGGCAGCCTCTTTTTTCTTTTCAGATGTATTTCTTTTTCTTGCACCCATTTTTGTCAATTTTTCGATATGAACATCACTGATTACTTGTTGCCTGCATGACCCCTGAAAGTACGTGTAGGCGCAAATTCTCCAAGCTTATGCCCAACCATATTCTCTGTAATATAAACAGGGATAAATTTGTTCCCGTTATGAACTGCAATAGTATGCCCGACAAAATCAGGAGATATAACAGACCTTCTTGACCATGTCTTGAGCACTGCTTTCTTACCGTTCTCATTCATCTCAAGAACTCTTTTCTCAAGCTTGAAATCAATGAAAGGACCTTTTTTTATTGATCTGCTCATATTATCTCAATTATTTTTTCCTTCTTTCAATTATTTGTTTGGTGGAGTATTTCTTCCTGTCCCTGGTCTTGAAACCTTTTGCAGGAATTCCTTTTCGTGATCTTGGATGACCACCGGATGCCTTACCTTCTCCACCACCCATAGGATGATCGACAGGGTTCATTGCAACGCCTCTCACTCTCGGCCGGTGACCTTGCCAGCGCGTCCGGCCGGCCTTTCCTGATTTCTCAAGATTGTGATCAGCATTTGAAACGGTGCCTATCGTAGCCCTGCATGTAGTAAGAACGAGCCTTGTTTCACCCGATGGAAGCTTTATGGTAGCATATTTTCCTTCACGGGCTGAAAGCTGGGCATAAGTCCCGGCACTTCTTGCCAACGCTCCTCCCTTTCCGGGTTTCAACTCAATGTTATGAACCAAAGTCCCTAACGGGATATCACTAAGAAACATAGTATTGCCGATTTCGGGGGCTGCATCTTTTCCTGACAATACCTTATGTCCTGCTTCCAACCCTGTTGGAGCTACTATATACCTTTTTTCCCCATCCTCATAAACAATAAGTGCGATCCTTGATGATCTGTTTGGATCGTACTCGATTGTTTTGACTGTTGCCGTCATGCCATCTTTATTCCTGAGGAAATCGATGACTCTGTACATCTGCTTATGACCGCCTCCGATGTATCTCATGGTTCTGTGGCCGTTAATGTTCCTTCCTCCTGATTTTCTGAGCGGTCGAAGGAGGGATTTCTCCGGCGTAGTGCTTGTTATGTTATCAAAAGCACTGATGATCTTGTGTCTCTGACCTGGTGTAACAGGTTTGATCTTCCTGACTGCCATAATGGTTATTAAATATTGCTATAGAAATCTATCTTATTCCCTTCAGCGAGTGTCACGACGGCCTTTTTGGTCGATTCAGTCTTACCCAAAAGAAGACCCGTTTTCGTATTCCGGCTCTTGATTTTACCGCCATAACGCATCGTATTAACCGAATTGACTGTAACACCGTACATCTCTTCAACGGCTTTTTTTATTTGTAATTTGTTTGCACTTTTAGCAACAATAAAACCATAGCGATTGAATTTATCGCCCTGGCGAGTCATTTTTTCCGTTACAATCGGTTTAAGTAAAATATCCATCACTCAAATTTTTCTAATTTTCAAATGTTGCCTGCAAAACGTCAACCGCACTCTCCACCAGCACTAAAGTCGAAGCCTTCATAATATTATAAGTATTTAATTCTCCGGCGGTTACAACTTCAAAGCCTTGTACATTTCGGGATGACAAATATATATTTTTATTTTGTTCCGGTAAAACAATCAGCGATTTTTTATTCGCAATGTTCAGGCTGTTCCCCATTTCTACAATATTTCTGGTCTTTGGACCTTCGAATGAAAAGTCTTCAAGGACAATGATGTTATTGGAAGAAGCCTTGTAGGAAAGGGCTGATTTTCTTGCAAGCTGCTTGACTTTCTTGTTAAGCTTGAATCCGTAGTATCTTGGCTGAGGTCCGAATATACGGCCACCTCCCCTGAAAAGTGGATTCTTTATACTGCCTGCACGTGCGGTACCTGTACCCTTTTGTCTTTTTATCTTCCTGGTACTGCCTGAAACCTCACCGCGCTGTTTGGATTTATGTGTCCCCTGACGCTGATTTGCAAGAAACTGCTTAGTATCCAGGTAAATAGCATGGTCGTTGGGTTCTATGCCGAAAATTGAATCATTAAGACTGACTTTCCTTCCGGTCTCTTTGCCATCAATATTAACAACAGCTAATTCCATTATTTTGTAATTATTACGTAACCACCTTTTGGACCAGGAACTGATCCTTTCACTATAATTATATCGCTTTCCGGCATAAGCTTCATTACCCGCATGCTTATTGCCATAACCTTATTTCCACCCATGCGTCCGGCCATTCTCATTCCTGGCAGTACCCTTGAAGGGAACGAGGAGGCTCCCATAGAACCAGGATGCCTTAACCTGTCGCTCTGTCCGTGGGTTGTTCCGCCAACGCCACTGAAACCGTGACGCTTTACGACACCCTGAAATCCTTTTCCCTTTGACCATCCTCTTACATCGACCCAGTTGTCGGGCCTGAAAAACTCTGCAGTAAGAACTTCTCCTTCCTTGACCTGTCCTTCAGCAAAGCCTGTGAACTCCAGGAGTTTTCTTTTGGGTGTGGTGCTTACCTTTTTAAAATGGCCCAATTCGGCTTTTGTGGTGTGTTTTTCCTTCTTGTCATCAAATCCAAGCTGTACGGCAAAGTAACCATCCTTTTCCGTCGTCTTGATCTGGGTCACCACGCATGGTCCGGCCTGAAGGACCGTACAAGGGACATTTTTCCCATTGTCATCATAAAGGGAAGTCATCCCCACCTTTTTACCAATTAATCCCTGCATTTTTATATTGCTTTACTGATTTCACACTTTAATTTCAACTTCAACACCGCTTGGGAGTTCGAGCTTCATCAGGGCATCGATAGTTTTTGGTGTCGAACTGTAAATGTCAAGCAGTCTCTTGTAAGAGGAAAGCTGGAATTGTTCTCTTGCCTTCTTGTTCACGAAAGGCGATCTGAGGACAGTGTAGATCTTTTTATGCGTGGGAAGGGGAATTGGTCCGCTTACCACCGCACCGGTAGATTTAACCGTTTTAACGATCTTCTCGGCTGATTTATCCACCAGGTTATGATCGTAAGATTTCAGTTTGATTCGAATTTTCTGACTCATCTTTAAAAAATTTTTCCTTTTGTGATTTCTACAATTCTGTTGGCTATTTCAACTGGCACTTCTTCATAATGCGAAAACTCCATCGTGGATGTTGCTCTTCCTGATGTAAGGGTCCTCAGTACTGTGACATAACCGAATTTTTCTGCCAGAGGCACTTTTGCCCGGACAACCCTTGATCCTGCTTTCGATTCCATGCCTTCCACCTTACCCCTTCTCTTATTAAAGTCGCTGATCACGTCACCCACATATTCTTCCGGAGTTACAACCTCGGTGGTCATAATAGGCTCAAGTATTACAGGATTGCATTTCCCTGCATAATGCCTGAAAGCCTGTTTTGCGGCTATTTCAAAAGAAAGCGCGTCTGAATCTACCGGATGGTAAGAACCGTCTTTCAGCGTGACTTTAAGATTCTCAAGAGGGAATCCTGCAAGAGGGCCGTTCGACATAGCCTCACGGAATCCCTTCTCGACCGAAGGAATATACTCTTTGGGAATGTTCCCTCCCTTGACCTCGTTGATGAACTGAAGGCCTCTGATATCGTCATCTGCCGGTGAAAGCTCGACGGTGATATCTGCAAATTTGCCTCTGCCGCCTGTCTGTTTCTTGAATACTTCGCGAAATTCGGCAGTGGATGTAATTGCTTCCTTGTAGGAAACTTGCGGCGGACCCTGATTGCATTCCACATTGAACTCCCTTCTCAAACGGTCAATGAGTATCTCAAGATGAAGTTCTCCCATCCCGCTGATGACTGTTTGTCCGCTGTCGGGATCGATTTTAACCTGGAATGTCGGATCTTCCTCAGCAAGCTTATGAAGAGCCATGGAAAGTTTTTCTATATCGGCCTGCGTTTTGGGTTCAATTGCGACTCCTATTACAGGCTCCGGGAAATCCATTGACTCAAGTAAAATCGGCTTATGGATTGCACAGAGAGTATCTCCTGTCTTAAGATCCTTGAAGCCTACACCGGCACAGATATCTCCTGCTGAAATTGATTCCTTAGGCGTCTGTTTGTTGGCATGCATCTGGAACAGCCTGTTGATCCTCTCTCTTTTCCCTGTCCTGACATTCAGTACAGTATCGCCTGAATGGAGAGTTCCTGAATATATCCTGAGGAATACAAGACGTCCGACAAACGGGTCAGTGGCTATTTTAAATGCAAGAGCGGCCAGCGGTGCCTCATCATCCGGCTCCCGTGTCAGCTCAGTGTTGTTTCTCGGGTCAACTCCCCTTATGGCTCCTTTATCAACGGGAGATGGAAGGAATGCGACCACTGCATCCAGCAGGCTCTGGATACCTTTATTCTTAAAAGCTGCTCCGCACAGAACCGGCACTGCAGTGCCTGCAATTGTCGATTTCCTGAGAGCAATCCGTATTTCTTCGTCAGTTATTGATTCATGATCTTCAACATACCTGGCCAGAAGAGTATCATCCACCTCAGCAACAGCTTCTATCAGCTTTCCGCGCCATTCCTCTGCCTCCCCGAGCATATCCTCCGGGATATCTGAAATTTCATATTTTGCTCCAAGGGTTTCATCGTCAGTATAAATCAATGCCTTCCTGCTTATTAGGTTGACAACACCAGTGAAATTTTCTTCGTGTCCTATCGGCAGCTGGATTGCCACAGGATTAGCCCCGAGTTTATCCTTTATCTGCTGTATCACGCTGAAGAAGTCGGCTCCCGGCCGATCCATCTTATTAATGAATGCAATTCGCGGAACGACGTATTTATCGGCCTGCCGCCACACTGTCTCGGATTGAGGCTCAACTCCTCCTACTCCGCAGAATATTGCAACTGCTCCGTCGAGGACTCTCAAAGATCTCTCAACTTCAACTGTAAAATCGACATGCCCCGGAGTATCTATGATATTAATCTTGAATTCTTCGTCGTTGTTTTTCCAGAAAGTTGTGGTCGCAGCTGAAGTAATCGTTATTC
Organism: uncultured Bacteroidales bacterium; assembly: GCA_963717685.1. Classification (GTDB taxonomy): domain Bacteria; phylum Bacteroidota; class Bacteroidia; order Bacteroidales; family VadinHA17; genus LD21. The sequence continues at coordinate 2,092,532 of OY970346.1, read as the reverse complement.
CTCTTTCCTGTTCCTGAACCATCCAGTCCATCTGGGCATTTCCGTCATGTACCTCTCCCATCCGGTGCGTACGGCCAGTATAGAACAGAATACGTTCCGTTGTCGTGGTCTTGCCGGCATCGATGTGGGCCATGATCCCAATGTTCCTGGTATATTTCAGATTTTTATCCATTAACCTTCTGCAACAACATATTCATTTAAAAACGAAAATGAGCAAAAGCTTTGTTTGCTTCAGCCATCCTGTGTGTATCCTCTTTTTTCTTATATGCTCCGCCCTCAAGCTTGTAGGCTGCCATCAGCTCTGCAGCAAGTCTTTCAGCCATGGAGTGGCCTGTTCTTTTGCGTGCAAATGAAATCATATTCTTCATGCTGATGCTTACTTTGCGATCGGGCCGTATTTCCATCGGGACCTGAAAAGTTGCACCACCAACGCGTCTTGCTTTTACCTCTACCTGAGGCGTGACATTTTCAAGAGCCTGCTTGAATATTTCGAGCGGCGTTTTGCCTTCATCCTTGAATTTATCTCCCACTATACTAAGAGAGTCGTAGAATATCCCGTAAGCAATGGTTTTCTTGCCATTGAACATAAGATTATTGACAAACCTTGTTACAAACGGATCGTTGTATTTCGGATCCGGCAACAGAATCCTCTTCTTTGGTTTTGATTTTCTCATTATCTTATATCTTTAATTTTACTTCTTGGGCCTTTTTGCACCGTATTTTGATCTTCTCTGGGTACGACCATCGACTCCTGATGTGTCAAGAGCCCCGCGAACAAGGTGATAACGCACACCGGGAAGATCCTTTACCCTGCCACCCCTGATAAGTACGATGGAGTGTTCCTGGAGATTGTGACCTTCTCCTGGAATATATGCATTTACTTCCTTCTGATTCGTAAGCCTTACCCTGGCAACCTTCCTCATAGCGGAATTCGGTTTTTTCGGAGTTGTCGTGTAAACACGCACGCAAACACCTCTTCTCTGAGGACATGAATCGAGTGCAGGAGCCTTACTTTTATCCACAAGCTTCTTTCTGCCTTTTCTTACTAACTGCTGAATTGTCGGCATATTTTCAGTTATTTTAGAATTAAATTCTACTTAAAAAATTGGTTCGCAAAGGTATTGTTTTTATTTGTTAATTTACAAAAATCCATTGTATTTTTTTCAAATCAATAACCCGTACTTGCTTCCCTGACTGAAACCCCTGTTTATCAATCCCGGCAGCATATCCTGAAACTATTACTATTCTAACTTAATCGTAAGTTATGAACAGGTAACTTCCCGATCCTCCCTGGAGAAAAAACGTTTTATAAACTTACATTCGAAAGGGAAACCGGTACTCCTGCGTTTCAAAAAACTGGTGCAAAGAAAAGAAAAATTTTGTAATTGTACACTCATCCTTAATCTGTTTTTAAAAATTTACTATTTTTGTCCCCGCCAAATCAAGATTCTAAGTACAAATTATATCCAATCGTTATGAAGACATACCAGACGGACCAGATAAAGAACATCGTGCTCCTTGGAAATTCAGGATCAGGTAAGACAATTCTGGCAGAAGCGATGCTCTTTAACGGGGGCGTCATTGATCGCAGAGGCACAATTGAGGGAAAGAATACTGCCTCCGACTATCGTCCTATTGAACATGAAAATGGAAATTCTATTTTCTCAACGGTGCTGTACACAGAATACCTTAACAGAAAAATAAACATATTCGATCCTCCGGGCCTAGATGATTTCAGCGGCGGAGTCATTTCCTCGCTATATGCAGCCGATACTGCATTAATGCTGATAAATGCACAGAATGGAGTTGAAGTGGGAACCGAAATCCAGTTCAGACACGCAGAACAGGTCCATAAGCCAATGATCATTGCTATCAACGGGCTTGACCACGAGAAGGCAAATTTTGAAAAGTCTCTTGAAATGATGAAAGAGAGACTAAGCAATGATGTCATTCTGATTCAGTACCCGGTAAATGAAGGTATGGGCTTCAATTCCGTCATCGACCTGCTCAGTATGAAAATGCTCCGCTATGGCAAAGACGGAGGAAAAGCGGAAGTACTTGATATCCCTGCCGACCAGGCTTCAAGAGCAACAGACCTTCATAATGCACTTGTAGAGAAAGCTGCCGAAAGCGATGAATCACTGATGGAGCTTTTTTTCGCGAACGAGACACTTTCCGAGGAAGAAATAAAAAAGGGGATATCAAAAGGAATTCTGAATCGCAGCATGTTCCCGGTTTTCTGCATCTCGGCAAAATACAATATAGGAATTGACAGGCTGCTTGAATTCATTGTCAGCGAAGCACCATCGATTACTGATATGCCAGCTCCGAAAAACAGCAAGGGAAATGAAGTCAAACCCGATCCTTCGGGCCCTGCATCCGTTTATATCTTCAAATCAGCAATAGAAGAACACATAGGGGAAATCAATTATTTCCGGGTTTATTCCGGAAAAATAACCGAGAATCTTGATGTAATTAACAGCAATAACGGCACCAAGGAAAGATTATCCCAGATATTTGTCAATGCAGGAAAAAACAGGACAAGGGTTCCTGAAATGTTCCCGGGAGACATCGGGGCTTTTGTCAAGCTTAAGAATACCAAGATTGATCATACGCTTAATGCTTCCGGCAATGACTGGAGATACGTGGGAGTTAAATTTCCCGAGCCCAAATACAGGACTGCAATAAAAGCTCAGAGCGAAAGTGATGATGAGAAGCTGGGTGAAGCGCTCAGCAAAATTCATCTGGAGGACCCGACAATAATAATCGAGTACTCTAAAGAGCTTAAACAGATAATTGTTCACGGACAGGGTGAATACCATCTTAATATAATGAAGTGGCATCTGGACAATATTTATAAAATACCTACAAATTTCAACCAGCCCAAGATACCATACCGCGAAACCATAACAAAACCTGCCCAGGCCGATTATCGTCATAAAAAACAATCCGGCGGTGCAGGTCAGTTCGGAGAGGTTCATCTGATAATAGAACCATATGAGGAAGGTTCACCGGAACTCACAAACATGAAAGTTGCCGGCAAGGAAATAAAGCTTTCGGTCAGGGGGAAGGATGAAATTGATCTCGACTGGGGTGGAAAGCTGATTTATTGCAATTGCATTGTAGGAGGATCCATTGACGCCAGATTCTTGCCTGCGATCCTCAAGGGCATAATGGAAAAAATGGAAGTGGGCCCGCTTACCGGCTCGTATGCACGCGACATCAGGGTTTATGTCTATGATGGAAAGATGCACCCGGTCGATTCAAATGAAATTTCATTCAGGCTTGCAGGAAGAAATGCGTTCAGCCAGGCATTTAAGAATGCCGCTCCAAAGATCCTTGAGCCTGTCTACGAGGTAGAAATCATGGTGCCATCCGATCGCATGGGTGACGTGATAAGCGATCTGCAGGGACGGCGCGGAATGGTTCTCGGAATGTCAAGTGAAAAACGATTTGAAGTCATAAAGGCACGGGTTCCTCTTGCTGAAATGAATAAATACTCTACGGCATTAAGCTCAATTACTGGCGGTCGTGCCATGTACACCATGAAATTCGCGGAATATTCACAGGTGCCCGGCGACGTTCAGGATGCAGTAATAAAAGCATATACTGAAGAAGAGGAAGATGAATAAAAAGGTTTATGACCGAAAATAAAAAAACCGCCTTTCAGGGACGGTTTTTTTATTTTGCATGCAATTATTCAGAAGCTCTTCAGTATATCCCATACAAAAGCCCTGATGCCGACTTCTTTATTAACTGCATCGATTTTTTTAATGACATCAAGAACAGAATCGACGACTTTGTCATCGACCACAGCAATGACGCTTTTATTTATCTCTGGCCAGGCATGGGTCCCCAGATGAGGAACTCCCGTTGATGTTCCTCTGCCCTGAACGTTTTCCCATAAGGAATAGCCCTTTATGCCAAGCATGTCAAACATGTACTCAATCCTTTCAGTATGAACCTGATTATAGATTATCATTATCGCTTTCATTGTGATAAATTTTACTGATTAATCTGTTTTGCATTATCATTATCCTCATGCAGAAAATCCATCTGAGAATATATTGACAGATGCTTATTCCTGTCGCCATGCCTTGAGAATCCCGCATAAACCACGGGTACCAGAACCAGCGTTACGAAAGTCGAGAAGACAAGTCCTCCTATTACGGCAATTCCCATCGGACTCCACAATTCGGAACCTGAACCTGAACTTATAGCCAGAGGCAACATTCCAAGTATTGTTGTCGCTGATGTCATTAAAACCGGCCGCAGCCTTGACCTTCCTGACAGGGCTATTGCCTCATAGAGCTCGAGTCCCCTTTCCCTCATCAGGTTAATAAAGTCAACAAGGACCACCGCATTCTTGACCACAATCCCGATAAGCATAACTGCACCAATGCCCGATATTACGCTGAGTGAAGTATGTGTGATAAACAGGGCAATCGCGACACCCGAAAAGGCGAACGGGATCGAAAACATGATTATGAATGGCATTTTGAGCGACTCAAACTGCGAAGCCATGATCAGGTAAACAAGTATCAGGCTTACCAGCATCAGCATTGCCAGATCCTTGAATGAGTCCATCTGATCCTTTATTGCACCGGATATCTGTACCATAACTCCGGCAGGAAGTGTGCTTTTATCTATAATATCCTGCACTTCTCTCTGAAGAGTCGTAAGGGATGCTTTATATGGAGTAAATGACACAGTGACTATACGTTCCTTTCGCTTATGATCAATAGTGGGAGGCGCCCAGTATTCCTTTATCTGTGCAATCTCTCCAAGCCTGACTGTTTGTCCGGCAGGATTAGTTATCCCAAGGTTTTCAATATCAGTAAGCGTACTTGTGGAACTTTTTTTCAGCCTGACTACTATATCATATTCGTCTCCAAACTGACGAAGCTTTGTGGCAAGCATGCCATCAACACTGTTCTGTATTGAATTGGATACCGAATAAGTGTTAAGACCGTTGGCGATCATCTTGTTCTGATCTAACAGAATCTGAAGTTCAGGTTTTGACTTGTCCCTGCTGATTGTCACATCCTTCGTCCCCTTTAGCATTTTAATCCTTGCCGCCAGGTCTTCAGCGACCAGATTACTTTGGGCAATATCATAACCATAAACCTCAACATCGACCGTGCTCTGTCCGAAGCTTCCCATATTGCTTGATGTTGTAATCGAGTAGTTAATTATTTCCGGAATTGCTGCAAGGTCTTTTCTCATCTCTTCAGCTATCTCAAGAGACGATTTTTTTCTTTCTTTAATAGGGACAAGATGAAGGCTATAGTTTATGGTATGTGTTCCCTGTGCGGTAAATATTGATGCAAAGCCTCCCTGGTCATCATATCCTGATGAAGTTGAAATTATAGTCACTTCAGGGTATTTCTTTTTTATCATTTCGTTGATCTCATCTGAAACCCTGATTGTCTCTTCCACCCTTGTGCCTGTCTGTAGCTTAAGCGCAATAGTAAGACGTGACTCGTCTGTCTGAGGAAAGAATTCCGTTGCAACAAGTGTCAGAAGGACCATTGAAGCTATAAATATCCCCAGGGCAGCCGTTGAGACTACTTTTTTGTGATGTAATGCCCATCTCAGCGTTTTTTCATATAAATGGTCCAGCCAATTAAGCCCTTTTCTTATGCTTCCGTCATAAGTCCAGAAGGGAGCATCCTTTTTGATAGGATACCATTTAAGCATCAGTGCGCTAAGTGTCGGAGTCAGGGTAATGGCAGCAAAAACAGAGGTTATAATAGTAATAGTCACACTCAGGCCGAGCTGCCTGAAGAGAACTCCTGTAAGCCCTTTTACAAAAGTAAGAGGGAAGAATACTGCCACTACCGTCATGGTTGTAACTATGACGGCCAGCCATACCTCATTGGTCGCATATATGGCAGCCTCTCTTGGCCTGCTTCCCCGCTCTATGTGCTTCGTAATATTCTCAAGTACCACAATCGCGTCATCAACAACCATTCCTATGGCTATCGATAGCGAGGTAAGAGAAATAATATTTATCGATGCCTTGGAAACGAACAGGTAAATGAATGCAACTATAAGAGATATGGGTATTGTAAGGATAATTATAAAAGTTGCTCTCCACCTGCCCAGGAAGAAGAGAACCACAAGAATAACAAAAATTCCTGCAAACATCAGCGTGGTGGTCAGGTTGCTGATGGAGTCCCTGATAAATGAAGCACTGTCGAAAAGCTTCTCAATCCTGACATCCGGCGGAAGATCCTTTTGCAGCTCTGCCAGCCTTTTGTCTATTTCGCGGGTGACTTTGACTGTATTTCCTCCTGATTGTTTCTGAACGTACATGCTCATCCCCTTTACACCATTTATTTTGGTGTCGAGCTTCGTTTCACGTATGGTATCGCGAACCTCGGCTACATCCTTCAGGTATACATTATTTCCATTCCAGGTGCTCACAACCAGGTTTTTCAGAATATCACTTTCAGCAAACTCACCCTGTATCCGAAGAGGATAGTCAGTTTTACCCATAGCGATATATCCGGCCGGGGTATTGACGTTCTCAGCTCCCACAAGATTTCCTATCCGTTCAATTGTAAGATTATAGGCCTCCATTTTCCTCGGGTCCACATCAATATAGACTTTGCGTCCCGGAACTCCTGCCAGTGTCACTGCTCCGACACCGTCAATCCTGTTAAGCGGGTTTACTATCTTTTCATCAAGTATCTTTTCAAGTCCCGCATAGCTCTCCTTTGCAGTGATGGTGTAATAAGCAATAGGCATCATGCTTGAATTGAATTTTATGATAGTCGGTTTATCACAACCCGATGGCAGATATCGTTCAACCATGCTTAAATCGCTTCTGATGTCATTGGATGCTTCGTCGAGGTTGGTTCCATATTCAAAATTCATGAATATAATAGAAGTGGCATCACTCGACTTAGATGTGATCTCCTTAAGATTGCTGACCGAATTGAGCGTATTTTCAAGCAATTTTGTGACATTTGACTCCATATCAGAAGCACTTGCACCCGTATAGTTTGTATAGACCACAACATATGGCAGCTCGATCTCCGGATAGAGGTCAATTGGCAATTGCATCAGCGAGTACAAACCCAGTACAATCAATCCGACGAATATCAGGATAGTTGTGACCGGTCTTTTTACGGAAGTACTGTAAATACTCATTTTATTAATGTTGTAAGTCCTGTTATTGTACTACTATTTTAATCTCTTCTCCATCGATAAGTCTCGCCTGGCCTTCAGTGATCAGCAAATCACCCTCTTTGATATCTGATGAAACGATTTCCAGCTTGTCATCAAATCTCTGCCCTAAAGCCACCTCGATCCTTACAGCGCTGTTGTTCCTGGCAAGGAAAACGAATCTCTGGTTTGTACCCTCCTGTTGCAAAACAGTGCTGGCCGGTACTACAAATGTGTCGACTTCTCCAAGGTTCAATGCTACCCTGACGAACATTCCGGGCTTAAGCATTTCGTTCCTGTTAGGCAGTTCCAGTTCGGATATAAATGAACGGGTTGCTGAATTGATCGTCGGATATATCTTAGTGACTATCCCTGTAAATTTTTCGTTTTTATAAACGTCTGCTGTTATCTCAGCCTTCATGCCTCTCGTCACCAGCGGATAGTATTGTTCGGAGATCCCGATATTCACTTTCAGCGGATTGATCTGCATGACAGTCACAACGGCTGCCCTTCCGCTGTTTGTAGTGGGCGTACCAGAATACATCTCTCCATTCTCAAAATATTTTCCTGTAACCACACCGTCAAACGGAGCTTCCAGAAGAGTATTGACCTCCATGAAATCAACGTTTGTTTTTGTCACATCATACTGTGTCTTCAACTGGTCGTATTGCTGCTGCTTGACGCTTCCTGTACGAAGAAGTGTATCAAGCCTTGCAAGGTCCTTGGCCAGGTTGGCCAGCTGGACTTTCTGCTGGTACAGCTGAGTGCGGTCCATAAGGAAGAGATTTTCGCCCTTTTTGACCCTGTCACCCACCTCGACATAGATCTTGTCTATCCTGCCGGGTGAGGAGGGGGCCATGTTGACTTCTTCAAATGGAAGAATCGTAGCCGTATAATCGATGGTCCTGGCTATTTTTGTTTTGCCAAGGGTTGTCACCCTGACAGGACTTGCATCCTTTTCAACCGGAGCCGTGACGGATGCATTCTTTTTATCCTTTGACGAGCAGGCTGATAAAATAAGTCCGCTCATTAATAGTCCCGAAATTATTTTTGCGTATTTCATTATAGTGTAGTTAAATTTTTTTCTGATATTATTTAAGATTATTTAAAAGTTTATCAAAGGCAAGTTTGGTCTGAAGCAGGTTTAACAGGGATGATATATAATTATTCTCAGCCTGAAGGTAAAGCTGGTCAGCCTGGGTAAGCTCGAGGCTTGATGCCATTCCCTGCCTGTATTTGTTTTCCATGCTTGAATATACCCTTTTTGAAACCTCAACGTTTCCTTTCTGGCTGATGTATTGCATATTCGCATTTTGCAGTTCGAATCTCAGTTGTTTTTCCTGCATATTGAGCTGGTCAGAAACCATTTCTTTATTATTCCTGGCCCTTTCAAGATTAATTTTCGCTTTCCTTAAGCTTGAATACCTTTGTCCGCTGGCAAATATTGGCACGGATAACTGCACCCCAACATATTCGCTCGGGTACCAGCTCATATCCAACAATTTATCCCCCATCCCTGAAGTTGCGGTATTATAAAATCCTGATAACGAAGGCAATATCTTGGCTTTTTCAGCTTTCAGATTTAGTGCGGACATCTGCTCCTGCTTCTCAACAAGATCATATTGTATATTTGCACGGGCATTAAAGTCACTCGAAAGAAGGTTATTTATATTTATCTCTTTAACAAGGTCATCAAGCGTCTCGGTCAGGATAATCCTTGTGTCGGGCTTGACGCCGAGCTGAAACCTCAGTAAGTCGTAGTTAATTTCAATATTACTCTGAAGATTGCTGAATGAATTTTCCACCATTGTGACATTCGATGCCATCTGATCTACATCCGTTGCCTCAGCTGTCCCCGATGCATACATCGCTTTTGTGGACTTAAGTATCTCCCGTAAATTCGTAAGATTTTCATTCAGTATCCTTAACGATTCTTCGGAAACCAGGATAAGGTAATATGCAGAAGTGACTGACTGCCGTGTATCTATCTCTGTACTGGCCAGATTCGATTCGGAGAGTTTTTTTGCAAGCTTTACCGTTTCAATTCCGACAAAATATGGGGCATCAAAAACAGGCATTGAAGCCTGCAAGGTCAAAGGGAGATTGTACGGCAATCCCATTTTTATAACCATGGTCGTGCCGTTCATAGTCAGGACGAATACCCCCAGTTTCAGGTTATCAGTCAAAACAGCGTTGGCAGAAACCTGGGGCAATCCTGAAGAGATCGTCGTCCACACGTCTGCCTGGGATGACTCGACGGTAAGCTTTGCCGATTTAACCATCTTGTTATTATGCAATGCATAATCCTGTGCCTCCTTCAGGGAAAGTTTCAGCTCTCCGGCGGTTTCCTGCCCTGATATTCCCATCGTTGATGAAATCAGGCCAAGGGCTGCAATCAAAAAATATCTAATTTTCATAAAATCCGAATTGTTCTTCATATTAAATTGAAATATTTTTCCTTATTTCTTATCATAATAATTAATAAGATCAAGTCCCTTCCTTGTCGAAATACCTCTCAAATAGTTAATGTAAAAATCGCGGAATACTATTTTTTTGCTTTTCTCATCCGCATCAAAAGAATTCTTGTCATTTGAAAGGCGAAGCATTTCATAAATGCACTTATTTGCGATTTTGATATCAATATCCTTACGGAAGACTCCCTCCATGATCCCTCTTCTAAGCATTTCCTCATTATCATTACTGTAGGGCATCTCATTGGTTTCCCCGAGCTTCCTTATTATGTCTTCATGATATTTTTCCATGTCGAGCCTGAATGCAGGGCTCATTTCACTGAAATGCTCATTTATGAAGCTGAACAATTTGAATATTGCTTCAATCACATTTTCCGATTCTCCGAATAACCTGACAATAAGCTCTTTCTGCTTTTCAGCCATCATTCTAAGAACTCCGGTCAGTAATTCGTCCTTATCCCTGAAATTTTCATAAATGGTCCTTTTCGATATTCCCATCTGACCTGCAAGCATATCCATAGTGACAGCCCTGATCCCGTATGTCCGGAACATGACTGCCGCTTTATCCAGAATTTTCTGCCTTGAATCCATAAAAAATCCGGCGCAAAAATGAAAAAACTTTTTCAGTTTACAAAGTTTTCTTAAGCAAATAGCGAAAAAAATCCGTAAAAAGCCGAAATTTACCGGTGAATGGTTCTGAGGGCGCAAGGATGAAATGACATAAGGGTGCAATGGATTGGACCTCGTTTTTTACTATTGAATCCTTAAACCAATGTGGCCTTGTATCTTTGAGTCGTTGCACATCAAAACAGGATTATATGAAAAAAAACGGAGTTATTTACCAGGTCGACGCTTTTACTTCCGACCCATTTAAAGGCAATCCGGCCGGAGTCTGCATTCTTGACAATGAAATGCCTGAAGAATGGATGAGAAATGTAGCTGCAGAAATGAACCTTTCAGAGACAGCTTTTATTCTGACCGGAAAGAAAGAGTATCCGATAAGATACTTTACTCCTGAAGCTGAAATACCATTATGCGGCCATGCCACTCTCTCTTCGGCTCATATAATGTTTGAAACCGGTGCCATCAGCAAAAATGAGGAGATATCCTTTATATCCAAAGCCGGCATGCTTATTGTCAGATTTTCAGACGGCTGGATAAATATGAACTTCCCTGCCTACCAGCTTGAAAGGATAAAAATTCCTAACGGAATCAAGGAAATTATCGGAATAATACCTGACGAATTATTTCGTACGGAGCATGGCTGGTCTTTTGCAGTTCTTCCGGATGAAAAAAGCGTCAGGAATCTGCAACCCGATTTCAGGCTCATGAAGAATTCCGAATTCGGAGACCTGATCGTGACTGCCACTTCGGATACAAAGGATTTTGATTTCTGCGTCAGATGTTTTGCACCTGTGCTGGGGATTAATGAAGATCCCGTCACTGGTTCTGCGCATTGCGCACTGGTGCCATATTGGGCTGAAAGAACCGGTAAAAGGAAAATGGTCTCTCACCAGGTTTCAAAAAGAAGCGGCGTACTTAAAGTTGAACTGAAAAACGACCGGGTGGAGATTTCAGGTCAGGCAAGAACAATTTTCCGGGCGGATTTGTTTGTATAGTGAAAGCCTCAGGAGAAATGATAGTTAAAAAATTCAAATTACGGGATCAATAGGTAATAAACCACGAATGTCCCTGAACAGTTAAAACGTTTAGCCGTTTAATGGAAATAGCAAAACCTTTAAAAAAAACAAAACAAATAAATAATCATAATCAATTACCAAATAGATTTTAAAGATGAATCTTCGATTGGCTTTCCATAACTTGAACTGGCTGGCAATAATTGTTGCATCACTGAGTGCCTTCGCACTCGGAGGTATCTGGTATTCTCCCCTTCTTTTTGTCAAAAGGTGGATGAGGGAATCGGGCATATCCCAGGAAAAAGCAAAAGAGTCAAATATGCTGAAGATATTTGGCCTTTCAACTCTTCTTGCACTGGTTGCATCATTTTTCCTGGCACTCTTTCTTGGCAAAAAAGCGGGTGGAGGATTTGGAGCCCTGGCCGGATTCATGGCCGGATTTGGCTGGATATTTTCTTTTCTGGGCATTACTTACCTGTTCGAAAGAAAATCCTTTGCCCATTTCCTGATCAATGCCTCTTATGCGGTAGCAAGCATGACGTTGATGGGATTCATCATAGGGATCTGGCAATAGATCGTTTTGCCGCACCATCGCACAATCCTTTTTACCGGTAGAGATAAACAAATCCCCGGTATTGTTTGCTGTCATACACCACATTGTCCCATCCCAGGGCAGTGATGACGTAGAAATATATTCCGGGGCTGGCTTTAATTGATGTATTGTTTATATTCCCGTCCCACCCTGTCCAGTTTTTGAGTATCTCTCCCTCTCCGCTGAAGCCATAGACCTTCATGCCTGACTGACTGAAAACTTCCATGCTCACATATCTGAGCGACTGTCCGTAAATCATGAACCTGTCATTAAATCCATCTCCGTTCGGTGTGAAGGCATTTGGTATGCTTAGCTCTGAAGGCTCAACGTAGATAAGGCTGTCCATCCTCAGGGAATCCAGGCAGTGTAGGTCGCTCTGAATGATCAAAGTCACGGTATATTTTCCCGGGATATTATATGTATGAACCGGTGGTGTCTCCAGGGCTGAAGTGGTGTTATCGCCAAAATTCCATGTATAAGTGGAGCCTCTTATCGATGTGTTTGTAAAAGTCACGTCAAGGGGAGCTTCTCCTTTGACAGGATCGGCTGTAAAGTCTGCCCTGACATGAATGGAATTATAAAGGAACGAAGACTGGCTGGAACAGCCCAGGGAAGTGACCGTCAATGTATAGGTAACATCCTCAAGAGGCAAATTGTAATTTATAAACGGAGGATAGGCAGGATAATTCTCAATCACCGGATCAAGATAAATGTCCGGTGCCGGAATATAGGATGACGGAACAGAGCTCCATAGGTGAGTAATCTCATTCGCAACGGGAATTATTGCTCCGGTGTTTATATTCCTGCAGTATAAGGTATCCACGCTGGCCTGAGCCACACCGTGCAGAGCAACCCTGTAACACAACTGTTGTGCAAGAGATGCAGATGCAACCGGTGGCCTGTCAAAAAATATCCAGCCTACAAAAGTAGTATCATGTATCCCGGCACTGTCAATATCCACCTTATATCCACCTTCAGGAAGGCTGTCCACAGTCGAAGAGAATACACCGTTTTCCGATTTTATCAATTTGCTGAAGCTTGTCGCTGAATCATTCCACTGATACCAGTTATAATTCCTGTTCCCCGTACCTTTGAGACTTGAAGCAGAAAGAGTTCCGCCTTCAGCACTGTCCGTGTTGCAATAAAAGAAAGCCTGATCCTCCACGGTTGATGCCCACCGATCTGAAACTAATCTTATCGAAGAAGAACCAGGAGCCGTTAGCTGAGCCATCAGTGGGAAAGCCCCCAGAAAGAAAACCATTGAAAACCAGAAGCGCACAGGCTGTGAGAAATTTTAATAATAACGATTCAAGCAATTTTATGGTATAAACTACCGCAATAATAATAAAAACAGCTGAATAATTAATTAATGACTGGTACAGACCTGCCATAAAATTGCACTGTTAATAAATAAATCCTGTTTAATGATCCTGTGTATTTGTAATTGTTAAATTTGTCGCACCCGTTACGCTGTAACAAAAATACATGGCACATAACTTTCTCAACGATCTGAACGAGGCTCAGCAGCAGGCAGTCATCAGCACTGAAGGGCCGGCTCTTGTAATTGCCGGCGCCGGGGCGGGAAAAACAAGAGTCCTTACATACCGGATAGCTTATCTCCTCAAGAATGGCGTACCGGCCGGGAAAATCCTCGCACTTACATTTACAAATAAGGCAGCGGGAGAAATGAAGGAAAGGATCTCAGCGATAGCAGGGTCTGAGATGGCCAGATTTCTCTGGATGGGTACATTCCATTCCATTTTTGCACGGATCCTCAGAAAAGAAGGCGACAGGCTCGGTTATAAGCCAAACTATACTATATATGATGCCGCAGACTCCAAAAGCCTTATCCGGACAATTATAAAGGAGCTCAGCCTCGACGACAACATCTACAAGCCTTCACTGGTGGCATTCAGAATATCAAATGCCAAGAATAACCTTGTCAGCGCCAGTTATTATGCAGCCGACACTTCAATACAGGAATATGACAAGGCCAGCCGTGTGCCTCTTCTTGCTGAAATTTATAAGATATATGCCTCAAGATGCTTCAGGGCCAACGCAATGGATTTTGACGACCTTTTGATGAATACGAATATACTTTTAAGTGATTTCCCCGAAGTGCTTTCAGCTTACCAGGAAAAATTCGGATATATCCTGGTCGATGAATTCCAGGATACGAATTATGTCCAGAACCATATAGTTAAAAAGCTGGCAGCCGTTCACCATAACCTCTGTGTTGTGGGTGACGACGCGCAGAGCATATATTCTTTCCGTGGAGCAAGAATCGAGAATATACTGGAATTCAAAAACGATTATCCAGATTACCATCTTTTCAAGCTTGAACAGAATTACAGGTCGACTCAGACAATTGTCAATGCTGCGAACGCAATTATTGAAAACAATGAGGGGCAGATCAGGAAAACAGTTTTTTCAAAAAATGAGACCGGCGAAAAAATCAGCCTCGTACAGGCGATGACCGATACCGAAGAAGGTTTCATTATAGCGTCAGATATTCTTGATAAAAGCCTTTCACGGCAACTTAAATGGTCAGATTTTGCCATACTTTACAGGACAAATGCACAGAGCAGGATATTTGAGGAAACGCTGAGACGCAAGAATATTCCTTATAAAATATACGGAGGTCTCTCATTTTATGAAAGGAAGGAAATAAAAGATATACTGGCTTATTTCAGGATGGTCATCAATCCGGAAGATGAAGAGGCTCTTAAAAGATCCGTCAACTATCCCAAACGAGGCATCGGGGATACCACTATCGATAAAATATTCAGCCTGGCTGAAGAGCTGAAAGTCTCTGCCTGGAAAATTCTGTCAGATACAGGCAAGTATCCGGGCCATTTCAATGCAGGCACGAGCAAAAAGTTGTCGGCATTCGCCGGACTTATAAATTCTATGGCGGTGAACAAGGATAAGGCGGATGCGTATACCAAGGCAAAAGAGATAGCTACCGTTTCGGGTATCATGAAAGAGCTAAGGGATGGTAAACTGCCCGAAGAGGTAAGCCGGTACGAAAATATGGAGGAACTGCTGAATGCAATCAAAATATTCACTGAAGGAGCCGAGACGAACGGTGAGCCATCGACACTTGAGGCATATATGGCCAATGTCGCACTATTGACGGACCAGGATAATGAAAAGGAGGAAGACCGTAACAAGGTTACCCTGATGACAATGCATTCAGCCAAGGGGCTGGAGTTCAGTCATGTTTATATTGTCGGGATGGAAGATACTCTTTTCCCCTCTCCCATGTCGGCCGGAAGCTCCAGGGAGCTGGAGGAAGAAAGGAGGCTGTTCTATGTTGCTCTGACCCGCACCGAGAAGCATGCAACCCTGAGCTACGCACTTAACAGATATAAATGGGGAAATCTCGAGAGAAGCAATCCAAGCAGGTTCCTTCGCGAAATCGATCCGGGATTCATTGATTATCCTCAGACCGGAGGCAAACCCTTTAAAATGAAGGAAAGAAGCGTTGAAAAGCCGGGGCAGTCACACGAGGATCAGACATCATATAAATCTTCACTACGTCTGAAAAAAATCCCGGGAAATGAAGGTCATCCCGCTTCTTCGCTTAACGGAAGCGATATTTCAGGATTTTCAATCGGTGATAATGTGGCGCATGAAAGATTTGGCGATGGTGTCATTGTTTCAATTGAAGGTGACCCTCCAAACACGACCGCCTCGGTCGAATTCAAAAATAACGGAACAAAAAAACTGCTTCTCAGATTTGCAAAGCTTCTGAAAAAGTAAGAGTCTGTATTTCCTTTTTCTCCTGCCATGCAGGTTTTGTCATCGGATCCCTTAACTTCTTATTTCTTTTGCTGTCCAGCGCCCTGATTGAAATTCATCTGGCGGAGAGTATAGCCGGTTATTGAAATTGAGTGGCTGTAACTGAGATCAACCTCCTTGGTAGTGGAACTGACTTCCAGCTCATTCTTCTCGTTGTATTGTTCCATTGCCAGGACAGTACCGTTACCAAGATCTGCATTTCCATAATATGACAGGCCGGCCTTGGAGAATGAGCGATTATCTCCGCTAATCGTCAGGTCCTTTGTCAACCATAATGAGCCATGTCTGTTAACTTTCGGATCCTGATAAGTGTATTCATCACACTTATAACCCGCAATTACCTTGGTGTTTCCCGTTTTTGTGAAAACAGGCTTCTGGCTGTTATCGGTTGTCTGGGTTTGGGTTTGGGTTGTCTCATCTGGTATTGCACTTATCATTCCCATTTTCATTCCGTTAATATTGGAAAGGATGATGTACGATTTGTTATTGCCGTCAATTACTATGGAAGAATTGACAGCAACCTGATTCCCCTGGTCAGAGGTTCCTTCTATCTGAGTTTCAACACCTACAACAGGATCAGATTTGGTGAAGTACAAATAATAATCCATTTTAGTTTCCTTATCTTTCTGATGGTGCATATCCATCTCCATATATATCCTGCTGGTGAAAGAGTACGAATCATTATATTTTGAGGTCACTTTGCCGCCCATGAGGCCGCCAATATTGAAGCCTTTTGATGCCTGTGTGCTTGCGTTCTGCCCGGCCTGCTGGACCTGGTTTGTACTCCTGTCAATCTTCTGGTTGGCACTATCTGTGGCAGTCTGGACTTTTGCCTGCGCAGCAGAATCAACTTTATTGCTAACCTGCTGGTGAAAGGTCTGTGCTCCTGCATTTATTACCTTAGAGGCTTTGTTCCTGAGTATGTTCCCAAGCTGTGCGCTGGAAACACCAACAGACATCAGGATCATTAATGCTGATAGAAATAATGCTCTCGTTTTCATATCTGAGTTTTTAGATTGGAATATAAAGTTAATGAATTTTCCACGTAACAAGCAAACCAGGCATCAAAATAAAAAAACCTGCCGCAGATTAACTCACGGCAGGAGATTATAAGTAAAAAAACGTGGTGCCATAATTTATGCTGCGACAGCTTCTGCAGTCTTTTCCTTTTCGTTAAGTACAGACTGGTAGAGTGATGCAAATGAACCTGATACCCACATAATTGCCGGCAATATCCCGACAATTATAAGAATGAGCCCAAAAATAATTATGAAAATTGAGACAAAGCCCATGAAGAATATTTTCCAGCCGTGACCCCTGGTCAGCTTCCAGCTCATTTCGACAGCCTCAATGGGATCAAGCTTCTTGTCCATGACAATATAAGCAGTGAATGCCAGCCGGCATGCTATTATTATTCCCGGTACAATAAAGAAAAACAATCCGATCACGACAAGTGCAAAAACAAGGAGGTTCGCCAGAATGATAGTGAGATAATTGGTCCAGAACCCGCTTATAAGCAATTCAAAATCGGGTTTTATCTTCCTTACCGCCTGGAGAAAGATCATTTTCCCTCCAAACTCCACCACAGGTGCGGCCAGAAAAGAGTACAGCAGCGAGAGCATACCGAAAAATAATGCCAGTGCCCCAAGCGACATAAACCCCAAGAGATGATTGAAATCCATATTCCAGTTCCAGGGAAAGCCATGCAAACTCTTTGCATCGAAATTGAAATTATATTTCATCGGAGCGGTCAGTACTCCAAGGACAATCACCACAAGTAAAAGTCTGAGGAAATTGTCTCTCATCACTCTCCATCCTGTTCTGAAACTGTTTCCGAACGTTGGGATCAATTTGTATTCATAATTCGTTGTTTCCATAATTGACAATGTTTTAATTTATTATTTCCGAATCAATTCCGGATCGAATTTAAACCGGGTTTTTATCATAGATTCAATACCTTAGTATCGTTTTTTATAATTCCTACTTTAGTATTATGAAACACTACTTTGGTTGTGAACCAATCTCCGGACCTGATTAGTATTTTTATACCTTTATATCATGTTAAGGTTCCTGATATATCTGTTATTCATTCTTTCAGCCGCGCTGAGTGCCCTTGGAATCATTCTGGCCATACGGCTTAGAAACAGGTACAGGTCGGAGATTTTCTCTTCCCTTCTTTATTACCAGGTCTTCATAAACACTTTCGGATTTTATGGCATCTGGGGTCAGGTATTTATCGGGGCATTTCTTTCGCAATATGTATCACCCGGTTTTCTTGAAAAATTTATGGACATAGCCATGCTGCCAGGGCTGACATTTCTCGTATTTGCATGGATGATGCTTATTCAGGTTGCGGCAGGCCTTTCAGGCAGGAAGAACAGCAACTGGTTTATTTTCTGGTTCCTTTTTGTTAATTTTTCAATCCTGGCGTTAATAGGATATACCGTCGCAAAATCCAATGCCTTCCGGCCGGCAATTCTGATCAGGTATTATTTCGTTGCCGGGAACCTGCTATGCTCAATAATTGCTGCATATCTTATTCATTTTCCATGGAAGGGAAGGTCGCTTGTCCATGATCATGACAGAAGCATAATCTCTCCCGTGATATTCCTTGTGATGACAGTTCAGTGCTTCCCACTTGTTTTTTATCCAGCGTACGTACTGGCAGGGGCCATTTTTATCATTCTCTTTTTCGCGGGCAATGATTTCCTTCCTGCTTATTTCAACTATGGGACTTTGCTTTCAGCATTTACCACAAGTGACAGCAATAATATTCCTTTTGATGCCTTTTGCAGGAAATTTGAGATTTCAAAAAGGGAATCAGAAATTATCCGGGAGATTTGCGCCGGCTTAAGCAATAAAGAGATTTCTGAGAAGCTGTTTATCAGTCTTCAGACAGTGAAGGATCATACGCACAGGATATACATCAAAGCGAATGTAAGAAGCAGGGTACAGCTGATTAATATTGTAAAGGAGAATCCATCCGGATCTCCAGACGATGTAAAGGTCGTCAAAATATCATGAATACAATAATCGCCCCGCTGGTGAATTCAAGCTTAAATTAATTTCCCAGTGCTTCATTCAGGGTTGCCTTCAACCAGTTCCCGAGTTTTCTTTTAATCAGCGGATATTTAACCCATAGGAAGTAATTTCCGTTTCAGTGCTGATGGAAAAAATTGAAACCTGCTGTCCCGGGAATGATTCCATTGTGCTGCTTTCCGAAAAAGGCAGAAAGATTCCTGTATCCGTCACCATCCTGACATTTACGAATTTTGAATAATCAGCAGGGAAATATTGCCTAATGTATGATCCTCACGCTTTCCTGTTGCACCGATTATTGAAAAATCATGATAGCTCAAGTTTTTCGATGATTCAAGGATTGCACCATTTTTCCGATTCTCAAATTTTTGTTAAATTAGCTCCTGATTCAATGCTTTAAAATGCAGGAACTCCTTAAAAAGCTTAATTACAGGGGAAATGAAAGGATCGCGGTAATCAATTCCGGCGAAGAGTTTTTCAGTAAGATCAGGGATGAACTCAATGAAGTCATCATTGACAGTGAAATAGACAAGAGGTATCCCTATGAGTTCATGCTGATTTTTGTAAGCTCCGTTGATGAAGTGGAGCACTATTCTTCCGCAGCACTTCACAACCTTGTCGCTGACGGTATTTTATGGTTTTGCTATCCGAAGAAAACCTCAAAAAAATATAATTCAGGACCGGAACGCAACCGGGGATGGGATTCTCTTAACAATGCCGGCCTTTTTGGAATAAGGATGGTTGCTATTGATAAGGACTGGTCGGCATTGAGGTTCAGGAATATCAAGTATATCAGGTCGACCGCAATCCGATTTGAGAAGCAAACGTGAGGGCGTGAGGGCAAGAAGTCAAGAGGGCGTGAGGGCGTGAGGGCATGAGAGAGAGAAGGCGAGAGGGCGAAACAAAAATAGAGTGAACTGAAGTCTTTAGTGTAGGGCTGCGAATTTTCAATAAACCATATACTGCAGTGAAACAAGTAATTAAAGTTACCAGGTTCGGAACACCGATTGGAGAAATGACTGCCGGAGCGACAAAAGATGGCATTTGCCTGCTCGAATTCTCAGACAGGAGTAAATTGTCTGTTGAATTCGATGAAATAGCCGGATTGTTGAACGCGCCAGTCAGGGATGGAAGCAACAGGCACCTGAGAACGCTCAAGAGGCAGGTGAATGAATATTTTAAAGGGAAGAGGAAGGTCTTTTCACTGAATCTGGTCACTCCGGGTACAGATTTCCAGAAAGCAGCATGGAATGAACTCCTTAAAATACCCTATGGAAACACCAACACTTACCACGAACAGGCTGAACTGCTGAATAACCCGGGTTCCGTAAGGGCTGTGGCACATGCCAATGCGACTAACCGGATTTCAATCATAATCCCCTGCCATAGGGTAATTGGTTCAGACGGACATCTTGTTGGGTACGGAGGAGGACTCGACAGAAAGAAATGGCTTCTTGATCATGAAAAAAAGTTTTCGGGAAAGCCGGTTGACCTGGATCTATTCTGATTATAAACTATTAAATAACCGATTAAAAATGAAAATCTTCCGGCTTAAGAAAGGAATCCTTTTATTGCTGCTGACAATTATGGCCCTAGCCATCGCGGGATGCGCAAATAATGAATCCGTTAAAATGTGTCTTTCGGGACATACTTACGGATTTTTCGGGGGACTCTGGCATGGGTTCATTGCTCCGTTTGACTTTGTCGGGATGCTCTTCGATGAAAAGATAACAATGTATGCCCAGAACAATAACGGAGGTCTTTATGCTCTCGGGTTCCTGCTGGGTGGAGGTGGCTGGGGATTCTTCGGAGGAAGAGGCATTAGAAGGGTTCACCATACAGGTTTCAGCTTTAATTCTCAGAAATTTGATAAATCCGAGATTGTGGAATAAGCAGTTATCCTTATTATTTTAAGCAATAATAAACAACTGATTCATGGCAACTTTGATCAGGAAACCTTCAATTGTCGGGGCAGCCGGAAACAAGGAAAAAATAATCAGGGAGTTCTTCGGCAATGTGAACAGCAAGACTTCAGAAATGAGCATGGCATTGATGCAAAGCCCTGAAGGTTGGGCAGAACCAGGTCAGACTCCGGAGTTTGATGAATATACCCTTGTGCTAAAAGGCGCACTTAAAGCCGAGACCGGGAAAGAAGTATATATCATATCTGAAGGAGAGGCATTCGTCTCAGAAAAAGGGGAATGGGTAAGATACAGCTCTCCTTTTAAGGGAGGGGCAGATTATATCGCTGTCTGTCTGCCTGCATTTTCACCATTAACGGTCAACAGGGATAACGATTAATTTATTTCCCCTTTCTCTTCGAATTCATTCGTGCATTCACAAACAGGTAAATCACGAATCCTGTCCCCACCGCAATAAGAATATCGCCCAGGTAGGGAAATATCTTATCCCTTATTTCATAAACATAATACCCGATGAATGAAAGTATGACATTCCATATTCCCGCACCCATGACCGTATAAAGAATAAAATCCCGGAGATTCATTTTAGCCAGGCCTGCAGGAATTGAAATCAGATGTCTTATTCCCGGTACAAGGCGGCCGATAAACGTCGAAGATTTCCCGTTCCTCCTGAAGTAATCCTCAGCTCTTACTATCTTTTCCTTTGACAGCAGAAGTAGCCTTCCGATTTTTGAATCGGCAAAGGCATAAATTATTGGCCGGCCCAGGTAATAAGAAAGCACATAGTTGACAATTGATCCGCATAGTGCTCCGAGAGTTCCGACGACAACCACCACAAAGACATTGAGATCACCCTGGGCAGCCTTGTACGCCGCAAAAGGTATGACCACTTCTGACGGCATCGGCAAAAAGGTGCTTTCGATCATCATGAGAAGCGCAACCGTGAAGTAATTCAGGTTTGCCATGTACCAGCTGAAAAGTGAATGAAACAATCCCATGATCAATAACTAACTCAAGGCTCCAAAATTAGACAACATTTTGATTCTGCCACAAAGCTTCACATTTTAAAACTTATGTCATATTCTCAAAGTTCCCTTTTTTATATCTTTGGCACTGTTCAAAACAGACATGTGAAACAACTTAAATAATAATATTATGACTGATCTCCGGACAATTTACATGGGGCTTAAGCTTAAAAATCCACTGATCGCCGGCAGTTGCGGGCTGACAAATTCCATACCCAACATAAAGGAGATTGCAAAAAAGGGAGCCGGTGCAATAGTCGTAAAATCCATCTTCGAGGAACAGATCAATGTCGATACCGAAAAAGTAATTAAAAACGAAGAGGGAGACATAAAAATGCTTACGAGGGCAAGTGATAAGATGCTGGGCAAAAGAGTCCATGACTATGATGAGGCCTATGCATACATATATGATTTTGCCAGAAAAAACACACTCGATAAATACCTGGGCTTCCTGAAAGAAGCAAAAAAGGCAGTCGAAATCCCGGTGATCGCCAGCATCAACTGCGTGTCGAACAACAACTGGCATTCCTTTGCGAAAAAAATAGAAGAAACAGGTGTGGATGCCCTTGAGCTTAATATATATATCCTCCCTTCCGACTGGCGAAGGAGCCCGGAGGATAATGAAAATATCTACTTCGATATTATCCGGGAAATCAGGAATTATGTCAATCTACCTGTTTCGGCCAAGATCGGTTATTACTTTTCCGCCCTGGCACAATCAGTCAGAAAATTGACTCAGTCGGGCATTAAAGGATTAGTCCTCTTTAACCGGCCATATAACACTGATCTGGATATTGAGAAACTGGAAGTCAGTCACGGCAGGATATACAGCGATGAATCTGAATACAATCATACCCTCAGATGGATTTCGATTCTGTCGGAAAATGCAGGTTGCGACCTTTCAGCATCGACCGGCGTACATTCCTGGGATTCATTTGTAAAACAGATCCTTGCAGGCGCAACGACAGTTCAGATCGCATCAGCCTTGTACAAAGAAGGTTTTGATGTCATCCCGGCAATCCTCGATAATACTGAATCATGGATGAAAAGACATGGTTTTGACAGCGTGGATTCATTTCGCGGGAAACTGAGCAAGTCGAAGATGGAAAACCCGGCTGCCATTGAGAGGGTTCAGTTTATGAAGCTCTATTCCGGAATAGAATAAAAGTTATTTCCTGCCGGAAAGCACAACGACATTTACTGACCATGGATCTATCAGGAGATCCGTTTTGCTTCCTGATACAGCAATTTGTTTTTCAGAAGGATATATGTGGCGTGGATCTTTTATTGAATTGTAATCTGATAAAACCGGAGATTCTAATGTTTCCATCCTGCCAGTGCCAGTCAATTTCAACCCTTCAGTCTTAATTTTTACAGATCTGGCCGTTTTTGAGGTATTCACTATCTTGATATAGACCTCACCCTTGAAATCATCTCTTGAAGCACTTGCATAAATGCTGTCGGCACCGGTGAGGGGTTTACTGTCACTCAGAGCCGGAATTTCCCTGGTTCCCCTGTGACTGGAGAACATCTTCTGAACATAATAATTGGGAGTTCCTATTGCCTGCAGGTTATCAAACCATATAAGGTCAGGCCGCCACTGCCAGGCATCGACATGAGCAAGAAGCGGAGCATAGGATGCCATATTGACGACCTCCGCATTTCTGTCGAGCCCTGTCATAAAAGCAGCCTCTGCAAGGGCGCTGAGCCAGTTATTGCGCGATTCTGGTTCATCCGACCCTTTTCCGTGGGCAGCATATTCGCCTGCAAATACCCTGATCCCGTTCCTGTCGTAGCTGTCATATCGCACGGCATTTTCCATGAACCATTCCGGATCCATATAATAGTGCTCATCGATAATCGATGGGCTCAGTTTTTTCAATTCGCTCCAGGCATAATCAAAATATTTTCCTGAAGGAGCGGGTCCGGCGGCTGCTATAATCTTTATTTCAGGATGCTGCTGATGAAGAACCTTTTCAAATTCCCTGTACCTTTCTATATATTGCTCGTCCCATTGCTCATTCCCTATTGCGATATATTTCAGATTGAATGGGGCCGGGTGACCCAGTAAGGCTCTCACCTTGCCCCATGTAGCCGAAGCCGGGCTGTTGGCAAAGTCGATCAGATCGAGTGCATCCTGGATATACTGGCCCAGGTCAGTCACAGGAACAACTTCCGCGGCATTAAACTGACACGACATGCCGCAATTGATAACAGGCAGGGGCTCTGCTCCTATATCCTCGGCCAGCTGGAAATATTCATAGAATCCCAGCCCGAAGCTCTGGAAATAATCCGGGGTCTGCCGGTCCTTCACCTCCATATTCCAGCGGTTCACTATAAGCTTCCTTTCTTCCAGCGAGCCTATTGTCGTTTTCCATTGATACCGGTTCTCAATATTCCTGCCTTCGACAATGCATCCTCCCGGAAACCTTATGAAACCGGGCTTAAGATCGGCTATCATCTGAACCAGGTCTTTTCTCAATCCTCCGGGTCGCCCCTTCCAGGTGTCGGAAGGAAAAAGCGATATCATGTCAATGTCAATGGAACCTTTGCCCGAAAAGAGAAGCTGCAGCTGTGCCCATTGTTCGGTGCGCGAGGCAATTATGGATGACTGTATTCTCTGCCAGCCTGTATTCAACCCGATTAATTCCGTTTCTCCGATCAGACTCCCGCCGGCATCAACCAGGGCAGCTTTCATCCTGATATTTGAATTTTCAGAAATGCGCGCATTCAGGGAGAAATAATAATTCAGGCCGCTTTTGATACCCATTCCCCTGAAACCTTCATTTATCAATCCGAACCATCCATCCGGTGCATCAACTACGACTTCTGCATAATGAGGATTGGCTTCTTTGGCTGGTGTATAGAAAGTGGGCAGTACTCTTCCTTTTCCGTTCCGGCTTACTGTCTTCCATCCCATCAGCGGCAGGGAGAATTCAAAGGACCCATTTTTCACCAGCTCTGAATATAATCCTCCGTCAGCCGCAAAATTTATGTCCTCAAAGAAAACGCCCCACATTGTCGGCTGTATTGCACAAACAGGCTTGTCAGCCAGAACTGAAATCTCCATTGACTTCTGTGCTGCCAGCGGATTCAATAAAAGGACAGACAGTGCGAGGCAGGATATTAATAGCTTTTTCATTTCAGGATTATTCCGGTTTTATTGATCCAATGTCATCTGCTGAAAACCACCCCGGAGGCAGCATCATAGAGTTTAAGCGCCTCTGCCTTCAGCTTATCTACAGGCATTTTGACAATTTTCCTGTCATAAGTCATGAGACCATTGCATTCCACTTCGCAGTCAGTGGTTTGAGTATAAACGGCAGCTGAAAGGCCGCGGCCAATAAGATGAGTGATGCGATCGATAAACCCGGAATATGCCCTGAACATCGTATCTGCATCAGTAAATGACCTGTAACCCCAGTTATTTTTGTTTATCCATGTATGGTTTTCAAGGGGCAGACCCAACCCGCCGAATTCTCCAAGGACTATTGCCTGCCTTGAACCAAAAAGCTCCGGTCTGGGCATCTCCGGATCGGGATAGTTATGCAGGTCAATGATATGCCCCACATCGTGATAGTTACCGCCGCTGGCACTGTTCACGAGCCTTGATGGATCCTTTGACATAGTCCAGTTTGTTATTTCAGCACTCTTGAACTGGCCCCATGATTCATTGAACGGTACCCACACTACTATGCAGGGGAAGTTGTACAGGTAATCAATTATTGCGTTCCATTCGGTGCGGTAAATTTTTTCAGATGTTTCCGACCTTATTTTATCAACGCCACCATCAAGACCAGGATCCGGGTTCCACTTTCCTCCACCAAGGTCTCCGCTTGGCATATCCTGCCAGACCAGGATGCCGGTTTTATCGCAGTAATAATACCAGCGGGCAGGTTCAACCTTAACATGCTTCCTGATCATATCGAACCCCATCGCTTTTGTCTTCAGAATATCGGACAACAGTGCTGAATCAGTCGGCGCCGTATACAAACCATCCGGCCACCATCCCTGGTCGAGAGGTCCGAACTGGAAAACAAAATGATTGTTCAGCATCATCCTGAGCACTCCGTTGCTATCAGCTTTCAGAGATATCTTACGCATCCCGAAATAGCTTTTTACCTCATCGACATTCTTCCCTCTTCTGACCAGTGATATTCTGAGATCATATAGAAAAGGCGAATCCGGCGACCATAGCTTTGGATTAGTTACCGGAAGTACCAGTTCTGCCCCGGCAGGCCCTTCCTTTTCTGAAACCATCTTGCCTCCGTCCCAGGCAGATGCATGAATTTTGTCGCCATCCTGTGCATTTTCAGCTTTAATATTCAGCGACAGTGACTGCCTGTCAATATCAGGTACATGCCTTATTGAGGAAATATATGTTTCAGGAACATCTTCAATCCATACGCTCCTCCATATTCCCGTGACTGATGTGTACCAGATTCCGCCGGGGCTAAGGACTTGCTTGCCACGTGGCTGCGGGCCCCTGTCAACAGGGTTGGTGACTTTGACTTCAAGGATTTGTTTGCCGTTCCCGAGAAAAGATGTAATATCAAAAACGAATGGATCATATCCGCCCTGATGTGATCCGATCTTTTTCCCGTTAAGATAAACTTCCGATGACCAGTTCGCTGCTTCAAAATGCAGAAGTACGATTTTCTTCCTGAAGCCGGAAGGTATTGTAAATTCTGTCCTGTACCAGAGTGTATAATCAGGACCCACCTGCCTGCCAACTCCCGACAGGGCCGATTCCACGGCAAACGGGACCAGTATCTTTCCCTGGAATAGGGCCGGTGCTCTCTCCGATTGTGTTATGGCATAATCCCACAGGCCATTAAGGCTTTTCCAGTCATTCCTCTCCATTTGCGGCCTGGGATATTCAGGCAGCGGGTTCATCGGATCGACCTGTGATGCCCATGGAGTGGTAATCCTGTTTCCGGCAATTTTCCAGCCTGAATCCTGTGCAATAATATTTACGGCAAAAGGAACGGCAATCAGAAGGGAAATTAATAGTTTTTTCATTGGCAATGAATTAGTGTCAAAAGTACACTTATTAATTTTTAGCGGATATTCAACCAGAAAAACAGTCTTCTAGCTGTATCCCTTTGGTCTGAGTATAAGGCGAAGCGACTGATCGTAGGTGATGTATTTCCAGGCCCAGTTAATGAATATTATGAGCCGGTTCCTGACGCCGACAATGCTCATAAGGTGAACAAACATCCAGACAAACCAGGCGAAGATCCCTTCGAAGTGAATGTACGGCAGTTCAACTACTGCAAGATTCCTTCCCACAGTGGCCATTGTCCCAAGGTCCCTGTACCTGAACTCCAGCGGGGGTTTATGCCGAAGCTCCCGTATCAGATTACGGCTGAGCAGCTTTGCCTGCTGTATAGCTACCTGGGCTACCTGCGGGTGACCGGCAGGATATTTTTCCGTATTCATGCAGGCAATATCACCCAGGGCAAAGATATTATCATAGCCCTTCACCCTGCAAAAGTCATTGATCATGATCCTGTCTGACCGCGTATAACTGGCCTGATCAAGACCATCAATCTTGTTTCCCTTTATTCCGGCGGTCCAGATAATCAAAGATGTACAAATGGTATCACCGTGGCTTGTCGTAACACATTGTCCGTTGCATCCGGTTGCCATTGTATCAGTAAGCACCTTCACTCCAAGCTTTTCAAGGAATTTCCTTGCTTTTGCCGATGATTTCTCCGACATAGTGCCAAGAATCCTTGACGCTGCTTCGAGCAGATAAATATTTGCCCTCATATCCTTCTGCTCCGGATAGTCCTTGGGAATAATATATTTATTCATCTCGGCCAGCGCACCTGAAATTTCGACACCGGAAGGGCCCCCTCCTATTATGACAATATTGAGATTTCTGTTTCGTTCTGTTTCGTCAGGTGCTGTAATGGCATTCTCGAAATTCATCAGCAGGGTGTTTCTCAGATCAAGCACCTCGGCAATTGTTTTCATTCCCCTGGAATTCTCTTCCATTTCCTTTGAGCCGAAAAAAGAATTGGTAGCGCCGAAAGCCAGGACAAGAAAATCGTAGTCTAAAGCACCTGCTGATGTAATAAGCTGGTTTTTAGCCGGAACAACAGCCCTGATCTCAGCTTTTCTTATGTAATAGTCCCTATAATTCTGAAATATCTTCCTTATAGGAAAGAGAATGGATTCAGGTTCAAGGCCTGCCGATGCAACCTGATAGAAGAGCGGAGGAAACTGGTGATAGTTATGTTTGTCTATCATTACAACCTGATACCCTGCGTCCTTAAGCTTTCTGGCCAGCGTAAGACCTGCAAAGCCGCATCCTGCGATCACTATTCTCTTTTTATCGGTTTTTGGAATATTTATCATAATATCTCTGTAACTAAAACTGCGGATAAAATTAATTATAATGCCTGAATATCAACAATTGACCTTCGGAAATGTTGACAGACCGGTTTGTTCTTCTTTTACGGATGTTCCTTGACCAGCCCGGAGATGCATTGTCAATGATTATAAATGTAAGTCGTTATTAAAAGATTAAGTATGAGATTGATAAGTCCCTGCACCATTCTTCCTGAATTTCCGATCTGAGGCAGGAAGATATTTTTTATATGGTCCAGATTACAAAAGGCGTTGCATTCATCCGTGAAGCCAAAATAATCATTCACCTTGAAATGAGGATTTCCGCGAAGATAGGCAGGGTAATTTGTCACTCCCGTGCTATCCTTCTTGCAATGGGCTGGTTAATAACAATAGGTATCTTTTCCACTATTGTGCTGGTGGGATCAAGGTGAAGTGCCCTTTCTTCGGGTATTCCGATGTGCCTGGTTATATTCCTTAAGGCAAGAATAAAGTTCTCAGTGTTGGAGAGCTTGAAATCGTGAAGCATAATCCTGTCGAGAAGGACAAATTTGAAATCGCCGGGTAAGCCATGTTTCCTCATAGAATCAAAGGTGCTCTCCAGTTTTATCTCGCCCGAATTTACAAGGTCCTCGACAACCTCCCTGAAAAACAGGTTTATTTTCGGATCGATCTTAAAGCCTATATGAAAATCGATCCTTATAAGTATTCCCGGGATAATATGGTTCACTTTATATTCAAGCTTGTCAGGTTCATCTACTCTGTCGACATGCAGCATCCAGTAAGTATCGGCACGCTTGGGCTGTTTCTTGAAAATTGAGTAAATCACTTTTGATTCTACCTGATCCTGCCTGTTCGCCTTTATAATATATACGAGATTTGTTGCTGTTCTGGGAACGCTTCTATCATTCCTGAGATCCCTGAAAAGCTCAATATACTCGCTGAGGTTTACAAATGTTATATGCCTGTTCTTGATCTTCCTTCCAAAATACCAGCTGTACATTACAAGAAAATACAGTGTTGCCAGAAGCAGTGTGAACCATCCGCCGTACCTGAATTTGTGAAGATTGGCTATCAGGAAGCTTCCTTCAATCGTCAGAAAAACCGCCATTATCATCATAGGGATGGCCGGATTGACCCTGGTTTGCTTCA
Source organism: uncultured Bacteroidales bacterium (assembly GCA_963717685.1). Lineage (GTDB taxonomy): Bacteria > Bacteroidota > Bacteroidia > Bacteroidales > VadinHA17 > LD21. The sequence goes on along the minus strand of OY970346.1, from coordinate 2,063,360 downwards.
GGTAATATGAAAGCAATAGTGTGGTCATAATCATCGTAATGGTTATGGCAAGACCGTAAGCGGCTTCCATATTTGATGATTCCCTGAAGAAAATGACCACAAGGCTGCACATTATCCACAGTGACCAGTTGACTAAAGGAATATAGACCTGTCCTTTTATAAAGGTCGGATTCAATATTTTTATCTGGGGCCAGTAATTGAGCGATACTGCCTCGCTTATCAGAGTAAAGGAGCCGCTAATAAGAGCCTGGCTTGCAATAATGGAAGCAGCTGTTGAGATGATTATGCCTGGCAGCAGAAACCATTCCGGCATTATCGCGAAGAAAGGTATTATTTGAGTCCCAGGAGTATAATGGCTCATGATCCATGCACCCTGCCCCAAATAATTAAGAACCAGTGTGACTTTCACAAAAATCCAGGAAACGCGGATGTTTGCCTGGCCGCAATGCCCGATATCCGAATAGAGAGCTTCAGCACCCGTGGTGCAAAGGAATACAGCTCCAAGCAGGATGAAGCCGCCGGGATATTGCGTGAGGAACCTGATTGCATATGCAGGGTTCAGGGCTTTGAAAATAGCCGGATAATGCAAGACCTGTGAAAAGCCCAGGATCCCAAGCATCAGGAACCATAAAACCATAATGGGGCCGAATGAGGCGCCCACGATATTCGTTCCGAATTGCTGCATGAAAAACAGTACCGCGAAAATTGTCAGGACAATGGGTATTACGGGTATTGAAGAATTGATCAGCCTTAATCCTTCAATTGACGATGTGACAGTAATGGCTGGTGTAATTACGCCATCGGCAAGTAAGGCACTTCCTCCTATCATTGTAAGGATCGCTATCCATTTACTCTTTCTTTTTATCAGGGCGAACAGAGCAAATATTCCTCCCTCGCCCTTGTTATCAGCCCGTAAAGTTATTATCACATATTTTATGGTAGTCTGCATGGTAAGGGTCCAGAAAATACACGAAATGGAGCCGAATATCAGCAGTTCATTGAATGTCCCTGCACTGTTAATGATAGCCCTTACCGTATAAAGGGGGCTTGTGCCCAGATCACCGTAAACGATGCCAAGGGTTATAATCAGACCCGCAAGTGAGACTTTTCTGACATTAAAATGATTCCCCGTCACATTTGCCCTGGCCAAACCTGAATCCATTTTGGTTATTGCATAAAGGCCGCAAAGTTAGTTAATTTAAAAATATCTGCTTATGTCTTATTGAATCCGCCTGATCCTGTTGGTTACCGGCTGGTCAATAGTGATGGGCACCTGTTCAATGATAGTATTGGTAGAATCGAGGTTCAGCGATCGGATATCGGTCATGCTTAGCTTCCTTACTAGGCTGTTAAGCGAAAGCACAAAGTTTTCCCAGGTGGAAAGCGTATAATCGCGCGACATAATCCTGTCAATAAGAATGAATTTGAAATCTCCCTCAATATTATGCTTTTTAAGTGACTCGTACCTGCTTTTGATCTCAATCTCGCCCGAGTTCTGCATATCCTCAAGCACCTCCCTGAAATACAGGTTCATCTTTGGTTCGACCTTAAACCCGATGTTGAAGTCGATCCTAATCAGGATACCCGGAATTATTTGCAATACCTTATAATTGAAAGTATTCGGTTCATTAACCTTATTAACATGTATAAACCAGTAAATATCTGCTCTCTTTGGCTGCTTCTGAAAAATCGAGTATATGACTTTTGATTCAACCTGGTCGGGTTTGTTGGCCCTGATAATATAAACCAGGTTTGAAGTGAATTTTGGCACTGTTTCATCTTTGCTCAGATCCCTGAACATATCAAGGTACTTTTCGAGAAAGGCAAAAGTGATGTACCTGTTTTTGATTTTTCTTCCGAAATACCATCCGAACATAATCAGAAAATAAAGCGAAGCAAGGGAGACTGTAAGCCATCCGCCGGAAGTGAACTTGTGAAGATTGGCAACAAGGAAGCTTCCCTCAATCAGAATATAAGTCATGAACAAGGGCAGAATGATCCTGCGTCTGACTTTTTTCTGCAGAAGATAATATGAAAGCAGGAAAGTGGTCATAATTTCAGTTATGGTAATAGCCAGCCCGTAAGCAGCATTCAAATTTGATGATTCCCTGAAGATGAATACTACAAAACTTGAGGCCAGCCACAGGAACAGGTTCACGGTAGGAAGGTAAACCTGTCCGCGGACATATGTCGGGTGAAGCACTCTTATTGCGGGCCAGAAATTAAGTGATACCGCTTCACCTATCAGTGTAAATGAACCGCTTATTATTGCCTGGCTCGCAATTATGGCAGCAGCAGTTGCCAGTACGACGCCTGGGATGAGAAACCAGTGCGGCATCATTTCGAAGAACGGGTTTGTGTATGCCCCTGTCTCAATATGTCTCATCAGCCATGCTCCCTGTCCGAAATAATTCAGGAGAAGAGCAGTTTTGACAAATATCCATGCCACGCGGATATTCGTTTTGCCGCAGTGCCCCAGATCCGCATACAGAGCTCCGGCTCCCGTGGTGCACAGGAAAACTGCTCCGAGAAGAATAAATCCTCCGGGGTACTGGGTCAGAAAACGATATGCGAATACCGGATTTACTGCCATGAGGATATCAGGGTATTTTGTCAGTTGAGTAAAGCCTATAATCCCTATTGTCAGGAACCATACGAGCATTATAGGACCAAAAGAGCTTCCGACAAAATTTGTTCCGAATTGCTGGATAAAAAACAGAACAGCCAGTATAAAAAGGACTATGGGAACTATGGGAATATGTGCACTGTAAAGTTTTAGTCCCTCAATTGATGATGTGACTGATATGGAAGGGGTAATTACTCCATCGGCCAGAAGTGCGGCACCGCCGACCATTGTAAGAATGGCTGCCCATGACGATTTCCTCCTAATGAGTGCATAAAGTGCAAATATTCCTCCTTCTCCTTTGTTGTCGGCTTTAAGAAGGATAATCACATATTTTAATGTTGTCGAAAGAGTCAGTGTCCAGAAAATACAGGAAAGACCTCCATATATCAGAAGCTGGGTATAATGCTTCCCGCCACCTGCCACTATTGCCCTCATTGTGTAAAGCGGACTCGTTCCCAGGTCGCCGAAGACAATGCCCATCGTAATTATAAGCCCGGCCAGCGAGAGCTTTTTTATATCTGAACTGTTATTGGCCATTATAGGAAACGCGAAGGTTTACAAAATTAATAATTATAAAGAAAGCAATATTAATTACCTTCCGGTTTGAAGACAAACCGGATTTCTTCAGTGACCCGGATAATTATGACAAAATGAAAAAATTCATAACTGAATCAAAAGGATTTTTTTATCGTGGTTCATCAAGGCTGAATAACAATTTCACGTCAGGATCGGCTATGACCTTAAATCCCGGCTTTGCGGCAACACTTATTTTCGTTGTCCTTTCACTGACAGGTATGGTTATTATACGGGATCCATCTGAATCAACCAGTTCTATTTCAAGGTTAAAAGAATAAATGTAAGCCTGCGTTTGTTCGATTATTATTTCAGATTTTCCATTTTGGCTTCTGTTTTTAGTGATTTTCAGATCAGGCTGCCCTGTTATATACAACCATTGATGGAAAAATCCCCCGAGATCCCTGCCGCTCGCTTCCTCCATACATTTCATGAAATCATCAGTGAGCGCGTTCCTGTTTCTGAACTTTTTATAATACAGCCTCAATCCTTCCCAGAATTTATCCTCTCCTATCTCATGCCTTAGCATGTGAAGAACCCATGCACCCTTCTGGTATGTGTTGACATTAAGGAGCTTCATCAAATCGGTGACCGTTGAATCTATCACGGGAGCCGGGGCCATCAGGTTAGTCCGGATTACGCGATCGCGGTACGATTTCATTATATTCTCCAGATATTCTGTTCCATAATTTTTTTCCCTGTAAACCGCTGCAAGATATGTCGCAAATCCTTCGCTAAGCCAAATATGATGCCAGTCCCCTTCGGTTACTGAATTGCCGAACCACTGGTGGGCTATTTCGTGGGCAATCAGGTCCTCATCATTTCCCTGGCCGGTCACCGAATTCTCAGAATAAAAGACACAACTTGCATTTTCCAGGCCCCCGAATATTGTTTTGGACTGAACGTCAGCCAGTTTCTCATAGGAGTACGGTCCGATAAGCTTGCTGTAGAATGCCAGCGGCTTTACTGCCACTGCATAATCATTGAATCCCTCCTTGCGGTTTTCAGGGAAAACCCATGTCCATACAGGGATACTGTCTACGATCCCGGCAAGCTGAACTGCGAAGGAGGCTGCAGCAAATGCCATTACTTTTGCCGGAAGAGGAATGTTTTCCTTCCAGTGGGTAAGCTTCATCCCTCCGCTCAGATCACTTTCCTCCGTCAGGCGGCCGTTTGCCACGACCTCATAATGAGCCGGGGCTATAATAATAAAATCCACAGTCGCCTTTTCTTCGGGATTGTTCACAATAGGAAGGTAACACGAAGCCCTGTCGGGCCAGTTATCTGAAAAAAAAGTTCTGTCACCGAACTTGTTTTTCGATATTATCAGTCCATCTGCAGGCACTCCTGAGTAATCAATTTCTGCTTTACCCCTGCTTCCGCCTGTTGCAGCTACCGGCAGAATGATCCTGATCCTGTCGGCTTCCTGCTTCCATCCTGCATCCGATCCGTTGTATATAACCCGGCTGACCAGCATCCCTTTGCCTGAATTCCCAATCCCCCTGAGGTCAAATGCAAAAGTTTTCACCTGTCCTGCAAAATTCATATCTATAAGAGCTCTCCCCTTTATAGAATCAGTTGAATCACTGAGTGTAATGTTGAATTCATAATGAATTATGCCCACCCTTGCATCAGGGAGAGTCACCTCCTGCCCTGAAATACAAAGACAAAGGAGATCAATAAACAGGAACCACAAGGCTCTCTTCACAGAATAGTATTTTGTGACAGTCCAAAGATAACAAGGCATCTGAAATAATTAGCATTAATTGTTATGACCCTGACACCGGTCGCCAATTATCTTTCGTGAATTTGCATATAATTATTAGATTTGCAGGAAATAAAACAATGATGGGTTACGATTATAATACTCAGCGAAAGAGGATGGCGTTGCCGGAGTACGGCAGGAATGTTCAGAAAATGGTCGATTACATGAAGACCATTGAAGACAGGAGTGAAAGAAACAGGGCTGCAAAAACAATAATCCAGATAATGGGAAATCTGAATCCCAATCTGAGGGACGAGGGAGATTTCAAGCATAAATTATGGGATCACCTTGGGCTGATAGCAAATTTCGACCTTGACATTGACTCCCCGTATCCTTTGCCTGAGCCCGGAAAGCTTTTTGAAAAGCCGAATCTGATACCTTATCAGCAGGGCAACATAAGGTACCTGCATTATGGAAGGATCATTGAGCTGATGATCGAAGCGGCTGAAGAAATAGAAGATGGAGACAGGAAAGAATACATGACCACACTGATAGTCAATCAGATGAAGAAATCGTATGTCACCTGGAACAGAAGCCAGGTTGCCGATGAGGTCATTATAGGTGATTTAAAGCTTCTTTCAGGAGGCAAGTTGAAAGTAACAGACGGTGTTAGGATCCTTGAGGTAAAGGATCTCCTGCCGCAGACTAAAAAGAAACCACTGGGAAAGCCGCAGGGAAAAATGCACGGGAAGCAGCAAAACAAGCCATTCAATAAAAAGAAATTACATAACCGTCATTAATGGGAACTTTTGTTGTCCGGGGCGGCAGTCATCTAAAGGGTGAAATAACTCCACAGGGAGCAAAGAACGAAGCTCTTCAGGTGATTTGTGCAGTACTTCTGACTTCCGAAAAAGTTACCATAAGGAATATACCGGATATTGCTGATGTCAACAATCTGATTGAGTTGCTCGTAAGCCTGGGAGTTAAAGTGACAAAGGAATCGGGGTCGGTTTACAGCTTTACCGCCGGAAAAATAGATCTGGATTATCTTCAGACGAATGATTACAGGGAACAGAGCGTGAGCTTAAGGGGATCCGTCATGATAATTGGCCCTCTACTTGGCCGTTTCGGCAAGGCATTCATGCCAAAGCCCGGAGGTGATAAGATCGGCCGGCGAAGACTTGATACCCATTTTCTGGGCTTTCAGAAGCTTGGGGCAAAGTTCGAATTCGATTCATCGGATCCTTTCTTCACCGTAGAGGCTCAAGCTCTTTCGGGTGCATATATTCACCTTGATGAAGCATCTGTAACAGGTACGGCAAATATCATAATGGCAGCAGTACTGGCAAAAGGGAGAACAACAATATACAATGCCGCATGTGAGCCATATATACAGCAACTTTGCCGGATGCTGGTATCAATGGGGGCAAAAATCGATGGTATTGGCTCGAACCTGCTATATGTCGATGGAGTAAGTGAACTTCACGGATGCTCACATACCATATTGCCCGATATGATCGAGATCGGATCTTTCATCGGTATGGCTGCAATGACAGAATCGGAGATTACTATCAAGGATGTCTCGTATGAAAACCTGGGAATTATCCCCGACTCATTCAGGAGGCTTGGCATTGTCATAGAACGCATCTCAGACGATATTTTTATTCCTCATCAGAAGCATTACGAGATAGAGACTTTTATCGACGGATCGATAATGGTTATATCCGATGCCATCTGGCCAGGCCTGACTCCTGATCTCCTGAGCGTATTCCTGGTTACGGCAACTCAGGCAAAAGGGTCGGTGCTCATACACCAGAAAATGTTTGAGAGCCGGTTGTTCTTTGTTGATAAGCTGATTGATATGGGCGCACAGATAATTCTTTGCGATCCACACAGGGCAACCGTGATAGGAATGGATAAAATGATTAAGCTGCGCGGAACCGTAATGACATCACCCGACATAAGGGCCGGAGTGGCCCTTCTTATTGCCGCCATGTCGGCTGAAGGGCAAAGCGTAATTCATAATATTGAACAGATTGACCGGGGTTACCAGAACATCGATCAAAGGCTGAATGCCATAGGGGCTGATATCAAACGGCTTTGATATCATGACACGACAAAAACATTCTCCTGCCTGTTAAGGCCTTGGCTGAAAAACGATTCTGACAATGCGCTGACATCATGCCATTGTACCATGGCACTGCTGTCTTCTACTGTCAAATTGTCAATACTTCCCGATTGGCAGGCATTTTGATTAAATATAATTTATTGACTGTAAATACGTGAATGATGGTTAAAAAGAAGATAAAAGAGGAAGAGGGAAACGACCCTGTAAAGAATGACGGAATAATTAACAATGAAGGTTCCGGAAATCTGCCGGAAATGACTGAAGAAAGCAATTCCGGTGAATTGCCTGAAGAAAAGGGAGAAGTTGCTTCTGAAGAGGACATCTCATCAGTGCCATCTTCTGCTGACAAAGTTGTTGAAAAGGAGAAAGGCCCGGAAGAGAAACTGGCAGAATTACAGGACAAATATCTTCGGCTGTCAGCTGAATTTGACAATTACAGGAAAAGAACCCTGAGGGAGAAGATAGAACTTTCAAAACTTGCAGGAAAAGACCTTTTGCTGAAAATATTACCCGTGATGGATGATTTTGAAAGAGCCCTATCCAATATGGAAACATCCTCTGACTGTGTTGCGCTTAAAAACGGAATCGATCTGATCTATATAAAATTCAGCGATTTCCTGAATCAGAACGGAGTCAGGGAAATAGATGCACTTAATTCCCGGTTCAATGTGGATCTCCACGATGCTGTGGCAAAGGTGCCGGTTCAGGATGAAAAAGACAAAGGAATAGTCGTGGAGGTGCTTCAAAAAGGATATTATCTGCATGACAAGGTCATAAGACACTCAAAAGTCGTTGTCGGAGAATAATGATAAGATGGCTTATGCCATTATTGAAAGGTGGCAGTAAATTAACAGTGGATGGAAAAAAGAGATTACTACGAAGTCCTTGGGGTATCAAAAAGTGCCACCAGGGAGGAAATTAAAAAGGCATACAGGAAACAGGCTCTGAAATACCATCCTGACAGAAACCCGGGGAACAAGAAAGCTGAGGAGAATTTCAAGGAAGCGGCGGAAGCATACGAAGTTCTCAGCAATGATGATAAGAGGGCAAAATATGACAGGTTTGGCCATTCCGGCATGAGCGGAGCAGAAGGCGGATTTGGAGGGGGAATGACAATGGAGGATATATTTTCGTCATTCGGTGATATTTTCGGGGATGCTTTCGGCGGATTTGGTTCATTCGGCGGAGGCAGGCGCAGTTCAGGCCGAAGGGTCAATAAAGGTTCTAATCTTCGTGTTAAGGTCAGGCTTAGCCTGAAGGAGATAGCCATCGGTACGGAAAAGAAGATAAAAGTCACAAAATACGACACATGCAGTACATGTGGTGGAACCGGGGCAGCAGACGCTGACAGCATGTCAACCTGTTCCATGTGCCGCGGCTCAGGACACGTCACAAGGCTTACAAATACCATGCTGGGGCAGATGCAGACTACCACCGTTTGTCCGGCATGCGGCGGAGAGGGGAAAACCATCACAAAGAAATGTACGGCATGTTACGGAGAAGGCATTATCCAGAAAGAAGATATAATCAAGATAAATATACCTGCCGGCGTAGGCAAGGGAATGCAGATGACCGTGAACGGCAAGGGAAATGCAGCAAGAAGGGGTGGTGTGGCCGGTGATCTCCTCGTAGTTATAGACGAAGAGGATCATCCTGAATTATTAAGGGATGGCAATGACCTGATATACAACCTTTTTATAAGCATCCCTGATGCAATTGCCGGTACACACGTTGAAGTTCCGACCGTCGAAAGCAATGTAAAAATAAAGATCGAACCCGGGACTCAGCCGGGGAAAATACTTCGCCTCAGAGGCAAGGGGCTGCCCGAAGTCAACGGATACGGACGCGGTGACCTTCTGGTTCATGTAAATGTCTGGATACCAAAAAACGTTACCAGGGAAGAAGCAAGGATAATAGAAAAACTCAGAGAATCAGAATCGTTCACTCCCAAACCCGATAAAGACGATAAAGGTTTTTTCGAAAGAATGAAGGGATACTTCGAGTAAACCTATAACCATCTGATCCATTGCGCTCTTTCACCGTAAAGTCATCCATATAAGGGCCCATCAAGTTTGGCGACCCTGCATTTGTTATCGCGGAGATTTCATATATTTACCTCTCATTTAAAATCTTATTAAAGAATATGCCACTCTTTGAAGCAAAAAATGTAACAAAACAATTTGGTGACTTCAAGGCACTGGATGATGTAAGCATTTCCGTGCCCGAACGATGCATTTATGGTCTGCTTGGGCCCAACGGAGCCGGCAAGACAACACTGATCCGCATTATAAACCAGATAACGGGACCGGACTCAGGAGAGCTTTTCCTGAACGGCAGAAAGCTGACTCCCGAAGATGTTCTTACCATAGGGTACCTGCCGGAGGAAAGAGGCCTGTACAAGAAAATGAAAGTCGGAGAGCAAGCAATATATTTTGCCCAGCTCAAGGGACTGAGCAAATCAGAGGCTATAAGAAGGCTGAGGTACTGGTTCAAGAAACTTGATATTGTTGACTGGTGGGGGAAAAAAGTCGAAGAGCTTTCCAAAGGCATGCAACAGAAAGTCCAGTTTATTATAACAGTCCTTCACGAACCAAAACTGATCATTTTCGATGAGCCTTTTACAGGCTTTGATCCTGTGAATGCAAATACAATTAAGAATGAAATCCTTTTTCTGAGGGAAAGAGGAGCCACAATTATTTTTTCGACTCACAATATGGGTTCAGTGGAAGAACTTTGTGATAATATTACACTTATCAACAAAGCAAAGACTATCCTTGAGGGTAATGTGAATGATATTCGCAGGAACTGGGCAGCCAATGAATATGACCTGGTTTTCAGTGGAAATGTTAAAATTGAGGGTAACGGCCAGTTCCAGGTTCTTAATCAGGTATTTGAAAATGAAAAGAGTACCATCAGGCTCAAAATCACGGGCAATATTGGGACCAATGAGATACTGAATGGTGCCACGGGATCTGGCAATATAATATCCTTTAACCAGGTTCTGCCATCGATGAATGAAATCTTTATAAGGGTTGTTGAGGCACTTAATTAAACTTAGTATTAACTCTGAAATGCACCAGTAATGAATAAGGTATCCGTTATAATAAAAAGAGAGTATACTACCAGGGTAAGAAAAAAATCATTTATAATTATGACTCTTCTTGCCCCGATTCTCATGGCATCGATGATCATTCTCCCTACTCTGCTAATGATGAACAAGGACAAGCAGTTTAAAAAGATTGCAGTGATCGAGGATGGCTCCGATCTGTTTAAAAATGTAATTGGCAACACCAAGGATGCGGAATATGTGTACCTGGAGAACACAAAATTGAACGACCTGAAAAGTAATTTTCAACAAGCCGGATATTATGGCATCCTTTACATATCACCTCTGGTCATCACTACACCGAATGCGATCCAGCTCTATTCAAAGAAACAGCCTCCCATAGATCTTCTCGACCATATCGAAGGCTCACTTGAAAAAGAGATTGAACGGCAGAAACTGCTTTCCTACAACATCAAGGATCTTGACGACATCCTTAAAAATGTCCAGACCAAAGTTTCGGTCCAGACTATTAAGGTCGATGAATCAGGAAAGACAAAAGAGACAAGCACTGGTGTGGCAATGGCCCTTGCCTATATCGGCGGACTTCTCATGTACATGCTTGTCTTCATGTTCGGAGTGCAGGTGATGAGAGGTGTCATTGAGGAAAAAACAAGCCGCGTTGTTGAGGTTATCATTTCATCTGTGAAACCGATTCAGCTTATGCTTGGTAAGATAGTCGGAACAGCCCTGGTGGGTCTCACCCAGTTCATTATCTGGGTCTTTCTCACAATTGCAATTGCGGGAGTTGTCAAGACAACCATTCTGAAAAAAAGCAGTATTACCGAGACGACACAGACGATCTCACAGAATATCATGGCTGACAACAGGCTTCAGCAAGCTGCAGCGCCTCAGGATAAAAGCAATGCGGTCCAGACTAATCCCCAATTGAGTGAGTTTTCGAAAATTTTCGAAAATGCAATGAACCAGAACTGGCTGCTGATAATTACCTCTTTCATATTCTTTTTCATGACTGGTTATCTCCTGTATGCCTCAATTTTCGCGGCCATTGGATCGGCTGTTGATAATGATACTGAAACACAACAGTTTATGCTTCCTGTTACAATACCTATTATTCTCGGACTATTCGTAGCTTTTGGAACCATGACAAATCCGGAAAGCTCAATTTCATTCTGGTTTTCGATGATTCCCCTGACTTCGCCCATAGTTATGATGGCCAGGATCCCGTTTGGTGTTCCATACTGGCAGATTGCATTATCAATGGTGCTGATGCTAATAACTATCTATGCCTTTATCTGGATGGCCGCCAAAATTTACAGGACAGGAATCCTGATGTATGGTAAGAAATCGTCATGGAAGGAGATCTGGAAATGGCTGAGGTATAGCGGATAGTTTATATGAATAAGGCTGAGGACTTCTCAATAATGCTTAAGCGGAAACAGTAAGCCGCATAAATTAAAATACTGAACAAAAGTTAAATGTAAAATGCCGAAGATACTTGTAATTGATGATGAGCGGGCTATAAGGAACACTCTGAAGGATGTTCTTGAATATGAGAAATATGAAGTCGACCTTGCTGAGGACGGGGCTTCAGGCATTGAGCTGTTTTCGGGCAACTCTTACGATGTAGTGCTTTGCGATATAAAGATGCAGAAAATGGACGGCATAGAAGTCCTCCAGAAATTGATGGAGATATCATCGTCCACTCCGGTGATAATGATTTCAGGACATGGAAATATAGATACTGCAGTTGAATCAATTAAAAAGGGAGCTTACGATTTCCTTGAAAAACCAATCGATCTTAACAGGCTCCTTATAACCATCCGCAATGCCGGGGACAAATCCAGCCTCATAACACAGACTCTGGTACTGAAGAACAAGGTCAGCAAAATGTACGAGATCGTCGGGGAATCGGAGTCAATACTGAAAGTAAAGGAGATGATCGACCGCGTGGCTCCGACAGAGGCAAGAGTGCTGATTACCGGGGCGAACGGAACAGGCAAGGAACTTGTGGCGCACCAGATCCACGAAAAAAGCAACAGGGCAAAAGGTCCGTTTGTCGAAGTCAATTGTGCAGCCATACCGTCTGAACTTATTGAAAGTGAACTATTCGGACATGAAAAGGGGTCCTTTACATCTGCCATAAAACAAAGGATTGGAAAATTTGAGCAAGCCAATGGCGGAACCCTTTTCCTTGATGAAATAGGCGATATGAGCCTGTCAGCCCAGGCTAAGGTGCTGAGGGCGCTCCAGGAAAACAGGATTACACGTGTAGGTTCCGATAAGGATATCCAGGTAAATGTAAGGTTCGTTACAGCGACAAACAAGAACATCAGGAAAGAGATTGAGGCAAATAATTTCAGGGAAGACCTTTATCACAGGCTGAGCGTAATACTTATAAATGTCCCGACTCTTAATGAGCGCATTGATGATATCCCTATCCTTGCCGAATATTTTAATGCGCTTATCTGCAAGGAATATGGCATGAGCAAAAAAACAATAAATAATGATGCCATCAGGGAGCTTCAGAAAATTGAATGGACCGGGAATATAAGGGAATTCAGGAACGTGCTGGAAAGACTTATTATTCTTTGCAGGGATGAAATAACCGGAGAAGATGTGATTGCTTATGCAAAACCGGTATCCGGGAATAGTTTATAATGTTTCGCTCCCGGCAGACTGAAATTATTCTCAGGCCTGCCAGTGCTTTAGGGAGTATTCAATTCATTTATTTTATGCTCAGGACAGAAAAAGATACTCTTGGTGAAAAGACGGTTCCTGCTGATGCATTGTACGGAATTCATTCAGTAAGGGCAACAGAGAATTTCCCATGCCGGACCCCATTTCCGTCTGAATGGTACAGGGCTGTCGGCATTACCAAGGTGGCATGCTACATGACATACAGGAAATTCAGGGATGCCGCATTAAAAAAGCTTGGGAAAAACCTTCCATTCAGGATCATCAGCGACGAAATCCTCGATGCTCTTATAAGCGCCGGGAAGGAAGTCGCTGAAGGGAAGCACTTCGATCAGTTCATTGTTCCGGGAGTCCAGGGAGGTGCCGGAACAAGCATAAATATGAACGTGAACGAGATTATAGCAAATGCCGCCCTTCTGAAAACGGGGAATAAGTGTGGAGAATACACTTATATTGATCCGACAAGCGATTCAAATATTTTTCAGTCGACAAATGATGTGATCCCTACGGCTCTTACAATCGCTGTAATGAGGATCCTCCTGGAACTTGAGAATGGGATAAACGATCTCAGGCAGAAAGTCGAGGAGTTTGAAAAACATAACAGGGAGAACCTCCGTCCAGGATACACACAGCTCCAGGAGGCAGTCCCGTCTTCATTCGGATTGCTGTTCAGCGCGTATAATGAAGCGCTTTCGCGTGACTGGTGGCGTGTATCAAAATGCCTTGAAAGGATCAAGCAGGTGAACCTGGGTGGCGGTGCAACGGGAACGGGACTGGCTATTCCCAGGTATTTCATTATGGAAGTTGTGCCTGTGCTAAGATCGCTGACCGACCTGCAGCTGTCTCACAGCGAGAATCTGTCAGACGCCACTTCAAATATGGATAAATGGGTTGAGATTCATGCAACTCTAAAGGCTCATGCCGTTAACCTTGAAAAGATCTCATCTGACCTCAGGCTGCTGGCATCAGATGTCGCAGGCAACAGAACCGTAAAGATCCCTGAAAAGCAGGTCGGCAGTTCAATAATGCCCGGCAAAATCAATCCAGTGATTCCCGAATTCATAATTTCATCAGTTCACAGGGTTTATTCAAATGACGAACTGGTAAGTTCCCTCAGCGGACAGGGAGCATTTGAGCTGAATGCCTATCTTCCGGTGATAGGCTGCTCAATGATTGAAAGCATTAACCTGCTTGTATCGTGCGACAGGACTTTGCTGGATAATTTGTTCACGGGACTTGTAATAAACAAATCGGCAGGTTACAGCGCCCTTATTTGCAGTCCTTCCCTGACGACAGCTCTGACACCGTATATAGGGTATCACAAAGCGGCAGAAATGGCGTTGCTGATGAAAGAGAAGCAAATAGATATCTTCCAGGCCAACAATATCATCAAATCAATGGATGATGACAGGTTAAGGGAAATCCTGAAGCCAGGGAATCTTCTTAAGCTTGGATTCTCACTGGAGGATTTGCAGACATGGGGGAACGTAAACCTCAAAAAATAATTGAATCCCCGATCTGAATTATAACGCCCTGCAGGTACCCGGCAAGGCATCTATGCGCTGATGAACCCTGAACAATTTCTTGCTGATTATTGTTAGTTTTGTACCAAATTTCAGAAATGGCATCAAAGGGAAAAGAGTCAAAGCCGCATATCGGGATCTATGGGCGCCGCAATAACGGGAAAAGCAGCCTTATAAACTGTCTGGCCGGACAGGATATATCCATCGTCTCCCGGCAACCCGGTACGACTACCGATCCTGTCAGAAAATCGTTTGAGATAACCGGCTTCGGCCCGGTAATACTTATAGATACCGCAGGCATTGACGACAGCGGCGAACTTGGCATAAAGAGAGTGGAGAGAAGCATAAAAACCCTTGATATAATCGATCTTGCAATACTTATCGTAACAGGCAATTCATGGGGAGATTATGAGGACGATCTGGTAAGCCGGTTCAGGGATCGCAATATCCCGTTTCTTATCATACATAATAAATCCGATCTGGTAGGACCTACGGATGCATTCAGGAAAGAGGTCAGTGACAGGGCCGGAACCGGGCTTCTTGAATTCTCGGTCACCGACAAAAGGAATTATGAGAAACTCATTGGGATGATCCGGTCAGCGATCCCTGAACAATCATTCAAAACGCCCGCTCTGCTTGGTGACCTTATAAGGTACGGCGATATAGTAATACTGATCACTCCGATCGATGTCGAAGCTCCTGCCGGCAGGCTTATACTTCCACAGGTACAGGCAATAAGGGATATCCTGGATAACGATGCCGTAGCAATTATATTGAAAGAACGTGAGGTTGATGCTTTTCTTAAAAAGACAGGGATCATGCCTGCCCTGGCAATTACCGATTCACAGGTGTTTGTCAAGGCTGACGCATCCATTCCGAAAGATATCCCTCTCACAAGCTTCAGCATAATGCTTGCCAGATTCAAAGGCGATTTTGACAATTACCTGAAAGGAACGCCGCAAATATCAAAGCTCCGAAACGGCGATAAGGTACTCCTTCTTGAGGCTTGCTCACATCATATAGGTTGCGACGACATCGGAAGAACTAAAATACCCAGGTGGATCACAAATTTTACAGGCAAGAATATTGAATATGATGTAGTTGCAGGATTGGATTCCCTCCCCCGTCCGATAACGGATTACGCGCTGGTGATACATTGCGGAGGATGCATGATAACCAGGAAACAGATTCATAACAGGCTTCGGCCTGCCATCGAGGCAGGAGTCCCGGTAACCAACTACGGGATGGCAATTGCCTATGTTCAGGGTATCTATGTCAGGGCAATTGCGCCTTTTGTAAAAAATAAGGACCTGTCAGACTCATATTTGTAGCATTGCCCAGGTGATGCCTCAGAACCTGAAATAAATGAAAGGCATAATATTGGTGGTTCTCATCTGCTGCAGTACCAGTGCGATGACGATTACGACAGCAACTTTTGCAGCAAGAGGAATCCTGATAAAGAATCCCCTGTACGACTCTTTGTATTTCTCCGGAAGGAAATGTATTGCATAGCCTGCCGCGATCAGAAGGAATACGCTGCTGTAAGAAAGCAGTACCGCGGAATATGATCCGGGTGAAAAGCTGCCTGTAATCTGCCTGAGCATGGTCATAACCCCGGCCATATCCGGAGCCCTGAAAAAAATCCAGCAGAAGCTTATAAAATTAAAAGTAATAAAAACACTCACAGCCCTCCCCAGACGCCCGGGCTTAAAGCGGCTGCCAAAAATCGAATTCCATATTTTGTTTATGACGAGACCAATACCATGC
Source organism: uncultured Bacteroidales bacterium (assembly GCA_963717685.1). GTDB lineage: Bacteria > Bacteroidota > Bacteroidia > Bacteroidales > VadinHA17 > LD21. The sequence continues at coordinate 2,047,277 of OY970346.1, read as the reverse complement.
AATCCTCCCCAGAAAATGAATCTCAGTGCTGCTCCATGCCATAACCCTCCCAGAAGCATCGTAACAAAAAGATTGAGATAAGTCCTTATTTTGCCTTTCCTGTTGCCTCCCAGAGAAATATAAAGATAGTCCTTAAGCCAGCGGGAAAGCGAGATATGCCATCTTCTCCAGAAATCGGATATATTTGCCGCCTTATATGGCGAATTGAAATTGACAGGCAGCCTGAATCCCATCAATAATCCCAGGCCGATGGCAATATCGGTGTAACCTGAAAAATCGCAATAAATCTGCAGCCCGTATCCATAAACCGCCATAAGGTTTTCGAAACCCGAATAGACTGAGGGAAGGTCAAAGACCCTGTCGACAAAGTTTACGGCAATGAAATCTGAAATTATTATCTTTTTTATCAGTCCCTTGCAAATAAGGAAGAGCGCCTGGCCAAATTCCCTTTTAGACAGACTGAACCTGGTGTAAATCTGGGGGATGAATTCTGAAGCCCTGTTAATGGGCCCCGCTATAAGCTGAGGAAAAAATGACACATAAAAGCCGAAATCAATGATGTTCCTTACAGGTTTCATTTTCCCCCTGTACATATCGATGGTATAGCTCAGCGACTGGAAAGTAAAGAATGATATTCCCACAGGCAATATTATATTGCTGACATTAAATGATGTTCCCAAATGAATATTTGAAAACTCGGCCAGAAAATCATGCACCTGCAGCGATGTTCCGAAAAGACTGTTAAATGAATCAATTATAAAACCCGCATACTTGAAATATGCAAGTATTCCCAGATTCGTAAATAAGCTTATGAAAATGAACAGCTTCCCGAACATTTTCCTGCGTGCTTTATATATCAGCAGGCCACATGTAAAATCAACGACTGTAACAAGGACAAGAAGAGACAGGAATAGTCCGCCTGATTTGAAATAAAAGAAAAGGCTTATCAGAAGAAGGTAAAGATTCCTGACATGTACCTTATTGGATGTAAGGCTGTAGCCTGCCATTACGACCAGAAAGAAAAGCCAGAAGGATGGATTTGTAAAAATAAACGGTCTGTCGGGATGATAAGTGAAGATGCTTAAAGCCAAATCTCCCATCCTTTTCAGCAGACTTGAATTCTCGTGCGGATTACTGTTTTCCACGGGTAACTGGGCAGCCATCGTGTCGAGTCTGAAACAGGCAACAGCTTTAGGGGAAGTCCCGGCTTTCAGTGGTGCAAAAACTGATGAATAAAGCATCTTTGAAAGTGTATCTGCCCCCTGATAAGTAAAGTGAACATGATCGGCCTGTGCCAGCGGTGGTTGTTTCCTGGACCACATGATTATGGATGATCTGCCGCCCATGGCATCGTATGCATCCCAGAATGAAGTTCCGTACTCCCTTGCCGCTTCTTTCTGTGATTCGACTATAGAAGGGATATTGCGGTACGACTCAATTGAATCGCCTTCACCGGAAGCCATATCAGTCACACTTACAACAAGCAGGGCAGCCGACGGTGCTGCCTCTTTGATTCTGGCAATCTGGCGTGATAATCCAATTTTATAATATGAATATTCATTCCTGACGTTCCTTACTATATTCAGTCCGTAATGAAGTATTATAATATCCGGTGAAAGCTTCGCATAAGCCTGCGACAGGTTTTTCCTGTCAACCATCGTAAATTCCAGTCCGGCACTTCCTCTCTGGGGGATATTATCTACTACTATCCCTGTTTTACTCTCAATGCTCATTCCATATATATCCGGGCTTACCTTTCCCCTGAATTCAATCAGGATATCTTTTGCCCCTCCCACTCGGCACTCAAGTTCACTGAATTCTGTTCCGGTCTTAAGCGAATCGTCAAGAATTTTTGAAGCGCCGGCAGTGACACTGACATCCACACTTCCTGACGGATTTGAATAAAATATTCTCAGAACATCGTATTTTGCAGCAGCTGAATCGGCAAATTGCGATGGCCTGATTCTCACATAAGCTTTTTCAGTTTTACCGGATATCACTCCTTCGGGAAGATATCTGCATATAGCCATAAAAGGGCCAAGCCTGTCATGAGTCAGTTTTCCTGTCTTATATGAAAGATAATTATATCTCTTCCAGTTTGACGAGGATCTCAGCCAGACTGATTTTGTATACATTACCGGCATAAGCGGCTGGAATAATCCGGGACCGGACCCCTCCTTCCCTTTTCTCAGGGTCTGGCGGAGCCAGGAAGTGATCCTGTCTCCTTCAATCTGGGAATCGCCGTAATAGAGTATCCTGACCTGTTTTCGGGATGCGTATAAAGAATCGAGCACCTGTGCCAGGCGATTTTCACCAGGTTCTTCGTACTTAGCTGCGGCACTTGTTGTATCCGCTGCCGATCCGGAAGCGTTAATGGAGTTTTTCGGTTGCTTATCGGCACTATGCCTGTCTGGAAATGTTTTTGATACTGAAGGCCGGTTTTCAACCGGATGAATAAACTCCTTCAGTGAAGGGAATAATCTGTAACCCGGAAAGACAAGATTCAAGCCGGAAAGGCAGACAAGGAGAAAAAATAAAAGCAAAAACGACCTGAAAGGACGCATATCATAGTCAGGAATCAGCTCTTCCTTTTTATCTTAAGCTTCTGTCCCACATGTATCTTGGCAGGATCTGAAATATTATTAAGATTAAGCACATCTGTCGTTGTCACATTATCGAACTGCTTAACAATATCCCAAATTGTATCGCCATAGCGCACAGTATAAATTATATAATCCCCCTCATCTTTCGATGAAATGGTATTCTGAGCAATGGAAGCTCCAGGACTTGCAGTCTTTCCCAGCAATTTTTGCTTATCTGCTGACGACATTGAATTGATTTTGGAATAATAATCCGCCCTGGAGGGATCGACATAGATCACCAGTTTCTGTCCGACCCTGATCGTATGATTATAAATATTATTCCAGTATCTAAGCTCGGATAACCCCACGTGGTACCATTCGGATATAAATCCGGGGGTATCTCCGTCCTTTACGGTATAGATAAGCTTTGTTTTACCCTTTATGTCAGCAGGCACAAAGCCTGACCTTGAGGGATCCTCGATTTGTATATTTCTGTTCAGGTACACTTCAGGCTTATAATGCCGAATTGTATCATTAAGGTCTATGAAATCACTGAGGTGGTTCATCGGGAGTGTAAGCACCTGTGGTTTGGATGATCCCGGTACTAGGCCTGTCCGGTATTGAGGATTCAGAGCGCGTAGTTCTCCAAGCGGAATTTTCATGACCTCCGAGATCTGGGTAAGGTGAATGTCCTTGTTCACCATTATCGTATCAGTTGCCACCGGTATGTCAAGAGCCAATGGCTGGATTTTATGCTCGGCGTAATAGTTAATCGCATAGGCGGCCGCTATATATTCGGGGATATATCCTCTTGTCTCCCTCGGGAGATGATAATATATATCCCAGTAGTCCTTTTTGTTGCCTGACCTTTTTATTGCCTTGTCGACGTTGCCAGGTCCACAGTCGTATGCTGCAATCACAAGTATCCAGTCATTGTAAATACTATAAAGGTCCCTGATATACTTTGCCGCCGCATGGGTTGCCAGCACCGGGTTCCGTCTCTCGTCCACGATCGAATTAATGGTCAAACCGTACATTCTGCCCGTACTGTACATAAGCTGCCATAATCCTGTTGCACCTGAATACCTGTTAACTGCATTGGGATTCAGTGCTGATTCAATCACAGCCATATACTTCAATTCAGCAGGAAGGCCGTACGAATCGAAAATATCCTCGATCATAGGGAAATAGTAGTCTTTGAGGCCCAGCACGGCAGCAAATTTATCTCTTTGCTGGACCGTATAAACATGAATATGGCTTCTGATAATACTGTTGAAGCGAAGCTTGATCAGGGAATTTATTTTGCCAATTCTATCAACATATACTGAATCAGGAAAAACAATCCCCACGCTGTCGCTTTTAAAGAGGTTGGGATTGTTCTGGAAAGCTATCCTGACATACCAGCTGTTAACCAGGCTGTCAAGGTTGGCTGAAACATTTTCGGAGTCCAGATCAGATCTTATAATTATAGTGTCAATCTCCGGTGAGGCTGATGCACAGAATGAAAACAGGGAAAATAGTATAATCAGAATGTTTATTCTTTTCATTAAAAAACTGTTAAAAAGTAAATCTCAGGCCTACATTAACCCCCGCCTGACCCGTCAAAGGCATCATTACAGGCTCAACTTTAACTGCAAGATCATTACTTATATCATAATTAAAAAGACTGGCATCCACATTAGCATCGAGAATCGTGACAAGGTACCATGCCACGATGCCTATATATGAAAGATCACGATATCTTTTATAATAATCGATCCCGGAAAGCATCTGCTGCGAATACCATGCTTCATTTGCAGGATCGTATAATGTAGAAATATCGACATTCTTCATAATCTTCAGGTATGAAGTCGTTTTGGGATTGTTATCCGTAAAATCCTGGTAAGCCTTCATGTAAATATTATATTCATTTGCATTATAGGCAATGGCATAAATAATTCCTCCAAAGCCCGCGTATACCAGCGGGATCTTCCAGTATTTCCTGTTATATATCTGGCCGAAGCCAGGAAGGGCTACTGCAAGCATGGTAGCTTTGAACGGGTCGGCTTTGAAGCGGGCCCTTGCAGGCCTGGATAATGCCAAAGTGTCCTGTGCCGTGCCGTTTTGAAGCAGGAGGCACAGGTTCAATAAAACTGCAAATACTATTTTAACAGACCCCTTCAAAATAAAAAACCGCAGGAAACGGATCCTTTTTCAAGTAAACGAGGCGATAAAGATAATTATTTTCAGGAGTTAAGGCGATCAAAAATCCCCAAAATGCGTTCCATCTCTTCGGGGTTTTCAAACTGGATCACAATTTTCCCTTTTCCGGATTCATTTATTCTGAAATTCACTTTGGCTGAAAAGATTCTTTTAAGGTGTTCTGAAAGCTGGGCAAAATCATCGTTCAACTTTTGTTTCCTTTCCAGTTTTGAGGGATCCTTTACTTTTCCTGCCTGGAGCTGACGGACGAGATCCTCTGCCTGGCGCACTGAAAGATCTCCGTCGATTATTTTATAATAAACATTTATCTGTTTTTTAGGGTCCTCGATGTTAATAAGGGTTCTGGCATGTCCCATCATCAGGTGCCTGTTTTTTATCCCGAGTTGTATCTCTGCAGGCAGTTTAAGCAGCCTCAGGTAATTGGCGACCGTGGATCTTTGCTTCCCGACTCTTTCGCTCAGCTCCTCCTGAGTGAGCTTGCATTCCTCTATCAGACGCTGAAAACTTATTGCAACTTCAATTGCGTCAAGATCCTCACGCTGGATATTCTCAACAAGTGCCAGTTCAAGCATGGCTTGATCGTTTGCTGTCCGGATATATGCAGGCACATGAGAAAGCCCTGCAATCCTGGCAGCTCTTAATCTTCTTTCTCCGGCTATCATCTGATATCTTCCATTGCCGGAATCCCTTACGGTAAGAGGCTGAACTATTCCAAGCCTCTTTATTGAAGCTGCAAGCTCTTCAAGGGATTGTTCATCAAAACTTGTTCTGGGCTGAAATGGATTCGCGTCAATGGAATCTACAGGAATATCCTGGTTGGCTTCCACTTTTTTCTCAAGAACCTCTTTCTCAACGCCTTCAATCAAAGCCCCAAGACCTCTTCCCAATACATTTTTCTTTGACATATCCTGTTCATAATTTAATGCAGTTCTCTCATCAGGCCCTCTTCATTCTTTCTTCCTGCTTATCAATCAACTCCTTTGCCAGATTGAGGTAGTTTACGGTCCCTCTTGAATCAGCATCGTACAGAATTGCAGGCTGCCCAAAGCTCGGAGCTTCAGAAAGCTTGACATTCCTCTGTATTATTGTCTTGAAAACCATTTGCTGAAAATGCTTGTTGACTTCCTCTGCCACCTGATTTGACAGCCTTAGCCTGGCATCATACATAGTAAGAAGAAAGCCTTCTATTTCAAGTGCAGTATTCAGGTTATTCTGAATGATTTTTATTGTGTTAAGAAGCTTGCCAAGTCCTTCGAGGGCAAAGTATTCGCACTGAACGGGTATAATTACCGAATGTGAAGCGGTAAGCGCATTGACTGTCAGCAGTCCCAGCGACGGAGAGCAATCGATAAGTATATAATCAAAATCGTTTTCAAGAGGCCTAAGGACGCCCTTCAGGATTTTTTCCCGCTCCGGTCTGTCAAGCATCTCAATTTCAGCTCCGACAAGATCGATATTGGAAGGCATCAATGTTAGGTTTTCTACCTGGCAGGCCATAATTGTTTCCCTTGGATCCCTGCCATCGATCAGGCAATCATAGATCGTGCATTTTACCTGCCGCGTGTCGACACCTATTCCCGATGTTGCATTTGCCTGAGGATCCGCATCGACAATCAACACTTTCTTCTCGAGCGCAGCAAGGCTGGCTGCAAGGTTAATTGCCGTAGTAGTCTTTCCAACGCCACCCTTCTGATTCGCTATTGCTATTATCCTTCCCATCTTGATCTTAATGTATTTTCCGGTTTGGTTTTGAGTTTCAAATTTACTATTAATAGCTCCACCGCTTCTGAAATCAAAAGATGTAGTTGTAAACATTTTTTTTGCGATTTTCAACACTTTATTAACATTGCATTTTAAAATTTGCAACTATATTTCATTGATTAAATGTTATTTAACAGAGCTTCGCCTGTATGTTAATTAGTTTTTTTAGTGATTGAAATGCATTATGTCACGGTTTTATTTCCATATTTGCAGCTGATAATGCCTGAACTAGCATGATAAACAGTACCGTGAACGATGACTGGTTTTTAATTGTAAACCCAAATGCAGGAAACGGCAAAGGTAAAAAGGACTGGAACAGAATCTCGGAACTTTTGCATAGGGAACAGATCCGGTTTACTGCCGTTTTCACGGAGAGAAAAGGTCACGCAATTGAATTTGCACAGGATGCAGTAAATGCCGGCTTCAGAAAAATAATCTCAGTTGGAGGCGATGGTACTCTCAATGAAGTAGTAAACGGGATTTACATCCAGAAGGCATGTTCACCCAAGGAAACGGTTATCGGGATGATTCCGGTGGGAACAGGTAACGACTGGGGACGCATGTTCGGGATCCCTCTTGTCTATGAAGGGGCCATAAGGGTTATCCGTGAGTTTAAGACCATGCTTCACGACGTCGGCCTGATAACCTATTTCAGCGGCGAAGAACAAAAAAAAAGGTACTTTATAAATATCGCAGGCCTTGGATTCGAAGCTCTTGTGGTTAAAAAAACAAACAGACAGAAAGACAGGGGCAGAAGCAACCAGACAATTTATTTCTTCAATCTTCTTACAAGCCTGATCTCTTATAAAATTACAAAAACCCATATAACGATCGACGACAAGACGATTGACAGCAATATTTTCTCGATAAATGTGGGCAACGGACGGTATTGCGGAGGCGGCATGAGGCAGACTCCTGATGCGCTTCCCGATGACGGACTTCTCGATATAACGGTGATACGGGAGATGGGAAGGATAGAAATCATTAAAAACCTCAAGATCCTTTTTGACGGAACGATTCTCAGTCATCCCAAAGTTGACGGGTATAGAAGCAATAACCTTAAGGTTACATCTGAGTCGATACTGTTCGCTGAAGCCGATGGTGAATCGCTCGGACATACTCCGGTGGAATTCTCAATCATTCCCGGGGGAATCAGTGTGGTTTACGGAACAAAAATCATTCAGTGATTTTTATCTCGAACAGCTCAGGCCAGTTTTTCCCGGTTACAAATATCCTGTTGCCTTCCCTGTCATAGGCAATCCCGTTAAGCACGTTAACACTGGTATCAGTCTGCGGGTCAGTAAGAATGCCCTTTAGATTTATATATCCCAGTACCTTGCCGGATACGGGATCTATTCTGGCAATGAGATCGGTCATCCAGATATTGGCCCATATCTCGCCATTAATGTATTCCAGTTCATTCAGCTGGTCCACCTTCTTCTCATTATCATAAACCTCAATTCGCGAGACTACCGTGAACATTTCGGGTTCAAAGAAATATATGACATTTGTACCGTCACTCATTGCGATCCTGTCGCCTACAGTGGTCAATCCCCATCCTTCCGTATCATAATAGATTTTATTGATTTGCCTGAAAGTCGCCTTATCATATACGAATCCGACTTTGGATCTCCATGTCACCTGAAATATCCTGTCTTTATACAGAGTTATGCCTTCACCAAAGAGATTTGAACTGAGATCCAGCTGTCTCAGCACCTTCCCGGTTTCAAGGTCGACCTCCCTGAGTGTCGAGCTTGCTTCCTGTCCTGTTCCTTCGTACAGCAGGCCCTTGTCATAAAACAAACCCTGCGTAAAAGCATCCTTGTCGTGAGGATATGTATGCACAATCCTGTACCCATACTTTTTGGGAATGACATCCGACATGACAATGACGAACCGGGTAATCGAAGTAATGGAGCTGCTTCCGCGATATGCCACGGCTTTAAGTGATTTTCTGCCAGTGGCATTTGTAAATTCCGAAGGCAACGAATATTCCCAAGGGGCCGTTTTCATGACAATTGCCTTCCTGCCGTCAAAATAGATAGCTACCGAATCAGGAAGCTGGCTCTTATCTTCAGGTTCAATGGAAATCTTTATCCTGTCACCGATCCTGAATGCGGAATTTTCTTCCGGAGCCTTCATATTGATAAGCTTTGGGAAAATTGCAGCCGCGACATAATTTGTCGCCGGTTCTTTAATGCCACCTGATGGCTTACCGGGTTTGCCCGAACAGGAAATCAGCCATGTTAAATGCAATGCCAATAAAATCGAAGGCAACTTATGAAGGCAACTATTCTTCATTTGTCTTTTTTCTCCTGGTAAATAACAGTTTAATTTTCTTTTTCCAATTAAATGCAATCCTTCTCTCAGCTTCTCTTTCCTGTATTTCAAATGGAAATATAATCTGCCAGACTTCACTCCATCCCGGAAATCCTCCCAGATTCTTATCATCAAGATAAAGGTCGGCATCAATTTTCCTGCTCACAGTATCGTCCACTACCTCTTCGGGATAATTTTTATTGACGGCATAGAATTCAATCCCGTTTTTCCTGCAATAATCGACAGCTTCCTCCAGCTCACTGCCTGCCCTGAAAGTCCAGAGTATCAGTCTCGCACCCTTCTTTTCAAGCTCCTTCAGTGTCTGGAAAGCAAACAATTTTTCCTTCCCAATCCCCGGATACTCATTCTCAACTATCGTACCGTCAAAGTCGACTGCTATCTTTATATCAATGAGGTCAAACATATGAGAAATTCGTGAAGCCAAATTTAACCAAATTGGCATTATTACTGAAATTTATCTTAATTTTGCGTTCCACCCGATGGGAAAATGAAAAGACATATACCAAATTTTATAACTTCACTAAACCTGGCTTCAGGCTTCATAGCCATATTATTTGCCGCAGGCGGAAATATAGTGACTGCTTCATGGTTTATACTGGCTGCAATGATTTTTGATTTTACGGACGGCTTCTCAGCCAGGTTGCTTAAATCCTATTCTGCGATGGGCAAAGAACTCGACTCCCTGGCTGATGTGGTTAGTTTCGGGATAGCTCCGGCACTGATTATTTACCATCTTATAGCAAAATCAATACTTGTAAATCCTCAGGCTGATTTTGGCACGTACAACCTCAGGGAAGGAGCTATTCTGCTGTTGACAGTCATTATGCCTGTTTGCGCTGCTTTAAGACTTGCCAAATTCAATATAGATGAAACCCAGGCGATGACGTTTAAAGGTCTACCCACGCCTGCAAACGCACTTGCGGTAATTTCAATCCCTATTGCAATTCATTATTCACCAAATTCCGTAATTAACGGAATTGCCGGGTCAGCAATGACACTGGCAATACTGACGGTGGCACTTTCATTGCTTATGGTAACCAGGCTTCCATTGCTTTCGATGAAAACAAGTCATTTAAAATTCCGGGGAAACGAAGGAAGGTATGCCCTTCTGATTATGATTGTTGCTGTATTCATATTTCTAGGATACGCCGCTTTTCCGCTCATAATTCCCTTATATATAATTGCCTCGCTTATCTCCCTTGCATTCAGATAAATCAGATGACAGAGGACCATCTGTCATTCAGCATTTTCTCCCGTCCCCGGAAATTTCTTCTCATAAAGCGAAACAGCTATCCTGATTGCAAACCAGCTGATTATTATCAGCACCGGCCATAAAAGGTAATGAATTATCTGTGAAATGTACATTATCCTAAAGTACTATTTGTTTTACTGTAATTTTATGTCTAGTATACATGCCCGTCTTCCTGTAATTCCCCGCTTGTAATCTTCCTGTCATTGATTGCCCTCCACGCGATCCATATATAGGCAATTACAAAGGGAATTAAAAAGGAGACATACATCATCGTTTTAAGAGTGAACAAACTTGAGGAAGCATTATAAATAGTGAGTGAGCTTTGGGGATCGATGGCTGAGGGGTAAAATGAGCTGTTGTTAAATCCCGCAACAAGGAACAAGGCAAAAACGGCAAGAATCGTGCCTGGTCCTGAGAACCAGATGCCTTTTCTGCCAGCCTTGAACAGCGTGACAGCGATGCCGTACAGTACCAAGATGACTCCGGCAAAAAAAAGAACAAGCACGAAAGGCATGCTGATGAAATTATGGAGATACTTGAATTTTTCCACTGCCATAGTGCCTCCTGTCCCAATTGTCATCCCTTTGCCTGAAAACAGGGTGACAAGGAAGAAAAGGAAAAACAAGAGAAATGATATTGAATTAATTGCCAGTTTTTTAACTGTCCTTTTAACAAGATCCTGATCGTCAACCGTGTTAAGTATATACAGGAGCCCATTGACCCTGGCAAGAAAGACCACAGCAAGACCCATAGCCACATTGCGGCCGTCAGTCAGGGCTTCAAGTCCATGCCATCCATTACCCCATAAAACGTCATTCATGGCATCGAGATGGAAACGGGATCCGGTAAAAAAAGTACCCACTGCGGTGCCTATAAGGAAGGGCCCGGCAATTCCGTTTATGAACAAAAAAATATCAAATGATTTCTGTCCAAGGACATTTGCCGGCTTTGAACGGTACTCGTAAGCAACGGCCTGAATGATAAAACTGAACAGTATTGCAATCCAAACCCAGTAAGCCCCTCCGAAACTCGTTGAATAAAAGAGAGGGAAGGAAGCAAAGAATGCACCACCGAAGGTGACCAGGGTAGTGAATGTAAACTCCCATTTCCGGCCCATGGCGTTAATTATCATGGTCTTCTGGGTCGCATTGCCGGGAAGCGAGAAAATAACTGACTGCCCTCCCTGAACGAACATCAGGAATACCAGAAGACTTGCAAGCAGCGACACTATAACCCACCAGTAGTGCTGCAGGAAAGCATAAGAAATCAAAGTTGTCATAATTTAACCTCCTGATGTTTTGGTCCTGTTTTGATCTGCTTTGCCATTATTGACACTTCGGCGATCAGCAGTGCAGTAAACAAGACTGCGAAAAGTACAAAAGTGGTAAGAACAGCGCCTGCAGTAATATACGTCACACCGATGGAGACAGGCATGAGGTCCTGGATTATCCATGGCTGCCTGCCCATTTCTGCAAGTATCCATCCCGATATGCTGGCAATATAGACCAGCGGAACTGAAATGATCACCGTCCTGAGAAACCACCTGTGCCTTGCAATGGTGCCTTTAAAAAGGAACCAGATGGCAGCGATGCAGACAATGATGAAGAAGAAACCAAGTATTACCATGACATGGAATGAGTAAAATGCTGCCGGCACATCCGGGACGGCCTCTCCCGGCGTCCTAAGGAATCCGTAGCCAAGGTACCTGAAATATTCCTCCATAAATTTTTTGTTATTGAAGTACTCTTTTTTTAAGATACGGATCCGGGTAGTATCGTTTTTAACACTGGCCTTTTTATAATCCAGCAGCGTCATCCTGGCATACATACCTCTTTTCATCTTATCGGTGACCGAAAGTATATTCAGGCTTTTGTTCTGCCCTTCCACAAGGTCAATTATTCCTGGAACATATGTTTCTCTTTTCCCTCCGGTCATGATTGACAGAAAACCCGGAATTTTTATCCTGAAAGCAAACTCGCTGACTTTAATGTCATCGACCATCCTGACATTATTCATGAGTATGCCAAAAGCCGTAAGGGCGGCATTCTTTGTACCCGTATAATGAGCCTCCATAGAGGCAAACTTAACCGGTTGCACCTGTGCTATGGTTCTTGCGGAATCGTCACCGGTGAGCGCCACCATCAAAGACGATAACAATCCGAAGAGAGCAGCTATGAGCATGCTTCTTGCTGCAATCCATTCTTCTCTTTTCTTAAGCATGTACCAGGCGCTGATGCCCATGACAAACACCGAAGCGAGAAGAAATCCGGAAAAGATCGTATGGAGGAATTTATCGATCGCGACCGGGTTGAAAAGCACTGCCCGGAAACTCACCATTTCGTTACGGGCTGTATCAGGATTAAAGGCCATGCCGACCGGATTCTGCATCCATGCATTTGCCACAAGTATCCACAATGCCGAAAGGTTTGCTCCTATTGCCACCAGCCAGGAAGAGACAAGATGAAATTTTTTGCTCACCTTGTTCCATCCAAAGAACATAACAGCAATAAAAGTCGATTCAAGGAAAAATGCAAGAATTCCTTCAATTGCAAGAGGCGCTCCGAAAATATCGCCAACGAACCATGAGTAATTAGACCAGTTAGTACCGAATTCGAATTCAAGAATGATGCCCGTTGCCACTCCAATTGCAAAATTTATCCCGAAAAGGGTCATCCAGAACCGTGTCAGACGTTTCCATTTTTCATCTCCGGTCCTGACATAAATTGTCTCCATCATGGCAACAATGAATGAAAGCCCCAGGGTCAGCGGCACAAATATCCAGTGATAAATAGCGGTAAGGGCAAACTGTGCCCTTGACCAGCCCACAAGAGAATTAGCAAGATCAATCATTGATTTTTAGCTGATTTGGTTAATTGTTCAAGGACATAATCACTTCTCTTTTTATCGTTGTCAAATTTTGTCTTAAGAAAATCACTGAAAAAGAATATTCTGAGGATAATAAAGATCACAAAAAGCTTAATAATAATTATTGCCCATACCCTGTAACCCCATTCCTGCATATTTCTGAATCCGTCATGGTAAAAGCGGAAAATCCTGGCAGCTGCTGAAATAATTTTTGCCTGCATAAAATTCTGTTATTTTTCTTCCACTTTCCCTGGCGATAGTCCTGATGTAATTTTCTGGACGGCCTTGAAATTATAGAAGAATTCCCTCGCAAAAACCCTCAGCACGGTATAGGCTGGAATACCAAATATCATCCCGGGAATTCCGGCTGCAAATCCGGCTGCAAGTATTACCACGAATATTTCAAGGGGATGAGCCTTCACGCTGCTTGAGAATATCACCGGCTGAAACAGGATATTATCAATCACATGAGTTATTGCCTCCACTATAATCATATAATAAATCAGGGGAATCACAACTGTTTTGAAATCCATATTAATATGAGAGGCGACACCCATTATAATCGCTATGAAAAGGCCCAGCCATGGCCCGACGTACGGTATGACATTCAGTATCCCTATTATAAGACCCATGACAAGTGCCTGATGGAAGTCGATACCTGCAATAGTCATTCCTATATCGATCATAATCATAATGCATGTGCTTTCTATGACAATGCCGATGAAGTATCGTGTAAGCAGGTTCTTTATTGAAAAGAGAGCCCTGCTAAAGGCTTCCGTATACTTGTCAGGAACCCACATTAGTATCGAATCGAAGAACAAACGCTGGTCCTTCAGGAAGAAGAATGTAATAAATGAGATGGAGAATATCGCAATAAGTATGTTTCCAATTGTTCCTATCAGCGACCCCAGGAAATTCTGCATAACATCAATATTCAGAACTGATGAGACTTTTTTTGTAAAAAAATCCTGAAGCGACACCTGGGAACTCAGTTCCCTGTTAAGTGACTTGTAAATACTTTCAATTTTATTCAGGGGTCCCTGGATTATCTGAACAATCTTTCCGCTGTCGATGGAAGAAAAATAATTAACCTGCTTTGTGATAAGAGGCACGAAGACGATGAAAAAAATGATAATGGCAGACCAGATTATTATAAGTGCCAGAAATGCAGAAATAACCCTTGGAAAATGCCACTTCTTAATTCTAATCTTACAGAACAGATCGACTAGTGGGCGGCCTATGATCGACAAGACGCCGGAAACAAGGATATAGACCACTATTCTGCGGAAATACCAGGCACAAGCCAGCAACAGAAGAACGCCAATAAAAATAAGGAGATTTCTGAATGAGGTTTTCATGACATTAGCGTACCTTTTTACAAACCTAATTCAAATTTTCGGAATTCCATATAACCGGCAGTGAACATACTTTTTATATCGTTTCCGATAAATCTCATGACAAAATTGAAGCGATATAGTAAAATGCCTGTCTCCTGTTTATTTTCAAACGCTGTTTATCCTTTGCTGTCAGCTCCATTTACTCTGATTCATCAAGTACTAAGACCTGAAGAAAAGTCTTATCAGCTTATTAGTACCTGCCATTTTGTCTGTCTATAAATCAATATAAATGCCATATTGACATATAATTTGAATTGGAACGGAACTTGAATATATCCCGATGTTGATTTTAAAATGTTTAACTTAAAATAATGGAGGACAAAGCTATGTTACCGACAATCAGAAAAAGAAATTTAAATCCGTTTTACATGTCAAATCTTTTTGATGATGATTTTTTGCCATTTTTATCAAGTGCAAGCACTTCAATGCCTGCAGTGAACATAAAGGAAAGCGACAAGAATTACGTTCTTGACCTGGCTATTCCCGGTATGGACAAGAAAGATCTCAAGATTGACATCAACGAGGATGTTCTGACCGTCTCTTCTGAATCAAAGAGCGAGACAGAAGAAAACAAAGATGGTTACAAGAGAAAGGAATTCAGTTATTCATCCTTCTGCAGGAGCTTTTATATTCCTGAAAATGTCAAAAGGGAAAAAATTGAAGCAACTTACAAGGACGGGATACTGAGCGTCGAGCTTCCAAAAGATGAGGAAGAAAAGAACAAAGTCACGCGACAGATTAAAATTTCCTAATTAAAATTGAAAAAGAAGGAGGCTGAAAAATCAGCCTCCTTCTTTTTTATGGCATTCCTCATCTAATTTTACCGCGAATTTCACGCCATAAGCTTTCAGCATCTCAACCTTTAATCCTTCAGGCTGGAATTTGAACGCGGCATTTTCCTCAAATATCTTCAGCTTTAAATTCCTCAGTGCTTCAATGATTATCCCGGGCGCTTCTCCGCTCCAGCCATATGATCCGAATGCTCCAGCCAGCTTGCCTTTATCCCTGATCGGGTTTACAACAGACAATAACTTATAGACCGGCAGCAATGTATTCTGGTTAATTGTTGGGGATCCTATCAGCAGGGCATCGGAAGCAATCAGGGAGGATTCCATCTCACCTGCCCCCATTTCCTCAATATCAATTACATCAACAATAAAATCGGACGATCCATTGATGGCAGAAGCTATGATGCCGGCTGCTTTTTTTGTATATCCATAAGCCGAGACATATGCTATCATGATACGCTTTTTCTCTTTGACCCCGGTAGCCTGAATGTACTGACTCGCATATTTTTCAGTAAGGCTCACAATATGTTCCCTGTTTTTTTCAAGTATCGGGCCGTGACCCGGACAGATGAATCTGATATCAAGAGGCCTTATCCTGTCAATTGCCCTTGTCATGAACCTGCTGAAAGGCCTCAATATCAGGTCAAAGTAGTACCTGTGAGCCTCAAGGTATTCTTCTGTCAGGTCATCCTCCATTCCATAGCTGCAATAATGCGCCCCGAAAGAATCACAGGTAAAAAGGATCCTGTCCTGCTCCAGATATGTATAAATTGAATCGGGCCAGTGTAAATTTGGCGCGGCAATGAATTTCAGTGTTTTGTTGCCAAGATCAATAATATCGCCGTCTTTGACAGTCTGTGACCTGAACGGGATATTAAGGATATCCTCCAGGTACCTTATCGCATTTCCGCTGCCTACGACCGTTGCTTCCGGCGCCAGCTTCAGAATATGCTTAAGGCTTCCGGAATGATCCGGCTCCGTATGATTGAGAATTATATATTTTATTTCTGCAGGATTGGTGACCGACATAAGCTTTTTCATGTAGGTCTCGCTGAATTTTTCCTTTGCCACGTCAATAATGGCTTTCTTTTCAGCATTTATAAAATAGGAATTGTAAGTTGTACCATGATCTGTACTCATTACGATGTCAAACGACCTGATATCGTAATCAAGAATTCCTATCCATTTCACATCATTTGTGATATCAATAATCCTGTCGTCTTTTCCTGTCATGGGTGAATTTTTCAAATTTTGGCAATGACGCTCCTGTTTGCCTTTACCGGATGAAGAACAGGTATTTCTGTCCTGGTTCCGATCGGAAGGAAAATATCAACCCTTGAGCCGAATTTGATGAAGCCCAGCTCATCGCCTTGTTTTACATCCTGGTCTTCCTTCGAATATGTCACAATTCTTCTGGCGACAGCTCCTGCAATCTGTCTGATAAGTATTTCCGTTCCACTCTGAGTCTTGATCACAATAGTGCTCCTCTCATTCAATTCCGATGATTTAGGATGCCGGGCCACCAGGTAATCTCCCGGATGGTACGACACATATTTTATATGACCCGATACCGGATACCTGTTGCTGTGCATATTGAAGGCCGACATAAATATTGAAACCTGAAGGCGCATATCGTTGAAATATTCTTTTTCAAAAGTCTCTTCAATAACCACAATTTTTCCGTCTGCCGGCGCATAAACGAGCCTTTCATCAGGTATCAGTTCTCTTGAAGGCAGCCTGAAGAATAATAGCAGGAACATGTAAAGCAGGAGTGAAATGAAGCCAAACCCAAGTTTAATCAATAACTGATCAGGTACCAGAATATCAATGACAGTATTGATTATCAGCAGGATCAAAAACCCAAAAATCAGGAATTTATATCCTTCCCTATGAATGCTCATTTTTAGAATTTTGCACAAAACTAATCAAGTCAGGTCAATCATCCAAAAAGCGAAATGAAAAGAAACACCAGGGGAAATGACATAACAGCACTGTCAAACCTGTCAAGGAATCCTCCGTGACCAGGCATGATATTTCCTGAGTCCTTTACTCCGATGCTTCTCTTGAGCATGGATTCGGTCAGATCTCCAAATGTTCCTGCAATTGAAACTATCAACGATATTGCTACCCATTTGAGAGGGCTTACGACTCCAAGCCATCTGGAAAACAACAATGAAACAACCGCTGTAATAATGGCTCCTCCCAAAAATCCCTCCCATGACTTTTTAGGGGAAATCCTCTCAAAGAGTCTGTGCTTTCCGGCTAAGCTTCCCAGAAGGTAAGCACCTGTATCATTTGTCCAGATAAGAAGAAAAAAACCAATCACTATTCCCGGTGAGAAAAGGAAATGCCCGTGAGGCACCAGTGTCTTAAGTCCTGTATGATCGTATGCTGAAAACGGGAACAATGAAAATGGCAATACACTGTATATCAACGGGAAAAAGGTATGTGAAATTGAATCAAAAGGCCTGTCGGTTTTTCTGTAGAGCTCGGCAATCATTATGAAGGCCAGGAAAGGAAGAATAAGCAGAATAAACTTTGACCGGATCCTTCCTGCGGCAACCAGGGTCGCCAGGATATATGCAGAGATGCCTGCCAGGATCCCCGCCACAGTCTGAGGCTTCACTCCCATGCTTGTTACAATCCTGTAATATTCAAACTGGGAGCCCACGATAAGAACAAGCCCGGCAATAAAAAACGAAATGGGGTGAAGCCAGAATCCCCCCATGATAAATATTACTATTCCCGCTCCTGTTAATGTACGTGTGAAGAAATTATTCAAGGCTTTTAAAGTTTATTTACCCGAGATTGATCCCGGAGCGACACTCCCGGAAGGATTGTCTTTCTGTTCCCGTGAAAATCCCTTGTTATCAGCTGTCTTTTGGAGTTCCTCCATGGATTCCGGAGGCTTGTTTTCCTCTGATTCTTTAGCATCGGCTTCCTTCTTCTCCTTTATAAGATCGGCCTTTCGCTTTCCGAAAATTCTTTCAAGATCCTCTCCGAAAATAACTTCCTTGTCAAGGAGAATCTCGGCAAGCTCTATTAGTCCATTCATATTGGCTTTGAGAACTTCCTTTGCCCTGATGTAGGATTCCTCAATAATCTGTTTTACCTCACCGTCAATAATTTCTGCTGTTTTTTCGCTGTAAGGCTTTGTAAATCCAAAGTCGGACTGGCCTGAAGAGTCATAAAAGCTTATGTTTCCAACTTTTTCACTCATCCCGAAGAAAGAGACCATTGCATAGGCCTGCTTGGTTATCTTTTCCAGATCGCTCAGTGCGCCAGTTGATATCTTGCCGAATATAAGTTCTTCAGCAGCTCGTCCGCCAAGGGCGTATGCCATCTCATCAAGAAGCTGTTCACGGGTAGTTATCTGTCTTTCCTCAGGAAGATACCATGCTGCACCAAGAGCCCTTCCCCTTGGGATGATGGTCACTTTAAGAAGAGGGCTCGCATATTCAAGCAGCCAGCTTACGGTCGCATGACCGGCTTCATGATAAGCAATTGTCTTCTTCTCTTCAAATGATATAATCTTGTTCTTTCGTTCCAGTCCCCCTACGATTCTATCGATGGCATCCAGGAAATCCTGTTTCTCAACCACGGTCTTATTCTTCCTGGCTGCAATGAGTGCTGACTCATTGCACACATTTGCAATATCCGCTCCGGAAAATCCAGGAGTCTGTTTGGCAAGAAAACTTACATCGAAGTCCTTCTCAAGCTTCAGCGGACGAAGGTGCACTTTAAAAATTGCTTCCCTTTCCTTCACATCCGGAAGTTCGACATGTATCTGCCTGTCAAATCGTCCTGCGCGCAGCAATGCCCTGTCAAGTATGTCGGCCCTGTTAGTGGCTGCAAGGATAATAACACCCATATTGGTCCCAAAACCGTCCATCTCCGTCAGCAGCTGGTTCAGTGTATTCTCACGTTCGTCGTTTGAGCCGAAGTTGACATTCCTGCCTCTTGCCCTTCCAACGGCGTCAATCTCATCAATAAAGACGATACAGGGAGCCTTTTCCTTAGCCTGCTTGAATAAATCACGCACCCTTGAAGCTCCGACACCTACGAACATTTCAACAAAATCGGAGCCTGAAATTGAGAAGAATGGAACATTTGCCTCGCCTGCAACAGCCTTCGCCAGTAATGTCTTTCCCGTTCCGGGAGGGCCGATAAGCAGGGCTCCCTTTGGAATTTTCCCTCCAAGCTGGGTATATTTCTTCGGGTTCTTCAGGAAATCGACTATTTCCATAACTTCTGCTTTAGCCTCTTCCAGCCCGGCTACATCATTGAAATTTAATTTTACGTTGGTATCCTTGTCAAATATCTGGGCCTTGGATTTCCCGACGCTGAATATTCCGCCTGCATTGCCTGCGCCGCCCCCTGTCATCCTTCTCATCATGAATATCCAGAAAATTATCAGCAGGACCGGCAGGATAAGCCATGAAAGGACATCTCCCAAATAGTTTTTCCTTGTATCATACTCAGGATATATCAGGTCCTTATCGCTATATCCTGATTTTTTCTCAACGTCGATGATGCCAGGCTCAAAATTGCTTATATCTCCAATGTTATATGTAAACTGAGGCTTAGGCTCCTGGAACCCCATCCCCATTCCCGGCTTCTGAATATCTGGGTATCTTCCGGATTTGATGGCATCTGAGGTAAGATAAATTTCAGCCTGCTCTTTATTGATAACTACGATTTTCTCGATATCATGACTGGCAATCATGTCCTTTATCATGTTCAGTGTAGTCTTCTTTACTGATTTGCCTCCCAGAAGGAGTTCAAACAGTACAAAGGCAACAGCCAGTATGAGAAAAATCCAGTTGCTGTTAAAACGCATCTTCTGGTTCTTATCATTTTTCTTATCCTGGGATGTATTATTAATATCGTCTGCCATACTTATCTTACTTGCTTATTTTATCTTCAACTCTCTCAATTCCGGCATCTGCCCACAGGGACTCAAGACTGTAGAAATTTCTGTATTCCTCAAGAAAAATGTGAACAACTACATTCCCATAATCAATCAGGACCCAGAAACAATTCTCAAGACCTTCAATGTGCAAAGGCTTCTCGCCTGTTTTCTTCCTCACAGTGTCTTCAACCGAATCGCATATTGAACTGACCTGTGTCGTTGAAGAACCATGACATATAACAAAATAATCTGCTATTCTGTTTTCAAGTTTTCGTAAATCAATCTTAAGGACATCAATCCCTTTTTTTTCAAAGATTCCTTTTATTATGCTTTCTAATAGAGCCCCATCTTCTTTGGATCTTTTCTTCATCAATAATTATCAGTTAGATATCAAGTCGCAAAAGTACGAACTTTTATCTGTATTTTTGTCACGTCAGGCCATTTTTACAGAAATGCACCAGCATGAAGGTTAAAGCAATTTCAGTATATTAAAGCTTTTACCAGTCAAATAATGAATTATTATGATTATCGGATCAAATTTGATTTATTTCACCGGCCTGACTTCTTCCAACACCTGTGCCTTATCACTTGCCAGGGAAAAAAAAGTCGCAGAGGGGACAGTCGTCTATACCGATTTTCAGACTGAGGGCAAAGGTCAGTCGGGATCATCCTGGGAAAGTGAAAAGGGTAAGAATCTGCTTATCAGCGTTATTTTATTTCCCCTCAGTGTCAGGCCGGAGGATCAGTTCATCATTTCCATGGCAATCTCTGTCGGGATCTGTGATTTCATAGATATTTACCTGCCGGGCAGTAAAATAAAATGGCCAAATGATATTTACGTGAATGATAAAAAGATCGCAGGCATTTTGATCGAAAACTCTATAATGGGCGCATCTTTTGAAACAGCAGTTGCAGGAATTGGCCTCAATATCAACCAGGAGAATTATCCGCCTGATATTCCAAACCCGGTTTCCCTCAAAATGATCACAGGGAAGGAATATGATCGGGGAAGATGCATGCAACAGCTTCTTGAATGCCTCGACTCAAGGTACAGCCAGGTGTTATACGGCAACAGAAATAAACTTTGGAATGAATATGTTTCGCGTCTTTTCAGAATTAATGAATGGCATCTTTACAGCTCAGGGAAAAGAACCTTCAGAGGCATGCTGACAGGCATTTCATCTTATGGAAAGGCTTTGATAATGGAAATGAACGGACCATGCAGGCAGTATGATTTCAGGGAAGTGGATTTTATCAGATAGTCTTCTTCCAGTCCCTGAACCTTTCCATCTCATTTACAAGGCTTTCAAGAAGTCTTTTGATCTGTTCTGCGATCACCGGTTTAAGGAAGGCATTGATTCCCGCCCTGAGTATCAGACGGGCTTCGGAGGAATTGTCACCGTTGCTTTTAATATCCATCCATAAAGAAAAACCATCTACCTGTGGTACAAGGCCTGAAAGGACAATTTTATCCGGCTTTTCTTTTTCGGATACTCTGATATTGACATCTCCCAGCATACTGATATTAAAGCGGCATGATTCTCTTTCAAGAACCAGTCCATTCACGCTTCCGGGAGGAATGAATTGCCCTAAATTCCTCAGATCGGAAACAAAATCAAAAACATCTCCGGAGCTGCCATTCAGCTTTGCGGTTCTACTTTCAAAGGTCGATAGTGCAGTCATAAATTGCGGTTTCAGTTGCCAGTACTCCAGGCAGACGGATCAAGCTTCCATTTTTTCAATGCCTCGATATCATTATCCGCTATATATCCTGCTTTCAATGCAGTTTCTGTCAGAACCGAATAATTGCATAATGTTTTAAGCTCGCATTTTGCAGCCTCGAATCCGTCAGCAGCCTTTTTGAATTCATAGGTAAATATCGCTACCATTCCCAATACATTGCATCCTGCTTCCCTGAGCGCCTTTACGGCATTAAGGCTGCTTCCCCCCGTTGAAATCAGGTCTTCCACAACAACCGTTTTTTGCTCTTTTCTGTAAAACCCCTCAATCTGATTTCCAAGACCATGGTCCTTAGCTTCTGATCTGACATAGACAAATGGAAGCTCCAGCATATCAGCGACAAGAGCCCCATGCGGGATAGCCCCTGTTGCAACGCCGGCTATCAGTTCAACCTGAGGATAAAGCTCATGAATGATGCCGGCAAATGAATCCCTTATATAAGTTCTGACCTCCGGAAACGAAAGAGTCTTACGATTATCGCAATAAATTGGGGATTTCAGGCCCGAAGCCCATGTAAAAGGATTTGACGGTTGCAATTTAATTGCTTTAATTTGTAAAAGATATTCAGCGATTTTTTTTGCCCGGTTCTCCATTTTAATAAGATGTATAAAGTTCATTTCGAAAACAGATTCATCCTGATAAGTCCTGAACCTGACCGCTTACAAAAATACGGCTTATTTTATAAGTTTTACGACACAAAGGAACTTTACAGGATAATTGCAGATTTTCAGGCCGATCCCAAATTCAATGCCATAAATATTTATGGACCGGATATCAGGCATATCTGGAAAATATTCAGGATTTATTTTACTGAAGTCGGGGCTGCCGGCGGGCTTGTGCGGCACGAGTCAGGCAGATATCTTTTCATCGAGAAGAAAGGAAAGCTTGATCTTCCAAAAGGGCATATTGAAGAGGGAGAGGAACCGGAAGAATGCGCTGTCAGGGAAGTAAAGGAAGAATGCGGAATCAAGGGTCATAAAATCATCAGGCCGCTGCAGCCGAGTTACCACACATATACATGGGAAGGGATCTCGTATCTCAAGAAAACAAGCTGGTTCCTTATGAGCTATGACGGGAAGATGATCACCGAACCTCAGATTAAGGAGGGAATCACCCGTGTCGAATGGCTTCTTCCTGATGAAATAAGCAAAATAAAAAGTGCCGCCTGGCTTTCACTGATGGATCTTATAAACACATCCATCTTTAAGTCTTAATCATCTTCGCTCTCGTAATCATTAATATTTATGATGCCCGGAAGAAAGAGCGAGGCATCGCCGCCGCTGCGTATAATATCCCTTACTATTGTTGAATTTATGTGAGTGTGTTCAGGCAGTGTCAGCAGAAAAACAGATTCAAGGTCGGGAGCCATTGCTTTGTTTACCTGTGCAATAGCTCTTTCAAACTCGAAGTCGGCTGCAGTCCTCAGTCCTCTGAGTATGTAATTCGCATTTTTCTTTTTGCAGTAGTCGACAGTAAGTCCCGAATAATGATCCACCTTAATCCTAGGCTCGTCCTGAAAAATTTTCGATACCATCCTTTTTCTTGTATCGAGAGAATAATAGCTTTTCTTCAGGGCATTGGCTCCTACAGCTATTATTATTTCATCAAAGATTCCAAGGGATCTCCTGACAATGCTTTCATGTCCAATGGTGAATGGGTCGAATGACCCCGGAAAAACAGCGGTTTTTTTCATTCGAACGTAAGTTTTTTAGGATTAGTGACTTTTTGCTTTAGCAGGGCAAGCTCCAGGACACCCATTATCGTTTCAACATAATGGAACTTTAATCCCTTGATATAAATATCCTTAATGTTCCCGACATCTTTCCGGTTTTCTTCCGAGAGAACTATTTCCTTTATCCTGGCCCTTTTAGCGGCAAGTATTTTTTCCTTTATTCCGCCAACAGGAAGAACTTTGCCCCTCAGGGTAATTTCACCCGTCATGGCCAGGAATTTTTTAACTTTCCTCTGGGTGAACGCTGAAGCAATGGAAGTTGCCATTGTAACTCCTGCTGAAGGGCCGTCTTTGGGGATGGCACCCTCCGGAACATGAATATGTATATTCCACTTATCTGAAAAATTATCCGGCAGGCCAAGAAGTGAATTATTCGACTTAAGGTATTCGAGGGCAATAATTGCCGATTCCTTCATGACCTCTCCGAGATTTCCCGTGAGAGTGAGTTTTCCCGTTCCCCTGCTGAGGCTGGTTTCGACGAAGAGTATTTCTCCGCCTGCAGGAGTCCATGCAAGGCCCGTGACAACTCCTGCCTGGTCATTGCCGGAGTAGATGTCGCGCGTGTATCTCTGCGGGCCCATTATTTCCTCCAGTTTCTTTTCGGAAAGTGCCGGATTATATTTTATCTCAGAGGCGATATTCTTTGCTGTCACTCTTACAATTTTGGCAAGGTGTTTGTCCAGCTCCCTCACACCTGATTCCCTCGTATATTTGTCAATCAGCTTTTCCAGCATATCCTTGTCAATCAAAAGCTGATCGGCTTTCACACCGTGATTTTCAAGCTGTTTGGGAAGAAGATGCCTTTTCGCTATTTCAATTTTCTCCTCGACCAGGTAGCCCGTTATCTCAATGGTCTCCATCCTGTCGCGAAGTGCAGGGCTTATAGTAGAAAGCGTGTTTCCGGTAGCTATGAAAAGCACTTTTGAAAGGTCATACTCCATCTCCAGGAAGTTATCGAAGAAAGTGCTGTTCTGTTCAGGATCAAGGACTTCAAGCAATGCAGATGAAGGGTCGCCCCTGAAATCCTGACCGACCTTGTCTATTTCATCAAGTATGAAAACAGGGTTGGATGAACCGGCTCTTTTTAGATTCTGGATTATTCTTCCCGGCATAGCTCCGATATAGGTTTTACGATGACCCCTGATTTCCGCCTCATCATGGAGACCTCCAAGTGACATTCTGACATACTTCCTGCCAAGTGCCCTGGCAACAGATTTACCCAGGGATGTTTTGCCGACACCGGGAGGGCCGTAAAGGCACAGGATCGGTGATTTAAGATCACCCTTGAGCTTGAGGACTGCCAGGTGTTCAAGAATTCTTTCCTTTACATCATCCAGCCCGAAATGATCAGAATCGAGTACCTGCCTTGCGTTTAAAAGATCAAGGTTATCCTGGGTATATTCGCCCCATGGCAGGTCAAGAAGTGTCTGAATATAGTTTACCTGGACAGAGTATTCCGCTGCTGCAGGATTGAGCCTGGTAAGTTTATCAAGCTCCTTGTCGAATATTTTCCTGGTTTCCTCTGTCCATTTCTTTCCTTCTGCCTTGTTATTATAATCTTCGACTTCCTTTTCAACAGGATTACCCCCAAGCTCATTCTGTATTGTTTTCATCTGCTGATGAAGGAGGAATTCCCTTTGCTGCTGATCGAGGTCAATTTTCACCTTCGATTGGAGTTCATTTTTAAGCTCCAGCATCTGAATTTCCTGGGCAAGGAATTCAAGAAGCATAAAACCCCTGTCGCGGATGTTGTTTTTTTCCAGGAGCTTTTGCTTATCCTGTACCTTGATATCTGTATTTGAACAGATGAAATTTATAAGGTACATGTTATTTTCAATATTTTTAATTGCGAATGATGCCTCCGGGCTGATATTAGGGTTGATCTTTATGATTTTCAGGGACAGATCTTTTAAAGAACCGATAATGGCGTCAAAATCCCTGCTTGCCAATTCGGGCTTATTCTCCGGTATAGGTTTTACCACAGCCATTATATAAGGATCATCAGAGACAAGCTCGGTGAGAGCCATCCTTTTGCGACCCTGAATAATTGCCGTTGTCGATCCGTCCGGCATCTCCAGAAGTTTCACTATCTGGCCGACAGTCCCAATGGAATGCAGGTCGCCAAAACCGGGGTTCTCCTGATCAGGATCCTTCTGTGCGACAGTGCCTACAATTTTATCGCTTCTGTAAGCTTCTTTTATGAGCTGTACCGAGCGTGGTCTTCCTATTGAAATCGGCAGCACTACTCCCGGGAATAAAACAGTGTTGCGCAGAACCAGAATCGGGATGGCCCCGGGAACTTCTATATTCTCAAGGTCGCTGTCGTCGCCGTCAGCAATTATCGGAATAATATCGCCTTCTCCGTCAACAATATCAGGGATAAATAAATCATTAACCGTTTTTCTGAATTTTTTTTCCATATCAGTTATTCCCTTCCCACTTTATCAGAGTGTCAAAATTACAGAATATTTTCACAAGAAATCCGAAACGATGAATTGCAATCATTGTGCCACAAATAAAAAAGCCCTCTTTGGGAGGGCTGTATCATTCGATCGTCACGGTTATTTTTTCTTCGAAACATGATCCTTGTAACGGTTCATGTATTTATCAACCCTTCCTGCAGTATCGACAAGTTTCATTTTTCCTGTATAAAAAGGATGGGATGTGTTTGATATTTCCAGTTTTATAAGCGGATATTCCTTTCCATCCTCCCATTTTATGTTCTCTTTTGAAGGGGCGGTTGATTTGCTTAGGAAAGAGTACCCGTTGGACATATCCTGAAACACCACCAGCCTGTAATTTTCCGGATGTATTCCTTTTTTCATTGTATTTTTTTCTTTTTCAATTTATAAAATAACCCTGTTAAGGGACTGCAAAATTAATAAACAATAATTAATATGCAAAAGCAATCCTGTAAATTATTTGGATCGCTTTTCAGCCATTTCATCTTTGAATCTCATGAAATCAAGCTTATCATTTATCATATACCGGTAGGTGATATGCAATTTTACCCTTTTTGCACCGAGAGCCTCGTAAGTCGCTATCATTTTGGGATTATAATCCCCGACCCAGGAAATGTCGAGTTCCTTTACCCAGGGCCATTTTTTAAACATCTGATAATACTGGTAAAAAAGTGCCGATTCAACTCCGATATTCTGATAAGAGCGCTGCACTCCCCCGACAACGCATCTCAGCCTGTTCATTTCGTGGGTAAGCTTGTAATAGACGAACCGGACCATGTTCCATGGAGTTAATTTGCCGTTAAAATGCCTTAATATCTGATTCAGATCAGGATACATCACAAAAAAACCAATCGGCTTGTCGTTATAATATGCGAACCAGATGAACTCCCCGTCGATGACCGGCTTTGCATCACGTATGGCTTCTTCGAGGATGCCAGGGTCCAGTGGTGTAAAATCATCCTTTAAATATATCCATGTAGAGTTATAAATATTGCATATGTCATCTATGAATTTCCTGGCATTTCTGAATTCGAAATGCCGGAATGAATATCCCGGCCTCTTCGAAAGCCACTCGGCCACTTTCATTATCCTTTCCGGAAATGTGGTAATTACGTTGCCCTTTTCACGCACCTGTCTCTGTGTCGAGATTTGTTCAAAATAATTCCTGAAACCATAGCTTTCAAAAAAATCCCTGTAATATTTCTTATTATACGGCATACCGAACCCCTGCCTCACAAAACCGTCGACAAGAAGCCCCCAGAAATTATCATTCTCCCCGAAATTAATGGGCCCGTCCATCGCCTCCATCCCCCGTGCCGAGAGCCAGGCCTTTGCAGTATTGAAAAGAAAGAATGCCGCATCCCTGTCCTCGATTACTTCGAAAAAGCCTAACCCTCCTGTCGGCTGCCTGTTTGCTGCCGATCTCACTTTGTCAATAAATGCGGCTATACGACCGATTGTCTTTCCGCTGTTGTCCTTCAGAAGCCAGCGGGTCGCTTCACCATGATTAAATGAATGATTCTTTTCCGGGTTAAAAATATTTTCAACCATTGAATCAAGCGGACGCACCCAGTTGGGATCACCCTTATATAACCGTGCGGGAAAATCATGAAATTCCTGCTTATCTCCTTTTGTCAATACTTCAAATACCTGCATAAATCAATTTATAAAATGTTCAGGATAGCGGATACAATCAGCAAATATACAGAGATTTCCTCAATACAAAGACCTGCCATGACTTTTCAAAATGCAGCTGTCAGTAAAAATCCCTCTAGTGTATATCTATAATTCTATGGTCGATCAGGACGAACAGTATTGCGATAAGGGAGCTGTACAGCAGGTAGATTTTCACAGGTATATACTCTGTCGGTTTTATCTTCATTTTTGTCCAGACATAACCAATCAGAAATATTTTTTCGACAACATAGACAATGAATGTTGCGAGAGCCACTCCGACAATATTATATCCCCACTTTATCATAAGAAGGCTGAGGGGAATATTAATAGATATCTCAATTATTGCTGCAATGAGACTTATATTCGTCTTTTTTCTTCCAACCACTATTGTCTGGGGAAAAACAAGTCTTGGTATTACGAGAAGTGTATAAACCAGGAAAACATCAGCGCTTTTCTGAAAATCGGGGTTGAAGAGACGGGGATAAAACCATCTTGTAAAGAGCATTATCAGCATTGTTGCAGGGAAGAGCAGGTGCATAAGTCTTTTTGACTTAAGCTTGATCTTCTCAAGCGCTTCCTTCGTCCTTGACCTGGTTGAGAACTCCGGCAGCATCGCATTGCTGAGACCGTTTGCCAGAAGCAGTGCCAGAGGGAACTCCTTTGCTCCGTATCTGAACCATGCGAACATCGCAGGGTCACGGTAAACCGCCGATACTATTACCCCATCGGTGTACTGAGCTGAACCGCTTATGAGCGATGTCAGGATCAGCGGAAGTCCAAGGTACAGGTGCTCCTTCATGAATTCCCAGGACACTTTCATAACCGTGTATCTTTTGAGCAGGATTATCAGCCATATCCATCTTACTCCGCATATAATGAGCAACCCGTAAATCGACCAGATTATATCTTTCCCAAGAAGTATCGGGACAATAACGAGTACGATCTGAATGCTGAATGTATACAAGCCGTACTGGAAGATCCTGTAAGATCTGTTATTGAGCAGATAAATATATTCTATCAGACAAACCGGGCTGCTCAGGAGTACGTACAGCAAAAGCAGGTTTATGTACGGCACGTTCCCCTTAAAATGAAAAACTGAGATGCTTCCCTTTAATGAATGTCCTATTGAAAATACGATCAGGCTGAAAAAGCAAATCAGCAGAAAAGCATTGAATATTTCAGGAGATTTTCCATTATCAGGCTCCCCAAACTTTCTGAATGTCTTATTCCGGTGATAAAGAGGAAGCAATGACTGGATTACACCTGTCACCCAGAAATAGCTAATCAGTCCGGAGATGAAAAGGAACATCTCCCATGATCCGATATCGGCACGGGTCAGGTGGCTTTTTGTGAATACCACGCTTATAATCAGGAAAATCGTGAACTTCATCAGCTGGAAGCTCTGAAGTCCTGAAATATTATCAATGATTTTGACTTTTTTCAAAAATTCCTGATTTCTGCGTGATAATTTAAACTATTTGTCAATTCAATTCTCATCCGGAGGTCATACAGTTCATTTTTTTTTGAACCGGACAAAGATAACAATTGGGCTTGAGTGGGAGAAAACAAAATTAAAATTTTGTGAATAAAAATATTGGGGTTATTTTTGCACCTCTGAAACGGTGGATGTAGTTCAGTTGGTTAGAATGGCGGATTGTGGTTCCGTAGGTCGTGGGTTCGAATCCCACCTTCCACCCCACTTATTTTCAAGTTGCTCAATATCAGCAACTTGAAAATTTAAATTTTCTTCCAGCGCCAAATTTTGGCGCAATTTGCGACAAACTCGATCTCAAAAAGCTTCTACACTCTGAAGACATGTATCCTTTCAAGAAAGCAAAACTTAATGATTGTGGAGGAGATTTATCCGGCAGATGGTACATCGAATTTTATGCCTGGGATGTACAAATGTCAAAGCTGGTCCGAAAACGATATTATGAGGTGAATAACATTATATCAGAACAGGATCGCAGAATTTATGCCAACCGGATTATACAACAATTAAATAAACTGCTGAAAGAAGGGTATCATTTTGATGTGAACAAAGTACCCTCTCAGGCGGAGAGCGAAGAAACTCAGACCTATACCCTTAATGATGCCATATCTTTTGCCCTGGAGATTAAGAAACTTTCCATACGTACCTCCTCCTTCCCCTCCTATAAGAGTACCGTAAACCTTTTTCAAAAATGGGCATCCAACAACCGGCTGCAGGAAATGAACGTTGTCTATTTTGATAAGCTTCGTGCTGTGTATTTCGATGATTACCTTCTTGTGGGATGTGCTTATGCTGCTAAAACAGTTAACGGCCATATCTCCTATATGAAATCATTGTTTCAGGTGCTTGTCGAACATGAAATTATTCGAAATAACCCATTTAAGAACTTAAAAAAACATAAAGAAGGTGAATCGAGAAAAAACATGGCTTTCAATGAAGAACAGATGGAAAGGATGAAAAAGACCATTGAAGAAAAAGATCCATCTCTGTGGTTATTTATCCAATTTATCTATTATTGTTATCTAAGGCCAAATGAAGTGCGGCAACTTAAGCACAGTTATTTACATATGGATAAAAATCAAATTTTCATACCCGGGTACATCAGTAAAAACGGAAAAGACGGTTATGTGACTATACCAGAGTCCTTCCTCAATGTGCTTATTGAATCCAAGGAGTTTAGCTCAAGGCAGGAGTTCATCTTTCAGAGCCGGGATAAATTGAAACCAATTTCAAAAAATGTTATGGGATCGAGGTTCCGTATGCTTACAAGAGATCTTAATCTCGATAAAGATTATACGTTTTATTTGTGGAAACATTCAGGAGTTGTAGCAGCCTATAAAGCAGGGATTGACATAAAAACCATACAAAGTCAATGCAGGCATCAGAGTCTTGAACAAACAGATATCTATTTGAAATCTTTGGGTTTAAATGTGAGTCTGGCTATCAATAAAATGCCGGAATTATAATAGCATTTGTTATCCATTGTATATCTCAGATATTACAAGACTTCCTTTAAGTTTTATAATTGCCATAAGTAATTTTGGGGGAACAGAAGATCAAGGATTCGAGTTCTTTTATTCCTTATAAAAATCCATATCTCATAAAACTGATTAATTTTATGATTACTTTTATTGCAGCCGTTTTTTACAAAAGCTTTAGATTTCGAGATTTGATAAACTCATTAATTGGGATTATCGGTGCTTCCTTCTCAATAGTGCGGAATCGTTCTCTCATTATATATTCAGCTACTTGCGTATGGTCTGAGGTTAGGAACTGCTTAAAAATCCTTAATCCTTCTCGAATATTTGGATAAGTTGAAAAAGCCAGTGGCCTTGACCACTTTTAGCCGGAGTAAATTGACCACCCCTGGCCGGAGGTAAGTGTTTGTTGTTAAATTATGTATGTTAATTGGAATCTAACTAGCCTAATGCGGTCAAGGCGTCCGGCTTATGCACTTGAGGAAGAAACAGAGAGGCTTATAAAAAAGCATTGGCCTTTTGTCGAATATATAGCAAAGAAACTTCTTATGAAGGAAAAACTGACAGTTGAAGTAATAAATGATTTGTGGAAAAATTTTCAGTTAAAAAAGTAAAACCCGGTTGCTATTAATACAATAGTCAACCGGGTTTTTATTCTTAGTTCAAATTATTTATTTATTCCCTGCCATCTGATAATTAAAAGATATGCTTCTTTTTACATTATCTTTTTCAACTGTTATCCGGAAATGCTGTTCTACATTATTCCTGTCATGATAATATCTAATTATCTCCTTTTCACCAACTACCGTCCAGTCTTTATACTGACTATTTGAAAGTGCTTCTTTTACAGAGGAAGGCAGTGGTACATTGGTAGACATCTCTCTGCTTGAGATAAGATTCCCTTCTGCAGAATACACTGCTTCCAAATCTTCGCCATTAGTGGTTTTCATTGTGACTTCGTACCGATCGGGCTTAAGATCGGATGCTCCCACATCATAAACAAATCCATATTCCTTTAATACATATGGGAACTTGTAATATGATATTGTCTTATTCATTGAAAACTCTGTGTTCACTGCTTTGATAATTGCAGCAGGAATCTGGGCTGGTGTTAGTGTGGCAGTTACAACAGGTACCCTATCATTGATATTATAGTCATGATCCACCTGTGCAATTGTTGGAAGAACAAATGCAATTAATCCTAAAAACGAAATCAATAATTTCTTCATCATTAAAAGTTTTTAATTTATAATAACCATTTATAATATATTAACAACCTGGCATCCTTAAAGTTCAATCCCTATATTTTAGCGGTACACTCTTTTACAAAAAGTGACAGCCAACGTTTTTGTTTAATCCAAGGGAAATGCATCAAGCCAGTATGTGCAAAAAAAGCAAGAAACATTGATCACATATGGCCGGAATGAATTGACCACCCTCTAAAGGGGAGTTAAATCCTTGTTGTTTATCTATGTAGTCAAGGAGAAGCTGACCGGATTTTGAGGTGGTCAAAGAAGAACGGATTTTAAAGGGTTATTATCATTTTTACTTCTTTTAAAGGTTTCTGGTGACAGATCATCTTTTGCCAAGATCACCCCTTCCCATCCTTAGAAACTACCCCAGAAGCAACCAGAATCAGCCTGGTGACATCTGGTGGTATCATGTCATAATAATTACATGACAACCCGCACAAGTTGGTTTTCTTTGTTGCATGGTTCTCGCTAGGTTCTTGATGGATCTTATGACAATCTGTTTAAATTTAAACAAAGGTTGGTGGTAATACCACCATTCTTTATTTATTGCAAAAGCCGGAGGTATTGACCATATTTGGCCGGTCAAAATACAGTAGTCATTTATAACTAAAAAAGAAGCATTTAATTCCGGCTTTTGGTGGTCAATGAGATCCGGCCATATATGGTCAAGGCCACTGGCTTTTCCAATCAGATGCAATGTTTACTGATTATTTGGGGAAATGATGGATTGGATTTATTTGCCTTTGGCTTTATGGTTATGTAACTTCGTTTGAAGACTCATATTTGAGGAAATGTATATACATGTATTTTTTTACAGCTTAATACATTAGAGAAAGAAATGAAAAGAACAAAACTAATTATTATTAATTGTCTCGCATTATCATTGGTGCTTCTTATTAGTTGTAAAAAAGAAATAAGAAATTATGCCCTATCTTCGGATGGAGTGAGGATTAGTTTTAGTGTAAATGGGAAAGGCAATCCACCACTCGTATTTGTACATGGATTTATGTGTTCTGAATGTATATGGCGTGACCAGGTATCTTATTTCTCGCAAAAATATGAAGTCGTTACGATTGATCTTGCAGGTTTTGGTGCATCAGGCAATAATCGTGAAAAATGGGGGATGGTTGCATTTGGGAAAGATGTGGCTGCTGTCGTTAATAAGCTTCATCTACGCAATGTTATTTTAATTGGGCATTCAATGGGAGCTCCCGTTATCATAGAAGCAGCAAAAATAATTCCTGACAGAATCTCCGGACTTGTTATTGTTGATTTTCTTCAAAATATTGAAGCTAAATATCCTGAGGAACTCATTGGCAAAAAGTATAGGTCAAATATGGATTTTCAGTTCTCGTCAGCTCCATTCATAAAAAAAATAAAATTCGCTTTTAAAAATAATCCAGAGGAGGTGGGCAAGAAACTAATATCAATGTGCGATACTATTCGTCCTGATACCTTAGGATGGCATGAATCTTATTATGATTGTTTTAGGTGGTTAAATGAAGATTGCACTAAATCCCTTGAAGCAATTCAGACTCCTATTATTTCAATCAATTCAGATCAGAATCCCACAAATATTGAAGCATTCAGGGAATATCATCCAGAATTCGAAGTCAAGATAATTCAAGATGTTTACCATTTCGTGTTCTTGGAAGCTCCGGAAAAGTTTAATCTCTTCCTTGAGGAAAGCATTAATGAATTTAAAAAGGCTTCAAAAAAATAAATATTTAAACTTTTGGCTGACGATTTAAATTACTGTTTGGATAAACGTAGCAGTTCCATAGTGTTTTCATAATAGTTTGATTAACAGGATAAATTGACCACCCTATAAAGGGGAGTTAAATCCTTGTTGTTTTAAATTGTTTGTTTAATGTTATCTGGCCAGCTAAAGGTGGTCAATGAGCCCGGCTTTTGCAGATTGGTACGAAAAATACTACTCGATAATCAGTTTTCGAGATTGTATTTCACCTGTTTCAAGAAATACTCTCAGAAAAAATAAACCTTTCCGTAAACCGGATAAATCGACAGGTAATGAATAAGCCTTTGTTGGAATTATTTTTAGCAACTGACCTGTGGTTGAATATATCTCAACTTGCAGTATAATCTTATCTGATTCTATATAAACGTGATCCGAGGCTGGATTTGGGAATACCCTAAACTCCGAATCAGAAATAATAGTTTGAACCTCTTGAGCCGAAAGCACACTCCCTTCCATATTTTCGTCCAGCCATGCTAATCGTGTAGTTATCCATTTTTTCATTTGCAACACTGCTGCATCAAACGTTGCCGGCTGTGGTTCTACTTCAGGGGCGCCAATGCTTACAACCCCAAGTATCGGCCATTTTATATAATGACGTACCTGAGCCTGATTGACAAGGTCATGAATTGAATCCATGTAATGGAAAATATTTGTAGTATCAAGTACAGTTTTTCTTAACTCAACATAGCGCGTTCTTAATGCATTGACAAAATTAGAATCCTGCATCATTCGCGGTGCCCAACCCGGGTAAGGTGGCGAATGAGGAGCGGGAATTGCATACACCCATCCTGAGCCATCTGTTGCAGAATATGATGGGGCTTGTCCCGGCATATCCTTATAAGCCCAGTCAAAATCCCATGCTGGTCCGGAATATAATAACCCGCCTCGACTGTCCCGTTCTTTATATAAATACCTGCTCTTCTTATAAGTATCAACATTTCTGGTGAATTCCCCAAGAATAAAATAATCGACAAATGATCTCATATTAATGAACGGCAGATAACCCTTGACTGGATCCCTGAAATCATATCCATACAAGGCTGTTTCGAAAGAATTGATAAAGGTTTCGATATAGGACTTCTGCTGGGGTATAAGATCGTCAGATTTTGGGTCAAAAAATATAAACTGAACTTCCCGGATACCAGGGGCCCCTATTTCTGAAAAGTTGCTATACCATTCCCCTGTAGCACCATTATCGTTTTTAAATATGTACCCTCCGGTCAATTTATCACCGGAATTATCATCAGGAGTGAGTTTCGCAATGCTGACTCTGTTTTTGTCTCTCCTGATTTTTTCACCAAAGAAATAAATCCCCATGTAATTGTTATTCAGGAACATTTCACAGTAACGTGTTCTGGATGCATAATGCCCCATATTATTTGAAAGTTGATAGGAGAGTTCATTTCTCATTAAGGCTTTATCATTATAATGTTGTTCCAGAATCCAATCATTTTCCGAAGGCATGCCCAGTATTATCACATTTTGCTGAACATTCAAACTGTCGCGGGTTTCAAGCCCATAACCCTTTTGTGGAAAGTACAGTGAATAAGAGCCTCTTAGTTCAATTGCGATCTTGCCGTTATAACCGTTGGCAGAATCGATAACATGGTTCAAATGAGAAGGATAATAGTCAATGATTTTCATATTAGCTACTATCTTTGTACCATCTACTATCGTCTGGCCGTTTGTATTTATCAGTACCAATGGCAGGTTGCTTGCGATGTTAACTGTATCAGGATTGACGGCCAGATCATTTTTATTTGAAGCAATCCCGGTTGCAATAAATGCATGGCCAGTTTCAGAATGACGGGCAGCTATTTTAGACTGCATTTCATAAGGAACACGCAACAACTTGCTTGTATTTTTTATGGTATAGCTTGTCCCTCCTGTTGGATCGGTTTCGGTTTTAATAAAATAAGGTCCATCTGTCCAATCAATTTCATTAAAACCAGTTCCACCTCCAATTTTAATACTTACTAAACCATCAGGACTTGTTATTGTCGTTTGTGTTTCTGTGTAAACTACCTTTCCTCTTTCTGATCCCTGAATGATACTAATTCGTATTCCTACAGCCTGACTTTTCACAGGGGAATTACCAACATCCTGAATTACTGTTTGATAACTTATTTTTTGAGGTATTTGACCAAAACTGTATATTGTAATTACAACTATTATAATAATTGTAAATATCCTTTTCATAACACCTTAGCTTTTAATGATCTTAAATGGCCTTATTTTGTGATAATCAATATGTTTTATTATCTTATGTCGTCAGACTAATTTATATCATTTAGAGTTAATCATTAATGTATAGTTATCCAAAGGTAGTTGAAAGTAATTCATAAATCAATTTCAGATTTTCATTAATTGTGATATTTCAACTTTGAGTGGGCCTTTCAGGCTGTTTTTTTGGAAAAGCCACTGTTTTGGCCTTTTGTCGCCAGAATAAATTGACCACCCTTTAAAGGGGAGTTAAAGACTTGTTGTTTTGTATTGGATGTTTGGCGAAAGCAGACCGGATTTTGAGGTGGTCAAAGAAGGACGGATTTTATGAGATTATTACCATTTTTACTTCTTTTTAAGGTCTCTGGCGTTAGATCATCTTTTGCCAAGCATCACTTAGATACTATCCCAGAAGCAACCAGAATCAACCTGGTGACATCTGGTAAATTATAAGGACTGAACTCAATGAATTAAGTTCCTAATGATATCAATTGAATTTAAATGTCGGTGGTAATTAACACCATTCTTTA
Source organism: uncultured Bacteroidales bacterium (assembly GCA_963717685.1). Taxonomy (GTDB): domain Bacteria; phylum Bacteroidota; class Bacteroidia; order Bacteroidales; family VadinHA17; genus LD21. Next base: position 2,010,832 of record OY970346.1, on the reverse strand, counting down.
TTTATGAAAACGATCATTTTAAAAGATTATATTTGTTTTAGAACTATCCATATGTGAAAACAAATCAAAAAATAGCAGTTTTAGTACTATCAATAGTTTTTAGTCTAACTATAATCATTGACTCTGTTCAATCTGGTCAAACTAACACAATTCTTAAAGAATACGATCTTTTATTGCCTAAAGGTATAAGCAGATTCGTAAAGGAAAACCCCAAATACCATTATGTGGGTATGGAAAAATGTGCTTCGTCCTGTCACAACAAAGAAGATATGGGTTTCCAGTATAAGATTATGAAAAATGGTCCCCATTCACAGGCTTTTAAAATCCTTCCTTCAAAAAAGGCTGTGCAATATACAAAAAAAGCCAATGTAAAAGGGGATCCTCAGGAAAGTACAGTCTGTTTAAATTGTCATGTTACCGGGGAGGCCTTGACTCCTCATTCTTCGCAGGTACTTATAAAAAAGATGATGGAGTGACTTGCGAAGCTTGCCATAAAGGACCATACATTAGTAAAACATTCCTTCCCACCGAAACAGACTGCTTAAAATGCCATAATGATTCAGCTCATAAAATATCCGAATTTGATTTCAAGAATAAATCTGCAAAAATAGCCCATCCGAGACCTAAAGATGAAATGAAGAAAATATGAGATGCAATTTAATTGGAGTGCTTGTATAATGTACCCCAATTCAGGACAGTGATTTAAGTTGAGAAAATGAATAATTTTAAGGCCTGTTATGAAAAAAGCAAGATCTATAGAAAGCCTGGTTATTCCTATAAAAATAATCTTTAATACCAGATATTAGTAGCTGATATCAGGCCCAACGAATGAACAAACATTCATTGACTTTAAGAGGAATATTAAAAACAAATTTTAGAGATATCAACATGAAAAACAGGCTAACTATACAGCTGGCAATCTGGGGCGTTTTGATTAATTGCGGTCTTACAGGCTCCAATTCACTATCAGCTCAAAGTGCGATGATTAATGCTTCAGCCAGGCATTGTACCAGCCTCAATGGGAAATGGCAGGTAATTATTGATCCAACGGGAGCAGGAGACTGGAGGCAGGTATGGCAGGAAAGGAAACCTGAGAAAAAAACTGACTTTATCGAATATTCGTTCGAAGGGGGTCCCATATTGAATGTACCGGGAGATTTCAATTCCCAAATGACTGAGCTGAAATACTTTGAAGGGACAATATGGTACAAAAAAACATTTAATTGTGACCTTAGTAAGGGAAAGAGGCTTTTCCTTCATTTTGGAGCTGTAAATTATACTGCCAGTGTATATCTCAATGGCAATCTTCTCGGTAAGCATGAAGGAGGATTTACACCATTCCAGTTTGAGATTACCAATGAGGTTAAGAAAGGCGGGAATACTATTGTAGTAAGAGTAAATAACCAAAGACTGAAAGATGGCATTCCGGGACTTGGATATGACTGGTTCAACTATGGAGGCATTACGCGCGATGTGAATCTGGTTGAAACCGAAAGCACATATATCAGCGACTATTTCATTCAATTGAAAAAACACTCATTGAACGATATCCTTGGCTGGGTAAAATTAAATGGGATTCGCCCTATGCAGGAAATCGAAATCAGAATACCTGAAATAAATGTGGATTATAAAACTAAAACGAATAATGAAGGGCTTGCTGAAGTAAAATTCTCTTCCCTGTTTGAAACATGGTCACCGGAAAATCCGAGACTTTATAAGGTAAGCATCCAGTGCGAGACTGACACTGTAAATGATGCTATAGGTTTCAGGAGTATTGAGGTTAAGGGATCAAAAATCCTTCTGAACGGAAGGCCGGTTTTTCTTAAAGGTATAAATATCCATGAAGAGAATCCTTTCAGGGCTGCAAGAGCTTACTGTGAATCGGATGCCCTGATTCTTTTGACCTGGGCAAAGGAACTGGGATGTAATATGGTACGGTTAGCCCATTATCCGCACAATGAATATATGATTCGTTTAGCCGAAAAAATGGGCATAATGGTATGGGACGAAATTCCTGTTTACCAGCAAATTGAATTTTCAGCTCCGGGAGTTGCTGGTAAGATGGATATGATGATGCGCGAGATGGTCAGCAGGGATAAGAATCGGTGCGGAGTTGTAGTGTGGAGTCTTTCTAATGAAACAAGCCCCTCTGCGGCAAGGGATAATGCTTTAATAAACCTGTCTGATAAATGCAGGAATCTGGATTCAACCAGGCTTATTACCTCGGTAATCAATGATCAGAAGTACAATAATAATATAATAAGTGTATGGGATACTCTTTATCGACATTTCGATTTCATCTCATTAAATGAGTACCTGGGCTGGTATGTACCCTGGCAGGGACGACCTGCAGATGTAAAATGGAATCTGGCTTTCAGAGATAAACCAATCATAATCTCTGAATTTGGAGGAGAAGCTCTTTATGGTAACAAAAATTGGCCAAAAGATGAGGCATCAAGCTGGAGCGAAGATTATCAGGAACAGATATATGAAGACCAGATACAGCTTCTGAAAACCGTACCTGATCTTTGTGGAATCTTTCCATGGTTACTGGTTGATTTCAGGTCTTCCGGAAGAATGCAGCAAGTTTATCAGAACGGGTGGAATCGTAAAGGGTTACTTTCTGATCGGGGTGATAAAAAGAAAGCCTGGTTAATCCTTAAAGATTATTACGAGAGTATCAAGAATACTTACTGAAATACTGCAAAAGTAAATCGAACAGGGAAAGGGTAATGTATCTTATAACCTCTGCAGGTATCTGCAGAGGTCAAAGGCCCAGTTGCCATTTCCACGATGTTTTAAGGTCGCCCTTGAGAGATCATCTTCAGCAAGCCTTCCCCCTTATAATCCCCATAAAATTAACCGGAGTTAACCAAAATCAGCCTGGTGACATCTGGTGGTATTATGTCATATCAATTACATGAAAACCTGTTCAAGTGGTTTGGGCTTGTTGCTAGGTTTTTGATAGATTTTATAACAATCCGTTTAAATTTAAATAAAGGTCGGTGGTAATTAACACCAACCTCTATACCCCCTTCCCCTTTTCTTAAACTCATTTTTTATCACTGTATCTTCTATATTAAAATTAAAACAAAATTCCCCAAAAAGTCAACTGTATAAATCTGATTTTTCTTAATTTCCTTAATCATTTTCAGGAATTTATTTAACTTGTATTGGATAAAAGAAGGTCATTCGTCAGACACACCCAATAAATCATAATTTGGATCCATTTATGGGCATTTTGAATATGTGACTGACGGGGCGGAGCTGTAAGAAGACTATACTAAAACTCAGGGATTTGAGAATTGAATAACTGGTAGTTTTATCGAATTACTTTTATACTACCATTCTGGATGAAGAAGATTAATTTTATTAATACTATAAACTAGTAAGGCTTAAATTATTGGCTGACTGCACATGATGAGAATTTCTTGGACATATTACTTGAATTAAAATTTCCGTAATCTAGACAACTTTAGCTTTTCAAATGGCAAAAGACTTTAATCAATTGACCACTGATGAACTTGGACAACTATTTCCAATAGTGATTGTTGATTACGATCCTGACTGGCCAAGACTAGCCTCTATTGAGAAAAAGAATATCATTAAAAATGTTGGAAAAGCATTCATATCACGGATTGAACATATTGGTAGCACTGCTATACCCGGACTTTGCGCCAAACCGACAATTGACTTCTTGCTTGAAATAATGGACATCACAAATTGTGATTTCCTAATTAACCATCTCAATAAAATTGGATATCACTTTATCCCAAAACCAGAAAATCCATTACCTCATATGATGTTTGCAAAAGGATATTTAGAATCTGGGATCACCGGACAAACATTTCATATTCACGTGAGATATTCAGGAGACTGGGACGAAATAGTATTTCGTGACTATCTATTAAAAAATCAAACGGTGATAGCGGATTACGCCAGACTTAAAAGGAAGCTCGCAACTGAATTCAAAAATGACCGAGAAAAATATACAGAAAGTAAAACCGCCTTTATTAAAAACACTACCCTGATAGCAAGAAAAAACCAAATCTAAGCCTAACACGGACAATGTTATGAAAACAGAGTCCCGGGTTAATCATAATTAAAAATACTCCTTGATAATATTCAAAGACATTAACTGATTTAAAAATCCTGATTCTACCACTTCAAGCCGGCCAATTCAGCCGGTTTTTTATTGATTTATTTAACAATTCTCTTAAATTTAAACAAATAGGTCAGTGGTTGTTTACACCTTTCTTGACAGGTCAATAGAAGTCCGTATTGTATGTCTTCAAACCAATTTGCACCGTTTAATGAACGAATGATATTCTCTTTTCCAGTCCAATTCTGGTGCGTTCTGGTGAAGGATGTAGTAAAAGTTATGAGATAGTTTCTTCTGGAACTATCTCTTGTCCTTGCACTACTAACAAGGGTTAAATCAAATCGATTAAGAAGATTTCCATTTTAAGGTTTTCTGATTTCTGATAACCTTAAAAATTATAGAAATGGATCATTTCCTTTTAATATATATTATGTATGGTTGTTTTGGAGGTGGGCAATTTGACCGTTTTTTGCACTCTACCAACATATATATGTCAAATAATTTTATTAATTTATCCTGACAACCACCTCCGACCCTTTTAATCCTTTAGATGCTGCTTTGACTGTAAATGTACCAGTTGCTCCTTTCTCTGCCTTTACAATAACAAGGCACATACCGTTGTACGCTTTCCGGTAGTTTGCTTGGAATGGGTCATGACTAGTTGCATCTCCATTGTCAACAGCAACTATTTTCCCTGGCCCAACAATGCTGAAATTCACGAGGTTGCTGCTGTGAGGTACAAGCAATTTATTTTTGTCTTCAATCCTGACTGTTATAAACGCAAGATCATATCCGTCACTGGAAATAGTTGACCTGTCAGCCGATAATGTCAGTTGATTTGCATTACCAGTTGTGGTCATGCTGTCTTCTGCCCATTTAACGCCGTTTCTGTATGCAACAACCTTCAGTACACCTGGCTGATATACAACATTATCCCAAACCAGTCTGTATTCGTACTGGCCTTTTTTCTTTTTACCGAGCGATTTACCATTAAGGAACAATTCAGCTTCATCTCCTGAAGTATAAACATGTACAGGAGTTACAAGTCCTTTTCTTTCGGGCCAGTTCCAGTGAGGAAGGATATGGGCCATCGGTAGGTCTGGTCTCCAGCGTGACTGATACAGATAGTAACGATCCTTGGGAAATCCTGCAAGATCAACGATACCGAAATAGCTGCTTCTTGATGGTACTTCTTTGACGCCCTGTTTGTCAAGCATCTCCTTGGTTATGTCGTACAACTTTGTTCCTGGCTTCAGACCGGTAAGATCACCGTTGTAAGGAGTAGGTTCTCCGATATAATCAAAACCTGTCCAAACAAACTCTCCATAAACAGCAGGGTACTTATCAAGCATAGTCCATTGCTGATCAACAGTTGATGCCCAGCTAGGATAGGCCACATCATAGGAGGTTATCTGGAATATACCTTTCCCCGGCTGATTCTTATCAAGATCACCTGTGAAGATAGGCCAGAAATACTCACCCCTTGAGCTTACAGTTGATGCTGATTCGCTCGAATGAAACCCGAGGTTCTCGTTATCCTTCAGGGCAAAGAATCTTTCGTATTCATTTTTATATACGTGATAATTTATACCAAAAATGTCAAGTGTTTTCTGGAAGCCATCTGTACCTGACTGGTCCCAGTTACATCCTGAGGTTACCGGTCTGGTGTCATCTTCCGATTTAACAATTGTCCTCAGACTTTGGGAGATATAAGGATTGTTCTGGTCATTCACTTCATTGCCTATGCTCCAGATGAAAACTGAAGGGTGATTCCTATCACGGCGCACCATTGCTTTGAGGTCTTCTTCATGCCAGGCATAAAAGAGTTTATTATAGTCACCCGGTTTTTTGGCAGTTTTCCAGGCATCAAATGCTTCATCCTCAACAAGGAATCCCATCCTGTCGCACAGATCAAGTAGTTCCGGAGCTGGTGGATTATGACTTGTTCTGATTGCATTGCATCCCATTTCCTTCAGTATCCTGAGCTGGCGTGCAGCTGCGCTTATATTAAAAGCCGTACCAAGTGCGCCAAGATCATGATGATCACAGACTCCCTGAACCTGAACTCTTTTACCATTAAGGAAGAACCCATCTCTAGGTGTGAAATTCAAAGTTCTGAATCCGAAATTTGTTTCATAAACATCACTTATTATATTTCCCTGCAAAACAGTAACAACAGTTTGGTAAAGTTCAGGATCATCAAGATTCCACAGAACAGGATCCTTAACAGGGATATCAAGTCTGAAGCTGTGATCTGCTAGTGCAGGCAGTGTTGCAGTTGCTGCCATTGATTCAGCAACCGGGGCTGCTGATAATTCACCTTTCTCATTGATTTTGTAGACTGCAGCCTTTACTGTTACATCAGCTGGTTGATCAAGATGACTCTCGACTTCAGCACTTACACTTAACATACCTCTCTCGTTCTTGATTTCAGGCGTTGTGCAATACACTCCGTTATTGGCAATATGAAGCTGTGAGGTCTTTACCAGCCATACATTCCTGTAAATTCCCGCACCAGGATACCATCTTGAATCCCACTTTTTTGTATCGAGTCTGACAGCTATCAGGTTATCTTTCCCGAAACTTACATACGAGGTCAGATCAAGTCTGAATGTTGTGTATCCGTATGGCCAACCACCTACATATTTGCCATTTAACCAGACTTCTGCATAAGCCATTGCACCCTCAAAATCAATATAAATTCTCTTGTCTTTGTCCGTTTCATTTAATGAAAAATGTTTTCTGTACCATCCGATACCTTTCCATGGCAGGAGACCTGTATCATTTTCAAGCGTATCACTGAAAGGACCTTCTATTGCCCAGTCATGTGGAAGATCGAGAGAACGCCAGTTGCTGTCATTTGCTGAAGGAAGTTGAAGCCCTTCTGGTTCTTTATCAAACGTTACAGCATCAGTAGAAGCGTTGAAGTATTTAGTGAATTTCCATCCCTGGTTAAATGATTCACGTGATCTGGGTGAATTTTGAGCCTTCAATAATCCTGCATTAAGAATCATAAGACCCGGAATTAAAAGTGCAAAAAAAATAATTCGTTTCATGACACAAAATTTAAGATTTGAATTTTATCTAAAATTAACAATTTATCTAATAGCTGAATAATAAATTAATAAATTAAGGTGCATGACTGCAAAAGCCAGTGACCCTGATCATATCTGGCCGTATATTATTGACCACCCTTTAAAGGGGAGTTAAATCCTTGTTGTTTTGTATTGGATGTTCGGTGAAAGCTGACAGAACAAGTATATTTAAAGGCCGGCTCGTTTATCAGGATGGAAAAGCCAGTGTCACTGACCACCTTTCGCCGGAGAAAATTGACCATTAATGGACGAAGTTAAATAATTGGTATATAGAATTGTATCCTAATTGCAAAATGAACGGCTAAATGTGGTCAAAGTGTCCGGCTTTAGCAGGCTAGGCCCTTACCTGCGACCGATGATCGAACCTTATGACCAGACAAAGGTTCGGGTTCAAAGGACAGATGTCACGGGGTCAATATTGAACTCAGGAACTGAGCTAAACTGATCAGTTCAGGGTCGGTTTTAAATTCCATTTGCCTGTTTTCCCTGAAGAACTTTTTTATCTGTTCTTTCTTGTCAGGGGCAAATGCATACAGGTTTTTTCTGTTTATTTTCGCAAGCCCGACTGCCTTTTGGTTCATTAACTTTAAGTAATAGACAGGCTCTTCTCCATAGACATTTTTCTGACAATAGATCCCATTCACGTCGGTCAGTTCCTGCCGTTCAATGACAAAGTTGTGCAGAATATAAAGTGACAGCATGCCTTTGTAAATTTCCTGCCCGAATATTTTGCTGGAATCAGCCAGAAGATATCTTTTTGCAGTGATCCTTTTGAAATATACCGCTGTATCCCCCTGATAATTCAGAAAATGAAATTGAAGAATCCCTTCCTTATCAAGCTTGATAATCCTTTTCGATTCAGGCTGCAGCCATAACAGTTCATCAAGCAGCATGTTATATTTAATATATATATTCCTGACTATCTCTCCGTTATCGAGATAAATATCCCCCGGAAGCCACTCCTCATTAAAAAATGTGATGTTATCCGGTGGTTCGGCCGGGCTAAAAAGTTCACCCGGAAGGGAAGGTCCGGAATTGATCTTACCAGTGCAACTGCAGGGATAGCTTGCCTGGCCATGAAGAGACTGGAAAGAGATAGCCAGGAGAATTACAGAAATCAATGTCAGCTTCGCTTTCATAATTTCAATTCGATTTAGATCTTATCGTAATAATTGCAGATCCGCTGACAGGATCTCCTTCGGATGTAATCCCCTGTACACTGATCATGTATTTCCCCTGGAGATCCGATGCAGAACATTCTATATTCAGCTCTTTTGATCTGTAAATTATGATGTCAGGTTTCCATAGCAAAAGCTGCCTGAGATCCGGAATACGCTTATCGTCTTTTGCAGGTTCGGAATAGTCTGGTCTTGTATATGGCTGGCTTGATAGAGCAAGGTACTTTAAGGTTGGCGTTTTAAACTCAATATTATTAATGAAAAGTCCTTTGCTGAAAACAGCCAGGATCCCGTTAAGCGACAGATCTCCATAATACCTTATCACCGGCAGTGTTTCAATGCGTTTGATCCGGCTGGAGCCAAGGGGAATTATTTGATTTACATCATCAATAGGCACTCCGTCGAGAAAAATCTCTGGTCCCGTGCTCTCCTGGGCCTGAGCTGGGATAGTAACGTAATTCGAGAAATAGCTGCCATTGCTTTTTCTTACTCTTAAGGCGGGTATGATTTCTTTTGAAATTTCGGCGAAATCGTTAAGCTCCACATAGTCCGCCGGTAGAATCGAAGAATAGTGCTTATAATAAACCCTTGGTATTGCATTTGACGGAAGAAATCTTCTTATGGTATCTATTGCAATTAGTTCACTGTAATTCCTCCGGACCAGTGAAATATTTTGGCTTCGGGTCAGGTAGGCCCTGATACCACGCACATTAAACTGGCCGGATGGCATGAAGGGTTCAATCAGATTGAATTTATTATCCGGTACAATTGTCGCATCCACATTCTCCTTAATCCTTATAAATAATCCCTTCCCATTATAGAAACGGCTGAGAAGAAGTCTGAAGAAACCCAGGGAATCGGTCCTTGCATACTGCATATTCACTACACTGTCAGGGCTGGACACAAGAATTGTATATACGCCATTATTCTTATTGATCGAATCCTCCCTGCTGCCTGATTGCCGTGCTGGCAAAACTCTTCCCTGAAGAACAGGTTCATCAGTCTCAGGATAATAATTGCAGGAATTTGGTCCGTGTTCCTTCACCCGTGCATTCACGTTCATTTTTCTAAAATACTCTGAAATTGAGGACCCGACAGCAATTCCTGGGACAATCTCGCTTATAGAGACAGACAAATGAGCAACAGATTTTCCCGGAATGTCCCCGCTTTGAATGGACAAGGATATCTTTTCCCGTGGATTGAAAACCCGTTTGTCAAGGCGGATAATAAGGCTTTTACTGCCGGCCGTATCATCTGGTGACTGGGCGGAAGAAACATCCGGCCTGCTGGTATTGAATGTTTCGTCGAATGGGATCAGATGTTCATCAAACTTGTTCGCAATGATTATTTCTTTCTTAAAATAATTTACTTCGTCTCCATTGCGCATGCAATTCGTATAACAGACGATCTGGTAAACGTCTGAACTCAACGTGTCGGGAAGATAAATACTTCCAAATGCCTTACGATTATCGATTTCCAGCCTTTCTTGAGCTATCACGGAATTATGGCGGCCCCGCAAAACCAGATATGCATACCTGCTCATCGCCCTGTAATCGCCCTGCAGGTAAGCACTGTAAAATAAATAATCCCCTGCTACATATACATCTCTGTCGGTATGGATATAAATTCTTTCCGGTTTTAATAATCCGCCGGGTTCCTGTGCCGTGCCTTCACAGAACCCTGTTGTTATTATCATAATTGAAATTAAAAAGCCTTTCATAGGTCAATTATTAATATACCCAGATTGCAGGAGGGTTATTGATTTCACAACCGTTTGATTCAGGAGGCAGGACATATCCTGTTTCTGTTATTGTGGGCTGATTGTCAGTCAGGTTCCTGAAATCAATCCTGTAAGCCGTTCGGCTAACGGATGATGCCTCGAAGAACCCAAAGACTTTAATATTCGGGTCTGCAGCGCACTTTATGTTTCCTACAAGCTGAGCTGCAATCGGGTCAAACAGTTTGCCTTCTGATTGCAGCTGCAGATTCATATTCTTGTAATATTCATACGTTTCATTATTGAGCGTATACTGTTGCATATAAAGGATACGGGCAGTCACATAGTTTGACTCGTATGCCTGTGTCGCGACTGCCACATAAGGAGTACCGGTTCCCTGGTTCCTGGCTATATAAATAATGCCATAATACATTAAATCATCATCAATAAAGCAGACATTGTGTTTATTTATCGAAGCAGAACTAATGGAATATTCCCCGCCTGTCAGATTTAAATCTGCATTTGCGTTATCCGTTTGCCAGCAATAATAACTTATACAACTTTGAAACGGCGGACAAACCTGATAAAAATATTGTGTCAACAGGTTCGACGTAAACCTGAAACGGGGAAGCGTATCCGTATGGTTTGCAATGTCGACCAGTATATCTACTCCCTGACTTAGAACGTACAAACCGGATGATTTATCAATCACCTCTTTCTTGTCAAACTCTGAATAGACTCTGTCAGGCTGCACTTCCGGAAATAATCTCTGGCCATATGATTCATACTCCGTACCTCCAGGGGTATTAATATGTAAAGTATATGTTCTGCCGGGCTGAGCCGTAAACTGCAAGGAATCTGAAACATAGTCCCCGCTTGCCCCCTCAGTGAAATAATAATTATTGTTATGGTCATCGGTCACATTTACTGATGCATTATCTATAGGTGTTCCGGTATAGCTTGAATCGTATGGAGCCGCATAGCTGAGCCTGATATGGTAAGTGGCATTCTCATTTGTTATCATACCATTTACTGCCAGTATCATTTCATTGCTATTCACTTTGGCATCATATGGCTCAGAGCATGAAGCCAGCAAAAGGGTCAGTGACAATATCAGTATAATGGCCTGTTTCATTTTAAAAAGTGAAATTGTAAGTCAGTGTAGGAAGCGGCCTGCCAATAATATACAGCATATAAGTATCATAGTCCAGTAACTGATTCGACACCATGTGAGCCTCCTTTTCGTAATAAACCGAATACGCGTTTTTCCTGCCGTAAACATTAATAATTGAAAATGTCCAGCTTCCTTTCCATTTTTTCCTGAGCTTAAGCGATCCGTCAAGCGTAAGCGATATATCAAGCCTGTCGTAATCGGGTAGCCTGTATTTGTTCCTATCCGAATAATCCAGCAGCTGGTAATCCTGGTAAATGAATTTATATTCCGGCAGGGTGACCGGACGACCCGTGCTGTAAATGAATGTACTGCCGAAACGCCAGCGTCTCGATATATGATAATTTGCATTGATGACCAGGTTATTTGGCCTGTCATAATTTGACGGGAAATACTTATTATTATTAATTATTTCATCATCAAAAACTCCGTTTGTTTTCTCAAGTGAGCGTGAAAAGGTATAACTCGCCCAGCCCGTAAGCCTGCCCGTGTTTTTCTTAATGTAAAGTTCAATCCCCATGTTTTCTCCGCTCACATTAATCAGATCCGTTTCAATATAAGGATTGAGCAGAATCTCTGCTCCGTTCTTATAATCGATGGCGTTGGATATTTTTTTATAATAAAGCTCTAAGGAAGTCTCTATTGTATTGTTTTTAAAATTGTAAAAGTATCCTAAAGCATAATGATCGCACACAAGAGGTTTCAGTCCCGGTGAACTGAGTTTCCAAATGTCCGACGGCATCATTACAGCAGTGTTCGAAATGAGGTTTATATATTGATGAATCCTGTTATAGCTGAGTTTCACCGAGCTGTTATCGCTGACGTTGAAACGAAAAGAAAGCCTTGGCTCAAGTCCTGAATAGCTGCATATGATTCTATTGTTTCCATAGTATGTCGAATCAATGATTGATTCAGGTGTCCTTGGCTCTCCCTGTTTATAGGTATAAATTTTATTAGGTCCCAGGTAAGTATAGAGTGAATAACGTAAGCCGGCATCCAGTGTCAATCTTGGCGATATTGTAATGTTGTCGGCTAAATAGATCGCGTATTCGCCTGCCTTTTCCTTCTGTATTTGTTCGGATTTAACCGTCGTTTCGCTGAACAACGGGCTTAATTCTCCCGGGTCGATCAGATAAAACGCATTATTAATACCAAAATCAATCGTTTGGTTCTTATTCGGAATCCAGGTGAAATTCCACTTAATTGCTTTATAATGAAGAAAGGATTTTATTCTGTATGCTTCTGCAGGCAGCGATGTATCGGATTCAGCCAGGTTGTAATTATAATCGCTTAACCCTGCAACCAGGCTGAAAAAAAGATGATTGCTGAAAGAATGGTTCCATTTTAGGGAAGCAAGCAGGTTGCTGTAGTGATAGTCTGTATTGTTGTCAAGTCCAAGCTGGTCATTGCTGTAATAAGTGAAAAAATCGAATTTATTGTTTGAGTTCATATTATAGCTTACAAAAACATTCGCATCATAAAAACTGGCTGAGCTGTTCTTGAGATCCTGGTCAGGCAGGTTATGAAGAAGCCAGTCGGAATAAGAGCTCCGGGCACCCAGCAATAAAGTGATTTTCTTATTAAGAAGCGGCGTCTCAATGCATATCCTACTGTCAATCAAACCAATTCCGCCTTTGACCGTCGTTTGTTCCGGGTTATTGGCATCCATCCTTATATCAAGCACTGATGAGGCGCGTTCACCATACTTTGCGGGAATTCCTGCTTTAAGCAATGTGACATCTGAAACACCGTCAGAATTGACTGCGGAAATAAGGCCAAATACATGCGATGAATTGAATAAAGGCATGTCTTCGAGAAGGATCAGGTTCTGATCCGCACTACCGCCGCGTACATTAAATCCTGTTCCAAATTCACCCACGGTCTGAATTCCGGGCATCAGTGTTATGCTTTTAAGGATATCCGTCTCTCCCAACGTAACGGGGAGTTCCTTTATTAATTTTGAGTCGAGCCTCACGAAACTCATCTGGGTTCCCTTAATGTTCGATGCGACACGTTCAGCTGTAACGACTACCTCACTTAGCTGTATAGCTTTTTCGAACAATTCAAGAATTAAGGTGCCGTCGCTTACCAGCTTTATTTTTTCTGTTTTGTTTTCATAGCCTATACAGGACAGTTTTAGATTCAATTCTCCCACCGGTGATTGAATGCGGAAGTCCCCGTCTTTATCTGTATTTGCCCCCAGCTGCAGGATATCGACGATTACGGTCGCACCGGGAACCGGGGTCCCGTTTATTCCATCAAGAATCTTTCCCTGGATAACTGCATTTGTGAATTTCCCGTAATAATTAGGGTTACCGACTATAATTTCACCCGGTACCTTAACTGAAGATTCATTTGAAGTTTCCTGTGTCTGGGGAACAAATATGAACAGGACAGAATCAATGTTGACCACTGATAATGACGCAGCTGTCTTAATTCTCTCAAGGACTTCATCAAATGGAAACATTATAATAGATGCAGGAACTGTTTTATTCTCAAACCATTCCGGCTTATAAAAGAATTGCACCTGATATTTATGCTCAAGCTGTTCTATTACCTGGGCAAATGACAGATAGGAATACTGATTGGCATTTTGCGAATTAACCGGCTGCATGAGGGAAAGAAGAATTATTTCTGCAATAAATGCCTGTAAAATCAGCTTTTTAAACATCTGTATCTTAATTGAACGTGAGTTGTATATAAAGTTAAAAAGATAAAGCCATTGATTGATTGATAATCTCCAGGTTAAGAGACGGTTTTTTAGACAGATAAGAATAAGCAATTAACCCAGATAACAAGTTGATTATAAACCCTCCCTGACTTCTATGACGGGTATGTTCAATTTGACATATGTTTTTAAATTCATCGATAACAGATTCCATCAGAGCTCTTTTTCTAAGCAGTATCTTGTCTGACAGAAGCATCAGGGAGTTCTTCATGTTCTTTCTCAGTTTGATGATCAGGTGAATGCCATCTATGAAGAGTTTTTCAAAAAGAGACTGTGATATATATCCTATGTCTCCATAAAACTTTCCATAAATCTTTTGGAGCAGATTGCTTCCCAAGAGCGGGTGTCTGTCATCGAAATTGCTGGGAGTTAATACAAAATCGAGTATCTCTCCTTTGTCGTTGATGATAAAGTGCAGTTTAAGTCCGAAGAACCATCCAATACTGCATTGCCCTTTGGTAGCAAGTCCTTTTAGTACCTTATGAGAATGGGCTCTTTTTATATGGCAAGCCGAGATATGGGATGAATCAACATAAGATATACCCGTGCATTTACCCAAACACCGAGTTTTAAGAAAAACGGCTAATGGTATTAACGCCGTTTGCATTAGTTCAACAAATCGATTATAAGATACAAGACCTGGAAATTCACTACGCATATGCTCGCATACATGAAAAAGATAATAATGTTTGAAGTCTCGGTAACGCATTAAATGAAAATAAATTACAATGGTCATTACTTCGATCTCATTTAAATTTCCCGGTTTGATACGCTTCCTGGTACCATCCGTGAACTGGTGTGTTCGTAACTCGTTGATGAATACATTATTAAAATCATCAACATTACAAAAAACCTCTATAAGTTTGTCTTTGACGTCATTCATGGATTTTTTCTGTTTTTGTTTGTTTGCACTACAAATTTGGAAAGAATCCTTTTTTATAATATATTGCAAATCAAATAGATATCAACAATATAACATTATGTTATTAACAATCAATTAATTAAGTAACTTTCTTATATCGAACTCACGTTAATTGATCTCTCAAATTGGTCGGTTATCTGGTTCAATAAACGACTTCTGAAAGTTACTTATTATTATTTATAAGCAGATAATTTATTCCCTTCATCTACTACTGAAGACTCTTATTCCTTAGTTCATGTCCACAAAGTGCAAAAGCCGGTTGTCTTGACCACATTCCGCTGGTATGATTGACGTTTTCGTATTTATCTGTACATCATAGAATTAACTCCGGCTTTAAATGGTCAATTTATTCTGGCGATAAGTGGCCAGAGTTACCAGCTTTCCCAGATAATGAAGACCAGTATAAACCAGTATAATCTGAAAATCAGGGTTTTATCTCACTCATAATCAGGGGGTCGTTGGTTCGTTCCCAGCTGGGCCCACAGAATGTATTTATATTCCTCTTTAATTCAATATATTAGAGAGTTCATATAACTCCGGGGGACTGTTGGTGAGACATTCAACGTTAAAACTGTGGCATAATTGTGCAAAAGCCGGACATGTTGACCACATTTGGCCGGTCAAATTGCATTTATTATATATAACTAAAAAATAAGCACTTAACACCGACTTTAGGTGGTCAATAAGATCCGGCCAAATATGGTCAAGGTTACTGTCTTTCCCACTGTACGTTAAAGCCGGTTCCATAGTGCCAAAGGGACCATTCCTCCAGTTAGCAACGGAAAAGCCCGCTGATCCTCTTGAGGTGCGTATTTATCCCGGAGCTGACGGAGAGTTCACTTTGTATGAGGATGAGGGCGATAATTACAATTATGAAAAGGGACAGTTTGCCTCTATAAGGCTAATGTGGGACAATGCTCATAAAACATTGACCATTTCGGAGCGCAAGGGAGAGTTCCCCGGGATGTTGAAGGAACGTAATTTTAATGTGGTTCTTGAAAGTGAAAATCATGGAGCAGGGTTGGGAATATGTACAAAACCCGACAAAACAGCACAATACAGCGGAGAAAAACTGGAGATTAGATTTTGATAATCGGATATGTAGACATTATTCCTGAATTGAAGGAATAAATCAGCAGCTTTATCCTGATAATCAATATAACCTTCCCTTATGGAAAGGCATCAGGTTATTTGTTTAAAATGATTTTTTTATTTCCTATGATTTTATCTGAAGAGACCTGAACAATGTACAATCCCCTGGAAAACATTGACAGGTCGATTGCCTGTTTATCGCTTATAATGTATTTTGAGTACATCAGGCAGCCAGTCAGAT
Organism: uncultured Bacteroidales bacterium; assembly: GCA_963717685.1. Taxonomy (GTDB): domain Bacteria; phylum Bacteroidota; class Bacteroidia; order Bacteroidales; family VadinHA17; genus LD21. The sequence continues at coordinate 1,994,586 of OY970346.1, read as the reverse complement.
TATAGACAGAAATAGTATGAAAAGCACAGTTCAGTATAGTGATTATTCCGTCTCTCGACGGATTGGGATATATTATTATTTCGCTTTCGGTGATTTCCGGTCTGTTCCTAATATTAAGATTATAAACAATAATGCCGCTCCCGCATCCTGAACCATCTGAACCGGTAACGATATAAGTTCCTTTCTGGATTGTATCCGTAACCACAATGGTCACTGCCCTCGATTTCGAAAAAAAACCGTTTGGTCCATGCCAGATCCACTTCCAGCCCACTGAATCGACAGGCATCGGGCTGAGCACAACTGTGTCGCCTGTAACAACTGTCATGGAATCGATTAATTTAAAAGAAACCCCATTAATAATGATATATGGGTTAATGCTGTCATTTACGATATTCAGCTGGAAATTAAAGAATTTGCCCTTTTTTGAAAGCTTATATATGCCGGTGTTATTTCGGCCGACATCGACAAGGTTAATTTGCATCGTGCTTGCGGAAAAGCCGCATGGCCCCTGCCATTGCCATCCGGTCGTGTCGCCTGAGCATGTGCTGAAGGATACGTCTCCTCCTGAACAGAGCAGCGCCGATCCAGATTGCTGCCATCCTGAGTTATTTACGTTGACGAGAGGCCTGATGATCGTGCTGTCGTATATACATGCCTTGCAGGAAGGTTTTACACAATTGATTATGACTGTTGCAGGATTAAAATTTGTCATCTTACCGTCAAAAACCCTGAACTCTTCTATACTTGCCTTATTGGAATTGCTGGTGCCACCGGTAATGGTTATCCTGACATATCTCGCAGTGGCGGTAAAGTTATCTGTCTGTTGCTGTAGAATACTGGTATTCTGTGTTTTGTCGGCTGCTATGTTCCAGGTAATACTGTCGGGCGATGTCTCAATCCTGTACTTGTATATGTTTCCTGAATCAGGCCAGACAACTTGACTACCCGTCAGGTTATGGCTTGAGCCAAGATCGACAACCCAACTATGGCCGCTGTTCCCGTCCTCAGCACTCCAGTACGTATCCGGATTCCCGTCATTGGCCTTTGATGCATTGTTCCTTTGTGTGCCAAGGATCAATGAACCATCGAAGACTTCAAATTCATAGAAGCTTGCCCAGTTGCCTGAGTTCAATCCGCCTGTTATCGTGATGCGGACATATCTGGCTTCGGCAGAGAAACTGTCACTCATGTCCTGAGCCGAAACCTGGTTACCGGTCCTGTCTACTGCGACCTTCCAGGTCGAATTATCCGTTGATGTTTCTACCTTGTACTGGTAGGCATATGTGTGTTCCCAGATAACTTCCGTACCAATAATGTTATGGTTTTCGCCAAGATCGACCTTCCACCAGTGACCTGTATTGTCGTCTGCTGCACACCATCGGGTATTATAATTTCCGTCGTTCCCTGATGACACCGGATTCCAGCTTTGCTCACCGTCGGATGATGAAGTTTTTCCAACAGCAATATCTTTCAGCGCGTAGATATCTTCTGAATCAGCATGGGATGGCTTGTTAATGGCAATATTGTCCGGGACAGCCGCAGCTGAGGCAGTCACCGCAATCTGACCTTCGGCGCCTGAAGACTGGATTATGGCAAGGCATTTGCCATTGAATGCCTTGCGAGAAGAGCCTTTGAAGGATTCCAGACTTATAGGATTGCCGTTATCCACTCCGGCTATTTTCCCTGGACCTGTAACGGAATATATAATTTGGTTATCAGCAAATGGAGCAGGCGATTCGGTACTGTCAAGCATATCGGTCTCCAGAAATGCCAGGTCATTTCCATCTGCAAGGATGGTATCCCTGTCGGTTTCTATCTTGATCTGCGATGCTGCCCCTGAAGTGACTATGCTGTCTGTCGCTGCCATTGAACCATTTTTATATGCGACAGCTTCAATTTTCCCTGCAGTAAAGGGAATCATCCAGACCTCATGATATGGTTTCCCTGATTTTATTGTTTTCGTACCTGCACTGACTCCGTTAATATAAAGTGAAACACTGTCTGAGTTCGAATATGCCCATACAGGTATTGTATCGCCTTCCGACCAGTTCCAATGTGGCAGGAGATGAACCATGGGAACCCGTGTCCACTGGCTTTCATAGAAATAATAGATATCTTTCGGAAAGCCGCACATGTCGACAATCCCGAAATAAGAGCTTTTTGCAGGCCACCAGTACGGTGTGGGTTCTCCAATATAATCGAATCCTGTCCAGATGAACTGGCCGACCACAAACGGACGTGTCCTGTCAAAATCCCACGAATCTTCCGCGCTATTTCCCCATGAAACAACTGAATTGTCATATGAGGAGCACTGCCAGTCCGGAGATGTCAGTATATTCTGGTTGGTCGGCAGGTGATAAATTCCTCGTGTCCTTACAGCTGAAGAAGTCTCGCTGCCCATAATCACCCATCCGGGATTATTCGCATGATCATTATCATATGTGCTTCCCGACGCATAGTTATAACCGACTATCCCCAGCAGCGGACCTATCAGAGCCTGATAATTCAGGGCCTGAGTGACAGGTCTCGTGGTATCGTCATCACGGACCCATTTGATAAGATTCTGGGCAATGGCATAGCCCGTGGCATCTCCCTGCTGCGGGATCTCATTGCCAATGCTCCACATGACAACACTGGGGTGGTTCCTGTCGCGTCTTATCCAATCCTGAACATCCTGTTGAGCCCATTGATCAAAATACAAGCCGTAGTCATTGGCGGTTTTCCCTGTTTCCCAGCAGTCAAATGCTTCATCCATAACGACAAGTCCCAGCCTGTCGCATATTTCAAGCAGTTCAGGAGCCGGAGGATTATGTGAAGTGCGTATGGCATTGCATCCGAATGATTTCAGTATTTCGACCTGGCGCTCAAGGGCTCTGTAGTTCTGCGCTGACCCTAGGCTTCCTAGATCGTGATGCATACAGACTCCGTGTAGCTTGATATTCTCATTATTTAGCCAAAACCCCGATTCGGGATTGAAGGATATTGTCCTGACACCGAGGGTGGATACAAAAGTGTCGATTGCTTTCCGGTCGACTACAATTTGAGTTTTAACTGTGTACAAGTATGGATTTGAAATTGACCAAAGGATCGGATTTTCCATTTTCAGATAATTGGAGACTGAAGCTTCATTGCCTGCTATAATGCTGAAAGGTGCAGAAGTCACTGACGCCACTCCATTTCCTGAGTTGTCATAAATTGTCGCTGTCACTGAAAGTGTCTGGGATGCATCGGAGTGATTCTGTACTTTTGTGGTAACTTTTATGTCAGCATTTGCGCTGCTCACCGAGACGACTACAGCGAATGAGCCGCAATATGCTATATGCAAAGGGTCAGTTACCGTAAGCCAGACATTACGATAAATGCCGCTGCCGGAGTACCAGCGACTGTCAGGCTGATTGTTGTTGACCCTTACGGCAATCACATTTGCAGTTGTCCCATAATTAAGATAAGGTGTAAGGTCGTACTCGAAAGTACTGTAACCGTATGGACGTGTTCCTAGGACATGATTGTTCATATAAACGGTGCTGTTCATATAAATGCCTTCAAACTGTATCGTTATGTGCTTTCCGCTGAGTGAATCAGGAAGGTAGAAGGTCTTACGGTACCACCCTATGCCTCCGTCAAGATAACCGCCGCCGCTACCTCCGGAGGAATTTGGATCAAACGACAGCTCAATGCTCCAGTCATGGGGAACTGAAAGTTGCTGCCATGAGGAATCATCAAATCCCGGCACATTTGCACTGTTTACATCGCCACGACTGAATTTCCAGTTATCGTTAAATTTCGTACCTCGTCCTCCGTTGAATACATCAGAAATGGGTTCCGGATTTGATCCAAATGAAATTATCTCCGTAAATGTCAGAAAAGCCGGAAGGATAAAAGCATATAATAAGAATCTGATTCTTGCTTTCATCTTTCACTTGCAATTTTACAATTAATGCGGCTTTGAAGCATAATCCGGATATTTTTCGATGGGTTATTCCGAAATTTCAAGCACCGTGCTTGTCAGCGGAGTTGTCGAACCGAAGTTCAATCCGACTTTCATAAGATAGTCGCCCGTAAAGGATCTGCCGCTTTCCATAGGTGGTCGCCTGAAATCTGGCAATGCATTTATCTCCTGTATCCTATAGGTTTTGGCTGGATCCAGTCCCTGGAGCAGTACACGGGTAAAGGTCTCTCCAAATCTGGCATTCAGCGTATATGCAAATAGAACAGCCTTTGTTTTTGACTTATTGACATACATCAGTACAGCCCTGTTTTCTTCATAAGGTGAAATGAGTCTGTAAAGATCTCCGTGCCAAATTACATCACTCAGCTTGTTATAGCTGGCAATTGCATCCTGACTGAACTTCAATTCATTATCCGTAAAGCCATTCACCTGGATATCATATCCCATTTTGCCCATCATGGCGACATCGGTCCGAAATTTCAATGATTGTTTTCCCCAGGGTGTTATATGATTGCATACCGCAATTGACGGAAAGAAATATGAATAGCCCCATTGGATATAGATCCTCTCTACCGGATCAGTATTATCACTTGGCCAGAATTCAGTGAAATAACGCAATGCCCCGTAATCAACCCTTCCACCGCCGCCTGAACAAAGCATCATTGGGAGATGTGGATATTTCTGGCGCAGTTTTTCCAGAATTGAATAAAGTCCTCTGACATATTCTATATATAAATGAGACTGTCTGTTCTTCAGGTACGCAGAATAGGCATTGGTCATCATCCTGTTGCAGTCCCACTTAAAGAATGCAATGTCCGGGTATTTGATTATCAGACCATCAACCACATTATATACAAAATCCTGTACCTGTGGATTTGTCAGGTCCAGCACAAGCTGATTCCTGTAATAATTTTCAGGTCTGTTGGGCAGTTTTAAAATCCAGTCGAGGTGTTTTTCATAAAGTTCGCTTTTTGGATTTACCATTTCAGGTTCGATCCAGATTCCGAATTTGACACCTTTGCTGCCTGCTTCCTTTGCCAGGGATCCTATTCCATCAGGCAGCTTGGCAGCGTTTTCCTGCCAGTCACCTAAGCCTGCGCGGTCGTTATTCCTGGGATACTTATTGGCAAACCAGCCGTCATCAAGCAGGAAAAGGTCAAGACCCATTTTCTTTGTGTCATCAATAAGACCGGCAAGCTTTTTTTCATTGAAGTCAAAGCCTGTTGTTTCCCAGTTGTTAAGCAATGTATATCTAGGTTGAGAGCAATCCATAATTCCGTAATTTAATGCCCAGTGATGAAGATTACGGCTTGCCTGTCCTTTTCCGTGATTCGAATAAGTAAAGATCAATGATGGTGTAATGAAGGATTTGCCGGGCTGAAGCGAGTACTCTGAAGCAAAGGGATTAATGCCTGATATAACCCGTAGTGAGTTCTTTTCATCAATTTCAAAAAGAAACTGGAAATTTCCTGACCAGCCCAGAGTCCCTGCCACTACCTCACCCTTGTCTTCACTCGATTTTTCATTCAGTGAAAGGAAAAAAACAGGATTCTGGTACATGTCTGCGCGTGAGCCAAGCTTGGAATCGATTATTTTTATCCCGCTTGTAAGTTCGCTTTCCTGCATTCTCATTTCCATTGCCCAGTCGCCGTGGAATTGCGTGAGCCAATAATGGTCCGCATCGAAATGAAGCATCGATGAGCCGTAGTTAAATATAGTGACAGGTTTTGATTCCTGATGAACAATCTCGACCCACTGTTCAATAACATCCTCATCATTAAAAGTCCTGAAATTAAGCGTGACCTCCACCGGATATACAGGATCCTTCAGCTTTATATGGGTTATAGTGACATCATCACTTATTTTTTCAATATTATTACTTACGTATTTCAGTTCAAGAGAAGGATTCCCGTCATTATGCGTCATCCTGACAGCTGGTTCAAACAGGTTATCCGTACCAAAAGTTGCATAAGCGATATGTCCGGGACTTTTTAACTTTCCTGCATCATCTGGATTATTGAGCTTAGATCCGAAATAAAGCTGGTAAAGCCGGCCGTCAAAACTATTTACTTTATAAACAAGATCAATGTTCCTTGTTCCAAGGGAAATAAACACATCAAGAGCCTGCTGTTGCTGCGGCTCTCCTCCGGGAGGTCCCATAGGAAGATCCTGGGAGGTTGATAAAATATTTAACAGAGTAAGCAGCAATAAAAAAAGAGTATACCTTTTCATATTCATGTGGTTTTATCTTTAAGTATTTCTAAAAATCAAAACATAGCACAATGTTAATAATATAATTTTTTACAAGAGCATTCAACAAATGGAATTCCTTTATATTTGAAACTTAAAAAATTAATTTAACCCAATCTGTCAGAACTTTTAACTTATGCCACTTCTCTTCTGTTTTTTCAGGAGATCAGCTTCGTTGATTTGCCTTTTATTTTCAGTAGTACCATTAAATGCTTTTTCACCTGTACAGGAGTATCAACAGGATTCGATTCCAAAAAATAAATTTATTTTCAAACAGCCTGTGTACAGAACGCAAAGGTTATCAACTCCGCCACCAGTAATTGATGGCAAACTTGATGATGAGTGCTGGAAGAAGGGAACATGGGCAGGGAATTACCATCAGTGGACACCCAATGAGGGAGCAAAGCCCACATATCCGACTGAACTGAATATCCAGTACGATGATAAGTACTTGTATGTGGCTATAAGGGCTTTCGACGGAGAGCCTGAAAAAATGATAAGGATGGCAGGAGTCCGTGATGAACAGGTAGGAGATATGGTCGGAGTGACTTTTGACAGCTACCACGATTACAGGACAGGGTTCGAGTTTTCAGTGACGTCCTGGGGCCAGAAGATGGATCTCGTTTTAACTAATCCGTTCAACTGGGATTTTAGCTGGGATGCGGTATGGAAAGTGAAAACCGGAGTGGAAGATTCGGCATGGGTAGCTGAATATGAGATCCCTTTGAGCCAGCTGAGGTACAGCAGCAAGAACGAACAGGTATGGGGGATGCATGCATGGAGATGGATTTCCCGTCTTTCCGAGGAAGACGATTGGGAGCAGGAATACAAAAACAGCCCGGGGATGCTATATAATTTTGGGGAGCTGAGGGGCATAGAAGGACTGAAGAAATCAAGAAGGATTGAAGTTATGCCATTTGTATTAGGGCAGCTCAATACCCTGCCTGTACAGGCAGGTAATCCTTTCACCAAAAATGGCAGAACATGGGAAGGCAATGCCGGTCTTGATGCAAAAATCGGTGTTTCGAGCAACTTCACTATCAATATGACTATAAATCCTGATTTCGGCCAGGTGGAATCAGACCCTTCTGTTATGAACCTGACGGCTTTTGAGACTTTTTACCAGGAAAAAAGGCCGTTCTTTCTCGAAGGATTGACAATCTTCGATTATAAGCTTGATGACCAGCTTCTTTTTTATTCAAGAAGGATTGGGCATTCACCATCCCTGACTCTTCCTGCAAATGATACTACATTCGTCAAATCACCGGAGAAGACAACAATACTGAGTGCAGTCAAGTTCAGCGGAACAACATCAAAGGGATTGTCCATCGGTGTAGTTCAGAGCATCACTGCAGAGGAAACGGCGCAGATTAGCAATCCCGAGGGCAAAATGACAGATAGACAGGTAGAGCCCCTGACAAGCTATACAGTTGCCAGGATACAGAAGGGATACAATCAGGGAACCACAACAGTAGGAGGAATGATCACGTCAGTGAATCGTTCAATAAATGATCCGGGCCTGGATTTCCTGAGCAGGAATGCCTATTCAGGGGGACTCGATCTCTTGCATTACTGGCACAATAAGGAATATTATATAGATGTAAGGCTTCTCGGAAGCAGTATCAACGGGAGCAGAGAGGCTATCACTGCTTTACAGGAATCATCTGCACGTTATTACCAAAGACCTGATGCAGCTTACCTGGGATTTGATACAACAAGGACGCAACTGAGTGGCTATGGAGGTAAATTCCGGATAGGCAGGGTGGCAAAAGCCCACTGGAAATATTATACCGGTGTTACATGGCTTTCGCCAGGACTCGAACTGAATGACCTAGGATATATGAATTATGCCGACCAGATCAAAAATGATAATGATATCCTGTACCAGATTACAAAGCCCGTTTCAATATTCCATACTTACAGCCTTGAACTCGATCAGTTTAACCTCTGGGACTTCAATAGCACGTTTCTCGGATCCGGAGCCCAGTTGAATTTCTATTCGGAGTATAAAAATAACTGGACCTTCAGTACCAGCCTGATATATAATACAAATTCCATAGATCCAAGATTTCTCAGAGGGGGTCCCCAGATGAGGATCCCATACATCATTACTGAATTGGGTACAGCAACAACTGATCCTTCAAAAAAGACCATTCTGAGCTTTTCATTCAGCTACCAGGCAAGGGGAAGCAATTCGGCCACAAGTTATTCCCTTGGACCAGGTATTTCAGTTCGTCCCCTCCAGGTTCTCAAGATCGGAGTTACGGCAAATATTGCTGACAATCATGATCTTTTGCAATATGTAACAGCCTTGGACTACCTGTCTCAGAAACGATATATATTCGGAACAATCAATGAAAAAACTGTAGGTTTTACATTCAGAGTAGATCTGAACTTGTCTCCAGAATTCTCAATTCAATATTACGGAAATCCTTTTATCTCAAGGGGGATATATTCGGAATTTAAATTTATAACAGATCCATCAGCAAAAAGCTTCAGCGACCGGTATAAATTGTATGGTTATGCGATGCAGCCATCGGGGAATTACGGGCTTGATGAAACAGGTGACGGGATAACAGATTACAATATTGCAAATCCAGATTTTAATTTTCAGCAGTTTCGTTCCAACCTGGTTGCAAAATGGGAGTATCGTCTCGGATCTTTCATCTATCTGGTATGGTCCAGTGAAAGAACAGGAAATACAGGTTTTTCAGGCGCATCATACGGACAATCACTGAATCAGCTAATGAAAATATTTCCCAATAATGTATTCCTGATAAAGTTAAGTTATTGGTTTTCATTATAATAAATGGGAATTTAACATCATTGCCAGGTACGCCCAATCCAGACTTTCATGTCTGCGATTTCGATATGCATTTCTCTTTTATTGCTATCTTTAATACGGATTTACATAAGAATGGGAAAATATAAAAGACTTATTATATATGTTTCTACAGGGATATTAAGTGTTGGAATTGTCCTGATGATGGTAAGAATCGTTTTGAATGCCTCGTACCGTCGCCATATTCCTGCACTTCCCGATTTTACCTCATTGTCAGTTCCGGTCAGGGAACAGCTGACTATTGCCGACAGGAAAGCACGTCATAACCCGACTGCGGACTTCATAGGTATGCTGGGGATGGTTTATCACTCGTGTGCTTATTATGATCAGGCAAGTCAATGTTACAAACTTGCAATCAAAGGGGATAAATCAAAATGGCTGTGGGATTATTACCTTGGCCTGCTTGATCAGGAAATGGGTGATTCCAGATCAGCATCGGAAAACTTCATAGCGGTAATAAGAAAAAAAACTGATGCCTACATGGCCCTGTACTATCTTGGTAAAGCTTACGAGAATATGACGATGAACGATCTGGCTGAATCAACACTCAGAAAAGTTGCAAGCCTCCAAGATAATGTTACTGCAGTCAGAACCATCAGGGTAAACTATTCTTCTTTGCCGATCACAGCGAAATTTGAACTGGCAAGAATATATCTGAATTCAGGAAGACTAGATGAGGCAGAAGAGTTACTGGCCGGTATCATCCGGAAGAATCATAGAATTGGCCCAGTCTACAGGCTTTTGGGAAATGTTTTCAATGCCCGGGGTGATACGATTTTAGGCAGTAAATTAATTACAAGAGCCAAGGATCTGCCTGATATATCGCCGGTTGTCGATACTCTTTATGACAAACTAATTTTAATCTCCAGATCGGAATCATATCTTCCTAAGCAGATCGATGATGCCATAAAAAGCGCCAATCCTGAATGGGCGCTTAAGCTCCTTAATATCGCTTTGCAATATTTCCCTGAAGACAAATATCTGATCTCCAAATCAATAAAATTCTTTTTCTGGATAGGTTCCGGGAATGAAGGTATTCACTACCTGAATATGCATCTGGATGACTTCAGGGATGATTTTGCTGAAATCAATGAAGTAGGACAGCTTCTATTTAAAAAGGGTTTTTATACCCAGGCGATGAGATATTATGCAAGGGCATGTCATCTGAAGCCTGAAAATAATGAGGCACGGGCAAGTCTGGCCTTGTGTTACCTTAGGGCTGGTGAAAAAGATACCGCCTCAGTCATCATGAAAGAGCTTTTTGATAAAAACAGGAATGATCCGAGAGTTCTTGCAAATGAAGTGGATTTCTTCCTCAGATCGGATGAGAAAAGCATGGCAAAAATGTACCTGGAGAAATTAAGAAATGTAGCTCCTTCAGATCCAAAAGTTTCCAAGCTGGCCGGCATGATCGCTGAATCAGAGGGAAACCCGAAAATGGCAATGCCATTATATGAAGACGCATTCAGGAAAGATCCATCCGATCTGGAAACTGCCCAGAAACTTGAATATCTTTTACTCAAGCAGAAATCGTGGGACAAAGCCATAGGCATACTCAGGATTTCTCTTAAATATAATCCCAATGAGTCTTTTCTTCTTGAAAAACTGGGAACCCTTCTGGTGACCTGCCCGGATCAGAAATTTAGCAATATCGAAGAAGGAATGGAATTTTCGGAAAGGGCTTTTTATAATATATCCAGCCATTCAGTTACGATAATAACTGCCGGGAAAAGTCTTGCAATAGCAAATGCTTTGCTTGGCGATTTCCAGACAGCAGCTTTCTATATGAATATTATCCTCAACATGGCACGGAATGAAAAAGTACCTCAGGAATATTTTGAAGAGCTTGTTAAACTGGCAGGAGCAATCAAACGCATGGGTGCTATAAAATGACTGCCTCCAGAAATTCCTGCAGACTTAAGCACTTTCTGATTTCCAATGGCAAAAGGGGATCATTTTTTACTCTTAAGCTTTCCATTATTCATCCATAAAGTAACTCTCCCCATTCGGTCGTAAGGAGGATAAGTGTGCATACCGCCTGTAACCATATCCATCAGGCCGTCATTATTGAAATCTGCAACTCCCAGCGATATCAGATGGGTAGGGTTACTTGCAATATTATGCTTTATGAAATGCATATCGCCTGTATTTTCGAGCCAGATAAAACTTTGTGATCCGGGTTTATCCCAGAGGTTGAATGCGCTCACCACAAAGAGATCCAGGTTCCCATCATTATTGATATCGACTGCCCGTGCATTGTATGCCCCGATGAAATTGCATATCCTGTGATATTCAAATTTATAGTTCCCTTTGTTCTCCAGCCATTGTACACCGTGCCAAGGTCGGCCCTGCGGAGGTATATAATCAAATGCATCTCCATTTGTATAAATGATATCGTCAAGCCCGTCCTTGTTGAAATCGCAAATGGATATGCTGCTTGAACCAAAATCCTGGTTGCTCGATCCCCATAAAAGCTTGGGAGTAAAATTACCTTTCCCGTCATTTACAAAACAATATATTTCTTCCCATTCCTGACTTACCAAGGAGACAATATCGTTATGCCCGTCTTTATTAAGATCTACTATTTCTACATTGATCGGACCAGAAAGGCTTTGCAGGATATGACTTTTGAACTTCCAGTTGCCAAGATTTTCCATCCACCGTGTTTCACCATCGTCATACCCGAATTCTGCAACCGCAAGATCCATCTTTCCATCCCCGTTCAGATCGCCTGCCCGTACATCTGATACACGGGCTATATGGTCAATGACCACATGTTTTGTGAAATGACATTTCCCGTCGTTTTCCAGGATAACCACCGAGCCAATTTTATCATTGCTGGGGAATAGCATGCCTAGACATGCCACCATTAGATCGAGATGACCGTCGCCGTTGAAATCTATTGCCTGGACATGAGCTGGTGCCGGAATATCACTCGCCAGCACAATTTCGGTGAATGTGCCCTTTGGAAACTGGCGGATCCATGAAACCGTATTGTTCCTGCAGTCGCAAACGACCACATCCATAAGTCCGTCCTTATCAAGATCTACAGGTAAAACCTGCGATATAAGGGGGGGGTCGGTGAATGAATTCCCGATAGGAATTGGAGTGAGAAAATCAATTTTTTCCCCAATGGGATTATCAGTCATTACCGGCATCCCGGACTTCCCTTCAATTTTTTTGCCCACGGTACGCTTTATAACTTCACCCAGGCTGAGCTTGCTGTGACTTGCCTGGTATTCCAAAAGAATAAAGGGGATGCCTGTCAGAATGACAATGACCAAAATAAGCGGTATATAATTTTTAAACTTTTTTTTCCTTTTTCCATTATCATTTAAAGAAGCTGCCATTGCGTTCCTGATTAAAATAAATTAAAATTAGCAAATTCATTTATTAAAAAACATCCTTTCCTTTCATGTTTTTGGAGAAAAAAAAGAACCTTGCAAAAACAAATCCATTTTTTTATGTAATATTAATTTTTGAAATTCATTAATCAAAGTCCTGATGGCAAAAATAAAAAACTCTGTTGGCCATATCATTATTGTTCTTTTATTTGGAATTGTACCAGCTTTGATTTGCCAGTTTTTCATTAAAAAGCCGGTTGACAGGTACATTCATATAACCAGTTTTCGCTACGGAAAGGAACCCTCAGTGATAAGATGCAACAGGGGCGACAGGCTTCACCTGACATTTTCCACAAACGATACGGGCCATTCATTTTTTCTTCAGGAATTTGACGTTGATGCCAAAGTCAGTCCCGCCAGGGATAATATCGAAGTATTTAAACCCAGCGATCCCACAACAAAGCCCTTGCTGACCCGTGAGCTGGTTTTGACTGCAAGACACCCCGGGATACTTAATTACCTGGTCGCAAAAAGCAATTTCCGGTGCCATGTGTACTGCGGGCCATTGCATGCATTTGAGCAGGGGAACCTGATAATTCTTCCCAATACCCTGTTGGCCTTCAGTCTGGGCTGCCTTGCCGGCATCCTGTTCTTATGGATAAGAGGAATTTTTAAACACAGTTCAGACAGCTTATCCAATGGTCCGGCTTCAGGTTATCATGAAATCATCAAAAGCAAGCGCCTTTTTAAGAATCTCGTTGTATCAAGATGGCCCCAGATTATACTGACAATCTTTACAATGATACTGATATATATAGTCATTATAACAGCCACTCTGGGGACCAAAGTGTCAGGCAGAAATTTCGGCGTTCTTATGATGTGGGCAATATGGCTGTTTGTACTGGTCGCATTGCTGACACCTTTTTCCGGCAGGATATGGTGCACAATATGTCCCTTGCCATTCATTGGCGACCTGTTTCAGAGAAGATCATCATTTATTCCGGAACGGGGGAAAACAAAAAAATTCAACAACAGGTTTTACGGGCTTTCACTAAACTGGCCGGAATGGTTAAAAAACGATTGGCTGAAATTATTCTTCTTTCTTTTACTGGCGACATTTTCAACAACTCTTGTCGCGGTGCCTGCAGTCTCTGGCCTTGCAGTGCTTGGATTGCTCCTGATCCCGACATTCATGTCATTGATATGGGAATTACGGGCATTTTGCAGGTTTGTTTGTCCGGTAAGTGTATTTGTCGGTCCTCATTCGCAGATGAGCACATTGGCCCTAAGAACCAGGTCCCAGTCTGTCTGTGATAACTGCAAGACTCTTTTTTGTCAGAGGGGAAGCGTTAACGGATGGGCATGTCCCTATGGATTGAACGTCGGGAAAATAACTGATAACAGTGATTGCGGGCTTTGCCTTGAATGCACCCGCAGTTGTGTGTATGGCAATGTGGCGATTTACAGGAGGCCATTTGGCAGTGAGCTTGGGACCCGTGACACCAGCAAAGCATGGATGGCCATTGCTATTTTTACCATATCTGTCGTTTATTGCATCCTTTATGATGGTCACTGGCCGGTGCTAAGGGACCTTGTAAATATAATTGATAAAAAAAACTGGGGCTTGTTTGGCATTTACACACTCTTTCTATGGCTCCTCGTCCTTGTTATCGTTCCCGGTATAGTTTACCTGATGTCTCTGGCCGGATCAGGGCTGGCAAAGATAAAAATGACCGTGAAGGAGATTTTTCTGACTAATACAGGTGCCTTGTTACCGTTAAGCCTTCTTCTCTGGATCTCATTTGTCATTCCTATGCTGTTCGTGAACATTACTTTTATAAAACAGGCGGCATCAGATCCATTTGGCTGGGGCTGGGATTTATTCAATGCTGCCAACACGCCATGGCATCAGTTTTTACCCAGATTGATTCCATGGCTTCAGGCAATGCTCCTTTTGATGGGATTCTATTATTCTTTGAGAAACCTTGAAAGAACCTGGAGAACTCTCATGTTAAAGCCGCGGCAAAAACTCCTGTTCATGATTCCCATGGGATTATTTATAACAGGGACAGCGGTTGCAATGCTGTTCTTCTTCACGAATTGACAGATCCCCGATTATAAGCAAAAAATGGATCGGAATTCCAGTCGTCTAGCGTAAGGGAACCAGCCCCGGCAGACAATTAATCCACAAACGGCTGATCTTTTTGATCAGTTTTGATACTCGCTGTTCGCACAGATTATCTGATGATCCTGTTTTCCTTCAGGAATTCCAGCATCCTGGCAAGGGTAGGAAGGAAGTTGGGATTTGTCACGGGCCAGTCGCATGAATGATCGGCATCCTTTACAGTTATCAGCTCGCAGACATTGCCTTTTTCCTTCATCAGGTTCGTAAACTTCTCCGCAGCTTCATATGGAGTAGTACCATCTTTTGTTCCGCAGGAAAGTATCGTTGGAGGCCAGCCTTGCTTTACATGGAGCATTGGGGAAAATTCAGGATGCTGAGAGAAGAAATCAGCCCCGAACCCTTCACCAAGAACAGGATTGTGCAGTACCATAGCATCAGGTTTTGAACTTACTGAAAGATCTTCTCCGGGCTCATCTCCGCCATCGAGCCATGTGCATGCAGCAATATGTCCGCCTGCTGATCCTCCTGCTGCAATGATCCGTTCCGGATCGACTCCAAGCTCATGCGCATGAGCCCTGACATACCTTATCGCAGATTTAGCATCTTTTACGCATTCGAGAGGAGAAGTCCCGTGTCTCGATTTTACCCTGTAATCAGCCGTGATTCCAATAATGCCGTGGTCCCTGAACCATGCCGCATTGGCTATCTGGTAAGACACCCTGCCGTCGACCCAGCCTCCGCCAGTGAAATAAACGATTGCCGGCAACGCTTTTCCTGACTTTCCTGTCGGACGCAAGAGATAAAGGTACATATCTTCCTGCGGAGTCTTTTTATACAGGTAACTTTCTGCAAGAGATACCAGGCTATCTCCTGGTAGTATATAACTGACTTCAGGAATTACAGTTTTTTTTACCCGATTGTTGTGAGAGCTTGAATTACATCCTGTTTCTGCCGAGGAAAAAAACAGTACAAATAATGAAATATGGAGTGTTGAAATAATTATTTTCATAAATAAGTACTTTTATCTGTCATTTAATTCTGTGCTTTATTTAATTGTCTTCTCAAGATTCATCTTGTATTGAGGCTTTGCTGCAAAATTCACTATGGATGAATTATAAGCGTCTCCTGAGGGAGGAATATCAAAGAATATCTTTGTATTTGGCACAAGTTTATATACCAATAGGCGCAGAGTTCTGCCTTCAGGGTCTGACTCCAGTCTGTTAAGTCCGATGGACCAGGTCCTGTTATCATTAAAGTTGTCAGCTGCCAGCCTGGATCCATTGTATAACTCAGCCCTGTCTCCATTATATTTAATCTTTAAGCAAACATTATCGAAATCATCCAGAGTGCCGTAGGGAACCGAAATATCCCACTCGGAGAATTCAACCGAATTTATTTTATCGATTGCCGAAGGAGGAGTTGTAGTTTTTGCAGCTGACAGGTTTTCGGAAAGCTTGAATGAAACCGGATTGGTGTACATATCAGTGAAAAGCCATGATGGATCTGTACAGAACTCAATCCTGTCATAGTTATAATACTCGACAACTACTCTCGCCGCGAATTTTTTCACGCCCCTGGTAAAGGGGAAATCCAGAAACATAATATTCTCTCCTTTGCTGATATACCCTGTCAGGTCTATTTCGTTCAGCTGACCAGGCAGCACATTCTGGCGGATAAAAGTATTATTCAGGTTGACCTGGCAGTCAGCCTCAGGATAGATGTAGAGTGTTGCCTTCATGAAACGAGATGGATTGCCGAGGCTGAATTCCTTGAGGAAGAACCTGTGATATCTCTCCTTATATGAGGGTATGCTGTCAAAGTTTGCGCTTTCCAGCCACGAAGCATCAGCAAAAAGCGGATGCGGCGAAATCTTTACACTTACATTCTTTTCCGGCGCATTAATTATTATATCACTGAAGTGAGTATCTTCACCCGGATTAAGTTTGCTTGCCGTCATTTTCGGTAATGCCGACCAAATAAAAATATTTCCGTGATCGGCATATAAACCTGCCTCACAGATGAAGCATTCCTTTTTGCCATCAACATCAAGGATCCAGCAGTTATTCGCGTCTCTCCCAGAAAGGACTATTATTTTTAGTTTTTTCCCGTTTTTCAGCTGTGCTGTTATAATACATTGTCTTCCTGGATTCAAACCCGAAACTATTTCCATGTTGTCCCTTACCTTGACTGTACCATTTGCGCTTGTCAGCTTTTCCAGTGAAGAAGGATCGAAAGCAAGCTCTGCAGGAATGTCCCTGTTCTGAAAAAAGAGATAGCAATTATCGACCTTGCCAAGAAGCTGAACCGTCGAATATTTAAGTTCTAATCCATCAAGATTGTAGTTCATAGGCCAGATAAACATTGCACTGTCAGGGATATCTATCCCTTTCTGTGGGAAGGTTATGGTCTCATTTTCGAACTTTACCTGGAACCTGCAATTTTTTCTGGTCTCTTTGGGTATGTACCTCGCATAATTTATGCCGAACAGGAATCCGGACTTGTTGTCCGATCTTACGGCAACCTGCATGTCATCCTTTCCTGAAGGTACAATCACAGGCATCATGGGAGCAAGCTCTGCCGCGGTCTCGTTAACGAAATAATGAAGTTTTTTTACTTCCCTGTATGCTGGAGATATTTCGCCCGATTCCATTATCGCCGCCTGAAAATCATATGATTTCAGCGGAACGCGCGTCCAATTACCTGTTTCTTCCTGTTCCTCCTCGGTCGAATTAAGCAGCCCTCTGAATTGTGTGCCTCCTGCGAACATATAATAACCCAGCATGTTGCTTCCGGAACCAAGTTTTGCTATCATCATCCCGAGTCCGTCGACAGAACTGATAACTACTCTCCTGTGATAAGTATTCTGGTTCCCGACACCAACTTCACAGTTGAAATAAGGGTAGTTTTCATAGCTCATGTAACTTTCGTTTTTCTTCGGCTGGTCATTCCCTGTATTTTTATTGACGCGGAATGAATCGAATTCAAAGTTTTCCGGCTGGTAGATCTTTCCCAAAGTCTGGTCCCATGGAGCATCAGGATAGGCACCCCACATTGGAATGACTTCAAACGGCGGAACGGACCCATCGCCCCATCCGGTCACCGTGTACAGAGGCACATCTATCCCGAGGCCTTTTGCAGTATCCTTGAGCCACTGTATATGAGCCTCTCCCTCTTTTCCGTGACAGTACTCATTTTCAAGCTGTACGCCTATCACATTTCCTCCATCCTTGTAATAAAGACCTTTAAGCTGGCTGGCTATCTGCGCAAAATACCTTCTTACATAGCTCTGATAAACTATATCATTGGATCGCTCCTTGATGTACTTTTTGGCTAGGATCCAGTCAGGCGTTCCTCCGTTTCTTGCTTCACCGTGCGACCATGGTCCGAGACGGACCATTACATACATTCCATGACTTTCGCATAATTTAACGAATGACCTGAGGTCCTTTTCGCCTTCCCAGTTGAATTCACCTTCAACTTCCTCGTGCTGGTTCCAGAAAAGATATGTCGAAATAATATTAATTCCGCATGCCTGCATCTTGAGTATGCAATCTTCCCACTGGTCGCGCCTGATTCTTGAAAAATGCATTTCACCCATGACAGGCAGAACAGGTCTCCCGGCGATTGTAAGGTAAAGGCTGTTGACAAGTATCTGTTTGCCTTCAGGACCCGGATTCCCCATTATGAGTTTTCCTGTGACAGGCTGTTCCATAACACGGGAAGCATCGGCTTTATATACTTTCTGGCTGAAAAGTGATATCATTGAAAAAACCAATGCAAAAATAAATAGACAGGATCTTTTCATTTTAGTTATAGGTTGAATTTATAATCAGTTTATATTCAGTCTGTTTGTCCATGGGATATCTATCAGTCTGTCGTTGAATCTGACAGGAAGCCAGATGTACCTGGAGTCGATAAGGTTAGTTTTGTTCCATCTGTCAAACATGGCAATGTAAAAGTCTTTTTCCCCCTGCACCCAAAGAACGAATGTGCTTTGTGCATAAAATGTTTTCCCTGCATCTTTTCCTGAGCATGGGTTGCCAATGACCTTCCATGGTCCCAGCATCGAGTCAGCCACAGCGTATTTTGCCTGGTTTGGATCCCATCCCGTGCATGCAGAAGTTATCAAGTAATATTTCCCAAGATGCTTAAAAACGGCAGGGGCTTCGCGCGAATTGTTTATAAAATTCCGTGAATATGTTCCCGTGGTTTTGGTGTAATCATCACTGAGAAGGCTGATATAAAGAGTCTTGTTCCCTTCTGACGATGCTACCTGGTAAGCTCTTCCGTCATCATCCCTGAATATTGTCTGGTCACGGCTGTCACCGCCACTGGGCTTGAACGACCCGAGGTACGAAAATGGCCCGGCAGGTTTGTCACTGACAGCAACGCCTGCCATGGCTTTTGTATAAGTGCCGTTGTCTATGTGCATCCACATCACGAACTTATGTGTTTTCTCATTATAGATCACTTTAGGCCTTTCAATTATTTTGGACGGATGAAGGTCCGATGCTGTATCCTCCTTTACGGTGGAAAGGGCTATCCCTTCAAATTTCCAGTCGGCGAGATTCCTTGATGAATAGCATGAGACTCCGCCTGTTTCCGAACGATAGCATTCCCATGTCCTGATCTTATTTAATCTGTAGGTCGAGTCGCCCTTGAACTCGCCGTACCAATAATAGACGCTGTTAAAGAACAATATTCCCCCGCCGTGGGCATTTATAATTTTCCCGTCTGTGTCGCGCCAGACGCCTGCCTGAATAATCTCCCTGGAATGATGACCTGTACATGAAAATAATCCCCCCAGGATAACTGCTGATAAAACAAAGCGCTTAACTGATAACCTGTTGCTTGCCATTAAAATAATTTTTCATGGTTATATTTGAAAATTAATTGTTTTACTGTAAAATTAATATTTACAAGTCAATTCCCCATTATATTATTGCCCTCTGCCTTCCGCCCTTTGCCTCTCACTTTTCACTGTTCACTTTTCACTGTTCACTTTTCACTTTTCACTTTTCACTTTTCACTTCTGCCTCACCTGTTCCCTGAAAACCGTCGGCGGTATATTGCAGTATAATCTGAACTGCCTGTTGAAATATGAAGTATTTTCATAACCGCAGGAAAATGCCACCTCGGTAATTGATTTATCGGTCTCCGCCAGCAGTTTTCTCGCATGCATTATTCTGGTTTCGTTCACAAATCCCGTGAATTTCTTTTTGGTCTTTCTCTTGAAATATCGGCAGAAGGCAGCCTTTTGCATATTTGCCACTGAAGCTGCCATTGCAAATGTTATTTTTTTCTGGAAGTTCTCTGCGACATATTTATACACATCATTTATGACTTTGGATTCGATGAGGCTTGAGGCACTTGAATTATCAGTTCTGCTTAATAGATTTAAATTCCGTATTCCCGCCATTTCGTTCAGTATAAGCAGCAACTCCCCGACTCTTTCCAGGTTACTTTTTTTGTTCAGTGCAATTATTTTATTGATAATGGTTTCTGAGGGATTCATTATTTGTACTCCAGACTCAGCCTTATTTATCAGCCTGCTCAGCTGGGAGGCTTCCGTTTTTTCAAAAAAACCGCTTCCGAGGAAGTCTTTTTTAAAAAATACTCCGACGGCGTGAGCCGGTACATTTCCGTTCTCGTAACCACGCGTGTTATAAAAGCAGTGAGGCAGCCCTGGGGCGAAAAGAAAAAGGTCACCGTCATTGAAATTGGTAACATTGTTGCCCACATAAAGCTTTCCGTGGCTTTTGACGATAACTATCAGCTCAAACTCATCATGAAGATGGAATGATGAAGTGAATCTTGGTTGAATGAACTCCTGGTAATGAAACAGGCTGTTTTCATCAATTACCAGCTTTTCGTATGTTATCTGCATAATATTGACACAATTCCTTCATAAAAATAATATTCGTGTAAATATAGTTCAATAAATGGCAAATGAAATTTTATCAAAGTTGACATTTACGATATAAATTTGATTGCAATGTTTTAAACTGAGACATGAATTATTCGGATGCCGGGACAGGCGAAATAATGAAAAGAGCCCGCGGGATTGGAATTGTAATTCCGGGCTTCAATATCCCTTACCTGCCTATGATGGAGCCTGTCATAAGGGCATTAAGCGATTCAGGCACTTTCGGGCTTGTAATGGTTGCCAGGCTTGAATGGATCAAATTCAGATCCGGAAGCATGAAAGCCATCAGGGACGAGTACAATAAGATAAAGGATCTTCATTATACCAGGCTTCATCTCGACCATATCCCGGTCATTGATGAAGATGACCTTAGTGTCGGTTATAATGATATAATTTCCGAGGCCATCAGCCTTGGATATGATTCCGTCATGATCGACGGCTCTAGGCTGCCTCTTAAGGAGAACATTGAAAGTGCACGCGAAATAACTTTGATGGCTCATAATGCAGGCATTCCGGTTGAGGCAGAGCTTGGATCAGTTTTTGGACACGAATCAGGCCCAATGCCATCATACGAGGAACTCTTCATTTCAGGCAAAGGATTTACTTCGCCCGATGAGGCAAGGTTGTTTGTCAGCGAAACAGAAACTGACTGGCTTTCTGTGGCAATAGGCAATGTTCACGGTGCTATTTCAGCGGTGACCAGAAAGGAGAAAAAGCCTGAGGCCCGTCTTGATATACAGCATCTTGAAAAGATAAATAATGCTGTCGGAATACCCCTGGTACTGCATGGAGGCACAGGGATCGCCAAAAAATATCTTATGCAATCTTTTAAAAATGGAATAACAAAGATAAATATTGCAACTGCAATAAGACAGCCATATGAAAAGCTGATGCCGGTTTCAGTTAAATCGGCCCAGGAGGCAGTTTACAGGGAAATGATGGATATTATAGATAACCAGCTTGAGATTAAAGGATCAGCCAAAATGATCTTTAGCAATTGATATTGATTTAATAAGTGTATAATGTACACTTATTTGTTCCATGGACACTTAATGCTTAAAAAAAATGAAAGACAAAAAATCGACCTTCGCACTTTGTTTTGGCAACAGGGCATTCTCGCCGGAATCGTATGTCGCCATTGCCCGGAAAGAGGTAAGTGAAACCCTGACCCAACTGGGATACGGTATTTTGATGATGGATAGCAGCCTGACTCATTTCGGGTCCGTTGACAATCGTGAAGACGGCAGAAAATATGCAAAATTCCTTGATGACCACAGGGGTGAATTCGATGGCGTCATCCTGGTAATGCCGAACTTCAGCGATGAATGCAGCACTATCATAGCCCTGAAGGATGCAGGTGTGCCGATTTACATCCAGGCTTATCCTGACAAGATTGATAAAATGGGATTCGAATACCGTCATGATGCATTCTGCGGCAAATTTTCAGTCATGGATGTGTTCTACCAGTGCAGGTTGCCTTATACTGTATTCCCGCCTCATACACTGCATCCGTTATCGAAAGAGTTCGAACGCCAGGTTGATGTTTTTGACAGGGTCTGCAGAATTGTCAGGGGCATGAAAAAAATGAATGTGGGCGGAATAGGAGCAAGAACTACAGCATATAAGACAGTTCGTTACGACGAACTTGCACTTGAGAAATACGGCATTACGGTCGAATCACTTGATATGGCTGAAGTGTTCAGCAGGGTTCACAAGCTGGATATTAACTCTGCAGCTGCAAAGAAAAAAGCAGAAAGGCTCAAAAATTATACGGATT
Source organism: uncultured Bacteroidales bacterium (assembly GCA_963717685.1). Lineage (GTDB taxonomy): Bacteria > Bacteroidota > Bacteroidia > Bacteroidales > VadinHA17 > LD21. The sequence continues at coordinate 1,972,373 of OY970346.1, read as the reverse complement.
TCAGCAAGGTCCCGGCAAAGCCATTTGAAAGCCTGGTCCGTTTTGGTGTCATTATTGATGAAATTATAAATGAATATAGTCTCGATACGCTTGCATTGAGATGCTGGGGAGAAATGCAGGCTGAATTTGGCATTGCGCCTTGTGTGTTGCTAAGTGAGCTGAATGACCGCGGATTCCCCGCTGCCTGTGAAATGGATATCTGCAACGCTGTGGCCATGTATGCCCTCAGCCTGGCTTCAGGAACACCTTCGGCATGCCTCGACTGGAACAATAATTATGGCGAAGAGCCGGATAAATGCGTTCTTTTCCATTGCGGCCCTGTTCCGCAAAGCCTTATGGCTGCCACAGGTGAGGTTCATACCCATCCAATGTTCGAAAAGACTATGGGCACAGGAATCGGTTTCGGCTGCAATGAAGGACGGATAGCTCCGGACAAGATCACCTTTGCCAGTGCCAAAACAACGGATGGTAAGCTTATTTTTTACATGGGTGAAGGAGAAATCACAAAAGATCCTATTCAGGAAGGCTTTTTCGGCTGCGGCGGTGTAGCCAGAATTGACAGGCTGCAGGAAAAACTATACAAAATAGGCTATAATGGCTTCCGTCATCATGTGAGCATTACAAAAGGCAATGTGGCCGCTGCCATGCGTGAAGCATTCATTCGTTATCTTGGTTATGAAATTTTTGAAATCTGATAATTACTGATTTGAGCTACCTGGGTTTGGACATAGGCACAGGAGGATGCAAGGCCGTAGTCTTCAGCTCGGAAGGAAAAGAGATCGCTTCATCCTTCAGGGAATACCCTGTAATGCATCTTCATCCCGATTGGGCAGAGCTCAATCCGAATGAGGTAATTGACAAGTGCTTTGACGCAATAAGGGAGGTTAATGGGAAAATCTTTGATCCTGTCCTTTCTATGGGCATTTCCAGCCAGGGTGAAGCATTTATCCCGGTAGGGAAAAACGGGGGGATGCTGGGGAATGCCATGGTTTCGTCCGATGCCAGGGCAAGAGACATTGCGGAAAACTGGACCAGGCAATTCGGAGCCGACAGACTCTACAGGATCACAGGACATACTTCCCATCCTTTGTTCACTTTGTTCAAAATCCTGTGGATTAAAGAGAATCAACCTGATATCTGGAAAAATGCAAAATATTTCCTGTGCTTCGAGGATTTGTTTCATTTCAAAGTCGGACTTGAGCCCGCAATAAGCTGGCCGATGGCAGGCCGCACAATGCTTTTTGATGTTATAAATCACTGCTGGAGCGGAGATATTCTTACTGCTGTCGGACTCTTGGAAGAAAAGCTGGCGAGGCCGGTTCCTTCTGGAGAAATAATTGGCATTCTGAGCCACGAAAAAGTATCGGATCTTGGATTCAGGAATCCTGTGAAAGTTGTAGCCGGAGGCCACGACCAAACCTGTGCAGCACTAGGGGCAGGAGTAATCGACCCCGGTATGTGCATGTACGCTACAGGCAGCGTGGAATGTTTTTGCCCGGTGCTTGAAGTACCAAGCTTCTCCCCTGAACTGCAGAAGAATAACCTCTGCTGTTACGATTATACCATCAAAGGCAAATATACCAGCGTTGCCTACAGCCTTACAGGGGGCAATATCCTTCGATGGATGCGCGATGAATTGGGGCAGACTGAAATTGATAAAGCAGCTTTGACGGGAAAGGTTCCTTATACTCTCCTGCTGGATGCTATGCCAAAGGAGCCGACAAATCTCCTTGTCCTTCCTTATTTCTCGCCTACAGGGACCCCTTATTTCGACACAAGAGCTAAAGGTGCGATAATCGGGCTTCAGCTTACGACAACGAAAGGGGATATTACAAAAGCCCTTCTGGAAGGAGTTGCGCTTGAAATGAAGCTGAATCTTCAGCTTATGGAGAATTCCGGGATGCATGTTGATACATTTATTGCTACGGGTGGAGGAACGCGTCACAGGGGATGGACGCAACTGAAGGCAAATGTCCTCAATAAAAAAATAATCGTCCGCGATGTAGGCGAGGCCGGTTGCTTCGGAGCTGCAATGCTCGCCTGCAGTTCTGCCGGTCAAACTCCTGTTGAAGAACTGTGCGGGCAGCTAGTAACAGGAAATGAAGTTATCTCTCCTGATCCTCAAAAAGCAGGCATATACGAGGAAAAATTTGAATCCTATAAAAAGTTGTATCCATCGCTAAAGGATTTCTGGAAATAATAAGACCTGTTTTCTGTTGAAGATATAAAAGAAGACAATCTTTAAGAAATTATTACATGAAAAAATCTGAATTATTGAAATATATCGGCAACTTGTCCCAAATTGGAGGATGCCGGCATTATGTCCTTGAGGAAGGCTGGGGCAGGGGCATGAGAGCCATTGATATCAGTACCGGAAACGGTTTGCTTTATACAATTCTGCCTGACCGGGGACTCGACATTTCCATGGCTTCTTTCAGAGGAAAAAATCTTGTCTATATTACCTCCAACGGCGAAATTCATCCCGCATATTATGAACAGGAGGGAACAGGCTGGCTCCGTACATTCACCGGAGGACTTCTTACCACTTGCGGGCTGACTCATTTCGGATCACCATGCACCGATGAAGGAGAAGTTCTGGGCCTACACGGAAGATATTCAACAATCCCGGTGAATCAGCTTGCCGACCTTTCAGCCTGGGAAGAAGATAACTATTGCTTTAAAATAAGGGGAATAGCAGAGGAAGGCTTGCTTTTTGGCAGGAAGCTCAGAATGGAAAGGGAAATTTCATCGGTAAGCGGACAGAATGTCATTCATTTAAAAGATAAGATCACCAATTTTGGAACATCCCCAAGTCCATATACAATCTTATACCATATGAATTTCGGTTATCCGTTCCTGTCGGAAGATACAGAGCTTGTGATTGATCCGCTTGAAACAAGACCCAGGGATGACGATGCTGAACCCGGGTTAAAGGAGTTCATGAAATTCATCAAACCACAGCCTTCTTATCGTGAACAGGTATTCTTTCACAAAATGAAAGGGGATAAAAATGGCGATGCATGTGTCATAATACGAAATAAAAAAGAAGGAATAGAGGTCCGCATAAAGTTCAACCTGCAAAGCCTTCCATATATGACCCAATGGAAAATGATGGGCTATGGTGAATATATTCTTGGGATTGAGCCCTGCAATGTCCCTTGCAAGTCGCGGGCAACATTGAGGCAGGAGAAAAACCTGCCTGACCTGGAGCCGGGAGAAACTTCTGTCAATGATCTGGAAGTGACCGTCAGCAGCATCTGACTGAATAAACCTTTCAATGAAAAAGATAGTCATTTATGGAGCAGGTAAGATTGGGAGGTCCTTTATCGGTCAGCTTTTTTCATGCTCCGGTTATGAAGTCGTATTCGTGGATATTTCAGAACGAATAATAAGGGAGCTCAACAGGCGCAATGAATATAATGTCGTAATCAAAAGTTCCAAACCTGATGAGATTATCAGGGTAGCCAATGTCAGGGGCATGCTTGCAGATGAGACTGACAGGATAGCTGAAGAGATGTCGGATTGCGACATTGCAGCTGTTTCTGTAGGCCGGCAGGGACTACCCTGTGTTATCCCATTGATTACCAAAGGATTAGCTCTAAGGTACAAAAGAGCAGGCAGAAAACCTCTCGATATAATCATTGCAGAGAATTTAAGAAATGCCGATCAGTTCGTGAAGGAACTTCTTCTTAAACATTTTAATAAGGATTATCCGTTCGATAATATGGTCGGGCTTATTGAGACAAGCATCGGCAAAATGGTCCCTCTGATGTCGCAGGAAGTTCAGGAAAATGACCCGCTTTTGGTGTATGCTGAGCCCTACAATACCCTGATCCTTGATAAAAAGGCCTTTAAGAATCCCATTCCTGATGTAAAGGGACTGGCTCCCAGGGATAATATGAAAGCATGGGTTGACCGCAAATCGCATATCCACAATTTTGGTCATTCCACGGCAGCTTTCTTCGGTTTTGCGACTAGTCCTGATATAATATATCTGGCTGATATACTGAATATTCCTTCTGTCAGGGAATTCACCCGGTCAGCGATGCTTCAGAGTGCCGAAATTCTGAACATAAAGTACCCCGGGGAATTTGCTGTGACCGATCTGACTGAACATATTGATGACCTTTTGTATCGTTTTGAAAATAGGGCTCTGGGTGATACTATTTTCAGGGTGGGCTGTGACCTTAAGAGGAAGCTTAATCGCAACGACAGGATCCTTAGTCCGCTGATAGATGGTGTCAGGTATGGTTTACCCGTAAACAGGATCCTTATGACATTTGCCTATGGACTCCGTTTCAGGGGAAAAGATGAAGGCGGAAAGATGTTCCCTGGTGATGTGGAATTCTCAGAAATACTTGATAAAAAGGGTCTTCACTATGTCTTGTTGAATACATGCGGGCTTGATATGCATGAGGATAAGGAGGTAATTGACCTGATCCTGACTTCAAGGGCAAAAAAGATTATGCAGTGATCTGTTTTATTCTTAATTTTAATGGATAAAATGAATAATAAAAATTTAAAATAATGAAGAAACTGTTGCGCTCTGTATTCCTGATTTTCATTATCCTGCTGCCTCTCGCGACTTCCTGTAAGCAGGTTCCGGTGAGTGAGAATAAACGGACGGTATCATTTGATGATAACTGGCGATTTATAAAAGATAATCCCGCCGGTGCAGAAAATCCTTCTTTCGATGATTCAAAATGGAGGGCAATCGATCTTCCGCATGACTGGAGCATCGAGGACCTGCCGGGACAAATGAAGGATTCGGTTGCAGGACCTTTTTCAAAGGCATCTGTCTGCAAAATGGGTACAGGTTATACCGTCGGCGGTACCGCCTGGTACAGGAAGAGCTTTGCCATAGATAAGGCAGACAATGGAAAAACGGTTTATCTCCAATTCGACGGTATTTATATGAATTCAAATGTCTGGATCAATGGCAGGCATGCCGGCAATCATCCCTATGGTTATACATCATTCTGGTATGATATTACTCCATACCTGAATCCGGCAGGCCAGCTAAACATAGTGGCAGTACAGGTCAAGAATGAAGGACTTAATGCCCGCTGGTACTCAGGATCAGGAATATACAGGCATACCTGGCTGACACTGGCGAATCCGGTTCATATTGCGCCGTGGGGTGTTTATATAACCACTCCTTCAGTTTCTGATAAAAGCGCAAGCGTTGAGATTATGACAAATGTTACGAATTCAGGCAAGGTGGATTCTCCTGTGACTTTAATGATAACACTGACAGATCCTTCAGGAAAAACAGCAGGGAAAGCAGCTGTCAGATCTGTGGTGCCTGCCGGAAAATCAACAGAACTTAAACAAAGCATGACCTTGGAAAATCCTGCTCTATGGTCTGTCGACACTCCCAATCTCTATCAGGCCCTGGTGGAAGTCCTGTCCACTGATAAAAAGTCTGATATGATAACCTCAACTTTCGGGATCAGGAGCATTCATTTTGATGCACAGACAGGGTTTACCCTTAACGGCAAGACAATCAAGCTGAAAGGCGGGTGTTTTCATCATGATGAAGGTCCGCTTGGCTCTGCTGCTATTGACAGGGCAGAGGAAAGAAAAATCCAGCTGATAAAAAGTGCCGGGTTCAATGCCATACGCTGCAGCCATAATCCGCCGTCTCCATACCTGCTTGATGTCTGTGACCGTCTCGGGATGCTGGTGATAGATGAAGCCTTCGACATGTGGGAAAAATCCAAGATGGCAATGTCAGCGTCTTTTTTGGGCAACAAGGAAAATGTTTCAGTGGATGACTATTCAAAATATTTTAAGGATTGGTGGCAGAAAGATATACAATCGATGGTACTGCGCGATCGTAATCATCCCTCAATAATAATGTGGAGCATCGGGAATGAAATACCTGAAGCTGGAGATACATCCGGACTAAGGATTGCCACGGATCTAACCAAAGAGGTCAGGACATTTGATGCTACCAGGGCTGTCACCGAAGCTCATGTTGATATGGGTGCCATAATGGGCAAAAGCACCTGGGATAACCGTACTCCGCACATGGCATTATTGGATGTAGTCGGTTACAACTATGCTTATATGATCTACGAAAAGGATCATGCCAGGTACCCTGAAAGGGTTATCGTGGGAACAGAGACAATGCCGCCACTCGCATTCGAAAACTGGGAGGTTGATGAAAAGCTTCCATATATACTAGGCGATTTCACATGGACGGCTATGGATTATCTTGGTGAGGCAGGTACCGGAATACCAAGGCTTGTCGACATTCCTCCTGCAGGGGCAAAAGTCAACCCATTTGTGATGATGAGCCAGTTTTTTAATTTCAATTCATGGCCATATTTCATCAATTACCAGGGTGATCTTGACATTACCGGTAATCCGAAAGTTCCTTACTACTACAGGCATGTCGTATGGCATGAACTTAAGATGGTTATGTTCGTGCACAGCCCGGTTCCAGAAGGTAAAATGGAAATAACAAGTCCGTGGGGATTTCCCGACGAGATCAAAAATTGGAATTGGGAAGGCCACGAGGGGGAGAAGCTGCAGGTTCATGTTTACACACGAAGCAAGCTGGTAAAACTTGAACTGAACGGCAAACCTGTAGGCGAACAGGCTGTCGATGACAGTAAATCCATTACCGCCACATTTGAGGTGCCTTATGAGCCCGGAACTCTGACGGCCCGATGCTACGACAACGGCGTCGAGACAGCCTCTGAAACGATTAAAACCACGGGAAAACCTTCAGCCATAAGACTTTTCGCTGACCGTAACAGAATTAGAGCCAGCAGAAATGACCTGTCCTATGTCACGGCGGAAATAACCGATTCCGACGGGAATGTGGTTCCGGATGCCGATAGCATGGTCAACTTTGAGATAACCGGCGCAGGTGAAATTGCAGGCGTTGGCAGTGGCAATCCATCTGACATGAGCAGTTTGCAGCAGCCTCACAAAAAGGCTTTCCAGGGTAAGTGCCTTGCAATAGTCCGTCCAAACGGCAAACCAGGGAAAATAATTCTGAAAGCCGGCGGAGAGGGCTTGCAGGGAGCATCGGTTGAGATAAATGTGGATTGATATCTTTTTGATTATTCAACACTGGAGGTGTTGAATAATTATTATCTGCAATTGATCATGAACGTTACCATGGTTATTAGGCTTAGATGCCTCCGTCATCTGATTTCCGGAGTTGAAATCCATCTGAAAAGATGAATGTTGGATGCATTCAAGGTTGGTATTTCAGGACAGACATTGGTGGTTGCAATAAATCAGGTTCTTGAATGCCGGAGGCATTCAAGTCCAATGTCCCCGGCGACATCCGGGGAGAACCAGTGCAACATTTGTCAGGTCATAGTCTTGCCCCGCCGGGGGAGCAATTTTAATGTCCCAGGCAAAATCCGGAGGAAACCAGTGCAATATTCGTCAGGTCAAAATCTTGCCCCTCAGGGGTAACGACTCCAATATCCGGGGTCCCGTTCCAGCCTTAAATAAAAAAGGGTCAGCAATTGCTGGCCCTTTTATGGCATTATTAATCCGAAGGCAAAAACTAGTAACCCGGATTCTGAATAAGATCAGTATTCTTGTTCATCTCAGCACGCAAAATCGGGAAGAAATAGCACTTATTATCCCACATTCCTGTTTCATTGACAAGAAGCATGTTTGAATAATGCGGAGCTCCCCACGTTGAACCATCAGCCTGGTGATAAGTACCTGTACCTGCCGCAGCTAAATAATACACATCAAGACGATGTCTCGGCGCATATGCTTCAGGACCGATCAACCACCTACGGCAATCAAAGAACCGATGATCCTCAAATGCAAGTTCAACACGGCGTTCTTGCCTTACGGCTGTACGCAAATCTGCCTGAGTTGTAGCAGTAGTTGGGGGCTGTCCAGCCCTGGTGCGGATCATGTTTATATAAGTCGCAGCCTCGGCAAGATCACCTGTCTCGACACAGGCTTCAGCATAGTTCAGAAGAACTTCAGCATATCGCATATGCCGGAAAGGAATATCCTGCTTTACATATTGGGGGTCAAGTGTCGGATCGACGAATTTGCGAAGGTAGTAACCGCTGTATCCGCCGTTCCAGTCTTCAATATTACTCTGACGTGTATCAACCCCAGGAACAAGCAAAACAGTATCGGCTGGGAAAGTGTTTCTGATAACACGACCTACTTGGATCTTGCCATATGGATCGTAAACCTGACCATCAGGATCACGCGGTCTGAAGCTGCAATTCTCGTAAAGAATCGAAGCGTATAAACGGGCATCACGGTTAGCATACGGATTGGCAGCTTCTGTAGGATTTGACCAATCAAAGGCACTACCATCCTTCATTTCATAAGAATCTACCATTTCTCCCAGCGGAGTATTGTTGCCCCAGAGGTCATAGCCATTCGGTCCACAATACAAAGCCGGATTGTAATCCGACCAGCTTACGCCTGTTTTAAGTGTAAAATACTGAAGAAGAATATCCTCAGTCTCATACCCGTAGGACAGGAAGTAATTTACAAAATTCTGCGCAATTGAATCGCCGGGTGCAGGGGTAGGTTTGTAAAGGCTATAGAGCCCCATGTCGATTACTGTCTTGGCAGCTGCTTTAGCAGCTGTCCAGCGATCAGACTGGTTGCCTGTCGTATAGCCCAGCAGTTCAGGATGAGCATACCCGGCGGCATAAACTGCTATATGGGCAGCATCGTGAAGGTCGCTGGCTGCGTACAGCAATGTTCTTGCTTTAAGAGCGAGAGCACATCCTTTAGTTGCATGACCTCGCAAAGCACCCGTTAAAACTGTAGGCAGATACATTGCTGCAGTGTCACACTGACCAGCTACATAGTTTATAACATCCTCATAAGTGTTTCTGGCGATATTGTAACTCTGGCCCAGTCCATAAGGTTTGGTTATAATAGGTACACCTCCATAAAGGGCGGCCAGGTCATGATAGATAACTGCCCTTAGGAAATAAACTTCGCCAATCATAGTTTGCTTCGTAGAATCATCGGGAAACTTCACACCGCCCACTTTTGAAAAGAACAGGTTACATTCCCTTGCCGCAATATAAAGAGGATCCCACAAATAATGGTGAAAAGTATTAACACATGGATCAGGAAATCCCCAATCTACTCCCCAGCCCAGCAGATTATCCTCGGTCATTATACATTTACTGAAATCAAAAACGCCCCAGTCGGGAGTGAAACATGTTTCATCACAAAAATCGGAAAGCCTTTCGATAGCGAATGGCCAACCTAAAGCATGGAGGTAGATTTGATCGACAAAAGTGGCACACAGGTTAGGGTCTACCCAGACATCAGCGTCAGAATAGTTCCCAAGTGGTGTCGTGTTAAGGAAGGATTTTTTACAGGAAGTAACCGTTCCTAATAAAAGAATCGCACTAATAAAAACATATAATAGCTTTCTCATATTTCTTAGAATTTAGAAGGTTAAAGTCACTCCAATGTTCACAACTCTTTGAAGAGGATAAGAAGTACCCTGATCTTCTTCGGGGTCGATTTCTCCTATCCTGGCCAGAGTCAGGAGGTTCTGTCCGCTTACATATACACGGAACTTTTCAATGTTCAGTTTCTTGTCGATGCTGGAGGGCAGGTTATAACCAAATTCCAGAGTCTTTAGACGAATATAGTCTGTAGAGAATTCCCAGAATGTGTTACGTGCGTACCCCGGAGACCAGTATTCATTACTGCGGTTAAAGCAGCGCGGCCATGAGGCATTTGTATTTTCAGGTGTCCAGCGGTTTTTTACCCATGATTCATAGTAATTCCCGATATCGCCAGATTCAGGATTTAAATAGGCAATAGCGCCGGATGCTCCCTGGAACAACATGGTGAGATCGAATTGCTTCCATGTAAAGCCTGCGCTAAGTCCACCAATAAATGTCGGCAAGGCTGTTTTCTTATCCATAACCATGTCCAGTTCATTTATCACTCCGTCATGGTTCACATCCTTGAAGATCAGGTCACCCGGCTGGGCACCAGCCCAGTGAGGATAAGCTGCAACAGCGGCTGCATCCTTGAAAACGCCGATGACCTGATAAGCTAATTGAGCGTTCATAGGATTGCCTTCTGATTTCTGGTAGCTTGGAATCCCCGGAACATCATAGTTGAAGACAATTTTATTATGAGCGTAGCTGGCATTTGCAGACAAATTATAACCAAAAGCTCCGGCAGTACCATGGTAAGAGGCCTGAACTTCAAATCCCTGGTTGGCAACCTTCCCGATGTTCTCGGGAGGAAGCGTCATGCCTGTGGTTGACGGCGTAACTGCCGTTGCCTGCCACAGGATCCTGGAACGAAGGTTATAGAAAAAGTCGGCGGAAAGTGTAAGCTTTTTTTTCAGCAGTCCGGCATCAAACCCAACGTTCTCCTGGTTGGCTACTTCCCATGTTACTCCTGGATTTGGAACTGCGTTCTCGTACAGCATTTTGGCGTTGTTGCTCTGACCAAATACATAGTTTTCATTATTGAAGCTATAGGTGGACATATACTGGTATTCCTGCAGAGATCCGTTGTAATAGATCTGGTCATTACCTGTCCGACCCCATGAAGCACGAAGCTTAAAGTCGTTAATAAATGAAATATTATTTTTCCAGAAGTCCTCATTAGATATACGCCATCCGAGTGATATTCCCGGGAAAAATCCGAACTGGTTACCAGGCTTGAACATGTATGAACCATCCTCTCTCATAACTACTTCAGCAAGGTATTTCTGGCTGTAATCGTAGTTGATACGGCTGAAGTAGCTTAAGTGGGCATTCTGATCAGCCCAGCCGGTACAGGTCATGCTTGCGTCAGCCGCACCTGCAAACAGTTCTGGAATAATTGAGCTGACGAAATTCTTTCTGAATTCAGTTCCATAGTTATTCAACCCGTATTGAGCTTCAGTACCAACCATAAGCTTTATATGGTTGTTATCGTTTATGGTGTTTTCATATTGGACTAATGCGTTATAGGTTTTCCTTACTCCATCCTGCCAGTTTTCGGTTAGCTGTGGAGCGCTAAACCCTCTCTGATTTGGTACAAGTACGGGTATGCCTTGGGCATCTTTTGTGACTCCATCCCATGAATAAAGGGTCCATGGCGTATCGAATTCCTTTTGGTAGTTGAAAATCTTATCGTATGATCCATTGGCTACTACAGACAATCCCTTTACCCCGGGGATTGTGATAACAAGCCTTAAATTGCTTTCCATATAATAAGTACGGGCATCATTAAATCCGGTAGCATTGGTAACTGTTACGGCGGAGTTATATCCGTATTCGATATCGGGTCCCGGGTCTCCGTTGGGCCACCATGCCTGCATCGTGGGCTTGCCTCTCATCAGCATACGGAAGATATTTCCTTCTGAAACCGTAGGATAATTCCTGTCTTCCTGACGGCCGGCTATGTCGAATGAAAGTGTAATATTCTTCGATATCTTGCCGTCAATATTGCTTCGGAAATCATATTGCGTAAAGTCAGTGGCACTGTTCTTGTAATAGGCATCCTGATATTTGCTGCCAAACGACATGAAATACTTCATGTTTTCAGTACCACCATTGATGGAAACGTTCTCGTAATTCTGTGCCGACCATGGTTTGAATACTGCTTTAAACCAATTGGTATTAGGGTGCCCCCATGGATCTTTTCCGTTTGCAAATAAAGCAATATCAGCAGCTGAATATACCTGGTTGCGCCCGAGACTCGGAGCTGCATAATATGCAACTTCATTCAGACATGTTGCATATGTGGCAGCATCGGCCATTTTAGGAATAACGTCCGGCTGGTTATAACCGGCATTAAGGTTAACGGTAATTGTGGGTTTTCCTATTGAACCACGCTTTGTCGTAATCAGGATAACGCCGTTTGCAGCCTGGGTTCCGTAGATGGCTGCCGATGCGTCTTTCAAAATAGTTAAACTTTCAATGTCGGCAGGGTCAATGCGGTCGAGAGAACGATGCGGGATGCCGTCAACAACTATCAGTGGAGCGGTATTACCCAATGTATTGGCTCCACGTATAAAGATGGTAGTTTCGTCATTACCAGGTTCCCCGCTTGTCTGCCGGGCAGTAATACCTGGTACAACCCCAATAAGAGAGTTGGTAAGGTTCGTGGTTGGTGCCATTTTAAGTTCATCTCCACTCACAGCGCTTATAGAGCCGGTCAGGGAGGCTTTCTTGACAGTACCATAACCGACAACGACTACCTCCTGGAGTTTTTGAACTTCTGATTCCAGTGCAACATCCAGTACTAATCTTCCATTTAAAGGGATATCCTGAATGACATATCCAATAAATGAAAATGCTAATGTTGCATTTTGGTCGGTTACAGCAATTGAATACTTTCCGTCCACATCTGAAAGAGCGCCAACGGCAGTGCCCTTGATCTGAATACTGACACCAGGCATCGGTTGGCCTGTTCCAGCATCCGTAATTCTACCGGTCACCTTGATTTGTTGCTGATCACCAGAGGAAGGACTTCCCGAAGCCAGTGAAAAGGCAGGCAATGCCAATCCACAGATAAAAAGCAAAGTCACAATTTTCGAAGTCAGAAGTAACTTGCGAAAATCACCAATTGGCTTTAGAAGCCAAAAGTAGTTGTGAGTTTTTTTCATACGGTTACATTGTTAATTAATGGTTAGTAATTGGGTTAGTTTGGAAATATATTGTTGTAATTGATTGCGACACAAAACAGGAGCTCTAAAAAAGAGCATCCTTAATAATAAAATAATATAAGTCAATCCAGAATTCAAGGATTTTTCTCCGTAAGTTAGCGGTTAGGTTTTTATAATTAGGCATACCAAGATAACGTTTGAAATCAATAAATGCAAATATTTTAACTATAAATACTTTTTTTATATCTTGGTTGAAATTTCAAAATTGTATTCCGGTGTTGAAATGAATTATAAAAAATTAAAATATTGTTATTTAACACTCATTTGTTTTCTCAATCGCGCAATGACAAGAAAGCTCTAAATGTCATGATAGGCCTGAAAAAAAAGACATACTGGTTCATATTCCTGATTTTTTTTCTGATATATTTTGTCTTTTTTCTTCTTTTTAACGGTTATCATCTCATATATCAGGAGCAGACCCAGCTTTTCCTTTTCGACAGGTACTATTTTGCATCATTCCTGATTAAGCCGGGAGGAATAAGTTCCTGGCTTGGTGTGTTTCTTACCCAGTTTTATCAGAGTACTTTTGCTGCTGCGTCTATAGTAACCGGAACGGGAATACTGTTGTTCCTTTTAACAGCTTCGATATTAAGGCATTACAGAATGAAAGGGATCGTCTGGCCGTTGATCCCGGTAATACTCGCCGGAGCTTTGCAATGCAGCCAGCTTTATTTAATGGGCACCACAGCAGGCTTGTTAATTTCACTATCTTTCTTCAGGCTTTATATTGGCATTATAGACAACAGGTACCGTTACCTGGCTGGAATTGTCTGTTGTTCACTCCTATGGTTTGTCGCGGGCAGTTTTGGCTTACTGGTATCTGCCCTTTGTATTATGCATGAATTATTATTTACTAAAGTACAATACCGGTTTATTATATCTATAATATATCTCGGCATGGCATTCCTTATCCCTTTTGTTTCAGCCAGGCTGGCATATTATATAAAAGGAAGCGAGATCTGGATGCCGCTTCTTCCGTTAAGTCTTAAAAAACAATTGCATCCGTTCATTTTTGTATTGTTTCTGTACTTCCCCGTCCTGATGGCTTTTTCTGCATTTGCAGGAAAAATTCCGGAGAACAGATACTTCACAGGATGGAACTGGTTTACAATCACTTCCGGGCTGGTTATCCTCGGCTCACTCTCATTTTACATTTACCGCAATGTTTATGATGTAAAAACAGAGATAGTGCTTCAAATTGATAATTATGTTCAGAAAGGTAAATGGCAGAAAGCTCTTGAATCCGCATTCAATTATCCGGGAACAAATCAGCTGGTATTATACTATGGCAATATGGCAATGTACAAGACCGGTCAGATGGGAGACAATATGTTTCACCTGCCTCAGTCAGGTATCCAGGGTCTGTGGCTTGAATGGAAGAGGAATGAAATAACACCATTTTTCGGCGGAGAACTTTTTTATCAGCTTGGATATATAAGCGAAGCTTATCGCTGGGCTTTTGAATCAATGGTGGCAATGGGTGAAAATCCCCGCTCGCTTAAAAGGCTTGTGATCACAAGCCTGATCACCGGAGATACATCACTTTCGAGACACTATATCAATATACTGGATAAGACATTATTTTACAGAAAGTGGGCTCACAGTTACCGGATCATGTTAAATCAACCCGAAATTCTGGTCCGTAATAGCGAGATTATGGAGAAAAAGCATTTTAATATGAATACAGATGTTTTTGCCGACATTAAAGGCAAAGATATCGGATTAATACAGTTGCTTAAGGACCACCCTGATAACAGAATGGCTTTTGAATATTATATGGCACAGTCGCTTTTGAATAAAGATATTGACAGATTCGCTGCAGGGCTAAGTAAACTCAGGGAACTTGGCTTTTTACGTTTGCCAGTCAACTATGAGGAGGCAATACTTGTTTATATGAGCCATTCAAAGAAGAACATTATTCCTGAGGGATATAGTATAAGCCGTGAAACTGTTAGCCGGCTATCAGGTTATCTGAAAATAATGAATAATTGTGGCAATGACCGAAGAAAAGCGTTCCAGATGCTTTACCCGGATTATCGCGGAACTTATTGGTTTTATCTGAATTTTGGCAAGAATTAACTTCAGTCCTTCAAAAAGATAAGAACATGAAAAATGTGAAAATTAATTGCAGTTTAATTTTGTTTCTTGTGCTGTTCATTATTTCCTGCGGATGCTCTGACAATCTGAAATCTTATTCGGAAGCAGGCAGGGAGGCTGAAATATTCCCGGATTATAATGGAGTTACATTTCCTCCCAACATTGCCCCAGCGAATTTCATAATCAGGGAAAATGCTGACAGATACAGGGTAAATATTCATTCAGGGAACAAAGACGGGATTATCATCAGCTCGGGAAGTGGTAGAATTCTGATCCCCGCAGGCAAATGGAAAAGGCTGCTTCAAAAATGCAAGGGTAATGACATGTTTGTGGATATATATGGGAAAAAGAAAGGGAAATGGCTGAAGTACAATAGAATTTTAAACCATGTTGCAAATGAAAATATTGATAATATTCTGGTATACCGCCTTATAGAACCGGGATTCGAGTCTTGGAACAGGATGGGAATATATCAGCGGTGTCTTGAGAATTTCTCTGAAAAACCGGTGATGGTCAATGATATGAGCGATAATAACTGTATGAACTGCCACTCCTTCTGTCTCAACAACAGCAGCATAATGATGTTCCACATGAGGGCGAAGCACGCTGGTACTATTATTTACAGGAATGGCAGGCTTGAAAAGATAAATACAAAGACCAGCAATACAATATCGGCAGGAGTCTATCCTTCATGGCATCCCGGCGGACGTTTCATAGCTTTTTCTGTGAACAATATCGTCCAGATGTTCCATTCAGTTCCTGGACAGAAAGTCGATGTGATTGATACACTTTCGGATATAATCATTTATGATACCGAAACAAGGAAAGTAAGCACATGCGATGCTATTTCGACTAAGGAAAACCTGGAGACCTTTCCCGCATGGTCACCCGATGGCAGATATCTTTACTTCTGCAGCGCAAAGGCCGTTCCGCTGGCGCAATACAACCAGGTCCGATACGACCTGCTGAGGATAGCCTTTGATCCAGCCTCAAAGCATTTCGGAGCTGTTGATACGGTAGTCTCAGCAGCGAGAAATGACCTCAGCGTGTCATTCCCGCGCGTGTCGCCCGACGGAAGATACGTTCTTTTCTGCATGTCGCACTATGGCAATTTCTCCATCTGGCATCCTGAAAGCGACCTTTACCTGAAAGATCTTAAAACCGGGGAAATAATAAAGCCTGAAATTAACAGCGGACAGACGGAAAGCTATCATTCATGGTCCTTATCGGGCCGATGGATAGTCTTCAGCAGTCGCCGGCTTGACGGCATGTTCACACGTCCGTTCATATCATATTTCGACACTTCGGGCCATGCCTGGAAACCATTCCTTCTTCCCCAGAAGGATCCTTTATTTTATGATACCTTTATTAAATCCTACAACGTACCTGAGCTTGTAACCTCAGAAATAAAACTGAATCCAAGAATCCTGTCAGGGTTGACAGATGACAAAATTGTTGCCGCCTCATTTGATGATTCAAAATAATGCAGACAATTTTCCCGGAATCATCCCTGCCTGTTTTAAACAATTTTTATGGTAATGGTCTGAAAAAAACAACCATGATAGTCACTTGCGTTTATGTACTGGTCAAACCCGAAAGCGTCGGGGAATTCATAAAGGCTTCCGCTGAAAACCATCTTGCCTCGGTGAATGAACAGGGAAACCTGAGATTTGATTTCATTCAGCAGGCCGACAACCCATGCAGTTTTATGCTCTTTGAGGCATATGAATCGGAAGAAGCGGCAGCTGCACATAAGAATACCTCTCATTACCTGAGATGGCGGGATAAAGTCCAGAATATGATGGCCGAACCGAGGAGGGGAGTGAAATACAATATCCTTCAACCCCTGAAAATAAAATAATGGCAAAACCATTCCAGTTCGCTGCAATTCCCCGCATATATTTCGGGCATGGCAGGCTGTCCCTGCTGCCTGCTTTGATCAGGGAGTATGGCGATTCTTTTATTCTGGTGACAGGGGAAAGCTCCTTTATGGATTCCTCCGGCGGTAAGAGCCTTATCAATGGCATACATGAAGCCGGAATTGGCTTTGAGCATATTGGAATACCATCTGAACCGTCTCCTGAGATCATCGATAATGCTGTCAGAACACTTGGAACGAAGGGATTCAACGTGCTGGTGGCTGTCGGTGGAGGAAGCGTAATTGATTCGGGCAAGGCGATCTCTGCAATGATGTACATGAATGAACCTGTCACGGATTTTCTTGAGGGTGTCGGGACTAAAGTCCATCCCGGAACAAAAATTCCGTGCATAGCAGTTCCCACCACATCAGGAACAGGAAGCGAAGCTACAAAGAATGCCGTCATTTCCCGTACCGGTAATAACGGTTTCAAGAAATCGCTCCGGCACGATAATTTTGTGCCGGATATCGCACTTGTAGACCCCGGGCTGACGGTCAGCTGCCCGCCTGAAATAACGGCGGCAAGCGGAATGGATTGCTTTACCCAGCTGGCAGAGGCATACCTGTCTGATAAGTCGTCTGAATATACGGATGCGCTTGCCACAGAGGCATTTAAAGAAATAAAATCATCTCTTTTAAAAGCGTTTATCGATGGATCGGATATTGAAGCCAGGTCAGGAATGTCATTTGCAGCCCTCACTTCAGGTATCTGTCTTGCAAATGCCGGGCTTGGAGTCGTGCATGGATTTGCATCATCAATAGGAGGAATGTACAGCATCCCGCACGGAGTCATTTGCGGAACCCTGATGGCCAAGGCAAATGAGGTGAGCGTAAGAAAGCTGCGAATGAAGCAGGACGGCCATAGAGCATTAAAAAAATACGCCTTGCTCGGGAAAATTTTTGTCAGGGGCAGAAGGGCAAATGATGATTACTATATTGACGGCTTCATAAGCTATCTTCATGATCTTACAAATGAACTTTATATACCGGGTTTGAAAGAATCGGGAGTAAGGGAGGATTCGCTCGAACGAATATGTGAACTGACCGAATGTAAAAACAACCCGGTAAAGCTTGACAGAAGTGATTTAATGGAGATTGTCTCTGAAAGATTCGTCTGATGACTGTATGAATCTAGCATGGTTCAGATTTTAGGAGGTCAAAGAAGGACTGTTTTGCACTTAGAATCAGTTACAGGAGGTTTGAATTCACATTTATTGCATATAATGAGAAGTCCTACCTTGTAGGGAATCAAGAAAAGCATCCCTCGGGAATCAACTCCGAGGGCTTTTTATAAGACTTATTAAGAAACAACTCTTTATGGCGCTTTTATCCGGCAAGGTCGTTCCTCTTTCGTTTTATGAAGCCCTGATAATTAGCAAAAATCAAAACCTGCGATTATTTATAAGTAAGCTTAATAACTAAATCGATATCGTTATGCTTATTAGTAATGTTGGTTAGGGCAATTCCTGTATCTGATTGAACAAATTTAACATTTGAATTATCTCTCATATACTTTGCTAATTCAACTTTTTTAGTATTCGACGGCAAATGAATTGTTCCATCTAAAGGTGTTTTTAACACATGAACATACATGGCTTTATCAGTCAAGGTAGTGCCACCCCATTTTTCATCATATATTCCACCTCGTGTGTTGTAAATACTTTCGCCATATTTGGAAAGAAATTCACCAATCTCTTTTAAACGCTGCACTTGTGCAGTTTCAATCTCTCCATCAGGTTTTGGACCGACATTCAGTAGCAAATTACCGTCCTGACATACTACCATTACTAATAGGCGAACGCAACTATCAAGTTTCATCACATTATTTGCTGCATCTGGAGTCCAACCCCATGCCGAACCACCAATGGGTGTACAAAGTTCAAAAGGTCTTTCGGTACGACCTTTAAACGAAACTTCGTAAGTAAGAAAATCACCCATCCAGCCGCTTCGCTGGCTTATAACAATTTTAGGTTGAAGTTCTCTTACCATTTTGTTGAGCTTAATCGGTTCCCAGCTAAATTTACCGGTATAAGGTTTATCGAACCCACGAGTATACCATCCTTTGCTGCCATCCCACATTAAGCCTCCAAAACCCAGCCAATTATCTTCGCCACCATCATACCAAAGAATATCTATTTTGCCATAATTAGTTAATAATTCCCGGATTTGAGTATAGGTCTGTTTTTTCATTTCTTCCGCACTGGAACGATACATTTCCGGGAAGAAAAAACCAGGATATCTCCAGTCAAGTGGCGAATAATAAATACCAACTTTCATATTGGCCTGATGTGCTGCTTCAATGTACTCACCAATAATATCCTTATTAAGAGGGCTATTCTTGGAATTAAAATCTCCGAATTTTGTATCAAATAAGCTAAAACCATCATGATGCCGGGCTGTTACAACCATATATTTGCAACCGGCTAGTTTAGCAATATTCACCCATTGTTTGCCTGAAAATTTATCTGCAGTAAATTTATCTTTCAGCTTGGCATATTCATCAATATCCATTTGCTGACTGAACATAACCCATTCTCCTTGTCCTAAAATTGAATATAATCCAAAGTGTATAAACAGGCCAAACTTGGCATCACGCCACCATTGTATGTCTTCTTGGGGTAATAACAAGGTCGAATCAGAAACCATCTGACCTTGTATATTGCTTCCAATTATTGCTATGAAGATTGCAATTAAATATAATTTTCTTCTCATAATTTTAAAGTATTAGGTTATTATACTATAATGTTTTTACAGATTCAAGAGTATCATAGATTTCATCCACTACTCTATACGATCTGAACAATTTTCAAGATAACAAAATCTTTCCTCTCTAACTATATATGCTTTCATGTTTATATGTAATGGGTTAAGTAAAGTTACTAATTTGCATTTATTTGATAAGTTGCATTGTATTTATAGAAAAGCAAATGTCTTTGATTATTATAATTTTAATCATGCACATGGAATTTTTGAAAGTCAAAACACTATATGAGAAATAAAGATGCACATTAAAACCTGATTAAAATCCTCTGCTCGAGGTTGAAGTATCACAAAGAATAGTTTTTAATGGTACATTTAAAATAAACCAATTAATAATAAAAACATGTTTTACGTAAAGCTTACAAATTTTGGCAGAAGAATTAGATTCTCTGCCTTAATGGTAATAATCCTTAGAGTGGCAGTTACATTAGCTTCTGCACAAGGAAAAACAGAAGCAAAAAGAGATGAAACAGGTTATCGGAACTTTAATGTCGAGATATTTTGTTGTATTCAGGATGAGCAAAAAATGATAACTGACCCTCAATGGCTTGAAGAGAGCTGGAATTTAATCACTCATTCCATCAAGATTGACAAAGTGTATCTTGAGACTTACAGGGATAATGAAATAATGCCAGAAGAAAATATTAAGAAACTTAAAAATTTCTTCATCAGCAAAGGGGTAAAGGTATCAGGTGGTATTATGGCGTCTGTCGCTGGTCCTTCCGGTGACCGTCTCAACGGGTTCTGTTACTCGAATCCCATTGACCGGGAGAAGTTCAGGAAAATTGTGGCTTATACTGCTTCCCTTTTCGATGAGATTATTTTCGATGACCTTTTTATTTTCAACTGCCAATGTGATTTGTGCCAAAAAGCTAAAGGAGACTTGACCTGGGCAGAATATCGTCTGAAAGTCATGAAGGAGGTAGGTGAAGACCTTGTCGTTAAGAATGCCCGAAGTGTCAATCCAAAGATTCATCTTATTTTCAAGCCACCTAACTGGTACGAACAATATCAGTTCTCAGGATATAACCTTGAATCGCAACCCATGGTTTTTGATGAGATCCGCGCCGGAACAGAAACAAGGGATCCGGAAAACACCGTTCAGCACCTTCAGCCTTATCAGAGCTATGGCATCATGCGTTATTTTGAACACATTAAGCCCGGCAATTTCGGTGGCGGCTGGGTTGATGTCGGGCAACGTCAGACTTTGAACCGATATACCGAACAACTTGAGAACACGTTGTTTGCCAAACCTAAGGCAATCATCCATTGGAGCTACGGAAGTTTAGTCGAGACAATAAATGACCCTGATGGGAATACAAAGATGCTCAGCCTTATTGCCGAGGCTGCTGGGTATACATTCTATAAGCTTGATGCTTTTCTTGGAAAACTCGGGGAGCCTTATGGAGTTGCCGCTTATAAACCATATAATTCTTCCGGTGAAATGTACATTCATAACTACTTTGGGATGATTGGTGTACCTATGGATTTGTATCCTGATTTTCCTGACGACCGCGGAACAGTTTTTCTTACAGAACATGCGAAGTTTGATCCTGAAATCATCAGTAAGATTACTAACCATCTTAACGAAGACAAAACGGTCATCATGACTTCAGGCCTACTTAAGGCGTTACAGGGAAAAGGGATCGAGAAAATCCTGGAGGTTGAGTATACGGGACGCAAAGCGTTGGTAAACGAATTCACTTATAGGCGGTTCATGGATGAAGAGCCCGCTAACATATACTTCTCAGATACTGAAATTCTAATTCCGGAATTGGCCTATGGATTGGTAGCTTCAGAAGAGATCATTCAGGCAATTTACAAGAACAATAACCGTTATCCCATGCTTTTACAAGTCAGAGGCCTGACCAAAGGCAAATTATATGTCCTTACGATCCCTGAGAACTTTGATGATCTGTACCATCTCCCCCAGGAAGTACTTTCTCAAATCAAGAGAGTCATGATGGAGGAAATTCCTGTTTATCTTGACAGTCCAAGCCAGATATGTCTGTTCGTGTACAATAATAACACATTCATTGCCCAGTCATATCAGCCATTTCCGACAAGATATAACATAGTGATTAAAAAAACGGGCGTAAAACTATACGATATTACATCAGGTAAGGAACTGTACGGCTATGTGAACGGAGAGACAACTGTTTTCGAAGTGTTACAACAACCCAGAACCTACAATGTATACAAGTTCAAATAATAAATAATTGAATAAGGAAGACAAGACTTTAAAATAAAACCTTAACTAATGAAGAAGGTAGTGTCCCTGTCCATGGTTGTCCGGAATAAATTGACCACCCAGAACCGGAGTTAATTATATGTTGTTTTGTCATGTATGTTAAGGGAAACTTGACCAGATAAATGTGGTCATGGCGTTCGGCATTTCAATGTATTTGTTATTTTGAGGATAGGATCGTTCGAAATGATACGGTGCAGATCAAGGTGACAAAGAGTAATTTGCCTGTCGAAATTGTAATTTAATAATAATGCATTTACATTAGCCAAAGCATTAATGACAAATTTTTACTCCTTTTGCCAGGAAAATTGAAGTGTGATTTAAATATAGATTATAATGATACCATCAAAAATTATTTCAGCTTTATTGGCTATTTCAATCTTATTGAGTCAATCGTGCAGCCAGAATAAAAGCAAAAAATTATTAACACCTGTATATAGGTTAAATCTCATAGACTCACTTTTAAATACCGCTGTAAAAAACAATGAAATTCCTGGAGCGGTTGTCTACATTAGTCGCGCTGGTAAGGTAGTTCTCCATAAAGCATATGGTTACAGAAACCTGGAAAACGAAGTTCCAATGCAGAAAAACGATATTTTCCGCATGGCATCAATGACCAAGGCATTAACAGCTGTTGCCGTGCTGCAACTTTATGAACGTGGATTGATCTTCCTTGACGATAAGGTTAGTAAATATATACCTGAATTCAAGAATCCTAAAATTTTAATTGATGTATTGCCCGATTCTGGTTTTACATCAAAACCTGCATCAAGTGAAATAACCATCAGACAATTATTGACTCACACATCAGGTCTGGGGTATGGATTTCAGGACGAAAGATTTAATGCTCTTGTTATTAAGAATAATATTAGTGAAGGATTTGAAGATGATGATAGAACTTCATTAGAAAATATCCAACGAATTGCCAAATTACCATTGCTTTTTGAACCGGGAGAAAAATACACTTATGGTTTAAGTTACGATGTGCTGGGAGTCGTTATTGAGATTATCTCAGGTATGAGATATGACAAATATATAAAGCAGTACATACTTGATCCTTTAGATATGAATAATAGTTATTTCATTGTTCCGGAGAACGAACAATATAGACTGGTGACCGCTTATCAACCTGCAAAAACTGGACTTGGATTGGAACCCACAATATATCCTGATACTGCCTATCCAAGAATAAAAACCAAACAATATTTCTCAGGCGCTGCTGATTTATGCTCAACTGCTGAAGATTATGGAAAGTTCATCCAAATGGTCCTGAACAAAGGAATGTACAATAACAAACGTATTATTGGCGAACGATTCATCGAAATGATGCTTTCAAAACAAACTAATCTTGATGACGGCAACTCTGACCAGGGATTTGCAGCATGGGTGACAAATGCGAAGGGTGCTGCAGAAGGCCCCATGGCTACTGGTTCTTTTGGATTCGGAGGTTTTTGGGATACCTATGGCTGGGCAGATCCAAAAATGAATTTTGTTGCTGTATTGCTTCTTCAAATGTACCCTAATAACCAACATAAAATTCACGAAAAATTTAAGGTAATTACTTATGGATTGATTAATGATTTGAATTAATTCAAAAGAGTAATAAATGATAAATATATTTCTAATTATGGACATGTTTATATAATAAAAAGTGAATTGAAGATTTAATAATATGGAAAATCCGGTATTTTATGCGATATTTTGGATTATTGGCCCTGATTATCCTTGGGCGTCTCAAATTGACCACCCAAACCCGGAGTCAAATACTTGTTGTTTTTTTTGAATGTTCGGTGAAAGCTGAACAATTTCTGGGGTGGTTATATAAGCTCGATTATAAGTACAATTACCATTTTTACTTCTTTTTAAGGTTTCTGGTGATAGATCATCTTTTGCCAAGCCTCTCCCCCTTCCCATCGCCAGAAATAGTCGCGGAGGCAACCAGAATCAACCTGGAGACATCTGATTGAATAATGTTATAACAATTACACGAAAATCCTTATAGGTTGGTTTATCTTTTTTGTCAGATTCTTGCCAGATTTTTACAGTATTTTAAGATGATCTGTTTAAATTTAAACAAAGGTCGGTGGTAATTTACACCTACCTTACCTTTATTTGAAAAATATCTGATTGTAACTTGTAGGATTTATCGAGACAATTTACATCGTTATCCCCTAACTAAATGTGACAATTGTAGATGATGCATTTGTACTAATTTTTCTATTTAGAACAGATGGAATAGAATTTGGCCGGAATAAATTGATCATTGACGAGGTACTTAAACCGGCTGGTCATTGTTAATAGAAATGAAACAGTATTTCCTGAGTATAGAAAAAGGAGTTCACACCGGGAAGCTCTTTTCTTTATGTCTTATGACGATTACCACCATTTAACAAGTTTCCTGCTGAACCTCCTGTCAAAGCTATATGTTTTCATAGTCTGTTGGTTGGTCACGGTAACAAGTGTCATGTGCGGATGATCGGGATCTTCCCTGTATGTAAATAAAAATGATTCAGGTGATGTGCCGGTCCCCGTAAAGTCCGTTGATGTGCTGTTAACCGTAAGGTACATCGTCCCGGAAGAGATGACCGGTGTGCCTTTATAGAATATAAATACCAGGGGATTGGAAGTACCTATAGATTTTGTATAGTCTTCACTATCCTCATTGACGCCAGTGACCGTTCCCGAATATGTTATTGTATCCTCGGCCGGGACATTCTTGAAATTGATTGATGCCCAGGTCAGTCCGCCAAGATTTGTATAATGAGCAAAGGCCTGCCTTATTTTGGAGACAACCCTCGTAAACTTGATTGAGTCAGTTGTGCCTGTCTGGGTTATGACATAGCTTAAGTCTGCCGTAATAATATCAGTTACGACTAACCTTAAACTTGTCAGGCCATTAAATTTATATGTCAGGGCAGTTCTCTGTACAGTGCGCGTCCCTCTGATGGTAACGGTTGTGCTGTCAGTTGTGACTGAATAATCCTTGAAAGTCATTGTTCTTGTGACCATTTGTTTATTGCCGCTGTTTAAAGAAACCGTGACATCTATTTCACCGTTTTTTACAAAACTTTCAGTGGCAGTGCTGTCCTGGAAGTTATTATAAACGATTGTTATAGACTTTGGAAAAGTTGTACTGTCAGGATGGTCCACAGTAATTTCCCTGCTGACAACAACCTGTGCAGATTTGATCGCAGTGGTGCTGTAGTTGCTCACCTGCAACTGGTCCAGTGTGTTATCGATATCCTGATCGTTCTTGTCTGCAACAGCATCCTGGGCAACAGAATTCTGAACCTGCTGGGTCTGTGCTGTGGGGAGAGAAGTCGAAATGCCGGATTCCTTCTTGCACTCAGTCACCATTAATCCGCATACCGCCAAGGCCATAAGTAAAGATTCTGCTACTTTGCTTTTCATTGTTTACTATTTAAAACTTATAAGCATTTTCCTGTAATAACCCTGATAGACAATCAAATGCAGAAATTTATAAAATATTTCCCTCCTTGTCAGTTTTACTCATTCTTAATAATATTTTTTTCTTTCTTTATAATTCCGTAACATTATTTAAAAGAAGTAGGGGGTAAGCCATTACCCCTGACCACTTTTCGCCGGAGTAAATTGATCTCAAAGCGCCGATGTTAAATCCTTTTTATTAGGTTCTGCATATTAAGTACAATCCGATTGGCTGAAGGTGGTCATGCACTCCAGCTTTTGCAAATTACTACAGATTATCGCGATAAATCGCAATATTATTTTTAGCCCAATGTGGTAAAGCCATTGCCCCTGACCACTTTTGGCTGAAATATATTGACCACCTCAAGGCGGAGTTAAATCCTTATATTATAGTTTTGTATGCTAAAAACAATTAGACCGGCTGAATGTGGTCATACGCTCCGGCTTTTGCACACGGGCCATGTTAAGTAATGCCGGAACTATAAAAACATTTGTTATCCAATGCAAATGACAGATATTAAGAGACTTCCTTTAAGATTTATAATTGAAGATCCCCGCAGTGAGCAGCGGGGAATCTTCGATCCCTATTGTTTTATGCCAGCTAAAACCGTGGCAAGCAGCGGGGAACACGATTGCGGGGATTCACTTCACTATCGGTGTGATTACAATATTCCTGAAAAAGATCTTTCCATGGTCACCCTGAAGATAAATAGGCCCTTTTGAGAATACATCCGATTTAATTGCTCCTCCGGTAGGTCCATAAACAGGTTGATTATCAATTATTTTAATCCCATTCAGGATAACAGTAACATGGCGATCGCAAAGAGTAATATCCATAGTTTGCCACGTCCCTGCAGGTTTTTCTGCATTGACGGATGGCTTAATACGGCTGTAAAGTGCACCCATATTATGCGAATCCAATGGCTTCCCGTACGAGTCGAGAACCTGTACCTCATACATTCCGCGAAGATAAACTCCGCTATTGCTTCCTTCCGGAACATTAACCTCAAGCTTAATATTAAAATCTTCAAACTCCTGTACTGTCCTTAAATTTCCATAGTCTATATACGGCTGACCTTCAGTTTGAACCGGATCATTGACCAATATTCCATTGACCACTAAAAAACCATTTTTCTGCTTTTCATTAACCGGTTCCCATCCTGTCAGATCCTTACCGTTGAATAGGTTTATTGGGTCACCGAATTTCAATGCAGTCATATCCGGTGCCGGCGGAACAGGAGGAAGCTTCGTTCCGGTGAATGATGTTGAGTCAACACCTGATCCGTCGCTTTTTGGTCCGATGAAAAATCCTTCAAGCTTATCTCCTTTTTTAGTTATTTCAAGCCAGTCAGTCATAACCTGGGTACGAACCGGATTGTTTTTATCATCCCTTTTCCGAACAACTTCATAAGTACGAGTGAGAATAAGACCCTTATCTGAAAGGAATGCATTTGCCACAGGATTAACACTGCCAGCCACCCATAGAAGATCAGCATCGAGATAGCCATTCTCCTGCCGGACTTCAATCCATCCTACGGAGCCGCCTTTTATATCAAGAGTCCATTGACCCAGATATTCATTAATTCCAACCTTTTGAACCGGAACATTTTTTATTTCAGTCTTGCATGATCCAAAAGCAAGTGAAAAAAATGCAACTGCAACATAAAAAGATAATGATTTCATAATAGTAATGTAAAAATGGTTTAATAATAATGAAAGTTAATTAAAATATTCTATTAAGATTATAATATTCCTTAATTGTAAATGCCGGTCTTAATAATCAAATCCGGCGGGCAAAACACACTTAATATATATAACCAAATAACAAATACTTAACTCTGATCTTAAGAGGCAATAATAATTCTGCAATATCTCTTTTACTGCCAATGATTTTCCTCTTGGGACAATTGCCACTGTTTCTCCGATTTTAGTTGTCAGTACCAATAAAGAGCCTGAGATATTCTTTACTTTTCCCCCTTCACTATAAAGGGTCACTTCAGATCCCGGCCATGGATTTTTTATTCTGCACTTCCCCCCTTTTTGCGAACAGATCACAACAAATTCAATTTTTTTGTATCCCCTTCACAAATTAAGACTAAGTTTCTGCATATTCATAGAAGTATCTTAAGATCTTCTATTTCATTTTAAGTATCAGAGCTTTATACCGTGCGTCATCCCTGATTTTTTCAAAAACAGGATCGGACTCGACCATTTTTCGTGATTTAAAATCATGGTTAATGGCTATAGAAAGTGCATCAAGTGATTCCCGTGATTTGCCTGATCCGGCCAGAGACCTTGAAAAATTATAATAATTATTCTGGTTTTCACTATCCGACAAAGTGCATATCTTAAACAGGAAGGCTGCTTTTGCATAAAGCCTGTTCCTGTAAAATGATGTCCCCTGTTCAGAGCAGAGGATAGAAATGAAATTCAGGACTCTTGATGCCATCTGGCTGTTCTCCGGACTGCCTTTATCACGAAGCCTTATAAGGGCATTAATCTCATTTTTCCACCAAACTGATGCACTGTCGGGTAATGAACCTGAATTAACTATCTCATTCAGGTAGTTCAGATATTCTTCTTTCTTTCCCTGTTCAGTTTCAGCCATTATATTCCATTTGCGAATTGCGTTACAATACGCAGCTGATTTTTCTGCATCATCCGACAGCTGCATCATCCGGGAGGCAAAAGGAGTTCCCCTGAAGTCTCTTGCGGCAAACCTCATGTACATTATAGCATCAGCCTGGTTTCCGTCAGATAACTGCGAATTGATCAGGTTTTGTGTCTTGTTCTCAATATATGAAAGAAAAGTCTGATCGGCCGGTATTATTTTCCTGTTCGTTGCTTGAAGGACAAACCATTCCACAGCTTCAGTGATCAAATCGGAATCTGGCCATTGATGGCCCCCGGGGAATATCCTTAGATAGGATATCACCCTGGTCTGATTGCTGAAAAAATCCGGCAGATCGTGCATTTCAAGATAATTCATATCGCGGGTGCCAGCAAGGCCGTAATATAAGAAGCCCGAATTTCCTGACGGGAGATAATTCCTGTCATTCGGGAGGCCTGCCCCGCACCCAATAACGCCAGAGATCCTTTCCTCCATTACAGCGAAGGCCATCGCAAAACGTGATCCTCCTGAAAAACCTGCAGCATAGATTCGCCTCGGGTCTACAGAAAATCGTTTTTCAACATCCTGAAGCATTGCAGACGCGGCAGTAAAATTATCTTCCAGAGGGCCATTGCGCGAATTGTTTGAACAGGCAAGGATGAATCCATATTTTCTGCCTGCCTCGATAAAGATACTAACACCTGTTCTTCCCCTTGCTGAAGGATCAAAAATAAGTATGACCGGCCAGCCCTTTTTATTATCATATTGTGCCGGCAGATAAAGTGCGTAACTCTGTCCCTTTTCATCACGGCAGCGTATTGTATCAGCAACCAACTCTTTTCCAGACACCTGCGAATACAGGAATGATTGGGACGTGAGAGCCTGGAGGAAGAAAAACAGACCGAATATTTTTACATTTATGGTCCTCATTTTTTAAATTTGTTCTGGCTTGTGTTTTCCGGCATTCAAAGTTATTAATATATGATTCGTATTATTATAGACAATCAATTAAACTATTTCTTTATAATTCCAATGCTTTACTAATTTGAAAGTCAAAGGTGCAACAGTTAGCTGCGAACCCTGTTCTGTAAAGACTTTGCAGGCCGGTACTATGTTTGCAGGTTGTTTCCGGACAAAGTATTTTGCAATCTGAGCGAACCCTTCCGGATTTTATATTTTTTATCGGGTAATGTTGAATTATTTTATGGTATGGGAGCCTATGTTTCATTAAAGATTTAGTTAAATGTTCCCCCATTATTATGAACAACGGTTCTTTTTACAAAACCGGAAATAATATAAAAACCGATACATCCCACACTGCGTGCGAAACGATAAGTGTCACCAGATTCTTATTGTATTTATAAAGCAATCCCCAGAATGCTCCGCAAACCATGGCAGCCATTATCAGCATAAAGTTAAATGACCAGATATGTACCAGCGAATAAATAAGAGTTGTGGCGATCAAAGCTGTCCATTCACCGAATTTGCTAATTAAAGTGCGTTGAACAAAGCCACGCCAGAAAATTTCTTCTGCCGGCCCCACCAGCACGACAAGCAATATACTCAGAAACAGTGGATTTGCTCCTTCTTTCATCTTATAAATGCTTCCCACCTGTTCTCTGGAAAAATCAAATAAAAGAGAAGAGAAAAAGTTACCCAGGATAAACACAAAATATAATATGGCAGCCGAAGCTAAACCGATAAATATATCTTTCCCTGAGAATGAAAATTGGTTTCTGAAGTTATCACTCAGAAATGCAGTCATCAATATAAGTGAAACAGCAGCAAAGCCCATAGTAAGCCAGAAATTGACATGCGCTCTGGTCCATGGTGAAAACATAACAAACCAGAGGACTGCGGCTACCAGAACAGGAATGATAATTTTTTTCACAGCCATAAGGCGATAAAGTTCGACAATGAATACAGAATACCGAATATCATAACCAGCTTCGCAGAGCTTGCATCCAGATCGTGGATCAGTTCCGGATTTTCAATTTTGGCTGATTGCATCCGTTTGATATTTCTAAGTGCGAAAGGCATTGTGATAAAAACAGACAAGGTCAGAGGATGAATCAAACCTAAAGTGATCATTAAAACTACGGCAATATATGCTCCTAAAGCCAATACGGTGTATTGAATCTTCGAACCTTTTTCACCAAGAATAATAGCCTGGGTTTTTATGTTTGCTTTTTTATCATCACGAATATCCCGGGTATTATTGGCATGCAGTATATTAACAACCAGAAATGCCACAGGAATCGTAACAAGGATTATATTCCAGGAAAGGTTATTGGTCATCACAAAAGCCGTTCCCAGTCCGATAAGCGGACCGTAAATGATGAAAATAAGCAAATCGCCCAGGGCGACATACTTCATTTTATAGTAAAAAAAAGCACTCATAACGCCGATAATACCAATCCAGAGTAAATTCCAGCCGGTACTAAACAAAAAGAATATACCAAGGAGCGTACCTGCCGACAGTAAAATAGAGCCAAACCGTAAAGCTGATTTTGGCAGAAGTATGCCATCTGTCAGCAATCGGTTTATTCCCAATGATTCTTTGGTATCCACCTTATGTATATAATCGAAATAATCGTTTATTGCATTACTGCTGGCCTGAAAAATAACTGCCCCCAATAATGCCAACAAACCATAATACCAATTTATGTGACAAAAGTCAGCTTGTCTGAATAATACATAAGAAATAGCAACTAAAGCCGGCATAGCTGAAGCGGGAAGCGACCATGGACGGGTTAAGAATACGTAGTTTTTTATTGAATGGCTTTGGTTCATATTACATTACTTTACGATATTTGAGATATGCTGTGACAGATATCCCTGTCAGCAGGACAGCAATAACATAAATAAAAACCGGCATCGACATCGGTTCTCCCGATGCATAGGAATGCATCCCCGTCAGATAGTAGTTCACTCCAAAATATGTCATAAGAACTGATGAAAATCCAAAAAGGGATAAAAGGTTGAATGTAAAAACACTCTTCAAGCCCGGGATCATTCTTGAATGTGTTATGAAAGCATATACAATTATGGTAATCAGGGACCAGGTCTCCTTGGGATCCCATCCCCAGTATTTCCCCCATGATTCGTTAGCCCAGATGGCTCCAAGAAAAGTACCGATCGTCAGGAAACTCAGCCCAAGCGTAAGTGTCCTGAAATTTATTATGGTAAGGTCATCAATCGTTTTTGATATCCTCTCCCTGTTATCCGGTTTCATAAGGATCAGAAGAACCATAGTGATAATTCCAAGAACTGCACCCAATCCAAGGAACCCGTAGCTGCCGGTAATTACTGAAACATGGAGTGTAAGCCAGTAGGATTTGAGCACGGGAACAAGGTTCGTTATTTCCGGATCCATAAAGCTGAGATGAGCAACCATCAGGGTCAGTCCGGCCAGTACGGCAGTTGCTGAAAGTGAAAATGCCGATCTGCGTCTGAAGACAAATCCTGCCAGGATTGTTGCCCATGATATAAAGATCATCGACTCATAGCCATTGCTCATCGGTGAATGGCCCGCTATATACCATCTTAATGCCAGCCCTGAAGAGTGGCAGAGAAAGCCTGCAAAAAGCATCCAGCTTAAAATCCTGACCAGTACCGAAGAATCTTCTCTCCCTGCTATTACTATGTATATCAGAACTATAAGCATTATAAACCCGACAGCCAAATAAAATGGAAATAGCTTCTCAAAGATCCCAAGCTTATCGTAAATGATTTCTGCTTTTGTCCTGGATTCGGAAGGAAGTGAATATCCCGCATATTTTATCTGATAATTCCTGACGGATTCGTATAATTGTTCAGCTCTATCGCTTTTGCCAGACTGAAGTGACTCGGCCAGAAGCGGCAGGAAACTTTTAAGGTAAACGGAATCCTCTGCGCCCGCTCCGGGTTTTGCAGCCTGTTCAGGCGTCAGCCACTCTTGTCTGCCGTTTCGCGGTGGGAATATCTTCATGAAATCACCCCTGTAGACCATGTAAATGATGTTGACTCTTTCATCAATTTTCATAACCTCCCTGTCAATTCTGCTTCTGGCACCCGGTTCTTTTGAATAAGCCTCGTTAACCTTATTTGAAAGCTTGTATCTGCTGCTTCCTTCCAGACTTACCAGATCGGAAAATGAAGCCATATTGCCCTTCAAGCCCAGAAATGTCTGAATATTTTTATCGGGAACCCTTATCATCAGCGTATTTTTCCAGTGATCAAAATCGAAATAGAGGCCAAGAAAAACCTGCATGGGAGTGCTACCCTTAAATTCAGCCTTTCCAGATACTTTGCGAAGTATATCGCTGCTGAGGGTAAACAATGGTTTAGTCCTTCCTCCCTGATCCTGAATTAGGACCTTTCCGAACTTTTCGGAATTCTGCTTACTCGGTACAAATCCCTGTGCATTAATTGCTGATGTTCCGGATAATATAATGAAAGAGAGGACCGCAACAATGCTTTTTTTCCTTAAGGAGGAATCCCATGATGAGGCTTTTATATTCCTGAAATTTGAGGTTTTAACTGCAAGTGAAAGAATTATAAAGAAAAACAGTAATGCATAGCCTGCGTAAGTTACGGTAATGCCTGCAACATCGTGATTGACTGCCAGAATTGTGCCCATTTCATCCTTGTCATAGGATTCCTGGTAGAACCGATAACCTCTATACTTCAGAATGTTATTCATATAAATATTAAACGGCCTTTCCATACCTGCTTCCCTGTCGATTAAAGTTACATCGCTTTTATAGCCGGAAGGACTTGAAGACCCTGGATATCTCTCAAGAGTGAAATCATTAAGCTTCAGACTAAAAGGAAGAGCTTTACTTTTTGAACCGCAGGTAATTTCAAAATTATAATTATCAAATCTGAAGGAATTCACGGCAACCGGTTCCGTTTCTTTTTCCCAGACGTATACTGAATCCGTTCTGCTTTCAGATGTAACCTGAAAAAGAAGCGCATCCTTACCGGTTTCTTCCTTCATAGGATCCTGTGCCGACACTTTCAATATCCCGTTTAATGACATTCTCTGCGGAACTATGCTGATATCCTTTATTGAAATGACCTCCATGGGCTCCAGTTTCAATGATGTACCCAGTTCTATGGTCCTTGTCCCGGAAGACAACATATTTATAAGTCCCATTTCATATTTTGAGGTCACAAGGAAGTTTCCTGAATCCACATTGATCATTACATCTGTTTTATTGACTGGTGAGAATCCTATTGAAATACCTCCGGCTTCCTTTATTTCTCCCTTTGCTAGAACAATATCCTCACTCGCGGAAATTCCTGTTGAAACATGGAGCGAGATTAACGGGACTCCTGCCGGATCATCTGTGACAGATTCAGCGGCATTTGGAACTATTTTGGCCAGTGTCAGCGTATATTTTCTTTTACCGGGAGTCAAAACCTTTTTAAAATTTCCTTTAGAATCATAAAGCATGGAGTATTTTTCAAAGTTCTCAGCCAGGACATTGCCATTATCATCGCTGATCCTGTAACCTATGAATTTCCCCTCAGAAAAGCATCTCGACAGGACTTCGCCTTTCCTGATATGCATAGTCCCTTCCCAGCCGAAGTACCTGGTAATCCCCGCTCCCAAAACCATAAGTATGAAAGCAAGGTGGAAAATGGCAACAGGCAATTTATTCTTTCTGAACAGTCTGTTGATTATCAGTTGGCCTGCAAGGTTTATTGCGAGAAGGATAATTATAAGTTCGAACCATCTTGCACCGTATATCATGCTGTAGGAAGCTGATGAGCCGGAATTATTCTCAATAAAGGTGGCCGCAGCCATTGCTGCTGCAAAAATCACAAAAAAAAGGGCCATGAATGAGGGAGAAAATATATACCGTAAAATCTTCATAATATCAATTGCTTATCCATGGCATGTATCAGACCTAAGAAAATCATATGAGCTCCGGAAGTCATCAGGGGCTCTCCATGCTGTATAAGCCTTAATTATTTCATAAACAGTTTAAAAGCAATTCTGTCATATTATTTCTTAAAGCTCCTCATATAATTGACTATATACCAAATTTCCTCATCGGTGAGCTTGCCTTCATATTTTGGCATTTCACCCCTGCCGGATTTTGTTTTATAGAATTGCTCGCCATCCGTCTGACCCTGGTATGCCCCGGATGAAAAGTCTCCGGGAAAATCCTTTAACGTCCTGGCTTTTACACCATCGCCAAGTCCTTCCCTTCCGTGGCATGAAGCACAGTTCTTAACATAAAGGGCCATTCCGGCCTTTTTGCCTGTATTATCCTTTGCAACCGGATTTTTCATTGATATGAATTGTTCCGGCACCGACCACGGTTTTTGCTGTGCACCAACATTTAGCGTAAAAACAAGCATCCCGGCGGTGAAAATTATTAATGCTTTCCGGAAAATTTCTGAATTCTTCATGGCATTATTTTAATCCTGGTTCCCTTGTATAAATTATTTGATTCACCAAATGAAACAAAAATTCCGTAATCTTTTATTTCTATCTGCAAGCTTTTTATTTTATTGTCCCTTCGCCTTCATCTTCTTCATGGTATCCGGTGATCATTTCCCTGAACAGGGAGAAAGGCTTCGGGCCAAGAGTGCAGGAATAGATATGCACAACCATAAAAAGAGTCAAAATGAATCCCGCTGAAATATGAATAATATCGGCAGGAATCAATCCGCTCGCCCCGTGAAATTTATTGCCGGTAATTCCGGGGAAAAATAATCCTAAACCGGAGATTATCAGCAGCGGCAAAGCCAGGTACATTACAAGAATATATGTAATTTTCTGAAGAGGATTGAACTTCCGTTGGGGATTCACCGGGAAAGGAGTCTTTTCCTTTTTAAACATTCCGGAAATATAATATTTCACCTGTGCTCTGAGCCCGGAGCGTAAACTTTCAGCCTCGGGTTTATAGTATTTCCCGTTTGCCGTTAAAATATTTCCTATGACGAATGACAGATAGCTGATAATAAACAAAATAGCAGTTATGCCATGCCATTTTACTGCCTGTGCAAAATCAATTGCAATGGCATGTTCCTTTCGGCCTGTGTAATGCATGCTGATTCCGGTGACAGCCAGGATGACAAACATGACCACAAACGAAAGATGCCAGATCCTGACCCATTTCGGATATAAATATATTTTTCTGTCCATAGGCAATCATTTTTTCCGCCGTATCCTGAAGCATATATGGATTATAATTATGACCATAATACCGGAAAAGATCGCAATGCTCAGCCATTCTAGGAATCTGTTGCCGGAACCTATTACAAACGGTCTGGAAATATAGCTATCGCGGGAACCGGCTCCGGAGTTTAAATCATTCCCGTGCCTGCAAAGGGTGAACATCAAAATGGAGTTTTCCGAATGACAATCGGTGCATTCCCTTACAGCTCTCTCCTTTTGATTTATCAGATGAGCGACAGGGGCGCTTTCAGTGACTTCAGCGTGGCAATCGATGCAGCGGATATTCCTGAAATGATCAGCCTGGTTCGGAAGCCAGGCATGTTTCCTTCTGATATTTATAAGTCCCGTGTCAGAAAAAAGATGAAAACGATCATTGTTCGAATGACAATCAAGGCATATTTTATTGTCATACTGAACAGTTTCTTTCAGGTCTTTAAAATTACTAACCCTGGAGTCATGCGGGCCATGGCATTCCCAACATGTGAATTCTTTATTCTTAAGCCGGAAATGCACGCTTTTGCGGTACTGTGATTCTATTTCACTGAATTTGAATTTTGCAAATTTTTCATCGCCTTCATGGCAATCGATGCAGTCATATTTCGGTTCCATCCTTAATTCACCAGGGTGAGGAAATTTCGAATAACCCTTTGAGTGGCAATCCGTGCAGCTGAAGCTCTTATGGTCAGAACTGTAAAACTTTCCCCTGCTTATTACATATTCAACGGGCATGATGGCTCTCTCCCGGATTCCTGTAAAATCAATTTCATAATCGAATATATTCCGGCCATGGCATCTGAGGCATTGTTCGTTCCTCTCATAAAATTGTGAAACATATACAGACGAATCACTCTCCTTAGTCATTCCATTCAAAAAATAAAAGTCACTGGTTGAAAAGATCGGGGCGGAGAATGAAAACGTAACTATAGAAGCAAAAATGAGCCGGACAATTTGCATGCTTTATCAATGGTAAAAGCCAGGACATTAAACCAGAATTACATAATATTCTATTAAGATCCTGACAGTTATTATTTCAAAATTAGTAAAAAAGAGTCAGAAGCTGTAACGGTTGTCTCCTGTCAATTTATCTGCAATCCTGCGGCGCGCATTCTTTACATTTATTCCCTTCACCTTCGTCAGGGCTTCAACAGCCGTTAATAATGCAGGAGCCTTTCCTGCCGGTGCAAATGAATTAACTGCATCAGTTGCAGATTTTCTTATAATCCCTGCAGTATCATAGACATTTATATCCAGAATATCCCTGTACACTCCGATAGTTCCCCTTATTTTTTCAAGTTTGCCGATCCTGAGATTCAATGACTCGGATGCATAGCATTCCATCATCATGTCTGCAATATTATTAAGCACTTCCTGCTCACTTATCAGGTTCTTTTCAAAGCTCTTCGATGCACCTTGGATGCATATCATTATTACATTTTTGAAGTTCCGGATATATCGGGATTTTTCTTCAAAATAATTTTCTCCTTCAGTCTCTCCGTCTGAAACTGCGTCCAGATTATTGTAAAGAGCCTCAGCCTTTCCAAAGAGGTCGAATTCACCTTTCAATGCCCGTTTCATAGCTGTATCAACCACCAGTAGGCGGTTAATCTCATTTGTTCCCTCGAAAATCCTGTTTATCCTTGAATCACGGTATCCTCTTTCCACATCCATTTCTGCCGAATATCCCATTCCGCCATGGATTTGAACGGCCTCATCAGCTATATAATCAAGCATTTCCGATCCGAATACCTTTAATATTGCAGCCTCGACGGCATAATGGCTTATAGCCTCAATTGATGCACGGCCATGATCACCGCATTCCTCTTTAAGAGCGTCCATCATCATGTCAATATCCATGCTTACGCGATAAACAGCCGACTCTGCGGCGAACAATCTGATGACCTGGCTTGCAAGCTTATATTTTATGGCTCCGAACGAAGAAATAAGGACTCCGAATTGTTTTCTTTCGTTGGCATATTTCACTGAATCGTTTATGGCTTTTTTGGCAGCTCCCAGAACATTTGCTCCCAGCTTAAGCCTTCCCATATGAAGGATGTTCAGGGCTATCCTGAAACCTTCACCTCTTTTTCCAAGCAGGTTTTCAACCGGAACCCTGACGTCATTATAGTAAATCTGGGCCGTTGACGATCCCTTTATTCCCATCTTATGCTCATCAGGTCCGACCACCACACCCGGATAATCCCTTTCCACTATGAAAGCGCTGAGGACCCTGTCGTTGTCGATTTTTGCAAAGACCACCTGAGTATCGGCAAAACCCGCATTTGTTATCCACATTTTCTGTCCATTCAGGATATAATACTTACCGTCATCCGAGAGCTTTGCGTTAGTCTTTCCCGAATTGGCATCGCTTCCTGCGCCAGGCTCCGTAAGGCAATAAGATCCAAGTAACTCTCCCGTAGCAAGCCTGGTAACGTAGCGTTCCCTTTGTTCCCTGCTGCCATAGTACATTATAGGCAAAGTCCCTATACCGCAATGTGCCATATAAGAGACGGAAAATGAATATCCTGCACCAGTTGTTTCAGCAACCAGCATCTGGGTAACGAAAGACTGTCCAAAACCTCCGTATTCTTCCGGAATTGATATCCCCATCATACCAAGTGCTCCCGACTTTTTAAGGACGCTTTTCATCAGTTCTCTGTCACCCTTTTCAAGGTTTGCAAGATTCGGGTAAACTTCAGCCTCAAGAAAATCATGGCATGTCCGTGCAATCATTTTCTGTTCCTCATTAAATTCTTCAGGAATGAAGATATCGGCAGGATCTGTTTCAGCAACAAGAAATTCTCCGCTTTTCAGAAGTTTTCTGGTTTCCATCTCTTCTAAGTATTTTTTGATTTATTTCTATAGGCCAAGTGATTGTACAACAAGTTCAGCAATATCAAGATTCTTTATTTCTTCCTCCCGGTTGCTGTACTTTATTCCATCAGTGAGCATGGTCATGCAGAATGGGCATGCTGTTGCAATGATTGATGCTCCGGTTTTAATCGCTTCAGCGGTTCTCTCCATAAAGATCTCACTATTGCCTTTTTCTGCTTCCTTGAACATCTGGGCACCGCCTGCACCACAACAAAGTGAATAGCTTCTGTTCCTTTCCATCTCAACAAAATTGTCTGTAAGCCTTTCAATAATAAGGCGGGGCTCCTTATAAATATCATTGGCCCTGCCAAGGTAACATGGATCGTGGTAGGTCACTTTCACCTCATGCAGGGATGATCCGGAGATATCAAGTTTCCCGGCAGCTGCATACTTCTCAATAATCTGAAGGTAATTAAAAACTTCAAACCTGCCTCCAAGATCAGGATATTCGTTCTTGAATATATTGAAGCAATGAGGGCAAATGGTTATTATTTTCCTTACATCATAGGATTTCAGGACCGA
Organism: uncultured Bacteroidales bacterium; assembly: GCA_963717685.1. Taxonomy (GTDB): domain Bacteria; phylum Bacteroidota; class Bacteroidia; order Bacteroidales; family VadinHA17; genus LD21. The sequence goes on along the minus strand of OY970346.1, from coordinate 1,934,067 downwards.
GATCACCTGCATGGCCTGCATCTGATACAGCATCTCATTACCGGCCCGACGTGCGGGATCGCCCGTGCATGTTTCTTCTTTTCCCAGGACGGCATAGCTCATATCAAGGTACGTCATGATTTTTGTAAACGCCTTTGCGACTTTTTTATACCTGTCGTCAAAAGCTCCCGCACATCCCACCCAGAACAGATATTCAGGCTTTTCGCCCCTTGAAAAAAGGTCTGCCATCACCGGAACTTCTATTTTGCGCTTTTCCATTCCTGAGTTTTTTACGGATGTTGACTTTAAAGGCTTACTATTAATATTCTGATCAATTTATATTCATCTCCAGATCCCTGGCCCATAAGAGCCTGTCATCGGCCGGGTATTGCCATGGGGCTCCATTGTTTTCAATATTGCTGAAAACAGTCTTCAGCTCTCCCGGAGCTGATGCCTCCTCAAGTACAAGATACCGCCGCATATCAATGATCAGTGACGGTTGGTTTATGTTGACGGGGCATTCTTTTACACATGCATTACAAGTAGTGCATGCCCAGATCTCCTCCTCAGAAATATAATCCCTTAATAATGACCGGCTATCCGTAAAATGCCTGCCATTTTTAATCATCAGCGGCCCTTTTTCCTTCATCCTTGACCTTAAATCCATCATAATTTTCCTGGGCGACAATTTCTTGCCTGTAATATTTGCCGGACATACAGAGGTACATCGTCCGCATTCCGTACAGGAAAGGGAATCGAAATAATTCTTCCAGGTAACATCCTCAACATCCCTGACTCCAAACCTTTCAGGCGGCACATCAGTAGCCTGAGGTGCATATGCTGTTGCGGGATCGAGCATAATCTTCACTTCCCTTGTTATGCTTTCCATGGTCACCAGCTTTCCGAGAGGTTCAAGTCGGGATAAAAACACATTCGGGATCGACATAAAAACATGAAAATGCTTCGAATAAGGTAGATAATTTGCGAAAATGAAAATTGTAAGAATATGTATCCACCAGGCAATATCATAAACCGATTTAAAGCTTCCCTGTGATGCATTCGGGAAAACAGATGCTATAAGATTGCTGACAGGATATGTCCCGAATATTTCCTTCCCTGATGCTTTTCGGTATCCCACATATCCTGAATTCATTGCCATCAGTGAAATCATAAGGAGAATAATAAGTACAAGGGATATGGCAGCATCAATATGCGATCTTTTTTTCATTTCGATGCCTTCGAACCTCTTTATGTGGAAAAACAGCCGGCGCGAAAGAAATATCAATACGGAAACCGCAACAAGAAAGCCGAATATATCTCCGCAAGCCATAATGACATTATGTAAGGGGCCAAGGAATTTCAGAGACTTTTCTGCTCCTGAAAGGCCGTCGATTACCATTTCAATGCTTCCAAGAATAATTATGCAGAATCCCCAGAATACAAGTGCATGAAAAAATCCGATAACAGGCTTTCGGAATATCTTTGACTGGCCGAATGCCACCTTAATCATTATTCCGAATCGCTTTCCGGGGTTCCTGATGGGAAATCCCTTTCGTGTGAATCGGAAATAACTTATCAATCTGCTGATTGTGAAAGTGAACAGGGCTAAAGTTATCAGAAGAGTGATCGAAAAAATGATCTGTCTGGTCATCATGCAGGATTAGTCAAATTAAACTCTAAGTTACGATGTTAATAAGATCTTATGCGCTCCCTTTCTTTCGGTTTTTGAGACGGATAAAGATTTATCTCTTCAGTTCTTTGACTGCTTCAATAAGTTTTGGCAGTATTTTCATTGCATCACCCACTATTCCGTATTGTGCGGCTTCAAATATCGGAGCATCCTTGTCGTTGTTTATTGCGACGATGTATTTTGATGAGCTGACGCCGGCCAGGTGCTGCGTAGCCCCGGAAATGCCGACTGCAATATAAAGATTTGGAGCAATTATCTTGCCCGTTTGTCCGGTATGCTCTTCATTGGGACGCCATCCCTCGTCAGAGACAGGACGTGAGCAGGCTGTTGCTCCGCCAAGCAGGGAAGCCAGCTCCACAAGTGGCCCCCAGTTATCAGGTGATTTCATGCCTCTTCCACCGGATATGACTATATCCGCATCCGTCAGCAATATCTTTCCGGTTTGCTTCTGGATATCCCTTTGTTTTGTTTTCATCTGGATAAGATTTCCCGGAACATCAAGTTTTTCGACGATAGCATTACCCGGAGAATCAATAACGCCGAATGAATTCTGTGCCAGGGTAATTATTTTTATATCTGAATTGATAATGACATGGGCAAAAACATTTCCCGAATATGTCCTTCTGTACACTGTAAACGGATTAAGGCTCAACGGCAGTCTGCTGACGCCGGAACCGACACCAGCCTTAAGCCTCACCGACAGACGGGGTGCGATGGCTTTGCCTGCATTATTATTTGAAACTATTATTACTGATGCATTTTCCCTTTGTGCTGCTTCGGAAATTATCCCCGCAAAGACCTGGCTGTCAAGTACCCGGAGCTGATCATCTTCGACTTTCAATATCTTTTCCGCACCGTAACTTCCAAGTTTTTTCAGCTCCTGTTCCTCGACATTTCCAATGGAGATAGCAGTAAGTGAAGTCCCTGACATCTTTGCAACCTCTGCAGCATATGAGACAAGTTCAAAAGAGAGTTTTTTAAATTTTCCTTCCCAGTTTTCTGTGTATACTAAAACCGACATTTTGCTTGAATTTAAATGATTGAGAATTAAATGACTTTTGCTTCATCCCGCAGTATTTCAATAAGCCTGGCAGGGTTTTCTGCATCAATGAATCTGCAGGCTGAACGAGGAGCCGGCTTTTCAAGAGTTGACGTGGTCGTCAGTGGTTCAATGGCTGAAGGTTCAATTACCCTGACCTGTTTCGTCCTGGAAAGCATTATGCCTCTCATGGCGGCAATCCTGGGTTCCTTTGCGATGCCCTTCTGGACAACTGCAACAAAGGGACATGGAATTTCAAGTGTTTCCCTGCCTCCGTCCATGTCACGGATTGCAAGCATTTTACCGTTTTCAACCTTTAAGCCTGAAACTGATGAAACCGAAGGTATCCCAAGGAATTCTGCAATCATTCCGCCAACAAGCGATCCATTATGGTCACTTGATTCAATGCCGCACATTATAAGATCGAAATTTTCCTTTTTCAGCACTTCAGCGATCATGGCAGCAACAGAATATCCATCCGCCGCTTCAGCGTTTATCCTTATTGCATCGTCAGCTCCTATTGCAAGTGCTTTTCTTATCGTTGGCTCAGATGAGGCAGTCCCCACATGAGCGACAGTCACGGATTTTACTCCGCTGGCAGGATCATCCCTGAGCTCAAGAGCCCTTGTCAGAGACAACTCGTCCCAGGGATTTATAACCCATTGCACACTGGTCGTGTCGATGGAAGCGTTCCCTTCAGCAAGCTTAATACGTGTGGTTGTGTCGGGAACATTGCTGATACAGACAAGAATTCTCATTTAAGAAATAGTTTTGTTACTATATTGATATTTAATATATTACACTATCCAACAAGAAAAATGGCACTCCTGCCGAGGCGGCAAATATAATAATTTATGATTCACTTTCAAATCACCTGACAGGCTTAATCTTGTAGTATTCGAAACTTCATGCATGGTTATATTATTGTCTATCTGTTTATTATATGTTCATTTAAAATATAAAATTGCTGACCGGTCGAAATGTGCAATAATTGTTTACTAAAGAATCAAATGATAAAAGTGCTGAATTCTTTTCTATTCACCGGACAATAAATTATATCTTCCCGGTCTGTCTGCCCCCTTTATTCCTCCACCAGAATAAAATTTTAAAGATATAGTTCCTTCCTACATTGGGGGAAGGCCGGGATGGGGGTGAATTCCTGTAGATCGCCTGCCACGATTAATAGGATATTAAAAGAAAGTGAAAATGCCCGAATTAAACTTGTCATTATTGTCATATTAAGAATATAAAAGTTAAATTCGCGGCACAAAAGAAAAAGCTGCACTAAAGATATAATGAGGACCGCAAAAATATATGGAGCCATAATACTTTCAATGATTTTCTGGTCGTTCTCATATGTCTGGTTTAAAGTGGCAAATCAGACATTCCGCCCCATTACAATAATTTTTTGCAGGATTGTGCTCGCAGTGGCATTTCTTTCACTCTATCTTTTCCTGACCGGAAAATTTGTGAAAATAAGAAAAGAGGACAGAAAATTATTTTTTCTACTGGCGCTTTTCGAGCCTTTCCTCTATTTCATCGGAGAAAGCTTCGGACTTACTTATGTCTCTGCAACAATCGGATCAGTAATTATCTCAACTATTCCGGTATTCGTGGTAATCGGCTCCAGGATAGTATACAGGGAGAAGCTGAAGGCCGTGAATTATGCAGGGATCATTATTTCATTCACAGGCGTTTTGGTTTTCATCATTGATAAAAATGGCACATTATCATTCAATATCAAAGGTCTGGCATTACTTATGTTTGCAGTATTTTCGGCTGTGGGGTATACTTTGGTGCTGAACCGCCTGGTGGGTAAATACAGTCCTGTTTTCATTGTCTGCATTCAGAATATGATCGGTGCTGCGCTATTTCTGCCGGTTTTTATACTTTCGGACCTGAATCATCTTCTGAACACGCCTTTTTTCTTCAGGCATTTTATACCGGTGATTGAACTGGCAGTATTTGCTTCATGCGGAGCCTTTATTCTCTTTGCCTATTCAGTGAAGCACCTGGGTATCTCCAGGGCAAACGTTTTTTCAAACTGCATCCCATTGTTCACTGCCTGTTTTTCTTTCATAATGCTTGGAGATAAGCTCCATGTATGGAATATTGTCGGAATGGCAATTGTAATTGCCGGACTTTTCATGTCCCAGATAAACGGGAAGAAAAAAGACACTGATGATGCCCTGATCCTGACCGGTAAAACGGCATAAATAAATTCCTTATCTATATCCTGTTCATTAATAATAATTTACATCTTTCGTACGTTTAATAAATTCATGCTATATTTGACGAAGGATGGCATCATGAAGAGGAAACTCGCACATGCTTTATTATTATTGTTTTCCGCAGTTATTTCAAAAGCACAGACAGGCGGCGACGATGTCTATAATTTTCTGGACCTGACTCATTCCGGACTTGTGACCTCGCTCGGCGGAACAAACGTGTCACTCTATACATCGGATCTCAACCTGGCTTACCATAATCCTGCACTTCTGAATAGTTCAATGGATAAAAGCCTTGCGCTTAATTACGTGAATTACTTCGCCGGCATCAACTATGGACTTGCAATGTATTCAAGGTCATTCCCTGGCATTGGCAATTTTGCAATAGGAATGACATATCTTAATTACGGTTCATTCATTGAGGCTGACGCCTCCGGGAATATAACAGGTACCTTTACTGCCTCTGAATATGCAATGTCTATGATCTATTCAAGGGAAATAGATTCACTTTTTTCTGTCGGGATCAACTTCAAGCCGATTTTTTCGCACCTTGACAATTACAATTCGCTGGGGTTTGCGTTTGATCTTGGAGCGGCCTATCATGATAAATCCGGACTTTTCAGCGCAGGGTTTGTAATTAAGAATGCAGGGCTTCAGGTCACAACCTATGATGGGGGAAGCAGGCAGAACCTGCCTTTTGAAATTCAGGCCGGAGTGACACAGAAGCTGGCCCATGCTCCGTTAAGAATTTCTGTCACATTAAGGCATCTTGAAAAATACGACCTCATATATGATTACTCTGATTCAACTGAAACAAAGGATTATATGCTTTCTTCAAAAGTTCTGGATAACCTTATGCGACACGTGGTTTTAGGAATAGAATTAATGCCCCTCAAGAATTTCTACCTGAGTGCCGGTTATGACTACCAGAGACGACAGGAGCTCGCCGTGGATTCAAAGACCTCCATGGTTGGTTTTTCATGGGGATTCGGAGTAAATACTTCATGGATGAAAATTGAATTCGGCAGAGCAATGTATCATCTTGCAGGAGCTTCGAACAATCTGTCCTTTATAATCAGGCCTGACTTGATTTACAGTAAGTTCAGAAAATGAGCAATTGAATTTCCCCGGGTATCTGCCACGCATGCGGTGAAACAGAGTGGTCCGTAAAATAAATGATTATGTTATTCGTATATTTACGAACTTTGTGAACAGCGTCACGAGCTTTGAGGTTTCCGGTATAAATTCCCCCGGCCTTATTGTTTAAAGTTAAAAACAGACTCCCGGGGAACTTTTGAGGACAAATGTCTTATTAATTTATGAAGAAAAAATTAATTATAGCCATCGACGGATACTCATCATGTGGTAAAAGCACCTTTGCAAGGGCTATTGCAAAAGAGCTCAGCTATATCTTTATTGACAGCGGGGCAATGTACAGAACCGTAACGCTTTACTGCATGCGGAAAGGCTATATTGAAGGAACTGTCATTGACAGGAAGAGCATAATCAAAAACCTTCAGGATATAAATATTCAATTTGTCTATAACCCTGATATTGATGAATATGAAACATTCCTGAATTGTGAAAATGTCGAGAAAGAGATTCGCGGGATCGAAGTCTCGGAAAATGTCAGTGCAATCAGCCAGGTACCCGAAGTTCGGACCAGGATGGTTGAGCTGCAGAGGCAGATAGGGGTTTTCAAGGGCATTGTTATGGATGGCAGGGATATAGGAACTGTAGTTTTCCCGGATGCAGAATTAAAGATCTTCATGACGGCATCCGTGGATGTAAGGGCAAAACGAAGATTCGATGAGCTGAAAAATGCGGGATTGGATGTCGATATTGACGAGGTCAGAAAAAATATTGTGGCTCGCGACATTATGGATGAGAACAGGGATATAAGCCCGCTGAAAAAAGCTGAGAATGCAATCCTTCTCGACAATACCAGGATGACAGTCGCAGAGCAGATGAAATGGGTTCATGAAATAATAGAAGAGAAATTGAATGTTCGTTGAGGTCGATAACAGATCGGGTTTTTGCTTCGGAGTCCAGAATGCCGTTGAGATTGCCGAAAAAGCTCTTCTGAAAGGAGAAAAAGTCTTTTCTCTGGGACCTATTGTACACAATGACAGGGAGGTTGAACGTCTCTCAGCCATGGGGCTCGTTTCAATCAATCATGATGAGTTCCGCAGGCTGAAAAACTGCAAAGTCCTTATCAGGGCACATGGAGAGCCACCTGAAACCTACCTGACGGCAGGAAAGAACAATATAACAATAATAGAAGCGACCTGTCCCATTGTGAAAAAGCTTCAGTCAAGAATCAAGGAAACCTGGAAAGATGTGAGAAGAAGCGGCGGGCAGGTCGTAATATTCGGTAAGACCGGTCATGCAGAAGTAGCCGGCCTTCTTGGCCAGACAATGAATGAGGGCATTCTTGTTTCAGTACCTGACGACCTCGACAAAATAGACATGACAAAACCCGTTTGGCTCTTTGCCCAAACTACGATGAGCATCAGGGACTACAGGAGCTTTGCCGGCCTGATATTACTGAAAATGAAAGAAAAGGGAATTGCTGATCCCGGTAAAAGTCTTCATGTGAACAATACCATTTGCAGACAGGTGTCCGACCGGGAACCTCATCTGAAATCATTTGCCAGAAAACATGATATTATAGTATTTGTGAGCGGCAGGGAAAGCTCCAATGGGAAAATGCTGTATTCAGTCTGCAGGAATATAAACCCTGAAACACATTTTATTTCATCCCCTGATGAAATTGACCCGTCATGGTTCAGGGGTAAAAAGTCTGCGGGAATCTGTGGAGCTACTTCAACGCCAAAATGGCTGATTGAGAAAGTCTGCAACATCATATCATCAATATGATTATGCTATTGCTGGTAAATTTTTTTACATTACTTTTGTGGGCTGTTTATAAAAGTAATTAATGGGAAAATTCAAGAAGATTGGAGTGCTGACGTCGGGCGGAGATGCTCCTGGTATGAATGCTGCGATCAGGGGAGTGACCCGCACAGCAATTTATAACAGAATTGAGGTTGTTGGTATCCGTTATGGTTATCAGGGACTTATAGACTCCAGCTTCCAGAAGCTTGAGTCAAGCAGCGTAAGTGACATTATTCAGAGAGGCGGAACAATGCTAAAAACAGCACGTTGCGAGGAATTCAGGACGCCTGAAGGCAGGGCAAAGGCTTTTAATAACCTGAAGGAAGCACAGATTGATGGTGTTGTGGTCATCGGAGGTGACGGATCATTTACAGGGGCAAGGATATTTAACGAGGAATATGATATCCCCTTTGTGGGAGTTCCCGGAACAATTGATAATGATATTTATGGCACCGACTATACAATAGGCTATGATACTGCCTTGAATACGGTTGTTGATGCAGTCGATAAAATAAGGGATACAGCCAGTGCACTTAACAGGATGTTCTTTGTCGAGGTCATGGGGGCTGAGGCAGGTTTCATAGCATTATACAGCGGCCTGGCAACGGGAGCTGAAGCAATTCTAATTCCTGAGCTGAAGGAGGAGGAAAGAGACCTGAAGAAAATGCTAGAACTGGTCCATACACGAAGGAAATCGAGCAATATCATTATCGTAGCCGAAGGATTGGCCGAGGGTGGTGCATTTGCAATTGCCGAAAAAGTTAAAAATGATTTCAGTGATTATGATATCAGGGTATCGGTACTCGGTCACCTCCAGAGAGGAGGATCACCATCTGCCATTGATCGTGTAAATGCCAGCCGGCTTGGGAATGCAGCCGTCGAAGCCCTTTTGGACGACCAGAAAAGCGTTATGGTCGGACTGACAAACGGTGAAATTACTCTTGTACCCTTCCGCAAAGCTGTAAAACTTCATAAGGATGTAAATCACAGCCTGGTGGAACTGGCAAGAATACTTTCAGTATAGATGACAAAATATATGGAAAAATCAAAAGTGTGGTTCACTGACCTCAGGGTAAAAACTTCCCAGAATCTGCTTAAAAAACTTGAAAACCTTGTCGTTAAGGCTGGCATAGGGAAAATCGATTTTGACAAAAAGATTGTCGCCGTTAAAATTCATTTTGGCGAACCCGGGAACCTTGCCTACATCAGGCCTAATTATGCAGCCGGGATAATAAAACTGCTTAAATCAAAAGGGGCCGTGCCTTTCCTTACCGATTGCAACACGCTTTATTTCGGACAACGGTCCAATGCCCCTTACCATATTGAAGCTGCATTCAAAAACGGATTCAATCCCCTAGTGACCGATTGCCCTGTCATAATTGCCGACGGAATCAAAGGAACCAATTACCGCGAGATCGGCCTTGATCTGGAATACTGCAAAACGGCAAAGATAGGCTCTGAGATTGCGGAGGCCGATATAATAATATCCATGAACCATTTCAAGGGTCATGAGCTGACAGGCTTCGGCGGCGCCATCAAAAACCTGGGAATGGGCTGTGCTTCAGTTGGAGGTAAATTATTCCTTCATTCAGGCTCCTCTCCGAAAATATATGAAGAGAACTGTACCGGATGCAGGGTTTGCGAGAAAAACTGCGCTCACAATGCAATTAAAGTCGGAAAAGACAAAATTGCACATATCGATTATTCAAAATGCGTCGGATGCGGTCAGTGCGTGGCCGTTTGTCAGTACGATGCTTCAAGGGTTGTATGGTCGTCAAATTCCGGAGCAGTATATGGGAGAATCTCTGAGTATGCATACGCCGTGGTAAAGGATAAGCCATCATTCCATATCAATTTCATAATGAATGTGTCCCCTGATTGCGATTGCTGGCCGGGAAATGACTATCCGCTCGTTCCTGATATAGGCATGGCAGCATCTTCCGATCCTGTCGCGCTTGACCAGGCATGTGCCGATATGGTCATAGCTGCCCCTGCCCTGCCGGGAAGCAAAATATGCACCGATCACAGCCATGGGGATCTGAAAGGAGCAGATAAGTTCAAGCTTGCCCACCAGGATACATTCTGGCAATCAGGCCTTGATCATGCCAGGAAAATCGGACTGGGCAGTACGGATTATGAGCTTATTAAAGTCTGACAGGACTTTGTTTGCTCTTTTCTCATTATCTTTGAATAACTTCCTTCCGGCCTGATAATGAATGCTAAAATCAAAATAGCCCGCATCTCAGTCTTGTCAAATGTAATCCTGATCATTTTAAAACTGTTTGTCGGGATAATCAGCGGTTCGGTAAGTATCATCTCTGAAGCCGTCCACTCATCGGTGGATTTGGTTGCAGCCGTAATAGCTTTCTTTTCTGTAAAGGTCTCTGATACGCCCCCTGACTCGAGGCACCCATATGGCCACGGTAAAGTCGAAAATATCTCCGGCGTAATTGAGGCAATCCTCATTTTTCTTGCTGCTGCGTGGATCGTTTTTGAAGCTGTGAGAAAGCTTCTGGGCGAAAATATCGTTCTTGACAAGATATGGATCGGCTCATTGGTAATGGTAGTTTCAGCCATTGTCAATGCTTATGTTTCCACCAGGCTTTATAAAGTCGCCCATAATACCCGATCGGTGGCTCTTGAGGCAGATGCGCTTCATCATAAGACTGATATTTATACTTCGGCCGGAGTAGCTCTGGGGCTGGTCCTCATCCTTCTGACAGGCGTGAAGTGGCTCGATCCTGCTGTGGCCATACTGGTTGCGCTCTTCATCATAAAAGAATCGTACAACCTTCTCAGAGAGGCCTTCACTCCTCTTCTTGATACTGCCTGGGATGAGAGTGAAATAACTGATCTTAAGGCCAGGCTGGATAAGATGGGTGTCAGATATCACGACCTCAGGACACGGGCTGCCGGCAATTACAGGTTCATCGATATCCACATCGAAGTGCCGAAGGAAGAAACTGTCGGCGATGCTCACAAATACTGCGATCAGATAGAAAGCGAGCTTATGTCGGTCTTTGAGAACCTGAATGTGACTATCCATGTAGAACCAAGTTAGTGGTAAGTCGTGCGGTTCCCGATTCGCTGTGCTCTCGGGATTTCGTCGTTCACTCCTCAACTTGCAGTCATGAAGGAAAAGGAAAAGGCCGCTCTTGAAGCTATAAGGGCCGCAAAGCCATAGATTTATTCCAAAGAATAACCCCCTTTCTGATCAGGCAGAATGCATGTCAAAAGGGGGTTAATTAATTCTGGAGTCGGGGGATAGGGGGAATTATTACTCCAGAATTATGTGCATCAGACATCTTAATATTGTTAATTAATTCCTGTATCTTATTCTAAAATATAGTCCGGATGTTCTCTGCCATGTCAGGATCGTGCCCGCCCAGACCCGAATCAAGAAAGGCAATTATAATGCTTCTATCTCCTGTAAAGGTACTCCAAACCTGACTGGCATGAATTGCAGTAAAACCCCATTGCTGGCTATAAAGAGGACCATCAGGATCCAATCCTGCCCTTTCCCTGAAAGAATGGCTGTCAACCAAGTCTGATAATTTATTTTGTGTCATATCCCATATTGAAGTTCCAAAAAAAATCCATTCCCGGATATAGGAATTATTTATCGCGCTGAATTCGATGATTATAGCGTTAAGGAACTTATTTAACGCAAAACGGGACTGTTTAAAGACGGATCCTTAGTTCGACCTTTGTGCCTGATGGTATTTCCTTTTCATTGAATAGGTCGATAATCTCAGAACTGATTCCAAAGAGTTCCATCCGCTGGAATGTATTACGGGTCCCCTGTGATTTGTGGGTTTTGTTCAGTACTTCATTTATCTCATTTGCCTTTGCCCTTCCAATGCCATTATCTTCGACGGTGCAAATAAGAATTGAATCTCCATTATTCATTTTAAACTTAATAAATATATTTCCTTTGCTCTCCAGGTGCCGGATTCCATGAATAATTGCATTTTCCACAAATGGCTGGATTAACATCGGGGGGAGGAAAACATCCTCCGGATCAATGTCAGAAGCAACCTCTATAACATATCCGAGGTTTAATACTCTTCGCTTTTCCAGATCAATATAAGAAGTCAGGTATTTTATTTCATCTGAAAGACTAATCTGGTTCTTTGTCGAGTTGTCAAGTGTCTGTCTTATAAGCAATGCAAATTCAGACATGTAATCCAACGCTGCCCTGGAATCTTGCTGCAGGATATATTTCTGAATTGAATTAAATGCATTGAAAATGAAATGAGGGTTCATCTGGGATTTTAATGCCTCCATTTTTAATTCTGAAATCTTCCTGTCAATTTCTGATTTTCTTTTTATTGCTCTGAACCGGTTTCTTAAGAATAGAAATATTAATATGGAAACGATTAAAAATGTAAAACAGTAAAACCACCATGTTCTGTACCAAGGCGGCAAAATCCGGATTGGATATTCAATCTCTGTTATCCTGGCAGGAGATGAGATTAATCTGCCCCTTATCCTGAGCAAAAACCTGCCAGGCCGGAGATTATTAAAAACGGCTTTCATTTCAGGAGTAAATGGAGTCCAGTTGTCCTGAAATCCATCAAGTTTATAACTGTATTGTGCTTTTGATGGTCCGGAAAATTGTAAAAGATGAAAATAAAAAGTCAGGGTGTTCTCATTAAATGGCAGAATTAAATTTGTTCCGGGAATGCCCGTCCAGTTATTAATCCCTGTCTTCTCAGGCCAGTCATATTTATGAAAATTAACTTCTATATTATCTATTTTAAGTTTATTAATTTTATCGGTATTTTTAATCAGTTCATCAGGATTCAACCTGAATAAGTTAATTTCAGACATTACCAGAATATTCCCGGACGAATCCAATATTGCTTTTGTCGATTGCTTATCAAAAAAACCATTTTCCTCGTTAAAAAATGAAATCTCTTTCTTCCCTTCATTATAAAGTCTATTAAGGTCTATCATATTCAGACCTTTGTTTGTGGCAAACCAGAGACGATTATTATTGTCTGATAAAATCCACCGGATATCCGTTCCGATAATTCCATTTTGCTCTGTAATGCTGAATAAGACATTTAAGGAATCATCAGGGAAATTCATAATATAAACTGTGCCTGAATTTGTACCGGCAATAAGATTATTTTGTTTGTCCTTACATAAGGATGTGAATGATAAATCGACCTTATACCGCAGATTATTAAACTGTGTAAACTTGCCGGACTTGTATTTAAAAACCCCATCCGTATTATTATAAATCCAAAAAACATCCTGATCTTTTATAAAATTGCAGAAAGAAGAATAAGTTGCAGTCCTCCTCAGCTGAATATCATTAATAAACTCAAAATCAGGAATTGTATATCTTGTCATGTTATATTGAGATAGCATTGATATTACATTTCCTTGCTCGACGAAATATGAATTATTTACATTTGGGTCATCAACCATGAAAAATATCGAGTCGTTTTTAATAATGAAAAATCCGGCATTAGTCTGAATCCACATATTACCGGATTTATCCTCAAAAAACCTATACAGATCGGTAATCCTCATATTAATAAGTTTCTTAAACTCCTGAGGTTTATACATTGATCCGGCAGATAAAATCTTATTGTTTTGAATGTATGGATTTTTAAATTTATACAAATCCTTTTCAATCAGATTCTGATACTTTGGGAAGCTTCCCGAAGGATCAATTAAAAAGGAGTATTTCTGATTAACAATATTATTGTATTCAGTCTGAAGTTGACTTACAGAATAAGATGCCGGCTCTCTTCCCCTCTTTATGATCTTATCTCCGACAGAAATCCAGATATTCCCCTTTGAATCTTTCAGAAGGTCATGGATAAAGGGTTTATTATGATTTAAATTTGATGCTGTTGTATAATCAATACCGGAAACAGGAAACTTGTAAATACCCTTATCCAATGTTCCCATCCACAAAATATTTTCGTTCTTATCAAAGTATAAACAAAAACATTCCTGCGATTTTACTCCAAGAGAATCACTATAGTAATCAGCCTTGTAATTATTCATCCTGTAAATTCCGCCCCTCGTTTTCATTTCAGCTATGGTTCCATCATTCCAGGAAGCCAGCCAGAGGCTACCCTTTTTATCTTCAGCTATATCAAATATCTGACCTACGTTGTCATTTACAATAATCGAATCTTTGGTATAGATCTTCAGACCCCAGTTAAGGTCTCCTATAATAGTGTCATTTTTTAATGTGATATATGAGCAGGTGGTTTTATTGGACTTATAATGATACCTGTGAGCTTTCGGAAGATACCTGAAAACCTTGGTTTTAGGATTAAATTCCAGAAATTGATTACTATCATAATAGGTAAAAATATAGATCAGAGTGTCACAGTCAAGGAAATCTGTAACCTGCATCAGGTCTCTTTTTGTGATTGATTTATCCTGGAATGAAGTAAAGACTGAATCTTTATAAAAAGAGAATCCGAATTCAGTCCCGATTAATAACCCATTATTCCTGGCGGAATACCTGACTTTCCTGACATTATCATTGACAAGTCCGTCTTTTGATGAATAGTTATAGAATGTCTCACCATCAAATTTTGAAATCCCTTTTCCATAACAGGCTATCCATAGATTCCCCTGAGTATCTTCTGTGATGGACCAGATACGGTTTCCGGCGAGTCCATCCTGCTGAGTATATACTTTATAATTAATACCATCAAATCTGCATAAGCCTGCTTCTGTCCCGAACCAGTAATAACCTCTTGAATCTTTAAAAATACACTGAATGCTATTTGATGGCAGCCCGTCATTTATAGTTATATTCTGAGTGAAATGATACTGTGCTTTACTATCGTGATTTATTATTATGAACAGCCATAGAACTGAGAATAACCTTACTGTCATGCCATGGAACTTCATAAGGTTCAGATTGCGTTTAAGATTTTTTCGAGTTCACCAATCCTCCTTGTGGCAACCTCCACAACTTTCCCTTTCTCAAGATAAATCAGTCCTTTATTCCTGTCAAATTTTTTAATATAGTTCATGTTTACAAGAAAAGATTTATGAGATCGGAAGAATATATTATGGGGTAACCTTTCCTCAAGATTTTTCAATGTGCACGTGAGAGTATATGAATCCCCTTCCAGAGTATAAACTCTAGAATAATTTATATCAGCTTTGCAAAAGATAATCGAATTTATCTTTACAATATTATATCCATTCTTTATTGGTAAAAGAATTTTTTTATTTACGTCCACCTCATGGCCGAGGTTACTTAAATAAGTTTCTATCCTCAGATTTGAAAATCGGTTCTTATTCTTTTTAAACCGTTGAATAGTCTCTCCCAATTGCTTATAGTCGACCGGCTTTAACAGATAATCAAGTGCTGCATATCTGAATGCATTCAGGGCATATTCATGAAATGCAGTAATAAAGACCACTTCAAAATCATAGTTAACCCCAAAATATTTCAGTAACTGGAACCCGTTTTCATTAGGCATCTCAACATCAAGAAAAATCAAATCGGGTTTTAATGAGTTTATTGACCTGACGGCTTCTTTGACTGATGAAACTGAATCTATTATTTCAACCTCATCGTCATAAAAACGGGTTATCATCAATTTGATTGATTCCCTTGAATCAGGCTCATCATCGACAACCAGGGCACGGATTTTCACCACTTAAAGAATTTTTCATAATATAATTAAGAAATTTAGCATAAAATATTGAAAGATTAAATTGCCGGTATTAATTTGCATCTAAGATTTAACATCTCCCGGAAGAAAACTATTATAAGGTAACCTGTATCTTTATAGAATGATTTTTAATAATTGCCGGACACTTTAAAATAATCATTATGTCACTCACAGAAAAAATATCAGCAGACCTCATGGCAGCCATGAAGGCAAAGGAAAAAGTCGCTCTTGAAGCTATAAGAGCGGCAAAGACAGCATTTACCCTGGCCCGTTCAGAGAAAGGAGCCGAATCGGTATTGACACCTGACGAAGAGCTTAAAATAATCCGGAAGCTCGTAAAGCAGAGAAGGGAATCGGCAGAAATCTATAAGGAACAGAAGAGAATGGATCTCTATGAGAATGAGACAGCTGAAGCCGATGTCCTTGAGAAATATCTTCCTTCAAAGCTCAGCGAAGCCGAGCTCGAAAAAGTGCTTAAGGCAATTATCGAAAAAGTCGGGGCAAAATCCCCTTCCGATATGGGAAAGGTGATGGGTGTTGCCTCAAAGGAGCTTGCAGGGAAGGCTGAAGGGAAAGACATTTCAGCCAAGGTCAGGCAGCTGCTGGGGCAGTAGAATGTTTTCAGTCTTTTCTGATGGATCAACAGGCTTTTCATCCTGCGATATACTAAGTGAAACTGAAGATCCGATACGCAAGCAATGCGGAATCTTCGGTCCCGAATAAGGTACTTTTTGTTTTATGCCTGCTAACCCCGCAGCAGGAATCAAAGAAACGCAGACGGCGAAGTCAGTGCACTCGCCGGGATTCAAATGGAGCTGTTTTGATGAAAGGATAACAGAATAAAATAATATCCCATGAAGAAAGTTTACATTAAATTAACTTCATCAGTATATTAAAAATAAGCAACGTAGTATTTTAAAAATCCATAACGATACTTCATATTCAAAAAATGAAAAAATTAATAATACCGTTTATGATTTTGCTGTGCGGCTGTGACGGACATCTTGCCGACAAATATTACAACCAGGGTGTTGCACGATTTGCCCTTGGTGATTATAACGGCTCAATATCAGCATACAGCAGGGCAATAAAGATTGATCCCGGGAACGTGGAATCCTATTATAGCCGGGGCGTCGCAAAGCTTGTCCTCGGGGATACCAGCGGGGCAATTGCGGATTACAGCATGGCAATAAGTATTAATCCAAACTATTCTGATGCCTGTATCGGCAGAGGGAACATAGAGGTAGGCCGTGGAGATTACCGCGAAGCAATAACTGATTTCAGCAATGCGATAGAGATAAATCCCGGCGACGAATCGCTATATTTTAACAGAGGCTCTGCGAAAAATAAAATTGGAGATTCCCAGGGAGCAATTTCAGACTTCAGTAAAGCATTGGAAATTAATCCCGATAATGTTGCAATATATATTGAAAGAGGCACCGCGAAGAACAGGCTTGGTGATCACAGGGGAGCGTTGGCAGATTTCAATAAGGCAATAGGAATAAATCCTGATGATTCGGCAGCCTATACCAACAGGGGAATTTCAAAAATTGCCCTAAATGACTACAAAGGGGCGCTTGCGGATTACAGCAAGGCATTGGATCTTGATCCTGACAATTCTCCTGCAGCATACGGCAGGGGGTACGCAAAATATAAACTTGGTGATTATGCAAATGCTGTTTTGGATTTCAACAAGGCGCTGGAAATCAATTCAACAGACGGGAATGCGTATAATTACAGGGGAATCTGCAAAATTGAACTGGGGGATTTTCTGGGAGCACTTGGGGACGCTGAAAATGCGATCAAAATAAATCCGGTAAACGCAGAAGCATATAACACAAGCGGAAATGCGAAACTTAAGCTTGGTGACAAAGCCGGTGCATGCATGGACTGGAAAAAATCAAGCGGCCTTGGATATTATGGAGCAAATGACCAGCTCAGGAAATTCTGCCAGTAGAATATTTGCCACCAATAAAAAAACACAAGGATCCTTACCCAGACTTCATATTTTCAGCCCTTTTGTCTTGTGACTTTTATCTTTCTTCCTGCCTCCCCCTTATACAACATACATTTCACGCTTTATGCCTTTCGCCTTTTACCTTTCGCCTTTTTCACGTCCATCCACTTCGGCTTTAATTTTATTATCCTCTTATACGCCTGACAACTTTCATCATGAGTCCCCGGAAGATAACCGATGCTCATCAGGAACTCATTGACTATCTCTCCTCCCGTGAATCTGAAGGTCTTTTTAAAAAGCTTCACCCACTCCTTTAAAGAAAGAGGATGATGATGTTCAAGCCATTGGTCAAATGAGCCGTACTCCTTCTGCAATGTCATAATCACCTTTGCATTTTCAATAGCGGCGTTTATCTTCAGCCTGTTCCTGATTATCCCGGCGTCATTCAGGAGACGCTGCTTTTCCTTCTCCGTGAAGGAAGCCACTTTCTTTATGTTATAGCCTTCAAAGGCATTGCGAAAGGCAGGTTCCTTCTTCAGTATGATCTCCCAGTTGAGTCCCGCCTGATTTATCTCAAGGATAAGCCGTCCGAAAAGCTCATTGTCGTCGTGCAATGGAAAGCCATAATGGTTATCATGGTAATTCCTGTGAAGATCCCGCTTCTCACCGGCAGGCAGTTTCTCTATATATTCACAGTACGTCATCATATCATAAAATTATAAAAATAATTCAAGTTTTTATGCCGTTAGATGCTGATCCCGTGAATCATCTCCCTGCAGCATGCACGTAATAATTTTAATATCAGGATAATTTGATTATCTTTGTGCCCTTATTAACAAGGTGATTTCCAAGTAGCGTTATCACGCATTTAGCCCAGTCTGCATTTGAGTTCATTTCAGCCGGGATAATAAATAGATCGCTCCCGGAGCCACATTATTAAATATTCTAATGATTAAATTTGAAGAATTGGGGTTCACTCCCGGAATCCTGAAGGCAATTCATGAACTTGGTTTTGAACAGCCTATGCCAGTGCAGGATAAAGTAATACCGCATATACTGGGAGATGAAAGGGATATTATTGCACTTGCCCAGACAGGAACTGGAAAAACAGCAGCTTTCGGCTTACCTCTCGTACAGGCAACTGACAGTGCAACAAACATCACTCAGGCACTTATCCTCTGCCCTACCCGTGAACTGTGCATACAAATTACAGGTGATCTTGCTGATTATGCAAAATATACCGGTAATTTAAAAATCCTTTCTGTGTACGGTGGAGCAAGTATTGATAACCAGATAAGAGGATTAAAAAAAGGCGTTCATATCATCGTTGCGACTCCCGGAAGGCTTATTGACCTGATTGGAAGAGGAGTCGTGAAACTGGCGACAGTAAGTACTGTAATACTCGATGAAGCCGACGAAATGCTGAATATGGGTTTCCTTGACAGTATCAATGAAATTCTTGATGAAGTCCCGGCAGGCAGGAGAACGCTCCTGTTTTCCGCAACAATGTCAACGGAAATTGCAGCAATTGCAAAGAAGTATATGAGTAATCCGCTTGAAATTACGATCGGAACAAAGAATTCCTCTGCCGAAAATATAAGCCATGCCTATTATATTGTACATGCCAAAGATAAATATAAGGTGCTAAAAAGGATCGCAGATTCAGAACCATATATTTATGCAATTGTTTTTTGCCGTACCCGTAGGGATACTCAGGAGGTGGCCTCAAAGCTGATAAATGACGGCTATGATGCAGATGCACTTCATGGCGATCTGTCACAGGCACAGCGGGATAATGTAATGCAGAAGTTCAGATCAAGAAACATCAGTCTCCTGGTTGCAACAGATGTTGCAGCCCGGGGATTGGATGTCGATGATCTTACTCATGTTATTAATTTCAGCCTTCCTGACGATCCGGAAGTTTATACCCACCGGTGCGGAAGAACAGGAAGGGCAGGGAAAAATGGAATATCCATTTCACTCGTTCACCTGAAAGAGAAGAATAATCTCCATCAGATCGAAAGGCTTTTGAGAAAGTCCTTTAAAGCCATCCCCGTACCCACGGGAAGTGAGATATGCGGAAAACAGCTGTTCAACTGGCTGAGTAAACTTGAAACAGTATCCACTGATCATAAGGAGATTGAGAAATTCCTGCCTGAAATAAAATCAAAGCTTGCAGGACTTGACAGGGATGAGCTTATAGAAAGGGTCGTTTCCCTCGAATTCGACAGGTTTCTTGATGATTACAGGTATGGCGAAGACCTTATTGATCCGGTGCAAGAGAAGGAAACCAGCTCACGTAAGCCAGGTAAAAGAGAGTCATTCCGGCAGGCACGGGTGAAATACACCAGGCTGTTCATCAATCTGGGAAAATCTGATGGCTTTTACCCCGAACAACTCATTGAGCTGGTAAACAGCAATACCAGGGGAAGTAAAATCCCCATTGGTAAAATAGACCTTTTAAAAGGCTTCTCTTTTTTTGAAGTCGAGGAAGGTTTTGCAGATGATCTGATAATAGCATTGAACAGGTCAAAATTTATGGAAAAAAGAGTTGCCGTAGAGATTGCCAGGGGCAAGGATGAAAAGTTACGAAATGGACAATTTTATGGAAAACATCCGGGCAATTTGTCTGAAAAAAGGAATGGGTGGCGAAAATTGAAAACAGGAAAGAGAACATTGTATGTAGAATGATGATCCGTCATCTGTCCATGTCTCCAGTCTTTTCTGAGAAAACTTTCTTGAAGCCAGTATTTACGGCCTTAAGGAAGAGATCAGAAAAGCCTCGGAAAAATCACAAAATCTCTTCATTTAAGAAATTTAAGATCAATGCTTCTTTAGGAGATGATTGATCTGTGACAATCGACAAATATTTAATGCAGGAGCAATCCGATTTGCTTGAAAGCATTTAAAGACACCTCCGTCTTTAAATATTGTTCTCGTTAAATCGTCAGTCAAAATTGAAAGTTATTAAAGAATATCTTGTACTACTTTTTGTACTACTAATGAAAATGGCCCCGTAAATCAAATATTTACGAGGCCAAATAATTTACCCGGTCGGGGTGACTGGACTCGAACCAGCGACCTCCACGTCCCGAACGTGGCGCGCTAACCAACTGTGCTACACCCCGAATTTTAAAGAACCTTTTTATTTTTTATGGCACACTGACCTCCCGATAGTTATCGGGATGTGCTACACCCCGAAAGCTCTGATTCAGGTTGACAAAATTAATAATTATTCATGATCCTGCAATATCTTCGTACTGAAGCCAGTCAGATGAGCCCAGACAGCCTGCTTAACACTTTTTCTGGT
The DNA here is from genome assembly GCA_963717685.1 of uncultured Bacteroidales bacterium. Lineage (GTDB taxonomy): Bacteria > Bacteroidota > Bacteroidia > Bacteroidales > VadinHA17 > LD21. The sequence goes on along the minus strand of OY970346.1, from coordinate 1,913,299 downwards.
GTCAGCCAGTTCATACAGGCAAAATCGCCCCTGCGGCATTTCCCTTTTCCGTAAACTGTACAGGGCCTGCAGGTCAGCTCTGTGGCAGGTATCCTGATGGAATAATTTTCTGGTTGCTGCCACGCCCCGAACCCGGTAATCGGATCTGTGCCTCCCCATATCGAAATGACTTTTGTTCCCAGAAGAGCAGCCATGTGCATATTCGAAGAATCCATTGAAATCATAAAATCCAGCCTGCCTATAAGAGCCAGTTCGCCCTTCAGATCTGTTTTCCCTGAAACAATGCATGAACCCGGAACCATTGACTGGAATCTTCCAAGTCTTTCAAGCTCATCCCGGCCTCCGAACAGCCAGAACTTTGTCCTGCTCCTTGCAGATATCATCCCGAGAAGCTTTACCATATAGTCTTCGGGCCACATCTTAAGGGGATGCCTGGCATAAGGCGCCACCCCGATATTCATTTCACCGGTCGCAAGCTTCAGCTCCGGATCGGTCGGAAAATCATTATCTGCAGGAACTATGGAAGGAGTGACCGGGTTGACTGGAAAGCCCGCAGCTGCAAATACATCACAATACCGTTCAACTGAATGTTTCAGCAAAATGGTCGCTTTTCCCCTTGTTGCGTACCTCTTCTCTCTTCTGCCTTTATCGATGACAAAGACGGGCATTCCTGTCAGGCCGAACAACCACCGTAATATTTTTGATCTGATCACATCATGCAGATCTATAACATAATCCGTCTTGCTATCCTTTGCAATATCCCTGTAAAGACGGATTATCCCGATAAAACCTTTGTGCCTCTTCCTGAAATCAGGCATAAAAAGTTTAATGCCATTAATTGAGTAAAAAAATGACTCAAATGCCGGACGGGTCAGGATAGTCATTTCAACTGACGGATACTGTTTTCTTATACCTGCAATTACGGGCGTAATAAGAGCAACATCACCCATTGCCGATGCCCTGATCACAAGAAGGTTCATCTAATACTTTTTGTAAGATTTTTCCTCAATAAGTCCCGATGCTGTCCTTATGTTAATTTGTTTCTTGAGCTCAGCTCTCATGTCATTTTTGAAATAAACCGAACGGGCAGTGGCGACGAAATCCTCGCCAAACTCCTTTCTCCTTTCAAGGTCGCGAATATGATCCTCTATATCCCATAATTCGCGATTCACATCATAGAGCCCCTTATATAAAGGATCCGATGTTTTCAGGATTGACGCAGTGACTTTCTCCAGCGCATCGTATTCCTTCCGGAGATTTCTCTGCTTTTCAGGATCCCTGATCCGCTCAAGCTTTATCTGTATAATAGTGAGTTTGTCAATAATTTCTCCGTTTGAGACTTCAACTTTCATAAGACTACATTATTACTCAAAGTTAACAACTTTTACCTTTGGCGGCCTCCAGTGAACATGCTAAATATCCCCTTGCCTGTTTACAAAACTTACTTCAAAGCGTGTCATTTCTTACCACGGTCCTGATAGTTATCTATTTCTTCTCAATTCATGGAAAACTTTTTAAAGTTTATCAGGATATTAATATTCTTTTCTAAACGCTCTTCCCAACCTCCGCCGAAGCGGGGCAGGATTTCCCCCGTGGGGGAAAAAGAAAGGGGGTAAGTTTGTTACCGTTATCCTGAAGTATTACATTGCTACCGGGAGCCGATAGCCTTCTTCCTATAACCCTCCGCCCTCTGCCATCCGCCTTAATATGGATCAACATCAATCGCTATCTTAAGCGATCCCAAGCCTTTTGCTTTTTCAAGCCGGGAAACCGATTCCATAATTGCTTCCTTTGCCTTTGCAGGGGATATTTCTCTTTCCAGCTTTATGATCAAAGTTTTAATGTAAAAAAGCTGTACCTGTGATACAAGCGGGAATTCAGGGCCGAAAACCCTTTTTCCGAAGATATTTTTAAGATCGGCTCCAAGCATTCCGGCAAATCCGTTTAAAGCTGCCTGGTCCTTATGTTTAAGGCTTATCCGGATCATCCTTGAGAAAGGAGGATAATTGAAGGCTGCCCGCTCACCCGATTGCATCCTGTACATACCGTCATAATCATGCCTTAGAACCAGCTTTATTATCTCATCTGAAGGGTTTGATGTCTGAATGATCACTTTGCCCTGCCTGTTCCTTCTTCCTGCTCTCCCGCTTACCTGTTCAATAAGCTGAAAACTTCTTTCGTGCGCTCTGAAATCAGGATAATTAAGCATATTGTCGGCATTGAGTATCCCCACTACCGTCAGATTTTCAAAATCAAGACCCTTTGAAATCATTTGTGTCCCGACAAGTATATCAGTGCGATGTTCCTCAAAATCCTTTATTATCCTGACAATTGAATTTCTGCCTCTGGTCGTATCCTGATCCATCCTTGCTGTTCGTACGAAAGGAAACACAATCTTTATTTCATCTTCAATCTTCTCAGTTCCGAATCCCTTTGTAACTAATCTGCCAGACCCGCAACTGCTGCATTTCACAGGAGCGGAAGTTGTATATCCGCAATAATGGCAAATCAGGCTGTTTTTACTTTTATGGTATGTCATTCTTACGGCGCATTGCCTGCATTTGGGTATCCAGCCGCATTCCGGACACTCGATGTATGGAGAGAAACCCCTCCTGTTCTGGAATAGAATGACCTGTTCATTTTTACCGAGCGCTTCGTCTATTGCATTAAGCATCTCAGGAGTAAAATGTGATACCATCCTTTTTTTTCTCGTCGCCTCCCGGGTGTCTGCCACTATGATTGAAGGAAGATTCGTATGTCCGTATCTTTCCTTTAGAACGGCAAGTCCGTATTTTCCGTTAACGGCGTTGTAATAACTCTCAATTGACGGGGATGCCGATCCGAGGATTGTTTTTGCCCCGTGAAGACCTGCAAGGATTATAGCTGAATCCCTGCCATTATATCGGGGAGCCGGATCATGTTGCTTATAGGAACCATCGTGTTCCTCATCTATTATGACCAGGCCAAGATTGCTGAAAGGCAGAAAAACCGATGATCTCACGCCTATTATGAGCCTGTAGCCTGTTTCAGGGTTTTCATCAGCTGTTTTTTTCCATATTTCCACCTTTTCAAGGTCATTAAACCTTGAATGATAAACTCCTGTCACACGGCCAAAATGTTTCTGCATCCTAATTATGATCTGGGCCGTAAGTGCTATTTCGGGAAGCATGTACAGCACCTGCTTCCCAAGTTCCAGCTGCTCTTCGATCATATGGATATAAATCTCCGTTTTGCCGCTTGATGTCACACCATGAAGCAAAACAATATCTTTTGATTTCAGGATGGTCTTTACTGAATCAAAAGCATCCTGCTGGATATCACTCAGCATCCTTGGAGGCTCAGAATCGCTGCCATACTCCTTCAGCCTTCCGACTTTCAGCGATACCGATTTAAGAATTTCTTTTTTGATCAGTGCTCCTATTATACCCGGTGCCGCACCCGATTCCCTTGATAATAAAGATTTTCTAACCGGCCTGATATCCGAACCATTACCATACCCGGTGATATGAAGATAGGCCGTAAGAGCCTTCTCCTGCTTCGGCGCCATCTTAAGCCTGTCGAGAATATCGTTGAGCTCATCATCTGAGAAATGCCGGGCGAGTTCAATAAAAATCTCTTCTTTAGGCTTGTATTTTTCAATGATTTTTGAAGATGTTTCACCGCAAGGAAGGAAGGCTGAAGGAACCGCTGCTTTCATCACCTCTCCCTCTGAGCACATGTAATAGTCGGCCATCCATCGCCAGAGCTTAAGCTGAGTTTCATTTACAACAGGCACCCTGTCACCTGTTCTTATTATCGGCCTGATGTTTTTTACCTCAGGAGGTTTGTCATGAATCCTGGCAACAATACCGGAATATATTCTCCTGCTTCCAAGCGGAACCATCACCCTTATACCCGGTCTTAAATAACACGACATTTCATCCGGTACGCTATAGGTTAATTTCTCCCTTATTGCAAGAGGCAGGATAATATCGGCAAAAAGCTGCGGCATTTTTGAAATTAAAATGCAAAATAAAAAGAAATAAGGATATTACGGATGCCGGCCTGATTTTAGTTTTACAATCAGGAAGGAAGTAAAGACATCATCAGCCAAAATAGTTGATTCTTCGTAATATTACGAAATAGATCAGGAGCGTATCTTGTCAAAAAGTACCTGAAACCGGGTTATTCCGGCTTGATGAATGATGACATAATAGTGAGCAGATGATCCTTTCTTATCGGTTTTATGAGGCAGGCATCACATCCGGCTTCAAGAATGATGTCCTTGTCATCTTCAAAAATGAATGCTGTCTGGGCAATGATCGGAATATCCTTTCTGATTTTTCTTATCATTTTTGTTGTCTCGATACCATGTATCTCGGGCATTTGCATATCCAGAAGGACAACATCAATATCAGGAATCGTCCTGATAATTTCCAACGCTTCCATTCCTGATCTTGCCATCATGACCTCAATCCCCGTATCAAGCAATATCCTGTTAAGGTACACCAGGACATCTTTATTATCATCAACCAGAAGGCATTTTTTTGTGCTCCAGTCTATTTTATTTATAGCCTGATCTTTATAGAGGCTTTTAAGTTTTGATCTGGTGCTTCCCGCCGGGCGATAAGGTATGAAGAAGCTGAATTCTGAGCCAAGTCCCTTTTCAGACTGGACGAAAATCTTGCCACCCATTCTTTCCACGACTTCCCTGGCCAGCGTCAATCCTATTCCCAGACCTTCAAATGGCCTGTGGTGCCCTCCATTCTCCTGGCGAAACTCCTCAAAAATATGGTCAAGCGATTCCCTGCTGATGCCTACTCCTGTATCCTTGATCTTAAAAAACAGGTTATCGTTCTCCCGATAGTATGAAAACTCAATTGATCCGTTGAGAGTGAATTTTATGGCATTATCCATCAGGTGATTCAACACTCTTCTTAGCCATATTTTGTCGGTAAATACAAGATCACTGCTGTCCACCACCTGATCCTTGACATTAAGGATTATTGGTTTCTCATTTCTTTTTATCAACTTCCGTGCTTCTCCTATCACTTCATTGACAATCTCATTTACAGATGCCTCTTCGTAGGTTATTTCTATCTGTGAGCTTTCGAGCCGTGAAAGATCTATAATATCGCCTATTATCTGCAAGAGCTTTTCACTATTATGGTTTATGTGCTCAACATATTCTTCCTTCATCTCCTGTGTCAGGCTGTTTGAGAGAAGAAGATTTGAAAAGCCTACAACACTGTTGAGAGGAGTCCTGATTTCATGGGAAATATTTGCCAGAAAACTTGATTTAAGCCTATTGCTCGTTTCTGCTTCTATATTTGCTTTTATCAGTTCTTCATGGACCCTCTTCATCGCGGTTATATCACGTGAAATTGTCAGCGAACCAAGGAATTCACCATTTTCCTCCCTGACTGTCACCGACCTTGTTGAAAGGATCACATAATGTCCGTTCCTGTGACGAAGTCTTAATTCGCTCTCATGATATCCCGTTTTCTTAAGGGCCTCCATCCTTTTTTTCTGATAATCCCTGTCTTCAGGATGAATTAATTCAATGGAATTGGCATAATTGTAATTGTCCTTTTCGATCCCTATCACCGAAAAGAATGCCGGATTTGCAAATTTAAGATCCCAGTCCCTGTCAAAAAATGAGATCCCGTCATCGGCCGAATGAACCAGTATCTCGTAAAATTTTTCAGATTCTGAATATTCCCGGACAACAGAATCATTCTGAGAGGATAGGTTTTTGTTCGCATTCTGAAGGTCTTTGTTTAATGCTTCATCCTGTTCACTTCTGACAGTAAGCTTCTGGTTTGCCTTTTTAAGCTTGACTGACAATGTTATGATTATTGTGCATACGATCAAAAGTAACGCAATCACTGAAATAAGTATATGCAGGCAGGCAGTGGTAATTACAAGAGTCGAATCCAATGGAGGTACTGGAATTGATCCTGAGACCCCGTTCATTCTTCCCGAGTGAAATAAAATAACCGGCATGAGCGTGAATATCGTTTCCATCTTCTTAGGTATATGGAACACCATCCCCGCCCTGCGTAAAATATCTTTTATCATGAACCCTCGAAAAATTATATCTTCCCCCCTGATATCCAAAATTTTAATTCCGGCCCAAATATATAAAATCACATTTTCATAATCCCGGTTTATTCCTTAAAAAATATTAAATTGCCAGCAGAAAAATATTCACTGTTTCAGGTTTTAGATGGAAAGAGAAGGATACTACACTGGCAGCAGGAGATACAGTAATGATGAAATAACAGTTTTCTGGAAGCCATCCGCTTGCATCCATGCATCATATTGCTACAGGGAACTCCTCGAAGTATTTGATCCCGGAAGAAGACCCTGGGTAGACATGAAAGGGGCTTCTACTGACAGAATAATTGAAACCGTTAATATGTGTCCAACCGAAGCTCTGACCTGGAAATGGAATGACGAGAGCAAGAACCAGGTTGTGGGCAGCGAGAATTCCAACCATATCCGGTTCAAAAGACCGGAGCTGTTAGGAAAGGATATAGATCCAATGGGTGATAATCCCATGACAGTAAAAGTCATGATTGATGGCCCGATTGTCTTAAAAGGTGATTTTACACTTATTAATTATAATAGCACGAGGGAAATCAGTGATGGCCTCATTTCGATCTGCAGGTGCGGAAAGAGCGATCATCAGCCATTTTGCGACGGCCAGCACAGAAAAACAGGTTTCAGGGGATGATTCCACGGATGATGGATAAAGATCAGAAAAGCAAATCACAGGCAATAATAGAGGTTATTGATTCGGGACCTCTGAAAATAACCGGCAATTTCATACTCAGGGATCTGCAAAGGGATAAAGAGACAAAAGCTTGTGAAGTTTTGCTCTGCCGGTGCGGAAAATCGTCAGATAAGCCTTTTTGCGACGGATCGCACAGGAACAAATAACAGTTTACCTTGCTACTACATGAAAGCAGCCTTGCTTGAGCTCATATGTTGCCCAGCATCTGTTTTCCTGTCTTAACTGCCATATTACTTCTGCAAGCGACTCTTTCAGAAAATATTTATCGCAGTCTGTTATGAAGCATTTGGGTGATGAGAACCTGACATAGCTCAAATCAAAAGTATTGCCGTTAAAATGAGGACTGTTCTCTGATGCATTGGAATTCGAGCTTCTAAGTTGTCTCACGATTTCAGTGGTCCTTGTCATCGAAGTGATCCTGAAGTCAGAGCCCCTCAGCCCCGTTCCTGCCACTTTATTCCTGAATCTCCTGCCTACTTCCGTCAAAAGATCTTTTCCGTCTTTTGTCAGGTACGGATAGCTATAAAGTAGATCTTCGACCTTGTAACCCGTACCATTATGAATTTTGTATAATCTCCCGTCACTTACAAATTTCATCAGCTCTTCCCTGCTCTTGCACCTTGGAATGCCAGAAGAGCTTGATAAGCCGATGTAATCGGTGATCTTGTCCCTGAGTCTCCGACTGTATATTGCCTGGGGATAAGGACTGCACTTTTTACCGACTTTATTATTTACAAAATACCTGAATCCCCTGTTTTGGTCATTGGGACTGAAAATATAGTAAGCAGAAAGTGCAAGCAGAAAGGTTAAAATTACTATAATACTGATTTTCAGGATCCTATTCATTGCCAGATTACAAGCTCAAGACCTCTTTCACCTTATCGGCAGCTTCCCTGAATGAAACGGCCGAGAAAACCGAAAGTCCTGAATCGTCAATTATCTTTCTCGCCTCCTCAGCGTTCGTTCCCTGCAGCCTTACTATGACCGGAACATTTATTTTGCCTATTGCCTTGTAGGCCTCAACCACTCCGGCTGCCACCCTGTCGCACCTGACTATTCCGCCAAAAATATTTATCAGTATTGCCTTAACTGCAGAATCCTTCAGTATTATCCTGAATCCGGCTTCAACCGTTTTTGCATTGGCGCCTCCGCCAACATCAAGGAAGTTAGCAGGAGCCCCGCCTGATAATTTTATTATATCCATCGTGGCCATTGCCAGCCCTGCTCCGTTCACCATGCACCCAACGTTTCCGTCGAGCCTGACAAAATTCAGGCTATACTTTCCTGCCTCAACCTCAATTGGATCTTCTTCACTTACGTCTCTCAACTCAGCAATATTGGGATGCCGGAAAAGAGAATTATCATCAATCACCATTTTGCAGTCAACTGCAAGTATCCTGTTGTCGCTTGTTTTGAGAACCGGATTAATCTCAAGAAGCTGTGCATCGCATCCTCTGAATGTGTTGTATAAGCAGGCAAGAAATTTCTGCATATTACTGAACGCTGTCCCTGATAATCCCAGGGCAAAGGCAATCTTCCTGCACTGAAAGGGACGAAGGCCGACACCGGGGTCGATCTCCTCCGTGAATATTCTTTCGGGGGTCTTTTCTGCCACCTCCTCAATCGACATTCCTCCGCTGGGAGAATAAACGACTGTATATCTCCCTATATTCCTGTCAAGAAGAATGCTGATATAGTATTCTTTTATCTCTGACTCTCCCTTGTAATAAACATCCTGGGCAATCAGAACTTTGTTTACTCTTTTGCCTTCGGGGCCAGTCTGTGGCGTAATCAGCTGCATGCCAATCATTTTTGATGTAATAGCCCCTGCTTCTTCGACAGATTTTGCTACTTTCACACCGCCGCCCTTGCCTCTTCCCCCTGCATGAATCTGTGCCTTTACTACAAAGCATCCGGAGCCATGTTTTTCCCTGAGGAGTTCTGCATTCTTTATCGCCTGATTGCACGTCTCAGCGACTAATCCCTCCTGAATATCAACACCGTATGCCCTGAGCAGCAATTTCCCCTGATACTCGTGAATATTCATCTGATGAGATTTTAACTTAAAACGAGTTACAATTGTGAACGAATTCCATTGGGCACAAAATAAAAATAATAAAAGGAATTTTTGGCTATTTTAGCCTAAAAAAGAATGCGTAAGCTTCAAAATGCCGAACTTGGCAGGAAGACTGTAAAACAGTTCAGGGAATCTGAAAAATCACCCTTTGTTATTGTTCTCGACAATATAAGGAGCTTAAGTAATGTCGGATCAGTTTTCAGGACAGCAGATGCCTTTTTGACAGAATGTATTTACCTTTGTGGAATTACTGCGGTTCCTCCCCATCGTGAAATCCGGAAAACCGCGCTTGGAGCCACCGAGTCGGTCAGGTGGGAATACTTCAAAGAAACGCGCATGGCCCTGAAAAAGTTAAAATCACTCGGGTACCGGATAGTTGGTATAGAACAGACCGACAGTTCGGTAACGCTTGGCGATTTTAAAATCATGGCTGGTTCAAAATATGCGCTTGTATTTGGCCATGAAGTTAATGGTGTATCCCAGGAAGTTCTCGACGATTGCGATTATGTAATTGAGATACCGCAATTTGGAACAAAGCATTCATTTAATATTTCGGTAAGCGCGGGAATAGTACTGTGGGAGCTTAACCGGAAACTCAGGAACAGCCGAAGTGAAAAAAACAAATGATTATCCTGTATGCATTTCCTGAAGACAGGCGAAAAAAAAGGGTGTCCTGAAGACACCCATTTCTTTTTTCATATTTTGTCCTACTGAACTATCGATTTAAAGGTATCGTCACTCCAGTATTTTGCCAGTTCGAGGTCGGTTTTTGCGTAAGCTTTCCAGTCGGCATTAAAGCCTACCGCTTCACGCAGTCCGTTAAGAGCATAATCCCTGTTGTCGAGGCGGGCACCAACAACTGCTTTCAGATATGACGGCTTTCCGCATTTGCACAGTTCCTTCATGGCATCGAGTGTGGTTTTTGCCTTGTTGGCATCACCTTTCAGGAGCTCTGCAAGAGCAAGGTCAAATGAAGGTTCTGAGCCAAAATAATTTACAGCCTGGTCATATTGGCCTTTTGTAATGGCAATCACTCCGAGTCCCCATTTTGATTCATTTGTTGCAGCGGTCATCGAGCTGAAATAGTCTGTGGCTTTTGCAACATCTCCCTTAGCTAGTGAAGCGAGGCCCAGATTGCATTTAATAACGTCATTATTTTCAATAGCCTTTGCATTTTCGAATGCTGCGATTGCATCATCCGTCTTGCCCATTGTCATAAGTGTGACTCCGATATTGTTGGCAGCGCGGAAATCTTTGGGATATGCAACTGCAGCAGCCTTATAATATGCAAGCTGATCATTGGGATCCTTTGCAAGAGAAGCAGCGCGAAGCATTTCCTCAAGGCTGAGAACTTTAATGTCAGCCTTGGCCTGAGCAAGAATCTGATCATCGCTTCTTCCGACTTTGTCGACATTTACCTGGAACTGCGATCTTCTCAGTTTCGGAAGGATATCTGTTTTCAGTGATTCGAAAGCAGCGCTCATGTTTTTTATTTCCTTGTTGCGGACATCAGGATCGTTGTACATGGAAAGTACACGCAGGATAAGGTCCTTATCCTGTATTGATGAAGCCTGAACTGCAGTTTTAAAGCCATCCCAGTCTTCAGCTGTTGTTTTTTCGTCAAAGAAACCCTGTGTTTTTGCAGCAGCTATCTTTCCGAATCCTTTCTTGATGAAATTGTCAGCAGTGGAACCCCTGTTGCCCGAAAGTTTTTCATTGAATGTAAATTGGCCGTCAGGTGAAGCATAAGAGCTTACAGTAACGGCTTTAAATTTACGATTTGTATCGGCGGCAACGGTTTTGATATAATTCATCATAGCAGTAATATCTTCTGCCTTAAGTTCAGACGGACGAATATCATACATGTTGATAACGTAATTAATATCAGCAGCCTGTACTTCAGGAGTAACCCTGACATAATTATCCTTCATTGAAATCGGCTTTCCGTTCATATCAACAAGCGTGGCGGTTGCAATTACGCCATCGGCCAGCTTGACGGGGTCAAAATCGACACTTTTCTTGCCTCTAACAGCATGAACCTTCAGCATCAGCTGTGAAACCTTCATTTCCGGTTTGTAGGGAATTGCATCCGTATAGGTAAAATCACCACCAGTGTTAACCATAATAACCTTATTGTTTGCCTGGACGCTTTCACCCTGAGTCCCAACTGGCTTGTAAGCTGTTTCGCCACCGGTATAGGTAAGAACCGGGGTAGCTGTCAGTGTGGTTTTCTTATCAAAATACTTGGCCGGGAACTGCCCCTTGATAGTAACATTTACAAGGCCTGCATCTGTTTGGAGTACTTTGGGGGTAACATCATACTTGATCAGGCCTTCGTTCTTCTTCATCTTATTCAGGCCACTGCAACTTGATAAAAAAGCTGCGGCAAGGATAAGGATAAAATAGGTGCTGAATTTTTTCATAGTAAAAAAATTATTGTTTATTATCAATTTAATTGGTATTTATTGAACTACAATTTACTAATTAATTACAAAACTAAAAAAAAATGTTAGAGTAATCATCAAAATATCTAAAATAATTACAAAATCAACGTATTCAGACCGCTCGGATAATCATCAAAAAATATGGAATCAACGATTTTCCTGTAATGGCTTTCATTTTCCACGAAATCTATCCCATTGATGTCAATTATAAGATATTTGTTGTCCGGATTCTGCCTGAAGAAGCTGAAATAACTGTCCTGTATCTTCTGAAGGTATTCAGCTGTTATGGATTTTTCATAGCTTCTTCCCCGTTTTTCAATATTCAGGAGAAGTCTGTCAGGTTTAAGATGCAGGTAGACAAAAATATCGGGTTTAGGTATCGATCCGTATATTATATAAAATATCTGCCTGTACAGATTGAATTCATCACCCTCAAGAGTAGATGCCGCAAAAACAAGCGATTTCATGAAATAATAGTCGGCGACCGTGAAAGTCTTGAAAAGATCCTGTGGTACCAGCTCTTCCTTGAGCTGCTTGTATCGGCTTGCAAGAAATGACAATTCAAGAGGGAATGAATACTTGTCAGGATCGTCGTAGAACTTCGGAAGAAAAGGATTATCTGCGAAGCGTTCAAGTATCAGCCGGGCATTGAATTGCTCGGCTATCCTGCCTGCGAGCGTTGTCTTTCCTGCCCCGATATTGCCCTCTATTACCACATAATTGTACCTGATCTTCATTGCTACACTGATTCCGATTCACTTATCAAAATTAGAAATTGAACGGGAATTTCAATTAAAAAAGGCCGCTTAACGGCCCTTTTTTATTATTTATTTTCATTTTCTGTCCTTTTTCCTTCATGCTCCTCCCTGGGAGGACGCGGAAGAAGCACTTTTCTCGAGAGCTTCAGCTTCCCGGTTTTGGGATCAATATCAATAAGCTTCACTTCCACTTCATCGCCTTCCTTGAGAACCTCATCCACTGATTTGATCTTTTTCCAGTCAATCTCCGAAATATGCAGCAGCCCGTCCTTGTTAGGAAGTATCTCGACAAAAGCTCCGAACTGAACAATTGTCTTTACCTTGCCTTTGTAAACCTGACCCACCTCAGGCACCGCCACGATTTTCTTTATCCAGTCAACGGCAGCAGTAATCACTTCTTTATTTTCTCCGAACACATTCACATCCCCGCGTCCGTCAACTTCTTCAACCACAATCGTAGCTCCTGTCACACGCTGTATTTCCTGAATCACTTTACCGCCCGGACCAATGAGGGCACCGATCATATCCTTAGGTATTGAGAGCATCTCGATCCTGGGTGCATGAGGCTTAAGCTCAGGTCTCGGTTCGGAAATCGTCTTGCTCATAATATCCAGTATATGCATCCTTCCGGCTTTCGCCTGTTCAAGGGCTTTTTCCAATATCTCGAAGGAGAGTCCTTCAACCTTTATATCCATCTGAGTTGCAGTAATGCCGTCGCGGGTTCCTGTCACCTTGAAATCCATATCTCCCAGATGATCCTCATCTCCAAGTATGTCCGACAGAACGGCGTACTTCCTGCTACCCTTGTCGGTGATAAGTCCCATTGCAATTCCCGAAACCGGTTTGCGTATTTTTATTCCGGCATCCATTAGGGCCAGTGTTCCGGCACATACAGTCGCCATGGATGATGATCCGTTCGATTCAAGTATGTCGGAAACGACTCTTATCGCATAAGGGTTCTCAGTTTCCGGAGGCATAATATTCTTAAGAGCCCTGTGGGCAAGGTTCCCATGGCCAATTTCTCTCCTGCTTATGCCACGGGCGGCTTTTGCCTCGCCGGTGGCGAAAGGAGGAAAATTATAATGCAGAGTGAACTTCTCTGTACCCTGGTTGAGGACGTCATCGATTATCTTCTCATCAAGCTTTGTCCCAAGCGTTACCGTCGTCAGCGACTGTGTCTCGCCTCTGGTGAAAAGTGCCGAACCATGGGTTGCCGGAAGGGGATCGATTTCGCATTCGATGGGTCTTATTTCATCTGTTTTCCTGCCATCGAGCCTGATTCCTTCATCGAGGACAAGTCTTCTGGCAGCTTCCTTCAGGACATCGCCATAATACCTTCTGACCATCACTTCATCAATTTCCTGTTCTTCAGTAAATTGTGCAAGGAATTCCGTTATGACTGCTTCAAAAGCTTCCTGACGCCTGTGCTTGTCGGCAGTCGATGATTTAGCTGCCTTGAAGCATTTTTCGTAGGTCTCGTCCCATACTTTCTTTTTCAGGTCTTCATCATTTACCTCATGGCAATATTTCCTTTTGACAGTTGTGCCAAGCTCAGCTGCAAACTCCATCTGAGCCTTGCAGTGTATTTTTATGGCTTCATGGGCGACCCTGAGAGCTTCAAGCATGTCAGCCTCCGAAACTTCTTTCATCTCACCCTCCACCATCAGAATGTTGTCGTATGTCGCGCCCACCATCAGATCCATATCTGCATCCTTAAGCTGTGTGGCTGTAGGATTAATTATAAACTGATTATTTATCCTTGTCACTCTCACCTCGGAAATAGGGCCATCGAAAGGTATATCTGAAACCGACAGCGCAGCAGAAGCTGCCAGACCTGCCAGAGCATCAGGGACTATATCAGTGTCGGCTGAAATAAGATTTATAGTGACAAATGTCTCCGCATGAAAATTATCCGGGAAAAGGGGTCGAAGAGCCCTGTCAACAAGTCTTGATATAAGGATCTCATAATCCGACGGCCTTGCTTCTCTTTTAAGAAATCCGCCGGGTATTCTGCCCGATGATGCATATTTTTCCTTGTATTCGACCGATAAAGGCATAAAGTCTGTATTCTCCTTGGCCTCTTTTGCTGCAACAACGGTTGCCAGCAGCATTGTTTTTCCCATTTTTAAAAGGACAGCCCCGTCAGCCTGTCTGGCGAGCTTTCCGGTTTCCAGCACTATTTGTCTCCCGTCGCCGAGATCAATAGTTTTCTCTTTTACTTTAAACATTATTGATTATAAATTTGATTTGTGATTGTTGAAATTACAGGATATAAAAATAACATGAAAAAAGGCAATTCAAATTGCCTTTCCTCACTATTTGCGTAATTTCAATGCTTTTATGATTTCGCGGTAGCGATCTATATCCTTGACCCTTAAATAATCGAGAAGTCTTCTCCTTTTGCCGACAAGCTTTATAAGGGCCTGCTGTGTACTGAAATCATTCTTGTTCTTTTTAAGATGATCCGTAAGATGATTTATCCTGTACGTAAAGAGTGCTATCTGACCTTCAGTTGTTCCTGTATCAGCCTCTGACGTTCCGAATGACTTGAAAAACTCCTGTTTCTTTTCTGACGTTAAATACATGTCTCTAATTAAAATATTGTTTATCCACAAATAAATTGAGTCTCCAATTTTGGAACGCAAAAATAAGGCTTTTTTATGTAAATTATCAAACAATTGAGAAAAATTTAAAATTATTTTATGCAACTGCTTTTATAAGAAACGCCATTTACCAATGTTGTTTCACTTCTGTATAAAAGACGTGACAGGAGGCATTAACGTTGCGTATGGTCATGTAATTATTTATCTGTTCACCAAATAAATCAAGACATTCGTCAAAAGAGTCACCGGATCCAAACTTGCATTTCTATATTTTATAATCTGTTTCAGATTAATCCGCCCCTTTATCTCCCACTACCTGTTTCCTTTACTCATTCAGTCTCTTTCTTTTCATGGCTCAAGCATCAGGTTCTCCTGTCTTTTTAACGGCCTGTCCATCGAAATCAGCTTGCTCCCAATCCTGCAATCGAGGCATCTTCTCTTCCTGCAATAACTGTTCCTGAGCTGGATCAATCCCTGTGAAATGAAAGCTGAATCAACATTGATTCCCAGGGTCTTCCATTCATCTGTTATTGTATTCTTATCAGCATCAGTCTCTTCCAGAAATAAAAGCGCCCTTTCGCAGAAATCCGGTGAATCCCTGTACTTGCCGTACACGAAGATCGCAGGTATCACTGCGTTAATCAGCAATATGTCAGTTGCCTGTAACCCCGTGCTCTTGAGATACTTACGGCTTTTCCTGCCAAAAACGAAATGAGTGTCCCAATAGCCTGAAGCTGTAGCATTGAATAGTTCCTTCATCTGTCTGACGTCTTTTGCCTCAAGGGTTCTTGAAAATAATCCGCCCGCTGCCGTAAGCAAGGAGGCAAGCTGTGATATCCGCAATGTCGGGAAGTTAGCCGGCCTCAGCCTTGAGAATTTCCAAAGCCACCCATGTATGTGATTCAGCGAATATTTGGCAGAAAGTATTTTGTACTCCTTTATGAGGCTGACATAATAATCATCGCTTAAAGCTTCCCTGAATAGTTCCTCATTGAGCATGCCTGCAGTACCGTAAAGCAGGGCCTCTATCTGAAAAATGCTGTCAGAGTGCTTCCTGATTATCCTGAATGGAAGAGCAGCGGCAAGCATTTCAAAAGGCTCGGTGTTCACCCTGAAGCCGAAATACCTTGTAATAAGCCTGTAGAATGTTTCCTCCCAGTCATTCCCTGTCTCGGTGAGGATCCTTAGAATCTGTTCCGACTTTTCCTGGAGCCTCTCAATAACCAGTGACCCAAGCCATTGATGAATATATAAATGGTCAAGCTTGTTTATTTCCTGCTGGCAGGCTATTGTGGCAGGATTATTAACAAGGTCAAGATATCTGTCATATAACCTGTCATTAAAAGCCAGGCTTGCAGTAAGTATCTCAACTCCCTTTGAGTTAAAAACCTTCCTATCGTTTTCAGCCACCACATGAAGGATGACGTTGTCAAAAGCATGATCCAGATTATGTCCATGACTGTCAAAATGAGAGGATCTGGTATGTATCTCCACGTTTCCGGCCCATTCTGTACCTCCGATAATAAGTCTGGCATTGAAAAAATCCGGCCCTGAATCGCGGTTGTATTCTCCGGGGTGAATTACGGTTATCTTTTTCCCGGCATCGTCGACAAGTTTTTCAGTGTCATAAAGACTGTATTTCCATAAATAGTGAAGGAATTCCTCTTTCATGGCAGCACGAGTTTGAAATTATCAGCGAGAGTATAAAGATATAGAAAAATGTTGAAATGTTGAATGCCCTTTTACCTTGATCGTTTCAACTCTTAAACCCTTCAACGCTTCAACACACGGAAGTTGAAATGTCTAAAGTTTGAAATTTTGAAAAATTGAAAGGTTCAAGGGTTTAAGGCCAGGTTAAACGATTCGATAGTATTTTGATGAATGGAGTTATAGAAGAAATAAAACAAACATAAGAACTATAGATCGCACGACTTGCATGTCTTGCAAGACAGCTTAAAATCAGATAAGGTTCTTTTCCGAGAGATATTTCTCCATTTCAGCCTGTATCTCCCTGGCTTTTTCACCTGCCATATCTGCGAATTTCTCGGAGCTGTCGGCAAAAATGATATTTCTTGATGAATTGATGAGAAGCCCGCATTTGTTCGTCATCCCGTACTTAACGACTTCTTCAAGACTGCCCCCCTGAGCTCCCACACCAGGGACCAGAAGGAAATGATCGGGAACGATTTTTCTTATATCCTTTAGCATCTCGGCACGGGTTGCACCCACGACATACATTATATTGTCCGTTGTTCCCCATTTCTGGGAAACTGAAAGCACTCTCTCAAAAAGCTTTATTCCATCCTCGTTATGATACTGAAAATCATCAGCGCCCTTGTTCGAAGTCAGAGCCAGGATCATCGCCCACTTTCCGTCATATGAAAGAAAAGGCGTCACTGAATCCTCTCCCATATATGGGGCCACGGTCACGGCATCGAAAGGCATATTCTCAAGAAATTCCCTGGCGTACATTTTAGATGTATTACCAATGTCGCCACGCTTTGCATCAGCAATTATAAAAATATCAGGATAATTCTTCCTTATATATCTTACTGTTTCCCCGAGCGCTGTCCAGCCTTCAGTACCGTTTGATTCGTAAAATGCCACATTGGGCTTATAAGCCACTGTAAATCTGCTTGTAGCATCAATAATGCGCTTGTTGAATTCAAATACCGGGTCTTTCTTGTTCAAAAGAAATGAGGGGATCTTCTCTTTTTCCGAATCGAGCCCGACGCAAAGAAAAGATCTCTTCTTTACAATATTTTTGAAAAGTTGCAAATGATTCATAATCTATTGTTTAAATATTGCTCTCCTTAAGCCTTTCAGCATTTTCCGCCATCTGGAGCTTGTCGATTATCTCCTGTATATTTCCATCGAGCACAGATGGCAGGTTATAGATGGTCAGGTTTATTCTGTGATCGGTCATCCTTCCTTGAGGGTAGTTATAAGTTCTTATCTTTGCTGACCTGTCTCCCGTCGATACCATTGTTTTCCTTCTTTTTGAAACTTCGTCGAGGTATTTCTGGTATTCAAGGTTATAAAGGCGCGTCCGGAGCTCTACGAGTGCTTTGTCATAGTTTTTAAGCTGCGATTTCTCGTCCTGGCACGTAACGACTATTCCTGTGGGGATATGGGTGAGCCGGATGGCAGAATATGTTGTATTTACCGATTGTCCCCCGGGTCCTGATGAGCAGTACGTGTCTTTCCTTATATCCTCGTTTTTAATGACCACGTCAAATTCATCTGCTTCAGGAAGCACAACCACTGAAGCTGCCGATGTATGTATGCGTCCCTGCGTTTCCGTCTGCGGCACACGCTGCACGCGGTGAACTCCCGATTCGTATTTAAGGATACCATACACGCCTTCCCCCATGACATTCAATACTATTTCCTTATAGCCTCCGGCCGTTCCTTCAGAACACCGGTTCACTTCGGCTTTCCATCCTTTCTGCTCAAAGTATTTGCTGTACATGCGAAAGAGATCGCCCGCGAAAATACTGGCCTCATCTCCTCCCGTACCTGCCCTTATTTCCATTATTGCATTTTTATCATCCTCGGGATCGACAGGAATAAGAAGCATCTTGATCTCTTCCTCCATTTCAGGTATCCTGGCATTGAGTTCTTCCAGCTCCGCTTTTGCCATTTCTCTCATCTCTTCATCCCTTTCGGTCGAAAGCAGCTCTTTTGTGCTTGAAATATTGGAAAGTGTAAGCTTGTACTTATCGTACGATTCAATTATTGGTTGAAGGTTCTTATATTCCTTATTCAGCTTGATATATTTTTCCATATCCGAGAGCACTTCCTGCTGTGTAAGCAGTTCCCCCACTTCTATGAACCGCTGCTTCACTCCTTCAAGCTTCTCGAGTATAAGATTATTGGCCATTGTTCTTAAATTTCAGGGGGCAAAGATAATAAAAAGGCGTAAAGGTACAAAGGCAATTTGGGTGAGAGGGAGCGGGAAAGCGGGAGGGCGGGAAGGAGGGAGGGCGAGTGGACGGGAAAACGGGAGAGCGGGAAGGGAAGATAATCTGTGGCACTTAGCAGCAAAACAGGAAAAACTTTATTGCCATTTTTTCTAAAAAGATTTTAATATTTAAATTCTCCGAATTCCGAAACTATCGTAAGTCCCTTCTTATCAGAAGCTTCACAATGACCAATAATTCTTGCCTCCAGATTGAAACCCGCGGCAATGTTTATAATTTCCAGGGCATTTTTTCTGTCAGTATATATCTCGAACCTGTGACCCATATTGAAAACCTTGTACATCTCCTCCCATGAAGTTTCCGACTGTTCATGAATAATACGGAACAATGGCGGGAGAGGAAACAGATTGTTCTTTACGACATTAAGATTATCAATGAAATGAAGGATCTTAGTTTGCCCGCCGCCCGAACAATGCACCATTCCGTGGATTTCCGGCCGCATGGTCTCGAGTATTTTCTTAACAACGGGCGCGTAGGTACGTGTCGGGGAGAGAACGAGCTTACCTATATCTGTATTAAGGTCATCGACAGGGTCAGTAAGCTTAAGTCTGCCGGAATAGAAAAGATCGTATGGAAGGGATGAATCAAAGCTTTCGGGGTACCTGGCGGCAAGATAAGGGCCGAAAATATCATGTCGCGCTGATGTCAGTCCGTTACTTCCAATGCCGCTGTTGTATCCATCTTCGTAGGTTGTCTGCCCTGACGAAGCCAGCCCGACAATTATATCGCCTGCCAGGATATGGTTTGTGATTACATCGCTGCGTTTCATCCGGACAGTCACCGTGGAATCGACAACAACGGTTCGTACAAGATCGCCTATATCTGCTGTTTCGCCACCGGTTAAGTAAATGCCGATGCCAAGGCTTCTCAGCTTCTCAAGTACCTCTTCCGTTCCGTTAATCAACGCTGAAATGACCTCTCCCGGAATAAGGTGCCTGTTACGGCCAATCGTCGATGACAGGAGAATATTATCGTATGCACCTGCGCACAGCAGGTCGTCAAGGTTCATTACTATCGCATCCTGTGCAATACCCTTCCATACAGATGTATCTCCGGTTTCCTTCCAGTAGATGTATGCAAGAGAAGATTTTGTACCCGCGCCATCGGCATGCATTATATTGCAATAATCCGGATCACCTCCGAAAATATCGGGAACTATTTTGCAGAAAGCCTTGGGATATAGTCCTTTATCGATATTTTTCAAAGCTGCAAAGACATCTTCCTTTTGAGAGGATACTCCTCGTCTGGAGTATTTTGATTCTGTGGACATGGTTAACAAATCAGCCGTAAATATAAAAAAAAGTTGCAAGTAACCGGCTACCTGTTTAGGGTAACCGGTAGCCGGTTCTAGCCAGGTTTTCAGTTCACATCATCATAAAGGATGAAACAATTAATCTCATCCCAAAAAAGCCTGACTGCCAGACTCTTTGAAATCAACATGATTTTTACTATATTTACTAATTGTACAACGCCTAATCCGGTGCAAATAAAAGATATCCTCGAATAATTAACCCGGATGGGTTACAATATATAGGAAAGATGCCGAAAATTCCTTAATCAGAGTAGGCTTATTTAATTCCACGGTTATGAGAAAAAGTACTTTTATGGCTGGCTTTGTTTCAGCATTGCTTTTTATCATCGGGATCCTGATGAAAATGATGCACTGGCCGGGAGCCAGTGTAGTTATTACTGTTTCCGTCGCCCTTTTTGCATTGGGCTATTCAGTCCTGTTATGCCTTGATAAAAACAAGATCGCTCAAACCAGCCTTGATAAATTTGCCAATGTCATGACCATGGTGACAATGATAATCGTGATTGTCGCTTTCCTGTTTAAAGCAATGCACTGGCCAGGTGCCGGTATCCTGATATATGCTGCCCATATAGTGCTTCTTGCAATGATCACCGTCCTTTTTCTCCAGGGATCAAAAGAGCCCGACACTGTCAAAAAGCTTCATTACAACAATATGGCCATAATCCTCACAATCATAACCGCAATTTCCTTATTCCTCTGGTGGAGGACCAGTCTCCCTCACCCATAATTTCAGAATACTGCATTATTTGATAAACAGGAATAAGCAAATCATGGGCTTAAAGACAAACCCAATCGATAATGTTAACGAATCCCTCTGGCAATCACGTTTCGACGATTCAGAGAAAGTCGCTGCTGATGCACTGAAAACTCTTAAAAAGGCAGAGAAAGCCGGCTATGCCAAAGGGATTGCGTATTCAAATCTAAATATTGCTGCCGGAAATTTTCTGCAGTCAAAAAATGACACCGCCCTGAAATACCTCACAGAAGCCTTCGGCTGGTTCGAAAACAACAGGAACGAAAAGGGATATGTAAGGGCGCTCCTTCTTAAGGGAAATATCTTCGAAAGTTTTGGCGACTATGAGAAGACTCTGAGCTTCTGGCTCGATGCCTATAAAGTTTCCATTGAAATAAACGACACGGAGTCGGAGGGTGAATCATGCAGCCAGCTTGGCCTTATTTATTCCCGTCTCTGCAATTTCGGCAAAGCGCTTGAATTCTTTGACAAGGGACTGAAGATCAGGGAAGAGCTTGGCGATGAGAATGCCGCTGCATCTTCTCTCAACAGGATCGGCATGGTTCTGCGCCAGACTAAGAGATATGATGAGGCTCTGGCACATTATTTCAAAAGCCTCGAGATACGAAAGAGGAACGGCCAGATCTCAGCCATCCCATGGACCCTCCTGGGTATAGCCAATACCTATGAAGATCTGAAAAAGTACCCTGAATCACTGGAATATTATGAGCAGGGTATGACAGGGGGCGACAAGCGCTGCACACTTCAGTGCATGATGGGTGCGGGACGCGTCTACAGCCGGACAGGCAATGCACGTCTCGCTGAAAGGAGGCTTAAGGAATCACTTCTCATGGCACAGGAACTGAACTCAATGGTTCTGGTTGCTGAAGCCTATGCCGCACTGTCATATCATTATGAGTCATCAAAAAAGCCCGAAAGGGCTCTGAAGAGTTTCAAGCAGTATCTTAAGGCAAAAGAGTCATTCCAGAGTTCAGAGGTTCAGAGCCGGCTGAGCAACATAGAAGTGGCCCATGCAATTGAAAAATCGGAGCAGGAAAAGGAAATTTACCGTCTCAGGCACGTTGAGCTTAAGCATGCCTACGATCTGATCGAGGAAAAGAACAGGGATATCACTGCCAGCATAAACTATGCAAGCCGCATCCAGCATGCAATTCTTCCGGATCCTCATGAGATAAGGGGACTGACATCCGACAGCTTTATTCTCTACCTGCCAAAAGATATCGTTAGCGGAGATTTCTACTGGTTCACGAATATCAATAAAAAACTTATAATAGCCGTCGGTGATTGTACCGGACACGGCGTACCGGGAGCCCTCATGAGCATGCTTGGAATATCGTTCCTCGAGGAGATAATCAACTATCGCGGAATTACTTACCCGGGAAAGATCCTTGACGAGCTGAGGAAGGAAGTTCAGCATGCCCTTCATCAGAAAGGCGCAAGGGAAGAAGCCAAGGACGGGATGGATATATCTCTCTGTGTGATCGACAGGCAAGCAGGTAATATAAGCTTTTCAGGCGCCTATAACAACCTTTATCTGATAAGTGACGATGAGCTGCATGAAATTCCTGCAGACCATATGCCTATAGGAATATATGATCTCTCGGACACAGGATTCTCAACCCGGGTGGTCCATTTCAAGCCTGGCGACCTTATTTACATGTTTTCAGACGGGTTCGCCGATCAATTCGGAGGACAGGGTATTAAAAAATTCAAATATTCCTCCTTCAGGCAAGTTATCCAGGAAATCCAGAGTCTGCCAGTGAGAAAACAGAAACAAGTTCTTGAATCACGATTCATTGAATGGAAAGGGGAAAACCCTCAAACCGATGATGTTACAGTGATGGGAATGAGGCTTTAGAAGATTGCCGTCCCGATAGCTATCTGGAGCTAGTCGCCGGTTGCCGGTAGTTTCGTCAATAACTTCATGTGAAAGAGTGATCCCGATAGCATCGGGACCTTGGTTAATAAATTAGATTATCTGCAGAGATAAAAAGGAATTATTTCTTTGGTGGCTGGTAATCTGTGCTTGACACCATGAATTCAGTTCTTCTGTTCACCTGATGGGCAATTTCCCTCAGCTCGTCATTTGCCAGCGAATTGATATATTGCTCTGTAAGAGTGGCGCCTTCCTTAAGGAAAGGATTTTGGGCGGCAATGACTTTATCAACAACCTTGGGCCTTGTCTTGCCATATCCTTTTGCCGTGAGCCGGGCCGGATCTATTCCCTTGTCAATCAGGTATTGCACAACTGACTGTGCTCTTTTCTGCGATAAATCCAGATTGTACTCTTCAGTACCTCTTGAATCGGTATTGGACATCAGCTCAATGGTCACATTCGGGTTATCGTTCAGCGTTTCAACAAGCTTATCAAGAGAAACCATTGATTCCGGTCTCAGGTCCCATTTGTCATAATCGTACAGAATATTTGGCAATTCAATGGGTTTATCGATTGACGTAAGCATAATGGTCACCATGAAATCGCGGCTCTTTTCCTGTCCTTTAGTCGATTCCTTTTCCTTCCCATTCAGGTAACCCTTCTTTTGAGCCAACAGGATATAATCGACATTTGGCTTTAGTTCGAATTTGAAGCCTCCGTCATTTCCAGACTGTACCTGCAAGTTTGATCCGTCGCTTGCAATTAGCTGGACAGTCGAAGTCGGAAGAGGCGCACCCGTTTTTTCATCCTTAACCAGACCCGTCAGGTTGAATTTTAAGGGAGGAAGCTCAAAGGAATATAGGTCATCGTTTCCTTTTCCTTTTCGTGTCGAGCTGAAAATCCCGCGTTCATTCCCGTTTTCAAAAATGATTCCGAAGTCATCGGCCGGGCTGTTGATCGGAGCTTTCAGATTTTGAACAATCCAGGTTCCATCAGGCTGCGGAACAGCCTTGAATATATCCAGCCCTCCCATGCCAATCAGTCCGTCCGAAGCAAAATACAATGTACCGTCGTCCCTTACATAAGGGAAAAGCTCATTGCCGCTTGTATTAATGTCCGGGCCCAGGTTCCTGGGTTTGGACCATGCATCTCCACTTCCTGAACGGGTAACCATCCATATATCTTTCCCGCCAAAGCCCCCGGGCATATCAGATGCAAAATAGAGAGTATTGCCATCGGGCGAAAGTGCAGGATGTGCTGCTACCAGGGAATCGGGAAGAATCCCAAGATTTTTTGGTTCGCTCCATTTATCGCCGTTTTTCCTTGTGTACATTATCATGCATCCCTTCTTCTCGCGCTTTCCCGATTCGCATCTGGTAAAATACATTTCCTTGTAATTATTGAAAATGCATGGCGTTCCGTCTTCAAATTCACTGTTTATACCCTCCACGGGCACAGGTGTGCTCCATTTTGATTTTTTATCGATGCGCGTCTCAAAAATATCTGTATAATCCTGTCCGGTAGCACCATGAATTTTATTCCCCGTTGTTCCCTGCCTGGATGATGTAAAATATATCACTCCGTAATCGTCCCTTGCGTACGCAGGACTGAAATCAGCTTCCTTAGAATTTATATCCTTAAGCTCTTCAATTTTGTAGGGTTCAGGATTGCGAAGCCATTCCTGCGCCAGTTCGCATGCCCTTATTTCCTGATCTGCTCTTGAGTCGGTGGGAGCTATCTGCTTAAATTTTTTAAGTTCATCGATCGCATTCTGATATTTCCCATTTTTCTTAAGCGACTCTGCAAGCCAGAATTCTGCCTCGGGACGGGATGTGGACGATTTGACTGCAAGCTTGTACCATGTTTCGGCATCCTTCGAATCATTCGTAAGCCGATAGCATTCAGCTATCATGAAAACCATTTCGGCCCTTGTGGCCTTATCTGCTTTTTTGGCTTTTGAATAAGCATCCTTGAACTCATCGATAGCATCATAATATTCTCCTGCATTATAAGCGGCAAAAGCCCTTTCAGTCTTTTTTTTCTGCGCCCTGGACTCCGGCAGGGAAATAATTGTCAGTAGTAATATTATGATGGAAAGCCTTTTCATTACATTCCTTCCGATTAGACCTTAAAAGTAATTAAATTAATTGGACCGGACTTATCTAGAAACGGTTTAGGAATATAAATAGTATAAAAAGGGGATGCCGTTGACAGCATCCCCTGATTTCATTATAAATACATTTTTCACAATGTAAAAAGCAATTCCCTGTATTTCGGGAGCGGCCACATTTCATTATCCACTATCAGCTCAAGCTTGTCAATATGGTACCTTATTTCTTCAAGGTAAGGCTTTACTTTCTTTTCGTATGCCAGGGCCTTTTTAAATGAATCCTCTATCACATTCGCCTTTTTCCTTTCCTCTACCATTTCATTTACCAGTTTCTTAATATTCGTGATATGATCCGAAATAGTGACAATTACCTCTTTACGTGCTCCGGCGAGCCTTTCATAATCAATGTCGCTGAATACGTCCCGCAGCCCCCTGACATTTTCAATCAAGGAAGTCATGTAATTTATCCCGGTAGGCAGGATATGATTGATGGCAAGGTCGCCCATGATCCTGGCCTCAATCTGGACCTTCTTTGTAAATTTCTCAAATTCGACTTCGACCCGGCTTTCAAGTTCCTTTTCGGTGAATATGCCTGAGTCTATAAGGACTTCCCTTGAATCAGGCGTCAGGTAGCACTTCAGCGATTCAGGAACACTCGGAATATTGCAAAGTTTCCTTTTGGCTGCCTCTGCCTGCCATTCTTTGCTGTAATTGTCCCCTTCAAACAGTATTTTCTCCGATTTAATGACATATTTCTTAATGACATGGAAAATAGCTTCATCCTTATTCCTGCCTTTCCCTATGAGTTGGTCGACCTCTGCCTTGAATTTGGTCAGCTGATGTGCGACGGCAGCATTAAGTACAATCATGGATGTCCCGCAATTTGCTGATGATCCTACTGCCCTGAATTCGAACCTGTTGCCTGTAAATGCAAAAGGTGATGTCCTGTTCCGGTCAGTGTTGTCGAGAAGGATTTCAGGGATTTTCCCGATTCCAAGCTTAAGCTCGGTTTTCTGGGCCGGAGTCATCTTCCTTTCCGGAACCTTGCTTGCAATGTTGTTGAGCATTCCAATAATATACGAACCGAGGAACACGGAGATGATTGCAGGAGGTGCCTCGTGTCCGCCAAGACGGTATGAGTTCTGTTCATTCATTACAGAGGCCCTGATAAGTTCATTGCTGTCATTGACTGCTTTCACGACGTTTATCAGGAATGTAAGGAACTGAAGATTGGTTTTTGGATTCTTGCCGGGCGATAAAAGATTTACTCCGGTATCTGTAGCCATTGACCAGTTATTATGCTTGCCGGAACCGTTAATTCCTGCAAATGGCTTTTCATGAAAAAGTACTCTTAATTTATGCTTTCGTGCTATCCGCTTCATTATATCCATGAGAAGCTGGTTGTGATCCACGGCAAGGTTTACTTCCTCGTGAACGGGTGCGCACTCAAACTGGTTGGGAGCTACTTCATTATGACGTGTCTTAACTGGGATGCCAAGCTTATATGCTTCGCATTCAAAGTCTTCAATGAAACACATGGCTCTTTCAGGTATCGAACCGAAATAATGGTCTGACAACTGCTGGTCTTTGGCCGACTGATGACCCATTAAAGTTCGGTCTGCAAGGATAAGGTCGGGACGGGCAAAGTATAATGCTTCGTCGACCAGAAAATATTCCTGCTCGCAACCCAGGGTTCCAATCACTTTTTTCACATCCTTGTCAAAATACTGGCAGACATCCACTGCGGCACGATCCAGCTCTGAAAGAGCCTTAAGCAAAGGAGCCTTGTAATCAAGGGCTTCTCCTGTATATGACACGAATATTGTGGGAATGCAAAGTGTTTTGCCGACTATGAATACAGGTGAGGAAACGTCCCATGCAGTGTAACCCCTGGCTTCAAAAGTATTTCTTATTCCTCCGCTTGGGAAACTTGATGCATCGGGTTCAGATTGTACCAGAACCTCACCTGAAAAATTCTCTACCACATGTCCTTTCTCTCCTACCTCTATAAATCCGTCATGCTTTTCGGCAGTTCCGTCGGTCAGGGGATGAAACCAATGAGTAAAATGTGTAGCTCCTCTTTCCAGTGCCCATGCTTTCAGACCAATGGCGACCTGGTTGGCTTCGTCTCTTGTGAGAGATTTTCCTTCTTCGATGGCTCTCCTTACTACCCTGAAGGCCTCCTTGGACAGGTAATGCTCCATTTTGTGGATGTCAAAGACATTCATTCCAAAGTATTCAGAAACATTCTTTGAAGGTGGTTCTGTTTTGACAGGCTCTCTGCCAAACGCTTCCTTTAATGCACTAAATCTTAATTCTGCCATTTTTTTAATATTTTGAGCAAAAATATATTTAAAATCATTACTCCCCCCCTTTATTCTTACCTTTTTTTCACATTTTATGCACTTTTTTATATCATACCCCCTTTCATTTACTATCCATTTACATATATTTAATATATTTTACATTATTTCTATTCAATCAATAAAGCAAAAAACGGTTTCACTGTTGCTGCCAGGAGGTTTATATACTGATCCCTTACATATAGTTTGCCCGCCTGTTTTTTATCGGAAATTTGTTATATTTGTCGCCGGAATAAGAAAAACAGGTTCACAAATAATCATTTAACACAATATTTAAATGTCAGCAATTCAGTTTTTAAGGGAGAAAGCAGGCATATTCGTTGCAGGCCTTATCGGATTTTCCCTGTTTTTGTTCGTTGTAAGTGATTTTTTCGGAAGGGGAAGAGGCCAGAGATTAAAACAGAAAAAATATTACGAGATAGGAGAAATAGCCGGTGAATACGTATCCTACCAGGATTTCGAGGAAAAAGTTCAGAACCTGATGGAGATTTATAAATTATCGGGAAACAATACAGTTGATGAGGCTGCATCGGCATCGATCCGTGAACAGGTATGGCAGCAGATGGTCAGGGAAAAAATCGAGGAGAATCAGTATAAAAAACTCGGCATTGGAGTCAGCGACGATGAGCTCAATGACCTGGTTCTTGGAGACAATCCTCATCCAATAGTAAGGCAGTTGTTCACCGACAGATCGACCGGAGTTTTCAACAAGACTGCCAGACTTAATTTTCTGAAGCAGACGGAACAGGATGAGTCTGCCAAGAAGTACTGGCTTTTCTTTGAGGATCAGATCGTCAGCGATGCCAACAGTACTAAATACAACACTCTGGTTGCCAAGGGATTGTACGCAACTTCAAAAGAAGCTGCTTTCGATTTCGACCTCAACAAGAATACTGCCGATTTCAGCTTTATCATGAAAAACTATGCATCGATCCCTGATTCATCAGTAAAAATCTCAAGTTCTGATGTTGAATCATATTATTCAAAGCATAAGGATAATTATAAAAGAAACGCTTTACGTGATATTGAATATGTTACATTCGACGTCATTCCATCCGATGAAGATAAAAAGGAAGCTGAGCAATGGATAGTCAGCGCCAAGGCAGATTTTGCGACCACTTCAGATCCTGCTAATTTTGTCAATCTTACTGCCGACACTCATTACAAGGGTTTTTTTGTTCCTATCAGCGATATACCTGCAAATCTCAGGGATTTTGTGAAAAAAGAGGATAAAAGCACGG
>OY970346.1:0-1880000 GCA_963717685.1 uncultured Bacteroidales bacterium | reverse complement strand
CGTTATGGGACTTAACCCGACACCTCACGGCACGAGCTGACGACAACCATGCAGCACCTTGCAGAGAGTTCCGAAGAAAATCCCGATTTCTCGGGAATGCACTCTACATTTAAGCCCAGGTAAGGTTCCTCGCGTATCATCGAATTAAACCACATGTTCCTCCGCTTGTGCGGGCCCCCGTCAATTCCTTTGAGTTTCAGCCTTGCGGCCGTACTCCCCAGGTGGATCACTTAATGCTTTTGCTTAGCCGCTAACTGTATATCGCTAACAGCGAGTGATCATCGTTTACGGCGTGGACTACCAGGGTATCTAATCCTGTTCGATCCCCACGCTTTCGTGCATCAGCGTCAGTAATGGCCCAGCAAGCTGCCTTCGCAATCGGTGTTCTGTGTAATATCTAAGCATTTCACCGCTACATTACACATTCCGCCTACCTTGACCACACTC
This sequence comes from uncultured Bacteroidales bacterium, assembly GCA_963717685.1. GTDB lineage: Bacteria > Bacteroidota > Bacteroidia > Bacteroidales > VadinHA17 > LD21. Next base: position 1,879,553 of record OY970346.1, on the reverse strand, counting down.
AAGAATAACAGTATCAATGGCAATTCTACAGTTAAGCTGCAGGTTTTCACCACTGACTTATCATTCCGCCTACGCACCCTTTAAACCCAATAAATCCGGATAACGCTTGCATCCTCCGTATTACCGCGGCTGCTGGCACGGAGTTAGCCGATGCTTATTCCCAGAGTACAGGCAAGCCCCGATACATCGGAGGTTTTCTTCCCCTGGAAAAGAAGTTTACAACGCATAGCGCCTTCTTCCTTCACGCGGGATGGCTGGTTCAGGCTTGCGCCCATTGACCAATATTCCTCACTGCTGCCTCCCGTAGGAGTCTGGTCCGTGTCTCAGTACCAGTGTGGGGGATCACCCTCTCAGGACCCCTAAACATCGTTGCCTTGGTAGGCCGTTACCCTGCCAACTAGCTAATGTTACGCATGCCCATCCTGTACCATCGGAATTTTAAATATTTCGAGATGCCTCAAAATGTCATTATGGGGTATTAGTCCGAATTTCTCCGGGTTATCCCCCGGTACAAGGTAGGTTACATACGCGTTACTCACCCGTGCGCCGGTCGCCACCAAAGTATTGCTACCTCGTGCTGCCCCTCGACTTGCATGTGTTAAGCCTCCCGCTAGCGTTCATCCTGAGCCAGGATCAAACTCTTCATTGTAAAAATTAAATTTTGAAATCTCTTTACAAAGAATATCCGGGTCTCATTCTAAAATACTAACAAGTTTCTTAGACGAGATTTTAAATCTCGCCTGGTTGCTACTTCATTGTTTCAAAGAACTTCTGACCTCCGCAGAATAACCACGGATTGGTCACTTCTATCTTTTACCCCATTTTTAATCCAGGGTAATCAATTTCAATTTTACTTTTTGGGATGTCAAAGATAATAACTTTTCCCCCCTTCACCAAAAAAATTGAGATATTTTTTCCGGCCCCCCTCTTCTTCCTTTTTCTCTCTTACCCTGTGCCGGAATACTATCTCTTCTATCTTTTTAACCAGCTTTTTCGTTCAAAAGCGGGTGCAAATGTATGTAATGCATTTAAGCTTTCCAAATATTATCTTATTTTTTAAAATATTTTTTCTCCGTTTAATGACCTTTCTCTGTTACCCTCTGCTAATATGCAATTTACATAAATCGTTAAAAAACCTTTTTTCTGATCCTTCTCAGGATAGCAGTGGACTGTGTCCACTGTAGCCCAAAAAAGCTTTAGCGCTGTAACATTCTACATTTAAAAAGCGAAGCCCTCCTTCGCTAAAGCTACTCCTATTAAAACTATTAGTGGACAGCGTCCACCGTAACCCGAAGAAGCTTTAGCGCTGCAACATTATACATTTAAAGAGCGAAGCCCTCCTCCGCTAAAGCTACGGAGGCCGAAGGTGGAGAATAAGGGAGTCGAACCCTTGACCCTCTGCGTGCAAGGCAGATGCTCTGGCCAACTGAGCTAATTCCCCATTGTAGTCCCGCCCGGAGTTGAACCGGGGACCTCTACATTATCAGTGTAGCGCTCTAACCAACTGAGCTACGGGACTAAACTATTTATTATAGTCTCCTCATGATGGCTTTCTGCCTTTTACAGTCATAAGCGCTTGCGCTCCCTGCCTGCCGGCAGGCAGGTAACCAACTGAGCTACGGGACTATGTCAGTCGCAAATCGTGTTTCTCAGGTTTTATCCAATACCCGGTCAATTTGACCGGCCTGTTCCGATGAAGCCTGCCATCCCTTTTAACCTCGGTTCTGGTCCCGGGTTCCGGGCATTCATATATGAACCCTGAACATTGAACCCTTTAATTTCTTTCAAAGAACCTTTATCTTCAACCGGGACGCCAAAGTTAATACTTCCTTTCTTCCTCCCCAAAAAGCGCACATTTTTTTTGCGTCACACTTTGTCTTCCCAATTCAGTCCCTTCAGTTTTTAATCCCTTAAACAAGACCAGCTATTCAATATTTCAAAAAGCTTTCCGCTTCAAAGCGGGTGCAAATATATAAATTGATTTTTTTATGACAAGAAAAGATAATAAAAATATTATCAGCCCCTGTTATATTTCCATTTAATTACTTAACACAATGCATTTTGTATTTTTACTGACCTGAAATTAACGCGAGGCATATTTAATTTGAGTATCTGCCCTTGTCATATCCTGACACTGGGAAAACCAAGATAATAAGTAAGGTCCGGACAAAAATTTTGCTATTAATGATACTTGCAGCAAGCATCGAGGAATCTTCGATCACCAATAAGGATTCCTTTGTTTATGCACGCTATTTGATTTATGAAGCGCCTTCAGGTAAATAATATATCCGATTTGGCCTCTATTGATTGAATTTACTTATTTTCGCAATATTATTGCCGAAATGTCAAATATAGTCATTATACCAACCTTCAGGGAAAGAGAAAACATTGAAGCCGTTATAAGAGCTATCTTTTCAATCAACATTGGTTTTGATATACTTATTATTGATGACAATTCCCCGGATGGCACCGCAGGAATTGTAAAGGAGCTGCAGAAGTCATTCGGCAACCTGCATCTCATAGAAAGATCCGGTAAGCTTGGTCTTGGAACTGCCTATATTGAAGGTTTCAAATGGGCCATCGAAAGGAGTTATGATTATATTTATGAAATGGATGCGGATTTTTCACACGATCCCCGCGACCTGGTAAAACTCTACAGGGCATGCAGTGAAGAAGGGGCGGATATGGCAATCGGATCAAGGTACATCAGCGGTGTAAACGTGGTCAACTGGCCGCTGGAACGGGTGCTGATGTCTTATACCGCATCAATTTATGTAAGGATGATCACTGGCATGAAAATAAAGGATACGACTGCAGGCTTTGCATGCTACAGGAGAGAAGTCCTTGAAAACATCAAGCCTGATCACATAAAATCAAAAGGATATGGGTTTCAGATTGAAATGAAGTTCATTGCATGGAAGCTCGGTTATATAATTAAAGAGGTACCTATAGTTTTCACCGACAGGAAGCTGGGTTCGTCAAAGATGAGCGGAGGTATCTTCAGTGAGGCATTCTGGGGCGTGCCAGGTATGAAAATCAGAAGCATGTTCATAAAATACAGAAAGAAATGAATACGCTTTTTGATTCAGTATCCTAAAGCAAGCAGTTTCATTAAAAATCGCCTGATCCCTATAAAAGACCATCTGATGTCGTCTGTCTTAATACAAGATGCAACAATAATAAATGAGGGAATGACCTTCAGGGGTGATCTGCTGATTGAAGGTGAAATAATATCAGCAATCGGAGACCTCGGACAATTAAAAATCCAGGGTGGAACAGAAATAATAAATGCTTCAGGATTATTCCTGATTCCCGGAATAATTGACGATCATGTCCATTTCCGCGATCCGGGTCTGACGCAAAAGGGAGATATATTCACTGAGACAATAGCTGCTGCATCAGGCGGTGTCACATCTTTTATGGATATGCCGAACACAATTCCGCAGACTGTCACAATTGATGCATTGAAAGACAAATATATTCTTGGATCAGAGAAATCCCTTATCAACTATTCTTTTTATATCGGTGCGACAAATAATAACCTCAGCGAAATAATGAGGGCGGATCCGCAATCAGTGTGTGGCATTAAGCTTTTTATGGGATCATCAACCGGCGGTATGCTTGTCGACAATGACAACTCACTCCGGGATCTCTTTAAGAATGCCCGTATGCCCATATGTGCTCACTGCGAGGATGAATCGACAATAAGCAAAAACACGGAATCATACAGGCAAAAATACGGTGAGAATATACCTTTCCGATTGCATTCTATCATCAGAAGCAGGGAAGCTTGTTTCCTTTCATCATCACGAGCCGTAAATCTGGCAAAGGAATATAATGCCAGGCTGCATTTGCTCCATGTTTCAACTGCCGACGAAATGAAGCTGTTAAGCAATGATGCAACCATTGAACGGAAAAGAATAACCGGGGAGGCTTGTGTTCATCATCTTTGGTTTGATGAGTCATATTACGATCTCCTTGGCGCTATGGTCAAGTGGAATCCTTCAGTAAAAACGCGCTTCGACAGGGATGCTCTGGTTGCCGGTGTCAGGAATGACCTTATTGATGTAATAGCTACCGATCACTCACCTCATACATTTGAGGAAAAATCATCGACCTATCTGAAAGCCCCTTCAGGAGGACCTCTCGTTCAACATTCACTTGTTGCAATGCTTGAGTTCTGGCATAGAAAAGTGTTCAGCCTGCAAAAAATAGTGGATAAAATGTGTCATAACCCCGCTTTAGCCTTTAACATAAAAGACCGCGGATTCATAAGAGTGGGCTACAAGGCTGATCTCTGCCTTTTCGACCCGGATTCGCCCTGGACTGTTGAAAAGAAAAACATCCTTTACAAATGCGGCTGGTCGCCTTTTGAAGGAACAACATTCAGGTCGAAGGTCATTGCAACAATCGTAAACGGCACCCCGGTATATTATAAAGGTGCGTTCAAAGAAGATTTCAGGGGACAGAGATTAATCTTTAACAGGCAAAATAATACATCGGTATAAAGGCATCGTGGCCAACGGTAGCCTGCAGCATTTAACTGCCGCGCCTCTTAGCCTTGAAAAGAGGTGCACTATTGAACTTTTCTTACCACAAATCTGACCGTGCTTCTGGTTTTCTGTTCCAGCAGGATCTCACGGCCTTTTGTTATTTTGTCCATTGCTTCCTGGTTATAGTGTCTTATAGAAAGAAGTTCCACATTTTCATTATAAATCGCTGAATATTCCTCTTTAAAAGACTCGAGAAGAATATCTATCCTCGGCCTCTCGTCATCAACGCATACATCAATTGTAACAGCACTTGCTTCGACAAGGTTCACTTTAATGCCGTTAAGCATGAATCTGTGAAATATCATGCTGAGGTTATCCCCCATGACGAATGAAAAATCCTTCGGGAGGATTGAGATCAGCACCTGATTCTCTTTTCTTATAAAAACCGGCATGATTTGTTTCAGGGTCGGGTCCGCGACAACTCTTGTCCCTTTCTCTCCCTGATCAAGAAATGACTTTACATAAAGCGGGATACCTTTATTCTGAAGAGGTTTTATCGTTTTGGGATGGATCACTTTTGCTCCTGAAAATGTCATTTCGACCGCTTCCCTGTAAGACATCTCCTCCACCTTGCGGGCACCGGGCAGCCATTTTGGATCTGCATTCAGCAATCCGGGAACATCCTTCCATACAGTCAGGCTGTCGGCATCAAGCATATTTGCTAGTATGGCTGCAGAATAATCCGATCCTTCCCTTCCGAGAGTCGTCGTCCTTCCTGAAACTGTTCCTCCGATGAATCCCTGGGTAACATAAATCCCTGATTTCGCGAAATCGAAAGTCTTGCTGATTCTTGATTTGCTTTCGTTCCAGAAAATATTTGCATCCCTGTAGCAATCGTCAGTCAGCAGGTTCTTCCTGATATCGATCCATTCAGCCTTAATCCCTGATTTATTAAGATATTCTGCAACGATTATGGTCGACCATATTTCGCCATAGGAAACAACCTGGTCGTATTCAAAATCGTAGCTGGATTTTCTGGCGGACGACAGGTATTCCTTCAATCCGGCAAATGAGATATCGATTCCGCTTTTTGCACTGTTCCCGAAAGGGAAAAGATCTTCGACGACACCCGAATGATAACTGTAAATATTTTCGAGATGATCTTTATAAATCGCATCGCCTGCCAGCCATGATCTGATTACCAGTTCAAGGGCATTTGTCGTCTTTCCGAATGCTGAAACAACGACTGCAAGGTTATCCTTCTCCCCAAGGACTATATCTGCCAGGTTCCTGATTCCTGCAGCATCCTTGACAGATGCGCCCCCGAACTTGAACACTTTCATAAAAATGAATTTTGCATAAAATTAACCAATAATATTTTATGACTATCAGCAATCATTAACAATAGAAATGACAATAATATATAATATTGACAATTAAATATTTAAGTTTTATTATTAATTACCCCCTTCCCCGTTTTCCCGCTTAGCGGGACAGGCTCCCCACAGGGGAAAGCTGTTACGATGCCCCTTCCCCCATGTAATGTCATTTGGCATTATAATGGGGGTAGATGCCGAACCTGCGAGGCAAAAGGGGGTTGTCACATCTTAAGACAATTTCAATTTTCAGCTATACATTGTTATGTTTTTCACCCCCTTCTCAAAATCTCCCCCCTGGGGGGAGATGCCGAACCTGCGAGGCAAAAGGGGGTTGTTTCACTTTAATGCAATATCAACTTTCAGCTATACATTTTTCTGTTTTTCACCCCCCTCTCAAAATCTTGGATGGGAGTTTTGAAACCCTGAAAATAAGTTAAATTTGCCGACTGGTTTATGCAGATGAAAGAGAACGAAATATCGGTCATTTTTGAAAAGCATCCTCTTTTATCAGGACTTAAGGACGCTTTAAGTGCTCCGGGGACAGTCAGAATAGGGATCAGTGGCCTTTCTGGATCATCAAAGGCATTTGCAATCTCAAAGATTTTCCAGAAGACCCCGTTCACTCATCTGGTAATAGTTCCCGAAAAGGAAGATGCTGCATACCTGTACAACGACCTTGTTGCCCTGGCAGGAGATGATTCCATTTTCTTTTTTCCTTCGACATACAAGCGCTCCGTGCAATATGAGCAAACCGAACCGGCAAATATAGTACTGCGCACCGAAGTGCTCAATTATCTTGCCTCTGGCAAAAGAAAGGCAATAATTGTCACTTATCCTGAATCAGTCATGGAAAAAGTGATCAGCAGGAGAAACCTTAAAGAAAACACTTTCAATATCGCGACCGGAGATAAACTGTCTCTTGATTTTCTCGAGGAAGCCCTCCAGGAATATAATTTTGAAAGGGTGGATTTTGTTTACGAGCCGGGACAATATGCGATAAGAGGAAGCATTGCCGATGTTTTTTCATATTCAGCCGATCTGCCGTACAGGATTGATTTCTTCGGCGAGGAGGTCGATTCAATCAGAACATTCAATACCGATGATCAGCTGTCTGTGACCGTACAGAAGCAGATCTCATTGATTCCAAACATCCAGGACATTTCCATTGGGGAGGTTAGTGATTCCTTTACTGACTTTCTGCCTCCCTCATCAATTATATGGATTGAAGATGCAGGATTCATAAAGGATAAGATAAACAGTATCTGTTCCCAGGTTATAAAAAAGGAAGAATCGGGCCAGGCTGCCGGTAAACAGGAATTAATAATGACCGGGAACCGGTTCATCGAGGAATGCTCAGGCTTCAGGATTGCAGAGATCAGCAAAACGCCTATTTTCAAACCCGGGTTATCATTCGGATTTCATACAGATCCCCAGCCTGTCTTCAATAAGAACTTTGAGCTTCTAACGGAAAAACTCTCTTCAAATTCTCAAAACGGATACAGTACCTTCATCGTCTCGGAAAGTCAGTCGCAAATTGACAGACTGAAGGACATTTTTAATGAGATCAATCCGCGGGTCTCCTTCAGCCCGCTGTTGCTTAACCTTCACGGAGGATTTACTGACTATGATCTGAACGTCTCAGTATATACTGATCACCAGATCTTTGACAGATACCATAAATTCAGGATCAGGGGATATTTCACGAGAAAAGAGAGTATTTCAATAAAGGAACTGACCGGTCTGAATCCGGGCGATTATGTCGTTCATATTGATCATGGAATAGGAAGGTTCGGCGGACTTGAGAAAATTGAAGTAAATGGCAAAATCCAGGAGGCCATCAAGCTGGTTTATCGTGACAATGACATACTGTATGTCGGAATTCATTCACTTCACAGGATTTCAAAGTACAAGGGAAAGGACAATGCTGAACCGAAGATTTACAAGCTTGGCTCCGGGGCCTGGCAGAAACTCAAGTCGGGTACAAAAAGCAGGGTGAAGGATATTGCAAGGGATTTGATCCGTCTTTATGCTAAAAGAACTGCTTCCGAAGGATTTTCTTTTACTCCCGATTCCTACCTTCAGCGCGAGTTGGAAGCATCTTTTATCTATGAAGATACGCCTGATCAGCTTTCAACTACGATTGCAATAAAGGAGGATATGGAATCCCCTCATCCGATGGATCGGCTGGTTTGCGGCGATGTGGGTTTTGGCAAAACGGAAGTGGCGGTTCGCGCTGCCTTCAAGGCAGCATGCGACAGCAAGCAGACGGCTCTGCTTGTCCCGACAACCGTTCTTGCACTGCAGCATTATAAGACATTTTCATCACGACTGAAAGGATTCCCATGCAGCATTGAGTACCTTACACGCCACAAGAAGCCGGCTCAGCAGAAAAAGATCCTGAAAGACCTGGAAGACGGAAAAACAGATATTATAATAGGCACTCACAAGCTTCTCGGACACGATGTCAGATTCAGGGATCTGGGCCTTCTTATTATTGACGAGGAACAAAGATTCGGAGTGTCGGCCAAGGAGAAGCTGAAAAAGCTGAAGGCTAATGTCGATACCCTTACCTTAACGGCCACTCCCATCCCGAGAACGCTGCAGTTTTCCCTTATGGGAGCGCGGGATCTGTCAATCATTAATACTCCCCCTCCCAACAGGATGCCCATCGTCACAGAGCTTCATGGATTCAACGAGGAAATCATCAGGGAAGGCATTGAGTACGAGGTTTCCCGTAACGGACAAGTATTTATTATCCATAACAGGGTTGAAAACATAAAGGAAATCCAGGAAAAGGTCCGCAGGATATGCCCGAATGTCAAAACAGCCATAGTCCATGGCAAAATGGATGGAAAAGACATTGAGAATGTGATGTTCGACTTTATACAGGGCGATTACGACGTGCTCATAGCAACGACGATAATTGAATCAGGGCTGGATATCCCCAATGCAAACACAATTTTCATAAATGACGCCCATCATTTTGGGCTGTCGGAACTTCACCAGCTGAGAGGAAGAGTCGGAAGATCAAACAGAAAAGCATTCTGCTATTTGCTTGCTCCTCCGCTGGATACTCTTACACAGGAAGCCAGACGCAGACTGAAGGCAATTGAAGAGCTCTCGGAACTTGGAAGCGGTTTCAACATCGCCATGCAGGACCTTGACATCAGGGGTTCAGGCAATCTGCTCGGGGGAGAACAGAGCGGTTTCATAGCTGATATCGGATTTGAAACATACCAGCGCATCCTTAATGAGGCTTTGATGGAATTAAGGGAGACAGAAATGTCAGGACAGCTCACTGATTCTTTTACTGACGAAGGTCAGCGCAGCCGGAAAAAAGATTATGTAACCGATTTCCAGATTGATACTGATCTCGAAATAATGTTTCCAGATGAATATGTATCAAACATCCCTGAAAGAATCCGGCTTTATAAGGAACTGAATGAAATACAAAACGAAGAATCCCTGAAGGCATTTGAAAGCAAGCTGATCGATATGTTCGGCCCGCTGCCTCCGCCGGCTGCCGCACTTCTCGATATAGTGAAAATAAAGTGGCTCGCAGTCAGACTTGGAATGGAGAAGATCTTTCTGAAAAACAATCTTATGATTGCTAATTTCATTTCAGACCCTGAATCAGGATTCTATCGCAATTCATTATTCATACGGATAATGAATTATGTTAACAGTCATCAGAGTAGAATGTCTGTCAAACAGAAAGAATCAAAGCTTAACCTGACTGTTTCGGGCATAGAAACAGTCAGGGCAGCTATTGATGTTCTCTCAGGCATGCTTGATAAGTGCAGCGCGGAAATTGTTCCGGTTGGACCAAAGCAATAGTCCACGGTTAAGTAATATTCCGGCACTCTCTGTCCACTGAAGGCATTTGAGGTGCACCAAACTTTTTATTACTTTTGCATTTTATTTTATTATGAATCTGGTTTTTGACATTGGGAATACAAGTACAAAGATCGCTTTATTTGAAGGGAAGAAGAAAATTAAATCGCTCAGGACCAAAGCTTTCCATTCTGAAGGGCTGAACAGGATACTCTCTCCCTATAAAAACAAAATTGACAGGGCAATTATTTCGTCAGTAAGGGACCTGCCTGAGTTTATTATCGATCTGGCCACCCTCGATATTCCTTATGTCCATGTGCTGTCATACAACTCCAGGCTCCCGTTCAAAAACGAGTATCAGACTCCTGAAACTCTTGGACCGGACAGGATCGCCGCTGTTGCAGGAGCCTGCTTCTATTTCCACGGGAAAAAAGTTCTGATCATTGATGCGGGAAGTGCCATAACCTTTGATTTCCTTTCCGGAAGGACATACAAGGGCGGAAATATATCACCCGGCCTTTCAATGAGATTCAGGGCTTTAAATAAATTTACAGGCAGGCTGCCCCTTGCTTCCACAACGGAGAAATTCTGCTCTCCAGGAAGGAATACTCTGGAAGCCATAACAGCAGGAGTCATTAAAGGTCTTGTATTTGAAATAAATGAGTATATTCGCACGTTTGAAAAAAAACACTCGGATCCCATAATAGTTCTTACTGGTGGCGATAGCGGATATTTGAAGGACAGGCTTGATTATAAAATTAAATATATGCCTGACCTGGTTATTGACGGTTTAAATTATATTCTGGAATGCAATGCGAAATAAGCTCATAAGGTTCTTCCTGATAATTTTTGTTTCCCTTTCTTTTTCGGCAGCAGCTCAGGTGCAGGTCGATTCACCTGTTGCAAGGTTCAACCTTGGATTGATAGATCCGGCTGGCTCTTGCAAAAGCCAGGCAATGGGCGGCGTCTCAACGGCTATGAGGGATAATAATACTATCTATTTTACAAATCCTGCTTCTTATAGCAGCATTGATACGAATTCATTTGTTTTCGATTTCGGCATGAGCTATAGTTTCAATATCATTTCCGACGGCTCTTCAAATTTTGCCACCGGTGATTTTAATTTCAATCATTTGCTTCTTGGTTTCCCTGTTTCAAAAAGAATTGGCGTGGCCATGGGGGTGGTGCCATTCAGCAACAGTTACTACAAGGTAGGCGAAACGGTTGAAGCGGGCGATCCAGGATATGATGCCGTTACTGAAGGATATACCGCATATCATTACGGGACAGGAAACCTTTCAAACGTATTCCTGGGAACTGGGGTGAAATTGACAAAGAATTTTTCTGCCGGAATAAATATGTCGTTTCTGTACGGCTCTATTAAGAGATCGAATGAATTTGTCTTCGACGATTACTACCATGAATATCATGATGATATTACAGAAACCATAGGCCTTAACGGGATCGGCCTCGATTACGGGCTTCAGTACACCGGAACTATCAAAACTGATTACTTTATCAATGCCGGAATTTCATATAGCAGCGGAAAAAACTGCATATCAAAATATAACCTTCTTACAGCCAAATTCACTGCGAGCAGCACCACCGATACACTTGCCCTTATTTCGGACGACTCAACAAAAGCTTATATTCCGGGCATCCTGCGGATGGGAATCTCCTTCGGTAAGAAAAATATGCTTACTGTCGGAATTGATTATGTAATTACTGACTGGTCCAAGGCAACTTTTCACGGTTCGACAGGGACCATTGCTGACACCCGCGCACTTCTTTTTGGAATCGAATATATCCCTGATAAGTTTTCCAATTATAGCTTTTTTAAAAGGGTTGAGTACCGGATCGGCGGTCATGTTGAAAGCAATTACGTTGTACTCGACGGGCATCAGGCACAGGAGTGGGGAGCAAGCATGGGGCTTGGAATTCCCATGGGACATAACTTTTCAAAGACAAATATATTCATCGACTATACCCGGAGATCATTCCCTTCATCCGGTTTTAATTATTACGAAAACTACTTTAGCATAGGTGCAAGCTTTAACCTGTACGACTGGTGGTTCCTTAAGAGGAAATACGAATAGTATGCAAAATCCTTCAGGATATCCGGATACTAGTATTCACCGAAACCTGAAAAGAATTTTGAAAATAACCGGAATTGCATTCAGGGCTTTGGTACTGCTTTCTGCAGCCGGAGGGTTGTCGTCGTGCGAAAAAAATATCGGCAAAATAAAGAAAAATCTTATCCTTACTCTCCCTTCTATCACTGTAAAAGACTTCAATACCGTATTTACCGATTCAGGTAAAATCCAGCTTATAATGACTTCCCCCCTGATGGAAACATATAAAAATGCCGATGTGCCGTATTCGGAATTCAGGTCAGGTATAAAGGTGATCTTTTATGACGGACATCCCGAACCTGTCGGAAGCGTGACCTCCAAATATGCAAAATACACAGACAATGATAAACTCTGGGAGCTTAAGGACAGCGTTGTCGTATTCAATCAGACGAATGACAAGCTCGAAACGGAACAGCTCTTCTGGGACCAGGAAAGGGATTACATATATACGGACCGCTTCGTCAAAATGACGAATGAGGACCAGACGGTGCTTGGAACCGGCTTTGAGTCTGATTCGAAGCTCACCACGCGAAGGATAAAAAATGTTTCGGCTACTATTTATCTGCATGAGAAGCAAAAGGTATCTTCTGATAATTGAGATAGTCTGGATCATTACCGGATTGCTCTGTGTCGCTGCCGGCATAGGATATGCCATTAATACCGGGGGAAGCAGGATTTTTGTTTTCGGCCTCCTGGCCGCCGTATCCTTCCTGTTCGCCTGGCTGAGGCACAGGGAGAGAAAAAAAGCCTAACTTTGATGTATGAATGGCATCCTGATCATACTGCTGGCAGTATTATTCTCTGCATTTTTTTCCGGCATGGAGATCGCTTTTATCTCCTCGAACAAGCTTCGCATTGAACTTGACAGGAAGCAGGGCGCTTTCGGCTCCGGAATAATAGGCAAATTCATAGCTAATCCCGGTCAGTACATTGCCACGATGCTGATAGGCAATAATATTGCACTGGTCATTTACGGATTGTTCTTTTCAAAGATGCTTAACCAGGCTCTTGCGCCATTGATAGGATCCGATCTGCTTGTGCTTATTCTGAATACAATAATATCGACCGGAATTATACTGCTTGCAGCTGAATTCCTGCCAAAGACCTTTTTCATAATATCACCCAATTTCTTCCTGAAAGCATTATCTGTTCCCACGTTGTTCTTTTACTGGATATTTTATCCCGTCAGCAAGATCACGCTGGCTGCATCAGATTTATTCATAAGAATATTCTTCAGAAAAGTCCCAAAGGAAAAACCGCATGAGAACATAGTTTTCAGCAAGGTTGATCTCGATCATTTCGTCCATCTGGCCAGCAAAAATATGCGGGATTCAGAGTCTGAACACAACAACATAGCCATTCTTCAGAATGCGCTTGACTTTTCAAATGTCAAGCTCAGGGAATGCCTTATCCCCAGGACAGAGATACAGGCAGTCGACTGCACTGCAGGCATCGAAGAGCTGAAGAAGAAATTCATAGAAACCCGCCACTCAAGGATTCTAGTTTACCAGAATTCAATAGATAACATTATCGGCTACGTCGAGCTCAAGGACCTTTTCAGGAATCCCCCTGATATAATGTCAGGCATCAGGAAGCTGGCAATTGTCCCTGAAGCGATGCCTGCGAATAAGCTGCTGAGGGTGTTTGTGGATGAGAAGAAAAATGTGGCCCTTGTCGTGGATGAGTTCGGAGGAACTTCGGGGATGGTTACCATGGAAGATGTTCTTGAGGAGATTGTCGGCGATATTGAGGATGAGCACGATACAAACGAGCTTACCGAAAAGGTGATCAGCGACAATGAATACGTCTTTTCAGGAAGGCTTGAGATAGATTACCTGAATGATAAGTTTCACCTGGATCTTCCGGAAAAAGATGATTATGAAACGCTTGCCGGAATGATACTCTATTACCACGGGAGCATTCCAATAAACAACGAAGTGATAAGGATAAAGGATTTTATCTTTAAAGTCCTTAAAGTGACTCCTACAAGGCTGGAGCTTGTCAATCTGAGAGTTGAATAATCTTATTGCCTGCGTCTTAAGCCGGCAGAAAACAACATTTACTATCAAATATTCTGTCAGCTAAAACCTGATAGTCAATTGCCGGCAGTTTCTTCAAATCATTGGCTATTGCCAGTGGTTTACCGGCTGGGCCAGATATTATAAAATAAGTGTAAGTTTTACACTTAATAAAAAATATGAACGCCAGGGCGGGCTCCTGATTCAAAAATGGTGCAAGCACCGGGTAACCAATCCCACCTTGCGGGAGAGCCCGGCGAAGCCAAATTGACATAATTCCAAAAAAAGAAGGGTGCCCTTTTAGACACCCTCCCTAAAAATATTGAGTATGTTCTATCTGTTTGGTTTAATGATGATTGGGTCTGGGAGGTCTGGAAAAAGAAAGTTCTACACTGCCCTTTCCCTTTGAATCACCCTGAGTAATGACCGCAGTGAGTTTATCACTGGGCCAATAACCATTATTGTAACACCAATCGCATATCCATCCTCCAAGACCTCCATTTCCGGATGCTTGATATAAATCATATGTCAAAGTCCATACTGGTTCAGGCCCACTATTATCTATCGTTCCTGTACCCTGAATATAATATGGTGGGTAGTTTGGTGATGCTCCACTGTAGGTTGTAGTTTCATAATATTGATATGGTATTGTAATAGTATTACCGCTAACAGTATAACTACAGGAACCTCCAGAGATTATATTTTCTCCCCAGAAATCCACCATCCATCCATTACACAAACCAGTAATTATCGGCCCAGAGCATGAAGAAGTAGTTATTACCTGGCTATCATAAGTAGCATCTTTGCCTGACCATGTCAATATGATAGGAGTATGGAAATAATATTTTTCTACAGTATATGAGTCTCCAGTTTTTGTGACTTTTGCCATATAGGTACTGTATGCTGGACATGTATGTGTATTATCCATTGCATCCGGGAACTGGAGAAGATTACTGTAAATTCCCCTCTGGGTGAAATTCAGATTAATACTAATATGCAGGGTTGCATTAAGATCACCGGCATTGATTGTTGAGGCCAGATCAGCTGCGACATAATATACTCCGTCAGCCAGTGAATCCCAATAGTTATAATATTCAAAATCTGAAGTATTGATTACTGGTGTTGCCAGAGTAACAGAATCAGCTTTATAAATAAGAAGTCTCAAATTAGCAGCCTTCAGCGGATCTATATTCATGCCGATTGCCGTAAGAGCATCTGTGGTCCAGGTCATCGACATATCAAGCGGAGCTTTTGGATCAATAGTTTCAAAATTCTGGATAGTAGTGGTTGATGTTTTCCCATTTTTATCTGTCCCGACAACTTTCCAGTAGTACTTTACACCCAGATCAACAGGTACAGTATATTTTTGAGCAGTAACTCCCGTTGCCACAAGAGCAGGAGTTAATTTAGAGGTCCCAAAATAAACATCCCAGTTCTGAGCATCCCCATCTGCATTCGTCGATTGCCAGATCAGATCAACAGTAGTCCCGGTAACGTCAACAAAGCTGCCACTGGCCGGAGACACAATCGCAGGCACAGTCCAGGCATTATATATAACAGGGGGCGTGCTGCTTTCCTTGGTGCATCCCGGCATTATAAGAATGCCAGAAATGGAAAGCAATACAACAATAATTATAATCTTATTTTTCATACTTTACATTATTAAATTCAATTTAAAGCTTTTTTGAATTTTCATTTTATATATATAATCAATACTGATTTTCGTTTAAACACCTGAATTAAATTGGCCCTACATAAACGAGAGTATCAATAGTTGATCTGTATGTCCATCCGGAACTCCACTGCACTCCCAAATAGAATGTCTTAGTAGCAGGATCATAACGATTAGGATAACCAGAATAACACTGAACTGTAGCGTTAGAGGCATCTGAGACAGTAATCGGATTAGGAACGGTTGCTTCGCTAATCGTAATTTTCCAGTCACCTACCCCGCCAACCCCACTAGTAATAGCGTTAGCCCAGGAAATTATAGTATTAAAAGTAACACTATTTGGGCCGGAGGTAGATAGTTTATAAATTCTGTTTGAATAAGAACCGGAAAGAACTGGATCACCCGCTCTAAGAATATAACCACTCATAGCATAAGTTCCCTGCCACTTGTTAGCAACCGGAAGAGAATAAAGAACTGTACACATATTCGAGGCAACTATTACATTTCCCGATGCTGAAACAATCGTAATCGGAGCCATCCATTTAGTACTCAAATCAACTAAATTTGCATTACTTACCTTAACATGAACATAGCTGTTTCTCGTTCCGGCTTGAATAGTTACAACTGAATCCATAAGCGTAAGATAGGGATAGAGATGGTATCTCCAGTGAATGGAGGTATCTGCTACCTGTATCGAGTCAGAATAATTATTCATTGCAACAGTGTCAATTTTTAATTTTAATGTAATGTTACTTGTAGGCAAAGGATCAGTTGCAATATTAATAAGGAATTTAAAAATCTGATCAGTAGCTAATGGTTGTATCGTAAAAGAATTTACTCCGGCGCCTGGAAATTCGGCATACATTTTACCGCTTATAATATATCCCCAGTCCACGCCAACATTGTCTTTCAGGCATGAGTTCAGAACAATGAATGCTGCCAGAAAGAATACTTTCATGAATATTTTGTTTCTCATTTTTTTTAATTTAAAGAGGTTAAATCTATGGCACACTCCATATTAACGGTTCTGCCAGAAAATTTTTGACGTAAACAACGATATTGTCCCTTGTGCTACAACATTGTCATTATTAGTAGTAATCTCGGTCTGCGGGTATAACAAACGAACCGGAGGAGTCTGATTTAATTTTTGAGGATCAGCACTCCAGGTAATGAAATTCGGGAAGCCTGTCCTGCGGTAATCAGTCCAGATAGGCATCGGGGAAATACCGCATAATGAGACCCATTTCTGGGTAATTATTGCTGCGAGTTTGTTTGTTGATGCATCATAATTAACCAGATCGGTACCCTGGCTAAGGTATGCTGAGGCATCAGCAGCAGTAAGCGGAATGTAAGTCGACGGATCCAAAGATGATGTTTCACCCAAATAAAGAATAGACTGGGTCACTGCACTTTCAAATAACGCTTTTGGATCATCCGTTGTAAGCCCTCTTTCAGCTGCTTCAGCCTGCAGGAAAAGGCTTTCAAAGTCAGTCATTATTGGTGAATCCTGGTTATACGCTTTTAGCAAACCAAAACCCAGGCTGGATGTGTTGGCTGAATTATTGAGCAAAACAGCTCCGAAATAATTACCTTGAATGCTGGTTCCTGAATAAGGCTGGAAAATTCTGAGCTGACGAGGATCATTATTGTTGGTCAGAAAACTGCAAAGATTCTGTCCTGCACAATAATAATCCAGCGCATCTGCCTGCTTCGAACCATCAACCTTGAAGAATTTTTCCCAGAAAGGGCTCATTTTATTTGTTGACAGAACATACCCGGGGTTAAGCATTGCTCCCTCACCGGCGCCAAGATAACCGACTGAGGATGTCGTAGCCAATGCAGCTGTAATATAAGCAGCTCTTCCTGTCATATCTGCCTGGTTCATCAGCATCCTGAGCTTAATAGTATTGGCAAATTTTGCCCATAACCCCATGTCGCCACGGTAAATAATATCAGAACTTCCTGGTTGATCAGCATCAGCTGTAGCTGTTTGAATCAGGTTAATTGCCTTATCAAGTTTTACGACTAGGGAATCATAAACATCCTCCTGCTTATCGTATGCCGGCTTCAATATCCCCTGACCGGTTTTTAAAGCTTGGGTATAAGGAATATTTCCATAGCAATCTACAAGATTTTGATACAGGAAAACTTTCATTATAATGGCGATTGCCCTGAAATTATTTTCCGATGATGCCATGGAATTTTGTTCAACATAATCGAGATTCTCCAACGCCAGGTAGGAGTTATCCCAGATAACCTGATATGAAGTGTTCAAAAGATTATACCCCGTTAAATTCAGGGGCTGAATATAATTACTCTTGATAGCCCACAGCCCATACCACAAATAAGCAAAGCTGAAGTTATCAGGCTGGTCGTAAAGCTCAGCAACTGAGTTAAGCGCCGCCGGCAAGACCAGATTTGTCGGAACAGAAGATGCTGAATTGGGGTTGCTCTCATCAATGGTCAAGAAGTTTTTGCAACCACTTCCCAAAACAACCAGTACGATTGATAATATAATTAATTTCTTCATATTCTTATATTTTTTCTACTTAGAAAGTAAGTTTGATACTAAACCCCCAAATCCTGGTTGGAGGCGTCTGATATTCATTTGTATAACCAACAGCATTGCTGGTACCGGTTTCTGTGTTGAATTCAGGATCGGTCCAGATATTGGTCCTGGGGACAAACATCAAAAGGTTCCTTCCTATCAGTCCTACTTCAGCTGCTTTAATAGCACCACCCAGTATATTCTTAACCGGAATATCATAGGTAAGCGATACTTCTCTTAATTTCCAGAAAGCGGCACTGGTCATATAGAGGGCTTGAGTATTCATAAAAGTACTGCTCGACCAGGCAACGAATGCATTACCGTTAGTAATAACAGTAGTATTGGGAGTGTATATCGGGTGGGCAGCAGTGCCTGTATTAATAACTGAATTCGGAATGATGTAGTCCTGACGTCCGTTCCATGCTGACATCCATGATTCGCCCGTAAAGTTAAGAGGATTACCAACCCAATTATCGATCATGTTGCCGGTCCTGTAATCAGCTACAAAATTCAATTTGAATCCTTTAAACGCAAATGTGCTGCTGATACCAAGAATACTATTCGGGTTTCCGTGTCCGATATGCTGAAGTGCAGGGTCTCTTATCGGATATCCTGTCGTCGGATCAACAATGTAATGACCCTGAGGATCTTTCTCAAAGGCCGTGACTTCCAATGCCGGGAACTGTTGTCCTACTACAGCATAAGAAATATCTGCAATTGGCAATGAAGTCAGAGTTCCGTAAATGGAAATAACTTTGCTTGTATTATAAGTATAGCTTAAAGTAAGGTTCCAGGTGAAATTACCGACACTGACAACAGGAGTTAGTTTAAGATCTGCTTCAAGACCCTGGGTCTGAAGTTCTCCTGCATTAATATATGCGCTGGTATAACCAGTGGCATATGATATTGAAGCAGGGATCGTCTGATCCTTGGTATTCGACTGATAAGCGCCAAGGCTTAAGTTGAACCTGCTTTTCATGAAGCCCAGGTCGAGACCGGCCTCAATTTCCCTAGTCAATTCAGGCTTCAGATTCGGGTTGCTCAGCGTTGTGTTGAGCGAAAATCCTGCTTGATTGCCATAGGGGAATCCTGTGGCGCTGTTATTTCCCAGTCCGGGGTTAAACTGAGGCAATGTGGCATAATAGTTAGCCAGGGAGATCTGGCCTGTTTTTGATATGCCACCTCTTACCTTGGCAAATGATAATACCGAGTTGTTTTTAAGAGAAGGAATTGCATCTGTAAGTACAATGCTCATATCAACTCCCGGGTAGAAGAATGAACGGTTTGCTTTTGTCAATCTTGAATCCCAGTCATTTCTTGCTGAGGCATGAAGGAAGATAAAGTCCTTGTACCCCAGTGTCAGATCGCCAAAGACACCCGTTGAATTTCGGTTCAGCCATGTTTCACCAACGGCGGCTTCACCAAGGCGGTTGGCTACATTATAAAGGTCTGGTATGACTATTGAGTTGTTTCCAACATAAACATACCTGTATTTATTATTATAGACCGAATTCCCGACGATCAGCTTCCCTGTGAAATCACCAATTTTTTTATTGAATTGTGCCAGGAAGTCACCTGTCAGAATAGTGGTGGTTTCCAGATAGTCCCAGGATACACCAGCATAGGGTGATGTGGAAGCCATTCCTCCGCATCCCCATGGATCGCTCAAATAATAGGATTCAAAAGTAAGCGGATCCTGGTAATAGGAATGCTGATCTCCGGTATATGTCAGTCCTAAACGATATGAAAGGGTAACCCATTTTGCCGGATTCAGGGAAAGAAGGACTGAAGAGAGTATGTTATTTATAGTGGTATTGTATCTTGAATGGTCAATCACCCAGTAAGGATTCATATAATAACCATTATAATACCCGTTATTGTTTGCAAACTTGTTGTTCACAATATCTTTATAATTGGTAACATCGATTTCCGGAGGAGTGTTAAGTACCTGCCAGTAAACAGGTCTTTGCTGGAATGCATCATTGCCGGATACATCAGTGTTGGTCTGCGTAAAGCCTACAGTATAATCGGCATGGAAAATACCTGATGTCCTTGCACCGGAGGCACGCAAGCCTGTTCTTCTGTTTTTATCCCCGGGTACCGTACCGGTGGAATTTACATCCTGTGCAGAAAGGTAAAAATTGTTCTTGTCATCTCCCACTGAGTAAGAGACATCGCTCTGATTTGTGATCCCGGTATTAAAGAACTTCTTGACATGATCATGTACAGCGCTGTATTTGACTTCCTGGTAAGAACCGTCAGCCAGAATACCTCCAATCATTACCATCTGTCCGTTAAACTGAGGACCGAAGGCTTCATTTTCAAAAGATGTAAAAGCAGACGTGTTACGATCGCGCCCGATCCAGAATACCTCATTTGCCGGGTAGTTAATTGTGTCTTCATTGGCACCTGAACCAAAGCGTTCCTGAAGTTTTGGCATATAAGAAACAGATTCAAATGTAGTGGTATTACTTATTGTGATGACAGGTTTGCCACTAGTACCTTTTTTTGTGGTGATAATAAGCACTCCGTTTGATGCATCGTTACCATAAAGGGCCGCAGCGCTTGCTCCTTTCAGTACGTTAACATTGTCTATATCGTTGGGGTTAATCTGATTCAGGTAGCTAGCGTCAACAGG
This sequence comes from uncultured Bacteroidales bacterium, assembly GCA_963717685.1. Lineage (GTDB taxonomy): Bacteria > Bacteroidota > Bacteroidia > Bacteroidales > VadinHA17 > LD21. The sequence goes on along the minus strand of OY970346.1, from coordinate 1,858,839 downwards.
AATTCCGTCGAGAACAACCAGCGCCTCATTGGATGCAAGGAAATGGCGGTTACCCCTGAGTGTGATCCTTGTATCCGGATTGACACCATTGTTCACTGTATTGATTTGAAGGCCTGAAACTTTTGCAGTCAAACCGTTGACAACATTAGTCACAGCTGCCTGAGTAAGTTCCTGATTGTCGACCTTTTCTGTTGCCACACCAAGTTCCTTGGCTTGTCGCTTGATACCGAAGGCGGTTACGACAACTTCATTCATAACAGTAACCTCTGGTTCCATCATAACGTCAATAACCGTACGGTTTGCGATCTGAACGTCCTGTTTCTTGTATCCTATGTAAGAGAAAGTAACAGAAGTTGCACTTGCCGGAACATTAGGTATCGAATATTTTCCGTTTATGTCCGTGAGGGCACCTATCGTGGTTCCTGTCACAGAAACTGATACCCCTGCAAGTACTCCCTCCCCCGCAACAGAGGACGTAACCGTACCTGTAATGACTTTTGTCTGTGCAAGCAGGCTTGCTCCCGCAAACACAAACATAATAATCAGCAGAAATAGTTTCTTCATACGAATTAGTTTTAGGTTTTAAGTTAACTTGCCAAAGATACCTGTTTTTTTAAAAAAACAAAATTTATAGTGATTTTTTTTACCTATAATAAATAATCGGTTTGCGGCATAATTTCTTGTGTTCTATTTATTCATTCTCATATAAAATTTACAGAACAGAGGTTTTACTGAATCCTGCTTAATATTATTCAGAACCTGATCTTCTCCTGTGAAAGAAAAATTCAGTTTTCAGCGCTTTCATTTTTCTAAAAATATTAAAATATAGCCCCGGTTTCCGCTATAATCTAATTATTTATTAGCCAGTCATTTAAAAATTGGCACGGACTATTTAAAAAATTTAGAAGTCAATCTGGATTATTTATTACTTACCTGATATTATGATATTTAGAACATGACAGAAATCTAAATAATTCCGGAATGCATATTCCGGCAAGCACGCCCGATTTTATGTTTTTAGCTTATCTTCCCCTTCTTCCTCAACTCATCCGCAGCAATGCAAAGGTCATCGTACATGTTTTGCCCGATCGCCTCTATCAGAGGCTCCTTCAGGAATTCATAGACATGCAATCCCTCTTCATTGCCGAGTTCCCTTGCAGGAGAGCATATAGCCAGCTCCTGATAGTTGACCGCTGTAAAACCGGAGAATTTTTTTATCCTGACGGGAAAAAGGTGGCAGGACACCGGCTTCTGAAAATTTACCTTCCCTTCGCTCCATGCCTTCTCGATTCCGCACATATATACGGTATCATCAAGTATTGTATATGCACACTCTTCATTATTAATAAGGGGAGTGACCCTTTCATTCTCCTGGTCAATAATGCTCGTCCCCTGTTTCTCAATAGCCTCTGTTCCCTCCGGTCTGAGATAAGGTCTTACAAGCGGCCATATTTCATCAAGGATAGTTACCTCATCCTGAGCCAGCGGAGCTCCGGAATCGCCATACCGGCAGCAGGCTCCATGGCATTTCTTAAGATCGCACATGAATTTCTTCTCAAGAACATCAAAGCTGAAAATCGTGTTTCCGATACGAAGCATAAGTCATTTCTATCCAATAATGAAATACTTTCTTAATCCTGTCGCGACCATGTCATCACACTCTTAATCTTAACAACTACTTATAACTGCCACATTCCGGAAACAATTTGTTCTTTGCTTTTCATTATTACCCTCTTTCCCGTTTTCCCGCCATCGCGGGACAGGCTCCCCAGGGGGGAAAGGCTTTAATTCTCTTTCTCTTTATGATTACTTATTGATTAAGCATTTATTATTCTATCATTATAAAATCTACTCCTTCCCCCGGTGGGGGAAGGTGGGGAAGGGGGTCTGTTTCTTGACCTTTTTACACTTGGAATATTTCTATCCCTTTTCCAGTTTTCCCGCTATCGCGGGACAGGCTCCCCAAGGGGGGGAAGGCTGCCCCGCTTCGGCAGGGGTTGCGTTGGGGGTCATACAATAAAATAAAAATCAAATGTTATTTATAAATATCGTTCATTACTGTATAAAGAAATACGCATAGCAATAGACTGAAATATTAATTCATAACCTTTTCATATCTTAGGGATCATACGAGTACTTTTCCTGTCATTTCCTTTGGTATGGGCACTCCCATAATTGTGAGCAATGTAGGAGCGACATCTGCGAGAATTCCTTCCTTAATTGTTTTGTAATCATCACTTACCAGTATGCATGGGACCGGGTTCAGGGAATGGGCAGTATTAGGCGTTCCGTCATCATTCAATGCCTTGTCGGCATTCCCGTGATCGGCAATGATAAGCACATCATATCCTTTTCCACGGGCGGCTTTGACTACCGCTCCCACGCATTCATCAATAACCGCCACAGCCTTCATTATTGCATTATAAACCCCTGTATGCCCGACCATGTCTCCGTTGGCAAAATTAAGACATATAAAATCGTATTTTCCGGTCTCAACTGCCTTGATAACTGCATCCTTCACCAGGTAAGCGCTCATTTCAGGCTGAAGATCATATGTTGCAACTTTCGGTGAAGGAATAAGTATCCTGTCTTCATTCATAAAGGTATCCTCCCTGCCGCCCGAGAAAAAGAAAGTGACATGCGCGTATTTTTCTGTCTCGGCTATCCTGAGCTGGGTTTTCCCTGCTGCTGCCAGGACCTCCCCAATGGTATTGTTTGCATTTTCCTTGGGGTAAATTACATGGAGTCCTTCGAATGTGGAGTCATAAGGCGTCATTGTGCAATAATACAGCGGAATTGTCTTCATGTCATATTCAGGCATATTCTTTTGGGTAAGCACAATGGTAAGCTCCTTGGCCCTGTCGTTCCTGAAATTGAAAAACACCACCACATCGCCTTCTTTTAACTTTCCGACAGGATTTCCCTTATCATCGACCACCACTATCGGTTTCATGAACTCATCAGTAATGCCTTCGTCATATGATTTTTGCATTGCTGCAAGTATATCCGTGGCAGGTGATCCTGCTCCATTTACGATAAGGTCATAACCTTCCTTTATCCTCTCCCATCGTTTATCCCTGTCCATCGCATAGTAACGCCCGATAAAGGAAGCCACCCTTCCATTCGATTTTTTAAGATGATCCAACAGGTTCTTCATATATCCCTTCCCGCTTCGCGGATCAGTGTCCCTGCCATCACCGAATCCATGAACGAATACATTCTTTATTCCATAATCCATTGTCATGTCGCACAGGTAATAAAGATGCTTGTCAAGGGAATGAACTCCGCCGTCCGACAAAAGACCCATGAAATGAACCTGCTTGTCATTGTCACGGGCATAAGAGAATGCGTCGGTGAGTACTTTGTTCTTTCTGATATCTCCGGTTTTGCATTCAACGTTTATTTTGACCAGATCCTGGTATATGATCCTCCCTGCTCCTATATTCAGATGACCGACTTCAGAGTTACCCATCTGGCCTTCCGGCAGACCTACATCTTCACCGCAGGCCAATAGCCTTGAGTTCGGATATTTCCTCTTCAGTTCAGTGAGATTGGGAGTCGGCACTGTGCTTATGACATCGGATTTTGACCCGTCTCCGATCCCCCATCCGTCAAGTATCATCAAAAATGCTTTTTTGCCTTTCATCTTTTAATAATTGCTTTTATAAATGTTAACGTTTAATCCTGGGTAATGTTCAGGATTTATTACCAGAGCCAAATTTAGGCAAAAAAAAGGGAATCTTTCAGTCTTAGCAGTTTCCTGCCCGTTCTTTCATAATACACATTCATCAGGAAACACAATTTTGCCGGATTCATTAAAAACATTAGAAATAATTTCCTGATGAATTCATTAACTACGGTGTAGCACTGTCCCGATAGCTATGTATTTCTTCACAATTCATGTTACAATTTTTAATGTTTATCAGGACATCAATATTCTTTTCTAAACCCTCTTCCCTCCCGAGTAATCGGGATTCCCCCAAAGGGGAAGTAATAGATTTTATAATGATAGAATAAACAATTGCTTAATCAATAAGTAATCATAAATAGAAAGCTAATTAAAGCCTTTCCCCCCTGGGGGAAACGGGAAAGAGGGTGGAAGATTAAGAGTAAAAAAAGCTAAGAATCATCCCCCATCCCTGCCTTCCCCCACGAGGGAAGGAGTTAAATTATCTTTCCCCCCTGGGGAAAAAGGAAGGGGGTAAGTTAGTTACCGTTATCCTGAAGTACTACATTGCTATCGGGATCACAGCGTAAATACACGGAGTTTAATCCTTAATAGCGAAACTGCTATAGATAGCTATTTTTTATTTATACTAAATTTTCAGGTTTAAAAACAGTGTTACTCCGCTATTACTCCGTGCGACACCGTGGTTATGACAAAACACAAATCAACACTTTCCCGGTTACCAGGGCTGGAAGATGGCCCGAAAAAGATACTCGTCCGGTTTTAATTACCTGCAACTATAAGTTTTCTGAAACCAATTTCCGAACTGCCGGATGATATTTTTATAAAGTACATTCCGGGCTTTAGTCCGAGGTTATCTATAGTGAACTCGGATATCCCTTGCGCTGCCCTGTAGGTTCTCACAAGGATCCCCTGCAAATCATAGATCCTGATATCAGGACCTTCTGCAGGAGGCTCCGTGAATTCTATCTTCAGTTTGCCTATTGAGGGATTCGGGTATACTGAGAAACCATTTCCGCCATTGCTGTAAATGTTCTCGATTCCTGTCACTATATCAGACTTGATCTGCGACGCTGCCTGGTACACTTCTTTTGTTATATTGTTCTGTAGGAAAGCAGTGACTTCGATATCTGAAGAATTCTTAATATTCGCAATCACCCACGACTGGTCAGGTACAGTCACCACGTCCCCAGCCGTCCATGATTTTTTAAGATTTAAGCCTCCGGCGTCAGGAATAAGCTTCCTGAACACATTCATAAACACCGATTCGCCGTCAGCGCCGGTATGATCCGTATTTTCCTTTTCAGTGACAGCATAATAAAGAGTCATGTTTTCAGCATCTACAGTCTGTAGGGCGGTCAACTGTCCGCTTACGGTAAGAACCCCGCCCGAAATATTGGAATTAAGTCCGATATCAAAGACAGGAGTCGTCAGGCTTCTGCAGGTAATATCGAGGCTGTCAATATCAGAAAGGGAATAGTCGTAAAGTGTCGCATACACGCTTTTATCAAATCCGCCGTCAACAAAGGAATATGGGGCTCTTGTGAGGCCGTAATAAAGCACTCGTGCACTTACGTCACCGGGGTTGTCATTGTAATAAGGATCTGTTCCGGGGAAATTTGTATGGTATTGTATGTTGATGACATCCTTTGTGTTATGAGCGACTATCGTATCGACCATTGCAGTTGCGGCGCTGCTGGCTGCACTTGATGTATTCTCAAAATGCTCGAGCAGTACGCTCCTTGTCCTTTCTCCTATCCAGACATCATCAAACGCAATGCCGTCATTATCCTGTGAAGTGCCATCCGATCCATACGCCATCCTGAATTCGACATCCTTTTTCCCGCAAAGGTCATCCAGCTTATGTCGCGCTTCAGACCATCCCGTCTCCGGCGTCCCAATTGTTGTCCATCCAAGAAGGTCTCCCCCTGGGCGCCCGTTTATCAGGGCTGAATTGTACCAGTTGATCCCGTCTCCCAGAGTTCCGACATAAGTCCATGTTCCGGAATCTGTAATCCGGTATTGCAAAGCAGCTCCATCCCTGTTCCGGTCGAACCGCTTCCAGAGCATCATCTTTATCATGGGCCTGTCGAGCGCCGTAAAATCGAAACAGGGTGATATCACGGAATAAGATGCAGTATCCTGATTCAGGATATTGTAATTGGTAAACCATGCACTGTCGCCTGATGCTGCATAGTCTATCACAGGGCGGTCGGGTGTACCGAAGGTCCACGTGTTAACAGTCCTGTAATCCCTGACCCATCCTCCGTCGCCTTTTTCAAAATTCTCGAAATAAGCCGTATCCTTGCCAGGAGCAAATGAAGGCCTTATATAGATTTGCCTTACCAGCGTATCATAGCAACCCGAAAATGCAGTACGCACAATGTATTTTATTTTCAGGTACCCTACTGATTTTTTGGGATAAACCGGGTTCATTACGGTATGAAGCGAATCGCCATCAAAAAAGTTCCAGCTGCGTGATGTGATTGTCGTGGGAGAGACCGTATTGTCGAAAAACGATATGGAATCTCCCGGATGAAAACATTCATTTCTCCATGTAAAACCCGCGACCGGCTTTGACCCGAGATTAATGGTAATGTTTTTTGATGAGGAGCAGTTGTTTACAGTCGTTGCAGTCAGGGTCACAAGATGATATCCTCCTGCTTTATAAAGGTATGACGGAGACTTCTCGCTGCTGGTAATAGTGGATCCGGATTCCGAAAACTGCCATACCCAGGTCGCAACGGAATCCGGGGAAACCGTCAGATTCAGGAATCTTGTTGAATCGGAGCTGCTGCGTATGCATGAGTCGGCAGGTGCAAATCCGACGACAGGTGCCTTGTTTACAGTAATGGGTACAACCGCTTTCTGAACGCATCCGTGGCTGCTAGTATATGTATAGGTCACAGTGGTATCTCCCATGTGCGACACAAGCGAAGGATCGAGTATGTCTGAAGAGACCGGCCCGGTAAACACGCCTCCGGCCAGGGAAGCATACAATTCAAACGGAGTCGTATTGCTGCAGATATTCGTACCGGGATTAAGGTTCAGTATTGAAATGGTTCCGACATGATTAATTTCAAGGGCATTTTTTACTTGGATCAGCGTCGCCCCGTCATAATATGAAAAATATATTGTATCCTGCTTATCACCGTTTTTCATAAGGTCAGGATTGAAAACCGCACAGGTATCACTTATTTGAATCAGGTTGCTGTTGGGATCTGTTATGGAGAATAACTTAAGCGAGGATGCGACAGGTACATTTCTGACATAAACGGTATCAACCCCGTTATTATCACAAAAGACGTTTTTAATCCCGTCAAAATAAACTACCACAGGATTTACGGTCAGGGAAGCAAAAGCTTTCTGGACACATGTTGTCGAGGTACCTACAGTCAATAAATACTGTACTGTATAGGGGCTTCCAGCCGTTCCTGCCACAGCGGGATAAAAATATCCGTTTGTAACTGCAGGCCCTGAAAATACTCCGCCTGCCGGTTCTGCCACAAGCAGCTGGCCGGTATCTGCCACACTGAATACATCGCGGCTCAAATCGAACATTGCCAGTGATGAGCTGGAAGCGGTATCACCTGTCTGACCCCTGGAATTACTCGGTATTACCTCAAAAATTATGTCCTTATTGATATCGCCGGATACAAGCGTATAATCCAGATCTGAATTGTCAGTGCCCGACTGAACCAATGTACCACCACTGTACCAGAGGTATTTTGTTCCGGACTCATGGTATTTGTTGGAATACTGGTAATTTCCCGTCAGCTGCTGTCCGGTCTGACGTATCCCGGAAATGCATAGATTTGAAGCGACAGGCAACCCTGAAGAAGGATCATTTACAGGGCCCACCGACGCGCTGGAATAAGTATTGCCTGTATTGGGATAGCCTGTGGCTGAAACAGGAGTCACTTTAAAGGTGATGTAGTTATCCACATCATTCGAAGTAAGGGAATATGTCAGGGAAGTAGCTCCTGATATCGCAGTGGATCCCCGGTACCATTGATACTGTGAACTTCCTTCGGCATCGGTATCGGCATCATGATAACTGTAAGTTCCCGTAAGGATGTCCCCTACAGACGCTGTGCCTGAAATAGCGACATTATCCGCATATGGTGCGGAATTGGTTGGACCGGCATAGGTGGCAGTGGTTACTGTTGTGCCCGGAGAAGTGCCGGTTGCGGCTTTGGGAGTTACGCTGAACCTGAAAAACATACCCTGCTCGCTCATCGCTATCCTGTGGCTTATGGAAGTCTCTCCCGTGATGTTAGCATATGTGCCACCTGAAGTTGCACACCGCGACCATTGGTAAGAAGAACCTGATTCAAGGTCTCCTTCAGTGTCGGAATAAGTATAATGACCCGTAAGGACATCATTCACATTCAAAGTTCCTGTGATGTACAGTGATGATGCCACCGGGGCATTATTTATTACAGGTCCTGTCCAGGACGAAAGCACTGCTGTACCTGTCATTCCTGCAGATGAGACGGGAGTCACGGAAAAAGCAATGTACTTTCCAGTTTCATTGCCAGTGAGAGTATAGGAAACCTGGTTGGCGCCACTTATCGCTGCCTGACCTGCTCCCCCCGCTGATGTAGCCGTATACCATTGGTAAATTGAAGTCCCTTCCTGATCGCCTGAAGCATCATAATATGAATAATTTCCAAACAAGGTGCTGTTTGTGTGCAAGTTCCCGATAATGACAACGGATGATGCAACTGGTACTGCATTTGAAACCGGCCCGCCCCACGAAGAGAACACTGTTGTGCCCGGAGTTGTTCCCGTCACAGCTACGGGTGTCACGGAAAAAGCAATATATTTCCCTGTTTCAGAATTTGTGAGCTTGTAAGAAAGCTGTGTGGCTCCGCTTATCGCAGCCTGACCACTTCCTCCCGACGTCGTTGCAGTGTACCACTGGTATGTCGAAGTTCCCTCAGCATCACCTTCAACATCAGAATATGAGTAACTTCCGAATAATGTATTGTTTTTTTGATAGATCCCAGTAATATTAACTGATGATGCAACCGGTGCGGAATTTGCAAGGACCGGTCCAATCCATACAGAAGTGGTGACAGAGCTGCCCGGTGATGACCCGGTTGAGGATGCAGGCATAACAGAGAATCCTATATAGTAGTTAATGTCAGAATTGGTCAGCTTATAAGAATTCGATACTGCCAAGCCAATTGCAGTTGATCCTGCTCCTCCCGGGCTCGTACCCCTGTACCACTGGTATGTTGACCCGCTTTCCGGGTCATTGTCCACGTCAGAATAAACATAAGTACCGTTCAATGTCATTCCTGATCTGGGAGTACCGGAAATCCCGATATAACTGGCTACAGGGAAAGAGTTCACGGTCGAGGAAGGACTGTTAACTGTGAGCACCACAGAGCTGTCTGTTCCCGACTTTTCAATTGCTGCTGCATATATGGATTTACCCTGGTCGGACGCAGATATCGTATAAGTCGAATCTGTTCCTATACTTGTTCCTGAAGGTGAATAAAACCATTCATAATCAACAAAATCCCCTGATGCCGGCGTACCTGTATGTCCCGCTCTTAGAACAGTGCCCACATTAAAACCTGCAGGAGTGATAACAGCTCCCGTGATCTGCCCCGACACTACAGGTGCCATAAGCATAAGGAACATTACTGATAAACCGGCTGTCCTTTTCATCTTCCTAAAATTTCTATCATCATTAAAATCGCTAGAACCTGAATTTAAGCAGAGTTATCAATGAGTTGCTCTGGTAGATATTTGCTCCGACTACAATTATATTATTGTCAGAATCTGAAACGACATCATAAGCCACCTGTGTTCCTGAGCTTCCTTCAATCTTTTCCTGGCTTCCGATAAGGTTGCCGCCGGCATCAATCACGAAAATCAGCATTTGATTCTGGGAGGATGTATTTTCCTGCCCGGCCAGTAAAAACGAGCTGGTCTTGTACTTGCACATGGCATTCACTGACCATGAAGCCGGGGCATTACTGATTTTCTGCTTAAATACCGGCGCTAATTGAATATTAAACGGCATTTTGGTTACAAAAACTGATTGAGTCACGCCTGAGGAGCCTATTGTGCCCGCAATCATATATCCATCATCAACAACCTCTATATCTGAGACATAATCGTCCTCAGCATCTTTTATTATAGCGGGGTCCGTAATGCTGAAATCAGAATTGACCTTGACAAGGATAATATCATTCTTATCACTTGCAGAATACCTGTCTGTAGTGCCGGCAATAATATACCCTCCCCCCACATCCGGCTTTATGGCCGCACCTGCATCGTTACCCGGAAACCCTGTCTGAACCGGTTGCACAATCTCATTTAGATTTCCATCGATTCTTAAAATAAGTATATCTTTTTTCCCTGCGGGGTTTCCTGTCGAATCAGTCGGAGGGGGAATGCTCTCTGCATCAGTAGTTCCAAGGATCAGAAATCCTTCGGAAGTCTGAAGAATATCAGTACCCGTCATGTTGCCTGAACCGGAAAAAGTATTCTGGACCGCACCTGAGCCATCGGCATTTATCTTCACAACAAGAATATCCGTATTACCTGAAGTGCCGTCCGTCACCTGACCTGTGGAAATAACTGAACCGTCGCCAAGCGATATGATTTTAGATAAATACCCTTTACGGGAACCGCCAAAAGTTTTTTCCCATATTGTATTGCCGCCGAAATTTGTTTTTATTATGCCAGGCTTCTGTATTGTGTCGGTCACCTGCCCGCAGATATAATAACAATCACTTCCGATAGTAACTGAATAGCCAATGTTTGCTTCTGTATTACCAGAGACATTACCATAGAACTTCAATATCTCCTCCAGGTTATTAGTTTTCTCGCAGGCCGTAAAAAAGATAAGAATTAATGCAACTGAAATTTTCCACTTCATATCCTGCTATTTTCTTTTGGTGGGTTTATAAAATATCTGAGTATATCCTAAGCTGATGACCAGATCATTAAGCTTAAAGTCATCATCCGCATAATAATAGGGGTATTCGAGGATTTCCGATGAATTTCCACCCCTGACCGTCTGATCAAAGAGACCAAGGTTCGATCTTGCTTCCAGGCTTATGAAGCCGCCGGGCGTTTTGAATTTTATCCCCACTCCGGCCTGGGCAAAAACATCAGTCGAAATACGTGAATCATTTCTAGAGACATCTGCACCTGAACGGATACCGGAACCATTATAGGGAGTAAAAGTAGTCTTTGCCGATGATGAAAGATCAAGAGCGGCACCGATTCCCGCCCTGATATATGGCGTGAATTTGCCTATAGTTATTATATTATATGAAACGCTTACAGGAATCTCAAGCCTCTGCTGAGTCTCAATATACTTTATCGCACCAAATCCCATAAACGCTTCAGTCTTCGTAAACTGCAGCTGTGAGTATCCGCCTTCAACGTTCACTTCAAACTTTTTGTTAATCGGGAATTTCGCTTCGAGCGACATAAAAATGTTGAGGAAATTTGTACTGTATTTATCCGGCGCCGGCGCTGATGAAAGGGACACCTGCTTTACTGACGTAATGAAAGGAAGGCTTGTCCCGAAATGAAATGTAAGCTCCAGCACCGGCCTGACCTTGAAGCTGTTGAAAAGAAAGACAAAGCTTGAATGGTCAGTAGGGCTTATCTGGTATTCGGGATAGTTTTTAAGAAACGTGAGCATCGTCGAATCGGCCTTGGATGTGTTGTCCTCAAAAAGAAACGATTGAATCAGGAGCTTATATGCTGTAAGATTTTCCTCCCTCTTGAACCCCGATTTCATGCAATCCTTAAGCGTGCCGGGAACCAGCTCCACCTGTCCCTTTTCGAAAAGCGATTGTGCCGTTTTAAGGTTTTCAGCACAAGTACCGGATTCCTGACAAAACAGCATGAGCGGGGATGAGCAGAACAGCATTGTCGCGATTATCCTGATTAATGGCGAATTACTTTTTTCCATTTTCCTGTCAGCTTATTTAATTACATTGGCTTTTATATTATAGTTTTTTGCAGAGCAGGTTTCCTCGTATGGTATATCCCTGGCAACATATGTATTCCATTCATCGCGTGTCATGTTTCTTGATACGATTGTGCATATATCATTTACCATGTTGTCGATATGGGCGGGACGGCAGACGAGATTCTTTTCTCCCTCATAAGCGCCCGAAACTATCAGCTGGCCGTCGGGGCTGAACTGCATCACAAGGACAAAGCCTTCGTTGTCCGACATAGTTACGGGAGGCTCCGTAAGGTCAGTGATATCCTTAATATTGAAAATCTTAAGAGTCTTGTCGTTGCTCGCGGTAGCCATCTGCTTCAGAACAGGATTGAACTGAATATCATTGATCTGGGCACTGTGAGCCTTTACTTCCGAGATCTTTTTCCTTGTATTGATATCCCATATTTCGACATTTCCGTCGACATCTCCAAGTGCGAGAAGATTTTCATCAGGCTTGAACCTGACAACCTTGATATCCTTTCCTGAAGTCTCAATCCTGAAGTTGTCAGCATTGTTGCCGGAATTCCAGACGATCACTTTGCCATCGCTGCTAATACCGGCAATAAAATTGCCGTTCGATGATACGTCAATTGAATTGATCTTCATCCCGCCGCTTGTAATGTCGGTGCTGGTTCTTGTGCCCATATCCCATTTTAGAACCTTCCCGTCGAGCGAGGCTGAATAAAGGTACTTCCCGTCGTAAGAGAAAATAAGGGATTTGATTTTTCCTTTATGCCCGTTAAGATCGTAGCTCAGGCTGTTGCCATTGAGGGGGATGAGATGAATGGAGGAATTGCTGCTTCCGCATGCCAGCCATCCCTCATCAGGACTGACAGCCAGCACTTCAATGATATCAGTCCCGGAGTAGATGACCTGGAAAGTGTTTCCCTGCCCGTTGAGGTTCCACTTCAGCACCTGTCCGTCATATCCTGACGTAAAGAATTCTCTTTTACCAGGCATGAATGCAATGCTGTTGATTTGGCCATTATGTCCCTTGAAGGTCTTATAGTTGACATTCCCGTATTGCCGCGCCACATTGTATAACCCGTTGAATATATCGGCATCATTTTCCACGCCGCCGTTCCCTTTATTGAAGAGATAAGCCTGATAGGCCAGTAAAGTCTGAAGGTCCTTCTGCCCCTGCACCTGCATTGATTTTATTGACATCGATTTCCCTATTGAAAGCATCCTGAGACGCAAGGCCTCATTCTTCTGAGCTGTTGCTATATCCTCATTCTGCTTTGCCCTAATGCTTGCACGCTTTGCCGAATCAGCCTGTTCCTCTGCAATTCCTTTCTGTTTCTGTGCTTCATCGGCAAATACGACAGCTCTTGCTTTTTGTTCGTTGGCAAAGTTTTTCTGCTTTACAGCTTCAACTTCATTCTGCCGGGCGACAACTGCGCTTGAGTCGGCAATGTTTTTCTGAAAGATTGCGACTTTTGACGAAGAGTCGGCCAGATGTCTTTGAATCTGCTCCTTCCTCGCATTTTCATTAGCCCTTACTGTTTCCTTATCTGCAACTATTTTCTGGACAAATGCATAAAGCATGAATCCCAGGGATATTATCGCAGCAACTCCCAGTATCATTGCAACTATCCTGGTAATCCTCATTTGTCTTTTCTGCAGTCGTATCTTTCCTTCCTCTTCATCGATGAATTCTTTCTCGCTGGTCCTGAGATATACCATAGCCCTTTCAAAAGCCGGATCATATCTCTGTGCCCATGCAAGAGTGGGCTTATGCTGGTCACGCCAGTTGATCGCAAGCTGAAGGTCAGGTGGTCTCCACAGGCTTGTTTTTCCCTGCTGGTACATTGCCGAGGCTTCCGACAGGCGCATGTACATCTGAACTGAGGAGGCTTCATCATCAACCCATTCTTTCAGCCGGTCCCATAACCTCATAAGGCTTTCATGGGAAAGGTCGATAATTGAATCATCCGTCAGCGTGACATCCTGCCGCGGAGTGATAAACGACCTCGATGGCACCCTGAATTTTTCAACGACATCAAATAACTCCCCGCTGGTGCACTGGATAATGGACTTGATCGCGCTGACGCCCGACGGATGTCTTATTCCCTTATTATCAGTACCCTTTTCAGTGATCGTCTTGAACATCTTTTCGCAGATCTCCTTGCCTCGCTGATCCAGCTCCTCATAAGCCTCATTCGCATGCCTCGACATTGCACCGCTCATCGTACCGACAGCGTCATAATCGGTGAAGCTCAACGGGCGTTCCGGCTCATCAAGCTCCTGCCAGTATGTCCATGTCCTCATCAGTGCATGTTGAAGCACAGGAAGCTGATCGGTCCTCTCGCCTATATCATCAAGAATGGTTTCAACAAGCTTCGGCTCGATGGAGGCTCGTGCATATTTGACCGGGCCTTCGATTGCTTGCCGGTAATTTTCCCTGTCCATGTGAGGGACCAGGTAGTTGCTGTTGTTTATTAATTGAGTAAGCCCCTGGTAATGTGCACATTCTCCTATAAAATCGGAGCGCATTGTAATAATTGTATAAATCTCGGCTTCAGGATGGCTCACGGCTTTCACCAGTTTCTCAACAAATTCTCCCGCCGCGGGCCCTTTTGCTCCGGAACCTATTTTACTATATCTGAATATCTCTTCGAACTGGTCTATCACGATGAGCATCTTTTCGTTTTTCCCCAGCAGGTATTTCTGAATAGCTGAGGTTATTCCATCGGTATTCAGATGCATCTCGAGTAAAATGTTGTCAACTCCCGTTTTTTGGTCATTTCCCGCAGTAATGTTCTCAGCGATAGCTTCTCCCAGGTTTCCGAACGGATCATTCCCCGGCCTGAACATTAACATTTTCCAGGCAGTGTTTTCTTTCATCCCGAAATCCCTGACCTTGGGAATGACGCCGCAATAAATAAGCGATGACTTACCGGTTCCCGAAGCGCCTATCACAGTTATAAACCTGTTCATGAGGAGCTTTTGGAAAACTTCCTGGCTTTCCTTCTCCCGTCCGAAAAACAGGTCGCTTTCTTCCGGTGCAAAAGGTCTCAGTCCGGGGAAGGGGTTGAAACGGTTGGATTCATTGATTGATCCCATGGGCAGAATTATAATGACTTTTAAATTTTGATACCTATGACCATTATATCGTCAACCTGATCGTTATCGCCCTTCCACTCAAGGAATTCCGATTTGAGCAGGTCTTTCTGGGTTTCCATTGGCTGATCATGTATTTTTAAGAGGAAATCATCAAATCTCTTATACATGTATTTTTTATTATCGGGGCCGCCAAACTGGTCGGCATAGCCGTCGGAGAAAAGATAAAGGATATCGCCGTCGATCAGATCAATCTGGCTGTTCTTGAAGAACAGCTGTTTGCCTCCCTCATAGGCTCCTATAGGGAATCTGTCCCCCTTATGCTTGATAAGCTCGTTATTTCTTATCAGGTACAGAGGGTTATTCGCACCTGCAAATTCAGCTTTTCTCTTCCTGAAGTCGAAGACACAAAGACTCATATCCATCCCATCCTTGATCGACTCATCCTTTGAATTTTCATTGAGGGTGGAAATGACGCCCTGATTTAGCTCATCAAGGATCTGGCCTGCCGACCTTGCCTTCCTGACAGTAATGACATGATTAAGCTGGTTAAATCCCACTATTGACATGAATGCTCCCGGCACGCCATGCCCTGTACAGTCTACTGCAGCTATCATGAAGAGACCTTCAGCCTCATGCGCCCAGTAGAAGTCGCCGCTGACAATGTCCTTTGGAAGGTACAGTATGAAATAACTTTTAAGATAAGAGTCGATAAAGCTGAATGACGGAAGAATGGCATTCTGGATCCTTCTGGCATAATAGATACTGTCAGTTATATGCTTCTTCTGCTCCTCAATTTCCTCCTTTTGCTTTTCAATCTTCAGGGTTCTTTCCTTTACTTTTTCCTCGAGCTCATAATAATAGCTCTCAAGCTGAGCTATCATCATATTGAATTTTTCCGAGAGCCTTGTGATCTCATTGTTGCCTGTTACTTCCGCTCTTTCCCTGAGATCACCGCCTGTGATCCTGTCAACATTCTCAACCAGCTTCCTTATCGGAAGGGTTATCATTCTCGTTTTTCTGTATATCAGGAATATCACAATGAAAATCGTGATTCCGAATATGATGACAAATCGCAAGGCTTCCATCCTGAAAAGTGCCTTCTGAGCTGTGACATCTGAAATGATCCTTATTACTGAGCCTTTGTACAGGTTCGACGCAGAACGTTCTACATATATGTACTGATACTGATACCATAATTTCCCCTTATGTTCGACAACGGTAGTGTCTCTGTTGTTGAACGCCGAAAGGAGGAGATTGTCCTGTCCCTGAACCTCCATCACATCCTTGTTCATGCTGAACGGATGATCGGCCATAAGGAACAATTCGAGATCGATTATTCCTTTCGACTCATTTTTCAGCTGGTTCTTCGTATCTTCAATGATCTTGACTATCTCATCGGCCTTTTTGGAATACACCCCAAGCTCAATTATGTATTTCCTGTCCCTGGTGGGCTGATATGTATACTTTTTTGGCCGTTTGGTACTTGCCTCAATGGCAAACAGATCGGTGACAAAGTCTTTTGTCCTGAAGATATCCAGAAGGTAATTCTGAAATTTCTCGCCAAATTTATACAGATTAACTCCATAATCCTGTTTAAAGGTTGTATTGATTATTACTCCATCCCTTCTGATCACATATATATCCTCATTGACCGGATCCATACCAATTTCGTTTGCAATTTCCCTCAGGTTGACTTTTTCTATGTCTTTGGTATCGGCAAAATATTTATTGATCAGAAGGCCGCTGAGTGATTTAAGCCTGGTGTCCAGTTCTTCCTCTATAAGTTTAAAGGCAATATCCTGAAATTTAAGGATTTTGGTTACTTCGTTGGAAAGAAGCTTGTTTTTTTCATTTGTTCGGGATACAAGCAATGAACGCGTTCGCTGAAAATTAAGGACGGCAAGAACAAGCAGGGCTGCGAGTGTCGGAACCACTATGTTCAGTATGAGTTGCTTAAATATGGTCGTCGATCTTCGTGTTGCCATTTTAATACTGTTCAAGCTCCTTAATTTCAATGTAATTCAATACTGCAGATGATTTTTCGGGATACATAAAAATGAATTCCCTCACTGCGTCCAGCGGAAGAAAATAATAACTGCCGTTCCCAATAATTCCTGGGATTCCCTCAGGCTCCTTGCCCTGGCCGGCAATAAAAGCTTTATCGTCCTGTTCACTGTCCGGCAAAGGCCATAAAATGAATCTCCCAGATCCTAGCAACTTCCAGTCTCTTATTTCCCTGATAAATTTTAGTGATCCTGCCAGCTTTAGCAAATGATCCTCATCCGTTCCCGAAAATCGCTTTGACATGAAACTGACTTTTTCGTAAAGCAATTCCATGGAGGATGCTTCCGTGCTCAAAATCCTGCTTAAACTTTCCCTTGTCTTTGCATTTATTCTCACTGAAGCCAGACGGTATGTCTCCCGGTCTGACCTTTCAATCAGCCTGGCCGATTCCTCCTGCAATATTTCTTCAGGGCTGAAAAGCAGGGCAATTAAAGATTCGGCCAGAGTTTCTCCTTTGATTGCTGGTAAATCCCTGATCGCACAGGCCCTTATCCAGATTCCAAGGAGATTATAATCACGGTTAAGTATATTCTCCACCAGTTTTGCGTAATCCGGAACCTCACCCGGGAAGAACTGGTAAAGTGCTTTGACCTTATTTTCATCAGGTATTATATCGAGGAGCGGGATCAGCTTAGGCTTTATCGATTCATCAATTACGATGTCGATCATTTCGAGGGCATAGTTTATACTTTCCACCGTACCGCTTTCAAGACTTTCCCTTATCCTCATTATTGAACCTGAATCAAAGGCTATCGAAAGCAGATTGAATAAATATGCATTCCATCTGTTTATTTCCTCATTAATTGCCTTCAAAAGAACTGTATAATTATTTTTCTCAATGCAAATTCTCGCGGAAAGATTCCATACCATAATCCCGATTGTATCTGAAATCAGCTGGTGAATATGATCTTTTTCTTCATCGGGAGACCTGTAATCACAGCCCGCAAGCAATGTGGCGGCAACCTCTTTCACTTCACGGGAGCCGGACCAGAGTCTGGAGAAGATAAAGGCCTGGTTTTCAGTGCTGCAGCCATCTGCCAGCAGGTAAAGAATCGCTTTGCTTATTTCAGTGTTACCCGAAGAGATCATAAAATACTTTTGCAGTTCACCATACGCTTTGCTGCCGAAGCTTTTAAGAATATCGGCTGCAAGCTCCCTGAGCCCGGGGTTGTTAAGGCATTCGCACACATCAGGCAGCATCTCAGTTATCCTGAACTTGCCAATCAGCATTATGCCCTCAGCTTTTGATTCATCAGAATTATCCCTCAATAGCCTCAGTACCTGGGTTGTCTGTGGTTGCCTGGAATCTTTAAAGAGCTTTAATGAGCTGAAGTATTTTTCATTATCCGGATGGCCTGAAATCATTAAATGCTCAAGGCTTTCCGCAACAGTTGCCGACCGCTGTTTTATCCCGGTATTAAATGCCTGATCCGATGCTAATTTCTTTAACAGCGGTATCATGCTGATATCCTGTCTTGATTCCGAATGATTTAAAATTATATCGGGAAGGTTGTTGCCCGGATACTTGTCCAGGCACTTATAATCACCGCAGGCAAGGCTGAAATAATTGTTGCGGAATGCAATTTCGGCCGCAAACAGGCTTTTACGATTTTGATCGCCAGGGGTGGTCACCGAATTTGCTTCCGGGGAACTTCCCGTTTCAAGTGCTTTTCTGATTGATTTCCTGTATCCGGTATATACCCTGAACGCAACCATGATCCACATTCCCGTAATGAAAATAAGCACAATCGAGAAATGGATCAGCCTGATGAAACTGAGGATGCCAAGACCTGCCAGGATGAGCCCCGATGACAGGGCGGCAATCTCATTTACAGTTCCATCCATCGCCGACTGAACCTCGTACCTTATCTTTTCATCGATTGTCAGATAAATCACTTTAAAGGAAGGTGATTCAATTGAGTCCTTGAGGGATTTTGAAAATAGACGGCTCAGGGCCAGCAGCATAAAGAACAGCATGAATCCGCTGGTGGCCGGTGTAAACCCCATGAGAATTCCGATGACAACAGCTATTATTGTAAATGCAGCTACCAGGATTGGAGATAATGCAAGGCAGGTCCGGAGTCCGTAATTTCTTATCAGGTAAGCAAATGCAAAAAGCTTTATTATCAGTGTAAAGATCATCATGCTGCCTGTAAATAATCCAAGGAACCGGGCCATATCACCTTCTGAAGGATATTGTTGCCGGGTAACTGCCATAAATGAGTACTGCACAAAAAATGCGGTCATTACTGACAGGGCAATGAAAATTCCCAGTATCCTTATATATTTATCCTCCCTGAAAAGCGATAAGACTGATTTCTTCTTTTCCCGCTTTTCTGCTGCCGCCTGATCTTTGACCTGGCTGCTGAGAAAACGTGAGCCGACGACAGTCTGGAGAATTGTTGCCGTTAAAAGCGCAGCTGCACTTATCAGAAGAATATTGTGGGACCTGAATCTGAGTGAAAGTAAAACGGGGATTGCATAACAACTAAGTATAATGCCGATCACCAGGCCTGCGTCAATAAGTCCGAACAGCCTTTTCCCCTGCCTGAGATTGAAGATCCTGCTTGCGGTTCCCCAGAAGCCGAGAAGTGCCAGAATATTCATGGGCCCAAGCATGATAAAGACCAGGAATATTATCCATTTTGCAGGATTGATCAGAAGCAGCACCCATAAGACCAGTGTCAGGGTTGTCACGAATGAAAGGTTTGCGACGGCAAAATTCCTGAATGGCATCCGCGTTTGAAGCGAAGTATATACTGATGTGAGAATTATCCCGGCTAACCCTGAAACCACATATCCCCGGGCCATCATCTTCTCATCAAAAATCGAAAGGAATAATGAATGTGCACTTATATCGAACGCACCATAAAATATCCCGAGAAATACAGATTGGGTAAATAGCAGGGTAATCAACGATTCCTCACCATGTTCAATTCCTAAAAGCAAGAATAATCTGTTCTTCATATGGTTCCCCCGCAGTAATTTACGGCACCCTAAATTAGTAATTTAATACAATTATAAAAATTGCCCGTCATATATTTTGACAGACGATTATTTTTTAAATGTTAATCCGGTATTAAAAGGGGATCCTGAAGCAAAGGGTTCAGATCATGGAGCCGGTTATGAACTTTGAATGTAAATGATTAATATCCAGGCCTATGCCTTCAACTATTATATTTGCCCTGCTGTAGTATTTTTCTCGTTCATCAAGCTTTTTCTCAATGAAGTCATAAAGCTTGTCATCAGGAACGTTTTTAATAAGAGGCCTCTCTCCCGATGATTCAAGAAGCCTTTCTTCAAGCTGGCCGGGAGTCATTTTAAGATATACCGTAAACCCTGTTTCAAGCATGAAATCCATATTATTTCCATGGCACGGTGTGCCTCCACCCGTCGATACGACATATTTTGTAAATGATCGCATGCTTTTCAGCACTTCAGTCTCGAACTGCCTGAATTTATCCTCCCCGTCACTGGAAAATATTTCATGGATGGTTTTTCCGGCGAGCTCTTCTATTCTTTTGTCGAGATCGATGAACGACCATCCAAGCAGCGAAGCAAGTTTCTTTCCGGCTGTCGATTTGCCGCTTCCCATGAAACCGATAATATAAATAAGGCTTTTGCCGGGCATTACAGTTCCAGTTTCATCTGGGCCGGATCATCATGGTCGGGCTTTTTCTGCTCTTCCTTGTCATCGGGCTCAGAGGGTTTAATTTCTTTCCTGATTACAGGTCCGATCTCCTGTATATTGTCAACCATATAGTTTGTCAGTCTCTTTCCCTTCGCCTTGTAGCTTTTGACTCCTATGAATTCCGCCACCTCTATTATTTCATTATCGCGATTTTTATTCTTGCCTCCAAACTGAATCTCGAACCGCGGATACTCTACTTCGGTGATGCTTATCAGCTTTGATTCAGGATTTTCATTAATAAAGCACTGCGGCTTCTCGGACTCCTCTATCACAAATCTCTTTAAATAATAATATTTCTGGTCCGGATCCCAGTATATAACTGAATAGACCTTTCCCGGCCTGTATTTTTCCACCATAAGGATATTCTCCTCAAAATGATTCGACAGATCAAATCCAGTATGCCTGAAAAATCCGTTTTTTGTAATTACCTGGATCTTGTCATCGCCGCCGAATTCCCCCAGGTAATTGCCTCTGCCGTCAACATTGAGCCGGAATACGGCATCGTCAAACCATATCTTTCTTCCTCCAAGGGTCGATAGCCCCTTCTCTTTAAGAGCTATTTTGTGAACTGCATTCTTTGTCAGAATGTTGCCCATAGATGACTTCCCCTTGATATTAAGCTGGCCGAAATCAAATTCGAATTCGAGTTTTTTCAATCTTGGCTTAGGCTTGTGATATACTTTGATCACCTCTGCCTCGCCGTTGGGATTTGCGCTGAAATAGACTATTTTAGATCCGGGATTGCCCAGTGTAAGGTTATATTCCTTATCGCGCGTAAGTCCTGTTATGGAACAACGCTTGGCGAGAAAGTTGCCATCTTTGCCGTCCTGGTATACTATATTATATATAGTGCGCTCGTCATTCTTTAAAAACACCTGGGCATACAGGATATCATTGCCGACAAAGACCTTGTCAGCGACCCTGGTTATCAGATAAACTCCATCCTTTCTTATCACAAGTATATCATCAATGTCGGAGCATTCACAAACAAATTCGTCCTTTTTCAGGCCCGTGCCTATAAAGCCTTCCTTATAGTTTGCAAAGAGCCTTGCGTTGTTTGCAACCACCTTCGTTGCCTGGATCGTATCAAAATTTCTTATCTCTGTTTTCCTTTCCCTTCCCTTCCCGTACTTCTTCTTTATCTGCTTGAAATAATTAATTGCATAAGGCACTATGTTCTTCAGGTGGTTTTTGACTTCCTCCAGCTCGGCTTCAATGTTTTTGATATGCTCATCGGCCTTTTTGGCGTCATATTTGGAGATCCTCTTTATTTTTATTTCAGTAAGCGCTATTATGTCTTCGTGCGTCACATCCCTCATCAATCTTTTCCTGAAGGGCTTCAATCCTTTGTCAATTGCTGCTATGACAGCTTCCCACGTCTCGCATTCTTCTATATCGCGGTAAATACGCTCTTCAATGAAAATCTTCTCAAGCGATGATTTGTGCCATTCTTCCTCCAGCTCTCCCTTCCTTATTTCAAGCTCGGTTTTAAGCAGCATCACGGTCCTGTCAGCCGAGTGCCTGAGAATCTCGCTGACGCCCATGAAAGAGGGCTTGTCGTCCTTTATTACACAGGTATTCGGCGATATTGAATATTCGCAATCCGTAAATGCATAAAGGGCATCTATGGCCATGTCGGGCGATACGCCCGGCATGAGCTGAATGACAATCTCCACATTTGATGATGTGTTGTCGTCTATCTTCCTTATCTTGATCTTTCCCTTCTCGCTTGCCTTTATTATTGATTCAATAATTGAGGAGGTCGTTTTACCGAACGGCACCTCCGTAATTACCAGTTCCTTCTTATCTATTTTTTCAATTTTCGCCCTTGCCTTTATGACACCTCCCCGCTGGCCGTCATTGTATCTGGAGACATCAATAAATCCTCCGGTCGGAAAATCGGGGTACAAAACCAAATCCTTACCCTGGAGGTAATTGATGGTCGCATCGATAAGTTCATTGAAATTATGAGGGAGTATTTTTGAGGCAAGACCCACTGCTATTCCCTCGACTCCCAGGTAAAGCAGCAATGGGAACTTTACGGGAAGCGTAACGGGCTCCCTGTTTCTCCCGTCATAGGATAATTTCCATTCTGTCGTCTTGGGATTGAAGATGACCTCGAGGGCAAATTTTGAAAGTCTTGCTTCTATATAACGTGGTGCAGCCGCACTGTCGCCAGTAAGAATGTTCCCCCAGTTCCCCTGTGTATCAATAAGAAGATCCTTCTCACCGAGCTGAACAAGGGCATCTCCGATCGAAGCATCTCCATGCGGATGGAACTGCATTGTGTGGCCAATGATGTTCGCAACCTTATTGAACCGCCCGTCATCCATTCTTTTCATTGAATGGAGGATCCTTCTCTGAACCGGTTTCAATCCGTCGTAGAGGTCCGGGACAGCTCTTTCTAGTATGACATATGAGGCATAATCGAGAAACCAGTCCTGATACATTCCCGACAATGCAGTGACAGAATGGAGAGCGGCAGGGCCCTGAAGTTCCCCTCCTTTCTCTTCCGGCTTCTCAGCTTCAAGTTCAAAATCGTCCATAGTCTGACTTCCCTGTTACATCAGATGCTTTCACCTGGCCTCTTCTACCATATCTTCCTCTACCCTCAGGTTTTCAATTATAAAATCTTGTCTCTCCTGCGTATTTTTCCCCATATAGAATTCAAGGTAGCCGTTCACCGTATCGTTCTTCTTCATACGTACGGGTTCAAGTCTTATATCCTTTCCGATAAAATGGCTGAATTCCTCGGGTGAAATTTCACCCAGACCCTTGAACCTTGTGATCTCCGGTTCAGGACCGAGTGCTTTTACGGCTTTGGCCTTTTCATCGGTGCTGTAGCAATATCGTGTCTCCTTCTTGTTTCTCACCCTGAACAACGGAGTCTGAAGAATGTACACATGTCCTTTCCTTACCAGCTCGGGAAAGAACTGGAGAAAAAAGGTCAGAAGCAGAAGCCTGATGTGCATACCGTCAACATCTGCATCAGTCGCTATAACCACATTGTTGTACCTGAGATTTTCGATGCTGTCCTCAATATCAAGCGCTGCCTGTAAAAGGTTGAATTCCTCATTCTCATAGACTATCTTTTTCGTCAGGCCATACGAGTTCAGAGGTTTTCCGCGAAGGCTGAACACAGCCTGTGTTTCCACGTTGCGCGACTTGGTTATCGACCCGCTGGCCGAATCGCCTTCGGTAATAAAAAGAGTCGAATCGAGCTTCCTTGGATCATTTGAATTGTAATGGATCCTGCAATCCCTTAGCTTCTTGTTATGAAGGCTGACTTTCTTCGCCCTTTCCCTGGCCAGCTTCTGTATTGAAGAAATAGCTTTTCTTTCCTTCTCGGAATCCTGGATCTTCCTTAGAAGGATTGCTGCCGTCTCAGAATTTTTATGCAGGTAATCGTCGAGCTGTTTCTTTACGAATTCCGTAATAAATGTCCTTACGGAAGGTCCGTCCGGGCCCATGTCCTTAGATCCCAGTTTTGTCTTGGTCTGAGATTCAAAGATCGGTTCTTCCACTTTAATGCTTACGGCTGCAATTATCGAAGAGCGGATATCCGAGGGGTCATAATCCTTCTTGTAAAAATCCCTGATAGTCTTTACAATGGTTTCCCTGAAAGCTATGAGATGAGTACCTCCCTGTGTCGTATTCTGGCCATTGACAAAACTGTAGTAATCCTCTCCGTATTGCAGGCCATGCGTGAATGCAACTTCTATGTCATCCCCTTTCAGGTGAATAAGAGGATAAAGACCCTCCTTGTTCATGTTCTCATTCAGCAAGTCTGCCAGTCCGTTCCTTGAGAAAAACTTGTTTCCGTTAAAGTTTATAATCAGACCGGCATTAAGATAAACATAGGTCTTCAGCAATGCGTCAACATATTCTGAAATGTAGAAATAGTTCCCGAACATTTCCTCATCTGGCTGAAAGATCACTTCGACGCCGTTCTCCTCGTCAGTGGATTTCAGCGGATGATCCTTTATTGTGATGCCGTGTCCGAATTCGCTTACTTTTATCTGGCCGTCACGAATTGACCTGATAATGAATTTCGATGACAGCGCATTTACAGCTTTGACACCCACTCCGTTCAGCCCGACTGATTTCTTGAAAGCCTTGGAATCGTATTTTGCCCCCGTGTTCATTTTTGAAACAGCATCATTGACTTTGCCGAGAGGGATCCCCCGGCCGTAATCACGCACCCTGACCTCTCTGCCGTTTATCGAGACATCGATTTTTTTCCCGAAGCCCATCATATATTCATCAACTGCATTGTCCATCACCTCTTTAAGGAGAACATAAATACCATCGTCCTGTGATGAGCCGTCACCAAGCTTGCCGATGTACATCCCGGGCCTGAGCCTGATATGCTCACGCCATTCAAGAGTCTTGATATGTTCTTCAGAATATCCTACGACAGCCATTTTCAGAAATTTTGCGCAAATATAATTATTTAAGCATGTCGTCAGAAGCCATTTTTTTCAACAACTGGCCTTATTTTTTTGCGGCCGGCAGTGACAAAAAGACAGTGTGGTTAATATCCATTTGATTGATTGACAATTACATTGTCAGAAAAATGTTGATAAAAGAGGATCCAATTTCAACCATCAGCCATTGGTCCTGATTCTTTTCAGCTCTGCCGCCATCATTTCCTGAAACTTCATTGCCAGCTTTTCGCACTCTTCTGTACCGAAATCTTCCGGGCTTACGGGATCAAGGACTTTTATTAATATCTTATGAAAACCTCTGAAAATCAATCCGTGCTTCGGGAGCACGCTTCCCGAACCGTCAATAATGACGGGCAGTATTGGCTTTTTGGCGGAAATAGCCAGCTGGAACGCCCCTCTTTTGAAAAATTTTATCTCTCCGTCAGGCGTACGCGTTCCTTCGGGAAAGATCATTATTGAAACCCCATTGACGAGAGAATTATACGAGTCCAGGAGCATTATCCTCTTGCTTTCGGCATCACTCCTGTCGACGGTGATATAATCAGCCATTTTGAGATATTGCCCAAGAAGAGGGTAATTGTAGACCTCTTTCTTGGAAATCCATTTGAAACGGTACCGGAGGCAGTTCAGGAAAAGAATGTCGAGAATGGACTGGTGATTGGAAATAATGACATAAGTCGTACCCGGAACCGCCTTTTCCCTGCCTTCGATCCTTACTCTCCATATCGGGATGATTAAAGATATCATGAGGGCCTGGTAAACCAGCAGCCAGTGAACAATTCTTCTTTCCCTGTCAAACGGCAGGAAAAGGATCCATATGACCAGTGTGACCGGGAAGAACAGCAGGATAAATGCCAGTCCGATAAGCCAGATCACTATTGATTTCAGAATATCCACAATCCTAATCTGTCTGAAAATTTTTCAAATGTGCCTTTATTAAAAAAGCCTTCGTGTTTCGCATGGCACTTATACCGTTGCAAATCACCTAATCCTTTTAAAAAAAACTGTAGACATCCACGGCTTCCGGGCCAAATCCCTTATTCATAAAAACCTCCTGCATCTCCCTGACCATATGCCTGCACCCTGCCAGCTTTTTTGCCAGGTCAGCCATTTCATCTGAACCGTCGATATCGCACTTGTTTATTATGCCATCTTTTATCAGCATCTGCACCGAATGGATTTTACTGCTGAAATTAAATTTGCTTCTGAACTGATATTCGGGACCATAAGCATAGTTCCATTCCCAGGTTCTGTATTTTGAATCTGCGAGCGCCTCTATTTCAGCTATATTGAAGTCATCAATCTTTATCTCACGGTTCTTTTCATGGAAATACTCCATCAGTTTTAATCTGAAGTCATTCATATCCCTTGCCGAACAGTTGAAATCCTTAAGATTAGCCACTGGTGAAGGGTTTGACATAACGGCCCTCGAAGAATATCCTGATTTGTCGTGACGAAGTGATCCTTCCATAATATCCAGGCGGGAATTAAATAGAAGCGTTCCGTGATGAAGCACTCTGTCCCGATGAATATATTCGGCATTCCCCGAGATCTTCAGGTCATTCACCTTCAGGTCATTTTTCCCCCAGAAGGATGCCCTGATATTGACGGTATCGAGGAATTCAATTATAGGTCCTGTAAACTTCCTGAAGTCTGCCTGTCTTCCGGCCATGCTATTTACTATGAATGAGAAATTAAGGTTACCGAAGTCATGGAACACTGCGCCGCCACCTGAAATCCTTCTTATGACAGGAATATTCCGACCCGTGACAAATTTAGTATCAGATTCCATATGGGATACCTGATTTTCTCCGATTATCACTGACGGCCCGTTGATCCCTGTCACCAGGAATTCCTCATTTTCCCTTTTTAGAAGGTACTCATCAACAGCAAGATTGAAGGACGGATCGAAAGAAGGAAGATTAAGGCATAGCATCTGTGATCAGTTTTTGTCCTTGTTATTGCCACAAGGATCTTTAAGCTTATTGTCAGTGGTAATATTTCCCGGTCCTCCCGGGATTGTTTGTCTGTCAGTCATGATCCGGCAGCCTGGTTGAAGAATTCCTTTTTCTGAAGTATGTTTTTATCTGTCAGCTCATAAAGCTTATAGACTCCCCATCCGATCAAAGCTCCGAGAATAGCGCCGCAAACGACGTCTCCGGGATAATGCACGCCGAGATATATCCTGCTGTATCCTATGGCGGATGCCCACAGGATAATGACCACGGTATACCATTTCCTTTTGATCAGCATAAGGCTCAGAAAGGCTACGTTGAAGGAATTTGCCGCATGGGATGACACGAATCCGTACAAGCCGCCGCATTCTCCCTTCACAAGATGCACCATTCCGGCAATCGAAGGTTCATGGCATGGCCTGAGCCTGTGAAATATATTTTTGAAAATCTGAACTGAAAACTGGTCAGACAATGTAATTGCAAGAATCACAAAAAGAAGTATCACCAGGAATTTTCGTTTATACCTGAACCCAAGACAGATCAGGATTGCCATGTACAGCGGGACCCAGATGACCCTGCCGCTCAGAGCATACATGACGGCATCCCAGAACTGTGAGTGATGCGAATTCAGAAACAGGAAAAGCTGTTGATCAAAGTGTTGTAGCATGGTAATCAATCCCTGTAATTATTTGTAAGTTCTTTCCAGAGCAGGTCTTTCAGTTCAGCCAGTCCCTGTCCCGTTACTGATGAAATGAAGACGCCCGGTATTTTCGGCAGGTTTTTTCCGGTCTCTCTTAAAAGCTCCTCATCGAGCAGGTCTGATTTTGAAACTGCGAGCACCCTTTTCTTGTCAAGCAGCTCGGGGTTGTACATTTTAAGCTCGTTGACAAGTATTTCATATTCCCGTACTATATCCCTGGTATCAGTAGGAATGACGAACAGCAGGATCGAATTCCTCTCAATGTGCCTGAGGAACCTTATTCCCAGGCCCTTGCCTTCATGAGCTCCTTCAATTATCCCGGGTATATCGGCCATGACGAATGATTTATTTTCCCTGTAGCTCACTATTCCAAGGTTAGGCACGAGAGTCGTAAAGGCATAATCGGCTATTTTGGGCTTTGCTGCGGACACGACGGAAAGAAGAGTCGATTTTCCGGCATTTGGAAAACCTACCAGCCCGACATCTGCAAGTATTTTTAATTCAAGGATATACCAGTTTTCTATTCCCGGTTCTCCGGGTTGCGCATATCGCGGAGTCTGGTTTGTGGCCGACTTAAAATGGACGTTCCCGAGTCCTCCTCTTCCTCCCTTTGCGAGGATCTTCTCTTCCCCGTTCTCTGTTATTTCAAAAAGATATTCCTCGTTTTCGGCTGATTTTGCAATGGTTCCCAGAGGAACTTCTATGATGACATCATGGCCATCAGCTCCGGTCGATTGCTGGGCTCCGCCGTTGATCCCGTTGCCTGCAAAAATATGGCGCTGGTATCTCAGATGGAGAAGCGTCCACATCTGTTTATTGCCCCGGAGAATGACATGTCCTCCCCTGCCTCCGTTTCCGCCGTCGGGTCCTCCCTTGGGGATGAATTTTTCTCTCCGCAGATGTGCCGATCCGGCTCCCCCGTTTCCTGCACGGCAAAAAATCTTTATATAATCGACAAAATTGGAACCGGTCATTGCGTGAATAAATATTAATTCAAATGCTTTTCAATATGCCTGCTCAGCCGTTTGAATATTTCCTCGATGGTTCCCATACCGTCAACCGGCTGATATATGCCTTTATTACGGCAATATTCAATTATCGGCTCTGTTTTTGCCTTGTAGACATCTATCCTGTTTTCAATCACAGCAGGATCTTTGTCATCAGGCCGTCCCGATTCTTCTGCCCTGCCGGCAAGCCGCTTCACAAGTTCATCGTGATCAACGTCGAGGACCAGCATGTTGTCGATCTTCATTCCTCTCTTATTCAGCATTTTCTCAAGAGCTTCAGCCTGAGCTACAGTCCTGGGAAAACCGTCATACAGGAAGCCGGCACATCCTTTTGTGCTGTCGACCTTGCCTGCAATCATTTCAATCACCACTTCATCGGGGACCAGCTCGCCTTTCGACATTATTGAACTCATCTTTTCCCCCAGCCCGGTCCCTGCTGCTATTTCTGCCCTGAGCATATCGCCTGTCGAAAGATGCTTAAGGTTGAATTTCTCAGCCAGCCTGACCGACTGGGTTCCCTTGCCCGAGCCCGGAGGTCCGAAAATCAAAAAATTAATCATAGAAAATACGGTTTGAGTTATTTTACTAAAGTATATACTGCGGGCAGGTTCCGGCCATAACCATCATAGTCAAGACCAAAGCCAACCACAAAATTATCCGGTATTTCAAAGCCGATGTAATCGATCGGGATTTTTTTCAGATAAGAATCGGGTTTGAAAAGAAGGGTGGCTACTTTGATTCCTCCTGCCTTTCTGATCTTAAGTTCGCCCATGATTCGTTCCAGGGTGTGCCCGGTATCAACTATGTCCTCAAGTATGATTACATCAAAGTCTTTTATTTCCTCGTTCCATCCGATAAGCTCCTTCACCGATCCGGAGGATCTTGTTCCTTCGTAGGATGCCAGCTTTACAAATGAAATACGGGCTTTCAGGTCAATCTTCTTAAAGAGCTCTGCCGCGAACAGGAAAGCGCCGTTCAGTATCCCCAGGAAAACCACTTCCCTGTCCTTGAAATCACGGTTGATCTGTTCAGCCATCTCCCCGATCCTTTTTGTGATATCCTCGCCGGAGATCATCTCCCGGAATCGCTTATCGAATATAACTGTTTCTCTCATAGCTTTTTCATTTGAACGGAAAGCCGGTGCGAAAATATGAAAATATTAGCTTATTTTTGTCCGGGCAAGAAAGTTAAATTTAAATAATTCAAATGAAACCAGTCGTCAGCATAATAATGGGAAGCACATCCGATCTGCCGGTGATGGAAAAAACGGCACAGGTGCTCGAAGAATTCAGGATACCCTTCGAGATGAATGCCCTCTCTGCGCACAGGACACCACGGGAAGTGGCTGAATTTGCTGAAGGAGCTGCAGGCAGGGGGATCAAAGTCATAATTGCAGCTGCCGGCATGGCTGCACATCTGCCGGGTGTGATCGCCTCTATGACGCCGGTTCCTGTCATTGGCGTTCCCATAAAAGCGTCACTGGAAGGGCTTGATTCAGTCCTTTCAATAATCCAGATGCCTCCCGGAATACCTGTTGCAGCGGTGGGAATAAATGCAGCACAGAACGCGGGGATCCTTGCAGTGCAGATCATCGGCGCCGGCGATGAAGACATCATGAAAGAGGTTATCAAGTACAAAGAGAGCCTCAAGAAAAAAATAGTCGAGGCAAACGAAGAGCTGAAAAAAGTCAAATTCACTTACAAGACGAACTGAGCCACCTGTTTGCCCCCCTGATAACATTGTCAGGCAGTGATTCGTGATAATTTCCGGATCGCGCTGCCAGATAATTCGATCAATCCTGTTTCGGGATTGATTTTTTATTTAAATTAGTGGTGCTGTAACTAAACCACTTGTACTCGCTGCACAAGATAATTGTTACATTGGCTTTTATTCTCCTTTCGGCAACCGCTTACTGCGGTAATCCTTTCGGCATAAGTGCCGGTGCAGGAGAGGCGGGAAGAGGATCAGTCTGCGTGATGAGGGCCGGATTCTGGTCGTCATTCCGGAACCAGGCACTTCTTGCCTTTAACAAATCGTTCCTGGTCGGAATAAACTACGAAAACAGATTCGGCATATCGGAACTCGGAACCTGCACGGCAGGGACAATTATCCCTGCAGGCAAGAGCTCCCTGGGAATAATCTGCTCAAATTTCGGGTATCCCGAATTCAGAAGGAACACCCTGGCTGCCTCATGCGGGCTTTCTCTAACAGGAAGGATTGCCGCGGGCGTCCAGGTCGATTATTTTTCAGAGAGAGTCAGATGCGATAATGAGGTGATGCAGGCGCTTACATTTGAAACCGGAATATTATACCTTCCATCTGAAAAAGTAATTGCCGGAATACACCTCTTCAATCCCCTGCCAAATTCATTCAGAAAATCATTTTTGCCCTCAGTGCTGACTGCCGGAGCCGGAATTGAGCTCAGTAAATCCGCATTTGCCGGCGCTGAGGCTGAAATGATCCAGGGAGAGAAGCTGACTGTCAGGACCGGCTTTGAATATGAGGCCGGTAGCAAGCTCTGGCTGAGAGGCGGATTCAGCTCTGAAAACACTTCATTCAGCTTTGGGATCGGATATATCATGAGATCGCTGAAAATAGATCTGAGCTTCACCACCCATGAAAGGCTTGGCGTTACTTCATCGGTATCATTGATCTATAAAATCAGGTAAGAAAATGAGATTAAATCCTTTAGTCCGGCCTCACCATGAAACCAATTGAAAAAACAGAGGCATGCAGATGAAAATGTATTAATAAATAAAATAAATGGCAGGTTTTATTTTCTCGGGATATTTTTCGCCTTTCACTGCATCCTGCACCGGCATGAAGCCTCCGCTGAGCGGCAGAAAATGCGTTATGATCCTGGCTGCATTATTTATGGCCTGTTCCCATTGCCTGAGCCAGGTAGACAGACCTGCAGAAGTGATTACTGAAACTGCAGAGGATCTTGCTGAAGAGGACTCTGACCCCGGAGAAGCAGAAGCTTATGCCGAATATCTTGATGACCTGACTGAAAACCCGGTAAGAATTAACTCGGGAAGCGAGACTGAGCTTTCCAGGCTGTTCTTTCTCTCCCATTTCCAAATCAGGGCGCTTGCCGACTATATCACAAAAACCGGAAAAATGGTCTCTGTATATGAGATCCCAGCCATTCCCGGTTTTGATCAGCACACCGCAGAAATGATGGTGCCATTCATTACCCTGAAAGATACCCCTAAAACCACCAGGGATACAATAAGTGTAAAAAGTACACTTATTACAAATGTCATCATCAGACAGGCTGAAGATGATACTCCTTATCTGGGATCGCCGCTAAAGATGCTTTCAAGATACAGGCTCAGCGCAGGAAGATTTTCCGGAGGCTTCACCGCTGAGAAAGATGCCGGAGAAAAGCTGCTTTCAGGATCACCGCCGCTGCCCGACTTCCTTTCAGCCTATGCTTCCTTTAACGGTACAGGCATCCTGAGAACAATGATAATCGGCGATTTCTCCGTGAGGTTCGGGCTGGGAACCTGCATCAATACCGGTATCCGTACTGCCATGTCGCTTATCTCTCCTGGTTACATGCCCGGGAGAGACAATCTAAGGCCATATACTTCCTCCGATGAAAACAGATTCTTAAGGGGTACGGCGGCAGAGCTTGTATATAAAAACATCGGCTTGATCATGTTCTTCTCCATAAATAGTATTGATGCTGCTCTTGAGCCATCTCCGGATTCAACAACGATGTACGTGAAAAATCTGCACAATTCAGGCCTGCATAATACCTCAAGGCTCCTGAAAGAAAAAGATAATCTTGGTGAAATTTCTTATGGGATGAGCCTTACATATAATGCAAGATCGCTCAGAACAGGGATAAACTGGTCGGAGGCCAGGTTTTCATTTCCGTTCAAACCTGATAAAAGTGACCCTGAAAATGTCTTTTATTTTGAAGGTGAAAGGGATATGTCCTGCTCTGCAAATTACAGCTGGCTAAAAGGAAAGCTCTTGCTTTACGGGGAATTTTCCTTTTCGAAGAGCG
Organism: uncultured Bacteroidales bacterium; assembly: GCA_963717685.1. GTDB lineage: Bacteria > Bacteroidota > Bacteroidia > Bacteroidales > VadinHA17 > LD21. The sequence continues at coordinate 1,826,212 of OY970346.1, read as the reverse complement.
GCTATGCACTGGTGCAGGCAGCCGGATTGAGACCTTGCGACAGGCTTTCGTTGAATATTATGTTCAGGGATTACTCACCAGGCTACACGGCATTTAATGGCAGGGGGCCAGGGAGTACATCTTCAACCTGCAACGAAAAAGGAATTCTTGGAAATTTCACATTTGAAGCAGCCAGGCATCTGTTCGTCTCCGCAGGATGTGACATTGCGCATTATCCGTGGCTGAGGTACAGATGCAGCTTCCCTTCGTACTCGCACAGAGAGGAGATAGACCTTAAATACCTGCCATCGGAAAAAATCAGCATTAATTTCACCTGCAATTTCAGATTATCAATGAATAATGACAATATTGCAGGTGGAATTGCCACTGAAGGAGAATTAAGAAGCAGGACATTCAAGCTGCTTGTCAGGTTCACGCCAGCCAAAAATATTGTATTTTCAACCAGGACAGACTACAAAGTCATTCGTCCTTCAGGAAGCAGGGGTATGCTTCTTCTTCTGGACGCTTACTGGAAATCCTCCCGGCTGCCGGTCTCATTCTGGATGAGGTACTGTATCTTCAGCACTGAAGGATGGGATTCAAGGCTGTATGCACTCGAAGATGATCTTTTGTACGGGTTCAGCATCCCCTCGCTTTCGGGAGAAGGCAGCCGGAGCTATCTGATGATGAAATGGGATTTGTTCCGTTTTGCAGAGATAAGGATCAAGTATGGTGTAACGGAGATCATTGCCGATGATGGTGGCATCAGCGGGAAAAATGACATCAGGTTCCAGTTTATAATGCGGTTTTGATGTCGCGGATGTTTAGCTGGAGGTTCCTGTTCCCCCGGAATTCATTCATTTCAATCGAATAGCATATATCAAAAGGTTCCCCCGCCTTTATATGCTCAAAATGATCGGCCTGGTTGAATGCAATTGCAGGCAGTGACCTGCCATTGCCGGATTCCTGGCATACTCCCAGCTTAAGATGTTCGCCATTGGAACCCACCATTCTTCCATTCCCGGTGTCAAAGACATTCTTTGACATGAACACCGGCGACATATTCTCCGGGCCGAAAGGCTGGAATTTGATCATGACGTTGAAAAAATTATCATTTATCTCATTGAATGACAGCTCAGTGTCTATCATAATCCTTGGAACCAGCTGGTCCTCGGATATAGTGTCATTTACATACTGTTCAAATCTTTCAATGAACGGCTTTATGTTTTCCTTTTTCAGGGTAAGCCCTGCAGCAAACATATGTCCGCCGAAGCTTTCAAGGAGATCGCTGCATGCCTCAATAGCCTGATAAAGGTCGTAACCCTGGACTGATCTTGCTGATCCCGTTGCGAAACCATTCGATTCGGTAAGTATGACAGTCGGCCTGTAATAAGTTTCTATGAGACGTGATGCAACTATGCCAATGACGCCTTTTTTCCAGCTAGGATTATAAAGCACAGTAGTCCTGGCATTTATCGACCTCTGATCCTCTGAGATCATTTTCATTGCCTCGGATGTGATTGTCCTGTCTATATTGCGTCGTTCATTGTTAAAGCTGTTGATCTCTTTGCTGATTTCGGTCGCGATCCTGGAATCATTGGATATAAGGAGTTCGACAGCCTTGCCCCCTGTTTCCATCCTGCCAGCAGCATTTATCCTGGGGCCGATCTTGAAAACGATATCTTCCACAGAAAGAACTTTTGAGATTTCCGATTCCCTGATTATCTCTCTTAATCCGGTGCGGGGACATTCGTTGAGCTGTTTCAGGCCAAAGTACGTCATTATCCTGTTCTCGCCGGTTATGGGCACGATATCAGAGGCAATGCTTACGGCAACAAGGTCGAGATAGTTTGTTATTGCGCTGAAAGGAATGCCAAGGACCCTGGTATATGCATGAATCAGCTTGAACCCAACTCCGCATCCCGAAAGCTCTTTGTACGGGTAACTACATCCCGGCTGCTTGGGATCAAGAACTGCAAGGGCGGCCGGAATTTCATTCCCGGGGTAATGATGATCGCATATTATGACATCCAGTCCCTTTGTTCTTGCATAGAGGATCTTGTCGACTGCCTTTATGCCGCAATCGAGGGTGATCACCAGCTTGCAATTTTTTGCAACAGCAAAATCAAGACCCTGGAAGGATACGCCGTAACCTTCTTTATATCTGTCTGGTATGTAATACTCGACATTTGAATACTGCTCCTTGAGAAATGAATACACCAATGCAACGGCTGTCGTCCCGTCAACATCATAATCTCCGTAAACGAGTATTTTTTCGTTTTTCTTGATCGCGGCTGAAAGCCTGTCGACCGCAATATTCATACCCTTCATCATGAAAGGATCGTGCAGGTAGCTGAGATCGGGAGAAAAGAATGCCTCTGATTCCTTAGGCGTTGTAATATTTCTCTGGACCATCAGGTTTGCAAGCGATTCAGAGACATTAAGCTGTTCAGAAAGTCTTTTCACCACAGCGCTGTCTCCCCTTTCCTTAATCACCCATATCTTTTCCATCACTTTCTTTAATTAACCCAGCTTAAATCAAAAACTTCCATGAGCCTGTTTCGTACAACTGCCTTTACCTCAGCCATATCAGGCTTTCTGCCAATTTCCTTTTCCAACGATGTCACTCCTTTATCCTTGAATCCGCATGGATTTATATAATTAAAATATTCAAGGTCAGTGTTCACGTTGAATGCAAATCCATGCATAGTGACGTATCTGCTTGCTTTAACTCCGATCGCACATATCTTCCTGGCTCTTCCCGGAATATCAGCATCTATCCATACACCTGTTCCCTCCTTAAGTCTTGAACATGGGATTCCGTAGTCCCCGGCCGATCTGATTATTGCTTCTTCTATCCGGAAGATATATTCCCTGAGCCCGATATTTATGACCTCAAGATCAAAAATCGGATAGCCGACGATCTGTCCGGGCCCGTGAAATGTTATATCTCCTCCCCTGTCGATTCTGTAAAATTCTGCACCCTTTGCCTTGAGCTGAATAAGGTCAGCAAGGATGTTATTCTCTGATCCGCTTTTTCCAAGGGTATAAACGTTGGGATGTTCAACAAAAATCAGCCTCCCGGGCATATAATCCGATACAGCATTTTCTTTATTTTCCCTGTTCTTTTTATCATCGATAAGCTTCTTAAAGACCTCTTCCTGGTAATCCCACACCTCCTTATAATCTTTCAGGCCAATATCCTCATATTTAACGCAATAGCTCAATCCACACACCTTGTTTTTGCAGTTACAATATAATGAAAATTATAAAGTCATTATATGTTTTTCTGCATGAAATGAAGAACGCACAAGCGGTGCGCTTTCAACAATAACAAAGCCTTTGGCCAGGGCCTTTCCCCGGTATTTTTTAAAACTTTCAGGTGTGATATATTCCACTACATCCATGTGGTTTGGAGAAGGTTTCAGGTACTGCCCTATCGTGAGGATCCTGCAACCTGCATTAAACAGATCGTCAATGGTTTCATAAATCTCACCTTCGGTTTCTCCCATTCCAAGCATAAAACCTGATTTGGCTCTTTTTCCATTCTCGGATATATATTCGATAACTCCCAGGCTCCTGTCATATTTTGCCTTTGTTCTTATTGCAGGAGTAAGCCGCCTGACAGTCTCAACGTTATGTGATATTATATCCGGGCCGGCATCTATTATTTTCTGTATGTCTGAGGTTATTCCGTCAAAATCGGGTATAAGTGTTTCGATAGTCGTTCCGGGGCTGATTCTTTTTACCGAGCGGACAACTTCTGCCCAGAGTGCTGCTCCGCCATCAGGGAGATCATCGCGGTCGACTGATGTTATCACGCAATGCTTCAGTCCAAGGGTCAGTATGGTATGGGCAACGCGTTCCGGCTCTGAATAATCCGGAGGCAATGGTTTCCCGGTCCTGGTGTTGCAGAACCTGCACGCCCTGGTGCAGATATCACCGAGGATCATGAATGTTGCCGTTCCGGCATTCCAGCACTCTCCGATATTCGGACAGTTCCCGCTGGTGCATATCGTATGCAGGTTATTCTCAATTATGAGCCGCTTAACCCTTGAATAATTCTCACCGCTTGCTCTTTGCATTTTAAGCCATTTCGGCAATCTTGTTATCCTCTCCATTTCTCTTCACTATCTGGCTGACAAAGTTATTACAATCCTTGTAATTCCACTGGGCAGTCAGGAATAGTACAACAAATGCGCAATTCTGTCGGAATAAATTTTCGTGATGATTTTCACTATATTTGTTTTGACATTATAATTTCAATTCACCGTTAAAATTTAAAAGCGTCATTTATGGCTAAAGAAGAATTCAAGGTAAATCATAACTATCAGACTGTTATTGGCAATTTTCCAAAGGTTGGAATTCGTCCCGTGATTGACGGCCGTGAAAGAGGCATCAGGGAATCCCTGGAAAAACAGACAATGGGAATGGCCAGGCTTGCTGCAAATCTTATCTCCCGGAATCTAAAATATCCTGACGGCAAAGCAGTGGAATGTGTAATTGCCGATACATGCATAGGAGGTGTGGCTGAAGCCGCAGAATGCGCCTTAAAGTTTGGAAAAACAGGAGTCGGTGTAAGCCTTACGGTCACTCCATGCTGGTGCTACGGCAGCGAGACCATAGATATGGACAACACTGTCCCGAAAGCAATATGGGGCTTTAATGGGACCGAGAGGCCGGGCGCCGTGTACCTTGCTGCAGCGCTGGCCGGACATACAATGAAAGGATTGCCTGCTTTCGGCATTTACGGTCATGACGTACAGGATGCAGGAGACCAGACGATACCGGATGATGTTTCTGAAAAAATATTGAGGTTCGTGAGGGCAGGACTTGCTGTATCTTTCATGAGAGGAAAATCATATCTCTCAATGGGTTCGGTCTCGATGGGCATTGCCGGATCAATAGTCAGGGAAGATTTCTTCCAGGAATATCTCGGGATGAGGAACGAATATATCGACATGAGCGAGTTCACAAGAAGGCTCGATGAAAATATCTATGACCAGGCTGAATTCCGGAAAGCTCTTGCGTGGGCAAAGAAGAATTGTGCCGAAGGCAAGGACCTGAATTTAAAACCCAAATCCCGTAAAAGAAAAGATGAGGAATGGGAGATCGTCGTAAAAATGACAATGATTGCACGCGACCTTATGGTCGGCAATCCAAACCTGAAAAAGACTGGATTCGGGGAAGAATCGCACGGCCATAATGCAATCCTTGCCGGTTTCCAGGGCCAGAGGCAATGGACCGATCATATGCCAAACGGCGATTTCCTCGAGGCAATTCTTTGCTCATCATTTGACTGGAACGGAATTAGACCTCCATATCTGGTTGCAACAGAAAATGATGCCATGAACGGCGTTCCGATGCTACTCGGATATCTTCTTACAGATACCGCACAGATGTTCTCCGACATCAGGACTTACTGGAGCCCCGAGGCAATAAAAAGGGCGACCGGGACAAAGCCTTCAGGAACTGCTTCAAACGGCTTTATCCACCTGATCAATTCCGGAGCATCGGCACTTGACTTTTCAGGGAGACAGACAAAAAACAGGAAACCATGCATAAAGCCTTTCTGGGAAATAACTTCCGGAGATGCATCCGAGTGCCTCAGGGCGACACGATGGGAACCGGCAAATATTGGTTACTTCAGGGGAGGAGGTTTTTCCTCGCAATTTAATACCAGGGGAGGAATGCCTGTCACAATTTCGAGAGTGAATATTGTAAAAGGACTTGGACCGGTACTTCAGCTTGCAGAAGGCTGGAGTGTCGAACTTCCAGAAAAAGTGCATAAGATACTGACTGACAGGACCGATCCGACATGGCCTACAACCTGGTTTGTTCCCCGTCTTACAGGCAAAGGTCCGTTCTCTGATGTATATTCAGTGATGGCAAACTGGGGAGCCAATCACTCTTCATCGAGCTACGGTCATATCGGAGCAGATCTTATAACGCTTGCCTCCATTCTGAGGATCCCTGTTTGCATGCATAATGTTCCGGAGGAAAAAATATTCCGGCCAAGTGCCTGGAATGCTTTTGGAATGGATAAGGAGGGGGCAGATTACAGGGCCTGCATCAATTACGGCCCCCTATATAAATGATGACGATAAAATGTAATGGCGTAAAAGCGTAAATTTATATCAACTATTTAATTTAAAACATAATGGAAAATGACCCTGAACTGATCAAGACAGATCCCGACATGGGAAAAGCTCCTGAAATTAAAAAAATAGAGCTTGATGCGGAAGACTTGAAAAATCTGAACACAACCCGGAAATGGACAATGTTCCTTTCAATCCTTGGTTTTATAGGCATTGGTCTTATTGTGATCATCGGCCTGGGCGCAGGAATCTTCATGACAGCATTTAAAACATCGCATTCTTTCCTGGGAAGGTCGGAATGGCTCGTTTCATTCTTTATCCTGGTTTTTGCTGTAATCTATTTCTTCCCGGTCCTGTTCCTGTTTCGTTTCTCAAAATACACATCAAATGCCGTTCAGTCTCTTGACAGGGATGAAATGAAGAAGGCACTTAAGAATTTAAAGTCTTACTATGTCTATATAGGCATCCTGCTGATCATTGTTCTGGCATTGTATGTCATCATGATTGCAGGAATGGGCGCTTCGATGGCATTTATCAAAAACCTCTGACAGTCACCTGTTTGTTGTTCAGGGTTTTGTCCGGGGATTATCCGGGAATAAAGATCCCTGGAAGAGCATAAAGTTTCTGTTAAAGGATAATAGGAAAAAATGTCGGGCGATATTGTAATAGTTTTTGATTGCGGGGCTACCAATGTACGGGTTATAGCCATAGACAGCCGTGGAAGCATAATTGCCTCAGAATCATTCCTGAACAGTACGAAACCTGATCCTTTCTACCCTTCCTGCAGGATATGGGACGTCACCGAGATCTGGGCAAAAATGTGCCAGGCCTCAGCCAGTGTGATAAAAAGGATAAACAGCGAAAATATATGCGGCGTAACAGTGACGACATTCGGAGTCGACGGAACCCTTTTTGACAAAAACGGCAAAATGCTTTATCCTGTCATCTCATGGCAGTGTGAAAGGACCAGGCCTATAATGGAAAATATCGGAAAATACATATCATGCGAGGATCTTTACAAAGAATCGGGAGTTCTGCCTTTTAACTTTAATACTATCAATAAGCTTATCTGGTTCATGGAAAACAAGCCCGGGCTTATTGAAATGAGTCACAGGTTTCTTTTTATGCCTTCCATTTTCTCCTTCATGCTTACAGGTGAGATGAGAAACGATACTACAATGGCAGGCACATCAATGCTGTCAAGCCTTTCATCAAGGGATATGTCATCATATCTGCTTGGGAAGACAGGCTTCCCGTCTGACCGATTCGGATTACTTGCGGAACCGGGGACAATAACGGGAAGAATAAGCAGGAGGGCTTCGGAAGAGACGATGATACCGGAAGGAATTCCTGTCGTTGCCACAGGGCACGATACCCAGTTTGCAGTTTTCGGATCAGGAGCAGACAGAAATCAGCCTGTCCTCAGCTCGGGTACCTGGGAGATCCTTATGGTACGTTCAGAGAATTTCAGGACAGGAAAAGAACAGTATGAAATGTCAATAACCACGGAACTCGACTCACAAAAAGGCCTCTATGACATAGGTAATCAGTGGATAGCATCAGGAATCCTCGAATGGGCCAGGAAAAATCTTTATGCCGACATAAAGGAGGACGTCTATGAGACCATGATCTCAGGTGCTGAAAAGGTGCCTCCCGGATCAAATGGCATCAGGATAGTGCCGAAATTTTATGAAGAATTGAAGGACAGGCCCGGTGGTCAGATACTCGGACTAACAATGGAATCAACACGGGATGAGATTTACAGGGCGATGCTTGAAGCATTGTCGGAAAGGCTCGCTGAAGGAAAAGCGGCTCTTGAAAAAGCCGGAGGTTTCATCACAGACCATATCCTTTGCGTCGGAGGCGGTTCAAGGAACAGGCTTTGGAACAGACTAAGAGCAAGCTATACCGGAGTGCCGGTGCTGGTCGTCGACCAGAAGGAGACCACTGTGCTGGGCGCCTCACTTTTCGTCCAGGCAGCATGCGGCAATGCTTCCACGCCGGATGAGGCAAGGTCGAACATCGATTACCGGTCGGAAACAATTTTGCCTTAGATTATTTAACTTTAGGCCTCTGCACCTTTATGCCACTGTGCTGTTAAAATTTTTTTATGGACATTGTTTATCTCAACGGCAAATTCCTTCCTGCAGATCAGGCACTTATAAGTCCTGAAGACCGTGGTTTTCTTTTCGCTGACGGCGTGTATGAAGTTGTCAGATGGTACCAGGGCTTCTTTTTTGATATCGAAAGTCATCTGAAAAGACTTGCCAGAAGCCTGTCTGAGATCAGAATTTCCTGGCCGGGAGCTGCAATGCTTCCGGATATTGCCAGGGAGCTTGTAAAGGTTAATGATCTTTTTTCTGAACCTGCGCTCGTTTATATTCAGGTTACAAGGGGAACGGCGCCAAGATCGCATGCATTTCCGCCTTCAGTCGTAAAACCAACAGTTTATTCTTTTGCAAGAAGATTCAGGCCTGATGATGAAATAACGGAACATGGAATTAATGTGATCCTGAGGAAGGATATAAGATGGAGCAGATGCGACATAAAATCCATTTCGCTTCTCCCGAATGTCCTTAAATTACAGGAAGCTGTCGATCAGGGAAGTACGGAGTGTATTTTCGTCAGGGAGGGTATAATCACTGAAGGGTCGCATTCAAATATCTTCTTTTTAGCGGGCAGCACTCTCGTCACACATCCGGAATCGGAGCATATCCTTTCAGGAATAACGCGAAAGCACGTACTGAAGATAGCACATGAATGTGCGATCCCTGTCCTTGAAAAGGGAGTCAGGGCAGAGAGCCTTAATGAGATCAGCGAGGCATTCATCACAAATACCTCTTCGGAGATCGCACCTGTGATTTCAATCGACGGGGTCAGGATCGGACAGGGAGTTCCCGGGCCGGTCACAAACCTTCTTTACAGGAAATTCGGAGAAGGGATAGACCGTTTCAGAGGGTGAAATTCTTCCCATGCCGAAAATCTTAATTTTCCTATATTTGCACAAATTTTTGACTGGCCATGAACAATGTATTATTTAGTGAACAGGAACAGATAAGAAGAAATTCCCTCGATGAACTAAGGAAGCTTGGGATAAATCCATACCCCGCAGCAGAATATCCAACTAATGCATATGCCCGTGATATACTTGAAAACTATGCACCCGAAAAAAGCAATTTCGGGGATGTGTGCGTGGCCGGAAGGCTCATGAGCAAGCGTATCATGGGAAACGCGTCTTTTGCAGAAGTTATGGATTCTTCCGGCAGGATCCAGATCTATGTCAGGCGTGATGAGATTTGCCCGGGAGAAGACAAAACAATGTATAACACAGTTTTCAAGCGTCTTCTGGATATCGGTGACATTATAGGCATTAAGGGGTTTGTCTTTAAAACGCAAATGGGAGAAACCACGGTGCATGTAAAGGAACTTACTCTTTTAAGCAAATCCCTTCGTCCTCTTCCGATAGTAAAAGAAAAAGACGGGGTATTTTTCGATACGGTGACTGATCCGGAGATGCGTTACCGTCAGCGTTATGTCGATCTTATCGTAAATCCGGGAACCAGGGACGTTTTCAGGAAAAGAACGATGCTCATACAATCGATGAGAGAGCTTTTCAATTCAAAAGGTTATCTCGAAGTTGAGACGCCGGTTCTCCAGCCTATCCCCGGAGGAGCGGCTGCAAAGCCTTTTATTACGCACCACAATACTCTGGATATCCCCCTTTATCTCAGGATAGCTGATGAGTTGTACCTTAAGCGACTGATTGTCGGCGGATATGAGGGCGTTTATGAATTTGCAAAGGATTTCAGGAATGAAGGGATGGACAGGACTCATAATCCCGAGTTCACAGTAATGGAAATTTATATTGCATATAAAGATTACAACTGGATGATGGGGTTCACTGAAGAGATTATCAAAAAAGCGGCTCTTGATCTTCATGGCAAAACAGAAATTGTATATGGCAACATCGCTATTAACCTTACTCCGCCATTCAGGCGTATAAGCATGCTTGATGCAATAAGGGAAAATACGGGCATTAATATTTCGGGGATGAGCGAACCGGAACTCAGGAAAGTCTGTGACAGTCTTGATGTTCCGCAGAGCCCTGAAATGGGTAAGGGGAAGCTCATAGACGCAGTTTTCAGTGAAAAATGCGAGCATAATTACATACAGCCTACATTTATAATCGACTACCCTGTTGAGACCTCTCCGCTCACCAAGATGCACAGGAGCAAGCAGGGATTGACGGAAAGATTTGAGCTGATGATAAACGGCAGGGAGATAGCCAATGCATATTCCGAGCTTAATGATCCGGTTGACCAGATGGAGCGATTTCAGGACCAGCTCAGGCTTTCAGAAAAGGGTGATGACGAAGCTATGTTAATAGATCTCGATTTCGTCAGAGCCCTTGAATATGGCATGCCTCCCACCTCGGGCATGGGAATAGGCATTGACAGGCTTGCCATGCTTCTCACGAACCAGCCTTCAATCCAGGATGTGCTGTTTTTCCCCCAGATGAAACCGGAAGTCCACAAAACGAGGAATGAAACCCAGATTGAAGAATAATGGTTATTTTATTCCGGGTCAGGTTGAAACCGGCTTCAGGTTGTCCGGACAAAATAAAACAATAAATCCATTCGCCTGTTCTATCTGTTTATGATATCTGAAAATGTCATTGAAGTAAAGGAAGTCTGGAAATCATTCAAGACGGTCCAGGCAGTAAGAGGCGTAAGCTTGTCTATACCCAAAGGCCGGTTCGTGGCCGTTTTGGGACCGAATGGTGCAGGTAAAACCACTCTTGTCGAAATGGTTGAAGGAATCCAGAAACCGGACAAGGGCGAAATAACCATAATGGGGAAGCACTGGAAAGGAAACGAGAACGAGCTTCACAGGATAATCGGCCTTTCTCTGCAGGAAACAATGTTCATTGATAAGCTCAGGGTATCAGAGACGCTGCAGCTGTTTGCAAGCTTTTTTGATATGGGAAGGAAAAGGGTCGATGAGATAATTGAGCTGGTCGGCCTCGGAGATAAGAGAAAGGCATATGTGGTAAATCTTTCAGGAGGGCAAAGACAGCGACTTGCACTGGGTATTGCACTTATCAATACTCCCGGAATACTGCTTCTTGATGAACCTACGACGGGCCTTGACCCCAATGCACGCCGCGAAGTCTGGGAAATCCTCAGGAAGCTTAAAAACATTTCCGAGACTTCAATGATTCTTACGACCCATTATATGGAAGAGGCTGAAAACCTGTGCGATTATATAATAATAATGGATAACGGGGTTATTCTGCGGGAAGGGACTCTCCCTGAGCTTCTTCAGGGTTACATGTCGCTTGACGATCTTTTTGTGTCATTGACGGGGAGGAAGATTTATGAGTAAGAGATTTTCAAGGCTGAATCAGCTTTGGCTGCTCACCCTTTCACTCTTTCGTGAACTGATAAGAGAACCGGGTGTTCTGTTCTGGGGCCTGGCCTTCCCTATTCTTATGTCGGTGGGACTTGGCCTAGCATTTACAAAAAAAGCAAATGTTGTCAGAAAAGTGGCGGTGATAAGCGAATCCCAGGCTGCAGACACCAATAGATCAATAGTTTACAAATTCCTGGAAAAAAAATGTGAAAAAAACCAGGGAACAGTTAAAAAAGATTATAAATGGAAGCTTGAGATCAGGAATGAAAAGCTCGGAAACTCAACATTCCTGTTTTACGAACTGAACTGGGATCAATCCATGATCCTGCTTAAAAGAGGAACCTTAAATCTTATCCTTAAAGGCGACAGCGGGAAAGCTGAATACCATTTTGACCCCATGAACCCGGATGCCGAGCTGACTTACATCAAGCTTAGCGAAGTAGTCGGTTCGGAAGAGCTCATTCCTCCGGTTAAGGCTGATGAGATAAGGCCGCTTACAGTAAAAGGGACACGCTACATCGATTTTCTCATTCCCGGACTAATTACCATGGGAGTCATGATGTCGGCCATGTGGGGCATAAGTTACAGCATTATAGAGAAACGCTCTAAAAAACTGCTTCGCCGCATGGTTGCGACACCGATGAAAAAATCTCATTTTCTGATAGCCCTTATCTCTGTAAGGATATTCATGAATTTCATTGAAGCATTTGCACTGCTGGCATTCGCTCTCATTGTTTTTCATATGACAATACAGGGAAGCATCTCTGCAATGGTGCTTCTGTATCTTGCAGGGAATATTGCATTTGCGGGAATAGCGGTATTCGTGTCATCACATACTTCCAATACAGAAGTCGGAAACGGGATAATCAATGCCATAGTAATGCCAATGATGGTGTTGTCGGGAATTTTCTTCAGTTATCATAATTTCCCTGACTGGAGCATCCGCGTAATTGATAAGCTCCCTCTGACAATGCTTACTGACGGCATAAGGAGCATTTTTAACGAGGGTGCAGGATTGCCGCAGGTTGCACTGCCGGTTGTCATTCTTACAGCTATGGGTTTTATTTTCTTTGGAGCAGGACTAAAGATATTCAAGTGGTACTAAACGCATTTTAAGCAACAGATCACACTGCTGCAGCCCTGGAAGGTTTTTATCCTGTAATGCATCATTCAATATTTATCCACGTCTTTAAATCAGAAAATTGTAAAATCAAAATTAAAGAATATGAAAAACTTAAGGTATTTGACGGGTTTCGTGATCTTTCTTGCTATAGGAGGATGCATCAACGGGCAGTTTCGCAGAACGGTCAATGGCAACGGAAACGTTGTAAAAAAGGAACGGGCTGTAAATGATTCTTTTACCGGCATCAAGGTAAGCTCGGGCATTGATGCTTACATTACACAGGGCGACGTGCCAGGCATCGTTGTCGAAGCCGATGAAAATCTTCATGAATATATCCTGACAGAAATCAAGGGGGGTATCCTTAATATTTACACCGATGTCGAAATCCGTCATGCAGATATCAGGAGAGTCCATGTCGTAATGAAGGATATAAAGTCACTCTCCACCACCAGTGCAGGTGATATCATAGGCGAAACACCTGTCAGGACCGATGATCTTGCACTAAATGCGAGCAGCGCAGGCGATATCAAACTCGAGGTTTATGCAAAGACAATCGAGGCAGATGGCAGCAGTTCAGGGGATATAACTCTTTCAGGTGAAGCTGATTTCCTCAAAGCAGATATGAGCAGCGCAGGCGATCTTAAGGCATATGACCTGAAGGTCAGGGAAGCCAACGTTATCGTTTCCAGTGCAGGAGATGCAGACATTTATGTCACGGATAAACTTACAGCGCGATCATCAAGCGCAGGCGATATAAATTATAAAGGTGATCCCAAGTACATTGACGCTCATTCCTCCAGCGCAGGCGATATAAACAAGAAATAGCATTACTCCAGATATATAATTCCAGTATTATTGAAAGCCGCCAGGATCACTCCCGGCGGTTTTTTTATTTAACTTTGCATGCCTGAAGGGCTTTTTAAATATAATGACATGAAAGAAAAATTAAGCATAAACCTGAAGTACACCGAAAGCTTTGTTCCTTCCGAAGAAGTGCTGGCACTGGCAAGCAAATCAGTCATGCATCTCGAATCCATGAAAGCCGGAACCGGAGCAGGCAGTGATTTCCTGGGATGGCTGTCGCTTCCGGAAGAGGTGCTGAAACAGATTGACAGGATAGAACAGAAGGCAAAGCATCTGAGAGCAGTTTCCGGTTTGACTGTTGTCGTCGGAATAGGTGGTTCATATCTCGGGGCAAGGGCCGTAATCGAAGCTCTTTCAAGTTCTTTTTCACCTTTCTTGAAGAAAAAACACCATGATATAATTTTTGCAGGACAGAACATCTGTGAAGATTACATGTCGGATCTCCTCGGGATCCTCGACGACAGGGAATATTCAATAATAGTAATCTCAAAATCAGGCACCACTACTGAACCTGCAATTGCCTTCAGGATCCTTAAGGATCACCTGGAAAGAAAAATCGGAAAAGTCCGTGCAGCCGACCGGATAATAGCAATAACAGACGGATCAAGGGGAGCTCTGAAGTCTCTTGCGGACATGAATGGCTATGACTCTTTTGTCATTCCTGATAACATCGGAGGCAGATATTCAGTGTTGACCCCGGTTGGCCTGCTCCCGGTAGCTGTCAGCGGATTTGACATCCGGTCCTTGATTAAAGGGGCGGCAACAATGGAAGAGGAAACCAGAAAAGACAGGGACGGATATGCAAATCCATCACTTCTGTATGCTGCAACCCGCAACCTTCTCCTTCAGTCGGGACGCCCGGTAGAGATCCTTGTGGGTTTTACCCCAAAGCTGCATTACTTTCTTGAGTGGTGGAAACAGCTTTTCGGTGAAAGCGAGGGAAAAGACGGTAAAGGCATTTTCCCCGCCTCAGTCGATTTTACCACCGATCTCCATTCCCTGGGTCAGTACATCCAGGAAGGACAAAGGATTATGTTTGAAACGATGATCTCTGTGACAGAGCCGGAGAAAAAAGTTACAATACCGCTTGAAAAGGATGATTCCGACCAGATAAATTATCTTGCCGGGAAAAGACTGTTCGAAGTCAATCATAGCGCAGAAGCCGGAACCGTGCTGGCACATAATGATGGCAATGTTCCGGTTATAAAAATCGAGATCCCCATGCTCAATGAATTTTACGCAGGACAGCTGATATATTTCTTCGAGCTTGCCTGTGCCGCAAGCGGATATATCCTCGATGTCAACCCTTTCGATCAGCCCGGAGTGGAGGCTTACAAGAAGAATATGTTTGCCCTTCTCAACAAGCCAGGCTTTGAGGAAGCCGGGAAAAAGCTGAGGGAAAGGATGAAATGAATCCATGAAGCTGATTCATCGGATCTGGGCTGAAATGATCAGAAACATTTTTTGAAACAGATGTGAAAAGCATCATTTTCGTTCAACAGGCAGATGTCATATTTCAATAATGAATACAGTGAGAACAGAGCTAAAAAAGAATTTCAAATGGTCGCTGGTCGTTCCGACAAGCATGGGAGTCCGTCTCACGCCGCTGAACGGACAGCCGGTTCATTGCAGCGATTTGTTCATGATGCAGGCGACAAGCGCTGAAACAAATGTGGCCAGTGTTCCTTCTTATCTTGGTCTGCCCGTAAAGGTGCTTACAGCATTTGTCAGTGGCAGCCCGATTGCCAGATTTATAAAAGATGACCTTTGCAGCAGGCATATGGTTTGTGAAGCAGTCGAGGTGGAACAGGGCGGACCGTGGGGTTACCGTCATCAGTTCAACATTGCTGATAGCGGATACGGCCCGCGCGGACCAAGAGTGTATAACGACAGGGCCGGTGAGGTCGGTAGGACGCTTAACATGAAGGATTTCGACCTGAAGAGGCTATTTGCGGACGAAGGCGTTCAGGTACTTCATCTTTCAGGGCTTATTGCCTCGCTCTCTCACGAAACCGGCATTTTCTGCAGTGAGCTGGCGCAGGCAGCAAAAAAGAATGGAACCCTCGTGTCCTTTGATCTTAATTACAGGAAGACATTCTGGGAAAACCGCGAAAATGAGCTGGGGTCTGTTTTCCGGGAGATCGCGGCCATTGCTGATATCCTTGTCGGAAACGAGGAGGATTTTCAGCTCAGTCTCGGAATCGAAGGGCCTGAGGAAGGAGGTAAAGACCTTGCATCAAAAATCAACAGCTTCAAAGAAATGATAGGCAGGATAAAAAAGAAATTTCCCGGGGTATCAGTATTTGCCACAACGCTCCGCCAGGTGATAGATGCCAATAAGCATCTTTGGGGCGCCGTTATGCTTGAGGGCGATAACTGGCACATTGAAGAGCCGCGCGAAATAACGGTCCTGGACCGAATAGGCGGAGGCGACGGGTTTACAGGCGGACTGCTTTATGGCATACTGAAAGAATGGGAGCCTGAAAAATGGATCCGGTTTGGATGGGCTGCCGGCGCGCTTGCGACAACTATGACCAGTGATTATTGCCAGCCGGCCGATGAAGAGGAGGTCTGGAGCATCTGGAGCGGCAATGCAAGGGTAAAGCGTTGACATCAATGTTTTCTTACGCTATCGCCATTAATAACGTTATTTGAAATGTGAATAATGACGCTGTTTTGAAAAAGTGTCATTTATTCTTATTCTCAATCACCTGATCTATTGAATTAAATTTCCCAGCTTGTGGGTCATAGAACCTCGCTCCGTGATCATACCAATCTAAATATATCTCATCCTGATATTCTTTCCCGTTGTTCAGATATTTATTATCTGTATTCACGGCCAGCGAAACAGAGCTGATAATTTTGAAAGAATAAAAATCCGTTCCTGAAACTGCACTCAGGTTGCCCGGATGTTCCTTTAGATGTTCATTTCGGGTATGCTATTTTTTTCTTCCTGCCAGCTTATGCTTCTTCACAAATTCATCCAGCACCTGCGTAAGATTCGGATCTCCAATTTCCTGCAGATCATAGTAAACTCTTGTATTCGGCTTTTTAATATTGATTATCCTGTTCAGATCGATGGGAGTGGCAATTATCACACTGTCGCACTTAGTGCTGTTTATGGTTTTTTCAAGGTCGTGAAGCTGCTGGTCACCATATCCCATTGCAGGAAGCAATGTTCCTATGTTTGGATAAATACTGAATGTTTCACTCAGCCTTCCCACCGTGAAGGGCCTGGGATCAACAAGTTCCGAGGCACCAAATTTACGGGCTGCGACCACGCCGGCACCTATCTTCATTTCACCGTGTGTGAGAGTGGGACCATCCTCAACGACCAGAACCCTTTTGCCTTTAATCAATGAGGGATCATCGACTTTTATAGGCGAAGCCCCGTCGATGACCACAGCTTTGGGATTTACTTTTTCGATGCTCTCGCGGACGATCTGGATCGCTTCAGGAGAAGCGGTATCCATTTTATTTATCACCACCACATCGGCCAGCCTCAGGGTCACTTCTCCCGGATAATATTTCAGCTCATGACCTGCCCTGTGAGGATCTGTCACCGTCACCATCAAATCAGGTTTATAAAAAGGGAAATCGTTATTTCCGCCATCCCACAAAATGACATCGCATCCGGAAGGATCCTTCTCGGCTTTGCGCAGGATAGCTTCATAATCAACTCCCGCATAAATGACATTACCTCTTACTACATGGGGCTCATACTCCTCCATCTCCTCCACCGTGCATTTATGCTTTTCAAGATCTTTTAAAACTGCAAACCGCTGTACTTTCTGGGCATTGAGGTCACCGTAAGGCATAGGATGACGAATTGCAACAACCTTTAATCCTCTTTCCATCAATAATTCAATAATTCTCCTTGAAGTCTGGCTCTTACCGCACCCGGTCCTGATTGCTCCTACGGCAATAACCGGCTTCGTGCTTTTTATCATGGTATCCTCAGGCCCCAGAAGGACGAAATTAGCACCGGCTGCATTTACTATTGCACTGGTCGCCATAACTCTTTGATAGGGCACATCGCTGTATGAAAATATACAATCGTTTACTTTGAATTTTTTGATAAGTTCAGGAAGCTGTCCTTCAGCAAATATAGGGATACCTTTAGGATACAGGTTTCCTGCAAGCTCGCGCGGATATTTTCTTCCGGCAATATCCGGGATCTGCGCTGCCGTAAAAGCTATTACATTGAAATTCTCATTATCCCTGAAGCAGGTATTGAAGTTATGAAAATCCCTGCCGGCTGCACCAATGATGATGACATTTTTTTTGATCATAAATCCTCCTTGATTACAAGTTATTTTTCGAACTGAAAGAAAATTCATTTTAAAATGAATCAACAAATGTATAATTTGCGTACTGAAATTCCGAACGAATAAAAGGATTTTTTAAATTGCCGTCTTTATGTGTTAATTCTTTGTAAAACAATCTTTTAACTATATTATGTTTAGGAAGTGCTGTTTCCGTGTTGAAAATGTTTTAATAATATTAATGCATATGGCAGATTCTTTGTATCATTATACAAGCTCATGAATGTGCTGGCCCATATATATTTGTCCGGTGATTCTGATAAAATAATCATTGGAAATTACATCGGAGATTATGTAAAGGGCCGCGATTACCTGAATTATCCCGAACTCGTAAGGAAGGGGATCCTCCTTCACCGGAATATCGACGGATTCACAGACCGGCATCCAGTAGTTCACCGCAGTAAAATTTTCTTTTCAAAAAAATATCATAAATATTCAGGGGTCATTACTGATATTATTTACGATCATTTTCTGACAAAGGACTGGGACTTTTTTTCGCGCCGGCCTCTGGAAAGTGTGACCTATAACTTCTACAAGGCACTCGTGAATAACTATGAAATCCTGCCTCCGAATGTCAAGGAAATGATGCCTTTCTTCATTATAAACAACTGGATAGAATCATATCAGACGCTGAATGGCATCCGCCATGTACTGAGGACGCTGAGCAACAGATCCACTCTTCCGAAAGAGACACGGTTCGCCATGCGGACGCTCAAAAAAAATTATTTTTCACTCCAGGAAGACTTCATGGAGTTTTTCCCCCAGCTTATAGACTATGTTGAGAAAGATTTCGGTATAGAAATATCCCACAGGATTACCATACCATTCTGATCACCCCAGATATTCCGATCTTCCGGCATCCAACCTCAGGAATATGAACAGCAAAATGGTAAATCCCCAGAGGGAGCTCCCCCCATAGCTGAAGAACGGAAGCGGAATGCCTATCACCGGAACAAGGCCTATCGCCATGCCAATATTGATGAAAAAATGAATGAACAGGATGCTAACGACACCATATCCATATATTCTTGAAAAGGCCGATCGCTGTCTTTCCGCAATCATTATGAGCCTTATCAGAAGAAGGACAAAAAGCCCTATTACCACGAGTGATCCGAGAAATCCCCACTCTTCACCGACTGTGCAGAAAATAAAATCTGTGCTTTGAGCGGGGACAAACTTGAACTTCGTCTGGGTGCCACGAAGAAAGCCCTTCCCGATAAATCCGCCCGATCCGACTGAAATTATTGCCTGGTTTGCATTGTACCCCGTTCCACGGGTATCTGTTTTCCGTCCAAGCAAAATCTCCACTCGTTCCCTCTGGTGAGGCTTAAGCAGATGATCGTATGCAAAATCCACTGAATTGATAAAAAGAACGCTTCCTAGCAGGAACAGGTAAATTATTAAAATGGTCGTCGCTTTCTTTGCATAAATATAATATGAAAAGAAAATGCCTGACAGTACTACCGAAATTACGAAAAGAGCTTCATTGCCTATTGATTTAATAACATACTGATCAAGTAAATACAACCCACTATAAATAAAAACAAATATCCCCAGACCGGCCATGCAGGCTTTCCACTTCCCGGTCGAGAACCATGCAAGAAGAAAAGCTATGGCGACAAGCGACGTTTCGAGGTAGAGCTTATTGAGAAAAAGGGTCAGAAAGAAGAATATTATCATCAGCAATCCTGAAATGAAGACATAGGGGCTTAATCCTTCCCTGAAAAGCACAATAAAAAGGGCGAAGAAAATAATTGTGGACCCAAGGTCGGGCTGCATGAGCGTAAGAACTGCCGGGAAAAGAATAATTGCCAGGGCCGGAAGAATGACTTTCATTTTTGTCAGGTCATCCCTCCTGTGGTTCAGGAAGCCTGCAAGAGCAAGGGCTGTAGCAAATTTGGCAAATTCAGAAGGCTGGAGGCCTATGGGACCGAACTCAAACCATGATTTTGAACCGTTTATTTCCTTGCCGAATATAAGAACAAGAAAAAGCAAAAACATGGCGGCAGCATAAAAGAACCATGAGAAGAATAAATAAAACCGGCTGTCGATCAATAAGATAAATATAGCCAGAACCATTGTGGCCATTATCCATAAAAACTGTTTTCCATATCTCTGGGAAAAGTCAAGTATCTGCTTATGCTCATCATTATATACCGCTGCATAAATGTTAAGCCAGCCCATGATGATCAGGAGCAGGAAAACAAGAACCGATGTCCTGTCAATCCCCTTCAGTAAGCTTCCGCTGCTTTTCACTTTTTGGTTCAGTAGTGTTGCTGAGCAGGTTAAGGTCAATCATTCTCTGCTCCAGGTCTTTTCTGATAACCTTGCCCTTCAGGTACTTCTCTATCATGAGGCTGGCTACGGGCGCTGCATAGGTCGCCCCAAAACCGGAGTTTTCAACATAAACGGCAATAGCAATCCTTGGATTATCCTTTGGTGCAAAGGCAATAAACACCGAATGATCTTTTCCATGAGGGTTCTGGGCCGTTCCTGTCTTGCCGCAAATTATTATGCTGTCGAGAGCAGCTACCTGGGCAGTTCCTCCCTTTACTGCTGCAGCCATTCCCCTGATGATTGCTTCAAAATTGACTGAATCTATGCTTATAACGTGCTTTTCCGTAAACCTGGGATCTATGCTGTTCCCGTCACCGATCGACTTAACGATATGAGGCGTAAAATAATAACCCCTGTTTGCTATTGCGGCTGTCATATTGGCCATCTGAAGAGGCGTAGTCCCTATCTCGCCCTGGCCTATCGCCATAGAAATGATATTGAGAGCCTTCCACCTGTTTTTACCATAAAATTTGTCATAATAAGCTGATGTGGGGACTACTCCCTGAAGCTCATTGACGAATTCGCTGCCAAGCTTTTTTCCGAACCCGAATTCGGTCAGATAACTTCTCCACTTTTCAAAAGCTTCAGTCACCGAACCATATACAGGGTTCTCAAGTATACGCCTGAAAGTCTGACAGAAATACGAATTACATGAATTCATTATGCCACCTTCTAGGTCAAGCGGCGACGGGTGCGAATGACAAGCCACAAATAAATAGCCATGATTGCATGCGAAACTTGTTGAGGGCATAATAACTTTTTCCTGAAGGCCTATAAGACCATTTATCGGTTTGAAAGTAGATCCGGGAGGATATGATGCCATAAATGCCCTGTTAAATAATGGCTTGTATATCGAATCGGCCTGCAGCTTTGCAAAATTTTCCGATCGCACCCTTCCGACAAGAAGGCCCGGATCGTAGGATGGAGACGAAACCAGTGCAAGTATTTCACCCGTTGAAGGTTCAATGGCGACTATGCTTCCCGTTTTGTTCTGCATAAGTCGCTCGCCATATTCCTGAAGATCAAGGTCGATACCGGATATTATATCCGAGCCATGCACTGCCACGGTGTCAAAGGCACCACTTTCGTAAGATCCTTTTATGCGGCTGTAAACATCAACCATGTAAATTTTTACTCCCTTCTGTCCTCTCAGCTCTTTTTCATATGCTTCCTCGATGCCAAGCTTGCCAATATAGTCGCCGGTCTTATAATACGGATCCCTTTTTATCAGTGCTTCGTCGACCTCGCTTACATAACCCAGAAGATGGGCAGCAACCGGATGCGAGTATTTTCTCAGCGTCCTTGGCTGAACATAAAATCCAGGATACATGAACATCTTTTCCTGGAATTTCGCATAAGTCTCAGATGATACCTGTTTAAGGAAAACGGAAGGAGCCTTGCGTGAATAGTTTCTGGCTGTCTTAAGCCTCTCCCTGAAGAAATCGATTGTAATCCCCAGGTCGCTGCAAAAACGGGTAGTGTCCATCCGACCGGTCTGAGACGGGACGACCATTATATCGTAAGCGGCCTGGTTAAACACCATAAGCTTATTGTTCCTGTCATAAATCAGTCCTCTTGCCGGATACTGCGTTACATACCTTAACACATTGTTATCGGCGGATAACCTGAATTTGTTTTCAACAATCTGAATAATGAAAAGTCTTACGAGCAGAACCACGGCCGTCAGTATCACCAGTCCAATTATAAAGTATTTTCTGTTCGTGAAAAGATCTTTCATAGCCTGCTATTTTCCTTTTCTCATGTACTCCAGAAGAAGAATAAAAGTCACCGAAAATGCCGAACTCAGAAGCACCCTGAACAGTGTCCTGAAAAAGGATGTCAGTCTTAGCACTTCGAGATAAAACAATGCAGAGTGATGGACCAGGACAATAATTGCTGCATAAATAAGAAACCATCTGAATCCGTAAATGATCATTGATGGTGTTGCTCCGGCCTCATAACCTTCCCTGGGAGATATAATCCTTAAGACATAAGGACGGACGAATCCTGCCAGAACAGTTGCTGAAGCATGCATGCCAGGGGTTCCTGAAAAAAAATCCATTAATATCCCGGTCGCAAATGAAAGAAGAAGGAGAAGCCATGAGGGAATCTCAATGGGAAGAAGAAGTATGAAAAGGATATATACATAAGGATTCACGTAACCGCTGAACTGGATGTTATCAAAGACCAGCAGCTGAAGCAGGATCAGCAGTAAAAAAATTAGGCTGTATCTTAAAATCCTGTTGATCATCGGAATTGTTTTTCAAGTTCAAGCTGCTCTATCTTCCTTAGATTGCTGATCACAGAGACAAAATGGATTTTCCTGAAATCTGTTTTCAGCAGGACCCTTATTTTGTAGAAATCTCCGCCCGATTTTTCAAATCCGCTCACCGTGCCTATCATTATCCCTTCAGGAAAGAGGGCTGAAAAACCTGTGGTTTCAACTGTATCCCCGATACCGAAAGTGACGTCCTGCGGAATTTCACTCAGGATCGCATAGTTCCAATCATTCCCGTCCCATCCGAGGGAACCGAAGTTGCCGCTTGACTTTAGCCTGGCGCTTAATTTGAAATTAACATTAAGAAGTGACATTGCCACCGAGAAATTCCGTGAACATCCGACGATTATTCCTGCGACCCCGTCGCCTGATGTTACCGCCATATCGACTGCCATACCCTCTCTTGTTCCCTTGTTGAGAGTAAAAAAATTCTTCTGGCGGTTTACCTCATTATTGATAACTTCAGCCGAAGTGTACTGGTACAGCTGGTGAAAGTTTGTATCGGAAACTGAAAAAAAAACCTGATTTCCCTGTTTATTCAGCTGTCCGAGACTGTTTTTGAGCGATGCATTCTCAAGTGCCAGCGCCTGGTTTATCTCGCGCAAATGAAGATAATTTCTTGTATTACTGACTTTCTCTTCGATTCCCGTTGTGATGCTCCGGATCCCTTTTACGACCTGGGTGTTATGATAATTATTCCCTGTGCTGAGTAAATAGAGCGAAATGCTTTCAAGAAAAAGAAAGATTATAAGATTATTGTACTTCGCCAGAAAATTCAGCAGATTTCGCATTCACGTTATCGGGTTATCTCATAAGGAAGGGGAATCTTTCGACGTTTTTAAGTGCCACGCCTGTTCCGCGTGCGACTGCATGCAACGGATCCTCAACAACATTGAAATTGATATTGATCTTGTCGGTAAGTCTTTTGTCAAGTCCCCTTAACAGAGCTCCGCCACCCGCCATATATATTCCCTTATTGACTACATCGGCATAGAGTTCCGGCGGGGTCTGCTCAAGAACATTAAGGATAGCGGCCTCAACTTTAGACAGTGACTTATCCAGGCAATATGCTATTTCCTGGTACGAAATGGGTATCTCAATCGGCAAAGCGGTCATGATATTAGGACCCCGCACGACATAGTCAGCGGGTGGATTTTCGATATCAGGTATAGCGGCCCCCACCCCAATCTTTATATCCTCAGCGGTCTTTTCTCCGATCTTTATATTATGCTGATGCCTCATGTAGGCCTGTATATCAGCGGTAAATCCGTCACCTGCTATCCTTATCGATTTATTGCATACGATTCCGCCCAGGGCAATAACCGCAATTTCCGTAGTTCCGCCTCCGATATCAACGACCATGCAGCCCTCCGGTGCCTCGACATCAAGTCCTATACCTATGGCAGCTGCCATGGGTTCATATATCATGTACACATCACGTCCGCCTGCATGTTCAGATGAATCGCGGACTGCACGGATCTCAACTTCCGTGCTTCCGGAAGGAATGCAAACCACCATTTTGAGCGAAGGAGAAAACAGCTGCGGCCCTTTGCTTATCATTTTTATCATTCCTCTTATCATCAGTTCTGCCGCATTGAAATCAGCAATAACGCCGTCCCTCAAAGGCCTTATTGTCTTGATATTCTCATGCGTTTTCCCATGCATCTGCCTTGCCTGCTCCCCTATCGCTATCAGCTTGCCGGTATTCTTGTCAATTGCGACAATAGAGGGTTCGTCTACAACAATCTTGTCGTTATGAATGATAATGGTATTTGCCGTCCCAAGGTCGATAGCAATCTCCTGCGTCAAAAATGAAAATAGTCCCATTGAATGAAATTAATTTTATGTTAATGTTTAAAATGCCTTATTCCTGTAAAGACCATTGAAATGCCATTGGCAGCACAACAATCGATCGATTCCTGGTCCCTGATCGAACCCCCGGGCTGAATTATTGCAGTGATGCCTGCCTTTGCGGCAATTTCCACGCAATCGCCAAACGGGAAATACGCGTCTGATGCCATAACCGATCCCCCCAGATCGAAGCCGAATGATTTTGCCTTCTCTATGGCCTGCTTCAACGCATCAATCCTGGAAGTCTGTCCGATCCCGCTCGCACAAAGCTGCTTGTTTCTGACAAGCACTATGGCATTCGATTTGCTATGCTTGACAATCTTGTTGGCAAAAATCATATCATCAACTTCGCTTTTTTTCGGGTGCACTGGAGTCACCGGTTTCAAATCTTCAGGGGATTCCATCCTGGTATCGCGCTCCTGCCACAAAACACCATTGAGCAATGACCTGAAGCTGTATGGATTACTGACTTGCTCCTTTCTTTTCAGAATTATCCTGTTTTTTTTCTGTTGCAGGATTTCAAGAGCCCCGGAAGCATAACCGGGAGCAATGATTATTTCGAAAAAAAGCTGGTTAATTTCAATAGCCGCTGAATCGTCAACCGGAACATTTGTCACAATCACGCCTCCATAGGCTGAAACCGGGTCGCAGGCAAGAGCTGCCTTCCATACATCGGTCAGGTTTTCACCGGAAGCTGCACCGCACGCGTTGTTGTGCTTGATGATCACCACGGTAATTCCGGTGAATTCATCAATCAGATTGATCGCAGATTCAATATCAAGGAAATTATTATAAGAAATTTCCTTCCCGTGCATTTTTTCAAAAAGCTGATCAGGGTCTCCAAAGAATATTCCCTTCTGGTGGGGATTTTCGCCATATCTCAATTGATATGCGAGATCTATGCTTTCCCTGAAAGCCCGGATACCTTCGGTGCGGTTGAAATATCCGAAAATAGCTGTATCGTAATCAGAGGAAATTTTAAAAGCTGTGGCTGCATAAAAACGGCGTTCAGCCAGTGAGGTCTTTCCTTTCTTTTCCTTAAGAAGCTTCAGCAGCCCCGGATATTGTTCCCTTCCGGATATGACAAGTACGTCGTTATAATTCTTGGCAGCTGCCCTGATGAGGGATATCCCCCCTATATCAATCTTTTCAATTATTTCATCCTCTGAACCGGTGCTTTTGACAGTCTCGCGGAACGGGTACAGATCGACTATCACAAGATCTATTTCAGGAATGCCGTATTCTGCCATCTGCATTACGTCATCAGGATTTTCCCTTCGGGCCAGTATCCCCCCGAAGACTGCTGGATGCAGAGTTTTCACCCTTCCTCCCAGAATTGCCGGATAGGTTGTAAGGTCCTCGACCTTTTCAGCTTCAATTCCCAGGCCTTTTATAAAAGAATATGTCCCTCCTGTAGAAAGTATCCTCACACCGAGACCGGACAGAGTCCTGACAATATCATCGAGGCCATCCTTGTAAAAGACGGAAATTAAGGCACTGCTTATTTTTTTTTCACTCATTTTCTGAAAGTTATAGTCGGAGGCCAGGGATAAAACAGGCGGTTAAAAATAGATATTTTTTTATTACCCTCAACAAAATATCATTATGATTAATCAGGCAGGCATGAAAATTCAGTGTCAGATGCATCTGATTTTTCTTATCTTTGAAACCGGATAAAATTCTTCGGACGTGAAATTGTTCTTCAGATTATTCAGGGAAGGAATCATTTTTGCATTTAATTCAGTAATGGTTAATAAGCTAAGAACATTCCTATCGCTTCTGGGGATAACCATAGGCATAGTATCCATCATTTCCGTATTTACTGTCCTGGACTGGCTGGAGAAGAGCGTTCATGACAGCATAGCATCAATGGGCGATAATGTTATTTATGTTCAGAAATGGCCATGGTCGTTCAGTCCCAACCTCGCATGGTGGGATATAATTAAATGGCCGTCGATATCGACCAGCGACTACGAAGCAGTGGTTCGTAAGTCAACCAAGGCAGCTGCTTCAAGCTTTTTAGCCTTTCAGAATGAAAATATCAAGTACAGAAAAAACATACTGACAGATGCTACTGTCGGTGCAACGACAATCGAATTCGACGAAGTCAGGGCATTTGAGATTGAAAAGGGCAGATATTTCTCCCAGACCGAAGCATTAGCTGGTAAGAATGTCGCAATTATAGGAGCGGAAGTAGCCAAAAACCTTTTTGATAAATTGGATCCTGTCGGGAAGGAAATATCAATTGCAGGATTCAAAACCACCGTTATAGGAGTTACCAAAAAGGAAGGAAAAGGCGGAATTGGCGATAACGGCATGGATGATGTCACGATTGTACCACTGAACTATGGAAAGACATTCATAAACCTTCGGAACAGGTTTATCGATACACAAATAATGATCAAGGCAAAACCGGGAGTCAACATAGAGGAGCTCAGCGATGAGACGACAATGATACTCCGGGCTGCAAGAAGGCTTCAACCACACGAAATAACAGACTTCTCGGTCAACCAGGCAAGCCTTCTCACACAGGGATTCGGCGCTGTTTTTGCCGGCATAAATATGGGGGGATGGTTAATAAGCGGGCTTGCGATCATTGTGGGAGGTTTCGGAATAGCAAACATAATGTTCGTTTCAGTCCGGGAAAGAACAAATCAGATTGGTATTCAAAAGGCGCTGGGGGCAAAACGTGCATTCATTCTCCTGCAATTCCTTGCCGAATCAGTAATGCTGTCAATAATAGGGGGACTGCTTGGACTGCTTATCGTATTTATCGGGACCGTAGTGATCAATTACTTTTATGAGCTCAATATGTACCTTACCGCAGGGAATATTATTATGGGAATTTTCATTTCCGGTATAATAGGAATCATTGCAGGTTATGCTCCGGCATCTTCTGCTGCCAGAATGGACCCGGTTACCGCAATCAGCTATTCATTCAGCTAAATCATATTTTCAGCTATCCAGTTTGTGAGGTTAATGAACCCTGATACCGGAAGCTGTTCAGGCCTCAATGCAAAATCCTCATAATTCTCTTTCTTCAATCTGAACGCCGATTTTACTGAATTCCTAAGAGTTTTACGCCTCTGGTTGAAGCATGCCTTCACAACTTTCGTAAACAGCTGCTCATCGCAGGCAAGCTGTTTTACATCATTCCGCGTCAGTCTGATAACGCCTGACATTACTTTCGGCGGAGGCGAGAAAACAACCGGAGGAACCGAGAAAAGGTACTCCGCCTTATAATAGGCCTGCAGCAGCACGCTGAGAATTCCGTAGACCTTCGATCCCGGTGAGGAACAGATCCTTTCAGCAACCTCCTTCTGAAACATGCCGCAGATTTCGATTATCTTTTCACGGTATTTGAGAGCCCTGAAAAGAATCTGGCTCGAAATGTCATAGGGAAAATTACCAATAACTGCAAGCGTACCATCAAAGTATAAATCAATATCCATCTGAAGAAAATCTCCCCTGATTATTTCCTTAAGCCCCGGAAATCTTTCTTTCAGGAAGTGGACCGATTCATTATCAATCTCAATCACCCTGAAATCGGGAAAATTCCGTTCCATTAGGAACTCCGTCAAAATGCCTGTTCCCGCACCGACTTCAAGCACTGAGCCATACCCTGAGCCTGAAAGGGAATCTGCAATTTCCCGGGCAATGGTTTTGTCTTTAAGAAAATGCTGGCCAAGGTTCTTTTTGGGTGTTATCATTCCCATTTAAAATTCTGATTATTGCCGTGTGAATTGTCAGATCTGGAGCATTTCCCTTCCGAATTTCCTCCAGATCGGAATTTTAATCCGATCAAGCCATTTAATAAACAGCCCCAGTACATTGTAATAAAGCGTTACAAAGAGGCCTGCTGTCATTAACCAGATCGCAATCATATTAAATAGCAGGGTGGAAATCT
Organism: uncultured Bacteroidales bacterium; assembly: GCA_963717685.1. Taxonomy (GTDB): domain Bacteria; phylum Bacteroidota; class Bacteroidia; order Bacteroidales; family VadinHA17; genus LD21. The sequence goes on along the minus strand of OY970346.1, from coordinate 1,798,038 downwards.
CCATGCTTCCGATAATTTTGTAAGGGGCAAAAAAATGTGCCCTGCCGAATCTTGATCCTGGCATCATGAAGGCAGGATCGGCTTTCTGAATTATTTTCTTGCCGGAGTCATAAATTTTATCAGTCGACATCCTGTTGAGTACCAGATTATTCAGACTTTCATTCAAATTCCTGTCTCTTAACTGAAGGAATTTCTTATTGCCCATTTTGCCTGCCATCATTTTGTAAACGGAATCATGCTTCGCCATGGCTGTACTGAAAATGCTCCTGAAATAGGTCTTCAGGGTTTCAAGATAATTTATGGCATCATCAGCGGTCATGTTATCGTAACCCGAATAATTCAGGTTTTTCGCCCATCTGCCAGTCTCAATTCCTGAGAGATTGCTCAGATCCTTAATATGGTACTCCAGCTCCCTGAGATTCCTTTCAACGCTTTCCCTGTCAAGCGCGGGCTTTGCTGTTCTTCTGCAGGCATCAGCCTTAACTATAAGAGTTGGGATAAGAAATGAAGCATACCAGTCATTCTGGCTCATTTCCATGTCGTACTCAAAAAAGGGTTTCTCATAGCTGTTATTCCTGAACTGTTCCACGTTTATTGCCTCGTACGACCAGCGCGTAGCCATCAGGTCGCCAATGACCGGAACATAGATTTTCCTGGTAAATGACCTGTGCAGGTCATCAAATCTTATCATAGCACCTCCCAGCAGGAGCTGTGGAACAAGAATGAGAGGAATCAGAATATATATGCTGATGGCAGTCCTCATGCCTGCCGATACGTTCAACCCAAGCATGTTGCCGAAACAGGCAGTGGTGAAAAGTATAAGCCATTGCTGAAACAGCAGGCCCCTGACTTCAAGAATAAGGTTGGCTATTATAACAAATGATAACGTCTGTATTGCCGAAAGAATAAAAAGAAAACTGACTTTCGACAACAAATAGCTTAGCCTGCTAAGGTGAAGGAACTTCTCTCTTTCCAGTATCTTCCTGTCTCTGAAGATCTCCTCGGCGCTTACCGTGAGGCCGATGAATAATGCAACAATGATCGACATGAACAGGAATACAGGATAGTTCTTATTGGCTGAAAACAGATAAACGCCATTCTCGCTGTACTTTGAGATATATGCAAGGATGAATGCCAGCAGGGGTGCTTCTGCAAGGTTTATTGTCATGTACTGCCTGTCGGCCAGCTTCCTGATAAGGTTCCTCTTTACGAAAGTCACTATCTGGTCCCATTTGCGGGGAACATTAAAGCTGCCGGGTGTGATTTGCATCCTAGATGGCTTTTTTAGTCCGGCAGGTATCATCTTTTTCATGTACTTCCCGTACCATTCCTTCGGGCTCACCTGTCTTTCCTTCCCAGGCAAGCCGTTGTTGTCAACAACCTTTACTTCAATTATATGCAGGATATTGTCGGTCTCAATATTCCCGCAGTTAGGGCATTCACTTTCTGCCGCATTTGCCTGCGAAGTTTCCGTTTTGAAATAAACCAGCGCCTCGACAGGGTCTCCGTCATAGATCATGTAACCGCCTTTGTCGAGAATCCAGAGCCTGTCGAACAGCTTTATTACATCTGAAGAAGGCTGGTGAATGATGGCAAAAATAAGCTTGCCGCTCAAAGCCTGGTTTCTCAGCAGCGCCATAACCTTTTCTGAGTCAAAGGATGAGAGTCCTGATGTCGGTTCATCAACGAAAAGAATTGCAGGCTCGCGCATAAGCTCCAACCCTATATTAAGCCGTTTGCGCTCACCTCCACTCACCTTTTTATTAAGGAGGTCCCCTACCTGGAGATCACGGATATCGTAAAGATCAAGGTCGACAAGTATTTTATCGACACTTTCCTTAAGTTTTTCCTCGGTATAGTCTCCGAAACAAAGGCGGGCATTAAAATAGAGGTTCTGGTAAACCGTAAGTTCCTCTATCAGGAGGTCATCCTGAGGCACATACCCTATTACGCCCTTGATCTTTTCAGAATCGGAATGGATATCATAACCGTTTATATAAATGTTGCCATGGGATGGCCTTATCTTGCCGTCCAGCATATTAAGCATCGTGGTTTTCCCAACGCCGCTGGCCCCCATAATGCCTATCATGTTTCCCGACTCAACCCTGAAGCTCATTTCCCGCACGCCGTTATCCGAGTTTTTAAACATATACCCGATATCATGGCCTTCAAAAACAAACTTTTCACTGAAGTTTTTAGAGACAAACTTTTTATAGATCTTGGAATAATAAATCGGTTCGATTCCCTGCCCCTTTATGTTCACTCCCCGCTCAAGGAGGTAAGGTCTGCAGGCGATAATATCCCTGCCCTTAAAATAAAGTGCAAGCGGACCGTCATAGCTAAAAAGAAGCGTTCCGGTACTTTCAATATGAAGAACAATCATGTGCCCCCTGAATCCCTTGATCTCAGTATGATGCCAGAGTCCATAATTTTTAAATAATCCTGCAGCCTGTGATTGTTGCTTGTCTCCTTCGACTATCTGAACGCATTCAGGTGTGATCTCATCGTATGTTCTGCCTATCATCATGGCAGATGCATTGTCATATTCCTTTTTTGAGATATTGAATGTCCTTGCTACAATGTCAATTATATGCTTTTCCTGATCCGAAATAAGACCATCCTCGAAGGCAAATTCTATCAGTTGGAGAAAGACAATCATTCTCTCCTCAAGGAAGAGCCCTTTTTTTATCTGCCGGCAAATGTTTGTTATCTGGAATGATATCAGGGAATTCTCATCAGCCAGCTCTGCCTTGTTGACGCTTTTCAGCTCATTGGAATAAAATTCAATGTTATTTTCAAAAAGGGAGTAATATTCCTCTTCAAGCTCCCTGTTGAGGTATCGCCTGAGGTAGCTGCGAAGAATCTTTTTGCCACGCGATGTAATCCCGACCGGGTTTACAGTCGATACAATGGCAAAAATATGAATCAGAGCCAAAAGGACAGATTCCCTCATAACTACATAATACTGCCAAAAAAAGACCGCAAAGTAAAGGCTTTGCGGTCAGATATCAATAATATATCTACTGAACGATCTGGGTTCTTACCTGTTCCATTGCCTTGGTGATATCCTTTATATTCTGTTCGGAAAGACTAGTGCCAAGAACTTCATATACTTTCCTGACAGGTTCCAGGGTGTTCACAAAATCAGCCACGGAATGATCATTCAGATAAGGCTTTGAAATCTCCATGAAAAGATCGAAGGATTTCTTCTGCTCAAGAAGGTTTTTTGAAATGCCTGCCACCTGGTATGCAGCCTCCGAAACATGAGTCGTAAGATACATTCCTTCAACCCAGGCACCTCCCACGACAAGCAGTGCTAAAGTCTGCTGATTATTGTCAGCCAGATATTTGTAGGTATTGTTGAACGCATCCGTAAGAATTTTCACCAGCTCATCCCTGTTGTCAAAATTCTGCTTGATCCTGTCATACAATGATTTATCATAGATCTGCGACATATTAAGCTCATCAGCCAGCGATTTGATAGCATCCATGTAATCTATCACGCCCTGCTGTATATTGTAAAGCGTGGCGTAACTAAGGTCAGCACCATAAACACCCATATTAATTGCCCTTGCAGAGCTGCTGAAGTATTTCCTTGCATTTTCCTTGGGATTTGAAATGCCGAAGATATAGCCAACCTCCAGGTCCGTAAGCATTTTTATGACTTCTGCAGAAGTGGGCAGAGGGTAAACATTTGACTCTATATTCTTTTTTATTGTATCTACTGTCTGAATTTCAATTTTTTTCTGCTGTTTAACGGCCGGTTTTTGCCTGCAAGCCGTCAAACCTGAAACACCCGCTATTAATAATGAGATCATCAATATCGTAACTTCCTTTTTCATATCCTGATTTATTTAATTTAACCTGGCATAAAAGTAATAAAATATATTAATAACTTCCACATATATCAGCTAAATTGATGATAAATGTGCTCAGGCAAAGTCCATTAAAATCCTAAGCGGCTGATCTTATTAAATTACCTGGTCAATCCTGATTATCGATCATTTTATATATCTTTGAACCCCTGAAAATGTAGCGATTCTGATGAGATGGGATTTTGATGAAGAGGTGAACAGGGAAGGCACTGATTGTGTCAAATACGATCTTCGGCTTGAGACTTTCGGAAAGAAGGATGTTATTCCGATGTGGGTCGCCGATATGGATTTCAAAACCCCTGATTTCATTGTCAGTAGACTTGACGAAAGGATCCATCATGAGATCTTCGGATATTCATTCAGGCCACCCGAGTATTTCAGCTCAATCGTGCAATGGATCGAAAAAAGACATGGATGGAAGACAGACAAGGAGTGGATATGCTTCAGCCCGGGAATAGTTCCGGCACTTAATTTGTGCACATTGGCCTTTACTAGACCCGGAGATTCAATTATTGTTCAGCCCCCTGTTTACTTCCCGTTTTTTTCGGCGGTTGAGAGCCATGGCCGCAATTTAATATATAACCAGCTGGTCGAAAATAACGGAAAATGGTCGATGGATTTTGATTCGCTTACTGCCTCCCTCACCGAATCGGTAAAAATGATTATAATCTCAAATCCGCATAATCCGGTGGGGAGAGTCTGGACCAGGGAAGAGCTTGAAACACTGGCAGATATTTGTCATAAGAACAATATTATCATCCTTTCCGACGAAATCCACTCCGATCTTATCCTGCCGGGATATGTTCACACACCGGCCGCCAGCCTTTCTGAAAAAATAGCTGATATAACGGTGACATGCATTGCTCCCAGCAAAACATTTAATCTTGCAGGCCTGTCAACATCATCACTGATAATATCTAATCCTGTGCTCAGAAAATACTTTAACAGGAAAATAGAGAGCCTGCATGTCGGAAACGGAAATATATTCGGAACAATAGCTTCAATAGCTGCATATTCTGAAGGTCAGGAGTGGCTTGATTCGCTTCTTGAATATCTGGAAATGAATGTTGACTATGTCATGAAATACTGTGGTGAAATGATTCCGGAAATAGTCCCGGTCAGGCCCGAGGCAACCTATATGATGTGGCTCGACTGCCGGAAGTTTGGAATGCCAGGAAAAGAACTTCAAAGATTTTTTATCGAAAGGGCAGGAACAGGCATGAATGAGGGGTCGACATTCGGTCCCGGCGGAGAAGGATTCATGAGAATGAACCTCGGGACGACACGTGCTACCATTGCCAGGGCCATGGAACAGATTGAAATGGCCGTTGCTGCCATGAGGTAACACAGGAAAATGATATACTGAAATAAAAACTGTTTTTAAAATAATTAGATATATTGACCTTTATTATTAAGTGCAGATATTCATAAAAAAATAAATTAACCGGGAAAATGACTGAAAGGATAAAGGTAAAGCTGACGCTGGAAGACGGCACCGAATTTATGGGAAGATCGTTCGGAGGTCCGCTTGCAGCTGCAGGGGAGGTTGTCTTTAATACGGCAATGACAGGATATCCTGAAAGCCTTACTGATCCTTCATACCGCGGACAAATACTCTGCCTTACCTATCCTCTAGTCGGAAATTACGGCGCTCCAGCAAAAAGCGAGGAAAATGATCTCTACCGCTTTTACGAGTCCTCATCCATCCATATTTCTGGGCTAATCGTATCCGACTATTCTTTTGAATACAGCCACTGGAATGCTACCGAGAGCCTCGATGAATGGCTCAGGAGAAACAAGGTTCCCGGAATCTACGGGATAGATACAAGGGCGCTTACGAAACGAATAAGGGAAAAGGGCGCCATGCTCGGTAAACTGGAACCCGAGGGAACTGAAATCTCCTTTTATGATCCCAATAAGGCTAATCTGGTCGCTGAGGTAAGCACAAGGGAAAAAAAGACATACGGATCGGGCAGATACAGGATCATCCTGGTCGATTGCGGTGTCAAGTTCAATATTATAAGGAACCTGCTGAAACGCGATACAACGATAATAAGGGTACCATGGGATTATAACTATCACGCTGAGAATTTCGATGGATTATTCCTGTCAAACGGACCCGGCGATCCCAAGATGTGCGATGCCACAATCGAAAATATAAGGAAATCCTTCACACAGGATATCCCCATTTTCGGCATTTGTCTGGGAAATCAGCTCATGGCCCTGGCTTCAGGTGCAGACACCTATAAGCTTAAATATGGTCATCGCAGCCATAACCAGCCGGTTCTCCAGGTCGGCACTGATAAGGCATATATAACCTCACAAAACCATGGGTTTGCGGTTGACAACAAAACACTGCAAAAGGACTGGGATCCGCTTTTCATCAATATAAATGATAACACCAATGAGGGGATGAAACATAAGACCAGGCCGTTTTTCTCGACGCAGTTCCATCCGGAAGCATCGGGCGGACCTACGGATACCGATTATCTTTTTGACGTCTTCATTGAAAATATCAGGAGATCAAAGGCCGGCAGCTCAGAATAATTACTGCTTCAGATTTTTAATTCGTCACATAACCCATCATCTTTTCTGCCATTTCAGAAGCTGACTTGTTCGTGAAGCATTTCATCCTTTCCTTGAAAATCCCTGCAATCTCATCATTGCAAAGATTTCCGATACTGCCTTCATGAGTATAATCTGAAACGGATGTCCTTGAAAATGAGGAGTTCTTTACCATTTCGGAAACAGCCTGGTAAGCATCCCTGAACGGGATCCCCTCTCTTACGAGCCTGTTAACCTCCTCGGTGCTGAAGATGGTATTATAAAGGGGATTCTCAAGTATATCCTTTCTTACCTTTATATTATTCAGCATGAGAAGCATGATTCCGATACATTCACGGAGATCGCTGAACGCGTCGAACATGAGCTGCTTCAGGAGCTGTAGATCGCGGTTGTATCCTGATTGCAGATTTGATATCAGCATCTCAATATTGCCCGGAAGCATTTGTATTAAATTTGTTCTTCCCCTTATAAGCTCAAAAACATCGGGATTTCTTTTCTGGGGCATAATGCTTGATCCTGTTATATATTCATCAGGAAAATCCACGAACCTGAACTCAGCGCTCATGAAGAGACATACATCAGTCGAGAATCTTGAAAGCGTCTGGGCGATTGAGGCAATGGCTGCTGCAATCGAAAGCTCGACTTTTCCCCTGCTCAGGCTCGCATACGCTGAATTATAAAGCAGGTCATCAAATTCGAGAAGCCCGGTCGTAAGCTTTCTGTTCAGGGGCAGGGTGGTGCCGAATCCTGATGCTGTTCCGAGCGGATTCCTGTTGTTCAGCGACCGTGCAGTCGAAAGGAGAAGCAGGTCATCGACAAGGCATTCAGCATAAGCCCCGAACCATAAGCCGAAAGAAGAGACCATTGCCGGCTGCATGTGGGTATATCCGGGAAGCAGCACCTCCCTGTGCTGCCGGCTCAGAGCCTGGAATTTTTCAAAGAGCCTGCTTATAAGTGCCGCCAGGTTATCTATCTCTTCTCTCATATAGAGCCTTATGTCGACCATTACCTGGTCGTTGCGCGATCTTCCCGTATGTATCTTCCTGCCGGTAATACCAAGTATTGACGACATCTCCTTTTCTATCTGGGAATGGATGTCTTCGACATCCTTCTCAATCACAAGGCTCCCTTGCTCATTCAGGACAAAAAGGGAATGAAGGGCTTTAAGAAGCTCATTTTTCTCTTCATTAATGATAAGACCAGCATCATTAAGCATTATTACATGTGCCATCGAGCCTATGATATCCCATTTTGTAAGTGCAAGATCGGTCTTCCTGTCCCTGCCTGCAGTGAATTCTATGATGGCAGGCTCGGGAGTTATCCCCTTTTCCCAAAGTCGCATAATCATTTATTTTATTTTTTGTTGTTTTTTAAATTCTTAAATCCCAAATATGATCACGGATCGCTCATTTCAATAATAAGTGTACTTTTTACACTTAAAAGCTTTTCATTTCCGGCTTCCTTCGATTATTGCCCTGTGAGCCATGAGCCTTATCGCATTTATCCTGATGAAGCCTTTGCTGTCGGTCTGATCAAATCCTCCCTCAATATCCATGCTTGATAGCTTTTTGTTATAAAGTGAAGAAGGTGATTCGCGCCCTTCCACGATTACATTTCCCTTATAAAGGCAAAGGTGGACACTGCCGTCGATCAGCTCCTGGCTCTTTTCAATTGCCGCCATAAGAAAGTCCATTTCCGGGCTGAACCAGAAACCGTTATAGATGATCTCGGCAAACTTGGGAGTGAGCATGTTAACCAGCCTCATTACCTCGCGGTCCATTGCGATCCCTTCAATATCCTTATGGGCAATATGGAGCACCGTTGCGGCGGGAGATTCATAGACCCCCCTCGATTTTATTCCCACAAACCTGTTTTCGACCATGTCGAGAAGGCCGATGCCATTCCTGCCGGCCAGTTCATTCAGATAAACGAACATCTCATATGGGTCCTCCCTGACGGTTCCGTCTTCCTTGTTCACTACCCTGACAGGCCTGCCGTCCTTGAAGTGGATCACGATGCGTGTTTCTATGTCCGGGGCATCCTGGGGCATCACCATTTTTGCCAGCATGCTTTTGTTAAGGGTGTACATGGGATCCTCAAGAACTCCTGCCTCGTGGCTTATGTGCATCAGGTTGTCATCCTCGCTGTAAGGCTTGTCGATGCTTGCCTTTACGGGAATTTTCTTTTCTTCGGCATATCTCAAAAGATCGGTCCTTCCCTTGAACTGCGAAAGGAATTCCCTGTCTTTCCATGGGGAAATGACCTTGATGCCAGGCATCAGGGCGTAATAGCAGAGTTCGAACCTGACCTGGTCATTCCCTTTCCCGGTAGCCCCATGAGCTACAGCGAAAGCTCCCTCCTGCTTTGCCACCTCGATCTGCTTCTTTGCTATAAGCGGCCTTGCCAGGGCTGTTCCCAAAAGATACCTGTCCTCATATATCGCGTTGGCCATTATTGCCTTAAAAACATAATTTTCGACAAATTCCCTTTTAAGATCTGAGATTATGACCTTTGATGCGCCGAGAAGCATTGCCTTTTTCCTGCACTCCTCAAAATTTTCATCCTGCCCTACATCGGCAACGAATGCGATTACGTCAAAATCCTTCTCAATCAACCATTTTAGTATGACCGAGGTATCAAGCCCGCCGCTATAAGCCAGCACAATTTTTTCCTTCATTTGTTCCGGTATTTAATTATGCGTTGAATATTCTTCTTTCTATTATTTCTTAAAATTTATAAAGCCAAATCCTTTTTAAGCTTTTTATGCAGTCCGGGAAGGATTATCTCAAGGCAGGTATGAACCTGGTGATTTGATATGCCATCCCTCGGTACGATAAGGATGGTATCATCACCGGCTATCGTTCCCGCAATTTCGAACCTGGCAGCACTGTCAATATAATATGCAGTGTTGCTCGCGTTTCCCGGGAGTGTTTTCATGATAAGAAGCCCTTTTGCTTCAATAATATCAAGTATTGCCGGCAGCAAATGCAGCTTTCCTGCAGATGCTGGCCGGGTCACTTCATGTTCGGGAATCAAATACCTGTAGCCTCCCCTGCCATCGGGCACGCGGCCTGCTCCCAGCTGCTTTAAGCTACGGGAAAGAGTTGCCTGTGCACAGTTTATTCCCTTTCCTTTAAGCTTTTTCAGAAGCGAATCATGTGATGATATGCTTTCTTCAGCAATTATCTTCTCAATTGCAAGCAGCCGTTTTGTCTTTTGCATATTTATTCATATATTTTGCAAATATATTCATTTTATTAAATCTGCAAGCGGCGATTAATAATTTATGTTATTTTTGACAATCAAACCCGGCTGATGAAAGACAATATAAAAAAGGTAATAATCCTGGGATCCGGTGCACTTAAAATCGGCGAGGCAGGTGAATTTGACTACTCCGGTTCACAGGCGCTGAAGGCTTTGAAAGAGGAGGGTATCAGAACGATACTGATAAATCCGAATATTGCGACGGTACAAACATCCGAGGAAATTGCCGGCAAAATATATTTTCTGCCGGTCACGCCTTATTTTGTCGAAAAAGTAATTGAAAAGGAGAGACCCGACGGCATCCTTCTTTCGTTCGGGGGACAGACAGCTCTTAACTGCGGAACGGATCTTTTCCGGAAAGGAGTATTTGACAAGTACAAAGTGAAGATTCTGGGAACGCCGGTAGCGGCAATAATGGATACGGAAGACCGGGAGCTTTTCGTGAAGAAACTAAGGGAGATAGATATAAAGACACCCAAAAGCATTGCAGTAAATTGTGTTGATGATGCCGTCAAAGCGGCAGAGAAGCTTGGATTTCCGGTTATTATAAGGGCAGCCTATACCCTGGGAGGACAGGGCAGCGGTTTCGCATCCGGAACATCTGAACTAAAGGTCCTGGCCGCAAAGGCTTTTTCATATACTGGTCAGATTCTCGTGGAAGAATCGCTGAAGGGATGGAAAGAGGTTGAATATGAAGTCGTAAGGGACAAATTTGATAACTGCATCACGGTATGCAACATGGAGAATTTTGATCCTCTTGGCATTCATACCGGAGAAAGCATCGTGGTCGCTCCTTCCCAGACTCTTACGAACAGCGAGTACCATAAGCTCCGTGAGCTTTCTATAAGGATAATAAGGCATATAGGTGTTATCGGCGAATGCAATGTTCAGTATGCCCTTGATCCAGGTTCGGAAGATTACCGCGTGATAGAAGTCAATGCCAGGCTTTCGAGGTCAAGCGCACTGGCTTCAAAGGCGACAGGCTACCCGCTGGCTTTCGTCGCCGCCAAGCTTGGAATAGGTTATGGCCTCCATGAGCTCAAAAATTCAGTGACAAAAACCACGACAGCCTGCTTTGAACCCGCACTCGATTATATCGTCTGCAAAATACCACGATGGGACCTCAATAAATTCGAGGGAGTCTCACACGCCATAGGGAGCAGCATGAAAAGTGTAGGGGAAGTGATGGCTATCGGAAGGACTTTCGAAGAGGTAATTCAGAAAGGACTCAGAATGATCGGACAGGGAATGCACGGGTTTACAGGAAACCGTGAGGTCAGCTTCGATGATATTGAAAAGGAGCTGGCAGAGCCGACTGACCTGAGGATATTCTCAATAGCAGAGGCTCTCGACAGGAGAATGCCGATTGAAAGGATCTATGAGCTCACAAAAATAGACAAGTGGTTCCTTTTCAAGCTCAGGAACATAATAAACATAAAGGATGAACTTGGAAAATACAGGACACTTGAAAGCATTCCGGCTGAGCTGATGGCTCATGCAAAAATCCACGGGTTCAGCGATTTCCAGATAGCCCGCCATGTTCTTCGTTCAGGTTCCGAAACGATCAACGATGATCTTCTTAAAGTAAGGAACCGCAGGAAAATGCTTGGAATCGTTCCGTACGTAAAACAGATTGATACTCTTGCCGCGGAATATCCAGCAGTCACAAATTACCTTTATCTGACTTATAGCGCATCAGAGAATGACATAGTGTGCGAGAACGATCGTAAATCAATAATAGTTCTCGGTTCCGGTGCATACAGGATAGGATCAAGCGTCGAGTTCGACTGGTGCTCGGTTAACGCGGTGGATACCATAAGGAGGGAAGGGCTCAGGGCGATCATGATCAATTATAACCCGGAAACGGTAAGCACTGATTATGATACATGCGACAGGCTTTATTTTGATGAACTCACATTTGAAAGAGTCCTGGATATAATCGACCTCGAAAGACCGGGAGGAGTCATAATATCGGTTGGCGGTCAGATACCGAACAACCTGGCAATGAGGCTTTTCAGGGAGAATGTTCCCGTTCTTGGCACATCTCCCCTCTCCATCGACAAGGCTGAGAACAGGCATAAGTTTTCAAAGATGTGCGACAATCTTGCAATCGATCAGCCCAGGTGGAAGGAGCTTTCTTCAGTTGATGATATCTTTGAATTTGTAGACAGGATCGGCTTCCCGGTCCTGATAAGACCTTCCTATGTTCTGTCAGGCGCTGCAATGAACGTGGTATCAAATAAAAACGAGCTTACGCATTTTCTCGATCTTGCTGCCAGGGTGTCCAAGCAGTATCCGGTAGTTGTTTCTGAATTCATTGAAAATGCCAAGGAGATAGAGATCGATGCTGTTGCCAGGGAAGGTGAAATAATAGCTTATGCCATAAGCGAACATGTCGAGTTTGCAGGTGTTCATTCAGGGGATGCCACGATCGTTTTTCCGCCGCAGAAGATCTATTTCGAGACTGTGAGGCGAATTAAACGAATATCCAGGCAGATCGCCAGAGAGCTTAATATTTCGGGCCCGTTCAATATTCAGTTCCTTGCAAGAGACAATGACATAAAAGTGATAGAATGCAACCTGAGGGCGAGCAGGAGCATGCCTTTCGTGTCGAAAGTACTGAAAACGAACCTTATTGAGCTGGCAACAAAGGTTATGCTGGGCATTCCCGTCGAGAAACCTCATAAGTCAGTGTTCGAGCTTGATTATGTGGGAGTTAAGGCTCCTCAATTCAGCTTTTCGCGCCTGGCCAAAGCCGACCCCGTTCTTGGAGTGGATATGTCTTCGACCGGTGAAGTAGGCTGTATCGGAGAGGGTTTCTATGAAGCAATACTGAAGGCTATGTTCTCTGTCGGTTACAGAGTACCGCAAAAAAGTATTCTTCTTTCGACGGGCCCAGCACGTTCAAAAGTTGAACTGCTTAACTCCGCCAGGGCACTGAGGGAAAGAGGACATAAGCTGTATGCTACGAGAGGCACGCAACAGTTCCTTCAGGATGCAGGCGTAGAGGCAGAAGTCGCATACTGGCCTGACGAGGACAAGTCACCAAATACGATAGAACTTATAAAATCACGTGAAGTCGATCTAGTTGTCAATATTCCCAAAGATCTGAGCGCATCTGAACTTGATAATGACTATTCTATAAGGCGCACAGCAGTTGACTTCAATGTCCCTCTGATTACAAATGCCCGGCTTGCCAGTGCATTTATTCTTGCTTTCTGCAAAATGAATGAAGAGGATCTGGCTATAAAAAGCTGGGACGAATATAAGTGAGTGAGGGCGAGAGGGAATAAGGGCGTGAGGGCGCGAGGGCGAGAGAGTGTGAGAGTGTGCGAACAGGCTGCTCAGTGGTTAGAACCGGACATCAAAATATTCTTGCAATGGTATTAATAAGGAAGGCAGATCCTGCCGATGGATCCTCAATAGTCGATTTCCAGATTAAAATGGCATTGGAAACGGAGAAGCTGGTGCTTATCCCGGAAACAGTAAAAGCAGGCGTGGCGGGTGTGTTCAAAGATCCCTCCCGCGGACAATATTATGTTGCGGAAGAATCAGGCAGGATAATCGCTTCGCTTCTTATAACCCCTGAATGGAGCGACTGGAGAGATTGTTATGTATGGTGGCTTCAGTCTGTTTATGTAATGCCGGGATTCAGACGGCTGGGGATTTTCAGGAAGATGTACACTTTTATTAAAAGCCTTGCAGGAGAAAAGGATATTGCGGGACTAAGGCTCTATGTAGAAACCGGGAATACTTCGGCCCGTAAGACTTATGAGGCACTTGGCATGAGCTCTGAACATTATTCATTTTATGAATGGATGAGAAAATAACCAATGCACTGGTTGCTCGCGATATTGATCCTGCCCTATTTCATCCTCCTGTTAAGAATCTTCAGAAATCTTGCAGGAATTATGCCGGAACCTCCTTATGGTCCTGCCAATAACTTCGTATCAGTGGTAATTGCATGCAAAAACGAAGAAAAAAACCTTTCGGTTATTTTAAATGATATTGCCTCACAGGATTACGGTCAGGATAATTATGAACTCATAATCGTCAATGACAATTCAACTGACGGTACGTATGAAGCAGCAACCAGGTTCGGGTGTATCAGGCACTTGAAAATCATCAATAATGAGGGTCACGGCAAAAAAAGCGCTGTCGTTACAGGAGTGGCAGCTTCATCAGGCGATCTTTTACTGACAACAGATGCCGACTGCCGGATGGGAAAAAACTGGATCAGCACAATTGCAGGCTTCCAAAATTATTCAAAAGCGGAAATGGCAATATGCCCTGTCGTTCTTGAAACCGGTCAGGGCTTTTTTCAAAAATTCCAGGAACTCGAATTCCTCAGCCTGCAGGGAGTTACTGCCGGTACAGCAGCCGCAGGGAATCCTGTCATGTGCAATGGAGCCAACCTGGCATTTACCAAAGCCTCGTTCACTAGACAATCCGGAAAGCTGCATGATGAACTATTGTCCGGAGATGACATATTTCTTCTTCAGGGGATAAAGATGGACAGAGGCAGGATAACCTGGCTTGAATCAGAAAATGCATGCGTAACTACGAAATTATGCGACACATTTGTCTCATTGCTGAAACAACGGGCCAGATGGATCTCCAAGGCACGTTCCTACAGCGACAGGTACTCAAAGCTGCTGGCTGTCGTGACATTTCTTGCAATTTTTGCTGAAACGGCTGCGCTTGCTGCCGGAATATTCCGTCCGGACTTCCTCCTGGTTTTCCTTTTGATCATGGGCCTGAAATCGATTCCCGATTACCTTATCTTAAAGAATGTTGCAAAGAGGCGCAACAGGAAGGACCTTCTTAAATGGTTTCTGCCTTCAGCTATTATGTATCCATTTTATGTTGCCTGTACGTCAATTTTATCTGTTTTCAGGCGCAGAATGTGGTAATGAATATAATTTGGTGTTTTAAGACAGATCCGGTCAATTACCCATTTCAGAAAGAAACTTTATCCTCATGAGTCTTATTTCTTCCTCCTCAAAGTCATTTCCAAGCTCTTTTATGGCCTCATCAAGTGAATCTGTCTCAGCTTCTTCCCGGAAATAAGAATAAATGTCGTGCTGCCTTTCTTCGTCAATCATCATATTGATGTAATAATCAAGGTTCAGCCGCGTTCCGGAATTAACAATGGCCTCAATTTCTGACAGGAGCTCATTCATCTCCAGTCCCTTTGCATCGGCAATATCTTCAAGAGGCCGTTGCATATCTATGCTTTGAATAATATAGACCTTTAGTCCCGATTTATTCACGACCGACTTTACGACCATATCGAGCGGTCTTATAATTTCCTTTTCCTCAACATATTTTTTAATAATATCCACGAATTCCTTCCCATAGCGTTGTGCCTTGCCGGCGCCGACTCCGGATATATTCTGGAGTTCATCGATCGTGACAGGGTACTGTATTGCCATATCTTCAAGTGACGGATCCTGGAAAATAACAAATGGAGGTACATCCTTCTGTTTTGAAATTTTTTTGCGAAGGTCCTTGAGTATGCTGAAAAGCTCCTCATCGACGGCTGCGGTTTTTGCTCCGAAGGCATTCTCCTCTTCAGTCGTTTCGGCATAGTCATGGTCTTCAGCGAGCATAAAAGATGTCGGGTTATTGATAAAATCCATTCCTTTCGGAGTAATCTTGAGAAGGCCATAGTTCTCAATATCCTTGGTAAGCATCTGTGCAATAAGAGCCTGCCTGATCACCATGTTCCAGTACTTTTCATCCTTATCCTCGCCTATTCCGAAGTATTCAAGTTTATTATGCTTATATGACTTGATGGCCGAAGTGACCTTCCCCGAAAGGATATGAGCAATATGGTCGGCCTTGAATTTTTCCTTTACTGCAAGGATTGTCTCGAGCACGTTCACGACGGATTCGCTTCCTTCGAACTGTTCTTTCGGGTGGAGGCAGTTATCGCATGCTTCACAGTTCTCATCCGGATATTCCTCACCGAAATAATGAAGCAGCAGCTTCCTTCGGCACACCGATGATTCGCAGTAAGAGACAGTCTCAAGAAGCAGCTGCTTACCTATTTCCTGCTCTGCAATCGGTTTCCCCTGCATGAATTTCTCAAGCTTCATTATATCTGAGTAGCTGTAATAAGCTATGCAATTGCCTTCACCACCATCGCGCCCGGCGCGGCCTGTCTCCTGGTAATAGCCTTCAAGGCTTTTGGGTATATCATAGTGGATCACGAATCTGATATCGGGCTTGTCGATTCCCATTCCGAATGCAATAGTAGCCACAATGACATCTGCCTCCTCCATCAGGAATTTATCCTGATTCTGCGTCCGGGTTTGCGAATCCATACCTGCATGATAAGGTAATGCCTTAATTCCGTTGACTTTCAGCACTTCGGCCATTTCCTCAACTTTTTTGCGGCTCAGGCAATATATTATGCCTGATTTACCGGGGTTATTCTTAATGTACTTTATTATTTCCTTTGTGACATCCTGTTTCGACCTCACTTCATAATAAAGGTTGGGTCTGTTGAAAGAGGATTTGAACACTTCGGCATCAAGTATCCCAAGGTTTTTCTGAATGTCGTGCTGGACCTTAGGTGTGGCAGTCGCTGTAAGTGCAATTATGGGAGAACGTCCAATCGTATCTATAATAGGACGGATGCGCCTGTATTCGGGCCTGAAATCATGTCCCCATTCAGATATGCAATGAGCTTCATCAACTGCATAAAAAGAAATTTTCACATTCCTGAGAAATTCAATATTCTCTTCCTTCGTAAGGGATTCCGGTGCTACATACAGCAGTTTTGTCTGCTGGTCGAGGACATCTTTCTTTACACGGGCAATTTCCGTTTTTGTCAGCGATGAATTCAGGAAATGCGCCACATCGTCATTGGTGCTGAAGTTGCGCATCGCATCAACCTGGTTCTTCATCAGTGCAATAAGCGGTGAAATTACGATAGCGGTTCCTTCCTCCATTACTGCAGGCAGCTGGTAACAAAGTGATTTCCCCCCTCCTGTCGGCATAAGAACAAAAGTATCATGACCCGCCATTACATTTTTTATTATCAGTTCCTGGTTCCCCTTGAATATATCAAAGCCGAAATACTTTTTCAAATAATCATGTATAGTCGAATCACTTACCATTTTTCCTCTTTTTGGAAATGAAGAATCCTGAAATGTCGTCTTTTTCAAGAGCTAATCTAAATTAATAAATATCTTTAACATTTGCTAGTTTTAACTAATAATTAACATAAATGTCGGTTCAACGGCATTTATGACAGACAATCCATGTTGTTTTGCATCATAAGATTTATCATCTTTACACGCTGATTTTTTTAAACCCTTAAGGGATACCGGCTTATGGCTTTTTGGAGGAAAACAGATGAAAGAGGAGACGTGGAAATGTCATTCCTGCAGCATCTCGAGGAGCTCAGGTGGCACATTATAAGATCGCTCCTGGCCATCGTGGTATTCATGATTGTTGCATTTTTATTCAAGAATTTTCTTTTCAATGAAGTGATCCTTGCTCCGCGAAGGCCTGATTTCCTGACCAACCGCCTTCTCTGCAAGCTTGGGCATGCAACTATTTTCGGGCATACTTTTCATTCTGAAGCATTATGCATAAACAGCAAGCCGGTAAACCTAATAAATATCAAGATGGCAGGACAGCTGATGACTCATTTCACAGTGGCCATTATTGCCGGGCTTATTCTTGCATTTCCCTTTATAATCCGTGAATTCTGGAATTTTTTCAGGCCCGCGCTTCATTCAAATGAAGCAAGGTATGCTAAAGGTGCAGTTCTTGCGTCTACTGCCCTTTTCTTTACCGGAGTCCTGTTCGGTTATTATTGCCTTGCACCGCTTTCAATCCATTTTTTAAGCACCTATATAATAAGCACTGATGTTGTGAACCAGATCAATGTGAGGTCATACATAGGAACGCTTTCATCGGTTTGTCTTGCCACGGGACTGGTTTTTGAACTCCCGATAATTGCTTTTTTCCTTACCAAAATTGGGGTCATCACTCCATCCTTCATGAGAAAATACAGGAAGCACGCGATTGTCCTTATCTTTATCGTGGCAGCTGTCATTACGCCTCCGGATGTATTTTCTCAGACACTGGTTGCCATCCCTCTTTTGTTGCTTTATGAGGTGAGCATATTTATATCGGCCCAGGTAATGAAGTCAAAGCAAAAGAAGCATGCTGAGGCAATGAGTAACTGAAAAATCTGCTGCAGGAAAGCAGCATCATATATTAAGTCATGAAACTGCATACCGAAAACCTGGTTAAAAAATACCGCCACCGTACAGTGGTTGATCATGTATCAATTGAGGTGGAACAGGGAGAGATTGTAGGGCTGCTTGGACCGAACGGCGCCGGCAAGACAACCTCATTTTACATGATAGTCGGCCTTATCAGGCCCAGTGAGGGCAGGATATTTATTAATACGGAAGAAATTACGACACTGCCTGTTTATATGCGTGCAAGAAAAGGGATAGGGTATCTTGCCCAGGAGGCATCTGTCTTCAGGAACCTTTCTGTTGAGGATAACCTGAAGGCGGTGCTGGAAATGTCAGGATTCACCAAAGAGGAGCAGTCGGAACGGCTCGAATCACTGCTGAACGAGTTTGGCCTTCAGAAGATAAGGAAGAGCATGGGCATACAGCTTTCCGGAGGAGAAAGGAGACGGACTGAGATTGCCAGAGCTCTTGCACTTAAACCGCATTTCATCCTGCTTGATGAGCCCTTTGCCGGAGTCGATCCGATAGCAGTTGAGGATATTCAAAGCATTGTATCCCATTTGAGGAATAAGAATATCGGCATTCTGATAACAGATCATAATGTCCATGAGACACTTTCGATCACCGACCGGGCTTACCTGCTTTTTGAAGGAAGGATACTGATGTCAGGGACGTCGTCTCAACTGGCTGAAAATGAACATGTGAGAAAAGTCTATCTTGGCAAGAACTTCGAACTCCGCAGGTAACTTTCCCTCTTTGTTAAAATAATATTTTTCAGTACTTTTGCACCGGTTTTATGCGGATGTGTCGTAATTGGTAGCCGAGCAAGACTTAGGATCTTGTGTCTTAATGACGTGGGGGTTCGAGTCCCTTCATCCGCACAATTATGACAGCCCGCCTGACCATTTAAAGTGAGTTCCGGCGGTTTTTTAAATGTTAAATACTTAATTATGAATATTGTAAAAGAGAATATCGGTGACCTGAATGCCGTTCTGAAAATCAAACTGGAAAAAGCCGATTATGAAGGGAAAGTCGATAACGTTCTTAAAGATTATCGCAAGAAAGCCAATATTAAGGGATTCAGGCCGGGAATGGTTCCCATTGGCCTGATCAGGAAAATGTACAGTAAAGCAGTTAAGATTGATGAGATTAACAAATGCGTCTCCGAAAGCATACACAAATACCTTACCGACGAAAAGATTGAAATTCTCGGTGATCCGATGCCAAAGCCTGATGAACAGGAAAATTTCAATTTTGACACCCAGGATGATTTTACCTTTTCGTTCGAAATAGGGCTTGCACCCGTCATAGAGCTGAATATCAGCAAGAAAAACAAGGTCATATCCTATGACATTGCTATAGACGAAAAAATGAGGAACGACTATATCAGCGGTTATACCCGACGCTTTGGTCAGTTCTTAAAGGCCGACATTACCGAGGATAAGGATATAATAAAAGGGAGAATTGAAGCAGCCGATGAAGCGGGCAATGTTATTCCCGGAGGTCCTTCAAATGATTCTTCATCTCTTGCCATTGACATAATAAAGGAGGAGGAGATAAAAAAATCATTTTTAGGGAAGAAGGAAAATGAAATAGTTGTTTTTGACATCAAAAAGGCTTTTCCGAATGAAAATGAGGTCGCAGGGCTGTTAAAAAAGAAAAAGGAGGAGATCCAAGATATACAGGGAAATTTCATCTTTACAATAGCTGAAATTACCCGGTTCCATCCTTCAGAAATAGGACAGGAGCTTTTCGACAGGATTTACGGCGAGGGAGTGATCAAAAGTGAAGAGGAATTCATGAAAAAAATCGATGAGGAGCTGACGGCAAGCCTTAAAAACGAAAGCGGGTACAAACTGATGCAAGATGTGAAAAAGCTCACCGTCGAGAGTACGGAAGTCCCTCTCCCTGACGATTTTCTTAAGAGATGGCTGCTTAAGGTCAACGAAAAAACCACAGTTGAGCAGATTGATAAGGAATTTGAGAGCTTCAGGCAGGATCTTAAATGGCAGCTTATAAAAAATAAAATTGCAAGGGACAATGAAATCAGTATAAAGGAAGAGGAGCTGCAGAAAGAAGCTGAGACCATTACGAGGAACCAGTTCAGGCAATATGGCCTCTTCTTTGCCACCGACGAGCAGATTTCAAACTATGCAAAGGAAACCCTCAAAAGAGAGGATGATGCAAAGAGAATTGCCGACAAGATTCTGGATGACAAGACAATAACATTCCTGGAAGAGATTGTGGAGATAGTACCCAAAAATGTTGCTGCCGAGGAATTTAACAAGCTTTTTGAATAGTAATCAACCATTTACATAGCTGAACATAAATTTTGTATATTTGTTTACAAATTATATAAAACACGAATATGAATAAAATTGATGATTTCGGAAAATTTGCAAGAAGCAAGCATGGAATAAGCAGTCTTTCCATGAAAAGATATATTTCCACGATGGAAAGCTATATATCTCCCACCATCATAGAGGAAAGACAACTGAACGTTGCTTCCATGGATGTATTCTCGCGCCTTATGATGGACAGGATAATTTTTCTTGGCCTTCCCATTGACGATTATGTAGCCAATATCATCCAGGCACAGCTTCTTTATCTCGATTCATCCGATCCCGGCAAAGACATACAAATTTATTTCAATACACCCGGAGGATCGGTAAATGCGGGTCTGGGCATCTACGACACAATGCAGTATATTTCAGCTGATATAGCCACGATATGCACGGGGATGGCAGCATCTATGGGTGCCGTGCTTCTTACGGCAGGAAAAAAGGGAAAAAGGTCGGCACTGAAACACTCAAGGATAATGATACATCAGCCGATGGGAGGAGTTGAGGGTCAGGCTTCAGACATTGAAATACAGGCTCGTGAGATCCTCAAGCTGAAGAGAGAACTTTATGAAATCATAGCATTTCATTCCGGGAACCCCGTCGACAAGGTGGAAAAAGATGCTGACAGGGATTACTGGATGACAAGCCAGGAGGCAAAAGATTATGGCATGATTGACGAGATACTGGAAAAATCACAGCATTAGTTAAGAAAAATGGATAAATGTTCTTTCTGCGGCAGAACCAAAAAAGAGGCTAACATACTTATTGCAGGCCTCGAAGGGCATATCTGCGATCATTGCATCGAGCAGGCTTATACCATTATGAATGAAGAGCTTGGCACAAAAAGGAACATTTCATTCGACACGATCAATCTCCTCAAGCCAGCTGAAATAAAAAATTTCCTTGATCAGTATGTCATCGGCCAGGATATGGCCAAAAAAATTATTTCAGTGGCAGTCTATAACCACTATAAGAGACTGATGCAGAAACCCGATGAGGAAGATATTGAAATTGAGAAGTCGAATATAATCCTCGTTGGTGAGACCGGCACCGGAAAAACTCTTCTGGCAAGGACTGTGGCCAGAATGTTGCACGTCCCTTTTACCATTGTAGATGCAACAGTTCTGACTGAGGCAGGTTATGTCGGCGAGGATATTGAAAGTCTTCTTACACGTCTGCTTCAAAACGCTGATTATGACGTAATAGCTGCCGAAAAAGGGATTGTTTTCATTGACGAAATAGACAAGATCGCAAGGAAAGGCGATAATCCGTCCATCACACGTGATGTGTCCGGCGAAGGCGTACAGCAGGGGCTGCTTAAGCTACTCGAGGGATCAATTGTCAACGTGCCTCCCCAGGGCGGTCGCAAGCATCCCGAACAGAAAATGATACCTGTCGACACGAAGAATATTCTGTTTATATGTGGCGGTGCTTTTGAAGGAATTGAAAAAAGGATCGCTGCACGGCTCAATACTCAGATCATCGGGTATGGTTCGTCGAAGATCAGGAATAAAATTGACAAGGATAATCTTATTAAATACATTGCACCACAGGACCTGCGGGCTTATGGAATGATTCCGGAGATAATAGGCAGGCTTCCTGTCGTTACTCATCTTGACCCACTTGATAAAAAAGCCCTCAGGGCAATTCTGACTGAACCCAAGAATGCTCTCGTCAAACAATATATCAAGCTCTTCAAAATGGATAATATAAATCTGACATTTGCTGACGGAGTGCTTGATTTCATTGTCGATAAAGCCGTTGAGTTCAAGCTGGGTGCGCGAGGCCTGCGTTCAATCTGTGAAGCCATAATGCTCGATGCGATGTTTGAAATGCCATCTGTCGCCAGCGATGAGCTGACAATAACCATTGATTATGCGGCGCATAAGCTGGAAAGGATAGATATGCAGGTTCTGAAGGCATCATAAAAAAGAGACCGGATCCAGCCTCTTCATTTCATTGCTCCTTTTGATTTTTTTATTTTTGATCAGGATTTTTCCTTTCATATATTATATAAGAATAGGGAAGGGAATTATTATTCCCGGCTCCGAATTCTTCCCTGACTGACATTTTCCAGATTGCCTGGTCAATTGCCGGGAAAAAAGTATCGGCTGAAGCAGTCTTATGAACATGCGTTATATAAAGCCTGTCGGCCAACGGCATAAACTGACGGTAAATGCTTCCTCCGCCTATTATGAAAACTTCCTCTTCCTTTTCGCACATATTATTCGCATCCTCTACTGAAAATGCTGCCTCGGCATTTGCAAAAGTCTCGCCTGGGATATCCGTAATTACAATGTTCCTTCTTCCATTAAGCGGTTTTGAAGGAAGAGATTCCCATGTTTTTCTTCCCATAATTACCGTTTTGCCCAAGGTGAGTTTCCTGAATCTTTTAAGATCTTCAGGGATATGCCATAATAGCTCATTGCTTTTCCCTATTCCCAGATCGTCAGAAACTGCTGCTATAATTGAAATCATAATTCAGAATTAAAATGAAATATCGCCTTTGATATGAGGATGCGCAATATAACCGGCAAGGGTGAAATCCTCGTACCTGAATTTCAGGATATCATTGACTGAAGGATTTATAATCATTTTCGGCAGCGGATAGGGTTCCCTTGTAAGCTGAAGCTTTACCTGTTCAATATGATTCAGATAAATATGCGCATCGCCCAAAGTATGCACAAAATCGCCCGGCTTAAGTCCTGTTACCTGCGCAACCATCAAATTAAGAAGCGAATATGAGGCAATATTGAAAGGAACCCCAAGAAAAATATCGCAGCTACGCTGGTAGAGCTGGCAAGACAATTTTCCATCAGCAACATAAAACTGGAACAGCACATGACATGGGGGAAGGGCCATTTTTTCTATCTCTCCGGCATTCCATGCGCTAACTATAAGTCTGCGGGAATCGGGCGATTTCCTTATATTGCTTATTACTTCCGTCAGCTGGTCGATTTTCCGGCCGTCTGCTGCAGGCCATGAACGCCATTGATAACCATAGACCGGGCCAAGGTTCCCATTATTATCGGCCCATTCATCCCATATTTTAACTCCGTTTTCTTTCAGATATCCAATGTTGGTATCACCGGTGATAAACCACAGGAGCTCATGAATTATCGATTTTAGATGCAGTTTTTTTGTTGTAAGAAGAGGGAACCCGTCATTAAGATCAAACCTCATCTGATATCCAAAAACACTTAAAGTCCCGGTACCTGTTCTGTCATTTTTCCTGGCTCCGTTTTTCAGGACATGATCAAGAAGATCAAGGTATTGCTTCATAATTGAATATTATAAACAGATGGCCCGGATTATTTTTTCTTTTTCTTTCTTTTTTCAAGTTCATCCCTTATTGATGCAGCCCGTTCGTAATCTTCTGTCTTCACTGCCTCAACAATCATATTATTCAGCTCCTCATCGCTGTATGATTCGTATTTTGAGCTAAGCTCATTTTCATTCTGGTCCTCGCCGGGAGAAACCAGCTCTGTATCTGATGGGGCATTCGTAAGCTGGGCTCTTTCCAGAATATCGTCGTCAATGAAAATCGGACAACCGAATCTAAGGGCTATGGCGACAGCGTCAGATGTCCTGCTGTCGATCGAATATTCCTTTTCGCCATTATTGCAAATGAGCTTCGAATAGAACACTCCTTCTTCAAGCTTATATATCATCACCTCAACAATATTTATATTGAACTGATCCGCAATCTTTTTAATAAGATCGTGGGTCAGCGGACGCGGGGGTTCGAGGTTCTCAAGTTTAATCACAATAGCCTGCGCTTCGAATCCCCCGATTATGATCGGTATCCTTCTTTCCCCATTCTCTTCAATCAGCAGGAGCGCATAAGCACCCGACTGAGTCTGGCTGTACGAAATACCCATCACTTTAAGCTTGATCCTCTTCATAACTGATATTTATAAGCGCATCAAATGCCCCAGCAACCCCAGTTCAGGCAAATATAAAGATAATAGAGGTAACTGCCGGAACTACAGCCGGCTTTTTTTTAACACCTTCGCACCCTGACTTTCATTAACCTTCTGCTCAGAATCAGATCAGATAAATACCTGTTCCTCAGCAGGCTTTGCAAGACGCAATTAAAAATTAAACATATTGATTTGAAAATAATCTATTTTGTATATCTTTGCAGTCCGAATTTAACTTAATCCGTCAGAGGCTGTTGAAGTTATCATTCATAAAAGCATGATACGCCTCACGGAGTCACATAATAAAGAAAAGCAATGTATGCTATTGTTGAAATTGCAGGTCAGCAATTTAAAGTGGAAGAAGGCAAGAAAATTTTTGTCCATCGGCTTAAGGCAGATGAAGGAAAACAGATAGATTTTGATAAAGTTCTTCTTATTGAAGATGAAGGAAAAATCACAATAGGTGAGCCTGTCATTAAGGATGCCAAGGTCGAAGGGAAAGTGATAAGCCAGGTAAGGGGCGATAAGGTAATTGTTTTCAAAAAGAAAAGGAAAAAGGGTTACAGGGTAAAAAACGGCCACAGGCAGAATTTCACGCAGGTGGAGATAATAAGCATCAACGGAAAGACAACGCCTAAAAAACAGGCTGCCAGAAAAGAGTCGGCAGAAGTTCAGGCTGCTGAACCGGTTGAGCAAAAAGCAGAAGCAAAAATAGGTGAGTTAAAAAAACCGGCAGCAAGGAAGACAGAGAAGAAAAAGGCAGAAACTGAAAAGACACCTGAGAAAAAACCTGCTGCTAAAAAAACAGATACAAAAAAAACATCAAAAAGTAAATAATTAAATTCCTTCAGAAAGGGAAATAAAGATAAATCGTCATGGCACACAAAAAAGGAGCTGGCAGCTCACGCAATGGTCGCGATTCCCAGAGCAAAAGGCTGGGGGTTAAGCTTTTCGGAGGACAGGTTGTCAAAGCCGGCAATATAATAGTCCGCCAGAGAGGCACAAAGCATAACCCGGGGCTTAATGTCGGAATCGGAAAAGATCACACTCTTTTTGCTCTGACCGATGGAGAAATTGAATTCAAGAAAAGAAAAGACGACCGGATTTACGTTTCTGTTAAACCCGTTAACGAATAACTAGAGCCGGGATTAATAAAACTTACGGATTCTTTTTCTGAAACAAGCCAATATCGGGAGTTTTTAATATTTTTACAGCGGGCTGATGAGGCCTGCTTTTTTATTTTAAAAGATTCATTATGTTGACTATTAACCTTATCCGCGAAAAAAAAGAGTTTATAATCGAACGCCTTAAAGTCAAGAACTTCGATGCGGAAGAGATACTGGATAAAATCCTTTTACTGGATTCGACACGACGCGAGGTACAGACCAAAACTGACTCACTTCAGGGTGAGCTGAACGGTATTTCAAGGGAAATCGGAGCCCTCATGAAAGAGGGTAAAAAAAAGGAAGCAGATGAAGCAAGGGAAAAGACCTATAAGCTGAAGGAAGAGATCAGGGTTCTTTCCGAAAGGATGGCGCCTCTTGATGCCGAACTGAAAAATGAAATCGTCAGGCTGCCTAACCTGCCTCATGAATCAGTGCCAAGGGGGCATGGAGCTGATGACAATGTAATTGTCAGGGAGGGCGGGGCGATGCCTGTTTTACCCCGGACAGCTCTTCCGCACTGGGACCTGATCAGAAAATTCGATATCATTGACTTCGACCTTGGAACAAAGCTTACAGGCGCAGGATTTCCGGTTTACAAGGGCAAGGGAGCCCGGCTTGAAAGAGCCCTCATCAACTTCTTCCTCGATGAGGGGACAAAAGCAGGCTACAAGGAAATAATGCCGCCGATCGTCGTAAACGAGGATTCTGGATTCGGCACCGGACAGCTTCCTGACAAAGAGGGACAGATGTATCATGTCGGCATTGACAACTTCTATCTTATTCCCACTGCCGAAGTACCTGTGACAAATCTTTTCAGGGATGTCATTCTCAATGCAGAAGACCTTCCTGTCAAAAACGTATCCTATACTCCGTGTTTCAGGAGAGAGGCCGGATCATGGGGCGCCCATGTGAGGGGGCTGAACAGGCTTCATCAGTTCGACAAGGTCGAAATCGTGCGAATTGCCCACCCTGATCATTCTTATGAGTCGCTTGATGAAATGGTTGCACATGTGGAGAGCCTTATCTCAAAGCTTGGCCTTCCATACAGGATACTCAGGCTGTGCGGAGGAGATATGTCTTTTACTTCAGCGCTCACTTACGATTTCGAAGTATGGTCTGCTGCCCAGAAGCGCTGGCTGGAGGTTAGCTCGACTTCCAACTTTGAATCTTTTCAGGCAAACAGGCTGAAATGCCGGTTCAAGGAAAAAGGAGGAAAGCAGACACGTCTTGTTCATACCCTGAATGGAAGCGCACTGGCCCTTCCAAGAATAGTGGCGGCAATTCTGGAGAACAATCAGACTGAAGAAGGCATCAGGGTGCCTTTAATATTGGTTCCATACACCGGTTTTGAAATAATCAATTAGATTTACAACCGTAAATTGCATAAGGCTTTAATAACTGTTGCAAAGAATTTAAATTCCTGAAAGAGTACTTTGCAACGCTTTGCAGTTTCTGTTGCACTTTGCAATTAAAATCAAATCCGGAATCCGCCAGGATTAAAACCTAATTATGGATAAAACCAGACTATCATATATTTATGCCGGGCTGGCAGTATTTTTCTGGTCGACAGTTCCCACGGCATTCAAATTATGCCTCAGGGAGCTCAACATACTACCGATGGTCACAATAGCCTCACTTGCATCGACTTTGATATTGCTTGTGGTTCTTATTGCCGGAAGAAAACTGGGGCATCTCAGGCAATTAACGGGAAAAGAGCTTTTGAGCTCTGCTTTTCTTGGGTTAATTAATCCTTTCATATATTACCTTTTATTACTCAGGGCTTACCAGGTACTCCCCGCACAGGTGGCACAGCCTTTGAATATGATATGGCCGATAATCCTGGTATTTCTGTCAGTTCCGCTTCTCGGCCAGAATATCAGGATCAGGAGTTATTTCGCCCTTTTAATAAGCTTTGGAGGAGTTTATGTAATTTCCTCCCAGGGGCATCCTTTCAGTAATTATCATTCTGATGCCATCGGCATATTATTCGCACTTGGAAGCTCAGTTTTCTGGGCAATCTATTTTATAAAGAACGTCAGGGACAAAAGAGAGGATACCATGAAGCTCTTTCTGAATTTTGTTTTTGGCACGATCTACTTATTTACCGCGATGACCGTCACCAGCGGATGGCATATTTCCGGATCGCTTATAAAAGGAATTGTGGAAGCAGTATATATCGGATTTTTTGAAATGGGAATTACATTCCTGTTCTGGCTCAAGGCTCTTCAGAATGCAACATCCACTGATAAGGTAAGCAATCTCGTTTACATTGCCCCTTTTCTTTCTTTAATCTTTGTACACTTTATTCTGCATGAACCCGTTTATTATACGACCCCTGTGGGAATAGTGCTGATCATATCAGGGATATTGATCCAGAACCGCAGGGCCGTCAGGTCATAATTTTGTTATATTTGAATTTATTTTAAGAGGCTCAGGATGAAGAATCAGATGAAAAAAAATTTCTTTTTTCTTATTTTATTCATGGTGATTGCAGGTTCCTGCAAAAAGCATGTGCCGGTTGCCAGCATTGGCGTTACCCCGGCTGAAGCGACGGATTCGTTGTACAATATTATGGAGCTTTATTATTACTGGTATAACCTTATGCCAACTGTCAATGAGGAAGACTATAGCGATCCGTATTCGCTTCTCGAGGCCATGAGGTACAAGACTCTTGACAAATGGAGCTTTGTTGCTGATTATGATGAATTCAACAATGAGATGGCAGGAGGATTTGTCGGACATGGCATAAGGATCGGGCTTGACCAGGATTCAGTCGCAAGAATAGCGATGATTTATAATAACTCACCCTTATATGCCAGCGGGGTTCGGCGAGGATGGATAATTAAACAGCTTAATGGGGTTGATCTGGCTCCGGTTCTTTTAGCAAATGACACAGCAACCTATAACCGCCTGATCGGTCCCAGTACAGCCGGAATACGAAATACTTTTCTGTTTGAGAAACCTTCCGGCAGCGATACTTCAATTACCTCTGCAAAGGCAAGTTTTATGGTTAATTCGGTCCTGTTGTACGATACTCTCAACCTTAAGACAGGAGTTGCCGGACATCTTGTTTTTGATTCATTCATCACTCCCTCAGAAGAAGAGCTGGCCACAGCGTTCATCTATTTTAAGTCCATGAACATCAATGAGCTGATTCTTGATTTGAGGTACAACTCCGGCGGATATCTTTATATCGCAGAGGAGCTGGCAAGCTATATTGCAGGCAATGGTCCCACAGGCACAACGTTTTTGCAGCTTACCTATAATAATAAATTGCAGGCCTATAATGAGACAGTTCCTTACATAACCACCTCCTATCCCATGTCGATTCCCAAACTCGTCGTCATAACGACACGGCTGACCGCCTCAGCAAGCGAATCTGTAATGAATGGACTCATACCTGTCATGCCTGTCATAAGCATCGGTGATACAACAGATGGCAAGCCGGTCGGTATGAACGGCTGGTCGTGCGGCGATAAATACTGGTTCTGGCCAATAACTTTCAAGATAGTTAATTCAGCAGGCAACGGTGATTATTTTTCTGGTATTGCCCCTGAAAAAGAGGCGATTGACGATATCACCCATGATTTTTCCGACAGGAATGAGCAATGCCTTAACGAGGCCATTTCATACCTTGAAACAGGAAGCTTTTCCAAGGGAGCCGTTAATTTTACACGGTCAGCACGGTTCGGGGAAAAACCTGCATGGGTGAACAATGCTTTCATGACTAACAAAAAATGATTTATTCATACGGGCCATTTGAAGGCAAAACAAAAGGAAAGAATAATACTGGGCATTGACCCCGGTACAAACACGACCGGGTATGGAGTGATAAAAGTCTCCGGCAATAAGCCTGAACTTATTGCAATTGGTATTATTGATCTCTCCAAAGTCAGCGATCACTATCTTAAGCTGAAGCAAATCTTTGACAGAACGTCAGGTATAATAGATGAATATCACCCCGACGAACTTGCAATAGAAGCTCCATTTTACGGTAAAAATGTCCAATCTATGCTCAAACTGGGGCGGGCCCAGGGAGCAGCGATCACGGCAGCGCTTTCGCGATCGCTCCCGATTTTTGAATATGCACCAAGAAAAATAAAAATGTCAATAACAGGGCAAGGTGCCGCTTCGAAGGAACAGGTTGCGGCAATGCTGAGGCAGTTGCTTAAATTCAAAAACCAGGACTTCAAGCTTGACGCTACTGACGGGCTTGCCGCTGCTCTGTGCCATTTTTATCAGACAAATGTGCCTGGAGAGGAAAAAGCCTTCAGGAGCTGGAAGGATTTCATCAATAAGAACCCGGGAAGGGTGAAATAAAGATTATTATCCGACTACGGCTACGGCCAGTGCAGCAACGCTGACCCTTGCTCCCCTAGCCTTAAGCAGTTCATTTGCACATGATTCGATTGTAGATCCCGTGGTAATTACATCGTCGACCAGCAGGATGTGTTTCCCTTCCAGTGCTGATGAATTTGAAAGCCTGAATATCCCTTCGACATTTATCCATCTGTCAAACCTTGATCGCCTTGTCTGCGTTTCAGTTGCCACTATACGCTCAAATGATCCGGTCTCAACCGGAATACCCGTGGCATACGACAAGCCCTCCGATATGAGCAAGCTCTGGTTAAAACCTCTGATCCTTTGCTTTGAAGGATGAAGCGGCACCGGAATTATGACATCAATATCTTTTGTGTAACCGGACGACCTGAGAGATTCGCCATATATCTTCCCAAGCTCATAACCGATTTCCTTTACACCTTTGTATTTTAGATTATGAATCAGCTTCCTTATGCGGCTGTCCCTGTTATAAAAAGAGAATGCACATGCTTTTTCTATTTTGCATCTCCCCCAGAAGAGTTGTGCCACAGGATTGTTTTCCTCAAGGTGATAATTAGTCCGTGGAATAAGAATATGGCATTCGGTGCAGATGAGGTATTCATTTCTCATGAGCTGATTCCCGCATGCATAGCAAAGCCTCGGAAAGAGAAGGCTCAGCAAATCATCCCATAAATCATACAGATAACTCATGCAGCGAGCAGAATTATTATAGTAAAGATATAAAAAAGTAGAATTTGCCGCAATTGAGGGGATTCAAATTCTTAATGTCCTGAAATTGAATTGAAGGATTACTGACAGAAGGCTATAATGGCAGGGAACTGCATCAGGTATTACTTTATCTTTCCCCTTATGCGTTCTGCTATCACGGTGAATTCAGCCGGAGTGAACTTAAGTTTGGGATTTCTGAAATTCATATCCGACATTGAATCAATCGGAACAAGGTGAATATGGGCATGCGGCACATCAAGGCCTATCACGGCGACTCCAATCCGCTTACACGGATATGCCTCTCTGATGGCTCTGGCAATTTTTTTTGAAAAGAGCATCATTCCTGCAAGGACTTCATCATCGAGATCGAAGATATAATCTGTCTCCTGCTTAGGAACAACAAGCGTATGCCCTGCCCTCAGCGGATTAATATCAAGAAAGGCAAAAAACTTCTCATTTTCCGCAATCTTGTAGCAAGGTACTTCGCCTTTGATAATTCTTGTAAAAATAGTTGCCATTATGACTATGACAGTATTTTAAATTAAACCGTTATTGAAACTATCTCAAATTGAATAACTCCTGATGGCACTTTTATATTGACGCTTTCTCCCACTTTTTTCCCTATTATGCCCTGAGCAATAGGTGAGTTGACTGCTATTTTCCCAATCTTAAGGTTAGCTTCGCTTTCAGGAACAATCTGATATTCCATTATGGTATTATTAACCATGTTTCTTATCTTAACCTTATTAAGGATCCTTACTGTCGAAGTATCTATTTTTGATCCGTCAATGACCCTGGAGCGGGCAATGACATCCTCCAGCCTGGCAATTTTCATCTCAAGCATTCCCTGTGCTTCCTTGGCAGCTGAATATTCGGCATTTTCAGTCAGATCACCCTTATCTCTGGCATCAGCTATTAGCCTCGAAATCGCCGGCCTTTCAACAGTTCTCAACTGGTCAAGTTCATCTTTGAGCTTCTGAAGGCCTTCTTCAGTTACATACAGAACATCTGACATTTTTTCCTTGTGTTATATTTAAAAAACACGAAGAATTCCGCATTTGCCGGAACTCTTCGTAAGACAAATATATTAAATCTTTTATTTAATTACAAAAAAAAACCTGTAAATAAGTGATTTACAAATCAGCCCTGGCATTCCAAAGATAACTACCTGTACTTCCGGCCAGTCTTTCTATTCCGGGAAATGTTGTTTTTTTGCTTTGCCCTGATATTTGCGTTTGAATCCTTTATATTTTGTTTCATGCGAGCCCTGACTGTGGGATTTTGAATCTGAATTGAGTGTTTTTTGTTTGCCTTCACAAGATTTGTATAATCCTTTTCAATCTTCCCATTTTTAGCTTCCTGTTTTTTCTTTGATTTGCTAACAGCTTTAGGTTCTTTTATCTTTGCCGACTTTTTCTTCAACGGACCTTTGTGTGCAGCGCTTTTATGATTCCTCATAACCGGTGAACTATCGAAAGGCACCGCTTCACATACAGACAAGGATACGGAAAAGAATATTAAAACTGCTAATAATCTTTTTAGCGATAAACTATTCATATAATGGAAATTACAATAATCAGGCAAAAGTCCCGTTACATTTCCGAAGGTAATATTAATTTTGCATTGTCATAATTGCTCATAATGGCCGATAAATCAAAAATAAGATTTTTTTTCATTTCACTTGCATTTTTTCTGCTTCCCTCCTCATGCCTGAACGAAAAAAATGATGTCATTCCAAATGTGTATATCGACTTCACAATGGATCTGTCGGGAGATATACTTTTCAGGAATCTTTCCGGTGCCGGAACATCGGTTATCATCACATACCAGACAAATAACTGGGGGGAATATTCGGCAGGCTATGACAGCAGCGGAATTATCGTCTACCAGGTCGATGAGGACGAATACTCCGCATACGACCGTACCTGTCCATACTGTTATGTCGCAAAAAGTCTCGTCGAGATAGTATATGTTGACTTTACCGAAGCCATTTGTCCGAAATGCAAGACCTCATATTCATTATCAGCCGGCGGCGTTCCCATTACCGGACCAGGAAGATATCCACTCAAGAATTACAAGACCAGCTTCGACGGAAGGTATTTAAGAGTCTGGAATCATTGAAACTGGTCATAAAATCACATTTCATATACTGACTTATTTCCCCCTGATCTGGATCTCATGGCATTTAAGCTTTGGCCGGTCTGCAAATCCCGGAATATTGATCAATACCTGTAATGTTCCGGCTTATAGGGTCCTTCAGGAGGAATCCCTATATAGCCCGATTGTTTTTCTGTAAGAGTGGTCAGCTTCACTCCAAGCTGATCGAGATGCAGCCTGGCAACTTCCTCATCGAGATTTTTCGGAAGCCTGTAAACACCTGTTTTATAATTATTCTTCCACAGGTCGATCTGTGCCAGCGTCTGATTGCTGAATGAGTTGCTCATCACGAATGAAGGATGTCCTGTAGCACAGCCGAGATTGACAAGCCTGCCTTCTGCAAGTATGAATATGGAATGCCCGTCGGGAAAGATATACTTATCGACCTGAGGCTTGATATTTACCCTCTTAATTCCCTTAAGTGCAATCAGTTCATCCATCTGAATTTCGTTGTCAAAATGGCCTATATTGCAGACAATTGCCTGATCCTTCATTTTCTTCATATGATCAAGCGTTATTATATCGCAATTGCCCGTGGCGGTAACGTAAATGTTTCCTTCATCGAGTGAGTCTTCAACCCTCTTTACCTCAAAGCCTTCCATCGATGCCTGAAGAGCGCATATCGGATCGATCTCGGTCACTATTACGCGTGCGCCATATGCCCTCATCGATTTTGAACAGCCTTTGCCCACGTCACCATATCCGCAGACAACCACCACCTTGCCGGCAATCATAACATCTGTCGCTCTTTTCAGTCCATCGGCCAGGGACTCGCGGCAGCCGTAAAGATTGTCGAATTTCGATTTCGTGACTGAATCGTTGACATTTATTGCAGGTACCAGCAATTCTTTATTATCAAGCATCTGGTAAAGCCTGTGCACTCCTGTCGTCGTCTCCTCCGAAATCCCCCTCAGGTCTTTTACAAGTCTGTGCCATTTGCCTGGTTCTGCCGTGAGCAGTTCCCTGATGGTATTGAATATGATCCCTTCCTCCCTGGAGGCAGGTTTCTTATCAAGAATTGAAGGATCATTTTCTGCCTTGTATCCCAAGTGGACAAGGAGAGAAGCGTCTCCTCCATCATCCACTATTAGGTTTGGGCCCTTCCCTCCAGGAAAAGAAAGAGCCATTCCCGTGCACCACCAGTATTCTTCAAGAGATTCTCCCTTCCAGGCAAATACAGGGATGCCCGCTTCTGCAATTGCCGCAGCCGCATGGTCTTGAGTTGAGAAAATATTGCAGCTTGCCCATCTTAGATCAGCTCCAAGCTCTTTCAATGTCTCTATCAAAACTGCCGTCTGGATTGTCATATGAAGAGAACCCGTGATCCTCGCACCTTTGAGAGGTTTGTCTGAAGAATATTTTTTTCTTATCGCCAGTAACCCCGGCATTTCTTTTTCAGCAATTTCTATTTCTTTCCTTCCAAAACCTGAAAGGGAAATATCTTTAATCTTATATTCCATTTTTAGTGATTTAATCAATTCTCAGGGTTCAAAATTAGCAAAAATATTATCCTGTTTATGAAAGCAATTCTCTAGTCTTCTTCTCATCGAGGGCCAGCTGTCTTTCAAGCTGTTCAACACTGCTGAAAGTTTCCTCGTCACGCATCCTGAACCTGAAGATTATTTCGATCCCCTTTCCGTAAATATCCTTATTAAAGTCAAGAATATTGACTTCAATTGTTCTTTCTCCTCCGGATTTATTAATCGTAGGGTTACGACCAATGTTCAGCATGCCGTGATGAACAGTATTATCAATCTTTACATCGACGGCATATACTCCATCTCCCGGTACCAGTTTATATTCATATGCAGGCTTTATGTTGGCTGTGGGATAATTCAGTTTCTTACCGATTTTCTTTCCTTCAACGACAGTGCCTGTTATTGAATAGGAATAGCCAAGGAGATCACTGGCCGTTAATATCTCTCCCTTAACCAACGCTTCCCTAATCAATGAGGAACTTACAGCTTTCCCTTCGGAATGAAATTTGCCGACCCTCTCTACGCTGAAACCAAGGGATACAGCGTACTCTTTGACCATTTCATAGCTGCCCTCTCCCCTGTAGCCAAAATGGTGATCATGTCCGATTATAAGATGCCTCGTCCCAACCTTGCCGGCAAGGATTTTGCTGATAAATTCGCCAGCTGGCATCCTGCTGAAATCCCTGGTAAAATCAATTATCACAAGATGATCAATTCCTGTGCCTTCCAGCAGTGATATTTTTTCCTCGATCGTCGTAAGAAATGATAGCTTTGATGCGTCACTTTCCAGAATCAGCCTGGGATGGGGATGATAGGTAATTACGACAGATTCACTATAAATCTCCCGTGCGTATTTTACGAGCATCTCAATGAGAAATCTGTGTCCCCGGTGCACGCCATCAAAAATTCCGGGTGTAACCACCGGCAGCCTGAATTTTAGATTATCATATCCACGATGGACTATCATAAAATTAAATTGCCAGTGTAAAAATAGTAAAGCATTGAGATATGACCTATAAATATTAATTTGTTTTGTATTTTTAGGCTATATATTTATCGCTATAATATCATATGAATGAAGCGAATTACTATAAAGCCGATCCCTGGCTCAAGCCATTTGTCAATATAATTAATGAGCGGATAGGGAAGTGCATAGAAAAGGAAAGGCAACTTGCAGGAGAGGGTTCCCTTTTTGATTTTGCAATGGGGCACCATTACTATGGCCTTCACAGGAAAGATGACGGATGGGTTTTCAGGGAATGGGCGCCTAATGCCATTGAAATTTATGTCATAGGAATTTTTACAGGCTGGAAAGAAAAGCCTGAATTCAAGATGCATAAAATCAATCAGTACGGCGACTGGGAGATCAGCATTCCATCTGATTCAATGAGGCATGGCGATCTCTTTAAACTGTCCGTTCACTGGCCTGGAGGAAAGGGAGAACGAATACCGGCGTATGCAACAAGAGTGGTCCAGGATGACAAAACCAAGATATTTTCAGCGCAAGCCTGGAACCCTGAAAAACAGTATGTCTGGGAGGTCGATGATTTCAGGTCAGGAGAAATGTCTCCTGTTATATATGAAGGGCATATTGGTATGGCGACGCAGGAAGAAAGGACTGGAACATTCAGGGAATTTACTTATAACGTAATCCCTTTAATTGCTGAAGCCGGCTATAATACGATTCAGCTCATGGCCATCCAGGAACATCCGTTTTACGGGTCCTTTGGTTATCATGTGTCGAGTTTTTTTGCCGCATCTTCGCGCTTCGGCACCCCTGAAGAACTGAAAAAACTCGTTGACACGGCTCACAAAGCCGGCATAAGGGTCATAATGGATCTGGTACATTCCCACTCAGTAAAAAATGTCAATGAAGGGCTTGGTCTGTTTGATGGCAATCCCGGGCAATATTTTCATACAGACAGCCGGAGAAATCATATTGCATGGGATTCCCTCTGCTTTGATTATGGCAAGGATAATGTGATTCACTTCCTTCTTTCCAACTGTCGTTACTGGCTCGAGGAATACAAATTTGACGGATTCAGGTTCGACGGGGTGACTAGTATGATATACTATGATCATGGGCTGGGAAAAAATTTCACTTCCTATAATGACTATTTTGATGGCGGTCAGGATGTTGATGCACTGGTCTATCTTTACCTTGCAAACAAGATGATCCATAAATTCAGGCCGGGTGCAATCACCATTGCAGAGGAGATGAGCGGGATGCCCGGGCTGGCTGCAGAGACAGAAAGGAAAGGTTATGGATTTGACTTCAGGCTGTCGATGGGAGTCCCCGATTTCTGGATAAAACTGGTAAAGGACACTTTGGATGAAAACTGGGATATGGGAAATCTCATGCATGAACTTACACAGCATCGTCCCGAAGAGAAAATAATATCGTACTGCGAATCTCACGATCAGGCGCTTGTTGGTGATAAAACACTAATTTTTAGAATGATCGATGCTGAAATGTACACAGGTATGTCAAAGACGTACCATTCCCTTACCCTTGACAGGGGAATAGCCCTTCATAAAATGATCCGGCTGATGACTTTCAGCACTGCCGCCGGAGGTTATCTGAATTTCATGGGAAATGAGTTTGGTCATCCTGAATGGATTGATTTCCCGAGGGAGGGAAATAACTGGAGCTATAAATATGCACGGCGCCAGTGGAACCTGGTGAAAAATGATGATCTTAAGTACCAGTATCTGGCGGCATTTGACAATCAGATGGTCAGGCTTCAAAAAGAGTACAGGCTTCTGGATGACCTTTATATTGAAAGGATTTATGAAAACAATTATGATAAAGTCATCGCCTTTATAAGAAAGGATCTGCTATTCGTATTCAATTTCCATCCGATAAAATCATTCACCGATTACGGGATACCATTGAAAGGGAAATTCAGGATTATCATTGATTCTGATAACCCGGCATTCGGCGGGTTTGACAGGATTGACAGAAAAACCAGTTACACTTCTATAAGGAAAGCTGACAGGAACGTAATTAATGTTCCTTTCTACCTCTATCTTTATCTCCCATCCAGAACGGCTATTGTGTTAAAGAAGGAGGCTGTCAGAAAAGCCACGGATATCTAATCTATCCACCTCAGCAGGTAGAAATCCTGTTTGTGCGGAAGATCTTTGTGCTTTGGATATATCCTTATGCCGTAAAAAAATGTCCCGGCCTTTTCCGGTACAAGACTGGCCCTGTAAAAGCATTTGCTGCTCTTGCTGCTTACAAGCGAAAAATCCTTGCTGCCCACAAACTCATGTTCTCCCTGCTTCGTCATATGGGTAATGACGAATTCCACCCCCACATTTTCCTTCGGTATCTTATGAATATTAAGGGCAATCTCCGCTTTATATTCATGTCCTGAATGATATACATTTTCGCCTGGTTTTTCAAAGCTGTAATTAAGCACTTCTATATTGTCCCATTCATCTTTCATTGTTTTTTTCCAGGCTGCCAGTTCCTTGGCTTTTTCAAAATTATCTGCAATAAGGTATTGGCTGCGCTTGAAAAGCTTTGAATAATACTTTTCAGAATAATCATCCAGCTGTCTCTTCATGGTGAATTCCGGTGCAATTTTCACCATGGTATTTTTGATCAGGCTTATCCATTCCACCGGGATGCCATGTTCATTAAAAGAATAATATGCAGGCACTATCTCATACTCGAGCATATTATAGATCGTTTCGGCATCGATATCATCCTGGAGTTCCTGGTCGGAAAAAGTCTTTTTTTTAGGGAGCGCCCATCCTGCGAATGCCCTGAATCCTTCAACCCACCAGCCGTCAAGGACGCTGAAGTGAATGGTTCCGTTCATTACTGCCTTTTCACCGCTTGTTCCGGATGCTTCCATCGGCCTTGTAGGAGTGTTCAGCCAGACATCGACTCCCCTGACCAGGTATTTAGCAAGTTCAATATCATAGTTTTCTATAAATATCACCTTACCCGTAAACTGGGGCATCTGTGATATTTCAAAAATCCTCTTGATGAGGTCCTGCCCGCCTCCATCGTTAGGATGGGCTTTCCCTGCATAAATAAACTGCACCGGCTTTTCGGGATTGTTCACTATATGGGCCAGCCTGTCAAGGTCCCTGAACAGCAGTGACGCCCTTTTATAAGTTGCAAAACGCCGGGCGAACCCTATTGTAAGCGCTTTTTCATCAAGATGAGTGCTTATGTTCATCAATTTACGCGGACTGACATGCCGGTCAATCATATCAGTCTGAAGTCTTTTTCTTATATTTTCGAAAAGGCTTTTCTTAAGGTTCTTCTTTATTTCATAAATCCTTCTGTCTTCAACATTGTACAGTCTTTCCCACAGATCCCTGTCGGTCTGATCAAAATTATCAGACCGCGTTATTTCCTTATAGATCTCATTCCATTCCGGGGCTGTCCAGGTTGGATGATGCACTCCGTTGGTCACATAGCCTATAAAAAGCTCTTCCTTGAGATAGCCCGGCCATAGCTTATTGAACATACCCTGGCTCACTTCACCGTGAAGTTTGCTCACTCCGTTCATTTCCTGCGACATCCTGGCTGCAAGGTAGCTCATATTGAATTTTTTATCGGCATCGTTGTCACATCTGCCAAGAGCTATCAATTCATCCCATGTAATATTCAATCTTCCTGTATAATGGGAAATATATTTTCTGAGAAGGTCTTCGTCGAATGCATCGTGTCCTGCAGGAACCGGAGTATGCGTCGTAAAGAGAGTAGACGCCCTTACGGCTTCGACAGCCTGACTGAATGTGAGATGATTTTCTTCGATAAGCGTCCTCAGCCTTTCAAGGCTAATAAATGCTGAATGGCCCTCATTGCTGTGATAGAGATTAGGTTTCAATCCCATGGCTGTCAGTGCCCTGATGCCACCTATTCCGAGGATTAGTTCCTGGCGAAGCCTGTTCTCAATATCGCCTCCGTAGAGATAATGAGTCACTGTACGATCCTCGGGGGTATTATCGTCAAAATCGGTATCCAGTAAAATAAGCCTTACCTTGCCGATCATTGCTTCCCATACCCTTATCTTGACCCTTCGGCCTGGCCATCCAAGGATTACCGAAAGATGGTTGCCATTTGTGTCCTTGACAGGATTTATAGGCAGCCTTGAAAAATCTTCTGCTTCATAAACAGCCAGCTGTTCTCCTTTCGGACCCAGCTTCTGCCTGAAGTATCCATACCTGTACAAAATCCCGATTCCCAGAATATTGACATTTGAATCGCTTGCCTCCTTCAGGTAATCTCCCGCAAGTATCCCCAGTCCGCCTGAATAAATTTTAAGGCATGGATGTATTCCAAACTCCATGCTGAAATATGCCACTGACGGCCTGGACTGATCGTCAGGCCTGGAGAGATACTCTTTAAAAGTCCCATAAACTTTTTGCAGCTCATTTACAAACTCATCATCATCTTCGAGAACCAGAAGACGTTTATAGTCAATCTTTTCAAGCAGTATTTTAGGATTGTGCTTTACATCCTCCCACAAAGAAGGATCCATGATCCTGAAAATATTCTCTGCTCTCGTGTTCCACGACCACCAGAGATTGTTTGCCAGCTCTTTCAGATATGCCAGTTTTTCAGGAACATCACTCTGAACATAAATATCTTTCCATACAGGCACCTGGTGAGGTTTGCGTATCTGCAGGCCTGGTGCCTCGACGAATCTGATGAACTCCCGTGGTTCTTCTCTCCTTTCACTGCTGTTCTCCAGTGCTTTTTCGTACGCAGTGAAATAATAACTGACAAGTGAATCCCACATGGCAATGCGGGATATTTCATGAGCTTTTTTCCTTGATTCTGCTATTTCCTCATCGCTGAGGTTTATCGACATGGAAATAAAATCCCTGATTTCCTTTACAACCTTATTCTCATTATCATCAGTCCTTTCAATAATTGATATCCCATTTCCCGGATCTTTAAAATAGTCCCTTACCCATAATCCAAAACCTGATAGTGACGTTGTAACAGTGGGTATCGAGAACATCAGGCTTTCCAGCGGTGTATAGCCCCACGGTTCATAATACGATGGAAAGACCGAAAGATCAAAACCAATAAGCAAATCATAATATTGCATATTGAATATGCCGTCGTTGCCATTCAGGTAAGACGGGGCGAAAATCACATTGACCTGAGATCCCTGGTCATTAAGCAGGTTATTTGCCGCTATACGCTGAAGTATCGGATCCGTTGACGGATAGTGGAGGCTGTGGGTCAGGTATTTATCGTTACCACCGGCTGTACCGTTATTATAAAGCACGTCAATAAGATCCTGTCTTGGTCCCTTATGATAGGCTGGCATCATTATAAATGCAACCAGAGTTTTCTTCAGCTTATCCTGTTTCTTAAGTTCACCTAGGGAGTCAATAAAAATATCCGCCCCCTTGTTTCTGAATTCATATCTTCCGCTGTGTGCAACGAAAACGCAGTCGGACGTTAGCTTATATCCAAGGACAGCTTCAGCAACGCTTAAAAGCTTTTGTCTTGCTGCTGATCTTTTCTCGCTGAATATTTCATTACCCGGAACAAATGAGTCTTCAAACCCGTTAGGAGTGACAATATTGACATCTTTACCGAGAAAATGGCTGCATTCCCTTGAAGTTATTTCGCTTACAGCCGTGAAAATATCTGCTTCTGCAGCTGAGATTCTTTCCAGTGATTGCTTTGCCACCACGTTAAATTCAC
The DNA here is from genome assembly GCA_963717685.1 of uncultured Bacteroidales bacterium. Taxonomy (GTDB): domain Bacteria; phylum Bacteroidota; class Bacteroidia; order Bacteroidales; family VadinHA17; genus LD21. The sequence goes on along the minus strand of OY970346.1, from coordinate 1,757,303 downwards.
GAGACACCTGCGCGGGATTATACTCTTTCATTTTGCTGTAAAGCGGCCTGTTGTTTCCAGCAATACATCTGCCCAATACAGTCGCATGAGTGGTAAAAGATGTTGCAACCCAGGGAGCCTGCTTTTTAAGGTAGAGTATGCCCGTACCTGTCATCCATTCATGAAACTGGGCTATTATATTATGGTGTTCGTGATAAAACAACGTAAAACTTTCAATCATTTTTCCGGCAGCATAACCGAAGAGTGCAGGTTCCACGTAATCCCACTGCCCCGTTATGCTGTCAAGCTTGTAGGTTTCCCATAGTTTAGCAAAGATCTCATTCTGCTGACCGAAATAGGGAGTAAAATCGATGAGGATCACGATAGGTTTTCCCGCAATGTTCCATCTACCGGTTTTTACCCTCAGTCCTTCTGACGAAGCCCTGTCTTTCCATTCAGCAAAAAGCGAGTCATCGGGAGTGAATTCAGGGTTTTTGACATCCTCTCTCCAGACATCCGGTCCTATAAGAATATAATTATCGCCCAGAGCATCAATTATTTTAAGAGCTTTAGTCGAGATTACAGTATGAATGCCTCCGACTTTATTGCAAACCTCCCAGCTTATCTCAAAAATAAAATCAACCTTCATTTCAGATTTTGATTATTTACAGTTGTATTTTGTACGGTTATTTTGATTTTTTTGAAGTCCTTCCTTTTTTCACAGCAGGTTTTTTCACTGCTGCCTTCTTTTTTGAAGTTATTTTTTTTGAGACTCCCAGGGTGGAGGTCTTTTCTCTTGCTGTCATTCCCGACGGCTTCCGCCCCGGTCTCTTTTTCAATGATGCCTCTGTAATCTTTGCAGCCAGCTCTTTGAGCGATGTTATAGGCACTTCATTATCAGAATCTATTCTTTCCCCCTTTGATTTTCCGGATTTCCTTGTCAGTCTTTTAATTTCGGCTTCCTGCTTCTCAATTATCCTGGTCTTTTCATTCAATTCCGATTCCAGTTTCAGGATCATTAATTGTTCATCAGTATCAGGGAAGCATTTATTCACTCTTATTTCAAAATCGCTCAGCACATTCATATAATTCATGAAAGCATCGTACGGAGTTTCGTATGGATTGAAATATGCATGGACGGCACCATCGGAGAAGAATTTTGTAGCCATGTAATAAAAGTGATCACTCGACTGTAGATATTCAAAATCCTTGTTCATTTTTTCATCATTGCATTTTCTTACCTTTTCCGATAGTGAATAAAGTTTATCAAATGCGGCGACCTGAAGCTCATTTCCCAGCCAGGCAGTGATATCGCGTTCTTCATCGGCCCATGATATTGGAGATGGCACGCTTATTGCCGAAACTGGCTGCAGTGCATCAGCGACTTCAGAAGGAGTCATAAACTTATAGGGTGTTTTTTTGAGAATTACTCCTGGCAAGTGCTGAAGGAAATCGAAAATGCCTGTTTCCTTCCAGTTATGTTCCCCGAATGTTTCATAATCAAGAAAAATATTAACGAGTTCACTGCTGGGTGCCATTTTGTTAAGCCAGGAAGCATATTTTTCTGCTGTCAGGGGCCAGGCGCTCCATTGCTTATTCGAGAACCTGAATGCTATGTCGTCGCTTAGTACAAAATTCCGGAGAAGTACTTTCAAACGCGGATTTATCGCATTGCAATAAAGATAATTAGGGCTTTTCCACCCAAGTACATGTTTTGCGCCTTCAGTCAGAATTGATTTAAATCCCATGTCTGCGACCCATGCTCCAATCTGGTCCGAATAAATCAGCTCGGTATTGCGGAATGAAGTTGGTTCAACGCCCAGGATGCTCCTCATCTTATTTTTATGTTCCTCAACCTGGAACTCAAAAGCATTACGATTTTTAAGGGAAGCCAGAGAATGAGAATCAGTTTCGGTGAGGAATTCGGCCATTCCGGTTTCTGCAATTTGCTTAAAAGAATCGAGCACCTCGGGAGCATAAAGCCTGAACTGATTCAGGACTATACCCGACAGGGAGAATGTCACCCTGAATTTGCCCTTATGCTTCTGTATAAGATCAAGGATAACCCTGTTGGCAGGAATATAGCATTTATCCGCCACTTTCTTCATTATGGATTCATTCAAAAAGTCATCATAATAATAATGATCATTCCCCAGGTCGAAAAAACGGTAACGTTTTAACCGGAAAGGCTGATGAACCTGAAAATACAAGCAAATAGCTTTTTTACCCGCTGCACTCATATCATAACTTATTTATGCCAAATAACCCTTTCGTATATATCTTTAACATGCCTGGCCGAGTTATCCCATTTAAGTCTTATTACCTCTTCCTTGCCATTTTTAATGAACATGCTTGCCAGGGCAGGATAGTTAAGGATCCCATATATTGCATCAGCCATGGCATCGATATCCCAGAAGTCGGTTTTGACGGCATGGGTGAGAACCTCTGCCACGCCTGATTGTTTGCTTATTATAACCGGCACATTCGATTGCATGGCTTCAAGAGGAGAAATTCCGAATGGTTCCGAGACAGAGGGCATAATATAGACATCGCTCATTGCCAGCATCCTGTAGACATCCATTCCTTTAAGGAATCCTGTAAAATGGAACCGGTCGGTAATTTTAAGCGAGGCCGCCCTGCGTATCATTCTTTCCATCATATCGCCTGAACCTGCCATCACGAACCTTACATTATGCATCACCTTCAGAACCTTATAAGCTGCTTCAATAAAATATTCCGGACCTTTCTGAAGCGTAATCCTTCCGAGAAAAGTAACGACCTTGTCATCGAATCCCTTGTTTAGCACAATTTTCTCCGACAGTTCCACATGTTCGACGGCATTATAGACTGTCTCTACCTTATCGGGATTAATACTGTACTTATTTATAACGATATCGCGTGTAAGATTGCTTACCGTAATTATCTTCGAGGCGGCGTCCATGCCTCTTTTTTCGATCTTGTATACGTCGGGGTTGACATTTCCTCCACTCCGGTCAAAATCCGTGGCGTGGACATGAATGACAAGAGGCTTGCCTGAAACTTCCATGGCTGCTATCCCTGCAGGGTAGGCCAGCCAGTCATGAGCATGGATAATATCGAACTCATTTTCCTCTGCAATGACCGAGGCCACAATGGAATATTTATATATTTCATCGAGAAGGTTATGGTCATATCGTCCTGAGAAATCTACCATGCCTTTTCTGTTTGTCTGTACAAAGAGCCTGTGACTTGCGGTCTCTGATCGGACCTGTTTCCAGAAATTTTCAGGATCGGTATAAGGAATTATTTTGGATGATACTTCAATTTTTTCAATTAAATTTCTTGTGCCTTTATAATAAATCTTTTTGTAAGCGACAGGAACTTTGTTGGCGCCTATCAGCCTGACTACTTTCTGATCCTCATCTCCCCATAATTTCGGTACAACGAAAATTACCTCGAGGTCATCAAATGTAGCCATACCCTTTGTAAGACCGTAGCTGGCCGTCCCCAACCCGCCAGAAATATGCGGCGGAAATTCCCATCCAAACATTAGCACACGCATATTCTTCCTTTTTTATAGAACCGAATATTTTTTATCCAGCATGTCAATAATTCTCATCACTTCACCAACGCTCCATGCCTGCGATATCGCACCTCTCGGAGCATGAGGCGGATCCCCGTCATGAATTTCCGAAAGAGTTGATACTCCGTGCTCGCTCATTACTTCCTCCAAGCCATAGATCAGCTTTTTGACCTTCTGCACCCCCTGCATCCCGTAAACCTTAAGCCATCCCTCACAGAATGGGCCGAACAACCAGGGCCACACCGTTCCCTGGTGATATGCTTTATCCCTCTCTTCCTGGTTTCCTGAATAAATGCCTGTATAGAACTTGTTACCAGGAGAAAGAGTCCTGAGTCCTCGTGGTGTAACAAGTTCTCTATCTGCAACATCCAGAACTTTTTTCATCTGTTCCCTGTCAAGAAGCGAAAATGGCAGGGAAACCGCGATGACCATATTTGGTCTCACAAAAAAATTTCTGCCTTCCTCATCGTTAACATAATCTGCGAGATAGCCTGCCTTGTCGTCCCAGAAAATTTCATTGAAAGATTTTTTAATAAGCTCCGGCAAATATCCGAAATCCTTCAGAAACTTCCTGTTATTGTAAGCTTTTGCCATTTCGACTGCAAAGTCGACAGCATTATACCAAAGGGCATTTATCTCGACCGCATAGCCTCTTCTCTGGGTGACAGGGATATTATTGACCACCGCATCCATCCATGTAAGGGCTTTACCCGGTGCATCTGCATATACGAGCCCGTTTTCCCTCATCCTGATGCTGTAAGCTGTTCCGTTCCTGTATGCATACAATATCGATTCTGCAGCAATGCCATAGCGTTCCCAGCAATCAGTTCCGCCGTTTTCCATGTATTGTTGCAAGGCCCAGAAAAACCATAACGGAGCATCGACTGAATTGAATGCGTACTGTTTTTCTGTTCCCATATTCGGGAACAGCCCGTCTTTTATCTTTTTTACCTGTGTGTCGAGAACTTCCCTGTAAAGGTTCAGTTTATGCCTGGCTAGTGCAATGCCTGGCAGCGAGATGAATGTATCTCTTCCCCACGATCCAAACCAGGGGTATCCGGCTATGATGAAAGTGTCTTCCCCTCTTCTCTCCACAAACTGCTGGGCGGCATTCCGAAGGCAGTTCACAAAATTGTCGCGAGGTATTTTGGATGAAATGGTTTTAGTGAATTTAGTCTTTAGCCCGGATGGCTTTTCCTCATGAGTTGAAGCTGAAAACACTATTACATCTCCTTTTTTGGCCCTGAGTTCAAAAAATCCCGGTGTGAAAAGGTCCTCTGAATAATCGTATCCTCTTTTTTGCTCCTCCATGTATTCGATTCCCAGGTACCAGTCGGGAACATGAATGAATTCCACATCAGTTGAAAACTGCATGTACAATGATGGGAAACCTTCATACATTCTTGATTTTATTCCATTACTTACAGGTTCTGTTTTGGTATTGGCAGTCAGATTGGCATGAGTAAGCTCATGTATGCTTCTGAAAGCCAGGAAAGGCCTTATCTGAAGCTTCATCGGTTCAGGAGCATCCATAATTGTATACCTTACAAGCAACTGTTCTTCATAATGGACAAGCATCCTTTCCATTTTGAGGATCACGTTTCCGACCCTGAAAATAGTCTGCGGTATGTTTTCAATTTCAAAATCCTCAATATACTTGTGTCCCTTAGGGCTGAAATAATCTCCCTTGTACTTCCTGATGCCCAGGTTAAAGCTCTTATCATCGTTGACCACTGTAACATCGAGGGAGGAAAGGAGAACATATCTTTCACCGCCAAGCTCATCAACAGGGCAGACGAGCAAACCGTGGTATTTCCTTGTATTGCATTCAACAATTGTGGTTGATGCATATGTGCCTGCCCTGTTTGTCCTGATTATCTCTCTTCCCAGTGAATACTCCAGATTCACAATCTGGCCTTTCTCAAACTTAATGTAACTCATTTAATTACCTTATTATCTTATGTGAAAAAGTCTATTAAGTTAGCAATTTTTATTAAACATTGCAAAGCGTAGTTCCCCGGCCAATGGAATTATATATTTCAGCATGATAATTGCGGGATAAAAAAATGAATAACTTTGCAAGTCAGTTAATAAAAAATACTTTAAGTCAATAACCCTGTTAATGTACAAATATCTCAATCCGGTTCTATTTGTTTTTGCAGTAATTGCAGGCTGTAAAAATAATAATCTTGAGATAAATGGCAAACTGTTAAATGCGTCAAAAGGAGTAATTATTTATCTCGATGAGCTTAGATCAAATAAATTAGTCACAGTCGATTCTGTTTCCCTGTCTTCTGAAGGTACATTCTCCATTTCCAGAAAAATAGAGGCACCTTCCTTCTACCTGCTGAAAACGGATGAATCCAACTTTATGACAATGCTTCTTGAGCCAGGTCAGAGAATAACTCTGAAAGCATATGCAGATTCACTGAATTGCCCAATTTCAATCACAGGATCAGCCGGAACTGAACTGATGACAGAATATAATAAAAAACTCAAAAGTACCATAAAACAACTAAGCAGCCTTAGGGATATTTATATTAAAAGCCTTGGAACTCCTGAACTGGCGACGGTGATGGAAAGACTTGACAGTATATCCCGGGTTTATCTTATGGACATAAATTCCTATACCAAGAAATACATTGATGATAACCTGGGTTCACTTGTGAGCCTTGTCGCCCTGTATCAGCAGGTCGCACCCGGAGAATATATCCTTCATCCCGAAAAGGACATTAAATATTATTTGAAGGTCGACTCCTCAATGCGCTTGCATTATCCTGATTATGAACCTGTAAAATCACTTCATGAACAAGTGCAGGAGATGCTTGCGGCAAATTATGCCCAGGCACAAAACTCTTCGGTTTCGACAGTCGGGATACTCTCACCGGAGATATCTCTCCCTGATCCAAAGGGCGATACCATCAAACTATCTTCAACCAGGGGAAAAATAGTCCTGCTTGATTTCTGGGCTTCATGGTGTCCTCCCTGCAGAAAGGAAAATCCCAACCTGGTGAGGGCCTTCAATCTCTGGCATGACTACGGATTTGAGATTTATCAGGTCTCCCTGGACAAGACTAAAGAGGAATGGACAAAAGCAATTATGGAGGATCATCTTGAAAAATGGATTCATGTAAGTGATCTTAAATACTGGAATTCTGTAGTGGTCCCTCTTTACAGCATTGAAGCCATTCCGACCAATTTCCTTATTGACAGAGACGGGAAAGTCATAGCTACAAACCTTAAAGAGGATGCCTTGCTTTCAAAACTTGCCGAAATATTTAAAAAATAAACCTGAAGCATTTTCATGAAAAAGACCCTGTCACTGCTAAGCATAATTCTGATTTTATTCACTTCATGTAAAAGAAAAGAATCATTTCTTATCAGGGGCAGTACCAGGGATGGTCATCATAAGTATGTCTATCTGAGCAGAATAGATATCAGTTCGGTTGTCCCCATCGATTCTGCAAAAATAGGCATGAAGGGTAACTTTTTTTTCAGGGTTAAGGCAAAAGAACCGGATTTCTACCAATTGGGATATTCTTCGGCAGATTTTATCACACTCCTGGCCAACCCGGGAGAAAAAATCAGCATTGTACTTAATGGCAGTAAAACTTTTAATAATTACTCAGTCACCGGATCAGAAGGATCTTCGCTTATCCGGATAATTGATTATAAATTAATTGACACCAAAAATAAACTCGATTCATTAAGCTCCCTCTATCAGATAGAATCCGGGAAGCCGGGTTTTGAGACCAAAAAGCAGCTTCTTGAACAGGAATATCGAGGCATAGTAAAGGAGCAGAGAAAGTTCAATATCGGTTTCATTCTCCGGAATACAAAATCCCTTTCCATTATAAAGGCAATTTATCAGAGAATAAATGATCAGACATATGTTCTTTATGATCCGCACGACCTTCAGTATCTGAAGATCGCGGCAGATTCCCTGAAACGATATTACCCGGAATCGAGGCATACCAAATCCCTGATAAGCGATTTCGAGAAGGAATTGAATCAATTTTATGGCAACCAGCTGAAACAGCTGGCAAGGACCCTACCGGAAGCAAAACTTGATCCTGACCTGAAGGATCTTTACGGAAAAAGAATTGCACTTTCTTCGCTGAAAGGCAAATATGTTCTCCTTTCTTTTTGGTCATCTGATTCCAGGGACTGTATCGTGGAAAACCTTCAGTTTAAAGAATATTACCGCATGTTTCACAGTAAGGGTTTTGAGATCTATCAGATCAATCTTGATACCTCGGAATCGGCCTGGCGAACTGCTGTAAAATTTGATGAATTGCCATGGATAAACACAAGGGAGGATGATCCGGACAATCCGAAAAATGCAAGACTTTTTAATGTCAGATTGCTGCCATCGAATTTTCTGTTCGATCAGAAGGGCAACATTATTGCATCTGATCTTCATGGAAGAAACCTTCAGCTGAAATTAGACCAGATATTCAAAAATTAAAGGGATTTGGCCTGCAATACCAAAATATATTTCGCATCCGACTTTCACCTCGGTCTTAATTCAGGATATCCTGCAATAGAAAGGGAGAAAAAGGCAGTTTCATGGCTGAATGAAGCAGCAGCCGATGCCGGTGAGATCTATCTGCTTGGCGATGTCTTCGATTTCTGGTGGGAATACAAACTGGTAGTCCCCCGCGGATTCACCAGATTCCTTGGAACATTGTCGGCAATAACCGATTCAGGCGTAAAGGTCCATTTTTTTACAGGCAATCATGATATGTGGGTCGGCGATTATCTGGCCAAAGAATGCGGCCTCATCATTCATACGGACCCCTATACTGTTATACTTGACGGGAAGAAATTCCATCTTGCCCACGGGGAAGGTCTTGGTACAAGAGATCCGGGATTCAAAATCCTGCTCGCGATTTTCAGAAACAAGCCCCTGAGGGTTCTTTATTCAGCCTTGCATCCTGCTATTGGTGTCGGTTTTGGACATAAATGGTCGTTGCATTCGAGGCTCGGAAAGGGAATCACAAGGGATTTTATGGGTGAGGAGAAGGAAGACCTTATAAGGTATGCGGATTCCTTTCCTCCTGAAGAAAATATCAGTTACTTTATCTTCGGACACCGTCACCTGGCAATGACCTGTTTTCTAAAGAGCGGAAGCGAGATCGTCTTCCTGGGAGATTGGATAAAGCACCGCAGCTATGCCGTCTGGGACGGAGCAGACCTCCTGCTTAAGATCATTGATTAATCAGACCTCTCATCGACCTTTACAGTTAGAATATAATAGGAATAGAGGTCATTGATCCTTTCAAACTGATATACGAGCTTACTTCCCGATTTTCTTGCCATATCTATAAATCCCATATTGCCGGTGCTGTCTGAATTTGAATTCTGCAATGCAAGTGATTTCCTGAACAATTCCTTCAAACCGGCTTTATCGTACTGATTTATATCGTCAATGGTATCTTTCATCTGTCCGACTTTCTCATTCCTGATAAGGTTCCCGCTTGTTATTGAATAAGTCTTGTTCTCGAATTTTATTGTTGCGATGGGCATTCCGAATTTCTCTTCAGGTTCACGACCCGGACTGTATTTTGCGACATTTTCAATAATCTCCACAAGGATGCTGAACACTCTTCTTCGCTGTACCGATTCAACATCATCCTCGGCAAGCCTCGTTTCTGTGAATGACAGCACCTCCTTGCCAACCTCCGGTGTTATATGTCCCGACCAGATAAGGTATATATTGTTTTCCGCCATCAATCTTTCAAGCTGTGCAACGGAGTCGCCGCTGAATGGCTTTTCAGTCTCATTATAATGCATTCCGACTCCCTCCGAATTGACCGTTTTGCTTAAAATAAAGTAGGAGTGCTCCTCGTCCAGATACAGGAAATCATAATCGAGCCTGTTCCCTGTTTTTTTTGCCATTTCGATAAGGCCCAGCCCGGCTCCCCCCTTTTTGCTGAACTCTGATGCATTTAACATCTGCCGGTATACATTTCTTATCTCGCCGGCAGGAAGAATGTTTATATCATCAAGCCTTTTCTTCAGATCCGAGATATTCGCAGAGGAGATTACGTTGCCTGTAGTGACAGTATAGCCGCTGTCTGCTTTGGAATAAAGGACCAGGGACATCTCGGCATGCTCGTTCCGGTTGCCATGCCTTGATACATTCTGAAGGCTTTCAAGGACAAACATAAAGAGTCTTTTTCTGCCGACAGATCCAAATTCGGAATTCTCCATTTCCTTTTCGAGAAGCATGAGAAGCGGAACGGAATTCTCATTTGTGACAACGCCCCTGTAAGCGAACATAAGGCGTTCCTGCATAATTTTGTCGCGAATCCTGCGTGTAAGATCCATGCAAAGGATATCAGGTTGTATCAAATTAAATCATAAAATTAAATAAATTTGACGACTCCGCAAATTGTATGCACTCTTAGCAAGAATATTACACCCTGGTTTATTTTCCTGACAGGAGTCCAGCCCTGTATTATTTAACTGGAGGGTGCCATTTCGATCATCCGGCCCAGCCTTCCCTGTCAAGATTGCGGTAATTTATTGCCTCCGAAATATGTTCAGCGTCAATACTCTCCGATCCGGCAAGATCGGCAATGGTCCTTGATACTTTAAGGATCCGGTCATAAGCCCTGGCAGAAAGGCCCCTGAGATCCATTGCGGTTTTTAGCAGTCTCCCGCCTGCCTCATCAATCTGGCAGAATTTTCTTTGCATCGATGATGTCATCTGGGCATTTGAATATACTCCCCTGACTGACCCGAAACGTTTCATCTGAATCATCCTTGCTCTTACGACACGTTCCCGTACTGCTGATGATCTTTCAATTTTACCCGGATCAGAGAGTTTGTCGTATTTGACAGGCACAACTTCGATATGGATATCAATCCTGTCAAGAAGCGGGCCTGATATCCTGTTCAGGTATTTCTGAACCATTCCCGGCGAGCACATGCATTCTTTTTCAGGGTGGTTATGAAATCCGCATGGACATGGGTTCATGCTGGCCACAAGCATAAAGCTTGCAGGATAATCGACAGTGGATTTTGCTCTCGAAATTGTGATCACCCTGTCTTCAAGGGGCTGCCGCATGACCTCGAGCACTGTTCTTTTGAATTCAGGGAGCTCATCAAGGAAAAGCACTCCATTGTGGCCGAGGGATATCTCCCCGGGTTGAGGGAATGTTCCGCCACCCACAAGCGCTACATCTGTTGTAGTTATTAATTAGGTGGTGTATATTTGTACCATATATTTTTATAGTATGAAAAAGAAAGCGGCCATCTATGCTAGAGTCTCTACATCAGACAAACAGGATTATCAACGACAAGTTAATGAATTAAAATTAATCGCCTTTAAAGACGGATACAAAGAAGAAGATATTGAGACATTTGCTGAGAATGTGTCAGGATATAAACGGGATAATGAAAGGGTCAAACTTCAAGAACTCCAACAAAAGATAGAAGAGAATAGGGAATACTTCGGATGTGTTTACACCTCGGAGATTTCAAGAATTGGAAGAAATCCAAATCATACAAGACAGGTTATAGACCGATGGTCAGAATTAGGAGTACCACTTTATATCCAGTCCTTAAATCAATCAACCCTAGGATCTGATGGAAGTAGAAATATGATAATGAATATTATACTTCAAGTCCTAATGGAATACGCCAATGAAGAGGCAAAAACATTTAAAACTAGGAGTAAGAGTGGACTTTTAAATTCAGCAAGATCCGGGAAATCTGGAGGGGGAAGAAATCTACCTTACGGATATATGAAAAGTGATGATAAAAAACTAATTATCAACGATAAAGAATCTCAAGTAATAGTTAATATATTCAATCTTTATAGGGCAGGGCCATGGAATAAAGGTGATAAGTAGACTCCTTAATGAACAAAAGGTACAGACAAGGGTGAATATATCATATGACAAGAATAAAGTCATAAAATTTAAAAAGATACCAAAGTTGAGTTCAGATATTCGTTGGTCAGACAAACAAGTATATGATATATTAAGAAACCCTATTTATAAGGGTCAAAGGAGGTACAAAGGTGAATTATTGAGCATCCAGCCGATTATATCCGAAGAATTATTTGATGAGTGTAAGAATCTAAGGGAGAATAAGAGAACCAGGAATATGACCACCTCATACACTTACCTGTTGAAGGATCTTATTATATGTGGGGTTTGCGGAAGAAATTACTACGCAAGATATAAACCTATAAAAAGGGGTGATAAAGTATACAAGTGTTCTTCAACCCTTACTCATCAAAAGTCATGTGGAAACTGTGGAATTAACATCGAACTTATTGAAAGTGTATTGTTTGACGATATGGTTCAATCCAAATCACTTTTAAAATATCTTGACGATCGTAAAGAAATAAAAAAGAACATTGAAATCGATATCACAAAGATTAAAAATCAAATATCCATTGATGAATCAAGTTTGAAAGATAAGAATGAAGAAAATAATAGACTCCTAGAAATATATCTTCATGGTTCTATTACAATTGAGAAGTTTGAAAAAAATCAAGAAAGGATTCAAAATGAATCGAAACTTCTTTCCAATAGACTTAAATTACTGAAAAAAGAATTAATAAGAAAAGTCAAGATAAAGGATGAATTAAATAATATCACTCCGACAACACAAATGTTGATTAATTCAAAAAATGATAGAACCAAACTTCGACTTATTTTTAACCAAATAATCCATAAAATCATTGTAAATAAGATTGATCATGACACCGCTCTTATATGTGTGTTCCTGAAATTTGAAGGTGAAGTCTTTATGTCCTCAGGAAAGTTTCTGTTGGATTTGGGAGGAGTCAGAAAAAAACCAATTGTATTTCAATATATCGGAGTGTCTAATTTGGAAAACGAACCTGTTTTTGATAAGGACAATAAATTAATGACCGATATCAATGAGATAAAAAAAGAAATACTAAGTAATAAGAATATAATTTTGGATAGAATGTTTAAAAGTGGCTTTAGAGATAATCCTGAAAACTCATCCCAATGGTTACAAGTTAAGGATGTGTGTTTATTGAGGGTAAGCTGAAGAGAATAAATAAATTCTTTATCACAACAAATCTAATATACTCCTATCTTCAGAAATATCTTTTAACATCATATCCCACAAATCTAAGGGTTGTACCAAATTTCTGATTGATTTTCTGAACAACCCTGTAGGTACTCAGGTTTCCGCAGAAAGGATCACATATTAAAGGACTGATTTGAGGATCTCCTTTAAATGGGTAAACAGAGGTTTGTAATAGAGGTAGATAAATTATCTGTTCCGGGAACATCGCAGGGTGTTCTATACCGTTACCCGACATTTGATTTACAACCGCAGTCTTTACAATATCTTCATTCCAGAAGTCTCCAATGTTCTTTCCTGACACATTTGGGATATATGGACTCACTGAATTAACTGAACCATCCTTTACTGAACGATGTCTCGGAGGTAATGATGCCTTTGTTCTTTCTGATAATGAGGTTAGAGTTGGAACATAATCATATTCCAATGATTTGACTAAATGGAAAATAAACTCATATGATGGTGTAAGATTGGTCTTGGAGGATGATGGCTTTGGATTGGTCTTACTCCAAATTATAGTGTTTCTCAGAATCCATCCTTGTTCCTGTAGTTTAATTACAACTTTATGAGGTACATTTTGGAGGTTAGAATTAAAAAATGTATCTCCAAGAACTAAAAAGAAGGAACCTCTTTTATTTAAAACCCTGTAACAATCCCCCAGGTGTTCTGTCAGGTTCTGGATGAATTCATCACTCGTCTTTTCATTGCCAAGACCTCCATTTTCCTCATACAACCTTTTATTCCAATAAGGTGGGCTGGTAAAAATCGTTTGGACTTCACCATCCTTTAACTCATTCATATCGTGAGAGGACTTTTGGAAGAACCTGAAGTCATTCCCGTTATCGACATCTTCACTACTTCCTTTTTTAAAAGAGAATGTTTGTTCTTCCTTTTGAGACCTTTGAGATTGGAGATATGCTTGATTAACTGTAAGAATCCCCTTGTCAATTAGTTCAATCATCTTGGGATTGTGTTTTTGGACAAATAGGATCCGTGCCAGGTTTCCATCACTGACCTGGATGTCATTACCTACCTTTCCCCGGATACTCCTAACTCCTCCTCTCGATGATTTGTTCTCATGATAGTATTTCCGAAGATGGTCGTACTCTGATAATATCTCTTTAACTGATTTAATTCGTTGTTTATTAAAATGTATAAGGAGAAGTACATCATCTCCATTTTTGACAGTGATTTTGTTTACTTCGACCTTTTTCCAACCCAGTCTCTTAACAGCTTCAAACCTTCTATTCCCGGAAACAACCTGAAAATGTTGGTCTATAGTCAAAGGCTGTAATAATCCGACCTGTTTGATACTCTCCATCAATTCATCTATTGAAGAAAGATTATAAATCTCACGATTAATTGGATGATATTTTAGAGTATCTACCGAGACTTTCATTCATTCTATGATTATGCTATAAAAATAGCAGAAAAGAACATAACTCTCATGGAAATCTTTAAAGAAAAACTTTGACTTCAATCAATTTATATAAAGTTCCATTCTGGTACCTTTCACTCTCTTGAATCCTAAACTTCTGTAGAATTTTCTCAGAATTGATGCAGGAATCCTGTCTTTGGGATTCAAGTATCCAACATCTAATTTTATTTTTACATAGTTCAACTCTTGAGCGATTTCTATTATTTTTTTCATAAACGATTTTCCATACCCTTTACCACGAAATTCAGGAAATATATAAATAAAGAATAAATAAAGTTCATCTTTACTTTCTGGTATTACCTGACAATATCCGTATTCTTCAAATCCAAGATAAATGGATACTTTACCTCCGAAACCATATGACCATCCTCTACTACATCTCGGAATTGCTGGAATAAAAAATAATTTCCCATATTTTTCAAACCAGGGATTTAGAAGTTCACTCGGAATTTGTGTTAATTTCATTTTACATGTTGTTCAGTATTCCTGTCCCCTTTTAAAGTTGATTTTTTATGTTAAAGATTAATACGGTGGGTAATTTCAACCCACATTAATTTAATTTTTACCATCATTATAAACCTCAAAATAAACATTTACAAATCCACTTATTCTGTATCTGCCCTTCCTCCCTCCACCATAATAACACTCAATCTTCTTTATACCAAAGGTTCTTTCAACTCCATCCCTACAAACACAAGTAATTGATTTTATTCTTTTGCCTAATTCTTCAATAACATCTTTACGAAATGGACGGATTTGAGTGCGTAGCTTGTAATTCCAATCTTTTTCATTCCAATTCATAATAGCCGGATAGCATAGGTCTATCCATTTTGATGTAGCTCTAAGAGAAGAATTGATAATTTTTAATGATGATTTAACAACCAATTCTTTTTCTACAATTAACTCCTCGACAGCTTTTTTATAAAAGTCTCTCGATTGATTGTTTACTCCACAAAGAGATTTTTCTCTTAACTGTTCAATTTCTTTGTCATAACCCAAGAAAATTAATTCCAAGTTCTCATTACCGTCAATCATCTTATGATCGATGATAATTTCCTTTTGTTCTTTAGTAATTTTTTCCATTTCTGTTTTTTTAAATTATACCTACACATTTTTAACAGACTTTCGGTATCCAACTGTTCGATTTTATTGCCAACATCCTTTGATACTATCGAGTTAAATTGTCGATTAACTACTTCACCATTTATTTTTTTTAACTATTCATTCCTTCAAACAAAAAGTATTTAAAATGTTAAGTGGATATCTTTTATGAGTTCTCAGTTTTTGGGATTAATCCTGATAATAGAAGTTGATCCACCGATTCAATGGTACAAAATGACAAGAATGAATTGACATTAAGCTTCCAATATTGATTCCTTTCTTGTTTTAAGAAACTTCTCTGCTTATAAAACCTTTCAAGTGCATTCTGATCATTTGAATGACTTTGATTATACTTACCAAATCCAACTATCCCTGGAATAACATAAATTTCCATTATCCCATTTCTATTTAAGAAAACAAGTAGGTTATCAAGAAATTTGCCACCTAATCCTTGATTTTGAAATTCCTCTCTTACCACCAACCTGGATATTTCAATCCCATTCTCATGAGAGATGAGTGTTATGTTAAATATTTCATTGGACAATTTAAGTCCCGATGTATAAGTAATTAATACATGGTTACCAATTTCAACGGAATTAGCAAGGTCGTCCTGAAGAAACCAACCAAGTTTTTCAAGTTCTGGTTGAATTCTGTTGAAGGCATCGTTCGGAACTATAGTTTTGGCCTTTGATAATCCCTTCTTAAACTTCCTTTCGAACTCTCTTCGTTGAGATCTCGTGTAATTACTGTTTTGTCCAAAATTTAATTTTAAATTATTCATCTTTACAATTATTATTTTTCTGTAACACTACTTTATGGTATACGTCTTATTTAAAAAATTACCACGCATTCCCTTTATTAAATTCCATCTGACTTCTTTCTTTAATGAAGATTAAATGCGCCGCATATTCTGATTTTGTTATTGTGATACTCTCATTCTTTTCGTCTGTAAAATCAGGACGACAGGTATAGACGATGTATATATCTCTAAACTTTAACAACTTTACTTCCCATTCTATCACGCACAATTCATGAGATTGAACAACAGTCGTTTCTTCATTGCTTTTCAGACTGTTAATAATTTGTGAGTCAGGAATATTTCCTAACATTTCCTTGAGTTCGTCTTCTAATTCTCGTTTTTCCATAATACAATTGTTTATTAATAAATTTGACATATACCTATATGTACAGGTATATGTTCAATACAAAAAAAATTATATTCTAATCCATTGCATAATCCTGGTTAAATCTTTTCTGTAACTCGTCAAACAAGAATAAGTTGTTGAATATCTTCTCCTTTTCTTCCTCTTTGATCATCTTAACCTCAACTACGGTTTTCATCCCATTTCTCTCTATCATCATATCGTACTGGTTCCCTTTCTGAGAACGATACTCCCTGTGTACAGGCAAAACCTCTATCATGGAATAAATCTCCTATTTCTTTTTCGATCTGTAAATACCGATATCCGATATGTCGAGCAATCATTCGTTTCTTTTCACCCTTTTCATCAATCCAGTAAGACCTAATAAACTTATAGTCCTTTTCTGACCCGTTTAATCTTGTCTGCTTTTCCTCAACAGTTTTCGGGTCGGGTTTTAACAATAAACTCCTTTTTTCAATTTTAATCATCTGGTCGGATAACCGATTGAATTCTTCGAACGGACTGAGATTGTTTTCTCTGGGGTTTAGGTAATATTCTATTAATTGAAGTCGATCCATCCAATAACTTTCATACTGTTTTTCCCATTCTTGAAGGAAAACATCATGTTTTGGATCATAATGTTTTTGATATTCTTTCTCATCTTGAAGAATTATTGATCCGTACTGTTCTACGACCGCAAAGGGTAACATCCTAAGTTCACTTTTAAATTGAAAATCAGATATTGGATCCTTATCCAAAAAATTTACTACAGGATCATCTGCACGAGCCTGAGATTTCAACTCTTCAAGTTTCCTATATACCCTATCTTTTATTTCTTCAACCATTTTTAAATCTATTTGTGGACTTTGAGAGTGTAAAGGAAAGTAAAAAAAACGAAACTACCAAATATTTAAGGTATTATTTTATATCATACATATATGGTATATGTATTTAAATGTATTTAAATAATTGTATTACAGTAGATTAGTATGTTATTTTTAATCTTTTAAAAGTAATAACGAAAACCCTAAGAAAATGAAACCTATAATTACTCTGTAATAAGATGAAATTCTCAAAGAGGAAAGGAGTTTATTATTTAATTATTTTAAAGACTTTTAAATTCTGGTCGGTTTTGAGTCTGATAAAATACAAACCACGATTGTATTTAGACATATCAATATCCTGAGATAATGTCCCGTTGGGATAAGCTATTGAGTTAAATAACTCTTTCCCTGAGATGTCAATCAATGAGATTGAGATTTTACCAGTGACATCACCCCTTATCGTCAAATGTCCCGTAACAGGGTTGGGGAAATATTCAATGTTGATAACATTTATATCATTTATCCCCAGGGGTTTTGGAGTCCGGAAATGTATGATGTTAGTTGCACTCACTGTATCAGTGCCATCCGTTCTTTTACCGTCGATTATGTAAGGGGTGTCCAATTGAAGTCGAGATGAGTCCAAATATACCTTTCCTATACCTCTCGTAATTATTATTGTGTCCAATCCGTATCCTTTGACATTTATCATATCATCGACAGTTTTGCCATCAGGAGCAATGGAAGAATAAGGAGAATAATCAATCTCCAATTTCTTATTGACATAGACAATGGTGGAACCATCCAAGGGACTGGTGAATGTGAATGGTACAGGAGGAGTATAGGGTGGTGGAGGAGACTTCGGAGTCCTGAAATGTATGGTGTCCGTAGCACTAACGGTATCCACACCATTGGTTCTCTTTCCCGCTATGATGTATAGGGTATCTAATAATAACCTCGATGAGTCCCAATAAACTTTACCAATGCCTCGTGTTATAATCGTGGTATCAAGTCCTGGTCCCGAGACATGGATGTAATCCGTAATTGTCTTTCCATATGAATCAGTAATTTGGTACGGGGTGTAGTCTATCTCAAGTTGCTTACTCTTATAGGTTACCGTTGAACTGTCAAGGGGTTCTGTAAAGGTAAATGGAACCAGACTGTCAATTGGAGTCACAATATTCATTGAAGGTACCTTCACCGTATCGAACCCACTTATCACTGCCCCCTCAAGGAGATAAGTACTGTCAGGTAGGAGTTTCGAGGAATTCACGAAAAGGGTATCATTTACATTCTCAGTAGTCATTACCGTATCTAACCCGTTCCCGATTAACTTCAACCAAATGGTGTTCTTTTCTCCATCTCCATCCCTGTCTGACATGGTTGAATGAGTTATTTCCAGATTATTGTTTATAAAAGAAGGATTGTTGGAGTTTGTGAAGGTAAACCCAATCGGCAGAACATTCGAAATACTCGTGATGACGGTGTCCCGATGTTTTCTCATGTCCGTTCCGTTATCAAGAGTGAATACCCTTTCAATAACCTCGGCTTCGTCGGGATGTAGACCTAAAACACCA
This sequence comes from uncultured Bacteroidales bacterium, assembly GCA_963717685.1. Lineage (GTDB taxonomy): Bacteria > Bacteroidota > Bacteroidia > Bacteroidales > VadinHA17 > LD21. The sequence goes on along the minus strand of OY970346.1, from coordinate 1,738,605 downwards.
TTAGACACATAATAAGATACCATGGATGGATCCCCACTATAGGTGAACATATATAACGCCCTGTACATTTCTCGAAGAAAAGCTTGTTGAGCATTGGCACTATTAATATAATCAGTGTTAAAATAACATACAGGGTGGTTCATATCCATATCAGTCCATCCCAAAGAACCATAAATACTGAAAGGATATTGAAAGGAATTCCTGTATCTAAGGCTGATACCAACAATACTGTCAGTAGTACATTCCCTGTAAGTTATGATACTATCAGTTTTGCTCGTATAATCGATGATAGTATTATCCAAGTAAACACCTAACCCCGAGGGCATGCTGTCCCTGTTTGCGAACAACCTCAATGGTGGATTACGCTCACGAGATAAGGTAGTTGTTCCCCTTCCATTTCCCTCATAAGTTGATGTCAAAACTTTTAAAAACCATAATAGACTTAAATTCCAATTCAAATACATCTGAGATGTCATTGCTTTATTCTTGATTAACTTCTCACTCACTGTCTGAGAGGCGTTTATAACCATTGTGTCCAAAACCAGATAATTACCCGTCGCCTCGACTTTCCGTTGATAGGTCCCAGATGGAAGGTTTATGGTGAACTGTCCATTCAGAGTCCTTTGAGAATACTTATTTCCGGTTGATGTGTTTGTGAATGTAATTTTAACGGTGTCAGGAGTGGATTTTGAGGGTACACTCGTAACCGTACCCGTGATGAGATTCTGTCCAAACAAAATAGATGGAATCACAGATGTGATAAGAACTAAGACCAGACTCTTCACATGGGGTGAATTCATCCTCATAGGAACAGAAATTTTAATAAAATTACGATTTATCTTAAAATCACCTCTAAAATTCGGAGACTGAACTTGACTTTTAATTTCTTTTCCCGTATTATTTAAATGAACATAGCCAAAAGATGTGGTTTTGGTAGAAGTTCATAAGATTTTTTTATCCTCCCTTAAAGTAACTGCCACATCCAGCGAAATTCGGGAGGATTCTTTTTATGATGTTCAGTTATTTTAAGGATGGCATTAAAGACCTCATTCCCGAAAGAAATATTGACCTTCCACAACTTGTCAGGTTAATAAAAGATAATCCCCAGAAGAAGGAGATTGAAGACATAAGGTATCTCAGAAGTATTGGAGATGACTCATATAAAACATTAAAAAAGAAACTCTCTTACATTACCCCGAATTGTATCGTCCACCGTCGGAGTTTGAAACTTGAGAATGGAGATTTGGATAAAAATCTGATCTCATTTTCTCAGTACCTGTACTTTGACATTGATATTAATTCTGATGTTGATAGATATAAACAGGACTTCATTAAGAACTTCAGTCATATTGTATCATTGGTATGTAAATCTTCCTCCGGGGGTGGAATCTCCGTCCTTATAAAGGTATCCAACCAAATAACCAAGCAGAACTTTAAATCTCTATGGAAGGAAATTCGTTCATCTATATTCAAGGATGAGCAAGTTGATGAAAAATGCTGTGACATTGGAAGAGCATCTTTTATCTCTTATGACCCAGAACTTTATGTCAATTATGAGAATGAGATAGAAATAGATATTTCTACGACTTTACCTCAAGAAAAAAGAGTAAATCAGTATAAAACATGGGAGAAGAAGAATAATACACTGATGTACACTTTTTCTGGCACCCCAATTAATGAATTATTTGAAAAATTGAACATAAAAACTCCCGTCGCTGTTGATAATCAATTTGTTGATTTTAAACCCATTGATTACACAAAAGTATTTATTCCCAAATTAATTAAAGATGGCACCAAACATAAAGTATATACGAGCATCATCCATAACCTTGTTCACTTGAATCCTGATATTGAAAATCAGGAAGTCCTAAGATTTCTGGGGTACATAAATAACAATTATGCCAAACCCCGGATGGAAAATAAGGAACTCAGTCGTTTAACTCATCTCGTAATAAACGGAATTAAGAATAATGGTTCTAATTTCCATACTTCCAAGACAAAATATGTCCATTTCAATGATAAATGCGACTTGGAGAAAGAAGTAAAGGTAAAGGTGTCGAATGGAATTAATGGGGCTTTCAGAAGATATAAAACAATAAATAGAATTTATGAGGCAAGAGAGAAACTCCATCAAATCGGGGAAAAGGTTACCCAAAAAGAGGTATCAAGACTATCAGGACTATCCTTATCTACTGTTCAGAAACATTTTAAAGATGAAAGAATCGATATGGACAGTGTCATTCATCATTTTAACAATCCAACTACGATAGAAGATTACAGAACCTCCCTGGAATCCACCAGAAACGATTTTAATGACATCTGCAGTAAGGTGAGGGATTGTAATACGGGAATATACCCCGGACATCCGGAACCTCCCAGATAGTCTTATTTTGAGTAAAATTGAAGAGATTACATTCACAACAGCTTTTTCAGAGATTCTCCATGTCAGATATCATTTCATTAAGTTATTTATTTTCTCCTGAAGAAGTTTTCTTGCCTCTTCAGTTGTTTTATTGTAATTATCGACTCCATTCAAATTGATATACTTCAAAACCGCATCCTCTAACAATCTTCGGCCCTCTTCAACTCTCGTGACAAGTGCGTTTGCTTCAACTTTTCGAGATCCAAACTCTTTTATATAATTCTGAACATATACTTTATTAAAGTCCTTATGATTTGGGTCGTCAAGGTGTAATGAGCTCCCCGTTTCCAAATTGTCGATCCAGGTGAGATTATTTTCCTGAATAAAGTCAAAGTTGAGTCCGAACCTATCGATAATAAGATTATCTGGTATCCAGTCAACGGATCCGCTTAAGTCTGACAGATTTTTTCTTATGGTATCACTTATGTGAAAACCTCCGGGGTCATGGTCTCCACAATAAAGTAAAACGCCTCGTATTCCTGCATCTTCCCATCTTTTAAACCTCCGCATCAATGAGTCCCTGCTGTTCAGATCGTCCCATCCCTTACTATTGGCTAATGGAATATGGTACTTTTCACAGATAGGTCGGAATATTCCTATTAGGTCGATTTTTTCAACGAGTAGTTCAAGATAGTAGTTCTGGTAATCAGTGAAATAATATGGTTTATACTCCGTCGATACAGTATTTCTTAAATAATCGACCCATTTAGATGCATGAGTTTCAATATCGTCGTCGATATCTTCAATTCCTTCAGCCGTCCGGGTAATATCTTTGGCACAAATATTAAGTGGCAACAATCCTGATCTTCTCCAGTCGTTGATTAATGTTTGTGCTTTATCAAAATCCCCTTTTTTTAGTCCATATTCTTCAATCAGGTAACACCATCCACGAGAAGAAACTGGGAAATCCAATGTTGATCTGATTTCTATTATTTTTTCACAGAATGATTTAAGATCCTCCTGATACTTTTGCTCATATATCCTGGTTCTCCTCCCTTTTTTTACTATTGGTAAAACTATATTCATAATGATTCCTAATTAACTCGTTTATTTAAATGTTCCTCTTTAAAATGTTATCGTTCATCCCATTTGTTTATGGACTTTGAGGTACTTAATAAAATATAAACTATTTTTTTGGATAAGTCAAGTGACACAGGACTCGAAAGAGAAGTTTCTCAATCAACCTTCTAATTGAAAGGAAAAATAAAAAATCGAGAATTATAGAACTTTAATTATGTATGACATATTTATTAGGTATGAGTATGTCACGAAAAATAATCCTCCGTATAACTGAACAACAGTTTAGATCTATAGGGAATTTTCTACTTTCGGAACAGAAAAGGACACAGAAAATAACAAAATCGTCTCTAATTAGAAGGATTTTAAACGAATATTTCGATAAGAGTTGCCGTAAAGAAGAAATGAACAAGAAATCGAAGATCCATGAGGATAATTTGGTTCCAAAATACCCTACCCGTAATAATCTGAAATTAACTAATCTAATATAAATGTTCTGGAACTATCTCTTTCATAAAACGACAAGGATAAAAATCAAAAAATCCGACAAAAAGAGGATCGACAAGTACCTTGAGAATAGTCTTATTCTATTAGACGAGAAAAACAAATCAAGATTTGACTGTGCAAGAGGTTTTTTGAAAGAACTTTGTATGGTAAATGATTTGGAGGATACCTCAATCAGTCTCGGATGGGTCAGTCCGGAAACTCTCATCTTCCTCTTTGTAAGTCTCATTACTGATTATGAAAATAAGTTCCAAAAATCGAAAAGATATTTAAAATCTGAAAATCTTAAAGATGTTAACCCATATGTTAGGGAATCAATGGAGGAGAAAATGGGTGAACTTAAAATAATGGAAAAAGATACCTGTTATTGGGAAGTGGAAGTCGAAGATATTTTTCCAATCGAAGAATTTACAACGGAGGAAGTTGTGTTTTTGGATAACATCTTGGACAAAATTCATGTCGATACAGAGTTCGTCCAAGAAATCATGTTATCGACAAAACAACTTATACATTTACTCACGGGGGTTATTAGAGAATATGAGAATTTTAAAGGAAAGTCTTCAATAAATGGTGACTTTGCTTAGGTAATGTTTACTTAAAGACTATAAAAAAGTATTCTGATTTTCATCTTTGCTTATTATAATTACTTAATATATCTTGACTTGATAATGCATTACTCCATATAGATAAATCACTAAAATATTGAACACCAAAACCACCAAGAAAGGGTTCAAGATAAAATGCCATCAAATTTGCCAATATTCAAATTATTTGTACTAACATTTGAATATATAGAATTCCCATTTAGATATACTTTTAGTATATTTTGTGAAAATGAAAAAGTATAATTATTCCATTGATTTACATTATTAATATGAATTGGGCAGTATTAAAAACTGTATCTATGCTTAATTAAATTAACATATTGTCCATACATATCTAATGTATCAACAAGAGTGTAAGTTGCTGACATATATGTCATTATTAATGACAAATAACTTTGGTTAAGATAAACACTAAGAAAATAATGATTTCTTCGAAGTTCATTTCCTTTCCACATAAATACGCTATCATCTCTTACATCTAATACAGATCCATTATGAGTCGTATCCGTTTTAAACCAGTAAGAAAGTGTCCAACCATTTACACTATTAAACGGTTCAGCATAAGCAGATGATATGTAAACATCTTCTTCAACACTACCAGGTTGAGTTGAAGTTGGATCAGGTTCATTTTCAAGTTCCACTGCAGCAGAATCAACAATCGTCGTATCTGACATTATTGAGCTAATCCTTTGTCTTATAGATGGATGATATGATCCAGAAACACAATTCAATATACCACTTGAAACTAAATCTTGAAAATATCCACTTACACTATCTCCTTTAGAATTTGAAGAATAATAAAATTTATCAAAATCATAACGGGTGTGCAATGTGATAGAATTCTTATCATTAGTCAATGTAGATGTATCATGATCTCTTTTACAAGAATTTGATAAAACCACACAAACTTCTATTACAATTAAAAATAAAACCCTTCTCAAATCATTAAAATTTTTAATGAGTTTTTAAGTCTACAAATATTATTCTTACAGATAGATGAATTGAAATTATTCTTATCATTTATTTCTATTTCGTATGAATTCAAAAAGTTAATCAATCTTACAACTTGATACACTTTTTTGTCAACCTTATTTTGCCTTATCCTTTTGATTCAGACTGTGTCTGACAACCAAAGAGTTTTCGTAAGATTAGAATTTATCAGGTCAAATTCATTATTAAAATTAAGAGATATTTGATTCATTATCAAAATTAATTTTGAACAAGAAGAATATGGGAGGAAAGTTAAATTCGATTCTATGGACAAATTGAGAGTGAAATCATGAAAATGTGTCCAACTGGACACGGATTCAACCGGGAGTTTGAATTTAGATCTCAAACGGCAAATCTTATTAAGGTGTTAAGAAACTTGGATTAAGTCCAGGAAAATCCATCAGTCTTTATCTCATTCTTTTCAAAAAATTCACCTAACTCGCTATAACAAGTATTGGTATTGAATTTTTCAGATAATACTTTTAATAACCCCGACTTATCCCCTTCCTTGACTTGTATCAAAGAAAATCAATGTCCTAATGACAACTCTTATTGAACTATAATTAATGAATTTTTCTTAAATTTGGAGAAACCATACATTATTATGGAACAGTTTAAAACCATAAAGATCAATAATCAAATATGGATAAGGGGAAACTTAAATATTGGTAATTTCAGAAATGGGCATCTCATTACTGAAGTAAAAACAACGGAAGAATTGAAAGATGCAGTCGATCTGAAAAACATGAATGGTTACTATGACAACGATCCTTTATTCACAAACTAATATGAAGAAACTAATATTTCTCCCTATCCTCTTATTTTGTATATCCACTTTTAGTCAAAACGATCAAAAAGTATTTAAAGACAATTTCTTTTGAATCACTTTATATCGATTCGGCCTCAAATAAAGTTTTAACTTCAGTCCCATTTGGAAACGAAGTTGTAGTTATTTATAAGAATTTCTTTAAATCATATCAAATTGTTTACAATGATGCCGATGGTGCTTCATCGATGATAACCTTCGATTATATCAAAGATGAAGCTGAGAAAGGTAATTTCTTGTATACTGAAAGATCCTCAGGAGTAGCCTATATACAATCAAAAATAGTCGATGACAAGGGTGAATTAACTTTAGTTTTTACACGAGTTAAACCTATGAAAGGTGTCATTGTTGTTCTTATAATTCGCAATTTAGTTGATTTCCCAATGAATTAGTCATTTTTCTGATTTATAGAAGACTAATAGGGCTTTCATACATAATGGATTCTTCAATCTCAACTGATTTACTCTAATTTAAACAAGCACCGTATTTATCTTTAGAAAGTATTTTGCCAACTATTACAAACAGAAAGAAATTATTATGAATCAAAGATTTTATTACCAAAAAAGATTTAGGGATTGTTTTTTCATTACATATGTTTTATTCCCTTTAATATAATACTACCCTCTCTTTGAACCAGATTGGACACGGATTTACCTGGGAGTCTGAATTCGGATCTCAAACGGTAACCCTGATGATGTATTTAAAAGATTGATAATAATCCAACCGGATCCCCCGGTGACAAATAAAGACAATCGGCATAACAACTGAGTTTTAAAAATATCAATGAATTCATATGTTATTGGATTTCAAATGATTTATAGAGTTCCCTTTTGATTTTCAAATGGAGAGAGGAATATATTTTTCGAATGAATTTTCGATGCCGATTGACTTCTGAGGATCACTGGACTTCCTGAATCCTATATACTTAATCGGTCTTTGACTTTATATATAAAATTCGGACTACATTCGACAATCCTACTGATTTTCCTTACCCCGATATTCATTTCCAACATTTCTTTTACCTTTTTCACCTTTGGTTTCCTGATGAACTTATCCAAAGGTTCTATACTTCCGACCTGACGACCTTTGTATTTTCCTTCAAGTTTGCCTCGCAAAATCCCGTCTAAGGTCTTTTCTCGGGTTTGATGGTACTGAAACTCACTCAGAGAAGAAAGGATGTTTATTAAGAGATTGGACATAGGAGATTCCTTTCCATCAATAAGTGTGGTCAAACCTTCATTCTTGGATGTGATGGGGACTTTATATTGATGTATCGTTTTGATAGTGTTGAGGATGTCCGTTGTATCTCTTCCCAACCTGTCAATTCGAAGAACGACAACCTCGGATATTCTACCTTTTTGTATGTCTTCCAATAGTTTCTTCCCACTGGGTCTCTCATGGAAAGAAATCCTCCCGCTTATTCCTTCATCCTTGTAGACTTTCCAACCTTCTTCAATTTTGTCGACTTGTGTACCTATATTCTGAAGGTAATGACTTGTTCTCATATAGTACGCAGTTGTCCCCATAAGTGTTTCTGTTTAAGGATCAATTAATGTTAACACATAAATCAATACAAATATAATATTAATCCAGTGATATCCAGATCATTATGTAATTTAATTTTGTTAACAATTGAAGCACACTTTAAAATAATATCACAAATTTAGGACTGGATATTCTTATCCAAGTTCCCTGATTTCATTTATTTAAAATTTAAGTTTTTAAATAGTGATATTATGAAAATTTTATTAGGGATTATTTACAAAAACTGATCCTTTCCCATGACAAATAGGACATTCCCCTGTGTTACCTTTTCCAAAACAAGTTTCACACCGAATTGTACCTCTACCATTACATACATAACAAGTTACTTTTTCACTCCTATCATTGTAAGTATATCCTCTACCGTGACATTGAGGACATTCAACAATCCCCCTTCCACCACAGTCATAACAAATTGCTTTACCTGTACCTCCACATTTACTACAGGTAATCCATTGTCCCGAGCGGGATTGATTATTAGAAGGTTGTTGGTATTCGTTATTCTCTTGATAATTTGGACTATTGGTTTCGTCAGGATTAGAAGACATCAATGATGACTTCATTGATTCGTATTGTGAAATGATATCTTTATAATCCTCTCCTTTGTAGTAAATTTTTCTATTTACAATATGAGATTCACCATCCTTTTCCCATCTTCTTTCAATCCAATTTCCTTTATTATCATATTTATAATGAGAATCTGGGTCTTCTTTAGTTATATCTTGAGAAACTGGTTTATTTGATTCGTCAGTCTGACTTTTTTTAACTCCATTATGAGTTGTCGTTGTGGTCTCTATAGTCTGTAATATATTATTTGAATAAATATATATTTTTTCCACAACTATTTCATCCGGATTAATCCAAACACTTTTGATCATTCTTCCATCAACATACTCAGTGATGAAATTACCAACGCCAGTTTCCTCATATAAACAAACAACATTACCCTTCAGACCATCTTTTTTTACATCCGTTAGAGTTGAATTACAACCCATCAAAAGAATTATACTAAAAAAAACAAGGAATAGGTACTTCATGGTTTTATAGATTAAATTCAAGGATCCAATAAACAAATTTATTAATTATAGATCAAACTGTCAATTGTTTGGGGGATTAATTAGAACTTTAAAAGAAGAACTACAATTTAGTCCTGTAGTTTGACTTTGATTAATGTTTTTTTGTCCCTGGGAATGTATATTAAACCAATTCTGCTATTAAGACTTATGCCGATTGAGTTTATATGTTCGGATTCCCCCCGGAAGACACTCCTCCCTCCCCAGTCTCTTTCCCTCCCTCCTGTGTATCCTCCCTTAATGACAGGGGGTGGATGATGTCTAAAAAAGGGGGTCAATAGTGTGAAAAAAAATTTGGCAAAAAATCTGAAGAATTGACTTTTGAGGTATAATTGGAATGAAAATTTCGGGCCATTTTCAGGAAATATAGAAAAGAATGTCTTTTATCCTAATCCGACCATGAACCTTATGGTGAGGGACAAAACTAAGATGGTCAACCTAAATAAGTTTGTAATAGTTAAAGATCAAGACTGAATATATCTTTTATCCTTTTCAAACTTCAATCTCCGAGCAGACCCTTCTGTAAGACCAATAAACTCTGATTCTGAAAAGGAAATCTCGTCAGGGTAGAATTCAAAAAGGATTATTTCTTCACCATTATTGAATCGGACTCTCACCTTTGGCATTGAATCAAACATACCTTGGGGCATTGGTCTTGGATAATCTCCGATCGTACATTTGACGATAATCGGTTCATTTGTTTTCATATCTTTAATTGATAATGAGAATCTTTACAAAGTTACATTTTAAAAAATTCCTTCAAAAATATAGATACAAGATAGAATTAACCATTAACGTTGTTTATAGTTTATATAACCTCTATTATTTCATATCTTTTAAAAGTTGTAAACAAAGAATAAATTTGTTGTATCTAATTGTGAATTCCTAATGACTGATAATCTTACCAAGGAACAAAGGTTCAGGAATATGAGCAACATAAAGAGTAAAGATACTATCCCCGAATTAAAAGTCAGAAGTTATCTGTTTAGAAAAGGATTAAGGTATCGTTTACATGACTCAAAATTACCAGGTAGACCGGATATGGTATTAAAGAAATATAAAGTAGTTCTTTTTGTCAATGGTTGTTTTTGGCATAGACATAAAGGATGTAAGTTTTATTCTATTCCAAAAACAAATTCAGAATACTGGAATAAAAAACTCAAAAGGAATGAGGAGAGAGATAAGGTTACACATAGAAAACTTATTCAAGAAGGATGGAAAGTTATTGTAATCTGGGAATGTGAATTAATGGGAAATACATATGATAAATACTTAAATAAGATTATATTTAAAATTTTGAATGGATCTTAATCATCTAATATTTAAATGTCTCTATATCAACACTATATAAAAGAGCATATTCACAATTTCAGAAAGTTGAATTTGTACAGCAGGGATACATTATTAATTCAGAAAAAAACCATTCAGTTACTAAAATTGAACGACTTAAATGAACTCCGTGATAAATACGAGGGTGTTGCTTATCTTAATAAACTATCATTGAAGTTGTATTCAGTTATTGCGTTAGAAAGATATTTGGGGATTAATATATTAAATATTGAAGACCTTAACCACGGCAATATTGAATTAAATATCATCGATGATGACATTAAAATTTCAGTTATTCCTTTTAATTTCCTTGAGATCCCTGTCATTAAGAGATATGAATGTGATCCATGTATAATGACTGTATTCAGAGAATCCAGGAATTTGTATCTATGTGGTTATGTTAGTAAGAAGGATTTAACTGATAAAAAGAATCTCCGAAAGAGTGATTCTCCTGTTTGGAAAGACAGATATGAATATATAGGATTTGATAAGTTAAAGATGTTTGATAATTTATTTCAGCTAAAAGAACTATATAAGAATGATAATTAGAATTGGAGAATTATTTTGTGGTCCTGGAGGGTTAGGGATATCATCAAAATCAATAAAACTTGAAGATAACCAAGGCAATGAGTATAGGTTCAAACATGTTTGGGCTACTGACATTGATGAAGATGCCTGTTCAACTTACAGACAAAATATTTTTAATGGTAAAGATGGGAAAGTGTTTTGTGAAGATGTCCGAGAATTAGATTTAACAAAGTTGAAGCCAATAGACCTCCTAACATTTGGATTTCCTTGTAATGATTTCAGTCTTGTTGGGGAACAAAAAGGCATTAATGGAAATTATGGACCACTTTATTCATATGGAGTTAAGGCTTTGAATACTTTCAAACCCCGTTACTTTTTAGCTGAAAATGTCAGTGGACTGGGTAGTTCAAATGAAGGTAATGCCTTCAAACAAATAATGAAAGACCTTCATCTTGCTGGGGAATATGGATACAACCTTTTTCCTCATCTATATAAATTTGAAATGTACGGTATCCCACAATCAAGACATAGGATAATCATTATTGGAATTAGAAAAGATTTAAATTTTGAATTTAAGATACCAGCACCAAATGGAATAAAGAAAACTTCATTTGAAGCCATTATGAACCCCCCTATACAAGAGGATGCCCCAAATAATGAACACACAAAACATTCCAAGACTGTAATTGAAAGATTAGAATACATAGATCCAGGGAAGAATGCTTTTAATTCTGAATTGCCAAAACACTTACAATTAAATGTTAAAGGAGCTAAAATCAGTCAAATATATAGGAGATTAAATCCAAATGAACCCTCTTATACTGTGACTGGAAATGGGGGTGGTGGAACTCATATTTACCATTGGAAGGAATGTAGATCATTGACAAATAGAGAAAGAGCTAGATTACAAACGTTCCCTGACGATTTCGTTTTTTCAGGAAGTAAAGAAAGTGTCAGAAGTCAAATTGGGATGGCTGTTCCCGTTGACGGAGCAAAAATAATTCTCACATCACTTTTAAAAACAATTGCGGGTATTCCCTATGAATTTACTAAACCTTCAATATACTTTTCAAATGAAGATTGACGATTATTATTCCCCTGTATTAATTCAACCGTATAAAGATGGTGCTAATGAATTGTTCATTGTCAGTGGGTTTGCCTCAGCAACCTTTGCTAATGAACATTTAGAGAAATTAAAGTCTTTATCCACAGAAGGACTTCATTGTAGAGTAAATTTGATTATTGGGATGCCCGGAAAGAGAAATGATCACCCGGGTTTTCTAAGACTTCGTGACTTATTTAGAGATAATTTCAATTGTTATTATTTAACAGACTCTCCACCAGTTCATTCAAAAGTATATTCCTGGTTGAAAGATGGAGTTCCAGTTGTGGGGTATGCGGGGTCAGCTGAATTATTCAAGACCTGGATTTTATAGTCTTGATCAAGTAAATCAGGTTAGTTTTGAAAACCCAGAAGAAATACGACATTTCTTTGAATCTCTACTTCCAAGAACTATTCCAGTTGAAGAATATACAGGTTTTCGTGTCGAGGATATAACTGAAACGGGACTGGGTTCTGAGGGAGGAAGTCTTAGACCGGGTCAAATTCTTTGGGAAGTTCCTGATAGGAGGGTTAGAATAAGCTTCTTAGACAAGAGAACCGGAGAACTTCCTTCAATTTCTGGACTAAATTGGGGACAAAGAAGTTCAAAAAGAATAAATAAAAAGACTGGATCTATTACTTGGGACAGAAGGGAACCGAATCAGGCATATTTAAGTATTAAATCGACAGCAAGGAAAGAAGGATTTTTACCTCCCATTGCTTGTTCCATTCACTTTAATTACTGATGATAGTCATTCATTTGATTGTGTCGTGGCTCAAATGGGGAGAAAAGCAATTCATTCAACCTATTGTCGGCTTCCCTATAATTCGGTCCATTCAAAATTAGAGTTTTATAATTAAATGTGTTTATTATAAGCCTCCTTTGGTGTTAAATAGTTGAGAGCTTTATGTGGCCTGTTTTCGTTGTAATCAGTGACCCATTCCCGTATCTTCTCACGGACTTCAGTAAGGGATTGAAAAACATAAGCACTCAATAATTCTTTTCTAATACTTCCGTTACATCTTTCAATAAAAGCGTTTTGAGTCGGTTTGCCCGGCTGGATAAATACCAGAGTGATTTGATTCAGTCTGCAATAATGATCGAGTTTGAAGGATATAAATTCCGGGCCATTGTCAACCCGGATCATTTGTGGCAGTCCTCTTGTCTGCTTTAACTGATCCAGAACCCTGATTACTCTCATTGCCGGCAATGATGTATCTGCTTCCACGCTTAAAACTTCTCTGTTAAAATCATCGATAATGTTTAATATTCTGAACTTTCTGCCATTCCAGAGGCTGTCACTCATAAAATCAATAGACCATACCTGGTTTGGTGCATCAGGCTGCATAAGCGTTTGTTTTGCCCTTGCAGGCAGCCTTTTCTTTGCCCTCCTCCTGATATTAAGCTGCATTGCTGTATAAACCCTGTAAACACGTTTATGATTCCATTGATATCCTTCTTTCCGTATCCTGTAATAACTCATCCAAAAACCGATTGAAGGATGTTTATCTACAAGCTGGCTGAGCTCTCTTATAATTGATTCATCATGTTTTATTCTGTGTCTGTAGCGATATGTTGACCTGGGAAGGGATAATGTTTTACAGGCCTGACGTTCACTTACCTGGCGCTCCTCTACCATGCAGTGTGCAACTTCCCTTTTCTGATCAGGCCCTAAAGTTTTTTTTCTACAGCATCTTTAAAAGCTTCATGTAACAGACTGAGATCTGCATACATCTTCTTTAACCGTGCATTCTCGATCTCAAGTTCTTTTAACCTTTTTAATTGGCTGGGAGACATGCCTCCATACTTTGCTTTCCAGTTAAAAAACGTAGCATTACTAATACCATGTTCACGGCAAATATCAGCTACCGTAATTCCTCTTTCCTGCCTGAGAAAGAATAGAAATAATCTGACTTTCTGTAAATCTCGCTTTTTTCATAATAGGTCTTAAAATTAAAAATTATACTCTAATTTTATTTGGACCTACTTCGGGGAAGCCGACACCTCCATCTGGATCTTCTAATAAAACATAATTGAATTCATCCTTTCCGTCTTCATATTCAGGAAGAAATCTGACAATATCACCTTTTTTAAACTTCATATCCTACTATATTATGTTATGTCTAAACATCATAGAAATATAACATCTTAAAATAAACCTGTGGGAATACATCCTTAAAAAATCAGCAACTTGATAGAACCTAGTCCTTTTACTGGATGGGAATATGGGGCGTATACACTTATGTTTAAAGGTCATTCTAATTTCACGCTTATCCTTCTTTTCTATAATCCTATTTGGAAATAATTCACAGTGAGAGTAGTTGAATTCAATTGGTTTATGATTTATGTCAAGAATCTTAGGGTCAAATCTTGGATTGATTTTATGTGTATTGCGAATTGTGGCAACTTTATAACCAATTACTCCATAATTATCACGATACTCTTTCTTGTCATTAAATTTTGCCCATAATGGAATAGAAAACACACTCCAATTAAAAGAATGATTTAATTTTATTTGATTAAAGTCAGGAAAATCATCGCCCTCCTTCCACTCAGAATGTGGACATCTAACAAACATGTAATTGAAAGATAAAATGAAGTTTGATGGATAAATTCTACGACCTTTGTAGAGCAAACTATTAGGGAATTTCATCTAAATCATAATGAAATCATTAATTTTTTCTGTAATTTCTCTTATGGAGAATAAGTCTTCATTCTCGATTATAATCTGATTTAAAGTATCCTCAATTATATAGCCTAATTCCCCAGTATTATATACTTCAAAATATAGATTTTTCCCCTTATTGCGAAATTTCATACATATTCCTTCGTCTGCTGATGTACTTAGTTTATCCGGAAAGATATTTATTGAAGATAGCTCCGTAATTATTTGGTATGCATAATTGATTGCTATTTCATTTGGATGATTTATCTCTTCATCAATCAAATAAGGGTCATTATTAGATTGTATATCTGTCAGTTTTTTAATCCACTTTTCTTTAAAGAAATCTTGAACAACTTTATCATAATAAGTTGATTTATCTATTGCTGTTGGATCCTCTCGATTTATATTTAGTATTTCTTTTTCATCAAAAACAGAATATAGTCTCTCAGGGGATTTTAATTGTGTCTCCTCAACATTTTCGGTTTGTGGGCGAAACATTATATCCCTATCATAATGTATTTCCTGATTTGCCAAAATATTTATCATTTTTCCATCCCCCAAATTATCTTCGATTTTTCAGTAAATAAATCAATAAAGAAATCTAAAAGAATTGAGTGGGCATTGTTAAACCATTCATTCATTGATTCATTATTAGATATAAATCCTCTACATGTTGATTCGCAGATTAATAACTTTTTCTGGGTTTTGTTATTTATTCCACTCCTAATAACCAATGTAAGGATGCCATTGATTTTTTCTTGAGGGAATGTGAAACTGCATTCACAATTCTTTATTTCCTGTTGAAACGAAATCCTGCTGAAGATATCATCCAAACTAACAGATTTTAATTCAAAATCGTTAAGAACAATATGATCAACAAAGGTGAGTTCAAATTGATTCAACTTATCATTTAAATCATGAATTTCATTATTTAATTTTTTATAAACTTCCAGAAAACTATTAAATACGTCAGTAAATTGTGGATATTGGTCAGTTTCGGAATTTTTTCTCCAGTTGAAAAGAAGTCTATCCGCCTGTAATTGGATAAGTTTATCTCCATTTGGATTAATAAAAAACCTTCTAATATTAAATCCTTGTAAAATCTTTGTCTGATTGGGTTTATCGGGATGTTCAATTATAGAAGGAAGTGGTGGATTCTCTTGGATCTTTGGATAATCTGTTTTGATCTTCTGATAGAAATCATATACAAACCTATTATCAAATATTGGATTGTTAAATTGAGATCCAATTGCTACCTCAATTACTGGTGGTTTTTTAAGTTCAATTTTATTGTCCATATATTTTCTCCAAAATTACAATTATTTTACTTAATTAATTCATTAATACCGATATTGTATAGTATGTTCTTTTAATCATCTATTTTTTCTAGGTCGTTCAATTCCCAAATCTTTGGCAATCAACTCAAATCCTTTTTCATCCTTAAATTTCTCAATCTCGGATAATAAAGGTCTTAACATAACTTTCCCCCAGTTTGAACTTTTATTATGATGTTTCCTTATAAAATCATTTGGTAAGGTGTAAAACTCGACCTCTTTCTCTCCTGAATCACCAGTGTTTCCTCCATAAAATTTTCCAATGTTGAGAAATGAGATAATCAAATAATCGAATGCGTCTATGGATTTCTCTTTGATTGGAAAACTTTTATTACAATCTGTTGCGTAACGACTTTTAACTTGTATTCTAATTTGTGACTTCTGAGATGATTTTGGTTTGTAACGTGGGTCTGGATGGATACAAATTAAATCATATCCCTCATTATCAGGTGGAGCTTTATATGTTAATATGATTCTCCTCATTAGACACCCCATAACCAGGTATTCCAATCCTACCGATACTACAGGAAGCATCAATCGATCATTTTCTCTACTGTCTTCTGCTTCCATAATAATACTCTGATAAACATTAACTTGTAATTATTGTTAATGTATAATTTAATTAGTTAGATTAAAATCTATTTTTTAGATCCTGCTCATGACTTTTACGAATTTCATTTTCTTGTTTTTCGGTTAATGAATCATCAATGAATTTCATAGATTCTTCAATTTTATTTTTATAATCAATTAATGTAAAAAGTAAATTTGAATCCTCCATCCGTACATAATCTGGTCCAATAGAAGAAGTATTTTTTTCAGTTATCCAATATCTTTGAAATCTTAGAATGACTTTATTTGCTCTCCATTCGACTTCTGATCTTGAACCTCCAGAAATAGAATCACTAATTTTTACAAGGCACATAATACCAGTATAAGGATAATATGGATTATTTATCCTTGTTGGATTTCCAAACAATTCTTCCAAATCTATAAGTTGAGTAATTAAAGGTTCTTGTCGATCAAAGGACCCCTTTCCACTGGAATTCGAATTGGAAATAAAAATTCTGACCAATTTGTTTTTATAAAATGTAAGTTCAAGTCTATCCCCTGTCCTAAATGTGTTGATATTTGTATGTTCAATCTTCGCTATAACAATTCCTTTTGATTGATATATGTTGTCAAAATTTGTAACATAACCAAAATCAATGGAGTCAAGATCGGTCATAAATTTTAAATTTCTGAAACCATAAATTACATCAAGATTAAATAGGTTCCCGAGTTTTATATTCTCATCTGTTGCTTTCTTTCTATAGGCAATTAATGAATCAAGTTTAACTTTTTTGGGTCCATTTAATTCATTTAGGACATTAATCTGATTTTTTGGATTCGGAGTATTACATGATATGTCCAAAATCAAAAAACACAATAAGAAAACAATCTTGTTATACATATTAGAAGTTTTTAATTTCCCATATTGGTATTCATTTGAAAATCTTTATTGTGCCCTTTATATGACGATTGTCTTATTATTTAGTTTTAATTTCAAGGTTAACCAATTCTCCTAATTCAAATAATTGTTTTGTTGTGATTTTTTTAGGTGTTTGAGTATTAGGTATATTACCAAATATTCTATTAAAATCTTTTCTGGTTATCACAGGTGGGTCAATATAATTTATGTATACCGGAGTAGTTTTGACAAAACATGTCCATTTTTTTGAAATATTCCAATAATCGTTATCCCAATGATTTAATCTTACCCGGCCATATCTTAATTGCTTTTGAGGACTAAATAATAGATATCGTTTCTCTAGTTTCTTTGAATTGAAATTACCTAGAGTCTGATCAAACGAATAAGGTAAATTGTTTGTTACCATACAATTGCTTGGGATTGACATCTTCCTCTTATGATACCATCTGAAACCATCTATATGGTTCTTAAATACTTTATTAACCTGTAAAATTGCTACAAGATGGTGCCCTTCTTTGAATGGTGTAAATTTACCTCCAACAGTCATATAAACAATGATATCGTCCTTTTTTAAATGAGGAGCAAATCGACTTTTTCTACATAAAGATGTTATTGAAGGATAAGTATTCTGAAAATCAGGCTCATGCCTACATGAACCATCAATAAATGGAGGGAAATGATAATTGTGCATAGCAATTATTCCTAAAGAGTTACTGCATAGTGGTCGATAAGAGTTCAATTTAATTATACCAATTTTATTCAATTTTATCCTTTTCATTTCATTTAAAATTTAAAGGGTTTGATTGTGATTGTCATGTCATTGGTTACCTCTAACTCGTTTATATATCTCCTAAAGGTAAACATATTTGACCAACCAAAGAGTTATTACACACTATGAAATGTTGTTTAAAAAACTAAAATAGTGGGAGTTGGAGATATCAAAGAGTCAACCTCCTATTTTATAACTATATCATCTGAAATAGGATGATGCGGCGACAGGATCAGAATCCTTCAAAAACCATTAGACAACTTTAAAATCAGCAATTATTGGAAGATGATCACTTAACAATTTATTAAACACAATGGTCTGGTCACCGACAAAACAGGTATTAAGTCTGGAGAATAATCTTTCATTAACAAATAAGTGATCCATCTGATGGGAGATTTCTCCACTTGAATGTCTAAAAGTTGGAATTATTTTATCATTATTGAATTTTCGTAGGCACTCAGTAAAACCAATATTAATCATTCTGTCCAGGATTTCTCGATTACCAGAACTCTGTAAACCATATTTTACTCCGTTTTTAATTTGCCAATCCCTATCAAATGTCTCAGAACTATTAAAATCCCCACCTACTATCCAATTTGTGTTTTTTATTTCAGATTTCTTCAGCGATGACCAAAGTATCTCAGTTACCCAAACATCAGGATTTGACTTTAATTTAACTTGTGATACATCTATCCCTAATAATCTGTCTTTATCTACTGGCCAAGCTGGACTATATACTGAAACAACATTGATGGGTTCTTGATTAGGAAATTGAATAACACAACTTATTAAATTACCTTTAAAAAATTCAAGTTCCCGGTTTACCCATTCATAATCTGATGATAAGGGAATTTCGTTGACAATTTTACCTTTGGTAAGTATAGGCAGTACTAAACCTCTGAGGTCTCCCTGTTTTATAGATGGCAACTTTGGATAAAATATCATAAACTTCTCTTATTTCTGGAGGTATACTTCCAACTTCTTGAAGCAATAGAATATCAGGACTTAATTCTGACAAGAAAGCCCACACAGGACTATTCTTATCTTCCCCATGAATATTCCAGGTGGATACTCTCATTCGACTTAAAAACTATGATATACATTTTTAATGTTTATCCTCCCAACACCAATAATCATAAATAATTGGATCTATCTTGGCTTCATTACATAATTTATAGACTGAATCCATGATAATTCTGTATAACTGAGGAGTATTTATAAATCCCATTGAGACATTAATTGGAATTGTGATTTTATAATTAAGCCCTGTCAATTTATTGATTACAAATCTCAACGGTTTAAGAGAAAACGAATCAAAAGGAACTTGTTGGTATTTTATTTTATCAGACACTCTATAATCAGGAGATTGTTGGATTGTTTTAATTAATAAATTAATCATTTTAAGAGATTGCCCATACATTAGATAACCATCTGTCTGTCGGGTTTTGTCTGCCCATCTCTCAATTAGTGAATCACCATATTTGAAAACAAAATTATAGTAATCTTCATTAGTTTGTACTTTTCTAAAATCTTCAATAAACCTATTAAAATTTTCAGTAGCCCATCCACGATAAATGGTAGACGGACTATATTCAATAATTTGGAATGCTCTAAAGATGTTCGATGAAACAGAATCAAAAATGATCTGGTCCTTTGATATTCTATTTATAGGAAATTTAAAACCAGACGCATATCTTTCTAAGGTATTGATAGCATCTTCAACAGATGAGAAAACAATAATGTCTTTAATCATATCTACTCGATTTTACGATTACATTAAACCTCAACTCGTTAATATGTCTACTAAAGGTAAACATATTTGACCAGTTAGGGAATTACCACAAACAACAAGATGTTGATTAAGAAACTATAATAGTGGGAGTTGGTGACTCAAAATAAATAATCCCCTATTTTATTACTATAACATCTGAAATCGTATGATGAGGCGACCGGAATGGTCTCCTGGTCATCAATGCCACATGGTCATCTATCTTCCCTGCCACAGAATGTATCTTGGTTGTTTCAAGGGCCTCCTCCAGTGTCATTGGCGGCATGATTGTAGGTAACCGTTTTGCCAGCATTGTTTTTCCCGAACCCGGAGGTCCGATCATTATCAGGTTATGGTGTCCTGCCGCTGCCACTTCAAGAGCTCTCTTGACATTCTCCTGCCCCCTGACATCAGCGAAATCTACATCGTATTTATTAGCTTCATTTGCAAAAATATCAGCGAGATTTATTCTTAAAGGATCAAATTTTCGCGTTCCGTTGAAAAATTCGACCACTTCACCCAGTGTTTCAAGTCCATAAACATCAATGCCGCTTACCACTGCTGCTTCCCGCGCATTTTTAGACGGCACGATCACTCCCCTGAACTTTTCTTCCCTTGCTCTCAATGCCATTGGCAATACTCCCTTTATGGGCTGCAGCGTTCCGTCGAGAGAGAGCTCTCCCATTATGACATATGATTCAATCTCCCGTGTCGCCATCTTTTCGCTTGCAGCAAGAATCCCTGCTGCAAGAGGCAAATCATATGACGACCCCTCTTTCCTGATATCGGCCGGAGCCATATTGATTACAACCTGCTTTCCGGGCCAGTTATAGCCGATGGAACGCAAAGCAGATTCTATCCTCTGCTGGCTCTCCTTAACGGCAACATCAGGCAATCCCACAAGAAAAAAACGTATGCCCTGTGACACATTGACCTCAATGGTGATTGTCACCGCATCAATGCCAGTTACAGCACTGGCAAATGTTCTTATTAACATAATTCAAAGTTTGTTAGCACTATGAGGAAACACAATTCAAATATATGAAAAGGAAGATAAAAGACAAAAGGAAAATGATCAAAATGAATCATTGGAACTGAGACATGATATCTTCGCATTCAGAAACCTGACGTCCCGGTTATTTTTCCCTGAAGATAATCCGCAGTATTGTGGGGAATACGATCAGAAGCAGGGGAAGTGCCACGACAAAGCCTCCGATTACTGCTATTGCCAGAGGCTGATGCATCTGTGCACCAACGCCCACTCCCATTGCAAGCGGAAGAAGAGCTGTAATGGCTCCCAGCGCTGTCATCAGCTTGGGCCGCAGCCTGGTGGATATGGCAAAGACCAGTGATTCATCCACGGAGCCTGTCGCCCTGTATGTTAAGTATTGCTGAAATGTGAAAATTGCATTTTCACCGATAATGCCTACAATCATTATCAGTCCTGTATAGCTTCCGACGTTAAGCGGTGTTCCAGTAATGAAAAGTGCAATAAGGCTTCCCCCGACTCCGAAAACGGCTATGAAGAGTATCGAAAATGCCGCCCTGATATCCCTGAAAAGAAACAGGATAAGAGCAAACACCAGGAGACTTGAAAGAATCAGTATCATGAGAAGCTGTCTGAAAGAATTCTGCTGATCGGCAAAGGCCCCGCCATATTCAATATTATATCCCTGCGGCAGGAAAATTTTTTCTTCGATTGTTTTCCTTATATCCTTCATCACACTTCCGAGGTCACGCCTGGTAAGCCTGGCTGAAACAATCGTCACCGATTTGAGGTTTTCCCTGTTTATTTCAGCTATACCGCTTTTCATGCTTATCACTGCAACGCTTTCCAGCGGCTTAAGTTTGCCGTCGGGCATGAATATATTCTGCTGCCTGACTAATGAAAGAGTGTTCTTCGTGCTGTTGGGATAAATCATTCTGATGTTTGTCAGCTGTTCATGCTCAGGTATCGATCCGACAATATTGCCCTCCATCATTGTCTGGAGCTGTAACTGAAGCGATGAAGGAGATATCCCGAACAGGGCCAGCTTCCCCTGATCAGGGACAATGTCGATTGACGGGCCTGCAATTGTGATCCCGTTGAAAACGTCTGCGACACCGTCAATCTTCTGAATCTCATTACCCACCTGTTCCGCCAGTTCATTTATCTTTGCCTGGTCGTTCCCGAATACTTTGATTTCGATCGGCTGAACAGAAGCCATCAGATCTCCCAGCATATCCCCTATCACCTGGCCGAAATCAACCTGCAAAGCAGGCTGAGTCGCTTCAATCCTTTGTCTTATATCATCTATAACCTCATCGGTTGTCCTGTTTCTCTTGTTTTTAAGGTGAATAAGATAATCCCCGGTATAGGGTTCTGTGATGAAAAATCCCATCTGAGCTCCTGTTCTCCTGGAATATGTTTCAACCTCAGGAACTGCGAGGATAATCTTTTCAACTTCCCTGAGCATCCTGTCAGTCTCGTCAAGTGAAGTTCCCGGAGGTGATTTATAATCCAGCACAATGGCTCCTTCATCCATTTCCGGGAGGAAGCCTGTTTCAAGTCTGGGCAGTATATAAATAATTGACAGGGCGAGAAAAACAAGGAACAATATACTGAGAGCAGGTCTCTTTATGAAAAACGAAATCCAGTCTCTTTTTTTAACAAGCTTTATTACCTTTTTGCTTTTCCCGGCAAAAAGCGGCCTGAGACTAGAGAACCATAGATAAATGACAGGCAGCCCTATCCATGTCACAAAAAATGAACATATCAGGGTTACAATCATTGTATTGGTCAGAACTTTGAAATAGGCTCCTGCCACACCTCCGAGCAGCATAAACGGTATAAAGATTATTATTGTACTCAGGGATGAACCCACCATCGAAGGAAACAGATAATTAACAGCCTGATGGACAAGCTGACCCGACGGTCTGTCAGGAAACTCCTCATGGGTGCGGTGGATTTGTTCCACAACAACGACAGCATCGTCGATTATAAGGCCTATCGCAGCCGCCAGTGCCCCGAAAGTCATGATATTCAAGGTGTACCCTATCGAGTAAAGAACGATTATTGTAAGCAGAAGCGTTACCGGTATTGTCACGAGTATTGTTGCGCTTGCCCTGAATGATCTTAAAAACATTATTGCGACAATAATTGCCAGAAGCAGTCCTGCCCAAATGCTGTCGTTCACGCTTTTTATTGCTCTTTCGACAAAATCCGACTGGTTATAATATAACGAGAGATGAACATCATCAGGAAGTAATTTTTTCAGCTCCTTTTCCTTGTCGGCAACCTTTTTTGCAAGGTTTATGAGGTTGGCATCGGGCTGTTTAAGTATTGCAACGAGAAGCCCCTGCTTCCCATTGGCATTTATCCTGGTATATTCGGTCTTCTCCCTGACATTGACTTCAGCAATATCCCCGAGGCGGATAATCCTCTTACCGTCATTGCGTATTACGGCATCCCTGATATCTCCAAGTTTGTACATTCCTGCATCGGTCACGGTCAGATACAACCGGCGGTAATCGGACAAATATCCGTCTGAATCAATGAAATAATTCTGGTTGAGCACGTCCCTTATCATATCAGGAGTCACGGAGCATTCCGACATTTTCATCTGGTTCAGCTCCACCCAGTACTCTTTTGTCTTTCCACCGATAATTCCGACAGACGAAACACCTGCTATCTGGGAAAGAAATGGTTTTATAGTGTACTTTGCCAGCAGGTTAAGCTCGATCGGGGATCTTTTATCACTTTCAACGGTATATCCGATAACAGGCAGGGTTGATGGATTCATCTTCTCAATCTGGATTGAGACATCCGGAGGCAGCTCATTCCTGATCTGAGAGATCCGCGATTCAAGCATCTGCTGATCGACATTTATATCTGCTTTCCAGTTAAGAAAGGCCGATATTTCACAAGATCCCCTGCTTGTTGCGCTCCTGAGCATTTCAAGGTCAGGAACTTTTTTAATTGCATCCTCGAGAGGTCTGGTGACCGTGATCATCATTTTATCAACGGGCTGTTCGCCATTATCCGCGATCACCTTTATTTTCGGAAATGTTATTTCGGGGAACAAAGACACTTTGATTTGTCCGTAAAGGAACAAGCCACCCGCCACAATAACAGCCAGTATAACCGAAACAGGACTCTTGTAAGCTGTGAAATAGTTTTTCATCTCTTCATTTGCTGACAGCCACAAGAGCCGTATCAGGTAAACCGTAATTTCCCGTGAGAACAATCTTGTCTTCAGGATGCAACTGAGGATCAGTTATCTCGACATCTCCATCCTTTTCAATTCCTTTGCTGACATCCACTTTAACGGCTGTTGTATCATTGATGAGTTTCATCACCCAGAATTCCGTCAGTGTTTCATTCCCAAGCACGGCAGCTTTGGGAAGCAGAGTTGCATTTGTCTTCACACTCCTTATGATGCTGGCCTGAACAATAAGATTCTGTGGTACGTGCAGCACTGTTTCAGGCTTAACCGTATAGCTCACTGTCTGGGACTGAACATTCATTTCAGGAAGCCTGCCGGTAATGACTCCTGTCAATAATGTATTATCCGGTAGTATCAAAGTGCATCTCTTTGCTTTTTCAGCGACAAAAGCCTGTTCTGCAGGAACTTCAAGAAGAAATACAAGGCTGCTCTGATCTGAGACTACTGCCAGTTCATCACCTTCCTGCACATAATCTCCGCATTGATGAGAAACTGAACTGACAATGCCCTCCTCCTGGGAATTTATTTTAATAACCCCTTTAAATGAAAGTGATGTGTCATTCTGAAACGTATTAAGGGCAGATGCTTCACGGGTCTTGACAGAAAACAGAAGTTTTCCCCTGGAAACATAATCACCCGGAACGACCGTGACACTTTCCACCAGGCCGGTTGTCGATGACCGGATTATGTTCTTTCTGATATAGGATGAAGTCGCAGGAAATTCAATTGTTTCAGAAATATTCCTGAAAACCGGATTAATGATAGTGACCGGAGTTCTTGTCCCGACAGCCTTTTCGCTGTTTCCCTTTTGATTTCTGCATGATACAAGGGATACGGCAGGTATTATCAAAACAAGTAAAAATGATGAGTGTTGCCGCGCCATAAATAACTATAGATTTTTAGTTTTCAATTACTCTGCAAGGATATAGTTCATCTCGTTTATCAGGCTTAATATCTGAATTTCAGTCATATTCAGGCTATGTCTCACACTCCTGAAGGTTTTTATGGCTGTAAGGTAATCAGTCATTTTGACAATACCAGCTTCAAGCTGGGGTTTAAGGGATCTTACAAGCTGGTCGGCAAGACCAAATTGTTTTTCCAGATTATTTTTGACTTCCTTCATGCCATCGAGTTCGCCTTTAAGCCTCAGGTATGCCTGGTCGTACATTTTCCTGGTGCTTTGATCATAGAAATACCTGGTATTCTCTCTCACGGACAGTTTCTGTTCTTCAATTGCTCTTTGCCTGCCGTCATAGATAGGAATAGAAAGTGATATCCCTGCGCTTGTTCCGAAGTGATTATAAAAATTTGAAGGATCGCTTGTAAGAAGCCCGGCATCAGCATACCAGCTTATTGTTGGCCGGTATCTCAGGCCAAGTGTATTTTTTTTATTTATAATCTGAAGGCTGTCAATTTCAAACGGCCTCTGAAAAAGGTATTTTGAACTAGCTTTTCCCAAAGCAGGTTCCAGTATCGGCTTTGACAGCTCAATAAATGAAGTATCAATAATTCCGCATGCTTCATTGAGAAGCATGATATCACTGACATATTGATTCTTAAGCTGTGTCACAATGACTTCCTGCCCTTCAGTCTCAACAAGAAGTGAAATATAATCAGTCTGACTGTAAATACCGTCTGCAACAAAGTGAATTACTATCTTATCCTCGTTTTTCAAAAGAGCCAGAAAAGATCTGCTGAATAAAAGTTCCGAAAAGGCTGAATAAGACTCAAGGTATAACTCCGTAATTGTTTTCTTAAGCTCTGCTGTCGTAAGCTTTCTGCTTATCCCTATACTTTGTTTCTGATTGCTTACTTCCTGGTACTTATTTTCAATAATTTTCCTGTTGAATATATTCTGGGACACTGATGCAACTACCTGGTAATTTCCTCCGTTTGTAATCGCCTCGTCGTAGCCGAAATGATCATTATATGGGGTATAAAGCAGCTCCGACTTCCCTTCGACCAAAGGTTTCCTCTGTGCTTTAATTATCAGACTATCGAGCGAAGCAGAATGAAGCTGGTTTTTAAGATCATTAAGAAGCGGGCTGTTTTTCAACCCTTCGTTCAAATAATAGCCAAGATCTTTTGTCTGTGAAATTCCTGCCATTGACAGGCCGGAAATCAGTGCAAGAATTGAATATTTTTTAATCATTTCCATCATGGCTGTGAACAGAATCTGCAAATTAACAAAACGGCAAGAAATAAAAGACAGATTCTGAAGAAATTTAGCAGTTGCCTTTCAAATACGGCTTCCTGGCACATATTCAATCCATCTTTCAAAAGACAGTCCAATAAAACCTGACATGAAAGGATTCCGATTTTCCCGGTTCCGGTTGCATTTACCTTTCTTTTAAATCATGTTATTTTCGTAAATTTGAATGTCAGACTTCATGATTTGATTGTACGCATAAAAATTTAAAAATCAATCGTATGGAAAACGGGAAACAAGAACAGGAAGAAACCGGGAAGAAAAATTTTCTGAAAAAAGCAAAAAAGCTTGTCAGTAAAGCTGATGATGCAATAGATGAAAATGTTGAAAAACTGAAAAAAAGCAAAGCTTTTGAAAAAGTCACCGACGCCATGAATTTAGCTGGTGATTATGTCGAGGAAAAAGTAGAGTCGGTAAAGCAGGGGAAGTTAAAACAGAAGCTGGATGAAATTGCTGACAAGGCTGAAGATCTGGCCGGGGAAAATATCTCAAAGGCAAAAGTGGCCGGGAAAAAGATTGCAGGTAAAGCTGCGGACAAGCTTGAGAATATTGCAAAGGATATTAGGAACAAGACAAAGGACGATCCCAAAACTGATAATCCCGCCTGAAAGAAGAGCTTGCAGACATTTAACCGGACAAAACTAGCTATCTGCATCAGATAGCCTTGCCTCCACGTTCTCCGGTTCTGATCCGGATGCATTCCTCAAGGGGAGTTATGAATATTTTTCCGTCTCCGACATGACCTTCAGTACCATTTGTCTTTGCCGATTTAAGAATAGTATCGACAGTTATATTTACAAAACTATCATTTACAGCTATTTCAATTTTAATTTTAGGTATAAGGTCAGGTACAATGCGCTGACCTCTGTACATTTCTTCAATTCTTTGCTGGCCGTGACCGGAGACGCGGCTCACGGTAATCCTGGTAATCTCAGCAGCTATCAGAGCCTCCCGGACTTTGTCGAGCTGTACCTCACGGATAATTGCAGTTATAAGTTTCATGACAAATAATTTAACCCGGTAATTAGAATTAACTTGGATTCAGCATTCCATATCCTCTTTCTCCATGATATGATCTGTCGAGACCTGCCATTTCATCGTCCTCAGATGCCCTTAATTTTGTCATTTTATCAAGAAGATAAATTATTGCAAACGTCATTATTGCAGCGAAGCTGATAGCTATTGCCACGGCAAGCACCTGAACACCAAGCTGGTTCCATATTGTCCATTTGCCCCCCGCGGCTGCAGCTGCATCAGTCATCCACGATTTCCTGATAAAAAATGTCAGAAAAATTGCTCCAGTTATTCCACCAATTCCGTGTATCCCAAAGGCATCAAGGCTGTCGTCATAGCCAAGCCTGTTCTTTACCTGTATTGCCATATAGCACATCATCGATGCAATTATTCCCAGAATCATTGCACCATAAGGCTGGACAACTCCCGCTGCCGGAGTGACAGCGACCAGTCCTGCAAGAATACCACTGGCAAAACCCAGGGCGGTTGCTTTTCCCTGATGGAAGCTTTCAATTATTATCCATGAGAGAGCTCCAGCTGCTGCAGCCACCTGAGTAGCCGTCAGTGCCTGGGCAGTACTTAAACCGCTTGAGACTGAGCTTCCTGCATTAAATCCGAACCAGCCAACCCACAGGAGTCCTGCTCCCAGCATTGTGATGACCATATTGTTCGGACGGATGACCTGGTACGGATATCCGCGTCGCGAGCCCAGGTATAATGCTGCAACAAGGCCGCTCACGCCGGCAGAAATATGCACTACCGTACCTCCTGCAAAATCTATTGCACCCTTTGCCCCTATTCTGTAAAGGAAACCGTCAGACGCCCAGACCCAGTGACAGAGGGGATTATATACAAGCAGGCTCCATAGCACTATGAAAATACAATATGGCTTGAAAGCGACTCTTTCAGCGAAAGCACCTGCTATCAGTGCCGGAGTGATTATCGCAAACTTGCACTGGAACATTGAATAGACATATTCCGGAATTCCCTGGTCCATTATTTTATTGTCTATTCCCTTCAGAAAGAAATAATCCTTGTTCCAGCCGAACCATCCTCCAAGGATGCTTTTGCCGAAGCTCATTGAATACCCTGCTATAATCCACAATACACTGATGATCCCCATGGCGACAAAACTGTGCATTATCGTCCCCAGCACATTTTTTGAACGGACCAGTCCGCCGTAAAACATTGCCAGACCGGGTATCATCAGAAGGACGAGTGCTGTTGATGTCAGCATCCATGCTGTGGCCCCGGAATCAATGCTCTTGCCATCCGAAGCAAGCAGTCCTGTCAAGTTCACAAAAAGTAACAGAAGCACCAGAAAGGTTTTTTTTATTTTTTTCTTCATACTTTGTAACAAAACTCAGTTTTCCACTGCTTTTTGTTACAAATTTATATGCTTTTTGGGGTTATTGCAATGTTTATATGTTTTTTTTCATATTACCCCCAGTTTTTATGGGCATATAATCATTATTTATATATATTATGTATTTATACCCCCTTTTTTAAAGGGTATTTCTGAAATAATATGGATTCATTATGAACTACAGTCGAAATATTATAAAGAAAAAAGCGGGAAGTAAAAATACTCCCGCTTTTCCATACCAGCTTTGAAATTTCATTCAGCAATAGCATTTCATGCTGCTACCGTGTTTTATCCATTTAAATTAATGAAATGAGTCTGCAGTGAGACAATGTCGCATCCTTCAGAAAAAATCAGAGAAAGTTTTTATCGAGGAATTCCTGGAATTTCTCTTTATACTGATCGCTTACCGGTATGTAAACTTTGCCAAACACAATTCTGCTTCTTTCAATCGTATCTATTTTTTCCAGATTTACGATAAACGACCTGTGTACCCGCATGAATTTTTCCGGAGGCAGCTTTGTTTCAAGAAGCTTAAGGGTAGAGAGGGAAAGAACAGGCTTTTGAAGGTTCTGCACATAGACCTTCACATAATCCTTCAGCCCCTCAATATAAAGGATATCATTAAAGTTTATCCTCTTTATCTTGTAATCAGATTTCAGGAAAAGAAATTCTTCATTGGCTTCAACCCTATTCAGTAATTTTTGTTCCAGGCTTATTTGTTTCCGGGCTTTGCTTACTGCGGCAAGAAACTCTTCATAGCTGAAAGGCTTTAAAAGATAATCGATTACTTCAAGCTTATACCCTTCCAGCGCATATTTCTCGTATGCCGTTGTAAAGATGACCTTGGGTCCCTTTTCCATGATTCTTGCGAATTCAATACCTGAAAGATCAGGCATCTGGATATCCATGAACACAAGATCAACCTTATTATTGTTAAGGAATTCTGATGCCTCCAGCGGATTTTCAAATCCAGCAACCAGCTTCAGGCCCGGGGTCTTCCCTATATAGTCTGTCACCAGCTTCAGGGCAAGCGGTTCATCATCAACAGCAATGACATTTATCATCAGGCTACATTTATAGTAAGTGACACCGCAAAGGTATTTCCCGATTTGTCAATCTTCATTTCATGCTTTCCAGGGAAGAGCAAATTCAGTCTTTTCCTGATATTCTCAAGTCCTATTCCAGATCCGTTATCCTGTGCATTACCCTGATTCCCCAGGCTATTGGTGCATTTAAAGATAATGGAATCATTTTCAGAAACCAGGCTTATATCTATAAATGATTTCCCGACGTTGCTTATTCCATGCTTGAAAGCATTTTCTATAAATGTTATAAACAAAAGAGGGGGAATGCTTTTATCTTCATATTTTTCAGGAAAAGCGACTTTAAGATCAACTTTATTGCTTAGCCTCAGCTTCATCAGATCAATATAATTGACCATGAAATCAATTTCACTGCTTAAGGGCGTATTGCCCTGCTCCGATTCATAAAGGAGATATCTCATCAGCTTTGACAGCCTCAGCACAGCCAATTGTGCATCTTTGGTATTGATGCTTATCAGGGAATAGATATTATTCAATGTATTGAAAAAGAAATGCGGACTTATCTGGTTCTTAAGAAAGGCCAGCTCGGAATTCAGCTTCTCTTTTTCGAGCTCTTTCTGTATCTTCTCAATATCTGACTGCCGTTCAAGAACACTCAGGCCAAGTGAGAAGAAAACAAGGAATATTGAATTAATGGTATAATTATACAAATGCATCTGCCTGAATGGCGGCTTGTTGCGTCTGATCTGCGCAGGTGGGACCTGCGGCCCCTTGCCAATACTCATATCAGCTGACCTCTCGGTCATTGCATTTTCATGCACGTACTTGAATATCATCCTGTCAGAAAAATCGGATACAAGCGAAAAGACTGCAACAAGGATGATAACTGCCAGAAAATATTTATATCGCTTTGTGCTAAAGAAAAATCTTGGTATAAGCACTAAATAGTTTGCATAAAAAATAATTCCGCTTATTATAATATTGGTGTAATACAGCCATATGAAATCATTATCGACATGCCACCTCTTGATGAAATAGAGCGGAATGCCCAGCAGAATTATCCACGCAAGGAAATGGAGCAGGAGTTTTATTCTTTTTCCACCGGTAAAAGATACTCTCATCAGATCTGATTTTGAATCTTCTGTTGCCAGATTTCCGGAATCAGGATCAAATTTACTCCATTCACCTGAATTATTCATACCTGAGGGCATCTATAGGATTGAGATTTGAAGCCTTTTTTGCAGGGTACCAGCCAAAGAAAACTCCAATTGCAAAACAAACGGCAAATGCCAGGACAACCGACTGCGGTGTGACATAAGTCGGGCTGTTCATAAGGGATCCCGCGACCTTTGAGATGAGATAACCGAATATCACACCTAATAAGCCTCCAAGGATACTCATAACCATTGATTCGACGAGGAACTGCATGAGAATATCCATGCTCCTTCCGCCGATTGACATCCTGATTCCTATCTCCCTTGTGCGTTCTGTAACAGATACAAACATAATATTCATGATGCCTATGCCTCCCACAAGAAGGGATATTCCTGCAATGGCTCCTAGCAGATAGGTCATAACATCGGTAATTGATGAAACTGTCTGGATCAGCTCCGACTGAGACATAACCCTGAAATCATTATCCGCCGATGCCTTAATCTTATGTGTCCTGCGAAGTATTTCCGTCACTTCATTGATTGCCTGGGCGCTTCTTTCCTCACTCACTGCAGATGCAAAAATGCCATTTATATAATCAATGGCCGCCAACCTTCTCTGAACCGTAGTCCACGGGGCAAGTATGATGTCATCCTGATCCTGGCCCATGCTGTTCTGTCCCTTCGGCACAAGTGTGCCGATGACCTGGAACGGAATATTCCTGATCCTGATAGTCAGGCCCACTGGATCAGCATTTGCGCCGAAAAGTGTTGTTATGACTGTCTGTCCGAGAATACAGACTTTTGACATATTCCTTACTTCCACGGAGTTGAATAGCCTGCCGCTTTTGATCTCAAACTTCCTGATGCCAAGGTATTCCTCACTGACTCCTTCCATTGAAGTCAGGTCATTCTGATTCCCGTAAATAACCTGTCCGTTTGCCCTGACGTCTGGTGAAACGGCAGCCAGTGATCCTGCCTCGTTCCTGAGGGCTACCACATCGCTAAATTTCAGCACCATAGAGCTGGATGCCCCCAGGTTCACACCGCCGCGCCGCTGGAAGTTAGGCATTATCATGACCATGTTAGTCCCCATCTGCGACATGGTGCTTCTGATTTTTAATTTTGAACCTTCTCCTATGGCAAGCATGGCTATCACGGAACCTACTCCGATAATTATACCCAGCATGGTCAGGAAAGCCCTAAGCTTATTCCTGATAAGGGCCCTGAATGCTACTTTGAACAAATTTGTAAAGTTCATTTCTAATGTTTTAATTAAATGATGTCATCATAATCTTCAAGAGGTAAATTTTTAAGAACCTCCTTTGCAGAAGATCGATCACTCACGATGTTTTCCTTAAGGATCTTGCCATCGCGAAAGATTACGTTACGTGTCGCAAATTTTGCTATATCGGGTTCATGCGTGACATATACTATTGTCCTGCCTTTTGCATTCAGGTCCTGGAACAAATCCATGATTTCAAAAGATGTGCGTGTATCCAGGTTTCCTGTAGGCTCGTCGGCAAGGATAAGGATAGGATCATTCACCAGGGATCTTGCAATTGCCACTCTTTGCTGTTGTCCGCCCGAAAGCTGGTTGGGCATATGATGCATTCTGTCGGCAAGATTGACGGCTTCGAGTGCTTTTATTGCCCGTTCCTTTCGCTCTTTTGCCCTTACCTTCGAGTCATAGAATAAAGGCAGTTCCACATTCTCGAGAGCAGTGGTCCTTGGCAGCAGGTTATAAGACTGGAAAACGAAACCCAGCTTTTTGTTTCTTAATTTTGCAAGAGAATCTTTATTAAGGGTGCTTATATCAACGTTGTCGAGTAAGTACTGCCCGGATGTGGGCTTGTCAAGACAGCCAAGTATATTAAGCATAGTCGATTTGCCGGAACCGCTCATTCCCATGATGGCGACGAACTCGCCTTCTGTGATATTCATGTCAACTCCCCTGAGTGCGTGCACTGTAATTTCACCTATATAGTAGTCTTTTTTCAGGCTTTTTATTTCAATTATTTTATTATTCATGACCCTGATTTTTAACTTTTGTTTACATGGATCAGAATGGGAATATACCACGCGGCCTGTTTGTCGAGCTTGAGGTCGTTGTAGTGGTCACTGCCTGAGCTGAACCGTCATTCATTGAATATACAACTTCATCTCCTTCCTTCAGACCCGATAAAATCTCAACATTTGTGCCATTGTCTATACCTGTTGTCACCATGGTCGGACGTATTCCGCCCTTGTCATTTTTTATCCAGACTCTTTTTACATTGGCAGGAAGCGTGCCTCCATTAGCCCTTGAATACTGATACGTACCCTGTCCGGCTGCTCCGGCCTGGCCCGGCTGCCCTGCAGGCAGTATTTGTCCTGGAGTTGCAGCATTTGCCGTTCTGCCCTTTTCGCGTTCTTCCCTCATCTTCTTAAACTCAGCCATCATTTTCTGCATATACGCTGCCGAAGGAGTGAATCTCATGGCTTTACCTGCAAGGAATAGCGCGTTTTCCTTTTCATCAACAAATATTGTTGCGCTGGCCGTCATGCCCGGCATAAGCTTTTTATCAGGATTGGGTGCATTCAGAATAACAACATAGGTAACAACATTGTTTGTAGTGACGGGCTGCAAACGGACCTGGGATACGACCGCCGTAAATTTATTGTCGGGATAGGCATCAACTGTGAACTCAACTCGTTCGCCATTTCTGATTTTACCTATATCAGCTTCGTCGACACTGGTCTGTACCTGCATATGGGTAAGGTCATTGACAACTGAAAACAAAGTCGGCGTGCTGAAGCTTGAGGCAACAGTCTGTCCTTCTTCAATTGCCCTGTCCAGAACCACGCCGTCGATTGGCGCCGTAATTGTACAATAAGCAAGATTTATCTGCGCCCTGGTGACTGCCGATATTGCATTGGCAAGATTTCCCTTTGCATTCTCATAGTTGTACTTTGCCTGATCATAATCGGCCTTTGCAATCAGGTTTTTTTCAAACAGAGCCTTTAGTCTTTCGTAGGTTGCCAGCATGTAATCAAGCTGTGCCTGGGCCTGATCACGGGCTGCCTGGCTCTGCTCAAGCTGAGACTCATTAGGAGTTGTATCGAGCCTTGCCATAAGCTGCCCTTTTTTTACAACGTCGTTGAAATCGACATAGATTTTCTGGATTATACCTGAAACCTGGGTGCCAACACTGATTGTCTTGATGGCCTGAATAGTTCCGGTCGCAGTGACGGTATTGGCTATGTTTCCCCGCTGGACCTTCACGGTGTCAAACGTCGCCAGTGAATCCTTTTTAGAAATCTTCAGGATTATAAAAAACACTGCTATCACAACCAGTGCTATTACTCCGATTATTACTAATGTTTTCCTTTTCATGTTCGTATAATTATTTAAATGTTTTCAGATTGTTAATGGAACTCCTGTATAGAAATCGAGAATTTTATAGCAGAAAATCAGATTGAATTTTGCCTGCAACAGCTGGCTTTCAGCAACAATGAGATTCGTTTTTGCCACCAGGTAATCAGTCGAGTTAATTACCCCCTGTGTAAATTTCTCCTCAGCAAGCTGTGCTGATTCCAGCATAGCATTATAGTTTTCAAGGCTAGCCTCATACTGGGTCTGTCCGGATACAACATTCTGGCAGGCCTGCTCTATGCTCTGCCTCAGCTGGTACTGCGTATTAAGTTCCGATAATTCTGAGTTATGATAACTTATCGCCGCTGTCTGCACGGCTAATCTGGCCTGACTTTTCTGATAGATCGGGATAGCCAGGGACAAACCCAGCGCCGGATAAATTCCGTTCTTGATCTGGTTAAAATAATCGCCCTTATAATTGCTCGAATAGCTTGTTGCTACTTCTGCACTCGCTGAAAGTACAGGGTAATAATTCGATTTTGCTATCTTTTCATTCAATGCTGCAATATTTTTGTTTACAGCTGCATTTTTGATCTGCGGTTTTATTTCCAGTGCCTTTGCATAAACAGCCTTCACATCCGGCATCCTTTTCTGGTCAATCTGCCCCGAAAGATCCGGATGTGCAATGTTGAAAGTATCGACCACCGGCAACTCCATCAGCTGCATTAGATTAATCTTGTCAATTGCCAGGGTATTTTTAGAGGTTGCCAGAGTAAGCACCTCACTGGCCATCTGGGATTTAACCTGGGCATAGTCGGACTGTGCTATGAGCTGTGTGGCCAGCCTCTCCTTTGCAAGAGTCAGCTGGCTCTGGATCGATTCAATTTGCTTCTCGGCATTTTTGACCTGTTCTTCGGCGTACAGAATCTGCAGATAGGCATTAAGGATACTCAGGCTTATTGATTCCTTTGTAGTTTCCAGGGAATAATTCCCGCCGTCAATTGCAAGTTCTGCCTGAATAATGTGGTTGGTAAGGTTTGAACCGTTAAAAACTGTGATGCCTGAGTTTACCCCGTAGCTGGAACCGTTGCTGCCTGTCCATACTGATGTTGTACTGTTCTTTGACCAGCCTAAATTCTCGCCGACAGACGCATTTATTGACATCAGCCGGTTCAGCTTCGCCTGGTTCGCATTGAGGGCATTTTGTTGATTTGTGAGCTCGCCCTGAAGAACGGTTATATTCTTTTCATATGCATAATTGATGCATTTTTCCAGAGTCCACACGCTATCCTGCTGGGCCATTATCTTGTTACCTGCCGCGACAAGAACAAAACTCAATATTAAAAAAACTTTTCTCATACACATTTTTCAATTTTGGCGTAAATATAAATTATTGGCTATGCCATGGAGAAATTAAATAGAAGTATTGTGGATTTTTACCGACTAAAGAAGCTTTTTCCGATATAAATGAATGGGTCCGGCTGGTTATTAACCCGTGATTTGCTACATTTAACCATATAAAACTGTCTCTCGCTATGAAGAATATATCGCGACGCAACATGATACAAATGTCAGGACTATCTGCTGTTGGTTCCTTAATGGGATCACCTGCATTTACAAAAGCCTCGGGAAAGGATAAATCATCCGGGAACAAGCTGAGAATAATCGTTGCGGGTGCTCATCCTGACGATCCGGAAAGCGGGTGTGGAGGAACCATGGCATTATTTGCCTCAAAAGGTTATGAAGTGGTTTCCGCTTATCTTACCAGGGGAGAGGCAGGCATATCTGGAAAATCACATGAAGAGGCTGCCCGGATAAGAACTGATGAGGCTTTGAAGGCATGTAAAATATTAAATGCACGGGCAGAGTTCCTAGGGCAGATCGATGGAAGCACTGAAATAACCAAAGACCGTTATTCTGAAATGTTTAATTTCCTTGAGCGTGAAAATCCGGCTATAGTTTTTACTCACTGGCCCATTGACAGCCATCGCGATCACCGGATCTGTTCAATCCTGGTGTACGATGCCTGGATCAGTCTGGGGAAAAAATTTGCTCTTTATTATTACGAGGTCGAATCGGGATTCCAGACACAAAATTTTTTCCCATCGGAATATATTGATATAGGTCCGGCAATCACTCAAAAAACCGCTGCCTGTATGGCTCATGCCAGCCAGAATCCTGAGGACTGGTATGTTAATATTCACAGAAGAATGGAGCAATTCCGCGGAATGGAATTTAACTGCGGATATGCAGAGGCCTTTGTAAGGCACAATCTCAACCCGGAAACCCTGATTCCCTGAATTTTTTCTCTCGTCATCTCATCGCCTGCCGGATTAATTAAAATCTTATCCCGGATGTAATACAAAATTATCTGTATGAAGCTTTTATCATTTTCAGATTGGCTTCGAGACCATCGAGATAGATGAGCACCCAGGACAAATTGGTTTGAGCAACATTCCTGATAGTCCAGTCAGGATCTGCACTATTTTCCCCCGCAAACCCAAGTATTGAAGGAAGTGCCCTGGCTGTCGCATCCCAATCTTTGGTTTGTTGCATCAGAGTAACAAGCTCTTTAAGAGCCTGCTGAAGTCTGTCTCCGGGGTATGATTCTCCGTCACTCGTCAAAATCTGCATGGGAATGTTTACAGATTCAGCATCCTGCAAATTTCCAGGATCTTTTTTCCATTGATCACGGGTGATTCCTTCATGTTTAAATATCAGATCCTGGTAATTATCCGCAATCTTCAGCACTTCATCAATTTTTAAATTTACAGCCGAATGTTCGTCAGCTGCAGGAAGGCCGGTCATTGAGGCTTCAATCCTGCAGTAATCCTTTGACAGGTTATAGCTGTCAGTTATGCTTTCTTTAGAGACATTCAACGCAAGAAGTGTAGAAAAAACTGAATTCAGCGCAAGAAGGAGCA
The DNA here is from genome assembly GCA_963717685.1 of uncultured Bacteroidales bacterium. Lineage (GTDB taxonomy): Bacteria > Bacteroidota > Bacteroidia > Bacteroidales > VadinHA17 > LD21. Next base: position 1,701,395 of record OY970346.1, on the reverse strand, counting down.
GGACAAAGACCGTATTGTAAATATTGAAATTCCTGTTCTTCGAAGTAACTGTCAGGAATACAGGAAGAAAGACAACATATGGGAATGGAAGCGAAATAGTCAGCCACAGACCTGCATAGGGCCAGTGCATTATTTTAAAAAGCATGGCCATAAAGACGACAAAGCATGTAATATAGGTCACTATATAAAGCACCTTGTTCTGTTTATTCCCTTCAACCCTGTAATTATTAATCAGTGCGGCCGGAAGGAAGAGAAATACCAGTAGAAGTGTTCCCGTAACGAGGAGAATAGCTGCTGCAGGCCAGTGGTTTACTTTAAAAACTGCTCCGGCAGATATTATAATCGCCGTCATTACTCCGAGAATATATAATTTTTGTTTCATGGTTTTAATTATTAAAGTGATTATTTATGCCTGGCAATTTCATTTAAAACGCATGATTCGGCAGTCAGAATGCCGTTTTTCATAACCTCCAGAGAATGGAGCCCTGCCATTAATGATATATTACGAGCGCCCCGATCATTCCCCGGCAGGTATGTCGACGGGTCAAGAAGACTTTTGTAGTTTCCTGTAACTTCTCCGGGAATCAATCCTTTAAGATAATCCATATAACCGGCCATTGCAAGACTAATATCCTGTCGCGTCTTGCATCCCGGTAAAAGATAATCCCTGACAGGTACGGCCGTAAATGGTCTTGCAAGTTTTTTGTACAATATTTCATTACCTGTTTCAGTCTGTTTTATCTGACCTGCGCTCACTGCCGGTTTGCCCGGTTCTCCTTCCGATTCCCGGACCATCATCTCCTGGACATTGCTGATAACCGTAAGCAGTCCCGTAGTTCTGGAATGCAGCTGTTCCAGCTTGCTACCGCATAAAGAATCGTGATAACTGGTCACTACTGAGCTGTTGTTCCTGTACAAATAATTGTACATGGCATTTTGCTGTTCATTATTGGGATAATAAGAATTCTGGTAAGAGCGCTGCAGATTCAGGTTGATAATAGCTCCGGGAATAATAATCAGGATAAATCCCACAACCATAAAAATGAACATTGGACTTATATGATTTTCTTCCTTCCATGTGATCCATGTATATAATGGAAAAGCCAGAACACACAATAATAAAAGCCCGACTACCATAAACAAGCCTGCGAGAGGCCAGTGCTGGATTTTACAAAGCAGCCCGGCTACATAAAGCACGAAGCCTGCCGCGCCCAGTATATAGGCAGACCTTTTTGCTCTGTTCTCCTGATCATTCATTCGGTTGAGGAGCAGTGCAGGGATGAATAAGACAATACCTGCCAGTGCTCCCAGAATTAAGATGGGTCCTGCGCCTGGCCAATGCTGAATTTTGAACAGGGTGCCTCCAATAAAGCACAAACCCGTAAGGAAAGCTGAAATAAAAAGAAATAGCCTCTTTGTGTTGTGAGTCTCTTTCCATAGAACAATTAGGGCCGAAGGCAGAAAAACAAGTGCAAGTGTCAGTGCCCCGAGAGTCAGCAAGATACCGGCACCGGGCCAGTGCTGTATCTTAAGAAGTGCGGCAAAACCGAACAATACGGTGCCTGCCACTCCTGAAATTTTCATTGTGGTTTTCATATGTCTGTATTTTACGTCAACTGCATAAAGTGTCTCTTCCTGGATCTCCTTTAACCGGCGCGATCCCATTTTCTGCTTCACCCTGCGATATGCTTCAGAGAAATTGAGTCCATTCTGCATTTCATGCTCAACATCGCAGCATACATGATCAATCAGATCGTCAAGGAGATGAGAAAAAGTAATATCCTGCTTTCTGACGTCACGGCTTATCTGGTCGATATCGTACAGGGATAGCTCAGGCATAGCTTAATCCGGGTTTAAGGTTTATTATACTCTCAAGGGATTCAATGAACTCTTTCAGCTCACTGATCTTTTCAGTAACAACAGAATGACCTTTCGGAGTCAGACTGTAATATATCCTGATGCGGTTATTAAAATTCTCCGATTCTGTCACCAGCACTTCTTCACTTTCCAGTTTATGAAGAACAGGATAAAGAGCTCCATAGGTAAGTTTTATCTTACCTTCGGTAAGCTCTTCAACTTTTCGCGTAATTTCATAGCCGTACATGCGGCCATCTTCTTCAAGCAGCTTCAGGACAATAGTCTTTAATGAGCCTTTGATCAAATCTGTTGATATCATACTTTTATTATATTAATGTTTCTTATATATTGCAAATATAAAATATTATATTTTAATAATGCAAGTTTTTTTGAAAAAAAATTCAGTCCCAGGTTTTTATGAAATAAGGAACTGCAATTGTTTCCTGCCAGCGGCAAAAAATCACTTTTGCACCTGATAAATATTACCGGCCCTTTTTCTGCAACTTTTGTATCCATTTAATGTTATATGACATATTGACATTAAATGGCATTTGCATGAGTTTTGAATTACCTTTGCCGCCGATTTAAATAAGTATGCCCGTTAAGATTCAAATAGCAAAAACTTACCCGGTAACCGGAATGCACTGTGCTTCTTGTGCCGTACGGGCTGAATCGTATGTAAAAACGCTTCCGGGGATAAAAAGCGCTTCGGTTAATTATGCTGATAATTCACTTAATGTTGAATTCCTTCCCGAAGAAATTACTCCTTCTGAAATGAAGAAGGCTGTTCAGTCGATAGGTTACGATCTGATAATTGATGAGGCAAACAGCCAGGATTTGAAAGAGGAAGCAAGGAACAGCTATTTCAGTGAAATAAGGATTAACACCATCGGAGCTGCAATATTCAGTGTGCCTCTTTTTATCATCTCCATGTTCTTTTCCGGAATTCCTTATTCCAGTTATATCATGATGGCTCTTGCAGCACCTTTGGTATTCTGGTTTGGAAGGCAATTCCCTTTAGGTGCCCTGAAGCAGCTTAAACATGGTGCGGCTAACATGGATACCCTTGTGGCGTTAAGCACATGGATCGCTTTTCTGTACAGCTCAACAGTCACATTGTTCCCTTCCATCTTTTTAAGGCATGGCATGCAGGTGCATGTTTATTTCGAGGCTTCAGCCGTCATTATAACTTTTATACTTCTTGGCAGGCTGCTTGAGGAAAAGGCAAAATCGAATACTTCTTCAGCGCTTAAGAAACTTATAGGACTGCAGGCAAGGACCGTGGTAAAGGTTGATGAAAGAGGGGAGCAGAAAGAAATACCGATCAGCGAAGTTATTCCGGGGGATGTCATTCTTGTAAAGGCCGGAAGCAAAGTTCCGGTTGATGGCGTGGTCGTTTCGGGAAGCTCATTTGTGGATGAAAGCATGATATCCGGTGAGCCCATGGCGGTTGAAAAAGCCGTTCGGTCAAAAATATATGCAGGAACAATAAATCAAAGAGGCACCTTTCAATTCAGGGCTGAAAAAGTGGGAGGCGACACCGTACTTGCCCAGATCATCAAGATGGTAAGGGAGGCACAGGGAAGCAAGGCTCCCATACAACATCTGGTTGACAGGATTGCCGGCATTTTCGTCCCTGCGGTGATGATCATTGCCCTATTGAGCGGAATAATCTGGTATGTTTCAGGAGCAGAAAATGCTTTTACTCACGGCATAATGGCCGTGGTGACGGTTCTTATCATTGCCTGTCCCTGTGCACTCGGCCTTGCCACGCCGACAGCCATAATGGTGGGAATTGGCAAGGGTGCCGATAACGGGATCCTCATAAAGGATGCCGAAAGCCTGGAGACTGCGCATAAGATAGATGCCGTTGTGCTTGATAAAACTGGTACAATCACCCTTGGAGAGCCGGTTGTAAAAGATATAGTCTGGATAAAAAACGCCGATAAATCAAGGTACAGCAGCATTCTTATGGAGATTCAGAAAAAAAGCGGGCACCCCCTGGCTGAACCTGTCGTGAGGTATCTTGAGAAAGAAGGGATCAGGGGCATTGCACAAACATTAAGTGTCGAGAGCATTACAGGTAAGGGTATCAGGGCCAATGCAGGAGACGGAACATTTTTTATAGGCAACCAGCTGCTTCTTGACGAAAACCATATTATGGTCGATGACGACATGAAAAATATTTCCGGGAAATGGCAGAAAGAGGCAAAGACTGTGTCATATTTTACTGACTCAAGGCAGGCTTTGGCTGTTATCGCAATATCGGACAATATAAAAGATTCATCAGCCTCGGCCATAAGGCAGCTTCATAATATGGGCATAGAAGTGCACATGCTTACAGGCGATAATGAAAACAGTGCCGGCGCAATAGCAGGTGAGGCAGGAATCGACAGCTTCAAAGCCGGGGCGCTGCCTCAGGATAAATACAATTTTATTGTTGACCTGCAGAAACAGGGCAGAATAGTCGCAATGGCGGGTGACGGGATTAATGACTCGCAGGCCCTTGCACAGGCCGATGTAAGCATCGCGATGGGAAAAGGATCGGATATTGCAATGGATGTGGCCAGAATGACTATAATCTCTTCCGACCTGACAAAGATCCCGCAGGCTATAAGACTGTCGGGCCTGACAGTGAAAACTATAAGGCAGAATCTTTTCTGGGCATTTATTTATAATGTCATTGCAATCCCTGTAGCAACAGGCCTTCTGTATCCATTCACCGGATTCCTTTTGAATCCAATGATTGCTGGTGCCGCAATGGCGCTAAGTTCAGTTAGTGTGGTCAGCAACAGCCTGCGTCTGAGGACAAGGGCACTTAAATAACAGGAAAAGCCAGGCTATTTGCTGGATGCCTGGGCAACAAAGAAATATAAAGTATCCGAGTTCAGTCCTGTGAAAATACCATAGCCGTTGGTGATGCTGGTCGAGGGATTTGTAAGATCCTGCGAACTGTTTGAAGCCTGGTTGTAAAGTGAAGCATAATCGGGAAGAACATGGTAGAGGATCAACCGGTCATGCCCAAAATATGTAAATTCCTGTGCCCTGAGTTCAATGCCTGAAGCAGTTGTCGGAGCTTTGTTGAACCGTCCGTATGGCTCGTTGCTGGTAGTATCGCTTGTCTGGCGGACAGGATCAAGCACGGCCTCCATATTCTCAACCACTACGATGTAATAGGAATTATCAGGGTTTTCCCAGGTAAGAAGAACCGGGTTGGGCATTGTCCAGGTGCCGGGCGAGTAAGTCGTAGTGCTGTCCATGCGCATTACTGAGATTAAAGTATCGGATTCGGTGAAATCAACGGGTTTTGAAGGAATGGTAGTGTAAGCCGTTACTGTTTTAGAGTTATAGGTAAAGGAGAGGTCATAACGTCCCCCTGTCACAGCTATCAGCGAGCTGTCTGTATAATGTCCGCCGCCAAGCGGAGTCATTATATAATCGACACTGTCGTATTTTACCGTTATTTTCAGATTGTTTATATCGTCTGATGAGTAGGTTACATCCGTGGAGAAAGGTATCTGCCTGCTTACTGTCAGGGATATGCAGGCGCCCGGCCTGATATATCCCTGTATAATGGGTATGTCAGTGAATTCAGAACTGTTCCGTTTTGTGCAGGAAACGAGGACTATGCCGATTATGGCTGAAGCTATAAGTGTTCCCGGTTTCATATTATCTGAGTTTAAGTGAAAGTGTGATATTCGGGGTTATGCCCAGGTAGTTGACATTTGTCTCAATAATCTGGCCTGACACGATTGTGAACTGTTTGTACCAGACATTCAAATGGTTATATACGTTAAAAATTGAAATACTGACAGATCCCAGCTCCCTTCGCTTTTTGTCTCCCCTGTTGCCCATCAGCAGTTTATACGTCGCAGCGATATCCAGACGGTGGTAATCAGGAAGACGAAGGCTGTTTTTTGAAGTGACAGTAAAGAAATCCTGGGTGGACCCGTCAAGAAGTGTCACCATATAAGCTCCGGAAGGAGCCGTATAAGGCATGCCAGTAGCGTAGATCCAGTCGGCTGAAAAGCTCCAGCGCCTGTAACCGTACATCCCCACGATTTTGAATTCGTTTGGTACATCCTGATCGGCAGGGTAATAATTTTCGGAGTACTGGGTAAAATGGTTCTCAGCCTGGCCCAGAGTATAGCTGACCCATCCTGTCAGGGCTCCTGTACTTTTCTGGGCAAGGAATTCAATGCCCTTTGCAAATCCGTAGCCGTTAAAGAAATCTTCATTGTAATTTACTCCCGAGGGGTTCGCATTTACCCTGAGAGAATATTCAGTAAGGTTCTGTATTTTCTTATAATAACCTTCGACGCTGAAGGTGTAATCATGTGTTTCATATGATATCCCTGCAATATAGTGCATTGCAGATGTGACCGGAACCGTGACGCCGTCAGCCAATATCCAGAAGTCCTTGTTCCCCGACATTATATCCTCGCGGGTGACCTGGTTGGCAAACTGGTAAAACTTTCCTGTCGAGGCTTTAAGGATCAGGTTTCCGGTAAGGTTGTAGGTGACCGCTGCCCGTGGTTCATAATAAACTCTTTGAGTAGTGTTATAATAATCGGTACGCAGACCGGGCAATATCTGCAGGTTGTCATTCAGGAGCTTTATCCTGCTCTGAACATACGCGCCTGTAAGCAGGGCAGTCCCGTTACGGTCAAGAATATCGGCTGTATCGCTTTGAGCATAAGAGTATTTTACGTCGTACCATGTCGCTGAGGCTCCGAACTTAATCTGGCATATTGATGAAAGCTCCCACTGGTAATCAGATTTGATGCTGTAGTCCTTCAGGTCGTTATTTTCAAAGATTCCGTTCATTGAGGTTGTCTGCACATCATCTGAGTTGATGATTGTCCTGTCCGAGGAGCGATTTCTGTTGTTATAATAATTTGAATAGCTGATAATTGTATTGCCGTAAAGCTTCGAGTTCCAGTTCCTTGACCATTTAAGGCTGGAACCTACATTCCCATAGCTTGTCAGGTCAACCGAATTCATGCTGAAGTTGGCATTTGATTGTCCGAACGAAGGGATGTTCGAGGAAAAGCTGTTGTTGAGATTATCGGTTCCATTATATATACTTAGTGATAAAATGTCCCTGTCTGTCGGCCTGTAGGTAAACTTTCCGTTCAGGTCATAAAAATATGAAGTCACCTGATTGTTTTGCGAAAATCTCCTGCCTGGCCCTGTACCGATATCAGGTGCATTGGCGGTCGGACTTGTATTGAATTTTTTGAAAATCAGATCATAAAGACCTCCCTGATACGACTTTCTGAATGCCATGAAAGAAGTGAATTTCTTACCTATCGGTATTTCAAGATATGCATTTACGCAAAGGAGACTTACATCAATCCCCGCATTTATCCTGTTCTGATTGCCTTCTTTGCTGGTAATCTCGGTAACACTTGAAATACGGCCCCCGAATCTCGCTTCAAAGCCTCCCTTGTAAAGCTGAATATCCTTAATGGCATTTGAATTGAATGCACTGTAGAAACCATAAAGATGATCGACATGATACACTGTAAAACCGTCATATAAAATCAGATTCTGGTCAGGTGTTCCTCCCCGCACATAGAGACCTGACGATGACTCATTTGATGCGCTCACTCCCGGCATAAGCTGAAATGAGCGCATCACATCAGGTTCTCCCAGGTTTGGAAGCTCTTCGACTTTCATCGGTGTCAGGGTTATTGTGCTTACTTCGGCTTTTTTGACAAAAACAACATCATCCTTGCGTGCAGTCACTTTGACTTCTTTGAGTGCCTGGGATTGGGACCTGATGGAAATTGTCAGATTCTTCTTTTGCGTCTGGGGTGTAAGGTAAACAGGAGTCTTCTGGTAGCCAACATATTGCACGATCAGAGTGCTTGTGTCGGTAGGCACTTTAATCAATGTGAAACAACCATCGGCATTTGTTGAAGTTCCCAATATAGTGCCTTTCACCATAACGCTTGCAAAAGGAAGGGCCTCCCCTGTCGATTGGTCATGAACAGTACCTGTAAGAGTGAAGTTATGTGTGTCCGGAGGCCCAAAATAAACCTTCTGGGGCATTTCATCCTGCTCAGCGGATTCCAGGGAATCATTCGGAAGTTCATCCACATAATATTTCGCCAGATCCTGCACCGCTTTTTCCTCCGGTTTATATGCCGCAACAGTTTCCCTGAAATCATCCTGAATCCTTTGTGATGCCGGGCCTTTCCCTATTTCCTCTTCCTTTAATCTCACGCTCTTGAATACGTTATTCAGACCGCACAGGTTGACATCGTTCCTGCCTATCAGAGTATCTTCAACCTCAAGGAATATGTTTTCCTTGCCATACCTGTAATTATATGTGACAAGGCTTACAAGAGCCTCTATGCATCCGAGCTTATCGCCCGCAGTTGTTCCGTTGCCGGGCAGATATACGAAATAATAATTCCTGAATAATATGGATTTTCTCAGAGTATCCCTGTCAAACAAATCTCTTGCAGTGACTTTATCCTGTCCCAGAATAAAAATGAACGGACGCCTTATCATCGCATAATCACTGTCAGCAGTGTATACCATATATTTGAGATAGCATTTGCTGCCGGGAGAATTAAAGCTGTATTCTCTCTCCTGCGCCCTGGTGCTTATTGAGACCAGAACAAGTATGGCTGCCAGAACAAAATAATGTCCGGCAAAAAGGTTTTTGTCAGCTTTTTGGGTCATCTTTAATATGAAATATCTGATAAACGGACAAACCAGGGTTATTATTTATTCCCAGATGTAAAAAATACATAAACAATCCAATTATAAAATCAGGCTAAATGAACAGGAACTTCATGAAGATTAAGGTTCAGGAAATTAATGTGACCTGATGATTAGTATTGAAGGGATGGCTGCATGACGTTTTAAGCAACTGCCATCATAAATCATGTTCCGTTGATATCCTTCAGATGTGACTTACCTTAAGATCCCCGAAAAGAGATTTTTTGTTTATGCCCTTGGCTGTTGAAAAAATTGAATGTTTTGATAATTTTCCTTTGGGTTACTTTGTGGTTCAATAACTTAAGTTTTACCACAAAGGCACTCTAAGGTTGGCACAAAGGCTCAAAAAGGGCTTCTTCGACAGTCCCCGTTCCCGGGGATTCCATAAAATGTTTCAAAAAAACTTGCACATATAAAAGAAACATTATACTTTTGACCGTTTGGTTAAATTATATAGTTTATTTTATTGGTTAAACCTAAAGGTTAAAAACCATGACTGAAAATGAAAGGCAAACGGAAGAAAAGATATTCGATGCTGCAACTGAAGTTTTTACAGAAAAGGGAATGGATGGGGCGCGAATGCAGGATATTGCTGACCAGGCAGGAATAAACAAGGCCCTGCTGCACTATTATTACCGGACGAAGGATCGTCTGTTCGATGCCGTTTTCGAAAAGGTCGCCGGAAAGGTATTCGCCAGATTTGCTCCAGTATTTGATGAAAATATTTCCCTGGAAAACAAAATCAGGTTCTTTTACAGGGAACACATTGCCTTCCTTCAGCAGAATCCGAGACTCCCGACATTTCTTCTCAATGAAATAAACCGCAATCCTGCAAGGATAAAAAAGCTCCTTCGGAACATCGATGTCAGAAAATTCTGGGAGACTCTCGAAAAGCAGCACCGTGATGAATTTAAAAAATATAATATCACACAGGAATCAATGCCCCAGATCATGACGATCATTGCCTCCATCAGCGTCTTTCCATTTGTTGCTCAAGGGATAATTGAAGGTATTTTTGAAAAAATGGGAATTGATTTTGACCAGTATCTTGAAGAGAGAAAAAAATTTGCTGCAGATTTTGTGATCAGGGCTATCAAAAAATAAAAATTCATTAAGAGATAAAAGTCCGGGAACTTAAACTATTAATTTTCAAATATTCCGCTAAATGAAAAAAAGAGCATTAATCCTGTTTTTACTGATAATGCCCTGGCTGTCAATACTACGGGGCCAGAAAATCATAACCCTCAGGGAATGCTACGATAAAGCGTCGGCTGCAGCTGCCTTTGCAGATGAAAAGACCCAGTGGTCCGATATCTGGCAGCTCAGGGACCGGAACCTTTCAAAAGGATGGCTCCCCAGCCTGGACGCCAACGGCAGCTTTGCATATAATTCCGAAGTGATAGATCTGGGAAGTGTTCTTGGCAAACTGCCTATTCCCGGTCTGGCCAATGCAATAAAGCCGCTCCCCAATGAACAGTATAAAATGACCCTGGATATCAACCAGGTGATCTGGGACGGGGGAGCAATCAAAAGCGCACGTGCTCTTGAAAAATCCGACATGACCCTTAATCAGAAACAGACTGAGGTCGATCTTTACAAAACCCGCAGCCAGGTAAATACATATTATTTCAACCTGCTTCTTCTCTCCAGGCAGAGAGAGCTCCTTAAAACATATATTGACTTGATCGACAAGCGTATCACCTCGATGCAGTCATCCATTGACAATGGCATCAGGATAAAGTCGGACGGTGATGTGCTTGCCTCAGAAAAATTAAAGCTTGAGCAACAGCTGAAAGAAAATGAAATCACGAGTTCGTCCCTTCTTAAACTGCTGTCGGATATTACGGGCATACCCGTTGATACTGCTTCACAATTCATTATTCCCTTGCTTCCGGCAGAGCTCTCACGTGAGCTTGCAAGACCAGAGCTTGCAGTATTCGATCTCAGAAGGGAGCAACTAAATACCGGACTGAGAGCTATCGAAAGCAGCCGCATGCCCAAGGCATTCGGATTCGCAACTCTGGGTTACGGAAATCCTCCCGGCAACAATTTCCTTAAAAATGAATTTGCTCCTTACTATTTGGTTGGAGCAGGAATCAAATGGAATATTTTTGACTGGAACCAGGCAAAAAATGAAAAACGTGTCAATGCACTCCAGCAGCAAGTCCTGGAAAACAGGAAGAGTGACCTGGCTCAGAATCTCAACAGGCTTCTTGAAGCCAAACAGGCAGAGATCGAAAGCCTGAGGACACTTCTGGAAACGGATAACGACCTTGTCGCTTTAAGGAAAAGGATCACCGCATCTGCCGAATCCCAGTACGAAAACGGAACAATAACGGCAACAGAGTACATGGATGAGATGGATTCTGAAAGAGAAGCCGTCATAAACCGCGAAGTGCATAAGGTCAACCTTGCCCTTGCCCAGGTTGAGTTCATTAATATTAGCGGCAGGGATATTGAATGAATCAACTAAATGCCTGCAGGATCAGGCTTCAAAGGCGGATAAATCTTAACATTATAAAAACAAAAAAATGAAAACCAGATTTTTGATAATAGTTGCAGCCATTTTGCTGGCCGGCTGTAAAAATAAAACAGGACAGGCCGATGCTTACGGAAACTTCGAGGCCACAGAGGTCATTGTCTCTTCCGAAACCAGCGGCCGCATAATGAGCATAAATGTGTCTGAAGGAAAAGATATCCGGAAAGGTGATGAAATAGCCCTTGTCGATACCACGCTTCTTTATCTTCAGAAAGCAGAGATCGCAGCAGGAATGAAAAGTGTCAGGACCCGGTTAAGTTCAATAGATGCCCAAAATGATATTTTCAATCAGCAGATTGCCAACATGAATGTGGATGTGGCTCGAATTGAAAATATGCTTAAGGATGATGCTGCCACAAAAAAACAATATGATGATCTTACAGGCCAAATCGCCGTGCTGCGGAAGCAGATTGCGGCCAATAATACCCAGAAGGCATCAGTTGCTGCAGAGTTGTCTGAATACGAATCAAAAATGGCAACTCTTGATGAGCAGATATTGCGAAGCGTCGTCAAAAGCCCGATTTCAGGTACTGTAATTGAGAAATACACTGAAGCCGGGGAAATGACAGCTGGAGGAAAGCCGCTTGTTAAAATAGCCGACCTTTCAATAATAAAGCTTAAGGTATATGTAAGCGGGGCCCGCCTCGGATCTGTTAAAGTCGGCCAGCAGTGCAAAGTGAGAATAGATAACGGGAAAAAGGGTTATAGTACTTTTACAGGCACAGTAAGTTATATATCCGGCCTGGCGGAATTCACTCCGAAAATAATCCAGACTAAAGAGGAACGTGTCGCTTTTGTTTATGCAGTTAAAATTGAAGTTGTGAACGATGGTTCCATGAAGTCGGGAATGCCGGGAGAAGCAATATTCTGATAAAGATCACATGCAAAAGATAATAGAGGCGAAAGAAGTAAGCAAACAGTTTGGAGAGAACAGGGCTCTGAAAGATATCTCATTTGATGTGAATGAATCTGAGATATTCGGCTTTATCGGCCCTGACGGAGCAGGCAAGACAACCCTTTTCAGGATCATTACCACGTTACTGCTTCCTGATAAGGGTAAAATGCGAGTCTTTGGGCTCGATTCAGGGACAGATTATAAAGACATACGAAAGAATATCGGATATATGCCCGGAAGATTCAGCCTTTACCAGGACCTTTCCGTAGAGGAAAACCTGAACTTTTATGCGACGGTTTTCGGCACTACCATCAGTGAGAATTACAGCCTTATCGCCGATATTTATTCGCACATAGAGCCTTTCAAAAAAAGGCTCGCCGGAAGGTTGTCGGGAGGGATGAAGCAGAAACTTGCTTTGTCATGTGCACTGATACATAAACCAGGATTACTGGTACTGGATGAGCCAACCACCGGTGTTGATGCTGTCTCAAGATCAGAGTTCTGGGATATGCTGGCCAGGCTCAGGGAATATAACATAACCGTAGTAGTTTCGACTCCATATATGGACGAGGCAATGAAATGCGACAGGGTGGCCCTGATCCAGGAAGGCAGACTGCTTTCGATCGACAGGCCCCAAAAAATCAAGGAAGGCTTTACGAAAAAACTTTTCTATGTGAGAGCCCCTGAAAAGTACAGACTGATAACCGCATTAAGAAATTATCCCGGAACAATTACCGCTTATCCTTTTGGCGATTCGGTACATGCGACATTTGAAGATGACAGGTTCGATGATTCTCTTTACCGGCATTTGAGAGAAAATGGAATTAGTGATATCATGATAACTGAAGGAAAAGCAGGAATAGAGGATCGTTTCCTTGAGCTTATGGAGACTGAAAAGTCTTCAATCCCCGGAAAAAATCCGGAGAAAGACGAAAACAATTACTCATCGTAATTGAAATGAAAAATAACCCGTTTACTGATTTTAGATGAGAGATACGGTCATTTATGTAAGGAATCTGGTAAAAAAATTCGGTGATTTTGTAGCGAACGATGACCTGAATTTTGAAGTCTACAGAGGGGAGATTTTTGGATTCCTTGGCGCAAACGGTGCCGGGAAAACCACTGCTTTAAGAATCCTTTCCGGACTCTCTGCTCCCACTTCCGGCAAGGTTGAGGTGGCCGGCTATGATGCTGCACGGCAGCCGGAGAAAATAAAAAGAAAAATCGGTTACATGTGCCAGAAATTCTCTCTTTACGAAGATCTCACGGTAAGGGAGAACATTACACTCTACGGGGGAATATATGGAATGAGTAAAGCGCTGATAAGGGAAAGAACGCAGAATCTTCTGGATCGTCTTAATTTCCGTGTATATGAGAACAGGCTGATATCAGATCTGCCGCTGGGATTGAAGCAGAAGCTGGCTTTCTCGGTCGCCATTCTTCATGAACCCAGTATTGTTTTCCTTGATGAGCCTACCGGCGGCGTCGATCCTATTACCAGAAGGCAATTCTGGGAGATGATATATGAAACTGCGGACAGGGGAATCACTGTCTTCGTCACGACCCACTATATGGACGAGGCAGAGTACTGCGACCGTATTTCCATAATGAGTGAAGGTAAGATTGTGGCTCTGAATACGCCGGCTGAGCTTAAAAAACTGTACAATGCCCAGTCAGTCGAGGAGGTCTTTGTGAAAATTGCCCGTCCGTTAAAAAACTAGGCTATGAAAAGATTCCTGGGGTTTGTAAAAAAAGAGTTCCTGCATATCTTCAGGGATTTCCGGACATTGATCCTGCTTTTCGGAATACCTGCAGCCCAGATATTGCTTTTTGGTTATGTGGTAAGTACTGATATCAAGGATGCCGGAGTAGCTTTTCTTGATCTGTCAAAGGATGAAATCTCACAAAAGCTAACCGATAAAATCATCTCATCGGGATTCTTCAGGAGGACATATGACCTGTCAGGCTATGATGATATCGATAAAATCCTGAAAAAGGGCAGGACAAAAGCCGTTATTGTTTACGAACATAATTTCGGAAGCAGGCTCCTAAAAGAAGGAAAAGCATCCCTGAACATTATTGCCGATGGATCGGAGCCAAATACAGCAACACTGGTCACCAATTATATTACTGCCATAGTCGCTGATTTCAACGGGCAGTTTGCGGGTGTTAAAACAGGAGCCGGTCCGGTTATTCAGCCTGATGTCAGGATGATCTATAATCCTGGTTTAAAAGGACACTTCATGTTTGTACCGGGGGTCATAACACTGATTCTTATATTGATATGCGCGCTAATGACTTCCGTCACAATTACACGCGAGAAGGAATTCGGAACAATGGAGGTGCTTCTTGTATCGCCGCTGAGACCCGTTCAGATAATCCTTGGAAAGGTAACACCCTATTTCCTCCTTTCCCTGATAAATGTTTTTATCATTCTGGCACTTTCGTGGTTCGTATTCGGATTGCCTGTAAAAGGAAGTATGGTTCTCCTGCTCGCTGAAAGCATGCTTTACATTCTCATGAGCCTTTCGCTTGGAATTCTGATCTCCACGGTTTCAAAAACCATGCAGCAGGCAATTTTTATTTCACTCGTCGGCATGATGCTTCCCACGATACTTCTATCGGGATTTATTTTCCCTATTGAGAATATGCCGCTTGTTTACAGGTGGATCTGTTCAATAATGCCTCCAAGGTACTTTATAATTATTATCAAGGACATCATGATCAAGGGAACAGGATTCCTGTACGTATGGAAGGAGACACTTGTCCTTATAGTTATGACCTCGATCTTCATAGGGTTGAGCGTAAGGAATTTTAAGATCAGGTTGCAATAGCACGAATGGATCCGGGTTCAGTATGGTTTTATAATAAGACAGGATGACAAAACAGGAACTTTCAGGATTTTAAACAGAAGCAGATGAGGACAATATTATATCTTATTCGGAAGGAGTTCATCCAGATTTTCAGGGACAAATTTATAGGGAGGGCTATTTTTGCCGTTCCCATTATCCAGATGCTTATCCTGGTTCCGGCAGTGACATTTGAGATCAGGAATGTCAGTCTCTGTATTATCGACAAGGATATGACGCCTGAATCGAGAGGTCTTATCAGCAAGCTTGAAGGCTCAACTTTCTTTAAGGTAAGGTATGCAACCTTTTCGGAAGAAGAGGCTGGCAATCTTCTCCATCGAGGCAAATGCGACCTTATCCTTGAATTCCCTTCCGGTTTCGGAAAGGATATCACAAATAGTAAATCCGGCCGCCTGCTTGCATCCATAAATGCAATTAATGCTTCATCGGCACAGCTAACATGGGCTTATTTAAATGGCGTGATCTTTGATTATAATATCGATCTTATTGCGAAGAATATCAACAATACGGCGATTGTTCCTGCTCCGCAGATCCAGGTTGTCAACAGGTACTGGTACAATGAGCTCCTTGATTACAAGTATTATATGCTTCCCGGGATACTTGGTATCCTGGTGACAGCAATCGGGTTTATTCTTGCCGGACTTAACCTTGTGAAGGAAAAAGAGATCGGAACCATTGAACAGATAAATGTGACCCCGGTAAAAAAATACCAGTTCATTATTGCAAAAATGGTACCCTTCCTTATTATAGGCCTTATCGATGTTGGCATCGGGTTGATACTCGGGAAGCTGGCTTTCAATGTGCCTTTTGAGGGAAGTGTCTGGCTGCTGTTCCTTTGCGCATCAATTTTCCTGTTAGCTGTGCTCGGATTTGCCATTTTCATTTCGACCTTTTCATCGACCCAGCAGCAGTACATGTTCATCGCATTTTTCTGCATGATCATCTTTATGCTGATGAGCGGCATTTTCACGCCGCTGGAAAGCATGCCCGACTGGGCACAAAAGGTCGACCTTGTGAATCCGGTTGCATATATCATGCACATTAACAGGATGGTAATGCTTAAAGGATCGACCATTCATGATATCAGCAGGGATATTTACTCGCTGCTGATTATTGCAATTTTCTTCACTACCCTGGCTGTGAGACGTTTCAGGAAGACAGCATGACATAGGATCATGATACCCGGATTCCCTAATTAATCACTTTAGCGAGATGACCGCCTCTACCGGCCAGTGGTCGGATATGTAAACCCTGCGGTCTTTTTTAATTATAGTGTTATGCTCCAGAACTCTCATACCGTCTCTGACAAAAATATAATCGACTCTGTCCGTGCATGTCTTATTTGAAAATCCGTTGAAAGTATAACCCGGACCTCCCGGTTTCTTTTCGGTGATCTTAAAAGAATCGTCCAACAAAGGGACGCTTTCAGCAGGACCGGTAAGTATTGAATATCCCCTGCTGGTTGGGAGCATATTGAAATCTCCGGTCATTATGAACGGGAATCCTGAAGCCAGGCTGTCGATCCTGTGCAGCACAAGCTCTGAGCTCAATATTCTGGCCGAATCGGAATCATGTGCGAAATGGGTGTTGAAAATGTAAAAATGCTTATGGCTTTTTTTATTGACCAGCTCCATCCAGGTCACTATCCGTGGAAGAGATGAACCCCATGAAACCGATCCTGGCATCTCGGGAGTCTCGGAAAGCCAGAATGTTTTTGTTCTGACCATATCGAATCTGTCCTTCCTGAAGAAGACAGGATTCATTTCTCCTTCTCTTGCTCCGTCAGTCCTTCCGACTGCTGCTGAGCCGTAATCCTTAAGGTATGTCGCGAGAACATCATACTGATTCACAAGCACTTCCTGTAAGCCAAGCACATCGGGTCTTTCGCTTCTGATGAAACTGCAGACCATGGAGGCTCTTTTTGGCCATGAATTAGTGCTGTCGCCCGGATTATCATATCTGATATTGAGAGTCATCACCTTTATCAGATTTTTTCCTGTCTGATGAGAACAGCCACAGAAGAAAACCTGAAACCCGGACAAGAGACAAAGCAAAGCTTTTTTCATTTTTCAGTATTTTTATCAAAGATAATCATCCGTCAATATTTTTGTCCTCCTCCGGGTAATTGCTTCAGACAGGGTCGTACGACATTTATTTATATATTTGCCGGTAGTTTCAACTTTAGTAATTTAATAGCGGATAAGGCCCGATACAGGGGTATCATTATTGCTGCGCTGATTTCGGAAAAGGAGCCGAAATGGTCTGAATCCGCTTCATCTGAAAAGGAATTTGAAGGTTCAATGCCGGATATAATTAAACTTCTCCCTGATTCTGTCGCCAACCAGATAGCCGCCGGTGAGGTTATCCAGAGGCCTTCTTCCGTCGTTAAGGAACTGATGGAGAACTCCGTTGATGCTGAAGCAAAAAATATTTCGGTAATCATCAAGGATTCAGGCAAGACGCTGATCCAGGTAATTGATGACGGATGCGGCATGTCCGAAACTGATGCAAGGCTCTCATTTGAGCGTCATGCGACATCCAAAATCTCAAATGCCGGCGATCTGTTCGCAATTACAACAAAGGGATTCAGGGGCGAGGCCCTTGCCTCAATTGCTGCAGTGGCAATGGTTGAACTTAAAACCAGGAAGGAGGAAAATGAGACCGGCACATTAGTGGTCATAAACGGATCCAGGGTTGAGACCCAGGAACCCTGCAGCTGCCCGAAAGGTTCGAGCTTTTCTGTCAAAAATCTTTTTTATAATATCCCTGCACGAAGAAAATTCCTGAAATCTGATACAACTGAACTGAGACACATCATAAACGAATTTCAGAAGATTGTCATTGCCCATCCCGGTATAAAATTCTCCCTGCATCATAATGATGATGAGATATACAATCTTCCGTCAGGCAACTTAAGACAGAGAATCATCGGCGCTTTCGGGAAGCAGATAAACCAGAACCTTATTGACCTCGAAACGGAAACCAGCCTTATTACGGTAAAGGGATTTATAGGAAAGCCGGAAAGCGCCCGAAGGACCTATGGCGAGCAGTTTTTCTTCGTGAATAACCGTTTCATGAAGCATCCCTATTTTCATAAAGCGGTTACCGAGGCATACCATAACATTCTTCCGGCAGATGCAATTCCTTCATATTTTATTTTCCTTGAGGCCGATCCGGCATCGATTGACATCAATATACATCCATCAAAGACAGAAATTAAATTCGATGACGAAAGATCCATCTGGCAGATCATCATGGCGTCTGTCCGTGAAGCGCTTGGAAGATTCAACATAGTGCCATCAATTGATTTTGAAAATGAAGCATTGATCGATATCCCTGTCAGAAATTCTGATGATACGATGCTTCAGCCTCCGGAGATAAAAATAAATCTGCGATATAATCCTTTCGATGGTGATGAATCAACCACTAATAAGCCCGAACTAATTGACAGGCTTGAAAAGAGGAATTCCGCAAACTGGGAAAAGCTTTACAGCGCATTCGAAAAGGAAAACGAAAACCAGGAATTTGTGGAAAAAATCACCGAGAGCGAGAGAAGACTCTTTCAGATAAAGAAGAAATATATAGTCTGCCCTGTCAAATCGGGCCTGATGATTATTGATCAGAGAAGGGCTCATGAGCGGATACTGTACGAGAAATTCCTTGATTGTCTTGCCAGGAACAGGCCGGTAAGCCAGAGTGAGCTGTTCCCTGTCAATCTCGACCTGAACCCTGGTGATTTTATTATCCTGAATGAAATTGATAATGATCTCCGGCTTCTTGGATTCAATATCAGTTTCCATGAAGAAAACAGAATCGCGATTAAGGGACGGCCGACGGAATTCATGGAAAATGATCCTGCTGAAATGCTGGAAATTATTATTGAGGAATATAAAAAGACCCAGTCAGATCCTGCTGCGGGAGTCAGGGGACAATTAGCATCTGCAATGGCCAGGGCTTCGGCAATTCCATATGGGAAGATGCTTGATCACAGAGAAATGGAGAATCTTATTGATATTCTTTTCAGCTGTTCGGCTCCCAACTATTCACCCGGGGGAAAGCCTGTACTTATTATTTTACCTGTTGAGGATATTGATAAAAAATTCAGTTAAAAGATGATGACAAATTGTCGGGTTCATGCAAACAAATCGTTTTTGGTCCGACAATTGAAGGAAACGAGAAATTAAAGATTACCAATGAACGGATTCAGAAGCAGCATATCAGCAATACCGCCTGTGGTTAAAAACCTTATAGTTATAAACATCCTGATGTTCATTGCTTACTGGGTGGGTTATAAGTTTCTGAATATTAATCTTAATGCCATTCTTGGCCTTTACTTTATCAAATCAGAAAGCTTCAGGCCTGTTCAGTTGCTCAGCCACATGTTCATGCATGCCAACTTCTGGCATATATTCTTTAATATGTATGCGCTTTTCATTTTCGGGGTTGTGCTTGAAAGGGTCTGGGGGCCTAAGCGTTTCCTTATTTTTTATCTTGTCTGCGGCTTTGGAGCAGCACTGGTACAGGAATCAGTTCTCTTCATTCAGTTCAGTAAATTCATCCATGCGCTTGATCCTGATAATCTCAAGACCGTGATTAAGGAGGGGCCGGGTTATTTCAGGGACGGGAAGGAATTTACTGATCCCGATATGAGGAATCTTCAGTATTTGCTGAATATACCGACAATCGGAGCTTCAGGTGCAATTTTTGGAGTGCTGCTTGCATTCGGAATGCTTTTCCCAAATACCCAGCTGATGCTTTTATTCCCTCCTGTGCCAATAAAGGCTAAATATTTTGTTATTGGCTATGGTGCGATCGAGCTTTTCCTGGCAATCACCCAGCCGGGCAGCAGTATCGCGCACGCAGCTCATTTAGGAGGCATGCTGTTTGGGTTCATCCTTATAAAATATTGGCGAAAAACGACCAGAACGCTTTACTGATGGGGATTCTCGACGATATAAAAGGCACTTTCAGGAGAGGAAGCTATCTGACAAGGATCATTTATATTAATGTGGCTGTCTTTCTGATACTTTCTATAGTATCAATAATTGGCTTCCTGCTGAACAACCAGAATATCCAGGTAAGCGCCATTGACCTGCTCTCGGTGCCAGCTTCCTTCAAATCATTGATCCTGAGGCCATGGACAATTATAACTTACATGTTTACCCATAAGGACATATTGCATATACTTTTCAATATGCTGTGGCTCTACTGGTTTGGAGTGATCTTTCTTGAATATCTTGATCAGCGTAAGCTTGTGTCGGTGTATTTGCTTGGAGGCATAAGCGGTGCTATTGTATATGTACTGGCTTTCAATGTTTTTCCGGCTTTCAAAAGCGTAGTGAATGAGTCGGTCGCGATAGGCGCTTCGGCTTCAGTAATGGCCGTTGTGATAGCAATCGCTGCCTATGTGCCAAATCATCCCGTTCAGATTATTTTTCTCGGAGGAGTTAAAATAAAGTACCTGGCTCTCGTCATTTTTGTACTGACATCGGTAATGGATTTTTCGGTCAATTCCGGTGGCAAACTTGCCCATATCGGAGGAGCTCTCTTCGGATATCTTTATACCCTTAACCTTAAAAGAGGCCACGATATCGGAAGAGGCATAAACAGGATCATTGATTCCGTTGTAACCCTGTTAAAGCCCGGGAAGAAAATGAAAGTCACTTATAAAAAGCCTGTTACGGATTATGAGTACAATAAAGCCAAATCAGAACATCAGGCGGCAATTAACAAGATTCTGGACAAGATCTCAAAAGGCGGATACGACAGCCTCTCAAAGGAAGAAAAAGATATTTTATTCAGGGAAAGCCAGAAAAAGAATTGATAACCTCTACACGGCATCTTATATTATAATTCTAAAGTCCGGCAATATTTCAGCGCGGATAACAATAAATTCAAGGATTACGGGTATTTTAGCAATACTTTATATTTTTTTTGAGAAAAGTCCTTTATAAATTCCTCCTGGCTGTAAACATCCTGTTTGCATCCGCCCTCCTTGTATCATATCTGGCTGTATCCATAAGCCCTGCCAGGTTTGTTTTTCCGGCCTTTTTTGGATTGGCTTATCCATATCTTGCAATCATGAATATATTGCTTGCACTGACATGGGCAATTTTCAGGAAGTATGAGGCTCTGATCTCCATTGTTATTATTGCTGCAGGATTCACGCATATCAGGAACTATATCCGGATAGGGAATCACAATTTCAATAAGGAGAACACTTTCAAGGTGGTCAGTTATAATTTACGCCTTTTCAATTACTTCGAAAGTCAGAACACAAATTCCGAAAAAAAGGTGCTCGCATTTTTAAAAACCCAGAAATCAGACATCCTTTGCCTGCAGGAATTTTATGTGAACGGGGATCCCGTCCTGAAGGATTCTGAAGTAAAAAAAGCCCTGGGAGGAGGCTATTATTCGCATATGAAGGTTATAGGCAGCGGGAAGAACCGGTATTATGGAATTGCGACATACAGTAAATTCCCCATAGCAGGTAGAGGAGAAATACAGCACAAGGGGTCATCAAGCATGTCAATTTATACTGACATTGTAATCAGAACTGATACTTTCAGAATATTCAATAATCACTTGCAGTCCTTCAGGCTTAAGAGCATTGAGAAGTCATTTTTTGAGGAGATGACGACACCCGACGAGAAGGAGATCCTCGATGAAGTCGGCAGTGTGTCTTCAAGCCTGAAAAAAGGATTTATCAGAAGAGCCGGTCAGGCGCAGGCGTTAAAAGCCGCGATAGACACCTCGCCGTACCCGGTGATTGTTGCCGGCGATTTCAATGACACTCCAGTATCTTATGCGTACATGACAATACGTAAAGGGCTGAATGATTCATTCGTAAGTTCCGGAACTGGTGCGGGTTTTACCTACAGGGGAAACTATCCGCCTAACCGGATTGATTATATACTTTATGACAATGCCCTTGAATGCATGGGTTTTGACATTTTAAGAGTTAAATATTCTGATCATTTTCCTATAAGCGCATACTTCAGGAAAACGCACCAAAAGGCAGTTTTCTGAAATCGACATTCCCCCCGCTTATGATAAGTCCCGTTTTTCTGCCTGAGAAGTATTCCGGGTTTTCCATGATTATTGCAAGCACGGTGGCCGATGAAGGTTCGATGATTATTTTCATTCTTTCCCATACGAGGAGCATGCATTTAATGATCGATTCCTCTCCTGCAGTAAAAATCTGGTCAACATTTTTCCTGATTATTGAAAAGGTAAGCTCGCTCAACGAAGTAAGGAGTCCGTCTGCAACTGTGACCGGATTAACTGAATGGGTGAGATTCCCGGTGGTAAAGGAAATATATGCATCATTTGCATTAAGTGGCTCGGCACCTATCACTTTCACCCCTCCTCCGCAGGCTTTTACGGCAGTCGAAGTGCCGCTGATCAATCCACCGCCGCCGATCGGGGCCACAATAATATCAAGCCCGGGATAATCCTGCAAAAGCTCCAGCGACGCAGTGCCCTGCCCGCAGATGACATTAAAGTTATCGTACGGATGAATAAGCGTAGCTCCTGTCTCTTCAATTATCCGGATTGCTGTTTCCTCGCGCGACTGAAGAGTGGGCTTGCAGAATGTGATTTCCGCCCCATAGGAGGCAACTGCATTTTTCTTGACATCAGGGGCATTTTCAGGCATAACAATGTAAGCCTTTATCCCGCTCATCCTGGCAGCAAGCGAAAGAGCCGCTGCATGATTACCTGAAGAATGTGTCACCACTCCTCTTTTCTTTTCTTCCTCTGAAAGCAGGAGGACGGCATTTGCTGCTCCCCTGAATTTAAATGCCCCGACCTTCTGGAAATTCTCACATTTAAAGAACAGTTCACAGCCAAATATCCTGTTCAACTGCCGGGATGTAAGTATGGGTGTGCGATGAATAAATGGCTTAATCCGGTCATGAGCTTCATTGATATCTGCAAGACAAGGTAGTTCCATTAGGCTGTCCCAAAAAATTATAAAATATGATCAATGGCGTTTAAGGCAAAACAGAGTCAGATTTCACGGAAAAACTCATAATTAATATCTTCCAGATGCTTCATATCAGGATATGGATAGAATATTATTTCATCTTTTGATCCAACATAGAATCCCGATTCAATTGTCCTGTAAAGAAGCTTGCCTGAATAGATCCTCTGTACTGTCTTCATATGCTTTTCATATTCACCCTTTAGTATCTCCAGGCAATCTCTCAGATGCCCGACATTTGAATACGGAAGGTATTCGACGGAGCCATAGAGAGGATTTGATGCCAGCTCTCCAAGCTTCAGCTCCACGAAGAAAAGCTTGGGCAGGATAATAGGGGTGGATCCGTCGGTGAGTCTTTTAAGGAATAAGGATGGAGCAAGCTCACTGGCAACCATGGGAGTCACCGGGCAGAGCTCCTGGTACAGGTGAAGGGCATTCTGAGGTTCATTGCTCTTATCATACTCCGTTTTTTTGAGCTCAAGCACGCATCCGCTGTCAGTGGTCAGGTATAAGCTCCTAAGGGCCGACAGGGGGATAGCCTCCAATACCCGGTAAACAGAAAGATATACTGAGTTCTTGGGGCTGCCATCCTCCTTGGCAACACATCTCCTGTTAAGGCTGGTGAGGTCTATTATATTTTCAATTGAGGGAAGATCGACCTCAAAAAACATATTCTGGCCTCTGTTTCTTTTCTTGGTTCCGGTCGACAGGTACATTCCGAATCCTTCAGGTGGCAGCATCGAAGCCACCAGCGCTTCAGGTGTACAGGTTAAATAAATATATTTACTCATGCGATTATAAGTTAAATAAACAGTGATCTGCCGCGCAAATTATAAGACAAAGAACTCTTCGTATATTATTATCAAATTTAAATTTCTTTTTGCAACTATTAAAGTCTTTAGCGGATTTTAAACTCCCATTTTCAATAAAAGTTTTTATTTTATCATCTTTACTTTATTACTTTTGCCCAATACTAAATCCAATTCATATTGAAAAAATAAAGCTTTATGACTGATTTTTTTGACGATAAAATATCTGACAGGCTTGGCGGGATCAACTTTGGAAAATCGACTGTAATATACAAATTTGAACTGATAAAAAGGGCTAAAGCTGCTGCAAGGCTCTCCCATCCTGAAATCAAGCTCATTGATATGGGGGTCGGGGAACCCGACTGGCCGGCTGATGACCTGGTCGTAAGGTCTCTGGCAGAAGAAGCAGGGAAACCTGCCAACAGATGGTATGCTGACAACGGGATCCCTGAATTCCAGGAGGCTGCTGCCGCTTATCTGGAAAAAGTTTACGGGATTAAAGGGGTTGTCCCTGCTGAACATATAATCCATGGCATTGGCTCAAAACCAATTCTGGCCATGCTGCCAGTCTGTTTTATCAATCCTGGCGACGTACTTCTTACAACAGTGCCCGGATATCCTGTCACTGCGACTCATACTCGGTACCTGGGGGGAGATGTATATGACCTTCCATTACTGGAATCCAATTCATTTTTGCCAGACTTTAAGATAATTCCAAAAAAAGTGCTCAGAAAAGCCAGGCTGCTTTACCTGAACTATCCGAACAACCCGACCGGAGCAGTCGCGACCCGGGAATTTTTCAAAGAGGTCGTCGATTTCGCCATCAAAAATAATATTGTTGTCGTTCATGATGCGGCATACAGCGCTCTTACCTATGACGGTTACCGACCGCTGAGCTTTCTTTCCGTCGAAGGAGCTATGGACGTTGGTATTGAAGTCCATTCGCTTTCCAAAGCCTTCAATATGACAGGCTGGAGGATAGGTTTTGTATGTGGAAACCCAAGGGCAGTGAAAGCCTATGCAACGGTAAAGGATAATACGGATTCAGGCCAGTTCAGGGCTATTCAGAAGGCAGGAATCAGGGCTTTTGAAAATACTTCGATAACTGATCGCACAGTCGAAAAGTACTCAAGAAGATTCGATCTTCTTGTCGACGCCCTGAATGAGGCCGGGTTTAAAGCAAAAAAACCTAAAGGCTCATTTTTTTGCTATGTGAAAGCTCCCATAGGAACTGAAGAAGGAAAAATATTTAAAAGCGCCGCAGAGTTTTCTGATTTTCTTATCAGGGAATCTTTGATTTCAACAGTTCCATGGGATGATGCCGGCAATTATGTGCGTTTCTCAGTGACCTTTGAAGCTGGTTCGATCCAGGAGGAAAAGGACGTATTGAATGAGATGAAATCCAGGCTGAAAAAGCTGAAGCTGAAATTTTGATTTAACTCACCTTTAAAGTATCCTTAAAAGTTAATTTCTGAAGATGGCCGGAATATCAGCAGTCATAATCACATACAATGAGGAAAAATCGATAGAGAGATGCCTTTCTTCGCTTGGCAGTGTGCCTGATGAGATTGTTGTGGTTGATTCTTTTTCAACTGACGCAACTGCAGAGATATGCAGAAAATTCGGCGCCAGGGTCGTCGAACATGAATTCACAGGTTACATGGATCAGCGCAACTACGCAGATACTCTCGCCGCCAATGATTTTATCCTGATGATAGATGCTGATGAAGCACTGAGCCCGGAATTGCATGATTCATTAGTTTCGATCAAGGATAACTTGACCTGTGACGGTTATATTTTTAACAGGCTTGGTAATTTCTGCGGACAATGGATAAGACATTCAGCATGGCATCCCGACAGACAGCTTCGCCTTTTTAACAGGAAAATGGGGAAATGGGGACCGATCAATGTTCATGAGACATTCCACCCCGTACCAGGCAGCAAAACCGAACGGGTCAGGGGCGATCTGCTGCACTGGCCTGTTTCATCAGTCGCGGATCATGCCAAAACTATCGAATCATATGCCGCTATTGCTGCCAGGGAATATTTTAAAAAAGGGAAAAAAGTCTCTTTTTTTACTCCTGTCTTACACCAGGCATGGAGGTTTTTCATGACATATTTCGTAAGACTGGGGTTCCTTGACGGCAGAAACGGATATATTATCTGTTGCATGAGTGCAAGATCGAGCTATCTTAAATATTCCGGGCTGAGAAAGCTCTGGCTTAACGAAGGCAGAAACAAACGGACCATCAATGAAATTTGAGCCGGATATTAAGAATTCATTGAAGGTACTCAGAGAGGGCGGCGTGATTCTTTATCCCACCGATACAATCTGGGGGCTTGGATGTGATGCAACGAACCCGCAGGCAGTCGAAAAAATCTTCAGAATAAAGGTGCGAAATGAGGCATTAAGCCTGATTTTACTTGCCGACTGCGAAGCAATGATCGAGAGATATGTCAGCAGGGTTCCTGAGGTGGCTCATGAGCTTATCTCCGTATCCGACACTCCGATTACTATCATTTATCCGGGCGGGAAAAACCTGGCAAAGGGAGTCTGCAGCGAGGATGGCTCGGTCGGAATAAGGGTATGCAGCGAACCGTTCTGCAAAGAACTCATTGGCAGGTTCCGCAAGCCAATAGTTTCCACCTCAGCCAACATAAGCGGCATGCCCTCCCCATCGAATTACAGTGAAATAGATAAAGAGATAATTAAATCCGCAGACTATGTTGTGGCGTACCGTCAGGATGAAAACAGGAAAAGCAGGGCCTCGTCAATTATAAAAATTGCAATTGACGGATCGATAAGGATCCTGAGGAAGTGATTTATCTTGCAGATCTTACATGCCCTGATCCTGACACTCTTGCATCAATTTTAGGATTCCCTTTATATGTTATGTTGCCGCTTCCTGAGACTCCTGCATTGAGGGTTTCTGTAGCATTGCAGACACAATTGCCGCTTCCTGAGATCCCGGCTTTAAGGTCTTTAACCTGAACAGCATCGCCGGTAAAGTTCCCCGAACCGCTGATGGAAATATTTGCGCCTGATACGCTCCCTCCTCCAAGGACAATGTTCCCAGAACCTGAAATCCTGCAATCAAGCTTATCTGAAGAAATATCAGCTGTGGCAATACCACCGCTGCCGCTGACATTGAATCTCAGATCAGCGCTTTTAACCGGATCAAGGATCCTGGCTTTGCCGGAACCTGACACAGAAAGATCTTTCAGCTCAGGCATCGTAATATATATATCGACCTTTTCATTGAAGCTGAATCTCCAGTTTTCATGCCTTATTGTAAGACTCTCACCCGATACCTCAGTAATTACTTCCTTCAGATCGCTTTTATCGCCTTGAAGTACAACACTGAATTCAGGGCCGATTTTTATCTCAAGATTTCCTGCAATTCCAAAGTTGATTCTTGAGAATCCCTTCAGGTCCCTGGTTTCTTTTTCCTGACCGGCTGCTATCCCGTTAATAATTAAGGTAATAGCTAATAATGCTGTTGCTCTTTTCATCCTGATTATTTTAAGGTTAGAACTAATTCCCTTTAAAGACCCGCTTTTTTTGAAAGTGATGCATGGAACCGGTTCTTTAAAGCATCCGGGATACTGAGTATCAATTAAGGTCAGTCAATCCGTCAGGAAGATCCATGACCAGGATTTTCTTTCGCTTGTCGGAAGAAACAATAAAATCCGCGTGAAGCGGAATAAGCAGTTCTCTGCCTTTGGAAGTTTTGACAATCAGCAGGTTGTTTCCGGGGGTCTCAATCACATTGCAAACGGTTCCTATGACGCTTTTATCCGTAAGCTGAATCCTGAAGCCTGACAGGTCTGATCCCTGCAAATTACGATTTTTGACAGCCCGTGATGCAAGGAACACCCTGCAGCCTGAAAACTCATTCATTTTTCCAGCCGACTCATATCCCCTGAATTTCATTTTAATGAGGCCTCCTCCTGAATCTTCCGATTCTGAAATAAAAAAAGGAACCGGCTTCCCTTCCACTTCAAGAAAAACCGATTCCTTTTCAGTTATATTTTTTACGAAAATCCCTTCCGGCTTTATAATTACCGAACCATCAAAGCCGTGTACTTTAATTATTCTGCCAATTAATATGCCGGCCTTATATGCCACAGGATCATTGATCCTTTTTTATGAGGTCTGTTCCTGGGGTTTATCCTCGTGTGCCGGTTCAGGAGATTCACTGGCAGAGGGTGTTTCCTGTGTTTCAACAGCACTGGTTTGCACTTCTTCTGCTGCTGCTTCTGATTTGCTTTGAGCCTCTTCCTGTGCTGCAAGCTCAGCTTGTTTTTTTGCAAGCTTTTCAGCCCTGGCTGTGTTTACCTTCTTCTCTGCCGCAAGCCTTATCCCCAATTCATCATCCCTTGATTTCTCAAGACCAGATTTCTTGGATTCAATTTTTGCTTCATTCTGCTTCATCCATTCCTCAAAACGACGGGTGGCTTCAGCTTCATCAAATGCACCTTTTTTTACTCCTTCAAGAAGATGCTTCTTTATGAGAACACCTTTATAAGACAGGATAGCCCTGCATGTTTCAGTGGGCAATGCGCCATTTTGCAGCCAACCAAGAGCCTTATCGAAATCAAGTTCGATTGTGGCTGGGTTGGTGAGCGGATTGTACTTTCCGATCATTTCGATATATCTGCCATCCCGTGGCGACCTGCTATCTGCTACCACAATGTGGTAATAGGCCAGTTTTTTGCGGCCTTTCCTAGCTAATCTGATTTTAACTGCCATTAATTTTTACGCTTTTATTAAACCTGCTTTATAATTTTGTGGGTGCAAAGATAACGAAATAATAATTTCAAACAATCTCACTCAAAACAGAATCGGATAAGTGTTCGTAAAATCAAAAAAAATAATGGTACCTCTTTACTCATTTTTATCTATTTTTGCATACCGACCGGATTTAATATTATCTCCTTTCAAATGGCTGTTTTTTCTCACCTTCATGTTCATACCCAATACTCTATTTTAGACGGTGCCTCAAGCATACCCAAACTTATTGAAAAAGTGAAATCGCTCGGTATGGAAGCCCTGGCAATCACTGATCACGGTAATATGTTCGGCGTCAAGGAATTTCATGGCACAGCAATTAAAAAGGGTGTCAAACCCATCATCGGATGCGAAATCTATGTGGCGAAAAGGTCAATTTCCGATACTTCAGGCAAAGAAGACCGTTCAGGAGATCATCTTATCCTCCTTGCAAAGAATCTTGCCGGTTACAAGAACCTTGTAAAACTGGTGTCAACAGCCTGGCTTAAGGGCTTCTATTACAAGCCCAGAATTGACAAGGAGCTCCTTGCAAAATACAGCGACGGATTGATCGCTTCCTCGGCCTGCCTTGCGGGAGAGATCCAGGATGAAATACTACATGGATCCCTTGCCGGTGCCGAGGCGGCTTTGAAATCCTATCTCAACATCTTTGGTGACGATTTCTATCTTGAAGTTCAGCGTCATGAAACCAACGACCCGGAAGCTGATATGAGCGTCTTCCCCCAGGAGCAAATAGTAATTGAAGAGCTGAAAAAGCTGTCATCAAAGTACAATGTCAAGATGATCGCTACGAATGACGTTCACTTCATCAACGCCGAGGATGCTGAAGCACACGACAGACTGATCTGCATTAATACGGCAAAGGATATTGACGATCCCAACAGACTCAGATACTCAAAACAGGAATTTGTCAAGACTGAGGAGCAGATGAGGGAAATATTCAGTGATATTCCCGAAGCAATAGACAATATCGCTGAAGTCGTTTCCAAAATCGAAAAGTATAAGCTCGATCATGATCCCATCATGCCCGATTTTGAACTCCCTTCGGGATTTTCCGATAATGACGAGTACCTCAGGTTTCTTACCTATGAGGGAGCAAAGACAAGGTGGGGAATCCTGACCTCTGAGCAAACCGAAAGAATAGATTTCGAGCTTGACACCATTGCCAAGATGGGATTCCCGGGGTACTTTCTCATTGTTCAGGACTTTCTGAATGCCGCCCGCAGGATGGGAGTATCAGTCGGCCCTGGAAGAGGCTCCGCGGCCGGCTCTGCAGTAGCCTATTGCCTGAAGATCACTGATATAGACCCAATTAAATACGGTCTGCTTTTCGAACGATTCCTTAACCCCGACCGTATATCATTGCCTGACATTGATATAGATTTTGATGAAGACGGCAGGGATTCCGTGCTTAGGTATGTCGTGGACAAATATGGGCACGACAAAGTGGCGCATATTATCACTTTTGGTTCCATGGCAGCCAAAATGGCGATAAGAGACGTGGCCAGGGTTCAGAAATTGCCCCTTCCTGATGCCGACAGGCTGGCAAAGCTGGTTCCTGACAGACCCGGAGTGACTCTTTCACAGGCATATGAGGAAGTGCCGGAGCTGGCAAAAGAAAAAAATTCATCCAATAAACTTGTTGCCCAGACCCTCAAATATGCCGAAGTCCTTGAGGGGTCAGTCAGGCAGACGGGTGTACATGCATGCGGCATTATTATTGGCAAGGATTCCCTCGATAACTATATCCCCCTATGCACTGCAAAAGACACCGATTTGTATGCAACTCAGTATGACGGCAGCCATGTGGAATCAGTAGGACTTTTAAAAATGGATTTCCTTGGCCTCAAGACACTTTCTATTATCAGGGATGCTGTCGAGAATATTAAAAGATCACGGGGACTCGATATAAATGTTGAAAATCTTCCCCTTGATGATAAAAAGACTTTTGAGCTCTTCAGCAACGGGGAAACCACCGGAGTTTTCCAGTTCGAATCAACCGGAATGAAAAGGTATCTTAAGGAGCTTAAACCCAACAGGTTTGAAGACCTTATAGCCATGAATGCCCTTTACCGGCCGGGACCGATGGAATATATTCCAAAGTTCATCAGGAGAAAACTCGGACAGGACAAGATTGAATACACGCTCCCCGCAATGGAAAAATATCTGAATGATTCTTACGGGATCACCGTGTATCAGGAACAGGTGATGCTTCTATCACAGGAACTTGCGGGCTTTACAAAAGGCGAAGCCGACTCCCTGAGAAAGGCAATGGGGAAAAAGAAGAAATCCATTATGGATGAACTGAAGGTCAAATTCATGGAAGGCTGTGCAAAAAATGGCTACGATGAAGCCACTGTTTCCGGGATCTGGTCCGACTGGGAGTCATTTGCGCAATATGCTTTCAATAAATCGCATGCGACATGCTACGCCCTGATAGCTTATCAGACAGGCTATCTTAAAGCTCAGTATCCTGCAGAATTCATGGCTGCAGTCCTGAGCCGGAATATTAGCGATCTTAAGAAGATAACTACCTTTATGGACGAAACCCGGCGAATGGGAATGGAAGTGCTGGGCCCTGATGTGAATGAGAGCAACGTCAAATTCACCGTTAATAAGGATGGCAATATCAGGTTTGGCCTTGGTGCGATAAAGGGAGTCGGCGAGGGTGCAGTGCTTCAGCTTATAGAGGAAAGGGAAAAGAATGGCTCCTTCAGGGATATCTACGATCTCGTCGAGAGAGTCAACCTGAATTCACTGAATAAAAAAAATCTTGAAGCTATGGCGGTCGCGGGAGCATTCGACTGCTTTGAAACAATATCAAGGGCACAATATTTTGCTATCGATACCAGGGGTGCCGGATTTATTGAATGCCTTATCAGGTATGGCAACAACGCAAAATCCATCAGACTCTCAAGCAAACAAACGCTCTTTGGCGAATCAGGTGGTTTTGATCTTATAAAACCGGAGCCTTTATCGTGCCCCGACTGGCCAAAGCTTGAAAAGCTGAACAGGGAGAAGGAGGTAATTGGAATCTATCTTTCTTCTCATCCCCTGGATGATTTCAGACTTGAAATAAGCACATTTGCAACTGCGACACTGGCCGATCTTCAGAATCTCAGCGAATATCTCGACAGGGAGGTTGTTGTCGCAGGTATGGTCTCGGATACAAAAAACGGCATTGGTAAAAACGGCAAGCCATACGGCTCCCTTACGCTGCAGGATTACACAGATTCGTTCAGGTTTATGCTGTTTGATAAAGACTATATTGATAACAGCAAATTCTTTAATATGGGGTACTATCTCCTCATTAAAGGAAGGGTTCAGAAAAGAAAATACAGGGAAAATGAGCTTGAGTTCAGCATTAAAAAAATCTATCTCCTTTCCAGTGTGAAAGATGAGCTTATTAAAAGCGTCACTATCAAAATAAACCCTGAACATATCAACACGGCAATGATCAATGAGATGAAGGAGCTTATTCGCGATAACAGGGGAGAAACGGAATTAAAATTCCTTTTTCTTGATGTCGAGGATAAAATCTCCCTGCCAATGTTCTCGAGGACTCTCAGAATTAGGCTTAATAATGAATTTATCTCCTGGCTTGATGACCGGCCGGGCATTGAATATAAAGTTAATTAGCTATCTTTATCGGGTTATATTTTACTAATCTTTAAAAAATCATTTCATATGGCTTTAGAAGTTAATGATGGTAATTTCGATGATGTCGTAATTAAATCAGGGAAACCTGTCATTGTGGATTTTTGGGCGGAGTGGTGCGGTCCCTGCAGGATGGTTGCCCCGATCATTGAAGAAATATCCAAGGAATATTCGGAAAAAGCAGTCGTTGCAAAATGCGATGTCGATAATAGTCCGAAGGTTTCTGAAAGGTTCAGCATCAGGAATATTCCTACCGTTCTTTTTTTCAAGGACGGGAAAATCGCCGATAAGCAGATCGGCGCAGTACCCAAGAATATCTTTGTTAAGAAACTCGATGCACTCCTTTAGAGTCACATCATAAAACCAGGGCCGTGCAGGCAACTGTTACGGCCTTTTTTAATTCCGGCAGTTAAAGATGAGAGTTTGTATTTTCGCCGCCTCAAGCAGCAGGACAGACAAGGAATACCGTGATGCCGCAACAGAACTTGGGTTGCTGCTTGCAAGATCAGGAATGGAAGTGGTCTACGGCGGCGGCGGAATAGGCCTGATGGGCATGCTTGCCGATGCCGTCCTTTCCGGCGGAGGCAAGATTACAGGGGTGATCCCTTTGTTCATGAAGGAGGAAGGATGGGGCCATGCCGGACTCACCGAAACGATAATCACAAAAGATATGAGTGAAAGGAAGAAGAAAATGTTTGAGTTGTCCGATTCAGTTGTTGCCCTACCCGGTGGTATAGGAACCCTTGAGGAGCTCACCGAGGCAATAACACTTAAACAACTGAGCCTCTTCAGGGGACCTGTGATCCTACTCAACACCTGCGGCTATTACAACTTGCTTCTTGGATTCATCGATCATATGATCTCAGGCAGGTTTATGAGGTTTGAGCATAAGGGCATCTGGGAAGTCGCCGACACTCCTTATGATGTCATTGCGGCTCTTAATGACAGGGAAAGAGGCTACGAGGACTGGAGGAAGATTGCAAAAATCTAGCGATCCGGCACTCTCGTTCCTATGAACATGATATCATCGACCTGAGGCAGATCCCCCTTCCAGTCCAGTATCTCTTTTTTCAGCCTTTCCCTCTGCTCATCCATAGGAAGGTTCCATATTGTGACAAGCAGTTTCTTCACATTCCCAGACTTGTACTTCTTGCCATCAGCGAATCCGAACTGGTCGGCATACCCGTCAGAGCTCATATAAAGCATGTCTCCCGGCTGTATTTCCACCTGCTGGTTCTGAAAGTTCTTCCGGGCCTGCAGGGATGACATGCCAATCGGGAACCTGTCGCCCTTATAAAGTATAAGTTCCCCCTTTCTCACGAGATATAAAGGATTATAGGCTCCGGCGAACTCAAGAGTGAAATTCTTCCTGTTGAATGCAGTGAGAGCCAGGTCCATCCCGTCATTGATCGTTTCTTCATTCCTTTGCATCAGTGCCTTGACAACTTCAGCATTCAGCTGATCGAGAATAGCCCCGGGTCTTATAATGCCATACTCCCTAACTACTTTATTCAGTGAATTATGACCTATTATCGACATGAATGCCCCTGGCACTCCATGTCCTGTGCAATCACATGCGGCCATAAACTGGGTATCGCCATTATCATACATCCAGTAAAAATCACCGCTTACAATATCCTTTGGCATGTACAGGACAAAAGTGTCATGGAATGAATTCTCCCTGGGAAGCATTGCCCGCTGGATCCTTTCCGCGTACCTTATGCTTGCCGTTATATCGCGGTTCTTTTCTTCAATCTCCATGCTTTTCTGAACAACCTCCGCAGTCCTCTCTTTCACCTTCTGCTCAAGTATCTTCTTTTCCCTGATAAGGTTCTGTTCCCTGATTTTAATATATGATATTATTGCTATGGCTATTGCCCCGAGACAGATCGCTATGAACCAGGGCGTTTCATAAAATGGAGGTCTTATCGTAAATGAATATTCCACCGGGGTTTCGTTCCAGTAACCATAGCTGTTTGATGCTTTTACCCTGAATGTATAATGGCCTGGCAGCAAAGGGTAATCTTTCATGGTCATTACGCTTGGATGCTCCCAGTCACTGTCAAAGCCCTTCATCATCACTTTGAATTTGACAGCATCTGGGTCTGTAAGGGAAACACTGTAATAATTGAATAATATGTTCTTCTCCTTGTAGTTCAGCTTCATATCCCTTTTCATCACTCTCGGCAAATAATTCACCTCCATCGCGCTCAGATGAACTGCCGGATTTTTATTTACAGGCGGCATCAGTTCAGGATCCAGTCTTGTTACGCCATTGGCCGTTCCAAACCATATATTTCCCCTGCTGTCCGTGACTACTGCATTGGGATTAGTCTCAATACCCGGGAATCCGTTCCTTTTTGTGAAGGAGGCAATGGAATTGTCGGAGAGGTTGTACCGGTTAAGGCCGTAATTAGTACCGATATAGAGGAACCTGTTACCCTGGGGCTGAAGAAGCTTTACATTATCGGACAACAGGCCGTTGATTTCGTTAAGAACCACAACGACAGAGTCGTTTTTAAGCCCCAGCAATCCGCTAGTGGTACCCACCCATATTCTTTTATCAGGGGTCTGGGCTATCGTTTTTGGAATATATCCTTCGCCGATTTTAATAATACTGAACTTGCCTGTCGATGAATTATATTTTGTGAGGCCTGTCTTTTCTTCGGACCCTATCCAGATGTTGTTATCATTGTCGCAGAATAAAGCAGTGATCGAAGAACCTGCCAATCCGTTCTCCTGGGTATAATATGAGACTTCGCCATTTTTTGCATCGAACATGGCAAGCCTGTCCTGATTGCCTATCCAAAGCCTCTTTTCCTTATCGATCAGCATTGCGGTTATTATGCCGTTGGGCTGAAGATAGCCGTTAATCTTTGTCTCGTAAATGAATTTGCCGGTTTTAATATCGTACCTGTAGAGTCCGAAGCCCTCTGTTCCTATCCAGACACTGCCTTGCTTATCCGATTTTATAAATCTGACCTTGCTTATTGTTGAGTTAAGATATTGCAGGGCTTTATCAGCCTTAGCCTTTGGATCAAATATTGATATCCCGGCATTTGAGCCGAACCAGTACCTGCCCAGCTCATCTTCTTCAACGGCAAAAACGCTTTTATCCGGAAGGAAATTGTTATCCGACCATGTAACGAAATGATTCCCTTTATAAATGCTAATCCCTGTGTACCGATCAGCAATTATAACATTCTTTTCATTGTCCTCGGTGATGCATTGAATCGTGGCGGCCTGAAGTCCGTTAAGGTTATTGTAGACAGTCATTTCATTACCATTAAAAACTGTCACTCCGCCTCCAAATGTCCCGACCCAGACCTTCCCAAGGTAGTCTTCCGTAATATAGGAAATCCAGTTTTTTGACAGCCCGTCCCGGACATCAAATATTCTCATCTTCCCTGAATCGACATCATATTTATATAATCCTCCGTTAAAGGTACCGTACCAGTAATTTCCTTTTTTATCCTGGTACATTACAATGACATTGAAATATTTTGTAAGTCCCTCCGGAAGAAAAGTCTCAAAAACATTCTTCGATGGATTGAATTTTTTAATACCTGCGGGAGGTGTTATGCAGTAAAAGTCTTTATTGTTGTCAATGCAGGTACTGGAAACCTGGTCGCTTAATCCTTCTTTCCCTCTGTATTGTCTGCCGGTGAGAATAGTGTCACCACGGGCAGGAAAATTTGCTAAAATTGCTCCGTTACTCATTGTCGTGATCCACAATTTCCCCCCTTTTTGCCTTATACTGGTCACATCGCCGCTAATCTCAATGGAATCGAATCTGAGCTTCATGAATTTTCCTTTATCGTAGACAGATAAACCGCCGTCCATATGCCCAAACCAGATCCTTCCCAAAGAGTCTTCTGCCAGACTCTTCACGCCTCCTCCGGCCATTCCGCTTCTTGAAGAAAAGTTTTCGAATTTCGAACCGTTAAATCTCGAAACTCCGCTTTCGGTACCAAGCCAGATCCAGTCATTCCTGTCCTGGATTACGGAATAAACCTTCGATGAGCTTAACCCCTGCTCGACGCTGTAATTCTCAAAGAAGTAAGTCTGCGCATTCAGATTGATCAATGGAAGCGCAAAAAATAAGGTCATTAGGATAATATTCCCGATGACCCTGGTATTATCAGATCTGAATTTTATTCTCATCCGAGGTATTTTTTTTGGATGGATGGAACCCGCATGAGAGATCTTCACCCTGGATTTTGTTTAACGATCATGCTCGTTTCTGAGATTATTATCGTGCTATAAAGAAGAAAGTTCCGTCTTCATCTTTCAGGCCGGTGATAGTACCGAATTTAGGTTTTTGCTGGTTATTTTTGCTGACCGCCATCGATACCTTGGTGACTATTTCTTCTATAGGCATGCATGCATTAGGATTATTAGACAATGCAGTGGCAAAAGTCCTGGTGAACTGGGAGTCATCGACGGCAAGCTCATATCCTGCGGAGGAAAACACCTGTGATGATTTGAACTGGGTTGCCTGCCAGTCGTCGCAGCTTCTTTTTTTAAGATCGCCTCTCATTGCTTGGTAAAAGCTCGGTCCTGACTCGCATGCGTCTGTTACGACCAAAGTATGTGTCAGATAGGTAAGATATGACTCCATGGCGGCTCTCAGCGTATTAAGGTTGAAGTATGTGAACTCGTCATCGCGCTTTGCATCAACCGGGATCCAGTAGCCTACGTCGTTAATAAACTTCCCGTGCCCTGCATACCAGATAAGAAGCGATTTTACCTGGTTAGCTTTAATAAGGTCCCTCAGCTCGATGGTAAAGAATTTTTCCATCTCTGCTTTTGTCATGTTCTGCTTATGAATGATGTTATGTATCTGGTAGTTGGCAAAAGCTCTTGTCATAAGGTCGATATCCTTTACCGGGCCATCAAGGCTGGCAAATGTAGTATAGGCTGAATTATCTATGAAGACTACCCATGTTTTCCCCATCGGGTTCGTAGCTGAAATAGTGGCGCCTTCCCTGTTAAACCTGAATTCGGTTGTCTGGTGATTGCCGTAGATATCTTCAGCATCGACGATTATCTTGTTTTTATTCAAAATATCAACCGTCGCGGTAAAACTGGGATTGAGGTCATTAAGGGCATAGCTGGCAGTGACGCCGTCAATCAAAACTGATTTAATTTTATATATGTCAGTGATCTTGCCCTGGAGGAAAAGCGTCTCGGAATTACTATCAAGGTAAATCTGTCCATCGTCTGAAGCATATGGAGCAACTATAAAAATCTTGGGAGGATTCGTCTCGGTACGCCTGAGATAATAAGTAATCTTCCTTACGTTATCATACTCATCAGTACCTGCAAGCACCAGTTTCTTAAGAGTATCGACATTGACATTGAAAGCGAATTCGTAAACGCCGTTCTTTTCGGAGATTGGTATAGAATCATTATTGATTGTAAATGATTTGACCTTGCTCTGATCCTTGATTTTCCCGCTCATGAGAATAGTTTTGCTATCGCCCCTTATCTGGATAGAATCATTTGCAGCCAATGGGCTCAAAAGTGTTATGTCAGGCGGATTCGATTCCCTGTTAAGTTCATAAAGCCGCGATTGGGCAGCTTTGAGCATTTTTTCTGGCTTCCTGGTTGAACTCCGAAAGAGTCGTTATCTTCCTGTAGTCCTCAATGGCCTTGTCGTATGTCATAATCTCCTCGTAAGATTTAGCTCTTGCAAAATATGCATCAGGGTTATTAGGATTAAGCGTAATATATTTTGAGAAATCGTTTATTGCATTTGCGTGCTGGTTGAATTCCTGATAGCACAATCCCCTTTCAAGATAATATTCGGCATTAGCCGGCTCAATCAGTATGTTTTTCGAGATATCATTTATCGCATTCGGAAAGTCAAGATTCTTCTTGTAAACTTTGCTTCTCATTAAATATGCGGCGGTATTCTTATCATCATTTTGAAGGACCTCATTGCACTGATCCATTGCTCCCTGCGTATCGTTGGTCCTCAGCAGAATATCGGCAAGCGCCAGCCTGGGTTCGGGAAGCTTCTTATCCTTTGCAATGGATTTCCCCAGTTCTTTCTTGGCATATTCGTCATTGTTCAGGGAGACGTAGATCAGCCCCCTGTAATAATAGTTCACCGCGTTTTCCTTAATAATCAAGGCTGTATCGGATGCCCTCAGGGCTTGATCATATCTTGCCAGGCCGATAAGCGTTTTCACTTTTTCAGGATATACTGATGCGTTTCGCCTGTCGATTGCTGATGCATGGTTCAGATATCCCAGGGCTTCAGCATAATCTCCCATGCTGTTGCAAACGGTTCCGAGGCTTACCAGAACGTCCGCGTCCTTGGGAGAAAACACCTGGGCTTTCTCAAAATCAGATTTTGCTTCCTTATATTTCAGGAGTGCCATGTACGCTTCTCCCCTCGCGTAATAATATGCGGCATTTGATGGTTCCTGCCCGATAGCGCTGGTGAACTGGGTTATTGCATCATCGTATTTTTGGCTTTCCACAAACTCATTCCCGGCCTTGTAAAATTTTTTACCGTTTTGCCCATAAGCACCGGCAGCGAGGAATGCCATTATTGTTGCCAGAATTAATATTCGCTTCTTCATGGTAATCGAGCTAATAAGTTTATAAACTATCAAATTTACTAATATAAATTCAATTTTTCAACTTAACCTGTATTCTGACTCTCTTCATTTATAATTACATTCATCGTACTTGAGGTGAATTTGTCTCCGGTAAGGAATTTTCCTCTTATTTCAGGTGAGCTTATGCCTTTTCCGAAAAAATCACAACCGTAAAAAATTCTCGCCTCATCCCACAATCCTTTCAGTATAAAATGTCCCAGCACCTCTGCCCCGCCCTCCACTATGACAGACTGAATACCTGAATTATACAGGTATTCTGCAATACGGATGGCAGCGTTCTCCTCATCATTCATTTTTACTATTACAGAATCCTTTATATGCGCCGATCCGTCACATGTAAACACAACATTATGACCTTTTGTTCTGAAAAGAGGCTCATATTCCCCAATATTTCCCGAACCGCTTAAAACAAGCCTAAGGGGGTTGTTTCCTCCCCAATCCCGTACTGTAAGCTCGGGGTTATCGGCTCTTATTGTTCCTGCACCCACAAGGACAGCCTGTTCTTCGGCCCTCCATTTATGCACCAGGATCCTTTCAGCCTTGCCTGTTATCCAGTTGGGTTTCCTTTCTGAATCCCTGCTTCTTTCCATGTCAATGTATCCATCGGCGCTTTGTGCCCATTTAAGAATTATATAAGGCCTTTTCTTTTCATGAAAAGTGAAGAATCTCCTGTTCAGCCAGCGGCATTCCTGTTCCATAACTCTGGATTTGACCTCACATCCGGCTCCTTTTAACCTGGCGATCCCTTTCCCTGACACATTTATGCTTGTATCCATTGTGCCTATTATTACCTTTTTTATTCCGCTCGAAATTATCAGGTCAGCACAGGGAGGTCTCCTGCCGAAGTGAGAACATGGTTCCAGGCTGACGTACAGAACAGAGGATGGAAGGATGCTCCTGTCCGTCACGGAATTGATTGCAATTTCTTCAGCATGGGGTTCCCCTGCCTTTAGATGATACCCTTCTCCGATGACAATGCCCTCATGGACAATCACCGAGCCGACCATTGGATTCGGGTACGTGAATCCTGAAGCTTTTCCTGCCAGCTCAATGCATCTTTTCATGAATTTTGCATCATCGGCCATCATGATATTTCTTTAATTGGCTAATTTTGAACTATGGTCGTCAAGATACGAACAATAAAAGATATTAAACACTTCATGGATTATGAACTCAGTGAGCTCTACTCCGGACCTGAAATAAGCGCGTTTGCCAATATTATTAAGACTGAATTAAAGCTCTCAAAGTTGCAGATGATAGCATTTCCTGAAAGTGCTGTCACAGGAAAGCAGGCAGGGGAGATCGTCAGAATATGCCGGGAGCTGAAAACAGGCAGGCCCATACAGTATATTCTCGGGAAAACCGGTTTTTATAACTGCATTATCGGCGTCAACAGCTCAACCCTTATACCAAGACCCGAGACAGAGGAGCTTGTAGATCTCATCATAAAGGATAATAACGGATTCATCGGTTCAATAGTCGATCTGGGAACAGGTTCCGGATGTATTGCAATCGCCCTGGGCCGGAATATTCCGGGAGCCAGGGTAACAGGAATTGATTCTTCAGGAGCCGCAATTGAGACTGCCATTGAAAACGCTGTAATTAACAAGGTCAACATCACATTTCTGATATCCGACATTTTTGATCTTAAAAAAGATCAGCGCCTGAAAGCCGATATAATCGTTAGCAATCCTCCGTACGTCCGTGAATCAGAAAAGAAGGAAATGGCAAAAAATGTCATTGATTTCGAACCAGCCGGAGCTTTATTTGTACCTGATTCCGATCCTCTGAAATACTATTCGGCGATCCTTGGAATTGCCAGGATCATCCTTGCCGCAAATGGCAGGATATATTTTGAAATAAACGAGGCCTTCGGAAAAGAGATAGCCGCTCTTCTGGATTCCGCAGGTTTTACTGATATAAGTATAATCAAGGATCTGAACGGAAAAGACAGATTCGCAAAAGGGATCAGAAATGGCTGAGGTAAAACTTTTCAATGCATGTTTGTCAAAGGCAATGGCATTATGCTCTAGGCGTGAATACTGCATCGCCGATATACGTTCCAGGCTCCTGGTATGGGGACTTGGTGAAAAAGATGCGGATAAGGCAATAGAATCGCTTGTCATGGAAAATTTCATCAACGAAAAACGCTATTCACTGGCATTTGTAAAGGATAAATTCACTTATAACAGATGGGGAAAGGTCAAGATCGCATCAAGCCTGAAAATGAAAAAGATTCCAGCAGATTTAATAAAAACTGCCCTGGAAAGCATTGAATATGACTTATATATTAATACACTTAAAGACCTTGTCCTTTCGCACAGGAAATCAGTAAAAGCCAGGAATTCATTTGAACTGAAGGGAAAACTGCTCAGGTACGGATTGTCAAAAGGCTTTGAGAGCAACCTTCTCTATGACCTTATTAACGATATTGAATGACATCTAAAAAAGGCTTCTGAAAATACTTACGATAAATGGCATGAACCCAACCAGGAAAATCAGAACGGATACTGCTGCATCAAACATTATCAGACGCCTGCCGGTAACAGTCCGCTTCAGATAGATTATGCTGAAGATCACCCTTAAAAGAAGCTGAACTGCAAAAAAAAGGAACACTCTCAGGCCATACCTGTTCCACTGTTTTGCCTCGTCAATTCTCCCCCTCAGGATAAGCGAAAAACTGTGTGAAAGCCCGCATGATATGCATGGCTGACCGGTTATCTTCTGGTGTATGCAAACTACGGGATAATTATCCTTCAGGGGTGAAAAAACGACTGAGTATACCATTATCAGGACAATTGCTCCGGCAAGTATTATATTGAAAAGCAGGTAAGGGTCATTTTTAAGTCTTGCCTGCCAACTGTTTACCGTGCTATTTTTTCCTGGGCACAGTGTCATTTGCAGATTTTTTCCCCTTTTCCAGTTCCTCAAGGAGCTCCACCCTGCTCTTCTTATTGATGCTTGTAGTTATCTCAACCTTGTTTCCGCTGCTGTCAACTTTTATTGAGATATTGGCATCCTTTATATCCTTGACGACATTTTCCTGTACCCCGTTGACAATATTTTCCAGCCTATTGGGCCACTTTTCAGCTTTGCGGGCCACCTTGCCTGCAACGAAGATCTGCGACAACGAAATCATTGACGCTATGATCCCGACTACAAGACCTGCCACGAGCATGCCGCGGGGCGAATCATTTCTTGAGGCCTGCGACAGCCCAACTGAAGCAAGGACAATGGCAATTATTCCCGGAATAATAGCCACAAGCCCCACGCACGGAATAACTGCAATTACAAACGTCACTATCGCTGTTATCAGGGCAGCGATACCCAAATTCTGTCCTGTATTGTTTTTTACTTCTTCCATGGTCTTTCAGGTATTATTATTTCTGCTTTTTTGTCAAAATATTGACTATATCCTGCTCTAAAGACGTCCTGGGATTCTCAATGATGCGTCCGGTTTCAATATTATTTTCATAAATGATGAAAGTCGGCACTCTTTGAATGTTCAGATCCTGATATTCGGCTACAGGTGAACGCTTTTCATCATCCACTCCAATGAAAACCACATCCTGCTCCGGAAACTTCCACAGGTCAAGAACATGAAGGAACCTGGGAACTTCTCTCCTGCTGTCGGGACACCATGTCCCCATTATAATTTTTATTTTCACGTTGGTTGCCGGGATGGCTCTTAATTTATTTATGACAAGAGTATCAGGATGATAACCGTCATAACCCGACAGGTACCACTCGCAATGAGGGGTACGGTAAAGCTGTTCGCGCCGGAAATATCCAAGTATCCATGTGGTTTGGTCCATAAAGTCAGTAATATATTCTGTAGTTGCTGACTGCCCGGCTGAAGGCTTGATTTCTGCAGCTGGCTTTTTCACCCTGCATCCTTCAGCAAAGCAGATCAGTGGAATGATTAATATCAACAGTTTTCTCATTGTTTAAATCAATTTTTTATTACTCAAATGAATGCAGGAGTATTTCAAGAATCTGCTTTGCTGCCTTTGACACGGATGTGCCCGGACCAAATATAGCGGCCACTCCGGCGTTGTACAGAAACTGATAATCCTGAGGAGGAATGACGCCTCCCGCTATGACAAGGATATCCTCCCTTCCCAACGATTTTAATTCAGATATCACCTGTGGTATAAGTGTTTTGTGCCCTGCTGCGAGGGTTGATATCCCAAGCACATGCACGTCATTTTCGACCGCCTGTCTGGCTGCCTCGGCAGGTGTCTGGAAAAGCGGACCGATATCCACATCGAAACCGATATCGGCGTATCCCGTCGAAACGACCTTGGCTCCGCGGTCATGGCCATCCTGACCAATCTTTGCTATCATGATCCTTGGCTGGCGGCCCTCTTTCAAGGCAAACCTGGCAACAAGCGCCTTTGCTTCTTCATATTCCTCGTCAGATTTATATTCTGACGAATAGACTCCTGAAATTGTCCGTATCACTGCTTTATACCTCCCGACTATTTTTTCGCATGCATTTGATATTTCACCAAGGCTGGCCCGTTTGGCTGCTGCCTCTATTGCCAGCTCAAGCAGGTTCCCCCTGCCCGATTCCGCGCATTCCGTAATTGCATCAAGGGCCGCCTGGCATTCCGCCTCATTGCGTTCCCTGCGAAGCTTTTCAAGTCTCCTGATCTGTGAGTCCCTTACAGCGGAATTATCAATCTCCAGGGTCTCAAGCATGGTTTCCTTAGCAGGTTTGTACTTGTTGGTTCCCACAATTACCTGCAGGCGTGAATCGATCCTTGCCTGGGCTCTTGCAGCGGCTTCTTCTATCCTCATTTTAGGGATTCCCAGTCCGATTGCCTTAGCCATGCCTCCAAGACTCTCTATTTCCATTATATGTTCCCATGCCTTGCTGGCTATTTCCTGAGTCAGGTATTCAACGTAATATGATCCGGCCCACGGATCGATGGCTCTGCAGATATCAGTCTCCTCCTGAAGATAAATCTGTGTATTTCTCGCTATTGCTGCCGAGAAATCCGTCGGTAGCGCCAGCGCTTCATCCAGGGCATTGGTATGGAGGCTCTGCGTATGACCAAGTGCTGCAGCCATGGCTTCAATGCACGTTCTTCCAATATTATTGTAAGGATCCTGTTCCGTAAGGCTCCAGCCTGATGTCTGGGAATGTGTCCTGAGTGCCATTGATTTCGGGTTTTTCGGATTGAAGCTTTTTACTATTTTCGACCAGAGCATTCTTGCCGCTCTCATCTTCGCTATCTCCATGAAATGATTCATCCCGATTGCCCAGAAGAAGGATATCCTTGGTGCAAATGAGTCGATGTTCAGGCCGGCCTTAATGCCCGTCCGAAGGTACTCAAGCCCGTCAGCCAGCGTATATGCCAGTTCCAGGTCGCAGGTGGCTCCGGCTTCCTGCATATGATAGCCTGAGATGCTTATTGAATTGAACTTTGGCATATTAGCCGATGTATAAGCAAGAATATCCGAAATTATTTTCATGGAAAATTCAGGCGGATAAATATAGGTGTTCCTTACCATGAACTCCTTCAGGATATCATTCTGTATTGTCCCGTTAAGATCGCTGAGCCTTGCGCCCTGTTCCAGCGCTGTCACGATATAAAATGCCATTATGGGAAGGACGGCTCCGTTCATCGTCATTGACACCGACATTTTGTCAAGGGGTATCTGGTCGAACAGGATTTTCATATCGAGAATTGAATCGACCGCGACCCCGGCTTTGCCTACATCACCTGCCACTCTTTCGTGGTCCGAGTCATATCCTCGATGTGTCGGCAGGTCGAAAGCCACCGAAAGGCCTGTCTGCCCTGCTGCAAGATTCCGCCTGTAAAATGCATTCGAATCCTCCGCTGTTGAAAATCCAGCATATTGCCTGATAGTCCACGGATGCATCACGTACATTCCCGGATATGGACCCCGGAGAAAAGGCTGAATTCCTGCTGCATATTTGAGATGCTCCATTCCCCTGAGATCCCTTTTGCTGAATACAGGCTTCACGGGAATGCATTCAGCGGTTACCCAGTTACCGCTTTTAATGACAGATCGCCTGCTTTTCCCGGGAACAAATCCCATGCATTCAGGATCGTACAAATCATTATAAGTGTATTTTTTACACTTAATCTCCGGGGATTTTCCTCCAGTATCGTAACTGATTGGAAATGTGATTCTTTCCTTCGAAATTAAATCCTGTGAACAGCGCGCTGATTCCACGATCTCAGAGGCAATGAA
This sequence comes from uncultured Bacteroidales bacterium, assembly GCA_963717685.1. Classification (GTDB taxonomy): domain Bacteria; phylum Bacteroidota; class Bacteroidia; order Bacteroidales; family VadinHA17; genus LD21. Next base: position 1,656,397 of record OY970346.1, on the reverse strand, counting down.
TCCATCTGTCAGGGCTTTCAGAAATCCACCTTTTTCCTCTACCTCGAGAAACAGTCTCCACGATTCATCGGCTATCAGATAAGTTAGCTTTTCGATATAATATGATCCTCCTGACGGATCCGACACCTTGTCAAAATAGGATTCCTCTTTCAGAATAAGCTGCTGATTTCGTGCAATCCTTTCAGGAAATTCGTTTTCGTCATCCTGAATCACTTCAAATGGTTCCACCGTCAATGAATCTGTTCCTCCGATAATTGCAGACATTGCCCCGGTCTGGGTCCTTAAAATATTTAAATGAGGATCCCCCTGCTTTTGGCTCAAAAGGCCGGCGACGCAGTGAATCTCCATTCTGGCGGCCTCATTGTCACCGGGAGAGAAGCCGTTCATGATTGCAGCCCATAAAAGTCTTGCAGCCCTAAGCTTCGCTATTTCCATAAAATAGCTTGTCCCAATGCCAAAAGAGAACCTGATTTTTGATGCGGCAACTTCGGGTTTGATCCCTCTGCTGTCAAGCCTGCGGATATATTCGGCCCCTGCTGATACGGCGAACGCAAGCTCCTGTACAATATTTGAACCGCCTTTTCTGAAAGCCGGGCCATCAAGATGTATGGCCCTGAATCCCGTAAGCGGGATCGTAAGTCCGGCTACTTCAGCAAGGTAATCAAATCCTTTTTCGACGGGAATGCAGAGCGTGCCGTTCACCATCAGCCGGGTTAGAGGGTCTGTTTCCACTGCACCGGTTACCTTACTGGTATCAGCGCCTTCCTGCTTCAGCCAGTCATGGAAAAATGAAACTATCTCTTTTGCCTGGCCCCGGGGATAAAAATTAATTTCAGCCATTCCCGGGTCGATACCCTTGAGAAGTATATTGAAATTATCGCGGCTCACCGTCGCCGTATCATTAATAATAAATCCTATTGAATCGACGCCTCCTGTCAGAAGGTCCAGGGCTTTCTTGTTTGCATTCCGGCAATTTTCAACTACTATATCCTGCCTCACGAGCCAGCTGTTTCCTTCCTCCCTGTTGCCCCTGATAAATGGGAAGCGGCCCGGCATTGAATCAATAAACCTGAGGCTTTTTATATCCTCTTCCCTGTAGAAGGGCATTAATTCAAATCCTTCGCCTGTTTTCCAAACCATCCTGGAATTGAATTCATCACCCTTCAGATCGGCATTGATCCTTGCCATCCATTCTTCGGTTGTTACCGGCGGAAATTGAGTGAATAATTTTTCTTTTTTTGACATCTTCCAAAAAATACTTTTTCCTCGCTGTAAACTGTCTGCTATTTGCCGGCAAATTCCATAAGGTACGATTTTATGAAATCCTTCAGGTCGCCGTCGAGAACAGCCTGGACATTCCCCGTTTCATGGCTCGTCCTGAGGTCCTTCACCATTTTATACGGATGAAGCACGTATGATCTGATCTGAGATCCCCATTCGATCTTTTTCTTTTCCCCTTCGATCTTCGCCTGTTCTTCCATTCTTTTCCGGAGCTCTATTTCGTAAAGCTGCGATTTCAGTATCCTCATTGCATTTTCCTTGTTGTTAAGCTGCGACCTGGTCTCCTGGTTCTCAATAACGATGCCGGAAGGGTGATGTCTCAGCCTTACGGCAGTTTCAACCTTATTCACATTCTGGCCTCCCGCACCGCTTGATCTGTATGTTTCCCAGGTAATATCGGCCGGATTTATCTCTATATTGATGGTGTTATCGACTATGGGAGAAACGAAAACGGATGCGAAGGTCGTCTGCCTTTTGCCCTGGGCGTTGAATGGTGAAATCCTGACGAGCCTGTGAACGCCGTTCTCGCTTTTGAGATAGCCGTAAGCACGCTCGCCATCAATTTCTATTGTAGCCGATTTGACTCCAACCTCATCGCCAGCCTGAAAGTCAAGCTCCTTTGTCTTGTAATTATTCCTTTCAGCCCATCGCAGGTACATTCTCAGGAGCATTGCTGCCCAGTCGTTGCTTTCAGTTCCTCCCGCACCCGAATTGATCTTGAGAATTGCTCCCAGCTGATCTTCTTCTTTTCTCAGCATATTACGGACCTCGAGGTCTTCTGTCATTGAAAGACTGGTATTGTACTGCCTGTCAAGATCGTCTTCTGTCGCTTCGCCTTCCCTGAAAAAGTCATATATTACCATAAGGTCATCCAATGCAACATCTACTTTGATAAATTCAGAGGTCCAGCTTTTAAGGGATGAAGTTTTCTTAAGAAGTTCTTCGGCCTGCCTGGGATCGTTCCAGAAATCAGGCTGCCTGGATATTTCTTCCTGTTCAGCGATTTGTTTTAATTTTCCGTCGATGTCAAAGATACCTCCTTAACGCATCACGGCGCTCCGACAAATCTTTTACCTGTTCGTTGGTGATCATGAAACAAATTTTGGCAAATGTAAATAATTATAAGAAGATGCAATGCAGGGGATTAAGATAATGTTGATGGAACCGCTCCGCGGTCCTCATATTATTTGTTTCGTGACTAATATTGATGGAACCGCTCCGCGGTTCTTATTTTGACGATACCATTGTTTTATTGTCGGAACCGCGGAGCGGTTCCATTTATATTAGCCGGATAGAAATGAGGTTTTTGAACCCCGGAGGGGTTCCATATATGATTGAGAACTAGCAAGAATAAAATTTAATTTATGATATCAAGAAAAAATCTTGATTTCGACATTAATTTATCAGACAGGCTTAAGCATAATAAAATTTACTAACGATAACTGAGATTAATATAACCTGTACCCGGAAAAGTAACCTGAAAAACTGAATGATGGGATAGGATAACCATTATTCTGAAATACTGCAACATTCACTATATCATTTTTATTGAGTTTCATGGTTATACTTCCTCTATAAATTCCGCTGGATGTTGTCGGGCCAATTATTGTCTCATAATTAGCCCCTGATACTTCTATTATTATAGATGCACTGGCTGGCAGATTTATGGAAACACTAAAAGAATATATGCCTGAATAGGGAGCTGTAAATCCTCCAGTAGAATTATTATAAAAACCACCATCATTATAATAATTAACATTAATCTGATCAAATACTAAATTTACATTAGTATTATTAGCTATTGTAATTGCAGTCGAATTTATCCCGGCCTTAAAATCTACCATTGTTCCGAGGGTAACGCTGTTTCCCCTGTCAATCGAAAGAGTTTTGGTTGTATCATTATAGGTTAATTGCTGGTTATCTGTATTATCAAGGTATTTGCTCAGATCAACACCTGTTGAGGAAGGATTCTTGTCTATTGTAAGCAGGTTGCCCGTAAGATGGATATCCTGGATAGAGTTTCTTTCAATAGATGAAAGATCGGCGCTGTTCCCGTTTGATATGCTCAGGATCTGGTGAGTCGTATCATAAGAGAGACTTTGCTTATAAGATGAAAGATCAATCAGGGTCGCAGAAGGATTTTTTGTTATCTTAAGCTGGTTGTTGTTGTCAAGCTGCAGATCCTGGATCTGATTCGGAAGTCCGACCTTGTTCCCTCCCTGGATTGAAAGAGTATCCCCCAGGATTGAAAGTAGCTGGGTATTTGTCAGTGACGAAAGATTTACCGTATTGCCATTGGAAATTGAAAGATTGCTTCCGTCGAAGGAAAGCGTCTGGTTATCGGATGCCGGGTCGCCCGGATCACCCTTTGGACCCTGCGGCCCCTGGGGTCCCTGCGGACCGGGCTCAAGCGACTGCTGGGCATAAAGAGCATAAGGCACTGCAAGGAACTGCATAGTTCCCATATCCATAAAATCATTTGCAAACTTTACCTCAACCTTGAGATAATGATCAGCATCCTTCCATGGGATGTCGCCAAGTGAACTGTACTGCGAATTTCCCGTTGGAACGCCTTTGCCAATCACAAGCGAAAAGACACCGAATTTTGACGTTATGACATTGTCGTGAAGCTCCTGGTAAACCACAGTCCCAAGCGGGTCCCCTTGCAAAATTGAAAATTTGACACTTATCTGGGTGCTGGCCAGTTCGTTGCCTTCGTTGTCCCTGGCAACTGCCTGGTAATATATTCCGAGAGGAACTGTACCTTGTGCGTAAACCCCGGCAGATCCGGCTATAAGTGCTGCCGAAATAAAAATCTTCTTCAGAATTCCTGATGCCATGACCAATAAATTATAATTTCTCAATCTTGAAGGTCCTGTTTATTATATGATCAAGACTGTATACCCTGACAAGGTAAAAACCTCTGATAAGGCTTTCAATATTGATCGGGTCCTTTACCCAGAATTGTCCGCTGAAAGATTCTCTTCCAGACATCATTACTGCCCCGGTAATATTTATAAAGTCAATCACGAATGTTCTGGAGCTGTCTCCATACAGTTCGATGGTAAGATAATCCTCAGCAGGATTGGGGTAAACGTTGACTCCTGAACCCTTTGGAGTCGTTTCCCCGATAATTTTGGAACCGGGTTGCTGAAACCCCTCTGTAAATATGTACCCCGGGCAACTGATTATCTCGACTGCTGTTTCTCCGACACTCTGGGAATAATTGAGGTTGCTGTACGATTCGACTCCTGCAAGAGGAACCAGCACCTGGCGTGATAACTGCTGCGGGAACAGCTCTGTCCAGGTCATGGACAGTAAAATCACGATTATCCCGTATTCTTTCATTCTTTCTAATCCCCTTCAGGTGGCCAAAAATAAATATTTTTTTGACAAATTAACATCTATTGTTGATAAATGTGTTAATAACTTACTTGAAAATCACATGCACATAAGGATTTTTTTTCTTAATGCCTCCTTATAAATTTTCACTAATTTTACAGGCCTGAAGACATTTATTGTATGCTCAGGTCTTGTCTCTATCATAACCTTAAGGAAGCCGGATGCGATGAAGCCGGAAGGGGTTCGCTTGCAGGACCTGTCTTCGCAGCGGCAGTAATCCTTTCAAAAAACTTCAGGCATCCTGTGCTTAATGATTCAAAAAAGCTGACCCCCGGACAAAGGGAGACTCTGAGGGAGGAGATAATTTCATGTGCCATATCATGGAGCGTGGCCTCTGTCAACAACAATGAAATAGATGAGATGAATATACTCAGGGCTTCCATCAAAGCCATGCATCTTGCAATTGACGGCCTGTCGGTCAGGCCGGAATTCCTGATAATAGACGGCAACAGGTTCTTCCCCTATAAAAACGTCGGATACAAGACAATAATCAAAGGTGATGGACTCTTTTTTTCCATTGCAGCCGCTTCTGTGCTTGCAAAAACATTCCGTGATGAATACATGGAAAAAATCCACAATGAATACCCGGCATACGGCTGGGACAGGAATAAAGGCTATCCGACACAATCACACAGGATGGCAATTCAAAGATACGGAATCACTCCCTACCACAGGAAAACATTTGCTCTTACCGATTTGCAGTTGCACCTTGAATTTTGATATATTCGTTTTACATTTAAAAAACTATATTTGCCTCGTTCAATAAACAAAATCATTATAAATAAGAAATCCATTCATGAAAAAAATTCTTTCCTTTCTCTTAATTGTTATTTTCAGCTTAGGATTTAAAGCCAGGGCCGACGAAGGCATGTGGCTTCTTCCACTGATTGAAAAGCTGAATATCGGCAAGATGACTGAGCTTGGCCTCAAGCTTTCTGCCGAGGATATATACAGCCTGAACAAGGCGTGCCTTAAAGATGCCGTAGTGATCTTCGGCGGAGGCTGCACTGCAGAAATAGTCTCTTCCCAGGGACTTCTCCTTACAAATCATCATTGCGGCTATGGCTCAATCCAGGCCCACAGCAGTGTCGATCACGATTATCTGAAAGACGGCTTCTGGGCAAAGACACGGGATGAAGAGCTTCCGAATCCAAATCTGTCGGTCACTTTCCTGATCAGAATTGAGGATGTCACCGATCAGGTTCTGGCAAATGTGAAGCCGGGCATGAGTGAAGCTGACAGGACATCAGTCATCAGCGATGCCAGGTCGGCTGTTGAGAAAAAAGCCCAGGAAGGCAATACCTTCAGGAACCAGGTAGTATCGTTTTACGGAGGCAATAATTTTTATCTCCTGGTCTATGAGAGATATAACGACGTAAGGCTGGTTGGAACGCCGCCCTCATCAATAGGCAAGTTCGGCTTTGATACAGACAACTGGGAATGGCCGCGTCATACAGGCGACTTCAGCGTTTTCCGCGTATATTCTGCTCCTGACGGCAAACCAGCGCCCTATTCAAAGGACAATGTTCCTCTTAAGCCAAAATACTGGCTTCCTGTTTCAATAAAGGACCTTAACAAGGGCGATTTTGCAATGATCCTCGGGTACCCCGGAAGGACTGAAAGATATTACACTTCATACGAGGTAAACGAACTTCTTAAGATCACCAATCCCAACAGAATAAAGATACGCGGGATAAAGCAGGATATCTGGATGGCGGATATGGTCGCCGACCCGAAAATCAATATCCAGTATGCATCAAAATATTCCAATTCATCTAATTACTGGAAATATTCAATCGGTCAGAACAACCAGCTTAAGAATCTCAATGTGATTGCCAAAAAGCAGGCCATTGAAGACCAGTTTAATACATGGGTGAATGCCGATCCCTCCCGTAAAGCAAAATATGGCGAGGCACTGAATATGATCAAATCTGCAGTTGAGGGAAGAGCTGAATATCAGAACGCACTTCAGTACCTGAGCGAATGCATACAGGGCTGTGAACTGCTGGGCTTCAACCAGTTCGCCAACAATCTGCTGACTGCCCTGAAATCGGGCGATACTGCAAAGATCTCAGAATCAGTAAAGAGGATAAGAACAAACATCGACGATATTTACAAGGATTACAGTGCACCCACCGATCAGAAATCGATGAAGGCAATGCTTAAGCTTTACAGGACAGATGTCCCTGAAAAGTTCCATCCTGATTTTTATACTAATGTGGTCGATAAGAAATTCAAGGGGGACATTGACAAATTTGTGGATAATATGTTTGCCAAATCCATATTTGTCAGCGAGGAAAAATTTAAAGCATTCCTTGACAAACCAGTTCTCAAAACTATCGAGAATGATCCGGCAGTGGTCACCTTTGCCTCAGTGAGGAAAGTCGCCGATGATTTGTCAAAGCAACGCAGCAAGTTCGATGCCGACCTGAGTACAGGAAGCAGACTTTGGGTGGCTGCGCTCAGGGAAATGACTCCGGAGAAAACCCGGTATCCTGATGCAAATTTCACCATGCGTCTGACTTACGGCACTATACAGGATTACGATCCGAGAGACGCCGTGACATATAAATATTACACCACTCTCCAGGGCGTGGTTGACAAGTACAAACCGGGTGATTATGAATTCGATGTTCCGCAGAGGCTTATCGATCTCAACAACAAGAAGGAATTCGGGAGATATGCTTCACCGAAAAGATACATGCCCGTCTGCTTCCTCACGACAAATGACATAACCGGCGGCAATTCCGGAAGTCCCGTCATGAATGGCAACGGAGAGCTTATCGGACTTGCTTTTGACGGCAACTGGGAGGCAATGAGCGGGGATGTTTATTACGAACCTGCCCTTCAAAGGACAATCGTGGTCGACATCAGGTACGTATTATGGATCATGGATATTTATGCCGGAGCAGGGAATCTTGTAAATGAAATGACTATAAGACAATAATTAAGCAATAATTTACCAGCTCCTTTTTTCGGGGCTGTTGAGAAAATCAGTCTTTCAGAGTCCTGCCATTTTGCACAGCCATGTATGTCATTGTGATATTTTCAGGTTTAAATACCGGGGCTATATCGCAAAGTGTGCGAGGGTTTGCAAAAAAGGAACGAATGATTTTTCTCAACAGACCCGAATTATTTTTCATTAACTCATTTATTCACTGAGAATCAATGAGCTATAAACAGCAGGAGATGAGTCATTGGAATTTTTTATCTTTGCATGAAATTTGACGGTCATGCATTTAAGCTTTATAGAAATACTGGCAGCATTCATGGTTCTATTTGCCATTATTGATATTACCGGATCAATTCCTATAATCATAGACATAAAATCAAAATCAGGAAAGGTAAATGCAGGTAAAGTGACTATTGTATCGTTCTTCATTTTTCTTGCATTTTTATTCATAGGCAGCCCTCTCCTGGGTATTTTCGGAATTGATGTTTCATCATTTGCAATCGCCGGCTCTTTCATCATTTTTCTGATTGCGATGGAAATGATCCTTGGAATAGAGCTCTTCAAACAGAACACACAGGCTGAAGGAGCAATATTTCCTATAGCTTTCCCGCTTATCGCCGGAGCCGGATCAATTACCACAATACTCTCTTTAAAAGCTGAATATCAGACGATAAATATATTTATAGCCCTTGTTCTCAATATGATCATAGTTTACCTGGTACTCAGGCTTACATCAATTTTTGAAAAGATTTTCGGAAAGGGGGGGCTCCAGCTTTTAAGAAAAATATTCGGGGTGATTCTTCTTTCTATCGCAATAAAGCTATTCATCACAAATACCGGAATCATACTGCACCATGGAAAATGAGATTTCCCTATATACAGATGGCGCGGCAAGAGGGAATCCCGGCCCTGGGGGTTATGGCTTTGTGCTGGTTTACGGCAAACACAGGCTTGAGAGATCGGAAGGGTTCAGGCTCACAACGAATAACAGGATGGAACTCCTGGCTGTAATCATGGGGCTGGAAGCGCTGAAAAAGGATGGAACCAGCGTTGTAGTTTACACCGATTCAAGATATGTTGCCGATTCCGTGGAAAAAGGATGGGTATTCCAGTGGGAATCAACACTTTTCAAAAAGAAAAAAAACCCCGATCTCTGGATCAGGTTCCTTAAAATCTATCGAAAACATAATGTCAGATTTATCTGGATAAAGGGCCATAACGAAAACAGGGAAAATGAACTATGCGACAGGATGGCCGTTGAAGCATCATCAGGGAGCGCATTAAAGGAAGATTCAGGGTATATCCCTGGATCGGGAAGCGAGGAGTTTTTTCAAAACCCGGGCTAAATGAAATAATTTTGGAAATTCACTGGCATTGGTGCAATTTTGTAAAAAGGCCTGCAAATGAAAAAACTTTATATCAAACCCGGGCATAAATCTCCTGAAATTTATTTTTCTCCCGAGGAAAACATATTCACTATCATTGGAAATTCTGCGCCTGAGGATGTACGAGCACTATATTATCCGGTGACAGAGTGGATAAAATTGTTCGTTGATGATATTCTCGAAGGGGAGATGCCGGAATTCACAAAAGAAAATCCCGTCAGGTTTCAGATCTGTCTGTCCTATTTCAACTCCTCGTCTGCAAAGTTCCTGTATGACATCCTGAATGAACTTAAACGCCTTGCACTTGATGAACTTATTACTGTGGAATGGCAATATGATGAAAGCGATACAGACATGATGGATGCCGGAAAGGACATGGCGGAACTGGCAGGAATCAGTTTCAGGTTCGTTCCGGTGAGTAAGTAAACCAGACTGATAAACCCCGGGAAAAGCATGTTCATCTCTTCATAGACAAGAAACCGGCCGGAAATTTCCATAAATTCATTTCAGGCTAAAAACCTCAGATTTTAAATTTTCCTCGTAATATTTTTTTAAGTCCTGAAAATTTCAAGCTTGTCTCAGACATTAGCTGTCTCGTGTTTTACCCTTTTTCAATAGGGTAAAAGCTATCCCGGGAGGTCTTTGATCAGGAAGAATGACGACATTGAATAAGGAATTATTGATTAAAATGAATCTAAATTGATCCATGGCTGCATCAATTTGCCTTGTCATCCGTCCTTTATCTGAAAAATAACCCGAAACTGACGAACTGAATGAAAAGGATTATAATATTATTAAGCCTTATTTTACTGATCTCCCCGATTTCGAATGGACAAAACCAGGACAATAAGCTGGGCCAGGCACAGGACAAGAAACAGGATCTGTCCATAATCAGGAAACAGTACCAGGCGACCAGGATCAAAACGCCCCCCGTTATTGACGGGATACTTGACGATGAAGCCTGGAACGAAGGAGTTTGGATAGATGACTTCACACAAAACCAGCCTCTTGATGGTGCAGCTCCTTCACAAAAAACTGAATTTAAGATCCTGTTTGATGATAATAATATCTATGTCGGATTTAAAGCCTATGATACTGCTCCCGACAGCATCGTTAACCGTCTGACAAGGCGCGACAACACTGATGGTGATCTTATCGGAATCATATTTGACAGCTTCCATGACCTTCGGACAGCATTTCTTTTCGGTGTCAGTTCAAGCGGTGTCAAACTGGATCAGATATATACCAGCGACGGGCAGAACCAGGATGCATCCTGGGATCCTAACTGGTGGGTCAAAACTTCCGTAAATAAGGAAGGTTGGGTCGCCGAGATGAAAATCCCGTTAAGCCAGCTGCGGTTTGATAAAAACTCTGACGGTGTATGGGGACTCGAAGTAGCCCGGGTCATTTACAGGAAGAACGAGACTGACTTCTGGCAGCGTATTCCCAGGAATGCTCCGGGACTCGTTCATCTTTTTGGTGAGCTCACCGGCATGAACAATATCAAGCCCAGAAAAATATTTGATGTCACGCCTTATGGAGTCTCAAGCCTTCAGACTTACCAGAAAGTGCCCGGCAACCCGTTTTTGGATTCGGGGCAAAAGTTCAAGCTTAATGCAGGTGCAGATGCCAAAATAGGGATCACGAACAATATGACAATGGATCTTACTGTCAACCCGGATTTCGGACAGGTTGAAGCAGACCCATCGGTAGTGAATCTCACTGCCTATGAGACGTACTTCACAGAGAAAAGACCTTTCTTCATAGAGGGGAACAATATTACAAATTTCAACCTGGGAATCGGAAATGGAAGCAACGGCAATGACAACCTGTTCTATTCGCGCAGGATTGGCCGTCAGCCTGAAGGATATCCTGTCCTTGAAAACGGATGGAATGCCGATATCCCGACTGCAACGACCATTCTTGGAGCCGCAAAGCTGACAGGAAAGACAAGCGATGGCCTTTCTGTCGGTTTCATCGAAGCAATGACTGATAAAGAAACCGCAAGGATAGACACCATAGGAGGCAGGACGACTCAGGCAGTTGAACCATTTACAAATTACCTGCTGGGAAGGATCCAGAAGGACTTCAAGGGAGGCAATACAATACTTGGAGGGATATTCACAAGCACCAACAGGATGTTTGACAATACTCCCGGTGATACCAATCTCACATATTTCATGCATAAATCGGCGTACACTGAAGGATTCGATTTTACACAATACTTCAATAAAAAGAGCTGGATGTTCAACCTGAATACAGCCTTTAGCGAAGTTTACGGAACAAAAGAAGCAATTGCCCTTACACAGGAATCATCGGCCCACTATTTCCAGAGACCTGACCAAGATTATGCAGAGTTTGACCCGAACAGAACATCTCTCGTTGGCTCAGGAGGAAGAATGGAGATCGAAAAACTCAACGGTCATCTTAATGTTCTTGGATGCCTGATATGGAAAAGCCCGCAGTTTGAGATAAACGATTTGGGGTACATGCAACAGGCAGATTATGTTCTGTCAGTTCTGTGGGCCGGATATAATCAGTGGCAGCCTAAGGGAATTTACAAAAATTACAACATCAATGCAGACCTGGTGCTCGTAAATAATTTTGGAGGAAATATAACAGGGAAAGGAATTGAATATAATGCCAGCATGACATTTAAAAACTACTCCAGCGCATGGCTCAGCGGGAATCTGTACGGAGCAGCATATTCCACGAGTCTTCTCCGTGGCGGACCAATGATGAAAATGCCCGGCAGTTCCTATTTCGGCATCGGATATAACAGCGACTACAGGAAAAAATTTAATGTATCCCTTATCCTGAATGGAAATTTAGGATTTGAGAACAGCAACTCTTTCTATTACGTTGAAACGGATCTGACATATAAGCCTGTAAATTATTTATCATTTACTTTCAGTCCGACATACAACAAGTCATATGATAACCTGCAGTATGTCACTGCACTTACTTACAATGGTTCCGACAGGTATGTCTTTGCCAGCATCGACAGGAGAACCATAAGCGCCTCATTCAGGGTCAATTTCAACCTTACACCCGATCTTACCCTTCAGTACTGGGGCCAGCCATTCGTTGCATCAGGAAAATATTACAACTACAAATATATCGCAGATCCCCTTTCAAATGAATATACACACAGATATCAAGTTTATTCGGCTTCCCAGATAGCTTTCGATACCGATCATTACAACATAGATGAAAACATGGACGGAGTAACCGACTATACGATCAGTAATAATAATTTCAATTACCAGGATTTCCTTTCCAACCTGGTAATTAGATGGGAATTCAGTCCCGGATCAACAATTTATCTTGTCTGGAGCCAGTCGAGAAGCTTCTTCAACAGCTCGGGAGAAATGGATTATTTCAACAATCTCGGCGACTTGTTCAATGGAAAAAATGATGTTCCGAATAATGTATTTCTTATAAAGTTCAGCTATAGATTCGGTTTAAGGTAGGGTTAATATGAATTGTAAAAAGAGGCTGTTCAAAAAGCGGAACAGCCTCTTTTTCGTTGATATTATTCGTACCCCCCTGCGAAAGCTCTTTCAAATATTTAATTCTACGGAGAATAAATTGGCTTTTGATACGACTTCTTTTCATTTTGCGGCACTGTTTTTGCTTGTTTTATTATTGGAAACATCTCTTTTATAGCATTTCTGAAAGCGGTTGAGCTGTGGTTGTTTAACAACTAATAACTGATGTTATGAAGAGAAATGAAAAAAGAGTTCCGGGATTTGATGAGATCATTTTCCGGAACCGCAACAAGTCTTACGGAGCATATGATCTCCGGAAACGCTATAAATCAGCAGCCAGCATTTCAGTAATTTCCGTATTGGTTTTTTCAGCAGCAGTGATGCTTCTGGCATCCTCATTATCGCCAAAAGAGGCATCTGCTGTAAGTAATCCCGGCGTCATTGTGATTCTGAAACCTGCCGACTTTAATCCCAACAATCTGGTCCCTCCGGAAGTCAAATTACCTGTCATCCACCCACCGGCGAAGCCAGGGTACATCCCGCCTGTTGTATCAGATGATCCCGGTATACCAGCGACCTCCATGATGACAAATGATTCAGCTGCCACCTATGTACAAAATGGGAATGCCGTCGTGAAAATCGATTCTGCCATGGTGGTATCCGGCTCAGTACCGGAACCAAACGACGAGCCTGTTTTATGGGTGCCCGAGCCCCCTGAATTTCCAGGTGGCACGGGTGCACTTCAGAAATTCATTGCAGATAATATCATATACCCTTCCGAAGCAATTGATATAAATCTCCAGGGTAAAGTAATTGTAAAATTTGCTGTCCTTTCCGATGGATCGGTTTCAAGGATCGAAGTATACAGGAGCATCAACCCCCTGCTCGACCAGGAAGCAGTCAGGGTCATAAGCATAATGCCAAAATGGAAGCCCGGCAAGCAAAACGGCGTTCCTGTATCTGTATGGTTTATTGTTCCGGTTAATTTTCAGCTCAAATAAAACAAGCTGGTAATTTTATCAGATTAAATACCGTGCTTTGAGAAAATAGCCCGGCCGATTATTCTCCGACATTAATCTTTTTTGTTTCAGGGAATAGTGTCCTGAAGCAATCTACTTCAGAATTCTTGCTGCTATCGGGCTTGTTGCCATAAAAGATATCCAGGAAAGATCCTGCTCCCGACCAGACAGTTTGTACCAGGCCCCTGAAATGCTCCTTCATTTCAGTTGTCGAGTGATCGCGGAACTTCTGCATATCCTGGTCCTGTAAAATTGCACTTGCTGACCTGTTCCAGAAACATGTGACAACATCGAATCCTTTTATGGCAAAATACACCGGTGTCTGATCAGGCCGCTCATAGTGCCAGTCACAGATCGTGATGTCCTTTGGTATCATGTCGATTGCCCTGAAAGTGCAATTGAAGCTTCCCTCCCATTCTCCTATTCCAGTCGATTTACCATCGATCAGCCGGTCGCCCCATATCCAAAGGCTGCGTCCTTTTTCTGCAAGATGGTCATGAATTGCCCGCACCTCGCATGCAAAGAGCTCTGCCTTGTCTTTCCCCGAACATCTCGGACATTGGCTTTCTCCTATATAGAAAACCTCATCCATGCCGGCATGAAAGGAATCAGACTCAAACGCGTCGCAGAGCTCATCGATGAGATCAAATACAATTTTATGCACTCCCGGGTGAAGTGGACAATAGCTTTTGCAATATAACCCTTCAGGATTTGGCCATATATACTTATCCGGCATTTTTACCTGTGGCGTTTCATCAAACTCGGGATGCACCCTGAGTAAGGTTCCGGAAGAATTAGCCCTTGACTGGTGACCTAAAAGATCCATTTCGGGGATAAGATCAATATTTAGTTTTTTACATGTTCTCGCCAGCCGTTTGGCGTCTTTGGCTGAAATCGCTGAATCATCGCGTAATTCAGGATGGCTTTTGAATCGGAAATTATAATCTACCATCAGGATAAGCGTATTCACATGCCGCGGTGCGAGTTCTTTTTCAACGAAGCTGATAAATTCATTCATCCTCTCCGGGCGAGGAGCGGCAATGCAAAAACCGCGCACAATCGCCGGTTTTTCACGCGTCGTCCTTACAGCTGTACCATGCTGGGAATAAAGTGTACAACTTACACTTATTAACAACGTGGCAAATAAGTATCTCATGACTGTTTTATATAAAGATATTTATCGGCACATAAAGTAAAGATACCAATTTGCAGGCTTTTAAATAATATCCCGTACAAAAATTGTAATTATCTTAGCCGTTGTTTTTTGAAGGAATTCCTGTTCCTCCATTTTAAGATTGAAATGAAAATCAAGACCCAAATCCGCATATTCCTTCTGCCACTTCTTTTGCTTGCCTGTCCGCTGATGGCACAGGCCCCGTTCAGCAGGGGTGTCAATCTCACAGGATGGTTCCAAACATCATCTGCTGAATCCATTCAGTTTACAATGTTCACAAAACAGGATATAGCAAATATCAAAAGCCTCGGATGCGATGTCATACGGCTGCCGATAAACATGCACGCCATGACCTCCGGCAGTCCTGATTATATAATTGATCCGCTTTGTTTCTCGTTCCTCGATTCTGCAGTGACATGGTGCGAGCAGCTTAAGATACATGTAATACTCGATAATCACAGCGCTGATGCCTCGGGAAGCACGACGCCGGGAATAGAGGCTATCCTCCTGAAAGTATGGGCACAGATGGCCGAGCACTATAAGGAAAGGTCTGATTACGTCCTGTATGAAGTTCTGAATGAGCCGAACGGCATTTCGACGGCATTATGGGGAACTATCCAGGGACAGGTGATCAACACGATCCGTGAATATGATACCAGGCACACCATTGTCGTTGGAGGATCAGACTATAACACATATACGGAGATGAAGAATCTACCGGTTTATGCTGACACTAATCTTCTTTACACTTTCCATTTCTACGATCCCTTTGTGTTCACTCATCAGGGAGCTACATGGGTCAGCCCTTCAATGGCACCACTTGCGGGTGTTCCTTTTCCATACAATGCCACGGAAATGCCATCCTGTCCGACTTCGCTGGAGGGCTCATGGGTTGAGGGAGCTCTCGACAGTTATCCCTCACAGGGGAATGCCGGCTATGTCAAGCAACTGATTGATAATGCAATAGACTTCCGCACTTCAAGAAATGTAAATATCTATTGCGGTGAATTCGGGGTATATATGATCAACAGCGCCGATTCGGACAGGTGCCGGTGGTATCGGCTTGTAAGTCAATATCTTGAGGACAACAATATTCCCTGGACAATGTGGGATTATAAGGGAGGCTTCGGGGTATTTAAGAACGGATCGGACCAGATGTTCAACAGTGACCTGAATACCCGGCTTCTGGATTCTCTTAAGCTTAATGTTCCGCAACAGACTCCGTACATAAAAAAACCTGACTCAACGGGTTTCAACATTTATACCGACTATGACGGGGTAAATATTACGGATTGCAGCTATACCGCCGGAACATTGAACTTTTACTGCAATAACCTTCCGGAAGGAGGCAACTATTGCATTTACTGGACCGGTTTCACACAGTATAATGCCATTGGCTTCCAGTTCGTTCCTGACAAAGATCTTTCCGTTCTTGTCGCCGGCAATTATGCTCTCGATTTTATGGTGAGGGGCGATCAGCCGGGAATAAAATTTGACGTCCGCTTCATGGATAAAAAAACGACCGATCCGGGAGACCATCCATGGAGGATAAGAAGCACCATAGATGGATCCATTGTCACTTGGGACAGGAAATGGCATCATGTACACATACCGCTTTCCTCTTTCACCGAACAGGGAGCGTGGGACGTTGATACATGGTACGATCCTGAAGGTCGATTCGACTGGACCAGGATCGATAATTTCGAAATCTCAACTGAATACACCGACATAATCGGCAAAAAAGTTTGGTTCGATAATATTTGCGTGACAAATCTTGATACTGCTATAGTCAGGGTATCGGATGCCCTGGGTATTGAAGAAATTCAGGAAGATAGACAGACATCCATAAAAATTTATCCGAACCCGATGCATGAAGAGGCTTTTGTTTCATTTCCGCTCGAAATTGCTGATAATGTCTCGGTGTGTATAATTAACATTTCAGGAGTGAAGATAAGGACTCTTACTGATCAGACCGGTTTTGCAGGAATCAATTCCTTCACATGGGATGGCAAGGATGATGCCGGAAGACCTGCAGCACCCGGATTATATATCTGTGAAGTGAAGACCAAAGTTTCTTACGGTACCGCAAGGATTATTAAATTCTGACTTTATCAATAATTATTAAAAAAACTTAAAGAACGCGACAGATTTCAGGAAAATTATAAATTCGTCAATCAAATAATAAATCAAGATATGAAAAAAAGGATTCTTGCAATTTCAGCAATTCTGCTATGCTTCGCATCTTTCGGCCTTCATGGCCAGAATAAGGACAAGGCTGTGTTCAAGGTCACACAGCCGGGATTTTTTCAGAATTCAATTCTGAAGGATGACCAGGAAGTCAAAGACAAAAATGAACTTCCCAGGCCACATAAAATATTCAGTGTCGATCTGTCGAATGTCTCGCTTCCCAACAAGGTCGACCTGTACACAAGCCAGTGGCGTAATCCGCCTGTATCACAGGGAAATACCGGAACCTGCTGGTGTTTCAGCACAACCTCCTTCATGGAATCGGAAGTCTATCGTCTCAGCAAGATACAGGTAAAACTATCAGAAATGTACACTGTTTACTGGGAATATGTCGAAAAGGCTATTATGTACATCGACGAAAGAGGAAAATCAGCATTTGATGAGGGATCTGAAGCCAATGCGCTGAATCGCATCTGGAAGAAGTACGGCATTGTTCCGGAAGAAAACTATACAGGCCTGCCGGCCGGCCGCAAATTCCATAATCACGAAGCCATGGTTGCCGAGATGAAGAGTTATCTGGGGTCGCTGAAAGCCAGCTCTGCATGGGATGAGGAGACTGCTATCGCAACTGTTAAATCCATAATGAATCACTATATGGGTGTCCCTCCATCAGAAATAACAGTGAATGGGAAGAAAATGACGCCCCTGCAATATATGAAAGATATTATCAGGATAAATCCGGACGATTATGTCGATCTCCTTTCATACACCCAACAACCGTTTTATAAGCAGGTCGAATATGAAGTTCCTGATAACTGGTGGCACAGCACTGAATATTATAATGTTCCGCTTAATGATTTTATGTCAGGCCTGAAAAACGCCATAAGGAAAGGATATACAATCGCCATAGGCGGTGATGTTTCTGAACCAGGCATGGATAGGGTTTCACAATGTGCGGTAATTCCTGATTTCGACATACCATCGGCTTATATAAATGATGATGCGCGCGAATTCAGGTTCTCAAATCAGACCACGACAGATGATCATGGAATGCATCTTGTCGGGTATCTTGAAAAGGACGGAAAAGACTGGTATCTGGTGAAGGATTCCGGTTCAGGTTCGAGGAATAATGATCCGAATGCCAAAGAATTCGGATATTACTTCTTCTCCGAAGACTATGTAAGACTTAAAATAATGGATTTCATGGTGCACAAGGATGCAGTGAAAGAAATACTTGCAAAGTTTTAAGATATTCCGCCCATAATAAACAATAAGGCTGTTTTTACTCAAAACAGCCTTATTTGTCTTTAGACTTACCGGGAATTGTGCTGACTGAAACTTTCAGATCTCAGGATGCGGTTACTTTTTAGCAGCCTGCGACAGACCCGACCAGCTGCAGACCGTTTTTATATCATCTGCAGTCGGGGTCGCACCCGGATTATTGTTGAGGAAGTTCTTCGGAGGCATGCTTTTGTCTGAAATTGCGATGCACATCGCCCTGGCCCTGTCCGCCTGTTTTTCAGCCGAATATTTATCCCATGCCGCCAGGTTGAAACCTCCGGGGGTCATTTTCATTTCATTATTCAGGTGGCATTTTGCACATGATTTATTCATTACCTTCATCACCTCAGGAGGAATGGCCTTCTGCCCTGCCGTGCCTTTTTCCATTGATTGTGCAGAAACAGGGATGGCTGTCATGGCTGCAAGGAACACGATACCGTACAAGGTTGCTGATATCTTAATAATCCTTTTCATAATGCATTAATTTAATTTTTACCGTAAGTGAAAAATAATAAAATAAAGATAATCAATTTCCCGGAATGACAACCATCCCCTCGTTAACTGAATAGGCGCTGAAATAACCCAGGGCATTGTTTGAAACATTCGATATAGGGTTGGAGGGTGACGCAGATAAAAAGCTCATTCCGCTCGTTCCTTCACGTAAGGTGCGATAAAAATCGTAAGTGCCCTCGTCTATATTCTGGAGTTCGATGCGTATGGTATCTCCTGGATTGAAATCTACAGTGTCGCGTAAAGTAAGCTGATCCTCAATTATTTTTCCGTTATTGTACTGGTCGCTGAATACCCTGCGTGAATTGATATTCCTGTTGTTGTGAAAAATGACAAATCGGTAATAATTCTTATACTGAGCAGGATCATTTATTTGATAGTAAACGACATAATTGATATTCTGACCCGTATTCCCTCTGAACGGATTCTGTGCTTCAGTCTCACTTTTTACATACAGACTGGCAAACCCGACCGGATAAGGCATTGATGAAACCGACTCATATACCTGCCCGCCGGTATTTATCGTCAGTTTATATTCATGCCCGGGTATTCCGCTGATGGTGCTCGTCTGATAGATCCCCTCCGGCATTTCTGCAAGCGTATCTCTTGTACCTGATGAATCAGAGATCGTAACCACAGCATCTGTTACGGCAGGGATTTCGGTGATATCAGTAAAATTCACCGTTTTTGTAAGCTTGACAAAATAAGGCCCGGGCAGGTCCAGGACATTCGCTTCAACAACCAGCTGGGGAGAAGCACTGTTCAGATCAAGGCTTATCACTTTCTGGCATGATGTAAGTCCTGAGAAAACGGCCAAAGCCATTAATAAGTAAAAAGCGGGTATGACGTTTCCCATTTTATTCAGGATCCTTTTTTTTCTTATTTCCGGACAGTATAAAAACAAAAACGGATTATTCCGGGATCTCCTTTTTTCTGTCATTAATCTCTTCATGCTAGAATTTGAAATTATATGTGACTGAAGGAACAAGTTTGAACAATGTAGTCTGAATAGCCTGTATCTGCTTGGTTTGTTCGTTTTGCTGGAATGTAATGAAATATGCATTGTCGCGTGCATAGGCATTATAAATGGAAATGTTCAGGTTTGATTCGTATCGCCCTTTCTTTGCGAACTGCTTCGTTGCGCTTATGTCAAGCCTGTGATAAGCCGGCATCCTGTTCCCGTCACGATCGGTATACAGGAATACCACATTGTTACCGATCATGTATGCACCTTTTGGAAAGGTTACAGCGTTTCCCGTATTATAAACCCAGGTCGCAGAAAGTGTCCAGCTTTTGGATAACTGGTAAACTCCCACAATCGAAATATCATGCGTCCGGTCCTGTTTCGCCGGATACCATCTCCCGTCATTTATCCCATCGAATTTCCGCTCGGTGCGTGAAAGGTCATAGCTTATCCATCCGGTAAACCGGCCATACTTCTTCTTGATATACAGCTCAAGTCCATAGGCGCGTCCTTTCCCGTAAACCAGCTGCGATTCGACATTGGCATTGAAATTTAGTACGGCTCCGTTAATATAATCCACCTGGTTCTGCATATCCTTATAATAGGCTTCAGCAGAAAATTCATAACTATTGCTGGCAAAATTCCTGTAATAACCCAGAACAAAAATATCTGACAGTTCAGGCAGTGTATTATAGCTGCTTGGGATCCACATGTCAGTAGGACTGCCTGTAGTTGAATTGGACAGCAGGTGAAGGTATTGGACGTTGCGGGCGTAAGAAGCCTTTAACGAGCTCCTGTCGTTAATTACATAATCCAGGGAAATTCTGGGTTCCGGCCTTATAAAGCTTTTTGCTTTTCTCGTTGAATCGATGATGCTTTTAGCTGAGTCAATATAATTATATGAATCGTAGATATAAAATGGTGCGGGGCCAAGAAGGGTGAATTCGGAAATCCTCAGGCCATAGTTTATTCTAAAGTGCGTGGAGAATTTGATATCGTCAGAGAAATATATGGCATTTTCAATTGAGTTTTTTATCGGAAGGCTCGTCCTGAGGACATTTGTATCAACAGTGGTAATAGTGCCGGGCACCATTTTGTGAAATGTTGAGATGAATCCGAATTTGATCTGGTTGTTATTTCCTGAGGAGAGCTGGTAATCCTGCTTGACGGTATAATCCTGGATCCTTGAAATAATATTTATAGGGCTCGTAGTTGAACCATTATTTATAGTATAATTGAAATCGTTGAAAATCAATGATGTGTTAGCAAACAGCCTGTCGCTGAACAGGTGATTCCACCTTAATGTGGCTGTGGAATTTCCCCAGTTGAAGCCAAATGATGTTATTCCAAGAACATCCTTTCCAAAGTAACCCGAAAGGAAAATCCTGTCCTTATCTGAAAAATTGTAATTGACCTTTGCATTAAGGTCATAAAAGTAGAGTGTTGAGCCTTTAAGTGTTGAATCACGAATAACATTTGTACTGACGAGAGATTTCAGGATAAGGTCAGCATAGGTGCGCCTGCCTGAAATAATGAAGGATCCCTTGCCCTTGGCAATCGGCCCGTCGATTGTCAGCCTTGAAGATATCAGTCCTATACCGCCGTTAACCTCAAAATTTTTGGTGTTGCCATCGTTCATTATAATATCAAGAACAGAAGAAAGCCTGCCTCCGTATTCAGCGGGGGCAGTTCCTTTATAGACAGTCACGTCCTTGATTGCATCCGGATTAAACACTGAAAAAAATCCCATAAGATGCGAGGCATTGTAAACAGTCGCTCCGTCAAGAAGGATAAGATTCTGATCGGTAGTACCGCCTCTTACGTTAAAGCCGCTGTTCCCCTCACCGGCTGATTTTATTCCGGGTAAAAGTTGAATTGTCTTAAGGACATCCCGTTCGCCGAAGAAGGATGGAAGCGTTTTTACTTCCTGAATATCAAGTTTTTCGACGCCCATCTGGTTTCTTGTGACATTATCATTGCTTTTTTCAGAGGTTACGACCACTTCATTGAGCTCTGTCACTTTTTCCTTAAGACTGAAATTCTGTTTAATGCTCCTGTCCACCTCTACCGGGAATGAAAGCATTTCATAACCGATGAAGTTGATGTTCAACGTGTACTTGCCCTGAGGTACGGTCAGCGAATAATACCCGTAGGCATTGGTTGATATTCCTATTGAAGGCATTTCCCTCACAGCAATGCCGGCGCCAATAAGTTCTTCCCCGGTTTTGGCATCACGGATATAACCGCTGATTGTATACCTGACCTGGCCCCAGATCGTCATCCCGTAAATCAGAGCGGCGAAGAATGTGAAAAATCTTTTCATATAAAGCGATTATCTGGCAGTTCAGCCTTTATTTTTAATTCTCCGGCAAGACTGAATGCCGGAACAGGAAAAATTGTCTGAAGAATCCGGCTGTCAGTAATGAATACATATTGACAATAAAAGATTCTGAAATTGCAACCATTTATAATTTGTTATATTACAATAACAAACGAAAACATTTTTATCCTATTGTGCCTTTAAAATGCAATTTATCATAATAAGCTGATTTAAAATGCAGAACTTATCATATATCCGATGGCACGATCTTTGATTACTATATTGTTGAAACGCAGGATACAAATAATATGGATATCCGGTTAAACCAGAACTGCAAGTATAATTAACATATAATTATTAATTTAGCATTTATTATGATAAAAAGGAATCGACTGGAAATTTATAGTTAACAATTATTATTAAATGCAAAAGTTCAATACAGATCAAACGATTAACAATCAACTAAGATGGAAACTTTAAAAAATCAAATCACGGTGAATGCCACTGAAAAACAAGGTGAAAGAATAAGCATTAATCCTGTTTTTGCAGTGACTTTTATTTTCTTCATGGTCATCAGCAGCTGCGCAGCATACTCACAGAGAATTGAAGTCGGCATAAATATCGCTCCTCCGGTATGGGCTCCGGCTTATCAGAATGTCAATGCTGTCCGTTATTATTATCTGCCCGATATTGAGTGTTACTACGATGTATGGAACCATGAATTTGTATATCTTGAAGATGGTAACTGGATGTTCGGAGCCACATTGCCTCCTGCATATGCCTGGTTCAATCTCAACACTGCTTTTATTGTGATGCTTAACGCCAATGTATTTGAGCCGTGGAGGCACTTTCACTATTATGTGGCACATTACCCGCGCTTTTATTACAGGACCGTTTACAGGGATACATACGCTGATCCTCTTCATCCGATGAGAGGATTCAATGAAAATGAGAGAGCAGTTGTTTACAATACACGAGTGAATAATGTAGAGAATGGAAGGATGGTAAATCCCGTGAACAGGCCCGGCAATATAAGGAACGAGCCTTCAAACGAGGTGATCAATCGTCCGGAAGCAAGGCCGAATGCTGAGACAAGGGACTTGCCGGCAAGGACTGTTGCTCCCACTCATCCTGCCCAGCGGATGGACTACTATGGCAAGAATATCGGTCGTCCTGTCAAAGTTCAGAAAAACATGACCAGGCCCCGGGGAACAAACGGGCACAAGGGTTCAGGAAAATAATTAAGCTTTAGTTTACAATAAAAGTCAGCCCCGGCATTTTGCCGGGGTTTTTTTTATTCCTTTTGGTCTTGTAATTGCAATATTGTGAAAAGATGTCTGAGCTTTGTCCCGCTACAAAAGCCGGACAACGTGACCACAGTTTGCAGGCTATTTTACAATTAAGATATAATAACATACTACTATTATTTGACGTTGGTCATTGAAGGTCAATTCACTCCCGCGATGGATGGTTGGTGACTCCGGCTTTTCCAGGGATCATAATTTTTTAAGAAAGGATAATGAGAAATTAGTACGCAAAAACTAATTTTAAGATTTGTAAGGCAGTAAACTGAATTTAACAGGATTTTTCGCTGGACTTCCCGTCTGTATAATTTAATGAAGTGCGGAAAAGGAAAGATTGCCCCACTATTTAAATAGAATTGTCCGCTTGATGAAAATTTATTCCGGGGGAATGCGGTCATCTCGTCCTGTTTGTTTAATTTATGAAATAATTAAATCTGCATCATAAAATAAAAATAATGAAAGCACTAAAGACAATCATTTATTCGAAGTTCTGGTATTTTCTGTTCATCGGGACTTTTTTCTTCTTTCCAATTACCCGGGCTTACTGTCAGCAAAAGGATTATAAGGAAGCCGAAGTGTACATAACAGCCGAATCGACGCATCAGTTACTTGCCGATGCCGGCTTCAGGGCTTTTGAACCGCTTGACCAACCTGACGAAAACTATCCGACCATCATTATCGATGTTCATAAAACATTCCAGACTATTGAAGGCTTTGGCGGAGCATTCACCGATGCGGCTGCAGTTACCTTCAGCAAACTGCCTAAAGAGTCACAGGATAAAATAATTAAAGAATGTTTTGATCCCTCACAAGGCAACGGGTACACGTTATGCCGCACCACGATTCATAGCTGCGACTATTCTGACGAGATGTACACCTATGACACAGTTGCCGGTGACAAAGACCTCAGGAATTTCAGTATCGCGCATGATGAAAAATACAGAATTCCATTTATCAGGAGCGCACTGGAAGCTGCAAAAGGCAATATTAAAATATTTGCTTCTCCCTGGAGCCCGCCTGCCTGGATGAAAACAAATAATGATATGCTTCACGGCGGAAAACTCAAACCCGAATATTATCAGACGTGGGCCGATTACTTTGTCAAATACATAAAAGCATATAAGGCTGCCGGAATACCTATTTGGGGGTTGACGGTTCAAAACGAGGCAATGGCCACACAGGTATGGGAGTCCTGCATTTACACAGCCGACGAAGAAAAGGACTTTGTACGTGACTACCTGGGTCCGACACTGAAAAAAAATGGTCTATCCGATATTAAAATAATGATCTGGGATCACAATCGCGGAATTATTTATCAGAGGGTTGAAGCGGCATATGAAGATCCTGAAGCTTCAAAATACATCTGGGGCACAGCTTTCCACTGGTACACGGGAGAGCACTTCGATAATGTAAGGATAGTGCATGATGCCTATCCTGATAAAAAGCTTCTGTTCACCGAAGCCGGGATGGGTGGTTCATGGTATTCGGCATTCAATCTTGCCAAAAATATGATCATTGATTTGAATAACTGGGCTAACGGATACACATTGTGGAACCTGCTTCTGGACCAGACCGGAGGTCCCCGTCATGCCGGAGGCTTGCCTTCTTCCTCATCACCATCGTCGTTCAGATCGAATATCATTATGGCAGATTTGACAACAGGAGAAGTCACGTTTAATCCTCCACATTATACCTTCGGTCAGTTTTCAAGATTTATTAAATCAGGTGCGAAGAGGATCGCATGTACTTCATCGAGTGATAATTTAATTGCCACAGCATTTATCAATCCTGACGGAAAAGTTGCTGTTGTCATACTCAACCTGAAAGATTCAGATCAATTGCTTCAACTCTGGGTTGAAGGAAAAACATTGAAGCTTGATAGTCCTGCAAAAGCAGTCATTACCGTTATTTTATAAAAGAGGATAACAGGCATTTATTATTACTGTTATTATTATACATTGATTATCGGGCATATTATAATCAGCGGATCAAAGAATCTGTAATATCAACCAGTATTTTAGATTGATGATTTAATAACGCTATTGAGGAGAATTTTTGGAAACTGGTCATAAAAAATCTGATAGTGTTAAAAATAAACACTGTCAGATTTATAATTGAGGTCGGTGGCGGAATCGAACCGCCGTAAACGGTTTTGCAGACCGCTACCTAGCCACTTGGTTAACCGACCGTTTTTACCCGGGATGCAAAAATAATAAAATTTGTGATATCCATCTATTTGGACCGACAATCGGGAGATTATTTCGAGACTACTTCCCCATTCTCTCCTCTTACGACCAGAGTTAATGGCGTATTTTTATAAAATCTGATACAAATTGTTCCCGCATCCGTATTATCTCAACTATTCTATATGAAACTAAATTCATATCATCTAAATCTTCATTCAAAATTCTTTCCACAATGATTTCCTTCTGATAATACTCCATAACTTCGCTTCAGAAGGTGTCCGATTCCTTTTTAATTGCCTGGCGTACAAAGTTATATTTCTATAATGCTTATAATGAATCCGGGACATTAGATATTTATTCCGAATTAAAAGTATCCAATAAATTCAAATTATTAATCACTTTTTATAATTTCACTGATCTATTATTTGGATTTTGTAACGGATTTATTTTAATAACCACTATACAATTTTGATAATCTTAATCATACACTCCCCCCTTTGGCTTTCTTAACACTTTCTCCAACTCCTTCCCTTAAACAATAAGGGAAGGAGTGCCTATTATATAATCAACTGTATTTTAATATATTACTCCCCTTCCCTTGGACTCAAGGGAAGGGGCTGGGGGATGGGTTAGGGTTCTTAAAGGAAGGGTACAATGGGTGGGTTAAGATTCAGATCGGAAGAGGCTGGAGTACACGTTTAATCAGAAATACGAATAATTGGTTAATTTGAGTTCAATAATGATCTTAAAGTGGCTATTCCTTCGATAATAAAGTCATCCTCCGCCATCGACCTCAACCATTCCCCCCTGCATCGCTTCGTACCTACTTTACTGACAAAGCAGGCGTTTATTAAGATTATGCTTCAGGCTGTTACAATCTGAATTTTATCAGGGAGAAAATCAAGTAATGACGTTCACATTTTAGTTCCGGGAAATCCCCTGCCTGCTTGTGACAACGCTTACTGAATGTATTTTGCCTCCCATGGGAGGATTCATTTTTGACACCTTGACTGTCGCTTTACTGATGCCTTCCATTTCATCGAACAAGGCATCAAGGATCCTGCCGGCAATGTGCTCCAACAAATGCGATTTCTTATCCATCTGAATCTTCACTATCTCATATGCACGCTGGTAATTCAGAGCATCCCTGAGATTATCGCTTTCCATGGGCTTCGACATGTCAGTTTCAAGAGTAAGGTCGACAATGAACCTGTTGCCAACTATTTGCTCTTCCTTAAAATGCCCGTGGAATGAATAAAATTCCATGCCTTCAATCTGAATCAGTCCCATTTTTTATGATTTGTATTTTATTCTCTAATTCCCTGTCATTAATTTTCCGGTTAATAACTTTTTAACCACAAAACTCAAAAAGCAAACAAATTCTTCATCTGTAACACTTTAATTATCATCCTCTTTATAATGAAATAAATAATAGTTGTAAGAATATTTGGTTTATATTATAAACTACTTTATATTTGCAATATATTTATATGTTTTATAATTTATTCATAAAAGTAAGCATAATTATGGAAAACGATGAAAGACAACTGACAGGCGAAGAGAGCCTGAGAATCATTACCGACATGATAAACAAAACCAAGACAAATATCCGTCACGGAAGTTTTCACCTGATCTTCTGGGGCTGGCTTATCATTTTCTGCAGCCTTATGCAGTTTATACTGGCCAGATTTCCGCATTTCCATTCTCCATGGACTGTCTGGTCCCTTGTAATCCCCGGAATATTTGTATCGCTTATTTACGGCTGGGTAAACGGACGTAAAGAGCATGTCCATACATATGCTGATACAGTTTACATGATGTCCTGGATAGGATTCGTCATTGTGGCGCTGATCCTGTTCCTTTTCCTCCACGGCAATGAAGACCTTGTTCCCCAGTATATACTCCTTGCTGCAGGATTTCCCACTTTTGTTTCGGGTTTTGTCCTTAGATTCAAGCCCCTGATCTTTGGAGGAATAGCATTCTGGATCCTCTCGCTTGTCGCATTTTTTGCAGGTGTGTCTGTCGCCCAGCTGACAGTGCCGGTTGCAATGCTCACAGGTTATCTGGTCCCCGGTTACATGTTAAGAAGAAAAGACAGCCATGACGCAGTTTAAAGACCTGGACCCCGTTCTCCATTCACAGCTGAGACTTGCCATAATTTCACTGCTTATGGGGGTTGAAGAGGCAGAATTTTCCTGGCTCCGGGAGCAGACAGGCTCCACCGCAGGGAATCTAAGCATACAGATCACAAGGCTTAAGGATGCCGGGTATATAGAGGTCACAAAGAAATTCAGGAATAATTATCCGCTTACGCTGTGCCGTATAACGCCTGTCGGGAAGGGAAAATTCAATGATTATGTCAAAGCCCTGAAAGACTACCTGTATCCCGAAAAATAACGATATCCTTAACGGAGCTCCATTGTGGCATGTATCTCTGTAATTTTTCTATCCGGACATCCCGCTGCAAAATTTCACAAAGTAAAAAAACCATGATTTTTTACTGATGGCTTTAATTTCATCCTATTTTTGTAGTTCAAAATTCTGTTATGGTCGCTGAAGAAAAGAAAGATGAGATTAAACCATCGGTAAGCTTTATTGAACAGTTTATCATCGATGACCTGAAGGCGGGAAAGAACAACGGGCGGATCCATACAAGGTTCCCTCCCGAGCCTAACGGTTATCTTCATATCGGGCATGCAAAGGCTGTTTGCCTCAGCTTCGGCCTTGCAAAAAAATATGACGGAAAATGCAACCTGCGTTTTGACGACACCAATCCGGTAAAAGAGGATGTTGAATATATCGATTCGATTAAAGAGGATATAAGGTGGCTTGGTTTTGACTGGGAGGACAGGGAATACTATGCCTCCGATTATTTCGGGAAGCTTTTCGACTTTGCAATTGACCTCATAAAGAGGGGGCTCGCCTACGTTGATGATCAATCATCCGATGCTATATCTGAGCAGCGAGGCACACCATCGCGGCCCGGTATTGAAAGCCCTTTCAGAAAAAGACCCGTTGCTGAAAACCTCAACCTCTTTTACAGGATGAATGAAGGCGAATTCGAAGAGGGAAGCCGTGTATTGCGGGCAAGGATTGATATGGCCTCTCCTAACATGCACATGCGCGATCCCATCATCTACCGGATCCTGAAGACACCCCATCACCGCACGCGAGACAAATGGAAAGCCTACCCGATGTATGATTTTGCCCACGGACAGAGCGACTATTTTGAAGGAATCACTCATTCGCTCTGCACGCTTGAGTTCGAGGTTCACAGGCCTCTTTACGACTGGCTTATCGATAAGATTAAGACATCAGATTACAGGCCCAGGCAAATTGAGTTCAACCGTCTGAATCTCACATACACTGTGATGAGCAAGAGGAAATTGCTGGAGCTTGTCCAGGAAGGAAGGGTAAGCGGATGGGATGACCCCAGGATGCCGACTCTCTGCGGTTTAAGGAGGAGAGGTTACACGCCGGAATCCATAAAGAGATTTGTTGATCTGATAGGTTATACCAAAGTGGAAGCAATCAATGATGTTTCACTGCTTGAGCATGCTGTGCGTGAAGATCTCAACCTCAGGGCACCAAGGGTATTCGGTGTGCTTGATCCTGTGAAGGTCATCATAAAAAATTACCCTTCCGGCAAGGTCGAGGAAATGGAAATAGCCAATAATCCTGAAGATGATAGCATGGGGACAAGAAAAGTGCCCTTCAGCAACGAAATATATATCGAGCGTGACGATTTCATGGAGAATCCGCCTCACAAGTTTTTCCGGCTGGCTCCTGGAGCTGAAGTTCGTCTCAAAGGCGCCTACATAATCATGTGCGAATCATTCAAGAAGAATCCGATGAACGGAAAGATTGAAGAAATATATTGCACATATGATCCTGCCACCAGGAGCGGAGAACATGGTTCAGACAAAAAAGTAAAAGGTACTCTTCACTGGGTTTCAGCCGCTCATGCGATCGATGCAGAGGTGCGGCTTTACGACAGGCTGTTCAGTCACGAGGATCCATCGGGACAGAAGGATGAGGATTATCGCACATTACTTAATCCTGATTCTCTTAAGACACTTAAGGGATGCAAGCTAGAGCCGTCTCTCCGTAATGCAAAGCCCCTTGATAGGTTTCAGTTCCAGAGGCTGGGTTATTTCTGTGCCGATTATGATTCCACAGAATCCCGTCCGGTATTCAACAGAACTGTTCAGTTGAAAGATACCTGGACGAAACTAAATAAATAGGTCCTGCAGGTTGTTATGCAAGTCGGACATATCGTGCAAGTCTCTCTGTCATGCAGGACTAATTTTTGTTTTTCCTGATTTTATTTATCTTTGCAGCCTGATTATTGCTCTGTGGTGTAATTGGCAACACGTCTGACTCTGGATCAGAAAAGTTCAGGTTCGAGCCCTGACAGAGCAACAAGATAATCAACCACTTATACGATTTAAAGTATAGGTGGTTTTTGTTTGTTGCTAGGTTCTTGCTAGGTTTTTGAGAGTTTTTGCAGGATCCATCTGTTTAAATTTACATAAAGGTTGGTGGTAACTAACACCATTCTTTAGTGCTAATTCCCTTCACCAGTTTCCCTGAATAAGAGGTCTTGGTTGAGTGGATTTATCATAAGATTATCAACTTTTCCCCCAGATCTATAACTGCTTATCAAAAATAATTGACTTGTGTTGCTTTTAGTCCTAACTTTCATACAATTATCTAGTTTTCAAAGGTTCTAATACTTACTGCTATGAAAACAAAACTCTTACTCACCGCATTTTTATCTTTTTCCTTTTATCTTTTGTCTTCCCAGGTACCACAGGGGTTAAATTACCAGGCTATAGCCCGGGACGGATCAGGTAATATCATTGCGAACAAATCGATTCCCATAAAGATTGATATCCAGACCTCTCTGACTGGGGGTACTGTAATCTATGAAGAGACATTTTCTCCAATAACATCAAATCAGTTCGGGCTGATCACACTTGTTGTAGGAACAGGTACCCAGACGGGGGGATCGGCAATATCATTCTCGGCTATTGATTGGAAAGCACAACCTCTTTACCTTATGACTACAGTTCAGTACCCGGGAACAACATGGACTGTTATGGGAACAAGTCAGATATGGGCCGTGCCCTATTCGCTTGTTGCAAAGGATGTGCAGGGACCATTGACAAGCCTCGGGATAAACGGTACTACTACTTATACCGCAGACTCAGCACTATTTGAAGTGAAGAATAAAGACGGCAATACTGTCTTCGCAGTTTACAATGAAGGAGTAAGGGTTTATGTATCCAATGAAACAAAAGGGCTGAAAAGCGGCTTTGCAGTGGGAGGCTTTGGCACTGACAAGGGAACCTCACAGCCCTATCTTGTCGTTAGTGAAGACAGCATCAGGATGTATCTTGACACAAATCCCCTGACAAAAGGATCAAAAAGCAT
Source organism: uncultured Bacteroidales bacterium (assembly GCA_963717685.1). GTDB lineage: Bacteria > Bacteroidota > Bacteroidia > Bacteroidales > VadinHA17 > LD21. Next base: position 1,625,504 of record OY970346.1, on the reverse strand, counting down.
GTTTGCAGTCGGAGGATATGATATGACAAAAGGAGCAGTCCAGAATTATCTGGATGTCAGCCCTGACAGCGTGAATATATATATAAATTCCAACCCATCGGCAAAAGGATCAAAAAGCATGTTTGCGGTCGGAGGCTATGATATGACAAAAGGGGGGAGTACAAATTACCTGAATGTAAATACGGATACAAGCGGAATTATCAATCCTTCACAGAACAGGATATTATGGTATCCTGTTAAAAATGCTTTTAGTACGGGAAGAGTGCTGATAGAAGCGCCAGATAGTGTTGGGACTAATTCATTTGCTTCTGGATTCGAGTCAAAGGCGAAAGGCCTGTACTCGCAGGCTTTGGGATATCAGGCTATTGCCAGGGGAAATTATTCAACCTCCATTGGTTATCAATCAGTGGCAAACCAGGATAATTCATTTGCTTTTGGACAATGGGCACAGGCAAAGAATCAGGAAAGCTATGCATTTGGTAGGGGAGCTATTGCTGATGGATATCGAAGTTTTGCTTTTGGGAGCGCCGGTGTTGACTCCCTTGGAAAAACAACCGGAGTTGCATATGCCAAAGGGGATTACTCATTTGCTATAGGACAAGGATCACAATCCATGGGCTTAGGCTCATTTGCCATAGGCCTCGCCGATACTGCCAAGGGTAATTATTCTCTTGCAATGGGATATCAAACCAATGCAAGAGGAAACAATTCAATCGCGATGGGAATTTATACCACAGCAAGCGGACAATATTCAACTGCGATGGGAATAATAACTACAGCAAGCGGACAATATTCAACCGCAATGGGAGGTTGGAACATAGCAAGCGGAGAAATCTCAACTGCAATGGGATATCAAACGACTGCAAGCGCATACTATTCAACCGCAATGGGAGATTCAACAGTAGCAAGCGGAGAAATCTCAACTGCAATGGGATATCGAACCGAAGCATTGGTATACAGTTCAACCGCAATGGGAGATTTAACAGTAGCAAGCGGAGTAGTCTCAACTGCAATGGGAGGTTGGACCATAGCGAGCGGAGACTATTCAACCACGATGGGCGTAAGTACTTTGGCTCCATCTTTTTGCGAAACGGCAATTGGTAGATTTAATACTACCTATACACCAGGATCCTCAACTGGTTGGAATCCATCAGACAGACTGTTTGTCATAGGCAATGGAACCACAGGTTATACACAATCAAATGCAGTGACAGTTCTGAAAAATGGCTGCGTCGGTTTACAAGAGGTTACCACTCCCACTTATGCCCTACAGTTGCCAAATAGTTCGACTATAGCAGTTGGATCAGGCAGAGCTTATGCCTGGACAACTTACTCCGATAGTCGCTTGAAAGAAGATCAGGTTCCAATAACATATGGTTTAAAGGAACTGATGGAATTATCTCCTATGCAATATATTCATCATAGTTCCATCGATCAGTCCACCTGGGCAAAAGAAAATATTCCAAGAACAATAGGGCTCATCGCACAGGAAGTCTACAAGGTCATTCCTGAAGCCGTTGATGTCCCTGAGAATAGTGCAACAGGACTCTGGGGTCTGAATTATGATAAGTTAATCCCGGTGTTAGTTAAAGGGATACAAGAGCAGCAGCAACAAATCTCAAGTCAACAATTACTAATCGAATCTGCAAAACAGGAAAATCAGCAGCTTAAATCAGAGCTTAACGAGCTTAAAACCATTGTCAACAGCCTTATAGCAAATCAGACAGCTCAGGTGAATAAATAACCTGTAAATAGGTATTCGAGTAGAAAAGCCAGTACCCTAGACCGCTTTTGTCCGTTATAAATAGACCACCCTTTAAAGGGGAGTTAAATAATTGTTGTTTTGTTTTGAATGTTCGGTGAAAGAGGATCGGATTTTGAGGTAGTCAAATATGGACGGATTTTACATTATTCATTATTTCTACTATGTTTTAAGGTTCCTGGTGACAGATAATCTTTTGACAAGCTCCTCCCATTCCCATCCTTAGAAACTACCCCAGAAGCAACCAGAATCAATCTGGTGACATCTGGTGGTATCATGTTATAATAATTACTGGACAAACTGTACAAGTGGTTTTGGATTGTGGCCAGGTTTTTGATGGATATTATGACAATCCGTTTAAATTTAAACAAAGGTTGGTGGTAATTAACACCATTCTGTTCCAATTTGGAAAGTCTGTGATTATGGCCTTAGCTGACCCAAATAAATTGACCAACAACAACCAGAGGTAATTCTTGATGTTTATTCACTTTAAAACCTCAATAAACTCTTGATATATCATGCTAATTTAATCCATCTGAATTAATCTTTGGTTGGATGGACTTTTATGATTAATTAAATTGACATTTGGATTAATCAGGTGTAACTTTGATTACTTAAAATTACGGGAAGTACAAGCATACTAAGAACATCGGAGGAGATTGTATGTATTTAAAAAAAATGTATCCTATATCTATCTGGTTCAAAATCATACTTATATTATCGGCATCATTGTGGGGTTGCAAAAAAAATATTAATGATAAAACAGAAACAATTAATTATGAAAATTTGAGCGGGGAAATTGGTTTCTCCCGAAGTGAGGGGAAGATTATTATAATAGATGCTGATAAAAAGAATACTACAACGATAACGACAAAAGATAATGCCAGCATTTGGGAGGCTTCCGTCTCTCTATCTCCGGACGGGAATATGGTTGCTTATGCAGCCTATTATTATACCTACATTAGCTATCAAATCTTTACAATGTCTGTTGACGGAGGAAATTATTCACAGCTTACTTCCAATTCCTGGCATAGCTTCTGTCCAGTATGGAATACTGATGGATCGAAACTATTTTATATTTATGGCGCTTCAAATTCAGGCCCGGTTTATAGCATTTCGCCTGATGGCTCAAATAATACCAGGATTACTAATTTTCAGGCCTATGGCAAGATTTCCGTTTCTAAAGACGGGAATTTATTGGCACTTGCCTATTCCAAAGGAGAGTTTGACTCTCCAAAAGGTATTTTTTTGTACGATATAAGGAAGGACACACTGATACAAATAACTTCTAACGACAGCACTCTTTCTGCTTATAGTCCGGTTTTGTCTCCTGACGAGAAAAGAATTGTTTTCGTTTTACGTCATGGTTTTAATGAATATGGGACATCCCCTTACTTTTTCAAAATCATGACTGTGAACATAGATGGTTCTGACGAAAAAATGGTTTCAGAGCTGCCTTTTATAAGTTATATAGATGATACTTATGTTACATGGTCTCCTGATGGCACAAAACTGGCATTTAATTATGGAAGCGGAATGAATGGGGATCAATGGTCTCATATATTTCTCATAAATTCTGATGGCACTGGTCTGACACAAATAACTCATAATTCAAATAATGATGGGGCACCCTCGTGGATAAAATAGGAAAGTGTACTTATAGCAACAATGACAGATTACCAAATCATTGCTTACTCTAAAATTTGTTCTATGCTTTATTCCTTGCCAGATTTCAGTCAGGTTTTTGATGGACTCTTGACAATTCGTTTGAATTTAAACAAAGGTCGGTGGTAATTAACACCATTCTTATATCATCGGAAAAGTCTGGGATTTTGACAATAGCTGAACTTAATAAATTGACCAACAACAGATTTTTACCTGGGATAAATAAACTTGACTTTGGCTTAAACAAGGAGTAACTTTAAAATCATAAAATCAAACTATTGAACAACATGAAAAACCTTTTTTCTCTTGCAGTGTTTTTAATAGGCATCGAACTTTCTCTTTTTAGTCAAAGCTCAACACCTGTTTTTGTACAAGATAGTCTGGATATATACATTAATAGAGCATTACATGACTGGAATATTCCGGGAGTTGCCGTGGCTATTGTGAAAGATGGGAAACTGGTACTTGCAAGGGGCTATGGGAAACAAAGTATAGCGAGAGACGACAAGGTAGATGAGAATACTCTTTTTATGATAGGCTCCAATACCAAAGCCTTCACAGCCACACTTCTTTCATGGCTGCAATACGATAAAAAATGTTCCCTGAACGATAAGGTTGTAAAATGGCTTCCCGGCTTCACAATGAAAGATCCATGGGTTACCGGAGAGCTTAATTTAGCCGACATACTTTGCCATCGTATAGGTATGGAGACGTTTCAGGGAGACTTTATGTATTGGACTTCGGCTCTGACAAGGACCGAGGTTGTTAAAAAGTTCGGAGAATTGACTCCATCGTACAGTTTTCGAAGTAAATGGGGATATACTAATGCGGGATTTTTAATTGCTGGTGAATGCATTCAAAAAATCAGCAATGAGACCTGGGAATCAAACATTAAGAATCGGATTTTGATTCCATTGCAGATGAATCGCAGCATAGCATTATGCACTGAAATGCCGTTTCAACAGAACATTGCTGCACCCCATACGCTTGTTTTCGATACATTGAAACTTCTTCCTTATAAGGTATTTGATAACCTTGCTCCTGCAGCTTCTATTTCTTCTTCAGTGAGCGATATGAGCCACTGGTTAATCTGCCAATTGGACAGTGGTAAGTACAATGGGATTACAGTAATTCCTTTCCCGGTTATCCAGGAAACGCGAAAACCACGGTCGATTATAGGTAATTCATATTCTCCTTTCACCCATACTCATTTCAGTTTATATGGATTAGGATGGTTCCTAAGCGACTACGAAGGTCGCGAAATTGTATCTCATACAGGTGGTGTGAATGGATTTTTGACTTCGGTGACTTTACTTCCTGAAGAAAAGCTTGGAGTGGTCGTCCTTACTAATACAGATGCTAATGAATTTTATGATGCATTGAAATGGGAAATAGTGGATGCTTACTTGAATCTTCCTTATCGTAATTACAGTAATTATTATCTGGGGTTCTTTAAAAAACATTCAGAAGAAGAACTTTCTCAGTACAAGGCTCAAAAAGACACAATTTCAATGCATATTAAACCTGCAACAGATTTGAAAAACTTCACCGGCCACTATGTAAACCCGATTTATGGTTACCTGGATATTGCATTAACCGGAAATAAACTAATGATGACATTTGAACATCATCCGGACCTTACAGGTAAGCTTGAATGTCTTGGTGGCAACAGATTCCTTTGTACGTACAATGATCCGGCATATGGAATAAAAACATTACCATTCCAAATTGAAAATAATCAGGTAAAATCTGTGCGGTTGCACGTAGCTGATTTTGTAGATCCTACTGAGTACAAATTTGTAAAGCAATAAAGGGATTGATCAAATCTGCACTGGGCCGCAAAAGGAGGAAATTCTGACCACCTGTAGCCGGAGTGAATTGTCCATAATTGGCCATTATAAATTAACCACCCTGTAAAGGGGAGTTAAATCCTTGTTGTTTTGTTTTGTATGTTCGGTGAAAGCAGACCGGATTTTCGATATGGTTATGTTGAATTGCTTTTGTAAAGAAACCCGAATGAAGATAAGATTACCCGATCCTGATACCAGCAATAGTTATATCATCTATTTGATCTTCATCTCCTTTCCATTTATAAAATGTATCAATAAGTAATTGTTTTTGGTCTTCTAAAGGATTATTGTGATTCATAACAAGTATTTCCTTAAATCGGGACGAACTGATTTTTTTCATCTTTCCACCACCAAACTGGTCAATATACCCATCTGTAAAAAGATAGATCTGGTCATTCTGTCTAATTTCAATTTTCTGACTTGAAAAATCAGACATTTTTATAAAGTACGATAATGGCATCTTGTCAGCCTTGATTTCAATAATCTCATTTTCACGAATCAGGTACAATGGATTATAAGCTCCACAATAAGTCAGCGTTTTATCTGATATATCATAACTTATCAGAGAACCATCCATACCATCTTTTACCTCTGACATTGTTCCTTTTTGTCCTAAAGCTTCGATTATCTTCTCTCTTAACCGGTTAAAGATTAAATTAGGTGTATCAATCCCTTCCCTGATTACTGTTTCGTTTAAAAGGGTAATGCCAAGCATACTCATAAAAGCACCTGGGACTCCATGTCCTGTACAATCGAAAACACCAACGAGTATCCTGTTACTGATCCTGCAGGACCAATAAAAATCTCCACTTACGATAGCTTTTGGCTTATAAAGAACAAAACTTTCAGGGAAATAGGATTTTATAAGAGTTAATGGTGGCAATAATGCCGATTGAATTTTTTCTGCATAATTAATACTGTCAGTAATTTCTTTGCTCTTTTTCTCAATCTCATTCAGTTGGCTTGAAATTTCGTCTTTTTGCAAATTTATCTTATAATTCAAAGCCTGTAATTCTACATTTTTCTGCTCAATTCTTTTTTCATAATTCCTGCTTATACGGCGGGCTGTCATTGAGGCAGCTATCGAAATTATTAAACCGAAAATCAAAGAGCCCAGAATATAAACGAACCGTAAGCGTTTAATCTCTTCTGATATGGCATTAATATTCTCGTGAGCATTAACAAACCAGTTAGTCCCTTCGATTGGTACGGTGTATATAATATCTGTACGGATCTTACCCTGTACAAAAATTCCTCCCGCTGGTTTCTTCTTACCGTAAACATCAGTTATGTAGACATTCGCATTTGAATTTTGATATCTGAAGACAAAGTCTTTATTAAAACTTACTCCTATTGCATTTACATCGGGATGACATACAAGCTGATTCAATCTGGTATCGTACATGCATAAAAATCCTTTGTCAAATTCAGTTCCCTGTATTGAGGATTGGAACGCACTCCTGATAGAATCCAGGGGAATACCCATTTTAATTTCACTTTTAATGGTATGGGCCATCCGTTCAGCTTGCCGTTTATTTACATCAATTTGAAGCTGAATGTAATTACGCTGGATATACTTCAGCGATATATTTATTCCGAAGAACCCTATTATGAAAACTGTAAGTCCAACTCCCAAAAAAGTGTAGAGATAAAGTCTTATTCTGCTTTCCATCATGCCTCTTTTTGTAATATCAAAATTAACTAAAACAAATCGTTCCGGAACTTTGATTATATAAAAATGAGTTATCAATAATTCAAAGTCTGATGTCTGCCAGTTTTTTGCAAATCAGTTTTGATAGAAAAGGTTAAGGCCTTGACCAAAATTGGCCGCCTCAAATTGATCACCCTTTAAAGGGGAGTTAAAGAATTGTTGTTTTGTTTTTTATTTTAAGTTGAATCTAACTGGTCAATTAGTGTCAAGCTGTCTGGCTTTTATGAATAAGTGTAGTATTTTGAATCATTTAATTGTAGCAGAACGCTAAAATAATGATTCTATTTAATTTCAACTCCTACTATAAATAACTGTTTTTCTTATAGTTATAATGTTTGGCCTGATTATTGAATTTCTATTCCGGTTTTAAGAATAATAAGTAAATGCGGAATAACTCAAGAGTAAACGAATTATAAAATTATTATACCATGTGGGAAAGCATGTTTCCCTGACCACTCTTAGCCGGACAAAATTGACCATGTCTGCTCGGATATAACTAATTGTTATCCAATATTATAAATTAATAACTATTTAATCGGCCGAATGTGGTCAAGGCTTCCGGCTTTTCCAATAATCTTTAAAAGTAGTATAAACAAAGACCGAAAGTAATATAAAGTTTATAAGAGGAACAAGCAAATGTACTAGTGTTAAGGACGAATGCTGGGGTTTCAATATAATAGAATGAATAAAGAAATAGATAGTAATAAGAAGATTGACACCACCAGCGATAAAAGTCCATTTAATTTTCCTTAATGCCATATAAACCCCAATAAAAGCAAAGATTAGTACAATTAACGGGCTCAGAATATATTTAAACTGATAGTACTTAAAAATTTCATACTGAAAATAATAACCAACAACCGGGCGAATTATAAAATAGAGTTGTATTAAAATATATGTTAATATTGAAAGAAGTGCCACAATCATTCCCGGTTCGATTTTGAATTGTTTGCTATCTAAATTCAGGTTATCACTCTCTTTGAGCAACAAGCCGGATTTGTTAAGTGTTGTAAGTGATAATATCCAGAAAACCAATGATATAATTGATAAATAAAATGATAATAAAAGCATAGTCACGTTACAATGTATACCAATCAAACTTTCTCCTCGCATGATTCCTGGCATGACCTGTTTATTGATAAATAGAATAAAAAACAGGATAATAGCTAAACTGCTAATATAAGTAAGAACACTATAAAGTACAGATTTTCTAATATAACTGCCAGCCTGATTGACCGAGATGAGCAGCAAGCCGGCTTTATTAAGTGTTGTGAGTGATAAGATCCAGAAGACTAATGATATAATTGAAAAAAACAATGACAATAAAAGCATGCTCAAACCATAATTGATCGTTTTCATAATATCATTACTTTCTCCATTCATGATTGCTGGCATGACTTGTTTTTTGATAAAAAGAATAAAAAACAGGATTATAGCGAAGCTGCTTATATAAGTCAGAACCCTATAAAGTACAGATTTTCGGATATAACTGCCAGCCTGATTGACCGGAACGAGCAGCAAGCCGGCCTTATTGAGTGTTGAGAGTGATAAGATCCATAAAACTAATGATATAATTGAAAAAACCATTAATAATAAAAGCAAAGTCAAGCCATGATTGTTCATTATAGTATTCAAATTTTCATTCATGATAGCTGGCATGACTTGTCTAATTATAAAAAGAATAAAAAACAGGATAATAGCTAAACTACTTATATAAGTAAGAACACAATAGAGTACAGATTTTCTAATATAGCTGCCAGCTTGCCTGACTGGAACTGGATTAACAGCTTTTATATCATTTGTGTCCATAATCGGTTTATTTATTTTTATTTATTGAATTATATTTAATTGTTGAATTAATATTGCCAGATAATTACAGCTTTTCAAACTCATTCAGAATGATTTTGTCTGAATTGGATTAAAAACGAATCTCTGGCCTTTATTCCATTAGTTACAACAGTCAGACCAATTCCCATATTCCCATAGCCGGCATCGTAATTAAGGATTGCCCGATTCCGGTTGAAATTTACTAAGGATATATCCGCGCCAACATACCAGATTTTATTTTCTGCAATCATGTTTACCGTGCGTGCGGTCTTAACCCATAAATCATAATTAAAGGTTGTTGCTATGTCACCAACGCTATTGCCGAAGTCGAAATGACCTATAGCTGCAGGAATATCTGTAAAGAACTTTCTGTTCACAGGTGATCTGGCGTGTACCGGATAAGTATATTTTTGTTCTGTACCTAAAGTGCCTTCCCCCGTCATATCTACCGACAGCTGGAGGGAAAGATATGCATACTGCAGAACCGATGGGATGAGTAAAAGGTATAATATTCTCATGAAAATAGTTTATAGTTATAAAAGAAAGTAAATAATATCATAAATCAAAGCCAATTGATTCTTTTATCATCATTTGTCAGCCAATAACCGTAATAAAGTGGAAAAGCCTATGCCATTGACCATTTTCAGCGGGAATAAGCTTACTCCTTCAATTCGAAGGTATTTTGAAAGTTATCAGAACAATATGTCATTTGTTTTTAACCTGATAAAAGTGGTCAATATGTACGGCTTTTACACTTACTGCACGTTGATGGTTTTTTCGTTAATAATTAACCTTCAACTACTTTTTTAATAGATTCTTTATGTTTTCAAAGTCGGGATGTTTTATGCCTTTGTCTTCAAGCTTTTTAATATTGTCAAGAAAAACTTCCCTGAAGGTATTTCCATTATTGTCGCCGGTCCATAGTTTGTCCTTGTACATTAGATATTTGGATTTTGCCTTTTCATACTGATTGGTAAACAGGTAACATAAAGGCAAATTAGTATAAAGAATGTAATTTGAAGGATCCAATTCAATTCCTCTCTGTATTGCTGCAAGTGCGTCAGGGTAGTTACCTGAAAGTAAACCAAACCAACCTAATTTATCGTAATTTACAGCAGCATCTATTTTCACAGACTGATCTGTTTTTAAAAGATTCTCATATAGTTTAACTTTCTTTGTATAATAACTGAATTTATAACTGTAATTATCAGAAGCCGATGTATCTGCCATATCAGACAACTCATCTCTGATAATCTGTGCAGGTTCATTTTTATATAATTCATTATATTTTTTACTGTTTTTTTGCTTTCTGTAAATACCACCAAGAACTGTTTTATTAATACATTGGGGGGTTATTAATAATAACCTTTCATAAAGGGTTGTCGCTCTGGTCGTATCATGATTACCAAGATAATAGTCAGCGTACTCCATTAATAAAGCCGGATCATCGGATGACAACACCGTTTTAAAATCATCCAGTGCGTTTATTTCCGCTTTTTCAGCAGGTAAAAGTATCCCTATTCTGTCCTTGACAATCCAACTGTTGATATATACTGGTGTAAACCAGACTTTGGCTGTATTGTCACAAGATGCAGTAAGGATGTTTTTACCATCTGGCGAGAAAACAGCTGTCAATACCCTGTCAGAATGTCCCGAAAGAGTAGCAAAACATTTTCCTGACAGATCCCATAGCTTTGCCGTTTTATCATATGATGCAGTCAAAATCTTTTTACCATCAGTTGAGAAAACAGCTGACAAGACCCTATCAGAATGTCCTGAAAGAGTAGCAAGGCATTTACCTGACAGATCCCATAACTTTGCTGTTTTATCATCAGATGCAGTCAAAATGCTTTTACCATTGGGTGAGAATACAGCGCACCAAACATAGTCTATATGTCCTGAAAGAGTTGCAAGGCATTTGCCTGACAGATCCCACAGCTTTGCTGTTCTGTCTTGTGATGCAGTAAGGATTTCTTTACCATCAGGCGAAAATACAGCTGAATTAATACTTTCTGAATGTCCGGAAAAGGTTGACAGGCATTTTCCGGACATATCCCAAAGCTTAGCTGTGTTGTCTTGTGATGCAGTAAGGATTTCTTTACCATTGGGTGAGAATACCGCTGAGGCAACTTCGTCTGAATGTCCTGACAGAGTAGCTAGGCATTTCCCTGATCTATCCCAAAGCTTAGCTGTATTGTCTTGTGATGCAGTAAGGATTTCTTTACCATCGGGTGAGAATACCGCTGAGGCAACCTCGTCTGAATGTCCTGATAGAGTAGCAAGGCATTTCCCTGACAGATCCCAAAGCTTTGCTGTATTGTCTCGGGATGCAGTCAAAATGTTTTTGCCATCAGGCGAGAATATAGCTGAGGCAACTTCGTCTGAATGTCCTGATAGAGTAGCAAGGCATCTCCCTGACAGATCCCAAAGTTTTGCGGTATTGTCTCGGGACGCAGTCAAAATGTTTTTGCCATCAGGCGAGAATTCTGCTGAATTAACTTCCCCCAAATGTCCTTGCAGACTAGCCGGGTGTATTTCTGACAAGTCCCATAGCTTTGCTGTTCTGTCATCGGATGCAGTAAGGATGTTTTTACCATCAGGTGAGAATACTGCTGAACGAACACTCAATTTATGTCCAGAAAGAGTGAACTGGCATTTTCCTGATAAATCCCATATTTTTGCTGTTTTGTCAAAAGATGCAGTAAGGATGCTTTTATCATCAGGTGAGAATACCGCGCACCAAACATAGTTTGTATGTCCAACGAAAGTGGCAAGACATTTTCCTGACAGATCCCAAAGTTTTGCTGTTTTATCATCGGATGCAGTCAAAATGTTTTTACCATCGGGAGAGAATGCTGCTGAGTTTACACTTTCTGAATGTCCGAAAAGAGTAGCCACGCACATCCCTGACAAATTCCACAGCTTTGCTGTTCTGTCATCGGATGCAGTCAAAATGTTTTTACCATCGGGAGAGAATGTTGCTGAATTGACACTTTCTGAATGTCCGAAAAGAGTAGCCAGACACCTCCCTGACAGATCCCACAGCTTTGCTGTTTTATCATCGGATACTGTTAAAATGTTTTTACCATCTGGAGAGAATACTGCTGAATTAACACCTTCTGAATGTCCTGAAAAAGTAGCCAGGCATTTTCCTGACAGATCCCACAGCTTTGCTGTTTTATCAGAAGATCCAGTCAGAATGATCCTGCCATCAGGAGAAAATACTGCTGACCGTACACCGTTGGAATGCCCTGAAAGAGTAGCCAGGCATCTCCCTGACAGATCCCACAGCTTTGCTGTTTTATCAGAAGATCCAGTCAGAATTTTCTTGCCATCAGGAGAAAATACTGCAGAAACAACCAATGAATGTCCTGAAAAAGCAGTCAGGCATTTTCCCGACAGATCCCATAGTTTTGCTGTACTGCCCATAGATGCAGTCAGAATATTCTTGCCATCGGGTGAGAATATTGCTGAAGTAACTCCGCCTGAATGACGATATTCAGATAAATAAAAAGGCTTTAGTTCCGTTGAATTGAAAATATCACTGATTACTTGATTAGTAAGGTAATCAGTGCTGTCATAACTGTAAGCCATCTGGGCGTACCTTATTCCTTTAGTCTGATCATTTGCAGAGATTTCCCTTGCTTTTGCGACAAGCATAAGCACAGTTGCACGATGGTATTGGACAAGCGATTTATTCCTTTCCTTCAATGCCCATATTGTAAATCCGGCAAAGATTAATAATAATGTAATTACGGCAGTAATTGTGATATTTCTTCTTCTTCGTTTTGCCCTGATCAAACTATCCTTACTATTTTTAATCAATTCCAATTGCTTTTTGGTAAGGTATAACCGGCTCTCATAAGGGGCAATAAAATCCAGGTCATCTGCAGCCATCAGAACTCCTCTTATTTCCCAGTTATGCAGAGAATTATCAATGAATTGCCTTACTTCAATTATATCCTTCTCAACTGCTGTAAACTTATCATAGATTTTATCAGCCAAGACATCATGCCTAAGCTCATATCTTCCTGACTCATCCTTCTCCTTGAGTATCCTGAGATCGACAAACCTTGTCAGGTACATTATCAAATCCGTTTTTGCTATTTCTATTCTGAATGACTTTAAAGAGTTCATTATCTCACTCTGTGTCATCTGCTTCTTTGTGCCCTGTACCGAGACGAATGATTTCAAAACTGCCATCCCTTTCTCCGGATCTTCCGATTCCCTTATCTGTTCATCCAGGAACTGTCCAAGCAAATCCGACACACTGCCTGCCTTCACCAGAAGTTCCTTTGAAAAACTCAGGTTCTCTCCTTCCTTATTCTCCATTTCTGATATCCGGAAGATCCTGTCGATATAGATCTGCATATAAGTAAGCTCTATCTCATTTCTTTGGGGACAAATCTTGTCGATAAGCTCTTCTGAAAAGCCTGCCTCCAGTCCGATGCCGTTTACCCTGCAAGGCCCTTCTACTGCAAGAACAGCATTGGCCCTTTTCATCTTCTCAACCCTGAAACGATTGGTGAAAATTTCCGGCAGTTCGTACTCGAACTCTGTCATCCCTGCCAGAAACTCCTCTCTTATTATGAATAAAACCCTGCACTGAGTCTTTGACCTTACTATTTCCTTTATCAACCTTAGAAATTCGGTCCTTTCTTCCTCTGTTCCGAATATAAATAGCTCTTCAAACTGATCGAATACAAGGTATACTGGCTTAAAATGGTCGAGATACAGTGACTGGACTTTTTCAGAAAAAGTTAAATCCTTCTTTAAACCTGTTATTGCATATTTGCTTAGTGCTTCGTTAAGGCTTGTAATAATATTCTCTCCCCGTCTGATATTAATTGGCAGCCAGTCGCTCTCATCGAACCTCGATGCCAGTCCGCAGTTCACAAGCGATGACTTGCCTGTGCCAGAGATCCCATAAACAAGAAGTATCCTGCTCTCAAAAACTCTCCTGTACAACTCGGTTATTTCATGGTCACGACCGAAAAAGATATCCCGGTCATTTTTTGTGTAGCTGTCGAGAAATTTAAAGGAAGATTTCATTGCTTAGATTGCTTGATTACTGTTATTTGATTTATTTATTAATAAGTGTACTATTTACACTAATTCAGTTCCGTGATGGAATTGCAAGTTGCAGACTTTGAATCAATCTGCAGCCTGAAACTTTCAACCTTAAACATACCCATCTTCTCAAACCTCCACTCCTCCCAGCTCCTTCATCATCTTCCTGTACTCCTCAAGAAGGATGGAATAGTTGCTCAGTGCTCGCAAGTCGACTTTTTCAGTTACTTCTGTCCCCAGGTACATAAGGTGGCCAGGCTTGTACTTTGTGTACATGAATATATCCTTCCTGATATCAAATTTCTCCTTCGTGTCAATCGTCTCGGAGTTTGTGTCAATGACCAATGGCGAGAGATTAAGGTACTCATCAAAAGACTTGACCGATTTCATAAGAAGCACTGACTGGCTGTCTGCAAATTTTGTCTCATCTATCTCCTGACCCCTGAAGTCAGAATCTGAGCTGTTGAGCAAATCGACTATATGATGAAATTTCGCTTCATGTATCCTCGGTTTTATGACCTTTATGTCTCTTACAGAAACAAGCCTGTAGTTGGCAAGGAATGCGATCCTCATAAGTATGAACGTCAGCTTCTCCTCGTACTCCACGCATCTCTTTTCAATATCCTCCTCCTCAAGGTTTATCTGATAGTGGCCTATCTCGTTCCTTTCAGGCACCCAGAAGTCCAGTGCCGCAAAGAATTTCTTATCGAACTGCTCATTCATCTCTGGCAGGAACCAGGAGGTATTCTGATCGGAGTATAATGTGGCCAGAGTCCTTATGATCCAACAGAAATTACCCATTGTGAGAGTGGCGAACCTGCCAGCAAATTCTGCTTTAACTGGCTCAGTGAGCGAAATCTTTTTCTGTGCCGCATCATACCATGCCTGGCCGACCATGACAAAACTTATAAACTGGATGGTTCGCTCTATTGTCTTGAATATCTGGTCGAGCCTCAGCCTCCCTGGCTGCCGCATTGATCCCGAGAACAGGCGCCTGAGCTCCACTCCTATAGGCCACGGGAAGTTTTTGATTATCATATCTGCCAGGATGCGGTAATCGACCTCTTCATCCGAGTCCTTCTCCGGCATGTACTTTGAAAGGGACGGCTTGCTCTTAACCATCTCCTCAAAAATCTTCACTATCAAATCCTGATTTATCTCTGCCATTTTGCCTCCATTATTATTAATCTGAACTAGTTGTTTGTAAAGTTATGTGTTATTCTTAGAAAATTAATTTAATAATTTCATGACCTTTGTCTGAATTTGAAATGCCGGACTAACTGTCAGATCACCTTATCAGAATCAGGGTTTTGACCGGGCACAAAACAGATTAGTTTAAAAAGATTGCTGGATTATATAATCGGTCAAATTTCCAGTGAGACGATAGTCAAATTAATACCCCATTAAATCAGAAAGATAGTCAAGATAACTATTGCCGGCTTTCATTCTGGCTTCTTAAAGCCGGAATTAAAAGAGTCAAATCAGGGTTTGATTAATCTAATCTGATCTGCCAGGTCTGGTCAGAATGTCTGGATTAATAGAGAGAGTCGCTTAATAAAAAAACTTAAATCGTTTTTCTTTTGTAATAACCTGCTATCTTTAGTTATCAAAGTTTTAATATTTAATATTCTTTAAATTTTGATATATGAAAAACAAATGGCTATTAATTTCAATTGCGATTTCGATTATTGCACTCAGATGTACATTTACCAATTCAAGGAATGGTAGTACCTACAAAACCGTAATAATTGGCTCACAAACATGGATGGCTGAGAATTTAAAAACTTCCAGGTACAACGATGGTACAGCAATACCCTTAGTAATAGATGCGGATGAATGGAGCAATCTAACTACACCAGGATATTGCTGGTATAATAACGATACAAGTATCTATACGCGGTCAGAGAAATATGGGGTATTGTACAATTGGTACACGGTAAATACTGGTAAATTATGTCCCAAAGGTTGGCATGTGCCAACGGATAGTGATTGGATAACTTTAGCAACTTATTTGGGAGGTGAAAGTGTTGCTGGAAGCAAATTAAAAGAGACCTTTACATACGATTGGAAAAGCCCTAATGATGATGCAACCAACGAAAGCGGCTTTACTGCCCTGCCAGGAGGCTACCGTCTTGACGATGGCCAATTCGATCTTTTTGGCCAACTCGGTGGTTGGTGGTCAGCTACAGATAGTGATGTGACGATGGCATGGAGCTGGTACACGCACTTCCTTTTCTCCTCTTTGAGCAACATCAATAGCAATAAGACATTTGGGTATTCTGTCCGTTGTATTAAAGATAAATAATTGTTTAAGTATATGTTATGATGAATAAAAATTAATACTTACTTTATTGACGGGACGTTTCCAGTCACGCTTACCTATTCATAATGTAATACAAAATTACGTAACATGTGAATGGAAAATACAAAAGTCACCCCTCTTGACCACATTTAGCCGGGTAAATCGCACTTAGCACCCATAACTAAAAAAACAAGTGCTTAACACCGGCTTTTGATTGTAAATTTATTCCCACCAATAGTGGTCAAGGGTATTGACTTACCATTGTAATAATATTTATTCATTTTTCGAGCTTTGAGGTTTACCAGCATTAATACAATGGTTGGCAATATGGCAGGAGGCTGTCTGAAGATTGCGTTCCTATCAACCGAAGGAAAATCTTGATACGGCCTACAATTCTAGAGTTACAAAAATCTTAGCCATTTGCCATATTTCGTGTTGAAGTGAGTTTACTTCATGCTGTCAGTAATAAATTGCTCTGATGTTACAAAGTCCTTTACTTCTTTTTCTAACGCTCTCCATTTTGGAAGCAAAAAGAAAATGGTGATAATACCATAGATAAGCAATCTTACTGCTACAGATGGTGCATATCCATTAATTCTAAGAAATGTAGCATCAGATTCTTGTTTTAATTTGATAGCCACACCCGTCCAACCGCTTTTTTTAATATAAATATCCGCACCAATCAGAGAAGAATAATCAACCTCATATCCTATAGGACTAAAATGAGTCGATAAAACTGTCTTCAATTTCTCTTTTGTCAAAGAGGGATTGTGTTTTAAAATTGCTTTTGCCATAATGAATAAATTTAATTTGTTAAATTTTTTGATTTCCTGTTTTTGTTATCATCCTTTATATTAATTGATTCTTTAAAAATTCGTTTTTAAAGGCTCTCATTATTCTTATATTATTAAGAGAAAAAGTCCGGTACATACAGGGTAAGGTGTAACTGATATCTAATTTATTGTTATTTTTCAGAGAGTCCTCGTATTTTAAGATAAAATCTTTAATAAATCTGCACTTCTATTTTTGTGACCTCCTCCCAATAATCCGGACCATTCAAAATTAGAGTTTTGGGCAATTAAGTATTAATTTCAAAAGGAGAGGATTGCCTATGAAACGTTCAAAATTTACAGAATCGCAAATCATTTTTCCACTTAAGCAGGCTGAGACCGGAGTCAAAGCCGAGGAGGTCTGTCGGAAGATGGGCATCAGTGAAGCCACGTTTTTCAACTGGAAGAAAAAATATGGTGGACCAGGTGTTCCGGAACTTCGCAGGCTAAGACAATTGGAAGAAGAAAATTACAGATTGAAGGGATCATTGCGGATCTTACCCTGGATAGGCAGATGTTACAGGATGTTTTGAAAAAAACTTTGAGGCCAACCCAGTCGAGTAGATTGGCTTAGATGTTGCCTGACGAGTACAAGGTTTCTGTTCGCAAAGCCAGTATGGTCATTATGCTTTACAAATTAGTATGGTATTACCAATCTGTATCGAAAAACTCTACTTTAGAAGTGTCCAAAAAAATGGGGAAACCTGCCTTGCCCTTTTAATTTAACAGAAATAATATTTATTATTGCTGCTTAAACAGCCATATTCCTTCTGATTGGAGGATGAGGATTATAATCTTCTACAACAAAATCATCAATAGTTAGTTGATCAAACGGTTTTTTTGCAATATGTAATTTAGGTAATGGTTTGGGTTCTCTTGACATCTGTTCAAGAATTGCAGTTACATGATCATATTTTTCTTCATTGCCGTCACTGGGAGCATTTTTATTAATCCAATCAACAACTTCTAAATATTCTTCTATTGCAGAAACATTTCTAATTCTTTTTTGCAGTTCCTTGAAATTATCTCTGTGCCATTGAGTTCTCTTACCAATACCAGCATAAAAATGTGAATCTCCAAAAGTATGGATAAATGTTTTTGGAACCATCTCTGCTTCTTGAGCTATTACCTGGGTAAGAGCAGCATAACTGGCTATATTGAAAGGAACACCTAAGAATTGATCACAACTTCTCTGGTAAAGTTGCAATTCTAATTCGCCTTCTTCATTAGCAGTTGCTTGATAAAGAACATGACATGGAGGTAAAGACATTTTTGGCGTGTCTCCAGGATTCCATGAATCAACAATGTGTTTTTTCCCGGTTGGATTCTTTTTTAGACCTTTAATCAATTCTGCCAGCTGATCTATTTCAACAAACCTCTCTTTGTCATGATCATAATATTCCCACCTTCTCCACTGTTTCCCATAAATTGGTCCGGCATCGCCCCATCTTTCCGCAAACTCAGGATCTTCTTTTATTCTCTGACCATATTCTTCCATTGCTTTGTCCCAATCAGGAGAATACTTCACAATACCTTCAGGAAAAATTCCTTCTCTTTGCATCCCGGGAAGATTGTCCTGAAAGGCATCAGGTCTCCATACAGGTGCGTTATTGTCTTCAAGGTATTTAATATTCGTATCCCCTCTTAAGAACCATATTGTTTCATGAAACATTGATCTTGTAGCCATCTTTTTTGTAGTCAATAATGGATACCCTTCTCTAAGATCATATGCGTTTTGATACCCAAATAAAGAGATAATCCCCGAACCTTTACTTCCTCCTTTAAAATTTGAACGATTAGAAGTTAAAATTGCTTTTGAATGATCTAAATATTGTCGTGCCATTTTTTGTTATGTTAAAGACTAATTCTACTCAAGATGGAAAATTGTTGTTAAAACTATACTCTGGGGGTTAATCCAAAAAAACCTTTTGTTTTAAACGATTCTTTAATCATTTTTTCAAAACCTTCTATTGATGCTCGGACTCCACGGCGACATTTAATAGAACCGGGCAACTCAATTTTCAATAAATCTTTTTCTTTATGATTTACTCTTTACCCTTATTTCAAAATTATTTTATTATCAAAAATAGTTTTTATTTCTATTAATTATCAAACTCCGATGTATGCCGTATGGGAAAAAGTATCAACAATAACTGTTAATCGTTGTTCTTATATAACCCCAGCACTAGATCTTTTTAAAAGGTCATTTTTTAGTCATGTTTTTTTATCCATTTTATATTATGACAAAAGAACAGAAACCTTTAGCCTCTGACATCTGATACTATTTTCTTATAATCTGGCAAACTCACGCATATCAGTAATACAAGTGGAAAAGCCAGTGCCCTTGCCCATAGTTGGCCGGTTTAAATTGACTCCCATCTAAAGAGGAGTTAAACAATTGTTGTTTTTTATTGTACATCAATGATAATCTAACTGGCTAATTGGGGTCGGGTCGTCTGACTTTTACGAATAAGTGTAGTATTCTGAATCACTGAATTGTAGCAGAACGCTACAATAATGATTCAGTTTTATCTTGTCATTTTTTATAAATAACTGTTTATCTTATAGTTATAATTCTTGGCCTGATTATTGAATTTCTTATCTGGTAATAATATATTCTGGAGTAATTAATAATTTTTTAGGAGGTACCTGAAAATTCATAAAAGAGTAAGGGGTTAATGCTGAAAAACTTAAGAGTAAACACAAATCAATTTATCAGATCATGAAAAAGACTTTATTTTTAATTAGTGCTATTTGCTTTTTAAGCATGTCAATGCTGAACGCTCAATTTGAAAAGGGTAGAATCCTCTTTGGATTATCAACATCATCTAATAATTTGTACAGCATGTATTCAGGAGGATCAGCAAATTTCTTACAGCTGGGATTTACCACATTGAATACTAAAAGCGATGTTAGTAACAGTTCTGAGAAAATAAGAACTTTTAATCTTTCACCCAGAGTTGGCTACTTTATTGCAAAAAATCTGGCTGCCGGACTCGATATAAATTATTCTTTTATGAGTATGGGAACCGGCAGTAATAAAGAAACAATTACTTTGTGGGGAATTGGTCCCTTCATAAGATACTATCTGCCTTTGAAAAAAATCGCTCCGTTTGCTGAAGTGGAAGGGTCATTTGGATCTGCAGGAGATAATTATAGTGGTGGTAATGAAAAATCAAGCATTAGTTCATTTTTTGGTGGTATTGGACTTGCTGTTCCAGTCGGAGATAAATTTGCGTTTGACTTAATGGGAGGATATGTCTCAACAACTACAAAAGCCGAGCAAAACAACCCGGATAATGAAAGAGATATTCTTGGAACATTCGGCATTAAAGTTGGATTTCATATATATATTGGAGCCAATAAAACAGCGCAGGTGAATAAATAGCTGGATAAAATTATTAAGAATGAATTTTAATCTCAAAAGTATGAAAACTCTAAATTCAAGAATTTTAAATACCATATTATCACTGATCATCTCTGTCAGTTTTATAGGCTGCAAAAAAGATGTATCCAAAACACCAACTACAATAACTGATATTGACGGTAATACTTACAATGCTATTGTTATTGGCACTCAAGTATGGATGGGTGAAAACCTCAGAGTTACTAAATTCAGCAATGGTGATCAGATTCCCGATTCTCCGGCCGGGGTTGCATGGGACACTGTAACCACGCCTGCATCAAGTATAAATCCCATGGTTAACAACTATGCCTCAATTTACGGCAGGCAATATAATTGGTTTGCTGTATCTGACAGCCGGAACTTATGCCCCGCAGGCTGGCATGTTTCGACAGATGCTGAGTGGACTCAGCTCACAGATTATCTTGGCGGAGATAGCATTGCCGGTGGTAAATTAAAGGAATCAGGAAATTTATACTGGAACAGTCCCAACACAGGGGCAACTAATGAAAGCGGATTCGCCAGCCGGCCGGGTGGTTTCCGGAGTCTTTATGGAGGGGTTGTTCTTATGCCTGGTGATATTGGCTCCTGGTGGACATCTACCGGGTATGATTCGACAAATGCATGGAACCGTTTTATGTTTTCAGAAGATGAAACAGTAAGCAGAGTTGACAACGATAAAAAGTCCGGCTTCAGTGTGAGGTGCGTAAAAGATTGATATAAATAATGATCAGCCTGACAAAAAAGTCAATCTCTCCTGAACATATACGGTAGATAAACTATATCATATCTGGTTAAATGCATCAACATTCGCTGCTGATGAGGCCAGGGAAATCCAGGATAAATTCAGGTAAATTTAACTTCCCTTAAATAAAGCATATATTTAATAATAATCTGAGATTTGTAATCTATTAAAACGAATATTTATGGCTACTGAAAAATTAGTAAAATTGACAATCGACCAATTAAAGAAGAGAGAAAAAGAAGAAAACAAGATTATAATACTTTTCCCAATAATCTTCTTGGTTTGCTTTATAGTGTTGATCATAATAAAACCTGTATTTAGTGGAGCTGCTATTCCAATATTAGCTCCTGCATTAATTAGTGTCAGATGGAGAAAAAAAATAAGAGCGGAATTGAAGAATAGAGAAACTAAAGTTTAAAATTCATAATATTATCATGATCGTCCCATAGGGTGAGAAAGCCGATAGCCTTAATTATATCTGGCCGGATCTGAATGACCACCCCCAACCCGGAGTTAAATCCTTGTTGTTTTATTTTTGATGTTCGGTGGGAATCAGACCTGAAAAATGTGGTCTTGATGCTTGGTTTTTGCATATAAGTGTAGCATTCTGAATCAATGAACTGTAGCAAACCGCTACAATATTATTTCAACCATAATTCGTAATTTTTTATAAATGGCTGACTATCATGCTTATACATTTATCGGCATGGTTCTTGGATTCCGTTTCCTGTAATGAAATTAGGTTTATTTAATAATTCAATTTTGTCATGAAAACATTTATTCGAAACATAGCCTTGATTTTTGCTATTATGATTTCCACCGGAATTATTTATTCCTGCATTTCATTGAATGACGGTGGCGGTGGATGGGGCATTGAAGTAACTACCGGGTCGGTTACGGATATTACTTATCATTCTGCAGTGAGTGAGCTATCATTTACGGGAGAAGGAGGAAGCTGGGGCCTCTGTCTGGACACTGCATTAAATCCAACAATATCAGATCGGGTTATTGAATGCGCCCCCGGACATGGATGGACGGGTCCTAATTACCAATGGGATGATTTAATTCCAAGCACCATTTACCATGTTAGGGCGTTCACCTGTCCGGTTGCATTTGGACCCAATCCATCTTCATCCACTCAGGTAAGGTATGGATCAGATGTAGAATTTAAGACCCTTCCACTTGATACGATAATTGTCTTTAATCCGAATCTGACCTATGGAGTAGTTTCAGATATTGACGGGAATAATTATAAAACTATACAAATAGGCACTCAAGTCTGGATGGCCGAGAATTTGAGAGTTACAAAATATCGGAATGGTAGTAGCATCCAAAATATAGAAGATCAAAACACATGGATTAATAATATTAGCGGGGCGTATTGTTTTTTCATGAACAATAAACTTTATGGAGCAACTTTTGGTTGTTTTTACAACTTTTACGCAGTAGCGAACAAGAGTAATCTATGCCCAACAGGCTGGCATGTCCCATCTAATGACGAATGGACAACTTTAGGAACCTATTTGGGTGGAATATTTGATGCTGGCGGTAAATTAAAGGAAACCGGTGAAACGCATTGGTATAGCCCTAACACAGGTGCAACTAATGAAACTGGTTTTACAGCTCTTCCTGGTGGCTATTATATGAGTTATGAAAGTGGCGAAGCATTTTGCGAGATTGGGACAAGAGAAACTTGGTGGAGTGCTACGACGGCTGATACCTCTGATGCTTTGGTTTATATTACGGACTATGTTGGCGAATACGGTGCTTTTGGATACCCCATGATCGATGGCATTTCTGTGCGTTGTTTAAAAGATAATTAACTAGGTAAATAGGAGTTCGTGTCGTTTATTTCAGTTTTAATGTTGAATAAATACAAGCCTGACTTTACAAGAAATAATGCCATGAAGAAATCTTTTTTACTAATTATTTTGATCACCGTCAGCAGTGTCATGCTTGCCCAGAAAGGGTATCAGGATACAATTTACCTTAAGAACGGAACAAGTATTAATGGGAAAATCATTGAAATGGCTAAAGACAAATCCGTCGAGATTCAATCTGTCGATAAAATATTTTTTTATTTTAAAATGGATGAAATTGAAAAAATAGTAAAGGAATCTTCTAAGGGTGAGAATAACGCTACTGATTTAACTAATAATTCAGCCGCAAAAAGAAAAGGATATATTGGTTTATCAATTGGCCCGTCAATTCCTTTAAGTGGTTATGATTACCAGATTAAAGCAGGTATTCAATTAACACTGGCAGATTTTGGATATTTATTCACTGACAATTTTGGAGTCACCGTATTAATTGGGATAAATTCTTATCAACAAAAACCCGGATATAGTGATGATGATTATGACCATGCTTATTTTATGGGAGGCCCTTTGTTTTCCGTACCAATTTCAGGAAGATTCTCATGGGAATTGCAGCCAGTGATAGGTTTTTCAAAGAATTTTTTTGGTAAAGGAATCCTGTCATATGGCTTGGATAACATATTACGCTATAATGCCGGGAAAAGAATTGCATTTTTATTTAAGGCCGGCTATTTCGAGACAAAAGGTAAAACCAGCAATTGGAACGAGCCTATTCTTAATGTTCATATTGAAACAATATCAATTGGGATTGGCATAGCATATAGATTAAAATAATCTGTTAATAATTCTTTGACGGGCTGTAAGGAGATACATGAAAATTCATGAAAGAGTAAGGAGTGAATGTTGAAAATCCAAATTTTCAAAGTATGAAAAAAGGTTTAATAATACTACAAAAAATGAAAATCAGATACTCGATATTATTTATGTCCTGCCTGGCTGGTTTGATCTTATATTCTTGTTCAAAGAAAAACGAGGAGAGCGATTTAAATCTTGCTTCTTCTGCAAATGTGACTGTCACCACATTGCCAGTGGAACAAATAACTTATCACTCGGCATTACTCGGGCTACAATGGAAGAACAATAATAATAATTTGCCAGTTGCATCATTTGGGTTTTTTTTAGGTTCCAGCCAGGTACCGATTTTCGAATTGGGTTACTCTCACAATGGTTCGACAAGACAGTTTATCAATTTTGATATATTCGCACCGGGTACTTCATATAATATCCGGGCATTTGTAAAGGTATTAATACCCCAACCAAACGCCTTTCCTTCTTCGCCAGTTCAATATGATACGGTATTCGGACCCAATGTTAAGTTCACAACCCTTCAATTTGAAAATAATATACTATTTAATCCTGGTTTGACTTATGGATCACTTTCTGATATAGATGGCAATATATACCGGACGATTCAGATAGGCACACAGGTCTGGATGGCCGAGAATCTTAAGGTTTCAAAATACAGTGATGGCAGTAGCATCCAGAATATTGAAGATATGGATATATGGCAAAACGACACTGTCGGTGCGTATTGCCTTTACCAGAATGATAATAACTATGGTGCCGCTTTTGGAAATTTGTACAATTATTATGCAGTAGTAAGTACACATGACTTATGCCCGACAGGATGGCATGTGCCAGACTATTCTGAATGGGAAACTCTGATCAACTATCTGGGTGGCGATAGCATTGCCGGCAGTAGATTAAAGGAAACTGGGACAACGCACTGGGAAGATCCAAATAAAAATGCAACCGATGAATCCGGCTTTACAGCACTTCCTGGAGGTTGCCTTAGCCCGCTTTATACAACTTATTTCATTGGAACAGGTACAAGAGGTACCTGGTGGAGTTCTTCAAAGGATTGTGCCTTCTATAAAAATTATTTCTATCCTATTATTTCTTCAATTGATACAAGTAATTGCTATTGCGGGGATGATTGTGAATATTTTAATAACGGCAGCTTTAACAACGGAAGGACATCTTTTACAAATGGCAGGTCTGTTCGTTGTATAAAAGATAATTAACCAGGTAAATAGGTGTCCGTGTCATTTATTTCAGTTCCAATATAGAATAAATAAAAGCTTGACTTTAAAAAGGAATAACGCCATGAAGAAATCTTTATTATTAATTATTTTGATCACTGTCTGCAGTGTCATATTTGCCCAAAAAGGGTATCAGGATACAATTTTCCTGAAGAATGGAACAAGTGTTAATGGAAAAGTCATTGAAAGCGATAATGATAACTCCCTAGAGATTCAAACTGTCGATAATAAGCTATTAATCTTTGATATGAATAAGATTAAAAGAATAGCAACAGAGCCTTTTATTGAAAAAAAAGATACTCAGCAAAATTCCAAAATTTATCGTACATGGATTAAATTAGATAACTATACAAAAAGTGGAAATATTTTGTATGGGCAACCAAAAAGAACAGGTGTTTTGTATCAAATAAAGGATTCTTCCATTATAGTAGCAAATTATTTAAATAAGAGGGATTTTTTATCAGGCAAGCATCAAACAACAGAAATTGATTATAAAAATATTGGAACTGTTGAAACGCGTCGTAAAAATTCTGTCATCAGAGGAGCCTTGTCAGGCTTAATTATAGGATCATTGGCAGGTGTAATAATAGGCTATTCATCGGGCAGTGATCATCCTACCCCTGGTTCATTTGATTTTTTTGTCTTGAGTGCATCGGACAAGGCAACAATTGGCGGAATTTTTTCTGGTCTTACGGGAATTGCAATTGGTACTCTAGTGGGAACTATCCGAATCAGGATTCCCATCAACAGGAGTATTGATAATTTCAATAAGAATAAAGAACGATTGAAGAAATATTCATATATAAATTAACGTGTCCTGTCATCAATTATTTATAACAATAATTTATTGTTTCTGTGGAAAAGCCCATGGTCGACGACCCTAATTGACATGAATAATTTGACAACCCAAGTCCAGAGTTAAAGATTCGTTGTTTTTTTGTAAGTTCGGCGTCTACAAACCGGATTTTGTAATTACATCTTGTAAATTAATGCATTAATATTCATTCCTGCTCCAACAGATGCGAAAACGAGGGTGTCTCCTTTGTTTATTTTGTGTGGTTTCAGCTGATCTTTTAATATAAGATCCAATAAAGTCGGAATGGTCGCTACAGATGAGTTGCCCAACCAGGAAATTGTCATCGGCATAATGTTCTTTGGCACATCAACCATATCATAAAGATTAAAAAGTCTTTTTAATATTGCAGCATCCATTTTACCATTGGCTTGATGGATCAGCGCCTTTTTTATTTCACTAAGGTGAATATTGCATTTCTCAAGACATTCTTTTATCGTCTGAGGTACTTTTTCAATTGCATATTGATAAAGTTTCCGGCCAAGCATTTTTAAAAAAATATCATCCTTGTTTTCACCCTCAGGCTTATATGATTTATCCATATATAACATTTTGGAATTTAATAATGTGTCCGATCGCGTTTTATGTGCGAGTATCCCAATAGGATATTCACTCTTTCTGGATTCGAAAATAGTAGCTCCGGCACCATCAGCATATAACATACTGTCCCTGTCATGGGGATCGGAAACCCTTGAAAGTGTGTCGGCCCCAATAACCATCACCTTTCTGGCATCTCCTGATTTAATTAAATAATCGGCCTGAATAGCAGCCTGCAGCCAACCCGGACAGCCAAAAAGCAAATCATAAGCTACAGTATCGGGGTTCTTTATTCCTAATTTATGTTTTACCCTGGCGGCTAAACAAGGTACGGCATCCATCCGCTTGATGTCTTTCTTTACATCGCCAAAATTATGCGCGACAATTATATAATCTAATTCTTCTTTATCAATGCCTGCAGACTTAATAGCATCGATGGCAGCATTACTGGCGATATCAGAAGTTACCAAATCGTCTGTCACATATCTTCTTTCCGAAATAGTCGTAATTTCAAAAAACTTATCAATTATTTCCTGATTTTCTTTTGGTAGCTTTTTCCCGTCCGCATCGTAAAACTCATTTATAAGGAAATCCTCATTTTTGATACATCTTGACGGAATATAATTTCCCGTTCCTGTAATAACACTATAGATAGATTTATTCATATTAAAAGTTCATTATTGTTTTTTTCTGCCTGCTTTCTTAAAGATTTAGTAAAGTTAATTGTTTATATGCAAAAATTAAAGTAAGAATCATGAGCTTTCCTTTTGGGGTAATCTAATGGGAAAGCCTCTGAATTTGTCCCCGGTTGGCCACATCAGGTTGATCTCTCAAATTCGAAGTTAAATCCTTTTTGTTTTGTCCTGTATGTTAAGTGGAATATGACCGGATCTTGAGGTGGTCAAGGAAGGACTGATTTTACATTATTCATTATTCCTACTACGTTTTAAGGTTCCTGGCGACAGATCATCTTTTGTCAATTTCTCCCCTTCCCATCACCAGAAGTAGCCCCAGAAGCAACCAGAATCAATCAGGCGACATCTGGGAATAACAGTTCATTGCAATTACATGACAGCCCAGACAAGTTGGTTTTCTTTGCTGTCAGGTTCTTCCTGGGTTTTTGATGGATTTTATTACAATCCGTTTAAATTTAAAAAAAGGTCGCTGGTAATTATCACCAGCCTTTGACATAAATAATATGAAACTATAAGTTGTAACTGTCCGATTTTTTGGGAGCAGGTATCAAGAATGGATTAACTTTACAGCTTATATTTTTGAAAAAGGCAATTCAAAGCAGTATGTCGACTTCATAAAATAAAAAAAGGCAGGACATGAAGAAATCCATTTGTTTTTTGCTGGCCACCGTGATTCTGTTCCCGCAATGCGGCAGGACCGAAAAAAATAAAGGTCAATCGGAATTCGCATCAGTCACCAATACAAGTGCCGGGAAACCAGTGCGGGTAATAATGACAACTTATACTACGACAATGCTTGCAGACGGCAAGGAACATACTCTTATCAGAGCAACCGTGGCCGACAGCATTGGCAGACAGATCACGTCTGCCAATCTACCAATAAAGATTTCAGTCATCGGAGATGCTAAAATTGCCAGCACGAATAATTCTATACCTCTTACCCTGGTAAAATCTGCAAATGACACAAGTCTTTGGTCATCGAATATTGTCAATGGATCATGCCAGTTTATATTTCAGACAGGAACAAAACCTGACAGGATCAAAGTTGAGGTGAAAGCTGACAATCTCTGGCCTGGTTCTCACGAGATCCACACAATAAGTCCAGACATCAGACTTCTGAAACCTACAAAAGATCAGATAAAACCGGTGATAAAAAAGACAGGGAGGAGCATCGGAGCCGACATTTCATTCCTGCCGGAGATTGAGTCGCGTGGCATGAAATTTTTTGATAACAGTAAAGAAGAAGATCCTGTTAAGATTCTGGCTGATCATGGATTCAATTACATACGCCTACGGCTTTTTGTAAATCCCGAAAATGAAAAAGGGTACGCTCCGGGGAAGGGCTTCTGCAGTCTTGAATACACCAAAAAGATGGCAGCAAGGGTAAAGAAATACGGAATGAAGCTGCTTCTGAATTTTCATTACAGTGATTACTGGGCCGACCCCCAGCAGCAGAACAAGCCAAAGGCATGGGAAAACCTTAATTTTGAAGCGCTCAGGGATTCTTTGAAATCATATACAAAAAGGGTCCTGATCGGTCTGAGGGACCAGGGCACTATTCCTGAAATGGTCCAGATAGGGAACGAAATAAACCACGGAATGCTCTGGCCTGACGGACATATTTCTAATCTTGATAACCTCGCTGAATTGCTTAAGGCGGGAGTCGAGGCAGTCAGGGAAGTTGATCCCTCAATCATTATTATGATGCATATAGCACTCGGCGGGCAGAACAGGGAAGCCGTCTTCTGGCTGGATAACATGATAGCAAGAGGAGTTGACTTTGATGTAATAGGGTTATCATATTATCCTATGTGGCACGGAACTCTGGACGACCTCAAATCAAATCTTAATGACCTGGCCGGGAGATACCGGAAAGACCTGAATGTGGTTGAATATGCAATGTTCAGGAAAGAGGTTCACGACATTGTTTTCAGCCTGCCCGATAACAGGGGCATTGGGACATTTATATGGGAGCCGATAAATATCTTTTTTGACAAAACGGGCAATCCCACAAAGGAACTTTTAATGTATGATGATCTAAACAAAGAATATCTTTCAGGTAAATAAAATCTTGCTTATGCCAGGTTTTAGCAAGGGATATTTTAAAACGGAATTTTTGATTTTGGTGATTTTCTGATTCTTTTTTTTATCCTTTCCCTGATTTTAATTATTGCTGCAACTCATTTGCTGGTATCTTATTGGAGTTTCAAGGGCTTTCATTATATCTCCTTTTTTAAAGTAAATAAATCTACCAAGCCTACTATGAGGGAATCTTCCTTCTCTTTGATATTTACTTAAATTCGGAACATTAAAGTCTTTGTCCCCGGTTGGCTATCTCAAATTGACCTTCTTTTAAAGGGAGTTAAAAACTTGTCGTTTTATTTTTTATGTTCGGTGAAGGGTGATTGGATAAATGGGGTAAATAAGCCCGGCTTTTGCAATAATATATTTTGCAAGGATAAACTATTTTTACTAAATTTGATTGTTAATCAGAACCTGATAAATCTCAAAATAATGCAAACGCTAAATTTAAAAAGCTTAAGCACCTTTTTGCTGCTTATAGTCATTCTATGTCTGACCGGATGCAAAAAAAGCGAGAAATCTCTTTCGCTTAATGCGACTGAAACCACGCTGACAAAAAATCAAACCTTTAATTTAATAGTATCACCCGATACAAGTGGCTGTGTATATGAATCGGAAAACGATTTTATTGCGACAGTATCCCCGTCGGGTGTAATAACGGCACAATTAACAGGAGAGACTTATATCGATGTAAGTAATGCTGATAAAGGGTTTGCTGCTAAGTGCAAAGTGACTGTTTCTCCCGTTTACTCAATGTACAGAGAGCCTTATCTTGTTTTTGGCAAGTCAAAAACTGATGTGAAAGCTTATGAAACCCGACTATTACTTGAAGAAGATGATTCAACTTTATTTTATTCGGGTGAAAATTCTTATATCACAGACCTTCTATATTTATTTGAAAAATCTGCTTATACAGTGAGTAGTAGCCTGATCCCAGCAAGCCAGGTAAATTTACTGGTTAATTATTTAACCGAGAGATATGTTCCCGTGGCTGATTATGGCTCCTCGGGTCCCGTATATTATATGACAACTGACAGGAAAACAATAGTGGATATGACCATGTATTCTGATACTTACTGGATGATAATTTATATGCCTTATCCAACTTCCAAGGAAATGAATAGTCTACAATACAATCCGGAATTGATCAAAACTACAGATATTATTAAAAATCAGCTAAAAGCAATTTATTTCAGGGAATAATGACTTCCCTCTAAAAGAAAATTACGACAATTAAAATCGTTTACGAATAATTAAGTGATCAAGGTCTTGTTGCAAAAGCCGGATCGCCTGACCACATTTAGCCGGGTAAATTATAGTTAGCACACATAATTAAAAAACAAGCACTTAACACCGGCTTTTGGCGGTCAACTTATTCTGGCCAATTATGGTCAAGGCTACTGGCTTTTCCACTCTTGCTGGATTTTTAATTGATTTTACGACAATCCACTTAAATCTGAACAAATGGGGGTGGTGATTAACACCACTCTTTTATTCTTATAAAAGAATTTGCCTTCTCAAAACAAGACCATCAGATTCTGATCTACCTTGCCAAATTAATTTTTGTACTTAGCCTGATAATGTTTTAAATTTGATAATGAATCAAATAATAGCCTTATGTCAGTCATCATTAAAGACTACAATTGCGACATCTTTATAAGTTACCTTTATAAGGATAACCAGGGTGACCTTCGGGCAATGGATTTTATTGAAGAAAAAGATAGAATCAAACTTATCAATAAATGAAAAAACTAAAAATTTCCAGACGAGAATTCATCGGTACAGCTTCTACATTAGCAGTTGGTTCCATAGCATTTGGATTAAACCATATTTATGATGGAAGTCGTTACGGGAAAGTGAAGAAAAATATTGTAAGCATTGTCCGGATTAAGGACGGGAATATTCCCAAAGCCGTGGAAGAAGCGATTGATCTTTTGGGTGGAATAAAAACAGTTACAAAAGGCAGAAAAAGGATAATGCTCAAGCCGAACCTTACAGGCGACACTCCTTCATTTACAACTAAACCTGTTGTAGTAAAAACCCTTGCACAGCTCATGCAAAAAGCGGGAAAAGAAGTGATGATAGGAGAAGGCTCTGCAGCTGCTTCTTCATTTAATATTATTAATAATCAAGTCTTCAGGACAAAAAAAAGAGAAATTCTTGATAAAATGCAGGAGCATGTTTTTAATGCTCTGGGATACACTGAAATGGCAAAATCTTTAAACATACCTTTAATTAACCTCCATTCAGGAGAAATCGTTGAAGTACCTCTGAAAAATGGATTTGCAGCAAAATCAGTAAAAATCAATAAATCCCTCACGGAAGTTGATTTGCTGTGTTCGGTTCCAATGATGAAAACGCATACGCTTTCAACAGTCACGCTTGCCATGAAGAACTTAATTGGCCTTTACCCTGGCACAGAATATTATGCGGTCCGTTCATGGCTCCATGACAGGGCAGCCGAAGCAGGTTCTCAAGGAATAGCATATGAAGTTCTCGACATAAATAACGCTGTTAAAACAGGGCTTTCAGTTATTGATGCATCTACTGCAATGGAGGGAAATGGTCCAAGTGATGGCAAGCTTGTTGATATGGGGCTAATTATTGCCGGTACAAGCCCGCTTGCGACTGACATGGTTGGATCGTTATTAATGGGTTTTGAACTAAATGAAATTCCGTCTATAGTGCTGGCGCATAAATCCGGTATGGTTCCTGCCGCTTTAGATGATATTGAAATACGTGGATTGACGATAGATCAGTGTAAACGCCAGTTTGTAAAACCATATATTGTCAAATGGAACAATATTAATAAGTTCTGGGGTGTAAAAGAATTGTGATACTTTTAATGTTCTAAAATCATCCTCTGGCCCAGGCAGTTAATCTGTGATCTATCCTTGTTAATTTTCAGCTCACATTCGTGCCATTATACCAGCACTTATCACGGGGACTTTTATAATATAATAATTGCCCAACCCTAATGAATAAACTAATGTCCTTGACTACTGTTATCTGTATCAAAATGACCACCCTTAAAAGGGGAGTTTAATATTTATTGTTTTGATTTTAATGTTTGGTGAATGACCGACTTTTGAAAATGGTGAAGGAAGAATGGATTTTACAATATTCATTATTTCAACAAAGTCTTTATCCGCTTTTGGCCGAACTATGCCTGACACCCGGGGTGCGAGTTATTTGTCGGATGATAAAAATTGCAAACATTTTTTTCTCACTGGCCAAATACAGGCAATGTGCCAGGCCTTTGTACAAATGGGGAATAAAATCCCTGAGAGCCATTGAATGGCAGGGGGCTGAAGCTATTATTCCATTTTGAGGTCTGTAGGGCAACTCCTATTGAAAAATGTCCAAAATTATAATTGGATCCAATAGTATAACTGCTTTTCGGGAGAGAATAAAATGGGGAGTTCCCGGTCAGTTGTTTAATCCCGATACCATATACAGTCAATTGAGAATTAATATGATAGCTGGCTGATGCGTATACAGATAACTCGTTAAATACTCCATTCATAGCACCTTCAGGGTTAAAATTCCCTAATGCAGAATAAAAGCGTCCGGCAATAATTCCGCCATCAACCGACAATCTTGGAGACAAGGGAACGGATAAAAAGGGGGATAGTGTAAAACCAGTGACACTGCCCATATGAGGAATAACCATAAAGGTGCTTCCCACAAAATAATTCAGCGTGGGCTTTAAATTTACCTTTGGGGAATTATACCCGGCAAGGCTATCACGGTAATTGATTTGCTGCGAAAAAGCCTGAATGGAAAATAGTGAAGCCAGGACAATTATTAAGCTTATTTTACATTTATATCCAGACATGTTTATTGATACTACGTGTTAAACAGCCAGGTAAAATTAACGAGAAAAACAATAGAATAGTATCAATAATGAGGAAAGTTTATTCAAAATGTCAGCTTCCCGATAATTCGGGAGAAGAGTGAACAGAGCAACCTGAAAGCCGCAAAAGCGGCTTTTTTGGTCTTGCGGTCTTGCTGTCTGAGAGTCTTGCTGTCTTATTTTTTCAGATAAAGTTTATGTTCATAAATGATACCTTGTATTATTATCGTTTTGTTGTTAATGTCAAGAGTAATATGACCGGCTTAAAGTGGCCGATACACGAGGCTTCGCAGACAGAATACTATTTACTTTCTGAAATATTATAAATCTTTACCTCAGTCGGCTGCCTGATCAGTTCGCCGACTTTCGTACCGAACTCCCTGAAGTATTTGGCGCCAAAATGAAAATCTATCGCAGCCTGATCTTTATATTTCTCGAAAAAAAAGAAATCCGATTTTTTGTATGGATCCTGACACAGGTTATACTCAAGACATCCCTGCTCCTTTTGGGTACTATCAATGATCCATCGCGCCGATTTGATAAATTCCTCATCCATACCAGGTTTAACATAAACATTTGCTACTATCATTTTCTCTGGCTGGACTTCAGGTGTTGTTTTTACTTCTGGCTGTGGTGCCCGGGAAGCTGTCTTCTGTTTACAGGAACCTCCTGCAAAAATCAGGATAACATAAAGAATAAGTATAGTCTGTTTCATAGTAAGAGTTTTAGGTAAAAAAGGTAAATTTAGCAGCGACAGGGCAATTATGCAATAAAACGACCCGGAACCACAAAATATAAAATGTAATTATTTTTTACCAGTGAGACACCCTTGGTTTCCAGAAATTTTCCATGGAGTTGAAATCCAAGTCACTTTTTGGTCACTTAATCCATCAGCCTGTCTTCACATTCTGATAAAAGATAGTGCCTCAAAAAATGAATCCATTAATCTCAAATATGGAAAAAGCTGTCGAGCTGGTTTCCCTTCTTCAGCCGGTAATGGTAGAAAAAAAATATCAGGGCAACAGGAAGGACTGAAATAGCAACGATGAGAGACCATCGCAAATCCACAATTCCATTCAGGTACTTATCAAGGATTATTTCAGTTATGATGCAAAATCCTGCCAGAACAATTAATGTCGCTGCAATTATATTAAAACCTTTAAAATTGGCTGCCTGGTAAAGAATCACTACTATTCCTGCGGCTGCAAATGCTGATATTGTCAAAGGAAGTCCGACAGGAAAGAACCATTTTGTTCCCGGAGTAAGGAGGTCATATGCCAGGAGCGCTCCCAGAATTGTAAACAATAAGCCCGTGATTATTATTAATGTTCGTTTGTATAAATACAGAAAAAGAGTCAGAATTATCCATGCTGTCAGTATTGACACATCAGAAAAGAGTGACCATTTCAATCCTTTGCTTATTAAAAGGTCGACAATTGTACATACTGCAATGCCGGAAAAAGTTATTATCCCGCTTAATTCCCAGAGATGTCTTCTGGTTTCTTTTCTATGAAGCCGGATGATTTCTGAAGGACAATTTTGTGAAAGATGTTTTTGTTCACTATTATTTCCCTGGACCTGGCCGCAAAGAGGGCATACTTTTAATTCATCATCCAGCTCAACACCGCAATTGACACATATAAACATTTTTTGTGCTTTTAGTTGCTATTCATAATCTTAACATGAATTCCTGCCTTCGTGAGATGCCGTAAGATATGCTGTTCGAGTTCCCGTGTTTGTGTGATATTGGAGAAACAGATCCTTAACTTGTTTTTATATGATATAAGACCAGCGGTTACCTTTATGGAATGATCCGGGGGCGGA
The DNA here is from genome assembly GCA_963717685.1 of uncultured Bacteroidales bacterium. Classification (GTDB taxonomy): domain Bacteria; phylum Bacteroidota; class Bacteroidia; order Bacteroidales; family VadinHA17; genus LD21. The sequence continues at coordinate 1,590,573 of OY970346.1, read as the reverse complement.
GGAATGATTTCGAATGCATCAATCAAATCCTCCATTTCTGCCGGGAGGGTTACCCGGCCAAGATTCGATACTATTCCTGTCCACCGTTTCGAAGTAAGCCTTCTGTAAATGGCTGAGATAGCAATCTTTTTAATAAACAGTGGCAGGATCCTGATAATTAAAAGCTTCTCATAACTGACATTCGATGACAGGAATCTTGATATCTGCTTTATATCGGTACTTATCTGCATCTGATGATGAACTGATCTGACTATATCTTCAAAGCCATAAGTACCCAGCCTCAGGTCAATTTCCGGTAACACAAAAAGAGAAAAATTTCGCATTGTTTTACTTGGAAATTTATTTCTCATATTGATCGGCACTTCAATTCTCAGGACTTTTTTTTCTTTTTTTTTGTTTTTTCCCTTGCTGGAAATATATATCTCCTGGAGTGAAAAATGATATACTGACACAAAATACTCAGTAACAGATACTTTAAGGCTGCGGGACACTTCAAGTATTTCTTCAAGGTTTACCTCAGCATGAAGAACTCTTAATCTTGGATTAATATTAAGCTTAAAAGGTAAATGCCAGGCTTTAACCAGTTTAGGGGGAGATGGCAGCTTGCGAAAGAATTTGTTGTACCCGTCTTCGAACTCCTCTTCCAATACGGGTGTTTCGGGCATAATTATTTCTCCAGATGTACTTATCTGCCTGCCGGTTAATGTAAGGTAAGTGTAAAGAAGTGATTTAAGATATTCTGTTGCACCACTGCCATCGGTCAGGATGTGAATGAACTCAACTGAAATCCTGTTTTCTTTAATCAGCACCCTGTAAAGAGGTTCGTTCTTCCTTTTTATCGCAAAAGCAGTGCATGGGGTTTCTTCTTCGACCTGTATCCGGGGCAAATTATCATTAAACTCAAGGAAATGCCAGAATAATCCGCTACCCAGTGAAACATTAAAATATGGGAATCTCTTTGAAGCTGTCTCTACAGCCTCCCTGATAGCCGAAAATTTTACAGGCTCTTTAAGCAATGCAGTTATTCTGAACACGACAGGCAGGTCATCAGACACAATTGCCGGGTACAGTTTTGCTGCATTATCAAGTTTCATCCAGCCTCTTTCGCGAAAAGATTTTGTGTTAATGGTTTCCTTCACTCATTTATTTAATTATGTAAAGATAAATTGTTTATCATAATCATTAATTCAGAATGATCAACAGATAACGATGCGTGATCCCAACCAGGTTCTCATCTTCGGACTCCATGATGATTTTTAAACTCTGATAATCAATTTTGATTCGGGCAAACAATTTCAATTGCACTCAAATTATATGTACATTAACGACATGTGTTAGAACCGTTAATTGATGGTCAGTTTATTCAGGATAATAATGTCAGATAAATTTGATCTTTTAAAATAACTACCTGGAATGTTTCTTAAAGAAAGACCAGATGATTTCGTTGGCATCAATATGCAAACAGGTTTTCCCTATGACCCAAACAGGCAGATATTGAATTCCCCCGGGCCAGGTATGCCCGCCACCATCGATAGAATAGACAATTACCTCAGTCTGATCGATACCATTGAGGTATTCTTTTCTTGTTACCCTGGTGCCATCTTTAGGGTTCCTGTCAGGTTCTTCTGTCACAAAAGGTGTTGCAGAACATTTGTCCCTGTTAACCCAGAACATAACGGATTCTTTCACGGATAAGACCTTCCCCAACTTTACCCGGTGAAAATTTCCGAAAATCTCACCTCCTTCAAATGGGACGAGTGGATCGTTTACATTATTAATGGCTAAAACTGAAACCGGTCTGTATGGCACGCATGCTGACGAAAGCAACTGCGGAATATTTCCATCTACCGGAGCAATTGCAGTAATTTTATCAGATAATTCACAAGCCAGCCGATATGCCATTATAGCGCCATTTGACATTCCTGCAATGTAAACCCGTTTTGAGTCTATATTATAATCTTTTATCATTAAGTCAATTAATGCAGAAATAAAGCCGACATCATCAATGTTTTCCCTATGGGCACGATCGTTTGCTTCTTCATCCATCCGGCCATCATTCCAGTTCAGGTCTATTCCGTTAGGATACACCGTGATGAATCCATCCCTGTCAGCCAGTTTGTCAAAACCTTTGCGCGTAACCAAAATCATACCCTCTCCATTTGTTCCCCTTCCATGCAATACAATAACCAGTGGTACCTGTATAGACTTATCATATAATGATGGAGTAAATATCTGAAAAGACCGTTCCAGATTATCAAATAAAAATGAGGACCTTTTATAAGTTCCCGCAGTCGCAGTGAAGGATAGCAGATTAATTCCTGACAACATTATCGTAAATGCAAATAACGGAGTTTTTATGTGTGATTTGAATTTTGTCTTTATCACTATTATACGCTTTAATATTCTGTATCTGATTAGCTATACTTTTTTCACATAAAATTTATTAAAATAACAGCGAATTTAAAGTCCAATCTTTGCCTGGAATTTTTTCTTCGTATTATTCGGTCTTACAATAATTTTACAATATCGGCAATTTTCGCGGAATGTGACTTAATTCTAAATTTCAGCGATTTTGACCATATTTGAATATTTGATCCGATCGACAAAAGACCGGGTTAAATTTATTGGGGTCAATTTATGTGTAATAATCTCGTCTGACAGGATATATGTGGTCAGTTCGTCTGGCTGTAACATTCCTACTCCGACAGGATTGCAACATTGCACGATTGAAGGATTATTTTAGTTCTTGCCAGGTTCTTGATAGATTTTATGACAATCTGCTAAAGTTTGTAGAAACGCAGGAAGCAATTGCCTGGATTCTCTGGTATAGTGGTACTGAAAGTGGCAAACGTTAATTATTAATAAGTTCCAACCAGGCATATCATGAAAATGGGGCAAATTGTATCCTGCTTATTCAGAATAGTTTATATTCTGTCATTTTTTTTGATTTTAATTGATAAAGTTTGTAACTTGCAGCATATTAATACCTTTTGCTATGGTAAAACGTCCTTGCTCAATGGTATTGGTTCTGTTTTTTACATCTTCATTTTTATTCGGACAATCAGCGCTAAAGGAAAACCAGCAGCCACAGAAGCGGCTTGCCCTGGTAATAGGCAACGGCAACTATCTGGGAAGCACTCTGGCTAATCCTGAAAATGATGCAAAAGCAATGGCTAACGTTCTGAAACGACTCGGTTTCGAAGTCGAGGAATATGAGGATCTTTCTCAGAGTAAGATGAAGAAAGCAATTGATGAATTTGGGGCGAAGCTCAAAGGAAAGGATGTGGGTCTGTTTTATTATGCCGGCCATGGCATTCAGTCAAACGGGATTAACTACCTGATCCCGGTCGATGCAGAGCTCAGCTTTGAGAAACAGGTCGAATATGACTGTGTTCAGCTTGACAGGATTCTGGCCTTCATGGAAGAATCGGAGACTAAGACAAATATTATTATTCTGGATGCATGCAGAAACAATCCGTTTGAAAAAAACTGGTCCCGTTCGATCGGAGAAAAGGGACTGGCATTCATGAATGCCCCTAAAGGATCCTTTATCGCTTATGCAACATCCCCGGGAAGCACCGCTTCGGACGGTGGCGGAAGAAACGGATTATATACATCGGCAATTCTTGAAAGCATAATTGCCCCTGATCTGACGATAAATCAGATATTCCAGAAAGTCAGAACCATTGTGATTCAAAAATCAAATCAGCAGCAGACGCCATGGGATGCATCGTCGCTTACCGGTGATTTTTATTTTATTCCCGGAAATAATGCCGGTGAGCCTCAGACGGAGCAACAGCCGGTTCAGCTGATCCCAGTAATAAATGCGCCTGCAGTTTCCAACCCGGCAATCCTTAATAAAACCGCCACGGGGGCAAGCATGAAGGCATCTGTCACTGACGACGGCGGAGCCAGTGTCGTCGCTAGAGGAATATGCTATGGGAACACGACTGATCTGAATGTCAGCAGCCTCAAAACCATTGAAGGTTCAGGCACAGGTGAATTTACAAGCACTGTTGGCGGTCTCTCTCCGGGTAAAACTTATTATGCCCGGACATATGCAATAAATTCAGCCGGCACGACATATAGTTCACAGGTAAGTTTCAGGACTGATCCTGCAAAACCGGTCATAACAGCTCCTAAAATATCTTTTATTACATCGGTTTCTGCGCTCAGCAACGGAAGTATAAGCGATGATGGAGGATCAAAAATACTGGCTCGCGGGTTCTGCTGGGACACTCTGGCAAATCCGACGATAAAGAATAAAAGGACAGAAAACGGAGAAGGAACCGGTTCCTTTAAATGCAATATCGCGGATCTCATTCCGGGAATGACTTACTACATCAGGGCTTATTCGACCAATGATGAGGAAACCAGTTATGGAAATGAAACAGAGTTTAAGACACTCTATGAAAGACAGGTTATTGATATTGATGAAAATGTTTATAATACAATTCAAATTTTCAGCCAGTTATGGATGCAGGAAAACCTTAAAACCACAAGGTTCAATGACGGCACTCCGATCCAGGAGATAATTGACAAGATAGCGTGGAGAAACAAGGAATCTCCTTCGTATTGCTGGTACGATAACCAGGAAGCCTATAAAACAACTTATGGCGCCTTATATAACTTCAAGGCTGTCAATGAAGCGAAGCTGTGTCCTGTCGGCTGGCATGTTCCGTCCGTGTTCGATTGGGAGATCCTGATCAACGCCCTTCAGGGTAAGGATAATGCGGGAGGATATTTAAAAGAGCATAATTTCACGTATTGGGGAAAAACGAATGTTACGCCTTCTTATGATGCGCTTTTTTTAGCACTCCCCGGAGGTTTCCGCGATGATACTGGTAATTTTCAGGAAATCGGCACGACAGGCATTTGGTGGAGTTCTTATGACTCCGGCAAATCGACTTTCTGGTATATGCAAATGTCCAGTTCTTATCAGTCTGTCGTAAAGAAAAAGATCAATGAAAGTGCCTCTGGCTTTTCTGTCCGTTGTGTAAAAGATTATTGACCACCCGCGAACGGAATCAGTCAGAACATGTCAGGTGAAATAAAGCAATAAGTCAAAGTTTATTATTTTGATATAAGAAAATAGAAAGTATATTTGCCTGCTTTTTTAATACCATTGAGTGCTACTGTCACTTTATCTGCCAGTCAATGACAGCTCAGACAAACAGGAAATATGAAGAGAAATATTATTATAAGTGCATTATTATTAAGCACTGGTTTTCTTTTGGCACAGGGCAATAATAAAGGAGATATAATTATAAGCATTTCTGCCGGACCGGATTTCGCAAATTTTTTAAACAGTGATGCCCCCCATAAGATAAATATTATGGGATCGGATGTGAATCCGGTCATGTTTATGTCAGCTTCATCTATAACAAATTCGCCGGCTTATATGAATTATCAGACAAAATTCTTTAAAGATATTCTGGCAGGCATTTCGGCGGGCATTCGGTTTGAGTATTTTTTAAGACAGGATATTTCGATCAATGCCGGATTAAACTTTGAGCCTAAAGGGATTAATCTTAATTATTCAGTGGCGCAGGAAGGGAATGTGAATTTCGTATATGGAATGGAACATGAAACTGATCAGATTAAAATCACCAATAAGTATCTGACTGTTCCCGTTTCGTGCAGGAAATATTTATTCAGGCAAAAGAACTTTTTCGTCGAAGGAGGATTCTATCTTGGATATTTACTAGCATCCCAGGTAAATTTCGAACAAAGCAAAACAATCAATGACGATAATACTGGGAGCTTGTTATTCAGTTATAATTTTTCATACCTGTTCGATGATAAAACAAATCACTATACAGGAACATTCGATCCAGGATTGACAATAGGCGGGGGGTTTGTAAAAAACATTTCGAAAAGACTCGTATTAAGAACAGGATTTTCCCTGAGTTGCGGGTTGATTAAAGCCGACTCAAAATATAACAATGAATACGTAATAACTTCTTTTCCGTCAGGTACAGATTTTAGCGCCGTATTATTGCGTTCCACAAACTACTATGGATTAAATTCAAATTCAAGGAATTTAAATTTTATTGCGACAGTAGGATTTGGGTATAAATTTGGGAATAAACGCATTGCGACAACGCCCTGAGTCCGGTAAAGATTTCAGCACGGTTCAGGCAATGTGACAGAACCCGCATCTTGCAAGCCTGCATACGTTGATTACGCGGATCTTACTGATGTCATAAAGGCGACGTCTTAAATTAATCCTTCCCGAACCTGCCGGCTCCTGAAGTCAGTTCCGGGAGAAGTTAATATATCAGTCATCCCTTTTCAATCTTAATTTTATGTCCTAAATTTGAACCACTTAAAAAATTATGAATAAAAAGTTTCTTATAATAAGTCTGTTAATAATTGCTGCATGTGGCGGCGTTTTTTCACAGAGTCCGGATAATCTATATTTTAAACAGCCCTCCATTCTGGACACTGCCAACAGTCATAAAATCATGTTCAGGGTTGAGGATATAAACTTTTTCAGAAATCTCGAATATTTCAATCCGATAGCTGAAGGCCATACATACATCGGATTTATTTTACGTCCCTCCTTTTCCTATCAGCCCACCGCCAATACCTGTTTGCAGGTCGGGATTCATTTACTGAAATACTCCGGAAATAATGATTTTGCACAGACTTTGCCCTTCTTCCGGTTTCAGTACAGAATATTGCCCAATTTTGACCTTATACTGGGAAGCCTGTACAGTACCTTAAATCACGGGATGATAGAGCCCATATATGGTTTTGATCGTTATATTGAAGACAATGTGGAAAATGGTATGCAATTTTTGTATCATAATCCCCATTTCAAGGCAGATCTATGGCTGAACTGGCAGAATTTTATAAAATTTGACGACACGCAGAAAGAGCAATTTTCTGTTGGTTATTCATCTGAAGTAATTCTGACTGATCAATCGAAACCATTGAAGCTGAGTATTCCTGTACAATTCTTATTTGCCCACAGGGGAGGCCAGAACACTCTTGATACCGCCAGAATGTTCACCCGCTTTAATGGAGCTGTCGGATTTTCATCAGAGTATACTTTTGATCGACGGTTTGTCAAACGCATCGGCGCATACGCGTATTATCTGATATATAAAGATATCATAACACCTCACGATATAGCCTATTCGTATGGAAACGCAACCTATGCAAATATTTATTTAAATACTTCATTCATTAATTTTACCGTCGGAGAGTGGACTGGTTTTCAATTTTTCAATCCGCGCGGAGAAAGGCTTTTCAGTAATATCTCCACTATAGATGATCCGGATCGGCTGGGGACGCCGACCCCCGGCCAGTACATAATTCCTCAAAGGAACTTATTCCTTTCAAAAGTATTTTTTCATCATAATATATGCAAGGGCATTGACCTGTGCGCCGCTTTTGAATCATTTTATGATTATAAAAATTCAATATTTGATTATAACTATGATTTGTATGTGATTTGCAACATGGATTTTTTTATTCATAAAGTTTTTCATACTGACTGAAACATTTTGGACGACCTGAATATCGCCTGTATTCAGTGTCCGGTTCGCGCATCTCATTCAGGCTGAACCAAAGGGAATAATGATACTCTTGACTTCCCTGAGGTAATATTTCAGTATATTCTTAAAAAATGATCGACCCGGCAAATAAAATAAATGCCTGACCTGGCAGTCAAGCATTTACCCTATTAACCTAACCTAACCTATGAAAAAAACCATAATAAATACTGCCAGAAGATCCATTACCCTACCGGATATTTCTTAAAAATTCATAATTCTACAAAAATTCAGGATTAATCCGGCATATTACAACCAGACTGTAGCAGAAATATTGAATATAATGACATTCCCGGATTTACAGGGTAAAATCAGCTAAAGTTCATGGTTCCGTAATATATGGCCCGGAGGCTTTTCTGCTATTATAAAAAATAATAAACCATGCGGAATTTCAATTCCTTCGGGCAGATTTATTATTCCTGACTTGATACGGAATGTAAATTGAACTATGTCTGGTCTGATACGGTCAGGAGTTGGGGTTTTTGAAATTGATTATATGCACGTATCATGTATTTTATGAATCGTTATAAATGCTATCTTTATTCGCCAAAAAATAAAAGGTATGCCGAAAAAGATGCAATACTCCCTCCCCTTTCTGATAGTGGTTCTGTTTTTTTCTTGCAATAGCAAACCGCAGGCAAGGGAATTGAAAAAAATACCGGAAAAAACTCCTGTGGTTGTCGCCAAAGTAAATGCTGCAGACAATCTGGCCTCATTTATTTCCGGATTGCCATATGATAAGTCCGGCTGCTATCAAAGAATAGATTCAATGATAGGCTGGAATCAATATGCCAGTGACATCGACAGCATATTTTCTTTTGGCAATAGGGTAAGAATCCATAAAATGAAGACATGGGCTGACAGCGTACTGATAAAAAACAAGTCCGTAACAACACTCTTTTATCCCTTTGCCGGTCCCGATTTCCTGAATGCGGATATTTTTTATCCCGATGCTGATCAGTACATAATGATAGGGCTGGAACCGATCGGGAAATTGCCTGATATCTGCAGTATGATACCTGACTCTGTGAAAAGTTATCTCACTTCTGTCGACAATACGTTGAAAGACATCTTTAAACGAAGTTATTTTATCACAAGCAGGATGACCGATGACCTAAAAAAAACCAAAATTAACGGTACTGTCCCGCTGATTTCACTTTTTATCAAAAGAACAGGACATCAGATAGTCTCCATTCGAAGAGTAGGAGTGGATTCTCTGGGTAACTGCCAGATAGTTGACAGCTTGAAATATCCAAAGAATGTCGTTCCGGGAGTCAGGATAAATTTTACTGCGGTCCAGGGGGGAAAAATTCAGTCAGTATTTTATTTCAGGACAGACATATCGGATAAGGGTCTGAAGAAAAATAAAGGTTTTATTACCTACCTGTCTAAATTACCTCAATCTTATACCTACTTAAAAGCAGCATCCTTCCTGCTTCATTTTGATGACTTTAAAATGATCCGTGACCTGATATTCAATGTGAGCCTGACTATACTGCAGGATGATTCCGGAATTGCCTACAAGCTTTTTGATAAGTCCAGATGGGATATAAGGTTATTTGGAAGATATTCCACACCGGTTAAAGAATTTTCCTATATCAAGGAACCGGATCTTGAAAAAGCTTTCAAACAACCCGGAGTAAAACCGTTGCCTTTCGACCTTGGATACAACTGGAGAACCAGGAACACCAGCATGCTTTATGCTTTAAGAAAATAGGCAAATATCCTGCATTCAGACCAGCTGATGCAATAATCATATATTATTCTCAAGCTGATATTGAAAGATATTTTTAAGATCAGTTATTGTTATACTCCTGTCAGTCGGGTGAAGACTGTTATCTGATATGGAAGGTACAATATGAAAGATTATTCTTATCTCTCAGACCCGGATGCCGGATCAGGCCTTAATATCTGAAACGTCTGAGGATCCGTTTTTCTTTTTAAAGATATAATAAGCCGGGATCCCTACGATGACCGTCAATGCAGCTATTGAAGATTCAAAAGGCCTTTCAAAATATGACAGTGCAAGAATAAGCAGTCCGGCAGTGATATATAAAATCTGGGTAAAGGGATAGCCCGGCAGCCTGATTGTTTCCGAATTGTTTCTCCTCATTTTTATCACTCCGGCAACCGCCAGTATCGGAAATATCCCGAGAGCAAACCCCATGTATGTAAGGACCTGCTCGAAGGTTCCTGAAACCACCATCACTATAGCTATTAAGCCCTGGATAATAATCGAATTTGAAGGAACCTGGAATTTTTTGTGGATTTTACCTGCTGATTTGAAGAACAATCCGTCTTTCGCCATTGAATAATATACCCTTGGGCCAATTATTATAAAGGCACTCAGTGAGGAAAAGAGAGCAAATGCGATGAGGATGGAAAAGAGCACATCGGCTGACCGGCCGAAAAGATTACCCATTGCAAGACCACCAACTGAAATTACCCCTTTCATAGCTTCAGGATTGATCCCATAAACGTACAGTGTGTTTAATCCCAGGTAAAGCAAAATCACTATGCCTGTTCCCAACAGAAGCGAACCCGGAAGTATTTTTGAAGGATTTTTTATTTCAGCTCCGATATAGGTAGAAGCATTCCAGCCGCTGTACGCAAACATAATCCACATAAGTGAAAGCCCGATTGTCTTCCATCCGGCTATTCCGTGGGCTATGCTGCCACCCCTGTTAAAATTGCCCATATCTCCCCTGCCCGAGGTGAAACCGGCTATTAAAAGCACAAGTATCAGAGCCACTTTAAGTGTCGTCAGGACATTTTGAACTTTTGAACCATACCTGATTCCGCGATAATGGATGAAAGTAAATATGATTATGATGCCGATTGCAAGCAATTTTCCGGTCTGCCCGCTGGTCAATATTCCGGCCTTTGCCAGAGATGCAGGCAATCCGGGTACAGCCCTGCAAAAATATTCGCTGAATCCAAGGGCTGAGGCTGCAATTGGAGCTGAAAACCCAACCAGGAATGAAACCCAGCCGCTTAAGAATCCAAAAAGCGGGTGGTAAAGCTTCGAAAGGAAAAGATACTCGCCTCCTGCTTCAGGCATGGCTGCTCCAAGCTCACCGTAGGAAAGAGCTCCGCATAAGGCAATAAGTCCTCCTGCTGCCCATAATACCATCATAAGTAAAGGATTATGCAAACCGGTAATAAGAAGGCCTGAGGTCGTAAATATCCCTGCTCCTACCATATTGGCTACGACAATATTTGTGGCTGGGAAGAGGCCAAGCTGCCTCTTCAGTTTTTCATCATTATTGCTCATAACTTTCACGTTCTTCCCTGGTTGCCATCGTCCGGTAACTTAAGTCTTGAATTGATGATCCAAAATTCTTCAGGCCTTTTTATAAATAAGCGAACCTCTGAACACTAATCAGCTTATTATTGCAAAACCAAAAAGTAATTGCAAGGATTGAAACTAATTCATGCCATATGTCCGGAGTCAGTAACAAGAAACCTTGTTCTTAATCAGTCAATATCAGCATCCATTGAAAATAATTATCCGATGGCTTTAAATGTCGGTAAAGGAATCCCGCCATATATGTTTCATTTTACTGATGAAACCGGATCATTATTAATCTCATATCTCTCTGATAATGCCCGATTATTTTCATATAATTACCTTAATATTTTTTTTGCCTAATATTAATCAGAAAATTTCTAAAACCGCAAGGCAAGATAAAAAACATTATGGTCTTTTTAAATCCTGACAATTCTGTCATCTGATAAATTAATTCTAAAAGCATGTGATCCATGATGTTCCTGTCTTTAAATAATCCACTTCCATATTATTACATCATGAATAGAGATGCTATTGTTCATTTAATTTTAAAAATTAGTGGCATTTTTTTACTTTAAAATGGCAGCCGGAATTAAATTCGCAGGATTTTTTTATTCATATTGCGACAATATGCAATTAGACCTTTGAAGCAAAACTATTCATACTGTCAAAAACAGTGATATAAAATAAAGATTAAGCATGATAAAAAGATTCTGTCTTACCCTGATTGCACCTATACTCACTTCAATGTTCATGGATGGATTGCAGGCGCAAACCTCCGGCAATAATTCAAAAAAGGTTTATCTTGACAATACCGAACAATTCTCAGTTACTTCAGATTTTGTCAGAGGTGAAAATTACTCGATTCAGGTAGGATTGCCAGCCGATTATTCAGGCTCTAAAAAGTCTTATCCCGTCCTTTATGTACTGGATGGAGATAAGTCCTTTGGCATGACAAAGGAAATCAAAGACTGGCTGGTCTGGAGCAACGAGATCAGGGATGTCATTGTCGTTGGAATAAGCTATGGCCAGGGAACTGCAACCTGGTGGGAAAAAAGAGCAAGGGATTATACCCAGTACATGGACACTGTTTATTATTATTACCCGAATGCAGGAGGAGCCGGTAATTTTCTCAAATTCATCAGGAACGAACTTTTCCCGCTGATAAATAATAAGTATCGGACAATTCAGGATTCGACTGCAATTATGGGAATATCTTTTGGCGGGCTGTTATGTTCTTATGCTCTTTTTGCCCAGCCTGACCTGTTTAAAAGTTATATAATAATATCTCCTTCATTATTCTGGAATGACAACAGCATTTTAAAAACGGAAGCTGAGTATTTCGGCAAACATAAAGATTTGGATAAAACAGTATATATGGCCTATGGATCACTTGACAGCAAAGACTGGACCATTAATCCTTCCAACGAGCTTATACAAAATATACAGGCTCATAATTACGCAGATTTTAAATTTACTTCAGAAATATTTGAAGGAGAAACTCATATTTCAGTTTATCCGATTGCCCTGACTCACGGACTGAAGGATGTATTTAAGCGATAAGTGAGACGCAGGTTATCGGGGTCTGATCACAGGAAGTTTTTTTCGGTTTTGCTGCAACGACCTAAGCGTCTTGCCATATAAAGGGGATTATTCCCTTTCTATTCTTGCGGCCCAGCCTCCTCCCGGAGCAAGCTCTATTTTCAGTTTACTGCCTTTCGTTATTTCAATTATTCCCCTGGAGTAATCCGTGGCATCGCGGTCCGCATTTATCCCGTCACTGAAAACTGTCGCCTTGTAATTGCCTTCCCCGAGGAATGAAAAGTCCAGCAGGATTTCCCGCGAGGTCCAGTTCGTCATGGCACCAACATACCATGTGTCCCCTCTCCTGCGAGCCAGGGCGACAAACTCCCCTGCTTCTCCGTCAAGCGGAACGGTCTGGTCAAAAACCGTGGGTATACTGGTAATGAAGTCGGTCGATTCCTGCTCTTTCATGTAAATTGTAGGGTTATCGGAAAGCATCTGAAGAGGAGCTTCATAAATGACGTACATTGCAAGCTGATGACAGCGTGTCCCCTGACTAATCGGGTTGCTGAACACCGGCCTGAAATTTTCCCTTGTTGAATTTCTCATGGCACCAGGGGTATAATCCATCGGTCCTGCCAGCATCCTGATGAACGGCAGAGTGACGTCGTACCTTGGCACATCTTCCACCGCCCACTTGACATTCTCCATTCCTTTCACACCCTCGTTCCCAACCACATTGGGCCATGTCCTCTGCAACCCTGTAGGCTTGAACACCCCATGGAAATCGACAATAAGATGATTATCAGCGGCTTTCCTTGCAATTTCATAGAGTGATGCAACAGCTTTCTGGTCATCCCTGTCAATAAAGTCAATCTTCAAACCTTTAATACCAAGCCCCGACAGGAAGGGAAAGGCAATATCCATCTGATTCTGTGCATCATACCAGGTAGCCCATAAAATAATCCCTACTCTCTTCTGCTTTCCGTACGCAACAAGATCAGGAAGATCGATAGCGGAAATGGTCTTTGTCAGATCGCCTGCAACTGACCAGCCTTCGTCAATTATTATGTATTTTGCCTTATTTGCTGAAGCAAAATCGATATAATACTTATATGTTGAAGTGTTCATGCCTGCCCTGAAATTCACATGAGAAACATTCAGCGCATTCCACCAGTCCCACGACACCTGTCCTGTGACAATCCATGAAGGATCATTAATTCTTGGGGGCGATGCCAGCTTCTGGACAATATCGTTATTCAGCAATTCCTTGTCCTGCTCGCTTATCACAAGAACCCGCCACGGAAAGCTGCGTGTTCCGGATGTCTTTGCAATATAATCGGCACGCTTTATCGGGATTAAATTTCTCATTATACGCTTTTCTTCAAGGGGATATGGCGCAAAAACACCCTTAAAGCCGTTTCTTGTCTTGTTGACGTCCAGGAACATCCCTGGGTAGTCTTCGAGGTCAGCTTCCGTGATCAGCGCCTTTAAACCATTGCCTAAATCGACAAGAAGAGGGAGAAAAGCCAGTGAATCTTTCCTGAACTGTGAGATATTTTGTTCAGTATAGAGTGACTCGAATGAGCAGTTGAAGATCTTTCCGTCGCGGTAATCCCACATATATGGAATAAAAGCTTTATGATCGCCCGTAAAATTGAAATTTGCCTCTTCATTTTTAATTGTCAGATCTCCTTTTTTCTTTGTGAAGAACCTGTAGGCGACAGCATCGTTATAAGCTCTGAAAATGATCCCGTAATCGTTCCTGAAGCTGATGATGATCTGATTGCACTGATCGGGAATAACAGCTTTAATATAATTGAAAGCCACGATCTCATTATTTATGCTTTCGGTCTTCGATCCTGTAACGACCGGATCCTTACCGAAAATGTCTCCATCGGCAGATTCAAGCGAAACGGATGAAGGAGCAATAATGACCTGTCCTTTATGCTGAACCGTCCACTTGATATCACCTGCCACGGTAACCATTAGTGCAGTGTTGCCATCCGGGGATTTCAGCTCGAAATCCCTGTTTTTTTGAGCGCTGACTGATGACGCTATAAACAAAAAAACGAGTGCCGGAATGAAAAAATTATTTTTCATTATTTCATAGTTTTTTATTGTGACAAAATTCCTTAGCCTGTTTATTAATACTTGTTCCCGGTCATAAAATTAATTAATCAAAAAATTAAACCAATTTTATTCCCTTTTTATCTGATCTTTTTTATTCCTGTATCCATTTAGAAAGAATAAGCTGAAGCTCGGTGAAGCCAATAAACCTGATCTTCGTACTGACCGTTTTTGTCCCGCCTTGCTTGATTACGACGATCGGAGACGGAAGCCTGAGACGCACCAGATTAAATAATAATTTATTGAAAAATAAATTTGATTTGTATTGCATTAAAATGTAAATTTGAATTTGTCGTAGAACAATACAGAATATTTTAAGCCGGATTTTATAAGCCTGCGCAACCAGTAAATTAGTAAATATATTATGGGCACATTGAAAAGATGCATTGGTCAAAGTATCCGGGTAAGTGAAGTGTAACCAGATCGGGTATTAGAAATGTTTAATAAATATTAATTCAAACACCTCAAATCATGAAAGCCACAAAACCTCTGTTTAAAGTTTTAGTCATCTTCCTGGTTCTTTTATTCGTTATTTCTTCCTGCACAACATCTAAAAAAACTGCATTGTCTTGTCCCAGGTTCCCGGGATACAGATATGACAGATCATTGGCTGAGAGTAAAAGTCACAGAAATAAGCCGATGATAAAGAGCTATAAAGCAAGAACAAGAAAACAGCCGGCTTCCGGTCACATGGCTGATTTTATAAAAAAGAACCAGGGAAACGATCCTGATTACTCTCTCAGGGGAAATATTAAAACTAACGATTCACGGAATACAAATAACTTAAATAAAATTGAGTACTCTAAATCACTTCTTGCGTCTGCCGATAATTCAATTATCCCGTTGAAAAGAAAATATGCAGTGCTCCCAATGACGAATTCTGAAATTTCGTACTATCCGGAAGGCATAATTTCAAATCAATCATCCGGATGTGACACTATTCTCTTAAAATCAGGCTCTCTTTATATTGGCAAGGTAGAAGAGATCGGAGTAAATGAAGTAAAATACAAAAGATGTGACAACCTTAACGGTCCTGTCATTTCATTA
Source organism: uncultured Bacteroidales bacterium (assembly GCA_963717685.1). Taxonomy (GTDB): domain Bacteria; phylum Bacteroidota; class Bacteroidia; order Bacteroidales; family VadinHA17; genus LD21. The sequence continues at coordinate 1,575,021 of OY970346.1, read as the reverse complement.
CTGAAATCAGATATTTCTGTAATCAAGTACTCTAACGGCACTCGTGAATTCATCCCATCTGCTGCTAACAACCCGGGTATTGCTACCACTCCTTCAAATTATAACGGAGAACGAAAATTCGAGCCTTTGGGGATAGCCGGTTTTATTTCTGGTGTCGTTGGCCTGGTTATAGCTGGAATTCCCCTAGGATTGGTAGGAATAGTATTCGGAACCATAAGCCTGAGTAAGATAAAAAATAATCCGGGTAGATTTAAAGGGAAGGGATTTGCCCTTGCCAGCTTAATCGTTGGATTTGTCGCTCTTGTCGGAGCCATTGTAGTTTTGGCGTTGAAGATTTAAGAACTCTCCTTTAACCTGTTCAAAAACGATTTGAAAGATTTATTGACTCTAAAACCTTTTATTATGAAAGCTATTAAATCTCTTTTTACTTTTTTCGGACTCTTTCTGATCTTATTATTTATCCTCTCTTCGTGCAGCACTTCTAAAATAACTGCCCTATCCTGTCCTAAATTACCCGGAAACAGGTACGACAAACCAATTACTGACAGTAAATGGAACAGGAATAGACCATTGACAGCTCATTATCGGGTAAAAACTAGAACTGAGTCTGTTGCTGTTCATGCGGCAGGAACGACAAAAAAGGATCAGGGAAACAAAATTAAATCCTCCCCTCAGGAGAATATAAATAACCCTGGCCTGGCACGCGTAAATGGTCTCACTAAATTAGAATACTCTAAAACGCTGACTGCTTCAGCTGATAATTCAATTATCCCGTTGGCAACGAATAATATGGCATTTATTCCCCTTTATAAAGAAGTTCCGGACTCTCGCCGGGAAGGCATAATTTCAATTCAATCCGTTAAATGTGATACTATTGTATTAAAATCGGGCTCGGTCTATATTGGGAAAGTAGAAGAGGTAGACCAGGATGTGATCAGGTACAGGAGATGTGATAACTTAAATGGCCCTGTTATTTTAGTCACAAAATCGGATATTTCATTAATAAAGTATTCGAATGGTTCCCGAGAAGTTATATCATCTGCGGCCAGTAATACTGCTACTCCTGTAATTAATAGTGGGACACAAAGAGAATATATAGGTGTGATCGGTTTTTTACTTGGCGACCTGGGCATTGTCATAGGAGGCGCGGCCGGAATATACGGACTCTGGCTGCCCTTTGGATTAATAGCTGTAATCTGCGGTGTAATAAGCCTGATAAAGCTGAAAAGACATCCTGAAAGATATTTGACCGTCAGGGAATCGAAGAAAATTGGGAAAATGGCAATTATTATCGGTGCTATAGGGATTGTAGCATTTATTGTTCTGGTGGCGATATTATCCAGCATTTAATGTAATCATCTCACTTTTCTAAAATCTTATATCTGTAAAAGACATACAGGCCTCTCCTCCGGAGCTCAGGTAAAATATGCATTGTTATTTCTGCAATCAGCCCGTCCCTGACAGGACTCAATTGAACTATTTACCAGGATTTCAGCCGTAGAACGGCGCCCTGTATTTAGCATTTATGTTTGAGATGATTCCCGAGCCGCAGAGCGGCGGCCTGTCCCTAATATTTTAATAGAAATGATTAATCAATCTCTAATTTTAATCTCTGCGATCAATTAAAATAATCTTTTAAGAAGTATTTATTATACCAGAAAATACATATCTTCACATTGTGACTATGAAATATTAGTCTGTTTCGCAGGTTCTATTTACTCACTTTATTGTCTCGTGCTGCAATTTCTTCATTAAATCTTTACATATAATGGCTAATACATATACCCGTATTTATCTTCATCTGGTTTTTGCTCCATTCCAGCGTGAAAATGTTATTCCTTTGAAACATAAGGAGGAATTGCAAAAATACACTACTGGAATCATTCAAAATAGAAAACATAAATTATTGGCGATTAATTTTATGCATGATCATGTACATATTTTAATTGGTTATCAACCCGCCCAACCTTTGACTGAATTATTAAGAGATATTAAAGCAAATACCTCCAAATTCATAAACGATAACAGATGGGTAATAGGAAAATTTCGTTGGCAGGAAGGATATGGAGCATTTTCATATGGATACTCCCAAATTGATAGCATAATTAAATATATAATAAATCAGGAGGAGCATCACAGGAAAGTTACTTTCAAAAGGGAATATTTTGGTTTATTGGATAGGTTTAACATTGAATATGATTCAAAATATCTTTTTGAATGGTAACGATAATTTCAGGCCGCTCCTACGGAGCTCCGGTAAAACATAAATCACAATTTCTAAAATCAGCTCGTCCCTGACGGGACTCAATAAATTACCTTCCGAGGTTTCATCCTCAGGTCGTCCCTCACAGGACTCAATGGAACCATTTACCAGGATTTTATCCTCAACCCGTCCCTGACAGGACTCAATTGAACTATTTACCAGGATTTCAGCCGTAGCTCTTCTCTTACAGGACGCAGGGGCGTTATCATTGCAAACAACTGACACTTGATGGAGGAAAGTCTCCATTTAAAAATAAAAAAGCTTCCGGACGAACGCCGGAAGCTAAGCCGTACCAGGAGCCTTTTAATTTAATTTTTGTTGACCAGCTGGTCTCCAGTTATTGTGTAATAAAGGGTTTTCTTCTCCCTGCCCTTTTCCAGCTTTACTGAAAATTGATCAACTACCTTCGTCTGATTTTCCTTAATAAGTTCAGAATCTTTAATAAAATCCCAGTCCCTGAACTGGGTTTTTGAGATCGCATCTTTAACGGACTGAGGAAGCGAAGCATTTTTAATGCTTGCCCTGTATGCGATTACCTTACCTGTCGATTCAACAATTGCATCAATTTCAGAGCCATTGCGTCCTTGCATGTGGATTTCATAGTGATCGAGCGGTTCATTGTAGGACTGATCTGCATCCCATCCTAAATCAATTGGCTGATTCGGAAAAATACCCCAGTTGATCTGGGTTTCTCCCTTAAAAAATTGATTTGCAGTCTGAATAACTGCCGGTGGAATGTTTCCCTTATTCATGGAAAGCGTTTCTATCGGTTCAACAGCTACCTGAGAAAATGAAGAAACTACGTACACCAGCAAACCTGCCAGAGAAAACATTGCTTTTTTCATAATTATTATTTTTAAGTTCATATTTATTTTAATCCATTTAAGTAACAAACAAGTTATTTTTATTAATGTTCGGTTTAAGTTCAATTTCAATAGTTATTTTTATGCTTTTTTAAGACTTTTAAATTAATCCTGCATTTTAATTTTGTTCTTATGAAGAAAACATTCACTCTCGCCCTTGCAATTTCAACGCTGTTGGTATATTCATGTACAAAGGTTCCGGTGGCAAGAAATACCATCGATAAAAAGGTGGATAAGCTCCTCTCCCAGATGAGCCTCGATGAAAAGATAGGCCAGATGTCTCAGATCGATCCCGGAACGGTGGGCACCGAGGAAAACCTGAAAAAGTTAGTCAGGGAAGGCAGGTGCGGTTCGATTATAAACTGCTGGGGGGCAGAAAGGGTAAACGAACTCCAGAGAATCGCTGTCAGGGAAAGCCGGCTTGGCATTCCTCTTCTTATTGGAAGGGATGTGATCCACGGGTACAGGACTGCATTCCCTATCCCGCTGGGAATGGCTTCTTCATGGGATCCGGAGATGGTAAAAAAAGCTTACCGCATTGCGGCGGTTGAAGCTTCTTCACAGGGAATAAGATGGAGCTTCGCTCCAATGATTGATATCACATGGGATCCCCGTTGGGGAAGAATTGCCGAAGGATGCGGTGAAGATCCATGCCTGGCCTCTGCGTTGGCAAAAGCAATGGTTGAAGGCTTGCAGGGAGATTCTCTTACCGATCCGACGTCAGTCGCGGCCTGTGCAAAACACTACTGCGGTTATGGATTCACTGAAGGCGGCAGGGATTACAACACAACATATATAACGGAGCCTGTTTTGAGGAACGTCGTTCTTAAACCATTCAGGGCTGCAAAAGAGGCCGGCGTTCTTACGTTTATGTCTGCGTTCAACGATCTTGACGGAATCCCTGCATCAGGCAACGAATTCACCCTTAAACAGATACTTCGAAAAGAGTGGAAATTTGACGGGTTTGTTGTAAGCGACTGGGGATCAATTCCCGAAATGGTTGACCACGGATTTTGCGTCGATGAAAAAGATGCCGCATGCAAAGCTTTAAATGCCGGTGTCGATATGGAAATGGTGACTGGCACATATCACGATAATTTCAAGAAACTGCTTGAAGAAAAAAAGATCACACAGGAGGAAATTGATAATTCTGTAAGGAATATCCTGAAAGTCAAGTTCAGGCTTGGATTATTTGATAACCCCTTCGTGAATAGGGATGCCCAGAAAGTAATCCTTGACCCTTCATTCATTGATCATGCACGCAAGGCTGCAAGGGAAAGCGCCGTTTTGCTGAAAAACTGCAAAAAAACACTCCCGTTGTCAACAGGAATCAGCTCCGTCGCTGTCATCGGACCTCTTTCCGACAGCCCGCGCGATCAGCTGGGAACCTGGTGCCTGGATGCAAAACCGGAGAATTCGGTAACCCCGCTCAAAGCATTAAAAGAACTTCTTGGTGATAAGAGGGTCAATTTTGTCGCAGGACTTACATATAGCCGTGACAAAAGGACTGACCAGTTTAACAGGGCAATTCTGGCCGCAAAAAGTTCTGATGCCGTAATCTTTTTCGGAGGTGAAGAATGGGTGTTATCCGGAGAAGGCCAGTGCAGGGGAGAGATAAATCTTCCCGGTGCGCAAAGCGAGCTCATAGCCGAACTGGCAAAAACCGGAAAACCTCTGATTCTTGTAATTATGGCTGGACGTCCCCTTGCCATCGGAAAGGAAGTTGATGAATCGTCAGCCGTTCTATACGCCTGGCATGGAGGGACAATGGCCGGGCCTGCAATCGCCGATCTTCTTTTCGGGAAAGAATCGCCATCAGGAAAGCTTCCCGTGACGTTTGTAAAGGGCGCGGGTCAGATACCTTTCTATTATTACAGGGATAATACAGGCAGGCCGGCCACCAGGCAGTCGTGGGTGCCGATCGACAGCATACCGGTAGAAAATCCCCAGAATTCAATGGGATACCGGTCTTTCCAGCTTGATTATGGCTTTACTCCACTTTTTCCGTTCGGCTTTGGATTGAGCTATACAACTTTTACGTACTCTGATCTGTCTCTTTCATCACCAGACATGAAGACGAACGGATCGATAACCGTTTCGGCGAAGGTGGCTAATACCGGAGATGCAGACGCCGACGAAATAGTTCAGTTTTACATTCGCGATCGCGTAGGAAGTATTACAAGACCTATAAAGGAGTTAAAAGGATTCAAAAGGATTCATCTTGGAAAAGGCGAAAAGACAAGTGTTGAATTCACTCTTAAGGGAGAGGATCTTTCTTTTTTCAATGGTAAGATAACAGCAACGGAAAAAGGGAAATACGATGTCTGGATCGGAACCAGCTCTGAGGAGGGCCTGCATGGCGAATTTGTCATCGAGTGATTGAACCTGTACACTTTTTATGGCCTATATAATAAAATCCCAAAATATGAAACCTCTCACCAAAGTGACTCACTGGGTTCCCCGTATTCTCTGCATCCTGGCAATTCTACTGGTAAGCATGTTTGCGCTTGATGCTTTCGGGCCCGGACAAACAATATGGCATCAGATATCAGATTTCATTATCCATCTGGTACCATCATTAGTTCTGATCACTCTTCTTGTAATCGCATGGCGGTATGAAAAAACGGGCGGTATAATTATGGCTGTGGCAGGAACGATTTTCTGCATATGGCTTTTCAGGGCGAATTACAGGCATAATCATTTTTTCTGGAGAAGTTTTTCGATAATGATGGCTATGGCTTTCCCGTTTGCCCTGTCGGGGATCCTGTTTATTATTAGCCATTATCTTAAGAAAAAAGAGCAGGTCGAATATGAACAAAGTCTGCAGGAGAAACAGGGAGAAAATCAATCAGTATAGCAGGATTTCAAGGCTGACAGAAAAATAACCTTCCCCTGGATGGCTGTCCCTTGAATAAGTGTATAAATTACACTTATTATATTCTGGCTCAGATTGACTCTTCTCTAATCCTATCTGCCATTTCCGTTTCCGACAGTGTATGCGTCAGAACATCGTGCACCGAATCCCTGCGGCTAACGTGCCCCAGGAGGTGTTCAATGTCTTCGTACCTGAGAATGTCACGCACCTCTGAATGAGCCTCTGCGACCTTGAATATGACACCCTTTGCCTCAATATTAAGATAGAGTTTCTTTATAAGCCGGGCTCCGCTCGAATCGATGTACGATGAAGTGCTCAGATCAAAGATTACTATTTTCAGGTTCGAAATATCCTTTGAGATAGCAGGCCAGATATGGCTGTAAATATAATTTACATTAAAGTAAACAAGAGGTGCTTCAACCCTGAACAACAGGATTCCGGGAATCACCAGGTTGTCGGGGTGACGCTGCATATCAGTGTACCTTTCAGTGCCCGGAATTCTGCCAAGAATGGCAACATGCGGACTTGACACAAATTTGATAATCAGGATAAGTGAAGCAAAGGCTCCGATCAGAACGCCCTGCAATATGCCTAAAATAATGACGCTTAAGGCAGCCAGCATTGCAATTATGAAATCAAATTTGTTAACCTTCCACATTCTTACGAACTCTTTTACATTGATAAGCTTCTCTACTGCTGCAAAAACTATTGCAGCCAGGATTACTGAAGGCAGGTTCTTCAGCAGGCCTGTCAGGAAAAGGAGGCATAATCCAATGAAAAAAGAAGTGAAAACAAGTGACATCGGCGTTTTGGCCCCTGCCCCATCATTCACTGCTGATTGTGATAATCCTCCGCTTACCGGGTAACCATGACCCAACGATGTAGCTAGATTTGCCAATCCGAGGGCAAGCAGCTCCTGGTGAGCGTTTATCTCGTAATTGTTTTTCTGGGCCAGTGTCCTGGCTGCAGAGACAGACTCAATATATGCCAGAAGAAAACATGCGAAAGCCAGCGGACCTACACCCTGGATATCTGTCCAGTTCAATGACGGAAAATGCAAATGAGGAAGTCCTGAAGGGATCAGTCCTACAGTCTTAAAGCCATGGGCTCCCAGCGGAGTAAAGGATATGACCAGGATTGAGAGTATTACAATGTAAATCGCCACGGGCTTGCCGTGAAATAACCGTTCACCGAAAAAGATCAGGAGAAAGGCGATTATGCCGAATATAAGCACAAAATAATTTGTCCCGGGAAGTTGATGGACAATGGCTGCAATCCTTGAAATAAAGCTGGTTCCGCCACCTGCGATTCCGAACATTTTCGGAAGCTGGGTCAGCATAATTGTCAGGGCTGCTCCTGCTTTGAAACCGGTAAGAACTGTCTCGCTTATGAAATTTATTACACTGTCGAGATGAAGAGCCCAGGCAAGTACGCTCATCCCTGCAAGGACAAGAGCTGTGAGTGAGGCAAGGTCGATCCATCTCTGAGGATCGCCGCCTGAGAGTTTTGCCAGAGTAATGCAAATGACCATTGATATTGCAGATGTCGGGCCGATTGCCAGTTGCTTACTGGTGCCAAGCATCGCATAAAACAAGCCTCCAAGGAGATAGCCGAATATTCCGTACTGGGGAGGAAGGCCGGCAAGGGAAGCGTAAGCAAGCGATACGGGTATTGAATATGCAAACAAAGTCAGGCCGGCAATACCGTCGGCCATTAAAAACTTCAAATTATAATCCCTTAGCCATTGCAGGGGAGGAAAGATTTTTTTCAAGTTTGACTATTTACCGGTTAAACATATAAAAAATTTCTCCGATGCATTTCACTGCTTCGAAAAACAAAAGCTAAAATAAAACTTATACTGAATAACTTGAAAGTTACTCCTTAATTTTCATTTTAAGCCCGGCAATTTCCTGATCTTTCTTTATTGCCGCCTCTTCCAGATTCCCGATTTTGCCATTAAGCTCATTGACTTTCCCGTTTAGCCCTTCAACCTGGCTGTTAAGCCTGCTGACCGTTTCCTTAAGGTCTGCCACTTCCTTCTGAAGGTTCGCCTTTTCTTCCTCAAGACCCTTAATTATGGGCGTATATACTGATTTGGCATAAAACCATGCAGTAAAGTACCCGATTGCTGCTGCAACAATGAGCAAAACTACTATTGTAATCACTGCCCCCGTCACAGACTGTGCCAGTTGTATGAATTGTATTGTCATGTTATTGCATTTTTATTGATATTTCAGTTCTTCTGCTTTTTGCTCTTCCATCACATGTTATGTAATCCCGGGCCTGGGTATCCTTCCCACGCGATTCTGCAATTATCCGGTCGGTGGTAATGCCATTATCCTCAAGATATTTACCTACAACGTGAGCTCTTTTCAGGCCAAGAGCATTGTTGAAATCTTCAGTTCCCACAAGATCTGTATAGCCTGTTACTGAAATCATGGAGGCAGGATATTTATTGAGCCAGGCCTTGAATGCAGCTATATCGCTGTCATATTGCGGATCCGGTTTGAATTTTGTACCATTAAATTCAAAGTAGATCGATAGTTCCTTTGGCATTGAAGCCTTAAGCCTGGCTAATGAATCAGCCGAGGCGGATTGATTTTCAGGAGCCGTGACCACAGGAACCGGTTTTCTCATTACAGGCAGCAATATGTCATTATAGAGCCATGATGAGAAAAAGCACCAGATCACAAAGGCCACACATCCCGTAATTAAAATTCTCATTTCCGCATATATTAAGTTTCAAATCAGGTTTTAATCCATACAAGTTATAAAATAATTACAAAATATGAGGTATCGGCATGACATAAAATGTATGCCACCCTTAATGATGTGTAATTAAATTCATGGCATAAGCTGTTTCATCTGAGATTCCTCGTCCTTTCGGTCCAGAATTCATTGAAGCTTAAGACCGGCTCCTCGCACAGGTAAACCGAAGTGCCGAACTCCCTTGCATCAGGGTCCGAAATGCTGCCAATAAGGGTTATTTTCCTGAAAAGATGTCTGACATCCTCACCCGGCTGATGGTAATTAATATAGACCATTGACCTTATATCCGGGTCAAACTTTTCGGGTATCCAGTACCGGAAGCTCTCATTGAAGCATACGGCCTCCGGCAAACCGTATTTTTTGCCGATGATGGTTACAGCTCCCGCCTCTCCATAATTTTCACAATAAATGAATGCCGATTTTTTCTCGGGGATCATTCCCCATGCCCTGGAGGCAATGGAAGCAAGCTCTTTCCATCCTATCATATCGGCGTAATCCTGAGGCAGTGAATGAATAGAATTGTCTTCAAAACGGGTTATGAAATCCATCCCGTAATGTTTTTTTATATAACTGAAATAGACTACAAGCTTGTCCTTTCCGTAAATTGGCAGGCCTGCAGGTACAAAAGGTATTGTAATTATTATCAGTAGTACTACAAATACAATCCTGGACCAGGTCCGGCGGAGCATCCTTTCCCAGGAAACGGATCCCGCAGCTATCAGAACCGGGAAAATTCCCTGTGTATAATAGCTTTTACCTCTGAGAATCATAAGTGTAATAATTACACTTATTGTCACTATTGCGATGAATCTGAATTTTTTTGCGTCCCTGGAAGTAAAAAGGTAAATAATCCCGGCAACTGTCAGGAAAGAAGCTGCACCCGGAATCAGAAGCTGCTCTATCAGAAATGAAATCCTGCCGACGTTGACAAGCTGTGTCCTCTCCAGTTCAGCCATGTGGTTGATCACCGGCAGCCCGTTTACTATCTGCCAGATAAGATTTGGCATAAAAATGAGCGCCCCAGCAAGAATTCCAAACCAGAAATACTTATTGCTGAATACAGTCCGGTGCCTGGTAAATGGTATAATCAGCAGAAAAAGCACAAATAATAATGCAATCAGGTATTTGTTAAGCAGCCCGAGTCCTGCTGCAATGCCGAACAGGATCAGATATTTGCCGGATTGGGTGTTTACATATTTAATTAACAGGTAAAATGAGAGAGTCCAGAAGAAAATATCGATATGCACAGGCATGAAGAACATGTAAGTTCTTAGTCCGCTTATCGAAAGCACCATGCCTGTGGCAGCCAGAATTCCTGAATATACTGAACCTCCTAGTTCCCTTGCAATAGCAGCAACCAGGTAAACCAGCACACCGCTCAATAAAGCTGGAAAAATCCTGATTGCAAAAAGAGAGTATCCGAAAATTTTCTCCATTAACATTGCAATCCATCCTATCATCGGAGGCACTGTGGCGTACCCGAATGCCGGATGGAGCCCCAGTGAGAAATAGAGGAGCTCGTCACGATGGTATTCAAGATCCCCCGTAAAAACCAGGTGTAATGCCACATTTAATATGGCAAGAAGAAATATCAGCCAGCCGGCTGCATTGATCGACTTTGCCTTCAACATGCCGCATTTGAAAATCGTATGTAAGATATAAAAAGAAAAACTTCAATGAAAAGCCTGAAGATAATATCTAGCTCGCCACAACGCTTTCAGCGATCGATGAACTTTCAGTTCTAATTGCTGTTAGCATTCCGATCCATTCAATTCATATATTTGCATCAATGAAAATCAGGAAATTTTACCGGCCAGCTAATTTCATCTTGCTGCTTGCAGCTTCGATGTCTATTTATGGTCAGTCACAGCTGGAGGGTAAGGTTTCAGATGCTGCAGACAAGGACGAACTGGGGCTTCCGGGAGCAAATGTCGTATGGGCAGGGACAACAATCGGAGCAACTACAAATAATGCCGGGTATTTCAAAATAAGGAGAATACGGCAATCCGACAGACTGGTAATAAGCTTTATCGGATTTAAAACAGATACGGTGAGAATCAGTCCTGATGATAAATACGTAACCCACAAGCTGGTTCAGTCAAATGAGACTGCAGAGGTCAATGTTGTAGGCAAGGCATCCGGTGCATTCATAAGCAGTGCAGATACACGGCTTACGATAAAAATAACAGGCACGGAATTGCGCAAGGCTGCATGCTGCAACCTTTCTGAAAGCTTTTCGACAAGCGCCTCGGTTGACGTTAATTACTCCGATGCCGTTACCGGAGCTAAGCAAATACAGCTTCTTGGCCTTGCAGGCACTTATACACAGATTCTAACTGAGAATATTCCGGCAGTTTACGGACTTGCGGCTCCATTCGGACTCAGTTATATCCCCGGCTCATGGATGGAGTCGATCCAGGTCTCAAAAGGAACCTCATCGGTACGAAACGGATATGAGTCAGTTGCAGGACAGATCAATGTGGAGTACAAGAAGCCGGCGACAAGTGAAAAACTGTTTATCAACGGATTCATCAATGATGCGGGAAGAGAAGAGGTTAACGCCAATACGTCATTGCTGCTGAACAAGAAGCTGAGTACGATGATACTGTTTCATTCCGAGCTTCAGAACAGCGACAAAAATAATAATATTGAAGGATTCAGGGATGAGCCGGATGTCGGTCAGTATCATCTCTATAACAGGTGGGATTATCTTTCTGACAGATTTACTTTCAGGGCGGGTTTCCAGTACCTTGAGGAAGAAAGGATCGGCGGACAGCTCTCCTACCAGAGAAACAGCCCCGACACCTGGTCAGACGGATACGGAATCAAGATAAATACTGAAAGATTCGAGGGCTTCACAAAAACAGGGATCGTGTTCCCTGACAACAGGAGCATGAGCATAGGATGGATAAATAATTTTTCCTGGCATGAACAGGATTCGTTTTTCGGCAGAAAGACTTACGATGGAATGCAGAGATCCTATTATTCCAACCTTCTGTACCAGTGGAAGCCGGATCTTGGAAAAAGCACAATTGATGCCGGATTAAGCTTCAAATATGACTTCTATAATGAAAAACTTGACAGCATCCCTTTCGACAGGACGGAAATAGTACCCGGGGGGTTTGCCCAATACACTTATTCCGATTCGGCTCATCTTACGGTAATCGCAGGAATAAGGGCCGATTTTCATAATCTTTACGGAACGCTTGTAACACCAAGAATTCACCTCCGGTATGCATTGACTCCTGCGGTGACTCTGAGGGCATCGGCAGGGAAAGGATATCGTTCCGGAGACATCCTGGCAGAAAACAGTTACCTCCTTGCAAGCAGCAGAACAATGGTAATCGCAGATAATCTGGATATTGAGGAAGCCTGGAATGTAGGATTAAGCCTTACGGGCAGTATCCCGGTTGCATCAAAAGTCCTGAAACTATCTGCCGAGGTCTTTCATACGGATTTCAGTAAGCAAATAATAGTCGACATGGATGCTGATGTCCATGAAGTAAGATTCTATAACCTGCAGGGAAAATCCTATTCCAACGTACTGCAGGTTGAAGCATCGGGACAACCGGCAGAAGGACTCGACCTTACGGCGGCATGGCGATGGAATGACGTCAGAATGACTATTGACGGGCTTTTGCGCGAGAAGCCCCTGACAAGCAGATATAAAGGACTGTTCACGGCATCCTACCTCACTCATCTCCGAAAATGGCAGTACGATCTGACATTCCAGCTCAACGGACCGGGAAGGATCCCGTCGACCGACGCTGACCCGGCGGAATACAGGCAACCAGACAGCTTTAATCCGTATATGATAATAAACGCTCAGATCACCAGGAACTTTCGTAAGTGGCATTTTTATGCAGGCGTGGAAAATCTCACAAACTTCATGCAGAAAAATCCAATCATTGCGGCAAATGATCCTTTCGGGGAATATTTTGATTCGAGTCTTATCTGGGGTCCTTTGCACGGAAGAAAAATTTATGCCGGATTCAGATACTTTTTGAACAGGAATCAGTGATTATTTGTTTATTTTTGAGATTCTTTAATTTTGAATAATATGAAAACTTTTCAGAAATTTTTTATAGTCGCAGTCCTTGCTGCATTTCCGCTTGTCCTTTCTGCACAGAACAAGGACAATAATACGGAAACAGTCAAATATGTGACTTCCATTTCATGCAGCAACTGCGTGAACAATATAATGACAAACCTGCCTCAGGAAAAAGGCGTAAAGGATGTGAAATGCGATCTTGCAACGAAGGAAGTCACGGTGACCTATCAGAAGAACAAGAATAATCCCGCCGACCTAAAGAAAGCTATTGAGAAGCTGGGCTATACGGCAAAACAGGAAACTGCTGAAAATACGGTAAGGGATAAGAAATAGGCCGGCAAGCCCGGGAGAAACTCACCTGGGGATCCCAGCCAGGTCCCTGATAACAACGGATGCGCAGGCGATTCCGAAGGTTGCTGGCATATATGAAATTGTTCCCACGACAGATGCCTTGTTCTTCTCGTCCCGGACGGGAAGAATTTTTGTTTTATCCGTTTTTTCAGGTGAAAAAACTGCTGTAAAACCCTCCGTTATCCCCATCTTTCTGAGTCTTTTTCTGATGACCCTTGCAAGGGAGCATTCGGTTGTTTCCGAGATATCGGCAATCCTTACCCTCAATGGATCATACTTCCCGCCCGACCCCATTGAACTTACCAGAGGATACTTCAATTTCAGACATTCGCGGATAAGGTATGTTTTCGGGGAAAGAGTATCAATGGCATCGACTACATAATCAAATCCGACGGCAAGGATTTGTGTCATCCTGTCGTCATTTAAATATTCATTTATTATGGTAAGCTTAATCCCGGGATTTATTTGAGAAAGCCTTGCCCCCATCACTTCTGCCTTTGATAATCCCTCGGTGCTTTTAAGCGCAGGCAGCTGTCTGTTGCGGTTGGTCGGACTTATTATGTCGCCATCAGCAATTGTCATGGACCCCGCTCCTGCCCTGCATATCATTTCCGCCGCATAGGCTCCTACTCCGCCCAGACCAGCGACAAGGACCCTGGCAGAAGCAAGCTTTTTCAGCCCTTCAGCTCCCAGCAGCATTTCAGTCCGTGCAAGCCATTCTTCCATATAAGGATTTAAATTCCCGGTTTCAATCTCAAGCAGGAAATTCCTTCGTGTTTTTATCCGTTAAACTCTGTGATTTCCGTGGTTGATACTTAATGAGGCCTGAAAAATTTCATATAGTTATTAAAAATCTGTTTTTTTAATTCATCAATGGCGATTCCAAAATCTGCCGATACCTTATTATATATTTCTCTAATATCGACTTCTGCTCCGTCAGTTTCAAAAAAGATCCTTTCAGATGGCAGTTTTCTTATCAGTGCCGATGCCTCTGGCCTGACAATGAAGTCGAACCAGAAAGAAAGGTACATTCCCCTCGAGATCAGCTGCATTGCAAGATCGGCTTTTCCCCTGAATCCATGAACAAGCCATGGTATTACAGGCTTCAGTTTTTTATGGGCTCGCAGCAGCTCATCCCATGATCTGACACAATGGATAATGACCGGCTTATTGTATTTTTCGGCAATATGAACCTGTTCTTCGAAAATATTTCTCTGAAGTTCCATTTCCGGACCCTTTATTTTGTCAAAACCTGCTTCTCCCACCGCAATTACAGTCTCAAGCAAAGCCATTTCCGAAACACGCCTCAGCATTGTTTCCTGATTTTCACAGGTAAGGTACCATGGATGAATTCCAAACGAATACGCAATCCCTTTTCTTTTAACAGGGTACCTGTCCTCATGCGCCATCAGGGTATCGACAGAGAAAATCCCTTCTGTCTCAAGGGTCCCGTGAGTATGTATATCAATAAAATCGCCTGGTAAAGGGCAGTTCATTTCTTCAGGCTGGTTATGGCTTCAATCCCTTTCTTTATTCGTTTGATGGATTCTTCTTTTCCAATCCACGCAATAATATCAAACATATGAGGACCACGCGATTCGCCGACGATTACAAGGCGGAAGGCGTTCAGGACCGAGCCTGTATTGTATCCTTTTCTTTCTATCCATGCCTTGACAGCTGCTTCCGTTGCCGGAGGATCAAAATTATCGGTCGCTGCAAGGATATCTATAAGTTCAGTAAGCTGCGCCGGCGTTTCGGGTTTCCATCTTTTCCTTATTACGTCCGGGTCATAAGACTCAGGAGCCTTAAAGAAGAAGTCTGTCTCTTTCCATATATCCTTTACGAAGCTCACTCTCTCCTTGACAAGCCCGACAAGAATCTCAAGTTCACCTATATCATGGTGAAATCCATGTGGTCTCAGGAAATCCCTGAATTCAATAGCTATTTCCCTGTTGCTTTTCAGCTGCAGGTAATAATGATTAAACCATCTCGCCTTTTCCGGATCAAATCTTGATCCTGATTTATGAACCCTGTCGAGTGAAAACGCCTCAATCAACTCATCCATGCTGAAGATTTCCTTTTCCGTACCAGCATTCCAGCCAAGGAATGCCAGCATATTTATAAATGATTCAGGGTAAAAGCCTTCTTCGCGGTAACCTTTTGCAGTTTCGCCATATGGCCAATACAGCGGGAAAACCGGGAATCCCATTCTGTCTCCATCGCGCTTGCTTAATTTTCCCTTCCCGTCAGGCCTGAGCAACAGGGGAAGATGGGCAAAAAGGGGGGCTTTCCAACCGAAGGAGCGGTAAAGCATTACATGAAGAGGGAGTGAAGGGAGCCATTCTTCGCCACGTATCACATGGCTTATCTCCATAAGATGATCATCGACAACATTGGCGAGATGGTAAGTAGGCATACCGTCAGACTTAAACAGCACTTTGTCGTCGAGGGTACCCGTATTTACGACGATAGGTCCGCGAACTAAATCTTCAAAGTGAACATCATCGCTTTGCGGCATCTTATAGCGGATGACATAAGGCGATCCATCAGCCAGGTGTTTTTTCCATTCAGTCTCAGGCATGGACAACGAATTCTGCATTTTGTCCCTTGTTGATGCATTGTAAATAAACGTCTGCCCGCTTTTTTCCGTATCGGTCCTTATTTTTTCAAGCTCAGCGGAAGAATCGAATGCATAATATGCGTCATTTTGACTGACCAGCATGTCGGCATATTGCCTGTAAATTTCCTTCCTGTCGCTTTGCCTGTAAGGTCCGAATCTGCCTCCTTCCTTTATTCCCTCATCCACGATGATACCGCACCATTTAAGCGACTCCATAATGTAATCCTCTGCCCCTTCGACAAGTCTGGCCTGGTCAGTATCCTCTATCCTTAAAATAAATGTGCCATGGTGTTTTCTGGCAAAAAGGTAATTGTAAAGGGCCGTTCTGACTCCGCCGATATGCAGCGGGCCTGTGGGACTGGGGGCAAAGCGTACGCGGATCTGTTGCATATTTATTCAGAATGTTGATGGCAATTGCAAAGATATGCAAACCATGACATAAATAACAGATATGGAATTTATCAGGTTCAATGGTGTATATTTCTGTTAAATTTGCATCTCTGAAATGCATTCGTCCTTTAATATCTCCATATATGAAAAAAATGAAAGCGTTGGTTAAGCTGCATCCCGGGAAAGGCTTATGGATGCAAGAGGTTCCGGTACCGGAACCGGGTCTTAATGATGTGATAATAAAAGTAAAGAAATCGGCAATCTGCGGAACTGATCTTCATATATATGAGTGGGATCAATGGTCTCAGAAGACTATAAAAACACCTATGACCATTGGTCATGAATACATGGGTTATATTGAAAAAGCAGGAGCTGGCGTGACTAACCTCAAAATAGGTGAACGGGTAACAGGTGAAGGTCATATCGCATGCGGCCACTGCCGTAACTGCAGACGAGGAAAAAAGCATGTCTGTGAGAATATTGTCGGAATCGGGGTCAATACAGATGGATCATTTGCAGAATACATAAAGGTACCTGCATCAAATGTCGTTCCCCTCGATCACAGAATCCCAGATGAATGGGCAGCAATTATGGATCCCTTTGGAAATGCGACACATACAGCGCTCTCGTTCCCTTTGCTGGGAGAGGATATTCTTGTAACAGGATCGGGACTGATAGGAAGTATGGCCGTAGCAATTGCAAAATATGCCGGAGCGCGATTCATAGTTGCCAGTGACCTGAATGATTATCGGCTTGAAATTGCAAGAAAAATGGGAGCGACTATGACCTTAAATCCTGCAAAGGGAGAAAAAATATCCGATGCGGTCAAAAAGCTTGGGATGCGGGGGTTTGATGTCGGAATGGAAATGTCGGGGTCGCCGAAAGCATTCGTTGAAATGATCAGCAACATGTACAATGGCTCAAGCATATCGCTGCTTGGCCTTCTTCCATCGAATTTTGAAGTGCCATGGACCGATATTATCTTCAAGGCAATCACCCTTAAAGGCATTTATGGCCGCGAAATGTGGGAGACATGGTATAAAATGGAGCAAATGATAATCGGAGGCATTGATTTGAATCCTGTCATCACTCACCGGTTTCCCATTGATGATTTCCAGAAGGGCTTTAATGCCATGGAAAGCGGAAACTGCGGAAAAGTGATCCTTAACTGGGATTGAATTTAAATCAAAAGTTCAAACTTATAAATTATGTACAGCAATTATCAAAAGCATCTCATCAGCATTATTAATGAGATAAAAGAAAACGGGTTATATAAGAACGAAAGCATTATTGTTTCTCCCCAGGGACCTGAGATTACGCTTGATAACGGACAGAAGGTCCTGAATTTCTGTGCGAACAATTACCTTGGACTCTCGGGAAACAAGGAACTCATCAAGGCTGCAAAGTCAGCTCTCGACGATCATGGATATGGCATGTCGTCAGTGCGATTTATATGCGGAACGACCGATCTTCATAAGGAGCTTGAAATGAAGATCGCAAGGTTCTTTAAAACTGAGGATACAATTCTTTATGCCGCTTGCTTCGATGCCAACGGCGGCGTTTTTGAACCGCTCCTTACGGAGGAGGATGCTATAATATCTGATTCTCTGAATCATGCATCCATAATCGATGGTGTACGCCTGTGCAAGGCACAGAGATACAGGTACGAGAATGCCAATATGGAAGATCTTGAAAAACAGCTGAAGCTGTCTCAGGCACAGAGGTTCAGGTTAATTGTCACCGATGGTGTTTTTTCCATGGACGGCAATGTCGCGCCGCTGAAGAAAATCGTGGAGCTTGCAGATAACTACAATGCCATGGTGATGGTCGATGAATCTCATTCAGCCGGTGTAGTCGGGGAAACCGGAAGAGGAGTCACCGAATTATATAATATTATGGGGCAGGTGGAAATTATAACAGGAACGCTGGGCAAGTCATTCGGAGGAGCAATTGGAGGGTTCACGACCGGCAAAAAGGAAATAATTGAGCTTCTGAGGCAGAGATCCCGTCCTTATCTTTTTTCTAATTCCATACCTCCGCTTGTAGCCGCCGCAGGCATCAGGATGTTTGACATGATGACGGCGACTAATGAGCTCCAGGACAAGCTTCACAGGAACGCAGAATATTTCATAAGCAGGATGACGAATCTCGGTTTTGACATAAAGCCCACAAAATCTGCCATCTGTGCCATAATGCTATATGATGCAAAGTTATCGCAGGAATTTGCTGCAAAGCTTCTCAAAGACGGCATTTATGTAACCGGGTTTTATTATCCAGTTGTTCCCAAGGGCCAGGCACGAATAAGGGTTCAGATTTCTGCAGCACACGAAAAAGAGCATCTCGACAAGGCTGTTGCTGCATTTGAAAAGGCAGGAAGAGAACTGGGTGTGCTGAAATAGATCCTCTATTCAGAATTGTACTGCAAAATAAGTTCTGACGATCAACCGCATTTTGAAGATCCGCAATCCTTGCAAATAAGGCAGCCCTCTTCATAAACAATGTTATCAGAGCCGCATGCGCATTTGCCTTTTGCCTTGGTTCCGTTTGGAATGTATTTTTTAAGTGCCCTCTCGACACCGTTTTTCCAGTTGTTAATCGATTCGCTGTCGAGCTTAAGAGACTGAACGAGGTTCACGACATTGGTAATCGGCATCTCATGCCTCAGCACTCCGGATATCAGCTTGGCATAATTCCAGAATTCAGGTTTGAACATGTGCGACAAACCCCCGATTGTTTTCTTGTAGCCATATTTATCAGTGTATTGGAAATCGTACCTGCTTTTCCCATCCTCGTTCTTTATCTTGATTATCTGCCCTTTTAAAATGCTTTTGGGAATAGGGAATATTTCCTCATCTGCAAGCCCGGTGAAGATCTCGTATGGTCTGTAATCCTTCAGTCCGACAAATGCAACCCATTTTTCTTCATTGATGTTAAATCTTATGACATCACAGTCAAGCACCCTGGGTCTTTTAAGTCTTTCAGAGTTTACTTCGGGCTTACCGGATATCAGCACTCCTGTTCTTGAACCGTCGCGATATACCGTTGCGCCCTTGCATCCCGACTTCCAGGCTGTCATATAAAGCTCACTCACCAATTCTTCCTTAACATCGGCCGGAAGGTTTATTGTCACGCTTATGGAATGATCGACCCATTTCTGAATTGCACCCTGCATCTTCACCTTTGCTATCCAATCGATATCATTTGCCATTGCCTTATAATATGGCGACTTTGCAACTATGGCGCTGATTTCCTTATCGTTCATGCGTGTAAGTTCATCAGGATCGTATCCGTTTATTTTAAGCCATTCCACGAATTTATGGTGGAACACATTGAATTCCTCCCATGAGTCGCCCACTTCATCCTTAAAGGAGACAGTAACTCCCTGGTCGTTGGGATTAACCTTTCTTCTTCGTTTATAAAAGACCGAAAAGACAGGCTCAATCCCGGAGGTCGTCTGGGTCATTAGACTTGTTGTTCCTGTCGGAGCAATGGTCAGCAGCGCGATGTTTCTTCTTCCGAATCTGACCATGTTATTATACATAATCGGGTCGGCTTCTTTCAGTCTGAGGATAAAAGGATTGTTTTTCTCGCGTTCCGAATCGTAAATTGTAAACGGGCCTCTTTCCCTGGCAAGATATGTTGATGATTTGTATGCTTCAAGAGCAAGTGTTTTGTGAACCTCTACTGAAAAATCGGTTGCTTCATCGGAGCCGTATCTTAATCCAAGTCCTGCCAGCATATCGCCTTCTGCAGTTATCCCTATTCCTGTTCTTCTTCCCTCTTCTGATTTCCTGCGTATATTCATCCAGAGGTTCTTTTCAACAAGCTTCAGCTCCTCTGATTCAGGATCGGCTATGATTTTTGCAAGGATCATATCTATTTTTTCAATCTCAAGGTCAATGATATCATCCATCATTCTTTGAGCGAGGCCGACATGCTCCCTGAAGAGATCAAAATCAAAATCGGCTTTTTTGGTGAAAGGATTCCTGACATAGCTGTACAGGTTTATTGCAAGCAGAC
This sequence comes from uncultured Bacteroidales bacterium, assembly GCA_963717685.1. GTDB lineage: Bacteria > Bacteroidota > Bacteroidia > Bacteroidales > VadinHA17 > LD21. The sequence goes on along the minus strand of OY970346.1, from coordinate 1,554,819 downwards.
GGCAGCTGTCGTATGGACACAGGGGAATTTCCCCGCATGGATTAGTTGAAACTGTTGCAAAGCCAAGATCGGCGTAGCAATCAGGAACGCTTTCGCGGATTATAGTATCCCAGAAAAGGACGCCAGGTTCGGCAGATTTCCATGCATTGTGAACGATTTTGTTCCAGAGCTGACTGGCATCTATATCTTTAACGAATTTCGGTTTAGGTGAATTAATGGGGTATTGCTGCCGGAAAATCGCTTTATCGCCTACTGCCTTCATGAATTCATCGGTAATCTTTACCGATACATTTGCTCCGGTAACTTTTCCGCTCTCCAGTTTTGCATCAATGAATTTTCCGGAATCTGGATGCTTTATTGAAATGGAGAGCATGAGGGCTCCCCTCCTTCCGTCCTGTGCTACTTCACGTGTGGAATTTGAATATCGTTCCATGAATGGCACCACGCCCGTCGACGTCAGGGCGCTGTTCAGGACAGGAGTACCCTTTGGTCTTATATGAGACAGGTCATGTCCGACGCCTCCTCGTCTTTTCATCAACTGCACCTGTTCCTGATCTATTTTCATTATCCCCCCGTACGAATCTGATGTCCCATCATTGCCAATCACAAAACAATTCGACAGGGAAGCTATCTGAAAATCATTCCCTATTCCGGTCATGGGGCTGCCTTGCGGCACGATATATTTAAAGTCTTTAAGTACGCCATAAATGAGTTCCTCGGGAAGCGGATTTTTGTATTTAAGCTCTATCCTCCTTATTTCCCTGGCGAGACGGTGGTGCATATCGTCAGGTGTTTTTTCATAGAGGTTCCCGAATGAATCCTTAAGTGCATATTTATTTGCCCATACCCTTGCTGCCAATTCATCGCCCCTGAAATATCCATTACTCGCTTCGACAGCTTCATCGTGAGTAAAAGTTTTCCTTTCATTTTCAGATGATCCCGATACTACATCCATCTTCTCATCAACCTTCTCCTGAGTAACGGGCTTTTTTTCTTGTGCTTTCTCGGATGAAACAGTTGATTCCCGGACAAAAAGTTCTCCCATATAATTTTGTTATTCTCTGATTTTAATAAGATTAAACGACCGTCGAATTTTAAAGCGGATAGATGCTAAATTAAGTAAGCATTATTCGTGATGCAAGACAATAATTTTAAGTTTATCAACATTTGCCGACAGAGTTATTAACCAGCATTAATGCACTGATTATCTTTGTATTATTAAATGTTTTCGATTTGCCTTGAAATTGCCTTAATTAAAATCATTAGTAATCTGAACATTAATAGTGGTTAATAGTTTTAAACTGACGCCGGATGCTTATAATAAAAAAAGGTGCCCGTAGGACACCCTTTTTATTAAAAAAATCCCCTTTAGTTGAAGACATATCTGATCCCCAGCTGCATTGAATACGTTGAGGTATAACTCAAGCTGTTGCTGAAGGACTGGGCCGGCAATGCATTGTTGTACGGGTTAAACCGGAAAGTCGGAACAACGGTTCCGTCGGCGTGTATTGCTGCAGAGTTAGTCATGATAAGGAGCTGGTTCTGGTTATACTGTTTAACAATTCCCCAGTACTTGTTAAGAAGGTTGCCAAAATTGAGTATATCCAGTGATACTTGTATCGAATTGCGTTTCCCTGCAACGTTGAAGAAAAACTCCTGCTGCAGTTTCAGGTCAAACCTGTTTGCCCACGGCAGTATAGCTCCGTTTCGCTCAGCATATTCTCCCTGACGCGAACGCAGGTATTTATCCTGTTTTATGTATGCAAAGAATGCGTCGCTCTGTTGCTGTGCAGTATATGTAACTCCGTTGACTGTCTCGGGAACAAAGGTTATTTCACTCGGGTCTTTCGGAATGTATATCAGGTTGTTGGAACCGGCACCATCCCTGGCAATGTTTGTCGAATAGGTATATGAGAACCTGCCGGGCGCTCCTCCCTGGTAGAACAGTGACACTGTCCAGGCCATCTTCTTTTCCTCTATTCTATAGGATGCCGATCCGATCACGTTATCCGGGGTTACATAACTGGTATAGCTCAGTTCGGGACTGTTTGCACCGTTGACATTTGCGTTCCCGTTCCAAGCAGAAGATGCCTGATCGCCGCTTCCATCAACAAGATTCTTTGCTTCGCTATGGCTGTATGCAACCATTCCGGTGAATCCCTTGAAGAATGATTTTTCAAGTCTGACTGTAAATGAATAGTAGTATCCTCCTTTCCTGTTTTCAAGAACAATTGGAGCAACGCCTCCGGTACCTGCCGGTAAAATGACGCCAGCAGTCTGGGTATAATAGTATCTTGCCACAGTCGTGGCCGGATATATGAGACGATGATCAGGATACCCCGGAATATTCATGGCAGAATCGCCCCTCAGTCCTTCGTTCACAAAGAATGCAGTATTGATGTCCTTATTATAAATGCCTTCAATTGTTCCCTTTATTCCAAAGGGCAGCTTTGCATCAAGAGCCAGACTGCTCTTCCATGTCTGCGGCATTTTGAAATTCGGAGAAATCATTGTAAATGTGCTTGGAACAATAGTTCCGGCAGCAGGCTGTGTGGCAGGATAATAGGCGCTTATTGAAGGATTGAACGGACCAGGAGTGTTGGCTGCACCCACATAAGTCTGGGTTGTCTGCAGCATCCCTGCATCTCCTGCCTGACCGACAATCCATACAAAAGGAACGCGGCCTGTGAATATTCCTGTTCCACCGCGAAGGATAAGCGAACGATCTTCATTGATTGCATAATTGAACCCGATTCTTGGCGATAGCATCAGCACTGATTTCGGAAGAGTCGAAGTATTATAGGTTTTCCCTCCGAAATTAAGAGTATCAAGAATGGGGTGGCTTGCAAGTGGTTCGGGATATGTCGGAAGATCTACCCGAATCCCTGCGGTGATCTTCAGCCGGGAGGTTGCCATCACTTCATCCTGTAAATATACCGCTGTCTGGGCAAAATTGAATGTCGGGAATGCCTGTGCATAGCCCGGTGAATTTGAGAATGTTATGCCAAAATCCTGTGGTTTCGCCCCTGTAAGGAAATCGTTCCATGAGCTGAAAACGTAATAGCTGGATCCGAACCTCATGAAGCCGTTCACCGTATTATCGTGCTCATAGCTTATCCCTGCTGTGAAGTTATTAATCCCCAGTGACCATGTGACGTCGTCATTGAGAGTTAAAGTCTTGACCCGGCGCGTATTCCCGTATGAGAACAGTTCTGTCCCAAAACATGTATATACTGAACCTGCATTAAGGATATCCACGAATGGGAACAAATTTCCGTCGGTGCTCCTGGGTTCATTCTGATACGAATAGGTTGCACGTAGAGTATTGGTAAATTTGCCTCCTCCAAATGTTGAGTTCAGCTCGCCTGCAACTGATGTGAAGTTCATTTGCTGGTAATACCCGGAGTTCTCATACCACATTGAATAGAGGTTCGATGATGATATCCTGTTGTCATTATAGATTGAGGAGAATGGCGACACTGAAGTGCTGGGAGCATACGGCACCTTCGTCCCGCTGTAGGTGTAACGAAAGTTGAACTTATGATTCTTGTTTATATTCCAGTCGATACGCCCGAGAAATCTTTCTGCAGGACTCTGGTATGCATAACCCTGGTAAGGTCCGGTGGAATAGCCGTAAGTCTTTTCCAGATAGCGGCTGATTGAGTCCATCATGACTGCTGTCGGGCGTGCAATATTATTGGCAGCGTTGTATGGAGCTGACGGGGTTGCAGCAACACGTGTCGGTCCGGGCACCTGGCTTATTTCATTCTCATAATTCACGAAGAAGAATACCTTGTTCTTAATGATTGGCCCTCCAAGACGAAAACCCACCATTTTATAAGAGGAAGGTGTCTTTACAAATGTCTTTTCGCCTACCCTGTTTCCCTTGAATGTTTCATTATTCAGATAAGAGTAAACCGAACCTGTAAAATCGTTGGTACCGGAACGGGTTACAGCGTTGACCGATGCCCCTATGAATCCGCTCTGACGAACATCGTACGGAGTGATGTTCACGGATATCTGATCAAGGGCATCCAGGGAAATAGGCGACCCGTTGCCGGGAAGGTTTGTTCCGATCCCGAATGCATTATTGAACTGAGCCCCGTCGACGAGGATGAAGTTCTGACGATAGTTGCCGCCACCTATCTGGTCGCCGTTCGACTGGGGAGTCAGTTTAGTCACATCATTAATGCTTCTTGAAACCGTCGGCATGCTTGCCATCTGTACATTGCTGATGTTTATTGAAGTTCCGTTCTTCTCTGAATTAAAGATCGGAGCTTTTGTGGCTACCACCACAACTTCTTTCAGCTGAGCGCTTACCTGGTTAAGAGTTGCATTCAACACAAATGCTTCACCAAGAGACAAATAGATGTTAGGAATTGTTTTCTTTTCATATCCGACAAAACTGACATCTATCGTATAGGGGCCTCCCGGACGCATACCCTGAATGGTAAACAAACCATCAGAGTTTGTCATGGCACCATACTGTGCCCCGGAAGGTACATGAACGGCAAGAACCGTGGCACCCGGCATTGCCTGACCGTTTGTGTCAACAATTTTACCGCTCACAGATGATGTTGTCGACGCCTGTCCAAATGCCATGACAGAAAAGGACATAAGCAACAACAAAACAAAAATGTGTCTAACTTGTTTCATAGGTTTAAGATTAGTGATTAATAAATAGGTTTCACTTAGGCATGCTAACTATTTGATTGTTCGGGCTTACGGAAATAATTTCAGGAAAATTTCCGGCTTTTCAATTTACATCATCTTTATATGATCGCAATTAAAATTGAAAAGATTAGTTTTAAACAAATTATCAATAGAGTCTGTTAATATCTTTTATGGCAATCTGCCTATGATTTTATCGGTGGCTCCGGTGTTTTTCAGTACATAATCGGCAGCAGATCCTGCGGACTTGTCATAAGATTTTTCATCAGTCAGCCATTCTTCAATTACATTGCAAAAATCTTCACTGTTTTTAAAGGATTTTGCGCTTCCCAGTTCTATCATTTCGACCGCTTCCCTGAATTTGGAATATTTAGGACCAAACATAACCGGCACTCCCCAGCATGCTGCTTCAAGAATATTGTGTATCCCTTTGCCGAAACCGCCTCCGATAGCAGCTATGTATGCATAACGGTAAGCTGCCGACAGCATCCCTATGTTGTCTATTATCAGCACCCTGGCATCGGCAGAAGCATCGCTGAATTCCGAAATCCTTACAGATTTCACTCTTAAAAGGTTCTTAATCCTGTCAATATTATCCGGATCTATTTCATGCGGGGCAAAAACCCATTTCATTTCAGAAGGATGATTATCAATGTAACCGGCGATTATTTCTTCATCCTGTCTCCAGCTGCTGCCTGCGATGAACAGTTTCTCAGTACCCCGGAAATTCCTGATCTGCCATATCTCGCCTGCATTGCCGGCTATCATTTTCACCCGGTCAAAGCGTGTATCGCCAGCCACCGAAACATTATTCAAACCATTTTTTTTCAGAAGATCCTCCGAACCTTTATCCTGTACGAATATCCAGGTGAATTTCTCAAGCATCCTGTAAAAAAAATTTCCGTACCATTTGAAAAAATGCTGATCCTTCCTGAATATGCCTGAGATAAGGTAAAGAGGAATTTGTTTCTGGTAAAGCTCCGCAATGAAATTGTGCCAGAATTCATATTTGACAAATATTGCATAGACGGGATTTACAAGAGATATAAATTGTGCTGCATTGGCAGGTGTATCCAACGGAAGGTAACATATCACATCAGCCTTGCCGTAATTTTTTCTTATCTCGTAACCAGAAGGGGAAAAAAAAGTCAGCAGAATTTTATATTGTGGTTTTTCGATTTTCAGCGCTTCGATCACCGGCCTGCCCTGTTCAAATTCCCCAAGAGATGCGCAATGGATCCAAACATACTTCTCCCCTGATGTTATTTTTTGCTTTAAAATAGCTTCCCAGTTTTTCCGTCCTTCAACCCATTTTCGGGCTTTCGGATTGAATGGAGCCGCCATCTTTGCAAATGCCGCATACAGGACTATGGCCAGATTGTACAGGATAATCATTGTTGCTCAATATAAGTGCCAAAGGTAAGAAAAAGGTCCAAGGGAGCAAGGCAGCCGGAACGAATGCACCCTTTGTGAAAAATTCCGGGAACGGGGCAGCCAAATCGGAAGTGTCATGGGAGCAAAGGCTCCTTTAATCAAATTACTTCTATTTTTGTAAAAAATAACGGACGATCATGGTTAGACTTATTGCTCTTATAATTTCCATTGTGCTTCAGATTATTGCCGCTTCGATCGCACTTAGCTTCATGAAGCTGACCAAATACAGGCTTTCATGGATTTTACTCTCGCTGGCTTTCGTATTTATGGCAGTAAGGAAACTAATCCAGCTTTACGAATTCTTTATGGGATCTCCCTCGCTGACATGGCAGATGATTGACGAGTGGCTGGGAGTCCTGATTTCATTCCTGATTATTTTCGGGGTTATCCTGATCAGGGAAATATTCTATTCGCTCAAGCGTGCAGAAGCTGACCGTGTCAGGACTGAAAAAAGAGTTCTGAATGCAATAATCAATACGGAGGAGAACGAAAGGCGCAGGTTTGCAAAGGATCTTCACGACGGGCTGGGGCCCCTGCTATCGACAGTCAAAATGTCCCTCTCCTCTTTAAATGACAGGATTGCAGATTCTTCAGGAGTCATCGTACTGAATAATACAAACCATCTTGTAAATGAAGCTATCAGCACAATTAAGGATATTTCCAACAACTTAAGCCCGCATGTTCTGACAAATTTTGGATTGACAAGTGCAATCAGCACTTTCACGACGAAGATAAACCAGACAAAAGCCATAGGGATAGATTTTAAATCCAATATGGAAAACTACCGGCTCGAAAATGACAAGGAGGTAGTTATTTACAGGGCCGTATGCGAGCTCATCAACAACTCTATCCGGCATTCAGGAGCATCAAGGATCGAGATTGAATTAAATAAACATGAAAAATTTATTACTTTGCAGTTTTATGACAATGGAAGAGGCTTTGACACTGCATCCCTGAATCAGGAAGATAATAAAGGCATGGGGTTGTCAAATATCGAGACCCGGGTAAAAACAGTCGAGGGAGTTTTCGTGATTGAAAGTACTCCTGGTAAAGGCACCAGCGCACTGATAACTGTGGTCGAGTGAATATTAAAATCTCAAATGGAAAAAATACGTATAATAATTGCCGATGATCATCAGCTGTTCAGAAACGGATTAAAGATACTTCTTGGCTCGTTTCCGGAGTTCGAAGTCATAGGAGAGGCATCAAACGGAAAGGAATTCCTGGATCTGCTGAAAACGACCCGGGCAGATGTGGCATTGATGGATATCAATATGCCTGAGATGGATGGAATTGAAGCTACAAGAAAGGGTCTCAGGATATGCGATAACCTTAATGTGATAGCCCTGTCGATGTATGGTGAAGAGGAATATTACTATAAAATGGTTGATGCGGGTGCGAAAGGGTTCATTCTAAAGGATTCTGATATTTTCGAGGTTAAAGAAGCAATAGTGACGGTAGTTAAGGGAGGAAGCTACTTTTCCCAGGAACTCCTTTATCATGTCATACAGAAGATAAAGCACCGCGAACATGAGACCAAATCGGCAAACCTGTCAAAAAGAGAAAAGGAAATACTTATTAAAATCTGTGAAGGGCTCTCAAACCAGGAAATCGCTGATACATTATTCATCAGCAAGCGCACCGTAGATAAGCACAGGGCCAACCTCCTTGGAAAGACGAATTCAAAAAACACGGCAAGTCTTATCCTTTACGCCATAAGAAACAAACTTATTGAGATATAAAATGGCCCAATCACACAATCTGGGAAAGGAAGGCGAGGATGCTGCTGCCGGATATCTGGAAAAAAAAGGATACAAAATCCTGCACAGAAACTGGAAAGCAGGAAAGCTCGAAGTAGATATAATTGCCGAAATCGATCAATTTATCGTCTTTGTCGAAGTAAAGACCAGGTCCGATGACTTCATAATGCATCCCTTGACTTCAGTGAACAGGGATAAGCAGAGATCTTTGGTGTTCTGTGCCGACGGATACATTCGGAAGTACAATATATCAAAAGAATGCCGCTTCGATGTTATAACGGTAATCAGGAAAGGAGAATCTTTCCAGACCGAACATATTGAAAATGCCTTTTATCCCACACTCAGATAAAATAAAAAATCAATGCGGCTGATCATCGCTGATGAAAATGATTTTTATTATCAATATTTTGTAGTTTAGCATTCTGATTTAAATAACGATTTGAAATTTAATTATCTCCTGTTATGAAAAAGTTATTTTCGGTTATCCTTTCATTTGCATTCATTTTCCTGCCATCACTGGCACAAAACAACACTGCCACAAAGGACCAGACAGCCAAAACTGAAGAGGGCTACAAATTCACGCCCGTTATCGACCTGAAGGCCACATCGGTAAAAAACCAGTCTGCAACAGGAACATGCTGGTGTTTTGCAACAACCTCATTTGCAGAGTCAGAATTGCTCAGGATGGGAAAAGGTGATTACGACCTGTCAGAAATGTATATAATAAGGTATAATTATATCGACAGGCTTAAGGATAATTACCTTCGAAGGGGCAAAGGGAATACAGGTCCCGGGAGCCTTGCACACGACTGGATGAGGGTCTTTACTGAACATGGCATAGTCCCGGATGAAGTATATACCGGACTTAACTATGGTTCTCCGACACATAATCATATGGAACTTCAGGCGTTCATCAATGCTGTTGCTGCGGTTCCCGTTGAGCTCAAAAAAGAAAGCAATCAGTATTTCCAGATAGTCAATGATATACTTGACACTTACCTTGGAAAAGTGCCGGAGTCATTTATTTATAAAGGCGTGACTTATACACCCAAAACATATGCTGCCAGCCTTGGCATCAATCCTGAGGATTATGTTGAGATAACCTCCTTTAATCATTTCCCGTTTTATACCAAGGGAATTCTTGAGATACAGGATAACTGGAAAATGGCAAGTTACTATAATGTTCCTCTTGATGAACTGATACAGATAATGGATTATTCTTTTAATAACGGATATACGGTGGCATGGGACGGCGACGTAAGTGAAGCCGGCTTTTCGCGGCAGAATGGTTATGCAGTAATGCCTCTTAATCCGCCGGCTGAAAGAGATCCGATGGGAGACCGGGCCAGGTTTCAGAGAGATCCTTCATTTGGTCCTATGGGGATGGGCGATGCATTGCCGAACACTCCCGGTCCGGAAATGAATGTAACACAGGAAACAAGGCAGGCAGGCTATGAGAACTTCACAACGACAGACGACCACCTGATGCATATGACCGGAATTGCCAAAGATCAGAACGGAACCAAATATTATAAAACAAAGAATTCCTGGGGCACTGAGAAAAGCACGTATGCAGGTTACTGGTATCTGTCGGAAAGCTATGTGAGAGCCAAGACTATCTCCATAATGGTGAATAAAAATGGCATCCCTCCTGAAATTAAGGCAAAGATGGGATTATAGGATCAGAAATAAGGCTTGATGTGAGAGCAGGAAGAGTTCCAGCTGTAAATATTTAATTTTATTTCTGATTATTCAATAAGCAGGTTGCATCCGCGGATATCGCTGTTGTCGAACCTCCCGAGCACTCCAAAGCTGCCATCGGAATTTAATTTACCCAGATCACTCGTTGCAATAAAAGAGCATGAGTGAATATTGGCAAGATCAATGACATTTATGCAACCTGTTTCGCAGGGTCCTTCCAGGACAGACATCGGATCCCGGGGATCTCTGATAAGGATCTTCATCCAGGGCGGACAAAGGAATTTTCCTTCTCCCTCAGAGTATGCCTGACTTAAAAGCTCGGTCATCCCGTACTCGGAATGTATTGCGCTGACATTCAGTTTTTGTTTAAGAACGGAATGAAGCTCATCCCTTGTAATTTCCTTCCTTTTTCCTTTCATGCCTCCGGTTTCCATGACTATTGCACCTGAAAGATCGGGAGCATATTTTTCGGCCAGGTCGAGCAGGGCATAGCTGACTCCAATAAGGATTGCCTTTCTTCCTTTTCCGATTGATTTCCAAATGCCGGAAAGCATATTATCGATATTATCTGTAAAGAACCCGCTGAAAGGATCTTCGCTCTTTTCGATTATGCATTTCATCATGTATATAAGCGAGGAATTCTCTCTTTCCGCGTATGAAGGGAGAAGTGCAGCGATCGTATAATTAGAAGGGTCTCCGTAAAAAATCCTGAATGCCCGCAGTAAGCTCTCTTCATATAATTTTGCAGATGCCACATAATGCCTGCTTTTGGAAGTTCCTGTAGTACCGCTGCTTTCAAATACCTTATCTGGCTTTGAATTTCCGGTGATTATTTTATGGGATTTAAAGAATTCAACCGGCAGAAATGGAATTCCTTTTATATCGGTTATCAGTCGCGGGTTTGAATTAATGGCTTGCAGAAAGCACCTATAGACTTTATTATTTTCTGCCTGATATTCAAATATTTCAAGAGCTGCATCCTGAAAGGTCTGCTGACTATCGATGGTAAATATCCTTTCCTGCAATCCGGATATCATTTACCGGGGAAATGTTAATGAACCATTCGGCTGATAAACCCATTGAAAAGTACACTCCGCGTAATCCAGGCTGTCTCTTACCTCCGATATTGTAGATACTATTCTGATCTTTGAATAATGTTCATTCCCTGATTTGTACAGCCATACCTGGTTGGGATTCAGTGAGTCGGCCCATACTACCCATTGAAGTACCGTGGGAGAAACCAGCGTATCGAAAACCTCCTTAGCGGTGGTTGCATCCGGGTATTGTCCTACTTTGTAAAAGGAATTGTCAAAATTGTCGGCTTCAAGCCTTAAGTCACCAAGAGTCCCGTCATTATTTATTGTAATATCGGGCGGAGGAATATTGAGTATTGAGACCAGCTTGCCGGAAGAAAATAAAAAACCATAGGAATAATAGGTCTGAAGCGCCTGATCCATGTACAGGGTATTATTGATCGTGGCTGTTCCGGAGCTTGAATTCTCATTTCCCTTATTGCACGCCGGAAGAGCAATAATAAAAAGAAATAATATTGCAGGGATACTTCTCATGTTTATGCAAAGATAACGCATTTTAAGGAGTCTTATTTCAGGATAATATAAAATGCCGTAATCCCGTTTTTTCATTGAGTTATCAAGGAAATAAAATATATTACCACGGAAGTTATACTGAGTCATCACAAGGTTTCGCAGTAAAATGATCTCGTTTCCTTTCTAAAGAATGCTGAAGTAAAGAAGAAGCAGTATCAAAAGCTAAAGTTCTGCAGCTTTCCCTTGGTGCCCACTTTGTGTTGTACCTTGGATTCTTTGTGGTTCAATAAATTAGTTTAACCACAAAGTCACACTAAGGTTTTTCGCAAAGGTAAACGAAGTACTTTTGAGACAGCCTCCTCTAAAAATATTTCATTATTAGTGTGGTTTTTATTCCCCTCTTATAGCTACAATTCCCGGAAGCTTTTTGCCCTCCATATATTCAAGCATTGCGCCGCCTCCTGTAGAAACATAGCTTACCTTGTCGGCCAGTCCGTTTTTGTTTATGGCTGCCACGGAATCACCACCGCCTATCAGGCTAAAGGCTCCTTTTGCCGTTGCTGCGGCTATTGCTTTAGCAATTTCAGTGGTCCCCTTTGCAAATTTTTCCATCTCGAATACTCCCATAGGGCCGTTCCACAGAATGGTTTTTGATTTCTCTATCACCTCGGAGAATTCCTTAATCGTCTTATCGGCTATGTCAAGGCCCAGCCATCCGTCAGGAACGGCATCGACGGGAGTCACATTTGTATTTGCATCATTGTCAAACTTATCGCCATTAAGGCTGTCAACAGGCAGATAAAGGTTCACTTTCTTTTCTTTTGCTTTTTCAATTATCCTTAGAGCCAGATCAAGCTTATCGTCTTCGCAGAGCGACTTGCCTATTTTTCCTCCCTTTGCCTTAATAAAAGTGTAAGTCATCCCTCCACCGATTATCAGGTTGTCGACTTTATTAAGCAGGTTCTCAATCAGCATTATCTTATCTGAAACTTTTGCCCCTCCCATAATTGCCGTGAAGGGATGCTGGGCATTATTAAGAACCTTATCCATTGCAGCAAGCTCGCTGTTTATGAGAAAGCCGAACATTTTTTTGTCCTCGGGAAAAAAATCAGCCATAACCGCTGTCGTTCCATGGGCCCGGTGAGCGGTTCCGAATGCATCATTTACATATACCCCGGCATATCCTGACAATTTTTTTGCCAGTTCTTTCTGCTTTGCCTTCATTTCAGCCTTTGCAGCCTTCTTTTCTTCTTCGGTCGCCGTATCGGGAAGCAATGGCTTGCCTTCTTCCTCCGGATAAAATCTGACATTTTCAAGCATCAGCACTTCCCCGGGCTTCAGCGCAGCTGACATTTTAACTGCCGATTCGCCCAGGCAATCATCGGCAAAAAGGACTTTTTGTCCAAGATATTTTTCAAGCACGGGCAATACCGGTTTAAGCGAATATTTCTCCATTCTTCCTTCCGGTCTTCCCAGATGCGACATAAGTATGACTGACCCTCCGTCCTTCAGTATTTTTCTGATAGTTGGCAAAGCGCCTCTAATCCTGGTGTCATCCGTTACAGCGAAAGTTTTCTTGTCAAGCGGGACATTGAAATCAACTCTGACAATTGCTTTCACCCCCTTGAAATTGAAGTCCTGAATCATTTTCATATAATAATGGTTTTTAGTTAATTAACTCATTCCAAAGACACAAATATAATCATTTATTGTTTTAGGAATAATCATTTTGCCTGTTTGCATTACCTGATAGAGAGAGCTAGCCGACTTCGTTGGAACGCAGCCTGCCAGGCTCTCCAAAGGCCGAAGCTTTATGCCAGGGCAGATTAAATGTTATTTGTCAATAAAACCTGCTGAACATAAGCGTATGCGGGATTGTTTCATCAAGTAAAAAGATTAATTAATTTTGGGAAAAAAACATGACAAAAATTACATTCAAGGGCAACCCGGTAAAAACGTCAGGGAACCTTCCGTCACACGGAAAGAAAGCTCCGGAATTTTCGCTTGTAAAATCTGATCTTTCCACATTCAGGTTATCAGACATTAAAGGGAAAAAGATACTTTTGAATATTTTCCCGAGTCTTGATACCTCGGTATGTGCAAGTTCCGTAAGGAAATTCAATCAGCTTGCGGCAGGAAGGGAAAACACTGTTGTGCTGGCAATCTCAAAAGATCTTCCGTTCGCCCATGGCAGATTCTGCACAGCCGAAGGTATTACAAATGTGATCTCTCTTTCGGGGTTCCGCGACCGTAAATTCGGAAAAGATTACGGAGTCGATATGACTGATGGTCCTCTTGCAGGACTATATGCCAGAAGCGTAGTAGTTATTGATGAATCAGGAAAGGTGATTTACACGCAAATGGTTCCGGAAATAACCATTGAGCCTGATTATGATTCAGCACTTAAGGCCATTTAATTGTTAGAAGTCGCTTTTACATGTTTTTTCAGATCTGAGAGATGAATTTTTCCCGGATACCAGGACATCAGGAAACAATAAGCCGTTTGATCCGTTCGGTCAGGGAAGGGAGGGTGAGCCATGCCCAGATGTTTGCTGGACCTGAAGGATGCGGTTCCCTGGCGCTTGCACTGGCCTATGCAAAATATATCAGCTGTGAAAACCGGACGGACTCCGATTCCTGCGGGATATGCAAATCATGTGTCAAATACGAGAAAATGATCCATCCGGATCTTCATTTTGTGTTTCCAGTCACAAAAAGCAAAGAAAGAACAGAGCCTGTAAGTGACTCTTATATAGAGGAATGGAGAGAATTCGTTCAACTATCACCTTATTTTACACTGAATGAATGGCTTGGCTCAATCGACGCTGGCAATGCCCAGGGTCTGATTTTTGCCTCCGAAGCTTCCGAAATAATCAAAAAGCTGAATCTCAAGACTTTTGAGTCGGATTACAAGATAATGATAATCTGGCTCCCGGAAAAAATGCATATTGCTACAGCCAACAAGCTGCTCAAAATGATAGAAGAGCCACCGGAAAAAACACTTTTTTTGCTTGTTGCAGAAGAGCCGGATAAAGTCATACCCACAATTCTTTCAAGGTGTCAGCTGATAAAAGTGCCGGGGTTTTCAGACGCTGAAATAGGCAGGTACCTTTCACTTCATTATAATTACAGCGATCAGAAATCCCGGGATATAGCCAGGGTTGCCAGGGGTAATATAATCAGGGCGGCTGAGATGATTGAAAAAGAAGAAACATCCCATCAGCATTTTGAAAACTTCAAAAAGCTTATGAGGTTTGCCTGGAAAAGGGACATAATTTCATTAACCAGCTGGGCCGAAGAAATAGCGGGAACCGGCCGGGAACCACAGAAGAGCTTTATTAACTACTCGCTCAGGCTTTTGAGGGAGAATTTAATGATATCACTTGATCAGATGAGAAACAGGCTTGTGTTCCTTGCCGGCGAAGAGGCAGACTTTTCAGATAATTTCCACCCGTTTATCAACGCCGAAAACATTTATCTGCTCACTGAGGAATTTGATCTGGCTTATTCACATGTGGAATCCAACGGCAATTCAAAAATAATCTTTCTCGACCTTGCACTGAAGGTCACAAGGCTGATCCGCTAAACATCCCGGGATTATTGAATTTGACCCATTTATTGATTACTTTTGGGCATTAATTCTTAAATCATTCAGGTTGTATGACAGATAATGACGATCTACACGGGCAGGCGGGTGATGAAATCCACATGCCTGATATAACATATAAACCAGGGCTGAATAAACTTGATTCGTTTGACTGGCTGGAGGATATACCAGAAGCGGCAGGAAACAACGAAATTGTTGAAGTCAGGTTTAAAAATACCCGTAAGGGATTCTACAGGAATATAAACAACCTCAGGCTCGAAACGGGAGATGTGGTCGCAGTTGAAGCATCACCCGGCCATGATATAGGCAGAATTTCAATGGTAGGGAGCCTTGTAAAACTGCAGCTCGGGGAACTTAAGATCCAGCCTTCCATTGAAGACATGAAAAAAGTTTACAGGAAAGCCAAGGCAGTGGACGTACAGAAATGGGAAGAGGCAAAAAAACTTGAAATTCCTACCATGTTAAGATCAAGAAAGATAGCAGAGGAACTAAAGCTTGACATGAAGATCGGAGATGTGGAGTACCAGGGAGATAAAACAAAAGCAATTTTCTATTACATCGCTGACGAAAGGGTTGACTTCAGACAACTTATAAAGGTTCTTGCTGAAGAATTCAAGGTAAGAATAGAGATGCGACAGATAGGTGCCCGTCAGGAAGCAGGAAGAATTGGCGGAATCGGATCCTGCGGAAGGGAATTGTGTTGTGCAACCCATATCACCAATTTTTGTTCAGTGACAACGACCCATGCAAAATACCAGGAACTTTCACTGAATCCCCAGAAGCTTGCAGGACAATGCGGCAAGCTTAAATGCTGTCTGAATTTTGAATTTGACTGCTATATTGACGCACAGAACTGCTTCCCTCCCAGGGATATTCCTCTTGAGTCAGCCGAGGGTACTGCTTACTTCCAGAAAATGGAGGTTCATAAGGAAGTCTATTGGTACACAACCGATCCTCATTCGACATTAAACCTCATCCCCATACCTGTCAGGAGGGTCAGGGAAATACAGGCAATGAACAAAAAAGGGATAAAGGCTGAGCGACTGATTGTGCAGAATGAATCGTGGGAAAGTGAACCAGCTTCAGGAGACCTGCTTGAAAATGACAGCCTGACGAGATTTGATCCTGCTCCTGTGAAGAATCATCAACATAAGCATTCTCATAAAAAAAGAAACAGGCCTTTCAATGACAAAAAGAACAAGTAATATTTTAATCATCCTGTTCGCTGCCGGTTTGGCTTTTGCCTGTTCCCGAGGCAGAAATCTCATTTATACTGATACGGCAACAATGCCAGGCGCTGCATGGAGCCTGTTTGATAATCCGGATTTCAGAATCCCTGTGAATGACACTCTCGTCAGGACTAATGTTTTTTTCAGTATCCGGACCGGATCGGCTTATCCCTTCAGAAATATCTGGCTCTTTGTAACCGCCACTTCCCCCGACGGAAAAAGCATCATGACTGATACAGTTCAATATGACCTGGCAGATGAAAAGGGCAGATGGTATGGAAGCGGATTAGGTGATATCCATGAGCTTAAGCTTCCTTACAGGCAAAATGTTTTTTTCCCTGAAAAAGGCATATATCACTTCAGGATCCGGCATGGAATGCGGATAGGGGAACTCAAAGGTGTCTATGACATCGGCGTAAGGGTCGAAAAGACAGGAAAGTAAACCTATTTAAGTGGGAAAAAATAAACTGGCCAGATGGGCCGAACTGGAGACTTTTAAAAATGTCATCCAGCCGGGCCTGGGGGCAAGTCTCTGGAAAGACCATCCTTTAAAAGGGAACTGGAATAAAAGTATCTTCCATAACGGTAATCCGATTACTCTCGAACTAGGATGCGGAAAGGGTGAATATACAATCGGCCTTTCACAAAAATTCCCTGATAAGAACTTTATAGGCATTGATATAAAGGGGGCAAGGATGTGGAGGGGGGCAAAGACTGCAAGTGAAAAGCATTTGTCAAACACAGCATTCCTCCGTACAAGAATTGAATTCATAAATTCTTTTTTTGCCGGGGATGAAGTTGATGAAATCTGGCTGACCTTTCCTGATCCTCATCCCGGCAAGCGAAATTCCAACAAAAGGCTCACATGCCCATGGTTTCTGAACAACTACCGTAATTTTCTTAAAAACAAAGGAATAATCCATCTTAAGACAGACAATTCGGAATTGTACAAATATTCACAGGCGCTGGCGGAATGGAATGCCCTTGAAATCATCACTTCAACCCGCGACCTGTACGTTGAAAAGCCCGAAGATGATATTCTTTCAATAAGAACATACTTTGAAGAGTCATTCCTTAAGAAAGGAATGAAAATAAATTACCTGTCTTTCAGACTGGAAAAAAATAAAGTGATTGAAGACTATGCGACAAAAGCAAGGGAGAAACAATGACTTTTTCACCAAAGTTTATGAACTCACAAAGCTGATCCCTTACGGAAGAGTAACGTCGTACGGAGCCATCGCTCGCTGTCTCGGATCAGGAAGATCGGCAAGGATGGTCGGCTGGGCGCTGAATGCATGCCATTCCAGGCCTGAATTCATCCCGGCTCACAGGGTTGTTAACCGTACGGGCCTGATTACAGGAAAATATCATTTCGGCAACTCCACTACCATGAAACAGCTGCTCGAGAACGAGGGTATTAAAATTGTTGATGATCAGGTAGTTGACTTCAAAAATAAATTCTGGGACCCCTTCGTGGAACTTAACTGAACATTTTGCCGAAATAAAAAAATATTGTAAAATTGCAGGTTGTTTATAATTAAATTAAATAAAAATAACAGGCCTGCATGGCATGATAAAGGAATGTGGCTTCAGGATAATCAAAACTAAAAGCATAAAAACAAAATCAGGAATATGTTCACGAAAGAACAGATATTGGAAGCACTTAAAAGCGTAGTGCATCCGGAGAAGGGGAAGGACATTGTCACTCTGAAGATGGTATCTGAAATTAAATCGGGAGATGACGGGATATCAATGACAATAACCCCTGAAAAATCAAATGATCCTTTTATTAATTCCGTCAAAAGCACTATCGTACGCATCCTGAAGGAAAAACTGGGACCAGAGGCAGTGGTCACAAGCATTGAAGTGAAGCCCATAGTGATGATTGGGAAACAGGAGACAGTGACCGAAGATCTGCTCAGGGGAATAAAAAATATTGTCGCCGTCGCATCCGGAAAGGGAGGCGTTGGAAAAACCACAATAGCAGTCAATCTTGCAATTGCACTTGCAAAAAAGAATTACAGCGTCGGGCTTCTTGATGCGGATGTCTTCGGACCTTCAGTTCCAAAAATGCTTGATGCTGAAAAATTCAGGCCTGAAGTCACAAATAAGAATAATGAAGAGCTTATTGTTCCGCTTATTAAATATGGGATCAGGGTTCTTTCGACTGGTTTTTTTGTAGATCCTTCCGAGGCAGTTGTATGGAGAGGGCCAATGGCATCGAACTTCCTTAAGCAACTCCTGGAACAAGGGGATTGGGGGCACCTTGATTATCTGCTGGTGGATCTCCCTCCCGGAACAAGTGATATTCACCTGACTCTTGTCCAGGAGGTCGCTGTCACCGGCGCAATAATAGTGACAACTCCGCAGGAGGTTGCCCTTGCAGACGCAATAAAGGGAATATCAATGTTCAGGAGTGAAAAGATCAATGTCCCGGTGCTTGGGCTTGTGGAAAACATGTCGTGGTTCACACCTGCCGAGCTTCCAAATAATAAATATTACATTTTCGGTAAAGAAGGAGGCAGAAAGCTTGCCGAAAAAACAGGAGTTCCGCTTCTCGGACAGATCCCACTGATTCAGGGTATTTGTGAAAGCAGCGATAAGGGGGTCCCTGTGGCATTGGTCAATTCAGCTGCCGGGGATGCCTTCACTTCTCTTGCGGACGAAGTAATCAAAAGAATCGATCTCAGAAACAGGGATCAGAGGCCTACATTAAAAGTTCAGATAAATAAATAGACTATGCCGGAATTAAAACAAATAAATGAACGCGTCAAAAAAGCTCTTGAAAGGATAAGACCGTACCTACAGTCTGATGGCGGTGATATCGAGCTGATTGAGATCACCGATGACCTTTCAGTAAAGGTAAGGCTTACTGGCGCCTGCCATGGATGCCCTTACAGTATTCAGACGCTCAGGGCAGGCGTGGAACAGGCAATAATGAATGAAGTCCCTGAAATCAAGAGTGTAATTGCTGCCTGACAGGGCAGCACAGCCCAATTTTAATTACCTTTGAAATACTATAAATATTTTAAGTCAGTTATAGTATTAAATGTTATCTATTGCCTTCACTCAAAGCCTCATATAAAACTTTAGCACTGTCATGCCTGGTTCTAATCACGGCAGGCTGTTCAGTCGAAAAGAATACCCGTGCCTCAAGGTACTATCAGAGCCTTACTGCCCATTACAATATTTATTTCAACGGAATTGAGAGCTTCAAGGCTGGTGTCGAAAAGGTGAACAAAGGCTATGTGGATGATTATGCAGATTTACTGAGGGTTTTTGAATTCAGCGATCCGGCTGCCCCTGCAAGATGTTCCGCCGATATGGAGAGAGCCGTTCAAAAGGCCTCAAAGCTCATTTCACTCAAATCAATGACAGTAAAACCCGAAGTAAAGGATAAAACCAAAATAACGCCCGAGGAACAAAAGCTCCTGGACCGAAAAGAGTACAATGAATGGGTCGACGACAGTTACCTCCTTATTGGAAAAGCAAGGTTTTATAAGCAGGAATATAAAGATGCTTCGGCAGTTTTTGATTATTGCATCAAGGAAGCCAACGATCCTTATATTAAAAAGGAAGCGGCTATATGGCTTGCCAGAACTTACGACGAGAATGCGAATTATTCAGAAGCCTTAAGGACTCTCAGGGAGATGAATTTAGCAAATGAACGTTCAAATAATATCAAATCGATGTACTACTCCACAATGGCTGACATGTACATTAAACAGAAGGAATATCCCGAAGCCATTGATCCTCTTGGCAAGGCAATAAAACTGGTTTCCGGAAAACGTCCCAGGTACAGGCTGACATATCTGCTTGCCCAGCTTAATGAACGTTCAGGTAATTCAGAACAGGCAATTTCTCTCTATCGCCAGGTGGTAAAAATGAATCCTCCCTATGACGTGGAATTCAATGCGAGGATAAATATTGCGGGGGTCTTTGATATTAATTCCGGAAACCCGAAAGAGATAAGGAAAGAGCTGAACAAAATGCTTGGCGACAGTAAAAACAAGGATTTCCAGGACCAGATATATTATACCCTGGGAAGTCTCTCGATGAAGGAAGGTAACGAGAAAGCGGCTCTGGAATATTTCAGGGAATCAGCATCGTCCAAATCAAGCAATCAGAACCAGAGGGGAAGAACGTATCTTGCATTGGCTGATTACTACTTCAGTAAATCCGATTTCATAAAAGCCGGCAAGTATTATGACAGCACTGTTGTCTTCTACGATCAAAAAAACCCTGATTTCAAGCTGATCAAATTAAAATCGCTGAACCTTAATGCAGTTGTCTCGCAGTTGGAGATTATTCAGAAAGAGGACAGCCTTCAAAAAATTGCCGCCATGCCCGAAAGTCAAAGGAATGCTGTCATTTCAGGCATAATCGACAACCTGACCCAGGCAGAAAATCAGGGGAAAAATACCGACAATAAAGACAGGTACAATGTTGGCCAGTATTATGAAAACCAGATGCGATATCAGAACAATATCGACCAGGAAGGAAAATGGTATTTTTACAACCAGACTGCTCTTGCCTTCGGACGGAGCGAGTTCAAGCGCAGATGGGGAGACAGGAAGCTTGAAGATAACTGGAGAATGGCAAATAAATCAACGATGAGCACTGCACAGGTAACAGGCGGAACTGAGGAGAAAACCCAGACTGCCAGGGATACAACAAAAACTGCACTCGATTATAAAAACCCCAAGTATTATTTGAAAAACCTGCCGCTCACCGATTCTCTGCTTGCCATTTCAAATAATAAAATCGCCAATGCTTATCTTAATGCCGGAAAGGCGTACGCAGAAAAATTGACAGATCCTGCAAGAGCCACACAATATTTTGAAAAACTGATTGCGAGGTATCCGGCAAGTGAGCTTATCCCGGAAACCCTGTACAATCTGTACAAGACGAATAAGGATACCGACAAAGCCAAATCTGAAGTCTACAGGCAAAAACTTCTTGAAAAGTATCCATCAACTGAATTCGCCAAGATATTATCAGATCCGGAATATTATCAGAAAAAGATAGAGACCCAGAAAATCGTTGAGAAGAACTACGATAAGGCATACGATTCATTCAAGTCTGAAGACTTCACTTCCACAATAGCTATTTGCGACACTGCACTTAAAGAATATAGTCAGGACAAACTGGCTCCAAAATTCATGCTACTCCGCGCTTATTGCGTTGCACGTACAGGCAATGAGAAAAACTTTGTGGATGAGCTAAATAAGGTTGTTAAATCGTGGCCCGGAACAAGTGAAAGCGCCAGAGCCGGGGATATTATCGCTTACCTGAAACAGAAAAGACCCGAACTTAAAATTGCAGTGGATAAGGAAATCGCAAAGGAACTGTATACCGTTGACACTGTTTCAACCCAGTGCTTTATACTTATAATTGAGGATGCCGGATTCAATATCAATCAGGCTTCATTTGACGTCATAAGTTATAACATTGACAACTTTACAAATAAAAACTATAAGACTGAAGGGATACTGGCAGAAAATCAATATATTATGATAACCGTTTCCGGTTTTAAAACTTATTCGGAAGCTATGTTTTATTATAAGGGGTTCGATGCCGAAAAAAATATCAGAAACATTTCCAAATCGAAGACTTTTTCATTCGTTATCGGCAAAGAAAACCTGACAGTCATGAATAAGGATAAGGATCCGGAGAGGTATTTGCTGTTCTTCAATGAACATAATCTTAACGGCGAAAAGAATAAGCATTGATTTTAATGATAACGCAATCCGGACTATGAATGAAGAAAACAAGAATTCTCTGGACAGATGACGAGGTTGAAGCATTGAAGCCTCATATTTTCTTCCTTGAAGAAAAAGGTTATATAATTGATACCTGTTCCAATGGCAATGATACACTTGACCTGATCAGGCAGAATGCTTATGACCTTATATTTCTTGACGAGAATATGCCCGGATTAAGCGGTATGGAAACTTTCAGGCTCTTAAGGGAAATAAGGAATGACATCCCCGTGGTGATGGTCACTAAAAGCGAGGAGGAAGAAATCATGGAAGCGGCCATCGGATCTGAAATAGCTGATTATCTCATCAAGCCTGTGAAGCCCAAACAGGTATTACTCGCCATAAAAAAAATCCTTGATCAGAAAAGACTTGTCACCGAAAAAACGACAACCGATTACAGGCAGGAGTTCAACCGCATAGGTAATCTGATTTCAGCTGCTGCCAATCCCATTGACTGGGCTGATCTCTACAGGAAAATTGTCTACTGGGAATCAGAGCTTGAAAAGTCAGCCGATCCGGGAATGGTTGAAATCCTTAATATGCAGGAGAATGAAGCCAATAATCTATTCTCAAAATTCATAATGAAGAATTACCTTGCATGGTTTGATGCAAAAACTGCAGAAGTGCCTTTATTATCTCATTCTCTTTTCACAAAAAAAATCCAGCCCAACATCAGTCCTGACCGTCCTCTGTTTTTTATTCTCATAGACAACCTTAGATTCGATCACTGGAAAATAATATTGTCGGAGCTTTCAGGCATGTACAGGATAGTTGACGAGGACATTTATTACAGCATCCTTCCTACAGCGACACAGTACAGCCGCAATTCTATTTTTGCAGGACTTATGCCCTCCCAGATTGCAGGATTAATGCCGCAATTCTGGATAAATGACGATGAAGAGGAAGGTAAAAATAACTATGAAGAGGAACTATTCAGTAATCAGCTTGCCCGGAAAGGATTGAAATACAAATGGTCGTACAATAAAATAAGCGGCGGACCGGAAGGAAGGAAAGCAAATGAAAGAATAAGGATGATGCTTGAAAACGACATAAATATAATGGTCTTCAATTTTGTCGATATTCTCTCCCATGCAAGGACCGAGATAAATCTGATAAGAGATCTTGCTGAAGATGAATCGGCGTACAGGAGCCTGATCCGATCATGGTTTCTTCATTCCTCGCTTTTTGAAATGCTTAAGATCCTGGCCTCACAAAGGGTCAGGGTCATTTTCAGCACTGATCATGGCAGCATAAGGGTTCAGAATCCCATTAAAATAATCGGTGATAAAAAGACTTCTTCAAACCTGCGTTACAAGACAGGGAGAAATCTTGACTTCGTCCCCGGAGAGGTTTTTGAAATAAAGAATCCTGAAAAGGCATTCCTTCCAAAGACAAATATCACCTCAAACTATATATTTGCAGCAAATAAAGATTTCCTAATTTACCAGAATAATTTCAACCATTATGCCGGTTATTATAAAAACACTTTTCAGCACGGTGGTATTTCGATGCAGGAAATGCTGCTTCCCATATGCTGCCTTGAACCGGCATCATAAATATCCGGACTTTAATGAAAATATTAATAAGGCATAAAAAAGAATTGCCTTCTGCCGCAAGGAAGCTTATTGATCACACAAAGGGAAGAAGGATATATGCCTTTTATGGAGCAGTCGGAGCCGGAAAAACAACAATCATCAAGGCGATATGTAAATTGCTTGGAGCTTCAGATATTGTAAGCAGCCCGACATTTACGATAGTGAATGAATACAGAACTGCGAAAGGAGAATCATTGTATCATATAGACTTTTACAGGATCAAAAAGCATGATGAGGTTTTTGACTTCGGCATAGAGGAATATCTTTCCGGCCAATCTTTCTGCTTTCTTGAATGGCCCGAGCTTATTGAGGATATCCTACCTGCTGAAACGGTCAGGGTGACAATATCAGTGGGAGAAAATGAAGAGCGCAGCCTGGACGTGGTGTATTAATTCTTGTTTTGCACCTGAAACTCAATTTATTTACCTTTGACGAATTAACCCCTTACTTAAGATGAACGAAAAAGGCAAAACCGAAAAGATACATTTTAGCAACAGTGCATATATGCCTAAAGAGGAACATCTTGAAACAGCTGTCAGGTTCAGGAAAATCTCAATCGGCATTCCGGGCGCTAATGGTGATGATGAGAAAAGAGTCGCCCTTACTCCTGAGGCAGTAAACCTGATAGTCGAATCAGACAACGAAGTAATTCTTCAGAAAGGTGCAGGTCTTGGAGCAAATTACTCCGATAAGGATTACAGCGAAAATGGAGCGATCATCACAGACTCTCCGGCAAGGGTTTACGGATCAGATGTAATAATCAAGGTAGCTCCTGTTAATGAAAAGGATGCTGATTATCTAAAAAGCGGCCAGGTTGTCATGTCATATCTGAATGTTTTAAAGCTCAATGAAGAGACTCTGGCCAAAATGATAAGAAAAAAAGTGACTGCCATTGCCTTCGAAAAGATACGCGACGACAATGGTGTTGCTCCAGTAATTGAATCAATGAGTGAAATAAGCGGAATCACTTCGGTACTTCTTGCTTCCGATTATCTCAGCAATCATCATGGAGGAAAGGGAGTAATGCTTGGCGGCATAACGGGAGTCACACCCACTGAGGTGATTATCCTTGGTGCAAACACGGCAGGCGAGTATGCGGCCAGGGCAGCTATTGGCCTCGGATCACAGGTAAAGATTTTTGACAACTCTCTTCACAGGCTAAGAAATTTTGAATCCCTGGCCGGCCATCGTCTTCAGACTTCGGTATTCCATCCGCAGGTCCTCAGAAAGGCCCTGAAATCCGCAGATGTTGTTATCGGGGCAATAGAGCTTGAGGACCTGAAGCCATTTTACTTCATTACCGAAGAGATGGTAAGCACGATGAAGAAAGGCGCAGTGATAATTGACCTCAGCATAGACAGGGGCGGATGCATCGAGACAACTGAATGCAGAGCACTTAAGGATCCTGTTTATGAAAAGCATGGAGTTGTCCATTTCTCGGCATGGAACCTTCCTTCACGCGTTGCAAGGACAGCTTCAATAGCCCTCAGTAATATTTTTGCCCCGCTTCTTCAGAGCCTGGCAGGTACAGGGGGAATTACCCATCTGCTGAAAAATGATCCCGGCTTAAGGAGCGGAGTCTATATTTACAACGGGATACTTACCAATGAGACCCTGGGACAAAAATTCGGGGTTCTTTCAAAGGATCTGGATCTGCTGCTTTCTGCTTTCTGATCATTACGGGTAGGAAAGGATTGCGTTACCTCCCATTATTCTGATCTTCGCCCGTTTTCCGAGGTAGAACGCCCTGTTATCGGAAACGTGACCGGCCGGAAAATTAAAGAAGACCGGGTATTTGTATCCGGCTGCGGCATCAGAAATTATCTCTTCAGGGGTTTTCCCCCATGGATCCTTTGTTTCCTCCATTTTACTGAATCCACCGGTTATAATGGCTGATAATCCCTTAAGCTTGTCAGCCAGCCTGAGCGAGGTCATCATTCTGTCAAGGTGATACAGATATTCGCCGACCTCTTCAATGAACAATATTCTTCCTCTCGTCTCCGGCTCTGCCGGAGTTCCAATAAGACTATGGATCAATGACAGGTTGCCTCCGGTGATCTCCCCTGACACATCACCAGGCATTAAAAAATTTCCACTCCATTCAACAGGCTTCCAGTCACCGAACAGGGCATCGCGGAGAGAATCAAGATTACTGGCCGATTTCCCGGGATTCGTGTAGTTCAGTGGCATCTCTCCATGGATGGAGACGAGATTGCATTTTTTTTCAAGCCAAAGGTGCAGTGCTGTAATGTCGCTGAAGCCGACGTACCATTTTGGATATTTGTTCAGGGAAGAAAAGTTAATCTTGTCAATAATCTTCATCATTCCATAACCGCCCCTTGAACATATTACTGCCTTAATGTTCCTGTCGGCTGTAACTTCCTGAAAATCATATAATCGTTCCTCATCAGTCCCTGCAAATGGCCCTTTACTGCTGAAAATGTTCCTCCCCAGCCTTACCTTAAGCCCCCATCCTTCAAGTATCCTGACACTCTCCCCGATCTTTGTCTCGTCAATTGCAAAGGAGGGTGAAATGATTGCAACTTCGTCACCTTTTCTGAGGAAAGGCGGCTGTATCTTTTTAACCGTCATATCTGAATATTAATGTAAAAGTAATTGATAATGCTTCTTTTTACAAATGTCTTTTATCAATGCTTCTGACCATTCACCCATTTCGCCGTTTTGCCGTAAATTTTTTATCTTTGTTCTTTTTTAAATCCTTAGAAGCTCATTATCAAGATCATGAAGAAATTTAAAAGATACCTGGTGACCTCAGCTCTTCCATATGCCAACGGCCCTCTGCATATTGGCCATCTGGCAGGAGTTTATGTTCCTTCCGACATTTATACCAGGTACCTCAGGTTGAAAGGTGAAGATGTAATTTCTGTTTGCGGCTCTGATGAGCACGGCGTGCCAATAACCCTGAAGGCACGCAATGAAGGGGTTTCCCCGCAGGAGATTGTCGACAGATATCATGCCATCAACAAAAAGGCATTCGAGGATTTCGGCATTGCCTTTGATATTTATTCAAGGACTTCAAACAAGGTCCATTATGAAACAGCTTCTGAATTCTTCCTGAAGCTTTATAGCAAAGGAGAATTCACTGAGAAAACTTCTGAACAATATTATGATGAGGAGGCAGGATGCTTTCTTGCTGACAGATATATAACCGGGACCTGCCCTCATTGCGGCAACGAAAATGCCTATGGCGACCAGTGTGAAAAATGCGGTACTTCCCTTAGCCCTTCAGATCTTATTAATCCGCATTCAACGGTAAGCGGCAGCAAACCGGTGCTTCGAGAGACGCTTCACTGGTACCTTCCTCTCGACAAGTATGAACCCTGGCTGAAAAAATGGATTCTTGATGACCACAGGGAATGGAAAAGCAATGTCTACGGCCAGTGTAAATCGTGGCTTGATCAGGGACTGCAGCCAAGAGCCGTCAGCCGTGATCTCGACTGGGGTATTCCCGTACCGGTCAAAAATGCCAAAGGGAAGGTACTGTACGTCTGGTTCGATGCTCCTATTGGTTACATATCTGCAACAAAGGAGCTTACCAGTGACTGGGAAAAATACTGGAAAGACAGTGATACGAAGATGGTTCATTTCATAGGCAAGGATAACATTGTATTTCACTGCATTATATTCCCTGCAATGCTGCATGCCGAGGGAACATATATTCTTCCTGATAATGTGCCTGCCAATGAATTCCTGAACCTTGAAGGTGACAAGATATCAACATCAAGGAACTGGGCCGTATGGCTGCATGAGTATCTTGAGGATTTCCCGGGAAAGCAGGATGTATTAAGATATTCCCTGTGCGCAAGTGCACCTGAAACAAAAGACAATGACTTTACATGGAAGGAATTTCAGGCACGCAATAACAATGAGCTTGTGGCCATTCTCGGGAATTTTGTTAACAGAACACTGGTCCTCACCCGTAATTATTATGACGGAAAGGTCCCTGCTTTGGGAACTACCGACAAAAATGATGAATCCGTACTGAAGGAAATCAGGATCGTAAGGGAAAATGTCGAGACCAGCCTTGATTCGTTCAGGTTCAGGGAAGCGCTTAAAGAAGCCATGAACCTGGCCAGGCTTGGAAATAAATATCTTGCCGATGCGGAACCCTGGAAGGTGATCAAAACCGATCCTGAAAGAGTAAAGACAATAATGAATATCGCATTACAGGTGACTGCAAATATTACTGTCATTCTGGAGCCATTCCTTCCGTTTTCGATGGAAAAACTGAGGGGCTGGCTGAATATTGAAAAGCTGCCATGGAGCGATGCAGGCCGAAGTGATCTCCTTATAACAGGTCACATTATAAAAACCCCCGGTCTTCTTTTTGACAAGATCGAAGACAGCGAGATTCAAAAACAAGTCAATAAATTAATGTCATCGAAGAAAGCAAAGGAGGCAGCGTCAGTAAAACCTGCCCCGATGAAGGATCCGGTCACAATTGATGAATTCAGCAGGATGGATATCCGGACGGCAACCATTCTTGAGGCTGAAAAAGTTCCCAGAACGACTAAGCTTCTTAAACTAAAGATTGATACAGGCATCGATGTCCGTACAATAGTGTCAGGAATTGCAGAGTATTTCCAGCCTGACGACATTATAGGCAGGCAGATATCAATAGTCGTAAATCTTGAACCCAGAAGGATAAAAGGCATTGAGTCGCAAGGTATGATCCTGATGGCTGAAGATAAGGACGGGAGGCTTGTGCTGGTTTCTCCTGCCGAAAAAGTAACCAACGGGAGTGCGATTAAATAAAAGGCTGATTTAAATGAATCAGCCGTGTTCAGGTCTGCAATTAAAATCCTGTTATATTATTTTCTTTACCCAGGTACCCGGGTATTTCCTGCCTATGCTATCTTTCTTTCCAACAGCTTTGTCCAGATCATTGCACTTCATGGCAATCACTCTGAAAAAACCGTTCGGGGCGCTTATTATTTCAGGTGTAAAACCTTCTTTTTTAAGCATGTCAAATTGTGACTGGGCATTTTCCCTCAACCTGAAACTGCCTGTAATAAGACAGTATGTTTCGTTTGTGCCGGATGAAGGAGTGATTACAGCAGGCACGGGCTTTACAGCTGAAGGTGCCGGACTGGCTGAAGGAGGCTTCGGATTCAAGGCACTCTCTCCTTCCACGGCAGTTTTGTTGTTATCAAATTCTGCAGAAGCCAGCGGGTTCAGATTTGTCGTTTCAACCCTGGATTTAAAAAAATTCGTTTTTAATGGAACGGCAACCAGAATTGCCAGCAAGGGTATCAAGATGGCAGCCCTCCACATGATTTTCCCGGCAGTCTTATTCCTGACTTGTTCTTTATCAGTACTCTGTGCGACCCTTCTGCGAACATCGTATCCTTCAAGAGGCGGAAACCGGAATGATTCCAGGCCATAAGAATCCAGATAGTAATTTACTGACGGGTCGGGCTCGAATTGAATATTGCCTTCCTGGTTATTTACAAAGCTTCCAATATTATCGAGTACAACTTTTTCACCTTTATCAAGTTTTTTCTTCAATGAGGCAGCAAATTCCTCTGCCAGGTTCCTTGCATCACCATAGTCTATACCTGCGTACTCAGAAATCCTTCCTGCCAGCAGTCCGTCATTGTGATTCAGGTTCCGGTTAAATGAGATCTTCTTCACCGGCGGATAAAATGTCGAATTGCTTTTATCCATCCTTGCCGGCGTGTAATTACCTATGAATCCTCCGAATCCGGGGAGTATTACACAGTCATGGCTAAACAGCAATTCCCTTATAAAGGCAGTAATATCCATTTCATCATTTGCATTCATTACAAAAATAATAAAAATTCCTTATGCTTGCCTAAATCCGTCTCATTAAAAATGCACCTGTCAGGTATTGTCCTGACCGTGGCATGACCATTTGTTCTTTCAGGCTTTTAACTCAGACTTTTGCATAAAATCATTATCTTCGTAGCTTTCAAATCGAAGCTTCAGATGAGAGAAATTCAAATGGTTGATCTGAAAGCCCAGTATCAAAAAATCAGTGCTGAAATTGATACGGCAATAAAGTCAGTGCTCGATTCAGGGGTTTTTATCAAAGGTCAGGAAGTCAGACTGTTTGAAGAGGATCTGCAGAAATACCTGAATGTCAGGCATGTTATTTCATGCGCCAATGGTACGGATGCTCTCCAGATATCAATGATGGCTCTCGGACTGAAGCCTGGCGATGAGGTAATAACGACGAACTTCACTTTTATATCGACAGTAGAGGTAGTTGCACTTCTCGGGCTTAAGCTTGTACTTGTTGAACCGGATCCCAATACCTTTAATATTTCCCCCGACGCTGTAAAAAATGCCATCACACCGAGAACAAAAGCGATCATACCTGTTCATCTTTTTGGACAGAGTGTCTGCATGGAAGCTATTATGGATCTTGCCAGAAATCAAAGTATCTATATTATTGAGGATGCCGCACAGTCAAGCGGTACCGATTACATTTTTTCTGACGGAACACGAAGAAAGGCGGGAACGATCGGAACGACAGGAACAACTTCATTTTTTCCTTCCAAAAGCCTTGCCTGCTATGGCGACGGAGGTGCCATATTCACCAATGATGATGACCTTGCAGTCAAAATGAGAAGCATCTCCAACCACGGGATGAAAGAAAAATACCATTATAAGGATATAGGAATAAACTCGAGACTTGACACAATCCAGGCGGCCATTCTCCGAATCAAGCTGAAATATCTTGACATGTTCAATGCCAAAAGAACTGCAGTTGCAGATTTCTACGATGAAGCATTCGCAGGTTGCAAATCTGTGGTGATTCCTGAAAGAGCATCCTATTCTTCGCACATCTTTCATCAGTACACCATCAGAGTAAGGAATGGAATGAGAAATGAGCTGAAGAAATTCCTTGCTTCGGCAGGAATACCCTCGATGATCTACTATCCGGGCCCGCTGCATAAACAAGAGGCTTACAGGTTCCTTGGATATAAAGATGATGAATTTCCTGTGACCGCGGATTTATGCAATGAGGTCCTGTCGTTGCCCATCCATTCTGAAATGGATCAGGAACAACTTGATTATATTGCACTTAATGTTCTAAAATTCTTTGAAAAGAAATGAATATGGCAAAGGATTATTTTGCTCACGAAACGGCGGTCATAGACGAGGGCTGCAAGATAGGGAAGGGCACCAGGATCTGGCACTTCAGCCATATCATGACCGGAGCTGAAATCGGTGATAACTGCAATATAGGTCAGAACGTGGTGATTTCTCCGGGAGTCAGGCTTGGCAGAAATGTCAAGGTGCAGAATAACGTATCCGTTTATACCGGCGTCATCTGCGATGACGACGTTTTTCTCGGCCCGTCTGCAGTATTTACAAATGTCATTAACCCGCGAAGCGAAGTTGTCAGAAAAGATTCCTATTCCGAGACAATTGTAGAGAAAGGTGCTACCATAGGCGCCAATGCGACGATCATATGCGGCAATATTATAGGAAGATATGCTTTTGTAGGAGCAGGGGCTGTTGTGACAAAAGACGTGAAACCATATGCCCTGGTAATGGGAAATCCGGCAAGACAGACAGGCTGGATGAGCGAATTCGGGCACAAGCTTGTCTTTGATAAAAAAGGGTTCGCCATATGCCCCGAGAGTGAAGAGAGATATAAGTTTGAAAAGGGAATTGTTTCCAAAATAATCTAGTAGTTTTATACTTTCATTAACAGTTTTTATGGATAAGGATCCAAAGAATTTCGGATTGATCGGTGTGGCAGGATATGTTGCAGTCAGACATTTAAAAGCCATTAAGGATACAGGGAATAACCTTCTTGCAAGTCTTGACCCCTTCGATAGTGTCGGGATCCTTGACAGCTACTTTCCACACAGTGATTTTTTTGTCGAATTTGAACGCTTTGACAGACATTTTGACAAGCTTAAAAGGACAGGGACAAAAATTGACTATGTAAGCATCTGCTCCCCAAATTATCTTCATGATTCTCATATAAGATTCGCTCTCCGCCATCAGGCGGAAGCAATATGTGAGAAACCCGTGGTGCTAAATCCATGGAACATCGATGCATTACAGGAAATTGAGAATGAGACCGGGCATAAAATCTATACAGTTCTCCAGTCGAGGCTTCATCCCAGAATAATTGAACTCAGGGACAAAATAAAGAACGGACCGAAAAACCAGATATATGATATAGATCTGACTTATATAACAAGCAGGGGAAACTGGTATTATTTTTCATGGAAGGGCGATGTACAGAAATCCGGCGGAGTGGCTACAAATATCGGTATCCATTTTTTCGACATGCTCAGCTGGATCTTCGGCAGGGCAGAAAGAAATATCGTCAATGTATCAACGCCCAGCAAGGCTGCCGGGTACCTGGAGCTTGAAAATGCCAGAGTGAGATGGTTCCTCAGCCTCGATCAGGCTGATCTCCCGCCGGCAGCTGTTGAAAAGGGACAAAGGACCTTCAGGTCAATAGTTGTCGATGGTGAAGAAATTGAATACAGTGAGGGTTTCACCGACCTTCACACTATGACTTATAAAGAGATATTTGCCGGAAGAGGATTCGGGCTAAAGGAGGCAAGTCAGTCGGTTGAGATTGCATATACAATCCGGAACTCAAAGCCTGAAGGTCTGACCGGCGACTATCATCCTATTCTAAAAACAATCAGGTATGTTTGATAGACTGGTTAATAAAGAAACAAAACTTTCGGTCATTGGTCTGGGCTATGTAGGGCTGCCGATCGCTCTTGAATTCGCAAAGAAAATAAAAGTCATTGGCTTTGACGTCAAACCCGCCAGGATTGAAAAGATGAAGAAAGGGATAGACCCAAGCAATGAGCTGCCTGCTGATGCTTTTCCCGATTCGGATATCCTGTTCACCAGCGATCCAAAGGATCTTTATGAGGCCTCATTCCATATTATCGCCGTCCCCACACCGACAAATATTTACAACCAGCCCGATCTTTCTCCTGTCCTGAAAGCATCCGAAACCGTGGGAAGGATACTTAAAAAAGGTGATTATGTAGTTTACGAATCGACGGTTTATCCTGGCTGCACTGAAGAAGACTGCATTCCGGTCCTTGAAAAATACTCAAAGCTTAAATGCGGAAAGGATTTCAAGGTCGGGTACTCTCCTGAAAGGATTAATCCGGGAGACCATAATCATACTCTGACAAAAGTCGTTAAGGTAACAAGCGGCTGCGACCCTGAATCATGCGAAAACATAGCAAAAACCTATGAGCTTATTATCGGGGCAGGAGTTTACAGGGCGAGCTCTATTAAGGTTGCAGAGGCCGCCAAAATAATTGAGAATACCCAGCGAGATATCAACATCGCCTTCATGAATGAACTATCATTAATCTTCAACCGTCTTGGAGTAAATACTTTTGAAGTTCTTGAAGCTGCCGGAACAAAATGGAATTTTCTGAAATTTTATCCTGGTCTTGTGGGGGGGCATTGTATTGGCGTGGATCCTTATTACCTTTCCTACAAGGCAAAAGCCCTTGGCTATCATCCGCAAATGATTGATTCAGGAAGATATGTCAATGACAGCATGGGAAGATATATCGGAAAACAGACAGTCAAGAAAATAATTGCTTCCGGTAAAAATCCAAGCAGATCAAGGGTGCTTATAATGGGAATTACCTTCAAGGAGGATGTTACAGACATACGTAATTCAAAAGTCGTTGATATTATTTCCGAGCTTACCGATTTCGGGGTCAGCACAGACGTCATCGACCCGGGGGCAAGCCGCGATGAAGTCAGGGAAGAATATAAACTGGATCTCGTAAAAGAACCTTCAGGGAAATACGATGCAATAATCCTCGCAGTTTGCCATAAGGAATACATGAAATTTAATGAAGATTGGTTTTCACGGTACCTTAATGATGAAGGGATAATTGTTGACGTGAAGGGAATTTTAAGAACAAAAATTAAAAAACATACTTACTGGAGCCTTTGATGAAAAAGAAAATTCTGGTAACCGGCGGGACAGGATATATCGGATCTCATACGGCAGCGGAGCTTGTTGAGGAAGGGTTTGAGGTGATCCTTGTCGACGATCTGAGCAATTCAGAAGCCGGTGTAGCTGACAGGATAGGGAAAATAACAGGGACTGTACCCAGACTTTATATTTTCGATCTCTGCAACCGGAAAAAACTTGACCACTTCTTTAAGAGGAATAAAGATATTTCGGCAATTATTCATTTTGCTGCTTACAAAGCTGTCGGCGAATCTGTGAACAAGCCGCTCGAATATTACAGGAACAACCTGGTTTCACTTATAAATCTGCTTGAGGAAATGAAACAATGGTCTGTTCCTTCAATGGTTTTTTCATCGTCCTGCACTGTTTACGGACAACCGGAAAAACTGCCTGTTACAGAGGATGCCCCGGTACAGCCTGCAATTTCTCCCTATGGGAACACAAAACAGATAGGTGAAGAGATCATCAGGGATACTGTATTTGCCAGAAGAAATATCAAAGCAATTTCATTAAGATATTTTAATCCTGTCGGCGCTCATCCTTCAGCCCTGATAGGCGAACTCCCCAGGGGAGTCCCTGAGAACCTTGTTCCATTCATTACGCAAACTGCCTTGGGCATAAGGGATGAACTAAAGGTTTTCGGCAATGATTATGATACTCCCGACGGATCATGCATCCGTGACTATCTGCATGTTGTCGATCTTGCAAAAGCCCACGTGGTCGCAGTTAAAAGACTGATTGAAAATAAGAATAAAAAGGACTATGAAGTTTTCAACCTTGGAACCGGGAAAGGGGTTTCGGTTTTTGAAGCAATAGCTTCATTTGAGCGTGTCTCAGGAATCAAATTAAAGTATAAAATAACGGGCAGAAGGGCAGGAGATATAGAACAGATATGGGCAGATCCTTCCTATGCCAATAAGGAACTGGGCTGGAAAACAACCAGCTCGCTGGATGATGCAATGAAAACTGCATGGGAATG
Source organism: uncultured Bacteroidales bacterium (assembly GCA_963717685.1). Lineage (GTDB taxonomy): Bacteria > Bacteroidota > Bacteroidia > Bacteroidales > VadinHA17 > LD21. The sequence continues at coordinate 1,520,555 of OY970346.1, read as the reverse complement.
GGAAAAAGCAATCAGGGGAAAAAACTGACAGGTATGAACTTGGAAAAAACAATTCTTATAACCGGAGGAGCCGGGTTTATAGGCTCGCATGTTGTCAGGAGATTTGTAAATAGGTACCCTGATTACAGGATAGTCAATGCAGATAAGCTGACATATGCAGGCAATCTTGAAAACCTTGCTGATGTGGAAGGCAAGAAGAATTACTTTTTTGAAAGGATAGATATCGTAGATAAGCAACAGGTAACCGGCCTTTTCCGGAAGTACAGGTTCTCGGGAGTGATCCATCTTGCGGCGGAATCTCATGTAGACAGATCCATAACGGGACCTGATGAATTCGTATTTACAAATATAGTCGGCACCGTAAACCTGCTTAATGCTGCGATGGGAAGCTGGCAGAATGATTTCATGGATAAACTCTTTTATCATATCTCCACCGATGAAGTGTTTGGTTCTCTGGGCGGAAACGGAATGTTCACTGAAAAAACCGCATACGATCCAAAAAGTCCATATTCAGCCTCCAAGGCAAGTTCCGACCACATGGTCAGAGCTTATAATCATACATTCGGCATACCGGCAATAATTTCAAACTGCTCAAATAACTACGGACCGAACCAGTTCCCTGAAAAACTTATTCCTCTTGCCATAAACAATATAAAGAACAACAAGCCTGTGCCGGTCTACGGGAAAGGCGAAAACATACGCGACTGGCTTTATGTCGAGGATCATGCCTCTGCGATTGATATTATTTTCCATCGCGGGAAGCCAGGGGAAACTTATAATATAGGCGGGAATAATGAATGGAAGAACATTGATCTGATATTATTTCTCTGCCGGATAATGGATAAAAAACTGGGGCGGCCCAAGGGCGCTTCGGAAAAGCTCATAACATTTGTAAAGGACAGGCCCGGACACGATCTGAGATATGCGATCGATTCTTCAAAGCTTCAACGGGAGACTGGCTGGACGCCTATTCCCAAATTCGAAGAAGGACTTGAAAAAACAATCGACTGGTACCTTTCAAACCAGAAATGGCTCGACAATGTCATATCCGGTGATTATGAGAAGTACTATGATTCAATGTATTCCGGGAGATAGAAATTTATTCCTTTATCAGGCGCATCCGGCTTATCAGTTCATCTCCAAGGAGAGTTTTCTGCTCAATGTGGTCATGGATGGCAGCCACTACGCTGTTTGACGTAAACTCGCCCCTTACCTGTTCAAAATCAAGCTTCTTTATATCATCTCCGCCATCAATCCCGAATCCCGTCATTGATGAAAGCGTGAACTCTTTTCTTGCATCCTCATAAAGCAGTTTATCCAGATCCACAACACTTTTTTCCCATTTTTCAACAATCCGGATCACATCTTTTGATGTAAAACTGCCGATTTTTATTCCCTCTTCTTCTTCTATCCTGGCGCATGCCCATGCCCATTCAAAATCATAATATGAACCGTGCATTTTCATAAAGGCTTCTTCAAGCGATACCAGGGAATCAATTTTCCCCGACTCTATATTATTAAGGAGAACGTCGACTGCCTCTTTGGGAGCTATGAGACCGGCCAGATCAACCCATTCTCCCCTGCCAACCGGGTTATCGGGGAAAAGTCTCTGAAGGAGCTCTTCATTTGAACTGAACATTGTCTTTTCAAGCCTTTTGATAATTGAATTCCCCAGGAATTTGTCTATTCCCGCCTGGTAAAGATATATTCCGCGTTCAAGGGCTGTGTCTTTTATCTTCATATTATCATAGGAATAATAGGAACCAGAAGCTGATGTTTCCGATTTAATTTTTTTCAGCAGGTCTCTTCCATCGAACATCTTGCGGATTGTAAAAGGGCTCAGAAGGTTGAAATTGATCTGGTCGGTTTTGACAGGATCTTTTCTCCTGTCACGCATGGGCCATTTTTGTGCATCCCTGATTGTTCCCACGCTTCTCAGGTTTATTCCCGGAACAAGTATGCTCTCGTCGTTGCTTTCAATAAGATATGAGAAAGGCAATGAAGCAGTGTCCATGTTTTTGTAATGGCGGCCCATTACCAGTGTAAACGGACCGATTCGTGCCGGCCATAACAGGTAAGAATCGCTGGTTGTTTTTGAGCCCCTTTCCATAATACCCTGGTGAATCGGCCCCAGTTTGTACATATGATTGCTCTGATTCGAACCGCTGCCTGCATTCATGAATGAAAAAATACCGGCTATCAGAAGCGTTGACTTATGATGAGTGACCGTATAGGGACCGGCAAATACTGAGCAGGCCTCTCCGTGATAACCTCCGCAATTGGCGAAGAACAGCGAATTCTCTGCTGAGTAATGCTTCGCCAGTATGCAACCCTGGCCTATAAAGCATTTATCTACGAGTGTCGATTCCGTGACAATTGATCCGGAAGAAACAATGAAATGTTCCATTATTACTCCGGGGCCTATATATACCGGGCCCTCCCGACAGCTGTTCACCGATCCCTCATTCAGCCTCTCAGCCCCGTCAATATTGCTGTATGGACCCAGCCTTACATTCCTGATTGTGCTGCAATTTGCCAGCTGTGAATTATGTCCAATGGTTCCAAGCTTCGATTTCAGGGAATTCGTATAATCATCCGCCATTTTTTCTAAACTCCGGATGGCCTTTGCCCTGTGCCGGTAAAGTGCAATTATATAAGCCTCATGAGCCGACATCCCGTCATGGATTCTGACCAGTCTTCCGCCGGCCTCATTAAGCACTGCAACAGGAGTCCCATTGCCGAAGGCAGAGCTGCCCTCCGTGAAAATCTTATCGCAATTCCTGATGGACGCTTCATCTTCAATTATATAATTTGCGATATACTGGCCTATATTATATATTATGACATCCGATCCCACGATACAGTTATGCAGCCACGCATTCATAATGCCGGAATGTGTTTTGACGCCTGATCCGTCTGTAAAGGAACTTTTGTACGTACCCAGGCATATATCACCCGAAAAAATGACATTTCTGCAATGTGCGGGATCAAATCCTTCAATGACTTTTATTCTCCCCCATTTTTCGCATGAGCATCCGTTGGAAATCAGAATGTCAGTCTCGCCGGCCGTAAGATTCCTGTATCTTCTATTCCTGCCCATATAAAAAATTATTGTGTCTATTCCACAGTAACCGATTTTGCGAGGTTTCTTGGCTGGTCTACATTGCATCCGCGAAGAACAGCTATGTGATATGACAAAAGCTGAAGAGGAATGACAGCAAGAAGACCTGAAAATACAGGTAAGGTAACAGGGACTTCCAGGACATAATCGGCCATTTTCCTTATTATCTCATCTCCTTCAGTGACAATTGCAATGACCTTTCCCTTTCTTGCCTTTATCTCCTGGATGTTACTAATTATCTTTTCATAGGTATCGTCCTTTGTAGCAACCACGACAACCGGCATATTTTCATCAATAAGAGCAATGGGACCGTGCTTCATTTCAGCAGCAGGATAGCCCTCGGCATGTATGTACGATATCTCCTTTAGCTTTAAAGCTCCTTCAAGCGCCACAGGGAAAAGGTATCCTCTTCCAAGGTAAAGTGCATTGTGCGTATCCTGAAATACTTTTGCAAGAGTCATTGCCTGTTCATTGACCTTAAGGGTTTTTTCTATTTTCGAGGGTATGGAGGCCAGTTCTGTTATCAGACCCGTATAAAATGAATCTGATATTATGCCTTTCAGGTGGCCAATCTCGAAAGCCATCATTGCCAGGACCGTAACCTGTGTAGTGAAAGCCTTTGTTGAAGCAACTCCTATTTCTGGTCCGGCATGCGTGTACACCCCTGCATCTGTCTCACGGGGAATGCTGCTGCCAACCACATTGCAGATCCCAATAACCTTGGCTCCTTTCTCCCTTGCCAGCCTGACTGCTGCAAGAGTATCGGCTGTCTCTCCGCTTTGGCTTATGGCTATGACAATATCTCCTTTCCTTATTATCGGATCCCTGTAACGGAATTCCGAAGCATATTCAACCTCGACGGGAATCCTTGTATATTCTTCGAAAAAATATTCTCCAAGAAGTCCTGCATGCCAGGATGTCCCGCAACCTACTATGATGATCCTTTCGGCCTGGGACATTGAATCAAGAACGTCATGAAGACCTCCCAGCATTATGCCTGAATGATCGGGAAGCACTCTTCCCCTGAATGTGTCATGTATTGCTCTCGGTTGCTCGAAAATTTCCTTCAGCATAAAATGAGCAAATCCTTCTTTATCTATCTCTCCAATTTTGAGATCAAGCTCCCTGACGACTGGTTTTATCATTTCATTCCTTAATGTTTTAAGAATAAGCTTATCTTTCCTGATAATGGCTATATCGTCATCATTCAGGTATATCACCTTCTGGGTGTATTCCACTATCGGAGTTGCATCGGAAGCTATGAAATTCTCGCCTTCCCCTACCCCGATAACAAGCGGGCTTCCCTTTTTGGCTGCAAAAAGCGTGTCGGGTTCCTTTGTGCATATAATGACAAGGCCATAGGCACCACTGACCCTCTGAAGGGCCATGGTAATAGCTTGCTCTGCAGTAAGATCTCCCTCGATATAAAGATGCTCTATAAGATTTGCAAGGACTTCTGTATCGGTCTGGCTTATAAAATTAATTCCACGGCTTTGCAGATGCTTCTTGAGCAGGGCATAATTCTCTATTATGCCGTTATGAACGACCACGAAATTTCCCCTGTACGATACCTGCGGGTGAGCGTTGAGCTCATTAGGCTCTCCATGAGTAGCCCACCTGGTATGTCCCATGCCTGTGGTTCCGTCAAAGTTCGATTGATTGACCATCTCTTCCAGGTCCTTCACTCTCCCCTTGCATTTGAAGATTTTGGTCTCACCGTTAATAAGTGCCATTCCGGCTGAATCATAACCCCGGTATTCCAGCCGTTTAAGTCCATTGAGCACAATATTACGTGCCGGCCTGGAACCTATATAACCAATAATTCCGCACATTTTCCTTAAAAGGTTGCAGGTACGAATTTAGCCAAATTGGTTCTAAAAATCTAGAACTTAGTATAGGTAAATTGAAATTTAACAGGTTTATAGCTTTTATTGGCTTTAAGGATGACGTCATACTTGGATGTATCGGCCACAAAAAGTTCAAGTTCCGGCTTTATGGTATCGGCAGTATCATCAAGATAATCCTGCAAGAAAGTAGCTATATTAAGGTTGTATGCATTCGCTACGGTCGTATCAGGCGTGCCGTCATAAAATGTCGCACTTACGGAGGAGTAATCGGGAACAATGTATTTTTTGCCTGTCGTAGTTAGGTACCTGAGGTACAGGATTGTAGGAATAGTGGAGGGAATATAATTAATTCCGTCATAAACAACCGGGATAATAAGCCGTGCCTTATTTACTGCAATTTTACTCAACGCGGGGTCTTTTTTAAGCGCAGGAAGACTCGGGAATTCAATCCTGGTAAAAAGTCCGTTCATGTTTTCGGCGTAAGATAGCGTATCAGCATAGTAATCGTTTATATGCTGAATCTTTTTACCTGTCTCCGCAGTTGTGAAATCATGCTGATAAACATTATAAGATGCATTGGTAACATTTGCGTCGAGGAGAAAACTATATGTGTTCGTACTTCCATATTCATCATGCATGAATACCGAAAAATAGTTGGAATATGAAGCAGCTGATCCGGGAGGGGCAAGGCTTACTGATACCATGAGAGGGTTATCAGGTGAGAGGAGCTGGACGTACAAGCCTTTGAAGAATGATCTGAAATCCGGCTTGCTGTCGCTCAAGAAAAGCATTGACTGATCCCTCATCAGGTATTCTGCGAAAGATTTTGGGACATTGACTGTCACGCTGTTTATTGTATCAGCCTTCAGGGCAGGAAGCGGTATATTGTCAACCACATAACCTGTAAGCGGAACGGGGGCATTCGAATAATATACTGTATCTACATATATCTCATTAGATATTTCTGAAAGCCTTAAATAATGCTCACCGCTGACATCTCCCCTGACCGTCAGGAACTTAAGATACAGGTTTATTGAATCTATGACATAGAAAGAAACATCAGTAAGAGAATCCTCGAGTCTGAGCTGGCTAACAAAACCTGCAGTGGTCGTTCCAAAATACGGATTATATGCAGTGCCCAGGAACGATATGGACGGTTCGGCCGTAGGTACGGAATCAGTAAACAGGGTGAAAGATTTGACCGTCATGGAATCTGTTGACTTAATGGTCACAAAATCATTGCCAGGCAGAAGGCTCGAACCAATTTTGGTTGCTCCTTTTTCACAGGATGATGTATAAAACAGGATGCCTGTGAAAAATAATAGAGTAATTAATTTAAGGATATTCGCTGAAAATTGCCTTCGGGGAGATATAAAACTACGATAAAATCTTGTCATAAAATTCATTATAGGCATCAATGTATTGGCTCTCATCTTTATATTGAAGAACAGGCTTGTTGACTGTCTTCAGGTATTTCATCAAATCAGTATTGATTTCCTCACTTCCGATAATAATCCCGTCGGAATATTTTATTGCCAGTTTTGAAACATTAATAAAATCGGGCTTTTTTACCAGTTTAAGGTTTTCGCCGTCAATACCGTCAAATCTTAACTTATCGGCAAACGTTGATCTAAACGGAGTTTTAAAGTCATTATTGTAAATCGAATATATAATTTTGTAATTATGGAACAGCGGGTCGTCACTGTAGATGCTTTTGAGATAAACGGGCACCAGTGCCGACATCCAGCCATGACAGTGAACTATATCCGGAGCCCAGCGAAGCTTTTTGACGGTCTCTATCACTCCTCGTGCAAAGAAAAGTGCGCGTTCATCATTGTCATCAAATTCCTTTCCGCTCGAATCAACAACAGTAAATTTTCTCTGGAAATAATCATCATTATCAATGAAATAAACCTGCATCCTGGCGCTCTGAATAGAAGCTACCTTTATAATCAGCGGATGATCGGTATCGTCAATTATCAGGTTCATCCCGGAAAGCCTTATAACTTCATGAAGCTGGTTCCTGCGCTCATTTATGCATCCATACCTTGGCATGAAAGTACGGATCTCCTTTCCTCTTTCCTGAATGCCCTGCGGCAGATACCTGCCTATCTTTGATAACTTGGTTTCCCCCAGATAAGGAGTAATCTCCTGTGAAATGAACAAAACCTTTCTGCTTTCCATTTACCTGCCTCAGTATTCCATTTCTTAATAAGGTGCAAAGTTAATAATAATTAATGAGATAATTAACAAGTTGGTATCTTTAAAGGCACCCTGAAACTAGGCTATTTACTTTATATAAAGCCAATAAAAGAATTCCGGTTCCGCCAATACTCTTAAATTTGCAAGAAAAAATCCTGACATGAAAATCATCAGAACCATAAATGAAATTAAGGAGCGGATAAATAGGCTCCGGCTGCATCCGGTGGGCTTTGTTCCTACGATGGGCGCCCTGCACGAAGGACATCTTTCGCTTGTCAGGAATGCAACAGACGAATGCCCCCTTGCAGTAATCAGCATTTATGTGAATCCGACGCAGTTCAACGACAAGTCAGATCTTGAACGGTACCCCAGAACCCCCGGGGCTGATCTTTCGCTTTTAAAAGGAATCATAAGGGAAGAGGATATCGTTTTCATTCCGGATGATCATGAAATGTATCCCTCTGAGGATAAGAGGATATTTCATTTCGGAAATCTTGAAAATGTCATGGAGGCAGTCCGGCGTCCCGGCCATTTTAACGGAGTCGCCCAGATCGTAAGCAAGCTCTTTGATATAATCCGGCCTGATATAGCCTATTTCGGCCTTAAGGATTTTCAGCAGGTCGCGGTAATAAAAAACCTTGTAAGGCAGATGAATCTCGAAGTGAAAATAGAGGCTTGCCCGATAATAAGGGAGGCTGACGGCCTGGCAATGAGCAGCCGAAACAGGCTCCTGGAACCCGGGATACGGGTAAATGCCTCCATTATATACCGGACGATCTCCGAAGCCGCAGCCATGATGGGGCATAAAGATGTCCCTTTCATTAAAAACCATGTCAAAAATGCCATTGAAAACAAAATAGGATTTAAAGTGGAATATTTTGAAATAGTTGACGACATTGAGCTTATTCCAGTAAATTCAGTCAGGGAAATTAATAAAGGGAAAAAATATTTCGGGTGTATCGCAGTAACGGCAGGTAAAATAAGGCTTATCGATAATATTGAACTCCCGTTGGCGTAAATCAAAAGGATGATTAACTTTGCACCGACGTTTATACAAAGCAACTGAACGGAAATGTTAATTGAAGTACTTAAATCGAAAATTCACAGGGTAACTGTGACGGATGCCAACCTTAACTATATAGGAAGCATTTCCATCGATGAAGACCTGATGGATGCTGCCAATATTCTTGAAAATGAAAAAGTTCAGGTCCTGAATCTGAATAACGGAGAACGTCTTGAAACCTATGTGATAAAAGGGAAAAGAGGTTCGGGATCCGTCTGCCTTAACGGTGCAGCTGCAAGAAAAGCGGTTGTCGGAGATATTATTCTTATCATGTCGTTTGCATCAATGGATTTTGAGGAAGCAAAATCTTTCCGTCCGGTGGTCATTTTCCCTGATACAAAAACCAATAAACTGATTTGAAGCTAAATAAGAGTGTCATACAATCACTGAAGTTCCTTGCTTTTCTTGCGGTCGGGATCCTGCTTCTCTGGCTTGCATTCCGAAACGTCAATTTCAGAAGTCTTTGGGAGGGCCTGGAGAAAGCCAACTACTTCTGGGTCATTTTCTCACTTTTATTTGCCTTGCTGGCTTATCTGAGCAGGGCACGGCGCTGGATGATCCTTATCCATCCTCTCGGATATCATCCTTTATTTAAGAATACCTTTTATGCCCTGATGTCGGGATATCTTGCAAACCTGGCACTCCCGCGAATAGGTGAAGTGACCCGTTGCGTTGTCCTCGGCAAAAAGGAAAAAATTCCTGTCGATAAGCTTTTCGGGACGGTGGTTATTGAGCGTACTATCGATTTCCTGACCCTGCTCCTGATTACATTTGCATTGATCTTCGCCAGCGGAAAGCTTATAAGACAATTCCTGAATGACAGCATCCTGAAACCCTTTCAGGAAAAGGTGCTCTCGCCTTTCGGAATGACATGGATTTTCTGGATTATTCTGGCTGCCATGGGAATCATTGCTCTGGCAGTGATGATAAAATACAAGAAAAGCCTTCGTGAAATAAGGCTCTTTGCTAAAATTTTTGACATCGCAAGGGGTATTTTAGACGGCTTTAAAACCATAATCAGCCTTGACAGGAAATGGGAGTTCATTTTCCATACTATTTTCATATGGTTAAACTATGCTCTGATGACCTGGTTTGTCGTATTCTCCCTCAGGAGCACATCTGATATTTCATTCTGGAGCTCAATCTTTATCCTCGTTATAGGCGGGCTTGCAATGTCGGCTCCAGTTCAAAGCGGCCTGGGTGTATTTCACTATACTGTCTCAAGAGGCCTTGCAGTTGTCCATGGAATTAAGCTTGAAGACGGGCTTGTCTATGCTCTGCTTGCCCATGAATCGCAGCTTATTTTCGTACTGATCCTCGGGATTTTCTCGTTTTTCGCCCTGTATGGCTTTCATCACCATAAAGATGATGGACCAGGCCTCCTTTCTAAGAAAGAGATGCCATAATAACACATGCTATGCCTAAATCCAAAACAGTATTTGTATGCCAGAATTGCGGAGCTGAGTCAGCCAAATGGATCGGCAGATGTCCTGTTTGCAAGGAGTGGAATACATACCATGAGGAGATCGTCGCTCCTCCTTCTTCCCGTGAGTTATCATATTCCGCCGGCATTGAAAAAAAGAAGCCGCAGCTTCTCGACAATATAGAGGCAGATGAAAAGAACAGGCTTAATACAGGGATTTCTGAACTTGACAGGATCCTGGGTGGAGGTATGGTAAATGGTTCTGTTATCCTGTTGGGTGGTGAGCCGGGGGTGGGAAAATCGACGCTGGCCCTGCAGCTTGCAATTGCTTTGAAAGGCAAGAAAATATTGTACGTCTCGGGAGAAGAAAGCGAAGAGCAGATAAGCCTGAGAGCAAGAAGATTGAAAAGATCCAATCCGTTTTGCTATATCCTGAGTGAAACAAGCCTTGAATCAATAGTGGCACATTCCGAGAATCTGAAACCCGGACTTATAATAATCGATTCCATTCAGACAATGACCATCGAATTAATCGAATCGTCGGCAGGATCCGTTTCCCAGGTCCGTGAATGTGCAGCACAACTGTTGAAATATTCAAAAATAACCAACATCCCGGTGTTCATAATTGGCCATATTACCAAGGATGGCACTCTTGCCGGCCCAAAAGTACTGGAGCATATTGTTGATGTAGTCCTTTATTTTGAAGGCGATAATAATTATTCATACAGGATCCTGCGTTCGGCCAAGAACAGGTTTGGTTCCACATCAGAGATAGGAATTTTCGAAATGGCTGAAGCAGGACTGAAAGAAGTGTCCAACCCTTCTGATATGTTTATCAACCAGCATGATGAACCTTTGAGCGGAATATCAATAGCAGCCACAGTCGACGGACTAAGGCCATTTCTTATAGAAATACAGGCACTCGTCAGCAGCGCCGTTTACGGAACGCCCCAGAGAAGCGCTACCGGATTTGATATCCGCCGCCTCAACATGCTTCTTGCGGTGCTTGAAAAAAGAGCCGGATTCAGGCTGGGAATAAAGGATGTTTTCCTTAATATAGCAGGCGGCATCAAGGTGGCTGATCCAGCAATTGATCTTGCAATAGTGAGTTCTGTGCTTTCTTCCAGCCTGGATATTCCTGTTCCGAGGGAGGTGTGTTTTGCAGGCGAAACCGGACTGTCAGGAGAAATTCGTCCAGTTTCGAGAATTGAACAGCGGATAAGGGAAGCTTCCAAGATGGGTTTTAGGAAGATATATATCTCAAAATATCAAAAGAATATCCCAATAAAGGGCATCGATATTGAGTTAGTGCATACAGGCAAAATAGAAAACCTCGTCAGATCCCTTTTCAGCTAAACCATACCATTCAGCTCATAGACTTCCGGGCTGAGCATTTAAACCTGGCACTGCTGCCTGCCTGAGTCTGGCTAGTATCTGTCCCTGAAAGTATTGTCCCTTCTTGAGTTTTCCCGTTTGACTTTATCGCAATCAAGCTCGATATTGAAACTGGAAGGACGTTCAAATTCATCTGCTTCCATGTTGCTGAACTGAGGATCATTATAGAGTTTTCTCAGGAAGATCGCCAGTACAGGCAATGCCATATTTGCCCCCTGTCCTTCTCCGAGAGTTTCGAAATGAATTGCCCGGTCTTCCCATCCACTCCATACTCCGCCCACGAGATTGGGTGTAACTCCCATAAACCAGCCATCGGAGTGTTCCTGTGTTGTTCCCGTCTTGCCTCCTATCTGGTTCATGAGATTATAAGGATCCCTTCTTAACCTCTGTCCTGAACCAGTAAGTACAACTCCCTGCAGCAAATTGAGCATCAGATACGAGGTCTCCTCGCTCAATACTTCCTCAATTTTCGGTGTGAAACGGGATATGATATTGCCATTTTTATCCTCAATCCTGGTGACGTACATCGGTTTTACATAAATACCATGATTTGCAAATGTTCCATAAGCGCCGACCATTTCCTCGAGCTTTACGTCAGATGTTCCAAGGAATATAGAGGGAACCGGATCAATGAAGCTTCTGACTCCCATTTTATGCATCAGATCAGCTACTGCCGAGGGCCGGAACTGTTCCATCAGCCAGGCCGAAATGTAATTCTCGGACTGAGCCAGACCCCATTTCAGTGTCACCATTTTCCCATGATATGCCTTGGGGCCAGAACTTCTTGGCGTCCAGGTACTGTCTCCGACATCGAATGATCGCGGGATATTTTCAACCTCATAGCACGGAGAATATCCATTCTGCATGGCGATAGTATACAGGAAGGGTTTGATGGTACTTCCGACCTGTCTTCTTTGCTGGGTCACGGCATCCCATTTGAAATACCTGAAATCCGGTCCGCCTACATATGCTTTCACATAGCCTGAATGAGGATCTTCAACCATAATGCCGGATCTTATGAAATATTTGTAGTATTTAATTGAATCAAGCGGCGTCATGACCGTATCTCTTTCGCCTTTCCACGAAAAGACAGTCATTCTTTCCGGTGTATTGAAGGCCTTCATTATTGAGTCATCGGAATAACCTCTTGCCTTCATAATATAATACCTGTCGCTCTGCTTGACCGAGGCCATGATAAGCTGATCTATTTCATCCTTTTTAAGATCATCGGAGTAGGGCGGATTCTTATAGTACCTTGCAGTCCTGTAAAACTGCGGTTGTATCTCTTTTGACAGATGTTCCGTTACTGCCTCCTCGGCATATTGCTGCATCCTTGAGTTGACGGTGGTATATATTTTCAGCCCGTCCTTATAGATATCGTAATTGGTCCCGTCAGGTTTCCTGTTCTTGTTGCACCATCCATAAAGCGGGTCGTTCTGCCATTGCCATAAGGCATCATTGTATGATGTTTGCTGTACGTACTTGCTTCTGTCAGGTTCAGGCTTTCGCATTATGTTTCTCAGGTATTCCCTGAAATACGTGGCCCTGCCGGTGTTGTGATCCTCAACCTGGAAATTGAGCTCAATGGGCAATTTCCTGACCGAATCTGCAATTGCAGGTTTAATGTATCCGTATTTAGCCATCTGAGTAAGTACCACATTTCTTCTCTGGAGCATCCTGTCATAGTATTTGATCGGATTATATGCACTTGAATTCTTGAGCATTCCAATCAGCATGGCAGCCTGTTGAAGGTTGAGAGAGTCAGGTGTTGTATTGAAATATACCTTAGCGGCCGATTTGATACCGATGGCGTGATAAAGGAAATCATATTTATTAAGGTACATGGCAATAATTTCTTCCTTTGTGTACCTGTTTTCCAGTTTTACAGCTGTTTGCCATTCCTTGAATTTGGATACTCCAAGCCTTAATCTCCTGGTAAATCCCGAAACACTTGCCGTATCCCTGGGATAAAGCTGCTTTGCAAGCTGCTGTGAGATCGTGCTTCCTCCGCCCGTATTCTGGCCAAGGAGAATTGTCCTGACTATTGCCCTGCCGAGTCCGCGTATATCAATCCCCGAATGTCTGTAGTATCTTATATCCTCGGTAGCTACCAATGCATTTACAAGGTATGGCGAAAGGTCTCTGTAGTCAGTCCACATCCTGTTTTCCACGCTTATTTTGCCAAGCAGCACGCCGTCTTCCGAGTACACCTCTGCCGCAAGATTGTAATGAGGGTTCTCAAGCTCAGTGAAAGATGGCATCGGCCCGAGCTTCCCCTCTGAAATAAATACAAATAACAGAATAATAATAATAAAGGGTAAAATGAATAATCCCCAGAACCAGAACAGATATTTTCTGTTGCCTTTTTTGACTTCCATCGGGTCGGAAATTTGCTTCAAAAATAGTAAAAACCGAAGAATCTTGACGGTTTATTTTGAAGTTTGGAACCTAATTGATTTACTTTGCCATATTTTTAAAAAGAATAATCTCGCTCTAAATGATCGAAAATCTTGTTATTGTTGAGTCACCTGCAAAGGCAAAAACCATTGAGAAGTTTCTTGGAAAAGATTTCCGTGTAATATCAAGCTTTGGACATATCAGGGATCTTGCGAAAAAAAACCTTGGGATAAATATTGAAAAGGATTTTGCACCTGATTATGAAATACCCAGGGAAAAGGCCAAAGTGGTAAGCGATCTTCGCAAAGCGGCCTCCGGGGCAAAAAATATCTGGATAGCATCTGATGAGGACCGTGAAGGCGAAGCAATTGCCTGGCATCTTGCCAATGTCCTTGACCTTGACCTGAATACAACAAAAAGGATTGTGTTCCATGAGATTACAAAGGATGCCATCACTGAGGCAATTGAAAATCCCAGGACCATCGACATGAATCTTGTCAATTCCCAGCAGGCCCGCCGGATACTTGACAGGCTTGTGGGTTTTGAGATATCCCCTGTATTGTGGAAAAAAGTCCAGCCTGCACTTTCTGCCGGCAGAGTACAGTCAGTGGCTGTAAGACTGATAGTTGAGCGTGAAAGGGAAATAATACGCTTCAAAACGGAATCATCATTTAAGATTACCGCAGCCTTTTCCCAGGATACAGACAAAATGGATGCCGGCTTGATCAGGGCAGAAGCGTCAACCCGATTCCCCGGTGAAAAAGAAGCAAATGAATTCCTGGAATTATGCAATGCATCACGATATACCGTATCGGCCGTAACGGTAAAGCCCGGAACCAGATCTCCCGCACCTCCCTTCACGACATCAACGCTTCAGCAGGAGGCCTATCGTAAGCTGGGATTCTCCGTGGCTCAAACGATGGTTGTGGCGCAGAAGCTTTATGAGGCAGGAAAGATCACCTATATGAGGACCGATTCCACAAATCTTTCAAAACTTGCCCTGGCAAAATCACGCGAAATAATTATATCCGAATTCGGGGAAAAATATTCAAAGACCCGCCAGTTCAAGACCAGGACCAAAGGTGCACAGGAAGCCCATGAAGCAATCCGTCCGGCTTATCCTGACAATTTGACGATTTCCGGAAATCAGAATGAAAAGAATCTCTATGACCTGATATGGAAAAGAACCATCGCATCCCAGATGGCCGATGCTCAGGTTGAAAAAACTACGATAACAATTGAAATGAGCAATTCTGCGGTCAAATTCAATGCTTCCGGTGAGGTCATCAAATTCGATGGTTTCCTTAAATTATATACTGAATCGACCGATCAGGAAAACGGGGATGATGAAAGGTATGCAATGCCGCTTGTAAAAAATGGAATGCCTTTGTTTTATAACACTATTGACGCCACCCAGAAGTTTACTTCACCGCCTCCCAGGTATACTGAAGCAAGCCTGGTCAAAAAGCTGGAGGAACTTGGCATAGGCCGGCCTTCGACATACGCACCTACAATTTCTACCATTCAGAACCGGGGATATGTCTCAAGGGAAGACAGACCAGGAGAAAAACGAAATGTCAGGATCATAAGGCTTGATAGCGAAAAAATTTCTTCGACACTGAAGGCCGAGATCGCAGGAAGGGAAAAATCAAAATTATTTCCACAGGATATTGGCATGATAGTCAATGATTTTCTTATCGAGAATTTTTCCGAAATCGTCGATTACAATTTCACTGCCGAGGAGGAGGCACAATTTGACATGATAGCTCTCGGAAAGCTTAAATGGACGAGTATGCTCCACGACTTCTATGGCCCGTTCCACAAAACTATCGAAAACACCCTTGAAAAAAAAGACCGAAAGACAGGAACCAGGCTTCTTGGAAAACAGCCTGAAACGGGCGAGCCCGTGACGGTCAGGATGGGAAGATTCGGTCCGGTTGCACAGATAGGAAATTCTGAAAATGGCAATAAACCCAGGTTTGCAAGTCTTGCAAAAAACCAGCTGCTGGAAACAATAACGCTTGGGGAAGCTCTTGACCTTTTCCGCCTTCCGCGTTCGCTTGGATCATATGACGGTGAAGAAATGACAGTCGGGATTGGCAAGTTCGGCCCCTACATAAGACATAAGAACAAATTCTATTCCCTGAAAAAGGGAACTGACGACCCGTATTCCGTGACAATTGAGAGAGCTAAAGAAATAATCAACGAAAAAAATGAAAAGGAAAAGAAAAAGGTAATCAGGGATTACGGAGAAGTTCAGATAATGAATGGGAAATATGGTCCATATCTTTCAAAAGATAAAAGTAATTACAGGCTTCCGAAAGGCACAGACCCTGAAAAACTTACCAGGGAAGATTGTCTGGATATAATTCTGAAAAGCAATAAAAACAAAAAGAGCTCCTGATCCATATGATTGATCTTAACGATTATTTTGATCCGGTTAGCATTGAACAGGCCGGCATTGAACACCTGGCAAACCATGCAGGGTTCCCTCATAACATAGCAGTGCATACCGAAAGCCTGACGCTCAGTGAAACCGAAAAGTACAAAATTGCACTATTTGGCGTGCCGGAAGGCAGAAATTCCCCGGGAACAGGTACCATGAAAGCGCCTGATGGAATCAGAAGAGAATTATTCAAGCTTTCGAGGATCCCCGGAAAATCCAAAATAATCGATCTTGGGAATATGAAACAGGGTGTCACTTTCAATGATACGGTGGCAGGGCTGACGGATATCCTTATTTTCCTGATGAGCAGGAATATTTTCCCGGTTATGATCGGGGGCAGCAGTGCTTTGATTGTCGCTGTTGACAATGCATTTACCAGGCTGGAGACAAGGTACACTTTCCTTTCAGTCGATTCAAGAATTGATTTCATAAACGAAAAGAAAGAGCACGATTCATTCAGTTACCTGAATTCAATACTGCAAAATCACAAGAGTACATTCGGACATTTCATTAACATAGGATATCAGACTTACCTCAATGACCAGCAGGTAATCAATCGCTTTCTGAAGAGGAAATCTGAACTTGTAAGGACAGGTGATGTCAGGAAGGCTATTCATCTGATGGAACCGCTTTTCAGGGATTCAGATGCGGCTATCTTTGATATAGCTTCAGTAAGACAATCAGAGGCACCGGGTAATGTAAGCCCTTCTCCAAATGGCTTCTACGGAGAGGAGATATGCCTGCTTGCCAGATATGCAGGTATTTCAGACAACCTGAAAATATTCGGATTATTCGATGTGGATCCTGATCTTGACTTACGCAACCAGACTACAGGACTGGCTGCACAAATATTATGGTTTTTCCTTGAAGGCTTTTCACAAAAACAGTACGAAACCCCCGTCCTGAGCGAAAGTCATTCCGGAAGATTTATAAAATACCACGTCAGGGTCACTGACCTAGATGATGACCTGATATTTATCAGAAGTAACCTGACAGACAGATGGTGGATGGAAATACCTGCCGTCAACGACAGGAACTCCTATATCTCCTGTTCTCATGAAGATTATCTTAAGGCTAACAGAAATGAAGTCCCTGAAAGATGGATCCAGGGGACCGAAAGGTTAAAGCCCTGAGAACAAGGCATTCTTTCGCTTCATCAATTACATTCTGTCGTTTATCATTTGCAGAACATTATTCATCAAACGGAAGATTTTTTACCTTTAAATAAATAAAAGTATATTTGTTTACGTTTTAGATTTTTATTTATTTTACTTGCTTAACTCTTACTTTTTGCTTGTTTTAGTAAAGAAATGAAAAGATTTGGCATCGCATTTCTTTTTTTAGTCTTAATAGCCTCTCCTGGCTACTCGCAACAGGATCCGGTGACAAGCCAGTATATGTTTGATATACTGACTTATAATCCCGGCTTTGCGGGAACTTCAGGTATGGTCGATGCCACTGCTGTCAACAGGCAACAATGGGTTGGATTTGACGGCGCTCCAAGAACAACCTTGTTCAATATAAGTGCTCCTGTCTCAATTTTTAAAATAAAAAGCGGCCTGGGACTTGTTGTTGAAAGCGACAATATTGGATTTGACAAGGATATAAGCATTTCGGGTGTCTATTCATATATCCTCGATCTTGACTTTGCAAAACTTGGTATCGGCATCAACCTTGGAATTCTTGATGAAGCCATCAATCCGGCATGGGTTATACCTCAGGGAGAAGGATTCACGCAGCCTGACCAGGATCCGCTTATTCCTGTCAATAATGAGAGTGCAGTCGCATTCGATGCGGGACTGGGTGCATTCCTTAAGGCAGATAAATACTACGTATCAGTATCAATCACCCATATCAATCAACCTACAATTAAGTTTTCAAAAGGTGAAACATATGTCAGCAGGCATTATTATCTTACCGGCGGCTACACGCTTCAGCTTCCCAATCCTTCACTTGAATTGCTGCCATCCATATTCGGATACAGTGATGGTAAAGCAGTGCAGTTCAATGTAACTTCACTCGTAAGATATAATAAAAAGATCTGGGGAGGCGTTTCATACAGAGCCGGAGATGCAGTGATAGGCATTGTCGGATTCCAGTTGTTCAACGGAATAAGGATAGGCTATTCTTATGATTTTACGCTTTCCGACATATCAAAAAGCTCTGCAGGATCTCATGAACTGATGGTCGATTATAGCTTTGACCTGAGTCTGGGAAAAAGTCCGATGAGATATAAAAGTATAAGATTTTTATGATTATTAAAAAAAAATAACTTACTTGCATTATAAATTCTAAAGAAATATGAAAAAGGTAATCCTATCTGCCCTGTTAGTTGCGCTATTATTAAGCGGATGCCGCTCAGCAAAAAACGGAGAGCTGACGGGCGTACAGGGAAGAAAGAAATTTTTTGAACCTGAACCTCTGGAAATGGCCTTTATACCTGCAGGAAACTTTATGATGGGACCCAGCGATCAGGATGCGTTCTTTGCAATGAACAGCCTTTCAAAATCTGTCACTGTCGATGCATTCTGGATGGACCAGACGGAAATCACAAACAACAAATACCGTCAGTTCGTTTACTGGGTACGCGACTCCATCCTCAGGACAAAGCTTGGAGATGCAAACATTCCCAATAGAAATTATTTCATTACCGACGCTGATAACAATGTCATTGAACCTCACGTCATCGACTGGAATGAAAAGATAGACCCGAAAGAGGAGACGACCAAGGGAATAATCGAAGAAATGTATTATCCTCCCGAAGAAAGATTCAATGGGGCAAAACAGGTTGATGTCCGTAAACTTAACTATTCATATTTCAAAGTTGATTACCAGCAGGCTGCAAAATCAAGATACGTCCAGGATTATCAGAACGGCACGGGAAAATATGAGGGGAAAGTGTCAAATCTTGACGGCACACGGACTGACGTTAAGGACCGTTCATCATTTATTTTGCATTATGTCCTGAACATATACCCGGATACACTCTGCTGGATCAGGGATTTTACTTACTCATTCAACGACCCGCAGGCATCGCTCTATTTCTGGCATCCCTCATTTGATGATTATCCGGTTGTTGGAGTATCATGGGTACAGGCAACAGCCTTCAGTCACTGGAGAACCGACTTCATGAATAACGCACTGCGTAATAACGGAATAGCTGACGTCCAGGAATACAGGCTGCCCCTGGAAACAGAATGGGAATATGCAGCCAGAGGGGGACTGGATCTCTCAATGTATCCCTGGGGTGGCCCGTACACCCGCAATAACAAGGGGTGCTTCCTTGCCAACTTTAAACCCCTTCGTGGAAATTATATCGACGACGGCAATGTATATTGCGGCAAAGTCGGATCTTATGAACCAAATGAATACGGACTTTATGATATGGCAGGAAATGTTTCGGAATGGACATGCTGCGCTTATCAGCCATCAGCTTATATTTTCCAGCATGACCTGATGCCCAATTATGAGTACAATGCACTGCCCCAGGATCCTCCAATAATGAAACGCAAGGTCATTCGTGGTGGCTCCTGGAAGGATATTTCATATTTTCTCCAGGTCAGCACAAGGGATTTTGAATACCAGGATTCATCAAAATCATGGGTTGGCTTCAGAAATGTAAGATCTTATATCGGTGCAGCAGAATAATTTAATTATACATTGAAATAACCCTAAAATTATCAGGTATATGAGCCTAGCAGAATTAGTCCAAAGCACTGGGTGGAAGAATTTCATCCAGAAACTTTATGGTTTAGGTGCTTCCGTCGTAATAACTGGTGCATTGTTTAAAATACAGCACTGGCCATTGGCTGGAACAATGCTTACCATAGGTCTGTTAACAGAAGCTGTCATTTTCTTCTTCTCAGCCTTCGAACCTTTGCATGAAGAGGTAGACTGGTCTTTGGTTTATCCCGAATTGGCCGGTATGCCTGATGAGGGAGCTGAAGGACTTCCTTCACATGGAGGTAAATACCGCGGTGGCGCAATAGCCGGTGGCGGTGCCGTTGCCGGAGGGGGTGCAGCTGGCGGTGGCGGTATCATTGGAAGTGGCGGTATCATTGGCGGCGGCGGTTTTATTGGCGGCGGCGGATCAGTGGCTCTTTCAAAATTTGATGAGATGCTCGAAAAAGCCGATATCACTCCCGAACTCTTCCAGAAACTGGGAGTCGGAATGAAAAAGCTTGGAGATGCAACTTCAAATATGAGCACCATGGGTGATATATCGGCTGCTTCGTCAAAATATATGAATTCCATAAACGGCGCAACTGATTCTCTTGGCAAACTCGCTGAATCATACCAGAATACAACAAAAGTGATTAATGAGACGGGGTCCACCTACAAGAATATGGCAGATTCCCTGTCACTTATTGAAGTGGGAGGCAAATCATATCAGCAACAGCTTGAGGTACTTAACAAAAACCTCTCCGCACTTAATGCAGTTTACGAACTGCAGAAAAAGGGTGCTGATGATCATGTTAAACAATCCGAAGCTCTTTATAAAGAACTCCAGGGACTTGTTAAAGATCTGGCTGACTCAGCTGGTGATACTAAAAAATACCGCGAACAGGTGACAAAACTTAATGATAACCTTTCGGCCCTGAATAATGTTTATGGAAATATGCTTGCTGCAATGAATGTAAAGTAATACAGCATTTGTTTTTACCCAATTAAACTACCTATAAGATGACTCAGGAAAAGCTATCACCACGGCAAAAGATGATCGGTATGATGTACCTGGTACTTACTGCCATGCTTGCCCTAAACGTATCAAAGGAAGCCGTGAAAGCATTTATAAGAGTTGATCAGGGTCTTATGACGACTGTCAAGAATTATGGCATTAAGAATAACCTTATTTATGATGAATTTACCAGAGCCGATGCTGAAAATCATACAAAAGCAGGAAAGTATAAGGATGCTGCTTTTGCTGTAAAGGAACGTGCTGACGAAATTTTTAACTATATCCAGGATCTCAAGATCTTTATCATTAAAACAGCTGACGGAGCTGAAAAAGCAGTTGCTGAAAAAGCTGTCATAGGGTCAGAATATGACATTGAAAAAATTGGCAAATATGATGACCCCAATGTGCCATCCCAGATACTTATAGCTTCCAATGAAACCGGAAAAGGTTTTGCCTTAAGAACCATGATTAATGACTATCGTAATTTCCTTATTCAGACTCTTCATGAAAATGGGGGTAATACCATTGCCGAAGATGCTTTGAATAAAAGTCTTACCGCAGAAGCAGGACTAAATGAGGATAAGGTGATGGAAGCATGGCCTAACCGTATGTTCCAGACAATGCCTGTCGTTGGAGCTCTGGCTTTAATGTCATCTATCCAGGTGGATGTCAGAAATGGAGAAACGGAAGTAATTAACCATCTTTATACCGAGATTGATAAGTCATACTTCAAATTCAACAAGCTTCAGCCGATAGTGATTCCTGATGCAAATTACGTTACTGTTGGAAGCAATTATAACGCTGCTGTGTTCATTATGGCTACCGATACTACGCAACAGCCTAATATTACTGTGGACAACCAGGTTCTTCCTCTCGATGAATTAGGAAGGGGAGTATATACTGTCAGAGCCGGTTCTGTCGGTCCAAAATCATGGGGAGGCGTTATTACATTAAGAACCGGCGATGGTCGTGAAATGCCATATAATTTCACAGCTTCATATACCGTTGGCGAACCAAATGTTATTTGCTCTCCGACAGCCATGAACGTCATGTATTACGGAATCCCCAATCCGCTCGATGTTTCTGTTCCCGGTTTCAGTCCGAATCAGATATCAATTAATGTCATCAACGGAGCAAAAACTGATGAAAGAATAAAGAACGTCAATGGCGAAGAATTTAAAGGCAACTATTTTATCAAGCCTAATTCACCTACCCAGGATGTTCAGATAGTGGTTTCCACGAAAGATGCCAACGGGAAAACCACTACATATAAACCTTACCCGTTCAGAGTCAAAAGGATCCCAAAAGCTGAAGCCGTATTTGCAAATGCATCCGGAGGCCTGGTTCAGAAAAGTGTGCTGTTGTCTCAGGCCGGTGTGTTTGCAAGGCTTGAGGGCTTTGACTTTAACCTTCCCTATAAGGTAACCGGTTTTACAGTGTTCTATACCGGCCGTACGGGCGACATTGAGGTGCCTAGTACCAACGATCAGCTCACTCAAGGTCAAAAAAGTGCCATGGCATTGATGACAAGAGGGCAAACACTGATCATTAAGGATATTAAGGCAGTTGGTCCTGACGGAATACCCCAGGCCCTGAACGCATTGGTATTTAAAGTTGATTAATAAGCATTATATTTTAACTGATATGGATAAAAAAATAGTTTTGGGTATAATTGGACTGGCACTTGCGGGAACGGTGAATGCACAATCTTTCGGTGATATTTACCAAAAATCCATACCTGATGCCAAAAAAATAGAATACCCTTACCTTAGGGAAGCTGATGTTGCCTGGTCAAAAAGATATTACCGCCTGATCGACCTTCGGGAAAAAATGAACGAATGTCTTTATTACCCTACAGACACCACTGTGGCTGATGGCAGAAAAAGCTTCATAAGAATACTTCTTGACGAAATACATTCCGGAAGGGTTACTGCTTACTCGCCTCAGCAGATGACTGTTCCGACAACATATCAGGATATACAGACGCAAATGGGTTCAAAACCGCAGGTACAGCATATCCAGATTGATGCTGAAGGTCATACCCGCGATTCAATAATCCCCGGAACACCGAAGCCTGAAGAGATAAAGGAACTCATGCTTTATGAAGAATGGTATTTTGATAAAAAGCTTTCGAGGCTCGATGTCAGGATTATTGCAATCTGCCCGATATACATGGGCTTTGATCCTGAACTCAACAGAACTCTTAATAAATGGTTATTCTGGGTAAAATTTGACGACATTAGAGATGTCCTTGCCAAGAATGAAGTCTTTGGTTCCAATAATGATGCCCAGAGAGTATCATACGATGACCTTTTCATGCAGAGAAGATTCAGCAGTACAATTTATGGAGAGTCCAATGTCTACAACGACAGGAATATTAACCAGTATACTGTAGGCAAATCTTCACTTTTTGAATCGGAACGATTAAAAACGGAGCTGTTTAATTTTGAGCACGACCTGTGGGAATATTAAAAGATATTCACAAAAAGAGGCTCCGGAATACAGGGCCTTTTTTTTGTTTGTCCGCTTTGATATTTGATAACCTCAGTATAACCGTTACCAGTAACTACAGATACTTGGCCTTTGTCTCTTTCTTTACGTCTTCCAGGTAGTTCTTTATATTCTGCTCTTCCTCCTTGTTCACTATCAGCAGTACATTGTCTGAATCTACAACAATGTAATTCTTAAGGCCCTGGATCACAGCAACCTTTCCAGGCATTATATTAAAGATGCTCCCCCTGTTGTCATAGGAAAATATATTTCCGCTGACAACCGAATTGCCTTTCTTGTCGACCGCCGAATGCTCATAGAGCGAACTCCAGGTCCCGAGATCAGACCATCCGATATCAGTGCACATGACATAGACATTACTTGCTTTCTCCATAATTCCATAGTCAATCGAGATGCTCTTGCATTCAGTGTAGATCCTCCTTATAAGGCTTTTTTCCTGCCTTGTGCCGAAAATGCTTTTTCCCTCATCAAATGCCGAATATACATCAGGCAGGTATTTTTCGAAGGCAGCTATTATTGATTTTATGTTCCAGATGAAAATACCTGAATTCCAGTAAAAATCCCCGCTCTGAATGAATTTCCTTGCAAGGTCAATGTCGGGCTTTTCCGTGAACGTCTTTACCTTCAGAACATTATCCAATTCCTTTACAGGCTTTTTGCGATCTGCCTGTATGTAACCATAACCCGTTTCCGGCCTGTCTGGTTTAATTCCCAGGGTAAGCAATGCATCATTCCCCGTTACAAATTCCAGGCACTCCTGCATTACGCTGTTGAATTTGTCTTCTTTCATAATAATATGATCCGACGGCGTGACTGCAATTACAGCGTCAGGATTTTCCTTTAAAATCCTGAATGTGCCATAAGCAAGGCACGGGGCTGTATTGCGTCTGAATGGCTCGGCCAGAACGTTTGATGGATCAATGCCAAGCTGTTCCACGGCAAGATCCTTATGCTCATTATTCGTGACAATAAAAATATTGCTTTCCGGGCAAATCGATTTAAATCGCCTGAAGGTCTGCTGCAGCAGCGTTTCGCCCGTTCCCAGGATATCAAGAAACTGTTTAGGCTTTTGGCGACGGCTTAAAGGCCAGAACCTGCTGCCGACTCCGCCAGCCATGATAACTACATATCTGTTATTCATAACTGATTTTTTAAAGCTATGACACGATTTGCAAATATATAACTATTTATGCTATCGGATTTGAATCAGGTCAAAAGGAAATACAGCAAATATTCTTAATTTTGAACCCTGTCAAGAACTGATATGATCAAGTTTCTCACACTATTTGGGCGTTATTTTCTGCTTTTAAAAAAGGTGTTTTCCAGGCCTGAAAAGCCATCAGTCTATTACAGGCAGACCGTACATGAACTGGTATATCTGGGCCTTTATTCAGTCGGCATAATCAGCATTATTTCTTTTTTCATGGGGGCAGTGATAACCCTGCAAACAGCCTATAACACGACAAATCCCATATATCCGTCCTATCTGATCGGACTTGGCTGCCGTGATTCAATAATCCTGGAATTCTCTTCCACTATAAGTGCATTGATACTTGCCGGAAAAGTCGGTTCTAACATAGCTTCTGAAATAGGTACAATGAGAGTCACTGAACAAATAGATGCCCTCGAAATGATGGGGGTAAATTCAGCATCTTATCTCATTCTTCCGAAAATAATTGCCACATTGCTGTTCAACCCCATCCTTACACTGATTAGTATCTGCGTCGGCATTTTCGGAGGAGGACTGGCAGGAACGCTTTCCGGAGTAATCACTACTGATAATTTTATTTATGGCATCCAGTATGCTTTTGTACCATATTATATTACGTATTCCATGATAAAGACGCTGGTTTTCGCATTTATCATTACTAGCGTCTCGGCCTTCCAGGGATATTATGTCGAAGGAGGTTCCCTTGAGGTTGGCCGTGCAAGCACAAAGGCTGTCGTACACAGCAGCGTCCTGATTCTTCTGTTCAACGTCATTCTGACTCAATTACTGCTTTCAAAATGATCAGGGTAGAAAAACTAAATAAATCGTTCAGCGATAATCATGTTCTGAAGGATATTTCTGTCAGGTTTGAAACAGGTAAGACTAATCTTATAATAGGCCGCAGCGGATCAGGCAAAACCGTTCTAATTAAATCCATTGCCGGTCTTTATGAAGCTGATTCGGGTGAAATATGGTTCGAAGATGTCCTTTTTAACAAGCTGGACTTCATAAACAAGAAAGAAATAAGGAAAGAGATGGGAATGCTTTTCCAGGGAAGCGCTCTCTTTGATTCCCTGACGGTCGAGCAAAATATCAGATTCCCCCTCGATATGTTTACAAATAAAACACCTGAGGAAAAAAACGAAAGGGTAAATTTATGCCTCAACAGGGTCGATATAATAAACGCCAATCACCTTTTTCCTTCAGAACTATCGGGAGGAATGAAAAAAAGAGTGGCAATTGCCAGGGCTATATCACTGACCCCCAAATATCTGTTTTGTGATGAACCCAATTCAGGACTCGACCCAATAACGGCAATTCTAATCGATCAGCTTATAAAGGAGCTTACCGAAGAGTATTCCATGACCACTATTGTGAACACTCATGATATGAATTCAGTGCTGAGAATTGGAGAAAACATAGTTTTCATAAATGACGGAGCTGTCTGCTGGGAAGGCAATAAAGATGAAATATTGAACTCCGATAATGAAACGCTGAATGATTTTGTTTTTGCCAATGTCATGGCAAAACAATTAAGGAATTCTCAAAAGAAATAAGTAAACGATCCTATCCGGCCGAAAGGCTCTAAATGATTCAGCTTATTGAACTATTACCATTGGCTTGTCGGTTTTCTTTGATACCGGCTTGCCAAAAACAATATTGAGTCCCAGCTGTATATTCAATAAATTCATGTTCTGAGGTATTCTGTAAGCGGAATAGGTATTATCATTGCCTTGCACATATATTTTTTCCCAGCTGAGCGGAATTTTATCGGCTATCAAGTAGATCTGTGCAACACCAGCCTTCACAGCGAGACCGAAGCCAAGATTGTTGTAAGTATAATTAGCCATTGTATAAGCCGCACTTGCAGAGAGAAACCTTCCAAGATATGCGTTGGCCGATAAAGTCACCGATTCCTGCACCGTTCCTGCATAAAACCTGGAATTCGACATTACTCCAAGGGAAAGAATGGGTAACGGGGTTACGCTTACGCCTGCAGAAATACTCATGGGGAGATAGGTTCTGAACGATTTTGGAACAGTATCCTTGAAGCTTGATTTGACTGAATTCACAAGTGAATTGAACATACTGTCTATGGAGATCCCGGAATTGTTTTTAACGTCAGACAATGAGATGCCTGGAAGTGAAAAAGTATTCAAAGACTTATAGCTCTTGAGATCTTTTTTCCAATCGATGAAGCCAAGATCAGTCATGCTTGCCGAGATTGTGAGCATACTTCCAAGGTTATAAACTGCTCCGATATCCAGGCTTACGCCCGGATTTGAGACCGGAATTTTCAGATAATCAAGAATAAAACCCTTTAAATCTGTTCTTGTGTTTGTTGAACCCGAAGAACTGCCCAGTATGCCATTTTCACTAAATACCCTGTCCAGGGTTGTTTTTCCGCTCACATTTAAATAAGCATCTGTGGTCACCGTCTGGCTTAAGTCATTGTTAACCTTTAGAGTAAGTGTATTATAATCCAATGATGTTGAAGCTATTCCTGATAAAAGCTTTACTTTGGCCCCTATTCTCAGCTTACTTGTAATATTTTTGGAAAACCCCAGTCCATATTCCCGGTAATACTGGCCAAGGACATTCATACCCGAAAGATTAATTGTCTTTCCTGTTAACTGGGAATCTCCCGTCAGGTATAGTTTTCCCAGCTCGCCGGGGAAAATCACTTTCTCACTGGTCCTGTCAGAAACGTCAAGGAAAATATATAAATCCTTGCCAAACGTCATTCCAAGGCCCAGAAGCTGGATGCTCGCATCTGTCGTTATAGTATTGTAGTTTGCGAGCTTCCCTGCCAGCTTGCCAGGGTCAATCGGAGGATTTTTTGTCCAGGTCGAATCGATTTTTGTTCCCGGAGGAACCAGATCAGATAAAGTCAGAAAGTTGTTGCCAAATCCAGCATTAATGCCTGTGATCACCGGAAGCCCTATATAAAATTTTTCAGCTGGCTTCATTGCCGGATTCATAAAAGTATTCTGGGGAAGATTCATATAATATAGTACCTGGCTGTTCTGGGATTCTGCATCTAAACACAGAACTGCACTAAGCATCATCATCACTAACTTCGCCTTCCCTGTCATTGCGTGATCATTTGATTTCAGTATCCAACTTATAATTATAAAGGAACCTGTCGGTTCCGCCTACAAAAAGATGCCATCCGTTTTGTTCCGAAAGCTTTCCTACCGAGAACATCGAAGCTCCTTTTAATGGAAAGCCGCTCATTACGGTTCCTTTGCCATCCATAAGATAAATCAGGTTCTTGTCGGCATCGAATACGCCGATCTTTCTTTCAGAGCCTGAAAAGATGAAATTGATCGGACCGTCGAGTTCCTTTGAACCAAATTCCCTGGAAAACATTTCAGACCTATTATGGTCATAAAGATACAATATACCTTTGTCAATAAAAATATATTCACCAAAACCATCGCCATTTACATCAAAAACATCGAAACAATGGCTGTCGGAAAGCTTCAGTAGGCTGAATTTTCTGACAGTTCCGTCAAAATATATCTGCTGCACAGTTCCGTCAGGCGACGAACAGACCACTGATGGGTCCCTTCCCGGAATCATTCGAATTGCTGAATTCCTTGCCTTGGTCACAGGTTCCCTTAGGATCAGTCTTGTCTTGCCGGTGCGATCTATAAAATATACTGAAGTTTCATCAGCGAAAACTATATAATCCTTACCCGAAACCCTGAACCAGTACAATTCTGAACTTACTGTCCCGCTGGTCCTGAATCTGTTCCAGCCTTTTACCAGATTTCCTGATTTATCATAGGCATAGATATTTTTGTCTTCCCCGGCTATCAGAATCCTGTAATTTTTATTGTTATCATAGTCGAACAGAGCCAGAGAGCTGGTTGCCGGCGACCTGAGCTTTACAGGATATCTTTCCACATAATTGCCGTTCCTGTCCAGAAGGTGAAGATAATTTTTACCGGAGAATAATATCTGGTACTTTCCGTTCCTGTAATAATCGATCATATAGACAGTACCTGCAATCCTCTCTTTCAGGGGAACCTTCCACAATACCCTGCCAGCTTCATTTATAAGATATGCGTTATTATTCATATCCTGTATAAAAATCTCTTTTGCTCCGGTTTCATGATTCGTAAAAAAGAAAGGCTTGATTGCAGCCACGGTGTCGAGCAGGGTTTCCCATTCGGTAACCGACTCCTGCCTGCCCTCTTCCCTGAACCTGACAGATAAGCTGTTATAAAGCATGTTGTTGCTCGATGTCAGCTGGTATCCTATTGCCTCAATTTTGTCAAGGGATTTGCTGTTGGACTTCAGGCCTTCAGCCGTTTTTTCATTTACTGTCGAAAACAGATAATCAGTCAGCCGCCATGGCACACAGTAAAAAAAGTACCCTGCAACCGTTGGAAGGGTACTTTCAAAATCCCTGTAGGAAAGATCATTTGAAAGTGTTTTGTTCAGAATATTGTCATATAAAAGCTTTGAGACGGTAATGAAAGAACTGCCTGTAATCAGATAATTATCATAAAAAGCGAAGCACGAATCATCCGGGATGCCTTCAAAGCCTGGTTTTATAGCAAAGGAAAATCTCTTGTACGGTGTCAGGTACACTGGAATATTAGTCTGGTCGTCAGGTCTGAAGAACAGCACATTGTTCTTATTCATTTCCGGCTCAAATTCATCAAGGAGTATTTTTTCAGCATATACCCTGTTCTTCAGCTCATAAATGATCAGTGTGTTCTCATTTAAGGAACGGCCTTTAATATCTATATATGCTTTCGTTATTTCTTTTCCGATAAATCCGGAAAGCTTTGATGCCAGAGCTGATGTTTTAGAGGATAAGGGTTTTTGTCCGGTTTGTGAAAAATTTATCTTTTCGGTGATAATGGTTTCAAAGAGGGCGGTCGACGAGGGAAGGATTTTGCATGTGTGAAGTACTCCCGCCGTTCCCTGCAAATGCATGTAAAACAAATCAGCCGAATCTGTACATTGGGCATAACCATTGAGAACAATGCCATTATCGTTCATGGAAATATCTCCTTCGGCGCAATCGGCAAGTCTTCCTGTTTTTTCGGCCAGGGAGCCTGATCCGGCACTGAATAACGGCCTGATTGCCTTGCCCAGATTGCCAAAAACAACGAAAATCCTGTCTTCATTCTTGCCGGATGCCTGAAGGATCCTTGAAAAACCAGGAGTGTCCCTGATATCCGTTGCACTGCCTGTCTGCAAAATGGCATCTTTAATCAGGTTCCATGATGAACTGCATATCAGAAGGCCTGAAACACCAGAGATCCATGCAGTGTCTGATATGTTTTCATAAACATACGGAAGTCCCAGAATATCATTTCCGAATTGCTTCCGTGAAATTATCTTACTGATTCCTGATGAAACAAGCATTCCCCTGAGTTGCCTTGTCCTGATTTCAGGAGGAATTGTCATAGACAGGAGGGTCTGAAGCTTCCCATTGACTGATAAATGGAATGAAAGGACTGCATGATTCCCATTTATTATTCTTTTGAAACCCGGCCTGTTCATCAAACCGGAAAGAAATTTTATCCTTCCCCTGAATGATCCCAGTTCCTTTATTTTGTCAAATTCGCCGAACAGGCCCTTATCTGAGGAAACAGAATTGAAAAAATTTGACAGGTCTGTCGTTTCTATAACGATGCAAGCATTGGCCGATACCGCTTTATAGGGGTCAGTCAGTAACGTTTGCCTGCCTTCCTGAAGAAAATATCCCATTACTGCAAGGAAGGAAATCAGGATCAGAACAAGAACAAAAATTACTGCTTTTCTCATTTGATGACCTTTATTGATCCAGCCACCATAAAATTAATAAATAACATGGTCAAACGGGATTCCAACAACCTGCCTGAATGTCTTTTTGGCACGCAATTTGTTTTCATAAGTACACAGGCAATCTCAATCATATACTTGATTTTTCAAGGTCAGCCAGGTCAAAAGCCTGGCTTTCTATTGATGGTCAAAATGGCCTGTATCCGATTATCTCCCTGACCTCCCTTATTGTCCGGGAAGCACTTGCACGGGCTTTTTCTGCTCCTTCAGACACTACCTTTGCCAAATATTTCCTGTCGGTAAGTATCTGAGTTATCCTTTCCCGGATCGGATCAGTGACCTTTATGATATCCTCTGCCAGTTGTTTTTTCATGTCTCCGTATTTTATTTCGCCAGCAGCATGCTTATCTGTGAAATATTTAACAGTTGAAGGATCACAGACAACGCTCATCAGGGTAAACAGATTCTTTACGGGCTCTGAAGGCTTTTCACCTGGTTTGACAGGACCTGAATCGGTAACAGCTTTCATCACTTTTTTTCTTATTTCCTGGGGCGTATCGGCAAGATAGATCCCGTTATTTTCGCTTTTCCCCATTTTCCCTGTCCCGTCAAGTCCGGGTATTTTAAGCAGTTTCTTACCAAAATTGTACGCATCCGGCTCCGGAAAATAATCCACTCCGTACATGGTATTGAAACGCCGCGCAAAGCGTCTTGTCATTTCAAGATTTTGTTCCTGGTCCTTCCCGACCGGAACTTTATTTGCCTTGTGAATTATGATATCTGCAGCCATCAGTACCGGATAAGTCAGGAGTCCGGCATTGATGTTGTCAGGCTGCTTCCTGATCTTTTCCTTGAATGAGGTAGTCCTTTGAAGTTCTCCTACATATGCATTCATGTTGAGCAGAAGATATAATTCAGTCACCTCTGGAACATCGCTCTGGATAAAAACAGTGGCGATTTCCGGATCAATTCCGCATGCAAGATATTCAGCCAGTACCTTTTTGATATTCCCCTGCATGTCATCGGGCCTGGGGTGAGTCGTCAGGGCATGATAATCTGCAATAAAGAAAAAACAGTTGTTTTCCTTCTGCATTTTCAGAAAATTGATTACCGCACCGAAATAATTTCCAAGATGCAAATTCCCTGTCGATCGTATCCCGCTGACTACAGTTTCCATTTTACTTTTTAATAAAATCCTGACAAAGCTAATAAATCCTTGTGAAAGTACTGCAGTGACAATTGCGTCCCGCTGGTGCCGGAAATTGAAATCAAATGTTTCTCCCGGAAAATGTCGTTATAATTTCCCGGAATTACTATTTCCATGGAAAATAGTACCTTTGCGGGATTAAATAAGATGGCGTTGGAATCAACTGAAACAACAAGACAGAAAAAAGTCGCGAGACTGATACAGAAAGAGATTGCTGATATTTTCCTCAGGAAAGGCAATGAGTACGCCCCCGGGAAAATAATATCAGTGACAAGGGTTAGAATCGCGCCTGATCTTTCATTTGCCAAAATTTACGTAAGCATCTTCCCTTCTCCGGGTAACAGTGATATTATTAAAGGTATAGAAAAGCATGCCGGTAAAATCAGATTTGATTTAGGTATCAAGGTCAGGAAACAGCTTCGCATTATACCTGAAATCGCTTTTTATGTTGACGATAGTCTTGATTATATCGATAAGATCGATAAACTGCTGAAATCCTGATAATAATGCAGTACGAACCAATTAAGGATCTGCTTGGAAAATTTTTTTCAGGGCCTCTTTTTCTGAGAAAATTTCTTTATACCTGCCTTGATTTGATTCTTTTGCGCACATGGCACATTAAAAAGGCCCTGGGACGTCTGAAGAATAAGCTCCCTGCCGATGCCACGGTCCTTGATGCAGGTTCCGGCCTGGGTCAGTACTCATGGAGAATGTGCAGGTTGAATAAAAACTGGAAGATAAGGGGTGTGGATATAAATGAAAGCCAGGTCAGTGACTGCAATACTTTTTTCAGAAGGGCCGGCATGTCCGCCAGGGTTTCATTCAGCCAGGCTGATCTTGCTTTGTATATCGAACCGGACACCTATAATTTTATCCTTTGCGTGGATGTCATGGAGCATATAAAGGAGGATGATGCGGTTTTTAGTAATTTTTATAAATCATTGAAAAATGATGGCCTTTTGCTGATTTCAACACCCTCTGACAAAGGGGGTTCAGACGTCCATGATGATACCAAATCGTTTATTGACGAGCATGTAAGGAACGGCTACGGCATTGAAGAGATTAAGAATAAACTTGCCCGGGCCGGATTCCGGGAAACTGAAACGGAATACACTTACGGGAAGCCGGGAAATATATCGTGGCTCCTGACAATGAAGCTGCCTGTCAGAATGCTTAATGTTTCGTATTTCTTCTTCATACTGCTGCCATTTTATTACCTGGTCTTTTTCCCTGTTTCAATGATCTTCAGCTTTTTTGATCTTTGCCTGAGGCATAAAACAGGAACCGGATTACTGGTCATCGCAAGAAAGTGAAAAGTGAGGCTTTCCCTTTACATAGCAAAGAGATATCTTTTCGCAAAAAAGTCGCGGAATGCCATTAATGTCATTTCTTCAGTATCTGTAGCCGGAGTGGCCGTTGGCACTATGGCTTTGATTGTCATTCTGTCGGTGTTTAACGGCCTTCAGCTGATGGTGACCGGTATCTTCAACACATTTGATCCCGACCTGAAGGTCACGGCAACGGAAGGAAAAACTTTCCTTGCTGATTCATCCAGGATGAAACTGCTTTCGCATGTTGACGGCATTTCATGCTATTCACTTACAATAGAGGAAAATGCTTTGCTGAAATACGGTGACAAGCAGTTTATCGCGACAATCAAAGGCGTCGATGCCAATTATGTGAGGATATCGAATATCGACAGTTCAATGTGGGAGGGAGAATTCACGCTCAGGTCAGCAAATGGAAGGCCGTGGGCCGTGCCGGGAATCGGTATCGCACAATATCTGGGTATCAGGGTGAACTTTATCACACCAATTAATATATATGTTCCGCGAAGGACCGCAGGATACAATCCCGACCCGGAAAATGCATTCAACAGGAATTATATTTTCACTTCAGGCATCTTCCAGGTGGAACAATCGTATGACTCCAAGTATTTGTTCCTTCCGCTCGACTTTGCGCGTGATCTGATTGAAAAACCTGGCGAGGTAAGTTCCATAGAGATCAGATTAAAAAATAAGGCGGATGCCAGTGCTGTCCAGAAAAATGTCAGGAAAATATTCGGTACCGGTTTTATTGTTCAAAATCGCTTTGAACAGCAGGAAATATTCTTTAAAGTCATGCAATCCGAACGTCTGGCTATCTTTATCATCCTTACTTTTATCCTTATCATTGCATCCTTTAATATAATCGGGTCGCTTACAATGCTTATAATAGAGAAAGAGCGTGATATTGAAATCCTGAAAAGTCTTGGGGCAAATAATGATCTCATCCGCAAGATCTTTATTTTTGAGGGCTGGATGATATCCATAATCGGAGCAATAGCCGGCATCATTCTTGGTTATTTTGTATGCTGGATACAGCAGACTTATGGCATCATTAAGCTGAACAGCGCAAGCTTAATAATGAATTCCTATCCCATTGTGATGAAAGTGAAGGATTTTGTGATCGTTCCAGCCACTGTGCTTCTCATCGGTTATTGGGCAGCATGGTATCCTGTGAGATATCTTACAAGAAAATACCTTAATAAACCATGAACAATCGTACTGAAAAACATGTTACTCTGTGGGTCAGGATTATTTTGATTGTTCTTGCAGTGCTGATTATTGCCCCCGGATGCAGGCATGGAAATAAATCCGGAGGAAAAGGTCTTATCCCTGAGAAAGACTTTATTGCTATTCTTAAGGATTCATATTTGGCCGATGGAATACTTTCGCTTCCGCAGATGAGGGATTTGTACCTGGTAAAGGATTCTGTTTCCAATTACATTGATATCATTAAAAATCATGGATATACATATGAAGAGATGAATAATACCATAAGGTACTATTTCATGAATAAGCCAAAGCAGATGATAAAGATCTATGATATGATACAGGAAAAATTTACCGAAATAGAATCGCAGGTAATTAAAAAACAGGAGGAAGCAATACTGACCGAGGCCGAAAAGAACAAAAATACAGCCCATTTCCTGCTCCCCGATCCCAAGGGATCAGTGACTCCCTCCCTGTCATTTGATGTAAACGGGCCCGGAACGTTTACGCTTTCATTTTTGGTGACACTGTTCGCCGATGACTTATCATACAATACATGCTTCATGGCGTGGTACGTGAGCGCTGACAGTATCCTGACAGGGCACAGGACTTATCTTCCACCTGTCAGATATATAAAGGACGGCACTCCTCATTTATATAATGTAACCGGTAAAATCAACTGCATAGGACCATGCAAGCTTCAGGGTTCCTATTATATCTTTGAAAACAATATTTCCGATAATGAAAAGTTCGTCGAAATCTCCAATAAGGCATTTTCATTCAGAAAGAATCCCAAAGCATTATGAAGCGCTTCCCGGCTTGCTTCACCCTGAAATGCCAACCTTAGGAACAGTAAGCTCCTGCCTGAAACGACGATAAGAAGGCTGATCTGAGCTGCTTCCCGATCAAGGGATGCCAGGGTTTCCAGTAAAGATCGGATTGTATCTTTTTTATTAATTTTGCGGCTGAAACAGCAGATCCCGATGGCAACATTTCTTTTCAATGAAATAATTTTTGGGCCGGTCAAAAGCCGGCGGCTGGGAGTTTCGCTCGGTATAAATCTTTTGCCACCCGACAGAAAGATCTGCAATTTCAATTGCATTTACTGTGAATGCGGATGGACTCTTAAGGAAAATAAAGGTGATATCAGGCTGCCTTCAAGGGAAGATGTTTTCAGGGCGCTGGAACTGAAGCTCTCTTCCATGAAAGAAAAAAACCAGACACCCGATGTAATAACTTTTGCAGGTAACGGAGAGCCTACATTGCATCCCGGGTTTCCTGATATAATCGATGACACCATATCATTGAGGAATAAATATTTCCCGGAAGCTGAAATTGCTGTTCTCTCCAATTCAACTGCAATAGGCAATCCACGGATCAGGGAAGCACTGATGAAAATCGACTCAAATATCCTTAAGCTTGATTCTGCCCTCGACCCGACCATAAAGATTCACAACCAGCCGGAAGGGAATATTAAGCCGGAGGAACTGATCAGTCAGCTCCGGCAATTTAACGGGAAGCTTATAATTCAGACTCTTTTTCTCCGCGGAACATTCAATGGCCGGAAAATTGACAATACCACTGACGAGGAAATTGAGGCATGGATAAAGGCTATTGATATTATCAGACCCTCTGAGGTTATGATCTATACGATATCAAGAGATACACCCGAAGGCGGGGATCTGAAAAAAATTCCTGTCTCCGAACTGAGGAAAATTGCATCTCTTGTGAACAAGCTCGGCATTAAGTCTCAGGTGTCCTGCTGATCATGATAAAAAACCTTAATATACTGATATGCCCTCTTGAATGGGGGCTGGGACATGCGACACGGATGATCCCGCTTGCCAGGAGGCTGATTGAGATGAAAGGAAATATCTTAATCGGCTGCGGCAAAGAGCATCAGGCATTATTCAGCAAGGAGCTTCCCGGATTGGCATTTATCGACTTCCCGGGCTTCAGACCGTCTTATTCAGGCTATTTCCCGCAATATCTCATTCTTCTTATCAAAACGCCAGTGCTTGTTTATCACACCATAGTAGAGCACATCAGGCTAAAGAAAATAATCCGTAAGTATTCGATAAATATTGTCATAAGCGATAACCGGTTCGGGCTCTGGAACAGGGATGTCGTAACCGTGTATGTCACCCATATGCCAAGGATCCCTTTCCCAAAGCATTTTACCTTCCTGGAATTCATCGGGATCCTGATGCATCGTGCAATTATCAGAAAATATGATTACTGCTATATTCCCGATCTGCCCGGTTCACTGAATGTTTCGGGAAGACTGTCGCATGGCATAAGGCTTCCGGATAATGTAAGGTATATCGGCCTGTTATCAAGGTTCTCATCCGTCAGTCAGGACAAAGGGCCGAATCCATTTGCTTTCAGGCACAATACTGTAATATTGTCCGGGCCGGAACCTCAGCGTGAAATCCTGAAGCAGAAGCTGGCTGAAATACTGAAGGATCGCGAACCCATCACTGTTTTTCTCGAAGGCAGACCAGGCATTGGAAATGAAATGCGTCGTTCAGGCAATATTGTTTTTTACAATCATCTTGATTCGCCCGGGATGATGGATGCTGTCTCCTCCGGTGAAACGATCATAACAAGAGCTGGATACACGACAATAATGGAACTGATTAGCATGAAATGCAGCGCAATACTTATCCCGACGCCCGGACAGACCGAACAGGAGTATCTTGGCCGTTATCTTGCAGGAAAGGGATGGTTCAGGTCCGTCCTTCAGAAAGAAATAGCCGGAGAGCTTCTGTCAAATCAGCTAAACGATTGTCCGGCGGAAGAAATGATATCGCAAAGCAGGATCCTGCTTGACAATGCCATGAACGAACTGTCAGGAAATTACCAGCATTAAGGCTGTTGCTGCAACTCCCAGGAAAAAGCCTGACCACACTTCGCCGGGGGTGTGAGAATTAAGCCATAACCTCGATGAAAGAATTGCCCCTGCACCAAGGATAGCCGGAATCAGATACCAGGTAAGAGCAACCTGCATCTGTACTGAAAGTATAAATACCAATGCCAGCAGGGCGCCTGCTCCCGCTGAATGAATTGATATCCGGAGTCTGAAGTTTATTATTGCCAGGGCAAGTGCAAGGATAGCTGCCATCAAAAGAAATGCTTTTATAAAAACGGGTATCTGGAACCTGAGAAAAATAGAAACAGTGATAAAATAGAAAAAGGTAGTTACAAATATGGGTATTATTCTTTCCTGCCTGCTTATCATAACCCAGGAGCTGATTATTTTTCGATACCTGAAGTATGGAATGAGTGAGATCGGAATCAGGACGTTATTTATGAAAACTATCAGCAGCAGGATTTTTTTTATTTCAGGTGGTAGAAATCCAAAGAGTGTCGGCGCAAGAACGATGATCAGCATGCCGTAAAAAGTCACCAGCAGCGGATGAAACAGCACTGAGACTGTTTTTGCCAGTGTATCAAATATAGATTGCCTTGTCATATATTCCATCAGATCTCCCTTCTTAGTCTTGCCACCGGGATATTGAGTTGTTCCCGGTATTTTGCCACGGTGCGCCGGGCTATCTGATATCCTTTTTCCTTAAGGATCCTGGTGAGCTTGTCATCCGTAAGCGGTTTTCTTTTCTGTTCATTTTCAATGCAATCCTGCAGTATCCTTTTTATTTCCCTTGTTGATACCTCTTCGCCGCTGTCGGTCTGCAACCCTTCTGAGAAGAAGAATTTCAGGGGAAAAATCCCGAAATCTGTCTGAATGTACTTGCTGTTTGCAACCCTTGAAACAGTCGAAATATCAAGGCCGGTCATATCTGCAACATCCTTGAGGATCATAGGCTTCAGCCTGGTTTCATCACCATCGGTGAAATATTCTTTCTGGTATTCCAGGATCGCGTTCATAGTAAGAAGAAGCGTATTCTGTCTTTGCCTGATGGCATCTATGAACCACCTCGCCGAGTCGATTTTCTGTTTCACAAAAAAGATTGCATCCTTCATCTCTTTTTTATTGCTTTTGTCCCTGGTATAATCTTTCAGCATTTCGCTGTATACAGGGCTCAGTCTCAGCTCCGGGAGATTCTTCGAATTCAGATGCAGGTCAAATCCGTCCTCCGACTGTTCAAGGATGAAGTCGGGAATTACCGGCTGGGATATCCTCGTTAAGGAATCGCTGTATACGCCCCCCGGCTTTGGGTTCAGTTTAAGTATCTCATCAATTGCCGATTTCAAATCGTCATTATGTATTTCCATACGGCTGATTATCTTATCATAATGCCGTTTTGAAAATTCCTCAAAATACTGTTCAATGATTGTATGGGCAAGCCGCACCGCAGGCTGTGATAAGTCTTTTTTCTCAAGCTGAAGCAGCAGGCATTCCTTCAGTGATCTGGCTCCGATGCCGGCAGGGTCAAGATCCTGTATTACTTTAAGGACTTCTTCCAGCTCCCCGATCGTAGCTGTAAGGTTCTGGGAAAAAGCAAGGTCATCTGCCATATTTGCCAGTTCCCTTCTTAGGTAGCCGTCTTCGTCGATATCGCCTATCATATACTCGCCCAGAACTAACTGCTTGTCAGTAAGCTCTCTCAGGCCAAGCTGTGATATCAGATTCTCATGAAATGAAGCGCCTTCAGAAAATGGTATTTCTGATCTTTTTTCTTCATCCCTGCTGTAATTATTTGTCTGAAGCCGGTACTCAGGGATATCGTCATCCTCCATATAGTCATCGAGAGTGAATTCGTCCTGGTCATTATTTACATCAGTTTCATTTCCCTCAGGCTGTTCTCCCGGGTTATCTTCTGCAGGAATATCTTCTTCCTGCGGACCTTCTTCAAGAGCAGGGTTTTCCTCCAGCTCTTTCTTTATCCGCTGATCGATCTGCATGGTCGGGACCTCCAGCAGCTTTATCATCTGGATCTGCTGGGGAGACAGTTTCTGAAGCAATTTCTGCTGTAACTTCTGATTTAACATCCCTGTCTGTACAATTTAAACCTGCGGTTAATTATGTTAAAACTCTGCATTTTTCGGCGTTCTCGGGAATGGAATGACATCCCGTATATTTGTCATCCCGGTTACAAACTGGATCATTCTTTCGAATCCCAAACCAAACCCGCTGTGAGGTGCTGTTCCGAATTTTCTTGTTTCCAGGTACCACCAGAGATCTTTTTCAGGCATATTAAGCTCCTTGATGCGGGCATAAAGCTTATCATAGCTTTCTTCCCTCTGTGAGCCTCCTATAATTTCTCCTATGCCGGGGAAAAGAACGTCCATCGCCCTTACGGTCTTCCTGTCATCGTTCTGTTTCATGTAAAAGGCTTTGATTTCTTTTGGGTAATCAGTCAGGATAACGGGCCTTTTAAAATGTTCCTCCACAAGATATCTTTCATGCTCAGCCTGAAGATCCTTTCCCCAGCCTATGGGATATTCCCATTTTTTGCCTGAACTGACAAGAATTTCCATTGCATCGGTATATGTCATTCTGGTAAATTCATTCCTCACGACAAAATTGAGCCTTTCAATCAGGCCCTTATCTATCATGTTGTTAAGGAACTCAAGGTCATCCCTGCAGTTCAGAAGGGCATAGCTGATCAGGTTTTTTACAAAGTCCTCTGCAAGATCCATATTGTCGTCCAGATCATAAAAAGCCATTTCCGGCTCAATCATCCAGAATTCGGCAAGGTGTCTTGGGGTATTTGAATTCTCGGCCCTGAAAGTCGGTCCGAAAGTATAAATATCGCCGAGTGCAAGTGCTCCGAGTTCTCCTTCAAGCTGGCCGGAGACTGTCAGGTTCGCAGGCTTTCCAAAGAAATCCTTATAAAAATCGACTGTTCCCTCATCGTTCATGGGAACGTTGTTCAGATCCAGGGTTGTCACATGGAACATTTCACCTGCCCCTTCCGCATCGCTTCCAGTTATGATGGGCGTGTGAAGATAGAAGAATCCTCTTTCGTTAAAGTATTTATGAATTGCGAAAGCCATCGCATGCCTTATTCTTAATACCGCGCTGAAAGTATTCGTCCTCGGGCGCAGGTGTGCAATTTCCCGCAGAAATTCCATCGAATGTCCTTTTTTCTGCAGAGGATATGTCTCAGCATCGCATTTTCCGAGAAGATCAATTGTTTCCGCAATAATTTCCACGCTCTGCTCCTTTCCCTGCGATTTAACAAGCCTGCCCCTGACCGAAATACAGGCTCCAGTCGTAATATCCTTCATCAGGCTTTCATCAAATGATAAAGATTCCGCTACGACCTGAATATTATTTATCGTTGATCCGTCGTTAAGGGCAATGAAAATAATGTTCTTGTTCCCGCGCTTTGTTCTCACCCATCCTTTCACAATAACTTCCGATCCGATATCGGGTGATGATAACAGCGTTTTTACCTTTGTCCGTTTCATTTTTTTGAATAAAAATTACCTCGCAAAAATAATAAATTGTTAACCTGAAACCTCGATTAATTCGCCATTATTTTGATCTGTACGGTTTTCAGGCCTTTCCTGTTCGGTAATGCGCGGCCTTTTCTGTTCAAAAATGGCATTATTTTTGTGTATTATCCCGTTCCAATAGGATTATCCGGTATTTAATAATAATTCCCATTAAAAACAGTTTTCTATCTGAATCAGAGCACTGGATACCGGGTGGTTTGATAATTGGCAAAATCTGAATAACTTTGAGTGTTATTTGAAAATCTTAAATAAATATGGAAGAACGTGAAAAGATTATAGTGGTGACCTGGGACTTCACTCCTGTTGCAGAATATGCGCTTGCCCATGCTGTAAAAATAAGCCGCATGGTGGGTCATAAAATATGCCTTCTTCATATTGTCGAGAAGGGCATCAAGCCTGCCCAGGAGGGTGAAAAGAAGGCGCTGTTACAGCATGTCGCTGACGAAAACGGTAAAAAATTCGACATGACCATCCTTTCGGAAGTCGAAAAAGGAAGCATTTTTACTGCAATTGCTGATTTCGTCAATCAGAAGGGAGTCCCGGATGATAAGAAGAAGAATGTTGATCTTGTCCTGATGGGGACCCATGGCATGAAGGGAATGCAAAAGCTTACAGGCAGCTGGGCTCTTAAAGTCATAGTGAAATCAAAAGTGCCATTTATTGTGGTACAGGATGCTCCGGCCGATGAGGAGAGGTACCATAACATAGTGTTCCCTGTTGATTTCAAAAAAGAAAATAAGGAAAAAATCAGGATGGCTATTTTCATAGGCAAGTACTTTGAATCAAAAATCCATATACTTGTCACAACTTCCACCGATCAGAATCTTTTAAAGAAAACAAAGATCAATCTGAATTTTGCAATAAGGTACCTCATTCAGAACAATATAGAATATGAAATCCATGAGGTTCCCAAGGGTGATTTTGCAGAACAGACACTGGATTTTGCACAGAAAATAAATGCCGACCTCATTGTCATCATGACAACCAAGAATATTATGCTGCTTGATTATATGATGGGGGCATCGGAACAGTATATTATAGCAAACAGCTCAAAAATACCTGTATGCTGCGTGAATCCGAAATCCTCGTATGCAAGCACATCGCAGTTTATGGGAGGATGGGGAGCCTGATGGCAGGTAATCGCATAACTTATTCTGAACGATGTCTATTTTAGTTCGGGAGGTGACAAAATTTTACGGCGAACAGAAAGCGCTCGATAATGTCTCCTTCGAAGTGCGGACAGGTGAAATAGTTGCTTTCCTGGGGCCAAACGGCGCAGGCAAATCAACCATGATGAAGATAATTACCGGTTTCATCCCCTGTTCTTCCGGAACCGTTTTTGTAAATGACACCGAAATCTCCACTGAAAATACCGGGATCCGAAAAGATATCGGATATCTTCCCGAGAACAACCCTCTGTATCCCGAGATGTACGTCAGGGAATACCTGGGATTTGTCGCTTCCGTCTACAGGATTACGAATAATGTCAAAAAGCTGGTTGATAATATCATTGAGCTCACCGGCCTGACTCCCGAGCAGAATAAAAAGATAGGCTCGCTGTCAAAAGGCTTCAGGCAGAGGGTTGGACTCGCCCAGGCACTGATCCATAATCCCGGGGTCCTTATTCTGGATGAGGCAACATCAGGCCTCGACCCTAACCAGATTGTGGAAAGCCGCAACCTTATCAGAGATGCAGGAAAGGAGAAGACGATACTGCTTTCCACCCACATTATGCAGGAGGTCGAAGCGATTTGCGACCGCATAATAATTATTGATAAAGGCATTATCGTCGCTGATGAGGAAAAAAACAGGATATACTCGAAGATACGGAATCCCAGGCAGGTAATTCATGTTGAATTTGACCGGGATATAAATGATTCCGGGCTTCTCAGCATCCCTAATGTAGTAATGGTTCGCAGCCAGGAAAATAATGTCAGAATAATAGAGGCCGAAGGCAACGATGATATACGTCCTTTAATATTTTCATTTGCAGTCACTAACAAGCTGACCGTCCTCTCCTTGCGGAAAGAAGAAAACAACCTTGAGGATATCTTCAGGATACTGACCTCGGGTTAATTTTTTTTTCTTGTTTTTTTTTATTTGCTTTGTGCCATGGTTTTATAGGTGGAAAGATTTGTGCAGATTGCAACCACGGGAAAAAATGCTAAAACGCCAAGATTTATTGTTTTTCCTGCCAACCAATCTTACCATCTTTTGTTTAATTAAAAATTTAGATCAGAATGGGATATTTATTTACTTCTGAATCTGTCTCTGAAGGTCACCCCGATAAGGTAGCCGACCAGATATCGGATGCAATGCTCGATGAATTCCTCAGATGGGATCCCGACTCAAGGGTCGCATGTGAAACTTTCGTGACGAC
The DNA here is from genome assembly GCA_963717685.1 of uncultured Bacteroidales bacterium. Classification (GTDB taxonomy): domain Bacteria; phylum Bacteroidota; class Bacteroidia; order Bacteroidales; family VadinHA17; genus LD21. The sequence continues at coordinate 1,477,928 of OY970346.1, read as the reverse complement.
AGGACTGGTTGTATGTGGCGGGGAGGTGCAGACAGCAGGATGGGTCGATATACAGGAAACGGCCAGAAACGTCATAAGAAATATTGGTTATACAAAGGCAGAATACCGCTTCGACTGCGATTCATGCGGTGTTGTATCGACAATCCACGGCCAGTCACCTGATATACGACAGGGCGTGGTGCGGGATAATCCCGAAGACCAGGGGGCTGGCGACCAGGGCATGATGTTCGGATATGCATGCCGTGAAATGGATAACTATATGCCTCTAAGCATTGAGCTGGCTCATATCCTTCTCCGGGAACTCTCGGCTATCAGGCATGAGGGCAAGCTTATGAAATACCTTCGGCCCGATGCTAAATCACAGGTTACAATTCAATACGACGATGATAATAATCCCGTAGGCATCAATGCTATCGTAATAAGCACACAGCATGATGAATTCATACTCCCGAAGAACAGTTCTCCGGCCTCTGTGAAAGCTGCGGAAAAAGCCATGCAGGACAAAATCAGGGATGATATCAATAAAATCCTTATTCCCCTGGTCAAAAAAAACCTGCCTCCAAGAATTAAGAAGCTCTTTGAAACCCATTTTGAGCTTCTAGTCAATCCGACCGGGAAATTTGTTATTGGCGGTCCTCATGGCGATACAGGCCTTACAGGGCGCAAGATCATTGTTGATTCTTACGGCGGCCATGGGGCGCATGGAGGCGGCGCCTTTTCGGGCAAGGATGCATCAAAAGTCGACAGGTCAGGAGCCTATGCCGCACGACATATAGCAAAAAACCTTGTTGCCGCAGGTGTCTGCGACAGGGTCCTTATCCAGGTTGCATATGCCATTGGGATTGCCGAGCCTGTAGGATTATATGTCAATACCTTCGGAACTGCAAAAATACAGGATGCCAGGGGGAAAGCCGTTTCCGACGAATATATTTCAGCCAAGATCAAAAGCCTGTTTGATCTTCGTCCTTATGCGATTATCAGGCGTTTGGGACTGAAAAATCCAATATTCCTTGAGACTGCATCATACGGACATTTCGGACGGGATCCAAAAGTGAAGAATGTTGAGGTCTACTATCCGGTCCCGGGCAGCAAGCCATGCCGTGTGAACGGTAACGGGAAACAGGCTTGGCAGAAGAAAGTCGAGTTCTTTACATGGGAGAAACTTGACTATGTGGACAAGATCAGGAAAGCTTTCAGAATGTAAATCCTGCTGCATGCTGATTAGCCTCTTCTTTTTAAAGGATATCTATAATTTTTAAGACATAGCACCCAGGCCCTGTCAATACATTCCGGCAATCAAAATGCCGCCTTCACTATCCTTGCAATATTGTCAGAGCGGCCCAGGGTGTAGTAGTGTATCCCCGGAACTCCTTTCTTTATAAGATCCCTCGACTGCATGGCTGCCCATTCAATTCCAACCTCCCTTGCCTCGTGGTCAGTGGCGCATTTTCTTACTGAATTTACCAGGTCGTTCGGGACTTCAATATGGAAGGTCTGTGGAAGGAGGTTAATATCATTAAGAGCTGAAATGGGTTTGATACCGGCAATAACCGGCACATTTATTCCTGCCTCCCTGCATTTTTCAATGAACCTGAAGAATTTTCCGTTGTCAAAAAACATTTGGGTCACTATGTAGCTTGCCCCGGCATCGACTTTCTTTTTCAGGTTTTCCAGGTCGGACTGCATGTTGGGCGCTTCAAAATGCTTTTCGGGGTACCCTGCCACGCCGATACAGAAATTACTTGATGTCGCATCCTCCAATGTCTCTTCGAGATACCTCCCGTTATTCATATCCACGATCTGCTTTACCAGTTCGGAAGTATGAGAATGCCCTTCTTTTTCCGGTATAAAGGTTCTGCTTCCCCTCTGGGGATCTCCCCTCAATGCCAGTACATCATCAATGCCCAGGAAATTCATTTCTATGAGAACATTCTCCGTTTCTTCCCTGGTGAAGCCTCCGCAGAGGATATGAGGCACCACCGTGATGTTGTATTTATACTTTACTGCGGCGGCAAGGGCAATGGTCCCGGGACGAAGGCGCGTTATCCTCCTTTCAACAAGCCCGTCAGGTCTTTCCTTATAAGTGATCTCATTCCGATGGGTGGTGAAGTTGATATATGCCGGCTGAAACCCTATAAGCCTGTCAATGGCTGAATAGACTCTTTCTATGCTGTGCCCTTTAAGCGGAGGCAGCAGCTCGAAGGTGAACAACGGGCCTTTTGCGCTTTTTATCTTGTCAATGACACTCATTCAGCTGGTTTTATAAATTAGGTGCAAGCCATCTGGCAGCATTCTGGCTTGTCATATTCTTCCTTGTAGCATAATCCTCAAGCTGGTCGCGTCCGATTTTCCCAATGGCAAAATATGATGAAGCCGGATGTGAGAAAATATATCCGCAAACTGATGCCGGCGGTGTCATGGCAAAATTCTCAGTCAGCTCCACGCCTATCGATGCCCTGGCGTCCAGTAAATCGAAAATTGTTTCCTTTTCAGTATGGTCAGGACATGCAGGATAGCCGGGTGCGGGTCTTATTCCCGTGTACTTTACAGCCAGCATTTCTTCTATTGTCAGCCGCTCGTCGCAGGCATAGCCCCAGTACTCCTTCCTTATCTTCTCATGCAGCCATTCGGCTGCAGCTTCAGCAATGCGGTCGCTGAGCATCCTTATCATTATCGATGCATAGTCGTCATCCCTGTATTGTCCGAATGCTGCATCATCAATCTCTGCAGTGACCACGAATAATCCGATATTATCCGTCAGCCCCGATGATGCAGGTGCGATGAAATCGGAAAGAGAAAGATTCGGCTTTCCGTTCTCTTTTGGCTCCTGGTTCCTCAGGAACCTTAATTCTGTTCCGGGCCCTTCAGGGATATTACCTGTATAAACGATCACATCATCCCCTTCCGCAACAGCAGGATAAATTCCGAAAACGGCCTTTGCTGTTATCAGCCTCTTGTCGATTATCTCAGCCAGATAATGCCTGCCATCAATGAAAAGCTTCCTTGCCTCACCTCCCTTGACAGGATCATCAAGAACGGCAGGATACCTGCCCGTGATCTTCCACGAATAAAAGAAGAATGTCCAGTCGATATATTCAGAAAGAACACCTATGTTAATGCTTTCTATAACAAGATGTCCGTGGCTTTCAGGTTTATGGATCCTGTACGACTCCCAGTCAGTGATGAGCCTGTTCTTCCTGGCTTCTTCCAGCGGTATCAGTGCATGCTTTTCGCCAGCCGATGCATGAGCTTCTCTTATCTTTTTGTATTTTTCTGAAACAGAGGATATATATCCCCTGTTATCTTTCCTCATGAGGGAAGAAAGCACTCCTGCAGCTTTTGATGCATCTTTTACATGAATGACGGGGCCTGAATAAGCTGGAGCTATTTTTACTGCAGCATGTATTTCCGAAGTAGTTGCTCCGCCGATAAGAAGCGGTACATTAAGCTTCCTTCGTTCCATCTCCGATGCGACATGCACCATCTCTTCAAGCGAAGGGGTTATTAATCCGCTTAAACCGATGAAGTCAGCCTTTTCTTTAATCGCGGAATCAATTATCCTGTCGGAAGAAACCATTACTCCAAGGTCAATGATATCATAATTGTTGCATGAAAGCACAACGCTGACAATATTCTTTCCAATGTCATGCACATCTCCCCTGACTGTTGCAAGGACAATCCGCCCTGCATTCTTTTTTTCCGTGCCTGCATTTTCCTTTTCAATGTACGGGGCGAGCTTCGACACTGCTTTTTTCATCACCCTTGCGCTTTTAACCACCTGCGGAAGGAACATTTTTCCTGATCCGAAAAGGTCGCCGACTTCATTCATCCCTGACATCAGCGGCCCTTCAATCAGATCGATTGATCTTTCAAATGATCCCCGCGCCTCCTCTGTATCCTGTTCGATGAATTCATCCAATCCTCTTATGAGCGAGTGTCTTATCCTGTCGGTTACGGGCATCAGTCGCCATTCATCGCTTTTCTCTTCCTTTTTCCCCTCATCCTTCAGGTCGCCTGCAAACTTGACAAGCCTTTCTGTGGCATCTTTCCGCCTGTTAAGCACCACGTCCTCAGTGAGGCGGAGAAGGTCGCCTGGGATCTCAGTGTAAACCTGGAGCATCCCCGGATTCACTATGCCCATGTCAAGGCCTGCATTAATCGCGTGATAAAGGAAAACGGAGTGCATTGCTTCACGCACCTTGTCAATTCCCCTGAAGGAGAATGAAAGGTTGCTTATCCCTCCGCTTACCCTGGAATAAGGCATGTTTTCCTTTATCCACCGTGTCGCATTTATGAAATCGACGGCATAATTGTTATGCTCTTCTATCCCGGTCGCTATCGCCAGAACATTAGGGTCAAAAATTATGTCTTCAGGAGGGAATCCCAGCTTTTCAACAAGAAGGGTGTACGACCTCCGGGCAACGGCTGTTTTCCTTTCCAGCGAATCAGCCTGTCCCTTTTCATCGAACAGCATCACTACCGTTGCTGCTCCATATTTCCTTATAAGTTTCGCATGTTCAAGAAATGCTTCCTCTCCCTCCTTGAGGCTTATGGAATTTACGACCGACTTGCCCTGGATGCATTTAAGGGCAGCTTCTATTACATTCCATTTTGATGAGTCGATCATCAGGGGAAGCTTTGCTATATCCGGCTCAGCCATAATGAGGTTCACGAACCTGACCATGGCCTTTTCGGAATCCAGCATCGCCTCATCCATGCAAATGTCAATCACCTGGGCTCCTCCTTCCACCTGGCTCCGTGCCACTGCCAGGGCTTCTGAATATTTTTCCTCCTTTATAAGCCTCGCAAACTTTATCGATCCCGACACATTTGTCCTTTCTCCTATGTTGACAAAATTTGTCTCCGGCGTTATTGTAAGAGGCTCAAGCCCGCTAAGCCTTGTATATTTATTTATGGCTGGACTGATTCTGGGTTTGTATTTCCCTGCAATCTCCGATATTTTCCTTATGTGAAGAGGTGTCGTTCCGCAGCAGCCTCCGATTATATTCACCCATCCCTCCTTCAGAAACTCCTCAATGATTGACGCCATGAATTCCGCCGACTGGTCATATTCCCCGAACTGGTTCGGAAGGCCTGCGTTCGGATGTGCCGATACATGAAATCCTGATTTAGCCGATAATTCTTCGACAAAGGGTCTGAGCTGTTCTGCTCCCAGAGAGCAGTTTATTCCAATACTGAACAATGGGAAATGCGATACCGATACCAGGAATGCCTCAAGTGTCTGGCCTGTGAGCGTCCTTCCGCTGGCGTCGGTGACAGTAACCGAAACCATGACCGGCAGACGTTTGCCCATTTCCTCAAAGACCGTATCAATTGCAAATAGCGCCGCCTTGCAGTTAAGGACATCGAAGACAGTTTCGATGAGCAGGATATCAACACCTCCTTCCATAAGCCCCTTTGCCTGTTCAGAGTAGGCTTCAACGAGCCTGTCAAAAGTCACTGACCTGGCTCCCGGGTCATTCACGTCTGCCGACATAGAGGCTGTGCGGTTTGTTGGTCCGAGAGTGCCTGCTATGAAATGTCCTGACGATCCCATCGACCTTTCAAACTCGTCAACAGCCTCCCTCGCGTTCCGGGCAGCGGCAATATTCATCCTGCGGACCTGCTCTTCCATGCCATAATCGGCCATGGAAATCGCATTGGAATTAAAGGTATTCGTGGTAATGATATCTGCCCCGGCCTCAAGATATTCCCTGTGAATATTCTTAATGACCGGCGGGTTGGTCAGAGACAGGAGATCATTGTTGCCCTTCTGCGGCCTGGAATGACCTGCAAACTCTGCTCCACGGAAATCGGTTTCCCCGAGCCTGAGCTTCTGGATCATGGTCCCCATTGCCCCGTCAAGAACAAGGATCCTTTTTTTAATAATATCTTCGAGTAAAGAATTCATTGGAATTAATATTTTTCAATTTCTTCCTTTTTGTACCATTGTTATCCCGACAGCTATGTATTTCTTCACAATTTATATAACGCATTTTTAAAGTCTGGAAGGACACTTTTATTCCTTTCTTAACCCCCTCCCTGCCTTCCCACAGTAGGAAGGTGCCGAGCTTGCGAGGCAAAAGGGGGTTGTTTCACTTTAAGACAATCTCATCTTTCAGATATACATTTTTCTGTTTCTCACCCTCCCTCTCAAAATCTCCACCCATTGGGGGGAGATGCCGAGCTTGCGAGGCAAAAGGGGGTTAATACAATTTTATCTTTCATCTGGACTTTACTTTGTTCGTGTTTGAGGTAACAAATCAAGTTTAATTTATCCCCTTCCTTCCCGTATTCACTATAAAAACATCCATTTGCCCGAGTTGTTCTCTCAAGGCATACAATCTTTCAAGATTCACGATCCCGATCACATATTTGTACAATCTGCCGCTAAAATATTCCGACACTTCCTCAAATCCAAATAAATTACGGTCCTTTTCATTCCTGTACCTTAAATATATCTCTATCCTGTAATCGCGGGTATAGTTTGTGATCGTTCCCTGCTGGTATTTCTTGTACTCGTACCTGTACCCGTATGAATTGGCCGAAATATCCGAAAGCACGGCGCTTCCTGTCGGGTGGCCGCCGGCTCCCTTTCCCGAGAAGAACTGCTTGTCGGCAAAAGCGGCTTCCGTAATAACGCCGTTGTATTCGTGGTCGACGTTGTACAGGTATTTGTCAGGCGAAATGAACCTGGGCAGCACGAAACTAGTGATGGTATTATCATTCGTCTTCCCTACGAACGGCACAAGCTTTATTTTAAAGCCCTTCTCCTTTGCGTACTGTATGTCAAATTTCGAAATGGTGCTTATGCCATAATGGAACACTTCTCCCGGATCAAGGAAGAGCCCGTATGCATGGCCTGTAATTATGCAAAGCTTGTACTTTGCGTCCCATCCTTCCACATCGAGGGTGGGATCTGATTCCGCAAAGCCCTTCTCCCTCGCCTCCCTGAGGGCTGCATCATAATCGGCGCCCCTGTCGTGCATAAGTGTCAGGATATAATTGGTCGTTCCGTTAAGAATGCCGCGCAGCGAATAGAGGAGCTCATTGTCGTAGTACTCCTCCAGGTTCCGGATAATCGGTATGCTCGCTCCCGCAGATGCCTCGTAGAGAAGCGAAACATTATATTCTTCCTGAAGGCCGACAAGCTCCCTGAAATGATTTGCCACCATCACCTTATTGGCAGTTACCACATTCTTGCCTTTCTTCATCGCCGTGGAGACAATGTTGAACGCCTCGCCGGCATCGTCTATCAGCTCGACGACCAAGTTTATTGACGGGTCCTCAAGGATATCATTTTTATCGAATGTGAAGTTCGACATCGGTATCCTTCTCTTCTTGGTCCTGTCCTTGACGCATATCCTTACAATATCGGCCCTGAAGCCTTTACTGCTGTTCAGCACGTCGTGAAGGCCCTGCCCCACGCAGCCGTAACCGAACATTCCTATTCTCAGTTTTTCCCTGTCAACCATTTTATTCAGAGGTTTTTTTCCAGAAGTCCCTGATAATCCTTGTAACCTTTTCAGTCTCTATCAGGAAACCGTCATGCCCGTAAAATGAGTCTATCTCAATATATTCTGCATCAGGCGTATTTGCCGTAATGAATTTCTGGTCATCCGTTGGGAAAAGCATGTCCGACCTGATGCCCACGCAAAGAACCCTTGCCCTGATCGCTTTCAGCGCATTGATGATACCTCCTCTCCCCCTTCCCAGGTTATGGGTATCCGACAGGTTGGTGAGGCACCAGTAGGAGTAGGGATTGAATCTTTTCACCAGCTTTTCTCCCTGGTATGCCTGGTACGATGATGCCCTGAAGGAGGTCAGCTTCTCATCATCATCTTCCTTCTGGGTCTCATTATAAGCCGCCATTGTACGGTAGCTTATCAGTGCAATAGACCTCGCAGCCTTTAGGCCTTTCTTCCCTCCCTCGGGATCGCCTGATACGAAAGTCTGGTCGGCTTCCATTGCCAGGCGCATCGATTCGTTGAAAGCCAGCGCCCACGGCATCTGTTTTGTCCCTGAAGCCAGCACGACGAGCCTTTTGATCATTTCGGGGAACATAATGCTGTACTCCAGAGCCTGGTACCCGCCTATGGAAGCACCGATGATTGTATGTATCTCTTTTATCTCCAGATGCTTCCTCAGTATCTCGTGAACATTAACAAGGTCCCTTACTGTTATCAGAGGAAAATCGCGGAGCCACGGTCTTCCTGTGACAGGGTTGACCGATGCCGGACCGGTGGTGCCGTAGCACGATCCCAGTACATTCGAGCAGATAATATAATAGCGTTCCGGATCAAACGCCAGTCCTTTCCCGACCATGCCCGGCCACCATGACTCCACATCCGAATTAGCGGTAAGGGCATGGCATATCCATATTGCATTATCGGCACGCTGATTCAGCCTGCCCCAGGTACTATAGGCAATCTCAAGACCGGTGATCCCAGCCCCGGTCTCTGTAGTGAAAAGCCCGTTGTATCTCAGTGTTTCTGTCATATCGTTTTCCTGAAAGCCTGTTCAAAATCATAAATGATATCATCAATGTGCTCGAGTCCCACCGAAACCCTGAACAGCCCCGGCTCGACACCTGCAGCTGCCTGGTCCTCCGGCGAGAGCTGCGAATGAGTTGTTTCCGACGGCTGTATTATGAGTGTCTTTGCATCTCCCACATTCGCCAGGTGGCTCACGATCTCAAAATGCTCTACCAGCCTCGCAGCCTTCTCCTTTTCCGACCTCAGGACAAAGCTCAGCACTCCTCCAGCTCCCTTCGGAAGGTACTTCAGGGCAAGCCCGTGACATGGATTATCAGGCAGGCCGGGATAATTGACCTTTGCAATGAAAGGAAGCGACCTCAGCCATTCTGCAAGAGCAAGCGTGTTACTGACATGCCTTTCCATCCTCAGTGAAAGGGTCTCAAGACCCTGCAGAAGGAGGAACGAGTTGAACGGGCTTATGGCTGGACCCAGATCCCTCAGGCTCTCAACGCGCGCCTTCACTATGAACGCAATATTCCCTGATGGCGAGCTTTCGTTGAAGATATCTCCGAATACAAGCCCGTGGTAAGCCTCCGATGGCTCAGTGAACACCGGGAATCTGCCGCTGTTCCAGTTGAAGTTGCCGCCGTCGACGATCACGCCGCCGAGGCTAGTGCCATGCCCGCCTATCCATTTTGTCGCCGACTCCACCACAATGTTAAAGCCTAACTCTATAGGACGGCATAGGTAGCCGCAGCCGGCAAATGTATTATCGGCTATCAAAGGTATGCCGTGCCTGCCGGCAAGATCTGCGAATGCCTCAAAATCGGGGATATTGAACCCGGGATTGCCGATTGTCTCGACATAAATGGCTTTTGTGTTTTTATCTATAAGCTTTTCGAACGATGCCGGTTCCAGGTCCTTTGCGAACCTTGCGCTTATACCGAAGCCTGCAAGCGTGACCTTGAACTGCGTATGGGTCCCGCCGTAAAGGAAAGGCGAAGTGACGAAGTTGTCGCCCTTGCGCAGGATTGTCGACAGGGCGATGAACTGTGCGGCATGGCCTGATGAGACGGCCAACGCGGCCTTTCCCCCTTCGAGGGCCGCAACGCGTTTTTCGAACACGTCGGTTGTGGGGTTCTGAATCCTTGTATAGATATTCCCCGGCTCCGACAGGTTGAAGAGGTTTGCGGCATGGCCGGAACTTTTGAATGTATATGAAGTGGTCTGGTATATCGGCACTGCCCTTGAATAAGTCTCTGTATCGGGCTGGTGGCCGGCATGAATCTGTAGTGTCTCAAAATGAATTTTTCTGTTTTCCATAATATTTGTTTTGCATATTAATACTGATTACGCAGGCAGGTATATAGTGCTGCCGTTGCAATGATCCTGCAACAGTTGGTAAGACGGGTAATATTGATACAGGATCTTTACCGGCGCATGTCCATAGGCATGAGCGGCATGATGAGGTTTCTGAGTGACAGATGAAGCGGTTTCATTGTTTCGTGTTCAGTTTTTATCATCTCCCGGGTTTGTCCGGGATTAGGTTTTGGCACCGTTGCCCTACTACTGCAGGATTGGTTGCCAGGGTTTCGCAGAGCCTAATCTCTCCGCCCTTCTCAATAAAAATCAAACACCCCTGAAAGGAAGGAATATCTGATTTACGGGGCAAATATAATAATGATTTTCAAAAATGCAAAAAGAAAAGATTTGGGGATGGTGTGCCGGGTTATGTGTATTTTCCATATTCCGGACTCAATCCTTATACCCTACACATTGAATTTCATGACTGATCTATATTACTGATTTTAAGTCTTTTTTATTTAGAATATGTATAAATTAAATCTCAATGTTGATTTTTCTTAAAATGTTGTGTCACAAAAACCGCAAAATTGACATGAATGTTTGCGAATTGTCTCCTGAAGAAAAGTTGACTGAAATGAATATTAAAAACTAAATCATGGAAATGATTCCCTCATCGCTTACTGAATATACATTGGAGAATTATCTGATCAGGATAACTCCGAAAAGCAGGATTATTTACTGGATCATTATTTTTTTTATTTCTGCAGATCTGATTATTCTTCCATTTATTTATGTTGATATCGTAGTTCAGGCAAGAGGATATTTTCAATCAGAAATAGAAAAACAGACTGTTTATTCTCCTTTCCAGGGGAAGATAACATATACATCCGTCAGAAATGGGATCGAAATTGAAAAAGGCGATACACTGTTTATTATTGATTCGGAGACGATTAAAGCACAGAAAAATGCGCTTCAGAAAAAAATCCTTGAGAACAGCATGGCGATAGCTGATCTTGAAAAACTGACAATGATCGATAGAAATAATATACAGCTCGATACTGATAATTTTGGGACAAAGAGATATTATTCGGAGTTTGCTAAAATGAAGAATTCCCTTGCCATTCAGTTTCAGAAATATCAGAAATCATCTGCCGATCACAGACGAAATGAGATTCTTCATAATCAGAATATTATTGCTGATGCCGACTTTGAAACCTCCCGGTATATTTTTAAATCAGATGAGGAAAACCTTAATCAGGTACTTGTTCTTCATAAAAACCAATGGCAGGACGACCTGATGGAAAGAAAAAATGACGCAATTGAAATGCAGGCGGATCTCCAAAGTTACCTGGAACAGATAAACAACAGGGTCGTTGTAGCTCCTGTCCACGGAGAAATAATCAGGAGTTCCGATATCCAGCCTGGCGCTATTGTGGCAGTTAACCAGATGATTGCCGAGATATCTCCTGCAGGAGATCTTATCGCTACCTGTTTCATAAAACCAGGTGATATAGGATTGATCCATCCAGATCAAAAAGTTAAAATCCAGATCGATGCCTTGAATCATAATGAATGGGGATTGCTTGATGCCACGATAATTGATATATCTGACGATATGATTGTTGAAGATGGGGCAAATGCATATTTCCGGATTAAATGCAAACCCGGGAAAACTTATCTGAGTCTTAAAAACGGGATATGCGCCGAAATAAAGAAAGGGATGAGTTTTAATGCAAGGATTATTGTAACCCGGCGGACACTGTTCAATTTATTATTTGACAAGGCTGAAAAATGGTTCAATCCTTACAATAAAAATGATGAAGGATGAATATTAAAGTCAGACAAAGGGATATAACTGATTGCGGCGCCGCCTGCCTTGCTTCTGTTGCAGCCCATTACAGGGTTAATCTGCCGGTTTCGAGAATCAGGCAGCTTGCCGGAACAGACAGCAAGGGAACCAATGTCCTCGGGTTAGTGGAAGCAGCCGGGAAATTGGGATTTCTTGCCAAGGGGGTAAAGGGCGAATGGGAGAGTCTTTTCAAAATACCAAAACCGGCAATTGCTCATCTCATTGTAAAGAATGTACTTACTCATTATGTGGTCATTGTAGGAACAACTGACAGGTGCATTGAAATAATGGATCCCTTCGATGGAGAATTGCATAAAGTCCCTCATGATGAGTTCAGGAAGGAATGGACCGGGGTCATGATATTGATTGCCCCCGGAGAGAAATTCAGTGTCAGGGATGAAAAATCGTCCTTACAGGCCCGACTCTGGAACCTGATAAGACCAAATAAGGATATCCTGATACAATCTCTTATCGGCGCGGTAGCGTTTTCTGTTCTTGGATTGTCAACATCAATATATGTCGGCAAACTTGTTGATCATGTAATTCCTGGAGGAAACCTTAATCTTCTCAACCTGCTGGGGCTGGCAATGATATTTATAATACTGGTAAGGTTGTTTCTGGGGTTTTTCCAATCGCTCTTTATACTGAAGACGGGACAGAGAATTGATGCGTCATTGATACTCGGATATTATCAGCATTTGCTCAAATTACCCCAGTCCTTTTTTGACAATATGAGAACCGGTGAGATTATTTCAAGAATAGGTGATGCAGTCAAGATCAGGGTTTTTATCAATGATGTATCGATCAATCTCGTACTGAATATCTTCATATTATTTGTGTCGTTTATCCTGATGTTTTCTTTCTTCTGGAAGCTGGCAGTGATAATGTTGCTGGTAATTCCTTTTTATTTGATGATTTACTATATCTCAGACAAGCTTAACAGCAAGGTCCAGCGGAAGGTCATGGAAAGAGCTGCAGACCTCGAGGCTCAGCTCGTGGAATCACTTAATTCAGCATCGACTATCAGGCGGTTCAGCCTTGAGGACTATTCGAATCTAAAAACAGAGACACGGTTTATTGGATTGCTTGAAAAAATCTTTAAATCAGGATTAAATTCAATTTTCTCGTCAAGCTCCTCTGCCCTTGTAACTCAGCTTATTACATTGGTTGTACTTTGGGCAGGCACGGTTTATGTGATCAGATCTCAGATCACTCCCGGGGAACTGCTTTCATTCTATGCAATAGTCGGTTACTTTACCGGGCCGGTAACCTCAGTCATTGGATTCAACCGTACTCTTCAGGATGCCAGGATAGCTGCCGACAGGCTGTTTGAAATCTTTGATCTTGAAGTTGATAGCGACGATAACAGGATCGAGCTCAGTCCTGAAATGGTAAGTGATATTAGTTTTGAGGACGTCAAATTCAGATACGGCACCAGGGTTGATGTTTTTGATTCACTGAATCTCAGGATAAGGAAAGGAGAAATAACCGCCGTTGTCGGTGAGAGCGGCTCCGGTAAAACAACTTTGGCATCGTTGCTGCAAAATCTTTATCCTTTACAAAGTGGCCATATAAGGATTGGCAAGTACGATCTCAACCATTTGACAGGCAAATCACTAAGAAGGATCGTTTCAATTGTGCCACAGAGAATAGACCTGTTCTCAGGAAACATTATCGATAATATTGCGGCAGGTGAATTGAATCCAGATATGGAAAAGATCCTTTCAGTTTGCGAAAAGCTTGGAATGACAAGGTTCATTGAAAGCCTTCCGTACGGGTTCAGAACATTCATTGGCGAGAATGGTGCAACTCTGTCGGGAGGACAAAAGCAAAGGATTGCTATTGCAAGAGCTCTTTACCGCAATCCGGAGGTGCTGATTCTCGACGAGGCCACCTCTTCCCTTGATTCGTTGGCAGAATCATTTGTTCAGGACACTCTAAGATTGCTTCGCGAAGAAAAAAAGACTGTAATAATTATAGCTCACAGGCTCTCCACTATAAGCCTGGCGGACAGGATAATTGTACTGGATGGCGGCTCGGTGATACAGGAGGGCACCTTTTCAGAACTCTCTGTGATTGACGGCCATTTCCGGAGAATGTGGATGCATCAGAATATCGAATTTGATGAAATAAGAATATAAAACAGTGCAATATGAAAGTATTTGAATACCTCGATCGCATCAGAAGGATGCATAAGCTTGTCGAAAGGAGAAGCACCGGGACTCCCCAAGAATTTGCACAGCAACTGGGAGTAAGCCGCACAAGCCTCTATGAATTGCTTGATGAATTGAAATCAAGAGGGGCTCCCATTGTCTACTCCAAATCGGTCAAAACATTCTATTACAAGGAACCTTTTGAGATTTCCATAACATGTGATTTAAAGCCAATGAGCTGCCAGGAAGAAAAACAATGCACAGGCGGTAATTTTCTTTCCCGAATACTTTTTTTCCGGACGCAGATGCACGAAATTGGTAATGTTTCGTTGCAGTGCTAAAACCCCGGGCAAATGAAATAAACGGGGGATAAATTCATTAATAATTTAAATCTTATTGTCATGGAAATCGAAAAATTTTCTGTAAGGGAACTTACTGTCTCCGAACAGATGGAGATCAACGGTGGTACAACAAAGCTGGGTGAAATCCTTGCTGACATCTGGGATGGAATTAAAAATGTCGCAGAATGGCTTTGGGATAATTTGAAAATCTCAGTGCAAATAGAAATTACTAAAGGTATCAATGCTAATATTAGCAATAGATGAAAGGGTTTTCATAAAGAAAGGGCAGTTTTGCTGTCCTTTCTCTTTCGGTTTTTTTAATAGCATTTAAAAATGAAAAGCAAAAAAAATAAAGATCCAATATTTAAACGACCCTTCTTGATCATAATGGTTATTTATTTTTATGCTTCTCAAAATCTATTTGGACAACAGGCATCAAGAATCCGTCTTATTGATTCCAGGTCAAACAATGGCATTGCTTATGCACATATTAAAGTTCCGGGCAAAAATATTCTCGAGGTATCAGATGCAGATGGCTATTTTTCTCTGGTACTACAGGGGAAAGATTCCGTTCAGATTTCACATGTGGCATATAAAACTTTGAAAACAACTTTCGGGAGAATAAAAGATCAGAAATTCATTGAAATGGAAGAATTGCCTATAGAAATGAATCCTATAACAATCAGTGCAAAGGGTGCTAGGGCAATTCTAGAAAAAGCAATTAATACTACTTATAAAACAATGAACGTACCTGCATATTTAACATGTTATAGGAAAGATATGTTTATATTCAGAGATACATTAGTGGCGGAGGTAAAAGCAGAAATATTGTATGAACTCAAGTATTTATTATCTCCTAGTCATGGCAGTTTAATCGTATGTATTCTTAAAAATATTATTGTTAATAGGAATCCAATATTTAAAAATACATTTATTCCAAATTATGATATGCCTGCTTCATATGCTCCATTCAACAGTTTCATTATAGGTGCTTCTAAAGAAAAAGAATGGTACTTAAGCAATCAGGAATCAAATGATTCAATAATTATTATCAGTATCAATCCTCGGTTAGATTTCAAGCCCAATAAAAAGTATATGCTTAAAAATGGCCGTTTCATTATTGATAAAAGAAATTGGCTAATTCTAAGAATAGATACTAATTTAAGCCCTGAAATGATGGCAATTGGCAGATCAGATCAATACAGGACTAAAGATGCAAAGTATTATCCTTACCATTATTCATATTCACACTTTTATGGGGATGATGGTTTCCTTTCGAAAGTAGTTTCAGATGTTCAGTTTTCTTATTTGGAAAACAATCCTGAAAAAATCTGGCATAATCATTCCGAGCTCGTATTTATCAATGAAAAAACGAAATTTGTCAGGGATTCACTTATGGTACCCCTGAAAAGAGACAGCTCCCTGATTCAGATGAACTCAAGGTTCAGCCCCGGATTCGAAGAAAGATTCAATTCAATAATCCCTCCCGGGCAATCAATAAGTAATTAAAAACAACCTGGTGAACCATGGGGTCTTGGTGCCTTTGTGGCATTTTCTTTTAAATTAATTATATCTGCCGCGATTTTAATGCTCTCTCCCACTGTTAATTTAAAATTATTCTGACCCTCCATTTGATTTTATTCACTGAGTTCTTTTTTTCCGTACGCTGCCCGGATATTTTTATCGTAAATAATAAATGTCAGATAACCGGCAGACATATCAATGATTTCAAAATACAGGGGAGTGATGCAAATTCTGCGTTAAATCGTGCTAATCAGGGTAGTGCTTTTCTAACCAAATTCCCTTCAACCCCGGACTTGCTTCAAGCTGATTCTTCTATACGGGTTCAGGTCCGGGGTTTCTCTTTGATTGCAGCTGATTGAATTCATCATTTCAATGCCGGCCTGGACATTTTTTAATGACAACCGGCAATAAGTGTATAATGTACACTTATTATTTTCCCCGGACAGATCCATAAATCTGCCTGATAAAGATTCTCCCGTTCAGCTTTTTTCAATAATTTTAAGCCATATTCCATCGCTATGAAAAAGCCTGCCTTCCTTTTTGTCTTACTGATCCTCATGGCCGCCTCATGCTCTCCGGATTATGTGAAATCACGACTTATCCAGTACGATATCAATAACCTCTATTACAGCCCCGACGGCTACGCCTGCCGCTTCTCGGTATATAAAGCCGATTCCCTTAGAGGCTATGGCTGGAAAATTTACGACCTCCTGTCTGATTCACTCAACATAAGGGCTTACGATACCACATTCGTTAAAAACATTTACGAGTACCCGTCAGTTACAGCCGTGTTCAACGTAAAACCCGATTCAGGCACAGTAAGGAGATATGTCTCTTCAGCCGGACAAATGCGCCTGCTGGGATACCAGGACCTTGATATCCTGGGCGATTTCTATTTCACCATGAAAAACAAGGATAACCCTCTCGATTCTTTCATGCTGCAGTCAGGCTATTTCAGGATATTCCTCGATTACAAGGACAGCATCATCACAAAATAAAGAATCCTCAAGGATACCCGGAAATACCTGTCTCAGGCTTTTATGCTCCTTCCCCCCCGGCCAGATACCACAGCTTCCCCCACCTGAGCGGATAATAAAGCATTGCCTTCCATCTGCTTTTACAATTATAGCGTCTCTTCAGGAATGTGATTGTCGGAAAGAGATCGCCAAGCACATACAATATCTTCCTGTGGATTCCGGGTATTTCTGCCAGGTCATGCCTGTAAAGCGACCCCCTGCCTGTAATGGCATTGCCCGCCGGACTCTTGAGGAAAAAGACGAATTTGTTAATTGAATCAGGATTGTACCATTTATCAATAAATTCATTTATCCAGCCGGGGAACGTCATGCCCCACAGGTCTCTCAGCGGCTCGAGCTTCCATGCCAGTATCTCCGGCATCCCTGTCTGGGAGGCATACACCGGCAGATCGTAATTTATTATCTCATCCCCGAATTGCTCTATCAGAACTACCAGGTCGGCATACATCTTCAACTGCGATTCGTTGTTCATCTCATGACTATGGAGATGCCTTACGAGGTAGAGGAAGAATATCTGTGCTTTTGGTATGAAAGCCATCTCTCCGTTCAGGGTCGTCTCTTGGCTGGTGTCGTAAAGTATCCTCGTCAGGATATTCTTCCCGGCCCCGAACAGCTCATGGTGCAGCTCTACTGAGAATCCGCCTTTTGTCAGCCTGGGAAGATGCTTGCCTATGTCGGCTATAATGGGTTTGTAAAGTACCGACTTTAAAGGCTCTGAGACAAAACCGTTTTCCTCCAGGATATCTCTTGCCCTGATGCAGTTGTCCCTGCTTACAAGTACATCGACATCCAGCATCTGCCTCAGCCCTTCGTTGCCATAAACGGTCATTTCAAGCGCCATTCCCTTGAGGAGCACTACCTTGATGTTTTCATGGTTCAGAAGTCTTAATACCTCTGCCGTGCTTTCGGCATTCCTGGTGTTCCGGCTGAGGTTCATCATCAGGGCACTCCTCAGGCTGTTTACTGTTTCTGAGGGAAGCAGGCTGAGCAAACCCAGCTTTTCAAGATTATGCAGGACCAGCGCCGATACGCCATGAACATTTGCAAGGGCACTGAAGTAATTCCAGTCGGTAAGGGTCTCAGCCAGGGCTTGCAGCATCACCTTCAGCTCAGGACCGAAAGTAAGGCGGCTCAGGCCGAGAAGAAGTATCTCCTCATCCCTGATATCAAGTTCATTTTTCATCCTTGTCGAACCTGCTGCTCTGACTGGTGTACATCTTGTAATAGATCCCTTTTTTCTTCATCAGCTCGCTGTGCGGGCCGGCTTCTGCTATCCTGCCTCCGTACAGCACAATTATCCTGTCGGCCAGGCTCACATTTGTAAACCTGTGGCTTATAAGTATTGCGGTCCTTCCCCTGACTATTTCCCTGAAATGGCTGAATATCTCATATTCAGTTTCGGCATCGAGTGAGCTTGAAGGCTCGTCGAGTATCAGTACCGGGGCATCCCTGAAGAGCGCCCTTGAAAGAGCAAGCTTCTGCCATTCGCCCCAGCTCAGCTCGCGGCTGTCGTCGAACAGGTTGCCGATCTGCGTGGCATAGCCCTGGGGCAGACCGGTTATAAGATCATGAATGCCTGTCGCCTTCGAAGCTTTTGTCATCTTCTCTTCGGGATGCTGTTCATCAATATTTCCCAGCCTGATATTCTCTCCGGCGCTTAGGTTATACAGCATGAAATCCTGGAACACCACCGACAGCAGCTTCCTGTATTTATCAGGATCCATACTTTTTATGTCGTTCCCATCGAGCTTTACTGATCCCGAATCGGGGTCATAAAGGCGGCACAGCAGCCGTACGAGTGTGCTTTTCCCGGCTCCGTTCGGACCCACAAGTGCTATAATTTCTCCCTTCCTTACCTGGAACGAGATATTATCTAATGTGGTCATGTTGTTACCGGGATATGTGAAGGAGAGATCCTCAACCGTTATGGCTTTATCAATGCCATTGGGAACAATTTCAGGAGGTATTGCCTTAATATTCTCGGCCAGGTCGAGGAATTCGAATGTATCGCCGGTGTACAGTGAATCCTCATACAAGCCACCGAGCGACCCGAATAGCTCTTTTATATTAACCATGCCCTGCCTGAATGCAAGAAGGAACATTGCCATCTGGCCGATGGTGATTTTCCCGTGGATAGTCTGACTGGCAATGAACATTATTGTGATTAGCACCGCTGCTGCCTTGAATACATCGGAGATTAGCTCGATCAGGGTTCGTTTCTTTATTATGCCTGTTTCTTCTTCCTTCGTCTTCATGAATGATTTGTTGAAGAGCGAAATGAAATAATCTCCAAGTCCGAACAGCCTTATCTCCCTCGAAGGCCGGTCGCCGGTAAGGAGCCAGTTGAAATAGGCTGTTTTCCTGGCTTCCGGTGTCTGCTTCCGCTGGAAAAGATAAAGCATGTCGGCATAGTAAAATCTCAGCCAGATACCCGGGACATTGACCACAAGGAGAAGAATGACCAGCGTCCAGTGAAGCATTGTAAGCACTCCGGCCATCAGTAACAGAGACAACAGGGCCCGGAACACAGAGACCATGTTATTCAGTATGCTGTTTGGGCGCCATGGTGCTTCCCTTGAGGCCCGTGACAGCGAATCGAAGTATTCGGGCCGCTCAAAATTTAACAGGTCTAGCCTTACTGCCTTTTCGTGTAAAAGACGATACATGTAGGCTTCAAGCTTCACGGATTGCTTCTTACGGACAAAATTCCCGATATCGGAAGCAGCCTCATCGAGAAACCATATTATCACTACTGCGACTATGGGCCGGAGAAGGTTAATGACCGGGATGCCTGATTTAGCAGAAACTGTCGCTGTTATTCCGTCAATAACGACTTTAATGAGCCATATCAGCAATAGTGGCAGGAAACTTCGCAGGACAGAAATGAAAATATTAAGGAATGTCCAGCCCGGCGCCGATTTCCAGACCAGCCTTATCGATTCCCTGAAATGTTCAGCCTTTTGCTTCATTGACGATCAAAACATGATAATTATTATCCATTCCTTCCTTCAGTTGTTCTCTTTTTCCTCACAATTTAGGTAACACTTTTTAAATGAGCAAATGATTAATTGACGGTCTGTTCATTATATGCCACTCTTCAACGGCTTTTTAGAAAACCCTTCGTGTCCTGGCGGTCAGAAATTATTCACCACGGATCGAACGGAGATATTTTACCTGTGTCTATCGTCCGGCGCCCGGAGCCTGCTGACTTTTACATATTCCCGGTAATAAACAAATCGCGTATAATGGCAAATTAACAAGCCATCCTTCCTTACGATAGTCGGACATGGAGGTACGGACAGAAAATTCCGGATTGAATTTCTCCCTGAATACTTTTAAGCTTTTAGCCTGCAGATTTTCCTCTGCTTTGACTTCAACAGGAATATAAATACCCATATGTTGAATCAACAGATCTATCTCGGAAGTTGAACGTTCCCCGGACCAGTAATAAATCACAAATTCATTTGTGCTGTTTAACTGTTGAAATACATATTGTTCTGTCAGGGCCCCCTTAAATTCAGTGAATATGGCACTTCTCTCAAGAAGTGTTTTAGCATCAATATCTCCCATAGCTGATAATAATCCGATATCCACAAGAAACAACTTAAAAGCACCTCTGTCTTCATAAGCTTTTAAGGGGATGGCGGGTTTCGTAACTCTGAACACCCTGTTAACCTGCCCGCAATCAATTAACCATGAGAGAGCCAGTTCATATTCTTTTGCGCGGGAACCCTCTTTTATCAATCCATAAATAAATTTCCGGTTCTCTTTTGCGAGCTGTGACGGGATTGAATTCCACAACATCCGGACCCGGGGGACAATATTGGCAGGAGCATGCTTTGAAAAATCCAGATCATAAGCGCTCAATATCTGCTTCTGAATATTTCGCACTTCCTGGAAATTATTTTGCAAACTGAAATTCAGGACAGCTTCCGGCATCCCTCCTACATAGTAATATTGTCTGAGTCTTTCTAAATATCTGGATTTATACACTGTTATTAGCTTCCAGTCACCATTGTTAAGCATTTCAACCAGACCATTTTCTCCGACTGCATCAAGAAATTCCATAAATGTCATCGGATATAAATCCATGAAATCCACTTTCCCCACCGGGAAAGAAAAATCAGAATGAAGAGCAATGCCTAACAGGGAACCGGCTGCCACAACATTATATCCGTTGGAATCTTCCTGAATATATTTCAAAGCAGTAATGGCTTCGGGGACACTCTGTATTTCATCGAATATCAGCAAAGTGTTTCCTGCATCGATCGTTAACCCCGACTCAGCCTGCAATGCTGTTATTATTCTTTTTATATCAAAATCATCATTGAACAAACCTTTAAGTCGCTTATTCTTCTCGAAATCCAGATAAACTACCTGTGCATATTGTGATCTTCCAAATTCCTTCATTAGCCAGGTTTTCCCGACCTGTCTTGCGCCTCTTATAATCAGAGGCTTTCGTGAACCGGAGTTTTTCCAGGTTATCAGATCCTTAAGTCTTGCCCTTCTCATATGTACATTTTTACACAAAAATACATTTTATCAAACGACTTTTTGTATTTTTTTACATTTTATCAAACGACTTTTGTGTTATGAACACAATTATTCAAAGAACTATATACGGGAAATAATCTTTTTACTAAACTTCAGCTCCTTTGCTTCACTGGCTGATCGACCTTGCAATTCTCTTTGCTCTGGCCATTATCCATATATTTAACCTGTTATAAAAGTACCATGGCTTGCTGACAAGTTGTGACCCTTCCCTTATTTTACCATTCGCATCTTCAATTGCAAGTACTTTGCCGGCAATGCGAACTCTGATCAGGGGTGTGTCTTCTTCAGGGCAGCTGTCGCCTCTGGTGACATATAGCACTTCGTCTCCCTCATTAATTATCCTTACGAGCCTGTGAAGAACAAAGCCGGAATCTCTTTTCCAGGCGACAATCGCACCGGGAATAAGAGTTGTTTCCGGGGTCACCGGTTCTAGGAGGATGACCGATCCCGGCTTTATGAACGGATACATGCTGTAACCATCTGCTTTAGCCCTTATTGTTATCCCGTTTTCAAGGAGTGAAAAGCTGATTTCCTTCAGTATTGTTTGTGTGTCATTCTCCCTGTTCATCTCTGATAATATGATCTGTTATGCTTCTGTCGGGTCTGAAAAGGAGCTTTGCGACCGGGATTCTTGCACACATGGAGGAGACTGACCCGAGAAGTCCTGAAATTATCTTACGGTCCCAGTTGTGCTGAATGCAGTTTGCCATCACAAGGCTCACTGCTGATGCACCTTTTACGGGTATTACCTCATTCTCCCTTCCATGTTCGATCAGGTATATCCTGTCAAGCGGTGATTCACCAGGAGAATCGTCATTGTAAACCGGGGTGTTGTGCATTACATATTTACTGTCCTTAATGCGGATGATCAGCCTGTCGTCATGAATTATCGTTGCGCCCGAATCGTTCCATAATCTTGCTATCGTGCTCTTCCCTTTTCCCGAAATGCCGCTGAAGAGATACCCCCTGCCGGCAGTGTTTATCCCCGATGCATGTATCATGATGTCCCCATGGATGACTGTGAGGTAATAAAGGATCAGTCCGTCAAGGGGGTATTCCATGGGATCGGTTTTGTCTTCTGAGTTTTCGATCCACAGGTCCCATGTAACAGATGTGAGCGAGAATTTCAATATTGCGTTGCCGGGAGAAGATGAAAGTGGGAAAACGGTCCTTATATACAGATCATCCTGATGCCTGCTGACGCTCCAGAACCTGTCGCTCTTCTTCACCCGGCTACCGTCGATCTCCTCAACGTAAGGAGCGTTGAATACTCTTTTTGCTGCATGAGGCATTGCCGGCCTGCCGCCATGAACCCTTATCAGCACATCCTGCCTCTCATTCGTGCAAATATTCCTCAGGAACCTCTCCGAAGACCCCAGCTCCGGTCCGTCATCACCGCTCTCAAACCTGATGATATAATCAGCGATATTCAGATTATAATTTTTCATTTGTGCCTACCCTTTACGCCCCTCATCCTGGATAATGTACTTTGCTGTCATGCTACCTGACAATTATTTAATATGACTATCGGGAATCAATAATAAGAAGGCTGAAATATTTTGAAAATGCATAAACTCAACCCCCTGACCCCCTTCTCTTGCAGGCAAAAGAAGGGGGGATAAAGCTTTATAGCCCCTCTTTCCGCCAACTGGCGGAGAGAGGGGTTGGGGTGAGTTCATGAGACCAAAATGAGGAAATAATTGATTATCAAGTTTCATAAAATATTTTATTACCCTTTCACGACACTCAATTTATTTAATAATAAGATATTTATTCATTTCATTGATGAAAATGAACATATCTTTGGTCGCAGTATTCCTGTCAATGTCATATTCAGATGTCATCGCCTCAATTATATCACCGATACATTTCTTTCCGTCGATCTGCTCCCAGATAAAGGCTCCGGTCTCATTCAGAGTATATACGCTGTTCATGTCGGCAATATTATTGGTGAGGGGAACAAGCACATACTCATTCCCCGTTTTACGTGTCACCACGGAGAGAGAATGCGAGTAAACAGATCTCAGATCAGGCATATTGTATTATTTATTTCAAATTTAATAAAAAGTATGAACCCCGGAGACTCTTTTGGCCGTTTGTACTCCACGCCCTGCGCCCTGAGCTCTGTGCTCTGAGCCCTGTGCTTTTATTATAATGACTTCTCTTTTATCTTGTGACTTTTGTCTTTTATCTTTGTCCAAAACCTTCACCCATGAGAAGTGTAATGAGATTCCTGGTTTTAATTATGACATTTGCTGCAATGACAGCCTGCCAGAATAAAAGCAAAGTGAAGCTTTATTCATCAGATAAATTCACTGTTTACGGCGATCGCGTCGTTCAGGGAGAATATAAATCCGTTGTTCTTCACGGCAATAAGATCATTTCAGATTACAGGAGTCCTGCCAATGCTTTCAATTTAAATGATCCGGCTAAGCATGCTTCCTCCGAAAAGACCTTGACGGCTGATCTGTCAGCCTTCCCGGCGCTTATCTCCCCGTTCCCTCTCCTTGATGCACTTTATAAGCTGTCACTTGGGGAAATGATAGCCGATATCCGTCCTGACAGCACTTTTATGGCCGGAAAAGAGTGGGACGGAGTATGGACGCGCGATATAAGCTATAGCATAGTCCTTTCACTCGCTGCCTTAAAGCCTGATATTGCACGGAACAGCCTGATGCGTAAGGTCAGGAACGGGGTGATAATACAGGATACCGGTACCGGTGGCTCCTGGCCGGTATCGACCGACAGGGAAGTATGGGCTCTTGCAGCATGGGAGATATATAAGGCAACAGGCGACAGGATTTGGCTCGGGGAAGTATACGGTATTATCAGCAGATCAATGGAAAATGACCTGAAGGTGGCCTTCAATCCCGAAACAGGTCTTTTTTACGGCGAATCATCATTCCTTGACTGGAGAGAGCAGACTTATCCGGTGTGGATGGAACCTGTCGATATTTATCATTCCCATAACCTCGGTACAAATGCAGTGTTCTTTGAGACGCTGTCTGTGCTTGGAAAGATGGGTCAGGAACTGGGCATTAAAAATGATTATGAAAAAATGGCGGAAGATCTGAAGGGCAGCATCAACTCGAAGCTGTGGCTTGAAGACAGGGGTTATTACGGTCAGTACATGTACGGTCACTACAGTTATTCCGTTTCGCCCCGCTCCGAATCTCTTGGCGAAGCTCTGTGCGCTCTTTTTGATATCGCCTCGGATGAAAGGAAGACAAGGCTCTTTGCATCGGTGCCTGTAATGGATTTCGGTATCCCCTGTGTATATCCCCAGACGACCGTGATCCCCCCGTATCACAACAATGCTATATGGCCCTTTGTACAGGCATACTGGACATGGGCCGGGGCACAGGCAGATAACAGCGTTGCAGTCGAACAGGGAATTGCCTCGGTATTACGGCAGGCAGCCCTGTTCCTTACAAACAAGGAGAACATGGTAGCCGGATCCGGCGATTTTATCGGTACCCAGATCAACTCCGACCGCCAGCTCTGGAGCGTGGCTGCTGATCTGGCAATTACATTCAGGGTTATCTTCGGAATTGACTATGAGGCCGGCAGTCTCAGTTTCAGACCATTCATTCCAGAGAGTTTTAAGGGAAAATATGAGCTTAAAGACTTTAAGTACCGGGGGTCCGTTCTCGATATTGTCGTTGAGGGTTTCGGCGACGGGATCGTCTCCTTTAAGCTTGACGGGAAGAAATTATCGTCTTCTGAAATCCCCGGCTCGCTTGCTGGCAAGCATAAAATCCTTATAAGGATGAACGGGAAGACCGGCAAGGGAAGCTGCAATCATGCCGGGAGCAAATTCGCCCCGGCTACTCCTGAACCGGAAATCTTATCCGGTCAGATAGTGTGGAAAAAGATTGAAAATGCGGTGAAATACAGGGTCTTTTGCAACGGGAAGACCATTGGCGAGACAGAAGATACCCTGTTCAGGATCCCACCGGGGAAAAAAGGCGAATTTCAGGTACTGGCAGCCGATGCAGAGGACTTTTGCTCTTTTCTGAGCAAGCCGCTTCAATATAAAACTTATCAGCAAAGCGTGACTCTCAGTGCGGGACAGTTCGCAAAACCTTCAGACATTCCACTTTCAGGCTATTCCGGCAAGGGTTTCGTTGAAATCAGGAAGGAAAGCCCTGAGTTCAGTTTTGATATTGCCGCACCGTCTGATGAGGATTATTTCATTGAATTCCGTTATTCGAACGGTAACGGGCCCGTTAATACCGACAATAAATGCGCTCAGCGGTCATTATTCTGCAACGGAAATTATTGTGGTTCCGCCATTTTTCCCCAGCGCGGCCGTGATGAATGGTCCAACTGGGGACTGAGTAATCCTCTCCGGATATATCTGAAGAAAGGACTGAACCGGATGTCACTGCGACTTGAGGATTACAACAACAACATGAATGTCGGTGAAAACAGCTTCATGCTCGATTATATCAGGTATTTCCCTGCAGACTACATTAAATAAGGCATCTGAACCAATTTTTAAGTAAGGACCATTCGCCACGGATCGCACACTTGCCCGCCGGCTTCGCCAGACGTAGTCCGCTTTGTCGGACGAAGTCCGGAACGCGGTGCAGGAGGGATTGCATGCCTGCCCGCCGGAACTTAGTGCATGAGGGATTGCACGATTCTGACATTATCTTACCTTTGCAAAAATTCAATTTATGAGCAGGAAGGGAAAGGGAAAGAAAAAGCAGGGCTTTTCAAGAAAAACGGCTTCATCGGAGATACAATCAATAATGTCATCCGGTCCCCGGCAGACTTTTAACTACAAGCAGATTGCAAAGCGTCTCAATATAAGCGACCCGGAAGAAAGAAATCTGATTTCTGAAATCCTTGGCGAACTGGCCCGGAATGGAGTCATAAAGGAGGTCTCCCAGGGAAAATACCAGGTAAAGGACAGCTGCGGCCATGTGACCGGCACAGTTGATATGACAAGGATGGGATACGGATTTGTCACGACCGATGAGCTCGAAGAGGATGTCTTTATTTCAGCGAAAAATTTACATACCGCGCTCCATGGCGATACGGTTAAGGTGCGTCTCTATGCAAGGAGGAAAGGTGCCAGGCCCGAGGGAGAAGTCGTCGAAATAATCGAAAGATGGCGTACTTCATTTGTTGGAACTGTTGAGGTAATGCCAGGCTTTGCATTTCTTATCCCGGATAATAAAAACATGCCTTTCGATCTCTTCATCCCCCCTTCGAAGCTTAATGGCGCAAAACAGGGACAGAAGGCTGTCGCAAAAGTCACCGACTGGAATCCCGGATCAAAGAACCCTGTTGCGGAGATAATAGATGTGCTGGGCTTCCCGGGCCTCAATGAGACGGAAATGCATGCCATCCTTGCAGAATTTGAACTGCCATATCATTTCACGCCGGAGGTCGAGTCTGATGCGGAAAAGATTCCTTCCGTTATTTCCGGTAACGAAATAAATGCCCGCCGCGACTTCCGCCCGGTAACTACCTTCACCATCGACCCTGAAGATGCAAATGACTTTGATGATGCCATCTCCTTAAGCCGCCTGTCCAATGGCAATTGGGAAATCGGCGTCCATATTGCCGACGTGACTCATTATGTAAAGCCCGGATCTCTTCTTGAAGAGGAGGCAAGACAGCGTGCGACTTCCATTTATCTTGTCGACAGGGTTGTCCCTATGCTGCCTGAAAGGCTGTCAAACAGTATCTGCTCCCTGAATCCTTCAGAGGATAAGCTTACATATTCCGCCGTCTTTGAGCTTAACGACAGGGGGGAAGTGCAGAATGAATGGTTCGGAAGGACTATCATTAACTCCGACAGGAGGTTCTCATACAGTGAAGCTCAGAAAGTGATCGACACGGGAAGCGGCGATCTGAAGGATGAGCTTCTGGTGCTTGACAGGCTTGCACAGCAGATGCGTGAAAGGAGATTTGCCGCAGGTGCCTTTTCATTCGAAAGAGTTGAGGTAAAATTCGATCTTGACGATTCAGGAAAGCCTCTCGGCATAAAGTTCAGGGAGATGGGCACTGCCAACCAGCTCATTGAAGAGTTTATGCTTCTGGCCAACAGGCGCGTGGCAGAGCTCGTTGGTAAAAAAATGAAGGGAAGTACTTTTGTCTACAGGGTCCACGACAGGCCCGATCCGGAGAAGATCGACAATTTCAGCCATTTCATAAAGCGATTCGGTTATAAGCTTGATGACGACGATCAGACTCCTCTTCCGAAGGCAATGAACAGGCTGCTCAGACAGGTTGAAGGAAAGAAAGAGCAGAATATGATCGAAACACTGGCCCTGAGGTCGATGTCAAGAGCTGTCTATTCAACCGATAATATCGGTCATTACGGACTTGGATTCAAGTACTATACTCATTTCACTTCCCCGATCCGGCGGTATCCCGATATGATGGTGCACCGGCTGCTGACATCATACCTTAATCATGAGGTACCCGGAACCAGTGAAAAATATGAAAAGCTTTGCGAACATTCCTCAAAGATGGAAAGGCTTGCCGATGAAGCTGAAAGAGCCTCGGTAAAGTACAAGCAGGTGGAATACATGAGCGACAAGACGGGAAAGGAATTTGAAGGTGTCATATCCGGTGTCACCGAATGGGGCATTTATGTCGAGATAATCGAGAACCAGTGCGAGGGAATGGTCTCAATCCGCGAGCTTGATGATGATTATTACGAATACGATGAGGATAACTATTGCATCCGGGGCCGCTCGACAGGAAGAAAGTACACGCTTGGCGATAAAGTCATGATCGAAGTTGTGAAGGCTGATCTCCAGAAAAAGCAGCTCGATTACAGGATGGCCAAAAATAAAATCAGTAAAGAGCACAAAAAAGGAAAATCCGGAACACGTAACTTAAGGTTCCCTTCCTGGTGTAATACTTCAGAATAAAGGGAACAAACTTACCCCCTTTCTTTTTCTGGAATGAATTAGTACCTATCTCTTCCCCGATGGGAAGTTTAGAAGGGGATAAAAAACAAGGAAATATATAGCTGAAAGATTAAATTGTCTTATGCTGAAACAACCCCCTTTTGCTTCGCAAGCTCGGCATCTCCCCCCATGGGGGGAGATTTTGAGAGGGGGGTGAAAAATAGAAAAATGTAGAGCTGAAAGATGAGATTGTCTTAAAGTGAAACAATCTCCTTTTGCCTTGCAGACTTGGCATTTTCCCCCATTGGGGAAGGCAGGGAAGGGGGTTTAGAAAAGAATATTAATGACCTTATAAGCTTCAAAAAAGTGATACATGAATTGTGAAGAATTACACTGGAAGGTTGAAATGTAACGTAGATTCCGTCGATCCTAAATATGGATAATTACCGGATTGATCTTAACAGCCGTGAGCCCGTGCCTGCTAATCCTGTACCCTTTCCCCGTCCCTTTCCCTTATTCTAAGGGCAAGGGAGCTTTTTGCACCACCAACCCTGCACTCTAAACGCTAAACGCTGAACGAAAAACGCGTTATTCACTTTTCACTTTTCACTATACGTTCTTCACTTTTCACTTACCAGCCCTGCCTTCTGCCTTCTGCCTTTCGCCTTCTGCCTTCCGCCTTATTATCCAACCCTTTCCCCGGCCCTTTCCCTTATTCCAAGGGTAAGGGGGTTCGCACCACTAAACTATATATGCCAAACGCTAAACGATAAACGAAAAACGCGTTATTCACTTTTCACTTTTCACTATACGTTCTTCACTTTTCACTTACCAGCCCTGCCTTCTGCCTTCCGCCTTCCGCCTTATTATCCAACCCTTTCCCCGGCCCTTTCCCTTATTCCAAGGGTAAGGAGGTTCGCACCACTAAACTATATACGCCAAACGCTAAACGATAAACGAAAAACGCGTTATTCACTTTTCACTATTCACTATTCACTTATTGACCTGTCTTTATTGATTATCTCCACCAGCTTCTCCACCGCTTCCTCCTGCGGCACATTTTTCAGGATAGGATCCATTCCCCTGTATATATGCACTTTCCCTTCAGCCGCACCGACATACCCGTAATCCGCACCTTTCATTTCCCCGGGACCGTTCACTATGCATCCCATGATTGCAATCTTCAATCCCGTAAGATGGCCTGTCGCTTCCTTTACTTTTCTTACAGCCTCCTGCAGGTTGAACTTTGTCCGACCGCAGGTTGGGCATGATATATACCTGTTCCTCGTGATCCTTGCCTCTGTGGCCTGGAGTATTGAAAAGCAGATCTCTTTCAGCTTTTCCCCTGGCAGCTTTCCCCTGTTGCTGATACAGATCCCATCTGCCTGTTTCGTTAAAAAATATCTTCCCAGCATTGCGGCAGAATCAATTGCCAGCTTTCCGGCATCATTCTCATTGAAGACCGGATGAAGGATTATCTTTCCTTTACTTCCGGCTTTAGGGGATAAAGGCTTGTCGGGATCCGGGCTTATCATCTTTCCCCTGAATAAAAGGCCTTTCTCATCATAGATCTTCCCGTCGTTGTCAGTAAGAACCTCCGGGCGGTATTCAGGGCCACGCTCCTTGAAGCGGATCCTTTCTGCAGGATCGGTTTTGCGTCCTGACGGACCGCAGATGAATGAAACTATCTCCCTTGCCACGGGTACTTCATTCTCCGGATCCTCCGATAGCGATACTCTTATCGTGTCTCCTATCCCCTCAGCAAGAAGTGAACCTGTCCCGGCTGCTGAAAGAATCCTGCCGTCCTCTCCCTCTCCTGCTTCGGTAACTCCGAGATGAATGGGGAATGCCATTCCCTCGCTTTGCATCATGTCTGCCAGAAGCCTGTTCGACTCTATTACCACCCTGGGATCAGATGATTTCATCGAGAGTACAAGATCGGTGAAATTCTCCGAGATAAAGATCCTGATGAATTCCATCGCCGAAATGACCATTCCTTCTGTCGTATTGCCGTAACGGCTCATAATGCGGTCGGAGAGTGAACCATGATTTATGCCGATCCTAATGACAGTTTTGTTTTCCCTGCATATCGCAATAAGCGGAAGGAGCCTCTCATGGGTCTTTTCAAGCTCTTCATTGTACTCCCTGTCGGTCAGTTCCTTCTTTATGAATGACGCTCTCCTGTCGGCATAGTTGCCCGGATTGATCCTTACTTTTTCAACTATCCTTGCGGCTGTTTCTGCTGCATCGGGATTGAAATGTATATCGGCTATGAGCGGATTGGTGAATCCTGCTTTTCTCAGCTCTCTTTTGATATTTGCCAGGTTCTCAGCTTCCCTGATACCCTGTGCCGTGAGGCGCACGAAATCAGCCCCTGCCTCAATTATCCTGATGCATTGTGCCACAGTCGCCTTTGTATCAAGAGTGCTGGTATTCGTCATTGATTGTATCCTCACCGGATAATCTCCTCCCACCGGCACCCCGCCGATCATAACAGGCACAGATACATATCTCTTTACACTCTCTCCCACAAAAACATAATTATTTGATCTGACATCATAATTCAACCGGCAAAATTCTTAACTCATAATGGCCTGCACGCTTTTCACTTTTCACTCTTTACTTTTCATTATTCACTTTTCACTTAATTCCCTGCTGCCCTGTTATCCTGTACCCTTTCCCCTGCCCTTTCCCTTATTCTAAGGGCAAGGGGGTTCTTTCAGTACCTGTTAAAAACGCTAAACGCAAAACGTAAAACTCTTTTCACTTTTCACTTTTCACTTATCACTTATCAGCCCTGCCTTCTGCCTTCTGCCTTCCGCCTTCCGCCTTATTATCCAACCCTTTCCCCAACCCTTTCCCTTATTCTAAGGGCAAGGGGGTTCTTCCGTACCTATTAAAATGCTGAACGAAAAACGTAAAACTCTTTTCACTTTTCACTTTTCACTTTTCACTTATCAGCCCTGCCTTCCGCCTTCCGCCTTCTGCCTTCCGCCTTCCGCCTCATTATCCAACCCTTTCCCCGGCCCTTTCCCTTATTCTAAGGGCAAGGGAGTTCTTAAGTACCTGTTAAAAACGCTAAACGAAAAAAATAAAACTCTTTTCACTTTTCACTATACGTTCTTCACTTTTCACTTATCAGCCCTGCCTTCCGCCTTCCGCCTTATTATCCAACCCTTTCCCCAACCCTTTCCCCAACCCTTTCCCTTATTCTAAGGGCAAGGGAGGTTTTTGCACCAATAACCTATATACGCTAAACGCTGAACACTGTACACTTTTCACTATTCACTTTTCACTATTAATCAATCTCCCATTCCACTCCTTCTTTCTGATCCTTTAATATGATCCCTATGTTCTTCAGATCCGCCCTGATCTTATCCGATGCTTCCCATTCCTTCCTGTCTTTCGCATCCTGCCTTAGGTTGATTATGATCTCCATCAGGTCGCCGGTAAGCTTTTCATTGCCTTTTGGCTTGCTTTCATCCACAAGGCCGAGGATATCAAAAACAAAAGTGCTGAATATCTCCTTTAGCACATCAATGTCTGATGAAGTTAGCTTCTCTGTCCCGTCATTAGCTGAGTTGATATATCTCACCGCTTCAAAAAGAAGGGATATAAGTGCCGGGGTGTTAAGGTCATCATCCATTGCCTCATAGCAGCTCTTCCTTAATGCTGTGAGATCGGCCGAAGAAGAAAGGGCCGGCTTTAGCTTACAGAGAGTTTCGCTGGCCTTCATCAGCTTCTGCAATCCTTTCTCTGCCGCCTTTAGCGCTTCATTGGAGAAATCGACGGTGTTCCGGTAATGTGCCTGGAGCAGAAAGAAGCGGACGGTCATCGGACTGTATGCCTGATCAAGCATCTGATGGTCTCCTTTAAACAGCTGCTCAAGTGTGATGAAGTTGCCAAGCGACCGGGCCATCTTCTGGCCGTTAATAGTGATCATGTTGTTATGAATCCAGTACTTTACCGGTTCTTTTCCTGTGGCTGCCGTCGATTGTGCTATCTCGCATTCGTGATGAGGGAACTGAAGATCCATGCCTCCACCGTGTATGTCAAACACTTCTCCAAGGTATTTGGTGCTCATGACTGAGCATTCGAGATGCCATCCGGGAAACCCGTCGCTCCATGGAGACGGCCAGCGCATAAGGTGTTCAGGCGTCGCCTTCTTCCATAATGCAAAATCGAAAGGATTCATTTTTTCATCCTGTCCTTCAAGTATCCGGGTATTTGCCTGGAGCTCTTCAAGAACTCTACCCGAAAGCTTGCCGTAATTGTATTTCTTGTTGTATTTGAGTACATCAAAATAAACCGAGCCGTTCTTCTCATAGGCGTACCCGCTTTTCAGCAATTCCTTGATAAACTCAATCTGTTCGATTACATGCCCCGAGGCTCTCGGTTCTATTGAAGGATGAAGAGTATTCAGCTCTTCCATGCATTTTAAGAAGCTGTTGATGTATTTCTGGACTACCTCCATCGGCTCCAGGTGTTCGAGCTTTGCCCTTTTTTCAATCTTGTCCTCCCCTTCATCTGCATCATTCTCCAGATGCCCCACGTCAGTTATATTACGTATGTATCTGACTTTATATCCCAAATGCATCAGGTATCTGTACAGCAGGTCAAATATAACTGCCGGACGTGCATGTCCCAGGTGCGGGTCGCTGTATACTGTCGGACCGCATACATAAATTCCAGCGAAAGGCGGATGAATAGGTTTGAAAGGTTCCTTTTTTCTTGACAGGCTGTTATAAAGGACTAAGTTATTATCCATTGGTAAAACTATTATATGGCAAAAATAACTGAAATCTTTTAAATCAGGGTTTTGCTCTTAAGAGCTTCCCGGTCTCTGACAATTTCTCGGACCATTATACGCAACCTTGTATGTCTACTAAAGGAGCGTCTCTGATTGGAGATCTAAGTGAAAAACAGATTCCGACCTGGCAGAAGCTTATTCTTCCTTTCCCCCATGGGGGAAAATGAAAGGGGGTAAGTTTGTTTCAGTTATTCTGAAGTATTACACTTGTAGGTAACGGGGGTGTGTTATCATAAGGCTGCCGGTTTCCGGCGACCGGCAACCGGAAAACCAAAATATTCTCCTCATTTAAATCAACCCAAATCGCCGTCAGGCGAGCTATGCCATTAAATTCTGGTATTATTATAAGTGATTCGTATTCAATAATTAATTTTTGAATACACTAGATATCGGCGCGAGAGCAATCCCGAAAATAGTGCGAACTGCAGTGTATTTGGTTGCGCCAACAATGCCTCGTGTAGCGGGCGCCCAAATACGCTGCAGTTGGTATTTTCGGCGCCCTTTCTTTGGTTCTTTCTTTGGACGAACAAAGAAAGAACAAGAAAACATTTGTTCTACGAGGTTGCTGAATTGCTAAAAATAATAAAACCCCAAATCGCCGTTAGGCGAGCTATGCCATTAAATCTTTTTTGGAAAAAGAGTAACATTTTGAGGGCTGCGAAGCGTCGGGTCATGTAAGCATTACTGTCTGAGCGATCCGCCAGTTGGCGGAGAGCGAGTTGTAATGCGTGGGCAGCCTGCAAAATGTTAATCCCAAAAAAGATTTGAGGCTGCCTTTTTCTTTGGTTCATTTCTTTTGGGCAAGCAAAAGAAACGAACAAATAATCTTTGGGCGAGCAAAAACCGAGGAACCATGCAATACATGGTGACGAGCTCGGCAAAGCCTAATGAACAATGAACTAATTCA
Organism: uncultured Bacteroidales bacterium; assembly: GCA_963717685.1. Classification (GTDB taxonomy): domain Bacteria; phylum Bacteroidota; class Bacteroidia; order Bacteroidales; family VadinHA17; genus LD21. Next base: position 1,444,096 of record OY970346.1, on the reverse strand, counting down.
AAAAAAAACTATTAAAATTCTAATCCCCGTCGAAGTGGGTCAAGCTCTTCCAGAATGTGAATTTCCCAATTCACTCTCCCCTTAGACTTAAGGGGAGATGTCATTTGCGAAGCGAATGACAGAGGGGTTTGTTACCCGAACTCACCCCCTTCCCCAACCCTCCCCCCAAGGGGGCAGGGAGTTTGCTCCTTATTTCCCCCTTGGGGGAAAATGTAAGGGGGTAAGAGTTAAAATGACAAAGTAGATTCCGCTTAAGCGGAAACCTGCCCGCAATCGGGAGTAATGGGGTGGGTAGGTTTAACATAACCACCCACTTTTATATTATTCTGCCATTTTCTGCGCCGGAACAATATTTCTGCCTTCATATTCCCCCTGCTACGGCGCTTATCCATGTCTTATACTTAATACTACAATACATGCAACCTCTACGAGGTTGCTTAAATACTGCAAATAATAAAAACCCTAATCGCCGTCAGGAGAACTATATCACTAATCTTTTATCGGATTTCAGACGGCCTCAGATAATTTTGGGGAATAGCGACTGTTTCGAGGCTTGCTGCGATGGCCTGCTGCAAGCAATACTGTCTGAGTGCTCCGCAAGCGGAGCACGAGTTGTATTGCGTGGGCAAGCCGAAAAACAGAAGCCCCAAAATTATCTGCAGCCTTGATCTTTTTTGGTTACTTTTTTGTATCAAGACAAAAAAGTAACTGGGGCCCGGGGCAACGCCCCGAAATATTAAAAGGTTGAAGTTGTTCTTTTCGGCGCCCTTTCTTTAGTTCTTTCTTTGGACGAACAAAGAAAGAACAAGAAAACATTTGTTCTACGAGGTTGCTGAATTGCTAAAAATAATAAAACCCCAAATCGCCGTCAGGCGAGCTATGCCATTAAATCCTGTTATTATTATAAGTGATTCGTATTCAATTATTAATTTTTGAATACACTAGATATCAGCGCGAGGGCAACCCGGAAATGGTGCGAACTGTGAGCTTTTTGGTGGCGCCAACACGGCCCTGCGTAGCAGGAGGACAAAAAGCCCACAGTTGTCATTTCCGGCGCCCTTTTTTGGTTCATTTTTTGGGCGAGCAAAAAATGAACAAATAATCTTTGGACAAACACATGAATGAAACTTTTCACTTTACGTTTTTCACTTTAAACTTATTAACCCTGCGCTCTGTGCCCTTCTTATCCTGTACCCTTTCCCCATCCCTTTCCCTTATTCTAAGGGCAAGGGGGTTCTTTAGTACCTATTAAAAACACTAAACGAAAAATGCTTTTCTCTTTTCACTATACGTTCTTCACTTTTCACTTATCAGCTCTGCGCTCTGCGCCTTGTTATCCTGTACCCTTTCCCCAACCTTTTTCCCCAATTATTAAATCGACCCAAATCGCCGTCAGGCGAACTATGCTTTTTAATTTTTGTATTCATAAAAGTGATTAGAGTACGATAATTAAATATCAAATATTTTAGGAAACGGCGGGAAAGCGACCCGGAAATGGTGCGAACTGTGAGCTTTTTGGTGGCGCCAACACGGCCCTGCGTAGCAGGAGGACAAAAAGCCCACAGTTGTCATTTCCGGCGCCCTTTTTTGGTTCATTTTTTGGGCGAGCAAAAAATGAACAAATAATCTTTTGACGAACAAAAGAAATGAACAAAATGAGCTCGGCAAAGCTAAATAAACAATGAACTAATTCAAAAAAACCTATTAAAACCCAAATCCCCGCCGAAGTGGGTCAAGCTCTCCAAGGATATGAATTTCCTAATTCACTCTCCCCTTAAACTTAAGGGGAGATGTCATTTGCGCAGCGAATGACAGAGAGGTTTGTCTTCCTGCAGAGAATAATACAGAATCAATGACTCTCATTCACCTTCTCCCTCCCTTAAATCAAACCCCCTTCTCCAGGGAGAGAAGGGGGTTTGGGAATGAAGCTTTTGATTTGCTGCTAACCGGTCGCCGGTCGCTTGAATCGCCGGTCGCCGGTTGCCGGTCGCCGGTCGCCGCTATTGCAGCAACGTCACATCACCGACCTTCTTGAACGGCTTGCCGCTGGCATACTTGCCCTCTACGAACCAGACATAAACTCCCTGTGGACAAAGCTCGCCTTTGTAATATCCGTTCCACGGTTTGTTGATGTCATGACTTTCGAATATCAGCACTCCGAGCCTGTTGAAGATCTGCAGCTTGTACTCTATGACCGTCTCCCTGATCGGCGGGAAGAAATACTGGTCGATTGAGCTCCCTCCCGTTGGCAATGTGGTAGGTTCCGTCGGACCTTGCTTATTCGGCATGAAGACCGTTGAGAACCTCAGGGTTCCGGCAGGCTGTACTGTCACCGCAGGTGACAATGTGTAATGGTCCGAACAGCCGTTTACAGAGTATGCCCACAGAGTGATATCGTATATCCCTTCCGTCATATACTTGTGGAACGGCTCGGCAATATGAGATGTGTCGCCGTCACCGAAGGCCCATACATAGTAGTCTGCATTGGTCGAAAGATTGAAGCATCTTACAGCTTCATCGTTGACATATACCAGCGATGGTGCCACTTCAAAGTTCGCCTGAGGTGTCATATACGCATCGACAACCTGCGAATAGGTCGATGTGCCGCCGGGACCTGTCACGGTCAGAGATATCTTGTATATCCCCGAGCTTACGTATACGTATGTCGGATTCTTCTGTGTCGAATAGTTGCCGTCTCCGAAATCCCACAGGTATGTGGTTCCTGAAATTACGTTTTGCGTCGTGTTGGTTATGGTTATATATAATGGCGCGCATCCGCTTGGTACGCTGTCGAAGCTCGCTATAGGCGGCAGCGGCAGTACGGTCACATCATGCTTTGAGCTGTCTGAACAGGTTCCATTTGTTGCTGCGAGTCCGATCGTGAATGTGCCTGTTGTGGTATAGGTATAAGCCGGCGGATTCTGTAAAGTCGATGTTCCGCCATCGCCGAAGTTCCACAGCCATGTCCATGTACCCGGGCTTGATGTATTGGTGACTGTAACCGGATTGCCCGAGGCGCTCCATGTCTGGCTTACAGGCAGGGCTGTGAATGATACCGCAGGAACAGGTCTTACCTTTACTGTTATCGTCTTCGTGTCTGTACAGCTGTAGAACGATGTTGTCGTAAGTTTTACTGTATACGATGTGTCTGCTGTCGTGAAGTTTGTATAGATATGATTTGTCAGATAGCCGCCTGTGCCGTTCCCGCCATCTCCATAATCCCAGCTGTAGTTTTTGGCTCCCTGGAGAGCAGTGAATGACACCATGCCTCCGCTGCACACCACGCTCTTGTCTGCGGTGAATGTTGCATTAGTCTTCGGATATACCGTCACCAATGAAGTCTTTGTTGAAGTACATCCGCCTGCCGATTTAACGGTCAGCTTGACCGTATAGTAATTTATTGATGAGGAGGTTGTATCCGTGAACTGATGTGACGGACTTCCCGTAGTCGTGTTGACGGGCGAACCATCGCCGTAATCCCAGGTGAAGCTTGCCACGCCGGTCATGTCTTTGGTGAATGTAACGGTCAGAGGCGTGCACCCTGATGATGCATCCTGTGTAAATGAAGCATCGGGTGAATCGACGATGACCTCAAGGTTGTTGCTTCCAGAGCATCCGTTGCTGTCCTTTACCTTGTAATTAAGGTTGTATGTTCCTGCTATCAGGGTATTGAATGTCGGCGACTCGACGAAGTAATTGCTGAGCGGACCCACATCGCCGGTCCAGGTATGCTGGATCCAGGTGCCTGAACCGTTGGTGATTATAGGTTTCAGTGTATCTGTCACTCCTCCGCATGCATTTATCGTTGCAGGTGTAAAGGTGACGATAGGATTGGTGTTGACTGTCAGCGTGGCCGGATTTGAATATACGTAAGCACATGCTGCCTTAAGGGCGAGCCTGTATTCGTACCCGTTATATGCCACCGGCGGATTCATAACTGCAAGCTGCGGTGTCATCGTTTCACTGTAAACAGCGTTGTCATATATGTCTGACCACGTCGTGCCTCCGTTAGTGCTTACCTGCCATCTCAGTGAATCGATCATGCCCGATCCGTTGCCGGCGAAGTATATCGTTCCGGCTCCTTCGCAGACTGCCTTGGCCGATGGCGACAGCGTTACTGTCGGCGGCACATTCACTGTCAGCGTGACAAAGTTGGAGTAGATCGGGGATCCGCATGCTCCGGTAATCTTGATCCTGAAGATATAGTCATTGAATGATCCCGGGACATTTGTCAGGGTAAGCGTGCTGAGCGTCGATCCGCTGAAGTTCGCATCATCTGTCACATTGATAAATCCTGCTCCTTCGTTCACCTGCCACTGGTAGGTAAGAGCCGTTCCTGTGGCCGATACGCTGAACGTTGTGCCCTGGGTTGAGCATATTGTCGTATCCTTTGGCTGTACCGTAATTACAGGATTCGTGTTGACAGTGAGAGTGGCATCAGTCGAGGTTACCGGCGTCGTGCAGTTTGTCACTTCAACATGGTACTTCCAGCCGTCCATCAGGCTTGTTGTCCCGAACAGGTTAAGCGTTGCCGATGTCGTGCCGTAGTATATTCCTCCGTCAGAAAGGGCATTGAAACCGCTTCCCTGGTCTTCATACCACTGGTAGGTGATATCTGTGCCTGTGGCAACCACGGAGAACGATGCAGTCGAGAATTCGCAAACGGTTTTGTTTGCCGGTTGTGTTGTGATTGCAGCCATGGTCCTTACGGTCACGGTCGCTGAACCGCTCAGGTTGGCTGAGGGGCTGTTGACTGTACAGCCGTTTGCATCTGTAACGCTGAGCAATGTATATGTTGTTGTTGCTGCAGGTGTCACGGCTATATTGCTGCCGCTAGTGTAATTATTCACCGTGCCGAAGTTCTGGATATTGACCGTGAACGGGCCAAGTCCGCTCGACATCGTTACTGTAAGGTTGGAGCTCTGGGTCGGACATATTGTTTCTCCGCCCGAAAGCACTGCAAATGGCAGCTGGTTGACAGTCACATTGTAGGTTGTTGAACTTGCCGCAGTGCATCCGTTACCGTTCGTGTAATTGACTTTCACGCTGCGCGCTCCGGCTGAAGCCCATGTCACTGTTACTGTATTGTCCGCGGATGTTCCTCCTGCAGTTATCGTGCCTCCGGTTGACACCGTCCATGTATAGTTTGTCATTCCGGCTTCGGTTGTGTAAACATTGCCGGTTGAAGCTGCGCATACTGGTGTCGGACCGGTTATTGTCGGAACAGGCAAAGGATTGACGGTCACACTGAAGGATGTTGCCGTTGCAGCCGTGCATCCGTTCGCATTGGTATAGTTGACAGTTACTGTCTGCGCTCCGGTTGTGTTCCATGTAATGACTATCGTATTGTTGACAGCTGTGCCTCCTGCTGTTATTGTACCTCCTGCCGAAACGGTCCATACATAATTTGTCATTCCTGATTCAGTAGTATAGGTATTTCCTGTTGTATTAACGCATACTGCTGCAGGGCCTGTCAGCGTTGGCGCCGGCAATGGATTGACGGTTACTGATTTCACAGTTGCGGATGCGGCTGTACAGCTGTTCAGGTTAGTGTAATTGACGCTGATGGTGCCTGTGCCCACTGTGTTCCAGGTTACGGTTGCCGTATTATCGCTGGCTGTTCCACCTGCTGTTATGGCTCCTCCTGTTATGCTCCAGGTATAGCCTGTCATCCCTGCTTCAGTCGTATAGACATTGCCTGTTGAATTGACGCAGGCTGCTGCATTGCCTGTTATCGTTGGCACCGGCAGAGGATTTACAGTAACTGATTTCAGTGTTGCAGTCACTGCCGTGCAGCTGTTTGCATTTGTATAATTCACGCTTACGCTCTGCGAGCCTGAAGTGTTCCAGGTGACTGTAACTGTATTGTCCGTCACCGTGCCTCCTGCCGTTATCGTTCCTCCCGATGAGACGGTCCAGATGTAACTGGTCATTCCTGCATCGGAAGCGTAAACGTTGCCTGTGGAATTCACGCATGCTGAAGCCGGACCTGTAAGTGCAGGCACTGGCAGCGGATTGACGGTTACTGCGAGCGGTGTTGAAGCTGCAGCCGTGCATCCGTTGCTGTTTGTGTAATTGACGCTTACACTCTGAGCTCCGGTTGTGTTCCATGTTATAATGGCAGTGTTGCTTCCGGCTGTTCCGCCTGAAGTCACTGTTCCGCCTGCCGATACTGTCCACTGGTAACTGGTCATGCCGGCTTCGGTAGTGTATATATTACCGGCTGAATTCTTGCATACCGATGTCGGCCCGGTAAGTGTCACCACTGGCAGCGGATTGACCGTCACGCTCTTTATTGTCGCTGTTGTGGCAGTACAACCGTTTGTATTGGTGTAGTTGACGCTAACGCTCTCTGCTCCGGCTGTGTTCCAGGTAACTGTAACCGCATTGTCTGTTAGAGTTCCGCCTGAGGTAATCAGGCCTCCGGTCACAATCCAGTTGTAGTTTGTCATGCCTGCCTCTGTTGTGTAGGCATTTCCTGTCGAGTTCAGGCATGCTGCTGCATTCCCGGTAATTGTCGGAACAGGAAGTGCGTTGACTGTCACGTTCTTGATGGTCGGTGAGGCTGCGGTGCATCCGTTGGCATTCGTATAGTTCACCGATACGGTCTGAGCGCCGGCTGTATTCCATGTGACTGTGACACTGTTATCTGTCGCTGTTCCTCCGGAAGTTATTGTGCCTCCTGATGAAACTGTCCAGATATAGCTGGTCATGCCTGCTTCAGTGCTGTAAACATTGCCCGCCGTGGTCGCGCATAAAGTGGCCGGGCCTGACAATGATGGGGTCGGCAGTGCATTTACTGTTACATTGTATACTGTCGGTGAAGCTGCCGTGCAGTTGTTGGCATTGGTATAGTTGACCGTAACTGTCTTGGCTCCGGTGCTGATCCATGTGATCGTGACATTATTATATCCGTTTCCTCCGGCTGTTATCACACCGCCCGCAGAGACTGTCCAGATGTAATTGGTCATTCCTGCTTCGGTCTGGTAAATATTTCCTGTCGAATTATTGCAGACCGATGCCGGTCCCGATATTGTTGGAGCTGGCAGTGCGTTGACAGTCACCGGGGAGCTTGTAGGTGATGCTGCCGTGCACCCGTTGGTATTGGTATAATTCACGCTTACATTCTGTGCACCGGTCGTATTCCACGTCACAGTCACGCTGCTGCTGGAATTAGTGCCTCCTGAAGTCACTGTTCCGCCTGCAGATACCGTCCACAGGTAGTTGCTCATGCCCGGATCTGTATTATAGACATTGCCCGTGGAATTGAGGCATACCGGATTAGGACCGGAGAGTGCCGGTACGGGCAATGCATTAACTGTCACATTCTTCACCGTCGGTGAAGCTGCCGTGCACCCATTGCCGTTAGTGTAATTCACACTGACGGTCTGTGCTCCTACGGTTGTCCACGTCACTGTCACGGTATTACTGGTAGTGCCACCTCCTGCCGTGATCGTTCCTCCTGCCGAGACTATCCACTGGTAATTGGTCATTCCTGCTTCGGTAGTGTATATATTACCTGTGGAGTTCTGGCATGCTGCTGCATTTCCCGTTATTGTCGGAACTGGCAGAGGATTTACCGTAACATTCTCCTTGGTGGGTGTTGCAGCTGTGCATCCGTTACCGTTGGTGTAATTCACGCTTACGCTCTGTGCCCCGGCTGTATTCCAGGTCACTGTAACCGTATTATCTGTCCCCGTGCCTCCTGATGTGATTGCACCTCCTGATGAGACTACCCACTGGTAGCTGGTCATGCCTGCATCCGTTGTATAAACATTGCCCGTTGATGTGGCGCATGCTGCTGCAGGACCCGTAAGTGCTGGCGCAGGCAGAGGATTCACCGTCACATTATATATCGTGGCCGATGCTGCCGTGCAGCCGTTGCCGTTCGTGTAGTTTACGCTGACGGTCTGTGCTCCCACACTGTTCCATGTTACTGTGATCGTATTGCTGAAGGTGCCTCCTGCTGTGATCGTCCCTCCTGTCACGTTCCACAGGTAGTTGCTCATGCCTGCATCTGTTGTATATACGTTGCCTGCAGAGTTGACACATGCTGCTGCAGGACCTGCTAATGCTGGTACCGGCAGGGCATTTACTGTCACATTCTTTACGGTTGGTGAAGCTGCAGTGCATCCGTTGCCATTGGTGTAGTTCACGCTTACGTTCTGTGATCCCACTGTTGTCCAGGTTACAGTGACGCTGCTGTTGCCTGTTCCGCCTCCGGCTGTAATATTGCCTCCAGTTACGGTCCACAGGTAATTCGTCATACCTGATTCTGTGGTGTAAATATTGCCTGTTGAGTTCTGGCATGCTGCTGAATTACCTGTGATTGTGGGTGCCGGCAAAGCATTGACAGTAATATTCTTAACCGTCGCTGATGCTGCTGTGCATCCGTTCGCATTGGTATAATCCACGCTCACGCTCTGCGTACCCGTATTCGTCCATGTCACTGTTACAGTGTTGTCGGTTGCCGTTCCTCCGGCTGTCACCGTACCTCCTGTCACTGTCCACAGGTAATTTGTCATAACTGCTTCTGTAGTGTACACGTTGCCCGTTGAATTCACGCATACAGGTGAATTGCCTGTTATTGTCGGAACCGGCAATGCATTCACTGTTACATTATAGCTTGTAGCCGATGCCGCCGTACAGCCGTTGGCATCCGAATAATTCACTGTTATGGTCTTCGATCCGGTAGTGGTCCAGGTTATTGTTACATAATCATTCCCGTTACCGCCTGCCGTAATTACTCCTCCTGAGGATATGGTCCATATATAGCTGTTCTGGCCTGCTTCTGTCTGGTATGTATTGCCTGTCGAGTTCTGGCAGACAGAATTAGGACCTGTTATGGTTGGGACCGGCAGTGCATTTACTGTGACATTCTTTACTGTAGGAGAAGCGGCTGTGCAGCCATTGCTGTTCGTGTAGTTAACACTGACCGTCTGTGCTCCTACGGTGGTCCAGGTCACTGTCACACTGTTGTTGGTCGTTCCGCCTCCCGATGTGATCGTTCCTCCTGCTGATACTGCCCACAGGTAATTGCTCATCCCGCTTTCTGTGGCGTAAACATTGCCCGTTGAGTTCTGGCATGCTGCTGTATTACCCGTTATAGTCGGTGCCGGTAAAGCATTTACTGTAATATTCTTAACCGTCGCCGATGCTGCCATGCATCCGTTCCCATTGGTATAATTAACACTTACGCTTTGGGTGCCGGTCGTCGTCCATGTAATTGTTACAGTGTTGTCGGTTGCCGTTCCTCCGGCTGTTACCGTACCTCCTGTCACAATCCATACATAACTGCTCATCCCGGTCTCTGTTGCATACACATTGCCGGTCGAGTTCACACATACAGGTGATGAACCGGTTATCGTTGGCGTTGGAAGTGAATTGACGGTTACCGGGTAGCTCGTAGCCGATGCTGCGGTGCATCCGTTGGCATCCTTGTAATTGACCGTCACAGTCTTTGATCCGGCTGTAGTCCAGGTTATCGTCACGTAATCATACCCTGTGCCGCCTGCCGTGATTACTCCTCCGGGTGATACAGTCCATATATAACTGTTCTTCCCCGCTTCTGTCTGGTAGTTATTGCCGGTCGAGTTCTGGCATATTGAGTTCGGCCCCGTTATTGTTGGTGCAGGCAATGGATTCACGGTCACGTTCTCCGTTGTCGGTGAAGCTGCTGTGCATCCGTTGCTGTTTGTATAGTTCACGCTCACTGTCTGTGCTCCGACAGTCGCCCAGGTAACAGTAACCGTGTTGTTGCTCGTTCCTCCTCCTGATGTGATCGTGCCTCCTGCCGATATAGTCCAGAGGTAATTGGTCATCCCCCCTTCCGTGGTGTAGATGTTGCCCGTTGAGTTCTGGCATGCTGCTGAATTGCCTGTTATCGTCGGTACCGGCACTGCATTGACTGTAATATTCTTTACTGTTGCCGATGCTGCCGTGCATCCGTTCCCATTTGTATAATTCACGCTCACGCTCTGTGTGCCGGTTGTCGTCCAGGTTACTGTCACAGTGTTGCTGGTTGCCGTTCCTCCGGCTGTTATCGTTCCTCCTGTAACGGCCCACACGTAATTGGTCATACCGGCGTCGGTCGTATACACGTTGCCGGTTGAGTTCACGCACACCGGTGAATTGCCTGTTAATGCAGGAGCCGGCAGTGCATTTACTGTTACATTATAGCTTGTAGGTGACACGGCGGAGCATCCGTTGGCATCCGTATAATTCACTGTCACTGTCTTGGCTCCTGTGGTGGACCATGTCACGGTTACCGTCGGATTTCCTGTGCCGCCTGCAGTGATTACCCCGCCTGGTGATACTGTCCATATATAACTTGATTTTCCTGCATCGGTTGAGTAGATGTTGCCGGTTGAATTCACGCAAACCGTATTGGGTCCGGTAAGGGTTGGCGTTGGCAGCGGGTTGACTGTCACTGCTTTCGTTGTCGGCGCCGCTGCAGTGCATCCGTCTGCATCGGTATAATTGATCGATACTGTCTGCGCTCCGGTTGCAGTCCATGTTACTGTTATGGTGTTGGTTGCAGCTCCTGATGTTATCGAGCCTCCTGTCACGCTCCATGTATACCCGCTCATGCTTGTCTCCGTCATATATGTATTGCCTGTCGAGTTAAGGCATGCCGTTGCGTTTCCTGATATTGTCGGTGCCGGTAATGGATAGACCGACACTGATTCAACAGTGGCTGTCGCTGCTGTACAGCCGGCTGCATTGGTATAGTTTACGCTTACTGTCTGTGCTGCGGCTGTAATCCAGGTCACTGTCACGGAGTTGTCAGTCGGTGATCCTCCTGCTGTCACCGTGCCTCCTGCAGATACTGTCCACAGGTAATTGGTCATACCGCTTTCGGTAGTGTATTTATTCCCTGTCGAATTGATGCAGGCTCCTGCCGGTCCTGAAATGGTTGGTGTCGGCAATGCATGAATTGTGACCGGTGCTCCCGGGTGGAAGCTCGAGCATGCCCCGCTGGTCTCGTATGCCGATACTGTTCCTGTTGTCACCAGCGGAAATGTCACATTCACCTGGTTCTTTGTAGGATCGCTTGTTATAAAGGCTCCCGGAGGAAGGCTCCATGAATATGTCGAGCCTGGATCGTTCGGTAAAATTGTATATGTTCCTGAGGCATTCTCGCAAACATCTGCCGGACCTGTTACCGGGTTGCCCGGAACTGTCGGTGAGACTGTTATCGGGAATGTCTTTGTGGGTCCCACGCATCCTGTGGCGGTAATGGTTTCCGTTACGGTTATATTGCCTGCACCGGGTGCATTGCCGTCAACAAGGATGAAGTAAATGTTACCGTCAAATGATTTGGTAACCACCGGCGGTACTGTCCATGCATATGTCGATCCGCCGTGATTTGTAACCTGGTAAACCTTGTTGGTTGCGTCTTCGCAGATGATTGTGTCACCTGTAATTGAAGTAGTGGCAGGAAGCGGGTTGACCGTCACTGTTAAATTGAATGTCGCTCCCGCACAGGTTCCTGATAATGGTGTTACGGTATAGGTTGCCGTCTGCACTGATGTTGTGGGATTGGTCAGCGTACCTGTTATGCTGGCTGCTCCCGATCCTGTTGTTCCGCCTGTCATTCCTCCTGTCACAACCGGCACAGGCCAGCTATAGGTTGTCCCTGCCGGGATTAATCCGTTAATTCCGTCGACCGGAGTGGATGTGAATGGGCTCTGGCTGCATGTGGTCGCTGTCATCGGGAACAAGGATGGAACGGGATTTACAGTCACTGTCACCGTAAAGGCCGGTCCTGTACAGCTTCCCGATAACGGCGTTACGATATATGTTGCTGTTTGTGCCGAGTTTGTAGGATTGGTAAGCGTTCCGGTTATATTTGCCGCTGCCGATCCTGCTGCTCCTCCTGTCATTCCTCCCGTCACTGCTGGTGCTGACCAGCTATATGTAGTGCCTGCCGGCACTATGTCTGTCCCGTTAACAGGTGTCACTGTGAACATCACTGCACTGCAGGTCGTTGCCGTTTTGGCGGCAATTGAAGGTACCGGGTTGACGGTTACCGTGACCGTGAAAGGTGAGCCAGTGCAGCTTCCCGCTGTTGGCGTCACCGAATATGTTGCTGTCTGAGCTGCATTTGTCGGATTGGTAAGGGTGCCGAAAATACTGGTTTGGTTGGTCCCTGCTGCTCCCCCTGTCATGCCTCCTGTCACTACCGGCGCCGGCCATGTATATGTAATCCCTGCCGGAACTATTCCGTTGGTCCCGTTTACAGGTGTTACACTGAATGCTGTTGAGCTGCATGTAGAAGTCGTCATCGCCGTTACTGCCGGACCCGGATCGATGGTAACTATCACTGTAAATGTCGGTCCTGAACAGCTGCCTGCTGTCGGTGTCACTGTATATGTCGCTGTCTGGGATGCATTTGTTGGATTTGTAAGTGTTCCGCTTACGTTCGCCGCTCCTGCTCCTGCTGCTCCTCCTGTCATTCCTCCTGTCACTGCTGGTGCTGACCAGCTGTAGGTAGTGCCTGCAGGCACTAAATCTGTTCCATTTACCGGTGTTACAGTAAAAGTAATTCCGTTGCAGACTTCGGCTGTCTTGTTTGATATTATTGGTTCCGGATTAAGGGTTACTGTCAATGTGAAGGAAGCCCCTGAACATCCACCCGCTGTCGGTGTCACCGTATATGTCGCTGTCGCAACTGCATTGGTAGTATTGGTCAGCGTCCCTGTTATCGATGCCCCGCTCCCTGCTGCCCCTCCTGAGAAATTCGCTCCTGCCGGTGCTCCCCAGCTGTAGGTCGTTCCTGCCGGCACTATGCCGTTGGTCACATTGACCGGCGTGACCGTAAAGACTGCTCCGCCGCATGCCGTTGCTGTCATGTTATTGATGTACGGTGTCGGGTTGATGGTCACTGTCACCGTAAACGTTGGTCCTGAACATCCGCCTGCTGTAGGCGTTACTGTGTATGTAGCCGTAGCTACGGCATTGGTAGTATTTGTAAGTGTCCCTGTTATTGATGCCCCGCTCCCTGCTGCCCCTCCTGAGAAATTCGCTCCTGCCGGTGCTGCCCATGTATATGTCGTTCCTGCCGGCACTATCCCGTTGGTCACATTGACCGGTGTGACCGTGAAGGCTGTTCCTCCACACGTGGTCTTTGTCATGTTATTGATATACGGCGTTGGATTGATCGTTACCGTAACCGTAAATGTTGGTCCTGAACATCCGCCTGTTGTCGGCGTCACCGTGTATGTTGCTGTCGCTGCAGCATTGGTCGTATTGGTTAGCGTACCTGTTATCGATGCTCCGCTGCCTGCTGCCCCTCCTGAGAAATTAGCTCCTGCTGGTGCTCCCCAGCTGTAGGTCGTCCCTGCCGGCACTATCCCGTTGGTCACATTGACCGGTGTTGCCGTGAAGGCGGTTCCTCCGCATGTCGTCGCTGTCATGTTATTGACGTACGGCGTTGGATTGATCGTTACCGTAACCGTAAATGTTGGTCCTGAACATCCGCCTGCAGTCGGCGTCACTGTATATGTCGCTGTCGCTACTGCATTGGTTGTATTGGTCAGTGTTCCTGTTATCGATGCTCCGCTGCCTGCTGCCCCTCCTGAGAAATTCGCTCCTGCTGGTGCTGCCCATGTATAAGTCGTTCCTGCCGGAACTATTCCGTTCGTTACATTTACCGGCGTCGCTGTGAAAGCTGTTCCTCCGCACGTCGCCGCTGTCATGTTATTGATGTACGGTGTCGGGTTGATGGTTACTGTCACCGTAAACGTTGGCCCTGAGCATGTCCCTGCTGTCGGTGTCACCGTGTATGTAGCTGTCGCAACTGCATTGGTTGTATTGGTCAGTGTCCCTGTTATCGATGCTCCGCTCCCTGCTGCCCCTCCTGAGAAATTCGCTCCTGCCGGTGCTCCCCAGCTGTAGGTAGTTCCTGCCGGCACTATCCCGTTTGTCACATTGACCGGCGTCGCTGTGAAGGCTGTTCCTCCGCATGTCGTCTTTGTCATGTTATTGATATACGGAGTCGGGTTGATGGTTACTGTCACCGTGAACGTTGGTCCTGAACATCCGCCTGCTGTCGGCGTCACCGTGTATGTCGCTGTCGCTGCAGCATTGGTCGTATTGGTCAGTGCTCCTGTTATCGATGCCCCGCTCCCTGCTGCCCCTCCTGAAAAATTCGCTCCTGCTGGTGCTCCCCAGCTGTAGGTCGTCCCTGCCGGCACTATCCCGTTGGTCACATCGACCGGTGTGACCGTGAATGCTGTCCCTCCGCATGTAGTCGTCGTCATGTTATTGACGTACGGTGTTGGATTGATGGTCACTGTCACCGTAAATGTCGGGCCTGGACAGGTACCTGCTGTCGGCGTTACTGTATATGTAGCCGTAGCTACGGCACTTGTTGTATTTGTAAGTGTCCCTGTTATCGATGCTCCGCTCCCTGCTGCCCCTCCTGAGAAATTCGCTCCTGCCGGTGCTCCCCAGCTGTAGGTAGTCCCTGCCGGAACTATCCCGTTGGTCACATTGACCGGTGTGACCGTGAAGGCTGTTCCTCCGCATGTCGTCTTTGTCATGTTATTGATATACGGCGTTGGATTGATCGTTACCGTAACCGTAAATGTTGTTCCTGAACATCCGCCTGCTGTCGGTGTCACCGTGTATGTTGCTGTCGCTGCAGCATTGGTCGTATTGGTTAGCGTACCTGTTATCGATGCTCCGCTCCCTGCTGCCCCTCCTGAGAAATTAGCTCCTGCTGGTGCTCCCCAGCTGTAGGTCGTCCCTGCCGGTACTATCCCGTTGGTCACATTGACCGGTGTTGCCGTGAAGGCGGTTCCTCCGCATGTCGTCGCTGTCATGTTATTGACGTACGGCGTTGGATTGATCGTTACCGTAACCGTAAATGTTGGTCCTGAACATCCGCCTGCAGTCGGCGTCACTGTATATGTCGCTGTCGCTACTGCATTGGTTGTATTGGTCAGTGTTCCTGTTATCGATGCTCCGCTGCCTGCTGCCCCTCCTGAGAAATTCGCTCCTGCTGGTGCTGCCCATGTATAAGTCGTTCCTGCCGGAACTATTCCGTTCGTTACATTTACCGGCGTCGCTGTGAAAGCTGTTCCTCCGCACGTCGCCGCTGTCATGTTATTGATGTACGGTGTCGGGTTGATGGTTACTGTCACCGTAAACGTTGGCCCTGAGCATGTCCCTGCTGTCGGTGTCACCGTGTATGTAGCTGTCGCAACTGCATTGGTTGTATTGGTCAGTGTCCCTGTTATCGATGCTCCGCTCCCTGCTGCCCCTCCTGAGAAATTCGCTCCTGCCGGTGCTCCCCAGCTGTAGGTAGTTCCTGCCGGCACTATCCCGTTTGTCACATTGACCGGCGTCGCTGTGAAGGCTGTTCCTCCGCATGTCGTCTTTGTCATGTTATTGATATACGGAGTCGGGTTGATGGTTACTGTCACCGTGAACGTTGGTCCTGAACATCCGCCTGCTGTCGGCGTCACTGTGTATGTCGCTGTCGCTGCAGCATTGGTCGTATTGGTCAGTGCTCCTGTTATCGATGCCCCGCTCCCTGCTGCCCCTCCTGAAAAATTCGCTCCTGCTGGTGCTCCCCAGCTGTAGGTCGTCCCTGCCGGCACTATCCCGTTGGTCACATCGACCGGTGTGACCGTGAATGCTGTCCCTCCGCATGTAGTCGTCGTCATGTTATTGACGTACGGTGTTGGATTGATGGTCACTGTCACCGTAAATGTCGGGCCTGGACAGGTACCTGCTGTCGGCGTTACTGTATATGTAGCCGTAGCTACGGCACTTGTTGTATTTGTAAGTGTCCCTGTTATCGATGCTCCGCTCCCTGCTGCCCCTCCTGAGAAATTCGCTCCTGCCGGTGCTCCCCAGCTGTAGGTAGTCCCTGCCGGAACTATCCCGTTGGTCACATTGACCGGTGTGACCGTGAAGGCTGTTCCTCCGCATGTCGTCTTTGTCATGTTATTGACGTACGGCGTTGGATTGATGGTAACCGTAACCGTAAATGTGGAGCCTGTACATGATCCTGCAGTCGGCGTCACTGTGTATGTCGCTGTCGCTGCGGCATTGGTCGTATTTGTTAATGTTCCCGTAATGGACGCTCCGCTCCCTGCTGCTCCTCCTGAGAAATTCGCTCCTGCCGGTGCTGCCCAGCTGTAGGTTGTTCCTGCCGGCACGACTCCATTGGTGGAATTTACCGGCGTCGTTGTAAACGTGCCGCCGCCACAGATGGTTGCTGTCATATTTGTTATAGCCGGCATCGGGTTTACAGTAACCGTTCTGGTTATCTGCGAGCCTGGGCATGCTGTTGCTCCCGGACCTGTCGGTGTTATCGTATATGTTACGGTAACTGCTGCATTATAATTATGTGTAAGTGTTTGTGTCAGATTGTCTGTTCCGCTGCCGCCGTCGGTTATCGTTCCGGCCGATGGCGCTGATGACCATGTGTATCCGCTCGATGGCACTGACGCGACTGTATAATTGAAAATTGTGAGTGGCACAGTGGTGTTAAGTGTGATTGTGGCTGCCGACCCGCTGCATATGGATTGCGAGACCGGAACAGTTGCAGATATATCTGGTATTGCAGATATGTTTATTATGTAATTAGCATTTGGTGTTATGCTGTTCGTGCAGGCATCAGTTACATTTGTAAGTGTATATGAATGTGCCCCGACAGAAAGGGCCGGTGGGGTTAATGGTATATTCGAACCTGAGGTATATGCTCCTACAGGCGAGCCGGAGAACCCTGATATAGTCAGTGTATAGGGTGGTGCGCCGCCTGTTATTACAGATTTTAATGTGCTGGCTGCTCCGTAGCATGCATCTCCGCTGCCGGTGAGCGTTGCTGCCGTAAGGGCTGCTCCGACGGTCACAGTGATATTTGTTCCGAGCGATTGTGTCGGGCATCCGTAGGCATCCGTCACTGATGTAAGTGCATACACATAGCTTCCTGTTGTAAGTATTCCTGTTGACACATTGGTTCCGCTGACATACCCGTTAAGAGCTGCCTGCGCTACTCCGTTCTTTGTGTAATTGACTGTGTAAGGCGAAGTCCCGCCTGTCATCACAATATTGAAATTGGTGGATGTGTTGTTGCAGATGCTTACGCTTGAATTAAGCTGTGCAAGCGTGAACTGCGGATGGACCGTTACAAGAAGGTTGGCCGGTGTTCCGGCGCATCCGCTGTAGGTTGGCGTGATCACGTATGTTACAACTACATCGGAACCTGTTGTATTTATTAGCGACTCATTAATTGAGGCAGTCGCTCCTGCTCCTGCGCCGTTCGATATTCCTGGTACCACAGCGCGTGTCCATGCGAAAGTGCATCCTGCCGTCGAGCTTGTCGCTGTATATCCCAGGGCGGCATTGCTGCAGGTCGTCAACGCGAGCGAGCTGTTGATCACGGCTGTAGGGTTGACGGTTATTGTAAATGTCTGGGTAGAACCCGTACAGCTTTGCCCACCGTTGGTAAATTTCGGCGTTACAACAATGGTCCCTGTTATCTGGCCGGTAGTTGCATTGGTCGAGGTGAATGATATATTCCCGCTGCCCGAAGCCGCCAGCCCGATGCCGGTATTCGTGTTTGTCCATGTATATGTCGTCACTCCGCCGGTATTCGTTGTGGCAAAATTCACAGTGGTCAGTGTCGAGTTGCAGACTGTCTGGTTACCCGGGTTTGTCACCTGGCCTGACGGATTCACGGTTATCGTAAAGCTTTTTGTCGATCCTGCACATCCTGTGCCTCCGTAGGTGTAGGTTGGAGTTACCACGATCGTTCCTGTTATAGGCGCTGTCCCTGCATTGGTTGTCGTGAATGAAATATTCCCGCTGCCGGTAGCCGCCAGCCCGATGCCTGTGTTCGTGTTTGTCCATGTATAAGATGAAACACCGGCCCCTCCGTTGGTGGTGGTGAAGTTGACAGTGGCTGTCGACCCGATGCAGAGTGTCTGGCTTGCAGGCAGATCTACTTCTCCTGTCGGATTGACATATATCGTAAAAGTCTTTGCGGGACCTGTACAGGCTTGACCAGAATATGTAAAAGTAGGTGTTACTACAATTGTGCCCGAAATGGGAGTAGTGCCTGCATTTGTTGCCGTAAATGAAATATTCCCGCTGCCGCTGGCCGCCAGTCCGATTCCGGTATTGGTATTGGTCCATGTATATGTGGTTACACCTACTGTGTTTGTTGTTGTAAATGTTACTGTGCCTGTAGCGGTATTGCATACATATAGATTTGACGGCTGGTCCACTTCCCCGGTCGGGTTGACTGTGATCGTAGGAGCAATGGCTGTTCCGGCACAGCCAACAGCATTGTAGGTATAGGTAGGCGTCACCGTAATCGTCCCCGCGATAGGTGAAGTTCCTGCATTGGTTCCGGAAAAGGATGCTATGTTTCCTGTGCCGGAAGCCGCTAGCCCGATGCCGGTATTCGAGTTTGTCCATGCATAGGAATTGGCCCCTCCTGTCCGTGTGGATGTAAATGTCATCGCTGCCGTTGATCCTCCGTTGCACACTACCTGGCTTGCTACGGCGTTTACCTCTCCCGTTGGATTGACAATTATTGAAAAATTTTGTGCCGTTCCGGTGCAGCTTGTGCCGCCGTTGGTATATGTCGGTGTGACCGCTATGGTCCCGGTGATATATGTGTTTGTCGCATTCGTTGTTGAGAATGAAATATTTCCGCTGCCTGTAGCTGCCAGCCCGATGTTGGTATTCGTGTTTGTCCATGCGTATGTGGTCACGCCGCCTGTATTGTTAGTGGCGAACGTAACGGTTTCTGTGCTTCCCGCGCAGACTGTCTGGTTCCCGGGGTTTGTAACCTGTCCTGTCGGGTTTATCGTTATCGTGAAGCTTGCCGTCGATCCGGTGCAGCTGGTTCCCCCGTTGGAGTATGATGGTGTGACGACTATTGTTCCCGATATCGGCGCTGTTCCGGCATTTGTGGGAGTGAAGGATATATTCCCCGTGCCGCTTGCCGCAAGCCCGATTGAAGTGTTGCTGTTGGTCCACGAATAGGTTGTCGCGCCTCCTGTATTGTTTGTACTGAAGGTCACTGAGCTGGCTACCGCATTGCAGAAATATTGGTTCCCCGGGTTGTTTACCTGTCCCAACGGGTTGATGGTGATCGTAAATGTCTTTGCTGACCCTGTACAGCCCGTGCCGTTGGTGTACGTAGGGGTCACGACTATTGTTCCGGTTATCGGAGCAGTGCCAGCATTGGTTGCAGTGAATGATATATTGCCCGTGCCTGTCGCCGGCAGCCCTATGCTTGTATTCGTGTTCGTCCAGGAATAAGTCATGGTGCCGCCTGTATTGGTCGTTGTAAAGTTTACGGCACCTGGATTCCCCTTGCAGAAATAATAGTTCGTCGGTTGATCTACTTCAGCCACCGGGTTGACTGTCACGGTAAGTGTGAAAGGTGTCCCTGCACACCCGTTTATAGTCGGCGTAATAATATACGCCACATTGACGGGACCGTTGGTCGTGTTGTTCAGTGTTTCGCTTATTGTTGCTGTCGCTCCCGACCCTGCGCCGTTGGAAATGCCTGCCACTACTGCCCTGGTCCAGGCGAATGTGCATCCTCCTGTTGCGCTGGTTGCCGTGTATGTGTATAGCGATCCGCTGCAGGCATAGCCTGTGGATGCGCTGTTGATTGTCGCTACAGGGTTGAGGTTGGTTGCAAATGTTTGTGGGGTTGATGTACATGTGGGAGCAGTGATATACTGGTCTGTCATGCTTATTGTCTGGGCTCCTGTTGTTGTCCCGGCAGTGACTGTTATGGCTTTTGTTCCCTGGCCGGCTGTTATTGTCCATCCCGTGGGCACAGTCCAGACATATTGCGTCGCTCCGCCTGTTGGCTCTGTCGGTGGATTGGCCGCAACGGAAAATACATTACCTGTTGAGCTGTAACAAACCTGTGTTGGGCCGCTTATGGCTCCCGGCTGCGGAAGGGTTTCTTTGACTGTAAGAGTGACTGTCGTCGCGGGGCTCATGCACATGAGTCCCGTGGTGCTCTGGTCTGTCACATAATAGGTATAGGCCCCTGCAGAGCTTATGGTTGGGGTATAGGTGTATGGGCCCGGATTGGGATCGGATGCAACCACATTTGTCAGTCCCGGATCGGAATACCAAGTTATTGTTCCCGCAGGAGTGCTTGTTACCGTAAGGGTTGTAGCATCTCCAAAGCAGATAGTACGGCTCGGTGCTGTTGGTGCTGCAGGTGCTGCAATGACGTTTATGTTAATAAAGTTGTCGACATAATTTGGTCCGTTCCAGTTGCACTCCTGGTTCCAGTATTCAAGGTAAACCCTGAAGTACTGCCCTGCCTGACATGTTGCGGGAATTGTTATCGCCTGGCTCAGTGATCCTGTGGCGTATGGTGAAGGTACCATTCTTCCGCTTGAATCCGGCGCGGCGCCCAGTCCTGCAATGGTCACCGTGCCTGTGATGGTATTGAAAACTGCTCCCGTAGGATCCTCGCCATACTGCCATTCGATGTTTCTTGTACTGCTGTTTGGCACTGCTGTCAGTCCTCCTGTGACAACAGGGTTCTGACAGTTCCATGTGCTGTTATCCCGTAGGGTGATTGTTGATGTTGTCCCGGCGCAAACGTTTATTGTTGAGGTGCCGTCTGCATTATTGACTATTGCAACATTTCCGTCGCCATCAGCAGAGGTTTCACGGCCATGAACAACTGCAACATACTGCGGGCTGTATGTCTTTCCGCATGTGTTCTTGACACCGCACGAAAACACGTAATTACAGCTTGTTACATTGCTGTAGATATGTGTTCGCAGTGCAATTGGAGGATAAGCATCAGTGGTCGTTGAAGTATAGTTGGATATATTTCCGTCACCCCAATCTATGACCCATGTTGTCCCCTTCAATATACCGGATACACTTGAATCAGGATCTACAGATATATTGAAAACCGCTGTTGCTCCCAGATTTACGCATTTAATTGATTGCTGTAAAGCATTTAAAAAGTAAATATCATAGCATGCTGGGGTTGTGCAGGTAATCCTGATGGCATTTGTTGCCACATAAGTGCCGGAACCGGTAGGACTCTCTCCGGCAATATAAACCGTATATGTTCCTCCTGCAGTGACACTTGCAATTGTTTCCAGAAGCGTGTTTGGAGAGGTGATATTTACAGCTGCAACATAAACTCTAGTACCTGATAAACCTTGACCTACAGCCCACTTGACAATTGCAGAGGAATATGTTGATGGATCATTATAATTTTCGATTGCAATATATACGGTCCCTGTAAGGTTCATTCCATAAAAAATAGGAATTGATGTCGGCCCAGCTGCACCTAGACTAGGTGGTGATGGAGACCATGTTGGTTGTCCGAATGTACTTGCTATTGAAAGAATAGAAAGTGAAAACAGAGTAAATAATCTTCTGATTTTCATATTGAGTATATTTTTGATTTCTGATGAAGTTGACGTTGCCATGCCAGGTTGTTTTAATTGCTATAAAAATTGAGCTTATGCGCTTAGAATTTAAGACTGTAAGTTACGAAAAAAGGTTGCACGATTCAGCGGCTGGAAAAGCCGATTAAAAATATGGGAATAATTCGTTCAGCGTTCAGAGTTTAGAGTTCAGCGGGTTAATCATATTTTACTCCTTGATGATCTGTGTTTTTGAGAGATTTTATAAGATTTGTCGTTTTTGAGGAAATCTTTTCTGTCCTTTCAAGAAGTTCGTCCAGGATTTCCTTAGAAATATAATTGCTGTCAAATGCCCTGTAGGATTGGTTCCGGGTTTCACCGCAGGATCCTTTTGCAATAAAAAGAAATTGTGTGAATTCCTTATTGCCGCCTCTTTCGAAACCTTCTGCAATATTGTCAGAAACAGAGCCGGATGAGGCTCTCATTTGATCACGAAATTTAAAATCCCGGCAAAAAGGCTCCGCTGCCGTTATTTTAAAAATATATTTGTACAATTCCCTCGCCAATCTCCAGACCTCCAGTTCTTCAAATCTTTTGACTTTCATAGGATTAACTTCTAAAATAAATAGCTCTAATTTTAATAACCAATTTTGAACAAGCAGCGAATTTCATCAATCAAGATACAAAAATTATCTGGAATCTGAACCATGCACTCTAAACGCTAAACCCTAAACTCTAAACTCCGAACCATTAACGAAAAACGCTTTTCACTTTTCACTTTTCACTTTTCACTTATCAGCCCCGCCCTCTGCCCTCAGCCTTCTGCCTTCCGCCTCCCGCCTTCTTATCCTGAACCCTATCCCCAGCCCTTTCCCTTATTCTAAGGGCAAGGGGTTCTTCTGTAACTATTAGAAACGCTAAACGAAAAACGCTAAACGCTTTTCACTTTTCGTTTTTCACTTTTCACTTATCAGCCCTGCCTTCCGCCTTCCGCCTTCCGCCTTCCGCCCTCAGCCCTCCGCCCTCTGCCCTCTTATCCTGAACCTTTCCCCGTCCCTTTCCCTTATTCTAAGGGCAAGGGGGCCTTTTCAATACCTATTTAAACGCTAAACGCTAAACGCTTTTCACTTTACGTTTTTCACTTTTCACTTATTAGCCCTGCCTTCCGCCCTCCGCCTTCCGCCTTCCGCCCTCTTATCCTGAACCTTTCCCCTTCCCTTTCCCTTATTCTAAGGGCAAGGGAGCTTTTTCACTACCTGTTAAAAACGCTAAACGCTAAACGAAAAACGCAAAACGCTTTTCACTTTTCACTTTTCACTTATCACTTATCAGCCCTACCCTCCGCCCTCCGCCCTCTGCCTTCTGCCTATATAACCTCCCCGCCCCACAGCTGTTCAAGGAAAATATTCCATGGCAGGATCTCGTTATCGCCTATCATACGTGGGTACTTGTCATTACTAATAACAATGGATCTTCTGACATTATACTCTTCCCTGAACGCGGCGAGCCCTTTTAAATGTTTCGGATTTACCATATCGGTGGATTTTACCTCGATCGCTATTTCATTATCGCCAAGTATGAAATCAACTTCTATCTGAGATGCGGTACGCCAGTAGGATATTGTGAATTCTTTGCCTGAATATTTGCTGTAAGCATATAGCTCCTGGAATATAAAGTGTTCAAATGCTTTTCCGAATGCCTCGCTTCCGGTTCTGATATTTTCTCTTTTTAGCAAATATCCGGCTATCCCCACGTCAAAATAATAAAACCTCGGAGCCGAGATCACTCTCCTTTTAGGCTTCTTCTGATATGATGGAACAAATCTGCCGGTCATGGTATCCTCCAGTATCTGGAAGTATTCCTTTACAGTCGGCGAACTTACGCCGCAATCTGCTGCAATATTTGAGAAGTTTACAATTTCCCCGTTTGAAAATGCCGCTGCTTCAAGAAACCTTGAAAATGATGGTATGTTTCTGATCCTGGCTTCATTTATTATTTCATCCCTCAGATAGTTCCCGACATAAGCTGATAAAAGCTTTTTGGGATTTTTCGAAAGGTAGTGTCTTGGAAGAAGACCGGAGTTCAGGGCCTTGAGCAGATCAAAGTCCGGGATCTCTGATGAAACCAGCGGGTATAGTTCATATCTCAAAGCTCTCCCTCCCAGAAGGTTCCCTCCCTGACGTATTATTTTTCTTGGACTTGAACCGCTGAGAATGAACCGGATATTCAAATTGACCATAAGCCATTGAACCTCATTCAGGAGTGATGGCAGGCGCTGTATTTCATCAATTATGACAGGCTGCATGACAGACCCTGACTGAAGGATCTCTTTTAATAATGACGGATTTCTCAGAAATCGTTCATACTCGTCCGACAATAGCAGATCAAAATACAATGCTCCAGGATATAATTCTTTCAGCAACGTGCTTTTCCCACTCTGCCTTACCCCCCAGAGAAATGCACTTTCTTTCCCGAGACCTTCAAAAACCTGCCTTCTGATATACATGATAATTTAAACTATCTCTTTATAATGTCATGATATTTTAAAGTACAAATATAAATATTCCTCATATATTCCGGTAATTCCGCTTAACGAAAAACACATATCGTTTATCACTTCACTTTTCACTTTTCACTTTACGTTTTTCACTTTTCACTTATAAGCCCTGCCCTCAGCCCTCAGCCTTCTGCCATCTGCCTGTATCTCCCTGCCTGGAACTTAAAACCTGAAACCTGAAACGAAAAACGTGAAACACCAACCGAAAAACGTTTTTCACTTTTAACTAATTTACCCTCCACCCTGAGCCCTGCGCCTAAAATGAAAATTGCCGGTTCCCCGGCAACACTTTTCACTTTACACTGAACCCCCTTCCCTCTCCATATCCCCTACGGGGAAATATTCTCCTGATTTCACCTTCCTGCTACAAAACCCTAACCCCTACGGGGTACGCCATCTAACTCTGAACACTAAACGAAAAACACTTTTCACTATTCACTTTTCACTTTACACTTTTCAGCACTGAGCCCTGCGCCTTACTAAAAAATACTTCCCCACATTCTTCACATTCTGCCAGACCAGCTCTTTCATCCACGGCACCGGTCTGTCAGTCCATCGTTGCGGATGAAAAGTCATCATTATCTTATCCGGTAATTCGCCTTGTTCAGTAGCCTTGATTATGTCGAATGTTGAATGGAATCGAGGGAGTAGAGTAGCAGGCTGAGGGCTGAAGGCTGAGGGCTGAAGGGTAGATCCCAATCTGCTGCCTTCCGCCTTCTGCCTTCCGCCTGTCGTAGCGCAGCGAAGATCCCGATTTATCGGGACTGCCTTATCTCTTATATTAACCGAATCCCCGTCCCACCTTCGTCCCGTATCCGTCAGGTACAATATTTCATCAAAATTGACATCAAAATATGGCTCCCCGATAATCCCGAAATCGTGATAATCATAATATTCCCATAACAACCTTGAATCCCATCTGCTTATCGGACTCCCATGCATGCAGATAGTTTTAACCGGGACAAATCTTCTTAGTTTTTCAAGATTCTCTTTGAATGATTCTATCCCAATATTTACTAACACTTTTTCAAGTTCTTCGCCATCTGCCCTCCGCCATCCGCCATCCGCCTTGAGTTTTGCCCGGGCAAAACTCAAATCTTCGTAATGATATCCTACCTCATGCCCCAGTTCAGAAATATTTCTGATTATCCTTTCATTAAAACTGCCCGGAACAACCCTGAAATAATATGTCCCTTTTATCCCGAGGCCGGCTTCAATTCTGGCAAATTCAAGAGAGCGATCAGGCAACAGATCAACATCGTGTCTTAAAATTATCTTTCTCCCGCCTGTCAAATCCGATAAGGCTGACTGCACGGAGTAAAATTCATAGTTATGACTCTTTAGTTGTGATAATAATTCTCTGTAAATCTTTATCGAGAAATCCTTCATCTGAAGTTTTTTTCAAATATTCCGGGCTCTTTAACCAAATCAACACTTTCAGGATATCTTTCGATAAACCAGACCAGGAAAGATGTCACATCGATTTTATCAACAAGCATTCTGTTTTTCCTTTTTACCCATTCTTCCTTGAGATCTGATGCATTCAGCATCTCTTTCAATCTTTCAACCATTTTATCAAAATTTTCAGGGAGGAATGAATAACAGAGCTTATATTTCCCCTCAAGCTCATTCGGAACAGAAAGCCTTCCGGCAAAAGAGTTACATTTTAATGCCGGGATTCCAAGTAATGCTGCTTCAGTCGTCATTGTCTGGCTGTCTCCGATAAAAAGATGAGCATAATAGAGAAGGGAATGGATTTTCCCGGGATCTGTTTTAAGCTTATATTGTTCAAGTTCAGGTTCAATTTCACCTTCAGTCGTAATGAAAATCCTGCCAAATCCTTTCAGTGTATTTATTATAATCAGTTTCTGTTCTTTCGAAATTCCAATTGCACCGGAGTCGTGATGAGCTTTGAAAGTATTGAATCTCAGTACAAAATATATTTCCCCTTCATTAACATCGGCTTCTTTT
Organism: uncultured Bacteroidales bacterium; assembly: GCA_963717685.1. Classification (GTDB taxonomy): domain Bacteria; phylum Bacteroidota; class Bacteroidia; order Bacteroidales; family VadinHA17; genus LD21. The sequence continues at coordinate 1,418,176 of OY970346.1, read as the reverse complement.
AGAATGGAAGGATCAGGAACAAACCGCTTCGGGTGAAGATAGGCCAGCTCATGATAGCCTGGATAATAAATGGTATCATTTCTTTTCCTTTTATACTTTAAACAATCAGGGGATAATAAAGATCCTGCAAAAGGATGCACATAATCCCTCATCAGAGGTTGAACATCATCATCATCATCATCAAGCACTATCGATTTTATACCTGTGATTTTTGAAACATGGGCAATGGAAACTGATGTCCCGACAGCAATTTCAATTTTATTCTTCAGGCAATATACCAGTATCAGAAAATCATAGATAATCTGAAAAACAATCTTTGAAAAAATACCGTATCTTTTCCGGGGTAAAACCTTAATGTCGAAATTGCTGTTTCTGAGCAGAGTTACTGCGGACGGTATGTTTTTTACCGTCCAGAATACTTTATGTCCCTTCTCGATAAGCTCTTTAGAGAGGTATTTATAATTATGAAAATGAGCTGGATGATTTATGTCTATCAGAATTCGCATTAATGCACTTTACGAATTAATTTAAGTCCGTTTTTTCCGATATTATAAAATAAAGGGGAAAGGATCTTTAAATATCGGCCTTCTTCAACCAGTTCTCCTCCGAATTCAAGCTTATATTTCCTGACGCCATAATCTGAATCTTTTAATCCCGCTCCCATAAAGTCGACAGCCGGGATCTTATTTTCTGCAGCAAAATTCAGGGCCGCCAGTATTGCAAGGTGAGTCGGGAAGATCTGCTTATGATAATCTCTTTCGCCGCAATAGTAAAATGTATAAACAGCTCTCCCGGGTAGGAAAGGACAAAAAGAACCTCCTATTATTTTATTGTTATGTTCAACACAAAAAATCTTCATTAATCCTGAATTGCAGCAGTTTACAAAGAAGTCCGAAGGAGGCAGGGGAAGCTTTACCCTGGTCCTGTATAGTTTTTCCAGGATTTTATAAACTTCCAGTATCTGGGTCAGTGAACTGATTTCCCTTGCAACTGCACCGTTTTCGATCGATAATCTTATCTCCCTTCTCCTGTTATATGTAAACAGCTTTTGCAGATCATCAATAGAAAGATCTTTCAGTCTGAGCCTGATATTAAGATAATTTACATATTCCCATCCTGAGTTAATAAACGCATCATGATAATTAATATAACTGAATAAGTTCCTCGTTTCAAGGTATATTGCATTCCCCAAAAGTCTTTTTGAAATTTCAATAAGAAAAACGCTAAGATCTTCATTTGAAATTTCTGATATTACCGGTCCGCCAAAAATAATACCGCGTCTTGAAAAATAACCCGTTAACCCCGGTTGCTTAAAAACTGTAACCACTGCCAGCGCTGAATACTTTGAAATATCAGCTGCTGCAAGTACAAATGAATCCATTCCGGTAATTCCTGCTAAACAATCATAGTATTCCGGCGTCTGGAACGGAGAGGTAAATGAGCTTCCCTTTATCAGGGCAGCCCACATATCTCTGTCAACTTCATTATCCTGATATATTTTCAATGAATATTCAGTAACTGCAGTATTGAGGAAAACAAAATAGTGCCGGCTATTTCAGCAGCAAAGTCTTGCTTCTCTGTTCACTTTCTTTCCTCATATCAAGCTGAAAGAAAACCATAGGTGTCTGCATGAATAATTTCTCCGAAAAGAACCTGGAAAACCTTGCAAAAGTATAGAAAATCGGGTAATAGGAAGGATAATCAAGAAATGACTTGTTGGAGGAATTCATTATAGTCCTGAACTCCTCTTCAGGTATATCCAGTTTCTTCATAACGTACGACACCAGTTGATTATATTCTTTTTCCGTATAAGGATCCTTTTTGAGGATTTCAAGCACTTCTTCTCTTGAGATGGTTCCGCTGAGTATCTGCGAGGAATATGTTATTTTTCGTTTATCAATCCCGAATTTGAAGAGGGCCCAGTAAGCAATTGCAAATTTGGTGAACAGGTTCTCGTGGTGATGGCCCCCATAGTATTCCCAGGAAAATTCTTTTTTCAGGAATTCCATTGCTTCCTGTTTATTATAATCAAGATAATAATAAGGATATATGCTTTTAATCCCTTTTATGATTCCATAATAAAAAAGTCTTAAAATACTGTAGTTAGGATAAGTTCTCAGTCTTACAGATCCATATCTTGCATGTATAAAATTCAATTGTCTTGCGTCTCCATATGTCCACTCCCGCGGTTGAGTACCTTCAGATCTGAAGTCATTGCCGCGCAGGATATATTTAACACCTGCCTGGCTGGCAATTTTATACATAACTGCTTTAATCGCCAGATCAGTAGGCATATCAACCCATGGCAGCCTCGATCTCATATATGCCCTCAGCAGATCCTTTATTTCTTCATAATTAATGACATAAGTTTCAAGATCGACACCAAGCTTATTTGTCACCTTTTTTATATTCTTTACAGCTATTTCACTGTTCCATCCATTATCAAGATTAACTGCCAGGGGTCTTAATCCTTCTTTCACAGCCCGATATAGCAGATAACTGCTGTCAGTTCCTCCGCTTACTCCTACCACACAATCGTATTTTTTACCTTTGCCTGACTTCCTGATCTGCCTTACTGCCTTGTTCCATTGTCTTTCGCCACTATCCCCCCTGGGATAAGCCTCAGCAAGCCTGTCAAATAAATAAGCATAATTTGAAACACCTTTTTCATCAAATACTATCCCCGGAATTGTTGTGTCCCATACTCCCCTTGTACAGACTCTGTAATTTTTGTCGGACTGATTCATTTATTCAAATATTTTTTTTATGGTTTCCCTGTCGGGATAATTTATCAGAACGGCCCTTCTGGGGCCATGAAATACAAACATCGATCCGGCCGCAACTGCCGATGCATCGGCTTTTGTAACCGCATCCCTAAAATCTCCATAGCCGGAAGCACCTCCCAGGGCAATAACAGGGATAGTGACTGCCGTTGCAACCGATTCAATAAGTTCCAGGTCATACCCTGTCATCGTTCCATCAAGGTCAATTGAATTGACTATAAGCTCACCGGCTCCCATTTCTTCAGCCCTCTTTGCAAAAGATAATGGGTCATAACGTGTGGACTGTCTCCCTCCGTATATAAAAAGCCTCTTTTTTCTTAACCAATTCTGCTTAATATCCATGGATACTATAATGGTTGAGCTGCCGAATTCTTCAGCCGCTTCCTTTATAAATCCCGGAGATTCCACGGCATATGTATTGAGAACCACTTTTTCTGCCCCAGCGTTTATTATTTCACGGATAGCACTTAAGCTCCTTATCCCACCTCCAACCGAAAAAGGCATATTGGCCTCTTCTCCGACATTTCTGACAAAATCAAGTGAAATGTGCCTTTTTTGCCTGCTGGCCATTATGTCAAGAAAAATCAGTTCATCAGCTTTAAGATCATTAAATATCTTAACCGCATTGATCGGATCACCTATATAGGTATACTTCCTGAATTTAACCGATTTGACCAATCCTTTATCCTTAAGAAGCAAAACAGGGATTATACGGGGACGATACACTGAGATTGAAGATTGAAGATTAAAAATTGAAGATTGAGGTCTATAATTTTGTGCCTAAAATATTTAAATACAAAATTTAAGCTTTATAACTGCTATTAAAAATTTATATTATTTTACTATTGATGAGGATGAAAGGTATTTAATGAACCCGCTCAGGGATTTGGAAATTTTGATGGCTTGATTCTGAAGAGAGTCACATGTTGCATTGTCAATATAATTCATATCGGATGCCACATAAAAATGACTTCTGAGCTCTCCGCATGAACCTTTTGCTATAAATAAAAAATTAATAAACTCCTTTTGTGTTTTGCGTTCATATCCCTCAGAAATATTTGCCATTATTGATACAGCGCATCTTCTTATCTGATCCTTTAAACTCAAGTCCTGTTTAAATTCATTCCTTTGAGTCACCTTGTAAACATCCTTTACCAGTAGCCTGGCCAGCTGCCAAACCTCCAAATCCTCAAATCTTTTTATCATTTAATCTGCAATCTTCAATCTTCAATCTGCAATCCTTCCTCATAAATCCACAAAATTTTTCAATAGTATTTCCCCCGCATCATGGCTCTTCTCCGGATGAAACTGCACCCCGAAAATGTTTTCTTTGTGAATTACGGAAACAAACGGATATCCATAAACAGTGAGAGCCAAAACATCTTCCGGATCGTTACAATTTATATGATAGCTGTGTACAAAATAAAACTCTGATCTGATATCCACATTCCTGAACAATGGCGAATCTTTTACATCTTCAAGAGTATTCCACCCCACATGCGGAATCTTCAATCTGCCATCTGCAATCTTCAATCTTGAATCTGCAATCTTCAATCTTGAATCTCCAATCTGCAATCTTGAATCTCCAAACTGCAATCCTGAATCTTCAATCTTAAATCTTACAACATCGGCGTCAATCCATCCTAGACCCAGTGCATCTCCTTCTTCGCTGTGCCGTGCCATAATCTGCATTCCAAGACATATTCCCAGTATCGGAGTCTTTTTAATAATTACCATTTCATTTAATGACTCCGTCAGGTAAAGCATTTCAAGATTCTCCATGGCAGTTTTAAAATGACCTACTCCCGGCAGGACCAGTTTATCTGCACTTTGAATTATTTTTGGATCACTGGTGACAACCGGATCACATCCTGTTCTTTTTAATTTATTGATTACCGACCTTATGTTCCCCATACGATAATCGATAATGGCTATCATGCCACCTCCCCGCTCCATCATTTTTTTAAAATTTCTTCATAAATACTTACTATTCCCTTCGCTACGCTTATAGAATCAAGACCCAGACTGGTTATCCTGGTTTTTCCTGAAGTTCTGCCCATGCTTTTTGAAAACTCCAGGGCTTTTTCTATTGCCGATGCGATCTCTTTCGGGGAAAATCCGGTTACAAAACATCCTTCGGTATCACCTGTTATTGCTTTTACATCGCCAACATCTGTGCTTACGATCGGACAATTGCATGCCATCGCTTCTTTTATAACATTCGGAGAACCCTCGGACGTAGATGTCAATAATAACAGGTCTGCAGCTGAATAATAATAAGGCAGAATGAAATTATTCAGATTACTTATAATATGTAACTTTATTTTTTCATTCCCGAGAAGCATAATTGCCTTTCTTGCCAGGTGCAGGTTTTTTACTTTTTCTTCCGGTTTAACGGCAACAAATATTACATTAGAACCTCCCGACAAACCGGTACGTGAAATTGATTCATCCCTGTCTTTAGGATTAAATGTATTAAGATTAACTCCGTTGGGGACAATCACAGAATCCGGAATCACATCTTTCATCCCGGAGGATTTTACAATTGTTCCGGACCAGATATATTTAGAAAATAATTTTATTATGAATCTGATAAATATGTTCTGGTTATAAATATCTGAACCCATAAGAGAGGCAACAGTCTTTCCCGGATTTGCAAGACCGGTTATGATTGCAGTATAACCATAATGAGCATGAACTATATCAAACCTGTCATGTTTCAGGTAACGTCTTAACTGAAAATAAGATTTAAAATAAGATGGTCCCCCGTTTGAAAGGACAAACCGGGATACAGTCACACCTTCATTTCTGACTGATTCAATCTGATTTTCAACAATCGGATTTTGACCGTTAAGCGTGCTCCCCCGGTAAACGAATAATACATTCATGCAGCTGATAATATTAATTGTATTAAATATTTATCTCATATAACTTACAGAAAAATAAATTCTCCCGATATGCAAATTGAAAAAAATGATATAAATACTATATGTTCCGTTTCTGATTGCTGACAACAAGAATTATCTCTGATCCGAGAAAAGAAAACAATTTACATCTGTAAAAATACTTCATATACCTGATTTTCTTTTCATAACTGAATAAAGAGAAAAAAGGAGATACGGGAACATAAGGGATTTTCTTAATGATATCTAGTTGTTCCACAGCCAGTATTTTTCTGATATCCGCAGAACTTGTGACATTTACCCTGTATTGGTTCTGATATCTTCTAAAAAAAACAGACTTTTTTATCCTGTTTAAAAATGTTATAAATTTTTCAGCAGCTGAATATTGAATTACGATAATCCCTCCCGGCGATGTCAGATTCTTTAGTTTATTAATCAAAGAATCAATATTTTCAATATGAGCAATTACCCCTATACATATAACAATATCAAATGTTTTCTCAGTATTGTAATTCAATATGTCTGAAATAATGAAATCGGCATTGCTTTTTTTATCATCCGGGAGGCTTGATTTAGCCAAACTGATCATTTCTTCCGAAAAATCCAAGAATGTTACGGAATTATCAGAAATATAATCCCTGGTCAGCTCTCCGTTGCCGCACCCGATATCGATTATTTCCTTTCCTTTAACCTCTCCAATCAAATTATAAAGGATCCTTTCCCTTAAAGCAATAATCGGGTTGGATTCAATATAATTGGACCTGTCACTGAAGTATTTTTTTACCCGGCTGGTTTTATTCACTGTTGGGATTTATATTGTATTTTCCGGAACTTTTACTCAGGATTTCATCAAAATAGGGATCCAGTATGTCACTTACGATACTGCTCCACTGATATTCAAGACACTTATTTTTTATTCTTTCAGAATTATATTTTCTCCTGTCACTAACTATTTTAGAAAGTGAATCAGCAAATCCCTCAGGATTATCTTCTGTCACCTCCCCGAATTCAGGTCTCATTATTATCCTGTTTTCAAGTGTATTTGTTGCAATGACAGGCATTCCGGCAAGCAAATATTCAAAGAGCTTTGTCACCGGCTGACAATCATAGGCTTCGGTCTGTGGTATATAAACGATCCCCAGATTGCAGCTTTCAAAAAAGGGTAAAAGTTCATCTATTTTTTTTCTGCCATAGTAAAAGACTTGTTTTTCAAGCTTTTCAGATTCAATTGTCTGAATTATTTCAGCTATGACATCAGGTTTGCCAAATCCGACAATATCATAAGTTATTCCTTTTAATGATCCTTCAGTCTTAAGATACCGGGAGAGGCCAAGAATAGTCTGGTAAATATTACGATGATCGAGAGTGCCAATGTACAACATTCGGATAGTTTCAAATTTCTTACCAGAAGTATTCTGCAATTCTCCGCCAAGAGGAATGATCCTGGATTTAAGCCTGTTTATTTTTAAAAGATTTCCCAGGCTCTCTGAAATAACTGATACATTCCTGTAAAAAAAAGAGCAAAAAAGAATTTTCCGGTTTCTGAAATAACGCCTGATTTTATTAGAGGAGAGATCTCCTGAACGGATATCCAGCAACATTGGCTGCCGCAGATTCAATAACCTGATCAATAGAGTGAACTGCCCGTCTACATGAAAAACAAGGTCATATTTTTCCGTTCTTATTAGCATTTTCAGACGATAGAAATACTTTAAATAATTTGCAACCCTTTCTGAATTAAGTGTCTGATAATGAACTCTAATATTTTCAATCTCTATCTTTGGCAGCTTTTGATCAAAGCAGAAATATTGAATCTCGTATTTTGTTTTATCAAGGTATTTCCCATACATGAAGAGGTCTGTATGATAGCCGAACTGCGTATAATAAAGAAATAAAATTTTCCTTTTCATTTGGAGAGGGACGAAAATGGAGAAAGTTTCTGAGATCCTGGATAATCAGGATCTGATGCTAAAACTGTATAAACCAGGATAACTGCTAAGGCAGTCTCTCTTAAGATTGACCCTGTGTAGAATAAATATTCCCATAGAAAAATACCAATAATTACATATTTAAGCCTGTTGTTTTTAATCTTAATTAAAATACTAAAAACAAACAAAAGTGTTGCAAAGACTCCTGCCAGACCATTGGAGACCAGTGTCTGAAATACTCCCGTTGCCGCTCCTTTGGTACTTATCCCGTATCCCAGTTCCTGGAACTCGCTATATGTTGTGGCATACATGAATCTCAGCCCATATCCGAACCAGTCTTCCCTGTTTAATTCACCTTTTCTTATTTTTTCAAACAATAAAAGATTGGCCCCACCTCTTCCGACACCTGCTTCAACATTTTTCTTATCTCCAAAAGTATACTGGCGGGCATAATCATATGCATAACTTGGATCAAAGCTCCCCCACATTCTGCCTTCCCTGTTAAGTGTCGGATTTAATCTTAAACCCATATAGAAAACCAGCGGACCGGCAAAAAGTGATAATATGATAAGCCTCCTTGAGATTTTTCTTTTTGGTACGTAAAACATAAAGAGAATTATTACAAAAGGCATTACATACCATATTGCCCGCTTGTTGCTGACAAATCCTACAAATAGAAGTCCGACTATTAATAACCAGTCGTTTCTGTCCAGATGTCCCCTTTTGCTTATCCATAAAAACATAAACCCGAGGATTGGCAGAGATGTTGCCAAGGCTCCTCCCTGGGATGCTACAGATCCCACCACACTTTCTTGAATTCCTATCGTCAGAATTTTTAATATTGAAAGTATTACCTGCAATAAAAAAAGTTCTCTGATCAGCCTGTCCAGAAAAGTCCTGTATTCTTCATTTTTTAGCAACATTTTTAATACCAGGAACATTGAAAAAATTATAAAATACCTGGAATATTGACTGAAAGTGATGAAAAAGTAATCATGATTATTAAAAGCAGTAGCCAGGAAAGTAATTGTAAAAATCACAAAGCATATAAGGATAAATCCGTTTGTACTTAATGTATAATAAAAGTCTGATGTTTTCAGAGTTAGTAATATCGCCACGCCAACCAGGAAAATGCGATAAATATTCTGAACATCCTTGTTTATGAATCCGAAAAGACCATTAAAAAAAAGCAATATTATAAAAACAGCTATCTGGCTTTTCCTGTACCTGTACAAAAAAAAGATAAAGGAAATCAGGACAAAAAAGTAATAGATCTTCAGTGCAGGGCCGGAAGTACTCCATTTTACTTCCATTTAGCTTGTTTCTTTAAGTTGACCAATTCCGAATACAACCTCAGATGCTTTTCTGCAATATCTCTGATATCAAACCTTGTTTTGACAACCTCTCTGCCCATTCTACCAATTTTAGCTGCAATAGACTTGTCCTTTAAAATGACCAATATAGAATCTGCAATTTCATCAGGATTGTCAGGGTCTATCAACAATCCGTCGATACCATTAGTCATCAGCTCATTTCCAGTAGATCTTAAACTATAAATTGTGGGACAACCGGAAATCATAGATTCAATTGGTGCCATACCAAAACTTTCAACAAAAGAGGGAAAAACTGCGCATGCCGCCATTTGATACTCCTTCATTAACTTTTCCCTATTAACAAATCCTTTAAATTCAATAGAATGACTGATTCCCGGATTTATCTCTCTTTTCAGTCTTTTCTGACAGGAAGGGCTTCCCTTCCCATATACCAGTAATTTTGCATCCGGAATCTGTCTTGAAACCTTTTGCCAGGCTGAAATCAATTTGAAAATACCCTTATTCTCCGACAGGGTCCCGGCAAAAATCACTGTATTTGAATTCCTTATGAAACTGTCTTGATTTATTTCGTTTGTATTTATTCCATTATATATTACTTCAATCCTTTTATCATATTTAAATATTCTTTTTAATATATTACTTGAGAAAACACTTATCGCAATTATTAAATCGGCTTTATTAAGATTATACTCTTCCTTATTAAAAATTTTGTTGTTAAAAGATATTCCCTTTTCAATATTATTAATGAATGAATAAGTACCATGGGTTTTGACAACAACCGGGATACTAAAATCGGGGTAACTTATAAAGCGGGGTCCTGTGTATCTGAAAACCTCCTGGAAGTCCGGCATTTCAATAATATCGATCTTATTATCGTATATTAATGTTTTTATAAACCCAGTATAGCTTATAAATTTTTTTTCAATATTGATAATTTTCCCAGAATATTTGTTCCTGGATAATTTTAACAACAGCTTATTACCGTAAAATACCCTGAAGACTCTCACTCCATTATCTTCCTCATAAACTGGGGCCTTCCTGAAATATGGATAAAAACCGCAAACTGTTACTGAGTGTCCTTTTCTTACCATTTCCCTGGCCAGTATCCGGGTTACGGTCCCTATGCCACCATGCTGGCACGGGGGATACTCATCACACAGGTACAGGATGTTCACTTCCTTATTGTTTTAACATTCAAAAGCTTAAGGGATTTGCGCATCAACCTGAGGAAAAAACGGGTGAATGATATTTTAGTCAGAGGCTCATATTCGGATATATTTTCAAACCTTAAATAATCTTTCTGTATCATTGCGGGAATATAATGATCAAGCATTTCCTGCCTTTCCCATGAAACAATTTCTCCCGAATTGTTGCTGATACCTCCATTATCAAAACAGGCTATATCGATATCCAGATATTTATATGATGCACCGCCAAGTCCTATTGTCCTTATAAAATATTCCCGGTCCGAAATTATTTTAAATTTTTCGTTATATAATCCGAACCTGTCAAAAAGTGTCCTTCGAAAAAAAGTAGCCTGGTGTTTTATCACCCCGCTGTAAACATCATAGAATGAAAGGTCATTTTTTCCGTATGCCTTTCCAATAACCTTATTATCCGAAGTCACAAACAGGTTCCCAAAAATAATATCAACGTTATTGTCTGATTTGAAAACTTCGTCTAAAATATAATTGTTAACCAGCCAATCTCCTGAATTTAGAAAAAAGCAATATTCACCATTGGCGTGCCTTATCCCTTTGTTCATTGCATTGTATATACCATTATCCGGTTCGCTTGTACTGTAATTAATTTGACCGGCAAATTTCTTTAACAAATCAGTACTATTATCTGTAGAACAACCATCAATAATGATGAATTCAAAATTCTTTAACGTTTGATTAATAACACTATTAATGGTTTTTTGTAATCCATTGACATTATTATAATTTATGGTGATAATGGACAGCTTTATCACATTATTCGGGTTTAAAATACTTATAAAATAAGTGAAAATAAAATAGTGAATTCATTCTCAATAAATCATAAAATTCATCACGAGCCAGAAAGCCATAATCTAATATTAGTTTTTTCTAACTGTGAAATACATTTTTTTTAAACCTGTTTTTAAAACTAACTCCTATGCTAGGATTTTTTTTAAGACATATCTTATAATAAAATTTTTTGATTTCAATTATGTTTTTTTCAAAAACATAGGCTTTAAATTTGATTGTAAGTTATCATTAAAAATGCTTATAGTAGTATTATTATTCATTATCATTTACTCCGGGAAACTGAATACCAAAAAATTAATATGATAGAAAGACAATGTATATTCCAAGATTTATCCAATATTTATAAACTCTTTTCAATAAACATCTGCTTATAGGTTTTTAGAATACCTTCCTCTAAAATACAAAAATTAATGTTTACTAATGATTTTAATTTTTTTGTATCTAACACTATCTTAGGCACATCTGAATCATAGGCATCAATATATTCAACTACTAAAGTTGGTTTGATTTTTTTAAGAATCTCTAAGATTTGATTAATTGAAACACCTTTCCCAGTTCCAATATTTATTATTTCATTTTTAATTTTATTGTCTATAAGAATTTTAATTATTAAAGCGAAATCTTTAACATAAAAATAATCTCTGATTGCACTCCCATCACCTCTGACTATTAGTTTTTCATCGTTAATGACTTTTCTCAAAAACACGTTTATTATACCTTGATTATTTGATTTTTGGTGTGGCCCATAGGCATTACCTGCTCTTAAAATCAAATAATTTAATCCATATATCTGATGAAATAAGTGTATGTATTTTTCAATACATAATTTAATTACACCATATGATGAAATTGGGAAAGTCGGATGGTCTTCATTTACAGATTCAGATTCTGTAAGCCCATATACGGTTCCTCCAGAGGAGAGAAAAACTATTTCTGGAATCTTATATTTAACCAATAGCTCTAATAATCGGATTGTTGTAACAAGGTTTGCCTCAATATCAAAAACAATATTATCATTTGATGTTGCAGGAATAGTTGTACTGATTAAATGTATAACAACATCAATCTTATTGTTTTTTAGAACGGCATCCAAGTCTTTTTCATTATTGAAATCCCCATAAACCATTTTTACCTTTGACCCAAAACTATTAATTTCACCAGGAAAATCAAAAACAATTACTTTATAAAGGTTATCATCCTTTATTAATAAATCTATAATATTTGAACCGATAAAACCCAATCCTCCTAAAATTAAAATATTCTTCATTTTCAAAGAGTTGAATATACTTTAATAATATTATTCGACCATTCATTTACATCATATGTCTTAACGACATATTCCTTTTGTGCAAACTTAATTCTGATTTTTTCTTTTGGCGTTTTTGACAGCATTTCAATAATAACCTCTTTTAATTTTTTGAAATTTTCGCTTTCAAATATACCAATGTAAGGAATATCAGTTGGGTGACCGCCTATATCACTTACAATTATCATTGGGTCACAATAAGCGGCTTCCAGCACAGAATAAGTAAATCCTTCTTCCCTGCTTGATGATAGAAAAATATCTGCTGAATTATAATATGTTGCAACTTTTGATTCGGGACCCAACAAAGTTATCCATTGTGGCATATTACCAAGAAGTTTAATAATTTCATCTTTAATTAATTCCTGACCTCCCGCCATTGCGATTGCTAACCTGATATTTTGACCATCATTTATTAATTCTTTGACTGCATTAAGTGCAATGTCTACTCCTTTTCGGTGAAAAGTCCAACCAAACATCAATATAATTTTCTGATTTTTATCATCCCTCAAATTAAATTCATAATAGGTTTGTAAATGTTTTAATTCTAATGCATTAAAAATTGTCACCACTTTTTTTTCATTTATACCTGTTTTCAAAACGCTTCGCTTTACAGTTTCACTTGATGCAATAATTGCATCAAAAGTCAAATTTGTCAGAATGACTTTAAGTCTGTAATAAATATTTTTAGCGGGGGAAAATTCATTCATAAAATTTCCGACTATTTTGATTTTAGAAATAAAACAAATTTTCATCAAAGCCAGGTTATAATTATATGCTACAAAATGTGTATGTATAATGCTCACCCTTTCTATTTTAATGATATTTAGTACTTTTTTTATACTTGAATATTTTATTTTTTTTGAAAAAAATGAATTTTCTATAAAATAAACTTTTGTCCCTTTCTTCTTTAATTCGGCTACCCAATATAATTTTTGTGCAGTTGAAGGGAACATATAAATAAGTTTGCCAACTTTACTATTCAACTTTTCTTCTAGATTTTTAATTGAAGGAATGAAATTCCCATTATAGGGAGCTGCATAATCCATAATATGAAGAACGTTCACTTTACAAATCTTAGAATTAATAAAACGACATTAAATTCTCCATCTGTTTTTGTCGAAATCATAAAATATTATTGGCGGATAAAAGTTGAGTTTGTCAATCAATAGAGAACATACCGAAGCAATAAAGTTGGTAAATTGAAAGTTTAATTTAATTAAAAGATTCTTAAGTGCCCATAAAAATTTCATAATAAAAAATCTTAAAAATTGAAAGTGATGTGGTTTTAAAAATTTTGCAATTTCTTTTACTTCCGCTTCATATTCTGAATTTTTTAAGTAAGATATCTGATTCCCATGAAACCTGAATCCGCTTAAAATAGTTTCGACACTAAATAATTTTGTAAAATGAAAAAAACGGCACCACAATTCAAAATCAGCGGCAAACCGGTAGGAGAGGTTAAGCGTGGATCCCGCCTTTTCCCAAAGTGATCTTCTCCAGAATACAGCTTCTTGTTGTATCCATTTATAGTCTCCTGTCCAGAATCTGGATTTTGACCACCTCGTATTTGGAAATATCTTGACACATTGGCCAATTTCATTGAATAAAGAAGGAGTACCAATTAACCAGTCCACTTCTTTTACCTCTGAGAAAATCTGACTTACTATATTCAATGCTCCGGGATGATATTTATCGTCAGAATTCAACCATGCCATTATTTCCCCTGTGGACTTCTCAAATCCTTTTTGTATTGCATGGTACATTCCATTATCCGGCTCTGAAGTCCAGAATGTAAGAAATGATTCATATTTTTTAATAATGTCAATTGTTCCATCTGTGCTCCCCCCATCTACAATAATATATTCCAGATTAGGATAGTTTTGATTTATAATTGACAATATATTATCTTCTAAATAATCTGCACGATTATATGTTGGTGTGACTATTGATATTTTAGGAAAATGCATTGAAATACTTATCGATATTTTAGCTTATTTAGATAAGATAGTATTATATAAATCTATATATTTCTTTGCTATATAATTAATATCAAAACATTCCAATACTTTTTTTCTGGCACTGACCGATAGTTCATTATTTGTATTATTATTTAAGCACCATTTTATACCATTTGCCAAATCATCTGCTTCGTATGGGATTGCCAGGTACCCTGTTTTTTTATGATCGACAATATCCAACAAGCCCGTTGCCCCAAAAGCCACAACTGGAATACCACAAGACATCGCTTCAATGGCTATCAGTCCAAATGATTCCTGTTTTGATGGTATTACAATTACATCAGCTAAAGAATAAACAATCCTAAGTAACCTTATATCGTTAATAAAACCAAGTGAGGTCGTTTTTATTCCGTATGAAGAATTTCCAATAGGGTTTTCACCAAAAAGTACCAATTCGATCTCATTTTTTTCAGCTTCATGGTCTGAAATTTGATTAATTGCCTCTAAAAGATATTGAATTCCTTTATTTTTATCCGTTAAAGTGACAGCTCCGCAAATAATAATTTTTACCTCTGAATTTAAATTAAAGATCTTTCTTGCCGTCAATTTATCTAGAGGTGTTAATTGTTCAATATTTAATCCATGTGGAATGATACTAACTGACTTCCCTTCTAATAAAGGACTTTGCAAAGCTTTATCAGCTAACCAATGGCTTGGGCTTATTATATATATATTTAAGTATTTATATAATTTTTGTTTTCTACTGAATTCTTTTGAACTTATATCAATTTTTGATTTTGAATTAATTATAGGACAATTGCCACAGCCTGTTGAGTAATTATTACAGTTTCCAATTACACTGCAGATTCCCGTAAAAGCAGCACAATCGTGCATAGTCCAGATTATTGGTTTTTTTAAATTTATAAACTCATTAAAGTCTACAAACTCATTCGTCACCCAGTGCAAATGGATGATATCAAATTCAATTTTATTTAAAACGCTTAAAAGCAGAGAATGAGGTTTATATCTTTGATCTCGCTTAATATTCAATAAGTTATTGATAAAATCATTAATTCTCCTAATAAAAAGAATTATTCTATCCTTTTTAGAATAAATATCAGCAATCCTAATTACAGAATTATCATTTGAAGTCTTATTTATAACTAGTAATTTGGAATCCACACCTGAATTCAGAAGTCCATGATGCAATTGATTTGCTGCTTTTGCGGCTCCTCCAAATTCTTCGTTAATGCATAAATGAACAACTTTCATTGAAATATTTTTTTAAACTCCACCCAGGTTTTATAAACAAATGATTGCAAGAATCTCGGAGTATATTTAAGGATTTTCCATATAATTGATTGTTTCCTTAAATCGATGCTTTTAATTAAACTATAAATTTCATCAACCTCATGGCTATTGCCCGTAAGAAAATTATTTATATGAGCCAACCTCCATTGATCAAGAAAATCCTTGAAATTTTGATTTTCTTTTTCATATTTTTCATACTTATTCAGATTCCAAATCAAATAATTATCCTTGGAATCTTTTCGAGAAGCAGAGCGATTCTCACTATCTAATTTATAAATAATCAGAGGTTTATTATAAAATGCAACTCGTTTCTTTAAGGCAAATCTAATCCACAAGTCAATATCTTCTCCTTTAGATAATTTATTATCGAATCCTCCTATTTCATTAAAAGAGTCTTTTCTGAAAATGACAGAAGAAGAGGTAAATAAAGTATTATTTTTTGCCAATTTAAAATAATCTATATATCCACGTGAAAGACTTTCAAGTCCTAAATCTGGAGAATAAATACTCGAATCCAAATTTTGAAAAGAATAAGCACAACCATATAAAGAAGCATATGGATATGCTTGAATTAAAGAAACCATCTCCTCTAAAAAAAAAGTATCCCACAAATCATCTCCATCCAATAATGCAATTAATCCGTATTTAGATTCTGAAACACCACGATTTCTGGCACTTGAAACACCACGATTCTCTGTGGAAACAATCCGTATTCGACAGTCCTTAACTTGATTTATAACTTCAATACTTTTATCGAAAGATCCATCATTTATTATAATAAGTTCAAAATTGGGAAATGATTGTTTAAGAACTGAATTAATAGTGTCTCTAACGCTTTTTTCTTTATTAAAAAGAGGTATTATTACTGAGATCATTTTTATTAAATCAAAATAGATTTCATTATTGTCAATATTTAGATCGTTTGTTTTAAATATCTATAAATCAACTTCTGGGTATTATTTCCTTCCTTAAAGTATTATAATCCATCATTATATTAAGCCGCTTAATAATTTCACGGAGTATTTTTCCAATCACTTTTTTATAAAGCGGCACTTTACTGATCTTGGCAACTAGCAGATCATTCTCAATTTTTTCTTTTACTTTAGCAAAATAACATTGGAAATTATTGAAAAATATATAATTGTTTTTTAAAATTAATTCACAATAACCCTTGAAAAGAGGCACAATATCAGGTCTTTCTTCAAATGTAAACCTTGTTTGTCCTGTCGATATAATAGTTGGATTCAAAGGCTTATAGCTGGCATAATGAAAAAAAACCAGTGGTTGTTTTTCATTAACATAATATGCTCCGTTTTTATATGAAATGACTCTTTCATGCAAATTCCAGTAAGCAACATTATAACCGACATTTGTAAATATTTTTACCTTTTCGAAAAAAAGAGGTACAAAATTAATCCATATCTGGTCGGTAAATAATCCTCGCTTTTGATCAATATAAGATTTATTACGTAGTCTCTGTGCCCACCAGTCAATCATATTTCTGCTTGTTGTGGTACTTTTCACTGCAATAAATCCAAGATTATAAAGGCCTGAATTCAAGAAATCCTCTTCCGCCTGCCATTTATTATCGTTCAAAGGTGTTGTAAAATGAGGTGTAATAACAATATCATTAATCTTCAATTCCTCTTCTAATTCATTTAGTGGCGCAAAAATCTGAATATCAGGGTCAAGATAAATTATGGTGTCCACATATTTCGAATTAAAAAAGTACTGAAAATAATATGGTTTGACTGCGGTGTTGAGCTCAACGGTATGATATCTTAAGCTCATTTCGCTAAAACATTTAATACCTATATTTTCGACTTCTAAGATTTCAAAAGGTATCTTATTATAATCAATTGTATCCATTTTCCTATCCACCAATCCTATAATGAATTTATAATTATTATGATACAGTAGAAGCGATTGGCCTAGAGTAATTGCTTGAGCTAAGTAATTATTCGAACATAATGTAAATATCAGCACCATATAATAATTTAATAATAATTGGGAATTTCTGAACAAAACTTGATTTAAAATTAAAGTGTTTCTTACAGATATTTTATGCCAAATAATTTTGTTTTTAAAAACCTGTATAGTAATAAAAGTAAATGTCCTATTCTATAACCTATAACTTTACCTATGACTAAGAATTTTTGTTTTAAATCCTGGATTTCTGCTACTAGGTCAGGGTGAATATTTGTATTTAAAGTTTTTTTGATATTTAAAATAGTTTCTTTAAAGAATTCGTTTTAGTTCCTGCGGGATTTCATCAATTATCTTTGTAGCAGCAAAAAAAGTATAATAAGTCATTTCCGAGAGATTGACGAGAGTCTTCAGACATTCTTTAAAATATGTACATGCATTATTTACATGTCCGATAATAGATATATGAGGATAAGAATTCTTGCCAATTATTTATAAATATAAATTGAATTATTAAACTAATCTTCAAGACAGAATATCAATTATAATTATATATAAAACATTAAGGTACTAACATGGAATTTATACGTATATGAATTGACTATATTGAGTTCACAAATGGTCATTTCATCCGTCCATAAGAAGAACCAATTAATATTAACATAAATCTTATTTTAATTTGATCAGGTTTAATAATTTCTTTAGCGGTTTGATAAAGAAAAAACCTAAACGATAGGATAAAGAATTATAAATTAATTTTTCTGTCTCATATCGTTCATTTTGCAGGGCATTTTGCAATGTGGACTTTGAAATAATAAAGTCACTGTATAACACTATTAAATTATCCAATCTAAATAAATCATTATCGGTTGCAATTGCTATGTTAAAGACAGGATTGAATAAAGATTTAATGCCATCTTTATAAATTACTATTGGTTTTTTATATTCTTTGTAATTATCTCTAAATGCAATAATTGAACCGACAAAAATTCTTTGATCAAATAAGTAAGTATGTAAAAAATATTTATTAATCAATGTCTTGAATTCTTCAAAATATAATTCTTTTTTATGAAATGTATTATGAATATGAGGCAATTCAGAATAGTTGTATTTATCAGGAGAAGATATTATAAGAATTCCTTCCGGTTTTAAAACCCTTTTTATTTCGGCCATCATTCCCTCCTGATTATCAAGATGTTCTATTGTCTCAAAGCTAACATACAGATCAATAGTTTTGTCTTTCAATGGTATATTTTCAGCTTTACCATGTAAAAAAACAAGGTTGTCTTTAATATACTTTAATTTTGCATGTTCTACTGCTTCCAGGCTTATATCTACTCCATATACATATTTGGAATGTTCTGCAAGCAAACTGGATCCGTATCCTTCACCCGAGGCCAGATCAAGAACAACTTTATCAGATAAATCAATTTGGCTTATAACAAAATGATATCTGTTTAAGTGCTCTAATTCTATTTCGCCTATCACTCCGGGAACATATCTTTCACCAGTATACTCCATTTTAAATTTTTGAAAAATCTAATTAATACATTATGTTCGTAAAAATCGATATGAGACTCAATTAAACATTATGTCAGGATTTATGATTAATTAAACTTGTGATAAACCAATTTCATGGGAAGACAGGCAGTCTTTACAAACGAAGTTTAGTCAGAAGGCTGGGGTTGGGTTAATGGGGCAAAAATCCGAAGTCATATGTCCGAAATTTATAATTCTATCTTCCGTCTTCCAGCTTCCGTACTCTGACTTCGGTCTTCGACTCTACCTCAATCTCCTGTAAAATTCTTCTGTATCCAGCTCATAAAAAATCGGAAGCCTCACTAGACAATCCGAATATCTGTCACTGTTGGGAAGCGGCCTATCGTAATGTTTATCACGATAGTACAAGCTTCTGTGAAGGCTCTGATAGTGGAAAACTGCCAGAATTCCCCGTTCTTTAAAAAAGCTTATGAGTTTTCCCCTCTCCTGTAAACTTTTACAGACAAGATAATACATGTGCCAGTTGTTGATAGCGTATTCAGGGATGACAGGCTTAGTAAAGGTAAAATCTCCCAGAAGGTCTGAAATATTTTTTTCATAAAATTCAATAATGCTTTTCCTTCTTGCCTGTATAGTATCAATGTTTTCAATCTGTGCACTTAGGAAAGCGGCTGTTATCTCAGAAGGAAGAAATGAAGAGCCAATGTCCACCCATCCGTATTTATTCACCTCCCCCCTGAAGAATTCAGCCCTGTTGGTTCCCTTTTCCCATATTATCTCGGCTCTTTTAAAATACTTATCATCATTAATAACAAGCATACCCCCTTCGCCGCACTGTATATTCTTCGTTTCATGGAATGAAAAGCAGCCGAAGTGTCCAATGCCACCGAGTGCTTTCCCCTTATAAAAGCTGTCAACAGCCTGTGCGGCATCCTCGACTACAAGGAGGTTATATTTTTCAGCCAGGTGCATTATTTTGTCCATATCGCAGGCGATACCGGCATAATGAACGATGACTATTGCTTTTGTCTTTCTGGTAATTAATTCTTCTATTTTGTCCTCATAAATTCCCGGATGGTCGGGCCGTGAATCGGCAAATACTATCCTGGCACCTCTGAGGACAAACGCATTTGCTGTAGATACGAATGTATAGGAAGGAACGATGACTTCATCCCCGGGCCGGATGTCACATAGGATCGCAGCCATCTCAAGTGCATCTGTGCATGATGTGGTCAGAAGGCATTTCTTAAATCCATACTTCCCCTGAAAAAACTGATGACATTTTTGAGTATAATAGCCATTACCTGAAATTTTCCCTCTTGAAACGGCATCTTTAATATATTCCAATTCATTACCCGATATGAAAGGTTTATTGAAGAATATCATTTTTATGGGTTATTAGAGTTTATATAACAAAATAAATCCTAATTATTTCCTATAAAGAAATGCCGAACTAATATTAACTGCCATTGGATGTTTTATTAATATAAAATCAATATACTTAATGGGGAATGTCAATATCATAAAGAAAAGACTCAAATAAAGATGAAATTTCTTTATTCCAAAAGAAAACATTAATGCCAGCCATTCCTGTAAAATCCACAAAAATCCTGACGTGGGACGGCTATAAGGGATTAATTCAATTTTTTTGAAATCTTTAAAAAGTATTTTCATCCCTTTATGTATTCTTCTTGAATAATCATATGGGATACGTGAAATGGCTGAATAAAAGTAAAATATGAGCATATTAACCTCCCGGCTTAAGAATCCTAAATATTTCTGAAACAACTTTCTCGGGATTAAAAACATGTTCCAAAACAGCTATATTAATAATGAAATCTATGGAATTATCTGTAAAAGGAATGTTTTCAATATCGCAGACTATATTTACATGGTGACAAGCGAATATATCAATATTTAAAATTTGCGGAGATGGATTTGAATTTCCACTGCACAGATTTAAAGCTAATGCATTATTATTAATTAAATACTTATTAATAATTTTTTGTGGCGAATATGCCAGATAAACGGGACTTATTAATTTTATAAGAAAATTGTACAGTTTGCTAAACTTTTTCAAGCTATGTTTCAACTTATCAACTTCATCAGGGATTTCAGATTTAGTCATCATACTAAATAACAGCTGTTCATTTATAATAAAGTATTTTTTATTAGATGAATTACAGATAATAAGAAAATTATCATGAATCAAATTAGTTGAATGACAATTAGGACAAATTAAAAACTGAAAAGGAATGTTTTTCATTATTAATTATTATCCATTAATAAAAAGCTAGACAAGCCAACCATGCATTGTAACAAATGATTTAAAGGGTAAAAAACCAACACTTATAAATGACCTATTAACAGAAAGGTTGGTTAACAGAACATTATGTTCCTGCCATAGCTGTCCCATTTCAAAACCCCATTTAAGGCCATGATGTGTAAGTGCTTTAAAAATATTTTTACCTCTGTATTTTTTTGCAACAGCACCTTGAACACCAGTTGCAAAAAAAGCATTCCCTTCACTTCGCATTTTAAATGATAAAAAACCTGCAATCTCCGTTTTATTTTCTGCTACAAAAATGACATCGGCCACACTTTTATCCTTAAAGCTTCTTTCCACCCAGTCGGTATATATTTCACTGCATTTATCCCGGTCCAGTCTATTATCAGCAAAATAGTGGCCGTACTGATTGAACGATTCCGCAGTAATTTCTAGTAATTTCTCTATATCCCCAAGATTAGCTTCTCTGATTATAAAATCAGTATTAATATTTGCACAAGAGGGATGATTTGTAAAATTATATTTATATGTGACCTGGATATCCATTATTTTAAAATTCATTTTCTCTAGTATATTTATAAAAGCCAATTGATTACAATTAATTCTCCAGATAATTAATTTCACATCTTCCTTTTTCAACTCTTTAATTAATATGTCGGGAGAAATTTCTGAAAAGTCTAATTTGGCAATTTTGAAACCAAACCGGTCTGTGTCCAATTCGCTTAAAAAAGATTGAATCATAATTCTAATTAAATGTCGTTTCCTGTATTATATAATCCGGAAGGCCTTTGGTCTCATTATAAACCTTACCCAAATAAATACCTATTATTCCCAGATTACAGAATAAAAGTCCTCCGATAAAAAGTATAGCTGTAATAATACTCGTATAGCCTGCAGGTACGTTTAAGGAAAAAAATCTTATAATAAGAAATAACCCATAAAAAAACGAAAGCAGGGCAATTGTAAATCCAAAATAGATGAAAAGGTAAAGTGGCTTATTCGACTGTGTAACAATAATATCAAATGCCAGTTTAAAGAGACTGCTCAAGCTATACGCTGATTCCCCGCTTCCTCGTTTCCCATGCAGAACATTTAACGATATCGACTTAAAACCAATCTGCCTGACGAGAACAGGAAATACCTTGTTCTTTCCCCTTATTTTCCTGTATTCATTTATGGCAGCACTCCTGTAAATTCCGAAATTGGCTACAGTATGATCAGAATGAACACTTGTGAGATAATTAAAAAGAATATAAAATAATTTTGATATCAATTTTTTTACATAGCTGTCATTTCGGAATTCTCTGCGGGCAAATACAATATCATATCCCTCAATCGCTTTTTGATATAATTTAATTATTTCTTCCGGCCGATCCTGAAGATCACAGTCCATAATGACAACCCATTCTCCACTGGCATATTCCAAACCCGCATTTATTGCAGGATGCTGGCCAAAATTACGCGACAGGTTAATCCCTTTTATCCTTGAATCTTTTTTGGCTAGATCATTAATGGTTTCCCAGGCTCCGTCAGGGCTTGAATCATTCACAAATATAATCTCAAAATTGGCAGAGATCTGCTCAAGAGTGTTTATTAAACGTATATAAAGTTCTTCTAAACATTCCCTGCATTTAAATACTGGAGAAATAATGCTAATAATTATTCTTTTTTCAGATTCTTCCATTATTTGAATATCTTATTCTGTTTTGATTTTATCGATATCATAATAGAAACTCCATTCTTTATTTATCCAGTTACCTGGATTGTCTGTTAATGACCATTCCTTTATATTAAACATAAAGGGATAGTATCTTAAAGTCTTCTTTTTAACAGTAACCTCAAGGGGGGAATTTTTTTGTGTTATCAGATACCTGTCAATATATGACATATAAGATTGATATTCATTCCCGATTTTATAACAGTATGCCATATATCCCAGATGACATGAAAAAGCTATTACTAGTACAATGTTTGCAACTTTTATATGTTTTCTAAAAAATTCGAATTCAAATTGACTTAAAATCCTAATAATAACTATTTGAATAAAGATGAATAAAAAAATCATAAAAAATAGAGCTGTTCTATAACAAACTGTACTGGGGGCTAACAGAAAAGGGAATATCGACGATACGCTTATTATCAGCCATTTGAAAGTCTTTAATTGTTGGATTAATTTATTATCAGGTTGCTTACTCTGCTCTTTATTTTGTATATTAAAGTTAATATAAATTAAAGTGGCCGAAAGAATAGAAAGGGGAACTAAATAAACGCTTGCTCTTAAGAATACTTTGGAAATATTAAAGAAGTACTTAAAATAATTTAAAATGTTTTTATCTAACGAACCAGGATATTTTGATATTCTGGATAAACTGCCTGGTGAAAAGCTTGTCAAAATTACCCCAGCTATAAGACAGAACATATACAGACCTAGGAAAGGCAATTTATTTCTGCCCCCATTATGTAAAATAAAAATACTTTCTATAAACAAAAATACAATCAAACAAACAACCAGGTTTTGAGTCATCATACCGACTATTATTGTAAATAATGCGTACAAAAGGACTATTTGCCATTTGGAGGGTCTGTTCCTAACGATCCTAAAGAGGATTATCCATAATAAACCAAAAAATGCGTGAAGCATATAAGTACCTCCGACAGCCCAGTATACTGTTTCGGAAATATGTTTATAAAAACCGTAAAATAAGCTTATTGAAATGATAGAGATAATCAATATTATCTCTTTGGCTTTAAATTTTATTGAGTTATTAAATTCATTTAATATGATCTTAAAAATCAAATAACTATTAAGAATAAAAAAAATAGACCAGATAAAAACTACGAACTTAAGATTAAAATATTTAATTAATGACAATTGAACAAATGATGCGAAAGACAGGAATCTTCCATCAATATTCATATATAAATTATACATAAATTCAAAAACTCTCGTTGTTTGTAATGTCTTCTCAAAGCGAAAATCATCACAAAATCTCCATGTTAAAAATGAAATACAAATAATTGATATTATTGAAAATATTCCAAGTACACTTAATGTTTTTTTCAGTTTCATTATTTATCCCTGCCGTACATTTTATTAATGGACTGTCTTAAATATATTAGCATACGTGAAAAGTTAAATGCTAAAAATTGATCGTGTTTATATAGATTAAGTTCAAATCTCTCAAAAAAAGTTAATCTTGTTTTTACGATAGTATAATATTTTTTATAAAAATTCAATATAAACGTTTTATCCTTTAGGTATTTTTTCCCTCCACGCCGAAGGTAATACCTCCACGCCTTTATTACCCTGAACCACGCCCATTCGTCCATAACTTCGGATTCAATTCGACAATCTTTAAGTATTTTTTCTATTTCGTCGGTATAGGGCATAAACTCTTCGGCCGGCCATGTATTTGTTAGCGATCTGCTATTGACCCCGTAATGATAAAGCAGTGATTCTTCTGTTGTTATTTTTAGATTAGGACTATAACAGATCATCATAATATTAGCCAGGTAATCCTCGCCACAGTTATACTTTACAGGCACATGAACAGGTTCAAAGATCTCTCTCCGAATCAGTCTTCCGTATATATTCGGTTGTATTGATGAATTAAAGATTCCTTTCAGATACCCTACCTTCGATTCTTCACTAATTTTACTTATCCAGGATGTGATATATTGTCCGTTTTTATCCTCATAAGCTGTTCCTCCTATTACAATATCAGAATTCTCCTTAATGAGATTCTCTACAAGTAATTCAATGGCATTTGACTCAAGATAATCATCCGAGTCAAGATGAAAAATATATTCTCCCTTTGATGCTTCAAATCCTTTTCTTCTGGTAATAGGCAATCCTTCATTTTTCTTTTCAATAACACAGATCCTGTTGTCCTTTTGCTGAAATGACCGTGCAACAGCTGCCGAGTTATCCCTGCTTCCGTCAATTATTACAATTATTTCTATGTCTTTATAGGTCTGATTCAGGCATGATTCGATGCACCTTGGGAGAAAATCTTCTGTATTAAAGACAGGAATTATTATGGATACTTTATTTATTTCCAATGTTCAGAATCTTTTTCAGTCTCTTTTTTATCCTGACCAAAAACATAATTGCCTTGGAAAACAACACTTTAACTTTAAATCTGGTTTCCAGCGGATTCTGAAACTGAAGCCATTCTGATGGCAACAAATCTTTGTTGTTCCTGTACGGGTTCAATTTTCCTGTCCAGTTTTCACCTGGGGCAATGACTGTTTTAACCGGATTTAAATTAAGCCATGCACTCCACCAGCTGAATGACGAATTGCTGATGATATTGTTACTGCAAAGCGTCTGAAGATAAAGATCAATGGCCGGTGGCTCATCCTCAATAAAAAAATAATTTTCTCCTTTGAATTGCCTTTTACACCATTCTATATCATCACTTATTACAAAAAAATCACTGTTCCTCCCAAAATATTCCACCGCTTCTTTGAAGTATTTCATTGAGCATACCGGATGGAGATGCGGCCGACTTACGAAATCCCCCCGTCTGATATTAATCGATGTAATCCCCTTTTTCAGGATCTCTCCGTACCGGCTTTCAATGTATTTTGCAGTAGATTTATCTATTGAAAACAGGTCCCTGACCAACTTTTTATCGAAATATTTTTCAGATTGAAAATACCCATTAATCACCAATTCATTCTTAAAAGGGATCTCTTTAAATGAAAGATCCTCCGGCTCATGGTAAATTTCACAACCATTTGGCAGATGTTCGGTGAACCTGATCTTTCTTAACAGGTTATCGTTGAACTGTTCAAGATATTTTTTCAAAGTGCACTTATCAGGTTCCGGTAAAATAAAATCCGGTATATATGCCGTAAAATCCGAATTGTTTCTTACCGCCAGGGTATAGCCTGCTGCAATCTGGAACAGGTTATTCCCTATCCTCCCTTTCAGAATCGAGTAAATCATTTATTCTGTCTTCCGATTTTGAATTGTCTTTAAAAAATAATTCTGAAATTGAATTTTTTGATATGTAAGTCATAAGATTTAATTACTTTTTAACCCAATCACTTAGGTCAAATTTATTTCTCACAAACTCTTTCTGTGTTGCTTTGATCTTATCCCTTTCTTCCCAGCTTGTATATAAAGCAGCTTTCAGTATAATGTATAATTGGTTTGTATTCTCTGTTTCAAAAATAAATAATCCGGGAATTTCAGGAATATTCCCCGGTATTTTCTTGATTACAACTAGGGGATTGCGATATGAAGCTTCCAGAACAGAATATTTCATTCTTTCTTATCTGACGGAAGAAAATAATTTCCGATTCATAAAATACGTTGCCACATCATCCCTGCATCAATACTCTTAACCCATTCAGGGAGATTTCTATAAAACTTTATAATCTCTTTCTTTATCTTCTCCCTGGCTCCGGGTAAATAAACTATAAACTTCTTTCTCCACTTGAAGTAATTGTTTGCATGAATAGCATTTCTTCTGCAAATCGATCTATGGTATCTTCTCCAAGCATGGCCTTCAATACGATCTTGATTTTCTCTTCTGCCGTAAATGTCCGACGGATTCGCCTTTTGATCTCTTTTACTACCTGATCTGCACTCTGTTTTTTTCTCTTTTCTTCCATTTTAGTGTGGTTAAATTATTAAACATTAATTTTAAAACCACACCATAAATTCATTCATTTACTGCTTAACATTTGGCTGACGATTTACAATTTATTTATTAAGGATCAATTCTGTACTTTTAAGTTCGTATTACAGAGATTCGTTGATTAAATCTTTTAATTTTTTATTAATAGAGACCCACCTCTTAAATAGGTAAAGACTAAATCCTTTAAACTTCCAATAAACAGATCTGTTTCTGACCAGTATCCAGTCTGATGGATTTATATCTGACCTTTTTATTTCCCCTCTGTGAGAGATTCCCAGCCACGGCCATGGAGCTATAATTGTTTTATCTTTATTTGGATTTAAATATGCACCCCACCACGCAAATGAAGAATTGCTGATTATATTGTTTGAACATAATGTCTGAAGATACAGATCAATTGCAGGCGGTTCATTCCCCACTATTAAATATCCATTTTCATTAAAATGTCTTTTACACCAATCTTCATCATCTGTAATAATCAGACAAAACCCTATGTTATTTATTTCAGACAGAGCTTTTCTATAATAAGACCAGGTGCATATAGCAAATTCATCCGGTATTTTTAAATAATCGCCTCTGCGTACAGTAATTGAAGTTGTTTTTTTTGAGGAAAATATTTGAGGATATTTATTCTTTATATATTCAAGTGAATTCTTATCTATTTTAAAAAACGATTTGATTAATTCAGTATCAAAAAAATAATGATCATAATATAGGAAGGTATTTAAATTTAATATAGCATCATTTTTACCGTCATAAGCCAGATACTGATCCCTGGTCCTGATTTCATAAAGTCCTGGCGGTAATGAATCCAGTATAGGTACATTACGCAAAACATTACCTTTAAATTGGTTTAAATATACCCTTAATGGACAATTATCCGGTTCATGGCACCAGTAATCAAGGGGAAATGCGCCAGCAAATGATTTATTTACCCTTTCAGCTAATGTAATAGCTTGTACAATCTGAAAAAGATTGTTTCCGATTCTCCCATATAAGTATGTAAACACCATCCAAAGCTAAAGCTGAAAATTTTAATGGTTATTTTTCATATCATAACTGGTATATCAGGAACTCATTCAGGCGAGTTCTTATTCTTTTAAAACTCATATTAGAAATCAACTATACTGCAATATCACCAATAATGGTTCTTATCTTTAATTGTTATTTTTCCTGGCTATAACATAAGAGTCCTGTATCGGATAGATATAATATCCAAATACTTTTCTCTTGACTTTTCCGGGTAATAATCTCAGGAGCCAATTCCATTTTGGCCTGGATTCAAAGAATTTATAGTGCAATTCAGGTAATACCATATTTAATCTGGTTTCCAGCACTGTAAAATTGCTAACCTGTTCCAGCAAATATTTGAAACCATCGGGTAAAATTCTCCAGCAATCAACAGGATACTTGTGTTCCCCTAAAGAAAATGGAGTAATAATGCAAACCATTCCATCCTCTTTTGTGGCTTTTTCAACTTCTTTAATCCATTTCCAGGGTGCTTCGACGTGCTCCAGGCAATTTCCGGATATAACAACATCATATTGTTTATTTAAACCAAAATCATATGAAGATTTACAGATAACGTCGACATTTGGCCCTTTTATCAGATCAAGCCCGAGATATTTCCATTTCTTATTCTGAAATAAGGACTTATAGCTTCCATTGACATCATAACTGCCAATGTCCAATATTTCCAGTTCGTCAGTTTTATTCAGATACTTCCCGACGAAATATTGCATTAATTCAAAAGATTGTTTATGCATTTAATTTTGAAATATTTTTTTATCTGATCCTGATTTTTTTAGATGCTCCTTATTATGTCGTGAAATTGATCATTCATAATGTATTTTTTATTTTTGAAAATATTTTTCATAATCGGGAAAGAAGTGTCCCTCACTTACAGAGAATGTCCAATGAACTGCGTTAAGTTACTATAAAAATAAAATATTTAACTTGACATCATATGGAAACAAAAAAGGCATGCTCAAAGACTTCAATTTTGAATTGTATTCAAAAGAGTTTATTTTTCTTTTGATAACTTGTTCCATCTATTGGTTCGTATAACAATTTTTCCAATAGCTGATTCTTTTTTACCGAAATTTGGCACTGTCTATTTTAATTCAAAATCATTAAATACAATATTGAAAAAAGATAATTTCCGCAAAATTATTTTTCTGATTATCTTTTTATACAATGGAATTGACCTGATTTTTTCCTTAAGCTGTTTAAGGTAAAACTGCCTTTGATCTCTTTATAATTACAGGGAATATTTTTAAACCTCTGAAAGCCATTGCTGAACAAATTGCTTCTATAGGCTTAAAATGAGAAATGATATCATTCCTGTTCTGAAATGAGAATCTGTTTTAATACATTGAAAGAACTTCAAGGATGTCAGGGTTATATCCACTGAAATGGAAAAAAATCATAACTGGCTTCCCCAATCTTTTGTCACTACTTTATTACCTTGTATCATACGTTCATGAAGATTCCAGTATGCTACATTGTATTCGTGATGAAGAAATATTCTCACTTTCTTGAAAAAAAGAGGCACAAAATTAATCCATATCTGATCAACGAACAGACCCTTCTTGAGATCGATAAAAGCCTTGTTTCGCATCCGTTATGCCCACCATTCAACCATTTTCTTTCTTTCGCCAAAATTTGTGATGGCAATGAAACCAAGAATATAAAGGCCCGAGTTCAGAAAATCCTCTTCCGTTTGTAGCTTATCATCATTCAGAGGGCAGTAAGGTCCTGTGTAATGACAATATCAGCAGATCCTAGCTCTTCTTCAAGATCTATAAAAGGTGAAAATACAAGTATATCCGGATAGAGGTAAACAACAGTTTTTGAGTTTTTATTGTCTGCAAAATAATACTGAAAGTAAATAGGCTTAACAGCAATGTTTAACTCGGTAATATCGTATTTTCGATAAAAATTTTTAAAATCAGGTATTCCAATGTTTTCAACTTGAAGAATTTTATATGGGATAACTGAATAATTAATTGAACTCTTTTTCCTGTCAACAAAACCTATGATAAAATCAAATCCGGGATTATGAAGGATCAGCGAATTACCCAGTGTGATAGCCTGTGCTAGGTAATTATTTGAACAAATTGTGAAATATAACATCCTTTTAGAACCAGAAAATATTTCTGGCTAAAAACCCATTTTGATTATTTTCATAATACGGTTCAGCAATCTGAACCTTATTGAGCTTACCAGGTTGAAATATTTAGTTTTAACTTCAACAAATTCTTCATATTCCTGCTGAAAAATACCTGAAGCATCAAAAAGACTATTACTATCAGGAAAAATATTATTTTGATTATCAGTCGCAAAAGCTATCATGAATGCCGGCCGTTTAATCGCATGCAAATGATCTATATTTTCGAAATCTCCATTATATTGTTCGATTGCAGATCTGGAGTTTTCTGTATAAATAAGTGATCCGTGTATCGTTTTTTGAAAATAAAATCTGGTAATTGTAAAATATCTTCCTATGAGTTCCCTGAATTCATTAAATGTAAGCTCCCTTACATGGAAACGATTGGTCATTCTATTATCATAATGTTCCTTATCAGGAGTTGACATTATTAACATCCCTTCCTTTTTAAGTAATCTTTTCAACTCATTTAACATCATGTCATGCTCCGCAAGGTGCTCAATTGTCTCAAAGGATATGATGAGATCTATTGATTTATCATCCAGAGGAATATTAACCGCGGAGGCCTGAATGAATTCAAGATTGCTTTCTTTGTACTTTGTAGCTGCGTGTGAAATTGCTTCATGTGATATGTCTACTCCTATTGCCTTCTTGACCTTTTGAGAAATAAATCTAGTGCCATATCCTTCTCCGCAGGCAACATCAAGAACAATCATATCAGGTTTGAGTAGTTCCTGAATTATAGAATATCTATGTAGGTGCTCTATACTTCCATAAGATTCGTAATCTGTTGTCATCCTCTCACCTGTATACTCCATATCTGGCCAGTTTATTGCAATTTAATTACTTCCCATTCGAGATGTGGACGAATTATACCTGGTATCGGGCCTACATAGTTTATATTTCTGGCCTTAATATCCTCAAAAACCTCAAAATTTAGAATTTCTCTTTTTTCAAAATGGATTTTATAAGGTACAAGTGATGTAAAATAGACACTTACACTATAAATTCCGGCGTTTAACAACCTGGAAGGAATCCATGCAGTAGCTTTATATGAACCGGGTTGATAAAAATCTTCTCTCTCTTTTTCCGACGAAAACAGAATATGTGTTCCATCACCAGTATATAGATTCATGTTGGCTACCCCATTTACCGGCTTGAAAATAGAGAAGATAAATTGGACCCCGATCTCATTATCTAAATCAAGATAACCGGCCCAAAACTCGTTTTTATGAACCAGCCTAACAGATACAAGTTTGCAGTAATCATTACCAGCATTTTCTTCTTCAAGGTCATTGAAACCATTATTTCCTTTTACTACCGATACATATTTGTTTATCATATTACGCGCATTGCCAAAGTCCAATATCGAACCTTTGTCTAATAATATCACATTCCTGCAGAGTGAATTTATTACATTCATGTTATGGCTCACAAATACAACCGTTCTGCCTTCATTAATGCTGGCATTTTTCATCTTCCCAACCGCCTTTTCTTGAAATTCTGCATCCCCCACTGCAAGAACTTCATCAACAATAAGAATTTCAGGTTCCAGAAACGCCGCAACTGCGAATCCTAATCTTACAATCATTCCGCTTGAATATCTTTTCACAGGTGTATCAATATACCTTTCACATCCTGAAAAATCAACAATGGCATCGAACTTTGAGTCTATTTCCTTATTTCTCATTCCCAACACCGATCCATTTAGGTATATATTTTCCCTGCCGGTCAGTTCCTGATGAAACCCCGTTCCCACCTCCAAAAGAGCACCAATCCTGCCTTTGTAAGTTACTTTGCCGGTTGTCGGAGCGGTAACCTTGCTCAATATCTTCAGGAGGGTACTTTTACCGGCACCGTTTCTGCCGATTATCCCTAGCACCTCGCCCTCCGTCACCTCAAGATTAATATCCTTTAAAGCCCAGACGTAATCTGATGTTCCTCGTTTCGTTCTGTCATTTAACTCTCCGATTTTCAAATAAGGATCCTCCTTACCTCTCACCAGAAACCACCACCTCCTGAGATCATGTGATAAAGTTCCAGTACCAATCAGTCCCAACCTGTATTGCTTTGAAAGATTTTCTATTTTAATCGCAATTGACATTTATTTAATTGATTATTATCTGTTTACCATTCAAACCTAATGTCGAATTAAATATATTTAACTTCATTGACAACCTAACTACAAATATCTGGTATTACCGGTTTATCAGTTCTCTTAAGATACTTGCCAGCAAAGAATTGCGGTATTCCATTAAATTTTTCATGTATATATACTCTAGGTTTTTGTTATTCTTTAAGTCCATTGTTTATGAGGTTATTCGACTTGTTTTATATTGATTCATTTTTTTTTGATACTTCACTAGGTTCCGTATTTACGGAAGCTATTATAAGTCCTTTTTAAAGCGGATATGTTCACTAAACTGTGTCAATGAAATTCCTCTCTGTTCGGTTGAATATTATCACTCCAATGAAAATAATGACTATTGAAAATACTCCGCTGTACAGAAGACCTGCAAGATTAAAATAACCATTGCCTGTGAATCCGTACTTGAATGCTTCAACGATGGAGCTTAACGGATTGGCCATTATAAGCCATTTGTACTTTACCGGGATCTTTGTTAATGAGTATATGACAGGAGTTGCATACATCCATAGTTGAATTCCAAATTGTATTAAAAATGTCAGATCGCGATACTTTGTTGTCCATGCTGAAATTACCAGTCCAAAACCAAGTGCCAGAAGTGCAATGACCAGAATATAGACCGGCAGCAAAAGGAGTGTGATATTGGGATATATCCCTTTGTTGCCAAAATAATAATAAAGAAATACAATAAAGAACAGAATAAACTGAATGCTGAACTTTACGAGATTTGATGAAACTATTGACAGCGGTGTAATTAATCTTGGAAAATAAACCTTCCCAAATAATACAGAGTTCTTTACGAACACATCTGATGTCAGCCGTAGGCTTTCTGAAAAATAGTTCCAAACAGTAATTCCTCCAAGGTAAAAAAGTACTGGTGGAACTCCGTTTGTTCCTATCCCGGCTATCTTCCCGAAGACAAGCATGAACATCAGGGTCGTCAGAAGGGGTTGGATAAAGAACCATAATGGTCCCAGAATGGTTTGTTTATATGTCACAGTAATATCCCGCTTTATAAATAAAAGAAGCAAATCCCGGTAATTCCAGATTTCGCCTACTTGTAGATCAAGAAGGCTTTTGTATGGTGTTATAATGTTAAGTTTAGCCTGTGTATCCATATCAGAATATTTGAAACAAATTCAGTATTTATACTCTTTATTTTAAAAGTGATCCCCCGTTCATAATTCATAGTAATTTTTTTGCTTGTCGTTATACCCATATCTGCTGTATGAATACTCACCATAATAATTCCTGCCATAGGAATAACCGTATCCTTTATAATAGCCATACATCAATCCATATCCATAATAACCTGTAAGACTGATATCGTTGACAATTATCCCCATATTTTTCAGTTTCCCTCCCTGGTATAATTCTTCAATAAGTTCTATCGTATTCTTAGAGGAAAACCGCTGCCTTACAATAAAAAGATTAATATCCGTAAAGTCAGAAAGAAGCATTGTATCGGCTACCACGGCAATCGGAGGCGTATCAATTATTATATAATCATATTCCTGTTTTGCCTTTTCAATGAATACCTTCATCCTTTCGCTGTTGATTAGTTCGGCAGGGTTTGGCGGTACCGGTCCTGAGGTTGCATAAAACAGATTTTCAACCTGAGTCTTCTTTATTACATCTTCATATTCGGAATTGTTGCTCAGGTATATGCTCAGTCCGTTGCTGTTGTCGATATCAAGGATCCTATGGATCCTCGGTTTGCGGAGATCAAGCCCTATAAGAAGGACTTTTTTCCCCAGCATGGCAATGATTGCAGCAAGATTAACTGAAATGAAGGTTTTTCCTTCGGAAGTGATGGTCGATGTAATGGAAATGACTGGGTGCTGATTGTCTTTTACCAGGTAGCGTAATGAAGTCCGTACAGCCCTGAATGACTCAGCCAGCGAAGAACCCGGCTTATCGACAACAGCTATCTCCTTTATGCTTTCACTGTGACTTATATAGCCAATTACGGGAGCCCTGGTCCTCTTTAATATGTCGTCGTTGTCAATGATCTTGTTATTAAAATAATAGAGCAGGGAGATCAGGATTCCGGGAACTAGAATGCCAAATAGTAATGCCTTGAGATTATTCCGGGATGTTCTCGGCATTATCTGAACGGCATTTGCAATATCGGCCCGGTCAATAATTTTATTGTCTGATATATTCGATGCACGCGCAATTCCGGTTTCAGCCTTTTTTTCAAGCAGAAAAGTATATACCGTATTGTTCACTTCATAATCCCGCTGGATTGTTATCAGCTCCCTTTCAGTTGCAGGGAGCTTATTAATATAAAGGTTCACTGAGTCAATGCTCAGGTTTACGCTTGAAAGTGCTGTACCCAGGTTTTCAAGACTGCTCCTGATATTCTCTGCCAGGTATTTTTTTGTGGTCGATATATTTTCATCGAACATGGCAAGCGGCGGCTGGTTCTCCGACAGGTTCATTGCCAGCTTCAGCTTATCCTTCTGAAGCTCTGCAAGATCCTCAACCAGTTTCCCCAGCTCCGGATTTTCGATTCCCATTATTGAAGGAGAAATGATATCGCCTGATTCATTCTTCGAGTTTATATAATCCTTTAAATACTTGTAATAAACCTGTTTAAGCTCTATGGCTCGTTTTTCTTCCTCGAACCCTTCAAGCTTTGTCTGTATTGCCGAACCTTCCTTGCTTATGTCAACCATCTTATTTCGAAGCTGGAATTGCTGAAGACTGTCTTCGGCTTTCCTTAGTGAACAGGAAATAGTGTCTATCTGCCTCTCTATGAAAACCAGGGTGCTGTCTTCGGTTACATTCTTCGCTTCCAGTCCCTGGCTGATATAAATGTCCATAAGCTTATTGAGGTAATCCGCTTCCTGTTCCTTTACAGGGCCGGAGACCGACAGTGTCACAAGTGTGGCGTCCTTATCGATGGGATTTACATTGAGGCTGTTCCTGTAATCATTGGCAAGAGATCCGCTTTCCGTAAAATAAAAAAAGTATTTGTTTGAAATATCCGGGTTGAAAACAAACATCCCGGGATCCCTAAGCTTGATGACAAAGTCAAATCCGTATTTCTTGTACCTGCAGCCAAATTGGAGTGTGTCGGTTTTTGTATTATCCCCGTTAATCTCAAGAAAACATTTTTTGGCTGAAAGAATTTTCACTATAACTTCTGTGTTAAGTGGCATATAATTACAAGAATCGGCCATTACAATAAAAGGACATTGCGTATAAAGCCTGCTCTGCACTATATTTCTTCTACCGATACCAAAATATTCAATGCGGAAATTCTGCAGTGAGTCAATTACTCTTTTATTCAGGCTGTACGATTTAAGTATACCCATCTCATTCTTGAGATTCTGCTGGCTGTTGAACATCTCGGCCCCGGGAAAGAAATTCTGTGCATTATTATTCAGTCCTCCTCCGATCTGCTGATCCTTAATAAGCATTGTGGATGTGACAGTATATATTTTTTCACTATACCTGTTTGTGCCGTAAGCGATTGTAAAGGCAATGAACAAAGAGAATGCAAACCAGTACCAGTTGCTGACAAATAACGACAGGTACCGTTTGATATCTAAATCACTGTCGTTCTGAAATGGATCCCGCGATTCGGGGAAGCCGGAGGTGTTGGGTGGGGTCATGGGAGTTTAGCGTTTAGCGTGTTACGTTTATCGTTTGGCGTTTTGCGTTTAATCGTTTAGCGTTTTTCGTTTAGCGTTCCGGGTTCCGGGTTGCGCGTTTAACGTTTTACGTTTCGTGTTTGAGGTTTTTCGTTTAGCGTTCAGCGTTCAGCGTTTTTCGTTTAGCGTTTTTCGTTTAGCGTTTCGGGTTTGACGTTAAAATTAACGTAGCTGGGGTTGTTTTTGTTCTGTGTGCCGGGTCGGTTAATTTATTCATATTTGGGCCCTTTATATGATGTCCCTTTTAAGTGTTTAACAAGATTTGACGTTTTACGTTTCGTGTTTAAGGTTTTTCGTTTAGCGTTCAGCGTTTTTCGTTATGACTTTTGTATTTGGGTCCAGTTATAGTCGAGTTTTTAAGATGATTCATCAGAGCATTAGTTTTACGTATAATCTTGTCGGTCCTTTCAAGAATATCTGCTAACTCTGAATCAGAAATGTATTCAAAATCTAATGCACGATAAGATTGTGATCTGACTTCACTACAAGATCCATTTGAAATCGAAAGGAACTGTATGAATTCTTTATTCCCTCCTCGTGTGAATCCTTCTGCAATATTATCCATAATCGATCCTGAAGAAGCCCTTATCTGGTCACGAAATCTATAATCATTACAAAATGGTTCTCTCGATGAAAGCTTGAAAATTTCTTTACACAGTTCCTTTGAGAGTTGCCAAATTTCAAGATCCTCAAATTTTTGCACAATCATATTCCCTGATTATTCCAACGAAAAACGTCAAACGAAAAACGATAAACGTTTTCTTATTTTCCGAAATAATTAATCAACAGCAGTGTCGTTGTCAGAAGTCCTGTTATTGTCGTCAGGACAGCCGTGAATACCGGGAAGTTTATGTTGAATAGCTTCTGTTTCTGCGGCTGGACGATAATGACATCATTCGGCATAAGAAAATAGGCTTCGCTTGTAAGAATATTTTTATCCTGCAGGTTAAGTGTAAAGGTCTTTGTTCCCTTTTCAAGCGGCCTTACAATAAGTATATTATCCCTTCTTCCGTAGTCGTCAACGCCACCTGCCTGTCCGATTGCTTCAAGTACCGTGAGGTAATCGCTGTAATTATAAAATGTGCCGGGAGCTTTAACTTCGCCAATCACAGTATATTTAAAACTCAGCAGTTTGCAATCGACCGTGGCGTTCTTATAGAATTTATTAAATTCCTCCTGAAGCGCTATCCTGGCCTCATCGAGTGTTCTTCCCTCAACTTTAATCTGCCCGGCAACAGGGAGGAGAACTATACCATCCTTATTAACGGTATATCCAAACAGGAAGCTGCTTCCACCTTGATTGAAAGAACTACTTGCATTTGAATTTGCTCCACCAAGAAAATCAACTATCTTGCCGTCAGGATCCATAGCTTTTACGGTAATATAGAGAACATCCCTGGCCTGGATCTTATAATCCGGCGGACTCATCGTAAATCTCTGTTCCTCACCTGTTTTTGGAAGGTTGTTAAGATAGGCCAATTTTTTCTCGGAAGTACAGGCGTTCACCAGGCAGAAAGCGCTCAGTATAAGAATTATTCTGGTTCTCATAATATTAAGTAAAAAGGTAAAAGTTTTTAAAGATAAAAGACAAAAGTCAAAAGTGAAAAACGTATAGTGAAAAACGAAAAGTGATTATTTTTTCGCGTTTTGTTTTGCAGTTTTAATTGAGGAGACCAGCATCCGAATTAATTCCCGGTTATCGTTATTCAGATCATCTGCTGTTTCGGTAGTAATATAATCAGAATCTCTTAAAAGACTGATCCAGTAATCAGTTTCATTTGATTCTTTCAGGGCTATATTCATTTTTGAAATAAAGTCGGCTTTTGATTGGGCAAATTCAGCCTCTCTTATCAGCGCTCCGATTGCAGTCCCTGCATCCATAAACTGCCTTCCCAGAACATATTCTTTCTTTTCAGCGATAATCTGTTTATAAACTCTGATGACCATAAGAGCAAAATTGTAACTTTTCTTCTTTAAAATACTCTCCGCCATAACCTGTTTTTTAACTATTCACTTTTCACTATACACTTTTCACTTTTAATTGTTCACTCGCATGCAAAAACCTCCGGTTTTTGCATGCTCGCGCCCCGTCAGTCCCATTCCCAAAAATGCCTGACGAGGCCATCGTTTCTATGTCTGCTCACGTTTTTTGTGGTGAGCTTATATTTTAATTTTACTCCTTCTCTTTTTCAGTTTTTCCCGTTGCTCCAGAGGAGAAAAATATCCCCCGGCTTAATGGAGCCAATATGTTCTTTTGCCTCTGCCGGTTCATAAATTGTACAATTCACTTTTCTCCCGCATATTTCTTCGGCCTGCAGTATCTTTTTTGCGAGATAATCATTATCGATATCATCTCCTACAAGTATAAGTTCAATGACACGACTGTCCTTCCCATGGGCAAAATCGCCTGTGAGGTATACAAACAACAGGTTCCCCATGCGGTTAATTACTTTTTCTATCACCTTGTCAATGCCTGTCTCCTTCAAAATAATGCTGTGAATATCGGAATAGAGCGGGTGTTCCATGTTTGCCTGGTACAGCTTCCTGTTCCCTTCCCACAGGGAGTTGAGAAGTCCTGCTTCCTCAAATCTGTTCAGCTCAACGCGTATTGAATTGGATGATTCACCTAATTCAGCCTCCAAACCACGGAGATGCGCCTTCGTGTTGCTGTTCAGAAAAAACTTCAGAAGAAGCTTAATCCTTGTCTGTGATGTAACAAGACTGCTAAGCATCCGGTCAGGTTAATGAGTAACAAATTTACTCGGAATTTTCAAAATTCCAAATGCTAACGGTTTTTGAGACAATCTTTTTTGTGTGAAAGTTGCTTTTGGTTGGTTGAAAGGGTTTATGCGTTTAACGTGTTGAAGTTAGTCGATTAGGATTATTAACTTCGCAATCAGCCCTTTCAACCCATTCAACTCTTTCAACGTTTCAACCCTTTCAACTCTTTCAACGTTTCAACCCTTTCAACGTTTCAACCTTTTCAACTATCTTTACCCATTAATCGCTGTATTAACTTAATCTTAATGCCATGTATACATTCAGTTTCGAAAGGCTTGATGTTTGGAAAAAGTCGAGGCTTTTAACAAAAGAGGTCTATTCTCTGACAAAGAAATTTCCGGATGATGAAAAGTTTGGAATCACAAATCAGTTGAGAAGAGCGGTAATTTCTGTATGTTCTAATATAGCTGAGGGTTCTTCAAGAAAATCAAAAAAAGACTAATCGCATTTTTATAACATCTCGTATTCAAGCCTGACTGAATCTTTAAATCAATTGATCATTAGTAATGATCTTGGCTATTTAAAAAATGAGTCGCTTGAAGAAATCAGAAACGAAATCCATACTATTTCACTCATGCTTAACCGTTTGATCGCTTACACAAATAATGACTGGCGCAACCGCTCTTCAACCCCTTAAACCCATTCAACCTTTTCAACTCTTCAACCCCTTCAACTCTTCAACCCTTTCAACCCATTCAACCCTTTCAACCCTTTCAACCCTTTCAACCCATTCAACCCTTTCAACTTTTCAACTCCTCAACTTTGTACTTCCCAAATATTTAAGTACTTTTGCTATTCATATATCTTGGGAGTATTGTATATATCTACAACAAGTTATTGTCTTAAAGCAACCTTTGACCTTGCTTTAAAGTCATACAGAAACCTGCTGAGAAATGAAAAATAAGCTTCTATATTTTCTGATTCTTCTGGCTTTGCAAAGCAGCCTGTTGCTTGCTCAGACAACCAGGACTGTCGGCCCTGTCGGTAATTATACGACTCTGAAAGCAGCTTTTGACGACATCAATGCCGGGAATTTAACAGGTGCAATTATCCTGCAGATCACAGGAAGTACCACCGAGTCTGCAACAGCCACTCTGAATGCAAGTGGTTCCGGTAGCGCAAAATATTCATCTATTATTATCTACCCCACCGGATCAGGCTATTCAGTCAGCGGTAATCTTACAGCTCCGCTTATTGACCTGAACGGAGCCAGCAATGTAACCATTGATGGAAGAGTTAATGAATCCGGAACCTTAATAGATCTCACAATGACAAACATCGATGCCGGAATATCTTCCTCAACTATTAAGCTTGTTAATGATGCTTCATCAAACCTCGTGGAATATTGTAATATCTGCGGATCATCAACCTCTTTGTCAAGCGGCATCGTATTTTTCAGTAATGCTAATGTCACTGGCAATAACAATAATACTTTTTATTATAATAATATTACCAATGCCGGTGGAAACAGGCCTGCCAACGCGATTTTTTCAGAAGAGAGTAAGGGGGATGGAAATAGTGGCAACACTATCAGTAACAATAATATATTTAACTTCTTTCTGAGCGGGTCTACTTCCTATGGAATTTACATTAGTGATAATAATACTTCATGGACAATTTCCGGTAATAATTTTTATGAAAATTCAACATTTATTCCTTCATCACCCGATCCATACTTTGTAATATTTATTTCAAATTCAGGAGATAGCTACAATATATCAAATAATTTTATTGGTGGAAACTCTGCAGGCTGCAACGGGACCTGGATCAAAACAAATGCCAATGATAATGCATTTATAGGAATTTATTTGGATGCCGGAACTTCTAATTCTTGCAATATCCAAGGAAATGTAATATCAGGTTTCTCATGGTCCAATAATAGTACATCTTCCTGGACAGCAATCGAGGTAGATGGAGGAACTATTAATATAGGCACTGTTTCAGGTAATATAATTGGAGCATCATCAGGGACAGGATCTATCTCGATAACAGGAGGAGGTCTAGATGTATATGTGCTTGGAATATATATAACCTCTGCATCGGTTGATTGTGAAAATAATATAATAGGAGCTATTACATCAAGTAATTCGCTTTCAAATGCAAGCAATATTATTGGTATTTGGAAAGACAATTCGGGCAATGTTACAACTATCATCAATAACACAATTGGAAGTACAATTACTTCAAATAGCATAAATGCTACATCTTCCAGTGCTAGCGACCAACAGAGTGTCATAGGTATAAAAAATGATAATAAGGACAACGTCACCATTAATAATAACATTATTTGTGGACTGACAAACGCTACTACCAACACGTTAGGAGCAATAATCGGGTTATCTTTTACCGGTTACAAAAGCTCTAACAGTGCCAATGCTAATTTCATTGCAAATTTTTCCGCGACCGGAGGGTCATCTACTGCAACGATATATGGTATTTATTTAAGTCCTGGTACTATTAGTACAACTTTCAATAATACAAATACATATTCTAACAATATTGTTAGCCTTACAGGAAATACTGCAACTACAATTTATGGTATTTATGAATTTTATCAAACAACTCCTAACACTAAATATTTTGATAAACTATATTTCAATACAATTTATATCTCAGGCACGCTGTCATCAGGGACATTAAAATCATATTGCTTGTATAGTAACGGTTCGGCCGCTAAAAGGGATTTCAGAGACAATATTTTTGCAAATACACGCTCAACCTCAGGAGGGTCAAATCTGCATTATTCAGCTTATATTTTTAAACCTTCAGGTTCAGGATCAATTACAATAGACGGAAACGATTATTTTGCATCAGGAACCGGAACTATTCTTGGAAATTATGGGGGGTCGAATATAACAACACTTTTTGCCTGGCAGACTGCTACAGGTCAGGATGCAAACAGCCTTGCCACAGATCCGACATTTGTGAATCCCGGAACCAATAATTCCGTTGATTACAGAGTGACAGTCCCGCTTCCGGGCGTATCAGGGACCGGCATCACAACGGACTTTGGTGGCAATTCAAGAGCCAGTACTCCCACTATCGGAGCATGGGAATTCCCTGTCAATAAATGGGTCGGATCCGTCAGTACTGATTTTGGTACAAGCTCCAACTGGAGTGTTGGTTTCGTCCCATCCTCAAATTCAAATATTATTTTTGATGACTCACCCCAGAATAACTGTCTGCTCGATAAAGACAGGACAGCAACAAATATCACAATTAACCAGGCGACCTACAGACTGGTCACAAATGGACATAAGCTGACAGTAACAGGCAATTTTAATCTTACCAATGGTGCAACTATTGATGCCTCATCATCTTTTTCCACAGTAGCCTTCCAGGGAACATCAGCTCAATCCATCCCATCCGGCACATTCCTGGATAACAATGTATATAACCTGTTGGTGAATAACACGAAAAATGTCGCGATTTACGGAACTCTTAACCTGGCGGGTTCAATTACATCCTCTTTGGGCAGCTTTGATGCATTCACAAATACACCAACAATTATATTCAACGGAGGATCAGCTCAATCAATTCCTTCCGGGATTTTTACCAGCAATAAGATCTACAATCTGACCTTAAGCAATTCCACTAATGTCGTTGTGGGTAATGGAACATTGATAATATTAAATCTATTGACAGCTACATCAGGAAGTCTTGATGCCGTTACAAACGCGCCTACAATTGTCTTTGGCGGATCATCGGCTCAGTCAATCCCTTCAGGAGTATTTACAACTAACCAGGTCTATAATCTCACTGTAAGTAATTCTTCTAATGTAGCTGTAAGCGGAACCCTTAACATTATGAACCTGCTTTCTGCCACTTCAGGCGCTCTGGATGCATCAACCAACTCTCCCACAATCGGATTCGCTGGAACATATGCCCAATCAATACCTGCAAATGTATTCACCGGCAATCAGGTTTATAATTTAAATATCAATAATTCAAAAAACGTAACCGCTAACGGAACGCTGAAGATTCTAAATCAACTGACTGCCAGTTCAGGAAGCCTTGATGCTGTGACAGCCTCACCAACAATCGTTTTCGCCGGATCATCTGCACAATCGATCCCTTCAGGTGCTTTCTACCTGAATAAAGTCTATAATCTGACTATCAGTAATCCGGCCAATGTAGCCGTTTATGGAACCCTTAACCTTATGAACCTGCTTACCGTAACCTCGGGCAGCCTTGACGCATCAACCAATTCACCCACTATTGTATTTGCCGGGTCAACTGCTCAGTCAATTCCTTCGGGCGCTTTCTACCTTAACGGGGTTTATAATCTTACAGTAAATAACGCCAGTAACGTAACTCTAAACGGTACCCTGAATATCCTGAATTTATTTACTGCCACCAATGGGGCGCTTGATGCATCAACAAATTCCCCCACGGTAATATTCGGCGGTACGTCCTCACAATCAGTTACGGCGAACAGCTTCCTTAATAATACTATTTATAACCTTACAATAGATAATTCAAGTGGTGTAACTCTGAATACTAATTTCACAGTTAATAACATACTTACAATCAATTCAGGAAAAATTTTCACGATCGCTGCCCCTAATCTTCTTACAGTCTCAGGGACAATAACAAACAATGCGGGGAACAGCGGGCTTGTTCTTAAATCCACGGGCGATGGTACCGATTCCAAGCTTATAAACAACACGGCTTCAGTTCCTGGCACTGTAGAGTTATATCTTAATGGCGGAGCTGGAACCTATGGTCCGAGATTCCATTATATAGTGCCGCCTGTAGCTTCTATTAATATCGGCAATTCTGTTTCTGATGTTGATACTGATCTCAGAGTTACAAATTTCGCTGGTGACCTTATGGATTACAGCGAACCCGCTGCAGGTTTAAACAAAGATCTGGGCTGGGAATACTATGATGGCTACACAGGCGGAGGCGTATATACTTCCAATCCTTTTACTTCTTTGGTCAACTCCCAAGGTTATAATATACGTTTTACCGCGGATGATAAACCCATTTTTACCGGAACATTGAATGGGCCTGCTCAAACATTCAGTAACTTAAGCTTTACAAGTAGCTCTACAGATCTTGGCTGGAACCTTATTGGGAACCCATATCCATGCAATTATAACCTTTCCGGTGTAACAGCCCTTACTCAGGCAGGCAGCAATGTCGACCATACTGTTTATTTTAACCATGAAGGCGGATATGCATTCTGGAATGTTGAGCTTGGAGAGGGTTCAACCGGCTTTTCATCAATTGTTGCACCCATGCAGGGATTCTTTGTTCATGTCACCGCAACAGGAACATCAGTTAGCCTCCCGACAAGCTTAAAGACTTCCTCATCTGCTGCACCTGCCAGATCGAAGGGAGATACAAAAGGAAGTAGTACTGTCAGTGCACTTAAGCTTGTTCTTGATAACGGAACTGTTCCCGATGAGACTATTGTATGCCTTGTCGATAAGGCCACGTTTTCATTCGACGGAGATTTTGATGCATATAAGTTCTTCAACAACAGCACTACTGCACCGTCTATCTATACCGAGCTGAACTCTGTTCAATATGCCCTGAATT
This sequence comes from uncultured Bacteroidales bacterium, assembly GCA_963717685.1. Lineage (GTDB taxonomy): Bacteria > Bacteroidota > Bacteroidia > Bacteroidales > VadinHA17 > LD21. The sequence goes on along the minus strand of OY970346.1, from coordinate 1,373,972 downwards.
CTGTCCCGCCACCTGGTACCAGTAATGATACGATTCCATTGTCTGTCGTTTTACAAAATGCCGGTACCTATAGAATTAATGTCACTGAATTTGAAAATCTCGATGCAATCCCGGTTACACTTAAACATGGCAATGTTCTTACACCACTTAGTCAGGATGCTTCTTATACTTTTACACTTGGAGCCGGGACCTATAAAGATTTCTCAATTATATTTGGGAACGTTCTTACAGGGATAAATGATGTAAAGTACGAGACAATTAAAATCTGGTACTATGATAATTATATTTACATTAATTGTCCGGATAATGGTACGGGAGGTAATAGTGATCTGAAAATTTATGATATACAAGGCAGATTGGTATATGATAATCCTCAAGTCTTCCTTGTACCCAAGCAGACCATACAGGTGCCTGTTAATATAAAGAGAGGCATTTATATAACCCGGCTCCTTTCAAACAATCAACCATATGTATCAAAAATTGTTGTACTTTAGTTTTTAAATTTTGCCTTATTTACCTGTTGGAAAAGAAAATATATACTAAACCTGAAATCTGCAAAATAAAGCTTGACTTTACTATCTCGCTGCAGATGCTGTCAGGTCCGCATGATCCTCCTCCCCGCGGTGGTGGAAGCAAGGGATCTGACGAACCATTCAAGAGTCCGTTTGATAGTAAACCATTTGGTTAATCTTCCATTTCAGATAATTAGGAGCTGCCTTAAGGTGGCTCTTTTTATTTTTTACAACATTATATCAAATCTTTAGACTTTTCTTAGAATAAGACTTAAACAGCTACTGCAGGAGGAATGCAAATAGAAAGGTAGATTTAATGTTCACTAATAATGATATCGTAGAATATTTTGACACCACTCAGGCTCATTACATACGGTGGTGGAAACTTGAAAGATTGCTTTCTCTGCATTATGGAATATGGGACGATCGTGTAAAAAACTTTCCCGGGTCGCTGGTCAATACCAATCGTGTGCTTATGGAAATCTGTGGGATTTCTGAAGCTGACAAAGTGCTTGATGCAGGTTGCGGTGTCGGCGGAGCTGCTTTTTTCCTGTACGAATCTAAACAGGCTGATGTAATCGGCATTTCATTAAGCAAAAGACAAATTGATTATGCGAATGCGATTGCCTTAAGAAAAAATCTCTCGGATAAGGTGTCCTTTAAATTAATGGATTTTACTGCAACCGAATTTAATAATAATAGTTTTGATGTCGTGTGGGCATGCGAAAGTGTCTGCATGGCACCTAATAAGGAAGCATTTATAAGGGAATGCTTCAGGCTGCTGAAAAAGGGGGGAAGACTTATTATGAGCGATTATTTTCTGACAAATGATGATCAGGAAGATAGGCAATCTCTGATCAGGAAATGGTGTAACGCCTGGGCATTGGCTGATTTTATTCCATGCGAACACTTTACCGGCATCCTTGCAAACAATGGCTTCAGTACTATAAAAACATTCGATTATACCGATAAAATTAAAAAAAGTGCAAAGCGCCTGTTTTATTCCTCGCTCCTTGGTGCGTTTCCTTCAGAGTTATATAATTTATTTCACCCGTCGGTCTCAAGATTCGCAAAATCACATTATAAGGCTGGCTGGTATCAGTACAGGGCTCTGGTTAAGGGCTTGTGGCGATACTTTGTTATTCTGGCTGTCAAGTAAAAATATACTTTATTAATCAGCCCTCTCGCTCTTACGCCCTCCTCTTCTTTATGGTTGCTGGTTACCGCTAACTATCTTTTCTGCCCATTGCGCCGGAATAATATTTCTGCCTTCATATTCCTATTACTCCGGCGCTTATCCTTTTTATTCTTAGTGCTACAAAACATGCAACCTCCCGCCAGGCGGGACAAGTTCTCCAAGGTTGCTCTTTTTTTAATGTCCACTGTCACTGCGATCCCTCAGTAGCGGGAGAAGTAACCCTTTTCCCCCTACACTAAATCAACCCAAATCGCCGTCAGGCGAGCAATGCTATTAAATCCTGGTATTATTATAAGTGATTCGTAATCAATAATTAATTTTTGAATACACTAGATATCGGCGCGAGAGCAATCCCGGAAAGCGTGCGAACTTCAGCTTTTTTGGTGGCGCCTTCAAGGCATCGTGTAGCCTTTAGCTTTGCCCCGATTATCTATTTATTGAACCCTATGTTAATATTTTCGATATGTTCTTTTATTAAAAAGTCTTAATATGCTAATAAATCAACACCAGTAGTGGCGCATTAATTGTGTAGCCAGGATCGTGACCTAGCGCTCGATATAATCCACTACTGGTTTTATTGAACAAGCTTCAAATAGTAATTTGGGAAAGACCCTTTATACAAGGCTTTGAAAGTGTTCAATAAGTGTTGATTCATTATAAATCTAAAAGAACGCATATGCAAATTAAACATTTTATTGGAATTGATGTATCAAAAGATACACTGGATCTTAGCGTTATGGTTGATGGGAAGAATCTCAAACACTACTGTATTAATAATAGTGCAAGGGAGATAAAATCAACCATAAACAAGATTATGAAGTTATTGAAGGCCACTGGTGATGATACAATCTTTTGTATGGAGCACACAGGTCTTTATAATCTTCCTTTGGTAAAGTGGCTGCATAGTCAGCAGTATAAGATGTGGCTGGAGTCAGGAGTTCATATACGAAAAACGTTAGGTGTGGTTCGAGGAAAAAGCGACAAGGTTGATAGTGCCCGGATCGCAATGTTTGCTTATGTGAACCGGCATCAGATCAAGTTATGGAAACCACCCCGAAGCGTAATCGAAAAAATCACAGCATTATTATCACAAAGAGCCAGAATGATTAAAGCAAGAAAACAACTTAATACAGCTAACCAGGAACAAAGAAAGTTCCTGGATAAGGAAATAATGAGCAGCCTTAATAAGTATACATATAAAACTGTAATAGTCATTGATAAGCAAATTGAAGCAATAGAAGAAGAAATATTAGCCTTAATCCAGGCTGATGAAAGGCTGAATCGGATGTACCAGATAATTACCAGTGTAAATGGAATAGGCTTTATTACAGCTTCATATATAATGGTGACTACCAATGAATTTATTAATATAAACAATGCTAAGAAGTACGCGTGTTACAGCGGAGTGGTCCCTTTTGAACACACTTCCGGTACAAGTGTAAGAGGAAAAAACAGGGTATCACAAATGGCTAATAAAAACATTAAGACATTGCTTCATATGGCTGCATTGGTATCGATAAAAATGAAGGGAGATATGCGTGATTATTATGATCGTAAGGTGTCAGAGGGCAAAAATAAAATGAGTGTCCTGAATGCAATAAGAAACAAGCTAATCCTTAGAATCTTTGCATGCGTGAACCAAAACAGGGAATACCAAAAAAATTATTGTCACTAATTTGGATAAATCATAGTAATCGAGCGCCCAAAAAAGCCGAAGTTGTTCTTTCCGGCCTCCTTTTCTTTGGTTCGTTTCTTTTAGAGGAGCAAAAGAAATGAACAAATAATCTTTGGGCAAGCCGAAAAACAGAAGCCCCAAAATTATCTGCAGCCTTGATCTTTTTTGGTTACTTTTTTGTATCAAGACAAAAAAGTAACTGGGGTTTGGGGCAACGCCCCATAATTTTACAGGTCTAAGTGGTTCTTTCCGGCGCTCTTTACTCACTTCGTTCGTGAGCTCGCCCTTTCAGGGCTTCGGTTCTTTGGTTCTTTCTTTGGACGAACAAAGAAAGAACAAGAAAACATTTGGGCAAGCAAAAGAATCGAGGAATCCCGAGTATTCGGGATTACGAGTTCGGCGAAGCCAAACGAACGAAATGAGCTCGGCGAAGCTAAATCCAGTTCAGCTGGATCGCCGCTAACCATCATTCCTGCCCGTTGCGCCGGAACAATATTCCTGCCTTCATATTCCCATTTCTCCGGCGCTTATCTTTTTTTTATTCTTAAAACTACAATACATGCAACCTCTACGAGGTTGTCTTCCTTCTGCACTAAATCAACCCAAATCGCCGTCAGGCGAGTCACGCCATTAAATCTTTTTTGGAAAAAGATTAACATTTTGAGGGCTGCGAAGCGAGGGCCACAAGTAAGCAATACTGTCTGAGTGCTCCGCAAGCGGAGCACGAGTTGTATTGCGTGGGCAGCCTGAAAAATGTTAATCCAAAAAAAGATTTGAGGCCGCCCTTTTTTGGTTCATTTTTTGGGCGAGCAAAAAATGAACAAATAATCTTTGTGCGATCAAAAGAATGAAATTTTTCACTTTACTTTTTTCACTTTAAACTTTTTAACCCTGCGCTCTCTGCTCTGAGCCTCCTTTGCCTTCATAATTTGAAACCTGTAAACCTTTCAAATTTTACTAACTTGTGAGCCCGATGAATTAATTTCGGCCCGATATTTGTTGTGACAGATTTTAAGTCAATAATCTAACAATACAAACCAAAAACCAGGAAACCATGAACGGTCTAGCTAAATCCAAATCTCAGCTCGCTGCCAGCTATGGAATTGATAGAAGGACTTTTAATAAATGGCTAAAGGCTGTCAATATTATCCTTCCTCGCGGACTTATCTGTCCCAGACAGCAGATGGAAATTGCCGAAAAGCTTGGCAAATGGAACTCTGACATCAGGATGTATGGTTCCAAAAATAAAAGCTATATGATCTTATTCGCTATGTCTTTATTTGATTTGCTGCCTCTTTTGCCAGATTTTTAGATTTTTAATAAACACTGTCCATTATTGCTTGTTTATGTCGGTTTTTGCACAATAATGCTGTTTTTCAGGCATGTTGCGGCATTCTGTTTGAGATGATTAATTGTTTTGAAATTTTCATTAATCATTTAATCTATTAATTATGAAAAGGAATAAGTTTATTCTCATCTCAGCTGTTGCCGTATTCATTATGACCGGATGCGCTTCAGTGAAATTCTACTCAGACAGCAGTCTCAGGCATAAGACCGGACTGAAAGTCTATTCCGCAAGGCCGTACATTCTTTCTGATAACAGCTCGGGTAAAGATAAGATCTCTGTTATCTGGCTTCCCGATCTTAAGAACCCTCAGTATCTGCGCCTCCGTACAGGCATCGGCTCAAATTCACTCAAGATTGAACTGAAAGATGGCTCCGTTACTTCTTTTGGCATTACGGCCGAAAACACTCTCCCCGAAGCCATTAATTCACTTTCCACCCTCCTCTCAAAAAGCGCTTCTGCAATTGAAACACTCAGCGTATCTCCCGGAGTCTCAGAATCATCCTCCGCGTCCTTTGATTTATATGAAATCGATTTTAATAACGACACCACGATCCTGCGCAGGATCAAAATCGTCGGTGAAAACTCTTTCTGATATGAAGACTTTTATACATGATCCCCTGGTTCCCTTCCGGCTCACATCCCGTGAAGAAGAGGTAATGAAGCTGCTCTCCACAGGCCTTCTCAATAAAGAGATTGCCGATACTCTCGGTATCACCCTTCAGTCCACCAAGAATAAGCTGAACAATATCTATAACAAGATGAATGTCAGCAACCGTATTGAAGCGATGATAAGATTCAATAACCTTGCACATGTGATTTTAAATGATGTGGCGTGATAGACTGAGTATTACCCTCCGGGTGTAATATTTCACAATAAAGGGAACACTTCTTAAATGATTAAATAAATAATTAGTTCTTAGTTAAATACCCCCTTCTCAGACTTCCCCCATGGGGGCAGGAGTTTATTCATCCTTTCCCTCTGGGGGAAAATGAAAGAGGGTAATAATTTAAAAGACAAGAATGATAATTATTACCCAAAGTGTGAAGAATTACACCTGTGGGGCAAGGGGTGGGTTGATTTTTAAACATACCGAACTTTATGCCGCATCATTCCACCTGGGTGTTGAATGATGAAAAGAAAACGATTAAAATATACAACATTCTAAAATCTTAAAAACTAAACTCATGATTACATTTAATAAAAAATTCATTCTTCCCGGTTCCAATTCCTTTACCGGAACCGGCTGGCTTCCGCCTCAACCTGATCTCCGCGACTACACTGTCGAACGCAGTGAGATCAGTTCGTTTAACCAGAAGCTTGGTCTCAATGCTTCGAACCCTGTCCAGTCAGCATCAGTTGATCTTCGTCAGTGGTGTTCTCCTGTTGAGAATCAGGGATCCCTCGGTTCCTGCACCGCTCATGCAGGTGTCGGAGTCGTTGAATATTCTGAAAAACGTGCCTATGGCAAGTATACCGATGCATCGAGGCTTTTTCTTTACAAAACCACCCGTAACCTGATGCAGACCACCGGTGATTCCGGGGCCTGGCTCCGGAGCACAATGGGGGCTCTCGTTCTTTGCGGTATTCCGCCTGAAAAGTATTTTCCATACAACCCGGCAGATGTCGATAAGGAACCTGACAGCTTTGTTTATTCAGTGGCCGATAATTTCGAATCTGTAAAGTATTTCTGTCACGATCCTCAGGGAGTAAACGTCTCAGGTCTGAAGCTTCTCGAGTCTGTAAAGAAGTATCTTACTGCAGGTATCCCATCCATGTTTGGTTTCTGGGGATTCTCTTCATATAAAGATGGCGATATCCCGGGTGGCATTCCTTATCCCGCAGATGGCGAAACTGCTCAGTGGGGGCATGCAGTGGTTGCAGTTGGCTTTGACGATTCAAAAAAGATCACCAGCAAGGTATCAGGCAGAACAACCACCGGTGCTATCCTAATCCGCAACTCCTGGGGTACATCCTGGGGCGACAAAGGCTACGGTTGGCTACCGTACGATTATGTTCTCAACAAGCTTGCGCTCGATTTCTGGTCGCTTCTCTCAGCAGATTGGATAGATACGGGCCAGTTCGGTGTGTAATTCCGGTTACTGGCGACCGGCTTCCGGTAACCGGTCGTCTTTAATCATTTTTCTGCCCGTTTCCCCGGAATTATGTTCCAAACCTCATAGACCTTCTGCTCCGGCGCTATTCTTTATAATGATTCTTAATCTACAAATCATGCTACCTCCCGCCTAAGGGGGACAAGTTCTACGAGGTTGCTGAATTTCTATAAATAATAAAACCCCAAATCGCCGTCAGGCGAGCAATGCTATTTAATTTTTGCATTCACAAAAGTGATTAGAGTACAATAAATAAATAACAAATATTTTAGGAAACGGCGGGAGAGCGACCCGGAAATGGTGCGAACTGTGAGCTTTTTGGTGGCGCCAACACGGCCCTGCGTAGCAGGAGGACAAAAAGCCTACAGTTGTCATTTCCGGCGCCCTTTTTTGGTTCATTTTTTGGGCGAGCAAAAAATGAACAAATAATCTTTTGAAGAACAAAGAAAGAATATGAAACCATCTGTGCAAATAAAATAATGAAACTTTTCACTTTACGTTTTTCACTTTAAACTTATTAACCCTGCCCGTTGCGCCGGAATTACATTCCTGCCTTCATATTCCCATTGCTCCGGCGCTTATCCTTTTTTATTCTTAGTGCTACAAAACCTGCAACCTCTACAAGGTTGCTCCTTTTTAATGTCCACTGTCATTGCGATCCCTCATTAGCGGCAAAAACAATCCATTTCCTCCTGCACTAAATCAACCCAAATCGCCGTAAGGCGAGTTATGCCATTAAATCTTTTTTGGAAAAAGAGTAACATTTTGAGGGCTGCGAAGCGAAGGCCACAAGTAAGCAATACTGTCTGAGTGCTCCGCTTGCGGAGCACGAGTTGTATTGCGTGGGCAGCCTGAAAAATGTTAATCCCAAAAAAGATTTGAGGCCGCCCTTTTTTGGTTCATTTTTTGGGCGAGCAAAAAATGAACAAATAATCTTTGGAGGAACAAAGAAAGAACAAGAAAGCATTTTGGCAAGCAAAAGAACCGAGGAATCATGCCATCCATAATGACGAGCTCGGCGCAGCCAAATGAACGAAATGATCTCGGCAAAACCTAATGAACAAATAATAAAGTGACTGGTGTTTCGGGCAACGCCCAAAATAAAGGAACCACTCCATCTCTGAAGCGGTTCCAATTTATTAATTTATTTACTATTACACCAATAGCCGGTGACCGGTAGCCGGTAACCGGTCACCGGTCTTATATTCACACCGGTTCCCTGGTAAACATCTGACCATGTGAATTACTTAAATAATTCTTCAGAATATAAGAAATCGCCGCACATGCCCCGGCAATCAAAACCGGTTTGATCGTCAGCCAGTTAAAGGCGGCACCAGTTTCAAACATCTTCAATATCCCTGCCAGGACCGCTGTCAGAAATGCAATGAACAGACCCTTTAAAAGGTCCATTGTGTTTATGGTTAAAAATTTCGATTTCATTTTTTTCTCTTTACATTAACTTATTCTAATGTCAATACGCCGGTAGCCGGATGCCTTCCGCCGGTAACCGTTTAAGCTGCCTCCAGTTCCACCTTCAGATCTGTCATCTCACCATCGGCCACAACGACAGAAATTACTTTTTCCTTATAGCCGGGCTTTGAAACAGTAACGGTATAATTACCTTCCTTGAGGCTCCTGATTCTGAAAATGCCTTTATCAGCAGTGGCCTTTACAATTTCTGCCGGTTCTCCTTCGGCCAGATTCCGGTTTTCCGGCCTGAATACGAATTTTACACCTTTGATTGCCAATCCGTATTTACTGTCAACAGCCGATGCCCTCAGTGCCAAAGAGGTTTTTCCTGTCATGACGATTTTTTTGGCAGTCTCAAACCCCTTAATGAAGATCGGCTGTGCAAGCTGTACTATACCTATTGCAATAGCGATTGCATTGATCAACAGATCGGCATGTTCAAACAGAGTGGACATTTGCTTTGTGGCTTTTACTGTCTCGGTTTTAGCTACTCTCGGACTGGAGAGAGCTGCGTTGTATTTGCCGATATAATCGTTCATCTCCGCCTGGGTTTCTTTTGTTATACCGTAATTCGTAAGAGCATCGATATTTAATTCTACTTTGTCATAAATTATCTGTGCATAATCTCTGATAGCAGTATCTGGTGCCCTTAATAACTTACTCTGGTTTATTTTCACCTCTGATTTGAGCTCGATGTTGCCGCTGAATGTTGCAAAGGCATTCAGCTTGTGGGAGTTATCAAGCACAAGGGTCATGAGTTTCTCCCTCAATTTCAGCTTGTTCTCTGCGTGTCCTTTCGTGTTTGATTTTTGTACTTCTGCAACTGACTGTATTTCTTCAATCGTTTTTTGCAGATCTGTAAAATTGGCTTCATAATTTGGCAGATCTTTCGTGATCTCACCATTCTTAAGCAAGAAGTCGCGTACCGCCAGGTACATGCTTAAACGGGTTTCCTGTAACTTATTCATAGCAGTAAAATTTAAATGTTAATAAATAAAAACTATTATTAAAAAGAACCAATTATTCCATAACCATTCATCCCCTATCGCCCTCCTTCTCTACTTCTCACCTCCTCTTTTTCTTCGATCTTGTAATTCATCTCTGCCGTCTCTGAATTCATTTCTTCCACCTCTGAATTCATTTCTTCCGCCTTTGAACTCACTTCTCCCACCTTTGAATTCACTTCTTCCGTCTCTGAACTCACTTCTTCCGCCTTTGAACTCACTTCTTCTGCCCCTGAATCCATTTCTGACGTCTTTGAACTTCTCTCTAACGCTTTTGAATTCGTCTCTAACGTCTTCGAACTCTTCTCTAATGACTTTGAATTCATTTCTGATGCTTCTGAATTTGTTTCTAATCCTTTTGAACTCATTTCTGAGGCTTCTGAAATTATTTCTTCCATCTCTGAATTCGTTTCTTCTGTCTTACACTGCCGTTATATTGTTCTCCAGTTCCACGTCCATTGTTTTCTTTCCGGTCACCGGTCACCGGTAACCGCTTTTCCTCTTCATTTCGTAAAATTAAACCCCGCATTTCACCTGTGAAAGAGTACTTTTGTACCCGGAACCTACAGATTATGAGGCCTGTCGGATTGTGAGCCGGGTTTCGCTTAACTCGTTATAATTCCGTACCTGTCCGGATTATTATGCCCCTTCCGGGTGCTGTCCCGCACAAATGCGGGACGAGTGTCTGATTCTCCATATTCCTGCATTATTCCCTGCCCTTTGCGCCGGTCCCATATTCCCTTCATCCATATACCCCTCTGTTCCGGCGCTTATCCTTGTTTTATGCTTAATGCTACAATACATGCAACCTCTACGAGGTTGTCTTCCTTCTGCACTAAATCAACCTAAATCGCCGTAAGGCGAGTCATGCCATTAAATCTTTGTAATCATTAAAGTGATTGGAAAGCAATATTTAGGTAATGAACATTTAGATAACGGCGCGTGGACAATCCGGAAAGCGTGCGAACTTCGGCCTTTTTGGCAGCGCCTTCAAGGCCCCGCGTAGCGGGCGTCCAAAAAGGTCGAAGTTGTTCTTTCCGGCGCCCTTTCTTTGGTTCTTTCTTTGGACGAACAAAGAAAGAACAAGATAACATTTGGGCAAGCAAGAATATGAAACTTTTCACTTTACGTTTTTCACTTTAAACTTATTAACCCTGCCCGTTGCGCCGGAATTACATTCCTGCCTTCATATTCCCCTTGCTCCGTCGCTTATCCTTTTTTTATTCTTAGTGCTATAAAACATGCAACCTCTACGAGGTTGTTCCTTTTTTAATGTCCACTGTCATTTCGATCCCTCATTAACTGGAGAAGGAATCCTTTTCCCTTTGCACTAAATCAACCCATATCGCCGTCAGGCGAGCAATGCCATTAAATCTTTTTTGGAAAAAGAGTAACATTTTGAGGGCTGCGAAGCGAAGGCCACAAGTAAGCAATACTGTCTGAGTGCTCCGCAAGCGGAGCACGAGTTGTATTGCGTGGACAGACCGAAAAATGTTAATCCCAAAAAAGATTTTAGGCCGCCCTTTTTTGGTTCATTTTTTGGGCGAGCAAAAAATGAACAAATAATCTTTGGACGAACAAAGAAAGAACATGAAACCATTTGGGCAAACAAGAATATGATACTTTTCACTTTACGTTTTCACTTTAAACTTATTAACCCTGCCCGTTGCGCCGGAATTACATTCCTGCCTTCATATTCCCCTTGCTCCGTCGCTTATCCTTTTTTTATTCTTAATGCTACAATACATGCAACCTCTACGAGGTTGTCTTCCTTCTGCACTAAATCAACCTAAATCGCCGTAAGGCGAGTCATGCCATTAAATCTTTGTAATCATTAAAGTGATTGGAAAGCAATATTTAGGTAATGAACATCTAGATAACGGCGCGTGGACAATCCGGAAAGCGTGCGAACTTCGGCCTTTTTGGCAGCGCCTTCAAGGCCCCGCGTAGCGGGCGCCCAAAAAAGCTGAAGTTGTACTTTCCGGCGCCCTTTCTTTGGTTCTTTCTTTGGACGAACAAAGAAAGAACAAGAAAACCTTTGGGCATGCAAAAGAACCGAGGAATCCCGAGTAATCGGGATAACGAGCTCGACAAAGCCAAATGAACGAATGAGCTCGGAGGAGCCAAATGAACAAATAATCTTTGTGCAAACAAAAGAATGAAACTATTCACTTTACGTTTTTCACTTTAAACTTATTAACCCTGCGCTCTGTGCCCTGAGCCTTCTTAAACCCACCCCCACCCTCCCGCTTCGCGGGACAGGCTCTTCCAGGAGGGGAGCTTTTAAGTTTTCCGGTAGCCTGTAGCCGGTCGCCGGTCGCCTTTCGATAACCCACCCCCACCCTCCCGCTTCGCGGGACAGGCTCTTCCAGGAGGGGAGCTTATTGTGGGCTATTGCCTTCTAATACCGTACTGCTATTTATTTAATTCATTACTTTTACTCTGCGTAAACCATTATTCATATTAATGATCACCCGCAAAAAAGTCTTCGTCTCCGGCTGCTTCGACATGCTCCATTCTGGTCATGTGGCATTCCTCCGTGAAGCCGCTGAATATGGCGATGTCTATATCGGACTGGGGTCCGATGCTACTGTCCGCGACCTGAAAGGCAGGGAGCCGGTAAATTCCGAAGACGAAAGGGCATATATGCTTCGCGCTCTCTCATGTGTCACAGAGGTTAGGATTAACAAGGGAAGCGGATTCCTCGATTTCCTGGATTCAATGAAAGCCGTCAGCCCTGATATCTTCATTGTCAATGAGGATGGCCACTCTCCCGAAAAGGAGACCCTCTGCAGGGAGATGAATATCGGGTATCTGGTGCTTAAAAGGATCCCCTATGCCAATCTTCCTGCTCGGTCCACTACTGATATATGTACTATAAAGCCTATGCCTTACAGGATTGACCTTGCAGGTACCTGGATCGACCAGCCTTATGTCTCAAAATATTATCCGGGATCTGCAATTACTGCTTCAATAGAGCCGACAATTGAATTTAATGAAAGATCCGGCATGGCCACATCAACCAGAAAAAAAGCCATTGAGCTCTGGAATGGCTTCCTTCCGATGGAGAAACCTGAAAAGCTGGCAAAGACACTGTTCAGATACGACAATGATCCCGGTATAAAGGAAGTGAGCGGTTCACAGGATTCAATAGGCATCACAATGCCGGGGATAAACAAATTCTATTACGGGAAGGAAAGTTACTGGCCTTCGCGGTTTGATGCCATTTCCGATCCTGAAACCATAAAATGGCTTGAGGATCGTCTTTATATGCTTACATTGTGGCCGCGCCCTGTCGGTTTTAATGTCCTTTCAGAGACAAATATCAATAAGAAAAATGTCATGAAGCTTACTGAGGCTGCTGACTTGGCATGGGAAGGCCTGCTGAACAGAGACATCAAAGTCTTTTCGAAGGGATTTCTTGATTCATTTTATTCACAGGTGACAATGTTCCCCGGAATGTTAAATCCTGAAATTGAAGTAATAATTAAAAAATATAAAGAAGACGCCCTTGCATGGAAGCTTTCCGGTGCAGGAGGCGGAGGCTATCTGATCATGATCAGTGAAAAGCCTTTGCCAAATTGCTTTAAAATAAAGATCAGGATGAAGGAATTCTGGCTTTAAATACTCAGTAATTAGATCAGCAGGTATATTTTTGACAATATGACTGACAACTAATGTAATGGAGCTCCCTTGGTGTAACTTGGTGCCTTAGTGCCCTGGTGGTAAAAAACTATGACATAAAGACACCAGTGCCTTAAGATTCAAACTTAAATGACTTATATTTCGGTGAAACAAAACAATCTTAAATAAGTTAACATCAACAAAATGTCAAAAACTGCATTAATAACAGGAGTCACCGGACAGGATGGTGCCTATCTTGCCGAATACCTTCTGAAAAGGGGATATGTTGTTCATGGCATAAAAAGGCGCAGTTCTCTTTTTAATACTGAACGTATTGATCATATCTACCAGGATCCTCATTCCGAAAAGAAGAATTTCATCCTGCACTATGGCGATATGACGGATTCGATGAACCTAACAAGGATCATTCATGATGTCTCTCCTGATGAGATTTATAACCTTGCAGCAATGAGTCATGTGAAGGTGAGCTTTGATACTCCTGAATATACAGCCAATGCCGACGGCCTTGGCACCCTTAGGATCCTTGAGGCTGTAAGGCTGCTTGATCTTGTTCAGAAAACCAGGATTTACCAGGCATCCACAAGTGAACTTTATGGTCTTGCCCGTGAGGTTCCGCAGACGGAGAAAACTCCTTTCTATCCCCGAAGCCCTTACGGTGTGGCTAAGCTTTATGCTTACTGGATAATTGTGAATTATCGCGAAGCGTACGGCTTGCACGCCAGTAACGGGATTCTGTTCAATCACGAATCTCCCATACGCGGTGAGACTTTCGTGACCAGGAAAATCACCCGGGCGATGGCAAGAATTGCGCTTGGAATGCAGGAGACTCTTTATATCGGAAACCTTTCTGCGAAACGCGACTGGGGCCATGCAAAGGATTACATTAAGGCAATGTACCTCATTCTGCAGCAGGAAAAGCCCGATGATTATATTATCGCCACCGGTACCACCACCGAAGTGCGTGAATTTATCAGGAGATCTTTCGGCACAGCGGGAATGAATATTGAATTCAAGGGGGAAGGAGCAAATGAGAAGGGAAAGATAGTTGATGTTGACGATCCTGTCTTTAAAGAAATGGTGGGAAAGGAATATATCAATGCTGTTAAACAACGGATCATTTCGAATCCGGTGGTTGTAAAAGTCGACAGGACTTATTACAGGCCCACTGAAGTTGATCAGCTTATTGGTGATGCGACAAAGGCGCATGAAAAGCTTGGATGGATCCCGGAATATGATCTGGAAAAGCTTATTGATGAAATGGTCTCTTCAGATCTGCTTCTTATGAAAAAAGAGAGCCATATAAGGAACGGCGGATTCAGGACTTTGAATTATTTTGAATAAAATTGCAGGAATGAATAAGAATTCCAGAATATATGTCGCGGGCCATACCGGCCTGGTCGGATCGGCTATAACTGCGATCCTGCGCGAGAAGAGTTATTCAAACCTTATCCTGCGAACGCAGGAGGAGCTGGATCTTACGGACCAGAAGGCGGTAGAGGATTTTTTTAGTCGCGAACGTCCCGAGTATGTCTTTCTTGCTGCTGCAAAGGTGGGCGGTATCCTTGCAAACAACTCGCAGAGGGCTGATTTTATCTCTGTTAATATATTGATCGAAAGCAATGTTATCTGTGCCTCCTGGAAGTTTGGGGTCAGAAAGCTTCTTTTTCTTGGTTCCACCTGTATATATCCTAAAAATGCCCCTCAGCCGTTAATGGAGGATTATCTTCTCACCTCACCCTTGGAATATACTAACGAGCCTTATGCTATAGCAAAAATTGCCGGCATTAAAATGTGTGAATCATTCAACATTCAGTATAAGACTGATTTTATATCTGTAATGCCAACCAACCTGTACGGAAAAGGGGATAATTATGATTTGGTAAATTCTCATGTTCTGCCTGCATTGATGCGAAAATTCCATCTCGGTAAATGTCTTGAAGAGAATAGCTGGAATCTGATCAGAAAGGACTTGGATAGATATCCTGTCGATTCGGTTAATTGCGAAGCAGATGAATTATCCATCAGATCAGCTCTGGAAAACTGCGGGATAATTTCAGGAAAGGGAAATGTAGCTGTGACAATCTGGGGGAGCGGCACCCCTTTGAGAGAATTCATGTATTCATCGGATATGGCGGAAGCTTGTGTTTTTATTATGGAAACATCAAACATTGATGATATTATCAGGTTGCACAGTATGAAAGAGCATGGACCTGATTATCATCCTCCCCATTTCATTAATATAGGAACGGGCGAGGAGATATCGATCAGGCAGCTGGCATTAAAGATTAAAAAGCTGACTGGCTTTTCCGGCGATATAGTTTTCGACCCTTCCAAACCCGATGGAACTCCCAGGAAAACAACGGATATATCCGTCCTCCGCAGGTTGGGCTTTTCTCCAAAGACCGATCTTGATACAGGCCTGAAGAATACTTATGAACAATATTTGAAATACTTACCCTAAGCTGTAAAGCTCCCCGCCCTCTCGCTCTCTCACCCTCATCTTTTTCTCCGTTGCCGGTTGAGGAGCTTGCAACTAACAGATCCGCCAGCTGGCGGAGAGCTAGGCGAAGCTAAACGAACAAATAATATTTGGTCGAACAAAGAAAGAACAAGAAAACATTTGTGCAAACAAAATAATGAAACTATTCACTTTACGTTCTTCACTTTTCACTTATAAGCACTGTGCCCTTCTTATCCTGTACCCTTTCCCCATCCCTTTCCCTTATTCTAAGGGCAAGGGGGTTCTTCAGTACCTATTAAAAACACTAAACGAAAAATGCTTTTCTCTTTTCACTATACGTTCTTCACTTTTCACTTATCAGCTCTGCGCCCTGTTATCCTGTACCCTTTCCCCAATTATAAAATCGACCCAAATCGCCGTCAGGCGAGCTATGCTATTTAGTTTTTGTATTTATAAAAGTAATTAGAGTACAATAATTAAATAACAAATATTTTAGGAAACGGCGGGAGAGCAACCCGGAAACCGTGCGAACCGTGGCCTTTTTGGTGGCGCCATCATGGCATTGTGTAGCCTTTAGCTTTGCCCCGATTATCTATTTATTGAACCCTATGTTAATATTTTCGATATGTTCTTTTATTAAAAAGTCTTAATATGCTAATAAATCAACACCAGTAGTGGCGCATTAATTGTGTAGCCAGGATCGTGACCTAGCGCTCGATATAATCCACTACTGGTTTTATTGAACAAGCTTCAAATAGTAATTTGGGAAAGACCCTTTATACAAGGCTTTGAAAGTGTTCAATAAGTGTTGATTCATTATAAATCTAAAAGAACGCATATGCAAATTAAACATTTTATTGGAATTGATGTATCAAAAGATACACTGGATCTTAGCGTTATGGTTGATGGGAAGAATCTCAAACACTACTGTATTAATAATAGTGCAAGGGAGATAAAATCAACCATAAACAAGATTATGAAGTTATTGAAGGCCACTGGTGATGATACAATCTTTTGTATGGAGCACACAGGTCTTTATAATCTTCCTTTGGTAAAGTGGCTGCATAGTCAGCAGTATAAGATGTGGCTGGAGTCAGGAGTTCATATACGAAAAACGTTAGGTGTGGTTCGAGGAAAAAGCGACAAGGTTGATAGTGCCCGGATCGCAATGTTTGCTTATGTGAACCGGCATCAGATCAAGTTATGGAAACCACCCCGAAGCGTAATCGAAAAAATCACAGCATTATTATCACAAAGAGCCAGAATGATTAAAGCAAGAAAACAACTTAATACAGCTAACCAGGAACAAAGAAAGTTCCTGGATAAGGAAATAATGAGCAGCCTTAATAAGTATACATATAAAACTGTAATAGTCATTGATAAGCAAATTGAAGCAATAGAAGAAGAAATATTAGCCTTAATCCAGGCTGATGAAAGGCTGAATCGGATGTACCAGATAATTACCAGTGTAAATGGAATAGGCTTTATTACAGCTTCATATATAATGGTGACTACCAATGAATTTATTAATATAAACAATGCTAAGAAGTACGCGTGTTACAGCGGAGTGGTCCCTTTTGAACACACTTCCGGTACAAGTGTAAGAGGAAAAAACAGGGTATCACAAATGGCTAATAAAAACATTAAGACATTGCTTCATATGGCTGCATTGGTATCGATAAAAATGAAGGGAGATATGCGTGATTATTATGATCGTAAGGTGTCAGAGGGCAAAAATAAAATGAGTGTCCTGAATGCAATAAGAAACAAGCTAATCCTTAGAATCTTTGCATGCGTGAACCAAAACAGGGAATACCAAAAAAATTATTGTCACTAATTTGGATAAATCATAGTAATCGGGCGGACAAAAAGGTCAAGGTTGTTGTTTCCGGCGCCCTTTCTTTGGTTCTTTCTTTGGACGAACAAAGAAAGAACAAGAAAACCCTTGGGCGAGCAAAAACCGAGGAACCATGCAATGCATGGTGGAGAGCTCGACAAAGCCAAACGAACAAATAATATTTGGTCGAACAAAGAAAGAACAAGAAACCATTTGTACAAACAAAAGAATGAAACTTTTCACTTTACGTTTTTCACTTTTCACTTATAAGCACTGTGCCCTTCTTATCCTGTACCCTTTCCCCATCCCTTTCCCTTATTCTAAGGGCAAGGGGGTTCTTCAGTACCCATTAAAAACACTATACGAAAAATGCTTTTCTCTTTTCACTATACGTTCTTCACTTTTCACTTATCAGCTCTGCGCCCTGTTATCCTGTACCCTTTCCCCAACCTTTTTCCCCAATTATTAAATCGACCCAAATCGCCGTCAGGCGAACTATGCTATTTAGTTTTTGTATTTATAAAAGTAATTAGAGTACAATAATTAAATAACAAATATTTTAGGAAACGGCGCGAAAGCGACCCGGAAATGGTGCGAACTGTGAGCTTTTTGGTGGCGCCAACACGGCCCTGCGTAGCAGGAGGACAAAAAGCCCACAGTTGTCATTTCCGGCGCCCTTTCTTTGGTTCTTTCTTTGGACGAACAAAGAAAGAACAAAAAAACATTCGGGTAAGCAAAAGAACCTAGGAATCCCGAGTATTTGGGATGACGAGCTCGGCGCAGCCAAATCCCGTTCAGCGGGATTGCCACTAACCATCTTCTCTGCCCTCTGCGCCGGTATCATAATCTGGGACTTATTATTCCTTCTGCTCCGGCGCTCATTCCTGTTTTATCACTACTGCTACAAAACATGTAACCTCTACGAGGTTGCCTAAATACTATAAATAATAAAAACCCCAATCGCCGACAGGCTAGCTCTATTACCAATCTCTTATCGGATTTCAGACGGCCTCAGATAATTTTGGGGAATAGCGATTGTTTCGAGGCTTGCTGCGATGGCCTGCTGCAAGCAATACTGTTTGACCCCGCCTCGGCGGGGGAGTTGTATTGCGTGGGCAAGCCGAAAAACAGAAGCCCCAAAATTATCTGCAGCCTTGATCTTTTTTGGTTACTTTTTTGTATCAAGACAAAAAAGTAACTGGGGCCCGGGGCAACGCCCCGAAATATTAAAAGGTTGAAGTTGTTCTTTTCGGCGCCCTTTTCCCCCTCTACTAAATCAACCCAAATCGCCGTCAGGCGAGCTATGCCATTAAATCTTTTTTGGAAAAAGAATAACATTTTGAGGGCTGCGAAGCGAGGGCCACAAGTAAGCAATACTGTCTGAGTGCTCCGCAAGCGGAGCACGAGTTGTATTGCGTGGGCAGCCTGAAAAATGTTAATCCCAAAAAAGATTTGAGGCCGCCCTTTTTTGGTTCATTTTTTGGGCGAGCAAAAACCGAGGAACCATGCAATGCATGGTGACGAGCTCGGCAAAGCCAAATGAACACCCAATCTTTGGTCGAACAAAAGAATGAAACTTTTTACTATACGTTTTTCACTTTAAACTTATTGACCCTTCGCCCTGCTTTGCCATCCGTAGCCTTGGCGAAGGATGGAACCCTGAACCTTCTTAAACCCACCCCCACCCCCACCCCCGCCGAAGCGGGGCAGTCACTCCAAGGAGGGGAGCTTTTGGTTTTCCGGTAGCCGGTAGCCGGTCCCCGGTTGCCTTTATAAAACCCACCTCCACCCTCCCGCTTAGCGGGATAGGCTTCCGCCGAGGCGGAATCTACGTTTCACTCCGATCTCCATGGAGGGGAGCTTTTAAGTTTTCCGGTCGCCGGTAGGCGGTTGCCGGTCGCCTTTCGATGACCCATCAACCCCTTCCCTATATCTCAAATAATTATATCTTTGTTACAAACATCAATATATGGCCGGTTCAGGAAAATGGTTATTGATCTTCCTTTTTTCAGGTCTGATTGAATTTTCCCTTGTTTCTGTCTCAGCACAGGAAGTCCCCCAATCTGTCAGTAATTACGGAATATATGATTTCCTCGATGAGCTTGCTGTCGCCCGGGTAATTTCAGTGAATTCAGCTGTAAAGCCTTACTCAAGATTATTCATTGCCAAAAAACTCAGGGAAGCTGATGAAAAGCGTGATAAACTGTCCGCCCGCCAGCAGAAGGAGCTTGATTTCTACCTGATGGATTTCGGTAAGGAACTTCATTCCGGCAAAGACTGGAAAAGACGAAAAGATCTTTTTTATTATAAGGACTCTTTATTTTCATTTACTATTAATCCTATTCTGGGTGGCGAGGCATTTTTTAACTCATCAGGCCACGCACTGTATGGACGAAACGGAGCAGAGGTAACGTCTTATGTTGGTCACTGGGGCTTTTATGCTTCACTCCGCGACAACCACGAAAAACCTCTTCTCGGACTTCCTGCATATCTTACTCAGAGAATCGATGGGGCGATAAAGAACGAAACAGACTGGAGTGAAATGCAGGGTGGCATAACCTATTCATGGAAATGGGGCTATGCAGGACTTGTTAAGGACGGGATGCAATGGGGCGATAATTATCATGGTGCAAATATTTTCAGCGGCGACAACCCTACTTTCATCCAGTTCAGGCTTCATCTTAATCCTGTAAAATGGTTCGACTTTAATTATTTTTACGGCTGGCTCAATTCAATGGTGGTCGACAGTACTCGTTCATTTTGGGTTTCCAACAGCTATGGGACCTGGTATCGTGATGTTTACCATACAAAGTATCTCGCTGCAAATCTTTTCACTTTCACCCCTTTCAAATATCTTGATATTTCTGCCGGAAACAGTATCATATATGACAGTCCTACGATCAACCCTTCTTACCTGGTACCGTTATTCTTTTATAAGTCTGTTGATCACTCCGTTTCCGAAGGGATTGATAATATGAATTCCCAGATGTTTTTTGATGTCAGTTCACATCAGATTAAGAACCTTCATCTCTATGGCACTTTATTTATTGACGAGCTTTCAATAAGCCGGATCTTCCAGAAGAATGCCTGGAATTTCCTCAGTTGGAAAGGGGGATTCAGGCTCAGCAATTTCCCCGTTAAGGATCTCTCCTTTACTACCGAATTTACATACACTTACCCTTTGACTTATCAGCATTATGTCCCTACTCTGACCTTTGAATCCAACAATTACAATCTTGGGTTTTATCTCCGTGACAATTCAAGGGAGTGGTACCTTGCGTTTGATTATCGCCCGGTAAGAACGATGGATGTATGCCTGTCATTTACAGATGCGATCCGTGGTCCTGATTATACGGCGCTCGGAACTCCCCGTGTAGGCAATCCGCCTCTTGATTCAATTATGTGGCATAATACTTCTTTCGGACTAAAAGTTTCCTGCCAGATTATTAATGATGTTTACGTCTGGGGTTCTTTTGTAGTTAGCAATATAAGAGGAGATGCCGACTGGTCTCCGCCTTTTTTCTTTGGCCGGAAGAACACAATTAATGCCGGTATTACTGTGGGATTTTGATTACATCCCGATTGGGTCTGCTTTGGTAATCTTAAAGAGATTATTCTGTTCTGTTTAAAGACGTCAGTTTAGGGTTAATTATCCCCTTGAGAAGGGTTGGGGAATAATAGGCCTGCAACCATAACTTATATATTTCAGTCATAATATAACATCTTTACGAGATTTTTATTTAATTCACATTCCTGACTTAAATTATGGCTGGAAAAAAGCATGGAAAAAAATAAATTCAGGATAATTACCCTTTTGACCGATATCGTCATCCTTGTAATATCGTTCCTGCTTACAGTTTGGATTAAACATGTAAATCTAAAATTATATACATTATCGCATAGTCTGTTTTTAATTTCCCTGGCTGTCATTTGGATACTCGTTTCACTGATTAACGGTAAAATGCATCGTGGCAGAATTATAAATTTTACTGCACTATTCAACAGGGTACTGACAAGTAATATCATTTCGATTTCAATTACTGTCCTTTTGATGTTCGCATTCAGGGAGCTGGCCTTTTCAAGGACTATTGTTTTTGGTACTGCTATTCTGGCAACATTATTCGAACTTGTTTTTGGCTCGATTTATATAGCCTATAAAAAAGCAAATGTCCAGGATTATGAAGAGTATGAAAAATTCAAGTCATACAGGAAACCCAGTGAATATGAACTGGTAGGAGGGATCAATGGCAACGGCTTTCATCATGAGACAGTTACTGAAGTGCATCCCGGTATAATTCAGGCAATAGTTTCTGAGTCAGGGCCTGAAATAGCAGAAGCCATTATTAAGATGACTGGGCCTAAGCTTTCGGATCGCACTGCGGTGCTTTCCACAGTTACAATATTTAATATCCTTAGCTTGCCGGAGGAGCATTATGATTATATTATTAATCTTCGTAAGATCAACGATATTAAAAAACTCGATGATTTCATTGATGCAGTTAATCAGAAGCTGGAGGCAAAGGGATATTTTTTCTGTTGTGTTGAAACTAAGGATCAGCGCAAGAACAGGTTGCTTAGAAAGTTTCCTCCGGTATTGAATTATATTTATTACACATTCGATTTCATGATTAAAAGAGTGCTCCCAAAGCTGAAATTCACACGGCCTCTTTACTTTTTCCTGACTCACGGGAATAATGCGGTTTTATCGAGGGCGGAAGTTTTGGGTCGTCTCTCACGCGGAGGATTCAAAATAAGGCAGGAAGCATTTATAGGAAATTATCTGTGTATAGAGGCCAGGAAGATAAGGGATCCCTTTCTGAAAAATGAAAATATTTACGGTCCTATAATCGCTTTGCCAAGGATTGGCAGGAATGGTGAAATAATGAAAGTTTACAAACTCCGTACAATGCATCCATATTCAGAATATATTCAGGATTATGTATACTTTCTTCATGATTTGCAGGAAGGAGGGAAATTCAGGAATGACTTCAGGATAACATCCTGGGGAGCTGTTTGCCGTAAGATATGGCTCGATGAATTGCCTATGATCATTAATTATCTGAAAGGAAATATGAAACTGGTTGGGATAAGGCCTCTCAGCAGACAATATTTTGAATTATATAATAAAGATGTCCGGGAAAGAAGAATAAAATACAAACCGGGACTTATCCCTCCATTCTATGCCGATATACCACAGGATCTCGAAAGTATTCAGGCTTCAGAGATAAAGTATCTCGATTCTTATGATAAACATCCATTCTTAACCGATTTTCGTTATTTCTGGAAATCCCTCTGGAACATCCTTTTCAGGCATGCCAGAAGCAAGTAGATTTGTTTCCTGCAATATCTAAGCCTCTTTGAGGCAATCTATACAGCTAATCATTATCGTCATTGCGATCCCTCATTAGCAGGAGAGGCAATCCTTTTTCCCCCTGAACTCAATCAGCCCAATATCGCCGTCAGGCGAGCTATGCCATTAAATCTTTTTTGGAAATAGAGTAACATTTTGAGGGCTGCGAAGCGTTGGCCTTCAGTAAGCATTACTGTCTGAGCGATCCGCCATTGGCGGAGAGCGAGTTGTAATGCGTGGGCAGCCCTCAAAATGTTACTCCCAAAAAAGATTTGAGGCCGCCCTTTTTTGGTTCATTTTTTGGGCGAGCAAAAAATGAACGAATAATCTTTGGACGAACAAAGAAAGAACAAGAAAACATTTGTGCAAACCACAAAACAGTTGCCCCAAAATTATAAGCAGCCTTGATATTTTTTGGATACTTTTTTGTATCAAGTTGGAGCGAAGCGTAAATCCCGCTTCACGGGAACAAAAAAGTAACTGGGGTTTGGGGCAACGCCCCAAAATTTTAAAGGCTAAAGTTGTTCTTTCCGGCGCCCTTTTTTGCTCACAAATATATTATTTTTAAAAGGTGTTCGCGAGCTCATCCTGCTGACGCTGGATTCGGTTGGTTCATTTTTTGGGCGAGTAAAAACCGAGGAATCATGCCATGCATGATGACGAGCTCGGCAAAGCCAAATGAACAAATAATCTTTAAAAGAACAAGAAAACATTTGTGCGAACAAAAGAATGAAACTTTTCACTTTACGTTTTTCACTTTTCACTTATAAGCACTGTGCCCTTCTTATCCTGTACCCTTTCCCCATCCCTTTCCCTTATTCTAAGGGCAAGGGGGTTCTTCAGTACCTATTAAAAACACTATACGAAAAATGCTTTTCTCTTTTCACTATACATTCTTCACTTTTCACTTATCAGCCCTGGGCTCTGTGCTCTGCGCCCTGTTATCCTGTACCATTTCCCCAACCTTTTTCCCCAATTATTAAATCGACCCAAATCGCCGTTAGGCGAACTTTCCCATTTAATTCCGGTATTCTTATAAGTGATTAGAGTACAATAATTATATAACAAATATTTTAATGACGGCGCGTGGCGAACCCGGAAAGAGTGTGAACTTCGGCCTTTTTGGCAGCACCTTCAAGGCCCCGCGTAGCGGGCGTCCAAAAAGGTCAAAGTTGTTCTTTCCGGCGCCCTTTCTTTGGTTCTTTCTTTGGACGAACAAAGAAAGAACAAGAAAATATTTGTGCTACGAGGTTGCTGAATTACTAAAAATAATAAAAACCCAAATCGCCGTTAGGCGAGTTATGCCATTAAATCTTTTTTGGAAATAGAATAACATTTTGAAGGCTGCGAAGCGAAGGCCACAAGTAAGCAATACTGTCTGAGTGCTCCGCAAGCGGAGCACGAGTTGTATTGCGTGGGCAGCCTGAAAAATGTTAATCCCAAAAAAGATTTGAGGCCGCCCTTTTTTGGTTCATTTTTTGGGCGAGCAAAAAATGAACAAAATATCTTTTGGGCAAGCCTCAAAACAGAAGCCCAAAAATTATCTGCAGCCTTGTTCTTTTTTGGTAACTTTTTTGTATCAAATTGGAGCGAAGCGTAAATCCCGCTTCACGGGAACAAAAAAATAACTGGGGTTTGGGGCAACGACCCATAATATTAAAAATGCGAGTCCCGCCTCCGGCAGGAATAAGCAACCCTTATCACCGTAAACTACGTCTTTTTCAAAAACGTCACCGGGATGGTCACAATAATATTCTGGTCAAGCCTGTCAATCCTGACAATCACCCTTTTCTTCCCGCCGATATGTATCAGTTCTCCTGTCAGTCCTGTCAGCGATCCTGCTATTACTTTAACGTTATCGCCCTTTTCAAAGGAATCACCGCTCACTTCGATCTCGGCATCGCTGTTTACTAGAAGTTTGAGGTTGTCTATCTGTCTCTGCGGAATTGCAACAGGTTTGCCTTCAAATGATACAAACTTAACGATACCGTCAGTCTTGTAAACATGCGGAAATTCTTTGGGGATAACCTTTACAAAGATGTATGACGAGAGCAATGGTTTTTCAATCAGCTTTTTTCTGTCGCTCCATTGCCTGTAAGTCTTCATCAACGGAAAGAAGGTCTCTACACCTTTTTCAATCAGTAAGGAATTGATTCGTTTCTCTGCCCTCGGATGAGTATATACTGCATACCATTTTGGAATATGCCGCTCTTCTGTTACTTTTCCTTCCCATTTTTTCTCCGGAGGAACAGATTTCTGAATCATGTCTTGTTTAACAAAATCGAACTTAAATATAGGCTTTTTTTGTTCACTATTGGGATGATCGGTGTCGGTTTAGTATTTTGACTTCTCCCTTGACTGATTGATTCAAAATTCTCCGCCTTATATATTATTTCCTACCCTTTGCACCTGAATTATAATCTGGGACTTCTTATTCTCCCTCTCCGTCGCTTATCTCTTTTTATTATTCCTGCTAAAAACATGTAACCTCCCGCCGAGGCGGGACAAGTTCTCCGAGGTTGCTCCTTTTTTTTAACGTCCGCTGTCATTGCGACTCCGCCTTGGCGGGAGAAGCAATTCTTTCCCTCAGAACTAAATTAACCTAAATCGCCGTCAGGCGAGCAATGCCATTAAATCTTTTTTGGAAATAGAATAACATTTTGAAGGCTGCGAAGCGTCGGGTCATGTAAGCATTACTGTCTGAGCGATCCGCCATTGGCGGAGAGCGAGTTGTAATGCGTGGGCAGTCTGAAAAATGTTAATCCCAAAAAAGATTTGAGGCCGCCCTTTTTTGGTTCATTTTTTGGGCGAGCAAAAACCGAGGAATCATGCCATGCATGATGACGAGCTCGGCAAAGCCAAATGACCAAAATATCTTTTAGGCAAACAAAAGAATGAAACTTTTCACTTTACGTTTTTCACTTTAAACTAATTGACCCTTCGCTCTGTGCCCTGAGCCTTCTTAAACCCACCTCCCGTTGGAACGCAAGAGGCACTCCTATTTGACGAAGTATTTGGTTTTCCGGTCGCCGGTAGCCGCCAGCCGGTAGCCTTTTTGATGACCCTCCCAGGAGGGGAGCTTATAGCCATAAAACTTGTTCTCTGAATGACAAAAATTAAACCGCTCCATTTCTGAAGCGGTTCCAAATTATAATGTTTTTTAAATCTCTGTCCCCCCCAGCTTTGCTCTTCCATAGTCCTGAATTCCCAGGATAAATGTGATGAGGCGAATTTATTTTCTATCCCTGAGCACTTTGCTCTGCGCCCTGAGCCATCACTTCTGCTTCTTCTTTGCGTCAATGCAAAGTGTCGCATGAGGTACTGCCCTCAGCCGTTCCTTTGAGATCAGCTTGCCTGTCTCCCTGCAGATGCCGTATGTCTTGTTCTCGATTCTTACAAGTGCTGCCTGCAGGTGCTGAATGAATTTCTCCTGTCGCTGGGCCAGTCTGCCTGCCTCTTCCTTGGATAATGTTGTTGCACCTTCTTCCAGTACCTTGAAAGTGGGGGATGTATCCATTGTATCGTTACTCTCTTCGTGAGTTATGCTGGATTTGAGTATTTCATAATCTTTCTTGGCTTTGTCCAGCTTCGCCAGGATGATCTGCCTGAACTCCTCAAGCTCCTCATCCGAATATCTTGTCTTTTCAGCCATAGCATAACGTTTTAAAATTATCCGGCAAAGGTATTGTTTTTTGATTATAAAAAAAATCAGTTAATTATGTGAAAATATTTGTTTTACAAATGTTCGAAGTCCCGCTTGCGGGATCGCCGATAGCCGCCAGCCCATCTTTTCTTCCCGTTGCGCCGGTATCATAATCCGGAACTTCATATTCCTCTCGCTCCGGCGCTTATTTCTTTTTTATCATTACTACTACAATACATGCAACCTTCCGCCAGGCGGGACAAGTCCTACGAGGTTGCTCCATTATTAATGTCTACTGTAATTGCGATCACTCATTAGCGAAAGAAGCAATCCTTATTCCTTTGCACTAAATTAACCCATATCGCCGTCAGGCGAGCAATGCCATTAAATTCTTGTTTTGATTAAAGTGATTAGAGTACAAAAATTAAATAACAAATATTTTAGGAAACGGCGCGAAAGCGACCCGGAAATGGTGCGAACTGTGAGCTTTTTGGTGGCGCCAACACGGCCCTGCGTAGCAGGAGGACAAAAAGCCCACAGTTGTCATTTCCGGCGCCCTTTTTTGGTTCATTTTTTGGGCGAGCAAAAAATGAACAAATAATCTTTGGACTAGCAAAAGAACCGAGGAACCATTCAATGCATGGTGACGAGCTCGGCGAAGCTAAATCCCGTTCAGCGAAATAGCCGGTAGCCGCCAGCCGGTAACCGGTAACCGGTTCATATCTTATTCCTGAAATACTCAATTGTTTTCCCCAACCCTTCTTCCAGCCCTCTCTTTGGCTGCCATTTAAGCGTCTCCCGCGCTAGTGTAATATCGGGTCGTCGTTGCTTCGGATCATCTTCCGGCAGTGGCAGATAAATGACTTTCGACATTGAGCCTGTCATCTTTATAATCATTCCCGCCAGGTCTCCTACGGATACTTCAATGGGATTGCCAAGATTGACAGGACCTGTGAAGTTATCTGGCGTATCCATCAGTTTTATCATTCCTTCAATCAGATCATCAATATACTGGAAGCTTCTTGTATGAGAGCCGTCACCGAAGATGGTTATGTCATTCCCCTTTAGTGCCTGGACTATAAAGTTGGAGACTACTCTTCCGTCATTGAAATTCATTCTCGGACCGTAAGTATTGAATATCCTCGCTATTTTGATCCGCACGCCGTTCTGCAGGTGATAATTCATAAACAGGGTCTCTGCGCATCTCTTTCCTTCGTCATAGCATGCCCTGGGCCCCAGGGTGTTAACATTCCCCCAGTAGGCCTCGGGCTGTGGATGCACCTTCGGATCGCCGTATATCTCGCTTGTGGATGCCTGCAGGATCTTAGCCTTCGTCCGCTTTGCGAGTCCCAGGGTGTTTATTGCACCCATTACTGACGTTTTTATCGTCTTGATGCCGTTGTACTGGTAATGAACCGGTGAAGCGGGGCATGCCAGGTTGTATATTTCGTCGACCTCCAGGAATATAGGCATAGTGATATCGTGGCGAATCAGCTCGAAGTTGTGATTATCAAGAAGATGCTGAATGTTTTGCCTCGAACCCGTGAAATAATTGTCGAGGCAAATCACTTCATTGCCTTCATTCAGGAGTCTTTCGCACAGATGTGATCCGACGAATCCGGCTCCGCCGGTTACCAGAATTCGATTCATGGGAAATCGTTTATATTATCACAAATTTAATAAAAGAGTTCAGATTGTAATGATAAGACTGGGCAGGTGGGTCATCAAATGCATCTTCTCCATTGAGCTCGAAGTGAAACGTAGATTCCGTGCTGTCTGACGGCTGTCCCAATCGGTAGGGAGGTGGGTATGGGTTTATTCAAAAAATCCTGATTCCAATAAAATTTTCTGCCTGTCGCGCCGGAATAATACTCCTTCCTTCATATTCCCATTGCTCCGGCGCTTATTTCTTTTTTATCATAACTTCTACAATAAATGCAACCTCCCGCCAGGCGGGACAAGTTCTCCGAGGTTGCTTTCTCTCAGTACTAAATCCACCCAAAATCGCCATCAGCTGAGCTAAATCACTAATCTTTTATTGGATTTCAAAAGGCCTCAGATAATTTTGGGAAATAGCTACTGTTTCGAGGCTTGCTGCGATGGCCTGCTGCAAGCAATACTGTTTGACCCCGCCTCGGCGGGGGAGTTGTATTGCGTGGGCAAGCCTAAAAACAGGAGCCCCAAAATTATCTGCAGCCTTGATCTTTTTTGGTTACTTTTTTGTATCAAGACAAAAAAGTAACTGGGGTCCGGGGCAACACCCCGAAATATTAAAAGGCCGAAGTTGTCCTTTCCGGCCTCTTTTTCTTTGTTTCGTTTCTTTTGGAGGAGCAAAAGAAATGAACATTAATCCTAAAAAACATTTGGGCGAGCAAAAAATGAACAAATAATCTTTGGACGAACAAAGAAAGAACAAGAAATCATTTGGTCAAACAAAAAATTTAACGAAGAAAAAAAGGAACTATTAAAATACACCTCAAAGCTTATATGGAGAAGAGTTTTTTGGTTTTCCGGTCGCCGGAAGCCGGTCGCCGCTGACTATCTTTTCTGTCCCTTGCGCCGGAATTTTATTCCCTTTATCCATATACCCTTCTGCTCCGGCGCTCATCCCTGTTTTATCACAACTTCTACAAAACATGTAACCTCAACGAGGTTACCTAAATACTATAAATAATAAAAACCCCAATCGCCGTAAGGCGAACTATGCTATTTAGTTTTTGTATTTATAAAAGTGATTAGAGTACAATAATTAAATAACAAATATTTTAGGAAACGGCGGGAGAGCGACCCGGAAATGGTGCGAACTGTGAGCTTTTTGGTGGCGCCAACACGGCCCTGCGTAGCAGGAGGACAAAAAGCCCACAGTTGTCATTTCCGGCGCCCTTTTTTGGTTCATTTTTTGGGCGAGCAAAAAATGAACAAATAATCTTTGTACAAACAAAAGAACCTAGAAACTATGCAATGCATGATTACGAGCTAGGCAGAGCCAAATGAACGAAATGAGCTCGGCAAAGCAAAACGAACAAAATATCTATTAGGCAAACAAATGAATGAAACTATTCATTTTACGTTTTTCACTTTAAACTTATTAACCCTTCGCTCCGCTTTTCCATCCGTGGCCTTGGCGAAAGATAAAGCCCTGAGCCTTCTTAAACCCACCTCCCGCTGGAACGCAAAAGGCACTCCTATAAGACGAAGTATTTGGTTTACCGGTCGCCGGTAACCGCCAGCCGGTCGCCTTAATAACCACCCCCTTCATCAAACCTTTCTGACATCCACCTTCACCACCACATCCTCAATATCAACCTCCCTGATGTTTTCCCCAGATAGAGAACTGGCAACCGTTACCGATATCGCCAGTGTCTGCGAACCAATATAATCCGCATGCAGTTTCACGGCCTCTCTCACAAACTCATGATCCTCTATCTGTACAATGATCTTGTCTGTCACATCGTAACCGCTTTCCTTACGGATATTCTGTATGCGGTTCACAAATTCCCTCGCTATACCTTCATACCTGAGCTCATCTGTCACCGTTATATCGAGTGCCACGGTCAGCTTGCCGTCATTGGCTACCTGCCATCCCGGTATGTCTTCCGAAATTATCTCCACGTCATCAGTCGCCAGTGTTATCTCCTGGCCGCTCAAAACCAGTGTATGTCTGCATTCGGTTTCAAATGATGCAATTTCCTTCTGTGACAACCCGGCTATTGCATTGCCCAGATCCTTCATCAGCTTGCCATATCTCGGACCCAGTGTCTTGAAGTTGGGTTTTATCTTTTTCACAAGGATCGATGATGTATCATCTATATATTCCACTTCCTTGACGTTGACCTCACTGAGAACCAGGTCTTTCACTGCTTCAAATTTTTCCTTGAACGACTTGTCGGGTACCGGGATCATCGCCTTTGCCAGCGGCTGTCTGACCCTGATGCTGACCTTCCTTCTCAGCCCCAGGATCATCGATGATATTTTCTGAGCGATATCCATTCTTTCTTCAAGATCCTTGTCAATAAGCGATTGGTCATACCCGGGAAATGGTGCAAGGTGAACTGATTCATCGCTGTTCTTTCCTGTCGTCATGTTGAGATCGCGGAAGAGCATATCCATGTAAAACGGAGCTATTGGGGCTGCAAGTCTGCTTACCGTTTCGAGGCACACAAAAAGCGTCTGGTAGGCTGCTATTTTGTTGTTATCATATTCACCTCCCCAGTATCTTTTCCTGTTGAGCCTTACGTACCAGTTGCTGAGATTCTCGGTGACAAAATCCTGTATGGCGCGGCCTGCCCTTGTCAGGTCATAATCCTCATAGCATTTGCCCACCTCTTTCACGAGCGAATTAAGGAGGGAGATGATCCATCTGTCAATCTCCTGACGCTCGCTGACAGGGATGTCCTTCTCGGCATACCTGAAATTATCGACATTCGCATAAAGGGCAAAAAAGGAATATGTGTTATAGAGCGTTCCGAAGAATTTACGCCTCACTTCGTCGATCCCCGCATCATCGAATTTGAGGTTATCCCATGGCTGGGCATTGGTCAGCATGTACCAGCGAAGGGGATCCGATCCGTACTCCTCTATCGTCTTGAACGGATCGACGGCATTACCAAGCCGCTTCGACATTTTGTTGCCGTTTTTGTCTAGCACGAGACCATTGGAAATAATGTTTTTGAATGCTACGGAATCCGATATCATCGTAGCTATTGCGTGAAGTGTGAAGAACCATCCTCTTGTCTGATCCACCCCTTCTGCTATATAATCTGCCGGGAAAATTTCATTGAAGTTCACCTTGTTCTCGAACGGGTAATGTGCCTGTGCATATGGCATTGCGCCTGAGTCGAACCATACGTCTATGAGGTCGGGCTCGCGGAACATCTTATTTCCCGAAGGGCTTGCAAGGATTATCTCGTCGACGAACGGGCGGTGAAGATCGAACTTTTCATAGTTCTCCTTCGAATTGTCGCCTTTCCTGAAGCCGGCAAGAGGATTCTTTTTCATGAAACCCGCCTTTATTGACTTTTCTATTTCTTCCCTTAACTCTGATGCTGAACCAATGCACATCTCCTCTTTTCTGTCTTCAGTAATCCATATCGGTAGAGGCGTTCCCCAGAAACGTGTCCGCGAAAGGTTCCAGTCGACAAGGTTCTCAAGCCATTTGCCGAACCGGCCCGTGCCTGTTGATTGCGGCTTCCAGTTGATAGTATTATTAAGTTCGATCATCCTTTCCCGGAATGCCGTTGTGCGGATAAACCAGGCGTCAAGCGGATAGTAAAGCACCGGCTTGTCCGTGCGCCAGCAGTGCGGATAGCTGTGAACGTGCTTCTCTATCCTGAATACCTTTCCCTGTTGCTTCAGCATGACGGCAATGTCGACATCAATCGTGTCGGTGCCTTCCGGGATCGATGAGTCATATTCATTCTTTACTGCACGTCCTGCAAAATCCCTGTATGTGTTTAAATCGACTCTATCTTTTACAAACTTTTCATCCAGATCGGCAATCGGGACCATAAATCCTCTCTTATCGACCATTGGTCCGGTTGTGCCGTCTTTTCTCTTTACCATCAGAGGCGGAACGCCGTTCTCTTTTCCGATTTTATAGTCATCGGCTCCGAAAGTCGGGGCTATGTGAACTATTCCGGTTCCTTCGTCTGTCGTGACAAAATCCCCTGTCAGAACTCGGAACGCGCCTTCTCCCGGATTCATCCATCCTATCAGTTGTTCATAGTTGATTCCTTCCAGGTCTTCTCCCGGAAACTCATCCAGCACTTTAAAAGGGATTTTCTTGTCTCCTGGCTTGTATTCCGAAAGATGAAGTCCTACATTCGATTCAGGGAACAGGGTATGGAGAAGATCTCTTGCTATCACTACGGTTATCGGTTCATAGGAGTAAGGATTGAAGCTTCTCACCCTTATGTATTTTATCTCTGTGCCAACCGCCAGCGCCGTATTCGACGGAAGCGTCCATGGTGTTGTTGTCCAGGCCATTATATGAACAGCAGCTGTATCTGTATGCCTGAAGAGGAATTCCGACTCTGCATTTCGTATTACCCTGAACAGGGCAATGCAGGTTGTATCCTTTACATCACGGTAGCATCCGGGCAGATTTAGTTCATGCGAGCTGAGTCCAGTGCCTGCTGCAGGCGAATAAGGCTGTATTGTGTAATCCTTATAGAGAACCCCTTTATTATGGAGCTGTTTGAGCAGCCACCAGAGGGTTTCGATATAACGGTTGTCGTAAGTGACATACGGGTGTTCCATATTGACCCAGTAGCCCATCTTGCGTGTAAGATCCTCCCATACGTCGGTGTATCGCATCACATCCGTGCGGCATGCCTTGTTGAAGTCGATTATTGAGATCTTTGTCCCGATATCTTCCTTTGTTATTTCAAGTGCCTTCTCCACGCCAAGTTCAACGGGAAGGCCATGCGTATCCCAACCGGCTTTGCGTTTTACTTCATATCCGCACTGGGTTTTGTACCTGCAAACTGCGTCTTTGATTGTCCGGGCCATTACGTGGTGGATCCCTGGTATTCCGTTTGCAGACGGCGGGCCTTCATAAAAGACAAATTCACCCTTGCAGTCGATCTGCCTGATACTTTTCCTGAAAGCATCGTTTTCATCCCATATCTTGAGAATATCCTTGTTTACCCGTGACAGATCAAGGGTCTTGTATTCAGGAAAACGTTTTCCCATTGCCAGTTATATTGTTTTGGTTGAAATGAATTAAAAACGGGCAAAGATACTAAAAAGGCGTCAAGGCACAAGGGATAATTTAGGATGTAGGAGTGTACAAATGTATGATGTATGAAAGAACAGGGCTTGGCGACCGGCGACCGGTTATCTTAGCGAAGCGGAGATCCCGACTACTGTGTCGGAAGACCAGGGGTGAATTGCTATTAATAGCCATAATTTTAACATTAATTTTTCACATATTGCGCCGGAATAATATTCCAACCTCCATAAACCCCTCGTTCCGGCGCTTATTTCTTTTTTATCATTACTGCTACAAAACATTTAACCTCCCGCCAGGCGGGACAAGTTCAACGAGGTTACCTAAATACTATAAATAATAAAAACCCAAATCGCCGTCAGGCGAGCAATGCCATTAAATCTTTATAATCATTAAAGTGATTGGAAAGCAATATTTAGGTAATGAACATTTAGATAACGGCGCGATGGACAATCCGGAAAAGGTGCGAACTTCGGCCTTTTTGGTAGAGCCTTCAAGGCCCCGCGTAGCGGGCGCCCAAAAAAGCCGAAGTTGTCCTTTCCGGCCTCCTTTTCTTTGGTTCGTTTCTTTTGGAGGAGCAAAAGAACCGAGGAATCAGGCCATGCATGATGACGAGCTCGGCGGAGCCAAATGAACATTAATCCTAAAAAACATTTGGGCAAGCAAAAGAACCGAGGAACCATGCAATGCATGGTGACGAGCTCGGCAAAGCCAAATGAAGGAAAACAAAAATATATCTATTAAAACCTAACCACCCACCTGAGCAGTACAAGTTCTACGAGGTTGTTAAATTGCTATAAATAATAAAACCCAAATCGCCGTCAGGCGAGCTATGCCATTAAATCTTTTTTGGAAAAATGATTAACATTTTGTAGGCTGCGAAGCGCTGGCCTTCAGTAAGCATTACTGTCTGAACCCGACCATCGGTCGGGTGAGTTGTAATGCGTGGGCAGCTGACAAAATGTTAATCCCAAAAAAGATTTGAGGCCGCCCTTTTTTGGTTCATTTTTTGGGCGAGCAAAAAATGAACAATATATTTTTATGCAAGCAAAAGAAACGATCCGCCAGCCGGCGGAGAGCTCGGTGCAGCCAAATGAGAGAAACAATTTATATTATAGATAAAATCTTTGCACAAAGCTATATGATTTAAATTGCCGCTGAACCTTCAAATTATTAATCTCGACTTCAATCCATCCTAACCGGTCAATCGAGAAGAATTATTTATCTTAATACATTGCCCTCAGTCTATCAGTAAGAATCTTCACTCCCTCCGAAGCGCCTGCCTTGATTACTTCCACTTGTCTGATTGTCTGAAGATAAACATCCTTTGGATCGATCAGCCACAATGATGCCTTTCCTGGAGCATAGCTTATAAGTCCTGCTGCCGGATAAACATTTAGCGATGATCCAATGACGACAAAGATATCAGAGGTCTCAGTTATCCTGACAGCCTCGTCCATGTTTGGAACAGGTTCGCCAAACCAGACTATATGAGGTCTTAACTGGCTCCCCTTCTCACAAAGATCTCCGGGGTGTATATCCTTATAGCCGATCTCATAGATGAGTCCGGGATCTCTTGTACTCCTTGCTTTTGTCAGCTCGCCATGCAAATGAACCACTTTTGTGCTTCCTGCACGTTCATGAAGATTGTCGATATTCTGGGTAATGACATTGACATCAAAATATTTCTCAAGTTCTGCTATGCCCAGATGACCTGCGTTTGGTTTGCATCCTGCAAGGTGCGTCCTTCTTTCATTGTAGAAACGGAGCACAAGGTCCATATTCCTTTCCCATGCCTCTGGTGTCGCAACCTCATTTACATCATATTCTTCCCATAATCCTCCTGAATCGCGGAAAGTCTTTATCCCGCTTTCCGAGCTCATTCCCGCCCCTGTCAGTATTACAAGCTTTTTCATGTTTTCCTTTGAAAAGCCAAAAGTAAGGAAAATTCTTGCTTTATGGCCATCTATGTCATTGCTGGGACCCGCATAGCGGGTGATATCGCCGTCAGGCGAGCTATGCTATAAATCCTGTTATTATTATAAGTGATTCGTATTCAATAATTAATTTTTGAGTACACTGGATATCGGCGCGCGAGCAATCCCGAAAATAGTGCGAACTGCAGTGTATTTGATTGCGCCAACAAGGCCTCGTGTAGCGGGCGCCCAAATACGCTGCAGTTGGTATTTTCGGCGCCCTTTTCCCCCTCTACTAAATCAACCCAAATCGCCGTCAGGCGAGCTATGCCATTAAATCTTTTTTGGGAAATGAGTAACATTTTGAAGGCTGCGAAACGAAGGCCACAAGTAAGCAATACTGTCTGAGTGCTCCGCAAGCGGAGCACGAGTTGTATTGCGTGGGCAGCCTTCAAAATGTTAATCCCAAAAAAGATTTGAGGCCGCCTTTTTTTGGTTCATTTTTTGGGCGAGCAAAAAATGAACAACCAATCTTTGGACGAACAAAGAAAGAACAAGAAAATATCTGGGCAAGCAAAAGAACCGATGAACCAGGCAATGCATGGTGACGAGCTCGGCAAAGCCAAATCCCATTCAGCGGGATCGCCTCTAACCATCTTTTCTATCCGTTGCGCCAGTATCATAATCCGGAACTTATTATTCCTTCTGCTCCGGCGCTCATCCCTGTATTATCACTACTGCTACAAAACATGTAACCTCTACGAGGTTACCTAAATACTATAAATAATAAAAACCCAAATCGCCGTCAGGCTAGCTCTATCACTAATCTCTTATTGGATTTCAGACGGCCTCAGATAATTTTGGGAGAACCGGGAGCAAAAGAGCCAGCATACAGAATAAATGCGACTGTTTTGAGGCTTGCTGCAGGGGCTTGATGTAAGCAATACTGTCTGAGTGCTCCGCAAGCGGAGCACGAGTTGTATTGCGTGGGCAAGCCTCAAAACAGAAGCCCCAAAATTATCTGCAGCCTTGATCTTTTTTGGTTACTTTTTTGTATCAAGACAAAAAAGTGACTGGGGCTTGGGGCAACGCCCCATAATTTTAAATGCTGAAGTTGTTCTTTCCGGCGCCCTATTCTTTGGTTCTTTCTTTGGACGAACAAAGAAAGAACAAGAAAACATTTGGGCAAGCCGAAAAACCGAGGAATCATGCCATGCATGATGACGAGCTCGGCAAAGCCAAATGAACAAATAAACTTTTTTTACCCTGTTCTCAATGGAGTTGTTGCTTCACAATCTTCGCAATATATTTCCCCAGGATATCAAACTCTATATTCACGACCGTCCCCTTTTTGATCTGGTGAAAATTTGTCACCTCATAGGTGAAGGGTATAATTGCCACCTGGAATGATTTAGGCTTAGAATTCACGACTGTCAGACTTACGCCGTTGACTGCAACAGAACCCTTTTCCACTGTGATATAGTCGTCCTGCAGAGGTTCATATTCAAAGGTATAATACCAGCTTCCTCCGGCTTCTTTTACTTCAGTGCACACTGCAGTCTGATCGACGTGTCCCTGTACCATGTGGCCATCAAGACGTCCATCCAGCTTTGCGCTCCGTTCAAGGTTCACTTTGTCGCCCACCTTAAGAAGCCCCAGATTCGATTTCTCAAGAGTCTCCCTGATGGCAGTGACAGTGTATGTATCCTTATCCTTTTTCACCACTGTCAGGCATACGCCGTTATGGGATATGCTCTGATCTATCTTCAGCTCTCTCGAGAAAGAGCATTTAATTGTAATGTGTATATTGTCCTTATCCTTCTCGATCTTAACGACCGGTGCAGCTTCTTCAACTATTCCTGAAAACATAACTCTGTTTTTTAATTGTCTTGTAAAGTTAATTAAAGAAGTAAATAAAACCCTCTGTTGCCATAATGACTGCATGACTGCAAGTTGAGGAACGAAATTACGAACCGATCCGCCATATGGCGGAAAGCTCAGCGAAGCCAAATCCCTTTTTGCGGTATAGCCGGTCGCCGCTAACCATTTTTTCTGCCCGTTGCGCCGGAATTATACTCCAAACCTCATAGACCTTCTGGTCCGGTGCTTATCCTTGTTTTATGCATAATGCTACAATACATGCAACCTCCCGCCTGGCGGGACAAGTTCTCCGAGGTTGCCTTCTCTCAATACTGAATCAACCCAAATCGCCGTCAGGCGAGTAACGCCATTAAATCTTTGTAATCATTAAAGTGATTAGAGTATAATAATTAAATAACAAATATTTTAGGAAACGGCGCGAAAGCGACCCGGAAATGGTGCGAACTGTGAGCTTTTTGGTGGCGCCAACACGGCCCTGCTTAGCAGGAGGACAAAAAGCCCACAGTTGTCATTTCCGGCGCCCTTTTTTGGTTCATTTTTTGGGCGAGCAAAAAATGAACAACCAATCTTTGGACGAACAAAGAAAGAACAAGATAACCTTTGGGCATGTCGAAAAACAGTCGCCCCAAAATTATAAGCAGCCTTGGCCTTTTTTGGTTACTTTTTTGTATCAAGACAAAAAAGTAACTGGGGTTTGGGGCAGCACCCCGAAATTTTAAAGGCTGATATTGTCCTTTCCGGTGCCCTTTTTAATACCTTTACCCCATGATCGATCGTCCGACAATAGAGCGCATTCTCGACGCAGCACAGATAGTCGACGTTATCCAGGATTTCGTACCACTTAAGAAAAGAGGTGCCAATTACCTGGGGCTTTGTCCGTTTCATAATGAGAAAACACCTTCCTTCACAGTTTCGCCCTCAAAGGCAATCTTCAAATGCTTCGGCTGCGGAAAGGTCGGCAATGCGGTTAATTTTATAATGGAGCATGAGCATCTCACCTATCCTGAAGCGCTCAGGTATCTCGCAGGAAAATATCATATCGAGGTCGTCGAAAAAGAACTGACTCCTGAGGAAGCCGAGAAGCAAAATGAACGCGAAAGCCTCCTTGTGATAACATCATATGCTTCGCGGATGTTCTCTGAAAATCTCTTCCAGAGCGATGAGGGGATTACAGTCGGGCTCTCATATTTCAGGGAAAGGGGATTCAGACAGAATACACTTAAGAAATTCGAGATAGGCTACAGCTTTGAAAAACGTGATGCCTTTACAAAAAAAGCGCTTGACGACGGCTATAAACAGGATTATCTCATAAAGACGGGGTTGTCGATTCAGCATGAGGAACATCTTTTCGACAGGTTCAGCGGAAGGGTCATGTTCCCTATCCATTCCCTGTCGGGTCAGATTCTTGGCTTCGGCGGCAGGGTGCTTAAAACGGATGCCAAAACGGCTAAATATGTCAATTCACCTGAGTCAGAGATTTACCATAAAAGCCGTATAGTCTATGGGATCTTCCAGGCTCGAAAGGAGATAACCCGTCTGGACAAGTGCTTCCTTGTCGAGGGATATACTGATGTGATGTCGCTCCATGAGGCGGGTATTGAGAATGTGGTGGCATCGTCAGGCACGTCCCTTACACAGGAGCAGGTAAGGCTTATCAAGCGCTTCACCCCGAACATAACGATACTTTACGACGGAGATGCAGCCGGTATTAAGGCATCAGTCAGGGGCATTGATATTGTGCTTGAGGAGGGGATGAATGTGAAAGTCGTCCTTCTTCCTGATGGCGAGGATCCGGATTCATATTCAAAAAAAGTCAGCAATGAAGATTTTACGAACTATATAAAGGAGAAAGAGACAGATTTCATTCGTTTCAAGTCGGAGCTTTTACTCGAAGAGGCCGCCAGTGATCCCGTAAAGAAGGCAAACCTGATACGCGATATAGTGAGGTCGATCGCTGTTATCCCGGAGGCAATAAACCGTACTGTGTATATTAAGGAGTGCAGTTCATTTCTCGGCATCCAGGAACCTGTGCTTTATCACGAAGTTAACAAGATGCGCCAGCAGCGCACCTTCCAGGACAGAAACAGGTTCCCCGTTCCTGAAGACCTGCCTGTGCCGCCACCGGTCATCACCAGACCTGTTACCCTGGAGAATATTACACAGGTATCGGAGCGTGAGCTGGTAAGGCTGCTGCTTAAGTACGGCAGCATGGAATTTGAGAGGCATATCAACAGAGAGGACATGAAAGAAGAAATTGTCTCTGTCTCTGATTACATAGTTCAGGAGATCACCTCAGATGATCTCCTGTTTGACGATCCCGTCTATGCCAGTATTTTTGAAGAATTCAGATTTGCAACTGCACAGGGGACATTTATCGGTGAGATGCATTTCGTTAAGCATCCCGATCCGGTCATCTCGAAGCTTGCCGCCGATCTTTTGTCTGAGCCTCATTCTCTCAGCAAGATATATGAAACCAAGCAGACTTATGTCGAAACCGAGGATATGAAGCTGAAGGATGTTGTTCCTGATGTGATCCTGGTTTTTAAGGCAAGGAAAATAAAGAGCTCTCTTGCCGATATTATGGAGCGTATCAAGTCGGCACAGGAAGAAGGCAATACTGATAAGGCTCTTGAACTTATAAAGAAGAACCAGGCACTCAGCTCTGCCCTTAAAATGATTTCCCGCAAGCTCGGCGACCGGATCGTAATATGACTTCACTGAAATTAAGTGGAAGCTGCCGCATCGGTAGAATCAATAATTGATCATTATATTCTTCATATAACCATCTGCTTCAAACGGGATTTTTTGATTGTCTGAATGATAGTCAAAGGATAGAGTCTAAAAAAGTTTTGATTCTTTGCTTCGTTACTTTCATATTCAACAGTTCATCATTTTTTATTCTTAATATATGAATACTCAGATTCGACAGTTCTTCATCCCTGAACTGATCATACTCCTTTGAGCTATCATAAACTGGTCCGTCAAGTTCGATGATAGCCTTTTTTTCGTCACAATAAAAATCAGCTATAAAATAATTTAATCTCGTCAGGTCTCATTTATAAATTATTGGATGTTGTCGCAGGAATTTATATCCTGATATTCTTCTGTCCCTTACTTCTTTCCATAGTATTTTTTCAGAATCAGTCATCTGGCGTCTGAGTTCCCTTGCATGTTTCTTTATTTCTTTAAAATCAAATTTCTTGGACTTACTCATGTTATAAAAATCTTATTATAAATATATACAATTCTGAACATTTTAATAACCCTTCCCCCTCTTTCCGACACTGGAGGAGAGAGGGGGAACACAAGGGGGTGAGTACAGGCGCCTTCTGAAATTGAAGCAGAGATGCGGAACACAAGTAGGTGGGTACAGGTATCGGTTACGAAATTTTTATTAAATTTGATTTGTCAAACATAAGCCTATGAAAAATTCTCTTCTATTCCTTATGCCACTGATAATTATGACTTTCGTTTCCTGCCTGCGCAGGGAAGCGGAGAAGATTCCCTTTTCTCCTACCTTTTCTACTTTCAAAAATGAGACTCCCGGAAAGAACCAACCTGTTGAAAAGAAGGAGACTTATTATGGGGTCCTTACGCCGGTTGAGGTATGCGTCATCTTCAACAGGCTGGGGATTCCATACAGCAAGACAACCCTTAACCCGACTTCGAATAAGAGCCTCTACCTCAGCAGTTCAAAGCTCTCAATCAACACTGGCATCTACGGCGTCGACTTCGGGTATCTGAAAATGTTCGGACTGGGCCAGGATGTAATTGATTACATGATTACAATAAGGGAATTAAGCAATAAGCTCGGCATTCCTGACGAAATGATTCTCGATCCAGTTAAAAAGGTGCAGAAAGGGATGTCCGATGCCGATTCAGTGACAGCACTCATGAAATCGGCATATTATGATATCGAAAATCATCTCCGTCAGAGCGGAAGGGAGAGCACTGCAGGACTTATGATCATGGGGGGCTGGATTGAAGCGATGTACATTGCGACACAGCTTGTCTATAATCCGGCTAATCCTGATCCTGAAGTTGTCCAGAAGATAGCTGAGCAGAAATATACCCTGACATCCCTTCTTAGTTTTATGAAGAATTATTATGACGACCCGATTGTTGTTTATTATACCAAGAAATTGAAGTACCTGAAAAACTATTTCGATTCATTCGATATTTACTTTAAGAAAGGTGATCTTGAGATCGATACCACCAGACAGGTGCTCCTCTCTTCCGGGGCAAAGCTTACGATCAGCGTCGAAACCCTTAGCAAAATCCGCGATTATATCTCAAAGCTCCGGACCGAGATGATTACACCTTAGAGGCATTCAGCTGTTCTGCAATTGACCATTGTCCATAATTACCTCTCAATCGAATAACCGGTCGAGCCGTTTTATAGATTATTTTATAATAGGCATAGGCGATTTACCTCTGAATCACCATCCCTCAACACCCTAATCCGGCTATCTCGCCATCTCGCCCTTCTTTCATTCCGACATCCTGCCTTCCCGCCTTCATTTATTTCTTGGAGCCAACCGCCGTTAACCATCTTTTCTATCCGTTGCGCCGGTATCATAATCCGGAATTTCATATTCCTCTTGCTCCGTCGCTTATCCTTAATTTATCCTTTGTACTACAATACATGCAACCTCCAGTCTGGCGGGACAAGTTCTCCGAAATTGCTTTCCCCCAGCACTAAATCAACCCATATCGCCGTCAGGCGAGCTATGCCATCAAATCTTTTTTGGAAAAAGAGTAACATTTTGAGGGCTGCGAAGCGTTGGCCTTCAGTAAGCATTACTGTCTGAGCCCGACCATGGGTCGGGTGAGTTGTAATGCGTGGGCAGCCTGAAAAATGTTAATCCCAAAAAAGATTTGAGGCCGCCCTTTTTTGGTTCATTTTTTGGGCGAGCAAAAAATGAACGAAGGAAAAAAGGAACTATTAAAATACACCTCAAAGCTTATATAGAGAAGAGTTCTTTGGTTTTCCAGTATTTTTGTCATACGTAGCTTTAGCGAAATCTGTCCGCCAGCCGGTTGAGGAGCTTGCGACGAAATCCCGCTTTACGGGATAGCCGGTCGCCGCTAATCATTTTTTCTGCCCGTTGCGCCGGTATCATAATCCGGAATTTCATATTCCTCTTGCTCCGGCGCTCATTCCTGTTTTATCACTACTGCTACAAAACATTTAACCTCTACGAGGTTATCTAAATACTATAAATAATAAAAACCCAAATCGCCGTCAGGCGAGTAACGCCATTAAATCTTTTTTGGAAAAAGAGTAACATTTTGAGGGCTGCGAAGCTCTGGCCTTCAGTAAGCATTACTGTCTGAGCGATCCGCCAATGGCGGAGAGCGAGTTGTAATGCGTGGGCAGCCTGAAAAATGTTAATCCCAAAAAAGATTTGAGGCCGCCCTTTTTTGGTTCATTTTTTGGGCGAGCAAAAAATGAACGAATAATCTTTGGACGAACAAAGAAAGAACAAGAAAACATTTGGGCAAGCCTCAAAACAGAAGCCCAAAAATTATCTGCAGCCTTAATCTTTTTTGGTTACTTTTTTGTATCAAGACAAAAAAGTAACTGGGGCCCGGGGCAACGCCCCATGATTTTAAAGGCTGAAGTTGTTCTTTCCTGCGCCCTTTTCCCACTCTACCAAATCAACCCAAATCGCCGTAAGGCGAGCTATGCCATTAAATCTTTGTAATCATTAAAGTGATTGGAAAGCAATATTTAGGTAATGAACATTTTAGATAACGGCGCGTGGACAATCCGGAAAGCGTGCGAACTTCAGCTTTTTTGGTGGTGCCTTCAAGGCCTTGCGTAGCAGGCGCCCAAAAAAGCCGAAGTTGTTCTTTCCGGCCTCCTTTTACTCACTTCGTTCGTGAGCTCGCCCTTTCAGGGCTTCGGTTCTTTGGTTCGTTTCTTTTGGAGGAGCAAAAGAAATGAACAAATAATTTTTGGGCGAGCAAAAACCGAGAAACCATGCAATGCATGGTGACGAGCTCGGCAAAGCCAAATCCTGTTCAGCGGGATCGCCGCTAACCATCTTTTCTATCCGTTGCGCCGGTATCATAATCCGGAACTTCATATTCCTCTTGCTCCGGCGCTCATCCCTGTTTTATCACTACTGCTACAAAACATGTAACCTCCCGCCAGGCGGGACAAGTTCTACGAGGTTACCTAAATACTATAAATAATAAAACCTCAAATCGCCGTAAGGCGAGCTATGCCATTAAATCTTTTTTGGAAAAAGAGTAACATTTTGAGGGCTGCGAAGCGCTGGCCTTCAGTAAGCATTACTGTCTGAGCGATCCGCCATTGGCGGAGAGCGAGTTGTAATGCGTGGGCAGCCTGAAAAATGTTAATCCCAAAAAAGATTTGAGGCCGCCCTTTTTTGGTTCATTTTT
The DNA here is from genome assembly GCA_963717685.1 of uncultured Bacteroidales bacterium. GTDB lineage: Bacteria > Bacteroidota > Bacteroidia > Bacteroidales > VadinHA17 > LD21. Next base: position 1,330,779 of record OY970346.1, on the reverse strand, counting down.
TGGGCGAGCAAAAAATGAACAAATAATCTTTGAACTAGCAAAAACCAAGGAACCATGCAATGCATGGTGACGAGCTCTGCAAAGCAGATGAACAAAGAAAAAAAGGAACTATTAAAATACACCTCAAAGCTTATATGGAGAAGAGTTTTTTGGTTTCCCAGCAGCTTTGTCATACGTAGCTTTAGCGAAATCTGTCCAATCTTCCGGTAGCCGGTAGCCGCCAGCCGGTATCCGGTAGCCTTAATTATCTTTGCTGCTTGTTAATTAAAATACTTATGCCAATCTCTGACGAACTCTTTCCTGTCGTTGACGAAGAAGGCAATGAGATATCTCTTGCTCCCCGAAGTCTTTGCCATGACGGCAGGAGCATGCTCCTGCATCCTGTCGTCCATTTTCACCTTTTCAACAGCAGGGGTGACCTGTTCCTTCAGAAAAGGGCATCGACCAAGGACCTTCTTCCCGGAATGTGGGACACTTCCGTTGGCGGACATATAAGTCCCGGGGAAAGACCCGAAGATGCCCTGAAAAGGGAGGCTTGCGAGGAGCTCGGACTCAGGGAATTCAAATTCCGGCTGAATAAAAAATATATATGGGAATCTAAGCGTGAAAGAGAGCTTGTATATTCATATTCCGGAACCACAGGTGAAATCCCTTCAGTTAACCATGATGAGATTGATGAAGGCCGTTTCTGGAGCATGGATGAAATAAAGAAGAACCTGGGAAAAGGCATCTTTACTCCTAATTTCGAGTATGAATTCAATTTGCTGATCATCTCTTTTCAGGAATAAGAACACTTCAGGCTCCCCGGGAACAGATGTACCTGTTTGATCCGGACGGCATAGCCGGTGAATCTGTATTCAATTATGTGCTTTCCTATTTAAAACTTATCCTGCAAGGTTTACTGCCGTTGATTACATAACCATCAGCGGTGAATTTTCCGGATTATTAATGTATGTGCTGATGAATAGCAGTGCCTTAATTAAGAAATAATCCCGCATAAATTATGTATTTTTGCGCATATTTCTAATTCAATGTCAGAATCAGTTAAAATCCTGGTACTTAAAAATGAGATCGAAGCATTGCTTCTTGATGAGATCCTTACGGAGAAAAACATACCGCATATACTAAGATCATATCACGATTCCGTAATGGACGGTATTTGGCAAACAGAATCTGTCTGGGGACATCTTGCCGCCCCGGAGGAATTCAAGGAAGAGATCCTGAAAATTTACAGCGAGATGTCATCCCCTGAAAATCAGATAGAGGACATTTAATCAATCAAAAAGATTTATATTTGCCCGGTCATTGAAACAGTGACAGTTTTGTTCCGTCTTTTAAGATAAAGCTTAAGACCTTTTTTATGGATCCTGTCAATTCCGGGAAGAATAAACATTCATCAGTTTTTTCTGATATCGCAAAGTCGATGGCCGTGGTGCTGAAGAGCAGGTATTTTTATATAGGCCTTTTGACTCTCGGCCTTGGTGCTACACTTAATTTGGTATCACAGACTTATCTTAATAATAATTTTGAGCATGGCAAATCACTTCCGATGCTCTCAGATCTTATTCTTGACAATGTTCCGGTCTTGGATGTTTCACTTGCCTATGACCTGTTCTGTATTGTGATCTTTGTAACAGTTTTTGTTTATATTGTGCATCGGCGTGCTTATAACAGGCTCCCCTACATCCTGCTCCTTTGCGGCATTTTCTATATTCTAAGGAGCATTTTTATTGTGCTTACTCCGCTTGGAAATCCGCCGCACTTCAATGGATCCGATCCATTTTTTAACGGCTTTTCAAGATACGAGCTGGGCATGTACCCTTCGGGACATGTCGGGAACTCATTCCTCCTTTTGCTGCTTGTCAGGGACAGGAATTACAAGACGATAATGTGGGTTTGGCTGTCAATTATCATTGTTGCCCTGTTCCTTTCCCACGGGCATTACAGTATTGATATTCTCTCCGGGTTCCTGTTTGCTTATGCTGTCAGGGCTTTTGGAGATCGTTACCTTACAATGTTTGAACTTGGCAGCAGTCACGACGGAGGGGTATAATTATTCATTCGACAATTATTTTTAAGAGATAAAAAGGTATGAAGACAAAATTTTTTCTTTTATCATTCCTGCTTCTTTTGAGCGGGATGCTCTTTTCACAATCCCGGCCTGAGTCTGCGCAGTCTTTGCTGAATAAGGCATATAAGCAGGCAGCAAGGGAAAAGAAGAATGTTTTTGTAATATTTCATGCATCCTATTGCGGCTGGTGCAGGAAACTCGACGCTTCAATAAATGATCCTTTATGCAGCACTTTCTTCAGCAAAAGCTATGTCTTTGTTCATGTTACCGCTGATGAAGCAAAAGAAAAGAAGGATCTCGAAAACCCCGGAGGAGACGAAATGCTGTTAAAATATGCCGGGACAGAATCTGGCGTTCCTTTTTTCATCATACTCGACAGGAAGGGCGCTCTTCTTGCTGATTCAAAGCTCAGGAAAGCGGGAGATAGCCTTGACAAGCCGGGTGAAAATATTGGTTGTCCCGCATCCGACGAAGAGGTGGCTGCATTTATCAACATCCTCCGGAAAACTTCCAAAATCACAGACCAGGAAGCCGACGCGGTATCGGCAAGGTTTAAAAAGAACCGTAACTGACAAAAACAGAGTACTGTCTGGTTTTTCCCCACCCGGAAACTTCCGGTTTCATCTTCTTTCAAAGGGGAACCTGTAAATTTAGCAAGCCCTGGAAAATAAAATTGTCGCTAGCCACTATTCAAACATGATAAATGTTATTGAATATGGCATTGCTTAAGTCTTATTTTCGTAAATGTGAAATCAGGTCAGCAATGAGCGGCAGCAAGTAAACTTTTTTAATTTACAGTTGTATATACTTCGGATATTTTGAATAACATTTATTTGGAATATAAGGCAATCTATAAATACAAAAATAATAGTTGACAGACATGAATAATGCAATCTATAATTTCCGCGAACCAAAAAATGAGCTGGTTCTTACTTATGGGCCCGGTACCAATGAAAGGCAGATGCTGATCGATGAGCTGAACAGCCAGTACAATAAAGAAGTTGAAATACCTCTGATCATCGGTGGTAAAGAAATCCTTACAGGCAAAACGGGGAAGGTCGTCATGCCCTCGGAGCATAATCATGTCCTGGCTGCTTACCATATGGCAGGGGAAAAAGAAGTCATGATGGCTGTCGAAGCTGCTCTCGATGCCAAAAGTGACTGGATGACCCTTTCCTGGATGGAAAGAGCAGCTATAATGATAAAGGCAGCTGAACTGATTTCAAAAAAATACAGGTTCCTCTTGAATGCAGCCACAATGATTGGGCAGGGTAAAAATGTTCACCAGGCTGAAATTGACTCGGCTTGCGAAATGATCGATTATCTCCGGTTCAATTCTTATTTTGCATCTCTGATATACCAGGAACAGCCCCTCTCCGATAATCAAAGTATAAACAGGCTTGAATACCGGCCCCTGGAGGGATTCGTATATGCCATAAGCCCGTTCAATTTCACCGCTATAGCCGCCAACCTTAATGTAAGCGTCGCCCTGATGGGAAATACAACCGTCTGGAAGCCTGCCTCAACCTCTCTTCTTTCCAGCTATTATTTAATGAAGGTGCTGAAGGAAGCAGGACTCCCGGATGGCGTAATTAACTTCGTTCCGGGACAAGGCTCGCTCATCAGTAATATAGTCCTTAGGCATAAGGATCTTGCCGGAATTCATTTTACAGGCTCAAATCAGACGTTCAATGCTCTGTGGAAACAGGTCGCAGAGAATCTCTCAATTTATAAGTCATATCCCAAAATAGTGGGTGAGACAGGTGGAAAGGATTTCATTTTTGCCCATAGCTCCGCTGATCCTCTTGCACTGGCTGCAGCTATTGCCCGCGGAGCCTTTGAGTACCAGGGACAAAAGTGTTCGGCAGCCTCCCGCAGTTATATTCCCGTGTCGCTCTGGGAACAGACAAAAAGTCACCTGCTGCAGATGCTGTCGGAAGCCAAAATGGGAAGTGAAATGGACTTCTCAAATACTATAAATTCTGTCATCGATGAGCCTTCATTCGACCGTATCATGTCATATGTTGAAATGGCACGCCGCTCTCCTGAAGCAAAAATCATTGCCGGCGGCAGGGGAGACAAATCAAAGGGCTACTTCTTTGAACCCACTGTCATAGTTGTAACCAATCCTCATTTTATAACCATGGAAGAGGAAATCTTCGGCCCAGTGATGACTATTTTTATCTATGAGGATGAAAAATATACGGAGACCCTTAAGCTCTGTGATGAGACTTCCCCGTATGGACTAACTGGTTCAATATTCAGCAATGATAAGTACGCAATGATACATGCTTGCCGCATGCTCCGGTACGCTGCAGGCAATTTTTATATCAACGACAAGCCTACTGGCGCAATGGTTGGCCAGCAGCCGTTTGGAGGAGCCAGAGCTTCCGGAACCAATGACAAGGCTGGCAGCCACCTTAACCTTACCAGATGGATAAACCCAAGGACTGTCAAGGAAACTCTTATTCCGGCAACGGATTTCAGGTATCCTTTTATGGAAAAATAGCATAATTACAGTTTATCCCGGTCGGATAGTTCTTTTTTAATTTGATTTCATCAGATAAAATACAGACCTTCGCAGTCTCTTCTTTTATTGGGTATGCAGTCCACTGAAGAAAAAAAAGCTCTGTTTATTATTAATCCGAATGCCGGGATAATCCCTGCAAAGCTTATTATTCCAAAAAAGCTTGAAAACAGGAAAAATGAGCTGTCCTGCTTCAAATCCCTGAGCATCGACGATTCAGGCACACTCATCAAACAGTCTTTCGGAAAATATGATGTGTTCGTAGCAGCAGGAGGTGACGGCACTGTTCGTACAGTGGCTTCTGAACTTGTGGGCAGTGATAAAATATTCGGAGTACTGCCAATGGGTTCAGGAAACGGATTTGCCAAGGAGTTTGGATTCAGAACCAATATCTCTTCGCTCATGGCTGACATCAGGAAGTCTAAAAGCCTCATGATTGATGTCATTGAAATAAATGACCAGGTATGTCTTAATGTGGCCGGTGTTGGTCTCGACAGCTTCGTTGCACATTCCTTTGACAAGGCCAAAATCCGGGGATTATGGTCATATGTCTGGGCTACTGCCAGGAACTTCTTCCTTCTCAGGCCCGTAAGTGTCACCCTGACCCTGGAAGGCGAAGAACCTGTCTCGGAGAACCTGTTTGTGCTTTCAGTCGCTAATACAAGACAGTTCGGCAATAATGCATTTATAGCACCCGAGGCATGGCCGAATGACGGAATTATTGATATCGTCCTGATTAAGCCTTTCCCTAAGATATTGGCCCCGGTATTCATTTATCGGCTTTTCAGGGGTACCCTGAAAAACTCAAAATATGTCACCTATTTAAAAACTGACAAGCCTTTTACTATCCGGACAAAAGATACTCGTTTTCATATCGATGGTGAGCCTGTTGAATTTTCAGGTGATGTGAATGTCAGAATAAAAAAGAATGCCTTGCAGGTGCTTAAAACAAAACATTTAAAACGTCCCTTGACGGTTTCGTCCTAGAATTGTTTTTTATATCTTGCCGGGAAACTTTCCGGTAATGAGAAAATTTATCCTTCTTCCGTTTATTTTTATTTCGTCTGTCTCCTTCGGGCAAAATTCTTTATTTAATATTATCCCTCAGCCGGCAGAGATCAGCCGGGGTGCAGGATATTTTCATCTCGGGCCACGGTCAGTCATTGCTTTTAACGATCCGGGTATTAAAAACATTGCGGAATCGCTTGCAGAAAAAATCAGCAGGGCCACCGGGTTTAGCATTAAAAGCCGGGAAGGGGAACATGGATCAATCAGGCTATTCCTGACAAATGAATCAGATCCGAAGCTGGGTAATGAAGGCTATTCGCTGAAAGTGACTTCGAAGAATATACTGATTTCCGCCAACCGGCCGGCAGGCCTTTTTTACGGCTTTCAGACTCTCATACAGCTCTTCCCTCCTGAAATGGAAAGCGGTACTCCTGTCGACGCCGATTGGAAAGTACCTGCTGTAAGCATAACCGATTATCCCAGATTTGCCTGGCGCGGAATTATGCTTGATGTCAGCCGTAACTTCTTTACAAAAGAAGAGGTCGAAAAATATATTGACCAGATCTCAAAATATAAATTCAACGTTTTCCACTGGCATCTTACCGATGATAACGGATGGCGCATAGAGATTAAATCCTTGCCGAAACTGACACAGGTCGGTTCCTGGCGCGTTCAGCGCGCAGGTCATTTCGGAGAGCGCGATAATCCCAGGCCTGGCGAGCCGGCCACTGCCGGGGGTTACTATTCCCAGGAAGATATAAAGGAAATAATCAGATATGCTCAGGACAGATTCATTACTATAGTTCCTGAAATTGATATCCCCGGCCATAGCATGGCTGCCATTGCTTCATATCCCGAATTATGCTGTACACACGATACTGCCATTAAGGTAAACCCGGGCAGCGGATTTTCTCAATGGTTTGACAACGGAACCTTTAAAATGCTTATCGACAACACCCTGAATCCATCAGATGAGAAAGTCTATGAATTCCTCGATAAGGTATTTAGCGAAGTCGCTGCCATGTTCCCGGGACAGTACGTCCATGTCGGCGGAGATGAATGTTATAAGGGATACTGGTCATCCGATGCCGGATGCCAGGCTTTGATGAAAAAGCTGGGTACTGATAAGGTTGATAACCTCCAGGGTTATTTTCTGAACCGCGTTGAGCAGATCTTGAAAGCTAAAGGGAAAAAACTTATAGGCTGGGATGAGATACTCGAGGGAGGCATTTCTCCTGACGCCACGGTGATGAGCTGGAGAGGCATTAAGGGAGGCATCGAAGCTGCAAAAATGGGCCACTATGTTATAATGACGCCGACAGATTATGCTTATCTTGATTATCAGCAGGGAGAATCCACAATTGAACCTCCCATTTATGCCGGTCTGCGCCTTCAGAAATGTTATAGCTTCGATCCGGTGCCTGAAGGAGCCGATGCAAAATACATCTTGGGGGGCCAGGGGAATCTCTGGACCGAACAGGTACCGTCACTGCACCATGCCGAATATATGACATGGCCCAGGGGTTGGGCGCTTGCAGAGGATTTCTGGTCACCTGCCAGCATCAAAAATTGGCCTGATTTTGTCAGACGCGCTGAAAACCAGTTCCGTCGCTATGATATTTCAGGTATTGATTATTCCCTGGCAATGTACGATCCTGTAGTCAAAGTAAAAAGGCAGGATGGGAAAACGATTGTGGAAATTTCAGCGGAAGTGCCGGGTCTCGAAATTCATTATACGCTCGATGATCAGATGCCGGATAAGTATTCACCTGTCTATTCCGGTCCGATCGAAATTCCCGCAGGAGGACCGGTCACTCTCCGTCTTGTCTCTTACAGGAACGGGGTTCCTCTTGGCCATCTCATCACAATTAAACCCGATGATTTAATACACAGATAAATAAATACGAAAAATGAAGTTTACCGTCGTTACCGGAAAGATAATTGCACTGGGCTTAATAATGCTTTTTGCCCGGGTTTTGCAATTAAAAGCCCAGACCTTTGTTGAGCTTGAATCAGGGAAAATAACTCTTCCTAACGGATGGTCGCTTACTCCTGCAGGCAAAATGGTCCCCCTTGGCGATCTTCCTCTGAATATTGCAGTGTCGCCCGATAAAAAGCTGGCGGCAGTCACTAACAACGGGGAAAGCGATCAGTCAATTGAGCTTGTCGATATCAGCAGTGAAGCCATAACCGATTCCGTAAGAATTGGAAAAGCATGGTTGGGACTCTCATTTGCTGAAAACGGAAGGTCACTTTATGCTTCAGGGGGAAATGACAACTGGATAATCAGGTACGATGTAAAGGACATGCATATGTTCCCTGCCGATACCATAAAGCTTGGGAATCCATGGCCTGAAAAGATCTCGGTCTCAGGGCTGGCGGTGGATGATAAAAATCACAGGCTTTACGCCGTGACAATGGAAAGCAATTCATTATATGTAATAGATACCCGGACCAAAAAAATTATTTCCTCATTTCCGCTGGGGGGCGAAGGATATACATGCCTGCTGTCTCCTGACCGGAAAATTCTCTATGCCACATGCTGGGGATGCGACAGGGTTGTTGTTTTTGATACGCGTAAGCAGCAGATGATAGCAACAATACCCGTCGGCAGCCATCCTAATGACCTTTGCATGACTGATGGAGGGGAATTCCTCTTTGTCGCAAATTCAAATGACAATAGCGTCTCTGTCATCGATACCAGAAAAATGAGGGTCATCGAGACTCTCAATGCTGCTCTTTATCCGGGTTCGCCTAGCGGTTCCACAACGAACAGCGTGGCATTGAGCTGTGACGGAAAAAACCTCTACATAGCCAATGCCGATAATAACTGTCTTGCTGTTTTTGATGTTTCTGTTCCGGGTTCCAGCAAGAGCCGGGGATTTATTCCTGTCGCCTGGTACCCCACATGCGTCAGGGTAGCAAATAATGTCATCCTGGTAAGCAACGGGAAAGGCGCATCCTCAATGGCAAACCCGTATGGTCCCAATCCGGCAAAGCGTGGAGAAGAAGTATCATACAGAAAGGATGGAAAAAAGATAAAAATGAAGGTTCAGTACATCGCCGGCCTCTTCCGGGGAACTCTCAGCTTTATAAATACTCCCGATGACAGTCAGATGGGAATTTATTCCCAGGCCGTTTACAGGAATACTCCCTATGTAAAGGATAAAGAGCTGGTTTCAGGAAGTCCGGCAGGAAATCCTGTGCCGGATAAAGTTGGTGATCCCTCTCCCATCACGCATGTTTTTTACATCATTAAGGAAAACCGTACTTATGATCAGGTGCTGGGAGATATGCCTGAAGGCAACGGGGATCCCGGTCTTGTACTTTTCGGCAGGAATATAACACCTAACCAGCATGCAATTGCCGGTGAATTTGTTTTGCTCGACAATTTTTTCGTAGATGGGGAAGTGAGCGCTGACGGTCATAACTGGTCAATGGGTGCCTATGCTACTGATTATCTGGAAAAGACATGGCCGACATATTACGGTGACAGGGGTGGATCATATTCTGCCGAAGGCAGCAGACCAATTGCAAATAACAGGGATGGCTTCCTGTGGGATTTCTGCAGGAGAAAAGGAGTCAGCTATCGGACCTATGGGGAATTCATGAGCGATGACGGGAAGCCTAATATTCCGGTCCTTAAAGATCACTATTGCCCGTATTTTACTCCCTGGGATCAGAGTGTGCGTGATACGATAAGGTTCGGGGAATGGAAGAGGGACTTTGATTCACTTCTGGCAATTAATGAGGTCCCGCAGTTCAATTCAATAAGATTTATCAATGACCATACGCAGGGAATGCGGAAGGGACGGCCCTCACCCTTTGCCCAGGTGGCCGATAATGACCTTGCCGTAGGAATGTTTGTTGATTATCTGAGTCACAGCGCAATATGGAAAACCAGCCTGGCCATAATTGTTGAAGATGATGCACAGAACGGACCCGATCATGTGGATGCCCATCGAAGCACGGCATATCTTGCAGGAGGATACGTTAAAAGCCGGTTCGTCGATCACACTGCTTATACCACAAGCTCTCTGTTGCGTACCATGGAGCTTATCCTTGGCCTCCCGCCGATGACGCAGTATGATGCAGCGGCGGTACCTTTATGGAAATGCTTCAGCAATAGTCCTGACCATCCTGCATTTGAATGCAGTCCTGCAATTGTCGACCTGAATGAAAGAAACACTGCAGAAAACAGCTGGCAGCAGCTGAGCGAGACATTTGATTTCACGGCTGAAGACAGGGTGAACGATCAGTTGTTCAATGAAGTCATCTGGAAGGCAGTAAAAGGCATTGATTCTCCCTGTCCTCCATCGGTAAGGGCAGCATTCCTGAGAACGGCAGATCAAGATAGAGAATAATTATTTTTAACTGCTAAGGTGAAAGAGGGAGATTGCTAGGATTCATTGATTTTTACAAATAACTCTGGATTCGCAATAACCCGGCTTAATTCTTCCGGGATTGGACTTTTTTAATGACCTTTAAGTCAACCTTATATTAGCATGAGCATTAACCTTCCCAACCGCCTATGAATAGACTAGTTAATTTCTCAATTCCAGTATTGCTGTCTGTGTTAATCAGCTGCAATACTTCTCCCGGTAAAAAGGAAGCTCTTTCGAAAGAAAAGATCCTTTCTTCCGCGTCAAGAATAGATAAAAATAACTGGATCTATGTCAACCTACGGGGATCTCCTCATGAAATCGGATTTCAGCACGGATACCTCCTGGCAAAGGAAATTATCGACCTGCGCGGGGCATTGTCGATGTTAAATGAAAAATCGACCGGAAAAGACTGGAATTTTTACCGTGGTGAATCCCTGAAGCTGTTCTGGAAAAATGTCCCGGAAGAGTACCAGGCAGAAATTGATGGCATCGTATCTGGAGTCAATGAACGACTGGGCCTCAAATCTGTCGACAGGGAGGATATCGTGGCCATGAACTCGATACTGGAAACTTCATGGTATTATGTCCCGTGGCTTGAAGCACAGAAAAATCCAAATCCTCCCGGACACTGCAGCGCCATAGCCGCTACCGGTTCGTGGACGAAAGACGGCAAGATAGTAATGGCCCACAACAGCTGGGTAGATTTTGTGATGGGCGAAAGATGGAACATAATATTTGATATCGTTCCCGAAAGAGGAAACAGGATTATTATGGACGGATTACCTGGATTCATTCACAGCGGGGATGATTTCTGTATTAACAGCGCCGGGCTGGTTGTCACTGAAACGACCATTTCGGCTTTCAAGGGATTTGATCCTGCAGGAGTGGCAGAGTTTGTACGCGCCAGGAAAGCTGTCCAATACGCTTCCTCAATCGCTGAATTTATCACCATAATGAAGGATAGAAATAACGGCGGATATGCAAATGATTGGCTTGTGGGCGACAATAAAACGGGAGAGATCGCACGTCTTGAGCTGGGATTGAAGCATCAGGTCTCTGAAATTACCAGGGACGGATGCCTGGTCGGATCTAACTTCCCTGTTTATAAGGATGTCATAAAGGATGAAACAAGCTTTGACACAACGGATATGAGTAGTTCTGCCAATGCAAGAAAGGTCAGATGGGAGCAGCTCCTAAAAGACTATAAGGGGAAGATTGATGTGGATGCTGCAATGCGATTCATGGGTGATCATTATGACACATGGCATAAATTGAACAAGGCCAGCTCTCTTTCATTGTGCGGCCACAATGATGAGGACGAGAATGGCTGCCCCTCCTTCGATTGGAGGCCCTTTTATCCCGATGGCGCTGTTCAGGCTAAAGCTACTGACGGCACCCTGGCAGGTGAAATGAGATTTTGGGCAATAATGGGTCGGCCCTGCGGAGAGCCGTTCTATGCAGATAAGTTCCTGATGGCTCATCCCGAATTCAGCTGGCAAAAATACTATTTGCACGATATGCCGGGAGAAAAATGGACTCTTTTTCAAAAGGACATGAAATAAGAAGCAGGCTGCTTTGATGACTCGTACCTGATAAGGTGATTTTAAATATTTTACTATTTTTGTGCTTTGTAATTTACAGCCCGGGACGTTAGATCAGTCGGTTCAGTCCGCCAACTGGCAGATGACAGGCAAGAGATTGAAGGATTATTTAATTTCGGGACGCTAGCTCAGTTGGTTCAGTCCGCCAACTGGCGGATGACAGGCAAGAGATTGAAGGATTATTTAATTTCGGGACGTTAGCTCAGTTGGTTCAGTCCGCCAACTGGCGGATGACAGGCAAGAGATTGAAGGATTATTAAATTTCGGGACGTTAGCTCAGTTGGTTCAGTCCGCCAACTGGCGGATGACAGGCAAGAGATTGAAGGTTTATTTAATTCCGGGACGCTAGCTCAGTTGGTTCAGTCCGCCAACTGGCGGATGACAGGCAAGAGATTGAAGGTTTATTAAATTTCGGGACGTTAGCTCAGTTGGTTCAGTCCGCCAACTGGCGGATGACAGGCAAGAGATTGAAGGTTTATTAAATTTCGGGACGTTAGCTCAGTTGGTTCAGTCCGCCAACTGGCGGATGACAGGCAAGAGATTGAAGGTTTATTAAATTTCGGGACGTTAGCTCAGTTGGTTCAGTCCGCCAACTGGCGGATGACAGGCAAGAGATTGAAGGTTTATTAAATTTCGGGACGTTAGCTCAGTTGGTTCAGTCCGCCAACTGGCGGATGACAGGCAAGAGATTGAAGGTTTATTTAATTCCGGGACGCTAGCTCAGTTGGTTCAGTCCGCCAACTGGCGGATGACAGGCAAGAGATTGAAGGATTATTTAATTCCGGGACGTTAGCTCAGTTGGTTCAGAGCGCTTGCTTGACAGGCAAGAGGTCACTGGTTCGATTCCAGTACGCCCCACAATTCTCGCTGAATTAAATATTGCCATGTACTATGTGTATGAATTGTACTCAAAAAAGTATGATAAAATCTAACTCAGATCCTCGTCAAATTTAATGAAGAGAATCACTTCCCATTATCTTGTCAACATTATATCGAACTCACGGTAAAATAATTATTCAATTCATTTTACAGATTTAAAAATGCTGACTACCTTTGTATCAATACCCGTGGGGTGCCTTATAATAAAAGGCTGAGATTATACCCTATGAACCTGATGCGGATAATGCCGCCGTAGGGAACTATTCATAGCATAAATTAATTCTTCCTTTTTTATTGCATCCCTGTTTGTTTGTATTTAGGTGAGCCAATAGAGTTTAGCTCGAATAAAATAAAAAGGAATGAACGACAAAATTAAAATCAGCTATCCGGATTCAGAAAAAATTTATATCCCAGGGAGGATGTACAGCATCCGTGTTGCTATGCGCAGGATCAATCAGCTCGACACGATTGAAATCGCAAACGGTCAACGAAAATTGACTTCCAATGCGCCGATTTTCGTATACGACACCAGCGGCCCATATTCCGATCCTCAAATTATAATCGACCTGAAAAAAGGACTTCCCCGCCTTCGTGAATCGTGGCTTATTGACCGGGGAGACACAGAACAATTGCCTGAAATTAGCTCGGAATACGGACGACAACGCGCTACCGACCCTTCACTCAGTGCCTTACGCTTCCAGAATATCTGTTTGCCTTACAAAGCAATAAGAGGAAAAGAAATTACTCAAATGTATTATGCAAAGCAAGGCATAATCACGCCTGAAATGGAATACGTGTCCATTCGCGAAAATCAAATGAACGAAGAATTGGGGATCAAGAGTTATATTACTCCTGAATTTGTAAGGCAGGAATTAGCAGCGGGTAGTGCTATTATTCCTTCCAACATTAATCATCCTGAAGCCGAACCAATGATTATCGGAACCAACTTCTCAGTTAAACTGAATACGAATATTGGCAATTCCTCCATGTTGTCGAGCATTGAAGAAGAAGTAGAAAAAGCAATTTGGAGTTGTAAATGGGGCGGCGATACTTTGATGGATCTTTCAACTGGAGCCAATATCCATGAAACACGCGAATGGATTATCCGCAATTGTCCTGTGCCCGTAGGAACAGTTCCTATTTATCAGGCTTTGGAAAAAGTGAACGGGAAGGTTGAAAATTTGAATTGGGAAATTTACAAAGACACACTTATCGAACAATGCGAACAAGGTGTCGATTATTTTACCATTCATGCCGGTGTGTTGCACGTTCATGAATTATTATTGAAAAACAGGATCACGGGCATTGTTTCTCGCGGCGGTTCCATTCTGACCAAATGGTGTAAAATCTATAACCAGGAAAATTTTATTTATACTCATTTTGATGAAATTTGTGAAATACTGAAAGCTTACGATGTTGCCGTTTCGTTAGGCGACGGAATGCGTCCGGGTTGCATACACGATGCCAACGACGAGCTTCAGTTTGCAGAACTTGAAGTGCTGGGCGAACTTACTTTGAAAGCATGGAAACACAATGTGCAGGTTATTATCGAAGGTCCGGGTCATGTACCCATGCATAAGATCAAAGAAAACATGGATTTACAGAAAGCTATCTGCCATGGAGCACCTTTCTATACACTCGGTCCGTTAACTACTGATATAGCTCCTGGTTACGATCATATTACTTCAGCAATCGGAGCGGCGCAAATTGCATGGTTGGGAACAGCCATGATTTGTTACGTAACGCCAAAAGAACATTTAGGATTGCCAGATAAAGAGGATGTACGTAATGGCGTGATCGCCTATAAAATTGCCGCTCATGCCGCCGATTTAGCCAAGGGTCATCCGGGAGCTGAGGTACGCGATAATGCATTGAGTAAAGCACGGTTTGACTTTCGATGGAAAGATCAGTTCAACCTTTCCCTCGATCCTGAGCGTGCACTGGAGTTCTATAAAGAAAGTTCACATTCCGACGAAGGCTATTGTACCATGTGCGGCCCAAACTTCTGTGCAATGAAACTTACACGTGAATTGAGTGATTGCATATATTCAAAAAAATAAAAAAGAATAACAACATAAAACATCTGAAAAGATTATGATCGACAAAAATCAATTAATAATCGATTTGAATTTGGTACGCAAGAAATCACCCCTTGTGCATAATATCACTAATTATGTTGTGATGAACATTACCGCTAATGCTCTATTGGCAATTGGGGCATCTCCGGTGATGGCACATTCGTTAAATGAAGTAGAAGAAATGGTTGCTAATGCTTCATCATTAGTTATTAATATTGGTACATTGAGCGATGATTGGGTAAAAGCAATGTTAATTGCCGGGAAAACAGCTAACAAAAAAAGGATACCAGTAATTCTGGATCCCGTTGGTGCAGGTGCAACAACTTATCGCACAAAAACTTGTCAGTCAATTATTAAAGAGTGTAAACTATCGGTAATACGTGGAAATGCCTCTGAAATAATGGCTTTAGTCAATAGTCGGAGTCAAATCAAGGGAGTGGATTCTGTAGCTTCGTCCGATTCGGCTGTTGGTGCAGCAAAATCATTAGCAAAAGAAACCGGAGCGGTAGTTGTAGTTAGTGGTCCTGCCGATTATATTACGGATGGAGACCGGATTGCAGAAGTCAAAAATGGTTCTGTAATGATGACAAGAGTGACCGGATTGGGTTGTACTGCGACTGCAATTATAGGAGCATTTGCAGCAGTAAATAGCAACCTGTTTGAAGCAGCAACCCATGCCATGGCAATCATGGGAATTGCTGGAGAATTAGCTGCTGCAAAATCGGAAGGGACAGGTACAATGCAACTTAATTTTCTGGATGAGCTTTATAAAATTTCAGATAAAGAAATATTGGAACATCTAAAAGCATAATTGCAAGATGGATTTTGATCTTAGCCTCTATCTGGTCACAGATCGTTATTTGTCAAAAGGACGACCAATCGAATGGATTGTTGAGGAAGCCGTAAGGGGTGGTGTGACAATGGTACAACTGCGTGAAAAAGATTGCAGTACGCGGGAATTTATCGAACTTGCTATTCGGTTGAGACAAAAGCTCGCACCGCTTAAAGTACCGTTGATTATTAACGACCGTGCGGATGTGGCTTTGGCTGCTGATGCTGACGGACTCCATATCGGGCAAAAAGATATGCCTTATGACAAGGCTCGCCGATTACTTGGCAGAGAAAAAATCATTGGACTTTCGGTGGAAAATATTGAACTTGTTCACGAGGCAAACAATTTAGATGTGGATTATATCGGTATTTCTCCGGTTTTCATTACAGCTACCAAAACCGATACCAGCGAACCATTCGGTCTGGAAGGGATAAAGCAGGTAATGCTTTTGAGCAGGCATCCTGCTGTGGCTATCGGAGGAATAAACAACGAAAATGCGACAGCAATAATACAAGCCGGTGCCAACGGAATAGCCGTTGTTTCTGCAATATGCTCCGCAGACAATCCAAGGGAAGCTGCGTCTAAGCTTAATAAATTGATAGCAAATGCCAAATTAAAGAATCAATGAAACTGGAAGAAATAGGAGAATTCGGATTTATTGAACGTTTTAAACCATGGTTCAACGGCCTGGTTCAGGAAACTCAGGTGGGAATCGGCGACGACTGCGCCATTATTCCAATTGATGACGAAAAAGATTTATTAGTTACCACTGATTTATTATTGGAAGATGTGCATTTTTTGAGAGAAGCCATTACTCCAGAACAATTGGGATATAAATCCTTAGCTGTCAACCTGAGCGATATTGCTGCAATGGGAGGAATTCCAATCTGTTCATTTCTCTCGATTGCCATTCCGTCGGACATTGATGTAGAATACCTCGATGCGTTTATGAAAGGTTATCAAAAATTGTCGGCTAAATATAAAACGCCCTTGTTGGGCGGAGATACAACCAAGTCACCGAAGCACCTGGTAATAAACGTTTGCATCATAGGAAATTGTTCGAAAGGAAAAGCACGCAGACGAAACATGGCTCTTGCAGACGATGCCGTTTGTGTCACTGGATATCTTGGAGATTCTGCTGGTGGTCTTCAGGCAATACTCAACAAATTGAAACCTTCACCGTATTGTACTTATCTTTTAAACAAACATCGGCTGCCCAAACCATTGCTTTCGGAAGGACAATTTCTGGCGGGTTTTTCTGGGGTTCATGCCATGATGGATATTTCCGATGGAATAGGTTCCGATTTGAATCACATTTTAAATTCATCGGGTGTTGCTGCCAATATCAATCTCGATTGGCTGCCCATATCAGAACAACTTGCCGGTGTTGCCAGTAGACAAGGTTGGGATGTTATTGAATTATCCGTTGGAGGCGGTGAGGATTACGAACTTCTTTTAACCATAGCTGCTGATGAATTAGCGACTATCCAAAAAGAATTTCAAAAGAAATTTAAAAAACCCATAGTTCAAATTGGTACTATAATTCAGAAAAGTCCTTGCATAAAGTGGTTTAGAAGTGGAAAAGAGGTCAATATCAATATAAAAGGTTTTAATCACTTTCAGTGAAGTAATGTTATATACAATCCATTTCTCTCTCCCTAAAATTTTAATTATAAAAACAAGAAACTAAATTTTATAAAATCATAGTTTATTAAAATACGATACGATGAATTATAAACGAGTATTAACCATAGCTGGAAGCGATTCCGGAGGAGGAGCGGGAATACAGGCCGATATTAAAACCATTTCTGCCTGCGGATGTTATGCGATGACAGCTATTACTGCCATTACTGTACAAAATACAGTTGGTGTAAGCGATTTTTATCCAGTTCCGGAGCATATTGTACAAGGACAGATAAATGCTGTACTTAGCGATATTGGCGCTGATGCTGTAAAAATCGGCATGCTTTATTCTTCAGAAATAATAATAATCGTAAAAAAAACCCTTAAGCTCTACGGTATAAAAGATATTGTTCTCGATCCGGTTATGGTTTCTACTTCAGGACATAAACTTATTCAGGACGAAGCAATTGAAAAATTGAAAAAAGAATTGTTATACATGGCAAGAGTTATAACACCGAATATTCCTGAAGCCGAAATCCTCCTTGGTAAGAAAATCAACAATCAAGATGAATTACCTTCGTTTGCAAAAGAATTATCATCAAACAGAAAAGTTTCGGTTTTATTAAAAGCAGGTCATCTCTTTGAAAAGGAATTGGTCGATGTTTTTTATAATGCAGAAACAGATGAAGTGGTGGAATTAAAATCTGATAGAATTGAAACTCGTAATACACATGGTACAGGTTGTACACTTTCATCAGCGATCGCAGCATATCTTTCACATGGTTTATCGCTTAATAAAGCCGTTCAACAGGCAAAAGAATATACCAACAAGGCAATCATAGAAGGAACCTCCTATCAAATTGGGAAAGGGTACGGACCTGTCCATCATTTTTATAAATTCTGGAAATAATGTACAAAACCCGGAGTTAAATGCGGTCATGACCTCCGGCTATTGCACCTGACTGACGTCATTCGGGCAGGAAGGATGGGAAAGTATATCTTCATCGGGATAGTGTCCTGTAACTTAACTATCCCGGGGCAAATGAAATAAATCAATTGATTTATTAATAACTTTATGTGCTTAATTCCTGATTACTGTCTTGATAGGAAATAGTTAAAAACCGATTGTCAGATATATTCCGCTGATGGATTCTCTTAATTCACCAACATGGCTTTTATTAAACAGCGTACAGTTAATAGTTTAACGTCAGACTTTAATACCGGGCCTATGAAAAAGATCTTATTGTCAGGTTTAATAGTTTTTTGGTTCACACAGGGCATGGCTCAATACAGCGTCAGCCTTAAAATGAACCTGGAGAAAAACAAAGTCTATCGTCTGCAGTCTGTTTCGGAGCAGACTGTTTCTCAAACAGTTAATGGGAATCAGCAAAACGTTGATTCAAAGGTTGACTATTCATTGTCTGTTAAAATGATTGATGCGACAGCTGATTTTATAGTTACGGAAATACACTTTGACACACTGATGACAAATACCAATTCAATGGGGAAGATAGTCAGCATAAGCTCTGCAGTTGAAGGCGATATAAAATCCTCTGAAACGTCCGGAGTATTGTCATGTATAATGAACAGGTTAAGCAAAAGCGCATTGTATGTCAAAATGGATTTTACGGGGAAACCAATTGAAATTATCAATTCAAAAATGCTGCCATCTCTGATTTTAAAAGATACCGGTTCTATTACCCTTACGGGGCCGGTGTCGGTTGCTGTAAAAACGCAGATTGCAAATATGATAAACGACAATAATCTGAAGACAATGATAGGAGGTTTTACATGGCGCCTGCCTGACAAACAGGTCTCTCCGGGGGATGAGTGGAATATTACACAGCAGATAGGCTCCGGAGGAATGGACCTCGAGATCATCACCAGGTATCATCTCATCGGAATACAGGGCAATAAGGCAAATATATCTTCCGAATCGAATATCAGGGCTGCAGCTAATGCGGCTCCGATTCAATCGGGAGGCGCAACCATTGTCTATGACAATCTGAAGGGAATGAGTAAATCAACGATGGTGATCGATAGCCGAACCGGACTGATAATAGAGGAGGATGCCAAATCTCATATTTTTGGAAGCCTGGCGATAAGCGCTCCGGGTGTAAACATGCAAATGCCAATGGATATAAATGGCGAATCCAGGATCAGGTCTTTGCAGTAAGCTCCAGATCGATGAAATGAAAAAATGCTTTTCCATATTGCTGCTGGCAGTTTCTGTTGCTGCACAGGCTCAGAACATAAGGGGAAAAGTCTGCTACATAAAAGACAGATCGCCTGTTCAGTTTGCAACCGTCGCACTGCTTCAGCTTCCTGATTCTTCAATGATTACGGGAGGTATAACATTGACCGACGGCAGTTACCTGCTTGAAAAAATTAAACCGGGCAGTTATTATATCAAAGTTAGTTTCGTTGGTTATAACCCCAGCGGTAAAAAAGCCGACATAACTGAAAAACAGGGTGAAATTGCTATAGATACGATTTTTCTGGCCGAAACCGCTACGACACTTAAAGAAGTGACAGTGGTCGGAGAGCGGCTGAAGGGCCAGGAAATGGTCGATCGGACCGTTTATTCAATTCCGGAGGTAATATCCAAATCATCAGCCAATGGATATGATATCCTTAAAAGAATACCTCAGGTCAACGTCGATTTCCAGAATAATATCACCCTTAACGGCAGCACCAACTTTATTATTCAGGTCGACGGACGACAGCGTGACAGGGAATATCTTGCCAGGCTTTTACCATCCGATATCAAAAGCGTGGAAATAATAAACAATCCGTCAGGCAAATATGAAGGTACAATCGACGGTGTGATAAATATTATCCTGAAAAAGGAAGCCCGGTACGGACTGAACGGTAATGTATTATTAGCCATCAAGCCTTTAAATAAGATAACCAGTTCGGAAACCGGAAGCCTTGATTACGACATAGGAAAAATTACCTTCTATCTGACTGCTGTCAATTTTACGCAGGATCTGAATATCAGTTCGACAAACAACAGCCGGTACATCGCAATCGATTCCACAACCAATATGTTCGGGAACGGGAAGATTAAAATGTCAATGTCCTCTGTCGACGGCGGATTCGATTACTACATAAACGATAAAAACGACTTGAGCTTCAATGTAAGCTATAAGCCGGTAAATCAGGAAGTGAATCTGTCAGGCAATACTGTCCTGGATAAAAATGGCAACCCTGTTAATTCTGTCTCATCTCTTACGGATAACACATTGCATAGTGATGAACTTTCATTTTCGCTGTTTTATAAAATGGCATTCAGCAAGCCGGTTGAGGAGCTGACATCTGAAACCAGTTATTACACTTTCAGATCAGATGCGGAAAATAATTTCACGAATATGACCCATCCATATAACAGCGATCTGATTACAGGTACATATTCCCGGCTTGAGGATGATTTGAACAGACGAAATTATTTTTCGACCAAACTCGATTTTGTCTATCCTGTCGGATTAAATGCTAAAATCGAAACCGGGTACCAGTTTTATTACCAGAATATGGGTTATAAATTCTTAATAGATAACCTGGAAGAGAATAATATGTATGAGTACGCGGAGCTGAGAAATTCCTTTTACGGCGGAATTACGTTTAATATGAAAAAAATAGGCTTCCAGGCGATGCTGAGGATCGAAAACAGCCATATCATTGCTGATTCCGTGACCAGTCCTGATTATACATGCTTTCTCCCTTCTGCCAATATTCAGTATAAATTTTCAGCCTCCCATAACCTGAAATTCACTTATAACCGGAGAATAAATCGTCCCGGGATCTATGACCTGTATCCATATTTGAAAGTAAACCAGGATTATACAATTACCCAGGGTAATCCTGATTTAAGACCCGATTACCGCGATCGCCTGCAACTGACTTATACCTGGAATTTCGGCAGCAATTACTTTTCTCCCTATTTGTATGATGAATTCTTCACTGATAAGATGAGTACGGGCTATAGCATAGTTCAATCGCCGATCGACGGTTCACTGACAACAATTTCAAAACCCTATAATCTGCTCAGCGGTTACGAGCAGGGAGGAGGAATCAATGCCATGCTATGGTATATTAATATCAATGCAAGGCTGTTCAGGGGTCACTACGAAGCATACACGGGGCAGTCATTCTCCATCCCGGCAATGGATTATTCATCCTATGCCATTACCGGCTATGCTTTCTTAAATCTCGATAAGAAAAAGAAAACCACCCTGTATGCATACCTGAGCTATAACGGGGTGACTACAAATGCACAATCAAAAACTTACAATCTGCCTTTTTACGGTCTTGGCGCCCAGGGCCATTTCGGGAACAATAGTATAGGGATATTCTGGCTGCTCCCGTTTTCGGGGAATGTAACATTCAACAAGACCGTAACCGAAACGCCTGCTTATACTTCCACTAATGCCACCGGAATAAATATCTCAAATTATATAGAATTCATATATTCCTATAAATTCAATAAAGGGAAGCAAGTCAAAAAACTCAATCGAAAGGTCGAGGTCGAGAGCGACAGCAAGAGCCAGGCAATCGGGAAATAAATGTATTGTCGGTAAATCGTTTTATTTTCTTATTTCAGCAATCAGGTTCTTTCCTACCAGTTTGAATCGTGAGGCTTCCCCGGGCGGCACAAGATAGATCTGCGTTCCGGGTTCCAGCCCTTTCTTTATTATTATATTCTTATCGTTCATATCGCCAGGGACTACGATCTGCTTAGTATGATTCTTCTTATAAACAAATGGGATGCTGTCCTCGCCGGCCTGAACACATTCAGTGGGAATATATACCGCATCAGGATATGACCTGATGATTATTTTGTTCCATGTGGTCATTTCAGGCCTGAGCTGAGAATCAGGCGAGTCTATTTTAATCTGGACCTCGAACATTTTTGCATCCGAATTCGGAAGCTGTTCCCCGATATTGGCAATGCTATTAACCGTTCCTGTGATCACTTTCCCTGGTATCGCATCAACAGTTATATCAACTCTCTGGCCGACCTTTATTTTGTTGACTTCTATCTCACTGACGTACATCTTCGAAAGCATAGTCGAAAGATCAGGCAGCGTGGCAACAATCCTGTCAAACGGATTTACTGTGGTTCCGGCTTTCCTTTTTGTTCCGCCCCAGTCAGTTTTATAAATTACTATGCCCGGAGACGGAGCTTTTATTGTGAATTTTCCAAGAAATTCCTGGAGGCTTGAAATAAGCTCCGTCTCATCTGATACCAGGCGCTTTGCTGTTTTCATGTCTGCCGATGCCTGTGCCAGGTGCAGGTTATAGGCTTTCCTCATCTGTTCCAGTGTCCTTTGCGCCCGGTCAAGGCTTATCTGTGCCTGTCTGATCGTCGTAGGCGGTTCATACTTCGACTGGTCAAGAGTGATCCTGGCCTCCTCAACGGTGTAAGTCTGGTTTTTCATATTGTCCCTGAGTCCGCTGAGCGTCACCGCGGTATCAAGCATCTTTACTTCAAGCTGAGTCTGGTAGGTTGACAGGTTTGTTTGTTCATCCTTCAAACTGTTATCATAGTTCGTCCTGTCCAGCTGGGCAATGTAATCGTCTGTTTTGACTATCGTCCCCTCCGGCACGATATCCTGGATCTTGAAATCGGCAGCACGAAGGTTTCCGCCGCGACTCATTCCTCCTCTTGACCGTCCTCCCCCAAAATCAGGAGTCTCATCAATTTCAGGTCCCTTGACATCATATGATTTTTCTGCAAGCAGTTCTCCCGCATTTGCCACGGTCACTTCAAAAAGTCCGCTTTTTACCTCTGCATAAATACTTTCCTTTTCTTTTTTAAAGGCCAGTTTGTTAAAAACGATAAGGGCAATGATAATCACCAATACTATGATTCCGGAAGTAATAAGGTTCTTTTTCATACTGCACGGGCTTCCCGCGATTTGCTTTTATTTATAGACCATTTTACGGTCAAATTATTCCTGAATCAGCTTTAAATGACATTTTTTGTAATATTATGCTCTTCTGATTCCATTCAATAAATGTTCAGATATTGCTGCTTTTGCCGTTCGGGAGGATATTCAGGTCCTATGCTTTTATAAAGCGGGTCTTATGAGAAATCAAACCCTGAAATATATGCAGGGGCATCGTAGAACTGATCTTTTTCTTCCTGCGTCATATTTATGAATTTCGCATAAATCAACCCCGGTTTGGCATTAACCATTCTGTTCAGCGCCCCCATTTTTACCCTTGTCCTGATTTTGTCGAACAAAGTGCTCCTGTCATCCAGCCACATCAGTCCCGTATTGAATCCTTCAGCCGCACAGACTGACTCCAGCAACTCGCCTATCATTTTTTCCCTTCCGGGCTTACAGTATAAGGCATCAAATACGAGATGTCGGAATTCTCCGGGACTGAATAATTTTCTGAAATAAGGGGTCCCGGGCAAAATCTTCATCATTACCCAGCCCCAGATTCCAGGCATGTCAAATATCCTGTAAGATGAAGGAATTGCGCAAATTCCGGCAATTATTTCTTCCCCTTCCTTCAGTACATAATACCTGTCGCCAAAAAAAGAATATTCTGGCGTAAAAAATGCATAATCCCTGTAAAAATCAAGAAGAATGGCTTTCATTGCCGGCTTTTGATCTTCCGCCAGCCTGATGACCCTTCTGTCAGCTTTTGGCGAAAACCGGCTGAAAGCGACAGTGAGAAAAGATCTGATATATTCATAACCTGCCTGGGTTACCAGGTTCTTTGACCTTTCATTCATGCTTTCTGTAAAAGCGTACATAATATGCTTGTCTGTCTCAAAAACTTCAGGCAGTTCAAGGATATGCGGTTTGCTGAATATTTCAAGCGTCCTCTGTTTGAATGACAAATCAGTTTCGGGATTTATGATAGCTTTATCTCTCCTTCTCCAGTTTCGGCTTGTCTGGTATGTCGACTCGAAGGCCAGGTACCTGATATGAGTCGAAGGATACCGAAGCCTTCCCTGCCCCGACATGCGAAAGCATGCACCCACGGTACCCAGTATTTTATTTTTCTTGTACAGTGAAATGAATCTTATTTGACTGCCATAAGCTTCAATTCTGGGAGCAATATTCTGCAGGGAAAACCTTAAGCCTCCTTCCGATCCCTGGACTGCATGGTCTAAAATCTCCAGTATCTCTTCATTGGCATGATCGGTTATTTTTATCTCCCGGCCCTGAATATTGAGAATGGTTTTTTCAATCATCATCCGGATAATTATTCAGTTGGCGCTTTTTTTGTCGAGTGATCCAAAAACCCGCTGCAACGATGCCGTTATCCTTGCCGAAGCATCTTTCCTTATCCTGAGCTCCTCTCCTTCAATCTTTAAGAACATCCCGTTCAGTGCCTTGTTTGTAAGATAATCATCGAGATCGGTGTTTACGGGTTTCAGGTTGGCAATTCTGCCAGGTATTGAATTTGCCACTGCATTCCATTTGGAAGTCAGGGTATTCCACGAATCTTTGGTAGAGATATCTCCGATTAGCTTCTTTTCGGTAGATGCCTGAATCTTTGGCTTGTACAGATTATAAAGGTCATTATAGGTAGTATTCTTAAGGTACTGGGTGGCAGCATTATCGGCTCCATTTAGAATGTTAAAGGCATCCTTTATTGACATCTGGGTTACACTGTTCACGAAAATCGGGGCTGCTCCCTTTGCGGCATCTTCAGCTGCCCTGTTTATCCTCAGGATCACATCCTGAACCAGCTTGTCGCCTCCGGGGATCCTGGAGATATTGTCGACAATGGTTTTTGCCTCATCAGGCAGAAGGATTTTCACTGCTGCATCACCGTAGTACCCGTTTTCAGCTGCCAGTTTCCCGGCTGCATTATTGGCGCCGACTGTCAATGCCTCCTTCAGGCCGCTTATGACTTCACTTTCCGTCAGCGGAAGATTCCCGGTCGATTGTACAACATTCATTAGTTCGGCACAGCCTGCAAAGACCAATATGCCCAGGACAGGAATAAAAGCTTTTGTTTTCATCTCAATAGTCTGTTTAATATACGCGATGCAAGATACAAATAAAGGAAATCATCATAAACCGGAAAGTGTCATTTGACGCTCGTGGCGGTTAATTCCTGAAAGGGATTAATGAAAAATTCGTCACATTACAGTTGGAAGAAGAGCAGTGGAAATTATCAGGTCTTCAGGTGTCGTTATTTTTATATTCTCACGGTTCCCCTCAACAAGATTTATTTTCACACCGGTTTTTTCAAGTACTGTGGCATCGTCGCTGAATTCCTGAAGATAATCCTGCCTGTAGGCTTTCTTGATGATATCGGCATTGAAAACCTGTGGTGTCTGTATCTGTTTTACGGTGAGCCTGTTTATCGGCTCGCTTCCTGTCTCGGAAATCATTCTTAGCGAATCGGAAGGAGTTATGGCCGGCACGGCATTGCCAAGCTTTTCCGCTGTGTCAAAGCATCTCTTTAAGGTATCAATGCTCACAAATGGACGCACTCCGTCATGAATGGCAACAAGACCCGGAGACTCAACGAATTTTAAGCCGTTTCTTACCGAATAAAAGCGCACTTTGCCTCCTTTTACCAGCGTATGGGGAATGTCAAACGAATATTTTTTCTGAAGGTCTGCCCAGAACCTCAGCTGATTCTCGGGCAGAACGGTGATTATCTCAATAGATTCATTAAAGGCCTTGAATCTTTCAAGGGTGTGCATCAGTACCGGTTTCCCTGCAAGCTCAAGATATTGCTTCGGGATCCCGCTTCCCATACGTTTGCCGCTTCCTCCTGCGACAATGACTGCATAGAGTTTCATTCTTTTGTATATAGGAATCTTTTAATGCTTCTCTTCGGAGTCTTTGCAAACTCCTCGGGATGGATTCTGAACTTGCTTACGGCCAGATATTCAGGGATCCTGTTATTCACTTCCCTTCTCGTCTCATCAAGGATTATCAGCAGCTGCTCTTCTGAGACATTGTTCTTCTTCATCAACTCATAGTCCGGATAAATAAGTCCGATAAGCTTGTTGTCCTCCGAAATTACAAGGGATTCGGAGATATAATTCATATTGTTCAGAATCGCCTCTATCTCCTCGGGAAAGATATTCTTCCCTGAAGGCCCGAGTATCATAGTCTTGCTTCTTCCCCTGATGAAAATATTACCTTCCTTGTCGATGATGCCCAGGTCGCCTGTATGCATCCATCCTTTTTCATCTATGATCTCCCGTGTGGCTTTCTCATTTTTGTAATACCCCATCATCACATTATCACCCCTTAGGATTATCTCTCCCATCTCTCTTTCAGGATCATTGGAATCAATCGTCACCTCAAGAGTATCAACTGCCTTCCCCGACGCACCCAGCAGTGTTGTATCCCACGAGGTATAACTTATAAGAGGGCCGCATTCCGTCATTCCATACCCGACAGTGAACCTGAATTTTATCTTTCTGAAGAATTTTTCTGCCTCAGCGTTGAAAGCTGCGCCTCCAATAACTATCTCATGGAAATTCCCTCCAAATGTCTCGGTAAGCGTTTCTCTTATTTTCCTGTGAAGGATTTTATTTATGCCCGGTATCGCCAGCATTAACTTCATTGAAGGCTTGTTGATCACAGGAAGAAGCTGTGACTTGAATATCTTTTCAATTATAAGGGGAACTGCAAGGATCAGCTTTGGCCTGATTTCTTTAAATGCCTGGATAATGATCTGCGGTGCAGGTGACTTCGACAGGATAGTTATATGACATCCGATTGTAAAAGGAAAGAGAAATTCAAATGCACATCCGTAGGTATGTGCCAGGGGAAGGAACGATACCAGCTGATCACCGGGTTTCAAAGGCATGTGATTCTGTGCGAACCTGACATTGGCCGCCAGACTGTCGTGCGACAGCATTACTCCTTTTGAGAAACCCGTGGTCCCTCCTGTATAGCTTATTACCGCCAGCTTGTCGTTTGTAATATCAGAGAATCTGACATCCTCTGTTTTTATTTCCGGATATGCCTTTGTGAATTTCTCATTCAGCGTTGCATATGCCTCTTTGACCATCGTGTTGCCTGAAGAGATCATTGAGAAATCATCCAGGGATATTATGGCGGATATTTCAGGCATTTTTGAATTATTGATCAGCTCGAAGATCTTATCATCAATGAATAGTATCTTGGAATCTGAATGATTTATCAGATTAGTAAGATCCTCAGGCTTAAAATCCGGAAGGATGGGGACAATCACTGTCCCGTATGTCACCGTGGCAAGATATATTGCACACCAGCTTGCCGAGTTCCTGCCAACCAGGGCTATCTTGTCACCCTCGCGGATACCGGCATCGCGGAAGAACATGTGGTACTTCAGGATCAACGCTGCAATTTCCTTATAGGAAAAGCCCTTTTCCTTGTAGTTGGATAAAGCTTCTATTTCCCAGTTATGCTTTATGCTTTGTTCGATATAACCGATCAAGCGTTCATTTATCATAGCCGTCAGGTTTGATTAATAATGACAAAGTTACAATTTGAATAATAAACGGAGCCTCTTATTAAGCCTTCTTTTTGCCATAAGTTCGTTTTTCGGCGGCTCTCAGATGATATACATGGCAATAATTGCAATCACACTAAGTATGTTGACGACGGTGAAAAAATAATTATAGCTCTCTCTTTGTTTGCTGAATCGTCCCAGCTTGCGTGCAAAAATGCCTATGTTCGGCACAAACAGCACGATCAGAAAAGCAAAAAACTCAATGCCCATAAAAACTTTATCAAGCCCTCCCTTTATAAAAACCGACATGTAAATTATAATGAGCAGGATAAGCAGGTAAAAAAGATAGCTTGTTTTTAGCAGAAGCGTCGAAACAAGTCTTCTTTTATGAAGCTGATGTGGTTTAAGGTATGCATAGGCAAGGGTAAAAACCATAACAATGAATATAATGCCAAGGATATGGTTCAGCACATCATTGAAATTTGCCATTTCTTCAGGTAACAGTTTCAGTATCATGATTCGAGGTTTGACCAGATCAGTGAACTCGCACCCAGCACGGCAGCATTCTGTGTACTCAGCTGAGATTCCAGAAGCTTTACTTTCCCCTTATAGATATTAAGCAGGTTCTCTTCCATGTACTCCTTGGCAGGCTCAAAAATAAGATCCTTTGCAAGAGCCAGGCCGCCAAAGAGAAATATGGCTTCAGGATTGGTATGGGCCACTACATCGGCAAGCTTGAACCCGAGCATTTCACCGGTATGCCTGAAAGCCCTCAGGGCAAGGGGGTCGCCGCGCTTTGCTGCATCATGAATTATTTCAGCATCAAGCTCATCAAAGCTGTACTTTCTCAGTTCGCTTGGCTGTATGCTGTCAGCCATTATTTTAAGTAGCGACCTTTTAAGCCCGGTGGCTGACACATATGTCTCAAGGCATCCTTTTCTGCCGCAACCACAATCGCGGTTAGATGGCCCGGGTCTTATTGCCGTATGTCCTATCTCACCTGCAAAACCATCATGCCCGTATACAAGCTTCCCGTCAATTACAAAACCGCTTCCAAGCCCTGTGCCGAGGGTAATCACCACAAAATTTTTCATACCCTTGGCTCCGCCGTAAATCATCTCTCCTACTGCAGCAGCATTTGCGTCATTAGTGACGATGACCGGGAGATCCGTATGCCTGTGGAAAATTTCTGCAAGAGGGATAATGCCTTTCCAGGGTAGTCCTGCTGCATATTCAATGGTTCCTTTGTTTATGTTACCCATCGGGGCCCCGATTCCAAACCCTTTAAGCTCGGCTCCGTTCCCTATTTTGTGACTTGCGACTGAAATTTTTTCATAAAGCGCTGCCACGAAAACTTCCGCTTCGTCGTAATGTGTCGTTTTCAGCCGGTCCTCGGCAAGGATGTTACCTTCTCTGTCGACAAAACCGAATACCGTATTGGTCCCTCCAATATCAATTCCTACTGCGAGCTCCTTTTTTGCCATTTCCCCGGGCTGGTTGTTTAGGCTTGTAAATATACCATTTACAAATTAAATAAAACCAAATGAAATATTACGAATCAGCCGCCTGTATATTCATTGCCCACCTTTCTTGCACGATGCGGCCTGTCAAGATCAATGCCAAGTGAGATCCCGGTCTCTGCAAGGATGTTCCATCCTGCTGCAAGCTGTATATATTCGGCATATTCACCCCCGTCAGGGATCTTGATCGTCGGGAATATGGTTTCTCCTGCAGATACTGCAATTATCTTCATCCCCACTCCGTCAAAAAGACATTCCCTGAACTTTTCCTGCTCTTCCTGAAACGGATCTATCCAGATCAGCACTTCATTTTTATTCATTACCTCCTCTATTCCATGAACCGCAAATGTCCCTTCAAGATATGCTGACTTTTTCCTGGTGATCTCATTGGTCTTAAGCGCAAGCTCTTCAGCGACCCCGTTGTTTCTCCCTGCAAAATATATCATTTCGGCGTCCCGGATTATTGCTAAGATTGCGGGATCAATATTATCAGTGAGCGCAGTTTCCGTTTTATCTGCAAGATCTTTCAGCCCTTCCATCTTTTCATTTCTTAGTTTCCTCAGAAGTGAATCATAAAAAAGTCCCTGTTCAATTACGGATTTTGTCGCTGCTACTGCATTTTCCTTTCCGCATTTCAGGATATGGGTCTTCACCGCAAGCTCCTCAAGCTTTGTATTCCTGTTGGCAGTCAGGCCAAACACGGCTTTATGATGCTGTCTTTTCAGACTTGAGACCAGTCTGATTACTTCTTTGGTCTGTCCGGAATTTGAGGCTGCAAAGACAGCATAATCGGTTAATTTGTATTCCCCTGCCTGAGTGGCGCCTTCCGTAAAGACCGGAAAGCCTGATCCCTTTTTAAGATTCATGCTGATTTCCTTCTTTGCGGGAAATATCCTGCTGCTGCCTTCTCCCGTAAGGAATAATGTTCCCCACGATAAAACCTCATTTGAAAAAGCTGCGCCATCTGAAGGATCGAAGGCCCTGATTATGTCAGGTGCTTCCATCATCTCCCTGATCAGCGCAAATTTGCCGTATTTGTTCTGCCTGATATTCATTTTATAATATTTTATCGATTATGAAATTCTTCAGCTCTTCCTGAACGAGAGGATCTTTCTGAAAGCCTCCGCCCAGATGCTGCCAGTAAACTTCAGCGTAGTTAACTCCAGCCATTTTTCCGTAATCTCGGTTGCCTTCGAGTACATAACCAAAGAAATCATCAATCCTGTGCATGTGCTTCATAAGCTCTATCTGCGATTTATGATATGAAAGCATTTTTATCTTGGTCTCAATTACGGAGGATATGTCAACAAAAAAATGCGGGGGAATGATCTGCGACCCCAGAGGATCCAAAAGCGTGAAGGGAGAGGAATGATAAAGAAGCGGCGTTATCCCTAGCGGCTTTTCCTTTACCGGTACCGGGCCGAGTGATGAAATCATGGCGGCAGCCTCAACAATGCCGGCAGTTGTACGGTGATCGGGGTGATAGTCATTGGGAAGATGCGTGAAGATTATCCCGGCATTTACCTTTCGGATAAGTGAAATTGTTTTAAGCCTCATCTCCCTGGTATCATAAAGGAATCCGTCTGTTCCGCCGAGCGAATAAAACTCAGCATCAATGACCGAGGCGGCCTTCCCAGCCTCTTCGAGCCGGATGCGTGCAGTCTCTTCCATTCCCGTATCGCAGCCTCCCATATCGCCTCCTGTCATCGTTGCAATGATGATTTTATAACCTTTGTCCATTAGAAGCTTCAGGGCTCCTGAATTCCACGATTCTGCATCATCGGGATGAGCATTTATGGATAATACTACCTTGCTGAATTTGTTTGCCATAATTAAATGCAGGATTTCTTTTAATAACTATTGAAACTTTAATATCCCGAAATAATCCGGCTGATGAAAATCCGGATTCCTGGTATTGACCGGGTTCCATGTCAGATAATGCGGAACAGAAAGCTTGTCCCCGCATTTGTAAAAATTAGCCCTGAATGTTTTCCCTCCCAGTCTTTCTGTTGTATGAAGAAAGAAGACGTTGACCGGAATGGCAATTGTGATGTCCCACGAAAACTGTCCGGTTCTCTCAGCCACTGGCAATTTCCCGACTGAAGTCATTCTCCTGATCCCTGAAATGATATCCGGATCCGCCCTGTTGTTGTTCTCCCTCGCTGTTCCTGAACCCATAAGACAGGTTCCTGTTCCATTGAATTCCATGTTGTAATAAATGCCGTCACCGGCAGGGGAAACAAAGAATTCGACACATGAATCCTCGCAGACCATCTGGTTTGATATTGTCTTTTCAGCCTTAAAATACTCTTCAGTTATGAAATACTTCAGCATTATTTCATTATCAGTGTGACCTATTGCAAATTTTACATCGGGCTTATAAGGAAAATCGCGCCAGTTGGCCTCATCAATATTGTTTCTGCTCACCTGACCATCAAGTTTATCCGATATTGCTTCCAGCGATGGATATGGAGACGTAAAATTCAACCTGTTGACGTACAGGATTTTCATTGTTTACTTCGTGTTACTTCTGAACTTAAAGAACCAAATATGCCACAGATTACACTGTGGTGTCCAATGTGTTTTCTGTGTCTTCAGAATCTATCCGGAAATCTCGTTCCAGATAAGTGCGGCAGCACCCATTACTGCGCCATTGCTCTCGGGAATTCCCGAAGGAAGTATTTTGACGGTATTCTTGAAAAGCACGTAATTGTTCTTCTGAAGATACTTCCTGACAGGAGTGAACAGGAGCTCTCCGGCCTGGGCCAGCCCGCCGAAAAGGAATATTGCTTCAGGACTTGAAAATATTATTGAGTTAATTATTCCGAAGCCCAATATTTCAGCGGTATCATTCAATGCCGTCATTGCTATCGTATCTCCCTTTGCGGCAGCTTCAGCAATCTTTTTTGAGGTCAGCTTTGATGGTGGTAAATCACGAAGCGGACTTTCTTCCCTCATTTCGCTCATAAGCTGAAGCGTAGTCCTGACCAGACCGGTGGCAGAGGCGTAAGTCTCAAGGCATCCCTGTCTTCCGCAGCCGCAGTCCCTTCCACCAGGAACAACAATCATGTGCCCTATTTCTCCTGCAAAACCGGTATGCCCGTAAACCATCTTTCCGTCAATTACTATTCCGCTGCCCAGACCTGTACCCAGTGTCAGAACAATAAAATCCTTCATCCCCCTTGCTCCGCCAAAAATCATTTCTCCCATTGCAGCAGCATTGGCATCATTTGTTACAATTACAGGCACTTTGATTTTGCTTTTAATCAGGTCGGCCAGAGGGACGATCCCTTTCCAGGCAAGATTCGGGGCATGCTCAATTGTACCCCTGTGATAATTTGCATCAGGAGCGCCTATCCCGATACCGATAAGCTCGTAATCCTTTTTGCCTGCAATCAGCTTTTTTATCCCTGTGGTGAGAGCCTGAACAAAACCTTCAATTTTCGGATAATCGGTTGTTTTGATGCTGCCCTCTGCCAGTACTTTTCCTGACTTGTCTACCAGGCCGAACACGGTATTTGTCCCGCCTATATCGACTCCTGCAACTATTTTTTTCATTTTTATCAAGTTTTTTTTGGTTTTTATGATATATCCGGATTCCTCCGGAGTTAATTCACGGTTTAATGGATCTCATATATTTAGCACTGCCGGATATAATTTGTTTCAATTCACTCAAAGTTATTAATATTTTAACTCAGGCTATCAGGTCACTTCAATCTGTCAGCCTCGTGTCCCTTGCTGTGGTTCCTGAAATTTGCACCTACCCGATCCCTGAAATTATCTCTTGCCTTGATTTTTATTCGTGCTTTTCAGTGCTTTAACATTCTGCTGGCTAATATCCCAATCCTGCGTCATATACCAGTTTTCCTTCACGTTAAGCTCCTGGGGGTAATATGAGGCCGGCTCGGGCTGAAGGCCTTTGCTGAAATCTCCGGTTGTCCATTTCCCGTCCCCGTTAAGATCGTAAATGACCCGTAGCCTGTATTTCCCCCGTTCGAGGTATGGGAATTCCACCTTCCCGTCTTTATCCATTCTGATTTCCTTCACCAGCTGTTCATCGGATGTGAGAAGCTGGATTATCCTGTTGCCCGAATAGCCCTTAATATTAATTGTCAGCTTTCCAAAGCTGTCATCATTTCTCACGGTCAGTTTATACCCTGCCGAATCTGCATCCTGTCCATAGATATCCCCAAATGCCCCGTGGTTGGCTATGAAAAGGTAATTTTTCCCTTGCTGAAGATGAGCCGGTATCGTCAATCTGCACGAATTTACGGTATCACGCACAAACTTGAAAGGCACATTTACCTTTCCAGAACCGGTTATTTCATAAAAACGGATCCTGGATGTATCAGGAAGCCTTAGAGGGGTCTTGGATTGAATGTAAATCTGCTCTCCGGGTTTCAGTCCGCCTGCCGACAGATTCGAATTAACGGTATAATGAGGCGGCTTCGCTTTTGCTCTTGTCGATTGCGGCGTTATGAACCGAAGACTGACGGTATCATGTTTCTGAATAACAATTCCCGTCGAATCGGTAAAGGGATATCTTATATTTGTTTTTATCAGGGAAGTAGAAAAAAGTGCAATGTCGGTAAGCCATACCGTAATAGTGTCTTTATTTTTGCTCCTTTCAACGTAATAGGAATTCTTGCCGGCTTCCGGAATTGAAAAATCAAATCCTGAAGAATCCGGAGGAAGAGATAATGTAAATGTCAGCTTGTAAGGAAGAGATCTTGCCGACGAAGTCAGATAATGTTTTTTCTGTGGCGCCTGAAATAGAATAAGCTTATATTCTCCTTTCATTACAACCGTGTCTGCAGCTTTGCCTGCAGCTTTGCTTACCGGTTTTTTGATCTTTACCGTATCTTTTACGACCGGCAGGTAATTATCCTGCGTTGTGACATCAATTGAGGTGTTCATGAAAGCGACCTGTTCGTCGGCCAGATTGTAATTTTTGCTGTTGTCAAGATCCTTTAGCGCATAAAGTCTGTATTTCCCTGCTTTTACATTATTAATGCGGAAATAACCCTTTTTGTCAACTTTTGACAGATATGACGGAAGGTGCTTTACAAAGGCAGAATCGTAAAGTTCATGGTAAAGAAGGACCAGTGTTTCTTCCGGTGGTTCAAGGTTCAATGCATTATAAACATTCCCTGTCACCGAAAGTGAATCAAGCTCGGGCCCGGTGGAAAAGACGAACTGGTAGTTATCAAGTATATTCCCTTCATTCAGGTCTCGAATGGCATCCTCGAAATAAAATGTATAAGTGGTGCTGTCATGAAGTTTTTCGTTGTACTGGATGATCATGCTTTTCTTATGAAGAGATATTTTTGGTTTCTTCTTAATCGGCGGAGAAACCATTAATTTCTGGGTGACGTTGCTCAGTACGATAAATTTATTGAATGTGACTGTGATCTTATTCCCGTTGAAATTCTTTGATCCATTATCAGGAATGCATCGCAAGACGACAGGAGGTTCCTTATCCTTAGGCCCGCCTGAAGGGGCGCCTATCTTTGCACACCCTGCTATTATTGCCAGAACAAGTACGAAGCAGTATTTATGTCCGGGAAGGCTTCCTGCCATCGGTCTTACCATTATTATGATCTGCAAACTTACATCATTTTTTGCTGAATTACCGATTTGCACCTTAAACCATCGCACATTTGCCGTTTTTTAATTTCCGATTATTTAATTTTCTAACTTTGCCCGTCACTATAAAAGAAAATTATGCATTTATTCATAATCCCCTGGAACGTAAATCCGGAAATCCTCCGGATAGGATCATTTGCCATAAGGTGGTACGGACTGCTTTTTGCATCATCTTTCCTTTTCGGATATATAATCATGTTAAGGATATTCAGGAATGAAAACCTGAGCGATGCACTTCTTGACAAGCTGACGATCTATATGGCCATAGGCACGGTGGTGGGAGCCAGGCTCGGCCATTGCCTGTTTTATGAACCTGCCTTTTATTTGTCGCATCCGGTTGAGATCCTTAAAATCTGGCACGGCGGACTTGCCAGTCATGGAGCGGCGATTGGGATATTGATTGCAGTCGCAATATTTTCTTACAAGGAGAAAAAGGACTATACCTGGGTCCTCGACAGAATTGCAATTGTAGTGGCCCTGTCAGGATTTTTCATAAGAATGGGAAACCTGATGAATTCCGAAATATATGGCGTGGAAACGACGGTTCCCTGGGGATTTGTCTTTCTGCGAAACGGCGAACGGGTGCCGAAGCATCCTACCCAGATATATGAGGGTCTCGCTTACCTGGCAATCTTTCTCATCCTTTTCAGGCTGTATTGGAGAAAAAGGGGAGAACATATACAGGGTACGCTTATAAGCCTTGCAATCGTCCTGATTTTTGTCGCCAGGTTCTTTATTGAATTCGTGAAGGAAGTCCAGGTTCCTTTTGAGAGTAAGCTGCCCCTGAACATGGGACAGCTGTTAAGTATCCCGTTCATAATCATCGGCGCGGTCTGGCTTTATTTAAGTATCAAGAGAGGGAAGCGGGCAGTCATAAAGCGTCAGCCTGCTTCTTAAGGATCCCGTTGAACAATACATCAAGGATTGCATTGAGCCTGAGTTCAATGTTATCGCCTCTTTTTTTCCAGAAGAGCGGGACCTCGAGTCCTTTCAGCGTCGTCTGGATCGCAAGGGCAGTGTATTCGCTGTTGGCAACCGTAAATACTTTCTTCCTGACCCCATGATAAAGAATAAGCCTCAGGATAGCCAATTCCTCCCTGTCGTACCTGAAACGCACTTTCTCTACAAAATCAAAATGATCCAGGTTCTTGTCAAAAATGGCATTATAGTAATTCGATAATTTTTCGAATGCTTTCATCCTTACAAAAACATATCTTCTCATCTTTTCGACAGGAGATTCAACGGACTTAATCGTTGTGGTGAGCTCATTACGAAGGACATTGGCTTCATATAAAAGTACCGCTTCGAATATCTCCTCTTTGCTTTTAAAATAATAATAAATGGAACTTTTGCCCATTTTAAGCCCTTTCGCAATTTCGTCCATAGTGGTTTTCTTAAACCCGTAACGGCTGAAAATCTGCCCTGCAGATATGATTATTTTCTTTCTATATTCTTCTTTATTAACCATTTAGTCTGTATGTCCGGATTGCCATTCAATCAATGGCAAATTTATGCCATTAATTTTTCAATTCAAAGCCTTCGAATAATCCGGTCGACAATTCTGATTTTTTTCATTATTAACTTTATTTAACTCGCCATCGCTTCTCATCCATGAAGAATAAATCGCTTTAAATTTCGTACTTTTGAACTTAATTGATTTATTGAAAGAAGGTTCAGATCAATGCTGATCGGGGATAAAAACTACCAGAGCATATGGGTTGATGAAGATGATCCGTCGGCCGTGTGCGTTATTGACCAGCAAAAACTGCCATTTTACTTTGAGATCAGAAAGATAAGGTCAGTTGATGATATGTATGGCGCCATTCATGATATGACAGTAAGGGGAGCTCCGGTTATCGGAGCCGCTGGTGCTTTTGGCGTTTACCTGGCAACACTGGGATGCCGATCAACATCCGATCCGCTGAACGACATTTGCAATTGTGCCACGTATCTGGCTTCATGCAGGCCGACTGCAGTGAATCTTTCAGGAGCGATCAATTATATGGTTGAAAAGCTCAGGCATGCACTGGAAGAAAAGCCACTTTCCGAAACTGCTCTTGAAGCAGCTAGGGAAATATGCAGCACGGAAATTGAAAGCTGCAGGAGGATTGGCAGGAATGGCTTGCCGCTTATTGAGGCCGTCAGCAGGAAGAAAAAAGGAGCAGCTGTGAATATCCTGACACATTGCAATGCAGGATGGCTCGCGTGCATTGATTACGGGACCGCCTTGTCTCCTGTATATTTTGCCCATGAGGCAGGCATCCCTGTGCATGTCTGGGTTGACGAGACGAGGCCGGGAAACCAGGGTGCCCGCCTGACCACATGGGAACTGGAAAAGGCCGGGGTGCCATATACCCTGATTCCGGACAACATGGGTGGGCATCTGATGCAGCATGGCATGATCGATCTTGTTTTTGTGGGGTGCGACCGCGCTTCCAGGAAAGGAGATGTGGCAAATAAGATTGGAACTTATCTTAAAGCACTGGCAGCATTTGATAATAATGTCCCTTTTTATTCAGCATTACCTTCTTCTTCATTTGACTTTAATATAAGCGATGCCGTGAATGAGATCCCTGTTGAAGAGAGGGATGCAGAAGAGGTGACAGGCATTTCAGGTTTATCGGAAGGGAAAATAATCAGCGTCCGTATTTGCCCGGAAAATGCCCATGCGCTCAATTATAGCTTTGACGTGACTCCGGCCAGGCTTATTACGGGGCTGATAACCGAACGGGGAATATGCAGGCCCGGTGAAAAGGATATAAAAAAAATGTTTTCAGATAAATTCAGATAAAGATGGAAGGGGTAGTTAAATTCAATTGCCACTGGAATCAGTCAGGTCCCGTGATTTCTGATGAACAGTATGAAATCATAAACTACTGGAGAGAAATACTCTACAACATGGATCTGATAGGCGCCTATGAAAACGGCGTCGGCTTCGGCAATATAAGCATGCGCATAACGGGTGGCAACCAGTTTGTAATTACAGGCTCAGCCACGGGAGAAATACCGGAGCTTGACCCGGGACATTATGTAAAAGTCACATCGTTCAATATTGACGATAATGCAGTTCAGTGTGTCGGGCCATTGAAGGCTTCTTCGGAATCGCTTACCCATGCTGCAATCTACCTGGCTGATCCGGGAGTCAACGCAGTCGTCCATGTCCATAGCATCGACCTCTGGAATGAGCTTATTTATAAAGTGCCGACTACAAATCCGTCAATGGATTATGGAACTACGGGTCTTGCGAAGGATATCTTCAGGCTTTTCAGCGATTCGGATGTCTTTGAAAAAAGAATCATTGTGATGGCCGGCGACAGGGCAGGGATCCTGGCATTCGGCCATGATATGGACGAAGCCGTTAATGTCCTGTTGTCATATCTCCGGAAAGATCAATGAGCAAAACAGGCATAATAGGCGGATCCGGCCTGGAGAATCCTGATATTCTCAGGCAGCCGGAAAAGAAGGTTATGCACACCGCGTATGGAGATCCCTCCTCCCCACTTCTTTGCGGAGAAATAAACAATAAGGAAGTTGTAATCCTTTCGCGTCACGGATGGGATCACACCATTCCACCGTCACGGATAAACAACAGGGCAAACATCTCGGCATTGCAGCAGGAAGGCTGTACGAAGATAATTTCCACAACAGCATGCGGGAGTCTTCGCAACGAAATCGGAAAGGGCGACCTGGTGATTCCGGATCAGTTCATTGACTTCACGCGTCATAGGATCAGTACGTTTTTTGAGGAATTTGAACCCGGTAAAATGAAGCATACTCCGATGGCCGAACCATTTGACAGTGGCCTTCGCAATATCATTCTTAATGCAGCGTCGGAAATAGAACTTAAGATCCATCCGAAAGGTACTGTCATCACAATTGAGGGGCCGAGGTTTTCCACAAGGGCTGAATCGAAAATGTTCAGACTTTGGGGAGCGGATATTATAAATATGTCGATTGCCCCGGAAGTGATCCTTGCCAATGAGCTTGGTCTGCCTTATGCAACGATTGCCATGAGCACCGATTTTGACAGCTGGAAGGAAGATGAGGCTCCTGTCCTGTGGGAAGAAGTCATTAAGGTATTCAGCGGGAATGTAAGCAATGTGCTTAAGTTGTTGGTTGAGGTTATTGAAAGGATCCGATAGGCATGTTTTCTTTCTTTGATCTGTTTTCTTGCATTATTTTGTGCAAATAATTAATATTGCAGTCCGTTTAAATCTGTTGATCGTTAGTTATCGCTGGTCATTAGTCAATTGAATTTGATTATTTTATCAAACCAGTGACCAGAAACGGAAAACGGGCGACGAGAAAGGGCCCATAGCTCAGATGGTTAGAGCACCTGACTCATAATCAGGGGGTCGCTGGTTCGATCCCAGCTGGGCCCACTCTTGAAAATCAACCACTTACAAGTTTTTTTCGTAAGTGGTTTTTTATTTTACGCCAGGTTTACGCCAGGTTTTGGAGAAATTTCGTTTAAATTTAAACATTGCTTTCCAAAATCACACCTTAAATTTAACCCTTTACTGGTAATCTTTTGGCTGACGATTTACATTAGGTAATTGGAGGGATATATTTCCATTTTAAAAATAAAATTGCATTCAAATTGAACATAGTTTAATTTTGATAATAGCTTGATTCCTAAAATTAATCTATTTGATAATTGAGAAAAATTGAGCCAATTACACATATTAAAGTATTAGATTTATTAAAATTAAATAGTTACAATAACCCTAAAAATGATATGACAATACAAATAGATACATCATGCATATAACTAATCTGAGAAATCTATATCCTTATTAATTCAGTTCCTCAAAATAAACTTGACCGATGCAAAAGACATTAAAGATTCTGGTCCTTGTGTTTCTTTCTACTG
Organism: uncultured Bacteroidales bacterium; assembly: GCA_963717685.1. Taxonomy (GTDB): domain Bacteria; phylum Bacteroidota; class Bacteroidia; order Bacteroidales; family VadinHA17; genus LD21. The sequence goes on along the minus strand of OY970346.1, from coordinate 1,291,305 downwards.
CCTGCACGCAGCATCAGAAGCAAGTACTTCCCAACATAAATGAGCCAAAGGTGGTTGAATCACATGGTTATGTGGTTCCGAAAGACAGCATAACAGAGCCCCAAGTCATTGCGGTGGATGAGCGTAAACTTGCTAAAATACCTGTTGTAAATCCTACGGTTATACCGACCAGCATCAATGTTCATGTTGCCGGGTTGCCCAAAAGTTTTTTACCTGGTAAACCCAGAATCCGTACCCCTGGGCAGGATGGTTTTTTGCTGCCTAAAGCAGTGCCTGTTACTGAAAGATCCTTTAAAGCAGGTATCCCCGAAGTGGTAATTGCCAAAGATGCTTTCATTAAAGACGAAAACGCACAAAATTTCAGCAGTTTCAGCAAACTTCAGGGTTTAAGCAATTATGTTGTTAGTATGCTGCAGGACAATTATGGAAACCTCTGGTTCGGAACATCTGATGGAGTATTTAAATATGATGGAAAATCATTTACTCATTTTACCGAAAAAGAAGGATTATGCAAAAATAATGTCTATCCAATTTTACAGGACAAAAGCGGGAATCTCTGGTTTGGAACTCGTTTTGGTGGTGTCTCAAAATACGATGGAAAAACTTTTACAAATTTCACTGAAAAAGAAGGCTTATGCAGTAATGAGGTATACTCGATCTTTCAAGACAAAAGCGGGAACCTTTGGTTCGGGACTAAGGGTGGTGGTGTCTCGAAGTACGATGGAAAATCCTTCACAAATTTTACAGAGAAGGAAGGCTTAAGTAGTAATTATGTTTGGTCAATTTTACAGGACAAAAACGGAAATCTCTGGTTCGGAACTTCTTCCGGAGTATGTAAGTACGATGGGAAATCCTTCACAAATTTTACTGAAAAGGAAGGTTTGGGCAGCAATACTGTTTTTTCAATTTTAGAGGACACAAGCGGGAATCTCTGGTTCGGAACTGATTATGGAGGGGTAACGAAATACGATGGGAAATACTTTACCAATTTTACCGAAAAAGAAGGCTTAATCCATAATTCTGTCAATTCAATATTACAAGACAGAAATGGGAACCTCTGGTTCGGAACTTTTGGCGGAGGTGTCTCGATATATGATGGTAAATCTTTTACAAATTTTGCAGAAAAGGAAGGCCTAAGCAGTAATTGGATTAATTCAATGTTACAGGACAGAAGTGGGAACCTTTGGTTCGGAACTGCTGGTGGAGGTGTCTCGAAATATAACAGGAACCCCTTTACTCATTTTGCCGAAAAAGAAAGCTTGGGCTTTGATCAAGTTACGTCAATTATACGGGACAAAAGCGGGAACCTTTGGTTCACAACAAATGGCAATGGTGTCTCAAAATACGATGGAAAATCCTTTATTCATTTTACCAAAAAAGATGGCTTGAACAATAATTGGGTTTTAGGAGGTTTACAGGACAAAATCGGGTACTTTTGGTTCGCCACTGACAGCGGAGTAAGTAAATACGATGGGAAATCCTTTACCCGTTTTACTCAAAAAGAAGGCTTAAACAGACATAGTAACTCAATTCTGCAAGACAATAGCGGAAACCTTTGGATAGGCACAGGCACTTCTGGCGGAGGTGTTTCAAAATACGACGGGAAATCCTTTACTAATTTTACCGAAAAGCAAGGTTTAAGTACTAATGGAGTTAATTCAATGTTGCAGGACAAAAGCGGAAACCTCTGGTTCGGTACAAATAGAGGTGTATCAGAATATGATGGGAAATCCTTTACCCGTTTTACCGAAAGAGATGGCCTAAGTAATAATGCGGTCACATTAGGTTTGCAGGATAAAAGCGGAAACCTCTGGTTCGTAAGTTATGGGGAAGGTGTATGGAAATACGATGGGAGATACTTAACTCATTATACCGAAAAAGAAGGTTTGGTTAGCAATTATGTTACATCGTGGTTACAGGACAGAAGTGGAAACCTTTGGTTCGGTACTGTCGGCGGAGTAAGTAAATACGATGGCAAAACCTTTACTAATTTTACTAAAAAAGAAGGTCTAAGTAGTAATAATATTGTGTCAATTTTACAGGATAAAAGCGGGAATCTCTGGTTTGGTACCCCCAATGGATTAAATAAATTAACAACAAAAAACTTACCTAGGCTAGCCAATATTCCTGATAAAAGCAATTATTCGACAGAAGACAAGGGGAATATCTATTTTAAATCTTATACCTACGATGATGGTTTTTTGGGCATAGGTTGTAATCAGTTTGGAGCTATTCTTGAAGATAGTGCCGGTACTATCTGGATAGGAGCAGATGACCGGCTTACTGCATATCATGCTGAAAGTGATGAACCAGATACCATCCCACCAAACATTCAGTTAACTGGCATCGCATTATTTAATGAAAACATTCCATGGGTGAACCTGGAAAATAAGAAGAATAGCAGCCTTGTCCTGGGAAATGGTGTAAGTATCCGTAATTTCAAGTTCAATAGGGTTAGTAAGTGGTACGGACTGCCTGAGAATTTAAGCCTGGCCTATAACAATAACTACCTTACATTCAGTTTTATTGGTATTACTCAGAATTTATCTAAAAATACAAAGTACCGTTATAAGCTGGAAGGGATAGATAAAAACTGGAGTGCCCTGACAAGTATTACAGAAGCACCTTACGGCAACCTGCCAAATGGCAGCTACACCTTTAAGGTCAAAGCCGTGAACAGGGATGGTTACTGGAGCAATGAATATAATTACAGCTTTACTATTCGCCCGCCTTGGTGGGAAACCTGGTTGTTCAGGATAATCCTGATAGTTTTCATTATCTCTGCAATAGTGTTTTACATCAAATGGCGTGAACGGAAGCTAAGGCAGAACAATCGAGTGCTTGAGGAAACGGTGAAAGCCAGAACGGCAGAAGTGGTTAACCAAAAGAAACAAATTGAGTATGTCCATGAACAGGTCTCTCAGAGTATTGATTACGCAAAAAGAATTCAGATAGCCATTCTGCCGGAACCTGATTTATTGAACCAGGAAATTTCGGAACATTTTGTACTTCTGAAACCAAGAGACAAGGTAAGCGGAGACTTTTACTGGTGGACCATGGTTGAAAATAACCTGGTCATAACAGTGGCAGATTGCACAGGTCATGGCGTGCCCGGCGCCTTTATGAGCATGCTCGGAATTTCTTTTCTTCGGGAGATTGTCGTCAAGGAATATATGACAAATCCTGCCATTATTTTGAAACGATTGCGCAAAGAAATAATCCACTCACTCAAGCAAACCGGCGCTTCCGGTGAACAACAGGACGGAATGGATATGGCCCTGGTGACAATAAACACCGAGACTCTGGAATTGGTATATGCCGGTGCAATTAATCCTTTGTACATCATTCCTTCCTTAAACAATGAACTGATTGAAATAATACCTGACAAAATGCCTGTTGCTATAAGCCAGAGTATGGGAAACTTTACAAATCATGAATTCCGGCTGCATAAAGGTGATATGATTTATTTGCTGACTGATGGCTATCAGGACCAGTTCGGAGGACCATATGGCAAAAAATTCATGTCAAAACAATTGAAAAACCTTCTTGTTACCAATAGCCGGAAAAGAATGACTGAGCAAAATCAAATACTTGAAACAACCATAATGGAATGGATTGGAGATAGAGAGCAGACTGATGATATTACGGTAGTAGGATTGAGAATATAGCAAATTAATACTGGCATGTATTGTATTCATCCATTATAGAAAAGCCCCTGTCTTTGACCACCTTTGGTAAGAAGAAATTGACCACCCATTAAAGGGGAGTTAAATCCTTGTTGTTTTGTTTTGGATGTCCGGTGAAGGATGACCGGTTTTTGAGGTGGTCAAATAAGGACGGATTATTCTTTATCCATTATTTCTACTATGTTTTAAGGTTCCTGGTGACAGATCATCTTTTGCCAAGCTTCTCCCCTTGCCATCACGAGAAATAGTCCCAGAAGCAACCAGAATCAATCTGGTGACATCTGATGGAATTATGTAATAATAATTACCGAACAAGCCGTGTATTTGGTTTTCTTTTTCTGTCAGATTCTTGCTAGGTCTTTGGGGATTATATTACAATCCGTTTAAATTTAAACAAAGGTTGGTGGTAATTAACACCAACCTTTATGCTCTCCCCTTTTCTTAAACTCATTTATTATCACTGTATTTCTATAATAAATCTTAAACAAAATTTCCCAAAAAGTCGACCTGTCTCAGCTGATTTTTCTTAAATCCCTTCATCATTCCCCGGAATTTATTTAACTTGTATTGGATAAAAGAAGGTCATTCGTCAGACACACCCAATAGATCGGTATTAGAGAGGTTTTGGTAAGGTTTTGCTCATGTGACTGACGGGGCGGTGCTGTAAGATCCTAGTAGTAATAGTGATCATTAATTGTATATAAAAGCAAAAAACATACACCTATCTACTGTTTTGGGAAATAAAATGAATAATTCTTAACACTATAAGCGAGTTAGGTGTAAGCAGGCGAGACCCAGATTACACCTGTTACATCATTAATAAAAGTCATCATGAAACTATTGAAGCTTATTATTTTCCTTCTTCTACTCACTTCCTGCAACAAAAAAGAATTTGATTACATCAATGTATCAAGCTTAAACCAGATTACTGGTAACTGGCAATGGGAATCTTCCTGCGGTGGAATCATTGCTACTTGTACTTATCCTTCTAAAACCAACTATCAAGAAATTGATTTTATTGCAGATTCTCAATTTATTGAAAAATACAATGGTATTATTTCTTTTTCTGCCACTTATTCAATTCAAAAAATAAATGATACTACAGGTATTCTGACAACTTACAAATCTGGATCTGCTGATACTTCATATCAAAACAATATTTGGATTATAGATAATAGGTTAATAATTAATCATGGTGAATTTAATAGTTCTTATAGAAAGATAAAATAATGCCTACACCTAACACGAACGATGCTATGAAAAGCACCATCCCGGGTTAAGTCAAGATTAAAAACTTTAAAAAACCTTTCAAAACACTATAAAATCACACTGCTATCTGTGGTTAAGTAAAAGACACTCCCAGCCCCCATTTGGCCGGCTAGTTTATCATTTTTAAGAGTTGGATTATAACAAGAGTTTAAATCCAGGAGGTATAGTCAAGCTAGGCCGGCTTGAAGCGAGCAATGAATGCGACTTCAAGTAATACAAAACAATAAAAAGGTAAACGACAAATACCTGATTGGACAAATAAATCTACCTTTTGACAACATAAAAAGGCTTAACCCGACACAATAATTAAACAACAAATATGAGAATCAAATCAATTGCTATTCTATTAATAGCCTTTCTTAACATAGAAGCCTATCCTCAGACATTTAGTCATATATCAAAATTGGTAAGTGATCACGAATTTAAAACTGGTATAAGGAAATACTATAAGGATATCTATTTTGAAGTCCGTAAGAAACTTGATGCTATGGGTAAATTATCATTCCTCAATAATAGTGATTCAATCTATATGCTGGAATCTTCTAGTATAGAAAGTGGAGCCATTTATGGTAAGATTTGGAGTTCAAATGGGGTATTAGATTTTTATTATAGCGATCGCAAATTCAATTTTGAAAAAAGTGATCGGTATACAAAGTACTGTTGTAATTTAATCCAGAAATGGGATACAATCTCAATAAGAAATGAAGAGAAGAATCATCCTAGTGGATTCTCTCCTGAATACCTTTATGGTACTCGAATTATCAGAAAGAACGACAAAATAGAAATATCTTGTATCTTCTTTAAAGACTTTCCCCTTTTAGATCGTGACAGAAATAATTAAAAAGGCTCCACCTAATACACAGACGATGCTACGAAAACCAGAGTCCCGGGTTAATCATAATTAAAAATATTCCTTGATAATATTCAAAGACATTAACTGATTTAAAAATCCAGATTCAAACACTTCAAACCGGCCATTTCAGCCGGTTTTTTTATTGATCGATTTGACAATTCTTTAAATTTAAACAAAGGTCGGTGGAAATTACCACCATTCTTAATCAAATTCGAAACTCTAAAGTCTTTGTCCACAGTTGGCCTTAATAAATTAACCACCCTATAAAGAGGAGATGGGATAATCATTCATGCCTATTCGACCTTTCGTGCTTCTCCCCAACAAGATTTCAGATGATTCAGTAATAATTAATATGGTGAAATGAAAGAGCCTGTGACTTAGACAACTTCCAACCGGAGTGAATTGACCACCCATTAAAGGGGAGTTAAAGATTTGTTGTATTATATTTTATGTTCGGTGAAAGCTGACCGGATTTTGAGGTGGTCAATTGAGAACGGATTTTACATTATTCAGTATTTCTACTATGTTTTAAGGTTTTTGGTAATAAATCATCTTTTGCCAAGCTTCTCCCCTTCCCATACTTAGAAACTATCCCAGAAGCAACCAGAATCAACCTGGCGAGGACTGGTGGTATAACTATTGTCCGTGTTATAGGTTGTTGTTAATCTCAGGATTATTTTTAGCAGTTTTCAAGAATCAGCTTTACTACATCATAACTTACAGCATCGAACATTACCTCTACATTCTTTGTGTAATCAGAGTTGTGACTCATGATAGCATCTTTTACAATAAAAGCCGTATAATCATTATTTTGGGCACCAGTCCTGGTTGCCAAAATACAACCAATAGCACTTAAACCACAAAGGAATAATGTATTCCTCCCTTTTTCATTGAGAACCTCATTAAGATTAGTCTTATTAAAACTATCTGAATATGTTTTAATTACCTGAGTATCTTCTGATTTTATTAGAATTGAGCCAGGGTATTCAAACTCTTCTGTTTTTGGTCTGGGTCCATTTTCCTTATTATGGTGATAAATTCGGATAATTGGACAATCATGTTTTCGGAAAAGTTCAATTAAAAGATTAATAAAGAAAAAAACCAATTCTTTTTCTCGTTGAGGTATCATTGGGAGGTACTTATTTTGGACATCAATTACCAATAAAGCTGGTTTGATCTTGCTTTTAGTATGTTTTGAATTATCTGTCATAGCTATATTGCTTTGTTTCTAATGTCAATTTTGTAAACCATTTTTTGCAACCTGTCTTCCTTTATAAAGCATGAATATCCCATAACTTGTAGTTGAAAGTGCCGATCCTATACATACAGGCGATAGTTGATGAAAATGTCATAATTATACACTTCAATAATGCTTGACATCTAAGGTCTATTTAATTCATTATCAAAATTAATCTATAAAATGGTTCATCGCAATTTTATTTATTTGAGTTGGAATGACTATTGCCTTGACCACCTTTGGCCATATATTATTGACCACCCTATAAAGGGGAGTTAAAGACTTGTCGTTTTGAATTGGATGTTCGGTGAAATCTGACCGGATTTCGTTGTGGTCAAAGAAGAACGGATTTTCATTATTCAGTATTTCTACTATGTTTTAAGGTTTCTGGTGACAGATTATCTTTTGCCAAGCCTCTCCCCTTCCCATCACCAGAAATAGTCCCAGAAGCAACCAGAATCAATCTGGTGAGGTCTGATGATATTAGTTTATAACAATTACATGACAACCCGTAAAAGTCGGTTTTCTTTGTCGTCAGTTTTTTGCTGAATTGTTGATTGATTTTATAATGATCTGTTTAAATTTAAACAAAGGTCGGTGGAAATTACCACCATTCTTGAATCCCCCTATCTGTTTTTCATCCCTCATTTATAAATAAAAACATTATTATCGGCGTAATGTGGTCAATATGCTAGGTTTTTGCAGTTAACCACTAAATTCTATTTTAACCATTCTTGAAAAACTTGTAACTTAGTTTAATAAAGTTAAGTCTATTTCAGCAGATTGGAAAAATCAACAGCGAAGAAAGGGATACCTGAGATATTTATATATCAATAAAAACGAGAAACTATGGGAACTGCAATTGTGTTACTCATTATTAGTGCTTTATGCTTCGTATTTTTTATAGCAGCGAGAAAAAGCCGGAACAAACTTAAATCCATGGGGTTTGATAAAAGCTCAATGTTGATTAATGTAAAATATACTTGTGGACATCCCAATATTGATAAACCTAGTTTGTATAACATTGGGTTGAAAGAAGGTAATATTTATTTTCTTTCCCCTTTTGGTAAAGAAATCGCTTTAATTAAAGGTAGTGATGTGAAAAACATTATTGTTGATGATGAATCTACATTTAGAAACAAGGTTACATTAGCTAGGATGGCACTCGTTGGAGTTTTTGCATTTGCTCTCCAAAAGAGAAAAAAGGAAGAATTAGCTTATTTGACAATAGATTGGTCTGATGGAAGATTCGAACATTCTACAATTTTTGAATATAAAGGGAACGGTTCTCTTCAAAGAGCAAATACAGATAGGAACAAAATAATAAAGACACTACAGGTATAATAATAATGCCAAAAAACGGCCTCTCTTGGAAAAGTCAGTGTCATTGGCCACCTCTCACAGGAGAAAATTGACTATTAATGGACGAAGTTAAATAATTGGTATATAGAATTGTATCCTAATTGCAAAATGACTGGCTAAATGTGGTCAAAGTGCACGGCTTTGGCAGTAACTTTAACATGTTACAGAAGTAATTTAAACTTATTTATTAACCACGATTAACAGCTTATGATTCTGGTATTGAGAAAATACTTTAAAACATCATTCCTATGAAATTTGTTCATACAAACATCATTGCTAAAAATTGGAGGCTTCTATCAGAATTCTATATTAAAGTCTTTGAATGCAAACCAGTACCTCCGGAAAGAAATCTCAAGGGAGTTTGGCTGGAAAACGGCACAGGTGTTAAAAATGCCGCTTTACAAGGTATTCATCTACTTTTACCTGGCTTTGATAAAGATGGCCCGACTTTAGAAATTTTCCAATATCAAGAAAATGAAGACAAACCTTATCCCATGGCTAACAGAGAAGGTTTTGGTCATATTGCCTTTTCAGTAGACAATATAGAAATGATTCTTGAAAAAATGATTTTTTATGGTGGCACAAAACTTGGTAAAATTGTTAAAAAAGACTATGCGAAAGGAAGCTTAGTATTTACTTATGCAAAAGATTCTGAGGGTAATATAATTGAACTTCAAACATGGGAATTGAAGATATAACATGTTCAATTAATATTATCCTATATGGAAAAGAAAAGTGCAGGTATTCTTTTATATCGATTAACTAATTCTAAGTTAGAGGTACTTTTAGTACATCCAGGAGGACCTTTCTGGGCTAAAAAAGATTTGCATTGCTGGTCTATACCAAAAGGAGAATTTACTGAAGAAGAAGGTCCCTTAGCTGCAGCGAAAAGAGAATTTAAAGAGGAAATTGGGATTCCTTTATCTGGTAATTTCATTGAGCTTAATCCAATTAAACAAAAAAATGGTAAAACAGTGTTTTGTTATGCTTGCGAAGGGGACATAGATCCAAAGCTTATAGAGAGTAATACATTTGAAATTGATTGGCCCCCAAAATCTGGAATTAAACAATCCTTCCCTGAAATTGATCGTGGTGAATGGTTTGACATAACAATAGGGAAATTAAAGATAAATGAATCTCAAGCGACTTTAATTGACGAACTTATTTTAAAACTAAACCTAACGAAGGATCAACTATAAAATAAATCTATTGTTATCCATTTTTGTATGTTATGTTTACTTAAGGCAGCCATTCAGATCCCTTCACCACAAGATTTCAGGTGTTGCAGTAATTTGCTATGTGGTAATAGGTTAACCAATTACTATTTCGAAAATATTTCATTCAACACAGCCGCTAACCTAAACCCGGCATCAAATAATTGCTTTTCAATGACAACAGTATTTTTATCAATATAATTATTATCAATAATTCCATCTTTAAAATCATATACATTATCTAAATATGCTCTGGATTCATTCATCCATTGTATGACATCAATCTTTTGGATTTCTTTAATTTCCGCATTTGTAAGTTTTGAATTTGCATTAATACAGGAATTAGTATTAATTGACTGATATTGAATTATTTCAGTGTCCCAGACTTTATGCAGGTTGGTTTCCTTATTAATAAATTCAACTTCAATTGAGTTTCCACCTCTATCAGTGCCATATCCGACATGCAATGGCTGGTGTAAATCACCGATTAAATGAACAAGAATTTTAATATCAGTGCTAATTTGTTCATATGATAATGACGACCTGTTGTTTAATTCCTTCATTACTTTCAGCAATTCAGTAATACAATTTTTGTCCTCTGCATTTGGACTATAGGTCTGTCCTTTATCTATGTCAATAAAATGCCATGGTTTCATAAAATCAAAAGAATGATTGCTTCTCACGTCATCCATCCAATTTGATGCTTGTTCAAATGTCATTGTTCCGAGATACTTAGTCACTGAATCTATGACATTCTTATTCATATGGGTTTGGGCGATGTCTGCCACAATACAGTGACCTTCATGTCCCCAGCCAAAGGAATTTGTCTGAATTATAAATAATCCGACAAAAAGAATTATAGTGTTACGCATAATATATTCATTATTTATTATTGAAAGTTATTCAGATAACCAAAGGTACTTTTTTTGGACTATAAAATGACATACCAGACCAATTCTGGTGAGTTCTGGTGAAGTATTTTGTGGAATTTAAGATATCCTTCCATCAGATCCAATCTCTCCTCCTGACAAATCAAATAATGATTAAATCAAATCGATTCAGAAGATTTCCATTTTAAGGTATTCTGATTTCTGACAACCTTAAAAATTATAGAAATGGACTTTTTACTTTTAATATATATAATGTATGGACAGACCTACTTCGGGGAAGCCGACACTGGGAAATCTGACTCCAGCATATATTTACTTCAGACGAGACAGAAAAATACTTAAGGAAAGAAGCAAAATCAAAGAGAAAACACTACAAGAAAGACTTAAAAACTACATCGTCAGAAAACTCAAATTGGATTATGAAAATTTTTGAGATATCTTTATGTATAATCGTACCTTAATTTATGACCTTAAATGGTGCAAATTGGTCTGACGACGTAAATTCGCCACATTGATAAAAACTCATCATAAATAATGGGTCGGTAATAAAACTTGGCTTGTCATTTTAACCTTAAGTATAAAAGAACCTCTTTCTCCGCAGACAATTTCAAATATCTCTTGTAAATGAACGCATTGCAAGAGGTTTCTTATTTTTACATACATGATCATATACAGTCTTAGTGGTTAACCTCTGAAAAGATTTTATATATTTTACCTATTCAAATACCCCTGTTTTCAAACTCAATAATTTTATTAATGTCAAAATCAAAAAAAGTAGAGCAACCAAGTAGTATAACGAAAAAAATCAGAATACCTATTTACACAATCTAGTTATTCTTGAGGCAACGAACAGAGAGACCATTTCCCGGACCGTAGGTGTTGTTAATCCATATAGTTGGAGCAGAGTAGAACAGGTACATGATCCAGATGTAGGAGGCTGAGTACTCAGTAGAACTCCACCAGTAACCGAAGTTTCCAATTTCGTCGTACTCTCCACCGGAGTAACGGATGCCACCCGGCAGAGCTGTAAAACCCGTTTCGTTGGTACCATTATTAGGTGCTGTCCAATGTGTTGTACCAGTTTCTTTAAGAGCGTCGCCATTGCCATTCAAAAAGGTATATAGAGTTGTCCACTCGGCATAAGAAGGTAAATGCCAGCCTATGGGACATATATTTAAGCCCCCGTTATAACTTATTGCAGCCCAGTTATACAATCTTCCATAAATAGCCGAATTAGCCGGATCATTATTATAATCGCAGTAACCAGCTTCTAAGTCTAAATGCCATTGAGAATCATCTGTTATATTAGGTATTGCTGCTCCTCCACCTCTGTAATGCGTCGTTTTCAGGTTTTCTGCCATCCATGTTTGAGTACCAATGGTTACTGATTTATAAGTATTGCCATCTACGTCTGTTAATATAGGTGTTACTGAGTTTGAAGGAGAACTTGCCGGACCAGTACCATTTGCATTTGTGGCAGTTACTGTGAAAGTATAAGCAGTTCCATCGGTAAGACCGTTTACTGCAAGCATGGTTGTAGGACTTGTGCCTATGATATTTCCGGGATTTGAGGTCGCCGTGTATCCTGTTATAGCAGAGCCGCCATCACTGACTGGTGCTGTAAAACTCAACGCTGCAGTGAGATCTCCTGCTGAAGCTGACACACCAGTAGGGGCACCAGGAACAGTTGATGGAGCTACTGAATTTGAAGCAGAACTTGCTAAGCTGGTACCAATTGCATTTGTGGCAGTTACTGTGAAGGTATAAGCAGTTCCATTGGTGAGACCAGTTACTGTAATTGGGCTGGCCGTACCTGTGCCTGTAATACTACCCGGGCTTGAAGTCACCGTGTATCCAGTTATAGCAGAGCCTCCATTATTAACCGGAGCTGTAAATGCTATCGTTGCCTGGGCATTTCCTGCTGTTGCGATACCTATTGTTGGGGCACCCGGAACTGTTGTTGAAGGTGTTACTGAATTTGAAGCAGAACTTGCCGGACCAGTACCATTTGCATTTGTGGCAGTTACTGTGAAAGTATAAGCAGCACCATTGGTGAGACCTGTCACTGTAATAGGGCTGGCAGAACCGGTTCCTGTAATATTACCGGGACTTGAAGTGACGGTGTATCTTGTTATAGCAGAGCCTCCATTACTGACAGGGGATGTAAATGTAACTGTTGCCTGTGTATTCCCTGCTGTTGCTGTCCCTATTGTTGGGGCACCCGGAACTGTTGATGGGGTTACTGAATTTGAAGCAGAACTTGCTAAGCTGGTACCAATTGCATTTGTGGCAGTTACTGTGAAGGTATAAGCAGTTCCATTGGTGAGACCGGTTACTGTAATTGGGCTGGCTGTACCTGTGCCTGAAATACTACCCGGGCTTGAAGTCACCGTGTACCCTGTTATTGCAGAGCCTCCATTACTAACAGGTGCAGTAAATGATACCGTAGCCTGGGCATTCCCTGCCGAAGCTGTTCCTATTGTTGGTGCTCCCGGAGCTGCTGAAGGAGTTACTGAATTTGAAGCAGAACTAGCCACGCTGGTGCCAATCGCATTTGTGGCAGTTACTGTGAAGGTATAAGCAGTTCCATTGGTGAGACCGGTTACTGTAATAGGGCTAGCAGAACCGGTTCCTGTAATATTACCGGGACTTGAAGTGACGGTGTATTTTGTTATAGCAGAGCCTCCATTACTGACAGGGGATGTAAATGTAACTGTTGCCTGTGTATTCCCTGCTGTTGCTGTCCCTATTGTCGGGGCACCAGGTGCTGTGCATAGCGTAATAAAATTTAATTCGTTTCCATATGCAGTTCCTGCACCGTTGGTAGCATAAGCTTTTACATAATAAGTTGTTCCAGGCTGAAGGTTTGTCAGGTTACTTACAAAGCTACCAGTTCCTGTACCGTCTGTAGTTATGTTATTTGCAGTGGTTGGATCAGTACTTGTATTCCAGCAGACTCCTCTTGATGTTATTGCACCACCACCATCAGCTGTTATGTTTCCACCTGATACGGCCGTTGTTGAAGCAATAGAAGTAATTGCAGTTGTTGTGAGAGTTGCAACAAATATCTGGCTTGTTTTAAATGATACCTGATTGCCATAACCTGTTCCTTCACTATTTATGGCATAAGCTCGAACATAGTAAGCAGTATTAGCCGTTAAGCCTGTTATATTACTTGTGAAAACGCCAGTACCTTTACCATCGTTTGTTATATTTGAACTGATACTTGGATTCTGAGTAGTAGCCCAACAGACACCACGAACTATAACCTCAGCTCCTCCGTCACTTACCACATAACCACCAGATTCCGCACTTGTCTGGGTAATTCCTGAAACAACGTTGGTCGTCAGAGTAGGGATAGTGGATTTTTTCTTACAAAATTGCATAATCCCAATAAAACATGCAGAAAGAAAAGCAATGAATGCGATTTTCAGAAAGTACTTCATGGTACCAATTTTAAAATTTGATTTTCTCCAAGTCTATGATTATCAAAGTTAATCCTTATTTAAGCCAAAGTCAATTTTATTTTGAAACTCTACCATATGCTATCATGTATATGTGATTTAATGGGCCTACAGTGGCGATATAAGGGCACATGTTTAATGTGATACCTAACTATCACTTTTGCCTGTTATGGCTTAAATGATCTACATATCAGGTACATGTCAGGCAAAATATTAGTATCTTAACCCTTACAAGGAAAAAGTCCAATTGCTTTTTAGTTTTAGCGAGATTGAAAGAATGGTTACAAAGTGTGGCATTCGATATTCTTCTTATAAAATCTGAAATGATAGCAGGGATTAATAGATAGTCTTTTTGCTTTCTTTCCAATTAAAATAAATGGAGACCAATAAAAGGGTTGAGCATATTGCCCCTCATTAATCATTTTTAACTTGGCTTTCCTGAGAGAGGCAGAGTAAGATAATTGTCCTTTCCCTACAAGTGAGTTTTTATAAAAATCCACCATTAAGTCCGATGTACTTTTATCTGTAACTTTCCACATTATTACTTGCCTTTCTTAGTTTAATTTTTTTTCAAATCTAATGTGATAATTTAAATCAAAATTTAATTTAAAGCATGAAAAGATCATAATATCGCGCTGGATATTAGGCAGAATGAGAAAAATGTACTACATTTAATGTGCGAATAAATGTAGCACATAATGAATATAAAATATAACCGGGTTTCAACCATAAACCAAACAGTAAACTATTTCTGTTCGAAAAATATTCGAACAGTTCCGATTAAAATTAAATACCATGCCTTCAATAATAAAAAACAAAATACTCAGGACATCTTTGAAGATTGCTTTATATCTGTTTTTCATCTTAAATTCTCTAAGCTCACAATCCCAAAACATAAATTGGCAGAAAGTTGATAATGGATTGTTCTTTTCAGAAGTATTAGCTCCTTTTAAATCAGATATTGGGGATTCAAGAATTACAATTTTGAAGATCGATCCTCAGTATTATGATTTTAAGCTTTTAAGTGCAAAAGAGGAAAATGTTGAAAACAAAACTTTGAAAGAATGGGCAAAAACAAAAAAATTAATAGCAGCAATTAATGCCGGGCTGTACCAACAAGACAATAAAACAAATGTTGGATATATGAAGAACTATAATTTTATTAATAATAGTCATTTAAATAAAGACAATGCCATTTTAGCTTTCAATAGAAAGGATTCAACTTTTCCAGAAATTCAGATTATTGACTTGAAATGTCAAAATTGGGGAGAGCTTAAAAATAAATACAATTCATATACACAATGCATAAGAATGATTGACTGCCATCAAAATAATACATGGAGTCAGCAACAAGAAGAATCAAGTATATCAGCTATAGCTATAGATAAACACGGAAATGCTTTGTTTATATTTTCATATTCTCCTTTTTCTGTACATGATTTTACAAACATCCTAAAACTTCTGCCACTAGATATATATAATGCAATGTACCTTGAGGGAGCGGCACCTGCATCCTTCTATTTTAATTACAAAGGGATAGGAGTTGAAAAGGCTGGTAGTTTTAGATATAGTCCTGAGGAAAATGAAAATAAAGACATTGCATGGGAGTTACCTAACGTTATTGGAATAGTGAAGAAAAATTAATAGAAATACATATTATCTGATGATAAAATAATTAATGAATATATTTATCCATTATATTATGCAATCCGTCAAAAAAATCTTAGTACTCCATCTATAGCGTATAATGTACCCCATTCCCAGGGCATGATTTCTTCAAGGTTAAGTTATTTTTTGAGGAATTCGAGAGTACCAGGTAAAATGCGATTAAATATTAATTCCTACCTTGTATAAGAATAGTAAAATAAGAACCTCAGTAAAATTAAATAAGGAGAAATGAAAGAAAAAACAATCGTGATACTGATTTTGATGTTTTTCTGTTCCTGTGATTCAAAACATAGTGTAAAAGATAATATCGGGAAATACCGATTAAAAGATACTTTAACCAGCAAAATAGAAGTCAGCAAAGCTAATGATAACTATGCAACAACTGATTCATTAGCAAATTTGAGAATCGATGGCGTCCGACGCCTCAGTTATAAATTCAATGTCGACAAATCTGGGTATTTACTTAAAACAATAATTGTTTATTCTGACAATATTCCGATTCAAATTATTGAGGCTAATAAAGAGATTGATCAGAAAGATTTTCAACTTATTGATTGGAATTTTGATGGTTACAAGGATATAACTGTCCGTCATAGTTGCGGTACAGGAGGATGTTCCTATTGGATTTGGAATTATTCAGTAGAAAACCAAAAATATTATTTTAATAAAGAATTATCCGATATGCTCGGGTTAGAAATTGATTCGATCTCAAAATACATAATTTTTCATTACAGAGCTGGTTGGTCAGAAGAATACTGGGACAGCTTACAATATAAAAACAATAAGTTGTCTTTTGTAAAAGGCTTATATTTGCAAAGATGGACTGATGCCGTTGGGAATACTTGGGTAAAAAATACACGCAGTAAAATGATTAACAATAAGCTCATTACAAAAATTGATAGTTCAATCGTCAAATAAAACCTTAATGCGACAATAAAATCTTATCCTTCTATTTGATAATGTGCTACTCAACTTTATTTAATTTAATGATTATTAATAAATTCAATTTCAAAAGATGTAGACATTTCGTTAAAGAAAATGGCTAGTGGTATTACAATTCGGGATTGCAAAGATTAATGGAGAAAATAAAATAATATTTTCAACTAGAACAAAGAATCTTTTAAAGTAACTCTGTAAATCAATAATGATTAGTAAGAAGAGCTATGATAAAAGTTAAAAGAATAGATTGGAAGAAACCAAGTACAAAATTAGTAATAGTTGTCTTTACAGCACTGATTGGCCTTTCGTCATACTTTATAATAAGTTCATATAGGAACTATTTAAGTAGTGCTAAACAAAGTACATTAAAAAATCTTCAATCTATTTCTAACACGCTTTCACTTCAAATTGATCCAAACAATATAGATTATCTTGATTCATTATTTCTATTAGGGAAGAATAAAAATGAAATTAGCACTGATTCCATTTTCAACAAGGTTCAGAAAACTTTAGATAAAGCTCAAATTATTAATAATTTAAAAGAACCGATTGTAATCATTTATCATGATATTAAAAATGATAAGTTCTTTTATATTGCAAACGCTACAGATACCATTTTTTTTGGTGATACTTTTCTGCAAATTCCTCTTGATTTCCGATCTAAATATAAGGAAGGTGGAACACTTGGAAAATATAAAGATGAATTTGGAACTTGGTTAACGTCTCTGACCCCTATTAAAAATAAATTAAATATAACCATAGGTGCTATTGAAGTGGATCTAAAGTTTAATTATTTTATTGATATGGCAAACAAAACACTTTTTAAAAATATATTTGGATCAATTCTGGTTTTCATTATTGTAAGCGCTTTTCTATTGCGCTATGTAAGGTTTGTCTTGGTTTCAGAAGAGACTGCCTATAAAACAATTGAAGAGAAGAAAAATGATATTATTCAAAGCATTAAATATGCTTCTCGAATCCAGTCAGCAATACTTCCTTCTAGAGTATTAGTTAAGAAATATTTACGTGATTCTTTTATATTTTATAAACCTAAAGACATTGTAGCTGGTGACTTTTACTGGATTGAAATGGCCAATGATTTAGTCTTAGTTGCCGCATGTGATTGTACTGGGCATGGTGTTCCTGGAGCAATGGTTTCAGTAGTATGCCATAATGCACTCAACAGATCAGTTCGTGAATATGGTCTTAACAAACCTTCCTCTATCTTAGATAAAACTGCTGACCTAGTAATAGAAAATTTTTTTAAGGATGAAGAGACTATTCAAGATGGTATGGATATTTCCCTATGTAGCCTTAAATGGAATGATTATTCAAAAGAACTTAGGGGAGGAATAAATATTGAGTGGGCGGGAGCTAATATTCCTTTATGGATAGTTCATCATAATCAATATGTAAATGAAAAATGGGAATACAAGCGACTTGAAGAAATTAAAGGTGACAAACAACCTGTGGGTAAATTTGAATTTACTAAATCATTCACCAATCAATCTTTTAGTCTAGAAAAAGATGATGTAATATATCTCTTCACTGATGGATATGCCGACCAATTTGGTGGCCCAAACAATAAAAAGTTCCATTATTCTCAAATGAGAAAATTATTGACAGAAATTCATGACCTTCCAATGGATGAACAGAAAACCAAGTTAAATTCCACTTTTGAATCATGGAGGGGAGAAAATGAACAAGTGGATGATGTACTGGTGATTGGAATAAGAATTTAAGATACTCTTATACTATCAATTTTTTATTCTTAAATGAGAATTATATTTTTTATATTGAGTTTCCCCCTTACCACAAATCTATTAATTGCTCAAGAACAAATTCAAGAAAAACCAAATTATCATTTAATTTTAGACACTTATTACGATATAACAAAATCAGGTGGATCCCCTTTTATAAATACTCTCTTTGATATAAATAAACTTTCCATTGCAGCAAGATATAATTACGACTGGGATAAAAGTTTTTCCTTTTATTTGGGTACATCTTTTATCAAAGGAAGTTGGAATTTTCACTTTTTGGAGGGATTGACAATTGGGAACAGAAATCTTGGCATTAGTTTATCTCCAATTTCAGTTTATGATAGAGAAAAGGTATATTTATATAATAACCCTCAGGTTATTTTCGGCATTGAAAACATGCCAATATATTTTAGTCATTGGGGTGAATTCTACTATAAATTATCTAAACTAGTCTGGACAGGAATTGGAGATAGACTCTATTTTGATAATGAAAAACAGGACATCGCAATTGGACCCATTGTTTATTTATCATATAAAAAGTTGTATTTAAGTATTTATTATTGGATACCGTCATCAATTACGGAAAATAGGGTAACATTTTCGCTAGGTTACGAAAAGTATTTTTAATGTATATAATGTGCCCTGGAAAAGCCAGTGTCCTTGACCCTATTTGGCCTGAATAGATTAACCACCCATTAAAGGGAAGTTAAATAATTGTTGTTTTATTAGGTTATGTTCGGTGAAGGATGACCGGTTTTTGTTGTGGTAATTTAAAGCTGGATTTTACATTATCCATTATTTCTACTATGTTTTAAGGTTCCTGGTGAAAGATCATCCTTTGCCAAACTTCTCCCCTTCCCATCACGAGAAATAGTCCCAGAAGCAACCAGAATCAATCTGGTGACATCTGGGGTTATTATGTCATGACAAAGACACGACAACCCGTATAAGTGGTTTTGACTTGTTGCTGGGTTTTTGATGGATTTTATGACAATCTGTTTAAATTTAAACAAAGGTCGGTGGTAATTAACACCATTCTTATCCTTATCTGATCAAGATGTAATTCAAAACTTGACCTGTATAATAAATTGTAATCAGATAAATTAGAGGCTTAAGTGCAAAATCCAGTAGTGTTGACCACATTTAGTCGGTCAAATAATATTTAACATATTTTTCTGATAAACAGGAATATAACTCCGGTATTAGATTGTTAATTAATTCTTGCTGAATCTGGTCAAAGTCATTGGCTTTCCCACCCAATGTCCAAGAACCTATTATAAATATATTTTAAAGTTCCATTAAGGTTGATATTATTTTGAATTGGCGTTTAAATTAGCTTTAAAATTCTGTTTGCCTGAATGTTCCTGACCATCAAGTCCAAACAGTGGACTATATTTTCCCTCTGGAAAATCTTTGAAAGTAAATAAATTACATTTCCTTGCAACATCTATATATTTGGTTACTGCAGTATTTATTCCAGTAGCTACAACAGATGTAATTACTCCAGCTAACCCACCAGCAGAGGAACTGACATAAGTATTGTAATTGAACACTCCATGTCGATCATAAAGGACTTCATTAGTTTTAGCAGATTTTAAAACATACTCAACTTCTAATGTTATTACTCCTCCCAGAGGATGTTTATCCCATTTACTTATTATCGTAAATAATACTGCATCTGCTCCAAAAACCTCACCAAATTTTGTTAAAGATCCATTGAAAAATAACTCTGAATCATAAGCACTTTCCTTTTTCAAAATTTCTGAAGAAAGGAAAGGTGGGATAACATAATATCCTTTATTATCCAATGGCACATTCAATGTCGAATAAAAATATTCTTTTGCATCAACATTTGTTGTTTTATCAATAGGAGGCATAATCAAAATTGATAATGGTTTTTCAGAATAAATCCCTTTATATGCCATTGATCTAGCTATCGGAGCTGCACAGCCAGAAATTACGAGAATTATTATACTAGATAAATAAATTAATAGCTTCATTTTTCCATCATTTTAAGTATCCTATCAATAAAAACTTTAGATTCGGGATATAGTGCAATTTCTTTCTCAAGTAAGGCTTTCCCGTCAGATACTCGCCCAGATTGAATTAACAAAAAACCATAATCTGCATATACTCCAGGAGGTACGGTATTTCTTGTACCTTTTTGATTATCAATAATTTTTTGATAGTCCTCTATCAACTGTTGGACTGACTTCTCATCACTATTCTTAATATAATTATAAGTACTTATTTCGTACTTATTCCAAGAATAAAGTGGTTTTTGGACAGCACAAGAAGTTATTAGAAAACAAAAGATTAAAAAGCATAAAGTTTTCTTCATTTTAAAGTAATTTTTCTGGTCTCTTGATTTGAAACAAAAATTTGTTTTTTTAGTATTACTTGATTATTGAATGTGACAGTCACTGTATGCGTTCCTGTTGGGATAGAATATACTGTAGCTTTTATACTATGGATTCGATCTTTATTAAGTATCGCTATAAAGTTGTTATTATCATCTAGATTAACATTAATACCACCAGGATAGTCACTTGCATTACCAATAAACTCTAAAAAAGCTTCGTTTTCTTTTCCAGAAGTCGAAGATTTTAAGCTATTACAACTGTAAAGAAATATAAAACTAACTGCTATAAAACCAATGAATGTTTTCATCATTTAACCTCCTCTATATAATAGTTACTAAAGTTTTGTTTATCAATTGTACCCTCAATAAATGTGACAATTGAAAACTCATTTTGAGGGTTATCCCCTTCTATTGACATTATCTTGATCTTACCAACAGATTTTCCTGGAAGTTCGACTGACATCCCTGTCTGCGGATTCTTTACACTTTTACCCTTCTCTATTACTTGATATATGTCTCCTATTTTTATACCTTGACTCTTGCCTCCAGATATAATAATTGTATTATCATCATAGGATAAAAAATAAGCTTTCCATGGTCTATTCATACAATTATTGACTATGTTCTCTACCAGCTTTGAAATTGCCTCTGAAATTGCTTTATCACTTAGAGTAGCATCATAATCAGCATGTTCTCCAAGCCCCATTACTGTTTTATTTGTTGTTTCTGCTTCACCTTTTGCTTCTTCCGTATAAATGATTTGTCCAGTCGATACATCAACCAACCGTATGCTTACTCCTGCCTCAACTGTTTGTGTTTTACTTCTTGATAAAACCTTTTGCTGTCCTGTTGTCTTCCGACCAAATTCTGTTATTGAACCTATAATAAGATAGTCAGCTCCAACCTTTTGAATTCCTTCATTACCACTTGTTTTTAATTCATCTAGAACTTTGTCCATATCCTCTCTTTCAAGTAAAATAAACTTATTTGTGGCCGCTAATTTCGTAGACAAAATATCAACTCCCTGTTTAGCCATTTTATCATTTTCTTTATTGTAGAAAATTCCTTTGCCATATTCCGTCTCATTAGAAAATCTTGCAATTGCTACCTTTCGTTTTAAAAATTGAGTCTCTTTATTAGGTTCCTGTACTTGTGATTCGACTTTTACAATGTTTTGCTGCGCAAAACATTTAGTTGCAATAATCCAGAAGACGATAATTAGGATGATGTTTTTCATATTATATTGTTTAAATAGGAAATATCAGTTCAGTCTAACAATGACACCTATTCAATGAATCTTTGATTTTAAATCAGTTTTATATTAGGCATATTTCGAAAAAAATGTTAAGGATAAAGACTACTACTAAAATAAACAAAAAATCAATTTTCTACCAAATTTGTGGTTTTATATATAATTTGAATTGCTTTTTATTGTCAACATACAGGAAAGAATCTTAGGTTTATCCGATAAAATACTTTTCAGAATTATTGTCTTTGCTTATATGAATACTGCAAATCGAAGTTAATTCAAATTATCAAAAAGACCTTATTCAGGAATAAAAAGGCTATAAGTACACTTACCATTATGCAAAAGCCGAACATGTCGACCACATTTAGCCGGGTAAATTACAATTAGCACACATAATTAAAAAACAAGAACTTAATACCGGCTTTTAGTAGTCAAAATAATCCGGCCAACTATGGTCAGGGCCTCCTGCTTTCCCATCAAAGGCTAAGATTTTTCCCTTACTTAAGATATGCTGGTCATAGAAGATGTACACACGAGATGGATCTTTAAGGTCTAAGATTTCTTTCCTAATCAATCTGGCTACGGGGCCAATAAAATTAAGTGCAATCCCAATGAACAGATATATGAAAAGAGTTATTATCATGAAGTTCTGCAAAGTCTTATACTAGGTGAGACAACCAGTGACCCTGATTGCTTTTGGCTGGAAAATTTTGACCATTAAATGTTGTGGTTAAATCCTTGTAATATAATTTTGTATGTCAAAGACAATTTGGCTGGCCGAAAATGGTCATGCACTCCGGCTTTTTCACATAGACAGCTTCTTTATAGCTTTAAGTGGCGATGAAAGGCTTTGATCATCATACCTTAATGTCGTTATTCTTTAATAGCCTTCAATTTATACGCTAAATAAGTATCAAAATCAGGGAAAAGGAAGATTCTATTGGATTCATATATGTAATACTTTTCATTTGATATTTTAAAATAAACATAATCTGACTTCCCGTTACTGAATGTAATCAAGTATTGTTTGAAGGAGCCCATCCTAAGATTATATCCATTTCTTATAAATTTTCTTTCTTTGACCAAGGATTGTCTTTGTTCTAAATTATTTGTTCCTTCTAGGGGATTAACTAAATACTTTTGATTAAGTAAAGAAACTACATCTGAAATAGAATTCAATTCTTTACCAAATTTCGTTTCATTAATCATGACAGCATATTCTTCTTTACTATCAATTTTCAACGCTAAAATGTTTTCATCAAAAAATCCATGGCGAAACAAATATGAATCATCTTTTAAATCAATAAGTATTGAGTCTTGTCCTAAATATTCCCATCTCGCTTTGTCCACTTTACCATTAGTTGAGATAAGTAACTCACCAGTTTGGCGAAAAATATATACTGTTTTTGAATTATTCAATTCATCTAAGACTACCCAATGTTGATTCGTCAATAATGCGATATCGTCTAGCTTTCGGGAAAATCTCTGAATACTAGGAATTATATCTGCAACAAATGTTTTCATATAATTTCTTATTCGGTATATGTCCTTTGAAAAAACTGAATATATCAAAATTAGCATTTGTATAAGTCAATGACAACTAAATCAAGAATTAAACATCATAAATCAAAAATAATATATAAGCGGTAGAGCCATTTCTTTAGACCACTTTTGGCCGTTATAAATTGACCACCCTTTAAAGGGGAGTTAAATAGTTGTTGTTTCCAATTGTATGATCAGCGAAATCAGACTTATACTTGGAATGAACTTCAATGACATTTAATTTATAATTAATAAAAAATAAAATTAAATCGCTACCTTAATTTTTGATTCCAAGGAAAATTAGATTAGACATATAAAAAAATGATTAAAAGAGATAAAATTCTGAAACACTTATTGTTTTGGGAAGGTGGTTTTAGCCCTTTTGTAAAGGATAAAAAGACAGATGAACTACTTATCTGTTCTGAATGTTTCCAAGATGAAGGTTTAAAGCTTGTTGCAGATTCAATTGGGATACAAAATCCTCGAAAGTGTCCAAACTGTTATTCCATAAATGGAAAGAAGTTAACCAAGCAATTAGTTCATAAATTATGCTATCTATTCTTTGTGAGAGGAACAATAGTAAAATTTGAGTTTGGAGGCTGTCCAACAATCCAGTTCAACGAGCAACATTTCAATCAGTCAGAAATTCAGGTTTCTCCTTGGTTAAGTAATGATCTGAGACTTTTGGAAAAAGTAGGAAAAATTGGACTATTCAAATATGGACCAAGACTTTGGATGACAGGTAATATTGAACCCTTAAAAGGGCTTCAAAAAGAAATTGAAAGGGATCAAATAATAAATAAAATTTTAAATACTTTCCCAAATAAAGAAATATCCAATAAAGACTATTTTTATAGAATAAGGATCAATCCAAAAAATCCTAGCGATGTATTTGAGTATGATTCAGCTCCCGATTTTTTTTTAGGGTTAAATAGATTTGACCATGTTGGATTTCCTGTCCTATATGGATCCTCTGACTTGGAACTGTGTATTCATGAGTGTCGAGTTTCAGTTGATGACAATCTTTTTGTTGGAAAGTTAGTTCCAAATCAAAAATTAAATATATTGGATTTATCAGTATTGTTAGAGGAAAAATCAACAGAATTTGAAAGTCTTGATATTGCTATTCATTTTCTCTTTTTAGCAGGTCAACATTCATATCCTATATGTCGACAAATTGCTAAGAGGGCACAAGAATATGGTTATGATGGAATAATATATCCTTCCTATTTTAGCTATTTAAAAATGGGTTCTATCCCTTTTGATACTATATATGGATTATCCATAAGAAGAATTCCACAATTAAAGAATGTTGCTGAATCACAAGGTATTCCTAACATAGCTTTATTTGGTCATCCAGTAAAAGAAAATAAAATTAATGTCACATGTATTAACAAAGTCATCCTTAAAAGAGTAAGTTATGAATTGACTTTTGGGCCGGTTTTAAATATATAAATTGCAAAAGTCTCTATCCCAGACCAATTCTGGTTAGTTCTGGTAAAGTATTTTGTGAAATTCAATATCTCCTCTCATCAGAACCAATCTCTCGTCCTGGCAATACTAAAAAGGGTTGAATCACATCTATCCAGAAGATTTCCATTAAAATTATAGAAATGGACTATTTCCCTTTAATATATATAGTCGTATGGTTGTTTTGGGGGTGGGTGGGAAGGTTTTCGGAACGACTGAACCACCCATTTTCCAAAAACAAACCAGAAAAACTAATCATACATCAAATGGAACTTTATAAATATCACGAAGAAAAAATAAAAACCATAGGAATAATACCATTTCAGAGATTAAATTGGGAAAGTGCGAGGCTTTGACCACAATTGGCTGGAATGGATCGACCACTCAAAGCCGGTATTACGTGTTTCTAATTTAGGTATGTGTGATAATTGTAATGTGCACAGCTAAATGTGGTCAGGGGATAAGGCTTTTGCAATAATTATTAAAATAAAAAAACCCTACTGATAGAGAAGTACCAGTAGGGTAAAAATATAAATTAAAAAACATTTATGAAAAACTAATGGGTGAGAAACTCCCATTATACCTTTAATATATCTTTAATATTTTTCTTATCTTTTCAATTCTGGTTTTTAACAAGAATGTTGTAGATGGTTTAAAATATTTTTTTGAGTTATTATGTTCCAACTTTCCCCATATTATATCTCTAGGTAATAGATTTCTACAAAAAAAGGAATTGTTGAATGAAGCAGTTGAACCATTAAAACTTACTTTCTTATTTACAATTAGTAACTGTAAATCATTTCTATCAGAAAAAAAATCTCCTACGTCTTGATAATTCAAAATGGGTAATCCCAATATCATCCCAAAAGGTTTATTCAACTTATATAATCTA
The DNA here is from genome assembly GCA_963717685.1 of uncultured Bacteroidales bacterium. Lineage (GTDB taxonomy): Bacteria > Bacteroidota > Bacteroidia > Bacteroidales > VadinHA17 > LD21. The sequence goes on along the minus strand of OY970346.1, from coordinate 1,265,445 downwards.
TCCAATACTTCTAACTTTCTTGAAAATGGAGGATTTGAAATAATATAATCATAGTGTTCAATTGGTTCATATTCAAAAAAATCTTGTCCATTCTTAATATGAGAATATATCACTTTAAATCCTGAATTGGTAAATTGAATAACAAACTCTGAACTTTTTGTATCAAAAGGACACCAAATTACCGAATCTGGAATTAAATATTTAATAATCGGTTTAACCAATATAGATGGTGTATATAATTCATCATTCTTATTGAATTGATTTTTTGATAACCAGTTTGACATTCTTTTCATATTATTTATATTAATATATAAAATTAGTTAATATATTAGATTATCAATTTTGGTTAAATATATACTTCTATAATCATTTATAGAATTATATTTTAAGATTTTAGAAAACATACCTTCTCCAGAATAAATATCTTTTACAATATTATCTATCTTACTCTTATCAGGGACTAACTTCATTATTTGATTTGTTACATCAAATACATCAAGAAAATAGTATTCTACAAGAGGGTTTTTGTTTTTTGAAATCTCTACATACAAACCTAATATAACCTTATCAGAATTACTTGATTTAATTTTTTCAATACTATCGATAATATCTGGATGGTCTTCTTTTAAAAATACATTATCCCACCATTCATTCAAAATGTTTTCTTGTTGTTTTAATTTTAATACTTTCATAATTTTAAGTGGTTTAAGTTAATATTTCAATTTATCTTTTTCATATCTATTACTTTCTCTTATGATTTTTCTAATTTTCTTTTTTCTATAAATGAGTTCAATATCTGGTTTCATCTTTAACTCCAACATATTATATTTATCATCTACAATTTGTAGAACATTATCAAAACCTCTTATTTCTCTTAATATTAGTTTTTTACCAACAAAAAAACTAAAAGGTTTCATTTCAAATAATAGTTTATTCACTTTAAAATAATCTAATAAACTTGGATTAACATACATCTTGATTTCTGGTCGACTCAAAAATATTGGATTTGTGTTTTCTAAATATAGACCAGTACCACACTCAGTTAAAACATCTTTTAAGTAACGTGTAAACTTTTCAATAGATAGATTATTATCATATCTATTTTCTTTAAATGTTTTTTGTCTCATAATTTTAATTGTTTTAAGTTATTAATTAAAGTTAAATATATACAATAGTATATCCGTTTTTCTACTCACTAAATAATAATAATATTTGTATTATGAATACAAAGATACAACAAAAATATTCAATAAGCAAATTTATTTATATGTTTTAAAAAAATAAATTAATATCAATACTGGATATATTAAATATAATGTATATATTAGCCCGATAATTTCTAAATAATAACTAATAAATAAAGAAATGAGTTCAAATGAATTAGCAGAATTGATAAAAACAACAATTTTGGATGCTAAAATTAAAAAAGTGCCTATTGTTAGTTTAACTAAAAACCTTGGTATTAAAGGTACAACTGTATTAATTAAGAATCTATTAAAATATGGCAAACTCTCTTATGATACATTAGAGGAGCTAGGTAATATTATTAATAGATGTAAAAACGAATATAAATCAATTGAAATTGAAACTACTGAACAGAAATTAATTTCTTTGCAGGAAAAACTTAAGAAATTGAAAGGTGAATAATTATTATAGAATAAAAATTAATATCACATTTAATCGTGTTTTTTATTCTAGATATTATTTATTTCTTATAATTATAAAAAGGTGAAATATGTATGAAAGGTCTCTTTCTCTATAGATATCTTTAATTATTTACATATTTCACTTTTTAAGCTAACTGATAATTTCATCCCAGTAGTTTATAATAGTTCTTACTGATAAATGGGATTCATCAGCTACCATCTTTTGAGTAACTTTATCATGCATTACTTTTAAATTAAAGTAAATAACCTTTAATTTTTTTAAAGTTCTTTTCTTTCTTAAAATACCTGTTTGAGTTCCAACAATCTTTCTCTTCTCATATCTGGTGAGATTAAATGAGGGATCAAGCCAAATCTTCTTCCGCATTGCATTATAATTTAATTTCTTTAAAATGTGTTTATCCCATAACCATTTTACAATACTGTTGATTTCTGTATAGGTTAGGGGAGGTGAGCAATGAGTTTTGTTAGCGTTATTTACTACTCCAGCCAATCTATCATAGGAGATAGATGGATTATTAAACAATAAGGAAATAGTATGTCCAGTCATCCATTTATGTCTTTTACCAATTTCGATTATCTTAGGTAAGTAACATGATCTGAATTCTCTTCCTTCCTCAATGACAATGAATTTCTCCCCATGATAATCATCAAGTGTTGTATAATAGATTAATTTATCTTTTGTTTTGGTGCAGTCTGTTCCTTTAAAAGATTGTGGATAATCTGTAGATGAAATTGATTTGTCCCATTGAGGAATTGAGGTATAAATTGGAAATGAATAATTAAATGTTTCACTTGTAGAATTACAGGATGAAAAGCCATTTAGAATGACAGAAGCTTCTAGTGGGATGCAATTCATATTAAGGTATATGTCGGGGTCGTAAGAAATCACATTCTGTCGTGTTATATCACAAGTCTGCTTATCAGGTTTAAGATGGTTTGTCTTTAATTGCCTTGCAATGTAGTCCCAACAATCTTTAAAATTCTTAGGATTTATTCCGTTTATCTTTGCAAGGGCACCATAACCTTCACCACTGACTGATTTCCAACATGAATAGATGTATGGAAATCCCTTCAGGGATTGAATATTCTTACTATCATCAAAATCAAGATAAATAAAACCTGAAGGATTTTGTAAAAATCTCAGCATCCTACTTATATAGAAAGTAGCATTTGGGGTGTAGGTTGGGATCTGAATTTTAACGGAATTATATTCTTTTGTCCCTTTCCCATAGAATCGAGCCTGATCAATAAAATATTTTGTATAACCATTTTTAATCATAAGAAGAACATTGTCAATGCTTTCTTCAGCAATAATTTCACTTTTTTTAAGGTTTTCACATAAAGAGACTTTCATAAGTTTTGGGATTGATTTTTGAAAGGTTATCCAAAGAAGAGGGGTACAATAAATACCCCTCATTTCTCTCCCCCCGCAAAATCAACCACTTCTAATCTCTGAAAATAACCTCTATAAAATCTATATATTAATATTCTCAGATCTGTTTTATGCTTTTTTTGTTTTTCTAAGAGATCATAAAATTGCAATTGATTGATATTAACACCAGATCCTTCCCTGTTTAAAGGCAACAAACAATGGGACGTTTTTAAGTCATGGATATTTACCTTAAGAATATGCTCAGGCCTTCAATACGCTTATTCAAAGTCAAATTATTACTAAAAAATAAAATTGTTATTGGTGTATATATCTAATAACTTTACACATACTACTGTGTAACAATACCTCTTAATTATTTATAACCTATTAAACATGGCTGCAATAAATGAAAATCTTGTTCTAAGGGTGTTTGGAGAAATGGTCAAATACCGCCCTTCTCTTTCGAAGAACATTCCCGAAAAAGATGAAGATGAAGAAATTGATTATCGCATAATTGGTGACATGTTGATTAAGAACTTCCCATGGCCGATAGGTATTGAATTGCGACGCCTTTTTTCAGGTACCATGCAGGAACCGGGAAGGGCGAGGCTTGATCAGATTTTCAAAACCCTGGAACGGACCATTCAGTTCATAAGTTTTGTTATGATATGCCAGGTCTGGTATGATGTCACAAGCAAGAAAGTATCTCTTCCTGACCAGGTAAAAAATGAATTTGCCAGCAGGTTCCCTGTCATGACGATGGGTAATTTCTGCTGGCTGATAAGAGCTTTTGCTACTGTCTATAGTGAGCAAAAGGCTGAATGGTTCTTGTCGGAGATGAATAAGCAGTTTGACAAAAAGTTTTTTGCAGCACTCGATTTTTGGGTTCCTGAAAGGAATGAGATTGGTCATTACCAGATAAACCTGGATGAAGTAGAAATTGAGAAAAGATGTGTTGAATATGAAGAGAAGCTTACTTTCATCCTTGAGAGGATTGCCTTTTTTGCAAAATACAAGCTTGTATCCGTAAAAGAAATAAAGGTTATTAAGCCTAGAATTCATGAAGTAAAGTTTCATCATATGGTTGACGTTCTGAACAACTCTAATCCAGATTTCAGTCGTGAGGAGATTGACGAGACAAAATACTCCGACAGCCACTCTGTGCTTCTTATGAAATCAATAAAATCTATGGATGAAAACTTAAGCTTATCACCGCTTATAATTGACACTAGATCAGAAATAATCAATACTAAGGAGAAATTTGATATAGTGAAAGACATATTCATGTACACAAAATACAGGAGCGATCATATTATGTACCTCGGTACAACCATAACTGAAAAAGTTGACCTGAGAATGTTGAGCAACTATAATATTCTGCTGGAGGAGTTCAAGGATCTTATATTAACTTTAGGAGGAGTAGTGTTGTGACTTTTATAGTTTAAGGCTTAGATTGACTTTAAAGAAATGAAATAATTAATTAATAATGATAAAATCGCCCTTCAAATTTCTTGATTCCTTTACCCTTGCGGATAGAGATTTCTTCTTCGGCCGTGAAAAGGAGATAGTTGAACTCTTTCGAAGAGTTTACGAGAGCAAAATACTTCTGGTTTACGGTGTCTCTGGAACTGGGAAATCTTCTCTCATAAACTGTGGACTTGCTTCCAGGTTTGATGACAGCGACTGGCTGCCAGTTAATGTGCGTAGGGGAAGTAATATTATTGAAAGCTTGGATGTTGCGATTAAGAAACAGGCTATTAAAAGTTTAAACAAAGAGCAGAGCATATCTGAAAAACTGCAATCGATATACCTAGATCACTTTAAACCTATATTTCTAATCTTCGACCAGTTTGAAGAGCTGTTCGTTTTTGGATCACTACAAGAGAGAACTGACTTTATTAGGCTTCTGAAAGAAATTGTTGATTCAAAGGTTCCCTGCCAGATCATTATTGTCATTAGGGAAGAATTCCTTGCAGAAATAACAGGGTTTGAATTTGATATTCCCGAAATCTTTTCCAACCGTTATAGGGTTGAGAAAATGCAAAGATCAAATGCAGTCAGTACCATTGAAAGAGGGTGTAAGGCTCATAGTATTGAAATAGAACAAGGGTTTTCAGAGGAACTCATTAACAAGCTTTGTCCTTCCTGCAATGAGATAGAGCTAACCTATTTGCAGATATACCTTGATAGGATTTTTCGCATTACAGTTGCTGAAAAAGATGAAAATGGCAACTTAAGATTTTCAAAAGAAATACTAACTCGGGCAGGCAGTGTTTCTGACCTTCTGGGGCAGTTTCTTGAGGAGCAGCTAAGACAGTTTGATAATCCGGATATGGGTATGGCAATACTTAAATCATTTGTCTCAGTGGAGGGCACAAGTAGACAGATGACTGGAATGGGGATGCTTCATTCAATCGGTGCATTTGGAATAGAAATAAATGAACCAGATTTAATAAAACATCTAACAAAGTTTGTTGATCTCAGGATATTAAAAGAAAGAAACGATGCAGGATATTTCGAACTAAGGCATGATGCACTGGCATCGAAGATCTATGAAAAATTTACAGCTTTTGAAAAGGATATTATTGAGGTAAGGCAATTTATTGAAAATTCATGGCATAACTGGCAAATGAGGGGTGTTTTACTTTCCGCAGATGATCTTAATTATATAGTGCCATATGAGAGTAGACTATATCTTTCAAAGGAACAATCATGGTTGATTGAAAAGAGCAAGGATGAATTGATAAGGTCTAAAAGAAAAAGAAGAAATATTGGAATTGTTGCAGCAGTTTTTTTGCTTGTGCTATTTGCAGGATTTACAATCTGGGCATTAATAGAACGGAATACTGCCCAGGAACAAAAAAATAAAGTACTCGCCGAATCTAAGCATTCTAAAGTGCTTTTACTTATTGCAAAAGCAAGAGAAGCAAGTTTCAATAACCCGACCAAAGCAACCTGTTTTTCACAACTTGCCTGGAAATATGATAGTACGAATGCTCTGGTTTATCAAACATTAAGTGACATATTCAATTCTATTGGTTCAAGACCCCTTTACGCTGTTTCAATGACTCATTTAGGGTTTGTTTATTCTTCTGTCTTCTCCCGTGATGGCAATACTATTCTTACGGCATCAGGAGATAAAACGGCAAAACTATGGGACTTGTCGGGGAATTGCTTGGTCACTTTTTCAGGACATTTAGATTATGTCTTTTCCGCAGTTTTTTCCCCAGATAATAAATTCATTCTTACGGCTTCCGGGGATAGAACAGCAAAATTATGGGACCTATCAGGGAAATGCCTGCTTACTTTCTCGGGACATTCAGATGATGTTTATTACGCAGTCTTTTCCCCAGATGGCAGATACATTTTAACTGCCTCCGATGATAAAACAGCAAAACTCTGGGATCTATCAGGAAAATGCCTGCTTACTTTCTCGGGGCACACTGATCATGTAAAATACGCAGTCTTATCTCCTAATGGCAAATCCGTTCTTACGGCTTCCGGGGATAAAACAGCAAAACTATGGGACTTGTCAGGAAAATGCCTGGTTACTTTTTCTGGCCATTCAGCAGAGGTCAATTCCGCAGTCTTTTCACCGGATGGCAAATTTATTTTAACGTCTTCTGATGATAAAACAGCAAAACTATGGAACTTGTCAGGAAAATGCTTGCTTACCTTATCGGGACATTCTGATTGTGTAAATTCTGGAGTATTTTCTCCTGATGGCAAATCCATCTTAACGGCTTCCGGGGATAAAACAGCAAAACTCTGGGATCTATCAGGAAAATGCCTGGATACTTTTTATGGACATTCTTCATCTATCTATTCAGCAACCTTTTCTCCTGATGGAAAATCCATCTTGACGGCTTCCGGGGATAATACAGCAAAACTATGGGATCTATCAGTAAAATGCCTTCTTACTTTATCAGGACATACAGCATCTATCAATTCCGCAGTCTTTTCTCCTGATAGTAGATCCATCCTTACGGCTTCTGATGATAATACAGTAAAACTATGGGATCTATCAGGGAAATGTCTTTTTACTTTATCAGGACACTCATCGTGTGTCAATTCTGCAGTTTTTTCTTCTGATGGTACATTAATCTTAACGGCTTCCAATGATAGAACAGCGAGACTAATGGATCTAACCGGGAGATGCTTGGTCACTCTTTCAGGACATGCATCTGATGTTGAGTCGGCAATCTTTTCTCCTGATGGTAAATCCATCTTAACGGCTTCCGTTGACCATACAGCAAAATTATGGAATTTATCGGGGGAATGCCTTCTTACATTATCAGGGCACTCATCGTGTGTCAATTCCGCAGTTTTTTCTCCTGATGGCAAATCCATCTTAACGGCTTCCGATGATAACACGGCAAAATTATGGAATTTGTCAGGGAAATGCCTGGATACTTTTTCCGGACATTCAGCAGCGGTTAATTCCGCAGTATTTTCCCCAGATGGCAATTCCATCCTTACGGCTTCCGAAGATAGAACAGCTAAACTATGGGATCTGTCAGGGAAATGCCTACATACTTTTTCAGGACATTCAGCAACGGTCAATTCCGCAGTATTTTCCCCAGATGGCAATTCCATCCTTACGGCTTCCGAAGATAGAACAGCTAAACTTTGGGACTTGTCAGGAAAATGTCTGGCTGCTATATCAGGGCATTCATCAGAGATTTATTCTGCAGTTTTTTCTTCAGATGGCAGATCCATCCTAACGGCCTCCGGGGATGGAACAGCAAAACTTTGGCCTATCCCTTTATCTATCAATAAGTGGTTAGACACTGCAAGAATAGGATTATTATCGCCGGCAGATAAAGCAGCGATCGATGAACTGGATGATTTTAAATCAGTCCTTCAATCAGATAACGTGTCTTTTATAACAGATTATGCTGGCTGGTATTTAAATACTCAGGATACAGCCAGAGCGGTATCACTTTATGAAAGGGCCCTTGAGCTGAATCCAATGTCCATTAACAAGAAAATACTTGGAGATATCTATAGAAAGCAACATAAAACAGCTAAATATTCAACGCTTTATAAAAATAATCTATAGGTAAATTTAAAAGATGACTATTCTGCTTTGCGGGATACTTCTTCGGATAAAAATTATACTGGGAAATTTAACTTCTATTCGAAGAGAACAAAGTTGTACGAGCAGCTTATAAAAGTAGAATCAAGTTCAGAAAATAAAAGCAATACAACTTAATAATTACAACGGTGTAGGATGGTACGGTTTATTATCAGGCAGATATAATGAAGCCTTAAACGCAATACAAAGAGGGATAGAGTTAGATCCAACAAATGAATCGCTTCATACAAATCTGCCCTTATGCTATCTATTTACCGGCCAATATGAGAAAGCAAAATCTTTATATCTTGAATATAATAATAGAACATATGGTGGTAAGACCTACAGAGAAACATTTCTTTGTGATATTGCTGAATTTTAAAAAGAAGGTACCACCCATCCTGATTTTGAAAAAATCAAGAGTTATTGAAAAAATAAGTAATATAAAAACGTCCCATTATTTGATGTTAAGATACAGGGGAGGAAATGCCCTGTACATGGTATAAAATATGGTTGCATCATTATTTTTGGGAGGATTATTTTTATAAATGTAAAAGCCAGAGGCCTTGACCAAAATTGGGCGGAATAATCTGACCACTCAAAGCCGATTCTCAATCTCCATTTAGTTGTTTAATTCCCAACAATAGCAAGATAGAGGCTTATTTTTTAATCTAATCACGACCCACATTATACGACCGGAATGCTTTCTACGACAATGATGTTGTTTTTTCTTGTGAATAATTTGCAGGTCATATCCTCTTTATTGCAAAAGCCGGAGGTCTAGACCACATTTGGCTGGTCATATTACCATTAATATACATAACTATATAACAATAATTTAATACCGGCTTTAGGTGGTCAGATTATTCCGGCCGACTATGGCCATGGCCTATGGCTTTTCCAATAAAGACCAAAATATATATAGAATTAAACGGATAATACTAGGGCTAACTTAGTCTCGTGGGCTTTTTTAATCCAAGTTTCCCAGACAACCATGGGTCCTTCATAATATCATCAAATGAGTATAAAAATCTATTATTTAATTGGATTTTTTTAATTGAGGAATATTTCAAGTAGCGATATAAATCGGCTCTAGAGTGAGGATATTGGCTTCTTAAAGTACTAAAATCAAGATATACTATATTTTCTCTTGAATAAAAAGTAATTTCCATTAATGACCTTTTATTCTATATATATAAATATTTAAAGGTGAGATTCTTCATCTCAGTTATTTTTTAAATGAGATAATTCATTTATAACTCTAATTTGATTATTTATGACAGACTTGTTAGGCTGCTAGTATTGCTTTTAGCTTTCTGACCGTATTGATACTCTTATTTGAGATTTTTGAAATGCGTCTGATGCTTAATTCTGATTTTTCTAATAAATCCACCACATCAGAATATTTTCTTAATAAGTTTTCTTTATTCGCTGCTGCTCCAACCCTTCGACCAATATACTTCTTCTGTAGCTTTGCAATCTGGATGCCTTCTCTTTGTCTTTCTTTACGAAGATTGTTTTCCATTTCAGCTCCAATAGACATCATTTGCAGTAGTAGCATTACCATGGGATTTTCTTTCCCATCCTGTAAAGAAATCATGTTGAATTGCTGTATGAAGAGAGCAATACCTCTCTGGTGAAAAATATCAACTACATTAAGAATATCAACTACTCTTCTACCTATTCTGCTGATTTCACTGATAAGTACCATTCTTATATCATTCTGATCAAGGTATTCAAGGATTCTAAGGAATTCTCTTCTTTGATTTGACTTAATTGTGCCGGATATTTTTTCTTCAAATACTTTTTTGACTATCCATCCTTGTTCATTTGCAATTTTTTTCAAGTTGACTATTTGTCGGTTATTATCTTGTGATTCAGAACTGACTCGACTCCAAATTATTACATTCATAGTGTATCAATATTAGAATTAACCACAAATATAATACAAATGGATAAAAAATAGATATATTTTAAGGTCAAAAGTGCATTAATTTGAGGTTTACCCTATTTTTAATGCAGTTTGACGTCACTTCATTTATGATCTAGAAATGAGTTTCATAAACACTATGAGGTGGAACATTTTTATGGGACGAATTTGTTAAATCGACCTTGGTAATAGCTAATGAGTGTAGGAAGTTTTAGCAAAGGGTCGTTTTGTGAAACCGAGTTTATTAATGTTGATTTTGGCAAGAAGATTAGATTCAAACAAAATGGAAATTACTATTAAGTATAATTCGTGAAATTTTGCTATTCAATCATTTTTTAAGTATGAAAGTATAAGTTGGAATTTATTCTTATATAACCAAAAGTTAAAGATCTTAATCTCACCTGGATAAGTATAAATACTTGATAGGTCTTTCAATTCTGGCCTTGGACCTACAGGACTATCTATAAAGTAATTAAATCGGAATACTTTTGAATTTTCCATTCTGGAATGTTTCTGTAAATTTTGTATAAATCTAGATTCGGTTTCATTATAACACCAAAAGCTTAAATATGTTATCATTCCAACTTCATTTACTCTAACAGTTAGATACATTCCTAAATCACTTTCAGACCCATCGATTAATATTTGAAAATGTACAATTCTTTCATTAATATTATAATCGTTTTTGTGAGTTTTAAAGAAATCTAAAATCTTGTCATCAAGTTGTAACCAGAAATGTTCTAGAACGGATTCCTCTGCTTCAATCAAGTCTATTACATTAACATGCATTCTTGATAATTTAATCTTCCTTATTTTCTCTGTGTTCGTCATTTTTTAAGAATTATTTTTTTGGGTAATAATCATTATAAACTTCAGTGTAATTCATATTAAAGTTTGTAAGAATCAATCTTCATATTCTCAATTCAATATAATCTTACCATTAATTCTATCTTTAATAGCTTTGATCTTTTTCATTCTTTGTATTGTAAGGCAATCTTCAAATATCCAATCAGTGGGATATGTATTCCTTATTACTTCGAATGCTTTGTTTTTGGTAGTAAAAGCAACTATGCGAATAATGGTTTGGTTATTCTCTTCAAGGTTGATTTCATAAAACCATCTTTTATGATTCTTTATTCTACCAGTTTTGTCAATTATTGATAACTCTCCATGGAATTCAACAATTATTGGATAGTCTTCTCCATTATAACGTTCAAAATTGTATGATGAAATTGCTGACTTATAATATAAGTCATTCGTCTTAAAAGTTAACCAAACGGGAAAGTCCATTGTTACTTCATCGATTAATAGTTGTGTGTTAATTTTCATCCTTTTTTATTTTATTTTAATCCTTTCTTTTAGGATGTTTATCTTATTCAATCTCTTTATAGTCAGGCAGCCTCCAAAAACATTGGTAGTTGGATAGATATTTGATGATATTTCAATTAGTTTTTGATTTTTATTTTTAAATGCAACAACTTGAATAAGTGTTTTATTGGATCCTAAAACATGAATTTTATATAACCATCGTTTATATCTCCTTTTTTTACCATTTTCATCTTTAACTGAAACCATTCCTTCATACATAACAATTATGGGATAATCATCCACTTCATAGATCCCCACCTGGTACCAGGAAATATCAACAACATTATTTGTGTCAAATGTTACCGAAGTCAATCTAATAGGGAAGTCTTCGGTTACTTCATTGATCAAATATTTTGTGTTAAGTTTCATACTTTTAATTTTTTAATGGTTTTTAATTATTTCTCATGGAGATATAGGTATGGTTTTAAAAAAAGTTTAAATTATTTTCAAGAAAAATGCAGTTTTAAATATATTTCTTAAGGCGCCAAAATCTATTTCACAGAATATCTGTAAGTTATATGTGAAATATATTTTTCAAAGAAATCATCTTATATGGTATTTTTCTTTGCAAAAACCATGAAATTGATATGTTCTAGCTCGACATCTAATGCACAAAATCCATAAAAAGCGACATTATTGATCTTTTCTTTATTACAGAATCTTAATAAAATTCATATTTCACCTTTAATCACCTTTTTTTCTTCATACTAACTACCAAAATTTTTACTGATAGTATATTTTGCATTTACAGAAGCGACAATATTGATTAACTTTAATGGTTTAAAATTGATTCATAGTATATTATGATCTCAAAACAAGCTCTTGGCAATACATTATTCGGAATGGCTGATATCCTGCGTGATAAAGTAGAAGACTATAAAAGCTACATCCTAACCCTACTTTTCTATAAGCGATTATCAGATAACTATATCTGGGAAACTCAAAATAAGGTTGAAGAATTTAAACAACAATACGGTAAGCCGCCCAATGAAAGGCAGATTCAAAAAATAATTGATAAAGCACATGATTTTATTCTACCTGAAGGATGCCGTTGGATTGATGTTCGGCTAGCGTCTGAGAACAAGAAAAATGATACTCTTCATAAAGCTGTAACTGAAATTGCAAATGCAAACCCTGACCTTAAAGGCATCATCAATACAGTAAAATGGAATGAACCTTCTCCTGATGGTAGTGGAGGTAAAAAACTAAGCCCTGTTGTCTTAACTCAGCTCATAAACTACCTTGATCCTGTTGACTTGAGCAACAAGAACGCAACGGTTGATATTTTGGGAGATGCTTATGAGTATCTTATTAAAAGGTTTGCTGATGAAAATAAAGGAGGCACAACAGCAGGTCAGTTCTATACTCCTCAGGAGGTTGTGGATATTATTGTTCGCTACACCAAGCCCAAAAAGGACGAAAAGGTATACGACCCTACATGCGGTTCTGGGGGATTTCTAATAAATTCAGCTAAGTACGTAAAAGAGGTTTTCGGCAATCCAAAAGCAATTCAATTATTCGGACAGGAAGATGTTTGGAACACTTGGGCAATATGCAATATTAACATGATTCTACACGGATTAGATGCCAAAATAAAGAAAGAAGACACAATAATAAATCCCCAATTCAATGATGGAAAGAATATAGACAGATTTGACTTAGTCTTGGCAAATTTTCCTTTTTCATTTGATAACTGGTGGAAAAATGGCTCTCCAAAAAAAGATAAAAAGGGGAAACCAGTTCTGACAAAAGACGGAAAACCTCAGTTAGTTTATCCCGATAAGAATTCATTTAGTGATCCATGGGAGAGATTTGAATACGGCATCCCCCCATTCAGTAATGGAGACTTTGCTTTTCTTCAACATATTGTTGCTTCAATCAATGATAAGGGAAGAGCTGGAGTTGTGTGCCCACAAGGAGTATTATTCCGGGGGCAGCCAGAAAAAACTGAAGAGGAAGATGGACAAAACCGTAAAGCCGATGATGAATATGAAATTAGAAGGAAGTTCATTACAGGATTGGAAGATGAAAATGGAAAGAAAATCGATAACAAAAACATAATTGAAGCAATAGTTGTGTTGCCTGCTAATTTGTTTTATGGTACTACTATCCCTGGATCTATTGTATTTTTTAATAAGAACAAGCCTGAACATCATAAAGACAAAATCTTGATGGTATATGCAGCTCGTGAAGGTTGGTATAAAGAAGAATCCAATATGAATGTGCTTATGCCTCACGATTTATTACGCATAATGACAATGCTTGAGAGTTGGGGTGATATTGAAATAGCTAAAAAATTTATTCCTACGCAGGAAGTCCGTCTTCATAAAAAAATTCAAGATGAACTTGATTATAAGCTAAGTGAGATTGAAATAAAATATGCTGAAGATTTTGATTTGGCTGAGAAGAAAGTTGCAGAGCTTAAAGACAAGAAAACGCCCACTAAAAAACAATTAAGTGATTTGAAGAAAAAACAAGATGCCCTTCAAAAACTGGTGGATAAAAAGAGTATTGAAGTTATCGACGCTAAGGCACAGGCTACAAAAGAGAAACTGTCAATTGAAACTGTCAAGATTGAGTTGTTGAAAATGTTTGCTGACCCAGAACTTAGGAAACGATATTTTGCAATAGTAGATATGGACGATCTAGAAGAAAATGAGTTTAACCTTAACATACCACGTTATGTGGACACTTTCGAACCAGAAGAAGAGATTGATTTAAAAGAAGCACTTGAGGAATTCAAAACAGTCATCCAGGAAGAGGAGAAGAGCGAAAAAACATTAAATGAGATACTTACTTTATTTACCTAAATGACAGACCTAGTTCAAATAAAGAAGTACATTAGTTTTGAGAAGGGTAGAGCTCCAAAAGAAACTTATGACTTACCAATGGACGGTCTGGTACCTTACCTGTCTCCTGAGTATCTTAGAGATATTGGAAAGCCATTGTACGTAAAACCCAATAAGAAACTTGCAAAAATAGCGGAAGGTGAAATTATAATTCTTTGGGACGGCTCTAATGCAGGTGAAATTTTTATTTCCAGATCGGGGATCCTCGCTTCAACAATGACTAAGATAGTTTTTGATGAGAATGAATTTGATAAAAAATATTTTGGTTACGCATTGAAATACAATGAGTATTTTCTCAAAGCAAAAACAGCCGGTTCTGGAATACCACATGTTGACAAGGGAATTGTAAAGAAGTTAGAAATCTTCAAGCCAGATATTATTGAACAACGCTTTATCGCCGATATAATTAACAAAGTAGATGACACTATTGTTGCAACTAAAAGTAGTTTAACCAAAACCGAAAGTCTAAAAAAATCCTTGATGCAGAACATACTCAGTGGCAAGCTTAAAACAGACGGCACTTGGAGGAAGAAAGATGAATTTCGGGAAACAAAAATAGGATATTTCCCAAAAGATTGGCAAATAAAAAAGGTCATCGAAATATCCAATCAGGTTACTGATGGAGAACACTTAACTCCAAAACGTACAAACTTTGGTAACTACCTATTATCAGCAAGGAACATAAAGAATGGATTTTTGGAATTGTCAAATGTTGATTATGTCGATGATGCTGAACTTAACAAAATTCAAAAAAGATGTAATCCTGAGAGAGGTGATTTACTTATTTCATGTTCGGGGACTATTGGCAATGTATGTATTGTACCAGAAGGTCTGAAATGTGGCCTAGTAAGGAGTGTTGCTTTAGTAAAACTGAAGAAAGAGTTAATTGAACCTGAATTTGTTGAAATTCTTTTTCAATCGCCATTTATGTTAAAACAGAATGCTCGTTTCCGTTTCTTCTTCTGTGCAGGGGAACTTGTTTCAGGGTTCAATTAAAAAGTTAAAAATTCCTTATCCCTACGAGACTGAACGACTGTCAATAATCGAAAAATTCAAAGGAATATATAAAATAATTGAATCCAAGCAGAATAAGATCAAAAAATTAGAACGGATTAAGAAGGCATTAATGCAAAATTTATTGACAGGGAAAATAAGAATGAAAATGCCTTTAAAACAATAGAAATTTTAAATATCAAAACAATGCACATCACAATTCGCCTTGCTTGGCATAATAATGGTTGGAATGGGCATATTTGTGCCGAACCTGAAAAAAATACATATTGTATTGGTAGAAGTTCTTATCCTGGAGATTTGATAAAGGACACCAGAGACATTGAGTGGGAGAAAAGAGAAGATGTTAAAGGTAAGCCCTGTGGCTCTCTAACTACAGGATTGCCCGCTTGTGGTTGTAGTATAAATGCATTTGGATACGAAAATACTAAAGCAAAAATTGCCCCTCCTAAATGGTTTGGAGCGGATGTAAAATCAGCATTAATTGATACTCCACCATCCACAGTCTGTATCTGGAATTATGAGGGTATGTACAGCGATGATGTCCTGCGAACTCCAGGTAAAGGACAGAAATATAATTATGATAACAGGCTTGAAAATTCTAAAGAATATTTTGATACTCTTAGAAAAGAAGAAGGGAAATCATTAATATTCTATTATGCCAACTATAGCAATCCATTTAGTGAAGATGAAGAACAGAAATATGTCATTGTAGGTATATCACGACTTAGAAAAGTTGGCAAGATTCATTACTATGAAGGAACTTCAGAGGAAGTTAAGAATAAATATGCTGGTGGATTTGTATGGCAGATGCCAATTACTTCAGATTATCCTGATGAAGGTTTTGTGATACCATATCATAAGTACATGGATAAACCTGAAGTATTAAAAAGAATTTTATTAGTCCCTGATAATAAAAGAAATTTTAAATATGCTACTCGTCCTGTCTCTGATGACGATGCACTGATAATAGTTGAAAGGATGATTGAGATTACATCCTATTTAGACGAGATTGATGATAATACCCAAAATTGGAAATTCAGAAGAGAATGGCTTTTGCAACTATTATCAGAACTATGGAAGAAAAGAGGTGCATATCCCGGATTGCCTGAAGTATTGGCTTACATTGATTTTAAAGAAGGTATTGAGTATTATAAAAATGAAACAGAAAAACAGAATTCTAATCAGGCTTATCAAAATATATTTGATTTTTTAAATGGAGAAAGAAAAGTCATTGATGGCGTTAAAATTGACTCTAAAAGATTAGTTGAGGTTAGAAGAAATTGGAAATTACGTGAAGATAATGAGAAAGAACTTCTTTTAGTTACTTTCCCACGATTTAATCTTACATTTAAACAAATTGACAATGTCCTTAGTGCTACTCGAAGTGAGAATAATATTTACTCAGCGTTAGAGGAAATAGCTTTAAATCCCTATATCCTTTGTGAGCAATATATTGGGGAGGATAGTGACGATATAATTTCATTTCACCTCATTGATCATGGCGTTCTTCCAAATCCTGATTTAGGATTGTCTAATATTTTTTCAAAAAACTCTCCTGAAAGATTCCGGGCTTTATGTGTTGATATATTGAAAAGAGAAGGTGTCCACTCTTTTGTATCAGAAACCAATGTACTATTTATTCTGAATAACAGACTCAATTTTTTACCTGAATGGAAGAATCACCAGTTCACAAATAAGTATTTTGAAGTTGATTCAGATTTCATTGGAAAAGCAATTACCTACAGACTACTTGATAAAGAAAACTATCTCTACCTTAATGAAGTAAGGGAAGACGAAAAATTGATTTACTCAGTTCTGAAGAACCTTAACGGTGGTGATATCCAGTTGAAGGTCACTATTGACGAGAACCATTTTTACAATTTGCTAAGAGATCCAAGTAGTTCACTTTTGGAAAAAGCTCCTGCAAATTATGATAAAGCTCTGAAAGGGCAAGCAAAAGTTTGTTTGAAAGTTTTTACAAAACCTATTTGTGTCATATCAGGTGCAGCTGGCACAGGAAAAACTACTATCCTTAAATCTATTATACGCAGTATAGAAAAAGCTCATGGCATTGGGAGAGGCATTATCCTTCTTGCTCCAACTGGCAAAGCATCAGTAAGATTGACTGAAAAAACAGAAAGACAATCATCTACAATTCATTCCTTCTTGGCAAGTGGAGGCTGGTTGAATGATAATTTTACTTTCAGAAAATTTGGAAATCAAGCCAGTGACATAACTACCTTGATTATTGACGAATGTTCGATGATTGATCTATCACTTTTTGCCACCCTTATACGTAGTATAAACTGGAATGGAGTTCAACGATTAATCTTAGTTGGAGACCCGAACCAGTTACCTCCAATTGGAAGAGGAAAAGTATTCAATGATATCATTGAATGGATGAAAGCTGAATGTCCTGAAAATCTGGGGAAATTGGATATAAATGTTCGCCAACTTGAAAACACAGTTAATAAGAAGGGTAATGGAATTTTAGAATTAGCCGAGATTTACATTCAGGAAAATCAATCGGAAAACTTCAATAAAACAAATCAGGAAACTATTCTAAAAAAAGTTCAACAAGGGGGACTAATTGACAAAGATCTGACCGTCCATTATTGGAAAGAGATGTTCTGAATTGGAGCCTTTAATTAAATCAACAATTCATGCTGATCTGAAAAAAGAACTAGGGTCGGATTTTGAACAATCAAATTTTGTCGATCTTTGGAGGAAAACCATAAGAACTGGCACCCAATATCCTAATCCAAGTTACTTACAAATATTATCCCCTTTTCGTGGTGAATTTTATGGGACAGACTATCTTAATTCTTACTTTCAAAATCTTTTCAATACAGAACAAGCCAATAAAACTCAATTAGATGGCATTGCTCTTTATGATAAAGTTATCCAGTTTAGGAATAGGCCACAATCAAATAAGATATCTGCCTATAGTTTTAAGGAAAAGAAAAATATAAAAATTGATATTTACAATGGAGAATTAGGATTTGTTTACCCCCATCCTTTTGACAAGAATACTGGTTGGAGTGAATTTAATTTGAAGAAATTTCAAGTTAAGTTCGAAAGAAGGGACGAATACTCGGTCAACTATGGTTACCTTGAAGGATATGACTATAAACCAATGTTTTATGAACCAGTAGATGAGAATCTAGAATTGGGATATGTTATTTCAGTTCATAAAGCACAAGGAAGCGAATTCAACAGAGTCTATTTAGTTCTTCCCAAAAGAAACAGTTCATTGATTTCAATGGAGCTTTTTTATACAGCGATAACAAGAGCCCAAAAGAGTCTTACAATTTTCGCCCAAGAGGATGTTACTACTTTTATTGACCTGACTAGGATTGAAAAATCAAATATTCGCAAAATCAATTCTTCCATATTTGAATTTAAACCAATTCCTGATTCTCTTTTTGCATTAAGGACAAATTGGTACGAAGATCAGAAAGTTATTTCAACTCTTTCAGAATATTTTGTCCGTTCAAAATCTGAAATGAACATAGCCAATACTCTTTACCAACAAAAAATACCATTTAGTTATGAAGTTTCGAAGTTTGCTAAAGACGGGTCAATGTATTTACCTGATTTTACCATTCGATGGAAAGGTGAGGAGTTTTATTGGGAACATATTGGCAGATTAGATTTACCTGAATACAAAAAACACTGGGAAACAAAGAAAAGATGGTATGATAATAATTTTCCTGGTAGACTTATTGTGACTTATGAAGGAACTGACCAATCGTTGCAAATCAAAAAAATTCTTAAGGATCATTTTAATATTTCAATATAACCATTATGGCAAATATTTCTGAATTAAACGGAGTTGAAAGACCTGTTTGCGAATGGTTAAGCAAGATGGGTTGGAATTATAATTCTTTGGAAGATTTGCAGGAATTTCATCGTCCATTCTCTAATCCGATTATTGAACCGATTTTATTTAACAAAATAAAGGAGTTTAACAATCTTAATGATATAGATACGCAAAGTGCTATTGAAACATTAACGCAGAACCTTAACAATCCAACACCTATTGATGGCAATGAAAGATTCTTGAAGAGGCTAATTGAAGGCATTACAATGAACATACAGGGCGAGCCTCAAGATTGCAAATACATTGATTTTGATAATATCTGGAAGAATGATTTCAGGGTGACACAACAATATTGGGTGCAGGGATACAAAATAGTCAAGACCGATCTTGTATTACTTGTCAATGGAATTCCTCTTATACCCATTGAAGCGAAGCAAAGAGCCAGAAAGGGTACAAACTGGCTGGAAGGAGTAAAACAGTTCAGTACTTATCAGCAAAGAGCGGCTCAATACTGGATGAGCCATTGTTTTGGCGTTGCATGTAACGGAAAGATTACAAAATATGGCATAATAGGGGCATCTTCATCGTATTTCAATGAATGGAAGGACACAATAATTGACACATCATTCGAAAATCCGATTTTGGATAGAGAAAATGATTTGTGTGAGTGGGAAGAAAAAGAAGGATATGTTCATTTCAAGGTAAAATATCTGAAAACTTCTGATGGCAAACAAATTCCTGAAGAACAAATGAAATGGGGGATTCTTGGATTGCTTCAGCCTGCAAGAGTTTTAGATATTCTAAGAAATTTCGTTGTTTTTGAAAGGACAGAAGATTCTGGAATAGTTAAAAAGGTCGCAAGATATCAACAATTGAGAGCAGCTAATAAAATTGTTGACCGTGTAGTTAAAGAAGAATTGAAGCAGGGAGTTATCTGGCACACACAAGGAAGCGGCAAGAGTTTGACAATGTTATATACCGCATACAAATTGAGACAGAATGATAAATTAAAAGACCCCACTGTCTATATAGTAGTTGACCGCAAAGATCTTAAAGAACAAATTGGTGGAACATTCGATGATTGTGAATTCCCCAATGTTGATACTATAAGGAACATTGGAGATTTAAAGCACAAGATAGATAGTCGACCAGCTGGTGTTTTTATTACAACAATTCAAAAGTTTCAGGAATTAGGTAATCGGAAAGACGATAGAACTAATGTGATTTTACTAATTGATGAAGCACATAGAACACAATATGGTGATTTTCAGATTGAACTGCAAAATGTTTTTCCTCAAGCTAGACGATTTGCTTTTACCGGGACTCCAATTCCAAAGACTCATCGTGATTTCGGTATCCGTGAGGGGACAAAACTGATAGAACCATTTCTTGATCAGTATAATATTATAGATGCAATAGAAGATGGAGCAACGGTAGCTATTAGATATACCTTCGGTCCTCAAAAATGGCATTTAGATAAGGATAAACTCAAAGACGGGTGGGAAGCTATTACTGCAGAATTAAGTGAGGATGAAACCAGATTAGTTGAACGACGAACGCAAGCCTGGAAACAGTTTTTAAAACATCCTGACAGGATAAAAACATTAGCAAAGGATATTTATGATGATTACAGGACAGTTGTAGAACCATTAGGTTATAAAGCACAGGTTGTCGGGTGTGATAAGGAAGCTTGTGTTTTATATTACAACGAATTGATAAAATGTGGTTTTGAAAGGAGTGAAATCAAAATTATTTTCTCAGAAAGCAATTATGACGACGCTGACCATTATGAATTATATAGAGACCATTATTTAAGTGATGGGGATAGGAAGAAATTGATAAAACAATTCAAACGTAGAATTACTGATGAAGAAGTTAATAGAGGAAATAATCTGAAAATTTTTATTGTATGCAATATGCTTCTGACTGGATTTGATGCACCGGTTGAGCAGACGATGTATTTGGACAGTCCACTCCGTGATCATAATCTTTTGCAGGCCGTTGCCAGAACAAATAGACCATATGATGACAAAGTAACTAAGATGACCAAACAATTTGGCAGAATTGTGGACTATGTGGGCGTATTTACAAATTACAATGAAGCACTTAACTATGACCCTGCTGATATTGGTGAATTTGAAGATGTAGATAAGCTGGTAGAATCATTCCCGAGTGTGTTGAACAAAGCATTTGAACCTTTTAAGGATATTGTTTTGGAAGATAGTTATGAATGTAGCATTGCAATTGTCAGAACACTTACATTGCTTGATCAGGGCAAGTTCGAATCAGATACAAAACAGGTTATCCAATTGTACGAAGCTATATCACCACATCCAAAACTGAGGGAAAGCAGAGAAAAATATCTATGGTTAAATGAGATTTATGAGATTTATCTAGAAGAATTCAAACGTTTGGATTTTGATGCAGAAGTTTATGCAGTAAAAACACGAAAACTCATTCAGGAAAATGTAATACTGCTAAGTTTTAAAGGACATTTACCTGAAATTAAGGTAGATGAGAAATACTTAGATAATTTGAACAGAAGTAGGCTCAACCCGAGTGATAAAGCCGAAAAAATTATCCGTGATATTGAAACAGTCATTAGGAAAAATGAAATAGAAAGCCCGATTTTCATTGAATTTCAGGTTCGTTTGGATGAATTAATAAAACGGAAAGAAACCGAAGCTGATAATATTGCAGCTAGCTTGCAAGAATTAGAAGGACTTTATTCTGAAATAGATAATGTGGCATCTTTACCAAATAGAATGGGATTTGAAGATAGGGGAGAGTTCGATATTTACACAGAAATAAAGAATCAAAAGAAAGAAAATTTCAATTCTGAGTTGTCAAAAGCATTCGCAAAAGCTATTTCTTCAATGATTAAGACAAAAAGATATATTGGATGGCAGGACAATGATCGAGAATTGAAACGGATACAGGCAGAAATTGAAATACTTTCTGTTGATGATACGTTTGCATCATTGAATATTGACGAAGATGCTGAATTAATGGAAAATATAATGAAAAGAGTAGTTCAAAATTATGGTTTAGATTAATGGAACTCCCGGAAAACTATATACTTGAACGCAAAAATGTGAAGCATGCCAGGATCAGGGTAAGAGAAAACTTGTCTGTCAGAGTGCTTGTGCCTGCCACTTTTACCGATTCTGAAATAGAAAAACTAATAAAGAAAAAACAAGACTGGATTGATAAAAACCTGAATAAGTTCAGAGGGAAAACTGAAAAAATTAAACTACCTCAAAACCAAATCCTTCTGTTTGGTGATAAATACCGCTATTTCTATAGGTCCGACTTGTACAACAAAGTTTTAATCAATCAGGAACATAAGACAATCCAATCAAAAATAAATTTACTTGAGAACACAGAGTTGCTAAAATGGTATAAACGTTATGGGAAACGATACATTACAATTCGATTGATAGACATTTCAAAGAAACATAAATTCAAATACAAGAAGATTTTTATTCGAGATCAAAGAACAAAATGGGGTAATTGTTCGACAGAGAAAAACCTGTCATTTAATTGGCGACTTATAAAAACTCCTCAATTTGTGATTGATTACTTGCTTTATCACGAATTGGTTCACACCAGAACAATGAATCACACTCAAAGATTTTGGACAGAACTGCGTTCATTATATCCTGAATACCAGGAAGCAATAAGGTGGTTAGATAAATACGGTAATAGTTTATAAGTAATTAATTATTATTTAAACAGTTGGAATAAAAGTTTAGAGACTATGGAGAATATTCAGAAACATGGTGTTTTAAATGCTAATGAGAAGCAGATTTCAGATCCATTAAATAGCAGCAATGAGAAGGTTTATATCTCAAATTTATTAAAAGGAGAACAGGCTTTTTACCATGAATTCTTTGAAAAACTTACAGTAAATACGAATATAGAATTAATTGGATTACCTTATACTAAAGATATCTGGTGTCGTGATTTTATGCCTGTCAAAGGTGCCAATGGTACCTTGTTCCTTTTTAATTACAATCCCTCCTATTTAAGGGGTAAATGGAAAGAAAAACTTACTCTAAGAAAAGATATAATTCGGATATTAAATGAATTATATATTGAATTTGAATCTGTTGATGATATTCTTATCGATGGTGGAAATGTTGTCCAATTTGGTGCAAAGATCATTATGACCGATGCCATATTCAGAGAAAATGGTATTCAGAATAGCATTTCAGAGCAGAGTCAATTATTAAATAGGATTCAGAAACTGCTTAATTCAGAAATTATTATTATTCCTCGCACACCGTATGATGTGCTTTCACATGCAGATGGAGTTGTCAGATTCATAGACGAGAAGACCGTTCTCATAAATGACTTCTCTTCTGTTATAGGTTCTGAATTTGAAGAGAGTAATCATTATTTAAATAATTTATTTGGAGTTCTTGGTAAAGCTGGATTGAATATACTTCAGGTGACATATTCCCCTGTTGATGAAATCGGAGAGGATGAAATGCCTGCTGCCTTAGGTCTTTATATTAATTATCTGGATACTAAAAATTTTGTTTTTCTTCCTCAATTTGGAGAAGGATTTGAAAAAAGCGACATTCAGGCAATTAAAGTATTCACAACCATCTTTTCTGGAATAAATAAAACTATAATTCCTACTAACTCTCGATGCATTGCAATGAAAGCTGGAGTTTTAAATTGTATAACCTGGAACTAATAATACAGTAAATCTTAAAAACAACCTCTAAATAGTTCTATAAGGTTGATCGAAAATGACCTTTTACATCCGGATCAAGGTCTAGTAAGAAATCTAGGATAATAAGAGCAGAGGTAATTAATTTGAAGTTTCGTGAATCTGGTTCATAATCACCGTCAAATTTATTTCCATGTAATAAGTTATTTCTTATGACATTAATAAAACAAATAATATTTCCAATTTCACCACGATCATCATATTTGTGAACAAATTCTAGATTTCTATTTACAACCATTTGAACTCCTGGAGGGTTACCTAAGAGAAAATCAATGGAGGGACGAATAGCATCACTGTTTTTGTTCAAATAGTATCGCTGCTTGACAAATTTTGAAAAGGCAATCCAGTTAGCTTCTGCCGTACCATATTCCGGATTTGATTTTAAATATCGATCTATTTGTTTCAAAGCGAATTCAAATCTGGCAAAGGTAATTGTAAAGTAGTAAATTAATTCCCGCCCCTTTGGCATCTGGGCTTCGACATTTTTTACGAGTTGATTGACATTCTTAAGATCTTCTATATTCATCTATATGTGGTTTTATTATTCAATTGCAAGTTATATAAAATCAGATAATTAATTAATCTTAAATATCTATCATTTTTAGAATCTATTAGGCAGTTCCGGTTTTTTGCCTTAATTTTGTCTACCCTTCTAAGTTACTTAAGATTAGCATATTAATTATAGCGTCGTGGTCAATATTCTTAGGAACCTGAAGGGACCTTTTTTTATATAAACTATCAATTAATAAATTTTTATTACCATATGAAGGAAATAAGTAAGGATAATGACTTCTTTATTGATTTAAGTGACTTGATAACACCAAATTTGCCTTTAATTAAAATGAAGAATTTGGTGCCACAAGTTGCTACCAAAATGTTAAAAGCCGTTATTCTAGACAAGAAACTAAGATTCGACCCTATTGTTACCGATGGTGACGCAGTAAATTTCCTTATTGATACAAAATTCAAACTATTCTTTGGAATTGGACATTTCAAGCTAGCAAAGAAAGAAAATGAAATCATAATGGCAGGACAAATTAAATGCAGGAATGGACAGGTATATTACATAAATAACTGGTCAGGTTACTTCGAGACAGAAGACGATCAATTCATTGACTTTGTCAAAGAATTCAGGAAGTTGGATTTTGTCACTCTTGACTTACAGGTTGAGATTTATAAATTCAAATAAGGGTATTAATAAGAGAAAAAACATGACACAAAGCAGTAAAAATAAGGACAATACCTCAAAATAAATCTGGCAGCAGGAAGAGGAAAATTGTTTTCTGGTACTATGGAACGATGATTTTCATAAAGCAATTGATGTTGTCACAGCTTTATGCCAAATCGGCATTTCAGATGAGAACTCCGTTAGAATTATGTTAACGGCTCATAATCACGGGAATTCGATAGTCAGGTATGGGACGTTTTCTGAGTTGGAGATAATAAGAGAAGGACTCAACGAACTGAATTTAACGACTACGATTGAGCTGGTAACTGACAATCACTGTTTGAATTGAATTTTTAATTAACTAACTGACAGATATACTAATATTAGGGTCTTTTATTTATAAATCAATAATTACCTATTAAATGATTAACCGATTAATAAACATCATAGATCTTTCAGAAATTAAATACGGTAAGTATTCTTTTAATGGTCTAAAATTGAGAAAGTATGTAGAATTTCCGTGGAAGAACAAAATTGAACATGGAGCATACTATGCCAGGTTACTTGAGGATAAATCTGAGTTTAACATGCAGTTATACATCCGCATGTTTATAAATGAATCATTAGAAAACATTCATATCTGGCTTTCTAGAGATGTTATTGCAAGATTTCTAGCTATTTTATTTCTTGTTATTGCCTTGATATTGTTAATTTTAGGAAGTACTTTGGGAACAATTATTAGTTCCTCTTTTTGTATATTCATGTTATCAGTGAGTTTCTATTCTTCTCTGAAAGCAAAAGGATACTATCAATGTATATTGATCTCACCTCCAATGATTGAACTGATCTTTTCAGTTAAATAGCCCTAATTCGACTTTGCGTAATCCATCTCGAATCAATAATATGCTTTGATTAGGCAGTTCCGGTTTTTTGCTGTATTTTTGCCGACCTTTCTAAGTTGCTTAGGATAAGCTGATTATCATGATATCTTGAATGATAACCTTTAATACTTAGAAGTACCTTTTTAATGTAAATTAATTTGATATGCTGAACAACGATAGCCATAAAAAGAAAGAGACTTATAAGAATCAGTACACTGAAGGTGAAAGTTGTTTTCTTCTTTTATGGGATGGCCCTAACAAAGCTATCGACGTTGTCATGGCATTGTACCAAAATGGTTGGTCTTACGAAAATTCTGTAAGGATTATGAAGATGGCTGATAAGCAAAATGCAATAATACGATACGGGACTTTTCATGATTTGAACCTTTTAAGACATGAGTTGAGCAAATTTCAATTAAAAACAACAATTGTCAGAATTAGTTCTTATTTAAACTAAATAACTGATATATATGACAATAAAGCAAAGAATAGAACGACTTCAAAAGATGGTGGATCAGCTTCAATGGGATATAAACTCATTGGACGAAGGGATGAAGTATTACAACATCATCATCTACGATTTTTCAGAGAACCCTATGACAATTTTTATTCTTTGCAAGGATTCAACTATGGAAAACGCTATGGTGGCCAGTCAAAAGGTAGATCTATTAGACCTATTCTATCCGTCCAAGTTCATTTCAGAGCTTGAAAATGAATTAGAAAGATTAAAAAACACAAATGCACCCCAAAAGCAATTTGATGAACTTAAGAAGATAAGAGAACTCTTCGGGGTATAATAATTACCTTTTACATCTTCTCCTATAATTTATCATTCAAGGTTGCTTAGACAGCAAAAAAAGAACTTCATCTTGTAGAAAATGAAGTTCTTAATAGTTTAGAAACGATATGAAGAAATTAAATCATATACTATATATATTAAAATTTGCAGACAGAAAAGTGGAAAAAACCAGAAAAAACAAAAAAAAGTAAAAAATAATTCAAACAAATATTTGACATCTTAATATAATGGATAATAACCTGTGATTATTGCGGGTCAAAAAAGAATCCAAAATTAGATGTTAATTGAAGAAAAGAGATTTCTGAATGTGAAGGATCTGTGTGATTACATTGATGTGTCTGAGAGTTTTGTCTACAAAAAAGTAATGAAAAACGCTATCCCTCATATCAAGCTTGGAACAAGAACCCTGTTCGAAAGAAGTCAGATTGACTCTTGGGTGATTAGCGGTGGAGTTATGGAAGAAAAACTTCCTCAGCTACCAAAAGTTTAAATTTAAACAGACATGGCTACATTCAACATTGTCTTGGACAAGCGAAGTAAGCTGAAGGACAGTAAATACAATCTTGCAGTTCGTATGGTAAATGGGAACGATGTAATGTATATCAACCTTCAGAAAATATCAGAAAGTCAGTATGACAGACTGTTCAACAGTAAAGCTAAAGACGAGGAGAGTAGGAAGTTTCTGGATACATGCAACGGCTATATCTCAAAATGCGAGAGGATCTTTTCTGAACTGAAACCATTTAATAAAGAGACTTTTAGAAAACTCTTCTGGGAAACAGAGAACGATAAACCAAAGTCCCTGCTCCTATCTGAGTTTTTTGATTATTATATCCAAAATAAAGAGAATATCAAGCCCACAACCATTGCCTCAATAAGGTACACTAAAAACAGGTTTGAGAATTTCAAGTCCGGGGCTACTGTCGGAGATGTCACTGTAAGTTTCCTCAAGAAGTTTGAAAAGAAAGAAATTGATTTGGGACATTCTCAGGCAACCGTTGATCACCACATGAGAAATCTGAGGACTATTATCAACTACTTCACCCATTATGTTAAGGTAATTCCAAAAGAATATGAATATCCCTTCGGGCCAGGGGGATTTTCAGTATCAGGTTATTTCCCCTCCACACAGGTGCTTAAAGAGTCAGAGATCCAATCTGTAATTGATTTAAAGGAGTTCAAGACCAGGGAGCATGAATTTGCCAGGGATGTTTGGGTTATGCTATATCGCTGTAATGGAGCAAACTTTGCAGATTTACTTCGAATGAAATGGAGCCAGATAGACGGGGATTATATTTTCTTTACTCGCAAGAAGACTGAATCGACAAGACGAAATAATAAAAAACAGATTATTGTTCCTTTGACCGATAAGATCAAGGACTCAATTGCCCATGTCGGAGATCAAAATAGTCCATATTTATTGGGATTAATTAAAGAAGGTTATGATGAGATGTCCTTTAAAAACAGGAATCATAAAATCAGGCAACAAATAAATCGGAAGTTGAAAGATATAGGAGACCAGCTTAAATTATCTCAACCACTCAATTTAGGATCGGCCCGTGATTGCTATGCCAATACACTTCGCCGAAAGAAGATTCCAACCGAAGATATTAGTCACATGTTAGGCCACAGCAATGTTGTGATTACTGAACACTATTTAGCCGGGCTTGATCCAGACAGTACTTTTGGTATTAATGAAGCAATTCTTTAAAGAAAAAAGTGGATAGAAAAATCGGCTAGGTTTTCCGCCAGGTTTTATGAAAACCAGTGAAAAACAATAAAATCGAAAAATCGTAAATGAATGATAATGAATACCCATGAAAACCGGTACAATCAGAAAATCAGGGTTATATCTCACTCATAATCAGGGGGTCGCTGGTTCGATCCCAGCTGGGCCCACTCTTGAAAATCAACCACTTACAAGTTTTTTTTGTAGGTGGTTTTTTATTTCACGCCAGGTTTACGCCAGGTTTTGGACTTTTGGAAGAAAGTTATGTTAATCCCTTAAAACTTTAAAGGGAAATTCTTTCTCTATTGAATCTTTCAACAAATAGACTTAAATGCCTTTTAATTAAACAGAAAACTATTATATTTACATTACTTAGAATTAATCATTTGAAGTAAAATAATTTCAGGGTTCATTTATTCAATTAATAGAATTTGAAAGAGACTTCGAGTTTTATTATAGTTTTAATATTTTAAATCTTACCATTATGAAAAAAGCTGTTTACATTTTTGGTGCAGTAAGTGCGGACCTGATAATTCTTGGCTCCTTATTTAAAAGGATGCAATGGCCTGGAGGAACTATAATGCTTGTTGCTTCAGGCTTTACAACAGCTATCTTTGCTGTGCTTTTGGCAATTTATATATATAAAATTGACAAAAATCAATAATTGACTTACAGCTAATAAAAACCTTCTTATTTGTTCTCATCTCATTTGCACTACTCCCGTGTAAAAGAGAATATTAACTATAAATTTTGACCCGATAGTAATTGTAACAAATATTATAGTTCGGGGTTTAGTATTTTTATTATTATATGAATATGAAAAGGGTTCTGGGGGTTTTATATTTTATTTTAATCTCTGCCTCAGTTTTTCCACAGAGCCATTCTGTTATTGACAGTCTCCAGATCGCATTTAGAAATGAAAAAGATAAAAAAGCCCAGGGAGCAATAGTCTACGAGCTTTTGCATGAATATCTAAGATTGTCAGAGGATTCAGCTAATGCATTCATTGATAGAATGTTCAGGATAATCGGGGACAAAGATAAGAAGAGCCTTAGAATGATGTATTATTATATGGGTGGTGCATATCTAGATTTTAAGATGTATGCGGCTGCAATATCAGCGTACAACAAGCAATTGGTATTATCTCGTGAAAGCGGAGATAAACGAGATGAAGCTTACGGCCTTGTAGACATAGGAAATGTTTATTACACTCAAAATTTCTACCCTGAAGCTACGGAAAATTACCTGAAGTCACTCAATTTGTTTCAGGAGATATCTGATACCTTTGGTCTGGTTCGATCATTAATGAATGTTGCAAATATTTACTCAATAACCGGAGATCACCAGAAAGAACTTGAATATAATTTAAAAGCATTAGATTATCTAAAACTTATTGGAAAAGAAAGACTTGATATCAGATTTGGTAAAGGTGAAATCGCAAGGTGTTTTTTTGAAATTTCAGGTACTTATTCATCGTTAAAAAATTACCTAAAATCTCTTGAATATCTTCACAAATCAGAAAAAATATTTGACAGTATCAATAATATTGAAATGCTTGGGGAATGTTACAATAATATCGGGGAAGTTTATTTTCAACAGAGTAATTATCAGAAGGCTTTGGAATATTATTTAAAAGCTGTAGTTGCTGCGAAACGAGTGGGTTTTAAGGAAGGTATTTCGTGTTATTTCAGCAATATCGGGGCTACTTATAATAAATTGAAACAATTCAACAAGTCTCTTAAATATAGTGAGGAAAGTTACCAGATAGCAAAACAAGAAAGATCTAAGGAGATGCTCAAGAATGCTGCTGAAAACCTTACGAACGCATATGAGGGTCTTGGAGATTTCCAATCGGCTTTCAAATATTACAGAATATTTAATGCGTACTCAGATAGCCTGAATATAGATGAAAACAAACAAAAAATTATCCAGGTCGAAATGAAAAACGAGTTTTCATCCGAATTAAAGGCACAGGAATTAATTCAGAAGCAGAAAGATGAAAAGGTGAAAACAGAGATTAGACAGCAGAAACTTGTAAGGAATTTTGCAGTCGGAGGAATTATTCTGTTGATTTTCGGTTTATCTTTTGTTATCAGAAGCTATTATATAAAGAAAAAATCCAATATACTTCTTGCAGCGCAGAAAAAGGAGATTGAAGATAAGAAAGTGATTCTCCAGCAACAAAAGGAACATATTGAGATGATCCACCACGAGGTTTCTCAAAGTATAGATTATGCAAAACGGATACAGTCATCAATTTTCCCTGATGAATCGCTTCTTGACAAATATCTTTCGGATCATTTCATTATGTTGCAACCAAGAGACAGGGTAAGCGGTGATTTTTATTGGTGGGCGGACATTGAGGATTCACTGATAGTAGCTGTTGCTGATTGTACCGGACACGGGGTTCCTGGTGCATTTATGAGTATGCTTGGCGTTTCGTTTTTACGAGAAATTGTTAACAAAGAATATATTATTCAACCTGATGTTATTCTAAGAAAATTGAGAAAAGAGATCATGACTACCTTAAAACAGGAGGGCAGAGCGGGAGAACAAAAAGATGGTATGGATATAGCATTAATAAGCATTAATTTAAATAACAATTTTCTTCAGTTTTCCGGAGCTAATAATCCACTCTATATCATTAGAAATGACAATTTGATTGAAATTAAAGCTGATAAAATGCCAATTTCTATTTATGAAAAGATGGATAAGTTTAATTTAAATGAATTTCAACTTATTAAAGGAGATAATCTCTATCTCTTCTCAGATGGATTTGCTGATCAATTCGGTGGTGAATTTTGTAAGAAATTTAAATATAAACCTTTTCAGGATTTATTAATATCAATTGCCGGCAAGACGATGAATGAACAAAAAAAGAGTCTTGAATCAGCATTTTTTAGCTGGAAAAATACTATTGAACAGACTGATGATGTTTTAATCGTTGGATTAAAGGTCTGACTTTGATCATCAATACAATATAATCAAATATAGATGGAAAAACGGACAAATTGACCACCCAAATCCGGAGTTAAAAAATTGTTGTTTATGATGTATGTTCTGTGAAGGATGACCGGATTCTCAGGTGGTCAAGGAAGGACGGATTTTACATTATTCATTATTTCTACTATGTTTTAAGAGTTCTTGTGACAGATTATCTTTTGCCAAGCATCTCCCCTTCCCATCCTTAGAAACTACCCCAGAAGCAACCAGAATCAACCTGGTGACATCTGGTGATATTATATCTTAAAAATTAAATGACAACCCTTATAAGTGGTTTTGACTTGTTGCCAGGTTTTTGACGGATGTTGGATGGATTTTATTTCAATTCGTTTAAATTTAAACAAAGGTTGGTGGTAATTGACACTATAGTACTTATATATCTTGGGAGTAGATTAATTCCCAATTGGGCCCACTCTTGAATATCAACCACTTACAAGTTTTTTTCGTAAGTGGTTTTTTATTTCACGCCAGGTTTACGCCAGGTTTTGGAGAAAAATGGGGTGTTTTTGACCTAAAAAATAAGTTTGTAATACTCCTCCCCTACAAGAGCAACATCCAATAATATCTGATTTGGTAAAAATATAGTCAGGTATCAGTATATTAATACTTTATAAAAACAAAATGCCCCAAAATAATATCTTTCAAAGCACATTGATTTATTTAAACTGATTATTTAACCCTTACATAATTATATTTCATTACAGCCTTCCCATTCATAAATAAGGTTTCTGAATAAGAATTTGGTGAGGTAAATTCTCCATCTATTTTAAAGGATGACTTGTCAGGATTTGAAATATCACTATAATAGGTGATAACATATTTATTATTTGATGTAAACCACAATGCCCATATCTCAATATCCATCCCCTTAAATATAGTAGCGGCAACACATTTATCAAGTTTACTATCATACCCGAAAAGTTGTTTCCCTTCTGAAATTATTTTGTCTTTTACAACTGTCTTAAAATAACTTTCAAATCCTGTCCCAAATGCTTTTGCATCCCAATAAAGAACAGTATCTTTTGCCATGTCAACCTTCCAGTTACCAATGAATTGCTTCATAAGTTCAACCTGATTAAGTTTTGGTTGCCTTGTTTGTGCCTGTATTCCGTTTAATAAGAATAATAGGAATACAGCAATTGAAATTGTTAAACAAATTTTTTTCATTTGATTGAGATTTGGTTAATAGATAAAATAAATACCTGTAATTCAGAAATATGAAGCAAGTTACTCCAGTTAAAAGGCAAAGTCAAATAAATCTTTTTAAAATGATATTGATTCTGTCGAAAAATAAATCTTTACAGCACTATAGTATATTGATACGGAATTTCTGCTATGATAAAAAGAGTCCGTTTAATGATTTAAAATAAAGATGTAAATTTGATTACATACCACACCTAAAATTAATTATAAAGAAAAGGAATATAAAAAAGCATGATTCATGCAATAATGAAAATCGACTGTTATAATCTGTCAAAGAGTGTCCTAATTCTAAAACAACGCTTAATGAAATAACCATCCCGTAACTGCAATCTGTCATGATGACATTTAAAAGAAATACTGCAAATCCATTTACTTTTCTTTTTCTTGTATTACCTTATGGCGTTAGTGGTGGCTTTGTCTCTGTCACACTACCATTTCTATTAACACAACATGGATTTTCGGTTGCAGCAGCAGCATCAATTACTGCATTAGGACTGTCAGCAAACATTTGGCGTTTCCTTTGGGCACCCATGACAGATTTATCACTGAGCCTTCATAAATGGTATTTGATTGGAATAGGTCTTTGCACTTCAACTTTATTATTGCTTTGTTTCATACCACTGAAAATTAGTTCAATGGGAGTATTGACAATTACAGTTTTCCTATCTCAAATTGCCGCAACTTTAATTGTATCACCTGTTGGTGGGTTTATGGCTAAAACAGTACCTGAAGAAAAGAAAGGTAGAGCAGGTGGATGGTATCAGGCTGGTAATTTAGGTGGGATAGGTATAGGTGGTGGCGCTGGCATTTGGTTTTCAAGTCATTTTTCTTATCAAGCCGCAATTATTATTTTATCCATTGCTATCCTTATCTGCTCGGTAGCACTGCATTTTGTCCCACAAGTTTATGCAGAAAAGGATAGACTCTTGAAAGAAAGATTTAAAATGATTACGGTTGATATCAGAGATTTATTCCGCTCACCTGTTGCTATTTTTACTATGGCTGTCATTATTATGCCAATTGGTATTGGTGCTGCCTCTTTTTTGTGGTCATCTGTAGCAACTGATTGGAAGGTGAATGCTGATACAGTTGCTTTAATCACAGGAACTCTCAGTGGAGTAATATGTGTGATAGGTTGTGTAATAGGTGGATGGATAGCCGATAGATTAGGCAGATGGTGGTTATATTTCGGGGCAGGAACATTGATGGCACTCGTTACTTTGGTAATGAGTTTTTCTGTTTATGTACCAACAACATATATAATCGGAGTTTTATTATATGCTTTTACATTTGGATTATCTAATGCTGCTTTCTCTGCCGTTGTCCTTCATTCAATTGGTAAAGGTTTGGCTTCCACCAAGTATGCTTTACTTTCTTCAATTGGTAACATTCCTTATGCATATATGACCTTTTTTGATGGCAGGCTGCATGATGCATATAGCATAAAGATTATGTTGCTTGGAGAAACATTTTTGGGAATTTGCTTTGTAGTTATTTCCCTTTTTGTATTGTATCAATTAAGATTGAAAAAAATAGTGTGATAAACTCACCGCATTATGAAACAGATTTTACTTATATTAAGTTTACTTTTTGTTATTTGGTTTTCCTCTTTCGGACAAATACTTGACTCTATAAAGTATGATAACGGCTTCCTTTACTACCATGAATATGGAAAAGGTGAGACTATAATATTATTAACAGGAGGACCCGGAAATAATTGTGTGCAACTTGCGGAGATGGCTTCAGTGCTAAGTGGTGATCACCGAATTATTTTACTTGAACAACGTGGAACAGGACTTTCTATCCCGACTCCTTTTGATTCAACTACAATTAACACAGCATCAGCGGTTTCAGATATTAAATTACTTTTAGACAAATTACATCTTAAGCAAGCAGTCTTATGTGGACATTCATGGGGTGCATCTTTGGCAATGTACTTTGCTTCTATTCATCCAGAAAAAGTCAAATCACTTATTTTAATAGACCCAGGTAACTATTCTTTAGGAGACGAAATATTTCACACATATGATTACACTATACTTACCAGATGGAGTATAAATGAGAAAAAAATGATTGACTCATTGACAGCAAAAAGAGAAAAGAACATTATTACAAATGAGCAATTGTATGTTCTAAAATACATGATAAGGTTAGCCTATATTTCAAATAAAGAAAAGATTGACAGTCTATTCAAAAAAATAGATGCGCCTGTAAATCAAAAGATGCAATCTTTAATGGACAATGATGCCAGTAAAAGTAAAATAGATTTTAGACAATCACTAAAAAAATTGAATAAGCCAGTTTATATAATTTGTGGCAGACAGGACATTTTTTCATACGTTTCTTATGAATTGAAAATAGCTAATCCAAACTTTGAATTGTTCTGGATTCAAAATTGCGGACACTTTCCAATGTATGAAAAACCTGCAATTTTCTACCCAATTTTAAATAAAATATTAAGCACATTAAAATAAAACTGCTTATAACACGGTCAATATAATAAGTAGGCTTGTCACGGTTTTTGCAAACCACCCATTACAGGGGAGTTAAATCCTTGTTGTTTTATAGTGTATGTTATGTGGAATCTGATCGTCTTTTGAAGTGGTCACAAAAGGACGGATTTTACATTATTCATTATTTCTACTATGTTTTAAGGTTCCTGGTGAAAGATCATCCTTTGCCAAGCTTCTCCCCTTCCCATCACAAGAAATAGTCCCGATAGTGTTCAAAAAAGTGTGTCTCACATAGGTATTTTAAAAAAGGTCTCCCTGGATTAGTTTTGCAAAGGCAAACAAAAAATGTAAAACTAAAAACCAGGAAGACCAATGGATTTCACAAAGGAACAACTTTCGGATGTATTTGTCAACCATTTAAACCGTGAAAGAGGGTTGCAAGACTTAATGGAACTGATGATTGAAAGCATGATGAAGGCCGAGCGCCGGGATTTTCTTGACGGGAGCCGGGGGAACAAAGGCAACGGTTTTCGTCAGGGTAAGAGTTACGGACAGGGCAGGATACTTGAGTTCAGGATACCAAGAGACAGATACGGTAATTTTCATCCTACTATTCTGGCACTTTTAAAAGACCAGGAAGTAGAATGTGAGCAGCTGGCCAGCAGTTTATACTGTAAGGGC
Organism: uncultured Bacteroidales bacterium; assembly: GCA_963717685.1. Lineage (GTDB taxonomy): Bacteria > Bacteroidota > Bacteroidia > Bacteroidales > VadinHA17 > LD21. Next base: position 1,229,687 of record OY970346.1, on the reverse strand, counting down.
TTGACCCAGTCACAGGTAGGTGAGGTATTTGGTGAGGTATACGGTAAGCAATAGAGTAAAGCCAGCATTAGCCGTATGATCGAGTATCTGAGAGCTGATGTGGAACAGTGGCTTACCAGGTCGCTTGAGAACTATTACCCGATAGTTTTTGTAGATGCCATTCATATCAAGGTCCATCGCAAGCGAAGCGTGGAAAATGAAGCATTTTATGTTGTAATGGCCGTGAAGGAAGACAAAACCAGAGATGTGCTTGGTATCTTTAATCGTCCTTCAGAGAGCGCTGAAGGCTGGAAAGAGATGTTTATGTCTCTGCAGGAGCGTGGAGTTGAAAGAATAGGATTAACAGTTGCTGATGGCATAAAATATCTTGAGGACGCATTAGCCGAGATATATCCCGGCAGCGATCTGCAAAAGTGCGTCACCCATCTCAAGCGTAATATGTTTAACCGGGTAAGACATGGAGACAAAGGTGAACTGGCCAATGATCTTAGAGATGTATTCAGGACGGGAGACAGAACCTATACTTCGGAGAAAGGATGGATTGCATGGCAGGAACTTTGCAGAAAATGGGGTAATGATTACAGGAGCATTAAGAAGATGGGGGAAGATCCCTTTTACAGGTATTATTTTACATACCTTAAATATCATTACCGGATCCAGTCGATGATATACACAACCAATTGGATAGAACGCCTGCAGAGGGATTTCAGAAGGGTTTTAAGGATGCGGGGAGCAATGCCCAGTGAAGAGTCAGTCATCGTTTTAATGTCGAAAACGGCGATGGACAAAACGGCTTATTACCGTGCTCTGCCGGCAGTGGATGTCGATAAGGATCTCTTCCCGGATGAAAAAGATTCATTTCTTGATCTGTTAAATAAATAAAATGTATTTTAGATATGCAAAATTCTTACAGGGTACCGAACCTACCCAGACACACAAAAGGGAACACTACTATAGTCCCAGAAGCAACCAGATTCAATCTGGTGACATCTGGTGGTATCGTGTCATAATAATTACATTACAACCTGTTCAAGTGGTTTTGGCTTGTCGCTAGGTTTTTGAAGATTCTATGACAATCCGTTTAAATTTAAACAAAGGTTGGTGGTAATTAACACCAACCTTTCTTTCAATATTATAAACAAAATAAGTGTCGTTTCTACTATTCAGAGTTTGAAGTTATTTCTTTATAATTTTTATGACCTCTATACCTTTATTACTCTCAACAATAAGCAGGTACATTGCCGGTTTAAGCATTTCCGTATTGACTAAAATATGACTACTTACTTTTTCTTCCGTCCAAACTATCAACCCATTAAGTTGACATAGACTAATCCTTGTTATTGTTTCGTCACCAAAATTGATGTTAAGCTCATCAGTGATTGGATTTGGGTAAACATTTATTTCTGATAATAGAATTATACTTTTAATCCCGTTTGCTGCATTAATTGTAATATTACCTGATTTATAGCCTGTTCCAATCGATTTCCCGATACTATCACTTATTACGACACCAGAAATATCAACTGGGTAAGTTCCCAATAAGGCTGCGGATACCTGGATAGGAATACCTATTATATTCCCGGAATTTCCGGAAAATGATTTCAGGCTGCCCGAATAAGATAAAACCCTTAGTTTACCCGAATCTATTTCTGATGCCATTACGACATGATCGGCCTTTCGTCCTGTGAGGAAAACACCAATTGCGGAAGGATTAATTCCAACAGGAAGTCCAATATCAAACTGGAATCCGGAGACCAGCGATTGGTTGAATAAGTTTATAAACAGAGTATCAGAAGTGCCGGCTTTAACTATCAGATCAGTCACCCTTAATTCATTTGGGAAAAAGGATTTGGCTGTTAATATTACATCCGTCGGATCCCTTGGAAGATCGTTGCTTTGGATTCTTAAAACAGTCTTGTGTTCCAGCCCATCGACAGCTCGAAAACTTAATGTCACGACTTTATTTTTACCCGGAGGTATCGTAAAAGGCAGTGTCTCATAATAAGCAAATGCAGTATCTGCAATATCGATCTGGTTTATTATCAAATCATCATTGCCATTATTGAATAGTACAAGTTCAGTTGTAGCACTGTCAAGAGTTGAAACATTTCCGAAATCTATTTCGCTGGAACTGACGGCAAGAATAGGAGCTGTAATATCTATCCATCCGTCATAGCTTGCTGATAATGAATTCGCCCCGGTTGAATCTGAAATTATTGACCCGGATTGGGATAAGGGATAACTTCCACCTTGTCCCTGGACAAAAAGGGTAAAGTTCATGACAACACCATCATTTGACAGGAATGGCTTATTTGAAGGAGAATAGGCAACTATGGTAAGCGTATCTTTTAAGGTATCTGCGGCCACTACATGGTCAACCTTTCTTGTTGTGCTTAGTACGTCAGAACCTTTGATGAATTTAGCAACTGCAGGAAGCTTTATTTTTACCTGGAATGCATTAAATGGCTCCATGTTATTTATTGATATTGGAATTACCATTTCATAACCTGAACGCCCTGTTGCATTTCCTATATGGATCTCATTGACAGCAAAAGCAATAACTGACAGATCACATAGCTGCTGGCCGTCCGGATCATTTGAATAGACAGTGAGATTGCTGGTTATTGTGCCTTTAATCGTGGAATAAAACCTGATATCAATATTTACTGAATTGTTTGCTGCCAGGGTAAATGGTAATGTCAGCGAGCTCGAAAAACGATTATCTGCAAAATCAAGGGCAGTTATAGTCAACGGTAAATTTCCACTGTTGGTAATTGCCAATGTCCGATATGCCTCCTGTAACAGTGGAATCCGCCCCCAGTCAATAGATCCCACAGAGAGTTTCGCCTTTGGAGCTGTAAGAGTAAAGGTTCCGTCTGTTACTCCTGTCAGTATATTGCTGTTTGTGCCGCTGAGAGTTGCATTCTCAATTGTGACAGGATATGTTCCCGGGTCCATTCCTGAAATGAAACCGATCTCCACAATATCTCCTGATGTACCTGTGAAGTCCGCATTCACAGATGACCAGGCAACAACCCTTAACCGTCCGGGCTCAATTAATGCAGATGAAACAGAATGACCATCGGCCCGGACTGTAAGACTTACACTATCATTGATCCATGTTAATTCTGAAGGGAACAGAAGGTCAAACTGCACTGCATTGAATAAAGAATCATTGTTTACTCCAACATGAATGATTACAGAACTGTTAGGTGGACTTACAGCGTTTTGCACGTAAATGACATTTGTACCAATGCACAGCTGATTGAGCAACAGGACTGGCAGAACGGTCGTAATTATTCTATAAAGTGGTTTCAATGTTTTTAATTAATGTTAAGGTGCATCAAATATGATTCGTCCATTATTCCACAAGGACTTTAAGATTGCTCTCCACACTGGTCTTACCATTCACGATCCCTGACATCTTTAATATGTAGAAGCCTTGCCTGAGATTTGGTCTATATGTATATTGATTTTCTCCTACAATTAAGTTTTTCAGGATTATCTCATCAACCTTTATGCCTGATATGTTAAATACAGAGAATATCACCAAATCAACTTTGACCGGAAGTTTGAATAATAAAATTGTCTCATTGGAAAACGGATTAGGTGTGGCCTTCAGACTATTAGTTATGACATCCCTTATTTCGTTTACGGAAGTGGTTCCATTGCTACCCTTATATACGGGACTGACGCTATTACCGGTTGCTGTTGAAAGCACTATGCCGTCAATATCCAGAATCCCGTTATTGAATTTCAGTAATGGAACAATCCCCGGTCCAAATGTCTTACCAGTCATACTGTAAGCAAGAAAGAACAGCGAGTCGGCATTTGATATTGTAGCTCTCTCAAATGATTCTAGGGCACTAAGGACCGTATAATCTGTAGTTTTTGTATTCCTAATGGTAAATTGGATACCACCAAGTGCTACTGGTGTATCTACAAACAGCGTATCTCCTCTGAGGAAAAGTGTTGCAGATTCTGGTGTTCCTTTAGTAATGTCCCCCTTGCCCGGATATAGAATCTTATGCACTATCCCCGTTATGTCAAGCACATTCACCACACCATCCGAGTTATAGTCGGCAGCATCGAAAATGAAAGGCTGCGGATTCTCCATAAGAATATATGCTACAACACATATAATATCTGCTACATTAACTGTCAGGTCACCATTGGCATCGCCTTTTGCGGCCGTATATGGCGTAGCGGCTACTATTTTTGAGAAGGAGCTTTGAGAAAGGTCAGTGCGGACAGTCTTATATGTGTAAAAATACTTCGTCCCCGGGACAACATTATAATCAGTATAAACCGTATCGGTTATCAGAGATTTATTGATAAGAAGTGTATCTGTTGTCGTCGAGTCATTTATATAGGTGTAACGGTACATATTATAGCCAAAGAGATCCGGCACAGTTCCGGAGGGAGAGTTCCACTGAAGTGCAACTTTACCCATCCCCGGTGTCGCTAAAAAGCCAACTGAAAGAGAACCCTGGGACTGTATATTGACATTAAACCTCTCATTTTCAGGAACAAGGTCAAATCCTTCAGGATCTTTCCCTCCCACGACTTGCAGCCTGTTAAGGCCGTCCGACTGTGAAAGTCCTAGTGTTTTATAAACAGTATATATTACAGAGTCGGAGCTCCATGAACCATTTTCATTAATAGGAACCTGGTTATAGGGATACCTGACACCCATTGTAATTGCAGGTGTATACTTAATATCCATTGGCCTGTTAAAGTAGACTTCAAATTTATGCTTGCCTACACCTAATGCATCTAGTTGATTAAACTGATCCTGTGCATCAAAACCATTTACTACGACTTTCCAGACACAACCATGAGCAAGTGAGGTTGGCTTTTCCAGTAATGGTTTATAATTAAGGATTGAATAGCTGGCATCATCCCAAAAATCATAAATCTTATCTTCAATCTTTAAAGTGTCTAAAGTTCCCCAGTATATATTTGGCAAAAATGAATATAAGCCTGTAGCTGTATAGTAAAAGTTTTTACAAATGCTTAAATAATTACAATAAGATATATTACAATTACCGCTCTCATAAAGAGATGTTCCAGGAGAATTTGCAAAGTTACAATATGTAAATTCCCAACTACTCGACGCTATAAATGGACCTGTATTATTATTATAAAAATTAATGTATTTAAAAGTAAGATTACCACCATAGAAAGTTCCCCAATAATTGCTTGTAAGATTAAGTAATTCACAATGCAAAAAATTTGCATCAGTTGCCTGAAAACATATAATATTTTGAGCATTCTCGAATCTACAATATTCAAAATTTGCAGTTGAACTTGTGAAAAATGGAGCACAATAAAATGATTCAAAATGAGTATATTGACATGAAATAAACCCTCCAGTAATACCGTAGGGACCAATTATTGTCACTATTGAATCGGCCTTCCCAAATGCGAAAATCTCCCCAAGATTAGTTATCTGTTTTTCTATTTCTAAGGTAGTTCCAGGTTCAATTATTAATACCCCGTTGGGACCAATTTTAAAGCTATTGTCAACCAACCAGAATTTATCAGAAGTGAGCCGGAGCGTGTCGTCAAGAATACCTTTAAGCTCTGTTCCATGCGTGACATTGATAATGGCTGGAACAGATGTCTGATAAAGATGATTCTTACCTTGCCAGGTTTTAAGAACAAATCTTATATCACGGCCGTTTGCTATGTTTGGACTGATTTTTATCTCTAATAAATTAAGATGATTTGAAAGGGTTCCATAGGCTCCTATTGAGCCTACAAATGCCTGCTTCTGTAGAATGGTTGCTGTCGTGGTATCCTCAAATTCTGCAAATTGAATGCCCACATAAACAGAATCTGCCGGTCCCCAGGTGTTATGTACAAAAACCTCAAGCTGTATCGTCTCCCCTGCGTCTGCTTTACCATCCCTGTCATCACCCGGCATTGTATCTGACATAACAAAATTGGTAATATTTATGACTGGTATAGAAACAATATTGAGTGCACCATTGATATCAATATATTCAGATGAACTGTTAATGAGGTTTCCCCACATAATTTCCTGACCGTCCTTTGGTTTCAATTCTCTATAAAGAGAAACTGCACCCGCAACAAAAGGAGTTGCCATTGATGTGCCTGAGGCTATCCTGTAATTCCCTCCTGGGACACAAGAAATTATGCCAGTGCCAGGGGCTGAAAGCTCATAATTATATTGGTCAGGGTAATTTGAAAAGACTGGGCCATCCTGGTCATAATTTGTAAAACCTCCATCTGCTGGTAATGGCGGAGCCTGAACTCCTAAAACAAATGAATAAGCTCCTGGGAATAATGGTTGGCCTATTTTATCATCGGGGCACTTACCTGGACCGATACAAAGTCCGTCATTCCCTGCAGCTGCAACGAGAACTGCCGTTGCATATGCATTCGCAAGAGCAATTCTCATGGTCTGAGATTCTCCGTATCCTCCGAAGCTCATTGAAATGACCTTCGCTCCATTCTGGGCGGCATAATTTATACCCTTGGAGATAGTTGCTGCATCTCCCCATCCGTCGGATTGGAATACTTTTATCGGCATTATTTTTGCTTTCCAGTTGACACCTGCAATCCCTATTCCATTATTACCTGCGGCTGCTGCAATTCCTGCACAGTGCGTACCGTGCGAATTATCATCCATCGGATCATTATCATTATTAATAAAATCCCATCCTCTCACATCATCAATAAATCCATTCCCGTCATCATCCCTGCCGTTACCTGGGATTTCACCGGGATTGATCCAGATGTTCTCTGCCAGATCAGGATGGTGCCAGTCTACACCCGTATCAAGGATAGCAATTATGACACTTGTATCACCTGTAAAAGTATTCCAAACCTGATCGGCATGAATGGCGGGAATGCCCCATTGCTGGCTGTAAAGAGGGTCATTCGGGACAAGCCCGGAGCCACCTTTTGATTGATGACTGTCAGCCCACTTCATAGCTTCCATCTGGTTCATCACCGGTGAAACGGGTTTGAAATCGCCTATCGAATAATAATAGTTCGGTTCAGCATATTCAACCTCTGGAAGCGTTTTCAACTGATTTATAAGCGCTTTTAATTCAAATGGATTTAACCCTGAGGATTTGTTTCCGCCAAGAACAATCCTATAGATATTATGAAGATTGGGTATAACCATATCTTTGCCAAGAGGAGTCTTCACAGTTTTCACGCCCTTATGCATCTGTGCCCCCGGGAAGAGCTTTTCAGCAGTTTTAATATTATTCTCCTCAAGGATGCTGTTTACCCCTTTTGATGCTAAAGAGTAATTCATAAGCTTATCAGGAGTAACTTCCACTTCGTCTTTGAATTTGACAAGTATCTCATTAGTTACAAAATCAGTCGTATCCAGCCTATGGCTGGTATTCCCATTTGCTTTCGTAAAAGAACTGGCTTCCTGTGCGTTCAGAATTCCTAATCCAAAAACAAAGACTACCAGGGTAATTAGGGCTATTTTATTTTTCATTTGAATAATGAATTTGGAAACTATGATATTATCGATTGAGGTCCAAGTCTATACAAATTTACAAAAACCAGACAATCTGACCCTAATTGGAAGGAATTAATTGACCACCCTTTAAAGGGGAGTTAAAGAATTGTTGTTTTGTTTTGAATGTTCGGTGAAGGATGACCGGATTTTGAGGTGGTCAAAGATGGACGGATTTTACATTATTCATTATTTCTACTATTTTAAAGGTTCCTGGTGACAGATCATCTTTTGCCAAGTTCTCCCCTAGCGGGCATTCTCCGATGCAACCTTTTTGAGAGTTTTTACATCTCAATAAATAATCTAAAAAGATAGATTATGAAAATACGATCAAATTTAGTCCTACTTTTATTTTCAATTCTTCTATGCTATAAAATGCGAAGCCAAATGAAATATATTATCGCAATCATCTTAGTATTTATAGTCTTTGCCTCGAGTTTTTGTAAAAAATCCCCTGTAAATGATTCTTCACTTATTGGGAAATGGAATATTATAAATGACTCGACTTCGTTGCAAGGCGTTGGGCCACTCCTGACAGATATTCATTCAAACTACATCGGAGTCCAGACAGATTATTACAATTTTACATCAGAGGGTAATCTTTATGTAAAGGAAGGAACTAGTTTAGACACGTGTACATATACATTTGTGTCAAGCAATCAAATAAATATCATTGCATTTTACGTTGATGGCACTGAGTTTCTGGGCGGCGCAAGCATGGGTACTTATGTTATTGCAGGTCTGACGGAAAATAGTGTAACTTTAAGATTATCAGAACTGACTCCTGATGGAGAAGAAATTAAAATTATTAATTTAGAAAGGTAGTATTGGATTAAAACATTTAAAACGAAGATAAATACTGCCCGCTAACACGGACAATGCTATGAAAAGCAAAGTCCCTGGTTAATCATAATTAAAAATACTCCCTGATAATATTCAAAGACATTAACTGATTTTAAAATCCTGATTCAAACACTTCAAACCGGCCAATTCAGCCGGTTTTTTTATTGAATTCTATGATCATCCGTTTAAATTTAAACGAAAAGGTCGGTGGTCGTTTTCACCTTTCTTAATAGACCAATCAAAGTCAGGATTTTCCTAATATTTTGCTGGAAATTTTTCTTTCACTTTTCCGATCTTGGGATTTTTTAAAATCTCTGAGCAAAAATTTTTTCTCGTATTCTGTCTTCGATATAATAGGAATCAGTTAGATATGTCAGGTGTTCTGTTGTTGCCGTTTGATTTTTTCCCCTGAGGAGACTTGATTTTCTCAGGACGTAAGCATTCAGTGAAGTACGCTCCACCAAATGCTTTGTTAAGTTATAATTTCAGGTGTGAAACTCGCTTATAATCTATTATTCCTTCTTTTCTTCGTTGTTTTCGCTATTTTTTTTACAACAGCAACTATTACTTATCATAAATAAAGAAATCGCTAACAATAGAAAACATATTGCCAATCCCATATGAAATCCAATACGGTGATGATACATTTGGCAACCATGGCAAATCATAGGAGCAGTCGTTAAATACACTGGTTGTTTTTTACAACATTTTACAGAATCTTGTTTCCCCATAGTCCCTGTAACAGTAATTGAATATTTAACAGAATCTTGTTTTCCCCTGGTTCCTGTAACAGTAACTGAATGTTGTTTGCACCTTACAGAATCACTTATAACAACAGCCATGTTGCCACCAGGATGTTGCATATTACAGCAAGTCTGCGCATGCGCTTGAATGTAATGATGATGGTATCTAAAACCACCAATAATAGACATAATAATAAATATTGCACCAATAAGTGTTGATACATAACCTGTCCAACGTAATATTTTACCCATAGCTCTATTTAATTTAAGTTTAAAAGTCAATGTAAAGGTAAATCAAAATATTACCAGAATATGTTAAAATAGCAATTTAAGTTATATAGAGTTGTATGCTTACCTCCGGACAGATGTGATCAGTTCTTCTGACTTCTCCTGATGTTTACAATATCCAATGCCAAGCTGTATTCTTCATAGAAAAATCCTGGGCCCATTTCTTCACTCAGCGATCCATCATCAAGCATCCTTATTTTCTTAATTTCGAGCTCACCTTTGGGTTGTTCAGCTTCTTATACTCCAATTTCTTTAATCCTATCACTTGCTTGTCTCCATTCTTGAGTTAATACATCCAAATCAACATTTTTTGAATCAGATGTTTGAGTGGAAATGCCAGTGTCTCTGACTAACTCTCGTTGGAGAAAATTGACCATTAATGAAAGAAGCTAAATAATTGGTATATAGAATTGTATCCTAAATACAAAATGACTGGCTAAATGTGGTCAAAGTGTCCGGCTTTAGCTGTAACTTTGACATATTACAGAAGTAATTTAAACTTACTTATTTAACCACGATTAACAGCTTATGATTCTGGTATTGAGAAAATACTTTAAAACATCATTCCTATGAAATTTGTTCATACTAACATCATTGCTAAAAATTGGAGGCTTCTATCAGAATTCTATATTAAAGTCTTTGAATGCAAACCAATACCTCCGGAAAGAAATCTCAAGGGAGTTTGGCTGGAAAACGGCACAGGTGTTAAAAATGCCGCTTTACAAGGTATTCATCTACTTTTACCTGGCTTTGATAAAGATGGCCCGACTTTAGAAATTTTCCAATATCAAGAAAATGAAGACAAACCTTATCCCATGGCTAACAGAGAAGGTTTTGGCCATATTGCCTTTTCAGTAGACAATATAGAAATGATTCTTGAAAAAATGATTCTGAATGGTGGCTCAAAACTTGGTAAAATTGTAAAAAAAGACTATGCGAAAGGAAGCTTAGTATTTACTTATGCAAAAGATCCTGAGGGTAACATAATTGAACTTCAAACATGGGAATTGAAGACATAACACGAACAGTTCATATCATCCTATATGGAAAAGAAAAGTGCAGGTATTCTCTTATATCGATTAACTCATTCCAAGTTAGAAGTACTTTTAGTACATCCAGGAGGACCTTTCTGGGTTAAAAAAGATTTGCATTGCTGGTCTATACCAAAAGGAGAATTTACTGAAGAAGAAGGTCCCTTAGCTGCAGCGATAAGAGAATTTAAAGAGGAAATTGGAATTCCTTTATCTGGTAATTTCATTGAGCTTACCCCTATTAGGCAAAAAAATGGTAAAACAGTGTTTTGTTATGCTTGCGAAGGGGACATATTGGAAAAAACGGTCAAAATGATCACCTGAGACCGGAGCAAAAAGACCACCCCCTCGCCGGAGCAAACTGACCACCCTTAACCGGAGGAAATTGACCACCCAAAACCGGAGTAAAGAGACCACCCCATCCGGATTGCTTTTTTATCATGATTTATTAGGATGAATGATTAACGTTGATGGTATTATTAATACCAATCATTCATGTCTAACAATTTAATTATTATGAGTAAAGCAAGAAGTATTTTAAAGATGTACACCGAGGGTGTAAGTAAGCAATCGATCAGCATCCGCACAGGAGCTACACGAAACACGGTTAAGAAGTATATCCGGCAATTTACTGCCATGGGTAAGACACTGGAAGAAATTGATAAACTCAGTGATACTCAGATGGAGGCCTTGTTTTCAATGCCCCGTCAGGAGGTACCGACAGATCAGCGCAAAGCAGATCTGATAGCCTTCTTTCCTGGTATGGAGAAAGCCCTTAAACGCAAAGGGGAGACACGGGAAAAACAGTGGGAGCAATATTTTTTAAAACATCCTGATGGCTATCGTAAAACACAGTTTAATGAACATTATAATCTATGGAGCAAGAAGGTCAACTCTTCGATGCACATGGAGCATAAGAGCGGTGACAAGATGTATGTAGATTATACAGGCGATAAGCTGTCCTTTGTTGATCAGGCAACAGGGGAAGTGGTTCCGGTAGAAATCTTTGTTGCGATCCTGGGGTCCAGCCAGCTTACCTATGTTGAGGCATCTATGACCCAAAGGAAAGAAGACTTTATATGTTCCTGCGAGAATGCTCTTCATTATTATGGTGGTATGCCACTGGCCATAGTAACAGACAACTTAAAATCGGCAGTAATCAAAAGTGACAGGTACGAACCAACGCTTAACGAGATGTTCCGTGATTTTGTAGAGCATTATCATATGACAGCGCTTCCGGCCGGTCCCTATAAACCTAAACACAAAGCTCTGGTTGAGGGAGCAGTTAAAATAATATACCGGACTATTTTTTACACGATTAAGCAACGCACTTTCTTTTCTTTAACAGACTTAAATACTGCTATCAGGGAAGCACTTGAGGATCACAACAACAAACTCTTATCCGGCCGTCCCTATAGCAGAAGGCAATTGTTCGAAGAAATAGAGAAATCGGATCTGCAGCCGCTGCCACAATACAGGTACCAGGCTAAAAGGAAGAAAGTAGTTACAGTAATGAAAAACAATCATGTATGTCTGGCTGAAGACAAACATTATTACAGCGTCCCTTACCGGTATATTGGAAAGAAGGTTACCATACTTTACACTTCTGACCTGGTGGAGATATATTACCGATATGATCTTATAGCAACATATACTCGCAATTTTAAACTCTACGGATACACCACCAACGAAGATCATCTGGCATCCCACCACCAGTTTAAAAGCGACTGGACCGCGGAGAAGTTTATTCAGCGGGCAACCTTTATTGGTGATGATACCAGGGATTATATTGTCCATATTCTTGAGATAAGGCAACATCCCGAGCAAGCCTATAAAACATGCCAGGGAATCCTCAGTTTTGTTATACATGTTGGTAGTGATCGTTTGAATAGAGCCTGTCGGAGGGCATTATATTATGGCGACTTCAGTTATAATGCTATCCGTACCATCATAGAAAAACGACTTGACCAGGAACCTTTCGACTCAGAAGATGACAATAAGAAAATGCCCGGGCATCGCAATGTTCGTGGGGGAGGATATTACAAATAGTCAATTTATCAGTTATCCAGTCACGGGAAGATCGTGGCTGGATTAACACTATTATTAACTTTTAAAAATAAAAATCTATGAATGAGCAAACATTACAGCGACTTAAACAAATGAAGTTCCAGGGAATGGCTACGGCCTTTAAAACCACACTTGAAGACGGTCGCATGGCCAGCATGACAGCAGATGAGATGGTAGCTTTCATGGTTGAATCGGAATGGGACCATCGTAACAACCTCCGTATTGAACGGCACATAAATCAAGCCCGTTTTCGTTACAAGGCAGATATTGAGCACCTCGACTTTGAAACCGACCGGAACCTTGATAAAAACCAGATCATGCGCTTTGCCGATTGTAGTTTTATTGATAAGTCAGAAACAATTATTATCACTGGAAGTACTGGCATCGGGAAAAGCTTTGTGGCTTCAGCTATCGGAAATCAGGCATGTACTCTGGGATATAAAGTTTTATATGCCAATACCACAAAGCTTTTTGCCAAACTAAAAATGTCGAAAGCTGATGGGTCCTATATCAAAGAAATAGCACGCATTGAAAAGCAGGACTTGTTAATACTTGATGACTTTGGGATACAGCCCTTTGATAATCAAAGTCGTTCTTCACTCATGGAGATTATCGAAGACCGTCATGGTAAACGGTCAACGATCATCACCTCACAACTCCCGGTCTTACAATGGTATGAGATTATCGGAGAAAATACCATTGCAGATGCTATACTGGATCGCATCGTACACCAGGCACACCGTATTGAACTCTCTGGTGAATCCATGAGAAAACAGATTAAGAAAACAATCATATCACTTGGAGGAACAAACTAAAAAAATAACTTTGTAAAATCACCCTGAAAATCATGATGAAAATGAAGCAAAAAAGGAGGTTAACTTAGGGGTGGTCTTTCACTGCCGGAAAAGCATGGTCTCTTAAAAACGATTAAGGGTGGTCAATATGGCCGATTTATCCATATATACCAATGTGATACCCCAAAATGATACTTTTCTTGCAATAATTTACTTTCCTGGGTTTCACCCGAATCTACTTCCTTCGGGAAAAAGATTTCCCTTTGGCCAGAGGTAAACAGATAAACAAATATCTATTATATCTGGCTTGTAATGATGGCCAGATCACGTTACCTTTGCACTCTATTCTACTTTTTAATGATTAAAGGAGCCGGGTTAATATTTTGGACAAAAGAAGGAATCTGCATCAATAAACTCAGATTTTCGCACTCTCAGGTGATGAAAACTGACTGTTTTCTGATAGCTAGAAAACGACTTGAAGATGCTGAAGATTTTATAGGGGAGAGAGATCTGGTGATAAAATATCTGATTGAAGAAAAGGACATATTTTATACCCTTTTTCGTCTTGCAAGTGCTTTGGCAGTATTCTTTTCAATGACAACCATAATAGTATGGGTGATCCAAACAATAAGTTTATTAGTTATAATTATTCTATTTATCACATTGATATTCTATTATTTGACCTTCAAGTCCAGAAATAGATATTTGGTGGTAGAATGTAGCATCGATCTGGTTAAGACTGTTTACGAATCCAAAATAAAAAAGAGCTATAATTTCTGAGAATTACAGCTCTTAACACTTTATTTATCTTATTCATTATTAACCTACTATACCCATTATAGATAGTCCCTGAAGTAGTCATCAACCTCCAACCCGAGAGCGGTTAATTCGTAACGAACGAATAGGATAGATTCAGTATAAATCTCATCAAGTAAATTACTTAACTCACTTTCCTCGTCTGGGTAATAAACAGCCTCAGGTTCATTCCTTATTGGAAAAGCCAATGGCCTTGACCACTTTTAGCCGGAGTATATTGACCACCCATAGCCGGAACTATGTTCTTGTTGCTAAGTTATTTATAGTAATTGCATTTCTATCGGCCAAATGTGGTCAAGCTCTCCGGCTTTTGCACCCATGTTTATTAAGGGGCCAAATGATGAGACTCTTCCTATTTCAGGACCATATTGGAGAGATAAGTAATCAATTAATAGTAGATCCTGACACCAAACTGGTACCAAACAAAAAGACACCCACAATTGGTCTTGTAAGTGTCTGATGTTTTTTAAAATCCGTTCTTTTTTGACCACCTCAAAATCCGGTCAGATTTCCCCGAACATCCAAAAAAAAACAACAATTCTTCAACAGCTGGGTTTTGCAAGATTATTAATATGATTAACTTAAAATGTAATCACTTTTTTTTGTTTTATGTCATAGGCATAATGAATATTAAAACCATCTTCGAATTCTACAGATGTAGATAAAAATTTGATTCTATCAATCAATTTTGTGTCATCATATGGCTTTAAAAAATACCAATTATTCGTTATTGTCATAAAAATCAAGTTATCACCTCCTTTACATCGTGTACTGATCCTTGTATTAATAATTTTATAGTTTCCTTTTGCTTCAATTGTTGAATCCTGATCATAATAAGTCCAGTCACCAACCTTGTAGTTGTAAAACATCCTTTCAAGTCCGGCAACTCCGCAATCCAAATAAGAACTTATTTGATAATCTCCGATAGATTTGATTGCTCCATTTGAATAATACTCAGTCCATTTGCCAATTCTTAAACTGCTCGATTTCCCATTTGAGTCAATTGCATATTTCCCAATTGATTGAATATGTCCATCCTTATAATATCTTATTATGACTGTATCTTTACCACCAAAAGATGTATTGTCAATCAATATCAGATATTTGTCGTGATCAATAAGGGTAGAATATTCCTTTTGAGAATATCCAGTTTGAATCGTACAAAAAATTGTCAATATAATTGCAATTCTTTTCATACAATTAAATTAAGATCAACAAGTTTCCATTGCAACAATGATGTTCGTTTTTGACTTTGGAATAGTATCCATTTTTATCAACTGTTTCAAGTAGTAATTTACTGCTTTTTTTGTTTGTCATGAGCTATATCATACCAGTTAATGATGAAACCCAAAGGCAAAAATTAAAAACGGACTATTATTTATGAATATTCTGTTGTAATAACCAAGGGAAAGAGGTAAATTGTTAGTTTTATGAACTATACATAACATTAAAAGATAACAGCATGAAAACACTTTTTAAACATCTTGTGGTTAATCTCGTCTTGTTTTGTATTATTCCTTTAAACATTCACTGTCAATCAAGATGGGACGGAGTAATAAAGTTTTATAATTATTTTGATAAATATTCGATTGATATTACTCAAATTTCCTCTTTAGTTGAATGGGGTAATGAGTCAGCGAATATCAGTAGTGTAGAATTAGATAAAACCAATAATATGAAGATAAGAATTCCTTCAGAACTGGTTAAATTTAGAGGCTTAGGCGAGGAAGAAAAGTATAATATTTCAATAGAAGGTAAAGTTGATAAAAATGGGATTTTTACTGGGAAAGCAGTTTTCCCTGATATTCATTATGAAAATGGTACGAAAATGGATTCGAGAGAATATGATATTCAATTCAAGTTCAACGAAGACGGTACTGCTTCAGTTTATTCCAACAATAATATAATTCTTAAATTGAAACAGAATCCTAAATAATTGCAAAAGCCTAGCTCATTGGCCACCTCAAAATCCGGTTTGACTTCACCGAACAGACAATTCAAAACAACAAGGATTTAACTCCGGGTTTTGGGAGGTCATTTTATTCAGGCCAAAAGTGGTTAAGGACATTAGCTATTCCAGTTAGCAGTAAATCTCGGAAATTATTTCTGCCATAGACTAAAACTGATCTGTCAGAAGTATTAATAGAAGTAACTTCACAAAGGATAATACTCTTCTTGAGGTTTAGAAATTAAGATTCAAAATCGTTTTAGTCATCCAATGCCTGATAAACCAGCGTTCTGAATTTGTCCTGAATCTCGGAATGACTTAAAGGGAATTGTTGTATGAACATAAGACAAACCAGACGTTCTTTTGGATCAGCCCAGTATATTGTTCCGAAAAAACCTCCCCATGAAAAAGATCCTTTTGTAATACCAAGTCTAGCCTGCCCATATTCTGTCGTGATCTCAAATCCTAGACCAAACTTATCCCTTCCCAGATTCAACTCTCCAATCTGGTTCGATGTAATTAATTCAACTGTACGTCTTGAGAGTAGTCTTTTACCATTATATTCCCCTTTATTCAAAAGCATCTGTAAAAAAATTGCGTAGTCCTTTACAGTTGAGCTAAGTCCTGCTCCACCTGAATAGTAGGTACCATTGACAAGTGGATAGTTAAAACTTCCAAAGCCTGTTACGTTTTCTGGAACATTTGTCAGGTGATGGTTCTGATTTTCTGTGACAACTTTTACCAGTCTCTTTGCTTTTGATGATGGTAGATAGAAATAGGTATCATTCATGCCCAGCGGTACGAAGATGTGATTCCTAAAATACTGATCCAGACTTTCACCTGATAAAATCTCAATAAGGTAGCCGAGAACATCCACATTCAATCCATAGGTGAATCTTTCTCCAGGTTGATGAACAAGAGGCATTTTGCCTAAAATCCTAATTTTATCAGCTAGTAATATTTTCTCACTGACAAAACCTGCCGGAATACCGGCTTTTGCATAAATAGCCCTCATATTATCTGAGCCTATTTGAGCATAATCAATTCCAGAAGTATGTGTTAAAAGATCTCTTATGGTTATTTCACGTTTTGCAGGAATAGTTGAATAAGTTGAATCCTTCTCATTATACTTGTCAAGAACGGTTGGATTATGAAATTCAGGAATATATTTTGAGATGGGATCATCCAGTAGAAATTTTCCTTCTTCGTACAACATCATCAACCCAATGCTGGTTATGGCTTTTGTTTGAGATGCGATTCTAAAAATATCATCGCTTAGCATAGGCATTTTTGTCTCAAGATCCTTTACCCCAAACGATTTATTATAAATAATTTTCCCATCACGAACTATAAAACCTACTGCTCCTGAAATCCATCCACTGTCAATACTTTGCTGAAGCATCTTATCAATTCTGACAAGACGCTTTTCCGATACCTTTACTGAATCCGGAGCAGCCTCTTTAAGAGTTGATGTTTGTGAACATGAGCATGCAAAGATTAGTATAAGCATCGATACCTGTAAGAAGATTGTCTTTTTCATTTTATTAAGTTTTTAATTGACATGTGAAAGTGAGATAATGAGGTTTAGAGTTAAATTAATATCAAACATCCGTAATCTAAAATCACATTTCTTATGATGTTGTATCAAATTTGCGAAGAATAACTCAAATGTACAAAAGGGAAAGTCTTTAACCTTACAGCTATAATTTGTTTGCGAGTGGCTATAATATACCCCATTCCCGGGGCAAGATTTAGTCAAAGTCAAGTTGGATTTTATTAAGATCAGTCCATATTAAAATAAAGTTAATTCATGTTGATGTTTGTTTAAATTTAAACAAAATCACTCCAAAACCTAGCGTAACCCTGGCGTAAAATAAAAAACCACTTACTGATTTTCCTCGTAAGTGGTTGATTTTCAGGAGTGGGCTCAGATGGGCTATAATTTACTACCCCTAATTTATAAGAACTGTGGTGTTAAAACCATCGACCTTTTCGTTTAAATTTAAACGAATTGTAATAAAATCCATCAAAAACCAAGCAACAAGCCAAAACCGCTTGGATGTTTTATCATGTAATTAATATGACCTAATTCACCAGATGTCACCAGATTGATTCTGGTTGCTTCTGTTACTATTTCTGGTGATGGGAAGGGGAGAAAGTTGGCAAAAGATAATCTGACACCAGGAACCTTAAAACATCGTAAAAATAATGAATAATGTAAAATCCGTCCTTCTTTGACCATCTCAAAAACCGGTCACATAATAACGAACATACAAAACAAAACAATAACTCCATAACTCCGGGTTGGGGTGATTGTGGTGAAATAAAGAATTAATTGACTTGTGTTTAATAATTGCGTAATTTAGTCAATGTCTTTGATTTACAGTTAATTATTAAAACCAATTTTAATCATATGAAAAAATCTATTTTTATTCTGGTAATTACTGGATTTCTGCTCATAGGTTTATCAGAAATTCAGGCACAAACAACTCAACCAAAACTTAATCAGGTTGAGTTAATGAAGCAGTTAATAGGCTCTTGGAAATGTGATTGGGGAAATAAGGACACAACTGGCTTATGGGAAGCTAAACCTTTTGGAACAGGTTTAGAGAGTAATTGGAAAGAGATTTCCAAAGGAAAAATTGTAATGGAAAGGAAGCAACTTTGGGGTTATGATAAGAAAATTGATAAAATCGTTGAGGCTAGTCTGGAAAAAGGACAGGATATCGGAATATATGTGCTGTGGTTTATATCAAATAATAAATTAATAGAAATTCTTTATAGTGATATTACGAGTCCTGACAACGCATCATTAAAATGTGAAATTGAAATTAAATCACCCAATATGTTAACACAAACAATTATTATGAATGGGAAACTTCTTAACACCTATACATTTACACGAATAAAATAGTGGTTCTTAACTCCAAATATTTGCCCCAAGATTTAAAATTTTTGGGCATTCTGTTTTTATAATGTATCAATATACAGATAATTGACAGTATTTATACCGCATCAGTGTTTGTTGGATGATGCTCTTGTAGGAGGAGGAATATTTCCAACTCATTTTTTAGGTCAAAAACACCCGATTTTTATCCAAAACCTGGCGTAAAATAAAAAACCACTTACGAAAAAAACTTGTAAGTGGTTGATTTTCAAGAGTGGGCCCAGCTGGGATCGAACCAGCGTTTTAATAAAAGAATGGTATTAAGGGATTAAGGGATTTAGTTCAACCGGGGCTCCATAACTGGGTGCTACGCACCGTATGAAGCCTTATGTATTATAAGACGTTGTTAATTTAAGAATTATATATTAAATCTTGATTATGTGGAGATTAAATAAGATCATTAATCTCGGAAAGATGCAATTTGAAGTGTCTTAAAAAGTCAATAATCATTTCTTTTAAAGAAATCAATCTGTCTGGTCCAGCAATCCACTTATTTTCAAGTTTGGCATCATCTACATTCTTAATTATATGACAAAGGTGGAAATTTGAGTACTTCCAAAGTTGAATCATATTATACCAGTCTTCGTTTTGATAGTTCTGAATAGAAATCCACCTGTCATTGTTTCCCAATGAAGCATAATTTGGAAAGGAAAGTGG
Source organism: uncultured Bacteroidales bacterium (assembly GCA_963717685.1). Lineage (GTDB taxonomy): Bacteria > Bacteroidota > Bacteroidia > Bacteroidales > VadinHA17 > LD21. The sequence continues at coordinate 1,210,046 of OY970346.1, read as the reverse complement.
ACTTGGCAGATTTTGTAGATGGATTATTCTATGAATGTTATTTGATGTTGAATCAATCAAATGGCCAAGAATCATTTTTATAGATCTATTTTGATTATTTTTTGGTCCTTTGATTTTCTCATCAGGGAAAGATTCAAGTTTTGGTTCCCAAGTCTTAATGAGATCGAGAATTTCATTCGTGATTGATAATGCTTCTTTCATGGTAATTATGTTTGGAGTAGGAGAAAATGCCTAATAACTAGTTTATTGAATAAATAAAATTAATCTTATTCATCCAGAATGGATAAAAGTAATTCAATAAAATCACCACCTTTTTTCTTAGTTATTCAACTCTCAAATCCCAGGGTTTTAGTATAGTCTTCTTACAGCACCACCCCGTCAGTCACATGAGCATAGCATAAAAAAACCACTCTAATCCCCATAGGATATTGCCAGAGGGGTTTAATTCAACATGAATTTATCAATAGTTCAATGTCCCACTATTTAATGTAACCGCTAATGTATCTAACCCTTTATAAGCAGTAATTACAGTATTAGTGGCAAATGCTCCAGTTGGTTGGGTACCTGAATAATATACAAATGCAATACCAATAGTATCTTTTTTAAAACTCTTGTTTGAATCTAATAAAACATCATGTTCACCAATAAGCTCTTTCCATTGGGTTAGTCCATTATAAGTTTCCACAGTTATCCTATCCGCATTGGTTGAGCCAGAAACTATCAAATTCAGAGCAAAAAAACCACCTGCTGAATCATTATATGTAGATATAAACCATTTAGAAAATGAAATACTAAGCGAAGTGCCTTTTGAATCATTATAAACCTTGGTAGAATCATTATTGTCATCTTTATTACAAGATGCAAATGCTATAATAAAACCCACAAATAAAATGCACGCTCTCATAATTTTTGAAGTTAATAATAATCATATATATCATAGATCTATCTTCTTTGTTCTTTTTTCTTCTCTTCAGGTATGCTTCCGCCCCGTCAGTCACAGGAGAAAAACCTTATCAAAACCTCTCTAATATCGATCTATTGTGTGTGTCTGACGAATGACCTTCTTTTATCCAATACAAGTTAAATAAATTCCTAAGAACGATGAAGGGGAAAAAGATAAATCAGTTGAAATCAGTTGACTTTTTAGGGAATTTTATTTAATATTTATTATAGAAAGACAGTGATAATAAATGAAGGTTAGGAAAGAAATAGGGACAGGTAATGCAGGTATAAAAAGTGTGATAGTTCATTCCAAAATTCGTTTAAATTTAAACGAATCTCTCAAAAACCTGGCGTAAACCTGGCGTAAAATAAAAAACCACTTACTGATTTTCCTCGTAAGTGGTTGATTTACTGAAGTGGGCCCTGCCGGAATCGAATTCAGTAAAAGCTTGAGGAGTGAATTGTTCTGACTTACTATTTTTTATTCTCTATCGAATCTACCGGATGAGTATTTTTCCCGATTCCATGCTTAATTTTAACATAAGCCCAATTACAGATTGAGCCAATTATAACCAGCAGCAATAAAGCTAAAATGAAAGTAAGTACAATCTTAATTCTCTTAGGCATGATTTCAATTTTTTATAAAATTACAAAACGCTTATAAATGAGTCAAATAAATGTTGTTGCAAAAGCTGGAGGTCTTGACCACATTTGGTGGGTCATATTACCATTAACATACAAAACAAAACAACAATTATTTAACTCCACTTTAAAGGGTGGTCAATCTATTACGGACAACTATGGGCAAGGATACTGGCGTTTCCACAAATCAAACACTTATTGATTATCCAAAAATATTTATTGAATATTTTAATATCTTTAAGAATCAAACATTAAGGTTGGAGGTAAATATGAAAAGTAAATCCTATTGTCTTTTTCTTAGAGTAATCACTGCCGGTACATTTCTGCTGGCTTCTGGCACTTCACTAAGCGGCCAGGAATTCAAAAATGATCCTAATCTGCATCGAGGCGTGCAGCCAAAAATAATTAAGCCTGATAATGGAGCGATCCTTAAAAATTTTCCAAGGGAGACAAAATTCGAATGGGAGGCACTATCTGGAGTAAAATCGTATGAACTGCGTGTTGATTACTTTGACGGGCAGTGGAAAACGCTCAAAACTTTAAAAGTTGCAGGTACGACCGCAACTGTAAATTTTATTGGCGATAATACAGGCCATTGGGCAGTACGTGCAATCTATGAGGACGGCAAGCCGGGAATATGGAGTGATGTATGGGTATTCAGATATAAAACTTCAAAGGAAGGAAGTTCAGGAACGAGCACCGGAACAAAGACGAATGCCGGAGGTAGTAAGACCGAACAGGAGTTACCCGCTCCTGAATTGACATACCCGGCCGCAGGAGCAACACTTGACTTTTTTCCACGGAGATTTATATTCAGATGGAATAAAATTGAAGGAGCCAGACAGTATCAGATACAGGTTCAGTATAATGATGGAGCCTGGAAGAACCAGTATGTCCAGATGGTTATTCCAAACGCTTTCGAGATTACTTTTGTGGGAGCACAGCCCGGACGCTGGAGAGTTCGTGCATTTGTAGAAGGCAAAGGTGGAAAATGGAGCGAATGGAGAGAGTTCAAATTTATAAAATAGAACTTTTTATATTCCTGTTTTCGTGAAATTAGGGCGAGCAAAAAGACCACCTGTCTGCAAAGCTGGTGATTTTTTTGATGGGTTATCATGTAATTATTATGACATTATACCACCAGATGTCACCAGGTTGCTTCTGGTTGCTTCTGGAGTAGTTTCTAAGGATGGGAAGGGGAGAATGTTGGCATAAGATGATCTGTCACCAGGAACCTTAAACATAGTAGAAATAATGAATAATACAAAACCCGTCCTTCTTTGACCACACCAAAATTCGGTCTGCTTTCACCGAACATACAATACAAAACAACAAGTTTTTAACTACCCTTTATTGGGTGGTCAATTTATGCTGGCCAGATAGGGTATGGGGCAATGGTTTTCCTATTTGACTTCTTTATCAACGGCTCTTCGAGATTGTGTTCTGCTGACAAAGTATTAATAGTTTATAGCCTACAAATAAAACCCAGAGTGTTGTGAGAACAGAAGTAATGATTGTTGTTATACCTAGAGCAGCAATGAAAAACGGACCTACCACTGAAATTATCCCGAGGATTCCCGTGACCACTCCTAAATAGCCCGTAACCTTGCTAAAAGTACCTTTTATCATTACAAATCCTATTATAAGAATCCCTAAGGCGGGCACAAGAATTGCATAGACAGCAAATAATTTGGATGATAGTACTCCAACCGCATAATTTGCAGCCGCGACAAGGGCAACCCGATGTGTATCATTGATGGCTGCAGCATACTTGCAGCTAAGATTAATGAGCGATGAGTAATTTGGCCATGTGACTGCCAAGTCCAATACAACGAACAATCCCACGAAGCCGGTACCTGCTAGTATGGCATTTCTGTTGACCTCTTTCAACGCGATGTAAAGTGACCAGGCAACAAGTATGAATAGGAAGTCCGTCAGGACAGATAATCCAAGAATTGCACGCCACTCCAATATGTGCCGAGAGATATGATTGAGCCACTCCTCGCCTCCACTCGGCAGAGCTCCGCTCAATGCATACAAAACAGTAATGATTATATATGACATACCCAGAACAATTGCAGATATACCGCCCATTCTATACAATCCTTTCATATTTGAGTTGACTGAATTGAATTGTGACTTTTCCATGATCATTTTTTCTTTTATTTTAATTGGTAACTCTGTAAAAATATTTCTTCATGGATCTTTGATATCATGATGGCGGAAAGAACATAGTACTAAACAAATTAAGCTCTTGGTGCATTCTTGATTAACGGCAAAAATAGGTATCAATAATCAAGTTGAATTAGAAATGGGCACTTATCTGTTGGTTTTTCAATATCAAATCAATTTTTGCTTTTAACTACGAATTTAATCGAAAATTTTAATGTGAAATAGAATGTTGTTAACTGCTACCGACCTTTTCGTTTAAATTTAAACGGATTGTTAAATAGATCAATAAAAAAACCGGCTGGATTAACCGGTTTGAAGTGTTTGAATCAGGATTTTTAAATCAGTTAATGTCTTTAAATATTATCAAGGAGTATTTTTAATTATGATAACCCAGGACTCTGGTTTTCATAACATTGTCCGTGTTAGCGGGCAGTATTTATCTTCGTTTTAAATATTTTATTCCAATACTACCTTTCTAAATTAATAATTTTAATTTCTTCTCCATCAGGAGTCAGTTCTGATAATCTTAAAGTTACACTATTTTCCGTCAGACCTGCAATAACATAAGTACCCATGCTTGCGCCGCCCAGAAACTCAGTGCCATCAACGTAAAATGCAATGATATTTATTTGATTGCTTGACACAAATGTATATGTACACGTGTCTAAACTAGTTCCTTCCTTTACATAAAGATTACCCTCTGATGTAAAATTGTAATAATCTGTCTGGACTCCGATGTAGTTTGAATGAATATCTGTCAGGAGTGGCCCAACGCCTTGCAACGAAGTCGAGTCATTTATAATATTCCATTTCCCAATAAGTGAAGAATCATTTACAGGGGATTTTTTACAAAAACTCGAGGCAAAGACTATAAATACTAAGATGATTGCGATAATATATTTCATTTGGCTTCGCATTTTATAGCATAGAAGAATTTAAAATAAAAGTAGGACTAAATTTGATCGTATTTTCATAATCTATCTTTTTAGATTATTTATTGAGATTTAAAAACTCTCAAAAAGGTTGCATCGGAGAATGCCCAACAGCTGTCTAAAAACCTCTTGCAGATTGGTCCTTTTAATCTGGATTAAGCACTTCATAGTTTTTCACCCTCAATAATCCATTCCGGGCCAACAGTTCTTCTAAACTTCATTAAACGGTCTCTTATGAGTGGAAAAGCCAATGGCCTTGACCACTTTTAGCCGGAGTATATTGACCACCCATAGCCGGAACTATGTTCTTGTTGCTAAGTTATTTATAGTAATTGCATTTCTATCGGCCAAATGTGGTCAAGCTCTCCGGCTTTTGCAACAACCTATAGGAGTAGATGAATATTTTAAACCATTTACCAATCATACATTTACATTAAATAGAAACGATATTATCTATCTTTTCACCGATGGCTTTGCTGATCAATTTGGTGGTTCAGATAATAAAATATTTATGTATTCCAGGCTTAGGAAACTTTTGACAGAGCTATGCAACACTCCTATGGATCAACAAAAAATTATCCTTGAATCTGCTTTTGAGACATGGAAAGGGAAAAATGAACAAACCGACGATGTTCTGCTGATTGGGATAAAGATTTAATAATTTCTGGAAAAGCCACTGTCCCCAGTTGTCCGTAATAAATTGACCGCTCTTCATATGGGAGTTAAATCCTTGTTGTTTTGTATTGTATGTTCGGTGAAAGCAGACCGAATTTTGGTGTGGTCAAAGAAGGTTGGATTTTACATTATCCATTTTTACTATGTTTTAAGGTTCCTGGTGACAGATCATTTTTTGCCAAGCATCACCTCTTGCCATCCTTAGAAACTGTCCCAGAAGCAACCAGAATCAACCTGGTGAAATCTAGTGGTATTATGTTATATCAATTACTTGACAACTCGTATAATTGGTTTTTTCATCTTGCTAGGTTCTTGCTAGGTTTTTGACGGATTTTATGACAATTCGTTTAAATTTAAACGAAAAGGTCGGTGGTAATTACCACCATTCTTGTATACCCCTATCTGTTTTTCATCCCTCAATTATAAATCCTTCCTTATTTTTCTACTTTAAGTATTAATTAAAGAGACTCGATGTATAGTCTGGATAATTCGACCACTTCGACCACATTTCAAAGGAGTAATTTGACCGCTATTTGCAGGAGAATGGGGTATTTATAAATCAACTACAATCACTGAAAAAGGCTTTAGCTTAATTATTTCGCTTTTCAGTTCAGCTTTAGCCGGTGGATTTTCACCTGTTTCAACATCGACATACCTGATTTTGTAATTGTTACCAGATGACGGTAATCTAAGCTCAACTTCAACATTCCTTTTGTTTATTAATAAGATCTTTTCTCCGGTCTTTGTTATTATCCCCTGAGCATCTACGCCCTGTGTATTAAGATGGGTATCAACAAGTTGATCTCCGGGTCGAAAGTTATCAATAAGAAGTTTTAGAACCCAATATCTTGCATTCGGGTTCCCGGTTTCCCAGTTAACCATACTGACATCCGGGTATTGAGAAGGATAACCAACGAGCTGGGATTCTCCTGCTACATTAATCCCAAGCCTGGTCAACTCAAGAAAAATATGTGCATACATGGTTCCCGCAACATTCCAGTATTCAGATGTAATAATTGAGGGGTCTGCCAGATCTTGCAGAATAACACCAATCTCGTTAACCATGGTAAATGTACCGGGCGCCAGACGCTTCCTTATATTCTCAATATAACGGACCTTGTCTAAAAAACAATCGGCCTTTTCAAAGAAAGTATACTGGTACCATTCCAGTGGCTGGCCGGGAATCGATGGGGAAGAATAATGGTGATAGGAGATCCCTTCCAGCGGAATTCCCTGTTTGTGGTTCTTTGGATTCAGGAAATATTCAAAATATTCGGGGTTATTTTCTCCTGCCAGAGCAAGACCTACAAACTTTGTATCCGGGGATATTTTTTTCAATTCAGACACTATGGCATCGTAAATCCTGGTGTACATCTGAGGTGAAATCTGATGTTCTCCGTCAGGTTCATTTAAAACTTCCCAGTAAGCTATTCTGTAAAAATGATCCGACTTGTGAAACTTGCCCAATTCATCTGTAAACCCTCCTTTTGTGTACCAGCTAAACAATCTTGCAAAATAGCCAGAAAGCTCTTTCACGGTCGTATCCCGAAGCTCCTTTCCCTGATTATAGTCCCAGCAGGTTTGATAAGGATTTTCGGGATAGGCTACTTCCTTTTCTGTCTTCCACATCCAGGCCGGAGTGGTGCTGAAATTGATAACGACAGGATACCCTTTGGTAGCTTTCATAAAAGCATTCATAGTGCTATCGAGATAGGAGAAATCCCAGAATGTTTTATCTTTAGTTGGTGGTTTTAATTCAGCCACAGCCATTTTAGGATAGGGGAACCATGGCACATAGCGGACATCGGCTGCTCCCAGATTTTTCAAAGCACTGAAAACTTTTTCATGTATCGGTGACGAAGGCCTAACCTTGGGATTTTCGACCAGCTGCAAGGTTGGAGTGGTTCTTGATACCATAACGATATCGCTCCAATTCACTGTAACCGCATTCCCCTGGTTTTGTGCATAAATATTCAAGTTAAGCACCAAAGCTGAGATTATTGCAACTAACAAATGATGTAGATTAATTTGATGATTCTTTCCCATGATTAAGCTTTATTAATTTAATGTGAATTCAAAATAAAAATTCTAATTTAAGAAACTTAATAACAATAAACTGTAAATCGTCAACCTATAGTGCACCAGTAAATAGTTTAGGCTGACGATCTACAAATGCTATGAAAAGCAAAGTCCCGGGTTAATCATAATTAAAAATACTCCTTGATAATATTCAAAGACATTAACTGATTTAAAAATCCTTATTCAAACACCTCAAACCGGCCAATTCAGCCGGTTTTTTTATTGACCTATTTAAAAATTCGTTTAAATTTAAACGAAAAGGTCGGTGTGGAGAAGCCAGTGGCTCTAACCACTTTTCGCCGCAGTAGATTGACTATTCTTGGCCGGAATTAAGTGTTTGTTGTTAAAATATTTATGATAATTGTAATTGAACCGGCCAGATGTGGTCAAGGTGTCCGGCTCTTGCACTATATAAATCTTTGCAAATGAAATTTTTTGTCTCAATGATACAGCAATGGAGGCATCAATTAAAAAAAAAGACATTAATAAATCAACTATTAGCTTAATCGAATGTCAGGATAACTATTGCAGGTTCAATAAATTGCATTAACTTCGTTTTATAAGTTACTACATTATAAGTATAAAACATGAAAAAACAATCCCTTACAATCGTTTTAATTGTTATTATGTCTTTTCTGGTTAACTCCTGTAAAAAAGAATCAAGCGAACCGACATTCACAGTTTACACTGATGGTTTGAAAAGCAGTTCAGTTTTATCCCTTGCTATCGATAAAAGTGGTAACAAATGGATCGGTACCCAGGGCGGGGTATCAATGTTTAATAATACAAACTGGACAACATATGATACAACCAGTGGTTTAGCTGGGAATAATGTCATGGCAATAGCAGTAGATACCAGAAACAATTTATGGTTTGGAACTGATGGCGGTGGTGTATCTGAATTTAACGGTACAACCTGGACAAATTATAATACTTCCAATGGCCTGGCTGGTAATGATATAGCTTCAATTGCAGTAGATGCCAGCGGGAATGTCTGGTTTGGCACTTTTGCTGATGCTGTGACTCATCAGAGCAGCGGAGTATCAAAATTCGATGGTGTTAACTGGACTACATACTCGACTGCTAATTCTGGTTTAGCAAATAATACTGTTTTTTCCATTGCCATAGATGCCAATAATAATAAATGGTTTGGTACATATGGTGGCGGGGTGTCAAAATTTGACGATACAAACTGGACTACTTATACGACCTCAAATGGATTAGCTGGTAATGAAGTCGAAACGGTAGCAATAGACGCTTCCGGGAATGAATGGTTTGGCACTTTTGTCGGCGGAGTATCGAAATTTGACGGAACCCACTGGACGACCTACGATATAAGTGATATACCGGATGGACGAGGCTATGCCAACAATACTGTTCTGGCAATCGCAATTGATTCACATGGTAATAAATGGTTCGGTACTCCTGACGGTGTAAGGAAATTTGACGGGACCTCCTGGTCAAACTATAAAGATTATGATGAGGTTTATCCTAACGGAGGGAATACAACGACCACTTCAATTGTCATCGATTCGCAGAATGTAAAGTGGTTTGGAACCGATCATGGATTATATAAGTATAGTGGAAATTAAGCAAATATCATACTAAAATAAATTTTCAATTCTGGGTAAGGGTCGTTAAGGGCATTGGCCTTTTCACATTATCATTATTAATAAAAACCCGACTTGACTTTGACTAAATTTTGCTCTGGGAATGGCGCACATTATAAAGATGGTCTGAACCCGTGCATATCCGACAATCAACGTTTTTGAGCTGAGCTTTACATAATAATTAATTCAAATAAATATGAAAAGAATGATTTTTGCAATTTCAGTATTGTCGCTCTTTTTCCCGGAATTATCGTTTGCCGGTGTTAATCTGATTCCATTAAAAGATAATAAGATTAAGGATAGTGAATATTCATCTATTTTATGCTTCAGAATGAATCAAACCTCAAAAAGTAAAGTAATCACGCAGAAGGGGCGGCATGATTCTGAAGGTTCTCGTTTATTACGCTATTTTGACGGCCCGGTATTGTCTCAGGTTTGGATAAAATTCCATGGTTATAGCGAAGATTATTATACTTATTTTGATGATATAGTATATCTTGCAGCAAAACCCGGTAAATATGATCTTTTAGATTTTTTTAGTCCGGGTACTTCAAGCAAAGGTACCTCCTTTAACGGTGTTACATCTGTATATAGATCTCCAGACTTGTCATTCCCCATTAATACCGTCATAGAGCTAAAAGCCGGGAAAGCTTATTATGCGGGCGAAGTAAAAATTAATTTTGATGAAAATGGTAAATGTACATACTCAGTATTTAATCAGAATGTAATCAGCGATGAAATTATACATGATTTTGAAAAAAAGTATCCCAACTCTTTCATCAGTTTTAAAGATGATTTTATTCCGGCTACCTTTTCCTTTCCCACACCTGTGCAGCCAACAAAAGTTATATTTTCGAGCCATTTTGCAAAAAGTGAAGGAATATGGAATGAATCAAACGATAGCCTTCATATAGCCTCCTATGAAAACGGGCAATACTGCATAGAAGGTAAACCATGTTACAACCTGGGCGTTGAAATTATTGAGCTTCCTGAAAAATTAGGAAATACATTTGAAATAGAACTTCGCTGCAACTGGAAAGCCGGACTCAATAATTCTCCATATGGACTTATTATCCCCGGACATCAATTTACTGACCCAAAATGCCCTGAAGGTGAAGTGGAACCACGAGGTTATATTTTTGGAATATCCTCGAACGGATTTGCTTGTATCTGGTATGAAGGTTTATATTATAACAAGGAAAAACATAAAATTGTGAAGGCAAGAACTGGTCTTGCTAATTGGAAAAATATTCCATCAATTAAAACTGATGGTAGCGGTCAAAACACCATTCGGGTGCAGGTTATTGATAAGGTAATCACATATTACGTTAATGATATGTTTGTATCACGGGCGCCTCATAACTACTTTCCCGGACTTGAAAAATTTGTAGATTTTTTATATCCTGGCAGTAAGCTCTTGGGGATATATAGTTCTAATAAGCAAAAAATTGAATTTGATGAAATAAAAGTTTCAACTTTCTGATAATACCCCAAATAATTTAGAGTTACTTAAAGACTTAAAAATCCACTAAAACCTGGCATAAAACAAAAAACACCTATCCGGTTAAATGTGATAGTGTCTGATTTTCGTTATAGCGAGAGGGGACCATGATCCCCCGACCTTATGATTTTGAATCATTTTCCTTTGACCGCTTCAAAATCTGGTCTTATTTGACTTAATTTACAGACATAAACAATAAGGTGGAAAAGCCAGTGTCACTGACCACCTTTCGCCGGAGAAAATTGACCATTAATAGACGAAGTTAAATAATTGGTATATAGAATTGTATCCTAATTGCAAAATGACCGGCTAAATGTGGTCAAAGTGTCCGGCTTTAGCTCAATAATTAATCTATATAATTCTATAATATATTATAAACAACTGTTTATCTTATAGTTATAATGTTTGGCCTGATTATTGATTTTCTATTCCTGCCAATTATATAGATATGAAAACTAAAAATGGAATCTGGCTTTCTCCAATAATAGCGATTGGATTTGTTTTATTTCTTATAAATAGTTGTAAGAAGGAAAATGTTCCGACTTTGACAACAGCAGCCATTACTAATATCACGGGAAACAGCGCGACATGTGGAGGGACCATAATCGATGAAGGTTTAGGCAATATAATAGCTCGAGGCGTTTGTTGGAGTCTTAAAGCCACTCCAACCTTGGCTGACAGTAAAACTAATGATGGCGCTGGTGCTGGTACTTTTATAAGTCATATATCAGGCTTGGATTCTGATTCGACCTATTATGTCAGGGCTTATGCCACAAATAGTGCTGGAACAGGATATGGAATGGCACTTTCATTCACAACTCTAAATTATTGTAAGTGTTGCCAAGAGGTAGTTTATATCAATGGCGTGTATGATCATAATATGTCTGATGCAGCGGAATACTGTGGAGCCGATCTTGTTGTAATCGAGGCCACCCCTCCTGTCACGGTTGGCCAATATACCTATATCTGGGAATGTTCATCTAAATAAGGTGCCTGTCAAATTAAATAGGTATTCAAATGGATCGATTTTCTTTTCGATGCGTAAAGATTAATTAACTATTTGTAATAAAAACTTATTGTCATCCCTCGTAAATCAGCATCCGAACTTGCTGTCTAAAATAAAATTGACTAAATGAAAAAGTAAGTGGCCGTGTATAGTTGGCCGCAATAAATTGGTCACCAAATAATGGAGTCACAGGTACTCGTTGTTTAGTTGTGAATGTTAAGAGCAAACAGACCGGCCAAATATATTTGACATATATATATGTTTTAATAAGTGTAGCATTCTGGATCACTTTATTGTAGCAAAACGCTACAATAATGATTCATTTTCATTCTACCTTCTGTTATATATAACTGTTTATCTTATAGTTATAATGTTTGGCCTGATTATTGATTTTCTATTCCTGCCAATTATATAGATATGAAAACTAAAAATGGAATCTGGCTTTCTCCAATAATAGCGATTGGATTTGTTTTATTTCTTATAAATAGTTGTAAGAAGGAAAATGTTCCGACTTTGACAACAGCAGCCATTACTAATATCACGGGAAACAGCGCGACATGTGGAGGGACCATAATCGATGAAGGTTTAGGCAATATAATAGCTCGAGGCGTTTGTTGGAGTCTTAAAGCCACTCCAACCTTGGCTGACAGTAAAACTAATGATGGCGCTGGTGCTGGTACTTTTATAAGTCATATATCAGGCTTGGATTCTGATTCGACCTATTATGTCAGGGCTTATGCCACAAATAGTGCTGGAACAGGATATGGAATGGCACTTTCATTCACAACTCTAAATTATTGTAAGTGTTGCCAAGAGGTAGTTTATATCAATGGCGTGTATGATCATAATATGTCTGATGCAGCGGAATACTGTGGAGCCGATCTTGTTGTAATCGAGGCCACCCCTCCTGTCACGGTTGGCCAATATACCTATATCTGGGAATGTTCATCTAAATAAGGTGCCTGTCAAATTAAATAGGTATTCAAATGGATCGATTTTCTTTTCGATGCGTAAAGATTAATTAACTATTTGTAATAAAAACTTATTGTCATCCCTCGTAAATCAGCATCCGAACTTGCTGTCTAAAATAAAATTGACTAAATGAAAAAGTAAGTGGCCGTGTATAGTTGGCCGCAATAAATTGGTCACCAAATAATGGAGTCACAGGTACTCGTTGTTTAGTTGTGAATGTTAAGAGCAAACAGACCGGCCAAATATATTTGACATATATATATGTTTTAATAAGTGTAGCATTCTGGATCACTTTATTGTAGCAAAACGCTACAATAATGATTCATTTTCATTCTACCTTCTGTTATATATAACTGTTTATCTTATAGTTATAATGTTTGGCCTGATTGTTGAATTTCTTCTTCTGCCTTTGATGTTATAGTATAATTGACTTTGGCTTAACCAGGATGTAAAATTTATAGTAGATAATGAGAATATTCAAATTATTAAGTGTTCTGTTTTTCTTTCTGGCATTAATTTCAGTACAAGTATTCAGCCAGGACATCTTATTTAAGAAAGATTCTAGTATTGTGAAAGTTAATATTATAGACTTTGATGGGAAATCGATAACATATAAAATTCCGGGAGAGTCCCCTGATAGAATTTATTATTTGAGTAAATCAATTCTTGACAGCCTTAAATGGAAATCAATCGATTTTACATTTGCTTCAGGTATTAGAGAACCGGAGCCAAGACAGATAAGCCGGAATTCTCTTAATGTTGAGATTGTTAATACATTGGCAGGTATGCTTAACCTCAATTATGAAAGGCTTTTTAAAACGGGTAGAGTAGGCTTTGTTGCTGGCTTGCTAATTAATACAAATTCATATAAATTACACCCACTCGAGAGGATGACTTATAGTCCATTTTATTTTTCTGGTAGGGTGGAAATTAACTGGTATCCGTTCAACAATTCTCTTGTCAAGCATAGCAATTTCAGGTTTTTAACAGGATGGTCAATATTAATGAGCTCATATAAATATCAAGATATATACTATTATCCGTATATCGTAAAACAGGGTTTTGCTAAGTCTCTTTTGTGGAATATTGAAGAAAAGGTATATCTGGGTGATCATTTTCAGGTCTCGGGAGGGGTAGAGTTGTCAATAATCCCTTTTTTAGCTTTTGTCTGTCCACAAATTGGGATTTCAATTGGTTTCTGAAAAAAACTTTTAAGAACAAAATATTTCCTTCACTATTCATTAAAAATTGACTAAAATGTTTAAAATTCTGCGTTTACTAACCCGTCCCAAGTCACTGACCTGGGTTATCCTTTTATCATTCATGATGATGATTAATGGATGCTATTACTTCAAGGTGATCAGATCATCAAATGCACCGCCTACTGTTATTAGTAAGATGCAGGAAGAGCAAAAATTTATTATCCTTCATCTTAATGATAAAGCTTGGCATTTATCAAATATAACCATTGAAAAGGAAAATATAAATGGGATAATAACTGATATTCCCGGTCATGAAATGTACAAAAAGGTTAAACCTGATGTGGCAAACCGTTACAGGATGAAAGATTCGTTAATTCTGAACGAAGTTCATATTTACACAACAGAATTCACTACTGTTGATGCATCAAAGGTTTCTATTCCAATCAAAGCAATAACCAAAATCGAGATTTATAAAAAGGATACCGGAGCAACAATTGCATCATGGGTATTTTCTGGTCTGGGAGTGATTGCCGGAACTGCAGGAATTGTTGGTGTCATCATCCTTTTAACCAAGAGTTCTTGTCCCTTTGTCTATGCATATAATGGAAAGGAATTCGTCCTCACCGGGGAGATATTCAGCGGAGCAGTGCAACCTAAGCTTGAACGCGATGATTATCTGCTACTTCCATCAATTGTGCCGACTGATGGCACTTATAAGGTAAAAATAACAAATGAAGTTAAGGAAATACAATGGGTAAACCTTGTTGAGCTTTTAGTAATCGATCATCCCTCTGGTAATTCAGTTTTAATTGATAAGAATGGAATCCCATATTCCTTCAAAAATCCATCTCCTCCAGTTGTTGCACGCGGTACAGGCAATTGTGATATTCTTCCTTTGATTGCCAGCAAAGATTCAATGAGTTACATCGGGAATGAAAAAGAAACAGACAAGACCGGAATAGAAAATATCGTATTAAAATTTATTAAGCCTAAAGGTGCACAATCATCAAGGCTGATAATAAGGGCAAAAAACTCCTTCTGGCTTGAAGGCCTTATGTCCAAAACAGATCAACTCTTTGGGGGAAAATACAATACTTACTGGTCAAAACAGGAAAAAGAACCTGGAGAAAAGATGCAAAAATGGTTTCTCGATCAGAAAATGCCCTTGTCGGTTTACATCGAAAGAGACAATGACTGGAAATTCGTTGATTATTTTAATTTCGCAGGGCCGATAGCCTTAAAGGATGATATTCTTCCTATGGATCTGACTGGAATTAATTCTGACACAATAAAAATAAAACTGGTGACCGGCTTCCTTTTCTGGGAAATCGATTATGTAGCAATGGATTTTAGTAAGAACGAAGTAATTAAACCAGTGGTAGTGCCTATCGTAACTGCAATTGATAACAATAATTTTGACATCAAAGGATTGCTTCTTAATTCAGATAATGATTACTATATACAGAATCATCCTGGTGATGAGGCAGTTCTAACTTTTTTAGCACCCTTACAAGGAGAGGGTGCTCGTTCGGTTTTTCTGCATACCAGGGGACATTATAAAATTCTAAGAGAACAAACTGGGAAATCGGATAAAAAGAAATTAAGAAAATTTCGTAAGCCAGACCGGTACCCTGAATTCTCAAAGGAGATGTTTGACTCACTATTAACCAAATGATTACCATAAGATGAATAAAATCGTTACTGGTTTCAAAGCTGAATTATTGAGAATAAGGATTCTCTACAGTATAGCTATACTTGCCTTTTCTTACTTAAAAATCCCTATCAATGTTCTGAGAGCCCTGTCGCAGATCAACAATAAAAGAAAAATAGTACAAGGTCTCCCGAAGATCAGGAAATTTATAAAATCAGGAGAAAGATATTTCTTCTCGGATGATGTTCCAGGCTGGCCGTCAGCTGCTTTTAACGAACATTTTATGGGTGAAATAATAAGGGTCTCAGGTCGCGATAGCGTCAGAGTGCCTCTCTCAACAGTCTTTTTTGCTATTACATCAAAGTGCCCAATGAGATGTAGGCACTGTTATGAGAGGGAAAACCTTTCCAGAAATGAATACCTGTCTCTTGAAGAAATGAAAGAGATAATAAAAAAAATAAGGGGGCTTGGAGTGAATCTTATTCAGCTGGCAGGCGGAGAGCCTCTTGAACGAATGGAAGATCTTATTTCTCTGATTAATTACGCACCAGAAGATGTTGAATTATGGATAAATACATCAGGATTTGGATTCACTTATGAAAAAGCCCTCCTGTTAAAAAAGGCGGGACTTACAGGTGCAGAGATAAGTCTTGACCATTGGGATGAAGCTGAGCACAACAGGTTCCGGGGCAATAGCAAATCTTTTTTCTGGGTCAGGGAAGCTGCCAAAAATTGTCTTGAGGCAGGTCTTCTTACCAGTCTTTCACTCTGTGCCACAAGAAGTTTCGTTACAGTTGAAAATCTGGAGAAATATGCTGAGCTGGCAAAGAGCTGGCGAATAAATTTCATCAGAATTCTTGAGCCCCGCGAAACATGTGTATTTAAAGGCGAAGAAGTTTCCCTGTCAGAGCAACAGATTGCACTTCTTGAGGAGTTTTTTCAGGGAGCAGCTTCACCTGGAGTATTTCCTGAATATCCCATAATCTCATATATCGGATATGTTCAACGAAGAATAGGATGTTACGGTGCAGGAAGCCGCTATCTTTACATTGACCCGAAAGGTGATATTCATGCCTGCCCATTCTGCCGGCGCCCTGCCGGTAATGCGGTTACAGACCGAATCGAAGATACCGTAACGATATTAAAGTCGCGTGGTTGCCAGAAATTTAATACTAATTTAATCGACTAATATCTCTCTGTTGGCTATATAACACTATAAAACCTAAGATTTATTATTTGCATAACTGCTTATTCATTTGCCTTGCGGTAAATAAATTGTGATAAATAATGGTAAAGTCAGTGCCCTTGCCCATAGTTGGCCGGTTTAAATTGACTCCCATCTAAAGAGAAGTTAAACAATTGTGTTTTTGTATTGTATGTCAATGATAATCTAACTGGCCAATTGGGGTCAGGCTGTCTGACTTTTACGAATAAGTGTAGTATTCTGAATCACTTAATTGTACCAAAACGCTACAATAATGATTCAGTTTTATCTTGTCTTTTTTTATAAATAACTGTTTATCTTATAGTTATAATTATTGGCCTGATTGTTGAATTTCTCTTCCTGTTTTAAGAGTTAAAAGTATATGCTTAAAAACTCAAGAGTAAGGGAACTTTATAATTATTATGCCATGAAAAAGAATAATGCGATCAGGAAATCTTTATCATTAATTATTTTGATTACTGTCAGCAGTGTCATGCTTGCCCAGAAAGGTTATCAGGATACAATTTACCTTAAGAACGGAACAAGTATTAATGGGAAAATCATTGAAATGGCTAAAGACAAATCCGTCGAGATTCAATCTGTCGATAAAATATATTTTTATTTTAAAATGGATCAGATTGAAAAAATAGTAAAGAGACCTAATAACGCTACTGATTTAACAACTAATTCAGTCGCAAAAAGAAAAGGATACATTGGCTTGTCAACTGGCCCGTCAATTCCTTTAAGTGGCTATGATTATCAGACTAAAACAGGTATTCAATTAACCCTGGCAGATTTTGGTTATTTATTCACTGACAATTTTGGAGTCACAGCTATATTATGCGGAGCAGCAAACCCTTCTGCAGGGAACTACACCAATTGGAATTACAGCTATGTCAATTGTATGGCAGGTCCATTGTTTTCATTTCCAATTTCAGAAAAATTCCGGTGGGAATTAAGGCCGATGATTGGCGCTTCATTTGTAAGCGTTTATGGGAATCCTGTCTTTGCATATGGTTTTGATACTGGATTTCATTATAATGCTGATGAAAGAATTGCATTTTTCTTAAACGCCGGCTATTTCACATCATCAGGGACAATCAATGGTTTATTGTGGCCTTATTATATTCATTATGAGACTATATCAATTGGGTTCGGCATAGCATACAGACTAAAATAATCTGTCAATAATTCTTTGATGGGCTGTAAGGAGATACATGAAAATTCAGAAAAGAGTAAGTAGTGAACGTTGAAAAACTAAAATTTCAAATCATGAAAAAAGGTTTAATAAAACTTCTAAAAATGAAAATAAGATACTCGATATTATTTATGTCCTGCCTGGCTGGTTTGATCTTATATTCTTGTTCAAAGAAAAACGAGGAGAGCGATTTAAATCTTGCTTCTTCCGGGATTAAACAGATTATCAGTACAGATGTGACATATAATGTTGTGACTACTTATCAGTTCAGTTACCTGTCTGGCAGCCCGGTTCAATTGACAGTAATTTATTCCGATAAAAGCAGGGATTCGATGCTCTTTAAATATGACAGCAACAACAAATTGATTCAGATCAGGTGGAACTCTGAGAATCTTATTATTAATTACAGTTATGATAAAAACGGCGATATTGATACAGTCAGAAACATCCAGAATTCATGGACGCAGTGCTGGCATTACAATGACCAGCATGAGCTTGTGTCCGTCTCATATCCCGGTTCCCCCGAAGATACTTTAAGTATGGATTGGAATTCTGAAGGAGATGTAATCTCTGCAGATTTTCTAAATGCCCATTATACAGTCACATACGACAATATGGTAAACCCCTTTATTGGCTTTCCGGAGCAACCCGCAGTTTTAACAGGCATGATCAATGTGGGAGCATACTTTGTGTCACCACCCACCAAGAATAACGTCATTGAGGCAATAGCAGCATCAGGACAAAGCACATCGAGGATGTCATTAAAATATGAATATAACAGCAATTCATTACCAACCAAAATGTATGAAAGTTCTTATGACGGATATCAACAGGATTCTGTAATCTGTGAGTTTAGTTACTAACTGAAACATTTCTATGACCAAATAAAATTGCCTGGAAGACTATTTAAAATTAAAAACTATGAAAAGACATTCCCTGCTCCAGAAGATTATTTCTGTATTTATGATCTTCATTCTGTCGATTCAAATTTCAGGTTGCTACAGTTATAAAGTTGTTTCAGGTTCCAGCCTCCCGATTCCTGATCCCGGGAAACATCATTATATAATATATGGCAAAAATGAAATTACTGGCAAAAAAATAAAGTATAAGCCTGATAACACCATGGTCTCAAATGGGATATTATCAGGTAAAATAAATAATACAGTGACACTTTTTCCTAAAGGGGATAAAATTAAAGTTTATCTCTCGTCAGATACAGAGTTGAAGATTAATGCGGAGGATAATATTTTAAGTGTACCTCTTAATGGCATTGTAAAGGTTAATGTGAAATCTTTTAATAAAGCAAAGACTATTCTACTTGTTGAAATCTGTGGCGCTGCAGTTCTGGCCGCAGGGTCTTATTGGCTTGTGTATCGGGCGTTAAAAAGTATTTCGAATCTAAATTGGAGTTTTAATATAGGTCATATTTATGTAGGTCATTTTTAAAGGAATCATTAAGGTTCTGTGATTATAACATTATAGTTATCGATTAGTGGCGTTCGGGTTGCTCTTATTATTAATCATCTTACTGCATTAAAAGAAAAGAAATATTTGAAATTTCAATAAAGAGTAAAGAGTGAATGACCTTATGAGTAAACAAACTGAAATATTATTTTGCCTTGAGTTGGTTTTTGAATAAATAAAAAGGAATAACGCCATGAAGAAATCTTTATCATTAATTATTTTGATCACTGTCAGCAGTGTCATGCTTGCCCAGAAAGGGTATCAGGATACAATTTACCTGAAGAATGGAACAAGTATTAATGGGAAAATTATTGAAGGGGATAATGATAACTCCGTCGAGATTCAAACTGCCGATAATAAGCTATTAGTTTTTAATATGAATAAGATTTTAAAAATAACAAAAGAGCCTTCCATTGAAAAAAAAGATACCCTGCAAAAGTCCAGGATTTACCGTACATGGATTAAATTAGATAACTACACAAAAAGTGGAGCTGTTTTTTATGGGCAACCAAGAAGAGCAGATGTTTTGTATCAAATAAAGGATTCTTCCATTATAGGAGCAAATTATTTAAATAAAAGGGACTTTTTATCAGGCAAGTATCAAACAACAGAAATAGAATACAAAAAAATTGGAATTATTGAAACGCGTTGTAAAAATTCTATTATAAGAGGAGCCTTGTCCGGCTTAATTATAGGATCATTGGCGGGTGCAATAATAGGATATTCACAGGGCAGTGATCATCCTACACCAGGTTCTTTTGATTTATTTGTCTGGAGTGCATCGGACAAGGCAACAATTGGCGGAGTTTTGGGTGGTTTAGATGGACTTGCAATCGGTACTCTAGTTGGAACTATCAAAATCAGGATTCCCATTAACAGGAGTATTGATAATTTCAATAAGAATAAGGAACGATTGAAGAAATATTCATATATTCATTAACTTGTCCTTTTACTAAATATTTCTTAAAATAATTAATTGTCTGCCTCGAAAAGCCATTGCCCTTGACCATCGTTGGCCGTTTCAAATTGACCATCCTTTAAAGGGGAGTTAAATATTTGTTGTTTTGTTTTGGGTGTTGAGGGAAATCTGACAGAACAAATATGTTCAAGGTGTCTGGTTTTTGGATATTATAGGATTTCCAATTAAATATATTTGCCGACTATATCTCTCTTAGTGAAGGGTGCGGATATAAATCTTTTCATTACCTTCAATGATGAAAGCCATGATATCTTTGCTCCCTTTTTTTTGTTTTTTATCATCTTTCTTACAAGGAAGGGAGTTACTGTCTCAGGTTCATTTGCAAGAATATTATATATCCTGATAAGCTGTTTGTTTTTAGTCGGATCTTTCCTCAATGGTTCAAGAGTCATATCAGTCAAAACCATTCCAGGCCTAATAGTGCCTACAATCACAGGACCATTTTTTATCTCTTTTGCAAATGCATCAGTAAAATACCCAACAGCTCTTTTAGATGTCCCATATGGTGTCAATCCAGGAATCATTCTTCCGTCACTTCCCAGACCTTCCATATTGTAAATTGCTCCAAAACCCTGTATTAACATCCGGTTATAAGCCACATATGTTGAAAGCATCAACCCTTTAACATTTGTGTCAATTATTTTTATGAATATATCAGGCGAAATCTGATGAAATGGAGCCTGCTCATTAGCAACTCCTGCATTATTTACCCAAATGTCGACCTTCCCAAAGCTTTTCAAGGTACTTTCCCATAGATCATTAAGATCCTTTTCATTTGTTACATCACATTTCAATACGACATAGGTTCCTTCTTTAAATTTTCCTGAAAGCGATAATAATGATTTTTCTATTGATCTCTCAGTCGTTCCTGAGTATGCAACATTCCAACCACATCGCAGGAAATCTCTTACAAGTCCAGCACCAATGCCCCTGGTACCTCCAGTAATAATTGCTGTTTTCATGCCTGAATATTATTATTAATTTTTAAATATAATTATAAAATATTATCCCGATTCTTTCTTGTTTATTATAACTTTATATAGAATATTCCAAAAAAATATACTGCAATCAGTCCTAATTTACCTCATTCCTCCCCTTGGTGGAAAAGCCAGAGACCTTGATTTTGTTTGGCCGTCCTGAACTGACCACCCTTTAAAGGGGAGTTAAATTATTGTTGTTTGGGATTGTATGTTACGTGCTCTATGACCGGATTTTTGAGGTGGTCAAAGAAGGACAGATTTTACATTTTAAATCCAGCTTATCTTTCTTTTGTGATTGGTTTTAAGTCACCTATTATCTTTATAATTGGTTAAATATGTTTACCTTTAGGAGACATATTAAGGAATCGAACGAAATAAAAATAACCAAATGAAATATCTTTATTTAAATTTAATTCCCGAAAATAAAATAATAGCTATTATCATAAGCTTATTTCTTTTTCTAAGCTGTACTAAAACTCAAACTACATTTACACATCCGCCAGGGAAGTATGTTATTGTTAATGGAGCTAAACTTTGGATTGAAACTGAAGGGAAGGGGGATCCATTATTTTTAATTGCAGGTGGCCCAGGAAATTCTCATGTGTATATGCATAATTTTGATGGACTGAAAGATTCATCTCTCCTTGTATTTATAGATAACTTTGGGAGAGGGAAATCGGACACTACAAGTGATATTTCTCAGTATAGCATTGCTCGAGATGTCGAAGATGTTTAAGGCATTCGTAAAGCACTGGGATTCGATAAAATTAATTTGTTAGGACATTCTTTCGGGAGTATAATTGCTAAATTGTACGCTGTCAAATATGGAATAAATCTTAAGCATCTCATTATTGCAGATGGAATATACAGCAACTCCATGTGGCAGGAAAATAATGATAATTCTAATCGTGAATATGCCGAAAATGATCCTGAACTGTGGGACTCATTGATGGTTTTGCGCTCCCAGGGATACCGCAGTTCAGATGCCAAACATTCGGATTTATATGGTAGATTTCATTCACCTCTATTGTATTTTTATTGTCCTTATAATGTTAATCTCCTTCTTGAAGACAAAAGCTATCCAAACAATTTCAATAGAAAGTTATATTATCACTATGTAGGAGAGGATGGAGATTTTGTTGTTGGAAATGAAGTTGGAAAATTTGATGTCAGAAATGAATTGAAGAATTTAAAAATGCCAGTTTTAATTATTACTGGAAGATATGACCGTGTTGCAGTTCCAAAATTAGCAATACTCTACAAAAAATATTGTCCGCAAGCTAAGTTTGTGATGTTTGAACATTCAGGACACCTTCCGCAAATTGAAGAACGGGATAAAGAATTTAATTTGATAAGAACTTTCCTGAGATAATCTTAAAGTTATCTTATAATTATAATAGGGAACCAGTCATAATATACTCAATAAACTTGCTGGGTTTCTTGGTATGTTGATAACGCTACTCACGGGGCTCACCATTGGCCTTAATAAATTGACCACCCTAAGAAGGGGAGTTAAAGATTTGTTGTTTTGTATTGTATGTCAATGGGAATCTGACCGGATTTTGAGGTGGTCAGGGAAGGGCTGATTTTAAGATCATGATTCATAATTATGTAATGGTCGGCATTGGGGGCGCTGATTATGAGACAAATGAGATAGTTTTTTAAAAGAAGAAATTTGATATCATTTATTTAATATATCTGAACATTTTGTTTCACATTTTGTTTGTGTCATGTCATATTTTATTAAAATATTGATCATGAAATATTTCATGACAAGAGAATTGAACAGAATTCCTGATTTTAATGATATCGTATTCGAGCGCAGGAACAAGAGGTACGGAGCTTATATCCTGCGAAAGAAGTACAGCTTCAATGTCATCATTTCTCTTTTGATTGGAATCAATATTATGGCTGCTGCAATTCTTATTCCTTACGCTAATGCCAAAGCTTTGGTAAACCATAGAAATAATACTGAAAGACTGGTAGAGATCAGGCTGGAAAATTTAGATCCGCCAAATGAAATCGTTGCACCCCCCCCTCCTCCTCCACCCCCACCCACAGACGCATTTCAGCAAGCTAAATATTTACCACCGGTCGTCGTAGACTCGGTTAAACCTGAAGAAATGTCACAACTTATGACTGCTGATGATGCACAGAACAAAATTAAGAACGAAGAAGCAGCTATTCCGGTGAAGGAAGTCAGGGAAGAGTCGCAGGAGGCTGAGGCTGACCCCGAACCTTTTATATCGGTTGAAGAGATGCCGGAGCCCCCCGGAGGGTTGCCAGGCCTTTTAAAGTACATTGCTGAAAACACAAAATATCCGCAGACAGAAAAAGACAACAACATCCAGGGAAAAGTATTTGTAAGGTTTTGCGTGACTTCTAAAGGCAATGTCGATAAAATCAGTATTATAAAAGGTGTCGATTCCTTACTTGATGCTGAAGCGATAAGGGTTGTAAAAACATTCCCACCATTTAAACCAGGCAAACAGTCCGGAAGACCCGTCCCCGTATGGTTTACAGTACCCTTCAATTTCAAACTTTATTGAACCAGCTTAATTTCACTTTATCTCTTATAATCATATAAGGCGCGACCCCACATACATTGACAATAGTTGACCGTAATTATTAATTGACCACCATAATCCAAAGCTGAATATTTGTTTTATAGCGATGTGTGTCAAGCGAATATGGTCATATTGTCCGGTTTTATTCCAATAGGGTTCCGTCAATCCCTTTTTTAAATATCAGGAACCACGCAACCTGATAATATTCTCCTGATTCTTTATTCATGGCTGACATATTAGCTTTTAGGGGAAAGGGGATTAGCACATCATTCCCGGTCTTCCAATTGGCTGGTGTCATAACTTTGTCATTGTCTGTTGTCTGAAGAGCAATAATTGTTCTTAGAAGCTCATCCATGTTTCTCCCAACCTCCTGCGGGTAAAAGTATTCTGCTCTGATCTTGTTGTCGGGATCAATAACAAATACGCCCCTGACATCTCGATTGTTTTCCGATTCAAGATGGATCATCCCATATAACTTTGCAATGACCAAACTGGAATCATCCACAATTGGAAAATTAATCTTCTGTCGGGGATATCCTTTATATTCAATCTGTTCAAGAGTTTTCTTCCATTGTTTGTGTGTTTCAAGGGGATCTGTGGAAACTGTTATGATCTTGACCCCAAGCTCTTCAAATTCATCCTGAAGGTTGGCCAGCTCAATTAATTCTGTCGAGCAAACAGGAGTAAAGTCCATCGGGTGACTTAGAATTACCTTCCAGTTACTGCCAAAATCAAAAGGAAAATGGATTGTTCCTGCTGTTGATTCAGTAGTAAATGATGGGGCCTGCTCCCCGATTAAGGGAATACGGAAGTTTCTGTTCTCGGTTTTTCTTCGTGACTTGACTATACTCTTATTCTGAGTAAATAAATTTGCCAAAGAGAACATGTTATTATGAAATTAAATTGTTTAATTAATAATGAATTTATTAGGATCATGTCAGTAAAAATCAATCTCTTCTCAATTAGATGATTTAACATAATTAAAACACATATGTTCATCCGAAAGACTGGTTTGACATATTTTTGCAATAATTGTGACATACTGTCTGAAATGACAACTATTTTTTCTTGAATTACAACTGCTGACTCATACAATGCCATGAAAAGTA
Organism: uncultured Bacteroidales bacterium; assembly: GCA_963717685.1. GTDB lineage: Bacteria > Bacteroidota > Bacteroidia > Bacteroidales > VadinHA17 > LD21. The sequence continues at coordinate 1,185,161 of OY970346.1, read as the reverse complement.
TAGTCCAGGGTTAATCAAAATTAAAAATACTCCCTAATAATATTCAAAGACACTAACTGATTTAAAAATCCTGATTCAAACACTTCAAATCGGTCAATTCAGCCGATTTTTTTATTGATCTATTTAAATATTCGTTTAAATTTAAACGAAAAGGTCGGTGATCGTTTACACCTTTCTTGACGGTTCAATAGAAGTCCGGATTATTTCTCTTTTGATTTCCGATTACTTGAGCGATTTTTCAGATAATCCTGATTTTCGGAGAAGCCAGTGGCTCTGACCACTTTTCGCCGGAATAAATTGACCACCCTTTAAAGGGGAGTTAAATCCTTGTTGTTTTGTTTTGTATGTTCGGTGAGATCTGACCGGATTTTGAAGTGGTCAAAGGAAGAAGGGATTTTATCTAATTCATTATATCTACTATGTTTTAAGAGTTCTGGTGACAGATTATCTTTTGCCAAGCATCTCCCCTTCCCATCCTTAGTAACTACCCCAGAAGCAACCAGAATTAACCTGGTGACATCTGGAGATATTATGTCATGACAACCAATATAAGTTGGTTTTTCTTTGTTGCATGTTTCTTACTAGATTTTTGATGGATTTTATTACAATTCGTTTAAATTTAAACAAAGGTCGGTGTTAATTTACACCATTCTTGTATCCCTCTATCTGTTTTTCATCCCTCATTTGTAAATCCTTTCTCAATAAAATATAAACAAAATTCCCAAAAAAGTCAACTGTATATATCTGATTTTTCTTAAATCCCTTCATCATTCCCCGGAATTTATTTAACTTGTATTGGATAAAAGAAGGTCATTCGTCAGGCACACCCAATAGATCGGTATTAGAGAGGTTTTGATAAGGTTTTCCCCATGTGACTGACGGGGCGGAAGCATGGATAAAGGGAAGGAAAATGATGTGTAACTCTGACAGCGTGCTGGTTATATGACTGAACTTTCTTATTATCTACAACGGACAAACAATAACTGGCAAAAAGCTAAACGACAAATACCCGATTTGACAAATATATCTACCTAATAGGTAGATATATAAGAGCGTTAGGCTTAAGCGATAGTGCATCTAGATAAATTCAACTTAGTTGAAAACCACTATAGAAATCGATATATGTAATATATTTCATCCTACAAGTATAAGAATGGAATGATTTTTGCAACTTTTATATTGTGCTTCGTTTTGTTTGTAAAACATTTTAATCTAACAGATTTATAAACCAAATAATTGATTCGGTTAAAATAATACTTCTGGCTATCCATAAAATAAACCTCTCTTTTTAAATCCCAACCATGAAAACATTTCTAATCAGTATCTTGTTTTTTTACTCCTTGATGGGGTTTTCCCAAGACAAAGTAGATAATAAAGGCAATTGGAGCATTGGAATAACCTTTTCTCCAGACAATTATTTCAAATCTACTTCAATATTAACAGGTTCCGAGATAGGTTATCAATTAGAGCCTTCTGGATTTGATTTTTCTTCTGGATTAGTCGGACTATATTCAATAGAATCAAAGTTCGATATTGGATTAGGAATAGATTATTCCCAAAAGGGTTTTACTGGAACATTTTATTGTAGTACTTGTGATTTCTTAACTGCGCCACAGCCTGAGAAACTATCCCAACAATTTATTGAAATTCCATTATTTGTTCGTTATAATATTCTTAATAAAAAACTTGGACTACATGCTGATGCTGGTTTTACTAATGGTTATATGATTAATAACATTAATACGCAGTATGAAGGACCTCTAAATTGTAATAAATTCCAATTTATTGGACAAATTGGACTTGGAATAGACCTTAACTTTGGACAAAAAATGAGTCTTCTTTTATCGTCAGCTTATTACCATCCATTTACTAGTTTTTCAAAGGGGACAAATTCCAACTTTAACTATTTCAATTTTTTGACAGGAATAACTTACAAGTTTAATAAGAACAAAACTGTTGATTAAAGACAATACACTGGAAAAACCAGTAGTTTTGACCACCTGTAGCCGGAGTGAATTGACTATATCTGGCCGGTTATAAATATCAGTCTTAATACAACTTATGTATTTAAATATAAAACCAGCCAAAAGTGGTCAGGGGTACCGGCATTTGCAGAATTAATTGACGATTGTATAAAAAAATAAAAAACAACCGCTAAAAACATGTTAGCGGTAAATTCGACGTCAGGTCTTCTAGTCAAATCTGATCTATCTTCATAATTTTAAAACATTTATCTTATTTCTGTGTAATATGAAAAAGACTTTATTTATTCTATTTTACTTACCCTTGGCTGTCTCGTGCAAGAATACTTCCAATATAGCTATTGCCAAAAAGGAAATTCTTGAAACTGAAAAAGCATTTGAAAAAATGGTATCTGAGAAAGGATCCGCAGTAGCCTTTTATTACTACGCAAATGAAAATGCTGTAATTAGAAGGGGTAATGATTCACTTATTTTTGGCAAAGAAAATATCAAACTCTATTATAATAAAAATGCCAATCCAAATGCAAAACTAAGCTGGACTCCAGACTTTATTGATGTTTCCGATTGTTGTACGCTTGGTTATACCTATGGCAAGTATGTATACTCAATCCAAGATAGTTCTGGTAAAAACATTGATTATAAAGGGATATTTCATACTGTTTGGAAAAAACAAAACAATGTCTGGCGATATGTTTGGGATTAACTTAATAAAAAAAATCAGCCGCTAATACATAGGGCTTGATACGGTGCGTAGCACCCAGTTATGGAGCCCCGGTTGAACTAAATCCCTCAGGAGATATCCTATGGGGATTAATCCGGATCTTATAATAATTATGACAGATGTTTTACAGGGAGCCCTCAAAAAGAATATGCAGTTCGAATTAAATAACAATCAAAGAAAAACCTTTCATAAAGTCTAATTTTCTACTGCCATGAAAGTCAAAGTCATCTTCCCTTTCTTTTTCCTTCTCCTATTGACCATGACCTTTTGCTTTAAAAATGATCAAAATATCATAGAAGGAAAAGTTAATTCTATTCTCAAGATTGATTTAATTTCAAATCCTTCTACTGGTTATGAATGGATTTGGACAAATAAGCAAGAAATAACCATTGTAGATTCAATAGGTTATAGTTTTGTGCCATATCAATCTTACCCAGGTAGCTCTGGAATTGAAACATGGACATTTTTAGGGATCCGCCCTGGAACTGAAGTCCTGGAATTTAAATATTGTCATCCTTGGGAACAAAATTCAACTATTGACCAGAAGGCTGTGACAATAATAGTAAATTAATTTCCTGCCATTCGTGTACGAGAATTCAATCTTCATCCAAGACAACGACGAAGCATAACTTCCCAATCTTGATATTAATACTAATATTCCAAGATGACAATACTAGAAATTTACAACAAAGTTTATTCCACAAAAGAGACAATATCTCTTGATGGTTTAATTGGACTTTTTGAGGATAACATGGCATTATTCGAAAATCAAATTCCTTATACTGACGAAGAATATAATGCAGTAATGAGATTGACATCAGATTATGCTCACAATTTGAAGAATAAAGAAGCTTATTCAAAGTCATTACCGTATCTCGATAAAGCAATTGATCTTTTTGACAATTATAAAGGGTTTGATAAATCAAAGATGAATGATATTGAGTTTTACCGAATATTAAGATTTGATAGAGGAGTCGCCAATTATTATTTAAAGAATTATTTAAAGTCCGAAAACGATTTTACTTGGTTAACCAAGAATAATCCTGATAATGACATCTTTAAAAACTGGATATTCTCTTTACGATTCCGAAAGTATGACCAATTATTAAAAATACTTTGGTATAGTATTGCAGCGTCAATTCTCTTTGGAACATTTATCGACAAGATAAAATATCCATTCATTTATAATTTAATTTTATATTTAGGTGCTTTAGCTCTGATAATGGCAATAGTTTTTGAGGCGATAAAACAGATAAATAAGAGAAAACAAAAATCGTATAAAAAAAATAATGTTAATTGCTTCATTCCGAAGGACAAATTCACAATTTGGTAAATAATTACATCATGACTTAAAAATTTAATAAGCACCTAAACATGGATAATGATATGAAAATCAGAATCCGTGTTAAGTCAAGATTAATAATAAAAAACCCTTTTAAGCACTATAAAATCACATTGCTATCAGCGATCAGTTACCTGTTTCTGCCATTAAGTCATCAAGATTGAGACAACTTGAAACGAATTACGAGTATTATAGCGAGATATTTGTGGGTACTTTTGCCGTTTTTCCCAGCCGTTTATCACCTTGTAATACATTATATAAAGAGGTTTAAGATATCTGAATGTCTCTTACGGCTTAACAATTGTGATTATTATGCATCGCTTATTATTGCCTGAAAAAGGACGATCCAAACAATCTGTAAGAAGTTTTTAGACAGACTCCCGTTATGGTTAATTCATGCCTCAATTACATATAGAATCAAATGGATTAAATTTGGAGTAAAAACAACAAATAACTACTATGGAAAAAATCTTTTTCGCTTTAAGCCTATTTCTGCTTAGTTTTACTATAGGCTGCAAAAAGAATGAATCTTATGATCAAATTATTGGTAAATGGAGTTGGGTTAAATCAATTTTTCCTTACGACCAAATTGTTTCTACTCCTCAATCAGCTGGTTAAACATATAAACTCGAGTTCTTATCAAATGGAAATATGAATGAATTCAGAAATGACACCCTTTTAAATACCTCAATTTATAAAACTCATCCATTTAGCTCAGGTCAATTTTACCTAACAAGTTCTATTATTTCATCTAATTTTTCGGTAACAAAAGACAGTTTAATTTTTAATAATGCTAGTGTCGATGGTCCAGTAATTTCTTTTGCCAGAATTAAATAAAAAAACTAAGCATAATACATAGGGCTTCATACGGTGCGTAACAGCCAGTTATGGCGCCCTGGTTGAACTAAATCCCTCAGGCGATATCCTATGGGGATTAGAGAGGTTTTAGTAAGGTTTTGCTCATGTGACTGACGGGGCGGAGCTGTAAGAAGACTATACTAAAACGCAGGGATTTGAGAGTTGAATAATTGGTAATTTTATCGAATTGCTTTTATACTACCATTTTGGATCGATAAGATTAATTTTATTTATTCTATAAAATAATTAGGTAGCATTTGTGAATCACTCCTAACGAGAAATATTGACATCGAAGAATAATTAACAAACATTAATAACTATGAAAGCACTGATAAGTTTGATTTTACTTCTGGTAATGTTTGTACCGACAACATTAAAATCACAACAACTGACTTCACCTGATTCACTACTTAATAGATTAACTGGAAAATGGATACTTAATGGTACCATTGATGGGCAAAAGACAATTCATGACATTGATGTACATAGGGTACTTAATGGACAATATGTTCAATTAAAGGAAGTGTCAAGAGAAAAGGACCAAAAAGGAAATCCACTTTATGAAGCTATAGTTTATATTTGTTGGGAAGAGTCTAAAAAACAGTATTCCTGTCTTTGGTTAGATAATACAAGCAATGGAGGTATTTCTAATGGAATTATAGGACGTGCAAAACAAAATGGAGATAAAATTGAGATGCTATTTAAATATGGAGATACAAGTCAATTTCATACTACATTCTTATATGATAAGGGGACAAACACATGGCAATGGCTTATGGACGGAGAAGAAAATGGTAAATTGCAGCCGTTTGCAAGGGTTATTCTAACAAAGAATATCTAGACAAAGCGAATATCATAATTAAAAATACTCCCTTATAATATTCAAAGACATTAACTGATTTAAAAATCCTGAATCAAACAATTCAAACCGGCCAATTCAGCCGGTTTTTTTATTGATCTATTTGACAATCCGTTTAAATTTAAACAAAGGTTGGTGTGTCGGCTTCCCCGAAGCAGGTCCAATTAAAATTAGAGTATAATCTTTAATGAGGGTTCCCCTTTTTTCGGACTACTCTAAAATAGAGAATTCGGGCTGACCTCCTCCCATAAATCCGGGCCATTATAAAATAGAGTTTTGGGCAATTAAGTATTAATTTTAAAAGGAGAGAATTGCCTATGAAACGTTCAAAATTTACAGAATCGCAAATCATTTTTGCACTTAAGCAGGCTGAGACCGGAGTCAAAGTCGAGGAGGTCTGTCGGAAGATGGGCATCAGTGAAGACACGTTTTTCAACTGGAAGAAAAAATATGGTGGACCAGGTGTTCCGGAACTTCGCAGGCTAAGACAATTGGAAAAAGAAAATTACAGATTAAAGCAGATCATTGCGGATCTTACCCTGGATAAGCAGATGTTACAGGATGTTTTGAAAAAAAACTCTGAAGCCAACCCAGTTAAGGGGATTGGCTCAGAGTTTGCTTGACGAGTATAGGGTTTCTGTTCGCAAAGCTTGTATGGTCATTATGCTTTACAGATCGGTATGGTATTACCAGTCTGTATACCGGGATGATACAATAATACGTAGCAGGATGAAAGAAATAGCCATGTTTAGAGTGCGTTATGGATTCTGGCGCATTTTCACTTTGCTTCGCAGAGAGGGATGGGCAGATAATCATAAAAGGGTATATCGTTTATATTGTATGGAAGGACTGAACCTTCGCACAAAACGCAACAGGAGAAGCCGTGCAGGAGCACACCGGATTGAACGACCGGAAATAAGTACTGTCAATAAGTGCTGGAGCATGGATTTTATGTCTGATCAGCTCTTTGATGGGAAAAGATTCCGGGCGTTGACAATAGTGGACAACTACAGCAGAAAGTGCCATGCTATTGAAGTAGGCCAATCTCTAAAGGGGATAGACGTTGTAAATGTTATGAACAGGGTCACTGCAGAGGCGGGTATTTTACCCAAAAGGATCCAGGTGGATAATGGTTCTGAGTTCATCTCGAAAGAATTTGACAAATGGGCCTATGAAAATCATGTAACCCTGGATTATTCAAGGCCTGGAAGGCCTACGGATAATCCTTTTATAGAATCTTTTAACGGAAGTCTGCGGGATGAGTGTTTAAATACAAATTGGTTCTTATCTTTGGAAGACGCAAGGTTTAAAATAGAGTCCTGGCGTAGAGATTATAACGAGTACAGACCACATAGTTCTTTACAAGGATTAACGCCGGATCAGGTAGAATCTGGCTGAGCAAAAGACCCAAAAAACTCTATTTTAGAAGTGTCCTAAAAATGGGAGGACCTCAGTTTTTACAATGATAATAAGCATTAATACGAACATGGTACGCCAAAATATTCGATTATCAAGTTTATTTTATTTTGTATTTCTTTTTTTACCGGCACTGATTTGTAATAGCCAGCAAAATAGTACAGATAAACAGGGAAACTTATTTCTGTTGGTAAAAAAGAAAGTTGATTCATATTTAGAGAACGATTTTCTATTGATGAATGCAAGACTCCTAATTAATAAATTTCAAGGAGCAAAGGGCACACCATATTTCGAAACAACCAATGATGCACCGGGCACGCTCGTACTTGGCAAAAAGGAGTACAATAACATCCGACTCATTTATGATATTTGTGATCAAAAATTATTTTTTATTGCTGAGAATACCAGTAATAAAGGCGCTATCCTTGAATTGAATAACCAGGTTATTACAAGATTTTATTTAAATGATAAAATTTTTGTTAACAGCCATGAATTACCATTATTTCCTCAATCAGGATTTTACGAAAGAATATTTTCGGGAAAGCATATTAAGGTCTATGCAAGATGGAGTAAACTATTTATTCCCGGGATTACCGATGAACATATTGGTGAATTCGGTTTTCAAGAAAGGAAATTGCTTTTTGATATAAATGGGAAGAAAGTTGATGTTTCTTCCAAACACGGTTTTTTGAAAATATTTGCCGGGGAAAGAAATGAAATAAATTCCTATATAAAAAAGAATAAGATTCAATTATCCAAATCAAACAACATTGATTTGATAAAGCTTTTTAAATATACTGATTCTCTTTTATAACAAATAATCTTGAATTCAACAAAAATGTATTGTTTATAAGAACATAGATACAATGTTTTATAGATTCATATTAGCCTTTATAATTTTCTGCTTAATCTCTATTGTCCAATCTCAGGCACAAAGTGATTCTGCAAAAATAAATTATTCCGGATCAAATGTAGCTTTCTCAAAATTTATAGAAGAAATTGAAAGTACCCACAACATTAAATTTTACTATGACCTGCAATGGGTTGATTCTTTATTTGTTTCAGCTAATTTCAACAATATCTCAATTGGTCAGGCACTCAGGCAAATATTAAAAAAACTTAATCTGCATTACTATTTGGATAGCAGGGGAAATATTATTATTACAAAATCTGACATACAAACTGAATTGACCGAAAAATGGATTGAATCAGATAGTATAAACATGAATACCCATTTTAGTAATGAATACTCTGAAAATATTATTAACAAATATGTAGATAAAGATGATTATAATAGAATAGAAGAAATCACGCTTGGAACAAAAAACAATAATAATGGAACCGCTACAATTACAGGATATATTAAAGATAAGGAAACAGGAGCGCCAATAATCGGTGCTAATATTTTTATTGAAGGATCAACATCAGGCGCCTCGTCAGACCCAGAAGGGCATTATATGATAAAAATCAAATGTGGAACATACACATTGGGTTTTAAATATTTGGGTATGATCACTATCTATAAGAAAGTAAACCTTTTCTCGGACGGACAGATAAATATAAATTTATCAAAGGATCTTGTTGCATTAAAAGAAGTTACTATCACCGGAAATAAAGACAATAATGTAAAAGGTAACCAGATTGGACTTGAAAAACTTTCAGTTAAAGAGATTAAAGAGCTTCCATATGCAATGGGCGAAAGGGACATTTTAAAAGCGACTCTTTTATTGCCTGGGATTCAAACTGTTGGCGAAGCATCTGAAGGGATTAATGTGAGGGGTGGCGCAGCTGATCAGAATTTATTTATCATGAACAATATACCAATATTTAATACTTCGCATGCGTTGGGAATGTTCTCAGCATTCAATGCAGATTTGATTAAGGATTTCAAACTTTATAAAAGCAATATTCCTATAGAATATGGAGGACGAATCTCTTCGGTATTTGATATTAGTTCAAAACAAGGAAATAAAAATAATTTTTCTATGAAAGGGGGCATTAGCCCAATTGCCGCAAGACTTTTATTCGAAGGACCTTTGATTAAAGACAAGTGTTCTTATATTATTGGCATACGTAGTACATATGCCAATTGGATTTTGCACATGATAAATAATCCTGATATTAAAAACAGCAATATTTATTTTAATGACATAACAGCTAATATAACTGATGAAATAAACGAGAACAACCAAATAAGTGTAACTTCCTATTTTAGCATTGATAATTACACCCTGGCAAGCAACATTAACTATAATTACTCAAATGCAGGAATATCTTTAAATTGGATGCATATTTTCAATAAAAAGTTATATTCCAACACATCAGCAATTTATAGTAATTATAACTTTAAGGAAACCAACAAACTGCTGCCAGATTATCAATACACCTATAAAGATGAATTAAATTATTTCGAAATAAATCAGTCATATACTTATTTACCAGTTTCAAATCACGAATTGAAATTCGGGTTTAATTCTATTTTATATCAAATAAGCCCGGGTGCATTTAATCCAATAGATAGCTCGTATTATCAGGAAAAGACTTTTGAAAAGGAAAAAGCTTTGGAATCTGCCATATATTTAGGCGATACTTATGAAATAAGCCCTAAACTTAGTGCTTCAGGAGGCCTTCGATTTAATCTTTACAATTACCTTGGTGCAAAAACGGTTTTCACCTATCTTGAAAACCAGCCTTTATCAGATCAGACAGTAGTTGATACAACATACTATCCAAATTTTAAAATAATAAAAAGTTATACAGGCTTAGATGCTAGATTTTCGTTAAGATATCTGATAAATGATAATAATTCTATAAAAGCAGGATACAGTCATAACAACCAGTACTTATTTATGCTTTCGAACACTACCTCGATTTCGCCTACTGATAAATGGAAGCTTTGTGATCCCTTTTCAAAACCAATTGTCGGTGATCAGTATAATATCGGATATTATTCCAGTTTTAATAAAAACAATTACGATGCTTCAATTGAATTATATTATAAGGAGAATAAAAATGTTTCAGATTATAAAAATGGTGCAGATTTAACAAAAAATGAATATATAGAAAGAGATATTTTATCAGGATTTGGAAGGGATTACGGTTTAGAATTAATGATAAAGAAAAACAGCGGTAAATTAACAGGATGGGTAAATTATTCTTATTCCAGTAGTGAGCTTAGGTTTAAAGGTAATACTGCATCGGAAACAATTAATCAAGGTAATTACTACCCTTCAAATTACGATAAACCCCATAATATTAATATTGTTGCTAATTATCGCAACTATAGACGAATTAGCATTTCTGCAAATTTTGTTTATAGTACAGGCAGGCCATATACCGGCCCAACATTTCAATATACATTGGACGATCATGTTGTTCTTAATTATTCTGACAGGAACCAATTACGTATGCCGGATTATTACAGGATTGATCTGTCATTTAATATCGATGGTAATTTATTAAGGAAAAAGATTGCGCATTCTTTCTGGTCGGTGACCATTTATAACCTGACAGGAAGGAAAAATGCCTATTCAGTATTCTCGGAAGTCCAAGATGGTAAACTTAAAACCTATATGGTTTCCATTTATAGTGTACCTGTTTTCTCTGTATCTTATAATTTTAAATTGGGTAATTATTTTAGCAATTAACAGCATGCACACTAATAGAATTCTTACTGCGACAATTATATTAATTGCTTCTATCATGCAAAGTTGTATTTACGAATACTTACCCAAAGCAGTTAAATATGATAATTATTTGGTCGTTTATGGTATGATTACAACAGAAAATGGGCCTCATATAATAACCATTAGAAAAACTTATAGTTTGGAGAACTATGGAGATAGTATGGTTTTGGGAGCCAAAGTCACATTATCTGATGATAAAGGGAATACAATTCCTTTAACGGAAGATAGCACTGGATATATTACTCCTAATACTTTTGCAGGTCAAATTGGAACAAAATACAAACTAAATATTGTACTGTCAGATGGAAAACAATATGAATCAGATTATGTCGAAATGCTTGATGTACCGGGCATTGCTGATATAAAAGCTGATCATGTTACAAAACCAGCTACTTTAACTACGGCAGAAGATGAAGGTTATCAATTTTATATCAGCACAGAACCAGGTAGTAGTGAACAAGAATATTTTAAGTGGGAAATAGATGAAGACTGGGAATTTGACATGCCCTATATTTATGATTACTATTGGAATGGAAATGCGTTACTGGGTATTAGTATTCCTTATCAGTGTTACAGTCAAAGACATTTGCCGGATATTTTTATTGCAACTACTAACAACTCTCAGATAAATTATATTTCTGATTATCCTTTGCATTTTGTCAGTAAATATTACAAGTTAGAATATGGATATGGTATAAGAGTCAGGCAATATGCACTATCTGAGTTTTCTTACAACTTTTGGGAAAATGTTATTGAGAACGACAATCCAAATGCCCTAAACACCAAACAGCAATATCCGCTTACAGGCAATATCAAATGTATTAGCAATCCCGATGAACTGGTTTATGGCATTTTAGAAGCTTCTGCTGTAAAAGTCAAAAATTTTCAGGTCAAAGCACTATCTGTACTTCCACAAGCACCAGACTGTGGTGTAACAAAAATGGTACAGTCTCTCGATCCTCAAACTTTAATACTTGAACCTCCTGCTATGATAACTCAATTACCTCCACAATGGGGCACAACGGCTTTTTTGCTTGTGCGCGATCCAAAATGCATCTATTGTAAAGCGTCTGATGGAACATCAATCAGACCGGAATATTGGGAAAATAAATAACAAACGATGAAAAAATCCCATTCAACGCTTTTAATATTTACTTTGAATTGTTTGATTTTCATTTCTGTTTCAGAAATTGTGAGCTTTTCTCAGATTTATAGTTCGGCCATTAAAGAAAAATTTAATTTCCAGGAAGAATATATCATTAGCGAAAAAATATATCTGCATTTAGACAGGAGTGTATATGTTACCGGAGAAAACATATTTTTCAAAGCATATTATTTTCTAAACGGAACCTTTAAAAAGGATTCTGTAAGCAGTATTGCTTATGTAGATTTAGTTGATGAAAATGGCCAGGTCCAGGCTAATGGAAATTATCCAATTGAAAATGGAATGGCAAATGGTAATCTTTCAATCCCACAAGGTCTTACTTCAGGTTATTATACAATTTATGCCTACACAAAATGGATGATGAATTTTGAAAAGGATTGTTTTTTTAGTAAGAAAATTTATATTATAAACCCCACAGGTGAGCTTAAAATTTTAAAATCCAATCAATTAAATAGTGAGAATATCCTGGCAAAATTTTTACCGGAAGGAGGATATCTTAATATTAATACGAACAATACCGTATCAGTTGAAACAACAGATTATTTTGGCGAAATCATTAAAAAACGGGTCAAAATATTAGATCAGGATAATAATATTATTGCAGATATTCAAACTCCCGGATATTTTGATTTTACACCTGAACAAAATAAGGAATATAAGGCAATAATTGCAAATAGCTACGGTAACGAAAATGTTTTCAGGTTGCCAGGAGCTTTGACTTTAGGGATTAAGGCTTCGCTTAACCAAATTACTGAAGGAAACATAATGATAGAAATTGAGGTAACTGATGAAAATAATCCTGATAATAAGGATTTAAAGATACTTTTAGAAAATAATGGATTAATTTACAAGCAAATAGGTGTTAAATTTTTTAATAATAAATTTTATGTTATTATTTTAAACAAAGAATTGATGCACGGTTTTAATTCGCTATATATTAAAAATAATAGGAATCAAATACTTTATAAAAATGCTTTTTTAAACAGACCAAAAACTAAATTTCAGATTGAAGCTTTGTTAAATAAACAGATTTATCGTGCCAGAGAAAAAGTTGATATTAAGATAAAAACAAATAACTTAATAAAAACTCATCTGTCAGTTTCAGCAGCAAAATCTGATTTAGTGAATAAGGATAGTGTTAACATATCTGACTTTATGACTGAAGGTTATAAAATACGTCAATGGAAAGAAAAAGCTTCTGTGAATGGCAGTTCCAATATACTCGATACTATTCCGTATTCACCGGGGATAGTTTATCTGCCTGAAACATCAGGATTTATAATTTCCGGTACAATTCTATCGACACAAACGAATAGACCAATTCCAAATGTTAATATTTATCTTTCAACCTTGTCAAATCATATTGATGTTCAGAATTTTATAACCAGTAATGATGGGAAATTCTTTTTTTTAATGAATGAAAAGGATAAAAATACTGACTTTGTAATCCAACCTGCAGATAAATACCTAAAGAATTTTAAAGTGATTTTAGATAAAGAATCCGAAACTGAATACCCACCAGACTCTATAAATTTACTTAGAGAAAATAGATTTGATAAAAAGTTTTTTGAAGAATTGGTGATAAACGATCAAATTGAGAAACAATATTATCCAAATCCTATAACAGATAGTAAAATTATGAATTATACTTCGCTATTCTATGGGAAATCCGATTCGTCCTACAGTTTTCAAAAAGTTATTGATCTCCCGACATTTGAAGAATATTTCGTCGAGATTTTCAGTCATACAAAAATTGTCAAAGGTGAAAATGGTAAACAAATAAAACTTAATTATTCAGACAACGGAATAGAACTGAACCAGTCTCCATTATTACTTGTTGATGGGATACCAATTTTCGATGTTGATAGATTCCTTTCCATTTCTCCTTCTGAAATTGATAAAGTCGAAATTATAAATGACTACTATGTTTTAGGAGGAATTATGTATGGTGGAATAATTCACATCTTTACAAAAAAGAAGAATTTTGCAAGCCTGATTGATACTAAAAATCTATCATTATTTAAATTCAGAGGTTTTACAGAAAAAAATAAGTTCAGGGAAATTAAATACACTGATGAAATTCCTGTTGACTCCAGAAAAGCTGACTATAGAAACACACTTTATTGGAACCCTGAGATAATAACGGACGAAAACGGTGAGGCAAATTTCTCTTTTTATACATCAGATGAAAAAGGAAAATTTCTAATAACAATTGAAGGAGTTGGAGAAAACGGAGAAACCGGAAGTAAGCAAATGGTTCTGGAGGTTGAATAAGATAGTATTTTCGCTATAATTGCTTTATTGGTTATTATTTCATACTCGGATCTTAAATGTCAGAACTAATATAATTGCAAAAGCCGGGCATATTGACTACATTACACCCTTACTCATATCTTTGGTGAAAATTATTATTTGATAAGTATTTAACTCCGGCTTTTGATGGTTAAGATTTCCCGGCCAAAAGTGGTTAGGGTCACAGGCTTTTCCAACGAGTATAAAAACCAAAAGTATTTTTCAAAACCCCCGAAGGTGATTATCTGGATAGAATTATGATTTTTGAGCTCTCCTTTCAGATTAACACATCAGGTTTTCTTTAGTTCAGCTTTTGGTCTTGGATGAGCTATTATAACAGATTTATCCTTGAAGTCAAATTTGGATATTTTATGAACTGAATCATTATGGCATTTTAGACAATCTAGTTCTGTAGGAAGAAAGGTTTTTGTAATGTATGCTCCTTTGTGGCAAGCTTCGCAAGTTACTCCATCTTCTTTTTTATAGGTAGTTGCAAAGAAAGAGGAGTCAAGACCTCCCCCTGTTATATGACATTTTAAACAGACTGAGCTTTCCTGAGGATTTTCTTTTAAATCGGCATTTCTTGCATAATTTAAAGCCTTTTTTGAAGTAAGAATTCCAAAAGCTCGTGAATGAGGACCATTTTTCATAATATTATATTGGAAACCTGTCTCTTCATTATTATGACAGACCGAAGCACATTTTTCTATACCAACATAATGGTATTTTGATTTTTCCTGTAATAACCTGCTTATTCCTTCAGGCATTAGAAGCTCTGATTTTTCAAGAATTGTACAGGTTTCATTAGATTGACCAGAGGTAATGATTATAATTAGAATAAGGACAGTTGATAGTACGAAAACTGCTATTTTCTGATTTGTTTTCATCATAAATAGTTGTAACACAAATATATTATTTTAACCTGATTATTCTCATATATGCTTAAATCTTAATTGATTTGCTCTCTTTATAGGGAAACCCGTGCTTTTGACCCTGGTTGGTCGTTCTAAATTGACCACTAAAAGAAAGGGAGTTAAATCTTTGTTGTTTTGTATTGTATGTCACGTGTAAGCTGACCGGATTTTTTGGCGGTCAAAGAAGGATGGATTTTACATTATTCATTAATTCTACTATGTTTTTAAAGTTCCTGGTGCCAGATCATCTTTTGCCAGGTATAACCCTGTGCTATCTCTAGAAGCTTTCCCAGAAGCAACCAGAATCAACCTGGTGAGGACTGGTGAATTAGTGTAAAAACCAGTACCCTTGACCATGGTTAGCCAGAATAAGTTGACCAACAAAAGCCGATGTTAAATGCTTATATTTTAATTATGTAGGCTAATTGTAATTTACCCGGCCAAATGTGGTTAAGGAGTCCGGCTTTTGCAATTATATCATTAACAACAATTTAATAAATAGATAGATTAAAGATAAGGTTGAAAAACTGACGTTAGCCTTACTCAGTATACATTCATTGGTTAAGCAGGAGATTTTGCTTTTCATGAAATAATTGTTTCAGGATAAAGTCATCCCTTTTTGATAAAGAAAATTAAATTTGCCAGATCTCCTGAATTAGCTTTGCTGGGATCACTTAGTATTAAAGGTTTATCAATAATATTTTTTACATCCAGTTCTGCCATAATATTCCATAAAATCTCGTGATAGAAGATTATAAGGGCCTGCTCATTATCTTTTAACTTAAATTGTTTAGTTATTTCGTCTAACCGGATATTGGCTATTATTGCATTACATATCTTGTCGGACATTTTATTTGACAACTGATAGAGTATATTTTGATTGTTTTCCTGTATAATTGGAACAAGTACATTCCCTTCTCCATCGAAAATATTATATATGGCGAAGTTGTTAATAACGGCCGTATCAGTAACTTTCCCTTCCAGCAGGATATTATTCAGCATTGCCTGTTTCAGATCGTCCCTTTCATAAAAAGTCTTGCTCAGACTGTATGGCGCCCCGTCTGTAATACACAAGGTAAATGTACTATCAGATTGGGAGTTGGTGCCATATTTTATAAGTGGTTTGGATGTCAGAATCCAAAAATAGCCCGTCCAGGGAGATATATTATCAGTTGATTCATATGGTTTGAGCAAATTTCTTTCTTCAAATTTTTGCCAGACTAATCCATCCAGGATATATGAAAACATTATTGAAAAGGCATTGATTTTACAATGAATCGAATTAAGATAAGACACAAAATTATTTATATCATTTTCTATAGCAGGGACTATTATATCAGCCTCCTGCTTTGATTGAGTCCTTATTTGATTTGTCTGCTGTCCATCCAGAACAGGAATGGTTGAAAAGTATTTGTCATTTTCCTGCCGGATTAGATTATAAACCTGCAAGAGTTTAAGTTGACTTTCAGTATATGGGATGTTAAGACTATCAAGGCCCTTTAGCGTAAGTCCGTTTTTAAACGCAATAATTAATTGTAGATTATTGTCATATGAAACTATTGCGTGTGGTGTTTCCCGGCCTGAGCAAAAGCAGGTCATATCGTAGCTGGCATTATTTGTCTGTGCTAATGTGATTGCAGAAAATATTAAAAGACCAAAGAACGAGAGTGTTGATTTCATATTTTACAACTTTATATGTTTTAATTGATCCTGATTAAATTGGTTCGTATTCCGTTGGCATGTATATTTAATGGATGTATTTCGTCAGACCAATTTGTAGCAATTCATTTTAAAATTATTGTGCAGTAACTCAAAAATAATTCATAGTATTTCATAAATGACTTTCATTTTTTCATTTATATTGTTCTGCCTTCATTTCCGAAGGGTCTTTTCTTCTGTCTGAGCTCGGATTTTTAACTTATACCTGCCTCCGCCAAAATATATATTATTAGTTTCAAAATTAAGGATTTAGAAAAATTTAATTTTTTCTTAATTTAAAAATCAGATGATATATATAAAGGACTGCAATCCATAAAAGATATTAAATAGTGTATTTTATGACAATCCGTTTAAATTTAAACGAATTTTGGAAGGTTCTGCCACTCTGTTTATACCTGTTTTACCTGTCCCCATTTCTTTCCTTACCTTGATTTATTATAACTGTATCTCTATCATAAATCTTAAATAAACTTCACCAAAAAGTCAAATGATCTCAGCTGATTTTTCTTTTTTCTCATTAGTTGCATATACCAACTAATATGTTTTATCTTTGCATCGGTTAAAATGTTTAAAAATGAAAAAGCAGAATTCACCTTTAGATATGGCATTTGGAAATAAAATACCTGATATGTTCCGTGCTATAAAAAAATGTCTTAAAGATCAGGCGGAAACAAAGTTAAAAATTACCCGTGAACAATTTCAACTATTGAAAGCTATAAGTGAAAAAGGAGATGAAGTAATACAAAAAGATATGGCTGATATAATGGGAAAGGATAAATCAACCATATTGAGGTTGATTGACTCATTGGAAGCAAAAGAATTAGTCAGGAGGGTTATTGTCACAAAAGATAGGCGCAAGAATTATCTTATGGTCACAAAAAAAGGAGAAGGAGTAATAAAACAATATATGGAAATCTATTCAAAATTTATTAATGAAATTCAACAGGGTCTTACTGAAGCTGAATTAAAGACTTTTTATAAAGTAGTAAATCATTTTAAAAGCAAGGCTGAAAAATACTAATATTTTTTAATGTAAGGTTGTTATTAACAACTATTGTTATTAACAACCTTAATAAGGGAGATAAAGGATTGATGATCTTAAACACTTATTGAACGATTGATTTTATACTAAAAAAGGGCTGAATGACTTGAAAAAATTAAACAGGGTACATTAACAAATAATACAACTTGTATAAATCTTATTTACTAACGAAAAGATTAAAAAATGAAAATAAACGGAAACGTGTATTTATTTGAAAAGATAAAAGGAGCCAACTCATATCTTTACATATCTGATAACAGTGAAATTTCTATAATAGACACAGGTATGCCTGGCAATGCGTCTAAAATTCTTAGTCAAATTTCTGAATTGGATATATCCCTTGAAAAAATTAATTATATAATCCTCACTCATTCTGATATTGACCATACGGGAAGTGTCATAGATTTAAAAAATGCAACCGGAGCGCTAGTGGCTATCCATGAAAACGAAGTTCCTTATCTTTTGGGTGAAAAGATGAAAAAACAAAATGGAATTATTGGAGGACTGATTGGTATAATTTTCGGGCTACTATTAAAATTTATGAAGACTCAAAACATAGTCCCTGATATTACATTAAAAGAAGGTGATTTTATTGGTGGGTTAAAAGTAATTTCTTGTCCGGGACTTACGGAAGGAAGCATTTCTTTATATAATGAAGAAACTGTTTTATTTTCAGGTGATGCAATTATAACCGGTAAACATTCAAATATTAAAGGATTTAATAATATAGCTACTTCGGATACATTAGAAGCTGCAAAAACAATAAATAAAATTAAACATTTAAATTTTGAAGTTTTGCTTCCAGGACATGGCAGCCCTGTTTTAAAAAATGCATCAGACAAACTTAGAGAATATAATAAAGTATGAGTTTCGATTTTACAACATCCTTTTTATTTATACCACTATTCGGCTTTGTTATAGGACTTTTGGTATCAATGTTTGGTGGAGGCGGTGGTGGTCTCTATGTCCCTTTGCTTACTATTTTTTTTAATGTGCCTATTCAGGTTGCTGTTGCAACTTCACTGGCATCCATTATTCCAACAACCATATTTGGTGCTTATGCTCATCGTAAACAGGGAAATGTAAGTGTGCCAATAGGTCTGATTTTCGGTATAACAGGAATAATAGGCAGATTGATTGGAGTTTATTTTTCAACATTAATACCATCTTTCATCCTTAGGAAACTTTTTGGAATAATTGCAATACTCATAGTTATTCCGGTACTTTTCAGAAAGAAGAAAAAAGAAAATATACACAGCGATAATCCTGATGATTTGAAAATAATAAATCTAAAAAATGTTTCTATAAGTTCAGTCTTTGGTTTATTATCAGGAATAATGGCTGGTTTGTTTGGAGTTAGCGGAACAGCACCTGTCATTGCGGGATTATACATGCTTCGTTTTCCTGCAAACATGGTTATTGGAACTTCTGTTTTTGTTCTTATATTTAATGCAATTTCAGGTTTGTTTGGACATCTTGCAGTAGGGCATATCAATTTTATATTAATCATTCTATTGGGAGGCAGCGCAGCAATTGGGGCTTTGATAGGTCCCTATTTATTGAAGAAGATAAAAACAGGTGTTTTAGAAAAAGGGTTCAAAATACTATTTATAAGTCTGACATCCCTAATGGGGTTAATAATGATAATAAAATAAAATTTTAATTAATGGCAACGGGAGAAGTCAATGGATTTGATCTCTTTTCACTGAAGCAAATTGACCATCCCTGGTCGGAATTAAGTGCTTGTTGTTAAAATATTTATGATAATTGCAATTGAACCGGCCAGAGGTGGTCAGGGTCAACGGCTTTCCTACAGCGATAGAATTGGCATGATTTTTGGAACTTAACGTAATGAGACAAACCTGCTGACCTGGATATTAATCTTTAAATCATAATATTATGAAAAACAACAAATTAAAATTCGCAATTCCCCTGGTTCTATTGTTTTTCATAATAGCAGTTTCATGCCGAAAGAATAATGATAACCTTCCAACCCAGCCGGTACAGATCAACCTTACCTCAAACCAGGTTACCCTCATCAGTTCGGAAAACTCATTCGCATATGATATTTTCAATAAGATACTTCCCCAGGCCGGAGACAGCAATACAATCATATCTCCCATGAGCATTTCATATGCCCTTTCAATGACGGTTAACGGTGCGGCAAACAGCACCAGGGATTCAATCCTTAAGGCACTCGGGGTAAGTGATACTTCGATGACTGACCTTAACAAGTCCTACAGGGATCTTACTGCTTCACTGTTATCGGTTGACAGCAGGATTATAATGGATATCGCAAACTCAGTCTGGACCGAAAAGAACTTTACAGTCAAGGTGCCTTTTACCAATACTCTCACAAATTATTATAATGCCCAGACCAAATCTTTTGACATAGCAGATCCTACGGTCCCCACGCAGATCAACGACTGGATTTCGGACAACACCAATGGCCTTATAAAAAATATGATAGATCAGCTCGATCCTACCACTGTCATGCTTCTTATTAATGCCATATATTTCAAAGGACAATGGAAAACCCAGTTTGATGCTTCTGCCACAACTTCAAGGACATTTACAAAGCCGGATGGATCAACAGAGGATGTTCCTACAATGTATCAGTCTGAGGACCAAAAAGTCTACCGTGGCAATGGATTTTATGTTGCGGAGATCCCCTACGGCCAGGGGAACTATGTAATGGATATTATCCTTCCTGATAATAACGACCTTTCAGGGGTCACAAACTCACTGACTGCTGCCAACTTAAGCACCTGGACATCTTCATTAACCTCTACCAAGGTAGATCTGTACCTGCCAAAATTCAAGTATGGATATAAGATGAAGCTTAATAATGTCCTTTCACTCATGGGAATGGGTATAGCCTTCACAGATACAGCTGATTTCTCAAATATTTCAGACATTCCGTTGTGTATAAGCCAAGTACTTCACCAGGCATACATTCAAACAGATGAGCAAGGTACGGAAGCAGCTGCCGCAACCGTGGTCGGGATTATTACTACCGTGGCAAAGCCTGAGCCTATTACAATTGATGTCAACCATCAGTTCATATATCTCATAAGGGAGGTTACAACCAATTCCATCATTTTCATGGGAAAGGTCACCGATCCTCTTGCACAATAACCTGACTGGGAAACCTTCAACAATGACGATAATTGGTCAAATATGTTTATTGATTTATTTAACAATTCGTTTAATTTAAACGAAAAGGTCAGTGGTAATTTACATCTACCTTTCCTTTATTTGAAAAATATCTAATTCTAACTTGTTGGATTTATCGAGACAATTTACATTGTTATCCCCTACTCAAATGTGATAATTATAGATGCTGCTTTTGGACTATTTCTTCTATTGAGTGGAAAAGCCAGTGTCCTTGATCACTTTTGGCCGGAATAAATTGACCACCTAAAGCCGGAGTCAAGTGCTTGTATTTTAATTATGTGTACTAATTGTAATTTACTCGGCTAAATGTGGTCAAGGGATCCGGCGTTTGCAATAAGTTAATAAAGCTTTTCTTATTATTGAATAATCTCCGTGTGGAGAAAGTGGCATATCTTTGTATACTAAAGTCTATTGATCATGGATTTTTTCATTAATCAAGGAGTTTTCTTCAATAATAAGACTATGTTTTTCGCTTTTAGATTGTTACTCTAAATTTTTAAACACTTTTATTGAGACAAGATATGGATAAAAGAAAAAAGGTGGATGAGTTAGTCATTGCTAAGGTAGAGAAAGCAAGACGTGCAGCAGATTCAGTCATTGCTAAGGTAGAGAAAGCAAAACGTGCAGCAGAGTTAGTCATTGCTGACAGAGATAAAGCAAAACTGCCAGATGAACTAATCATTGCTGACGTGGATAAGGCAAAATCTGCAGCAGTGTTAGTCCAGGTTAACATGGAAAAGGCGAAACTAGCAGCGGAATTACTCCTTATTAAAAAAGAACTTGCCTCTCAAAAAGAAGAGAAGAAAAAATATGCTGATGAATCAATTATTGCAAATGCAAAGAATGCAAAACTCGCAGCAAAGGAAGTCCGTGCTAGTGCTGAGAAAGCAAAACTTGCAGCAAAGTTAGTTATTGCAAACATTGAAAGGGCAAAACTTACAGCACGGTTAATTATTGCAGACAAAGAACTTGCATTACAAAACAAAGAGAAACAAAAACGTGCGACTGAGTTATTCCTTGCTAATGTAGAAAAAGCAAAACGTTCCGCAGAGTTAGTCATTGCGAACGTAGAGAAAACAAAACATGCAACAGAGTTAGTCATTGCCGGCAAAGAACTGGTTCTGGCAAAAGAAAAGGCAAAACAGGTAACAGAGTTACTCAATATTAATAAAGAACTGACCATTCAAATCACAAAACGTAAACAATCAGAACGGGCTCTTAAAGAAAGCAATGATAAATTCCTGAGTTTTGCCAATCACATCCAAGCATATATTGCATATGTCGATGCAAAAACTTTACGATACAAATTTGTAAATGATTTGTACGAAAAATCATTTGGGATTCCACGAGAAAAAATCGTTGGCAGTCATATGAGGGATGTTATTGGAGAAAAAAACTTTCAAGTTGCTCTAAAGCAAATTAATGAAGTGAAATCCGGGAAATCGGTTACTTACGAAAACACATTTGACATGGTTTCGGGTAAGCGATGGCTTCTATTAAATTATTCTCCGGTTTTTGGTACTAATAATAAAGTTGTTGGAATTGCCCTTGTCAGTCAAGACATCACTGAACGAAAGAGGGCAGAAGAAGTGAGGGCTGAAAGTGAACTACGATTCCGTACCTTTGTTGAACATGCATCGCTCGCTATAGTTGTTTCAAATGAAGGGATAATTTCCTATGCAAATCCAAAAGCCTCTAAAATGTTTGGTTTACCAAGTGTCGAAGAAATAGGTGGGCGGCAAGTCATTGAGTTTTTTGCACCTCAATACCGGGAGGAGAGCAAGGAACGCACTCGACTTCGTTCGCTAGGACATCCGGTACCTATGGAATTTGAGTCACTTGCTCTTAGACCCGATGGGGCACAGTTTCCTATTCATGTGTCCGTTTCTCCAATTCAACTTTCGGATGGGAAAGCACATATAGCTTTCATAAGTGACATCACTGAGCGCAAAATACTCGAAAAAGAGTTGCAAGCAAGCGAAATTAAGTTTAGAGAACTCTTTGAAGCAAATACGGACGGAATATCAATTTTATCAGTTAATCCAGATCCAAAAGCTATATCTTTTTTGGACATGAACGAAAATTCTGCTAAAATGCTTGGCTATACAAAGGATGAAATGATGAGAATGAACCCTTCTGATTTTTTAAAACTGACAAAAGAGAAAATTGAAAAACGAGATGAAGAATTGAAATTAAAAGGTTATTGTGATTTTGAAACAAACTTTAGACATAAAAACGGGAATGATATAGTTGTTGAAATTAAAGCAATAGCAATAGATTATTCCAATCAGCCTGCAATAATGAATATTGTCAGAGATATTACCTTACGTAATCTGGCCGAACAAGAACTTATCACAGCCAAAGAAAAAGCCGAAGAAAGCGACCGCTTGAAATCCGCCTTTCTTACCAATATGAGCCATGAGATACGTACCCCTATGAATGGTATTCTTGGCTTTGCCAAACTCTTAAAAGAACCAAATTTAACTGGTGAGGAGCAACAAGATTTCATCAGAACCATTGAGATAAGTGGTGAACGAATGCTCACAACAATTAATAACATTGTTGATATTTCGAAGATAGAATCGAAAATGATGGAACTTAATATTAAGGAGTCAGATATTAACAACCAAATCGAATTCCTTTATATGTTCTTCAAACCTGAGGTTGATAATAAAAAAGTAAAATTTTCTTTTAAAATCGGTTTGGCGTCAAAAGAAGCCATCATTAAAACAGACCAGGAAAAAGTAAATGCCATACTGACTAACCTCATTAAAAATGCAATTAAGTTTACTGATGAAGGGTCAATTGAATTCGGGTATGAGAAAAAAGGAGAATGCCTTGAATTTTTTGTAAGAGATACAGGGATAGGCATCCCAGAAACACATAAGGAAATAGTTTTTGAGAGATTCAGGCAGGGCAGTGAATCACCTTCCAGAGGTTATGAAGGTTCTGGCTTGGGTCTATCTATATCGAAAACTTATGTAGAAATGCTTGGTGGTAAAATATGGGTGGAAAGCAAAGAAAGGAAAGGTTCAACATTTTATTTTACAATTCCTTATAATGCTATGTCGAGAGTAGAAAAAGAAGTAATAAGAACCGTTTCTGAGAAAGATAAAGAAGTTGAAATAAAAAACCTGAAAATATTGATTGTAGAGGATGATGAAATATCTTATTTACTTCTTACGAGAACTCTTGATAAAATCAGTAAAGAAATCATAAGTGCTAAAACAGGGGTCGAAGCCATTGTGGCTTGCCGTAATAATCCTGATATTGATTTGATTCTGATGGATATTAAGATGCCCGATATGGATGGGTATGAAGCTACACTTCAAATTCGTCAATTTAACACAGATGTAATCATTATTGCACAAACAGCTTATGGCTTTCCAAGTGATAGAGAAGAGGCAATTAAAGCAGGATGCAACGATTTTATTACCAAACCAATTAATATGACTCTATTGTACGAGTTAATCAAAAAGTATTGTAATAAATAAAAGCATGCCAGCGGAACTAATATAAATTTGAAAAAAGGGGAACCCTCATTGAAAAGAGTTCTCTATACCTTGATGGTCTAATAACTGGGGACTAAAACCGGATCGCACAATTAGTGTACTTAATACACTTATTCCTGCATGACAGGATCGTTATCCTAATAAACCTTGTACCTCGACACTTGTAAACCTCAAATACTTCTGTACGTAGTTGGCAAAAAGTGCGCCCCCGACTCGCTTTACTCGCCGGGCCATGATGTGCTATAATAGAAAAATTTCGACGATTATTTCACAATTTAAACACAACCTTTTCATGATAAAATACGTTTTATGATTATTATTAACCTTAAAAATTAAAAATTTTGAGAGCATGCATTTTATTTGTAGGTTTTATTATAGCATTTACATCTTGTAAAAAAGATGATAATAATGATTCCTACCAAGGTTTATAATGATTCAAAAGGCACTTCGCTTAGTATTTCATTTTCTAAATGGTTTATATCTACTTATAATGATTCAGCGGGTGGTTTTTTTGCTCTGAATTTGATAGTTTCTGGCTCAACTCAACCAATGCGGATAAGATAACTGTGGAAATTTATAATGGACTGACTCAATGGAAAGAGCTTATTGGTGAACATGATATTCTATTGGATTCAAACAAGAGTTTTAAAAAAGATACTATTGGTATTGCATTTGTATATTATTCAGGTGCAACACCAACTGGAGCATTTGCGAATAATACTGTTATTACTGCTTATAAAGGGTTAGATACATTAGCGGTTACATTAAATAGTGGGACATTGAACTATTGATAAATTCATATGAATTTACGGCACACAACACGCGCTCATAATCAATGACGGGGTTTATACTATAATATACCCCTGCACATATGATAAGTTTTTTAAGAATCCTTTTCAATTCATGCTTAATATGTAAAGAATATTTGCTTTTCTTTACATATTATATTTACTTTGTATAGATAATTCAATTTTCTATACATAATAAAACTCATGAAAAAATTCAAATTATCATCCCTGCCCCTTGACCTGGACTTGGAAACAAAGACCGTCCTAAAGAGCCTTCCATCAGCCCATGCCTCACTCGCTGAATTAAAAGGTATTGCCACAACGATCCCAAATCAAAATATCCTGATAAATACTCTTGGACTTCAGGAGGCGAAGGATAGTTCTGCAATTGAAAATATTATAACGACTCACGATGATCTCTACAAATCAGAGCTAAATCTTGGCTCATTTAAATCCTTAAATGCTAAAGAAGTACATAATTATGTTGCTGCGACAAAAAGGGGATTCGAGTTAATTTCTAAATCCGGACTTCTTACTAATAAAGTAATTTTACAAGTTCAGGAGTCACTTGAAGGAAACAAAGCCGGCTTTAGAAAACTACCTGGGACTGCTTTAAAAAATATCGCAACTGGAGAAGTAATCTATACCCCTCCCCAAGATCCAGAAGAGCTCATGAATCTTATGTCTAATCTTGAGAAGTTTATAAACGACAGAGAATTATGCAATTTCGATCCACTAATAAAAATGGCAATCATTCACTATCAATTTGAGAGTATCCATCCATTTTATGACGGTAATGGGAGAACCGGCAGGATAATTAATATTCTCTACTTAATTCTTGAGAATCTCCAAAACCTTCCAATCCTATACCTAAGCAACTACATAATAAAGAATAAATCAGATTATTACAGACTACTTCAAGAGGTAAGAGAAAAAAACTATTGGGAGGCGTGGCTTCTTTTCATGATTAAGGGAATTGATCAAACCTCTAGGGAAACAATAAACCTAATCATACAGATACGTGAGTTAATGATGAGCTTTAAACACAGGCTTCGAGATAAGTACAAATTCTATAGCCAGGATCTATTAAACAATCTTTTTAAGCATCCGTATACAAAAATCGAATTCATCCAGCGAGATTTGAAAGTATCCAGAATAACAGCAGCAAATTATCTAAATCAACTTGCAGATGACAAACTACTAACAAAAAAGAAACTAGGGACAGGAAATTACTATATAAATAATCCTCTATTTGAACTACTTACAAGACGATAAAATATGTACTAACGGGAACACGGACAAAGGTAAGTTGTCTGTCACATTTTTTGCTTTTAATACTGCTTTCAATTAGTTGCTGCACCCGGACCCACACTGAAAATGCCGGAACCTCTGACCAATTTTGGCCGGTTTTATAATCAAATGCATAAGTTGTATTAAAACAAATATTTATAACCGGCAAATGATGGTCAATTCACTCCGGCCAAAAATGGTCAAGATGACTGGCTTTCCCAATAATGACTGCACACTAAGATAAATTTCTGCTGATAGTTGACCGTGACAACCAAAAATAACACTCGCTAACTCTTCTTTTGAATTTTGTCTGATATCTCCAAAGGTTTATATTAGCACTTAAATTATGTCCTAATAATCATATCTTACCCAAATGAGAAAATCTATTCTAAATCTTGTTATCCTTCAGATAATCATCGGCGGATTATTTTTATTGATCGCCGTCCCGTTCCAGGGCTGTAAGCCAGATGACCATGAATGTGATACTTGTCGTGCAGTCGTCTACAAACCTAATATTTACCTCTATCCTACAGAGAAATCCAAAATAAGGGTTAATCTGAATTTCCCTCTTGGAGGTAAAATTATTAAATCAATTCCTGTATATGGCAATGGCTGGTTAATTGATGTAGACACATCCGGACTTATTAATAACAATTACGAATATTTATTTTATGAAAGTGTACAACCTGATATTTGGCAACTAAATGAAGGCTGGACTATCAAGAGGTCCGAACTTAAAGGTTTTTTCACTGACAATATGTTAAAACACGGATTTTATTGGAGAGAAATAAAAGACTTTCTGGATTATTGGATTCCTCGATTGATTGATTTCCAATATTATGAAATTTATCCTCAAGAGTCGGATATTATCGAAAAAGCGATAAAACTCAAAGTTTCAAAGACACCTGACAGCGTTTTAAGATTATTCTATTTGATTAGAGGAGTAAATAGCGATTCTAATAATAATATTAATCTCCCAAGTGAATATCCTCTTTTTAAAAGAAGTGGATTTTGTGTTACAGAATGGGGTGTGATCTTAAAATAACCGATTTGATTACGACTTGAATATAAAACAAAACTCATAAAAACATTTGAAATATATTGATAATTAACAAATAAAACACGGACAATGCTTTGAAAAGTAATACCTTGATTTCAGCAAAATTAAAAATAAGCCTCTTAGCTGCAGCTTTATTGGCATTATGCAGTCCAATCAGCATTTGCAATAATATTAATTATCACTCTCAGCCTGGAGATGATTCTCTACAAACCGTGGAGAAAGTATATCTTCACACGGATCGCGATTCTTATTACCCGGGTGATGATATCTGGTTCAAAGCATATCTTATTGATGCTTCATATAGGTTACTTTCCAGTCATAGCAATAACCTGCATGTTGAACTGATCTCTCCCACTTCAAAAATCATTGACAGTCGTATTATCAGGCTGAATGAAGGATTAGGCAACGGGGATTTCCGGCTGCCTGATACCCTGAAGTCAGGACGATACCGGATAAGGGCATACACGAACTATATGCGAAATTTCGGCGATCAATTATTCTTTAATAAAGACATTACAATTATTAACTCTTTTGAAAATGCTGCAGTGTCATCGGATAGTACTAAATATTTCAATAACAAACTTGATATAAGTTTTTTCCCTGAAGGTGGTTCATTAGTCGATTATGTTTCTTCCATTGTAGCCTTTAAGGCTGTGAATGCCCTTGGAGAAGGATGTGATATAACCGGAGAAGTTTATTCTTCATCTGGAGAAATGGTTACGACATTCAAAAGCACTCACCTGGGCATGGGGACTTTTTCACTGAAGCCGGTTCCAGGATTAAAATATTATGCTGTTGTTAAAAATCTGTCAGGTGATACCCTCAAAAGTGAGATTCCCAAGAGCTTTTCGACAGGCATTGCTTTAAATATTTCCATAAACGATAGCAATAAGCTGGTAGTGACTGTGAGAACAAACTTTAAGACATTGCCCCTGATTCTTGATAAGGATCTGACCCTGGTGGCATCAGCACGCAACATGCCTCTTAAGGCAGTTGGTTTAAGGATGAAATCACTTGTCTCACGTTTTGTTTTTCCAGCTGAGGGTCTTCCTGATGGTATTACTGCGTTTACCTTATCAGGACTGGATTCACTTCCTCTCTGCGAAAGGCTGGTCTACATTCATAATAATGAAGATGTAAGGGTCAATATAGAGACCAATAAACCGGTATATAAACAGCGAGATTCAGTATCGATTAAATTATCATTATCAGAAGATCCCGGAACCGAACAGGAAGCCTTTCTTTCGTTATCAGCAGCTGAAAGCATTTCTGTAAATAACTCTCCTTTCCCATCAACGATTTCTTCGTGGTTCCTTCTTGAATCAGATGTTCGCGGACCGGTGGAAGAACCATCATATTATTTTGATCCGTTAAACCCGAGTCGGTTAAAAGATCTCGACCTGCTTTTGCTTACACAGGGATGGCGTGATTTTGGATGGAAATATAAGAATATGAATTATCCTCCCGAAAACGGATTCAATGTCTCAGGCAGACTGAGAAAATTATTTGTCAATGTGCCTTTGGAAAACTCTAAAGTCATTATTGCTATACTGAAAGGTGAAAATCCGATAATATGCACAGTACCGACTGATACTTTGGGAAGGTTTAAACTTCAGGGAGTCGACCTCACAGGTGATGCAAGGCTGATCGTAAGCGGGAAAGGGGAGAAAGAACATTTGCAGGGCTGGCTGCTTATGGATTCTATAAACTATTCACCGGCAGAGGTTCAGGAAGAAAATTTGATTCAATCAAAGTCATTAATAAGCAATCATTCACTTTTAAAAGAAAATATAATAGAGGATTTAAACGAAAATTTAAAAGAAAATATAATAGAACACACAAAAGCATTAATAAATGAGGCGGGGATAAAGGAGTCTATAAGGAAAAAATATAAGATATCCGATACTATTAAACTGGAAGAGGTAAAAGTAATTGCAAAACGGCCTATGGATTTACAAGCAGCTCATATAGAAAGCGCTCGCCGTCTTTATGGATCACCTGACAATGAATTAATAATCACTCCTCAATTACAAAATTACCCCAACTTCATATCATTGCTTGCTGGAAGGTTTACGGGAGTGTGGGTAATGCGAATCCCGCAGCCCTGGGAAGAAGATTCACAAATTCGAATGGAGGGAGCATTCGTTCAACCAGCTTTCTTGTTGGACGGTGTACCAGTACCGTTTGATGTAGTAGCGACCCTGACCAGCTCTGAAATCGACAGGATCGATGTTATAAAACCTGGTGCAACTGCTTCAATTTTTGGTATGAGGGGAGAAAATGGGGTAATTTCAATAATTAGTCGAATCGGTGGCCCTTACATAGAAAGAAATAGTCCAGTACTTCACTCAGTCAACATTAAATTTTCAGGGTATAATGAACCACGCATCTTTTACTCTCCCAAACATTACTCCACTTTAGAATCCGATCACAAACCTGATCTTCGGACCACCTTATTCTGGGAACCAAATATAAAGCTGGAAAACAACAAAGATTTATATCTGAATTATTTCAATGCAGATAATTCTTCAACTATTAAAGTAATTGTTGAAGGAATTACAGTGAACGGGATTCCTGTGACTGTAAGGACAGACTATGAAGTAAGATAAGTTTTCTCATAATTAGTCATTATCTTAAATTCAGAGAATTTTTAAAACTGCCAACCTGATTGATTTCTTAATAGATTTGTATAAAAACTATCATGATTAGAAAACCTGATAAACCAAAAACAAATAACCTATCGACAAGTATTTCTCTTGGATTATGTATTGGTGCTGGTATTGGCGTTGCTATTGGTGCTGCAACAAAGAATATAGCTCTCTGGACTTCAGTCGGAGTCGCTTGTGGCCTGACTATTGGTGCCAGTATTGGCACTTTGATAGATAATAGAAAAAACAAAAATGATTTAAGCTAAGACAAAAAATAAACTACAATAACCTAACCCGGACAATGCTATGAAAAGCAGAGTCCCGGGTTAATCATAAATCAAATGGTATGAACCCCAGAGCAAGCTTTGGACTCTAAAAACGGTGCAAGCACCGAGGAATTAGATCTTCCCTTCGCGTCCACCGAATCCGCCCCGATAGATATCGGGATGGCGGAGAAGGCGGATTAAAAATACTCCCTGATAATACTCAAAGACATTAACTGATTTGAAAATCCTGATTATGACACTTCAAACCGGCCAATTCAGCCGGTTTTATTATTTATCTATTTGATAATTAATTTAAATTTAAACGAAAAGGCAGGTGGAAGTTTACCACCATTCTTAATCAAATCCAAAACGTTAAAGTCTTTGTCCCCATCTGGCCGTTATAAATTGACCACCCTTTAAAGAGGAGTTAAGAATCTGCTGTTTTGTTTTGGATGTTCGGTGAAAGCGGACCGATTTTTAACATGGTTAAATGAGGTTATTACCAGAATTACTATTTTTACGCTGTTCTTTGGTCGCCGTGGAAAAGATCATTTCAAGCAAAATCTTGTTTTTGGAACACCTTCAAACTATCCCGGAATTGACCAGAATCAATCTGGTGAGGTTTTGTACTGTTATTGGAAAAGCCGGAACCCTGACTATCTTTTGCCGGAACATCTTGATCATCTCTGGCTGGAGTTCTTTAGACGTAAACCTTCGGCCATTTGCCTGTTGAGAGAGGATGATTGTTTAAACTCGAAGTTAAGCTTTTAACCAGCATGAACTTTACCCAGCTGTTTTTGTTATACTTTTTAATAATACAAATAAAAAACAGAAAATATTTATGGCAAAAATATTGTATATTAAAGCGAATTCAAGGCCCGACGAAGTATCAAGGACTTACAGGATATCCAACAGTTTTATTGAAGCCTACAGGAAGAACCATCCGAAGGATGAGATAATCACCCTTGACCTTTATAAAGAAGGAATCGGGTTCCTTCCCGGAGAAGGTCTGTCTGAATTACACAGGCCTGAGCCTGGCGAAGGAATGAATCACCCAATATTAAAATATGCTTATCAATTCCTTGAAGCAGATAAATATGTCATAGCAGAACCTTTATGGAACCTTAGCATTCCAGCCATTCTCAAAGCTTATATAGACTATATTACCGTTGCCGGAATTACCTTCAAATACACTGAATCTGGTCCGATAGGCCTGTGCCAGGGAAAAAAAACTTTAAACATCACATCCAGGGGTGGTGCATACCTTGAAGGCCCCGGTTCTGCCTTTGAGATGGGCGACAGATACCTGAGAACCCTGTTTGCTTTTTTCGGTATCAGAGACTTTAAAACCATTGCCGCCGAGGAACTTGATGTTATTGGTAGCGATGTCGACTCAATTGTCGGGAAATCGATTAAGGAAGCACAGGAACTGGCACAAACCTTTTGATCTGCCGTCTTCTCAAGGCGAGCGATCAACTATTGCTTATCTTAACACTTGCAATTTTTGCTTGCTTGAGGTCCCGGACTGGACAAACTGATATCTCTGATTACTATTTTATTCTATGTTTCTGTTTGTAAGCAACTTCCCCGGCGAAAGTAAGTTCAATCATTTATAATGTATCCTATTATCAGGCATGATTTAGATAAAGTTAACACCATGGCTGAGGGTTCTTGAAAAAGGTTTCTTTTTGTCTGCTTACCAAATTCTCGTTGCATGAATTAATATTATTTAATTTTATGTTCTGATTCCTTATTGTAAAAAATGAGTTTTTAATTATCAATTTAAACAAAGACATTTTAAATGAAATTAATGAGAGCCATTCAGATTAAATCACCCGGTGCTGATTTTGAATTAATTCAGAAAGAAATTCCCGAGCCGAAAGACAATGAAGTTCTGATTAAGGTTGAGGCTTGTGGAATTTGTCATGGTGATGCAATAGCAAAGGAGGGCCATATGCCTGGAATAAAATACCCGATAATTCCTGGCCATGAAATAGTCGGGACTGTTGATAAAACCGGGAAAGATGTTACATCATGGAAGACAGGTCAGAGAGTCGGCGTCGGATGGCACGGAGGACATTGTTTCCAGTGTCACGCATGCCGCAGTGGAAATTTCGGGGCCTGTGAAAAATCCCTGACAACAGGACTTCATATTGATGGTGGTTATGCGGAATATATGATCGCGCGCCAGGAAGTGATCGTTAATATTCCGGAGGAGCTGACTTCTGTAAATGCAGCACCTATTCTTTGTGCGGGCCGGACAAC
This sequence comes from uncultured Bacteroidales bacterium, assembly GCA_963717685.1. GTDB lineage: Bacteria > Bacteroidota > Bacteroidia > Bacteroidales > VadinHA17 > LD21. The sequence continues at coordinate 1,152,159 of OY970346.1, read as the reverse complement.
TTTCGGGGCGTTAAAAGACAGCAATGCCAAAGGAGGAGACCTGGTGGCAATACATGGACTTGGCGGCCTTGGGCACCTGGCAGTTCAGTACGCCGTAAAAATGGGTTTTAAAACCGTGGTTTTATCTCGCGGGATAGAAAAGGAAAGTCTTGCTTACAGCCTGGGTGCACATTTTTATATTGACACCGCTGCTTCAGACGGTGCAAAAGAATTGACCATGCTGGGCGGGGCTCGTGTAATTCTTTGCACTGCTCCGGATATTAAAGCGATATCAGGCCTGATTCCTGGTCTTGGAAGAAATGGTCAGGCAATTATCATTACCGGTGCGAGTGATATGCTTCAGGTTCCGACCTCAATGATGCTGGGGGGTCAGCGATCTGTCAGGGGGTATGTTAGCGGCAGCATTGAAGAAGCCATTAATTTCAGCATACTTACAAAAGTCACTCCGATGGTTGAAGTGTTCCCGCTTGAAAAGGCTGCGGAGGCTTTTGAAAAAATGATGACTGCAAAAGTGCATTTCAGGGCAGTGCTGAAAATGGCTCATTGACAAGGCAGAATGCTGGCTTTGCAGGTCACGAATAAATTTCATTAAATAACATTAAAGAAATTATTATGAAAAAAATTTTAAAGATCATCAGGGAACGGAGGTCAAGCCGCATGCCGTTTGATATGGGAAAGAAAGTATCTGAAAAAGATTTATTGCAGGTACTGGAAGCAGCCCGCTGGGCGCCTACTGCACATAATATGCAGAATTATGAGATTATTGTTGTCAATGAAAAGAAACAACTGGAAGTGATTGCAGGCATTAAACGGGGCATTTCAGAAACATTTATACGTGAAAATTACAATTATCTGTCATTCTCTGAAGAGGAATTGAAGAGCAGGAAAACCGGCATAATGGGTACGATGTTTCCCAAATCCTGGCAAAACCCCGATTTTAAATTGAGTGATCTTGAAAAAGATCCGGATTCGGAGCAGCGTCCGTTTCCATCTGGACCAGTACTGATGTTTGTGATTTATAATTCAGACAAAAGGGCCCCTGCCTCTGAAGGTGATTTTCTCGGCATTATGAGCCTGGGATGTGTTATGCAGAACATGTGGCTTGTGGCTCATTCGCTGGGACTGGCTTTTCAGATCGTAAGCTCTCTCGCTTCAGAAGAATCTGTAACCGAGCTTCGAAAAATCCTGAATTTCAAATTACCCTGGAAAATTGGTTTTGTGGTTCGCCTGGGTTACCCGCCTGCAAAACAACATCCGTATCTACGTGTACGAAGAGACATAAAAGATTTTGTGCATTATAATTCTTTTTGAAAACAGGAGCACAATTAGTCTGGGTGGAAAAACCATCGTCCCTGAACCCCTTTAGCTTGAATACATTGACCCTCCTGTAAAGGGGAATTAAAGACTTGTTGTTTTATTTGTTCGGTGAAAGCAGACTAAATTTTGAGGTGGTTATGCTGTATTTGTCAACCTTCCTGGATATCAGGAGAAGTTAAAAACAATATCATCATTTTAACAATGTTTTAAATTTGCCGATGATAGATCATCTTCGGCCAACTTTATCCTTAATAAACACAGGAAACTCACCCGGAATTGACCATAGCCAGCCTGGTTATGGCTGGTGATAAAATATTATATAAACTAAGCAACAATCCGTTTAGATTTAAACAAAGGTCAGTGGCAATTGACATCATTCATAATTAAATTCGAAATACTAAAGTTTTGTCTTTCAAGGGAAACCATTTTATCATTTAATATTTATTTGATTCGTGTTCTTTCTTGTCGTAACTTGTAATCAAATAATTTTATTTATTCTGTATGTACACCCAAAATCTTATATTATGAAAACATATGGTTCGAGCATAATTTTTGTTGTACTCATCTCGCTTTTTCACAACTGCATAATGGCACAGACGGGAACACAACCCGAAAAATTATTTAATGCGCTTCAGACGAAAGATCTTAATAATTCCTTGATTTTAGTGAAAAATGTTAGTCAGGTTAATTATTGCGGTGAGGGTCAGCTAAGTTTATTAATGTTAGCTTCAGAAGATGGTTATACGGAAGTGTGTAAAATATTGATCGATAAAGGTGCCAATTTGGATTTAAGGGATTATGAAGATGAGACTGCTCTGTTGATAGCTTCGCAAAGAGGACGAACTGAAATCGTAAAGCTATTATTGAGTAAAGGCGCAAAATTGGACTTGAAGGATAAGGAAGGTGAGACTGCTTTAATGAAGGCTTCAGAAAAAGGTCATAAAGATGTGTGCAAAATCCTGATTGATAAAGGAGCAAAAATGGATTTACAGACAAACAGTGGATTTACCGCTTTAATGATGGCTTCAATGAATGAGAAGACTGAAATTGTTAAGCTATTATTGGAAAAAGGAGCAAGAATAGATTTAAAGTCCAAGGAAGGCAAAACAGCATGCGATTGGACACAAAATGATACCATCAAAATTTTGTTCACCACATATAAGAAAAAGAAATAAAATTTATCCTTTCCTGCTCTAATCTGATCAGGGGGACTGTTGAAGTTGATTCTTGCTTTTCTTTAGCCTTAATATTTTTCAGCTACCAGGTTTTATAAAGCATATATAATGCTTATCCATCACAATTTATTATAGATCTTGCTTTAGTTAAAATATGGCTGAATAAATGGTTGAAGTACCTTCAAATAATCAGTAATATATTGGATTAATGAACAATCTCACAGTGTGATATAAATCCATAACTGTTCAAATATAAACGTCCAGGGCAGGCAAATAAATTTATCTTATCATTTTATTATCTTTCTCATAAATTAACTGTTCATGAAACTCCATAGTGCATTATTGGGAATTTTGGGAGTATTCATAGCATCCTGCTCATTTCAGCAAATCTACTCACAGGAGCTTACTGCGAAAGAAATTGTCAAAAAAGCCGACGACAAAGGTCTGGGACAAACCAGTCAGGGCTTAATGACGCTGACAATTGTCCGCCCGGACTGGACAAGAACTGTTTCCCTGAAGGCATGGACAAACTTCTGATCCATTCAAATTTTAGTGTTGTTTTTTTTAGCTATAATGCCTTCAGATAATTGAAGATCCTCGCAGCAAGCAGCGAGGAATCTTCGATATTAAAATATCTTCAAACTTATTATCGCAGCGGAATCCAGATTTCAGCATGATATAAAATTTCCGATGCCTTATATTATAATCCGAGTGAAAGAATTACCTTATTTTGCAATCTTTCTTACCTCGACACTGTTACCATCACCTTGCAAAACAGGACATCCCTTTGCAAATTCCACAGCTTCCCCCACTGAATCAGCCTTTATAATTATAAACCCTCCAACTGTCTGATTGGAAATCCCAAATGGACCGTCAATAACCATTCCCCTGGAGCTTTCTGTCTTCACAACCTTGGCATCTTCAAATAATAAACCCGTTCCGCTTACGAATTTATTATGTGCTTTAATGGCATTAATCCAATCGCTGGTCTGTTTCATCCATTCTTGTGTTTGCTCAGGTGTGGCAATTTTATTTCCATCTTCATGCCTCATGATCAGTGCGTACTCTTCCATTTTAACATTAAAAATAAAAACTGCAATTTAAGCTTTTTGAAGTGCTTCAATATCGAATTTTTTCATTTGCAGGAAAGCCCTCGTCACTCTTTCAGTTTTTTCCGGGTCAGACATCAGCTCTGTTAATGAATCTGGAATAATCTGCCATGAAAGCCCGTATTTGTCTTTTAACCAACCGCATTGACCTTCCGCTCCACCTTCAGTGAGCCTGTTCCAGTAATAGTCAATCTCATCCTGCGTCCTGCAAAAAACCTGAAGGGAAACTGATTCATTAAACTTAAAAACCGGGCCTCCATTCAAAGCAGTAAATGATTGATCGTCGATAGTAAAGCCAACAGTCATTACTGAACCCTCCTCACGGCCATGAAATTCAAATCCCTCCTTCCCGTAGTAACTTATATTTTCAATTTTCGAATTTCTGAAAATTGATATATAAAATCTTGCTGCTTCCTCAGCTTGATTGTCAAACCAGAGGCAAATGGCTATTGGATGTATCATTTTGATTAATATTCAAGTCAAAATCTTGGTTCTATTTTCCGTTGCAGCTTAACATCCATTGCACTCCATATTTATCAGTGCAGCTCCCATAATAAGCACCCCAGAACATCTGCTGGAGATCCATTGTGACTTCCCCTTCTTCTGACAAGGCATCAAATAATCTTTTTGTTTCCAGTCTTGTATCAGATTCAAGCATGATATGGACATTATTCCCGAAATTAAGATTAAATCCCATTGATTCGGGTGCATCAGTGCCCATCAATAAGTGACCTCCGGTTATTGGAAGCTCAACATGCATCACGAGGTTCCTGTCCTCTGCAGCTATTTTTGGCGCATCAGGTGATCCAAAGGTCTCACTCAGCCGTGTGATTCCCCCACCCGAAAACTCACCTCCAAAAACGGATTTATAAAAATTGAACGCCTCTTTGGTATTCCCGGGAAAATTAAGATAAGTGCTGACTCTTGACATATATACTTTTATTAGTTTGACAATTTCTAAACAAATAAATTCATATTTTGTTTGCAGCCAGGCATTCCCAAAGATTTTAAATACTCAAAAAATGATCTTCTCGGGCACAGGGTGGAAAAGTCCATGCTCTTGATCTTATTTGTCCGTAATAATCTGATTGCCCAAATCAAGAAAATCCCTGTTGTTTTGTGTTGTTTGTTAAATGTAATCTGACCGGATTTTGAGATGGTCGGCAAGCCCCGGATTTTTTGACAGGATCAGAAAAAAAACTCATCTCAACCCGTTGAAATATAACAAAAAAATAAATTTAAATTAAGATTAAAAATTACCGCCGTTCCACCAGAAATTTCTTGGTGACTATCCTGTTATCTGCCATAATCCTGCAAAAGTACATCCCATCTGAGAGATGACCGCAATTATATTGGAAAGTCATTCCTGTATAACTGAAATGATCTACAAGTCGTCCGCTTGAATCATAAAGCTGTATCAAAATAGCTTTCCCGCTATTAAAATTAATTTGTATTGTTATATAATCGCAGGAAGGATCAGGGTAGAGATTAAATTCGTCATTTTCAGCTGAAATATTTTTAACACTCATAAAAATCAAGGAGTCCTTATCAATTGACAGCGTCTGCCTCAACCTTTCATCCTCGGAGGAAGCTCCTATAATCACATCATATTTCCCCTTGTCAACCACAAACAAATTCTTATCTACACTGTAATAGGAAAAAGCACTGGCATCAAGTATGAGTGTGACGGTTTTGGTCTCTCCCGGTTGCAGATTGACTTTAGCAAAACCCTTTAACTCTTTAACCGGTCTTGAAACGTTCGGAGCCTCAGGGCTTATGTACAACTGGGCTGCTTCTGATCCAGCAACTTTCCCGGTGTTTTTAATGTCAAAGCTGACAACATTGTTGCCCGCAGAATCTGTTGTTATTATAAGGTTAGAGTATTCAAAGGTCGTATAAGACAGGCCAAATCCAAAAGGGAATTGTGGCTTGACATTATTTTTATCATAGTACCTGTATCCTAAGAACAATCCCTCATTGTACTTTACTATATTGCCCCCATTATTTGGGTAATAATTTCCACAAACCGGGTTATCTGTCCATTGTTTTTCAAAAGACACCGGCAATTTTCCGCTTGGATTGGTTTTCCCAAATAATATTTCTGCGATTGCTTTCCCTCCGTTTTGTCCGGGATACCAGGCATGTATGAGCCCTTTAATATTATTGAGCCATACATTCATATCAACATTGCCGCCTGAATTTAGAATAACGACAGTATTTGGATTTACCCTGGCTACCTGGCTTATAAGGCTATCCTGGTCAGCATCCAGTTTGAAAGGCCTGTCAAAGCCTTCACCTTCGGTTGAACTGTTGAAACCGGCACAAATTACTGCTGCTTCAGAATTAGTTGCAGCAGCTATGATTCGCGCATTCATTTCTTCAACGTTCTGATAAGCCAGCGTTATCTCAGCCAAACCAGTATCTTCATAATACTCAAGTTTTATGGGATATTCCTGGCCTGCAGAGAGAGTGACTTCTGCTGTTTTTTCAGTTGCCGATTCATCAACCCAGTTATCAATTATTAGTTTATTATCCACCCATAATCTAAACCCATCGTCGCCTCTGACATGGAAAATATATTCACCTGAAGCGGAAGGCCTTATTACTCCTGTCCAGCGGATTGAAAAATGATCGGCTGGTATACCGGAAATATTCGGTGTACCTGACCAGTGAAAATCTACCACAGTGTCAATTCTGGTATTTGTGACCGGATCTGTCAATGTCTGGTTGTTAAAATAATATCCTGAAAGACCTTTTGTAGAAGAACCTGGAGCTGAGTAAAAGACAGAGCTATCTGCCAACGCAGAAATCTGGGGTAATCCTACATAATTTATTGTCACATTTGAATCCGCAAGGTCGGTGATCCCTTTTAATACTGAAATATAATGAAAGGGAGTGGTATATGAACTTCCGCCTCCGGCAACATATTGATCAGCATTTGGACCGAACACAGCCAATGATTTCATCGTGGAGAGATTGAACGGAAGAACATTGTCATTTTTCAGAAGCACAATCCCACTTCTTGCCAGTTGAAGAGATACTGTGTCATTATCTGGATCATCAAGTGGAATCGACGAGTCTGTCTGAATGTTATCATAAAAGCCAAAACTAAAAATTATCCTCAGGATACGCTTTACCTTGTAATTTATTAAATCTTCACTGATCAGTCCCTCAGATATTGCTGCAGATAGTGTTGAGGGATTCATATATTCGCCGGAAGGCATCTCAAGGTCAAGGCCGCCTTTTGCCGCTGCAACTCCGTCATGTGTGGCCCCCCAGTCACTCATTAGTATTCCCATAAATTCCCATTGTACCTTAAGTATATCATTATTTAAATGATTATTTTGGGTACAGTGTATGCCATTAAGCAGGTTATAAGCGTCCATAACAGCGCCTGCCTTAGCATATATCACGGCACTCCTGAATGCGGGAAGATATATTTCCTGCAGGGTCCGTTCGTCAATATCGGAACTGACATCATATCTGTCGTATTCCTGGTTATTGCCTGCAAAATGCTTGACTGTCGCTACTACTTTCTCGCTCTGGACACCTTTAACATATTGTGAAGCCATCTGACCTGAAAGGAAAGGATCTTCACCGAAATATTCAAAATTCCTTCCGCACATGGGTGCCCTGTAAATATTCAATCCCGGTGCAAGCAGAATATGAACCCCACGTGCCCGCGCATCTTTTCCCAAAGCCTGTCCAAGGTTAAACACCAAATCCTCGTCCCAGGTAGCTGCATTACAGATGCCTGCAGGATAAGCTGTCGTTTCGCCCCATGTTCTGACACCCACTGGCCCATCAGACATCTTTATTTCAGGCAGATTCAGCCTGGGAATCCCCATAATATACATACCGTCAACTCCACCGATATAGCTGAGTTTTTCATTCAGCGTCATATACGAAAGCATGCTCTCCACACGGCTTTCAACAGGTGCATTCGGGTCTTTATATACCTGGGCATTAGTACTAAAACAATATAACAGCAGAAAAAAAAGCGGGAAAACTCTTTCCATCGTACAAATGAATCTTCAATGATACAATTTACTTATATTTTTTATTAGAACAATTGAAATTTTAATTATTGCCTTTCAATAAGTATTTTGTGCTTAGGTGATTTATAATATAATATTAAGAAAAACCATAGTCTCCTGTTCATTTTTGGCCGGAATAAACTGGCCATCATTTAAATGGGAGTTAAAGCCTTGTCGTTTTGTTCTGTATATTAAGAGAATCTGACCGGATTTTAAGGGAGTCAATAAGTCCGGCATTAGTCATTGGTGCAGTATTTTGAATCAATTATTGTAGCAAAACGCTACAATAATGATTCTATTAAATTCCTATTCCTATTATAAAGAACTGTTTCTCTTCTAGTTATAATACTTGGCCTGATTGTTGAATTTCTATTCCTGCCAATTATTCGGATATGAAAACTAAAAACGCAATTTAATTGCAAGCAAAACTAAATTAGATTATTGACAAATAATGCCCATCATATCATTATGACCAAATATTTTAACTGGTTATATGATTTTTTCAAATATGAGAAATGTAATATTTTTTATGTTTTCTGGGTAACTTTTATTGTCCCCGTCTTCTTCCTGAAAGTCATAAATATAGAGTCCGATAAAATAATCTGCCTGATTTTCCAATCTTTCATTTTTTCAGTTCTGATATACTGTTCATCAATATTTATTCCCGGCACATACAAGAAGATTTATTTTATCCTGATATTAATAGTTTTTTATCTCCCAGGTGTGATAGTGTTATCAACTATTGAACTTGATAAATCAATCCTTAAAGGCACTGATTTCTGGTTTATATTTCAATCAAATCCGAAAGAGAGCGGGGAGTTTGTCAGTACTTATTTTACCTGGAAAATTGCTTCGTTAATTCTTATTTATACGGTGGTCCCCGTTTATTTATTGTTAACCGGGATTACTATGGCTTCGACTTGCTCACGAAGAAAGCATGTCGGACTGCCTGGTGCTGCAGTTTTTGTGATTTTATCCTGCTTTAGTTACTCAGTCAGAGCTTCTGATTATGTCATCGATTTCTATAAAAGCTTTTATGAATATCATAAGGAGCTGAAGCTATATGATAGTCACCTTGAAGATAGAGCTATTAAAGCAAATAATGTGTCTTTTGATCTGCCGGATAGTATCCACAAGACATTTATTGTTATAATCGGAGAATCCCTGACCAGACGGCATATGTCACTTTATGGCTACTCCAGAAAAACAAATCCTTTGCTTGAAAATATTAAAAATGAATTATTGATATTCAACAATGTGATCTCCTCTGATTTGCAAACTTCTCCCTCACTCAAAAAGGCCCTGACTTTTGCAAATTCAGAATTTCCCGGTTATTACTATCAAAAGCCTTCAATCATTGAAATATTCAATGCCCTTAATTTTCACACCAGCTGGATCGATAACCAATATTACAGACTCGATGATAAATCGCCTGATATATATATGAAAATTGCGGAATTATCAAAAGAATTTGTCAATCTGAATTTCGCAAAGCCGGATGAGTCTGTTTTAGAGCCTCTGAAGAACATTCTGGGCAGAAAAAGCGAAGCAAATAAATTAATAGTCATTCATCTGATGGGAAGTCACCTGCCATATAAAATCCGTTATCCCGATTCTTTCAGCAAATTTACCGGGGTAAATGGTATAAGCTCAAAAGTAAAGGATCAGTTGAAGATGAATCAGGTTGAGATAATTAATGAATACGATAATTCAGTATTATATAATGATTTTGTCATCTCATCAATAATTAATCTGGTCAAAGGGAAAGGTGGATTATCTTACATAATATATTTCTCCGATCATGGAGAGGAGGTTTTTGATGAAAAAGTATATTCGGGCAGATCATTTGATAATATTACACCGGATATGTGTCAGATCCCTTTTATATTATGGTTGTCTGATGAATACAAAAAGCAAAGGCCTTTGAATATTAATTTGGAAAGATCCTATTCTATTGAGGATGTAATTCATACGATCCTTGATTTATCTTTTATAAATCAGGCCGATTATGACAGCACAAGAAGTCTGGTCTCTGATTATTTCACGGAAAGGGTCAGATGCGTAAATGGTAAGAATTATTCAAAGATTCCTCAGTAAATCTGCCAGTGTAATTTTACGCCTTCCGAAAAGTAATTGGTCCGCCAGCCAGGCGATATTCGTCCAATCTGCAGGAATTGATCATGCTGCCTTTATATGGCATCAGGTTTAAGCAACCATCGCAAAGGTTTGCTTCATGATCAATGAATTCAAAGGGCTGCTGGAGATTGATGGATTGTACATATATTCTTTCAAACAATCGCAAAGGATTCCTGGCAACCGTTTTTAAATAGCTGGCAAAGGCTTTCCTGATTTTTTTATCGAAAAAGGCCAGCAGAAAAACTGTTTTTCCGGCAGACGGAACTGTTGCATCATAATTTTTATACAGCAGATGATGCATAAACTGATAGATTTCTATAGTTTTCCCGCTCATCACGCCATAAATATTATTTTTGGAGCCAATATTATTTATAATCAGCATTTTATATGTGTCCAGCCTGGCTGTACCATGCAGGTAAGTACAGGGATAAATGTGATTGAAAATTTTTTCAAGCTTATTGTAGATTTCAAGTGTGGAAATGCTTATATCATCGTCATTGTTCACATAATTTGAAAAAATCTCCGGATCCACCGGGAGTCCGTTTGCGTATAATCTATAATCTTCGTACCGTGGGATACCACGGAAAGCGATCAGCGAAAGGTGACTTACCTTAGCTATATTGGACCTGTACCATTCCACGATATCCCTGACCTCATTCAGATTGGAATTTCGGATTGTAAGATTAAAACCACATTTAATCTTTGCCCTGTTCAGGAGATCGGCATAATACTGGCGCAATTCATTCATCTGGATTTCTGTTTTCCCTGTCCATCCCGGCCGTCCCTGAATGCTGTCGACATGGAGGTAAACCTGGTATAAACCTGCTTTCTTTAAATCCCTGGCAAACTCAGGGGTAAGAAACTCACCATTGGAAAGGATAATGGGCTTTATCTTTTGATGGTCAATAAATCGGACTACCTCAACTATATCCGGGTGCAACAACGGTTCTCCGCCAGAAATGCATATCCGGCTGCAGTTAGTGCTTTTAATGCTGAAAAGTATATCCACTTTGATTTCATCCAGTTTCTTATGCCCATCCAGCCCGTTTTTCCTGAAGCAACCCGGACAATTGAAGTTGCAATAATCAGTCACTTCAATCCATGCCCCCGCATTATCTGTTTTGGACCATGGCATCTGAAATAAATCCTCTCTTTGAAAATTCATGGCATTGATATTTAGCTCTTTAAAGAAACAATCAGATCTCCGTAAACCCTGAATTCGTCGAGTTCGCATGGATTTATCAGATAATCACCGAAAACCATCGGATTTACGCAATGGTCACAGGTGTTTTTTTCAGCTCCCAGGAAATCGATGGGTTGCTGAATAATCATTGATTGCAGGTATATTTTATCAAAAAAACCAGGTGGCCTTTTCATAACATGTTTCAGGAAGCTGAAAAAAGTCTTTCTCATTTGCCTGTCAAAAAGGGAAAGGAAAAATACTTTCTTGCCTATAGCCGAATCCGGAGCAAAAGAATAATATTTCCCATAAAAAATATGGGAGAAGGCCTGTGTCAGTTCCATTGACATGGCCCCCATGACTCCTAAAAAAGCATTTGCTGTTCCTATATTGACCAGGAATAATTGCTTGTTCGTTTCCGTCAATGCTCCTCCGTTGATATAGGCAGCCGGTATGTAATCCGGATAGGTATCCTGAACCATTTCCAGTATATCGTTTGTAGTAATCCCGATTTCAGTCGGGTCGGAATAACTGTTCGCCAGATCCTTCTCCGGGATTTCCGTTCCATGGACAAAATAGCTCATCCCCTTAATTAAGGGCATGCCGCTTAATGCTATCAATGAAATGTGCTGAACCTGATGCATGTGGCTGCGATACCATTTCAGGATTGCAGGGATTTGTTCCAGGGTTTCCCTGACGACGGTTATATGAAATCCGCACTGGAGACCCTTTACTTTATAAATCATTTCAGCATAATACTGCCGGAGCTCATTAAGCTCTTCTTCATTTTTCCCCGTCCAATTCTTTCTATCCTGTCTCGCATCGACATGAAAATGAATTCTTTTAAGTCCGGCATTTTTTAGCTGGCCTGCCAATTCAGGGGTCAGCATGACGCCATTGGTCAGAATCAGGGATTTTAATCCGAGGGATGAAATATACTCGACAACTTCAATTATATGCGAATAGATCAGCGGCTCACCGCCTGCAATGACCATCGAATCACAGTTGGTCATCTGTTTGCACCGGAGAATTTCCTCTTTGACTTTTTCAATCGGTTTGTCTCCTTCCATACGCTGCCGGTAACATCCCGGACAGGTTATATTGCACCGATCGGTTACCTCTATCCAACCGCCCTGGTTATCTGTTGCCGACCATGGCAGCTTATACATATGTTTCCTGTCAGCTTCCATCGAATTCCTCTTATTCATTGATTGATTTTATGACCTGCAAAGGCCCTCCGTATTTCCTGTATTCATCAAGCCGGCATGAGTTTATTAGTTTTCCCCTGTAAGCCATCATATTAGGACAGTCATCACAAAAATTGATCGTTCCTTCATCGATCTCATTTGGCTGCTGAAAATGAATGCTCTGGACATATATCCGCTGAAATAAAATACCGGGATTTTGAAAGCAAGCTTTTAAAAAGCGCCTGAAGGACTTACTCACCTCCCGGTCGAAGAAAGAGGCCAGAAAAACCTTTTCCCCGATTACCGGGCTCTCAAGAAAGGCAAAATACCTCCTTTTAAAAAAATGAAAAAATACCTGAGCCAGTTCCACGGTCCGTGCTCCAAGAACACCCATCCACATTTTTTTTGAACCGATTGCAGCGATGTTAATGAATTTGTTTATTTCATACTTTGACGTCCCGTTCAGATAAGCACTGGCATGAAGGTCAGGATATGATTTGATCACGGATGTGTACATTTCATCGCTGGTAATTGAAACATCATAATATCCAGGCTGGCATTCAGAGTGCTCCACAGGATCAATGAGCTTCCCTTCAGCAACGAATTTATATCTGTTGTCATTGACAATTGCCCTGAAAGCAATGAATGAAATATGCTGTACTTTATGCAGGTTCTGCAGGCACCATGAAATGACAGGAACTATGAAGTCAAGGTTGGAGCGAAAAACAGTTACATGAAAGCCGCACTGGATGTTTTTTGTCTCCCATAGCATGTCGGCATAGTATTGCCTGAGAGCATTCAATTCAGTCTCATTTTTTCCGGCCCATCCTTCCCGGTCCTGGGCACTGTCGATGTGAAAATGAATTTTTGCAAGTCCTGCCTTTTTCAGCTCTTCTGCCAATTCAGGCGTAAGCAATAAGCCATTGGATATAATGATGGGTTTTATTTTCAGGCGGCTTATAAATCGCACCACTTCCACCAAATGAGGATAACCCAGAGGTTCACCGCCGGCAATTGTGATGTAATCACAATTCGTCAGTGCAATTGTATCTGATATATCCTTATAAATGGCATCCAGAGGCCGGTGTCCCTCCAGCTGACTCCGGTAACAGCCAGGACAGTGCATGTCACAGATATCGGTCACTTCAATCCATCCACCGGGATTATCTGTTTTAGACCATGGGAACCTGTACATATTTTTTCTGTTAATCATTTTATCAGATTTATTAATTTGTCTGTTCGGATATTTCAAATGAGTTGTTTCTGATAAATTCGGAATCGTTTGTCCAGTTCTCCACCCATCCTTTCCATTTCACTCCTTACACGAAGATTATTTTCCAGTTCATGGTGGCTGTCCATAATTGTATAACCTGCCTGACGGGCAGCCTGGATTATACTTATCATTCCATAAGCATCCAGTCCGGATCCCCGAAACTCTGAACGCACTGCTCCAAGTAGCAGGTCAAATTGTCTGGTTTTTCCAGGGGCCTTAAACAGGTAAAACAAACCCAGGGGGAATAATTTCCCTTTTGCTTTTCTGAATCCATAATTCAGGTTAGGAATACCAAGAACAAATCCGGCTATTGAGTTGCCCCGGCAGGCAATTTTTACAAATTTGGGGTCAATAACCGGCAGAAACTTCTTTCCTATTGCATCAATCTCATCATCTGTCAGTGGATCATAGCCATATAAATCTGCAAACGTGTCGTTCATCACCTGAAGGACCGGCCTCAGATAAGATTTTAGCTCCTTTTTCTTCCTGATTTCAGGAAATTCAAATTTTCCCTGCGAATAAAGCCTATCGACTATTTTATTGTAAATTCCAGGGATCGCTTTTGTAAGATCAATTCTGTAGACCACATAATCAATCTCCTTCAAATAACCGCATTTTTCAATAAGCGGAGGAATGTATTCAAAATTGTAATAAGTGGAAATAGTGGGTTCATATTGAAATCCCTCAACAAGGAAGCCCTCCGGATCCTGATCTGAAAATCCCATTGGTCCGATGATCTTATTCATACCCTTCCCCGATGCCCAGTTTTCGATTGACTGAAGCAATGACTTCATGACAGCTGTATCATTATAACACTCCAGGTACCCGAAACGGGCAACTCGTTCAGAGAGCCTGTTGTTTCTCCTGAGATTAATAACACCCATGATTCTTCCGACTGGTTTATCATCCATGTAAGCAAGCAGAAGAATGGCATCATTCTTTTGGAAAGCAGGATTCTTTTTCTGATTAAAATAGCTCCATTCCTCGACCAGAAGCGGCGGCACCCACTGTTCATGACTTTTATGAATATTAAACGGCAACAGGATGAATGTCTTCAAATCCCGTCTTGTAATTACCGGTTTAATCTTTATGTTTGAATTTGCCAAAGGACTCATTTTTCGGGGTTTATTTCAATGGGGCATGATTTCCCTGACTTTATTAAAAACCGATAAGACTCTTTCGATCTGCGTATCAGTATGAGTCGCCATATAACTTGTCCGCATCAATGATCTCTTTTCTTTCACGGCAGGCGGAAGAGCTACATTGGCAAATACACCATTTCTGAAGAGAAGATCCCATGCCTGCATAGTCTTGAATTGATCTCCAATGATGATAGGAATAACAGGCGTCTGGCTGTTTCCGATGTCATATCCCATGCATCTTAACTGTTCCCTCATAATGCTTCCTACCTCATTTACTCTTTCTACACGTTCAGGTTCCTCATCAATGATGTCAAGCGCTTCAAGGACTGTCGCAAGATTTGCAGGAGGCAGGCTGGCGCTGAATATAAATGGGCGGGCGGTATGCTGTATCCAATGGATAATCTCTTTTTTTCCGGCAATGAAGCCCCCGACGGAAGCAAGAGACTTGCTGAAAGTGCCCATCACCAAATCTACTTTGTCAGTGCAGTCGAAGAAAGCAGACGTACCATGGCCTTTCCCCAGAACACCAATGGAATGTGCATCATCCACCATCAGGTGAGCCTGATATTTTTCGCATAAGTCAACAATCCCTGGCAATGGTGCAATATCTCCTTCCATGCTGAATACCCCATCTACAATGATAAGCTTCCCCTGATTCCCGCCCGGGTATGATTTAAGAATCTCTTCAAGAGAATGCAAATCGTTATGCCTGAAAAAACGAACTTCAACAGGTACATGGGCTTTGGCCAGGCTTACTCCATCTATTATGCTGGCATGAACATCTTTATCCAGAATGACGACGTCGCCTTTTCCCAAGATGGAACTTATGGTTCCAAGGTTGGTCTGGTACCCGCTGGCGAAGACCAGGGCGCTCTCCTTTCCAGTAAAAGCTGCCAGGCGATTTTCCAGCTCAAGATGTAATTGCAATGTTCCATTAAGAAAGCGTGATCCGGTGCAGGAAGTTCCATATTTTTCTATCGCTTTAATTGCTGCTTCCTTTAGCCGGGGATGTACGGTAAGGCCAAGGTAATTATTTGAACCAATCATAATGAACCGCTTATCTTCAAATATGAATTCTGTTCCTTCAGGCTTATCCAGTGGAATAAAAAAAGGATATAATCCAAGTGCCTGTGCCATTCTTGGATTGGACGGATACCCGAGTGATCTTGCATAATCAGACTCGTAGTAAAATCTCCTGCACTTTTCGAACATGTCCATATTCAGTCTTCAACCCAGCCGTTAAGCTTTGCAAGGTTCCTTCTGTCCAGTATTTCGTAAAGAAAATCGTGTGCGTCAATACCTTTTTCCGGAGGCATGGCACCTGTAAGATTTATTTTCCCCTGGGCAATCATAATCGCGCCTATTGATGCTGGAATTCCAGTAGCTGGCCCAAGGCGGCCAACTGAGGAGAACACAATCTTTTTTGCTCTTCCTCTTTTGCTGCCTTTGAGCCTGACCATTAACCCTGCTTCAAGCGGTACGTTTTCCAGTTTCCGGCATCTTTCAAGCAATGCCGTGGCAGCCAGATTCATTTCATCACCCCATGCTTTGTTCGTTGATATCGAACCATCGGATTGTCGTATCCTTTGCCCTAATTCAAGGATATCATTGTTTATTTGATTCGGAATGAATGTTGCCTTGTTATTGATAATTTTTGCTGATGGGAATGTACGGGATAAGGTAATGGGTTCAGGATGTCCGATATGAAAAACCTTTACTTTACCTATTGGTTCGGGGTACTCAACCATTTCACCACCATCAACAAACGACCTGATCTCTTTCAAGATGCCATCTTCAACAGTATATCCCTTCCCCGCGAGTGAATACAGTAAATGCTGACTGAGTGCATGCCCGCCGGGATCCGCTCCGCTCATTATCCATGAAGTATGAATTTCATCTATTTCATCCAGCTGGTCGGCAGCTGCCCTTACAAGTACGTTATCGATCCCTGGCGCTCCTCCCAGTCCGAATATGATTGGAATGCCGGCCTCTTTGGCTGATTCATTCAGATCGTACATTTTAAAAGTTATCTCATATTCATCATTTATGTCGACAAGCGGAACCCGTGCTTTTATTGCCGCGTAGGCAACTGGCAATTCATATTTGAAATTGGGACCCGCACAATTCACTGCAACTACGCATCCCTTCATTAAGTCTGCGACAGCATCAATATCAGAAATATCAATGCTGACATGTCTGATAATAGTTGAACTGCCATTTAATGAAGCAATAAAGCTCTCTGCACCGGAGATAGTCCGTGTTCCGACTATTATTTCCTCAAAGCACCCGTAGTTGAACAGGTCCCTGAGAGCTTCTTTTCCTATTTCACCGCAACCCAGAAGTAATGCTTTCATTTGTATTGGAAATCAATATGTTAATATTAGATGCTTTCTTTCAGTTCCAGGTTTTAAAAAATTGTCCAGATTCTGTCAATAATAATATAGTTCAGAACCGGGTTCTCTTTTGACTATCTTATCATTTTAATTTGCAGTCAGGAATATCCAATAATCAGGCCAAATATCATAACTAAAGGGAATACAGTTATTTACAGCTTAAGATGAAATGGAATAGGATTAATATTGTAGCATTTTGCTACAATGCATTGATTCGAAATAGTACACATATAATAAGAGCCTTCCTTATCGTTGGAAAAGCCAGAAACCATGATCATGACATGCCCGACTATACCGGCTGCATCCTGCGATGTAAGAATATATGTCGTAAAACCATATTATTAAGTTTTACCAGTACATATATTACCTGGCTGACTGTGTCCCACCTGCCCGGTCCTGAAAGCTATAAAAGATTGATCTTAAAATATCATCAGAAAAGCAGCACCTTGCTTAAGACCGGCTTTAACCTCGAGCCGGCCATTATGCACCATCATAATTTGTTGCGAAAGACTTAACCCAATTCCCGAATTATTGGGTTTAGTGGAAAAATATGGCAGGAAAATGCGCTCAAGGACCTCATCATTTATTCCGGTTCCGTTATCAGAAACCAATATCTGTGCATGGCCTGATTCATTTATCCCGGCTATAATTGATAATCTGGGATCCGGCGTACCCTGCATTGCATCCAACGAATTCTGGATCAGGTTTATAATCACCTGCTCAATCATCTCCAGGTCAGCCTCAATTTTAAGATCAACGGGAACAATCTCTGTTTTGAACTGTATGCCTGTCTCCTTAAACCTGGCCCTGAAAAGAATTGTGATCCGCTCGAATAATTCATTAACAGAGATCTTTCTTATCGACGGCCTCGGTATCTGTGTAATACTTTTTGTAGCCTTCACAAAGTTTATCAGCCCTTTGGTGCGTGATTCTATGATTTTTAAGCTATGATGAATATCCTCAGTGACATCAGTTCCGATTAATTCGGGCTTCAGGACTGCACCGGAATCACTCTCAAGCATCTGACTGCTTATACCTGCCAGATTTGTAATTGGAATGGCTGAGTTCACAATTTCATGAGATATAATATTGACCAGTTTCTGCCACGTGCTTATCTCCTTGTTCACGAGTTCGAACTTTTGCTGTTCTATTTCGTATTTTTGTTTGATTAACTCTTTATTCTGCTGATCTAATTCTTTATTCTTTGTGTTAAGGGCTTCCTCATAAGTGAAATTAAGTCTTCTGAGGTAAAAAATACAGACATTTATAAAAATGAAAAGGCCAATATGGGCGATCTTATAAAAGGGATAAAAAGTCTTAATCCTTTCCACAATTATGAAATCATTTGCCGAGAAGAGAACCATTATCCTGTCAATGAATATCACCAGGATAAGATAATATGCAAGTGAAAACCAATAATGAAATTTCTCCTTTTTTGGATCCAATAATATCTGGGGGATAATCGATACAGATATAAGTACATATGGATAATACGTATAACTTTCCTCCTCAACAAACCCGATCAGCGTCGGGCCCAGCAGAAAGACGACCGGAGGAAGATAAATAAGAGATAATTTGCTTAGTTCAGTAAAACCATACCTTGCAATGACAAGGTTAAGAAGGTTGACCATAAGCATAATTGCAACCCGAAGTGTTCCATAGCCTACTGATTCTTGTCTGAGCAGAAGAGCCACAAGAGTATAAATGAGCAACAGGGACAAAGTGATGAACATCACAAAATTGATCTGATTGCAAAGAACAATTGTTCTGTTTCCTGGATGACTGCCTTTCTCATTTATTCCCAGGTTAGATATATAGTTCCAGATATTCTGCATATCGGCTGTCACTTTAGTAATTTATCCATTATCCATCGGGGTAAAATCATTTTGTATGATTTCAGATCATGTCTGTTGACTGGTTTCCCAATCCAAACCTTGCAATTTTACGGTAGAGAGTGCTCCTGGCCATACCTAATTCTTCGGCTGCTTTTGTAAGGTTACCACCGCATTTTTCAAGCGCAGCTAAAATTGCTTTTCTTTCATAATCTTCGATACTTATTGCGGGTTCTTCAGTCAAATCTAAAGGATCAGTTTTGATTTTCAGACCAAAGTCATCGGATTTCAGGGTTTTTCCTTTAGTAAGGATTATCGCTCGTTCTATTGTATGTGCGAGTTCCCTGATGTTTCCGGGCCAGCGATAGCTTTTAAAATTCTCAAGTGCATCCTCCTCTATGGTCAGCCCTTGTTTTCCGTATTGGTTCGAAAAAAGCTTCAGGTAATATTCTGCAATAAGACTTATATCTTCTTTCCTTTCCCTCAATGGAGGCAGCGTTATCTCGACTGTGTTTATCCGATAGAGCAGATCCTGCCTGAAAGTGAACGAATCCGCCATATTATACAAAGGCATATTAGTTGCTGAGATCAACCTGACATCTATCGGCACAGGTTTATTGCTGCCAATTCTTATTACTTCCCGGTTCTGAATTGCTGTAAGAATTTTTGCCTGGAGCGGAAGGCTCAGATTTCCAATTTCATCCAGAAACAAGGTTCCTCCTGAAGCCGTTTCAAACCTTCCGGCTCTCTCATCCCTGGCATCAGTATAAGCACCACGGGTATGACCGAATAATTCAGCCTCAAACAAAGTCTCCGTTATAGCTCCAAGATCTACATGGATGAATGGGCCATCCTTTCTTGGTGATCCGTTATGCAGTGCCCATGCCGCCAATTCCTTCCCGGTGCCATTCTCACCCATTATCAGTATATTGGCATCTGTAGGGGCGACTGTCTTTATGATCTCCAGAACTTTAAGCATCACCGGAGACTGGCTTATGATTTCAGGGTACTTTGCTTTCCCCGAGGTATCGTCAATATTGTTTTTTGTCTTTTTGATGCTTTTTTGTGCACTTCTGAGATAACAGGCATTCCGGACAGAAGCGACAAGCTGCTCTTTATTCCACGGCTTTATTATGAAGTCAACAGCGCCTCTCTTAATTGCCTGCACTGCCAGGTTTATTTCACCATATGCAGTAGTTGTCAAAACACTGGCATCAGGGTCAATCTGAAGGATTTTACCGAGCCATTCGAGTCCTTCCTTACCGGAAGTGCTGCCCTTTGTGAAATTCATATCCAGCAGTATCAGATCGTATTTGAATGCTTTCAGATACTCGGGTATTAATCCCGGACGATCCAGTGTATCAATTTTATCGAAAAGCCCTCTTAATACAAGCTTTGCAGTGTAAAGGACATCATTATCATCATCAATGACCAGTATGCTCCCGGAATTCGATTTCATTAACGGCATATAAATGATTTATAACTGCTTAACAGGAAATATAAGTAAAGATAAGAAGTGTTTCGTTGTGAGTCAATTAATTGTAGCAAAATGCTACAATAATGATTCATTTCTATTCTGATTCCATTTATAAATTACTGTTTGTCTTATAGTTATAATATTTGGCCTGATTGTTGAATTCTTTTAGATGGATTTTCTGGGATTGTGTTTTGGGAATTTAGAAATCGTGAGGGGCATGAATATGGTCCTTGGCATCAGGACTTATAAAGGTTCTGTGATTATTATATTATATCAATCGGTCAGTGGGGTTCGGGTTGCTCTTTTATAATTCATCTGGCGCATTAAAGGAAAAGAAATATTTGAAAATCCGGGAAAGAATGAGAAGTGAATGATCAAAAACTTAAGATCAAAAAAGAATTAAATTATTAAATCATGAAAAAGTTAATGGTAATTTGGGCTCTCTTGTTTCTTACAATTATTGTAAATGCCCAGATAAATAATAAAACAAACCTAAATGAACTAAATCAGGATCAATTAAACCTTGCCTTGAAAACAACCTCGCAAAATATTATTGCAGGCAAAATTTTTACAGGAATTGGCATTGGCTTGGGAATTACAGGTCTCGCGCTTATTACAAGCTCGCCAAATGAAGAAGGTGATATTGGTCCGAACCCAAAAGTCATAGATGGACTATATTTCCTGGGTAGTGGTATTTTATCGGAATTGATGGGAATTCCCACGCTGGTAACAGGATTAAATCGAAAAACAAAAATTGAGATTGAATTGGCTAAATTTAATCCGAAAGGTTCTGTGTCATTCAACGGCATTGGATTAAAAATAAGGTTCTAAAGCTGAATCATAATATTCAGCAAATTAGCAAGAAATAAATGATAATAAACTTTAGAGTCAGCAAACTATATGAAAATGAAAATAACTACATCTTTTTTATCCGCAATAGTCATGTTGCATTTCCTGTCTTCATGCAGCAGTTTTATACTAGTTCAGAAGACATATGATCCGGAGATAATTCCCGGGAAAAAACCCGGTAAGATTGTATTTGTCAATCTTTTCGATTATACATCACCGGGATATGTGAAAGATAAGAATGTGATATCATATTATGCAGGAGTGAGGAAACTAATGGAAGGATTATCCTCATCTTTTGGAAATAACGGGTCTTTCAGTTTTTTTATAGGCGACACCCTGAAAAAGGATATCACAACGGGTCAGCTGACTGCCCTTCTGCCCAGGGATACCATCCTGGCAGTTTGTGAACGCCATAATACCGATATGTTGTTAACGCTTGATTCAATGAATATTTTTTTTGACTGGGAAACAATTGTTGACAATGACGGTGTTGGAAGTAAAAGCAAAACAAAAAATTTCTATCTGTATACTAGGTTTTATATGTCTCTGTATTCAACAAAAGGAAACCTGATAAACCGCAGCAAGATGGAAAATTCATTATTATACTCATCCAGGCCCACGCTGTCGGGCCTGATAACTATACAACCTTCCGTCTCCAAAGCCAGTAAAGGGGTTGAATCCCTTGCCTTTCAGGCAGGGCAGGATTATGTAAACAAGTTCTACCCTAAAACTGTTCAGGAATCAAGAAAAATTTATGGGGGGAAAGCTTTTAAAGAATCCAACCTCTTCATAAAACTCAGAAACTGGGATAAGGCGACTGAACTTCTTGATCAGCTTGCAGAATCACCTAATCCAAAAGTGGTTTTAAAAGCCAGACATAATCTATCAGTCATAAAGGAGGCAGCAGCCCCGGAGAAGTAAGATGGGGCGGTTATTGCCCTTACCTATAACTGGCTGCCTCAAATTGGACACCCATACCTGAGTTAAATTCTTGTTGTTAATCTATGTATGTCAAGGTAAATCTGCATTTTCAAACATGATTACTATGCCTGGCTTTTATAATTCGGGTAAACCATCACCGGGGAAACTTCTTGTAGGATGAATTTCATATTCAAAAATACCCTCTTTTACACCTGGGTCTCCATCCATAATTTGTTTTGTCTTTTCAACGTCTGCATTAAATATACCAATTCCTACCAGCTCGCTTCCGTCATTCACGGGGCAGACAATCGCCAACAGCCCTTCTTGACGAAGGGAAAAATTCCTGCGGCCATGTTCCCATATTATTCACTTTGCATCGGGGTGATTATAATATTGTCCTTTTTTCAAAACGACTATAGTGAAATTCCTGGTCCCTGATAATTTTTGCCTCATGAATTCATCTGTAATTGCTGTCATTGCATTTTAAGTTTTCCTATATTTCCAAAATTAATCAGACCTGATATGTTTTTCAAATTATTTCCGGTTATTCAGGGGATTAATATAATATCGGTAATTTATAAGACCCTGAACACTCCTTATGGCTGTAAATAAATAAATTTATAATTTTGATCGGCCTATGATTGTTTTCATAAAGAAAATAGCATTGTTTTCGGTTTCTATGCTGGGGTTTTATTCCCTCACATATTCACAGACATCAGGTAATTCGATTGAACCCTCATTCTTTAAGCTGACTACTTCGAACGGATTGATAGTGGCAATCTATAATGCTAAGGAAAATCGCATAGATGATGTTTATCCTCACATCTTTGCAAATTATGATTCCGGCAGGTATGTTTCCCCATTTGCCGGCAATATAACATTGAACTGTCATGAACAACCGTTGAATGCCTCTTACCTGGGGAACACGCATGTAATTGAAGTGAAATACAATGACTTTAGTGTGAATTATTTTGCCTCATTCACCAAGAATGATATCATCTTTTACGCAGTGATCAGAGGTGAATATGAAAAAATTAAGAATCTGAACTTCATTGTTGAAAGAGGCAACGGCGCAGCAGTAAGCGGATTAAGCCTTTTGGAAAACCATTTACAGGATTTGCCCATCCATATAAAAGGGAATCTGCTTTCAGGTAATTTCCTGAAATGTTACCCGGATAAAACGAGTGAAAATTATTTTCTTTTCTCTTACACTGATTCCCTGCAAAAAGATACAACTATTGTGCAGAAAGCCATTGCAAGCCTTTCCGTTTCAAAAGGTTCCCTGCTAAATGAAGAGGTTGACTTCATGAGAAAACTTTTTTCTTCCTGTACAATTCCAAAACAACTTTCAGGCAGGGAAAGGAAAGTGGTTGAACAATCAATATCAATCCTGAAAATGTCACAGGTTTCCGATAAAGAAATATTCCCGGATTCTCATGGTCAGATAATGGCTTCCATCAGGCCGGGCTTATGGCATATTGCATGGGTGAGGGATGCAAGCTTCGCTATACAGGCAATGACCAGGCTGGGAATGTTTGCCGAAGCAAAAAATGGGCTGGAATTCATGTTAAAAGCCCCATCGGGCCAGTACAGGCATTATATCTGGAAAGACGGGAAAGATTATGGACCCGGAATTGATTACCGGATTTCGCTTACCCGATATTTCGGCAATGGCAGGGAAGAATGCGATTTCAATGAATCTGGACCGAATATAGAGTATGATGATTTCGGCTTATTCATGATTGCATTTACTGATTATATGAACAGAAGCAAAGACAGTGCATTTCTTCAGCGCTGGGAAAAAATAGTTTCGGAAAAGATTGCAGATGCCACGGTTCATTGCATCGACACTGATTCGTTGATAAAGGCTGACTCAGGTCCATGGGAACATCATCTGGCAATGCCAAAACAATACACGTTTACATCGGGGGCCTGTGCACGGGGACTTGAACAATATGCCATTCTTCTGAAACAATACCACAAGCCATATCAGAAATACTTAGCTGCCGCTGAAAAGCTCAAGCAAGGCTTGCTTCTTCACATGCTTTGCGATCAGAGGTATTTCAAGGGGAATGTGAACGACCAGCTTAAAACTGATTATGAATACTACGATGCAGGGTCTTTCGAAGTTTTCTCCAATGGATTGATCAGGGACAAGAAACTTTTCCAGTCACATATGAATGAGTACGATAAGGTCTTGAGAATTAAAGGAAGCAGACCGGGGTATATCCGTTTAAACAGTCATGATCCCTATGAGAACCAGGAGTGGGTGTTTATAAATCTTCGAATTGCAATGGCTTACATCCTTTTTGGACAGAAACAGGATGCGGAAACATTGTTGAACTTCGTAACGGAAGAGGCTGCCATTAATTTCAATACCATTCCGGAGATGTACAGCAATAAGTTACAGATGGAAAGAGTTTCCGATAATTTCAGGCAGAATAACGTATGGTGTAACTGCATACGGGATCAGGACAACCAATATATCGGAACCATTCCCATGGTTGGATACGGATCTGGAACATACATACTCACCTTGTTTGCTTTTTATGGATTGTGATACTCTAATAGATGGAAGGAAGAGCTATGTAATACCCTGGATTAAATTATTGTTTGATCCGGATCCGGCCTTATAATTATCATAATAAAAACTACTAAAATGAAAAAAACATGGGGAGCTATCCTTATTTTATCAGGGCTTGCTTGTTCCGTTTTAAGTCATTGCTTTATCCAGGGACCTGATATTTCGAATAAAGTTGATTCGTTGTTGAAGATAATGACCCTCGAAGAAAAGATCGGGCAGTTAAATCAGTACAATGACGACTGGGAAGCGACTGGGCCTGTACTCATTGATTCTATTAAGAGAAGACAGGTAATTATGGGCGGGGTCGGGTCAATTTTAAATTGCAATGGAGCCGCCCGGACACGCAAATGGCAGGAATCAGCGATGAAATCCCGCTTACGAATTCCACTCCTTTTTGGACAGGATGTGATCCACGGTTATAGAACCACTTTCCCTATTCCTCTTGCGGAAGCATGCAGCTGGGACATGAAAGCCATTGAACTTAGTGCAAGGATAGCTGCGGAAGAAGCTAGTGCAGCAGGCATTCACTGGACTTTTGCACCTATGCTTGATATATCACGGGATCCCCGCTGGGGAAGAGTTATGGAAGGGGCAGGAGAAGATCCCTGTCTCGCTTCGAGAATTGGATATGCCAGGGTAACCGGGTTCCAGGGCAGGAATTTGGGTGACACGAATTCACTCATGGCCTGTGCGAAACACTTTGTGGCATACGGAGCAGCAATAGGAGGCAGGGATTATAACTCCGTCGACATGAGCGAAAAGCAGCTATGGGAAACGTACCTGCCACCCTTTAAAGCTGCATTGGACGCCGGGGTCGCAACTTTTATGTGCGGATTCAATGATCTGAATGGAATACCATGTACAGGAAATAAGTGCCTTTTAAATGACATTCTGAAACGAAAATGGAAATTTACTGGGTTTGTAGTCAGCGATTGGGGTTCTGTAGGACAAATGGTCAATCACGGGGTAGCAAAAGATCAACGGGATGCAGCGCTGCTGGCGCTTAAGGCAGGATGTGACATGGATATGGAAAGTGGTAGTTACAAAACATGTCTTTCTGATCTGATTAAAAATGGCGACATTTCCATGGAACAGCTGGAGAAGGCAGTAAGAAGAATCCTTCAAAAAAAGTTTGAGCTGGGTTTATTCGATGACCCCTTCAAATACTCAGATCAGGAAAGGGAGAATAGACAGTTAAAGGATTCGACTCATGTTAGGGCCGCCCGTAACATGGCCTGCAGGAGTATAGTATTGCTGAAGAATCAGGGACACCTTCTGCCCTTGTCAAAAAAAACCAGGACTATTGCACTGATAGGACCCCTGATGAAAGAAATAATGCAGAATAAGGGAGCCTGGGATATTGTGGTCCCTGGAATTGATTCCAGCGACGTAGTTTCCCAGTTTGAGGGTATCAGGAACAAGGTCGATGCCGGAACAAAACTCCTATATGCTAAAGGCTGTAACATAGACGGGCAAATCAGGGATGGATTTGCCGAAGCTGTGAATGTGGCAAGGCAGGCTGATGTGGTAATTCTGAGTATTGGAGAGCGGAGGGATATGAGCGGGGAATCCAGGAGCCGAAGCAATATCAATATACCGGGTGTGCAGGAGGAACTTTTGAAGGAAATAAAATCTGCCGGCAAGCCCGTGGTAGTGCTTGTCAATTCAGGCCGACCCCTGGTTTTCAATTACACTGTCGAAAATGCAACGGCAATATTATATACCTGGTGGCTGGGAAGCGAGGCGGGAAATGCAATCGCCGATGTGATCTTTGGGGATTACAATCCCTCAGCTAAGCTGACTATCACTTTCCCCAGAAGCGTCGGACAGATACCAATTTATTATAACCATCTCAATACAGGGCATCCTCCTACGAACGATACTAATCGGATGTACAGTACGGCATACCAGGATCTGTCCATTTATCCTGAATTCGAGTTTGGTTACGGCTTAAGCTATACAGATTTCAGCTATAGCAATCTTCATTTAGACAAAAAGAAAATTAAGTCTGCAGAAAAATTGCAGGTATCATTTACAATCGCCAATACAGGCAAATTCGACGGAGAAGAGATAATTCAGCTTTATTTATGTGACAGGGTTGCATCTGTTGCCAGACCCGTTCAGGAGTTGAAGGACTTTCAAAAAGTGAAGTTGAAAGCTGGTGAATCTCGTGATATTTATTTTACTATTGATAAAGAAAAACTTTCCTTTTACAACGGAAACCTGAATTGGGTTGCAGAACCGGGCGAGTTTGATGTCATGATAGGCTCATCTTCGAGGGATATTCGTTTAAAAACTTCATTTGAGCTTGTAGAATAAATGCATTTAATTTATAGTGAGGAAATAAGCCTGATTTTAATAACTGATTGAATCATCTCCATGTAAGATAATTATCGTATAGCCAATACTGTCATTTATATTTATTTGGTATTAAAATCTATCCGGTGGACATTGCCCGGTGACAAATTGGATGATCCGGTTTTAGTTAATAAGCATTCAAAATCCTTTTAGAAAATAGGCCAGTGCTATACCAAGGTAATTTCCAACAATGTAGCCTATTATACCTCCAGTAATACCGGTCAGGAGGATATTTTTATTTTTTAATGCTCCGGCAATCATGGGAACAAATGGCGTAGAGAAAATAAATGCTCCTGATGTCATAACGAAATTATCAGCATCAACTCTAAAGATTATGGAAAGAAGGAGATGCAAAAGTAACGAGCCGAAATAACACCAGCTCACAAAAAGAATAAGATTGAGCATTCCTAAGCCGAACATCGTTTTTAGGTTGGCCATTGATGCCACTGCAAGTGAGAAAACCACAATCAGGTACATGCCAAGCTGAAATGTCTTTTCAATCCTGTTGACCGATTTGATTAATGAGGCTATAATTGATAATGTCGTGATTGATAAGATGACCACCACCATTTGGGGAATCCTGGGAAGAAGCAGACTTATTCCGAAAGAGGCAGCAAATATTACTACAGACAAACCCAATGCGCCTAACAAAGGCAAAATCCTGCCTTTTTTGAACATCCCTGAATAATCTTCATAATCAGTTTCGATCTCGGTAAAACTGGCATCCAGATTTGCATCTGTATCTGCCACAGCCTGAAATGGAGGAAGTATCCATCTGAAAAGTTTTGGAGCAATTGTTATGAAAAAAAAGATAAGTACTGCTCCTATAATCATATCATAGGTACTTACGATTACAAAGAGACTGGGATCAACATTAAGTGCTATCTTCAAAGCAACAAAGTTTGGTGTTCCCCCGGCATATATACCTACAAACATGCCTGCCAGCTTCCAGCTTTCAGGAATTGAATTTTTAAAAACAAAGTAACCTGCCGGAACCATTATTAAACCTGACAGCAGAGCCAGGCAAACGGAAACAAATCCTTTTTTGGCATATCGCAGCCATTTCTTTATGTTAAGTGAAAAAAACAAAAGCGGGAAAGCCAGCGGGATTACGATTGAAGGAATCATATCCTGTACCTGAGCTATTTGATTGGCATAATAATCCTTTTCGACAGCTTTTCCCTGACTGATTAAAGTCTCAAGTTCTGGCTTGGGGATTGCAGCCCTGCCCTGAAGAGCAAGACGATAGCCAGAGCTGCCTGTCGGCAAGATGCCGGTTGATCCAAGTAACAGGCCAAATGCATAAGCCAGGACAATTGATCCCAGCTTTTTTAAATAGGGCCACTTCTTACACAAATAAATGATTGCCAGCGGAAACGTAAAATAGAACAAAATAAGAATTGCTATTCTGAACATAGTTTTAATCTTATTGTGATATCCAAATATATAAAATGCAATTTATTTTCTGAGTAAAGAGCTTAAAAATTAAGTATTTATACCTATCGGGTTGCAAAAACCGGGTATGTTGTCCTCACCCGACTGATCAAAATACTTTTGTCATATAAAACTAAATAACAAGCATTTAATTCTATCCGCTCAAAACGCGATGATCCACGGATAAAATATTAAGAATAATTGTTTTATCTTGCCAATTGATCATTATGGGGGCACTAACAAAAAAAATAATACCTATGAAAAATTGCTTATTGATCGCTGTCAGTTTAATATTAACGATCGATTTATGGGGACAGCAATTCCCCTATCAGAATTCAAATTTAAGTTCGGAAGAACGGGCAAAAGATCTTATTTTGCGGTTGACACTGACCGAGAAAGCAACTTTGATGTGTGATGTCTCAGATGCTATCCCCCGCCTGGGTATAAAAAAATTCAACTGGTGGAGCGAGGCATTGCATGGTCTGGCAAACAATGATAAGGTCACTGTTTTCCCGGAGCCTATAGCCATGGCTGCATCGTTCGACAATGATCTTGTATATCATATTTTCGACGCTGTATCAGACGAAACCCGTGCCAGGGTAAATGAAGCAAAACAAAAAGGGCAGGAAAACCGTCGGTTTCTGAGCCTTTCAGTGTGGACCCCAAATATTAATATCTTCCGCGATCCTCGCTGGGGCCGTGGTCAGGAAACATATGGGGAGGATCCATACCTGACATCACGCATGGGTATTTCAGTAGTAAAAGGATTGCAGGGTCCTTCAGATTCCAGATACAGAAAGCTTCTGGCATGTTCAAAGCATTTTGCTGTTCATTCAGGCCCGGAAACAAGCCGTCATATCATTAATCTGAATAATGTCGATCCGCGCGACCTGTGGGAAACCTATCTGCCAGCATTCAAGTCACTGGTTCAGGTCGCCGGTGTACGCGAAGTAATGTGCGCTTATCAGCGGCTGGATGACGAACCCTGCTGTGGCAACTCCCGTTTGTTACAGAGGATACTGCGCGATGAATGGGGATTCAGGTACCTTGTTGTCTCTGACTGTGGAGCCATAACGGATTTTTACAACAACCATAAAGTTTCATCAGATGCCGCACACGCTTCTGCAAAAGCTATTCTTGCCGGGACTGATGTCGAATGCGCTTGGCCTGACTATGCATTCAGAAAAATACCGGAAGCTGTTGAAAAAGGATTGATTCCGGAAGACGAACTGAATAAGCATCTGGAGAGGCTGCTGGTTGGACGTTTCGACCTCGGAGAAATGGACAACGATTCAATCGTTCCCTGGACTAAAATTCCAATGTCTGTTGTGAACAATGAAGAACACAGGAAACTTGCACTTGACATGGCTCATGAATCAATGACACTTCTTCAGAACAAAAATAATATCCTGCCATTGAAAAAGTCAATAAAGAAAATAGCTGTCATTGGTCCGAATGCTGATGATGAACCTGTATTATGGGGAAATTATAACGGAACGCCCTTCAGGACGATAACAATTCTTAAGGGCATTACATCAAAGATTCCGGCTAACAAGATTCTTTATGACAAGGGATGTGATATTATTGAAAACAAGGTAATCGAAAGCTACATCCCGAAATGTTTGATTGAAAATAAAAAAGGTTTTAAAGCCACATACTGGAATAATTCTGAGTTCATGGGAGATATTGCCGCAACGCAACAGATCGGCACCGCATTGAAACTAACCACTGCAGAGCAGAAAGTATTTGCAGCAGGAGTCCATCACACAAACTTCTCGGCTAAATTTGAAACAACTTTCGAGCCGGAAAAGGATGAAGATATTGTATTTAAGATAGGCGCGACCGGATCATATGAATTCCTTATTAATGGCGATACCATCATCAAGCACACAAATCACAGAATCGGTCTTATAAGAATCCCCTTCAGGGTCCTGAACGGAAAGACATATAAGATTGAGATCAGGTATGCTCAAATGTACGATTGGCAGGCAGACATTGATTTTAATTTTGGCAAAGAAACAGATATTGATTACACCGGACTTATACAAAAGCTTAAAGGAGTGGACGTGGTAGTATTTGCCGGAGGTATTTCTTCCCGGCTTGAAGGTGAAGAAATGCCGGTTGACCTGCCTGGTTTCAAGGGCGGCGATCGCACCGATATAGAGCTCCCTTCAGTTCAGCGTAATTGCTTAAAAGCATTGAAGCAGGCAGGGAAAACCGTGATCTTTGTAAATTGCTCCGGCTCAGCCATTGGATTGGTTCCTGAGACAGAAAACTGTGACGCTATCCTCCAGGCATGGTACGCCGGTGAATCAGGCGGCCAGGCAGTTGCTGACGTGCTTTTTGGTGACTATAATCCATCCGGAAAACTTCCCGTCACATTCTACAGGAACGTAAATCAATTGCCGGACTTTCAAGATTATTCAATGAAAAACCGGACTTATCGTTATATGTCTGATCCTTTATTCCCGTTTGGCTTTGGGCTGAGTTATACGACGTTCTCGATTGGAACAGCCCAAATCTGCAAAAATGACATCCATAACGGGGGAAGCGTCGAGCTGGCAATTCCTGTATCAAATACTGGGAAGAGAGACGGTACAGAAGTTGTTCAGGTCTATATCCGCAAGGAAAACGATGCCGACGGACCCCTTAAGACCTTAAGGGAATTCCAACGAGTTAGTATAGCAGGCGGAAAAACCGGAGAGGTAACTATTGATCTGCCCTCTTCTTCATTTGAATTTTTCGACAGGGCAAGCGGCAAGATGGCTGTTACTCCAGGGGAATATGAGATTTTATATGGTGACAGCTCCGATTCGAAAAGCCTGAAAATGGTAAAAATAACGCTTTAATGAATCGTTGTGGCATGTTCATTGACCTGATCTTCGCGTTCGTTGTCTTCGCCGGCATCAGGGCTAAATCAATTTATCCTGCCTGAAAACTGAATATTCATAGAAGCAAAATTGATTTTCATTTCAGAGAATTTATTGATATAATCCTGCCCAAAGTTCCCGTATAAGTATTTTCTTTCATATCCTGATAAATCATCGGAATAGATCCTTAAAGACTTAAGCGTATAATCAGTATTGCCGGCAAAAAAAACAAGAGAGTCAAGAATATAAGCCATTGTTTCTTCAGATCCGCCTGCACCGGCGGTCGTTACTTTTTCTTTTTTGCATTTTTTCAGTATCTCCTGCTTATATGCAGTGAAAAATAATGCACCTAAATTTGTCGTCGTATTTCCCGAATCGAATAGAAAAGGCAGTGTATCATTTTGTGCTATCACCCTTATTAAAATATTTTGTCCGTCAAAGGCAATATTTCTCTCTTTCGTATTTTCCTGTTTCTGAATTACCGTCATAAATTTATCCCCTGTCATAACAAATTCTTTCAGCGCATACATTATCGGGAATCCAATTACCCCTTTGATGATATATACACCATTTGCATAAGTCAGGTCAGAATCCGGCAAGACAAGAAATACTGCATCCTTTATCTCAACGTTTCCTAACCTCAGGTCAAGCAGTCCCATATGTCCTTCAACTTTTTTACTTGTTGAAGTTCCTGTTCTAGCCATTCCAGCCAGAAGCCTGACTCCATATTTTTTTGCCACCGATTCTATCAAAACTGAGATATTTGCTCCCGTATCGAATACAAAGTCGACAGAATCGTTCAGCAGCCGGACAGGCACATTAAGAAGACCCGCGATATCCCTTTTCAGCGGAATCTTTGAATCTGAAGGCATTGTGACTTGCATTTTTGGCACGTTAATAATATTCCCGAATAATGAAATATCGTCTTTTCGGGTATTTATTTCAGAAGAATCACATACATGGCTGTAATCAGTGACAATTATACTATCACTGAGGCAGGCTCTTTTATAATCCTGCAATCTGTACGCATTTGAAAATCTCATATCATACAAATCCTTTGTAATTGTATCATTAAAATACCCGCGGTACTTTTCAAAAAGAGTGTTAATTAACCGGTCCGATTCTTCAGGCCTGTTAAAAACATTATCAATAGTTGCCTCGTACAGCAATAAACCCGGATTGTTTTTTTCGAATTTCATTTCAGACATAAGATTGTCAAGCTTGAAATAGTTTTTCTCTTTAAAGAATTTTAATAATTGACTGCTTTGTTCTTTGGCGGGTTTTGTAGAACAATGCGATAAACTCAAAATTGCAATCAGACAGAAAAAGATTTTTTTCATAATACACAAATATTTCAATTGAGAAAATCAGATATTTTATAATTTTCTGCTGGCTGCACGGCAATAATCTGTTTTCACAGATATTCATTACTGACCGAAAGCACCAACCATAAGTGAATCCAGTGATAACTGATCGGAGACGGTATTGGTGCTTCTGTTGAAGATATTATTATCCCAGATAAACGGCAATAACCCGTCTGCATTTGCCTGCATGGCGACATATTTAAAGAAGTACGCCCTTGATGCAAGATGCAGTTTCAATGTATCGCCAGGCAGTGAGGAACGCAGAATTGCCCCAAATTCACCTAACACGACAGGTATGCCTTTGTCGACAAATTGCTTTTTCATAAGGCTGAAATAGTTGTTGACGGCATCCTCTTCTCCCCATGTCGGGTTATGGGCAAGATCAGTTGTCGAATGATAATTCCTGCCCCAGTAGAAGAACTGGTTGCCCCAGGTTTCATCCTCGGTCATGCCGCAGAAATTCCATGGAGTATAATAATGCACTTCAACCATCATGCGATTTAAGGTACTGTCAGAGGGAAGCTGGGTCATCAGCGAATTTGTTGTCTCAATGTCGGCTTTCGGACCCTGTACAACCAGTATCCTGTAAGCATTCTTTCCTCCCGTTGAGCGTACGGCATTAATAAAGGTCTGATGATATGAAAGCAGCACATCCATTTGCACCGCATCTTCAGCGTCAGGTTCATTCGCACTGGCAAATAGCAAACGATCATCAAAATCCCGCATATAAGTGGCAATTTGCTCCCAGAATGCTTTTTGCTTTGCATTGACTGCTTTCTGCATGCTGGTAGTGCAGTTATTTTCCAGCCAGCCTCCATCCCAGTGAATATTTAGTATTACATACAAATTATTATTTATACAATATTGTATTACAGTTTTAACTCTTTCCAGCCAGGAGGTTTGTATCTGAGCTGTGGTCTGGTTGGCATATTGATTCCATGAACATGGCAGACGAACAGCATTAAAGCCGCTCTGTTTTACCAGCTTGATAAGATCATTTGTAATAAGAGGATTCCCCCATGCAGTTTCGCCTCCGATGGCTTCG
Organism: uncultured Bacteroidales bacterium; assembly: GCA_963717685.1. Classification (GTDB taxonomy): domain Bacteria; phylum Bacteroidota; class Bacteroidia; order Bacteroidales; family VadinHA17; genus LD21. The sequence goes on along the minus strand of OY970346.1, from coordinate 1,118,476 downwards.
AGCGTATTTACGACGTTCCAGCCTATTTTGATATTTTTCGCGATATCCACTGCGGTCTCGCTCATGCCGGTACTATCCTTGCTGACCGGATTTGTGTTGTAACCCGGATACAGAGCGCCTGTCTGGGTTATCGCTATTTCTACGGTTTGTGCATTTTGGGCGGACAATAATATTTTCGTCGATCTGTTAGCTGTATTTGTGTTGCCTGAAACACTTATAATGACCACAGTAGATCCTGAAGTACCCGATTCCTTGCTTGCCTGAACCCAATCAGCATCAGAAGAAAGGGTCAAATTCCAGGTTTCAGCATTGGTATTAATTGTAAGATAGTATTTGCCTCCATCATCTGAAAATATTAAATTTTCATTTGATGCTGTAAGCATATTTGTCTTTTCCTTCTTACAGCCCGGAACGAAAATAATTGCTGAAAGGATAATCAGCCTGCTTATTGTTGAAACTATTCTATCCATTTGGTGGAAGGCAATTTAAAATTGTAAGAAAAAAAAGCATCAATACACATGTTTTAGTGTGAATCCTGTAAATTTACTTATCCTGATTGAAATATACATGTTTTATAGGTCAGATATTTATAACCAGCGGACAGGCAAATAGTTGCAATATGAAAATTTTCCGGTATTTTATTGTACCTTTGCCCATATTCAGCCTCCCGGTCCTGCGCTTTATTAAGCTAATCGAACATCAGGTCAGTCAATTATTGCGGCACACTGATTTTTTTTACGGCTGATCATAGATTTGATAATTAACTAGATACATACAATCAAATGGGCAGATCTCAGGAAACATTCGGTAAAAAGGAAGTTAGAAATAAAAGGGAGAAAAAAAGAAAGGAAAAAGAAGAGAAGCGAGCCAGAAAAAAAAGTGAAGGGAAAAAAAAGAGTTTCGAAGACATGGTGGCTTATGTCGATGAATTCGGTATGATTACTTCAATACCTCCTGATCCGGATAAGAAAACGATTATTGTTGCTGAAAATATTGAACTTAAAATTACCAAAAACAATCCTGAAACCAGTCCTGATTTTGTTCGAAAAGGAGTAGTTACTTTCTTTAATGAGTCAAAAGGTTACGGTTTTATCCGGGACCTGCTGTCACATCAGAGTGTTTTCGTTCATGCGAATAACCTGCTGGAGCCCGTAAAAGAAAATAATATCGTCACTTTCGAGATCGGCAAAGGACCTAAAGGACCTTCTGCCATGAAAGTCAAACTCTTTAAGGAATAATCTTGACGGGATTGTACGATTTATTGTGATCTTCTTGTTGTGATCCTGAATAAATAACGGTTTCTGGCCTCCTCAATATCTGCACCCAAAGGTATATATATTCTTGTTCTGTGGTCAATTATTACCTCTTTCAATTTCGACAGATCAGGTGATTTAATAATATTTTGTTTTTTTTCGAACATGATTATTTGCCTTTCAATAAAAAGACCCACCCTGGGCGGGTCTGGAAATTTAAATCGTCCTTATAATTAAATTAAGCATGTCTGACATTTACTGCATTTAAGCCTTTTTTACCCTGTTCCAGATCGAAGGTTACCACATCATTTTCTTTGATAGTGTCCTTCAATCCCGATGAATGCACAAAATACTCTTTTGGTGAATTCTCATCTTTAATGAATCCAAATCCCTTGAATTCATTATAGAATTTTACTGTTCCTTTACTCATAATTTGATTTTATTTATTTGGCGCAAGGTACTCTTAAATATCTGAATAATACATTTATTTTCAATAAATTAAATATTATTTTAAATCCATATAAATATAAAGACCGCCAATTCTGTTTGTTGTCGTTATACCATGGCTGTTTCAGATCACATTCAATGGTTTTTGCTCCTGCCAGATCGAGCTGAATATTTGCTGCTCAACTATTTTTGTCAGTAATAATCTGATCTGTGTTTTTAGTCTGCCTTTTGTGCTTTATGTTATTTCTCTTTGGAATTAGGGTATCAGGCTGTTATTAATAAAGCTGATATCAATTATCTCTTTTTATTATTATTTGACGGAGCCGGACTGGATTGTCTGACCGGCTGTTCAACCCGGCTGTTTACTTGCTGACGGGCAGCAGGAGCACTGTTTTGCGGCCTGGATTGCTGAACCTGCTGAGTACGCGGTTGAGACTGGATTTGCTGCCATGTGTTTTCCTGATATTGCCGGGCATTTCTAATCTGGTTTGAATTTTCTGCCGGTTTCTGCGGAACAGGGCTCTTTAACTGAGGGTTTACACGTACCGGCTGCTGTGCATTCACATTACCGGTTTGAATATTGTTATTGTTGTTCTGACGATTTTGTTCAGGCTGTTTATTAACCTGACCAGTCACTGGAACTTTATAGCGATCAGGCACTAAAATCGCTGGTTTTCTGACCGGTTCGGGTACATTTTCCCGGACAGATTTCGTTCCCGGATTCCTTTGAACTGATTGGTTTTCAGGAACATTTACGCTAAGCATAGGATATTTGCCTTGTTTCTTCTGTAAAAATTCAGATTGCTCAATCTGATGCTGGGGATTTTTTGTATTGTATTTCTGCCTATCTGTCTCCATCTGACCGTATTCTTTAAACATTTGAGTCCGGCCAGAAGCGTTTCTGTCCCAGCTATCAGTGATTATGCCGCTGTTTCTGGTCCGCCAGGTGCCTACATTGTGGCTGATGCTGTTATTATTAATTGATCCGCGATGCATGTCATAGTAATTATAATAATGATTTGACAATTCAGCATATCTTGAAAAATGGTCCGGATAATAAAAGAACCATTTCATAAAATATTCAGAGGGCAGTCCGAAAAAAACCACATGTCCGCCGGGGCCATAGTAAAATCCCCAATCATACCAATACGGGTAAGGATTCCAATAATCATAAGGATACCATGAAGGGTAGCCGAACCACCAATTATATGGATTGGTATTGTAATTTGTCACATCCTGGGTAAGTGGAACATTGTAATCATCAGGCTGATAGCCATTATCCTGGGCATATTCCTGTGCTGCCTGAACATATTCCTGCTGGGATTGGGGATCATCAGCCATACTTTGCTTCCAGTCATTTGTTTCCTGTTGATTTTTTTGAGTCAGGACGAGGTTCAAAGAATCTGTTTTATGTAAAATCCTTTCAGGATTTTTTTTATAATAATCGCCAACAACCACGGTGTATTGCATATTGTCGAAGAGCATATTCAGGACATCCGGCATTTTTATCATTTCCCCGAAAACACTTGCAACTTCAGGACTGTAGCCACTCAGCAAAAGTCCAAAATCTGAATTATAACCTTTATTCATTTTATCAATCTGAACCAGCAGGTCATAATTATTTTGTTGCTCATCCAGGGCAGTCTTATGTATTTCCTCAGGATAATTAACCAGAATATTATTTATTTCATCTACTGATTTCTTATGGTCTGCCACAAGATCAGATATCAAACCATCATAGCGGGTCAGGTTCCATAGTTTCTCCTGTTCATCCTTGCTGAAAGATGAAATCAGGCTTTCGAATGCATCCTGTGAACTCTTTTGCATCGAATTCAGCTTCACAATAAGTTCAGGATATTCTGTCGCTTCAAATATTATCTTCCTTGTCTCGGTCGGATACATTGCAATTGCGTCTACAGTTTCCTGGTTATTCTGAATGACCTGTTTGAGCAATGACTTGCTGTTATCCTGCGCGGCACATTTAATCCCGGAAGCAACTATTAAAAACATTAATACTATTCCATAATTCTTTTTCATGTTTTTAACTATTAAATTATTTTTTAAAACCATTAAAATTTTAATTTTGTCGATTTCGAATATCAAATTTTAATTAATTGATATTTAATTTATTATGTACATTTTTCTGGTGTGTGCACTGGTTTGTCTCCGTACAGTAAATGTACTAATATCTATTGAAAAAGCCTGCACCTCTGATCACCTTTTATCAGAATAAACAATATACCAGGTTTCATGTTCAAATGCTTTTTTAAAGCATATAAAAAAATCTTGTTCAGCCAAACCAGGTCACTGTAGATGATTTTTCTGTACGTATAACAAATTAATGCCTTGCTTTGCAGATATGAACAGCCATCCGGTTGGTCTGGCGAAATGAAATAATCTCATTTATAATTTGATTATTATAAGTATATTCGTCCTGGGATTTTTTCAGGTTAATCAATTGATCTTCAATATCCGGATTTGAAAAGCAGACCCTAAATTATTTACGTGAAATGATTCTGATTTTTTTTGACAAGTAGATGTAGGTGATTTAAATAGCTGCCTGGATTATGATCATTGACAATATATTGGAAACTGTGGTCGATTAAAAAAACTCAAATAATAAAATTATGAAAAAAGCGATTTCTATTTTGGCGGTCATTATTCTGTCTTTATTTGGTCTTAATGGCCAGAAAGCTCCTGATCTGTATAAGATTGTTCAGCAAATCCGTCTGGAAGGAGATGGATTCTGGGATTATCTGAATGCTGACGATGCCACGGGGATGCTTTATGTTTCGCACGGCAAGATGGTGCACGTGGTTGATTTGAAAACCGGAAAAAATGTTGCTGCAATAACCGATGTGAATGGCGTTCATGGCATAGCCATTGCCCCTGAGTTCAATAAGGGATTTATCAGCAATGGGCCTGACAGTAATGTTACCGTATTCAGCACAAAAGATTACAGCATCATTGAAAAAGTCAAAGTGACAGGAAAGAATCCGGATGCCATAATCTATGAACCGTTCACCAAAACGATAATTACCTGGAACGGGCGTACATCAAATGCCACGGTAATAGATGCAAAAACGGATAAGGTCATTCAGACCCTGCCCCTTCCCGGTAAACCCGAAGCAGCAGTAAGTGATGGAACGGGTAAGGTGTTTGTGAATATTGAAGACAAGAGTGAAGTGTGCATGATCAATGTTAAAACATGGAAGGTGGAACAGTCCTGGTCTATAAGTCCTGGTGAAGGCCCAAGCGGTCTGGCTCTCGACAGTGAGAATCATCGCCTCTTCAGCGCCACTGATAAGCTGATGGTTGTGCTGGACGCAGAAACAGGAAGGGTTATCACAACACTTCCTACGGGAGGACGTGTGGATGGCGCAGGTTTTGATCCCGGTTTAAAGCGGGCTTACAGTTCCTGCGGGGATGGAGAGCTTACCGTAATCCAGGAAGAAAACCCGAATTCCTTTAAAGTACTCGCTAATGTTCCGACACAGGCCGGTGCAAGAACTATTTCAGTAAGTTCAAAAACACACGGGATTTATTTGCCGACAGCAGAATTTGGCCCCGTTCCCGAGAAGACTGCCGATAATCCCAGACCGCGACCTGCATTGAAACCCGGTTCATTTACTGTTCTTGTGGTTGAGCCAATAAAATAATTTCGGCCATCCGGTTTTTATAAGAATCAAAAGGCAGGATCATTTTAAATAATCATTGAAATAATCCGAGATTTTTTCGAAAAGATGGACCCTGGCTTTACCGACCATATTATGATCGGCTCCAGGATACACGAAATAATCTACCTGCTTGCCCTGCTTTATGCATTCATCTATAAATGCCAGGCTGTTTTGCCAGACAACCGTTTTGTCGTTGGTTCCATGAATAATCAGTAACTTTCCCTTCAGGTTGTCTATATAGTTCAGAAGGGAGGCTTTTTTATATCCTTCAGGGTTTTCCATCGGCGTATCCATGTAACGCTCACCATACATAACTTCATACCATTTCCAGTCGATGACCGGCCCTCCGGCACATGCTACCTTGAAAACTCCGGGGTTCCGCAGCATGAGTGAAATTGTCATAAAACCTCCATAGCTCCAGCCGTTGACGCCAATTCTGGCGGAATCCACATAACCTAGCGATTTAAGATACCGGACACCTGTCATCTGGTCAGCCATTTCTTTTTCACCAAGCTGCCGGTGTATTATGCTTTCAAATTCAAAACCACGGTTGGACGAACCACGGTTGTCAAGGGTAAAAACAACATAGCCCTGCTGTGCCATATAATTCAGGAAAAACCCGGCACCGCCGGTCCATGATTTATTTATCATCTGAGCATGGGGCCCTCCATAGACATAAACAAATACCGGGTATTTTTTTGCCGGATCGAAATCGACCGGCTTTATCAGGCGGCAATAAAGGTCGGTGACACCGTCATCAGCTTTAATCGTGAAGATCGACATTTCACCGGTTTTATAATTCCTGTATGGATCCGCATCCTCTTTCATTGTCGCAAGAATTGAGCCCTTGCCATTGAGTAAATAATATGCACGTGCCATTTTTATGCCGCTGAAAACATCAATGAAATAATTCATGCTTTTTGCCGCCATTATGCTATGTATTCCTTCGTTGTTTGTCAGCTGCCCGGTTTTGCCGGACTTGAGTTCCGTCCAGTACAGGTGTTTTTCGACAGGGCTTGCTTCTGTAGATTCAAAATAAACAGAGTTCCCCTGAGGATCACAACCCAGCAGGTCGATCACCTCCCACTCGCCGTGAGTGACCTGCCTGAGCAGTTTCCCTTCGGTATCATAAAGGTAGAGGTGATTCCATCCGTCCCGGCGGCTTTGCCATATGAATTTTGAAGGATCATTTTTAAGGAAAAATAAACCGTGCAATGGTTCTACGTACCGATCGTTTCTTTCTTCAAAAAGGGTTTTTACCAGCTTCCCGGTGCCGGTTTCATATTTGTTCATAATAAAATGATCCTGGTCGCGGTTCAGGATGCCTGCATAAATGAATTTTCCTGAAGGATCCCAGGTTACCGAAGTCAGATACTGGTTTTCGGGACCATCAGTCTGAAGATAAACTATTTCATCCGATCCGGGATTGAATATTCCCAGTTCTACTTTCTGGCTTTTCATACCTGCCATCGGATATTTTATTGGTGAAGCCTGTGCAATCCGGTTGTAAATATCGACCAGCGGATAATCAGTCACCTCGCTCTGGTCCGTTCTGTAAAAAGCCAGCAATCCCCCGTCCGGAGACCAGTATAGCCCTTCATCAATGCCAAATTCATTCCTGGATGGTATTTGTCCATACACGATGGCGGGATTCTTTTCATCGGTGACTTTTATGGTTTCGCCATTAATGGCCACATAAAGATTATTATCGACAGTGTATGCCACATTCAGTCTCTTTTTATCTATAGTCACGTTTTCTCCATGATTGTCATATTCGTTGGTTTTTACTAAGGATAAAACCTTACAATCATATTGAAAAACCTTTTCCTGGTTGATGAAATAAAACCGGTCATTATCCATCCATGCCATTGCCGGAAATTGGGACAGCTCAGCCTGTTTCTGGGATTTCAGCTTTGAATTAAGGGCCGTTAGGGTAAGAATTGTATCCGCTTTCCCCGGATTGTCAGTAGTCGTCTGAATGAGACAATTATTATCGATATAGGTGAATGCATTCATATCACCGCGCCAGGAGATGCCGGTCATACTTTTTGGATAAAGATCCCGGTTAAGGAAATCTCCTGCAGAGAATAGCTTGTTCTGTGCCTGTAAGCTTACTGATGCATGGAGGATGATCAGAACAGTCAGAAGGGAAAATGTTTTTTTCATTTTTTGTTTTTAATTCTTTTTAATTTCTTCGGGTACCACCAAATGCCGCTGCCAAAATAATATTCTTTTCGGTTCTCCGGACAATTTGGTACAGTACCGGTATAATATGTTAGATTTCTATAATTTGATCGTTCTGCTTAAAGATAAATATTTTTGAATAATCCGAGTCCCCGGGGATCGCATTGGATTTCATAGGTTGCAACCTGTTTTTTAATCTCTTTCTTACAGGCTTTTTGACCAATTCCATTCTTTACATCCCTTAAAATTTTTATTTAAAGGCGGCAATTTGTTATTTAGCAGGATAAATGATGCAAAACATTTTTAATCTTCCTCTATGCACGATATATTTAATGCCATTATTCTTGGAATAGTTGAGGGATTTACCGAATTCCTTCCCATATCTTCCACCGGTCATCTTATCATTGTGAACAATTTTATAGGATTCTCTGGCCCTTTTGCCAGGATGTTTGACATCGTAATCCAGCTTGGAGCAATCCTTGCAGTAGTCATTTATTTCTGGAAAAGACTCATCCCATTCGGAAGCTCAAAGCCGGCAGCTGAGAAATCCGCAATCTTTGATCTCTGGGGAAAAACACTGGTTGGTGTGATCCCTGCCGTGATAATAGGCGGCCTGGCAGGAAAGTATATAGAGGAAAAGCTATTCAATCCTTATGTCGTTGCTGTCGCTCTTTTTGTTGGAGGAATACTGCTGTTATGGATTGAAAACCATTCCCATGGTCCAAAAATCAACAGTATTGCGGAATTGAGTTATAAGACAGCCTTTTTCATTGGCTTTATTCAATGCCTTGCAATGATTCCCGGAACATCAAGATCAGCCGCCACCATCATAGGTGCGATTTTACTGGGATCTTCACGGCTCGTTGCTGTGGAATTCTCATTTTTCCTTGCCATACCGACAATGGTCGCAGCAACGGGATATTCCATCCTTAAATCGGGCCTTCATCTAAGCCATGAGGAAATCTTCGTAACCGGAATCGGATTTTTGGTTTCATTTCTGGTTGCATGGGCTGTGATCGCCGGCTTCATGAAATTTATTAGCCGAAGGAATTTCAAGCCTTTCGGCTATTATAGGATAGCCCTGGGAACAATAATTCTTGTTTATTTCCTGTTTATTGGTTCATTCACATCAATTAACTGATCAGCTTAAAATTATAATATATGAATAAACATATTGGTTTCTTGTCCTCATTTATTTTGCCTTGGCTAATATCTGTGATATTAATGCCCGGGTTTTTCTCCTGCTCTGATGAGATAAAATCAAATATCAGGGACCCTCTGGTCACCCATATCGACCCGTCAGTAAACCCGGCTGAGGATTTTTTCATGTACGCAAATGGCAACTGGTTCAGGCAAAATCCCATTCCTGCCTCTGAAAGGAGCAATGGAATATTCCTGCTTGTGCAAGACACTATAAACGCACAGGTTCTTAAAATCTGTATCAATGCTTCCTCTTCAAAAACATCCGGACAGGGGTCAATCAAACAAAAGCTGGGGGATTTTTACTATTCAGGAATGGACAGTGTGTCAATAGACAAAGCTGGTTTATCTGGTCTTGTCTCAATGTTCTCCGAAATCGATAAAATAAATGATCTGAAAGACTTGCCTCGTGCTGTTGAAATGATCCATGAAGTTGTATCAGGCCGTTCTCCCCTTTTCAACCTTGACATTAGCCAGGATGACAGGATCAGCAGCAAGTACGCAGTTGAAATTACCCAGGGAGGATTAAGCCTGCCGGATCGCCGGTATTATTTCGATCGTGATGCAAGGGCTGATTCAACAAGGAAAAAGTTTATAAAACATCTTGAAAATGTTTACCGGATGATGGGAATGGATAGCAAAAATACAGGAATTGCTGCTTCCCGCCAGATGATGCTTGAGACTGTTCTTGCAAAAGTTTCCCGCAAGAGTGAAGATACAAGGGATCCGCTGGAGAATTATAATAAGCTGACTTTCGCACAGCTTGCCGGCCTGACCCCGCATTTCAACTGGAATGATTTCATGAATTGCGCCGGATTGCATGATGTGGATTCAGTAATTGTCAGACAGCCTGATTTCATGAAAGGTCTTGATGCCATTCTTAATAATACCTCTGTCGGGGATCTGAAAAATTATCTTAAATATCAGCTTTTGAAAGGATTGTTTTATTCTCTTGATGACAGGATTTATGGAGAATTCTTCGACTTTTATGAAAAAACATTAGCAGGTATAAGTACTCCCAGGCCCAGATGGAAACGTGTGGTCACCCAGACTAACGGACAGCTGGGCGATCTGATCGGTCAGGTATATGTAAATGAATACCTCCCGAAAGGCACCAGGGAGAAGCTGCTCGAGATAGGAAATGCTGTGAAACAGGTTTATGCTGAACGGATAAGGAAGCTCGACTGGATGAGCGATCAGACAAAAGCAAAGGCTCTCATAAAGCTGGACAAGATCATAATGAAAGTTGGGTATCCTGACAAATGGAAAGATATGTCCGCCCTGGATATTACCCGTGATTCCTATCTGCAGAACACGATTGCAGCAAGAAAATGGTGGTACAATTACCACATCAGCAAGTACGGGAAACCCGTTGACAGAACCGAATGGGACATGGAACCCCAGACCTACAATGCATATTACAACCCCTCAAACAACGAGATCTGCGTACCGGGGTGCAATATTATCCTTCCCGGATATGAACGGCGGATGGCTGATGATGCCCTGCTTTATTCAGTGATCGGTGGATCAACCTTCGGGCATGAAATAACGCATGGATTCGATGACGTCGGACGCAAGTATGATGTGGATGGAAACCTTAACAACTGGTGGACCTCTTCGGACAGTATTAAATTCTGCAGGAAAACAAGGCTGATCATAAAGCAGTTTGATTCGTATATAGCAGTGGATACCCTGCATATCAATGGCAGTTTTACCCAGGGTGAAAACATTGCCGACCTCGGAGGAATTATGATTGGCTATGAAGCATTCAGAAAAACAAAACAATACCTGGAAAACATTAAAATCGCGGGGTTATCGCCTGATCAGCGCTTTTTCCTGGGCTATGCCCTCGCATGGATGGAGAACGAACGCCCGGAAACGGTTTCAACACAAGTGCGCAGCGATGAACACTCTCCTGCAAAATTCAGGGTGATAGGGCCCCTCTCCAACATGCCCGAGTTTTACAGAACTTTCGGAGTGAAGGAAGGAAATTCCATGTGGAGACCTGACAGCCTGCGGGTGAAGATCTGGTGAAGGATCTGTCATTCAGTCGCCCGTACTGAATTTGTGCATCTTCTGTTGGAGACTGTAGGGGAAGTCCAAATCAAATTCCCTTTGGCAAATGAACCAAATTTCAAATTGTGGGTTATATTAAAAAATCAATTATATGAATAGTTCAATCAATTTTCGGCCCCTTGGACAGACTGACATGATGGTCACGCCCATCGGACTTGGCTGCTGGCAGTTCAGCAAGCAAAGCAATATGGTCGGAAAGTTCTGGCCAGTACTCGAAAACGACATGATAAACAGTATCGTATCTCTTTCGATTGAAGGAGGGATCAATTGGTTTGATACTGCTGAAATCTACGGGAAGGGAGCATCGGAAAGAGCGCTTTCCGGAGCTTTGACCATGGCCGGGAAAAAGCCCGGAGAAGTAATTATCGCTACCAAATGGTGGCCCGCTTTCCGTTTTGCGTCAAATATCAAAAAAACTATTGATGAGCGCATCCAGGCTTTGTCTCCTTATCCTGTCGATCTCTATCAGGTTCACCAGCCTTTTAGTTTTTCTGGTGAAAAAAGCCAGATGATTGCAATGGCTGAATTGCTTGAAAGAAAGCTTATTAAATATATCGGCGTCAGCAATTTTTCAGCACAAAAAATGAAAAATGCCTGGGAGGCTCTCAGTAAGAAAGGTATTCCGCTGGCATCAAACCAGGTACAATACAACCTGTTGAACCGCAGGATAGAATCAAACGGCATAATGGAGACTGCAAAGAGTCTTGGAATTTCCATTATTGCATATTCTCCGCTGGCCCAGGGCCTGGTGACCGGCAAGTTCCATGATAATCCCGGGCTGCTTAAAAATATTGGCCTGAGAAAATATAATCCCCTATTCAAACCTGCTGGCCTTGAAAAAAGCCTGCCTGTTGTCAGGCTGGTTAAGGAACTTGCACTTAAATACAATGTGACGGCTTCACAGGTAGCCCTGAACTGGCTGATCAATTTCAATGGTAATACGGTTTTTGCAATTCCCGGAGCTACAAAAGAAATACATGTTAAGGAGAATACCGGAGCTATGTCGTTCAAACTTTCAGAAGAAGATATGGACAGGCTGGATAAAGCGACAGGGATATTCAAATAACGCAAGCAATAATGTCATCGGGTGAGAATTTCAATAAATCATAAGAATAAAAATCGATAAAGATCAGTAACCATGGCTTTAAGAAAATGTCAAAGAATCGTCAGGGGTCAGGATGCTGTAGACGGAGCAGGGGTTCATCTGCGCAGGGTACTGGGAAACAGTACTGTCAGGGATTTTGACCCGTTTTTGATGCTTGATGGCTTTGATTCGACCAACCCTGATGATTACATAATGGGATTTCCGTGGCACCCTCACAGAGGAATTGAGACAGTGACTTATTTGTTGCAGGGAGCGATTGAACATGGTGACAGCCTCGGAAATAAAGGGACTATTCTCGGCCTTCAGTGTCAGTGGATGACTGCCGGATCGGGCATAATTCACCAGGAGATGCCAATGGCCTCCGAAAGAATGCTGGGATGCCAACTCTGGGTCAATCTTCCGGCATCAGGGAAAATGACCCGGCCGGCATACCGTGATATAAAGCAGGAGGATGTTTCCGTTGTCCAGGAAGATAATGCATCAATAAGGATATTGTCCGGCAGTTATCATGGCCGGGACGGGGCAGTGAAAAATGAACATATAAAAGTGCAGTACCTGGACGTGGCCCTGGAATTAGATAATGTATGGCGATATAAGGAAACACCTGACGATCAGACTTTATTTCTGTACCTTATTGAAGGCATGCTGGCTGTTGATGATGCGCTTTCCACTTTTGAAGAAAAAACCTGTGCAATACTGATGTCTGCCTCATCAGATAAAGGCACCGACATCGACGAGGTCCTTGTAAAGGCGGGACCAAAGGGTGCGAGATTTTTTCTGATCGCTGCAAAACCGTTAAGGGAACCGGTAGCCTGGGGCGGCCCAATTGTCATGAACACCAGGAAGGAATTAGATGAGGCTTTCGCAGAACTTGATAACGGAACCTTCATAAAGCATGAAAAGCCACAGGAATTATAAAATTCATCCTTTGAACAAGAAGGGGGCAAATTTGTTAACCTATCAAAAAATTGTATTGATTTATAATTCAATAATTCATTAACCATGGATAATAAGGAAATTTCACAGGCAAGAAAAATTATAGGATGGATCCTGGCGGGTCTCTTGACTGCGCTTTATTTATATAGCGCATCGGGCAAGCTGTTTTTGCATCCGGAACAGATGAGCCAGATGCATCTTGCCAAATGGCGGATTATAATCGCCCTTGGTGAAATTACAACTTCTCTGCTTTTCCTGTTCCCAAAAACAAACATCTATGGCACGCTGCTTCTCAGTTCCTATATGGGGGGAGCAATTATTCTCCATATGACCGGCGGAATAAGTATTTTAATGCCATCGGCCGTGCTCGTCATCGTATGGATTGTGGGATTCATCAGAAATCCGGAGCTAATAAAGAAATAAAAATCGGAATTTAATGGGATCTGTTTCAGCCGGGATTTAATTTATAAGTGATCCCCTTATCTGAGGCATCTATAAGCAACACTTTAAATATGATCAGATTTGCGAGTATTGATTCAGCTCTGTATTTTGATATTCCAGCCATTTTTCTGAACCTTGATAATGTCACAGATTCATTTTTGGCAAGATATTCCATAAGCAGATTTTCGGTTTTGCCGAATTCTATAATTACACCGGAATCTTTGTTCTCTTTTCTCCACACCCGGATCAATACTTTATTTGCCAGAAAGTTCTGATCCTTTTGCCTGAAGTATGTCAGCCATCGGCCGTTTTCATCCTTGGCCTGATAAGGTCTCCTGTTCCCCTTTAAAACCTCAACCTCAAGGACGGTTTTGCCTCCTGCCACATGTTGTTTAATATGATAGGCAATCTGGGGCCGGCAAAAAAGATGTGCTGCCGTATCAACCATATAAATCTCTTCATCAGAGCTGATGCCGGCAATGCTGCCGTTATCCCTGACACCGATAAGAAGTATTCCGCCATCGCTGTTTGAAAAGGCCGATAATGTCCTGGCAATTTTTCTGCTGTCGGAAATACAATATTTGAAGTCAAGGCGCTGATGCTCACCTTCTGCAATCAGTTTTCTAAGATAATTATCCATTCCATTGGCCCTGTAATTCCAAAGTCTGATAATAAAACCGGTATATGTCAAATATCCGGAACTGCAACGGATTAATCAATATGTTCCTTTAAACCAAAGTCTGTGCTTTAATATTAAAAATAAGGATAATTTCATAATTTGTCCCGGGTTAAACCCCGTCAGGTATCTTGGAAAGCATCAGCTTCCGATAATTTATTGTCCGGCCGTCGACAATAAAAGTACCATCGCCAATGGCATGAATGGTTCTGCGCTCTTTTCTGTCCGGATCAATCCATGCCATTACGGCGTCAAGGATAAAAATATTATGTTTTTCTACGTAATCAGTCACGCGGCATTCAATATTGGCAAGACACTCTTTTACCAAAGGGGCCTTTACTGATTGTGCCTTCAGGGGTGTCAGGCTGAATTTTTTGAATTTATCAGTATCCATTCCGGTGCAGGCGCCTATTTCGACCACTTTTTGGGAAATATCTGCCGTCGGTACGGAAATTACGCATTCTTTGGTTTTCGTAAGGGCTTCGTACGAATAATTCCATGGTCCTGTAAGTATTGCAAACTGAGGGGTGAAATCCAATACCATGTGCCATGAAATAGTCATAATGTTATACCTGCCCTTGTTATTGGTTGTGACCAGGATGACCGGGCCGGGCTCCAGCAACATAAAGGCTTTATTTAATGGAAGTTCCTTCATAATTTTCACTTATTAAGAATCTATACATCGATAAGGCTGATTTAAAAATTCCGTATTACGCATATTTAAATATTGGAACTTTATAAGCAATTTTATTCATTCGCTTTAATTAAACATAAAATTATAAAGAAATGAGTTTCTGTCAATGATTCCCTGCAGTATTCTTGCCAGTATATATTGTGATCCCGGCGTAAATGATTTGTATGCGGAATTTTATAAAATTCCTTATCTTCAGACTCCCTGATATATGTTGAAGTTTTCTTCGAATAAAGATGCCGGTTTATTAAAAATGGAAACAGTTTTGCGCAAATCTCTCCTCTACAAAAGCGGTCTGGGTTTTTACTGTATAAATCATGTTCAGGGCTGTTCTCATGGTTGCCGTTATCCATGCTATGCATATATGATGGCTCATTCACATGGAAGAGCAGACACATATTCTGAATGGTGCCGGCCAAAGCTAGTGGCAAATGCTGCAGAACTGCTCAAAAAAGAGTTGCACCGCAGAAAATCGTGGCCTGACTGCATCCACCTGTGCCTGACCACGGATCCGTTTATGTCCGGCTATCCGGAAGTGACGGAAATGAGTCTGAAACTTATATCCATAATTAATGCTTGCGGCATCAGCTGTTCTGTGCTGACCAAGGGAAAATTACCCGAAGATCTTGCTGATCGCCATCGTTTTCCTGGAGACAATATCTATGGCATAAGCCTGATCTCCCTGGATGAGGATTTCCGTAAAAAACTGGAGCCGGGTGCAATTTCCTACCATGACCGGATTAATGCACTAACGCATTTGCACGATTCAGGCTGCCAAACACTGGTGCATATTGAACCTTACCCCACTCCCAATATAGTGAAACAGGATCTTGGGGATATGCTCCGGGCTATTAAATTCACAGACAGGATATTCTTCAGTGGCTGGAACTATAACTCATTGGTCAGCCGGTACCCGGACTACCAGAAATTCTATTCGGATCAGGCCGGCCTCGTATATCGGTTTTGCACCGAGCATGGAATTCAATTTGGATCCTGATTGAAGATCAGAGGGCAGGATCATGCCTTTTCCGCAAGGTATTATCTTTGAAATTTCTTTTGAAGGGGTCGCTTTATCCCTGTGACAAAGTCATTAACATCTGTTTCAAAAACTGTTTCGTGTTCCTGTCTAAGGGATCAGTTCTGAATAATTGAAAGAGGGTATCTATATTTTAATAAATTTGTACGTTAAAATAAGGATTTATGACAAATGTGAATTTCTCCGACAGGTCTCCCGGAATTTACTCCGCAAAAGGAAACCCGGTATATTTGATAGCCCTGACGCTTGTTGCAACACTGGGAGGATTGTTATTCGGCTATGATACTGCCGTTGTAAATGGTGCTGAAAAATCCCTTGTGGAATTGTTTATCACCAAAATCCTCAACCCGGCTAATCACGATTATACAATCAGACTTATTTCCCAGTATAAAATCCTGATGACATTTTCGATTTATCTGGTGTTCCTTGTTATCTCCAGCCAGATTATAAGGCTCTTGGGCGGCAAAAAGGGAGGAATTATCAGCGCGGGAATCGTAGTGCTTGTCACGATCTGGGCAGTCGGTTTTCTCAGAAAATCCATTCCTGTTGAAGGGCCGGCCCTGCAGGGTACGGCAGATGTTATTAAGGGATTTGTCATTGCAAGCGCCCTGATAGGCTGCATTATAGGTGGAGCCCTTTCGGGATTTATCTCAAAATCTCTCGGCAGAAGAAACGGACTTATTATTGCGGCGATTGCTTTTTTTGTTTCCTCCATAGGCGCCTGGAAGCCGGAGTTTTTTAATATTTTCGGAACCGTACCTGTTTTTTCCTTCTTCTTTTACAGGATAATCGGGGGCATTGGAGTTGGCATAGCTTCGATGATCTCTCCCATGTATATCGCGGAAATCGCACCGGCAAAAAGCCGGGGGAAGCTGGTTTCCTTTAACCAGTTTGCCATAATCTTCGGGATGCAGGTCATTTATTTTGTCAATTATTTTATTTCAAAACAGGGAAACGATCAATGGCTTGTAAATGAAGGATGGCGCTGGATGTTTTTATCCGGCTCCATACCTGCAGGATTATTTCTGATTCTTTTGCTGTTTGTTCCGGAAACGCCACGATACCTGGTAATGAAAGGAAAAGAAGAAAAAGCGCTGAAAGTGCTTAATAAGATCTCAGGTTCAAATAATGCCCCTGCCATCCTGGAAGAAATTAAAAACACCCTTCACGAAACAAGCGTCCCCTGGCTTTCATTTGGCTTTTTAGTGATCTTCATTGGCATTATGCTTTCTGTTTTCCAGCAGTTCGTCGGTATTAATGTGGTGCTGTATTATGCGGGGAATATCTTCAGGAATATGGGTGCATCCACAAATTCCTCCCTGATGCAGACAATATTCGTGGGCAGCGTGAATCTGATATTTACGGTTCTTGCCATAATAACAGTCGATAAATTCGGCAGGAAACCACTTATGATCATTGGTGCTTTGGGAATGGCTGTCAGCATGATTGCACTTAGCCTGTCATTTTATACTCATAATGAAGGTGTAATTGCTCTTGTTTTTATGCTTTTATATACCGCCTTCTTCGCCATGAGCTGGGGTCCTGTGACATGGGTTCTTCTCTCTGAAATTTTTCCGAACAGCGTACGCGGAGCAATGTCAATTGCCGTTGCAGCACAATGGATTGCAAACTGGCTGGTTTCACTTACTTTCCCTGTCATGAATGACAACCAGTGGCTGACTCACCAGTTCAATCATGGTTTTTCTTATCTGATCTATGGCGTGATGGGAATTCTGGCCGCTTTATTTGTCTGGAAGCTGGTTCCCGAAACCAAGGGAAAAACTCTGGAGGAAATAGAAAAGATATGGAAAAAATGACCGTTTTTTGGAAATAAGGCTTGCCAGTATTTTTTGTTTCGATGATATGAATATAATCGGGATGATTGATTTTTAACGGCTTGAAGAAGGGTATAATATGGCAAGTTTAAAATCTTCTATAAATCCATTTAATTTTTTAAGGGATCTCAGAAATAAAAATCACCATCGTGTTTTCGGAGCCTTGGATATTCTTAAATACATTGGTCCGGGCCTGCTTGTGACCGTCGGTTTTACTGATCCCGGGAATTGGGCTGCAAATATTGCAACGGGCTCCTACTTTGGATATACATTGCTGTGGGTTGTCACCTTATCGACAATTATGCTTATTGTCCTTCAACATAATGTAGCGCATCTTGGAATTGCAACAGGTTATTGCCTCTCAGAGGCAGCAACTATCTATACTAATAAAAGGATTGCAAAGTTTATGCTTTCTTTTGCTGAATTGGCCTCTGTCGCAACATCACTTGCGGAAATTCTCGGCGGAGCAATTGCTCTTCAGATGCTTTTTAAGGTCCCAATAAAAATCGGGGCCATATTGGTGACAATATTTGTGATCATTTTGCTGTTCACCAATTCCTATAAAAGAATTGAAAACCTGATAATCGGATTTGTATCAATGATCGGCCTGGCATTTCTCTATGAAATTTTTCTTGTTCATGTCGACTGGGGAACTGCAGCCGTTTCCTGGATCAGGCCTTCCATACCTAAAGGATCCATACTTTTGATTATGAGCGTACTTGGGGCTGTAGTCATGCCACATAACCTGTTCCTTCATTCAGAAATCATACAAAGCCGTCAATGGCATCTCGAAGATGAAAATATTATCAAAAAACAATTGAAATATGAATTTGCCGATACATTATTTTCAATGATTGTAGGATGGGCAATAAACAGTGCTATGATAATTCTTGCTGCGGCAACGTTCTTCACCCGTAACATCAGGGTTGAAGAGATGCAACAGGCCAAAAGTCTACTGGAGCCGCTGCTCGGAACAAATGCCGCTGTGGTTTTTGCCGTTGCACTTCTGTTCGCGGGTGTCTCCTCAACAATAACTTCTGCAATGGCCGGAGGAACGATTGTTTCGGGTATGTACCTTGAGCCTTACAACGTCAGGGATGTCCATACACGCACAGGAATACTTGTCTCCCTTATTGGTGCGCTTGTTGCCATATTCTTTATCGGAGATCCGTTCAGGGGGCTGATCCTTTCTCAGGTCTTCCTCAGCTTTCAGCTTCCATTTACAGTCGCGATCCAGATATACCTTACTTCCTCAAAAAAAGTCATGGGAAAATATGCTAACAGCCGTTTTCTGACCGTTGTTCTGTGTGCAATTGCAGTTACGGTGATTTTTCTGAATATTAAGCTTATTTTTGATTTGATATTTAGATAATTAATAGTCTGTGATTTATGGCGGATGAAGAATATAAAATCGGCATTGTTTTGAGTGGTGGCGGAGCAAGAGGATTTGCCCATCTTGGTGTTCTGCAGGCATTAAATGAAGCCGCTATCTTCCCTGATATTGTTTCCGGTACAAGTGCAGGAGCACTGTCCGGGGTTTTGTATTGTGATGGTTATTCACCTGCCGAAATAATGAAAATCATGAAGACCGACAGCAGGCTTGATTATATGCGACCTGCTCTGCCGCGTGACGGACTGCTGCAGATCTCCGGCATCGTCAAAATACTTGAATCGCATCTCAGGGCAAAGAGGTTCGAGGATCTGAAGATCCCGCTGATAGTGGCTGCAACGGACCTTAATGACGGAAAAGCTGTTTATTTTTCAAAAGGTGAATTAATCACTCCCGTAATAGCATCCTCCAGCATTCCGGTTCTTTTCAAGCCTGTAATTATTGACGGGATTTATTATGTCGACGGCGGGGTTGTTGATAACCTGCCTATCAGGCCACTTGAAAACAAGTGTAGAAAAATAATCGGCTCTTTTGTGAATCCCATAGCCTATGAGGAATCTACATCGGGACTTATCAAAATCGCCGTAAGGGTATTCATGCTTAATCAGGCCAAGGAGGCTGAAGAAAAATCCGGTCAGTTTGATCTTTTGATAGCGCCGACAGAACTGAAGAATTTTGGCGTTCTCGACATTGATAAGGCAGAAGATGTTTATCAGATCGGTTATAATGCCACAAAGGATGCCATAAAGAAGATGGATCTGGAATCCTTTATTGTTTGAAAATGATCCCGTGTCCCGTACCCTGAGAGACCCCCGGCAATTTCTTCTGCCTGTTTTATCCCCTGATCGCTGTTCCCAGCAGTTTGCCAATGCAATAAGTGATCGTTGCGGCTCCGAGCCCGAATAAAATCTGCCTCAGTCCTGAATAAAACAGATTCCGTCCTGTAAAAAGAGTCGTCCCCCCTCCTATCAGGAACAATCCCAGTGCGCTCAGTAATGCACTCAACATTACGGCGCTGTTTCCCTGGACAAAGAAAAATGGAACAAGTGGGATAATTGCTCCCGCCGCAAAAAGGGCAAATGAGGTAAATGTCGCTTCCCAGGCTGATGCGCCCGGATCCCGCGCATCTATTCCAAGCTCTTCAAGCACAAGTGTCTCAATGGCGGTTTCTTTTGATTTGAAAATCTCATTTGCCATTTCTGCCGCCTTTTCTCTCGACATTCCCTTTGCCTGATATATCAGGGTCAGCTCCTTCAGCTCTTCTTCCTCTGAATTTTCAAATTCCTCGGTTTCCTCTTCTACCTGCCGACTGAAAAGCTCCCTGGAGCTCTGGACCGAAAGCCATTCACCCAGTGCCATGGAAATGGAGCCTGCGAGAAGTCCTGCAATGCCGGCCATGGCTATTTCTTTTCTTCCCGTGGATGCTCCGGCTACACCCATAATAAGGCAAAGATTTGATACAAGTCCGTCGTTTGAACCAAGCACTGCTGCCCTTAATGCATTTCCTCCTACAGTTTTATGACGACCTTCAAGCCTTGAAAGGGAAGGGCCGGAAAAACCTCCTTCGGCTGCCATCAGGTTTTCAAGAATATGTTTGTGATTTAATTCGCTTCCGGTTATTCTTTTGCCGTTTTTCAATTTGCCTGTCACTTCACTTCCGGCAATATCTTTTTCTGTCTTCATAAGTCCGTCAAGGATAAAGCTGTACCCGAACCAGCGGGCAAGCTGTGCTTTGATCCTTGCTGTATTCGTCGGACCGGGAATTAATGCCTTAATCCCTTTTTTTTCCATTATTGATAAAACATGTCTGGCATGCTTCATTTCAATTTCAGACATTTCCATATAAACACCGGAAAGCATTTTGTCCTTTTCAAGCCTGGAAACTGTCATGTAAAGAAAGGCCGTATCCATTTCCGTGTGAAGCTGTCTTTTCAGGCGGGAATAATTCTTTATATTTTCTTTCATTATTTCCTATCGAATTATAAAATGCCTTATCGGTGGTCAATGGTTATCTGACAGAAAATATTTATTTGACCAGTGAATAAAGAAATACTATCTCCTTTTCCCAAAGCGATTCTTCGGGGGTTTCAAGAATAAGTGGCATATCATCGAATCGGCTGTCATTCATAATAAATTCAAAGATTGCATTTGTAAGGAATCCCTTCCCCAGGTTTTCATGCCTGTCGACCCTCGTGCTGAAATCTTTTTTTGAGTCATTCAGATGCATCCCCTTCAGGTATTCAAAGCCAATCACCTCATCAAGCTTCTTAAAGACTTCTTTAATTCCATTCTCCGATTTAATGTCGTAGCCCGAAGTATATGCATGGCATGTGTCTATGCATACTCCGGCCCTTGACTTATCCTCGATATTATCTATTATAAAACTGAGCTGCTCGAATGAATATCCAAGATTCGTTCCCTGTCCGGCAGTATTCTCAATCACGGCTATAACGCCGGTTGTTTTTGTGAGTGCAATATTTACAGATTCAGCAATTCTTTTAAGGCATTTTTCTTCGGGCATCTTATTAAGATGGCTTCCCGGGTGAAAGTTAAGCCTGTCAAGACCCAGTAATTCACATCTTTTCATTTCATCTATAAATGAATTCCTGGATTTTTCAAGCGGTTCTTTTTCCGGGTGTCCGAGGTTTATCAGATAACTATCATGGGGAAGTACCTGATTTGGCTTATAACCAAACTTTTCACAATTGCTTTTAAACGTGCTTATTGCTGAACCTGACAAGGGAGGTGCAAACCATTGCCTCTGATTTTTTGTAAAGAGGGCAAAGGCCTTTGCTCCAATCGAATTTGCATTTACCGGGGCATTCTGAACCCCTCCTTCTGCACTTACATGTGCACCAACATATTTCATATAATGTTCTTAAAATTACCTGTTTCCCGTTCCGGCAATAAAACAATCTGCCAGCCGTTTTGTTTTTGTATGATTTCCATCTGTTTTTCCAGCTTCCGGTTTTTGTGCCTAAAATAACTAAATTACAACCGGCAATATCGATAAATCAATTTCCCGTGAATGTTCGTAAAATTAATCATTGCTCCCGTAAATATTATATTTTGATGGATTTTATTAATTTTGTTTGTGTTTATCATCTTAAAAATCACTTAAATGACAGTCCCAGAAACTAATCCGACAAATTCTCCACAGCCTGTAAAAAAAGGTGCTCCTATCGGAATGATTGCTATTGCCATTATTCTGGCCGGTGCTTTGATATTCCTTGTGGCAAGGTATTTCGATCAGAAGAAGAAAATGACTGAAATGGAAACAGCGCTCACTCAGGAAAAGGACTCTCTCGCCAATGAACTGCGTCTGATGATAAAAGGCTATGATACCCTGAAAACCGATAATGACAGCCTTAAAGCCGGCCTGGTCAGGGAAAAGAACAAAATAGTTCAGCTTTTGTCAATAAATGCCTCAAATATTCAGCTCATTAAAAAATACAAGAGCGAGATCTCAACAATGAGAGAAATAATGAAAAGTTATATAGTCCAGATCGATTCGCTTAATACAAGGAACAAGCTGCTGTCTGCTGAGAATACTGAAATAAAAACCAAAATCACACAGGTTCAGAACAGCAATACGGAACTTCAGAAGGTAAAGGAGGAGCTGAACGCCAAAGTCGAGATTGCCTCCGTCATCCAGGCAAAAGATATTGTCGCTACCGCGCTGAATAAAAAAAGAAAAGAGACTTCAAAATTAAATGCAATCGATAAAATCAGGATCTGCTTTACTTTAAGGGAGAATCCTCTGGCGAAAGCCGGATCAAAAGAGGTGTTTATGCGTGTTGTCAGACCCGATTCTCTTGTAGTTGCAACAAGCGCTGACAATACTTTCACCTACAAGGGGAATAAGCTGGTGTTCTCTGCAAGCAGGGTTGCCGATTATATGAACCAGGATATAGATATGTGCATTTTCCTGGATAACACCGGTGATTTTATCGTTGGAAATTACAGCGTTGAGCTGTATCTCGAAGACAATATCATAGGAAAGACAACATTTATGCTGACCAAACGGTAAGATTCAGCTTTTGTCTTCCGGCATCATAAATTCCGAAATAATATTATCGGAAATCATCATGCCCTGATTGGTAAGGATCAGGGTATTTTTTTCCTGCTTCATCAGGCCGTATTTAATGAATTTTCCGGAGGTATTGATCACATAATCATATCCTTCTTTTTCAAAGGTCATTTCCATATAATTCAGGTCTATGCCCCACATGGTCCTCAGTGAAGTCATTATATATTCATTGAATCTCGTTTTCAAGCTCAACTCTTCCCTTTCGGACAAAAGCTTCCCCTTGCCTGCAGATTTCATATATTGGTGAAGATTACGCACATTCCACTGCCTTGAGTACCTGTTAAATGAATGTGCAGAAGGTCCAAGGCCAAGATACGGCACCTGTTTCCAGTAATTTGAATTATGCTGTGAAAAATAGCCAGGCCTGCCAAAATTCGAGATCTCATAATGCATAAATCCTGCCTTTTCGGCCTTTTCAACAAGTATATTAAACTGCGAAATACTTTCCTCCTCATCCGTCTCGGTCAGCAAATTCTTGTCTTTCATTTTCCCAAAAACAGTTCCGGGCTCAATCGTCAGGTGATATGCGGAAAGGTGTTTAATGTCAAAGGAAAAGGCCTTGTCAAGGTTTTTCGCCCATTCTTCTGAATTCATTTCCGGAATTCCATATATAAGATCGATTGTGATATTGACAAATCCGGCATGGAGGGCATCATTAATTGCTTTTTCTGCCTGTATCCCCGTGTGCCTTCTGTTCAAAAGCTTCAGATCCTTGTCGCGCCAGGATTGCACGCCAATGCTTATCCTGTTAATTCCGGTTCTTTTCAGTCCTGACATGTATTCCGGTGTTATGTCATCGGGATTAAGCTCAATTGTTATTTCGCTTTCTTCCGAAATATTAAAACCGGCTTTAAGTGCGGAATAAATCGATTCAATTTCCTTCACTGAAAGAACAGAAGGAGTTCCGCCGCCGAAATAAATTGTATTAACCTGCTCACTGCCAAGGTAATCCCTTCTTAATGAAGCTTCCCTGAGTAGTGCCTCAATAACTGGCGCATTGTCTTTTTTTGCAATTACATGATAGAAATCGCAATAGTTACAAAGCTTTTTGCAAAAGGGAATGTGAATATATATTCCGGCCATTGCTGATTGTAATTTCTAAATGTATAAATAAAATATCATTCTTATGGTTAAATTTGGTGCAAACACATGCAATGCTGAAAAAGAATATTTTAACAATACTCACATCACTGATCATAGCTTTTCTTAGTCTGGCCAGTGCTGATACATTTAATAAAATACCAATTGTCCATTTCCGCGGAATCGACAAAGTGGTTCATTTCTGCATGTATGCTTTTTTCACTGCAGTTATTCTCTTTGACAACAGAAAATCCCTTAACAGTTATAATCGGGCATTGCTACTGTCTCTCGTTCCGTTCTTCTTTGGGGCATTGATGGAATTGCTTCAGTCGTGGCTCACCACAACCCGGACAGGTAGTTTTTTTGATCTTTTATTTAATGTTTTCGGTATATTATTTATCCTGTTGATTTATCTTTTTATCAGAAAATCGGGAAAAGCAGGATCTGATTGATATGAATTATATGATTATTTTTCCCCTGTCGCCTGCTTTTTTGGCAAGATTATAAATTGTCTCATTCGTAAATAGTTTTACCAGGCCAAGCCTTAATTCATCATAGTCTTCATGCAGGGGACAGGGTATCTTCTTTTTGTCAAAATACTGGCATTTCTCATTATGAATTATACAGTTCTCAAAGAAATCCTTCCCGTCAATAATTTCTATTATATCAAGAAGAGAGATTTGCCTTGGGTCTTTTAGCATTGAAAATCCTCCATGAGGCCCTTTTGTCGAATAAAGTATTTTATGTCTGGCCAGCTGCTGAAGTATTTTTGCCAGAAAAGGATTCGGTATGTTAAGGTCTTTTGCAATTTTCTTTAATCCTGTATTCGTCTCCGGTTTTGGCTGGCTGGCTATATAAATTACTGCTCTTATTCCGTAACGGCATGTGTTCGAAATCATTTCAATAAATTTTTAATGGTATTTTATCAATCCGTGGCTTATGCCTTCCTCCGTCAAATTCAGTCCTGACAAAAGTCTTCACTATAAGATATGCCTCTGATTCATTGATGAACCTTCCTGGAATAGAGCAGATATTTGCATCATTATGCGACCTGGCAAGCCTGCTTATTTCCTCATTCCAGCATAGAGCGCCCCTGATTCCGGGATGCTTGTTAACTGTCATGTTCATTCCATTGCCGCTCCCACAGATTGTAATGCCAAGATCACAATCACCGTTTGCAACGGCATTTGCCAATGGATGTCCGAAATCAGGATAATCGACAATATCAGGAGTGGGGCATCCCAAATCACGTACATCATATCTGTCTTTAACCAGAAAATCAATCAGCTTCTTCTTCAGATAAAATCCTGCATGATCCGCTGCAATTGCTATCTTTTTATTTTCCAACATCTTATGATTTATTATAAATAATCCGTCAATTTAAGGAAAAAAATATTCTTATATCCTTTTTAACTGGCTTTTTAAATCAGGATAAGTTATGTTTGCTGGGGTGTGATTGAATCCCCGCGGGTGCATTGACTTTATAGATCTTCAATGTTTTTCTTTTATTACTTTATGTTTCGGATTTACCGATGTGAACACTTCAATATAATAACACTCAGAACTGTTATATGTTGAAAATTTGTCCACAATACGGTTTATAACAATGTTTGTTTGTTAATATCTGAAACAGATTTTCAAATAAGCTGTTTTTTGTTCTGTCAGTTAAAAGATTTAATTTAATTATACCAGACTATTAACCATCGTTGAACATTAAAAACCTTAATTTTGTTATTTTTCAGCTATTGATAATTAAAGATTAACAATTGTTTATTCCTTCTTTAATCATCTGAATATCAAAAGAGGCATATTTATTTTCATGTTGAAAATTTGTTTGCTTTATGATAATTAATTAAAAATCAATAAAAATTATGTTTTGATTTTAACACAATGAACAGGCTATTATAATCATTATTAATAATAAATAAATATCTATTAAAATATTAATAATGTTAATTTGCGGTTAAATTTGAAAGAAGGAATGCGACAGGGATCTGATTATATTTCAGAAATAAAAAGAATGAGATCTGAAAAGAATACTGTCATTCTTGCTCATTATTATCAGACAGGAGACATACAGGATCTGGCTGATTTTGTCGGCGATTCACTGGCCCTTTCACAGAAGGCAGCATCAACCGATGCAGATATCATTCTTTTTGCCGGCGTCAGGTTTATGGCTGAAACTGCAAAAATTCTTGCACCTGATAAAAAAGTTCTGCTGCCTGATATGAATGCCGGTTGCTCACTGGCCGATTCATGTAAGGCAAAAGACTTTAAGAAGTTTATAAAGGAAAATCCGGGAAGAACTATAGTCACTTATGTCAATACTACCGCGGAAATAAAAGCATTGTCAGATATTATATGCACTTCATCAAATGCTGTGGATATTGTTAATTCATTGCCAAAGGATGAAAAAATAATATTTGCTCCTGACAGAAATCTGGGAAATTACGTTTTAAATAAAACAGGCAGAGATATAAAAATATGGAACGGTACATGTCATGTCCATGAGGAATTCTCTCTTGAGGCAATTCTGAAATTAAAGGATGAATTTCCGGATGCAAAAATAATCGTACATCCGGAATGTGAGTTGCCAGTACGGATGGTCGCCGATTTTATAGGTTCAACCGCAGCTTTGCTTAAATATACCGGCAATGACAATGGTAAATGCTATATAGTTGCGACCGAGCCGGGAATAATTTATCAAATGAAAAAAAATAATCCTGACAAAACATATCTACCGGCGCCTCCACGTGACTCTACATGCGGATGCAGCGAATGCAGTTTCATGAAGCTGATTACTGTTCAAAAAATATACTATTGCCTTAAGAACGAAAAACCTGAAATAAAGATCAGAAAAGATATACTTGATACTGCAAGGAAGCCCATTGACCGGATGCTGGAAATATCAGGAAAATTTGGTCCCCAAAAATGAAAAAGCTTACTCTTAATTTATTATTTGTCTTGTTTACAACATGTCTGATCTCACAGAACAGTGAAGGTCTGAAGGATGGCTATCAGGTATTTAAATATCCAAATGGTTCTATATCGAGCGAGGGAATTATTAAGGACGGAAAACCTGAAGGTATCTGGAAAAGCTATTATGTTACAGGAGTAATAAAATCTGTGGGAAAACGTACAAGCTTTCTTCTGGACAGCATATGGCTTTTCTTTGATCAGACAGGAGATACCACTGAAAAGATCAGCTATCTCCTTGGAAAAAAGAATGGTTATTATTTTAAGTATAAAAGAGACGCTGAAGCAGGTCTTTATATTTGGTCAAAAGAACTCTTTGCCGGCGACCTGAAGGAAGGTACTGGATATATTTACTATCCGAATGGTAAAATACAGCAGTTAATAAGTTATAATTCAGGTAAAAAAGAAGGTATATCAAAGGAATTTGATAAAAATGGAAATGTTATCACGCTTCTGGAATATAATAATGATTTTTTACTCACCAGGGACAAGGTGAACAGAGCTGACGGCAAGGGATTGAAGCAGGGTGAATGGGTGGAATTTTACCCTGACGGCAGTAAAAAAACTGAAAAGTATTACAAAGATGACTTGTTGCATGGATTTTACAAGGAATATGATACCCGCGGAAATTTGGTCATGGATATGCTTTACGAAAATGGAGCAATAGTGAAATCAAAAGTCGAAGACGAACCGGATGTTGAAATAAGACATAGATATGATTCTGATAACAGACTTGTTTACAGCGGACCTTTTAAAAGTAATATTCCGGTCGGGGTGCACCGGGAATACGGAAAGGATGGAAAAGTAAGTGATGCCTTCGTTTATAATGACAATGGCCTTCTGTTATCGGAGGGAATAGTCGATGAAGCGGGGAACAAAAACGGAAAATGGAAAGATCTTTATCCTGGCAAAAACGTAAAAGCCGAAGGAGCTTATACCGACAATAGACAAACAGGCACCTGGACTTATTATAACAAATCGGGCAAAGTTGAACAAACAGGATCCTATAATAACGGCAGACCTGACGGATTGTGGAAGTGGTATTATGAAGACGGAGCCCTGCTTCGGGAAGAAGAATATTTTCAGGGTCAGAGAGATGGAGCTTATACTGAATATGCCCAGAACGGCGATATAATAAGCCAGGGACAGTTTTCTGACGGTGAAAAAAATGGTGATTGGAAATTAAAATCGGGCGACTACACGGAAGAAGGAAAATATATTCTTGGTCTTAAAGATGGCCAGTGGAAAGCTTATTATCCTGATGGAACCGTGAGATTCAAGGGTAATTTTACACAAGGAAACCCCGATGGCGATCAGCTGTATTTCTTTGAGAACGGCAAGAAAAAGGAGGAACAGTATTTTAAAATGGGCATCCGACAGAGAGTCTGGAAAAAATTCGATGAGGACGGAAATACAATTATGACAATTACTTTTAGGGACGACGTAGAAACAAGCATTAATGGTGTTAAAATAAATCTTCCGCCAAGCGAAACCAAGCTCATAAAATAGTTACTTTGCTTTATGGAAGAGAACTTGAATATCAGGAAGGAAGAAGTTTCAGCCACAGACAGGGAATTTGAAAGACAACTAAGGCCACTCGCCTTCCATGATTTCAAGGGTCAGCAGCAGATAATTGACAACCTGACGGTTTTTGTGACTGCTGCCAGACAAAGAAATGAATCCCTTGATCATGTTCTGCTTCACGGACCTCCAGGTCTGGGGAAAACAACCCTTGCAGCAATAATTGCCAACGAACTTAGCGTTAACCTCCGAATTACTTCCGGACCTGTCCTGGATAAGCCCGGAGATCTTGCGGGACTGCTTACCAATCTTGAGGAAGGAGATGTATTATTCATTGATGAAATTCACAGGCTGGCTCCGGTAGTGGAAGAATATCTGTATTCCGCCATGGAGGATTTCGTAATAGATATAATGATCGACAAGGGACCAAGCGCCAGATCCGTCCAGCTTTCACTTAACAGGTTTACCCTTATCGGGGCAACGACAAGGTCTGGACTTCTCACCGGACCGCTTCGTGCAAGATTCGGTATAAAATTTCACCTTGAATATTATGATCGAGAGGTTCTTACAGGTATTGTCAGACGATCTGCCGGCATACTTGATATAAAAATTGAAAATAGGGCAGCAGAGGAAATTGCTAAAAGAAGCAGGGGAACACCAAGAATAGCAAACCTGCTGTTAAAAAGAATTCGTGATTTTGCCCAGGTAAAAGGATCCGGTAAAATAGATCTTGATATCACTAGATACGGGTTGGCTGCATTGAATATTGATCAGCATGGCCTCGATGAAATGGACAACAGGATCCTTAATGTGATAATTGAGAAATTCAGCGGAGGACCAGTGGGTCTGAATACTATTGCTACCGCCGTGGGAGAGGAAAGCGGCACTATTGAGGAGGTATATGAACCGTTCCTGATTAAGGAAGGATTTCTTAAAAGGACCCCGAGAGGAAGAGAAGCCACGGAAAATGCCTACAGACATTTGGGGAAGAATTTTGGACAGGCCGTCGATGGCACGCTTTTTTAGTCAGGATTCAGTTAAAAACATTGCTGATTTTCTCAAGACCTTTTTTATTGATAATCCTGATCTTCCTTCCGTTAAGTTCAACCAGCTTATCTGTTTTGAATTCTGATAACAACCTTATTACTGATTCTGTGGCTGTTCCGACTATATTGGCAAGCTCTTCACGCGTCAGTGAGATCTGAAGGTAATTCTGATTGTCTAAGCCAAAATCATTAATCAGCAAAAGCAAAATTTCTGCCAGCCGTTCCCGAACAGTCTTCTGGGCAATATCTGTTATAAATGAATTGGCTTCTCCAAGTTCCTCGCAAGCCAGCTTAAGCAGCTCCAGGGCGTATATAGGATTGCTTTTAACAAGTGATATAAGTATTTCCGATGGAATAAAGCAAACCTGGCAATCCTCAATAACCCTGGCTGAAGTACATGCAACTTCATTGCTAAGAACGCTTCTATAAGCAATGAAATCCCCGGGCTTGGCAAAACGGATGATCTGTTCTTTTCCGTCAAGTCCTGTTTTAAATACTTTAATAATTCCGCTGTGGATGCAGTAAAATCCGCTTATGCGGCTTCCTTCGCTATAAAGAAGCTCGCCCCGGTGAAAACTGCGAAATTCCTTTTCAAAATTGACCTTATCAACCTCGTCCCTGGTCAGGTGTCTGAATAAGGATGCCGTTTCAAGCGCACACTTGTCACAAAAGGGAATTGATATTTCATGCTGCTTCATTTCAGTTTGATATTATTACGTAAAGTTTAACACCTGGATAATAAAAATGTTCAGGCAGTTAAAATGATGTTTTAAACTGGCCAAGAAAGCGGATATCATTTTCAAAATAAAGACGCAGGTCATTTACCCGGTATTTCAGCATCGCAGGCCTTTCTATTCCCATTCCGAATGCGAAACCGGTATATTTACCGCTGTCAATACCGGATGCCTCAAGAACAGCGGGATGAACCATTCCGCATCCAAGTACCTCCAGCCATCCCGTATTTTTACAGACATTGCATCCTTTTCCGCCGCAGATCGTACAGCTTACATCCATCTCTGCAGACGGTTCAGTAAATGGAAAATATGAAGGCCTTAACCGGATTTCAGTTTGCTTGCCGAACATTTCACGGGCAAAGAACAGCAAAGTTTGTTTAAGGTCAGCAAAGGACACGTTTTCATCAATATAAAGACCTTCAACCTGGTGAAAAATACAGTGTGCCCTTGCTGATATGGCTTCATTCCTGAAAACCCTTCCGGGAGAAATAGTACGTATGGGAGGCTTCTGGCTTTGCATTACTCTGACCTGAACCGAAGATGTTTGTGTGCGGAGAAGAATATCATCCGGACTGGATTCTTCCTGGGAACGGCGCGATATGTAAAATGTATCCTGCATGTCACGGGCAGGATGCTCGGGTGCAAAATTAAGCTTCGTAAACACGTGGTCATCATCTTCAATTTCAGGACCCTCTGAAATTGTAAATCCGATACGTTCAAAAATATTGATAATCTCATTTCTTATAATAGAAATAGGATGACGCGAACCAAAGTTGAACGGAACAGAAGGCCTGGTCAGATCGCTGATAGCTTTCTTAACATCGACATTTTGCAGCGAAGATTTCATTGAATTGTATTTTTCACCTGCGGCCTGCTTTAGCGCGTTAAGCTTCTGTCCGAGCTCTTTCTTTTCTTCCACGGGGACAGTTCTGAATTCCTCGAAGAGATCCGTAATCAACCCTTTTTTACTTAAAAATCTGAGACGGAAAAACTCGAGTTCTTCACTGTTCCTGACCGTAAATTCGCGGATCTCTGCGAGTATTTTATTTATTTTATCAAGCATTTATAAGGAGATTAGAATCGAAGTTATTTATTAAGAATTTTGATTTTAAGGATTTTAACGTCACTAAGGGGTTTGTCATGACTATCAGTGCTGACAGAAGCAATTCTGTCTACAACATTCATTCCCTCGATAACCTCGCCGAAAACCGTGTAAGTACAGTCAAGACGGGGAACGCCTCCGGAATTTTTATAAACACTGCGGTGATCTTCGGGTATTTTATAATAAGGATTGGATGTCAGGAAATTAAACATTTTAACTGATGCCTTTTCCTGGATCTCACCGGCAGAAAGCAATTTGCCCGATATACGGGAACTGTCGGTTACTTCAACGATAAACCTGTTAAAAGAGGCTTGTTTGATCCCGTTGTTTATTTTTAATTCGGCCTGATTAAGATCTTCATCAGTAAGTTTTGTGCCTTGTACAATATAAAAATGTGTTCCTGATGATCTCATCCCGGGGTTGACATCATTGCCTTCCCTGGCTGCTGCCAGCGCTCCTCTTTTATGAAAATTTTCCTTCCGGAATTCTGGTGGAAGCGTGTATGTGTTCAGGGAATCGGCCGATTTTGATATGGGAACAGTTCGGGAAAGAGGATCTCCGGCCTGTATCATGAAATTTTTTATTACACGATGAAAAGAAATGCCTTCATAAAAGCCGGAATGAATAAGTTTAATAAAATTATCGCGGTGAATGGGAGTGTTGTCATAGAGTTTTATTTTAATGTCTCCCAGTGAAGTTTTCATCAGGATAAAAGTATTTTCATTTCCTGCAGGAGCCTTGCATGAAAATGTCAGAAAGATAATTGACAAACCGAATAATCTCACTATTAACTTGTTCATGAATATTTTCTTTTGGTTAATAATGTTCTGCAAATCTGAATGCAAAGATATTTAACTTTGCGCGATCATAAAAAATGATTGGAAAATAATAATACTTTGACCGAGATAATAATAGATCAGGACATTTTGCAATTGTTTTTTTAAAATTTGTAATTCTAGTGAACGAAGTAAAGACACTTGCGAAACAAACAATAATTTACGGACTTGGAACAATCATTCCCCGGTTTCTGAATTATGCAGTGCTTACACCGTTTTATACAAGGATCTTCACGAATACAAGCGACTACGGCATAATTACAGAACTTTATGCCTGGATGGTGCTTTTGTTGGTAATTCTTACCTATGGAATGGAAACTGGCTTTTTCAGGTTCGCTCAGAAAAGCGAACATCCAGACAAAGTTTACACTACTGCTTTAATAAGCTTGCTGACAACCTCAATTCTGTTCGTTTTAGTTGTGAATATTTTTATCAGGCCAGTTGCCTCACTAATGAATTACAAGGAAAACCACGATTATATAAGAATGTTTGCCGGAATTGTCGCTCTTGATGCATCAGCTGCTATCCCCTTTGCAAAGTTGAGAAGGGAGAACAGGCCAGGGCTCTTCAGTACTATTAAGCTTATAAATGTCTTTGTATCCCTGGTATTGGTTTTTTTCCTTTTAAGCATAGCACCTCATATTTATACAAAAAGCACAGGATGGTTCAGACATGTTTACAATCCGGGGTACAGGGTCGGATATGTATTTCTTGCTAACCTGATCTCAAGCGGAGTGACATTTATCATTCTCATACCACAGATGATAAAAATAAAATTTAATTTTAATTTTCCGCTGTGGAAAAGCATGATAGGATATTCATTTCCCTTGCTGCTTGCAGGATTGAGCGGTTCCATAAATGATGCTCTCGATAAAATAATACTAAGAAGACTTATTGGTAATGAACATGGTCTATCTGTCGTTGGGAAATATGGTGCTGCCTATAAGATAGGAGTATTAATGGCTCTTTTTATTCAGATGTTCAGATTCGCTGCAGAACCGTTCTTTTTTGAAAGGGCAAAGCAGAAAAATGCAAAGGAAATTTATGCATTCATAATGAAGTACTTTGTCATCGTAATGCTGCTAATATATCTTGGTATTAATCTATATATATCAGGAATCCAATATATTGTAGGTTCACGTTACAGGGAGGCAATGATGGTTGTGCCGATAATAAGCATGGGATACCTCTTGTACGGGATATATATAAATCATAGTATCTGGTATAAATTAAACGATCTTACGATATATGCAGTTTATATTACGATTATAGGAGCCCTGATAACAGTTCTTATAAATGTACTGCTTGTTCCCGTTGCAGGATATATGGCATCAGCATGGGCCCATGTAGCTTCATACGGAGCAATGCTCATTATGTCTTTTATTTTTGCGGAAAATCGTTATAAAATTGATTATAACATGAAACAATTAATACCGTATTTTATAATTGCACTGGGAATGGTGATCTTCAGCAGAGTATTTCATTATAAGAATTTGTTTATTGAGCTTTCAGCAAGCACTGTTTTAATTGCAATTTTTGTGATTTTTGCACAATATAAAGATAAGGCACTTTCGGTATTCTTTAAAAAGTAGCTGGTGGAAATGAAAGTGATAAACAAGTCCAGACATGCATTACCGGCATATTCAACAGATGCATATGCAGGTATTGACCTGCGGGCAAATATAGAAAAGAATGTAATTATAAAATCAATGAAAAGGACCCTAATCCGGATAGTACTTTTTATAGAAATGCCCGAGGGGCATGAAGCACAGATAAGATCAAGGAGCGGCCTGGAAATAAACAAAGGAGTAATAATTCTTAACTCACCGGGAACAATTGATTCTGACTACCGGGGTGAGGTATGAGTAATATTAATTAGTATGTCAAATGAGGATTTCATAATCAAAGATGGAGAAAAAATAGGATTGATGATATTTACAAGGCACGAAAGGGAGGAATGAAAGCGTGTTGATGCATTGAATTCAATAACAAAGAAAAAAGTTGGAAACGGACGCTCAGGAAAGGAGTAATAATGAAAAAGGAATTATTTATTGAAATTGCAATTGCATTGTTAATGCTTGTAATGTTTTCTTGCGGAAGGCACATTATTCCTGCAAAAAGCAATAATTCTGAAACCACATCAATGGATTCAGCCAACTTTGATTTTGAATTTGTAGAGGCTCTGAAGCAGAAAATTCTAGGCAATGCCGGCGAAGCACTCAGGCTGCTGGAAATCTGTTTGAAAATTAATCCTGAGAGTGATGCTGTAAATTTTCAGATATCTCAGATACTTATAGGTACAGGAGATATTAACAATGGGAAAAAATTTGCATTGAAAGCACTTTCACAGGATCAAAAGAATTTCTGGTACAATATAATGGTGGCAGGTACTTATTATCGGGAACAAAATTTGGACAGTGCTGCTATTTTTTATGAAAAAGCTGTTAGGAATTTTCCGGAACGGGAGGATTTATTGCTAACGCTGGGAAAGGTATATTCGGAAAATAAGAAATATGAAAAGGCAAATGAAATATTCGAATCGATAGACAGGAAGTATGGAATAAATGAATCCTCAACGGTTGAGGCTGTTAAAAACCTGATGGCAGCAGAAAAATATCATGAAGCAGAGGAAAAGGACAGGGAACTCATGGCAAGATATCCGGATGAGATTCTTTATATGGGTCTGCTTGCCGAGATCTATAGCGGAGAGGGAAAGACAGATAAGGCTATGGAGGTTTATGATGAATTATTGAAGAAAAACCCGGATAACGCGGACACACAACTTTCACTAGCCAGCTTTCTTATTGAAAAGAAGCAATATGATACATTGCTTTCATTTCTGGGTAAAATCCTGGTAAACGCCAATATTACTAAAGATGACAAAGTAAAGCTTTTTACGCTCATTTTAGGGACAAATGATCTTATTGAAACCAAGGGAAACGAATTAATGCTCGATTGCATGGTTCTGGAATCTGTTTATAAAAATGATAAAGAAGTTGAAATGCTGCGGCCACAGATTCTGATAGAACAAAAAATGCTTCCCGAAGCTGCAAAAAGGCTGGAAGAAATAATTGAAATAAGTCCTGAAAACTATTATGCATGGGAAAAGGTTTTACTGATATATCTGGAATTAAAAGACTATAACAAGTTGCAGGAAAAGGGAGAGTTATGTGCGACAAAATTCAACACATCATTCCTTGCAAAAATTTTGTATGCAACGGCGGTTACTGAAAACAAGCATTACGACATTGCGCTTAAAGAACTTGGAAAAGCAGAAATACTTGCAGGAAATAACAAGGACATGATGCTTCAGGTACTCTCTCTAAGGGCAGATGTATATTACAGGATGAAAAGCTACAAGGAAGCATTTCAAACATTCGATGAAGCACTTAAGAATGACAGTAGGGATCTTACGGTATTGAACAATTACGCATATTACCTTGCCGAGCAAAATCTAAGGCTTAAGGATGCTGAAGGTATGGCAAAAGAGGTTATTGAAAAAGACAAAACAAATGAGACATTTCTTGATACTTACAGCTGGGTGCTTTATAAAAGAGGAAAAATAAATGAAGCTGCAAAAGTTATGGAAGAAATATTAAAAAACAAAAATGAAAAGGATCCTGACTACTATATCCATTATGGCTATATATTAAAGAAGAAGAAAGATTGTAATGGAGCTGCAAAAAGCTGGGAAACAGCTTATAAACTAGATACTACAAGAAAAGAATTATTAAAGGAAATAGAGAATTGCAGAGACATTCATTAATATTAATTATGGCAATTCTCCTGGGAGGATGCAGTGCTGCGAAATATTCGAAGGAAAAGAAAGAAAATAGCAACTGCATAATAAAAAGTTTCATTGAGAATAACATTTCACAGGGAGATTTTAAAATTACAAAGGCTTATATCAAGGTCAAGACTGAGACAGAAAATCTAAATGTTTTAGCTTACCTGATATATAAATACCCTGGAAGTTATATTGTTAGCATTAAAGGAAAAACGGGGATTGAGGGATTAAGAGGATATATTTCAAAAGATACTTTGATGATAAATGATCGTATTAATAGAAAAATATATGAGGGTTCGGGAAGTTATTTAAAAGAAAAGTATAAAATATCATTTTCAGCAATACCAGTAATATTCGGGGACCTGATCGATCAGAATAATTTGGATTTTAGTCTCGAAAAAAATACGAACAAAGAAAATATATGGATGGGAATCATAGAGAATGAAGGAATAATTTATCATTTAAACTGCTTTAAAAAGAAGATAGATAATGCAGAAATATTTTTAAATGACGGAAGTATAAGAATTGATTTTGATAAGTATAAAAGATATCTTGAAAAAACAGTACCGACAAAAATAAAAATTGAGAAATCGGATAAGAATTTATTGATTAATATAAAAATTTCAGGATTTAACAGGGATGAAGTAAAAAATTTTGTATTTGTGCCTGGAAAGGATTATAAGCAAGTGATTTTAAAATGAAATATAGATTCATAATTTTTACTCTAATATTGTGCAATTGTTCTGTTATTAAGGGACAAACAAAAGCTGATCTGGAAGAGAAAAGACAAAAAGCAATTGAAGAAATCAATTATGTGGACAATATATTAAAAAGCACGGAAAAGGAAAAAGTTGAAAATATTAATTATGTAAATATATTGGAGAAGAAAGTAGGTATAAGACAAACGGTTATTAACGGATTAAATGAAGAAATAGATTTATTAAATAAAAGGATATTGATTAATCAGCAAGCTATAGAAATGATGGAAGATGATATGGAAGTGTTAAGGACTGATTATACAAAGGCTGTCCTGAATTATTATAAATATGAAAAACAAACACCTGAATTAGCATATATCTTGTCAGCAAGGGATTTTAACCAGGGTTATAAAAGGTTGAAATATTTAAAACAAATTTCTGAGTATAGAAGAAACGAATCTGAAACAATTGAAGAATTAAAATATGAAATAGAAAAAAGCAAAAAGGGCCTTGAAGATGATCTTTCAGGGATATCTGAATTGAAACAGAAGGAAGTAAGGCAGAAGGAATTAATGCAGAATGAGCAAAGGAAAAGGCAGAATATTATCAATAACTTGGGAAATAAAGAAAAACAATTAAGAAAGGAATTGGAAGCAAAGAAAAAAATTGAAATTAGAATCGAGGGAGAAATAGAAAGAATTATTGCAGAGGAGAAAAGAAAAAACAATAAAAATGAGCTTACACCTGAACAAAAGCTTATTGGAAGCGATTTTGAAAGCAATAGGGGAAGATTGCCATGGCCCGTTGAAAGAGGTATTATTACAAGCCATTTTGGTGTGCATCAGCATCCGGTATTGAAATATGTGACAGAAAATAATTTTGGTATTGAAATTACCAGTTCCGGTAAAACAGAGGCAAGAAGCATTTTTAAGGGTGAAGTAAGTGCAATCACTGCAATTTCTGGGGCAAATATGACTGTTATTATAAGGCATGGAAATTATTTATCGGTTTATACGAACCTGATTAATGTAAAAGTCAGAAAGGGAGAAAAAGTTGATACGAAGCAGGTTATCGGAGAGGTTTATAAGGATACTTCGGATAATGATAATGCGATTATTAAATTCATGATTTTTAATCAGAAATACCTCGATCCTGAACTATGGATAGCAAAAAACTAAATAAATACGAAACAAAATAAGAACATATTCAGTATAATGAACTTGTTTTTAATGATATGCTGAAAAAACTTAAAATAGAATCAAATATTGACAATATAAATGCTGTTGAAAACGCTATTGATTCAATAACAAATGAAATTGGAATAAATCAGGACAGCTATGGAAAGATATTAATTGCAGTGCTTGAGGCGGTGAACAATGCAATAGTGCATGGAAACAAATCCAGGAAGGAAAAGAAAGTTGATATTTCATTCACTTTCACAAGAAATATTTTAAAAGTATCGGTAAAAGATGAAGGAAATGGATTCAATCCTGAAATTGTGCCCGATCCTACTAAACCGGAAAATGTAGAGGCACTGAACGGCAGAGGAATTTTTTTAATGACAAAGCTTGCTGATGGTGTTAAATTTAACCGAAAGGGAAACAGTGTAGATCTGACTTTTAAAAATATTTTATCTTGAAAATTAGAATTTATTATGATAAAATAAATTACAGGCTGAGAAATAGCAAAGTGATTATTAATTTAATAAGAGAGGTTATCAGGAAGCATTTAAACAGCAATGGTAACCTTTCTTTTATATTTACGAATGATAAAGGAATAAGAAAAATTAATAGTGAGTTTATAGGACATTATTATTTCACTGATGTAATTGCATTTAATTATAACACAGATGGAGATCTTGATGGGGAAGTCTATATAAGCATCGATACAGTCAAGAGAAACGCAAATAACTATAAAGTTAGTTTAAGAAATGAAGTAATGAGGGTAATGATTCATGGAACGCTTCATTTATGTGGTAAGGATGATAGTACAGAAAATGAAAGAAAGGATATGCGGAAGATGGAGGATAAATGGTTAAATGGGCTGGAGGAGAAAAAATGAAATTTAATTATGATATAATAGTGGTCGGAGGTGGCCATGCGGGTTGTGAAGCAGCACATGCTGCTGCAATAATGGGAGCAAGAACGTTGCTGATAACAATGGATATGACAAAACTGGCGCAAATGTCATGCAATCCTGCAATGGGAGGAATAGCAAAAGGACAGATTATAAGGGAAATCGATGCATTGGGTGGAATGAGCGGAATAATAACGGACAGAAGCATGATCCAGTTCAGAATGCTAAACAAATCAAAAGGTCCTGCAATGTGGAGTCCAAGGGCTCAATGCGACAGACAAAGGTTTTCCATGGAATGGAGAAAGGCGCTTGAAGGAACAAATAATTTGTTTATATGGCAGGAGGAAGCAGTAAAGCTTATTTTTAGTGGAAGTAAGTTAAAAGGAGTTGAAACAGCTTTTGGAACAAGGTTTTATTCAAATGCAGTTATTCTGACGAATGGAACTTTTCTAAACGGAGTTATGCATATTGGATTTATAAAAATGAAAGGAGGAAGATCTGGGGAAATGGCGTCAACAGGACTGAGTGAACAGCTAGCCGGGATGGGATTTACTATAGAAAGGATGAAGACAGGAACAAGTGCCAGGATAGATGGAAGGACAATTGACTTCAATAAGATGGAAGAGCAGAAAGGAGATAAGGAAGGCAGATCATTTTCATTTATAAATAGTAATTTTAGAATAAGGGATCAAAGAAGCTGCTATATAACACATACTAACGAGGAAGTTCATAATGAATTGAAAAAAGGGCTTAAATATAGTCCGTTATTTACAGGAAGGATTAAAGGGAAAGGACCCAGATATTGTCCAAGCATTGAAGTAAAGATAGTAACATTTAAGGAAAAAACGGAACACCAGCTTTTTATTGAACCGGAAGGAAGGGAAACGACAGAATATTATGTAAATGGATTTGCAAGCAGCCTGCCTCTTGAAACACAGCTGAAAGCACTAAGAAAAGTAAAAGGACTTGAAAATGTTGAGATATTCAGACCCGGATATGCAATTGAATATGATTTTTTCCAGCCATTACAGCTTAAGCATACGTTGGAAACAAAGAAAATTGAAAATCTTTATTTTGCAGGACAGATTAAC
The DNA here is from genome assembly GCA_963717685.1 of uncultured Bacteroidales bacterium. Taxonomy (GTDB): domain Bacteria; phylum Bacteroidota; class Bacteroidia; order Bacteroidales; family VadinHA17; genus LD21. The sequence continues at coordinate 1,078,492 of OY970346.1, read as the reverse complement.
GGAACAACGGGATATGAGGAAGCAGGTGCGCAGGGTTTGATGGCAGGAATAAATGCAGTACTAAAAATTGAAAAGAAAAATGAATTTGTTTCAGGAAGAGATGAATCATATATAGGCGTATTAATAGATGATTTAGTTACAAAGGGAGTTGATGAACCTTATAGGATGTTTACTGCAAGAGCAGAATACAGAATATTGTTAAGGCAGGATAATGCTGACTTAAGACTAACGGAAAAAGGGAATGAGTTAAGATTAGCAGGAAGTGATAGACTGGTGAGGATGAATTATAAAAGGGAAATGATTGGAGAGTTGATAAAGTTGGTTTCAAAAGAGAGTATAGAGCCGAATAAAATAAATGGGTTTTTAAAAATAAAGAATACTACAGAGATAGATCAGAAGACAAGAGCTATAGTACTTGCGGCAAGACCACAAATTCATTTAAAGGATCTGCTTGGATTTATGAAGGAAGGAATTGAATTTAAAAAGAAGACAAAAACAGAAATGGAAGAAATTACAGAAGAAGCTGAAATTGAAATAAAATATGAAGGATACATTGAAAGGGAAAAGCTGGTTGCTGATAAAATAAAAAGACTTGAAAAACTTACAATACCAGAAGATATCATATATGATGAATTAACATCAATATCGACTGAAGGAAGGCAAAAACTAAATAAAGTGAAGCCAATTAGCCTTGGCCAGGCTAACAGAATTAGCGGTGTTTCGCCATCGGACATTAATATTTTGCTTATGTACCTGGGAAGGTAATTTTTGTTCCACGTGGAACAAAATAAAAAAAATTAAAATGATAATATTCGGAAATTTAATTGATATTCATAATAAAAGGCAATTTCCTGCTGAGATATCAATTAAGAATGGTAAAATAGAGAGTATAAATGAAGTGAATAATAACTGTATGGAATTCATTCTGCCAGGATTAATTGATGCACATATACATATTGAAAGCTCAATGCTTACACCGGGGAATTTTGCAAGGGCTGCTGTTTCACGTGGAACAACCGGGGTAGTTTCAGATCCGCATGAGATTGCAAATGTTATGGGGATTGAAGGTATAAAATTCATGATAAAGGACTCAGAAAAAGTGCCTGTAAAATTCTGGTTCGGAGCTCCTTCCTGTGTTCCCGCAACAAAATTTGAAACCAATGGAAGCACAATAAATTCGGAAGAAATAAGAAAAATGTTGAAGGATAAAAGGATTAAATATCTGGCAGAAGTAATGAATTTCCCGGATGTAATAAATAATGATCCGGAGGTATTTGAAAAGATCAATGCAGCAAAGGAAGAAGGAAAAAGAATTGACGGACATGCTCCGGGATTGTCAGGCAGGGATCTTAAGAAATATATTATGGCCGGAATATCCACTGACCATGAATGCAGTGAAATTGAAGAAGCTAGAGAAAAGATAAAGGGCGGAATGAAGATCCTTATAAGAGAAGGAAGTGCTGCAAAAAATATGAACGCGCTTAAAGAGCTCTTTAAGGAGTATCCTGACGATATAATGCTGTGCTGCGATGACCTGCATCCTGAGGACCTTATGAAAGGACATATTGATAAACTGGTATCAAGGTTAATTTCGGAAGGCTATAACATATTCGATGTGATTAGAAGCGCAACAATAAATCCGGTGATGCATTATGGGCTGAACAACGGATTATTGAAGCCGGGGGATAGAGCAGATTTTATTGTGGTGGATAATCCATATGAAATGAATGTACTGGAAACGTGGATAAATGGAGAAAAGGTATTTGACAGAGGAAAAGTGAACTTTGGCTACAGGCAAAAGAAAGAAATAAATAATTTTAATTGCACGGATATAGATGAGAAAATCCTTGCAGTCAGGAATACCTTCGGTAAATTCAGGGTAATTGAGGCTTTTGACAAAGAACTGCTGACCAGGGAAATTATTCATAAGCCGGTCCGGGGAGAGTTTATAGAGACCTCGGTAAGTGAGGATCTATTAAAGATTGTCGTGAAGGACAGGTACAATGATGGCCCCCCGTCCATGGGTTTCATTAAAGGCTTTGGACTGAAGCAGGGAGCAATTGCAAGCTCAATTGCGCACGACAGCCATAATATTGTGTCAGTGGGGACAAACGATAAAGATATTGTCGGCGCCATAAGTGAAATCGTCAGGTTAAGAGGCGGTCTTGCTGTATCATTCAATGGCAAAACGGAATCTTTAAAGTTGAATATAGCTGGAATAATGTCAAACAGGCCCTGCGGGGAAGTGGCAGCGGAATATGAAAAGATTAATTTACTGGTTAAGGATCTGGGATGCATAATGACGGCTCCCTTCATGACTCTTTCATTCATGGCTCTGCTCGTAATACCGGAATTAAAAATAAGCGACAGAGGACTTTTTGACGGTAAAAATTTTTCAATGACAACCCTGTTCGAAAGCAATTCTTAGATTCATAATGGAGGTTTGGTAATTTATCTGTGTTTCAGTTTTAATTATTCATGCTTCATGCTGCTGAAAATGTGATGATCCGGCAAAGCATATTTTACTTAAAGCAGATTCTGCCTGCCAATTGTTATCTTTGATAAATTCAAATGTTTTTATGCCGATAAAGCCTGAAAACATATTGCAGTTGCTGCCTGATAAACCGGGAGTATATCAGTTTATAGATTCCTCCGGAGCTATAATCTATGTCGGAAAGGCAAAAAACCTGAAGAAAAGAGTATCGTCCTATTTTACCAGGCACCAGTCAGGAAAAACAATTGCAATGCTTAACCACGCATTGGATTTAAGACATATAGTCGTGGATAATGAATCTGATGCATTATTACTTGAGAACAACCTTATTAAAAAACATCAACCCAGGTATAATATACTTCTGAAGGACGATAAAACGTATCCCTGGATTTGTATAAAAAAGGAACCATTTCCGAGAGTTTTCATCACCAGGAACACAATCAGGGACGGATCATCATATTTTGGACCCTACACATCTGTCATGATGGTGAATACGCTGCTGGTTCTTATACGCCAGATATATAAGCTTCGCAACTGTGTGCTGAACCTGACCGGGGAAAACATAAATTCAGGGAAATTTAGGGTATGCCTCGAGTACCACCTTGGAAACTGCAAAGGTCCCTGCGTGGGGAATCAGACTGATGATGACTATATGGATAGCATACAACAGATCAGGGGAATACTCAGGGGAAATATTTCAACAGTTATAGAGCATCTGAAAAATCTGATGCTTGATTATTCACGGAAAATGCGTTTTGAAGAGGCACAGGCAATAAAGGAAAAAATAGATATCCTCTCTAAATTCAGAAGCCGTTCTACAATTGTTAGCACAACAATAAAGAATATCGACGTTTTTGCAATTACCCGGGATGCGGATAATGCATATATCAATTTCCTGAAAGTAATTAATGGGGCTGTAATACAGGCATTTACATTAGATATCAGGACCAGGGTCGATGAGGAAAAAGAATCTCTGCTTGGATTTGCTATAACTGAGATAAGGCAAAGATTATCAAGCGATTCACATGAAATAATAGTGCCTTTTAAACCTGATATTCTATATAAGGAAATTAAATATACTATTCCGGTACGCGGAGACAAGCTGAAACTGCTGGAACTTGCGGAACGGAATGCAGTTTACTATAAATTGGAGCAAAAGAAAAAGCATGAGGAGCAAAAACCAAAAGACAGAACGGCAAAGAATCTGGAAAAACTGAAATCCGATCTTCACCTTGCTGAAATGCCTGTGCATATTGAATGTTTTGACAACTCAAATACAATGGGAAAGAACCCGGTGGCTGCCTGTGTGGTGTTCCGAAATGCAAAGCCAAGCAAAAAAGATTACAGGCACTTTAATGTCAAAACCGTGACGGGCCCCGATGATTATTCATCGATGGAGGAAATTGTATACAGACGATATAAAAGACTGAAGGAGGAGGACAAGAGCCTTCCTCAGCTGATAATTATTGACGGAGGAAAGGGCCAGCTGTCATCAGCAGTCAACAGCCTTGACAGACTTAACCTCAGGGAGAAAGTTGCGGTGGTTGGAATTGCAAAAAAACTTGAGGAGATATATTTCCCGGGCGATTCAGTTCCCCTTTACCTTGACAAGAATTCGGTTAGCCTTAAAATAATCCAGCAGCTGAGAAATGAAGCACACAGGTTCGGTATAAAATTTCACCGGGACAAGCGATCCTCTGAAATGACAAAATCGGACCTTGAAGATATTAAAGGCATAGGGGAGAAAACAAGGGAGATTTTATTGAAGGAAATAGGTTCGCTGGATAAAATAAAAAAGCTTCCGGCAGAAACATTGGAAAAACTGATCGGAAAGAAAAAGACATCCTTGTTGCTCCAGTTCATTGAAAAACGGCTCTGATTCTCCACGTTGTATATTAATAATTAATAGCTGTTAAATAATTGTATATCTGACTGATGTGCTAATTTACCTTTGGTTTTAACTCAGCGAGAATCGAATATTTGGCAGAGGGTTGACAGGTATGCGTGAAAACCAGACCATCGCGGAGCAATTTTCCCTCCGGTTGGTTTTTTTCATTAATATGATCAATATTGAATCCGTGTAAATTTGCCCTGTCATATTCCCGTGCCTGGCAAAAGCATGAAAAGACTGATTAAAATTTCAACGTTTTTCGGCGAAATTTCAAATAGAATAAAACATCGGTTTTGCATCGTTAATCAGGTTTTCGATTTCTGGCAGGTCAGTCCGGCATTATTGACTTTTGCATGCTCCGCTAAATCCATTACCTCCTCAAAGATATTGTCTGATCCGAAAGTCGTCATGCCTGTCATTCCCAACGATTCTGCAGATTTTACATTTGCTTCTGAATCATCAATGTAAAGACATTCTCCGGGATCAAGACTGTACTTTTTAAGGAATATCCTGAAAATCTTCAGCCCCGGTTTTGAAGCCCTGACGTCAGCTGAAATCATTCCTCCGTCAAAATGACTGAAGAAATAATATCCGCTTTTTACCTCATCAAAAATATCAGCCGGAAAATTGGAAAGATAATATAGCTTAAAACCCTCTTTTTTAAGCGCAGGAAGAAGTTTTGCATTTTCCTTAATGGGGAACATTATTTCAGTCCTTTTTGTAAAAATACGGGCTATTTCCCCGCTTTCCAGGGATGATTTTGCGGTAATCCGCTCTATGGCTTCAGCGAGGGAAATGTCTCCGTTATCCAGCAGGATCCATTCATTGCTTCTGAAAACATCATTAATGAGCTTTTCCCTTATTTGAGCGGGATAATTGTTCTTTTCAAGAAATTCAGCCGGCCTGAAGCTGATAAGTACATTTCCGAGGTCAAAAACAATATTCCGGATCATCTCAGGGGTTCTTCATGCTTATTGGCTGTCCGGTCGCCTCGAGGACGTTCCACCATAATTCGCCTTCAACATCTATCTTTTTACGCTTTGCCACAGCCATTGGGATCGGAAGTACGGTGAATTCATTGTTCCAATAGCCTATCACGAAATCAGTTTTGCCTGCAAGCGCTGCATGAACGGCATTCTGAGCAAGCAGGTTGCAGAATTTGCTGTCGTTTGCGTTTGCCGGGGCACTGCGGATAATATAGCTGGGGTCGATATATTTTATCGAGTAGGGGAACCCTTTCGTATCGAAATCCTCCTTTATCTTTTCCTTGAGAAAAACACCTATATCCTTGTGCTTGACGTTCCCTGATGCATCTTTGACAACATCCTGGGATTCGAAAAGATCCTGTCCCGCTCCTTCAGCTACTACCACAACCGCATGATGCCTTTCTTCCAGCCTTTTTCGCAGGATTTTAAGAAAGCCCCGGGGGCCGTAAAGATCAAAGGAAATCTCAGGAACGAGAACGAAATTAACTTCCTGTATTGCCAGAGCGGCACTTGCTGCAATGAATCCGGAATCGCGGCCCATAAGCTTTACGATTGCAATTCCATTATATGCATCATGAGCTTCATTATGGGCGTTACGGATAATGTCATTTGCGATGGAAAAAGCTGTCTCAAATCCAAACGACTTCTGGATCAGATCAATGTCATTATCGATTGTCTTGGGAATTCCGCCTACTGCAATCTTCAGGTTCCTTTTGGATATCTCTTCATGAATGGCGTGTGCGCCCCTCAGTGTCCCGTCACCGCCGATGCAAAACAGAAGATTGATATTGAGTATTTCAAGTGTATCAACTATTTTTTCCACATCCTGATTCCCGCGTGATGTGCCCAGGTAAGTTCCTCCGGAGAGATGTATTTCACTTACCATCGGCGCTGTCAGCTCAATAATTGGATGATTGTAGGTCGAAATAAATCCTTCAAAACCGTACTTTATCCCGAGTATCCTGTTTATTCCGTACCTGTAAGAAAGCTGGTTGACGAGGCTGCGAATGACATTATTGACTCCCGGACACAGGCCGCCGCATGTGACAATTCCCACCTTGGTCTTTGCCGGCTCAAAAAAAATAGTCTCTTTCGGTCCGGCTTTTTCAAATGAAACTGGCATTTCGCCCGATTCCCTGCACTTGTTGAAGTGGGCTAAAGAAACTTCATACAATATCCTTTCATTGTCCTCGACGAATTTATAGACCGGACTATCAGCCCGCTGACCCTGTTTAAGAGGGGAGATCACGTTACCCCTGCCAAGAGAAGTGACCAGAAAATCCTCGTACTTCATAAAGTCAATAATTGAATTGTTTATCAATCTCGGGTACGATTGAAAATCATACACGATATCCAAAAATAGTTAATTTTTTGAATGATTGACAAATATAACAATCAACGGGATTCAGATTATCTGCTTGATCCTACCTATAAGGCCATCCTCGAGCATGACTTTAATTCCATGCGGATGTATTTCTGCCGTCGTGATTATTTCCTTAACTTTTCCGCCAGTAAGCTTTCCGGTTCTTTTATCCTGAACAAGTTCTACCAAAACCGATAAACCGGGCCTCACATCGTCTCTTTTTGTTCCGTCCATTGAAAAGAAAATTTGAAAGAAAATCCAGGTTCAAATTAAGGTCACAAGTATAAAGAATTTTCGTGTCAGGTGTTATGAGTCAAAGGCAAAATATTATGATTGTTGAAAAATATTTCCCCTATCGGGGATTAGAGATTTTCGGGACCTCATTTCGCGAGCACATAATGCCTGCGGTCGAATTTTTCCGTCCCATTATGGCTGCGAAAGCATTTACAGGAAATGCAACGATCCATTTTACCGATTACTCTTCAAGGGCCGTGACTTTTAAATTTGAAGGATGATCAGCATCATGATAGATCCTTATGGTCGCTTTCTGAAAATCACTGTCAGAACAGGTATATATGTCAGTGAACTTCTGCGGATTGCGGTCAACCAGAGGGAACCATGAATTCTGGATCTGGATCATTATGCGATGGCCTTTTTTAAAGGTATGGGCGACATCCGGAATTTCATATCTGACCTCTGTCACCTTTCCGGGGGTAAAAGGTTCTGGTTTTTCGAAACTGTTCCGGTATTTACCCCTGAATACTTCACCCCGGACCAGCATCTGGTAACCGCCAAGAGGCACCTTGATATCTTGTTCTGCCGGGGCTTTGGCATCAGCCGGAAGGACATCGATAAGTTTTACTATGAAGTCCGCATCGGTTCCTGTCGTCGAAACAAACAAATCTGCCGTCAGTGGTCCGGTAAGCGTTATATCCTTGTCAAGCACCGGGGTTTCATAAGACATGACATCGGGTCTTCTGGCGGCGAATCGCTGATCATCAGTCATATATGCTGTTGTCCTGTGAGTATGAACAATATCTGAATACGGAACGGGATGCATGGGATCGGAGATATATTCATCAAAGCTATCCTTGCCGGATGGAGGAATAAAAGATGCAATGTCAGCTCCATTCAGGTAAATATTCTTTTCATTGACATTTTTAGGCGGCCATGAATCAAAGCTTCTCCATTCATCCGCACCTGTGACAAATATCGTGGCGGCAGGCAGATCAGGATTTCCTTTTCCCATAAGGTAATAGTTGAAAAAAGAGACTTCCAGTTCATCGAATTTTTGATTTGCATCCGTGCCCCAGTATATGTTGCCGACATGATCGCCTTTACCGAATGCCCACTGGCTATGGAACCAGGGCCCCATGATCAGGTAATTTTTAGTCGACGGCGGATTTTGTCTTTCTATTGTTTTGTAAGTATGAAGAGTGCCATAAAGATCTTCAGCATCGAACCAGCCACCCACGGTCATTACGGCAGGGGTCACATTCCTCAGGTATTGCTGCGGATCGCGTGATTTCCAGAAATCATCATAGTCAGGATGAGCGGATTCCTCGTTCCAGAATTTTATGCTGTCGCCAAAATACCTGGAAGTGAGGTTTCTAATTGTTCCTGCTGATAAAAAAAAGTCATAGTTATCCGGTTCGGGCCATATAAAACCAATCCCTCCATGTCTGGAAAGCCCATGCCGGGGCTGACCAAACCAATAATCAAAAGTAAAGCAGTCAAGAAGGAAAAACGCTCCATTATGATGGACATCGTCTCCCAAGAACCATGCAGTGACAGGAGCCTGGGGTGAAACGGCCTTTACTGCCGGATGGGCATTTATCAATCCCATGGTGGAATAAAAGCCCGGATATGAGATCCCGAAAATACCAACATTCCCATTATTGTTACTGACATTTTTGATAAGCCAGTCTACCGTATCCCATGTATCTGTCGATTCATCAATATCCTTATTGCGTTTCTTTTCAGGAATGACAGGCCGTATGTCCTCATATTCGCCTTCGCTCATAAATTTTCCCCGGACATCCTGAAAAACCATTATATAATTTTCCCTTGTGAACCTTGAATACATCATGAAAGACATATTGAAACCCTCCGGACCTCCCGGTTCAATATCATAAGGAGTGCGGTTTAAAAGAATCGGATGCTTTACCGAGTCATTCTTTGGGGTGTAAATTGAAGTAAAAAGCCTGACACCGTCACGCATGGTAATGTACACTTCCTGCTTCCTGTACCTTTCCCTGGCTGATACGCCGGACGACTGGGCAGGTGCGGCCGGCATAATCACGATCGCAAGCAATAAAGCCAGCGTAATTGTCTTAATATAAGGGAACATTGTTTTCATTTTTATCATCTATTTTAACAGTATGAAATAATAAGTGTATAATGTACACTTTATTCAGCGAAGCGGCTTATCATCCAGGCCAAGCTTCATCAGAATATCCCCCGGTGCCACCGGCCTGCCTTTCCTGGTCGCAATTGTCTCGACTTTCGCTCTGGCGACAAGCTTTTCATCAGGCCGCCTGTAAATATTCTGGAAAAACATTACCCTGACATTCCCTTCCCTGTGAACATTTATTCTGATCACAAATTTATCTCGGCTTCTTAACGGGTATTTATATTCAATCTCAACCTTCGTGACGATAAGGTCGATCCCAGCTTCATGAAGCCCGGCAAAGCTTATTCCTTTTGAGATCAGGAATTCATGTCTTGCATGCTCAAGATAATGCTGATAATTGGCATTGTTCACAACGCCCTGGATATCGCATTCATAGTCCCTGACAGTAAACTCGGAGCTGTAAGTAAATTCGGTTTCAGGCATAATATTTTGTTCTGGGACAGGAAGGTTTTAAAATTAATCTGATTTTTGCAAGGTCGGACAAAAACGATAAAATTAATTATTGCCCGGTTTGAATAAATGCCTATTTCGGGAACATCCGGAAAAGCTTTTTTAGCTTTCCATGAAACTTGTGCACATTGCGTGGCCTGTAGTGCATTAATATGCATTGGCCTGTTATATAATTGATACCGGCATCCTTTAATTCTTCAAAAACTTCATTATATTCAGATTTTTGCTGTATCCAGATCTGCCTGATTCCTTTAATTACGGCTTCTTTTACAAGTGCGGCAGTTACAGTTTTTGGCGTAACGATTATCAAACCCCTGATTTCCAGAGGCAATGATTTTATGTCCGGGTAAGCTTTAACTCCACTTATTTCTCCAGCATATGGATTTACAGGTACTACATTCATTCCTCTTTCCTTCAGTTCGAAGAATGCGGTATATCCAAACTTTTTAGGATTTCTAGAAACACCAGCCATTGCAAATGGCTGTGAGGCAAGAAATTCTTCAATTTGTTTCAGTGTTGCCATTTTCAGTATAGTTTGTTAATTTTCTGATATTTGAAGATAAAAATATTTCTAAGTATAAAGACTTAAAATTAGAGTAAAAATAATTACCTGACTATTATTTTTGCTTACTTGCCGTGAGAGAAAGGGAATCAAACCTATGAAAAAAGATCAGCTGCGAGGGGGATATTTATTTTCAAGAAGCTATTCCAACTATGTTTTTCTCCTGCTGTTCCTGCTGTATATGTTTGATTATGTCGACCGGACGATCGTCACGTCCATGTTCACGCATATAGAACATGACTGGGGAATCTCGCATACTCAAAGCGGCCTGCTGGTTTCTGCAGTTTACTGGGCGATAGTAATTCTCTCTTTTCCCGTTTCGTTTCTGGTAGACAGATGGAGCCGGGCGCGAACTATTGGAATAATGGCAGCAATGTGGAGCCTTGCAACAGCAGTCTGTGCTCTTACAGGCAATTTCATCCAGCTGTTTATGGCACGGATGCTGATAGGCATTGGGGAAGCGGGCTATGCACCAGGCGGCACTGCAATGATCTCCGGATTATATCCGATCGATAAAAGGGCAAGGATGATGGGCATCTGGAATGCTTCAATTCCCCTGGGAAGCGCAATAGGAGTGCTTTTGGGCGGAATTATAGCTGCCAGATTCGGATGGAAGCACGCTTTCGGGCTGGTCGCAGTCCCGGGTCTTATTGTGGCCGTTCTCTTTTTCTTTGTGAAGGATTACAAGACTGTTGATCTTTCATTTTTTGACCGGGAAAACAAGAAGGTTAAAATGGAAAGTCGTGACAAGATCAGGGAATTTGTGACTAAACCTTCTGTTATTCTTACATACTTTGGCATTACGGTTGTTGTTTTTGTAACGACATCAATGCTGACCTGGCTGCCTGCTTATTTTGAGAAAGTAAGGGGCGTGCCTGCCGAAATAGCAGGTAAAATGGCCAGCTCGGTTATGGTCCTTGCATTAATAGGAGCTCCGGCAGGAGGGATTTTAACGGATCTATGGAGGAAACGCCAGCCAAATGCCAGATTATTGTTCCCGGCAATTACAACTCTTGTCTCGGCAATCGTTTTGTTCATAGCACTAATTTTGCTGAAAGGTTCGGGGCAATATATAATGCTGCTTGTTTTTGGAGTTTTCATAACGACCTTTATTGCCGGGGCCAGTGCTGTCACACAGGATGTGATCCATCCGGGATTACGTGCGACTTCATATGCAATTGCCGTAGTGGTTCAGAATCTGCTGGGATCATCAATGGCTCCCATCGTACTGGGTAAGATATACGACCGGTCAAATATCCAGACGGCCTTGTCGGTGCTGCCTTTTATACTGCTGGTGGGATCTGCGCTTTTCTTTGCAGGATCAAGGTTTTATCTGAAGGACATGGAAAAGGTCCCCAGGATTGATCTTGAGGCACAGGCTACCTGAAGGAAAGCTTATTTATTGCGTGATGTGGTATAGTTTACAAATTGCTGCAAGGATTCTTTTATTTCCGAAGCCGGGTATGAATCAAGTATGGCAAGCGCCTTGTCGCGGTACTGGTTCATTTTCGTTTCCGCATATTCGATACCCCCTGTCGATTTTACGAATGCAATCACTTCATTTATTTCCCGTTTTGTCTTTTTTCTGCTTCTGACAGTTGCGACGATATATCTTTTCTGTGAATATGATGCAAGATCCAGAGAATGGATCAGAGGCAGGGTTATCTTTCTTTCCTTTATGTCGTTGCCTACGCTTTTTCCGGTAAGGCCATTTTCCTCGTAATCAAGAATATCATCCCTGATCTGGAAGGCAATGCCGATGTTTTCTCCGAAGTCCTTCATAAGCTGAATGATGTCGGGATCCTCAGTCACGGACCTTGCACCTGTTGCAGTGCAAGCCGAAATCAATGCAGCCGTTTTGCTTATTATGATCTTATAATAGTCTTCCTCCTTTATGTTAAGCTTTCTTGCTTTCTGGAGCTGGAGAAGCTCTCCTTCCGCCATTGAGTTCACTGCTTCAGATACAATTTCCAGCATGTCATACCTGGCTTTTGCAACGCTTATCAGCAGCCCCTGCGATAACATATAATCGCCGACAAGAACTGCGATTTTAGAGTTCCAGAGAGCATTGACCGATATTGCTCCCCGCCGCTCATGGGCATCGTCCACAACGTCATCATGAACAAGCGATGCCGTATGAAGAAGCTCAATAAGCGTGGCCGCGACAAATGTAGCCTCAGAGATCCTGCCATTCAGTCCTGCCGTAAGAAAAACAAGCAGAGGCCTCATTTGCTTCCCCTTCCTGCGAAGCACGTAGTTCAGAATAATATTTAGCAAAGGGATGTCACTTTTCATTGTTTTGTTGAAATAGGATTCAAATTCTTCCATCTCCTTTTCAACAGGTTTCTTTATTTCGTCCAGAAGTGACATACGGTTATATTTGGTTCAAATATAGCAAAATGTGCTCAACAGAATCGTTTTTGGCATATTAATAGGCAATCCGGAAATTCTGTGAATGAAATAAATCAAAAAATAACATATTGACATATTTATATAATTTTGTATCTCAAAATATCCCTGATGGAAATTCATAAGATTGATCCCGAAACCATTGAAAGAGCTGCAAACATGCTTAAGGCGGTTGCACATCCGGTCAGAATAGCGATTGTCCAGTATCTGGGAGATGGCAAAAGCAGAACCGTTACAGAAATTCACAGGAAGCTTGGCATTGAGCAATCGACGGCATCGCATCATCTTGTGATACTTAAGGACCGGGGAGTCCTTTCATCACAGAGGGAAGGGAAAAACACGCTTTATTTCCTTAAGCATGCCAACCTGAAGGAGATGCTCGACAGCATCGAGGATTGCTGCCGGAAATTATAAGAAAACAGATATTTCTCCGCGGTCATTCATTCAGGGCCTTGTCTGCCTGAATAATATCATTTTTGCTCCCTGAACATGTTCTTCTGGAATAAAAGTATTGCGAACACCCCGCATGTAATTGCAGAGTCGGCAATATTGAAGACGGGTCTGAAAAAGATGAATTGCTGTCCCGGCCTTATGAGTGACCATGATGGCCAGTGCCCGTTAATGACAGGGAAATAGAGCATGTCCACAACTCTTCCCTGGAGGAAAGTGGAATAGCCACCGCCCGGAGGGAACATCATGGCTGGCTGGGCAAAGCCTTCACTGAAAACCATGCCATAAAAGGCACTGTCTATAAAGTTGCCTATTGCTCCGGCAAGAATGGCGCTGACAGCAAGTATCAGTCCTGTATTTGCATTTTTTCTGATAAGTGATGCAAGGAACCAGCCAATCCCAGTAATTGCAACGATCCTGAATATGCTGAGAATAAACTTTCCCGTCTTTCCTCCCATTTCCATGCCGAATGCCATACCATTGTTTTCAATATAATGAAGCATCCCCCATTTTCCAAAGAGATGGATTTCCTGACCGACCTGCATATGCGTCTTGACCCAGATTTTGAGCACCTGGTCAATGACGAGTATTGATACGATTAGCAGTATTGATTTTTTCCCTGCGGACATCATGCTTTATTTAAAAAAACGGCCCGCAAAATAGTAAAAAAATGAATAGCACGGAAAATAAAAAAGGGTTCCGCAAAATGAACCCTCTTAAAATGACATTGAATATAATACGCTTATTCAGGTTTTGGCCTATATTTCATTCCGTATTGCATATACTCGTTATCTCATCAATTAACGGGTGGCAGTATTTGCAATTGCCTGATTTATTATTGGGTGCAGGTGGCGTCCACATGATTTGCGTCCCAGCAATACCAATTGTTGTCGCCGAAATAGTTTAAACACTGTACTTTACCGATTATACCGGTTGTGCTCCAATCAATGTTTGCATTGTAAAACCCGGTCAGGTAATAAAAGTACACATTGTAATATGCATTGTATGTACCGGTGGTAAGTCCGTATTTTATATAACTGCCGTTGAACGGATCGGAAGCACCGGAGTCGGTAAGAGTTCTGACATATGTGTATCTTATTGAATCGATATCTGTTGATGACTTGTACCAGTTGATCTGCAGTATGGGATTATCATTGGTCGGACTGATGTTAAGTATCCATTGTCCGCTTGTGCCATCGAGGTTGGATGTGCCCGTAAACCATTTGAAATCGGAGTAGCCGCCTGATTCACTTAAATACATGTTCCATACCACATTGCTTGAAGTTATCTCCCCAGTGAGCCTTGCCGTATATGACACTGAAGCGACCGAAGCAGTATACGACCATTGCCATGTTTTTGTCGATACATATGTGGGTGTCTGATCGATTGCCAGCTTATAAGCTGTAACCGGTACTACAAGAGTGCCGGTAATTATGGCATCCCAGTAGCTTGCAACAAGAGCTGCGTAGTCCCAGTTGATCTCATTTACCCCCTTGGGCAGCACCATGCCTGCCGATTTTGAACTGGCTTCGAAATTGCTGAAATCTATTGTCATGGAACTTGCTATTGGCAGGGTCGGGGGATTCCCTTTTTCTTTTTTACAGCTTGTCGTCATGCTGACGGCAAGGATCGCAATGAGAAATAAGGCAAGTAGGTTTTTCATATAGCGGCTGATTTGATTATTCATATAACGACAAAATTAACTGAAAAGTTGCAAATAAAACAATAAATGATAGACAATTAAATATGCCGGCGCAAATGAACATTACAGATTTCTGGTTGTTTTATGTGATAAATTAATGCAATGGAAAGAAGAAAATTTATAATAAACTTCGGGCTGGGGGCCGCCGGCTCCTTTTTAGCCCTGAGATCCGGGGCAGCAAATCTAATAAAATCAGATAATAATATTATGGAAAATCTAAATCAACTTGAATTCCCGGCTCTTCCGTATTCTTATGATGCGCTCGAGCCTTATATTGATGCAAGAACAATGGAATTGCATTATGACAAGCATCACAGGACATATTTTAACAATTATGTCAATGCCGTTAAAGGGACTTCCCTTGAAAACGTGCCTCCCGAGAAGATTTTCAGCGAAATCTCAAAACAAAACGACGCCGTCAGGAATAATGGAGGGGGACTCTATAATCACACATTCTTCTGGAGAAACCTCGGAAAGAATTCAGCCGGGCCCTCTCCTGAATTGTCTGCTGCAATCACAAAGGCATTTGGTTCATTTGATAAGATGAAGGAACAATTCGGCAATGCCGCCAAAACTCGTTTCGGAAGCGGATGGGCATGGCTTTTCATTACTTCTGACAGGAATCTGGCGATAGGAAGCACACCAAATCAGGACAATCCGCTGATGGACCTTTCCAATGTCAGGGGAACACCGATTCTGGCCCTTGATGTATGGGAGCATGCTTATTACCTCAAATACCAGAACAGGAGGCCGGATTATATTGAGGCATTCTGGAACGTAGTCAATTGGGATGAAGTGAACAGGAGATTCAGGGCAGCATTATGATCAGCCATATCATCAGCTGTCAGGATATTCGTTAAAATCAACAGAATTTATATTCAGACGTGATACGCAGAGGCCTCCTTTTGGGGGTTTTCTGTTTTTTTGACAGGATTTAAATCGGGAGCTGAACCTTCCGGCGATTCAGTAGCAAAACCCGGCTTAATGGCAAAAGTTCAGGTATAGAGAAATCTTTTTATTTTGAGAGTGGCCGTTTTCTGGAACGGTACCGGCTGAAGCACAATCTTGTTGATCTGGCAGAATTTGCTGACGTTTGAATTAACATAATCTTTAAGTTCCGACAGTAATTCCTCTTTCTTCTCCTCGAATTTCTCAGTCATATCCTGCTTAAGGTGTAGATATTTATTTTCAAGCTCATCCATGTTAAGGTGAACCAGGGCAACCAGCTTGCCTTTCTGCTGAATTACAAGGGATTCCGTTACAAAACGGAAATTATTGATGACAGATTCGATCTCTTCCGGATAAATATTCTCCCCGCTTGCTCCTACGATCATATTCTTCAGCCTGCCTTTTATGAACAGGTTATTCCTGGAATCCAGAGCTCCCAGGTCGCCAGTCCTGAACCATCCGTCAGGGGTAAGCACCTGGGCTGTCGTTTCAGGATCTTTAAAATACCCTTTCATTACATTGGCTCCCCGTGTCCAAATTTCCCCCTCTCCGGTCAATCTGTCAGGATTATTTATTTTGATCTCAACCGCTTCTATTGCCGGGCCGGTAGATTCAAAAACAGAGGTCTCGGGGCCGGTACCGGCAAGAAGAGGCGACGTCTCCGTAAGTCCGTATCCCACTGCATAGGGGAATTTTGCTTCACGGAGAAATTTTTCAACACTTCTGTTCAGCTTCGCGCCTCCGATACCGAAGAATGTAAGTTCACCTCCAAATATGCTCCTGAGTTTCCTTCCTGCCATCCTGTTAAGGAACCTCCTGATGGCCGGGATTTTATAAAAAATCTTGATAAAAAGATTTTTAGTGAATACAGGCAATATTTTACCGTAATATATTTTTTCTATTATCAGCGGTACTGTAAGCATGGCAGTGGGCCTGACGATTTTAAGCACCGGCAGAAGGACGGATGGCGTCGGGGGCCTTTTCAGATAGTACACGCATGAGGCCGAAAGCATCGGTAGAATAAGTCCCAGTGTGTTTTCATAGGAATGTGACAGGGGCAGGACGGAAAGAAAGCGGTCATTCTCATCCAGATGATGAAGCTTCCCGCCTTTCAGTGCATCAAAAGCAATGTTCCTGTGAGATAGCATCACTCCTTTTGAGCGTCCTGTGGTGCCTGAGGTATATATTATCGATGCCAGATCTTCTTCCTGGATGTCGTAAGATCCTGCAGGACGGGCGTCGGAATCGAATTTTATTCCGTCTTCATCGGAGAATATCAATGTGAAATCATCCATAAGAATCCCTGTCCTCAAAACCCCGTTAATGATGCCATTTATCTTGGGAACGAGTCCCGAGGACACAAATATGGCCTTGGCTCCTGAATGTTCAAGAACGTTCGCTATCTCCGTTACAGAAAAATCAGGAAGGATAGGAACGGCAACGGCCCCGGAAAAAGTGACTGCAAAGTAAGCAACTGCCCAGTTGGGCATATTTGTACCAAGGATGGCGACCCTGTCGCCCGTAGCGACACCTGCCCTCTCAAGTAATGCCCACACGGCATTTATCATCTTTCCTGCCGTTTCAAAGCTTATCGGATCTTCTCCCGCAAAGGCATAGGCATCTGACTTCCCATGCTTTTTCAGTGTTTCATTGAATAAGGCAGGCAGTGTAAGCCTGATATTGCTTTCTTCCATTTGTTGCATTTTTTCCCATCGGGAACCAGGACAAAGGTACGGATTTATTGTAAAAATATATTTCAAACATATGTAAATATTGACGGAAAGGCATAAAAGCGATCAGCATCATTGACTGATTATCATGCAGAATAGTTAATTTTGAGCATTATTTATCAATGCATTAATTATGAATTCTGTAATCAGGGTCACAAGGGAGTTTACCTTTGAAATGGCACATGCCCTCAGGAATTATGATGGTCCGTGCAGAAATGTGCATGGACACTCATACAGGCTGTTTGTAACCATTTCCGGCACACCCCTTGGCGAAACAAATAATCCGAAAGACGGGATGGTGATCGATTTCACGGAACTGAAAAAAATAGTGCTTGAGAATATTGTCAGCATTTTCGACCATTCCGTTACCTTATGCAGGGATTTTGACAATGAAAAGATGGAGATGATGAAGAAGACTTTCGGTAATGCCGTCATTGTCAGTTATCAGCCTACCTGTGAAAACCTTGTCACAGATTTTGCAGAGCGGCTGAAAACGAAGATGCCGGAAGGGGTCAGGCTTCATAGCCTCAGGCTTTATGAAACGGCAAAATCATATGCCGAATGGTTTGCTGACGATAATGAATAACTTGAACATGCCTGAAAGCCAGACAAAAATATTATTTCTTATTGATGCATACGCACTGATCTTCAGAGCATACTATGCATTTATTAAAAATCCCAGGGTTACTTCGAAGGGGTTGAATACATCTGCAATTTTCGGCTTCCTGCTTACGCTTGAGGAAGTGCTTCAGAAGCAAAAGCCATCGCATATGGCAGTGGTCTTTGACACATCAGCACCAACATTCAGGCATGAAATGTACAGTGAATACAAGGCGAACAGGGATGCCACTCCTGAGGATATCAGAAAGGCCGTTCCGTACATTAAGCGTCTTATTGAGGCTTACAGGATTCCGGTAATAGACTGCCCGGGATTTGAGGCAGATGATGTGATCGGGACTCTTGCAAAAGAGGCTTCCTCAAAGGGATTCACGACATATATGATGACCCCTGATAAGGATTTTGCCCAGCTCGTTTCAGATAATATTCTCATGTTCAAGCCATCTAGGGGTGGCAATGAATCGGTAAAATGGGGAGTGGATGATGTAAAAAGAGAATTTTCTGTGCAGCGCCCCGCGCAGGTAATAGACATTCTCGCTCTGATGGGCGATGCCTCGGATAATATTCCCGGGGCTCCTGGAGTGGGCCCGAAAACGGCCATGAAGCTTATTGCAGAATATGGATCTGTGGAAGAGTTATTTAAAAATACGGATAAGCTAAAAGGGAAACTGAAGGAAGCGATTGAAAATAACAGGGAGACTATTGTTCTTTCAAAGAAGCTTGCCACGATTGATGTAAATGCCCCGGTGATGCTAAAGGAAGAGGAGCTTAAAATGGAGGCACCTGACACCGGTAAGCTTAAAACACTTTTTGATGAGCTTGAATTCAGAACAGTGGCGTCAAGGATCCTTGCAGAGGCTGAGGCCGGAAATGTTCATGCAGAGACAAATTCTACAAACGTTTCGCATGAAATGCAGCAGGGAGATCTTTTTTCCGGATCGGGTGCCCCCGAGACGACACAACCCGGTTCTTCTCTTTCGGATATAAGTACGGTGAGCCATGATTATGTTTTTATCACCGGCGAATCGATGTTAAGTGAAATGATCAGGGAAGCCGGCAGGCAAAAGGAACTGTGTTTTGATACGGAAACGACAAGTCTCAATCCGCTCGATTCTGAAATAGTAGCCCTCTCTGTGACATGGGAGAAGGGGAAAGGATATCTCGTAAGATTCCCGGAATCGCAGGACGAGACAAAAAGGCTCCTTGCAATAATAAAGCCCCTGCTTGAATCACCGGGGATCATGAAAATAGGGCAGAACATCAAATTTGATATCCAGGTGCTTGGCAATTATGGCGTTGAAGTCAATGGAAGCCTTTTCGACACGATGATTGCCCATTATCTTCTGGAACCCGACATGCGCCATAACATGAACCTGCTGTCGGAGGTATATCTTTCTTATTCTCCGGTGCATATTGAAACACTTATTGGAGAAAAGGGCCAGGCTCAGAAGAATATGAGAACAGTGCCGGATGAAAAGCTGAAGGAATATGCCGTTGAGGATGCCGACGTGACTCTTCAGCTGAAAG
This sequence comes from uncultured Bacteroidales bacterium, assembly GCA_963717685.1. GTDB lineage: Bacteria > Bacteroidota > Bacteroidia > Bacteroidales > VadinHA17 > LD21. The sequence goes on along the minus strand of OY970346.1, from coordinate 1,058,949 downwards.
ACATGTTCTCTCCCAAACTAAGGGAATACGGCCTTTCGGAACTTGCTGAAAATATAGAAATGCCGCTTATCCGGGTTCTTGCAGCAATGGAAAGAAATGGCGTTATCCTTGATACAAATGAGCTGAAGAACATAACATCGGGGCTAAGGGATGACATAATAAAGCTTGAAAAGGAGATTTATGAACTTGCAGGAACCGAATTCAATATTTCCTCACCAAAGCAACTGGGTGATATTCTTTTTCTGAAGCTTAAGCTTGACGATAAGGCAAGAACGACCAAAACGCAGCAGTTCATCACTAATGAGGAAATATTGCAGCGGCTTACCCGCAAGCATCCGATTGTCAGCAAGGTTCTGGAGTACAGGGGACTTAAAAAATTGCTCACTACGTATGTTGAAGCACTCCCCCTGCTTGTCGATGCACGGACAGGAAGAATACATACTTCATTCAATCAAGCGGTTGCGGCCACGGGACGATTAAGCTCCAACAACCCGAACCTCCAGAATATTCCGGTACGCGATGAGCGTGGAAGAGAAATAAGGAAAGCATTTGTTCCTGCTCCCGGATGCGTTTTTTTATCTGCCGACTATTCCCAGATTGAATTAAGGCTTATGGCACACCTCAGCGGAGACAAGAACATGATAGCTGATTTTCTTTCAGGGAATGATATCCATGCAGCCACTGCCGCGAAAATATTCAAGGTCGAGGTCAGGGATGTAACCAGGGAAATGAGGGGCCGCGCTAAAACCGCTAATTTTGGCATTATTTATGGCATTTCCTCATTCGGACTTTCGGAAAGGCTTGGCATCGGCAGAAAAGAAGCCAGGGATCTTATTGACGGATATTTCAATTCCTATCCGGGGGTAAAGGCATACATGGAAGAGAGTATAAGAAAAGCGCGTGAAAAAGGCTTTGTTACTACCATGTTTGGTCGCAGAAGATACCTTCGTGATATCCAATCAAGGAACCAGGTTGTCAGGGGCAATGCTGAAAGAAATGCCATAAATGCACCGATTCAGGGTACTGCCGCTGATATTATTAAGATAGCAATGATAAGGATCCACGACAGGCTGAGATCTGAAGATTACCGGTCGAAAATGATCCTGCAGGTTCATGATGAACTGATCTTTGAAGTTCCTGAAGCAGAACTCGACAGGCTCAGGGAAATGGTGATTTTTGAAATGTCAAATGCGGCAGAACTGGCAGTTCCTTTGAAAGTAGACTGGGGAACAGGCAATAACTGGCTTGAGGCACACTGATTAAATGGTACAAAGGTGCAAGGGCGAAAGGGTATAAGGGCATAAAGGCACAAGGCTTCGGCCTGCAGAGCACGACCGCACGACATGCATGACCCGCAGGACTTGCACGAATGCAGAACAAAGTTTATTTTGAGGAAGCGATGACATTAGCGGGTATAAGGGTTTCTAAACATTGTAGAAAATGGAGATTCAGGTACTTTTTTTCGGCGTCCTTGCAGAGGTGGCAGGCACGGGTTTCAAGCATTATTCCGGAATTAAGTCGTTCGGAGATCTGAAACACAGGATTGAAGATGACTTCCCTGAAATTGTTCACTATAATTTCAGGATTGCCGTGGATAATGAGCTTGCAGATGAAGATCCTGTTCTGAAAAACGGCGATGAGGTCGCTTACATGCCTCCTTTCGCCGGAGGCTGATCCTAAATGAATCACAAATGGCTGAAAAGACTCTCATAAATGGCCCCCTGACCAGGGCTATGATATCAGGGATTATTGAATCGATCGGCTCAGAAACCGATGCCGGAGGTCATTCTGTATTTATCGGACAGGTAAGGGATGACAGCGACGGGACAAAGTGCGTTAAAGCCATCCGGTATACAGCTTATGATGAAATGGCAGAGGCTGAAGCCGAAAAAATAAAAAATTCAATAATCAGGGAATTTCAGGAAGTAAAAAAAGTGGTGATACTTCATTCAACGGGGATCGTCAAAACGGGAGAAATTTCTTTGTTTGTTCTGGTTTCAGCGAAGCACAGGCATCAGGCGTTTGATGCCTGCAATAAAGCGGTGGAGCTGGTAAAGAAAGCCCTTCCGATCTGGAAAAAGGAAATCTATAATGACGATTCTGTTCTGTGGAAACAGAACGATCCGGCTTAAATTGAAGCCTGCCGGACACGGGCTTTGATGCCAGCCACCGCCTTGCTGTCTTTTTGCTGAACGCCACGGGTCATTAGCTTAGGCACGCTGTTTCCGCTCAGTATTGAAGTGTATTTATCCCTGTTGTTCAGCACTTCGATAGCTTTTTTAACCTGAACATCATTTCTGATTGTCCATTCAATTGCTCCTTCCTCGTAAAAATACCGTTCGACAATCTCTTCACCAAGAAGTTCTTCAATCTCAGGCTTGAAAAGGCTCAGATCCTGATCAGGATTGTGAGCCACGTCTTTCTGTATCTCGTCAAAGAGATCCTTGTGGAGATCGTAATATTTCTCCTTTTTGGCATTGCTGATAAGCTCATTCATCGATAACTCGGTGATTGTCTTATAATTAAAGTTGCGACTTGCAAGATAGCTCCTGAAATCGTCATAATCCTGATCGGTGAAGACATACTGTGAAAGAGACTTGATATCAGGGTGTGACAAGTAATACTTTGTTGCGTAGTCAAATATCAGGTTTCTTACATAAAGCTCCGATGAAACCTGGCTTAATGATTCCGGCATGATCTCTACGTCTGGAGTTATCCCGCCGCCATCCCTGACCGTGCGTCCGTTCCTTGTCTTGAAAATGGAAATAAGCGAATCCGGTATGATCCCGACACTTCCGTCAGGATTGGGATGAGAAAAATCGAGAGCCTGGATGCACCTGCCGCTGGGAATGTAATACTTGGCAGTCGTCACCTTAAGCTGGGTGTTGTAGCTCAAAGGTCTCTCAACCTGCACAAGCCCTTTTCCGTAGGAACGTTGTCCGACAATTATACCCCTGTCGAGATCCTGCACTGCTCCTGCAACAATTTCTGCTGCAGATGCAGTACCGCTGTTGATAAGGATGGCCAGGGGTATTTTATCGTCAACCGCTGCCTTTGTTGTCTTGAAATCCTGGTCAAAATCCTTCACCTTTCCCTTTGTTTTGACAACATCATTCCCGGGTCCTATAAACAGATTTACTATCTCGACAGCTTCGCTCAGAAGACCTCCGGGATTGCTTCTGAGATCCAGAATTATCTGCGATGGATTATTGGCTTTTATTGCCACCAGGGCATTTTTAACATCCAGGTAACAATCCTGGGTGAAAGTGGTGAACCTGATATACCCGGTTTTTGAGTCGATCATTCCATAATATGGCACGGGAGGGATGATGATTTTTTCCCTTTTCATCATGACATCCATTTCCTTTCCGTTCCTTTCGATTGTCACCGTGATTTCTGTTCCCGGATTCCCCTTAAGCTTGTCGCTGACCTTATCGGTGGGCACGCCCTTAAGAGATTCTCCGTCGACTTTCTTAAGAAGATCGCCTGCTTTTATTCCGGCTTTGTCAGCCGGGAATCCTTTGTACACTTCACTTATTATGACGTAATCGCCTCCGTTCCTGACAAGAGACCCGATCCCTCCGTATTTGCCGGTGGTTATGAATGCGAGCTCATCGGATTCCGATTCGGGATAATAGACCGTGTAGGGATCAAGACTTTTGAGCATATTGTCAATACCGGTCCGGATCAGTTTATCCGGATTTATCTCATCAACATAAAAAGTATTCAGTTCCCTGAACAGAGAAAAGAAAATATCAAGATTTTTGGCTATTCTGAAATCGCGTGATTCCTGCGTTGCAAAAAACCCCGCACAGACACCTGCAAACAGCAGGATGCCCAAAATTATCCCTGCCCTGCCCAATCGCTTCTTTTTCATTCTTTGAATCCTTGTTTTTGAACGACGAAAGTAAAAATAAAATTTTGGAATAGTGACTGTAAGAGCTTAATTAAAGAAACTTTAACATCATTTGACACTTTCCCCGGCAAGGAGTGACAGCCTGTCAAGCATTTCAACAATTGATTTCCTTATTGTTTCATAATCTGCAATCATATTTTTCCTGTACGCAATTAACACGATCAGGCAAACGCCTGCAGACTGAAGATTATCATAAAAGGGCTGTTTGTTTTTTCTGTAAGCCTCTCTCATCCTCCGCTTTATAAGGTTCCTGTGAACTGCCTTTGCAAAGCCCTTCCTTGAAACGCTGAAGGCGATCTGTGCCGGGGAAGGGAGACCTGCCGGACTTTTTTTCCAGTAGACCTTTAAAAGCGGGGAATATAGAATATTCCCATCGTTGACAAGGAAGGTTATCAGCTTCCTGCTGCACAGCTTTTCGGATTTCCGGAATCTTTCGTCAGGGGAATGCATAAATAAAAGATTCGTCCTGAATGCATTGTAAAGCGGCGGTTCAGGAAGTGAACTGGATAAATAATTACTTCAGGTTTTTACTAAATTCCTTAAGAAATATGTCCAGGGCCATTGTCATCGAGGGAGCCCTGGGATTTGGGGCATTTATGTCGAGCCTGAGGCCCTCCTGTTCTACGGCACTTGCAGTTGTAGGGCCAAATGCAGCTATCTTGACCTCTCCCTGAACGAATCCGGGAAAGTTTTCCTTCAGCGACTTGATGTCGGACGGACTGTAAAAGACGAGAATATCATAATCAAATTCCCTTACATCCGGGAAATGAGTGCTTACTGTTCTGTAAAGTGTCCCGATGGTATATTTGATGCCATTCTTATCCAGAATTTCAGGTATTTCCGCATTATGCTGCTCTGAAAGGGGCATGAAGAAATTGTCCTCCCTGTGCTTGACAATGATATCTATCAGATCCTGGAATTTGGCTTTGCCATGAAATATCTTGCGTTTCCTGTAAATAATATATTTCTGAAGGTAAAAAGCCACATTCTCAGTAATGCAAAAGTACTTCATGGTATCGGGAATGACAACGCGAAGCTCGTTGCATATTCTGAAAAAATGATCTATTGCCGTCTTGCTTGTAAAGATAATTGCAGTGAAATCCAGAATATTGATCTTTTGATGCCTGAAATCCTTTGAAGGGATACCCTCTACCTGGTTAAATGGCTTGAAATCTATTTTAAGGTTGTACTTCTTGGCCAGATCGAAATATGGAGACTTCGGGTTAAGGGAGTCCGGTTGAGACACTAAAATCTTCCTGATTTTCACCTTTTTAAGATTTGGTTCTACTTTCCAGTTGATGACTGCTGCTCTAAAACAAACCGGTCAAATACTTCAACAACACCAATGCTGGCAGAAATTCCAGCGCACAAAGGTATAAAATCAAATATAAAATAGAAACTTTCCTTTTTATAAAAATTAAAAAGAGCCTGACAACGCGCAAAATGTACGATGCTGAAATTGCTGCAAAACCGGCCATGAAAAGTGACCCTGCATTAAAAATGCCGGTATATGACAGAAGAATTACAAGGATTAATAATATAAGGGCCTGTACCCGGTAAGACTGATATATGGTAATGATATATTCGTTGAATAATTTTGTTTCTCCGCTCAGTTTTCCAACGGCATAGCACCCCAGATGCCTGGCAGTGACGGAAGCCGCGATGCAGGCAATGGCAATCAGCCAAAAAACAATTCCAGCGATCTTCGGTGGGATAAGGTCATAATAAAACGCGGCGCAATAAGCGAATAATGCTATATTAAAAAAGGAAATCAGATTAATGAGAGTTGATTGCCAGCGAAAAATAACACCTATGTCGCACGATTCAGGGTCTCCAATCTGCCGGAAGGAAAAAAACCTGATGATGCCGGGAAACATGCTTTTTGCAAAAATTCTGGCCCAGGCGTAAATAAAAGCGGCCGCAAGAATAATGAGTATTATCCAATCCTCATGAAAAGGTTTCACCGGCATTTCCTTCCCTCCTTTGAGATGGCTTATCAATACTTCATTGGCCCTGACCTCACGTATTACATTCTTTTCAATGAAATTATAAGGGAAAATCCTGAGGTCAGGACGGCTGGCTTTACTGAGTGTGCCTGGAGAATCGCAGAAGATGATGTCGGCTGCCGGATTGCGCCTGCACATGGTTGTTGTATCAGCTGCCTGCTTTATCCCTGTTACATGAACGGAATGCGTTTTCTTTTGCAGGACTGAATCTGCGGTTCGGATAGTGTCAGGTGACGAGTTCCTGAAATGGACTAAAGAATCTGTTTTTAACCTGGCCGGATCCCCTGCTGAAGTATTTTGTTTCAGATCAGAAATGTACATGCTGTTCACCGGCGATGCCGGAGAGAATGTTATTTGCAAGACGGCTTGCCCCTATCCTGAAATATTTATTATTCAACCATTCGTTTCCGAGACATTGTTCCACTATCCTGTAATAAGCGAACGCCTCACCTGAAGATGCAATTCCTCCCGAAGCCTTGAATCCGACTCTTATACCCGTTTCAGAATAGAAATCCGAAATGGCCCGGCACATTACATAAGCAGCCTCCGGAGTTGCCGAAACCTTTACTTTGCCGGTTGAGGTTTTAATAAAATCTGCACCTGCATCCATGGCAATCATTGATGCTTTGAAAATCAGTTCATAATCTCCTAAAAGACCCGATTCAACAATAACCTTGAGTGTCTTATTCCCTACAGTTTCCTTAAGCTCCCTGATCTCATCGGCCACCATTGCATAGTCGTTGCCCAGGAACGCTCCTACAGGCATTACAATATCGATTTCATCAGCACCGGCATCCGCTGCCATCTTGCATTCAGCGACCTTAATGCTTCTGAATGTCTGGGATGTGGGAAATGCGCCCGCCACTGCAGCTATCCTAACATTTTTGGCAGAAAGCTTTTCCTTGACAACAGGAACAAAATTCGGATATACGCAAATTGCAGCAACATTAGGTATATTGGTGAACCTGCTCTGAAAGCTGTTGACCTTGCCGGTCAGATGGATTATATCACTTTTGTTGTCTGTTGTGTTAAGACTTGTAAGATCGATCATATTAAGAATCGCCATAAGAAGACGCTTATCCGGCGTTGTTACCGTTGAGGCAGATGATATAAGCCCCTTTTTTATTTCAGCCTCCGACGGGCATGACTTAATAAGTTTCTGATATAATTTAGTCATAATCAGGTTTTTATGTTATAAAATCAGGTTTGCCTTGAAAAGAAAAAGTATGGGCTCAATATAGCGTTTTTTGTTTTCAAAACTATTTTATGAATTTAAAAAAGTAATTCTCCGGTAACGGAGCAAGAGAGTAAAATCATCGATTTTAGTTTACCGGCTTTTTATTCCTGGCAAGCGAGGCAAAAACACCCAAAACTGAAAGTGCAGAGAAGATAATAAATCCAGTCTTCATGGCAGCCAGCATTAAAGGATGATTCGCCGGGGAAATGGTTTGTTTCCCAATGTAAAGTGAAATAAGCATCAATGCAATGCCCATGCTCATCATTTGTCCTATCATTCGCATTGTGCCGACGATGCCCGAGGCTATTCCCAGATAACGATTTTCCACGGAGCTCATTATGGCATTTGAGTTTGGAGAGGAAAAAAATCCAAAGCCTATCCCCATAAGCAGCTGAAGCATTATTATTAAATAAACCGGAGTCGCTGCGGTTATAAAACAAAACAGGATCAGCCCTGCGGCGGTGATTCCCATACCCACCGAGGCTATTATTCCGGGATTCTTAATGTCGGAGAGCTTTCCGGCGATTGGTGACAACAGCACCATGGCCAGAGGTTGGGATATCATGATCAGGCCGGCAGTCCTAGCATCGAATCCCTTGATATACTGCAGGTAAAGACTCAGGAAAAACCCGATCGCATTTGTAGCGGAGTAATTTATCAATGCGGCAAGCCCCGAGAAAGCCAGTACCCTGTTGCGCAGGATAAGGCGTACGTCAAATACGGGGCTCCTGGACCTGTCTTCAAAGAAAAGGAACAGGACTGCCAGAAAAATACCCGATATAAGGCAGATCCATCCGGGTTTGCCAGGGAGCTTTGAAAATCCATACATGAATCCGAAAAGCGCCAAACCGTAAAGTGAAGATCCTTTCCAGTCAAATTTCTCTCCTTTTGCCTCGGCCCATTCAGAGGGGATCCTGGTGATTATGAGATATATTGAGATCAGGCCGAAAGGCACAAGGATCGCAAAAATGCTTCTCCATCCCAGATAGTGCGTGAGCAAGCCTCCAATGACAGGCCCTGCTGAGAGGCCGAAATAAGTAGCCGTAAGATTTATTCCCATAGCCCGGCCTCTTTCGCCAGGCTGGAAAACTGAAGTAATCAGCGCCAGACTCGTTCCGAAGATCATTGCACTTGAAAATCCCTGGAAGACCCTCAATACGATAAGCGATATGATGCTGTGTGAGAAAATTATGAGGAGGGTCGATATCGTATAAAGCACAATGCCGGTCAGGAATATTTTTTTTCTTCCTGCAATATCGCCAAGCCTACCAAATGGGAGGAGGAACATTGCCGCTGAAAGGATAAAGCTGCTGATTACCCAGCCCATGCTAATGGCGTTTGCATGAAGTTCTTTTCCTATGGCAGGAAGGGCAAGGTTCACAGAGGAACTGAGGAATGGAGTTAGAAATGCCGCGAATGAAGCGACAATCAGGATACACCGCTTAAGCTTTTTTCCATCGTCATCAGGTCCCGGATTGCTATCCTTAATCTGCATTTTGTGAGATAGTTATTCTTTTTCTTTTGTGTCGATTAGTATAGTCACCGGGCCGTCATTTACAAGGCCGATATCCATCATTGCACCAAATTCCCCTGTAGCAGTCTTTTTCCCCGTCAGCTGAGTGAGCCTTTCCACAAATTTATTATAAAGCGGGATGGCGATCTCGTGCTTTGCCGCCCTGATATAGGATGGCCTGTTGCCTTTCTTTGTCCTGGCATGGAGAGTGAACTGGCTGATGACCATAATGCTCCCTCCCGTATCCATGACCGATAAATTCATAACTCCGTTCGTGTCGTTGAAAATGCGAAGCTGTACAATCTTGCAGGCGAGCCATTCAACATCGGCATCGTTGTCCTCATCCGCGATTCCGACAAAAACAAGAAGACCGTTATTTATTTTTGAGGTCAGCCGGTCGTCGATTGTAACCGTCGCCTCCTTTACCCTTTGTATGACAGCTCTCATCTTGCGGAGTTAGAAGTGTTCAAATATATGCATTCAGTTTTAAAATCCTGAAAATAGTGTTTTATATTATATTTGCCGGAGACAGATAATGCCAATGGATTATTTCTCAATAACAGCCATCGCTGCAGGATTATGTTTGGACACGTTTGCGGTATCACTCTCGATGGGGGTGGTGAAATTCAGGATTTTGTTCCGCCAGGCGCTTCGCGTGGCGCTGATACTTGCAATTTTTCAGGGAGGACTTACAGTAGCCGGATATTTTCTCGGATCATTTTTCTCGGATGAATTCAGAGCCTTTGGTCACTGGATAGCACTGGGATTGCTGACAGCACTGGGCATCAGGATGATAGTCGGGTCATTCAGGAAGAAAGAAAAAAAGGTCCCCGCCGATTATGACAGCCTGATTGTCATTCTTACGCTGGCCCTGGGTACAAGCATAGATGCCTTTGCGGTAGGGATCAGTTTTGCCTTTCTTGATGTAAGGATCTGGATCGCCGGGTTTATAATCGGTACGGTCACTTTTCTTGCCTCAATGACCGCAATCAGGATAGGAAAGCTGGCAGGGAAAAAGATAGGACAGATTGCCGAAATAATAGGAGGTCTGATCCTTATAGCGATAGGAGTAAAAATATTAATTGAACATTTTCTTGCCTGATTGCAGCCTGAATTATTTTCCGGCACTTCTTCTCACCGGGGCCCTGTTTGCACGCTGTCTTTCCTTTTGATGCCCCCGGGGGTAAAGTCCCAGTAAACGGAATACCTCCTGTCATAGAAGGAATAAAAAGGTCGTACCTCAATCTCTTCAGGCAGGCCCGGATTTATCATTATAAAAGTATTGATCCTGCCCTCTGCGGGCTTCATCCATTCAGCCGGATTCCTGCTGCCAGAAATCGGGAGAGGCTTATTCACCAAATCCATTGCAGCTGAATCTTTGATTAAGCCCAGGTTACCTGCCATAACCAGCGGACCGTACATTACGGCAACCCGGTTGGTGTCGTCAGGCATTGTCTCGAGCCTCAGGGAGAAAGGGATTTTGACCTCCACCCTGTCGCCGGATTTCCATATCCGCTTTACAGGAATAAAGCTGCCAGGAATCGCCTTTATTTTAAGTTTTTCGCCATTGACAGCGATCGATATGCCACTTTCCGCCCACGACGGATACCTTACCCGGAGAGTCAGCCTGACGGGTTTTTCGCATTTGAATTCCAGCGTGGTCCCCTGTTCATCGGGGAAATTTGTTTTCTGGGTCAGGAGGAGTCCTTTTTCCTTCCAGTCAAGCCGGCATGCAATAAACTGGAACAGGAATAATTCCTTGTCCGTATGATAAAAAATGTTTCTTCCGTATTTTGAATGATTTTCCATTCCGGTCCCTATGCAGCATGTAAAGTCGAAAGGATCCTGAAAATCCTTGAATCCGCCCGTTTTGAGTGAAAGATTGTATGTCACATGCCCGTCGATCGGATTCTGTGATGAAAGAATATGGTTCAGAAGCGCTCTTTCATAGAAATCTGCAGCATCGGCCTGAACGTTCCATTCGAAGATATGCTCAGTGAGCTTCAGCATATTGTACACGTTGCATGTTTCCGTGGTATTCGCACCAAGCTGGTCGCGCAATTTGTCGGGCTGACCGAAATACTCGTTGTTTCCATTTCCCCCAGTTACATATGAATGATGCATGACCACGGTATTCCAGAAAAATTCAGCAGCATTCCTGTCCGAGGCGTCGCCTGTCAGCTCGAACAGCCGGGATAATCCTATAAGCTTGGGTATATTGGTGTTGCAATGCCTTCCGGGAAGAATATCTATGTTTTCCTTCAGCGGGTCAAGCACCGCCTTATCATAAAATATCCCTGCAAGCTTCAGGTACTTTTGATTTCCTGTGTTAGCAAAGAGGTCGGCAAGGACCTCGCTCATGCCTCCATATTCGCAGATCAGCATTTTCTGAACCTGGTCATTGCTCAGTTGTGCCACTATGTCGTTTATCCAGTCTGCAAATCTCCGTTCGACCTCAAGGGCAGTTTTGCTGCCGCAGAGTTCATAGGCATCCCTCAGGCCTGCCAGTATTTTATGCATCGTGTAGAAAGGGGACCAGATGCCGTTCAGATCAAATGCTTTTGCCCGGATGTCACCTTTAGCCACCTGCTGCTCGAAAATCTTCCTGCCTTCCGGGAAAGCACCGATATAACCGCTCCCGCCTGCATCCTGCACCTTTTTTAGTTCATCCGCAATATAATTAACTCTGTCGAGAAATCTTTCATCACCGGTAGTCTGGTACATCATTGAGCAGGCGCTGAGGTAGTGCCCGAGGGTATGGCCGGCAAGAGTTTCATTTTCCCAGCCCATATAGTGATCAGCCTTTGGAGGCAGTCCCGCTTCGGAATAAAATCTGGAAAGAAGCCTGTCGGGCTCGTAAATGAGAAGGGTTTTCATATCCAGCTGAGTTGCATGAAGAAATGGCCCGTCGAGGAGCCTGACTTCTGCCAGCGGAAACTGAACAGCCCGGAACCTGGTTGCTTCCGGCCTTCCGGTCCTGGTATTCCCGGGCCTGCCGGACGAAAATCCGAAAATGACTGATACCGAAATAATCAGCGGTAGGAATAACCTGATCTGAATCTTCATTTTCCGGAAATTAGGAATAAGTGTATTTTGGACACTTATTATTTTTTCAAAGATATCAAATGATTATATATTGTCAGCAATGGCCATCTGATTTGTTTCTGCCATATCCGGTATCAGCTGAAAGAGATCATTTTTCTCTTCCTGCTGCTGAAAACAGCCATTTCAGTATAGCCCGCAGACCTGAGAAGCTGATATGCCTCATCAAAATATTGTCCAATGCGTGAAGGCATATGAGCATCGGAATTGACGCATACCGGCACGTTCTCTTCCCTGAAGATATGAAGGAAGCGGCGGTCAGGATAAAAATCGGCCAGCGGCTTATTCCGACCGTTGGTATTAAGCTCAAAGGCGACATCGTTTTTACTCATGCTTTTTGCAAGCCTCCTGTAAAGACGTTCCGGATCGGACAACGGTGTGAAGCAGTAGATCCTTATAAGATCGCAATGGCCGATAATATCAAAAAGGCCTGATGAAGAGGCTCCGATCACATATTCAAAATACGATTCATAAAGCGTGTCTATGTTCTTTCCCTCATAGAATTCCGGACCATGATCAACCGTTGTTTCTCCCATGTAATGAACAGACCCGATCCTGTAATCGAGATTTTTGTTTTCAAGAAATGTTTCAGTTTCCTTTTCCCTGCCGGGAATATAGTCAACTTCAAGCCCCGTCCTGATAAGCAAACTGTCATTACTTTTCTTAAGATCTTCGATGCAGTCCAGATAATCTTGAAGGCGTTCCGGATTCATCCCAAAGGTCTGATCAGACCTGAAAAGTGAAAGATGTTCTGAAAATCCAAGTTCGCGTATGCCTTGCCTGATGGCCGGGATGATGTACTTATCGGGGTATTCCTTCCCATCGCTGAATTTTGTATGTACATGATAATCTGTTTTGTAGATCATTTTTCAGGAGTAAGGATTTTTTGTTATAAAGTTCAAGATAGCGAGAAATATTGTGATAAAGCAAAATTACGGCATGATTTATAGGCAGGAAAGCATAAATTTACCGGATCAATGCAAAAACCAATGGACAGAACACGGATTTGCGGGGAATGACATATACAGGCGGGGATATTTGATTTTTCTTTCTCAGGGAAGGCGATGACAGATTCTATGGGAATGAATGCCGGAAATGTCATCAGAGCCCTTTCAGATTACAGGAGGTTGATTATTTGCAATAAGACTTAAAAGTTTTACTTTAGGGGTCGCAAAAAACTGAATATTCTATTAATAAAAAAATTTGGTATCATGGTCACATTAAAATCGAAGGGGAATATAGGAATCCTTACCGGGGGCGGTGATGTTCCCGGACTTAATCCCGCAATACGTGCGGTCACGATAAGGGCAAACCGTGAAGGATACAGAGTCATTGGCCTTCGCAGGGGCTGGGCAGGAATAACCGAGCTTATTCGCGATTCAAAAGCTGACAACACGAACTGCTATCAGTTACTTACAAATGAAATAGTCAATAAGGCAGGGCGTACGGGCGGGACATTCATTCATACATCAAGGACCCGGCCCAGCCACATGGCAAAGGATAGTGTGCCGGACCACCTGAAAGGGATCTATAACGCGGAAATAAATGACCTTACTCCCGAGGTGATCAAAAACCTTGAATGGCTCGGGATCGATTATCTTATACCGATTGGAGGTGATGACACGCTCAGCTACGGCGTTCATCTTGCAAAAAAGGGAGTTAAAGTCATTGCAATACCGAAAACAATGGATAACGATGTGCCGGGTACCGATTACTGTATTGGATTCAGCACTTGCGTAACGAGGACAATACAGATGACAAATACCCTGAGAACCTCGGCCGGATCGCATGAAAGACTTCTTGTACTTGAAGTTTTCGGCCGTTATGCAGGCTTCACCGCAATGCTCCCTACAATGGCTGGAGCTGCAAACAGATGCGTTATTCCGGAATATAAGTTCGATATTGAACTGCTTACAAAACTCCTGGTTGAGGACCGGAACCTTAATCCCAGCAAATATTCAGTCGTTCTGGTTTCCGAAGGTGCCATGTTCGAGGGCGGAGAAATGGTATTCACCGACAGCGAAAAAGATGCTTTCGGACATGCCAAGCTTGGCGGCATAGGAGATCTTGTATCAGCCAAGCTTAAGGAGCTTTCAGGGAAGTACAACAACGGCAAGACCATAAACATAATCAACCAGAAGCTGGGCTATATGGTTCGCGGAGGAGATCCTGATTTTCTCGATTCAATAGTCCCAATGGCTTATGGCAATCTTGCGCTGGATCTGATACTTAAGGGTATGCATGGCAGGATCGTGGTGCTTAAGAACGGCCGCTATGACAACGTTCCGATAGAAGTTGTGACATCATCAAAGAAAATTGTCAGCATACCTGAGTATTATAACGTTGAGAGACTCAGGCCTCATTATCATACCTTTGAAATGAAGCCATTCCTTCTTATGGCTTCGGGTGATTAGCGCGAGTGTTCATTTATTTATATTGGTTGAGACGCCCGGACAAGGCGTCTCAGCTTGTTTAGGGATTATCGCATAAATAGTTATTTTTGTTCTAAATACCATCTTTCTGGAAAAGGGTCTCGTCATAAAATCCACTGGCAGCCGTTACAAAGTACTGTTCGGGAATGGAGAAATTGCAGATTGCGTCATCAGGGGGAAATTGAGGGAAAAGAATTCAAGAACCACCAATCCGGTGGCTGTTGGAGATAATGTTCAGTTCGAATTTGAAAGAAGCAAGGCCACCGGTGTCATATCCAGTATTCTAGCGAGAAGGAACTATATCCTGAGAAAAGCCTCGAACCTGTCAAAGGAGTCACAGATCATTGCTGCAAATATTGATTTGCTGTTCCTTATGGTGACAATTGTGCTTCCCGAGACATCCTTTGAATTTATCGACCGCCTCCTGATTACTGCTGAAGCTTACGGGATACCTGCAGTTATTTTGATAAACAAGATCGATATTTATAATGAATCTGAGAAAAAGAGAATGAAATACCTTGATTCACTTTACAGCAAAGTGGGATATGAATGTATCCTGCTTTCGGTGAAGGATGATAAAGGCGTTGCCTTTGTAAAGGAGAGGATGAAGGATAAAGTAAGCCTGGTTGCAGGGAATTCCGGCGTAGGAAAGACAACGCTGATAAATAAATTAAATCCGCTCCTCAACCTTAAAACGGAGAGTGTGTCAGATTACCATAGGCAGGGTAAGCACATTACCACTTTCCCTGAAATGCACCCGTTGCCGTTTGGCGGCTACGTCATAGATTCTCCCGGATTAAGGGGGTTCGGAGTCATTGACATGGACAGGAACGAGATATTTCATTTCTTTCCTGAAATTTTCAGAACATCAAAAGATTGCCGTTTTTATAATTGTCTTCATCTCAATGAGCCAGGATGCGCAGTAAGAGAGGCTGTTGAGAAAAAAATGATCGACCCTCAGCGTTACAGGAGCTATGTAAATATTCTTGAGGATAATAATCGCAAATACCGATAATTCAGACAATCCAATCCATTTATAAATTATCTTTGTTTATTGTTGGAGGGGATTATAATTCACTAAAATGAAAAGAACTTTAATACTTGTCTATACGGGATTTCTTGTGATATTGATCGCCAATTTCCTCTATTACAGAAGCCTTTACAATAAACAGATAGGTTATATTACCGCACTTCTTAACCGGCAGGTACAGATTGTGGGCCTGTCGGTGGATAATACGAACAACCTTTTTGCAAGCGACCTGAATGAACTGAATTTTCCAGGTGACCTTGAATTCTTCTTTAAGGATCCGGCCAGGCATTACAGGGCTGAGGAAAAGATGAAATTATTCTTTTCAAAATATCAGGATTTTGTTACCGGCATCAAGCTTTATGACAATAACAAGAATGAATTCACCCTTAAAAAGGATGAAACGGGAGACTGGCTCGATCAGGAGTTTGTTCTTCATATCCAGGGGGAAATTGTCAGCGAGGAAAAAATGGTGGAGGAGAACAAAAAATTTGATTATTACCTGCCGATCATTTCGAATAATAAAGCAATAGAGGATATTGTGGTCACTGTTGATTACCAGAAATATTTTAACGAAATATTTTCCGTATTCAACCTGAAAGAATACCAGTGGCAGTGGGTTTTAAGCGACTCCGGAGAGATCGTTTTCAGCAATTCTGAAAACAAAATAAAATATTCGCAGATCAAAAAGCTAACCACTGCTTTGGAAAACGGCACCGTTGAGAACTTTATTCATAAAGCAGATATAAACGGGAAGCCCCGGGAAATACTTTCGTCCTTTTATCCCACTCAGCTCTTAAGACGAAATCTTGGCCTTGTTTTTTCAGCACCTACAGACTTTTTCCAGAAATACATTATAAGAAATTCCATTTTCATTGTCACCGGGACGCTTCTGCTTATTCAGCTGATAATATTTCTTTTCTGGAGATATTTCAAGAAGCAGGAATCAGAGATAGGACATCTCAGTGAATCGGAAAAAATGCTTTTCAAGCTAATTGAGGAGATGCCGGTGGGAGTAATTATCCATAATAAAAACCGTGAAATAATCAAGGCCAACAAAGTTGCAGCCAAGCAATATTCCTATTCCGATGAGGCGGATATGACAGGGAAGATTTTTCCGGAAACATCCCTACCCGATGTAAGCGATTATTTTTCAAGAAACCTGGGAGGGGCGTTCAACCCCGACCAGTTCATAATAATCAAAAAGGAAATAGGCGAGATGGTCCTTTTCAGGAACAGTATCCCTGTCGTGTTTATGGGTGAAGCTGCCACAATGGAGATACTTATCGATGTCACGATGCTGGAATCGGCCAGGAAACAGGAGGCAAAGGCAAATGTCGCCAAATCGGAATTCCTTGCCAGGATGAGCTATGAAATAAGGACCCCGCTTAACGGGATAATAGGAATGACGGATATTCTCAGCAAACATAATCATTCTCCAGAGGTCGTTGAAGTGATACATCTCCTGCGAAGATCTACCGAGGTTCTCCTGAATATTATCGATGACATACTCGATTTTTCGAAGATTGAAACCGGCAAGCTGATCCTTGATGAAATACCTTTCAGCCTGAGGGAAGAAATAAAATATTGCTACGACCTGGCCAGGGCATATATTGCTGAAAAGGAAGTAGTTTTCTCCTATAACGTTGATGACAATATTCCCGAAAGCATTATTGCAGATCAGTTCCGGTTGAGACAGGTGCTTACAAATCTTATAGATCATTCCGCATTAAATACCGAAAAAGGTCAAATAATCCTAAGTTGCAAGCTTCTGGACAATAAGAGCGGGATAATCACCCTTATGTTTGAACTTCTTGACACGGGAGCTGAGTTTGACAAGGCAAGCCTGAAAAAGATCTTCGGCGACTTCGTAAATATTGAATCAAAAGCAGTAAGGAGCAGTGATGAGTCAGGTTTCGGAACAGTCCTTGCAAGACAGCTGGTCGAATTAATGGGAGGCGAGCTTAATGTAGAATGCCCTTCGGGCCTGCCTGGCAATAAGGGCACAAAAGTCACTTTTACCATAACGGCTTATTCAAATGACAGGCTGATCAAGGATATTGATCAGAGTGAAATAACATCATTTGAAAAAATCAAAACACTTTTTATCACTGGCCAGCTGAACCGTGACGATGAGACACTGAACTCATTGCATAAGCTGAGTCTTAATGTGGCAGTCACCACATTTCAGAAATCGACGGTCGGGCAGATAAAGACCAGCCTCAGGAGCGCGGCAGAAAGATATAATCTTATTGTGATTGCCGATGATGTGGAGTTTAACGGATTTGATGCAGCCAAGTCAATATGGGATAATAATCTTTCAGGAAGTCTCGTGATCATTATTGTGAGCTCAAATGATCAGAAGGGGAATTATATGAAATGTATCACCATGGGGGTCGATCACTATCTTGTCAAGCCTCTTGACCGCAATGAGCTTGTCACTGCTATAAGGGACAGCTTCCCTTATATCGAGAACAAGCCGGGGGATCTTGACCTGAATAATATAAGAAGCGATCTGAATATACTTATCGTTGAAGACAACAAGCTAAACCAGAAAGTACTGGGTGCCATGCTTAAATCACTGGGATACTCATACGATCTGGCCGAAGACGGCTTTGAAGGATTGCAACAGGCAAAAAATAAAAAATATGATTTGATTTTTATGGATCTTGTCATGCCTGAGCTGAATGGCTTCGACGCTGCACGCAAAATACTGGCTATTGACAAGACATCTTTCATAGTTGCATTTACAGCCGACAACATGCCGGATGCCAGGAAAAAATCGGAGCTTGCAGGTATCAGGGAATTTATTGCAAAGCCCGTAAGAATTGATGACCTTAAAAAACTTTTCATAAAACACTTCGGTAAAAGCTGATCAATCAGGGCTATGGCATTTCCGCCTCTGAAAAAAACCGATATAAGGGAATTTCTGGATCTCGCCAAATCAGTACCTGTCGCCGATGTCAGATCTCCTTCAGAGTTCGCCATGGGACACATCCCGGGTGCAGTCAATATTCCTCTTTTTAATGATCGGGAACGTGAAGCCGTAGGAAAAAAGTTCAATAAAAACGGAAGGGAAAAAGCAATTCTGGAGGGACTTGAACTTACAGGACCTGCAATGCATCTGAAAATGGAAGAGGCATTGAAGACAGCCAGGGAAGGGAAAATAATGGTTTACTGCTGGAGAGGAGGAATGCGGTCAGAAGCAATGGCATGGCTTTTCTCACTTGGTGATTTAAGCGTTGAGGTTCTTGAGGGTGGGTACAAATCTTACCGTCGCCACATCCTGTCCTCCCTGTCAGGGAGAAGGAAAACAATTATTCTCGGCGGGATGACAGGAAGCACCAAAACACTCATCCTTGACAGAATAAAACTGCTTGGGAACCAGACAATTGATCTTGAGGCAATTGCAAATCATAAAGGTTCTGCATTCGGTGCTCTTGGCATGAAAGAGCAACCATCTTCAGAACAGTTTGCCAATCTTCTTTTTGACCAATGGAAGAATATTGATGAGAATCATCCTGTATGGCTTGAGGATGAGAGCATTAACATAGGCAAAGTATTTATGCCTGACGATTTTTATAATAATATGCAGGAATCGCCCACTCTTGTTCTTCTTATGGATTCGGATAAAAGAGTGTCAAGGCTTGCGGAGGAATATTCAGGATATCCGGTTGAATATCTGAAGGAATCTATAAACAGGATAAGCAGAAGGCTTGGCGGAGAAAATGCAGGAAAGGCAATAAGGGCTCTTGAAGAAGGCAATTTCGCAGTATCAATAGATATTCTGCTGAAATATTATGATAAGGCATATATGTACGGTATCGGAAAGAAAAAGTCAAAACAGATAATCTATATCAGCACTGACACCGACAATATTGAAGAGAATGCACTAAAGCTTCTGGAGGAATCAGGGAAGATAACCTGGTAATTTTGCTTATTTAAGATCCTCGCAGCAAGCAGCGAGGAATCTTCGATCCCTAGGAATTATTTGTTTATGCTCGCTGACCCCGTTGCAAGCAACGGGAAATGCATTCGCGGGGATTCACAAATTTTTAAGATCATCGGAGTTGATCCATTTATAAACTTTGTCGGACCTTCTCAGGATGCCATCCGTTTTAATTGAACAGAACTCTCCACGTAAAGCCCTGGAAGTCTCTTTAAGGTCGACCCTTATTTCACCCACCGTACATTCGGCCACACCGGTTGTCGGTCCGATTACCAGGATAGTATCACCGCTTTCAAGATCCCCGTTTTCAAGCCTGATCTCAGCCACATTCAGCTTTTTGAAATAATTGGTGACTTTTCCGAGATAAACTTTTGTCTTTGTTGCGCTGGAACCATAACGGGCACTCCATTCTCCGGGCTTTTGCCCCAGGTAATATCCGTCCCAGAAACCCCTGTTGAACACGGTCGCAAGTTTATCTTTCCAGTCTTTTATTTTTTCGGGAGAATATGAACCATCCAGAACCGATCTTATTGCTTCATCATAGCACAGGGAAACTGTCCTGACATATTCGGCCGACCTGGCCCTTCCTTCGATTTTGAACACCCTAACACCTGCATCAATCATTTTATCAATGAATCCGATAGTGCAAAGGTCTTTGGGCGACATAATGTACTCATTGTCAATTTCGAGCTGGTATCCGGATTCCTTTTCAGTTACAATATATGCTTTGCGACAAGTCTGGTAGCATATCCCACGGTTGGCCGAAGTATTGTTCTCATGCAGGCTGAGGTAACATTTGCCTGAGATTGCCATGCACAACGCGCCATGCACGAACATTTCAATCTTCACCTTATCGCCTTTGGGTCCACAGATATTATCTTTCTGAATGACATCCGAGATATATTTAACCTGTTCAAGATTCAGTTCCCTGGCAAGGACCATGACATCGGCCCATTTTGAATAGAATTTCAAGGCCTCCGAGTTTGAAACATTCAGCTGGGTGGACAAATGTACTTCCATCCCGGCATCGCAGGCATATTCAACAGCTGCAAGATCAGAAGCAATTATTGCCGTGATTCCGCTTTCAGCAGCGGTGTCGATGATATTATGCATCTGATTGATTTCCTGATCATATACGACAACATTTACTGTCAGGTAACTTTTAAGGCCGTTCTCTTTGCAAAGGGCTGCAATTTCCCGGAGATTTTCAAGTGTGAAGTTATTTGTCGAGCCTGCTCTCATATTGAGTTGCCCGGCACCAAAATAGACAGAATCAGCATGTGCCCCGATCGCTGCCATAAGCGATTCAAAAGACCCTGCAGGTGCCATTATCTCAAAATCCCCTCTGTCCACTGATGAAATTTTTAAGATGCAAATATAGGAATCAGTCTTTTTTTCTATTAATGATTATCCTTATACACGATCCTTTGCCTATTTCGGAATTCATAACATATATTTTCCCTTTGTGGTACTCTTCCATAATCCTTCTGGCGAGCGACAGACCGAGGCCCCATCCTCTCTGTTTTGTCGTATAACCGGGATTGAATATCTTCTTGAACGCGTTTTTCGGAATCCCTTTTCCCGTGTCGGTTATATCGACAAGGATTGCCCTGTCAGTTTCTGAGATGATATAGCTGATTTCCCCATTCCCCTCCATTGCGTCAATCGCATTTTTTGATACATTCTCAATCACCCATTCAAATAACGCTGCGTTAAGCGGAACAACGATCTCCCTTGATGGGTCGAATCCCGCACTGAATTTGACCTTTGAGGAGCTCCTCGATTTGAGGTAATCAATTACGCGATAAATAATTTCAACCACATTTTCATTTTTCAGGGCTGGCTTTGCCCCGATCCTTGAGAACCTTTCAGTAATTTTTACAAGTCTTTCGACGTCAAGTGCAATTTCCCTGGTGACAGTCATCTCAGGGTATTTTTGCTGTAATATTTCAACCCAGCCCGCCAGAGAAGAAGCAGGTGTACCCAGCTGATGCGCCGTTTCCTTTGACATGCCTACCCATAACTGATTCTCTTCAGCTTTCCGCGAGGAGTTGAATGCCATAAATGCGACCAGGATAAAGAGCATTATTATTCCAAGCTGGATATACGGATAGTAGATCAGCTGGGTCAGGATTATGCTGTCCTTATAAAAGATGAGGTTTGAGAAGCCGCTTCCAAGATCGACTACAATGGGCTTATTTTTCTTTTTCATCCTTTCGAGCTGGATTTTCAGAAAGGATGGATCTTTCAGCCTTGCTGCATCAAAATTCCGGGATCCGATAATATTTCCGTAACCGTCAGTAAGAATTACCGGGACACTGCTGTTGTTTTCGATAATGGAAGTAAGGAATCCCAGGTTCTGGCTTGAATCGGACACTGTTATAAGCCTTGTAGCTTCGGCCCAGAGCTCAACCTTTTTCCTTTCTTCGATCTTCAGGATCCCGACAAGGTAACGCGTATATATGAGCGATCCCAGACCTGTCAGGATAGCGAACAGGAAAAGAAAGAGCATCCAAATTGTCTTATGCCTGGAAATATTCAACGCAAAGAGTTTAAGTTCATTAAGGTAATTATTTTTTCCTGAAAAGGTTTCTGATCGGATTTTCTTTTTTCTCAGCAGGCACTTCTTCCCGGGATTTCGTCGTATCCGAATCTCCCCAAAGCACTTTTACACGGGGGGCGGATTCGGTCTGTTCATGGCTTACTGTGGTATCATTTTTAAATAACCCGTATTCCTGGTTGAGTATTGTCTTAAGAGTCTTTCTTTCCGAATCAATATCATTTTTAATCATACTGCCTGCAGCTTTGACGTCATAGCTAACCTTGAATTTGTCATTTTTATTCTCAATTTTCAGCAACAGGGAAGTGTGTCCGAGGCCGTCATCCCTTACAGCTCCGAATTCATTGGTATTTGGTTTAGGTTTCTTTATTTTCCTGCTCAGCATTTCCGAAAGCAATATCCTGACATGATATTCATAGTTATTGTTGAAATCATGTCTGCCGGTTACGGAAAGATTTGCAGCTGATGATTTTACATCCATCCTGGGCATATAAAAAGCATTATCCCTTATGAAAAAGTCGTTTTCAAGATGGTCGAAATGAATGTCCCTGAGCTCTGAAACCGATATAAATGAGGAAAGCTCTTCAACAGGCCCGAAATTGACAAGTGCACCATTTTCGAGAGCATAATTTCCTTCGGCAGTAATTGACTTGAATATTGGATTCATCAGGGAATCCGCAGGTATCAGCATTGTCAGTGATCCTGAAAGCTTCCCGGCCAGATTCTCAGCTTTTATAAAATTCTGTCCGAAATTATGAAATGTATCAAATGCCTTTTTTACATCAATTTTTCCGATCTGAAAGCTGCCTCTTCCCAGGAACGATTTGCTGCTGTTCCGGACAATAAAGCCATTCCCCGAAATGGTGCCGTCAAATGCATTTAAGTCAATTGATTTTATATTTAGGATATGTGGTTTATAGCTCAGGGTGCCATATATTTTTTCCGCGTGAAAGGTTTTATATTCAAAGGTATCGATTATGAAATTCAGGTCCAGAAACAGGGCTCCAGGAAATAAGCAGGCTCTTTGAACGGATATTGTCGTGTCCTTCGCTGCCAGTCCCTGGAACAGCAATTCAGGCTTGACCGTACCGCATCTTATGCCGGCTGATGCAAAAAGAGTGACAGGCTCCCCTTCAAGCCAGCGCGCAAGATTTACAAAAGAACCATTCAATGCGAATTTCTGCCCTTTGTAAACGAGTTTTAGATTGTTTGCCCTGACAGTATCTGCAAAAATGATATTACCATTCACACTGTCAATCATGAAAGTCCTATTTTTAAGGCAGATGCCGAACGATTTGAAATCAATGTCGGCAACAGGATTGAGATTCAATATTTCCGGAAGCGTAATTCTTTCCATGTGAGGTATCCTTCCCTGCATTCTGAATGAAAAATCCACGGTGCCGGTTGCAGAAGAGATTGTTTTAATGCCAAAGAACTCCTTGATCTCAGAAGGGATAAGGCTTCCTTTCAGGTAGATAATTCCGTCAGGCGAATTAAAATTTGAGATCGAAAGAGATCCTGAATACACGGCTTTTCCAATCGTCCAGGTTAAATTGTTTATTGAAGCCGAGAAGGTTCGCGGAATCTTTTCAGGGCCATTTGTAAAGAATCCCTTGAAAGCCAGATTACTGACATTCAGCGGAGAATTGATCCCGGAGACATGACCTCCTGAAAGATCAAAATTCACTTCGACGGAAGGATTTGATGTTCTGTTCAGAGGACCTTTTATTTTGCTTCTGATATTAATGGTTCCGGTAATATTGTAAGGTGAAATATGCCTGAGGTACTTTTCAGGCAGGCAGGCCCTGATCGCGGACAGGCTCATGTTGGTGCCGTTAATGGCGATGTCCAGTATATCGTTTTCTGAGATGGATCCGGCCAGGCTGAAGTCATTTTTTCCGACAGTCAGCGTGCTGTTACTGAAAAATATGCCCTTTTCGGATTTATTGAGAGCAACGTCAAAACTGGCAGCAATTGGCCTGGCTATATAAAAATCATAAAGCCTGAAATAAGTGATTTCCACGTTGCCGCCGGAAGTGAAATCAATTTCTTTGCCCGATATCTTGCTTTTTATTTTTCCGTTATCTATAAGACCGCTTATAATCAGTTTTGTAGCCAGGTTATTATATGTCACAGACAAGTTTGCAACATTGATCTTTTCAAGATCTATAGTAAAATTTTCGCCAGAAACATTTGTCTTGCCCTTGCTGACTTCATAATTGACATTGCCTTCAGCATCAGTGAAAAGATTAAGCCGTCCGTTCCTGACAGCGATCCTGTCGATGTTGTAAATGCCATTGAATATATCCGTAATATCAAATTTGGCAATGACTGAGCCTGCATATAAAAGAGTATCCGTATTTGTTTTTTCGAAAGATTGGGAATTAAATCCCGGGGATGAATGCACCATAACATTTTTAAGGTCAAGGGATGCTTTCGGGAATTCCCTGAGGAAAGAGAGTTTAGCGGAGCTGAATTCAAGTGTTGTCTGGATGTCCCTGTTAAGGGATTTCAGGATCATTCCCGCAACCTTATCCTGTAAAATAAATGAAGCTGTAAATAAAATAACGATGACAGTGATTATCAGGGCGGCAAGTATCTTAAGGATATTATAAAACAGCTTCATATATTTGAAACGGCAAATGGGCGCATGCCTTATTCTGGTCTGCAAATTTAATTATTTGCAATAATTCTGCCCCTGATCCGGATAATCAGGAATCGTGCTGACCCTTAAAGCTTTTTATTTCAGTTATATTATGGTTTTGCAGGTTATTTTTCACTGTGATCAGGCGGAAAGAATAATCTGAAATATTGAACAGGAGAATTTTTCCTGACAGAACCCTGCCTGTTCCCGTGATTATTTTAATGACCTCATTTGCCATTAAAGTCCCTGTTATCCCCGGGAGAACCCCGAGAATCCCTGTGTCAGCAGGAGCCGGATTCCTGAAATCAGCGCCTGTCACCTCAGGGTTATAGCAGCGGTAAGTAGGGCCGCCATTATAATTAAAAACAGCAACCTGTCCCTCGTTCTTATATATTGCACCATGGACCATCGGCTTGTTGAGGATAATGCACGAATCATTTATTATATATCTTGATTCAAGATTATCGGTGGCATCGATGATTACATCAAAGTCCTTAAGAATCTGAAGAGCATTGCCGGCATCCACTCGAATGTTCAGAATTTCAGTTTCCACAAGCGAATTAAGCTGATCGAGGCGGCTTTTTGCAATGACTGATTTTAGCTTACCCACATCTTCAGAACCGTAAAGGATCTGTCTTTGCAGGTTTGCTTCACTGACCAGGTCAAATTCAACGATTGTGATTTTGCCAATACCTGCCGCAACCAGGTACTGGAGAACCGGACAACCCAAACCGCCGGCGCCGATGACTAAAATTTTTGATTTTTTGAGTTTTTCCTGGCCGCCGGTTCCTATCTCAGGAATCATTATCTGCCTGCTGTATCTTCTTAATTCGCGGAGTGTAAGAATATCGCCTGCCATCTCCTTTTAATGGTTGTCGGTTACAAATATACGTTGTAACAGGCAGGAAACAAAACCTTGAGGCAACCAGTTCTGTCAATGAATTACAAGTGCTATGCCTATTTCATAAGGGAACAGATCTATCCCGCCCGGACCCTCACCGCTGATGAAAAGTGGCGTTTTGTAATATGTCCCGTAAATCATGAAATTTTCGTAACCGACTCTTGCAGTAAACCCGTAACGAAGCATATTAAGATTGAAATCACCGTCAGACTTAACTACGTCGTTATCCTGGTAGACCATTTTTGTATGGGAGCTCAGCTTGATAGCGCCAATTGGTCCGGCAGCCAGGTTTATGCGCTGGCGGTCAGTAGGTATCTGCACCTCCAGCAGGACAGGGACAATAAGGTAAAGCGTTGCAAGCTTTGATTTCTTGAGAGTTCCTGTCTGCGGATCATCCACGATCATTCCTGAAGCATCTTTCATTATACTGTTGTTCCCATCGAACCTGTAGTTATCCCAGTTAAGTCCGAGACCTGTCACAATGCCTGCATGCCTCATTAACCCGATGCTAAGCTGGGCGAAGTTAAGATTGAAATTGACCGATTTGCCTGAATTGAGTGACATATAATCAATGCTTGACGGCATGGAGGAACTATTATTATTGGTAACATAATTGTTGAAGCCCAGTTCTATTCCTGCCCAGTGGCCCTTAAAATGCCTGCTTCCATTGAAATGCCTTCCTCTTGTCCCGTCATCATTATCGCATGTGAACAGGTCAAAAATTCCTGATATTTCGGGTTCGGCCTTCAATGGCTTGTCTTCGGATGATCCGGATAAGCCGGCTTCATTGCATCTGGTCTTTATCCCATTGGCATTGGCCAGGTTATCGGAAATGGATTTTTTTTCTCCGGCCGATGGGATTTTTGTGTCACCCGGATTTACAGGGTCTGCAGTCTGATACTTTCTTGCTTTTTCAGCGAATGTCCTGAGGTTCAGTCCCGGGATCACAAATATTACAAGCAATATAATTATTACGGACTTTTTCATTATTGTCAGTTTTAAAGATCTCCGGTGCTGGGACGTAAAGCATTCATTAAAAGTTACTGTTCATCATCGGTATTTTTGACCGGTGCATTGAATTTCAGTATCCTGGATGTGAAAGAAACCGACTTCAGCCTGCCGGATACATCATTATTTTTTACCAGCGCCATTTCCCAGCCCAGGAGGCTGTTCAGTCCGCTGATACCTGCCTCGGCCAGCTCATAAGGCCTTAATGGCGCATTGTCATTGGTTTTTTCCTTAAGCACCTTCTGGCGGAATGTTCTTGCTATGAATTTATTTAAGCCGCTTCTTTCGTCATCGGAATACAAATGTCCCGGCAATGTAATTCTGGCTCCTGAAGCGACAAGGTTATAATTTCCGGGTTTTACTGACAGCCTTACCCAGGGAAGATATGAAATCATCATTGGCTCTGTCCCGGCAGCCATTTTCACAAAATCAGGAGAAACAGCAGGAAGCTGAGCGGTGGCATTGACAGATCTTTTACTGATTAATTCAGAGTGCCTCATTCTGACAGCATTCTTCACCGTCTCTCTTGTGATAATTCTTTCTGCAAGTTCTTTATCCTGCCCTGCCGGGATCAAGGGTGAGCGGGTAGTTATGACCAGGGTATTTTTGTTCATGGCTGCTTCGGGCATGATCTGATTTGCCATACGATTCTTTGAAATCATAATATAGCTAATAATAAGGATGGCGATTCCGGCAGCAGCACTTAATCCGGCCAGTGAAAGCCTTATCAGTTTATCGCCGGCGGTCAGTTTTTTAAGACTATTTTTGTTCCTGAAGGCAACAACGGGAGGAGCAAGTTTCGTTTTCTGAATTGAATCGAACAGCAATTTGTTCCGATTATTCAGCATGATGCTTTGCTTCAGTTCTTCAAACTGTTCCCCGGTCAGATCATTTTCAAGGTATCCGGCTGAAAGGTATTCTATTTGCGATGCCGGAAGCTGATCGGGTGATTTTTTAAGATGTTCCTTGTCATTGTAATTGATTTTCGGGACTGAAAGGCCGGCTGGCAGGATAGAATCAGCCTCTTCCCTTATATCGGGATTATTGTTCAGGAAATGCACAAGATCCCGGGTCTGTTGCCCGGTAAGATTTCCGTCAAGCCAGTCAATAAGCCATGTCTCGTAATTTGTCCTGTCGGGTTTCATTGTCAGAGAACAGTTTCTATCTTTCCGATATAATTCTTAAGGGCTATTCTGCCCCTGTAAATGTTTATTTTGACCTGAGCCTCGCTCATGCCGGTTATCTCTCCAATCTCCCTGTAGCAATAGCCTTCATAATCGCGTAAGAGAAGGACTGATTTCTGGTTTTCGGGAAGCCGCTCCAGGGCAGCATGAAGTATCTCATTGAGATCCGAGTACTGTGATTCATGGAAATAATCTGCCTCAGCCCTGTCTTCAAGCAGAAGTGTCCTTTTTTCTTTCCTGATTATGTCAATCATTGTATGATATGCTGTTGAGAACAGCCATGACCTGGCTGATGCAAACTCTATTTCA
The DNA here is from genome assembly GCA_963717685.1 of uncultured Bacteroidales bacterium. Lineage (GTDB taxonomy): Bacteria > Bacteroidota > Bacteroidia > Bacteroidales > VadinHA17 > LD21. Next base: position 1,031,161 of record OY970346.1, on the reverse strand, counting down.
ACAACATGTCTCCAGAGCTTCTCATAGCTATCCTGGACGATATCATTTGCCCGGTCATCATCCCTGAGGTCAGCCCGGATGAACCGGTAAACCGAATCGGCAAATTCTTCAACCGATCTGTTAAATTCCTTTACTGTCATGTAACTGGTTACAGTATAAAGACGGATGAACAGGAGGAAAGTTACAGAAAAAAGTAAAGACGTTGAGTGCAACGTCTTTACAATATGAACAAATTAAAATGCGTTTATTTCTTCGGCTGATATACCCGTACCCAGTCAATCTCCATTGTCGCCATGCTGTTTAACGGTTTATCGAGGCCTCCGGAAAAAAGAATGTACATCGGCTCCTGCGGTAAATTTGCCGTCTGAACAAGAACCTGGGTGTTATTGATTTTCCAGACTAGCTTGTCGGGTGTCCACTCAAGAGTATAAATGAAAAAATCTCCTGCATATCTTGATCCGATCGAAGCCTTGACTTTTTTGTCGGCAGCAGCGAAGTAATCAGCCACGACTTTCCCATTCTTTATCCGGCAAACATCTATATGAGGAGTGATCTTATCGGCAAGCATCCAGAACGAGGATTTTGTATCCGGGCTGCCGAGCTTTATTTTTGCTGAGAATGTCCCATACTTCTGCCTGAAGCTCTTTCCCGTATTAATAATGCCAGAGGAAAAATTGAATTCCTTGTTTTTGAATCCGTCGATGCCGGTCCACACTTTTCCCTGGATTTTCTGTGGTTTTGTAATGATTTTAAGAACGCTGTTCCTTATCTCAAAGTTGTCTTTTTCAGTGAATGCCTGCAGGTCAGTTTCAACCGAATACCTGTCGTGAAGCAGTTTATCGCCCCAATAGTAGTTTGTGAGCCATGTTTTGGCATTCAGTTTTTCACCTTCAAATTCATCGCTGAAAGTCAGCTCCCTGTTTTTGAGCACATCGAATTTATTGGAATCCTTTACTTTGAAATACCATATGATGTCCTCATTTTTTTTCAGTGTTTCATATTCCTGAAGTTCTTTGAACATTTCGCTCTTCTCGAATCTTTTCTTATCGAGGAGATAATTTTTCTTTTCTCTGAATTCTTCCGTTGCGACATAATCCTTAAGTTCATTGTATCTTGTAAGCCTTGCCGAGCCGTCAGTATTCAGGAAATTGGCATATTCCCTTGATTTTTTAAATGAATAGAACTCTTTTATTTCCGTGCTATTCTTAAGGCGCTTATATTCCTCCAGCTGCTTGTTTTCTTCCGAATCCCTGAATTCCCTGGTTTTCATTTTCTGTCTGAATTCAAGAGACTGGACGGTCTTTTCAAGCGATTCGTAATCCTTTATTTTATCCGATCCATCAAGATCCCGGAATTTTTTTAATTCTGTTCCGGCTGTCGTTCTGAAATAGAGAGCAATATCCTTCGCCTTCTCCAGGGATTTGAATTCCCTTTCTTTTGCATATTCTTCAGAGCCCCTGTAGCTGAGGGTTTCTATTTCTTTCTTTTTCCTGAGGAAATCTGATGAGGTCACCAAATCTTTCAAATCGTTATGCTTTTTCAGGGTTTCGGAACCTGAAAAAGCACCAAGCTTGTCAAATTCAGCTGTCAGAGCTTTCTCTGCCTCTTCAATTTTAGCAGTTGAGGGGATCAACCCGAGTAGTAGCTTTAGACTTGCCATTGCATAGATATTTTAAGTACAACTGATAAAGATAGAAAATCTTTCCAAAATAATTGCTCACGGGAATTCAAATATTTGTTTTTCAGAAAATCCGACAGCTTTTGAAACTGATTCAGAAGCCCTGATAATAACAATTGGACATTGTTGCAATTATTCCCGGTCGCCAAATAATTAACGGTTACCTGTTTCGTGACCCGGTGAAGATCATTATATAATAAAGCAATGTTGCAAGTGAGCCAAGCGCAGCAACGACATAAGTGTATGCCGCCCATTTCAGTGCGTCTTGGGCCTTGTCGTGATTCTGATAAGAAGTTATTCCTGCATCTGCAAGCCATGCCAGGCCTCTCCGGCTGGCATTGATCTCGACCGGAAGAGTGACAAAGCTGAAAAGAGTGGTTAATCCAAAAAGGAAGATTCCGACAAGCAAAAGTGCCGGGAAGGTCCTGATAAGCAGGATACCTCCGAGAAGTATCCACTGGACCCATCTTGATGAAACACTTACCACAGGGACCAGGGAGGACCTTAATCCCAGCCACGCATATGCCTTTGCATGCTGAACGGCATGGCCGGTTTCATGCGCCGCAACGGCAGCCGAGGCAATACTCCTGCCATTATATACTTCCTGACTGAGGTTTATTGTTTTATTATCAGGATTATAATGATCCGTCAGCAGTCCCCCGGTACTCTGGACCGTTACATCATAGATTCCGTTATCATGCAGCATTTTTTCAGCGACATCCTTTCCCGTCATTCCGTTGTCAAGAGGGATTTTTGAATATTTTTCGAATCGGGACTTCATTACCGAGCTCACGATCATGCTGAGGACCATGAACAGTATGAAAATTCCCCATATACCCAAATTTGTCATTATGTTAATAATTTTTAAACCTGTCCTTTAATCATCAAAAATTCTGCCATTCTTCATTTTCCGGCTTTTTTGTCAGTTTTACAGGAATCTTCCTCAGTCCGGATCAAAATCTGTCAGCCCCTTTTATGCTATCTTTGGGGCGTGGCAAAAGTAGTAAAAAACTCATTATCCTTTTTTCTGGCACTGCCGGTCTATTTTTACCGTTATGTCATATCTCCTTTACTCAGACCCGCCTGCCGTCATATCCCTTCATGTTCGCAGTATATGCTGGATGCGTTGAGGATCCACGGACCTTTTTACGGATTTGCCATGGGACTGAACCGGATATTGAGATGCCGCCCGGGTGGAACTCACGGTTATGACCCTGTTCCATTGTTAAGGATAAAGAAATATAAGCCGTTATCGGGATTTTTTGGAAAATACCCCAGGATGAATCGCCTGAAGCAATAACGGCATCGTGGTTGAACTATTGCAAGGATTTGTTCCTGCTCAGAAATTAAGTTCCTCCTTCAGAATCCTGTATCCCGTCCTGCTTACTGGGAGTTTGTCGCCCGTCCCGAGAATTGCGACATAGTTATCTTTTCCGTATGGCTCAATGCGTTTTATCTCTTTTATATTCACGATATAGGATCTGTGGATTCTCAAAAAATCACTGGAAGGGAGATTATTCTCATAGAATTTCATGGTCTTTTGCTTGAGAGCTTTTCCCGTTGAGTGGTAAATCATCACATAATCATCCTGAGCTTCGAAATATCTGATCTGATCCGTGGGAATAAGATTGATGGCATTTCCTTTTCTCACGACAATGCGGTTGAGGGAGGATGAGGGAGATGGCAATTTCTCCAGTATGTCACGGGGAGACTGATCTTTCTCCCCTGTCTTCCCGATTTTCCCGACAGCCTTGGTAACGGCGGCATGCAGACGCTCCCTGGGGAACGGTTTAAGGAGGTAATCAACTGCATTCATCTCGAAAGCCCTGATTGCATACTGGTCATAAGCAGTGGTAAAGATAATTGCAGGTTTTTCGGTCATCACCTCAATTAATTCAAAACCGGTGAGCCTTGGCATCTGGATATCGAGGAACACCAGATCGGGCTTTAATTCAGATATTGCTTTCAATCCCGAAAAACCATCAGCACATTCAGCAATGATCTCTAACTCGTGGTAATCCTTCAGATAATGCTTCAGGATTTCCCTGGCCGGCGCTTCGTCCTCAATAATGACAGTCCTGATTTTATTCATGAGATTATCCTTTTATTCGTTTTCTGCAGGTATGTACAATGTCGCCGTAAAAATACCATTTTCTTTATTAGTTCTGAAGGATGCCCTGTCACCATAATACAGATCAAGCCGCCTGGAAACATTCAATATCCCGGTTCCGGTTCCTTTTGCCGATGAAATGCCATTTTCATAATTATTGCTTATGGTTATGGCAAGCAATCCCCGGCTTAATGAAGCTTCCGTTTTGATAGTCACCATTCCGGTGCTTTCATAAACGCCATGTTTCACCGCATTTTCGTACAAGGGCTGAAGGATCATTACAGGGACTTTAATGCCCAGGCAGTCGCCATTGATATACTCTTCTGTCGTAAGCCTGTCGCCGAACCGGATCTTCTCAATGTCGAAATAAAGACGAAGATTATCAAGTTCGCTCTGCAGAGTAACCGGCTGCTCGTCTTTTCTCGAAAGAGAATATCGCATGAAGTCGGAAAGCTTGATTATCATTTCCCTGGCTTTTTCAGGGTTGGTGATGGTAAGCGAGCTTATTGAATTGAGGCTGTTGAACAGAAAATGAGGATTGATCTGCGATCTGAGCATTTTCAACTCTGTCTCCTTTACCAGGCTTTCCAGTTTTGCTTCCCTTGCTTTTTTTTCAGATAAATCGGTAAGGCTTACAAAAAGGTAATAGGTCAGGATTACCAAGCCGTAAATAAAGACGCCCGTTCCTATTCTGTAAGGCAGTGTCGCTTCCCAGTAAGGATCAAAATTATTTTGCTGGGGAAACAGCAGCAGGAAGATCGCCTTTGTGATGAGGATCCATAAAGTCACTGTCACTGTTCCGCTTAAAGTAAGATTTAGAACAAGAGAGTATGGGTTTCCCTTATTCTTGTTAAAGAAGCTGAACGGATACCAGAGAGAGAGTGCTATTCCCGAATATATGACAAGCGACAGCAGACTGTCTAAAATGCTTATATCAGTGAACTTCCCATAGACAAAATAAAATAAAAGCATCTGGCCTACCGCGAGGATAAGCCAGACAAGCCACCAGACCATAAGACGTACCCTGTTGCCGAGTACAGGATGGTTCATATTTGGAATGCTTAATAACTTTTCACTTCACCGCCGCCGAAAACAACAGCCCCTTTTATTACAAGCTGGCTTGTGGTGTCGGCGGTCCTTCCCGGAGCAAATCTTCTTGAATCAGTGAAGCCTCCAAGCACAGGCTGGACTTCGATGATTACATTCCAGCTTTCGGGGACGATAATCGTAGCGCCTCCGAAAACACACGCGATTTCAATCTGGTTCATTCCCGGGGCAAGCTTTGCCTTTGTAAGATCAAGTTCAATTCCTCCAAACACAGAGGTTATTTTGCCTCCCCTGAAATTCTGGGAAAGCACCATTCTCTCTCCTCCTCCGAATACATTGACATAATCAATGAAATCATCACCTCTCATCTCCTGCGTACTTACCGAATGCCAGCCCCGGTGTTTTGTGACAATAAAGATAATGCCGACGATTATAAAAATAGATGGCCAGAACATATTATACATGTGGAATGTCTCCCGGAACAGAAGCGGTACTATAAAAAATCCGCCGACTGCCATCACAATTATTCCTCCGGTTTTTTCTGAGGCTCCAAGAGTCATTATAACCCCAATTGTCACTAGCAGCATGGGCCAGCTGAAAATGACATGATCGATGAAATCCGGAAAAAACCCGGTATTTCGCAATACAAGAAACAATCCGGCCAGTACAAGCACTATTCCTATAAAGATCCTGTTGCTGGCATGATGATGCTGATGCCTTTCAAAGCGTTCCCTTCGGCGCTCTTCCCTGTAATCATTATTTGTATCCATGTCGGTAAATTTATTATGATTTAAGTTAATTTTTACATCTTTTCCTTCTGAAGAGTGAAGAAATAATAAATCCAAGACCCAGCATTATGACAACTGCAGGCCAGTAAATAGTTTTGATCACTTCAGGCACTCCTCCGGAATAATTGTTCATAAAGAACCAGGAGCCTCCTGCTATAAGCAGCATACCGGGAACAAAATGAAGGTTCAGAAGAAACAAAACCCCAACGAAAACCATTGCAGTCTCCCATGTAAAGTATGCTTTAACGCTTCCAAGATGAAGCATGTCATTCGTAGCGACCAGCAACGCCAGCCCAAGTACTATGAAAAAGAGTCCTATCCCCACCATGGGATGATGTTCCCTGTGACTTTCATAATATTTTACTCCATGTGCCATGACTTTTATATTTTAATTTGATCCAAAAATAACATCCATGCCATGCTATAAGTACGGGAAATCGGTGAACGGAGGATTTTTGCCGGTATAAGGTGATAATTCATGGCATGTTACTTTTTTGTTGATAATTTTTTTAATTAAAATAGCTTTCATATTTTTGCAGACCAAAAAATAAAGAGATGGCCGGATCTTATGTCATACCGATCAGTGGACTGAAAGAAGGGCGACGCCAGTTTGATTTTGAGATTAACAGGGAGTTTTTTGAGGAATTTGAAGAATCAGAAATCATGAATGGAGCACTGACGGCTTTCGTGGAAGCAGATAAAGTGCCGACGCACATAGACCTGACAATAAAAATCGCCGGCACAGTGATTATCCCGTGTGACAGATGTCTCGGAGAATTTGCCCACAATGTAAGCTGTGAAAACAGGCTTCTTGTTAAATTTGGCAAAGCAATTGATGAAAGCGATCCTGATATAGTGACTATTCCCGCTGATGAGAATGAACTTGACCTGCGACAGTATTTTTATGAATATATTCTCCTCGCTCTGCCGATTCAGAAAGTACACCCCGATAATGCTGTAGGGAACAGCACATGTGATCCCGAGATGCTTAAAAAACTGGAAGAACATATAATAAATCAGGAAAACAGGCACGATCCCAGATGGGATGAGCTGAAAAAATTAATAAACAATAATTAATAAGACGAAAAAATGCCAAATCCCAAACGTAAACATTCGAAGACAAGAAGAGATAAGCGCAGAACTCATTACAAGGCTACTGCACCCACTGTTGCAATCTGCCCGAATTGCGGATCTTCTGTACAGTTCCATCGAGTTTGTCCCGAGTGCGGGTATTACAGAGGCAAGCTTGCCATTGAGAAAAAGGCGACTGCCTGACATAGTGCAATAGATCTGCAGTACCATGAGAATAGGACTTGATGTCATGGGCGGAGATTTTGCGCCAGACGCTATAGTGGAAGGCGCTGTTGATTCACTGCAGCATCTGTCTGACAAGGACGACCTTGTTCTGATAGGCGACGAACTTTCCATAAGAAAAAAGCTGGAATCACTCAAGACAGATCCCTTATTTTTTACCATAATTCCCACGACCCAGGTAATAGGCATGGGAGAAGTTCCGGCCAAAGCCTACTCACAAAAACCCGATTCAAGCATTGCTGTTGGATACAGAATGCTCAAAGAAAGGGAAATTGACGGGTTCTGCAGTGCCGGGAACACGGGGGCAATGCTTGTTGGCGCCACTTATACTGTAAATGTCATTCCAGGAGTTCTCCGTCCGGCACTTGCCACAATTATTCCCGCGGTGGATAACAGGAATTCGGTCATACTTGATGTCGGCCTGAACCCCGATTGTAAGCCGGATGTATTGTTGCAGTACGGAATTCTCGGAAGCCTGTTCGCAAAATACGTCCTGGAGATCAACAATCCCAGGGTAAGGCTCCTCAACATAGGCGAGGAGGAATCAAAGGGAACACCTTCGGTAAAAGCCGCCTATGAATTGATGAAAGATCATCCGGGCCTTAATTTTGAAGGAAATATTGAAGCAAACGGCCTCTTCAGGGAAACCATGGCAGATGTGATAGTATGCGACGGATTTGTGGGGAATATCGTGCTGAAGCAGACAGAAGCATTTCATTATGTCTATAAGCTTAGAAACCTTAAGGATTCATATTTCGACCGGCTTGATTTTGAAAATATAGGAGGTACGCCGATAATAGGCATTAACGCAAATGTCGTAATTGGCCATGGCATTTCAGAAAGAAAGGCCATAATGAATATGATACTTCAGACATGGGCGGTAGTGCACGTCAATCTTGCTCAAAAGATCAGAGAGGCAATTTAATTATGGAAAAGATCCATGCAGCCATCACAGGAATCAATGCGTGGGTGCCGGAATACAGGCTCACTAACCAGGAACTTTCACAAATGGTCGATACCTCGGATGAATGGATAATGCAGAGGGTGGGGATCAGGGAAAGAAGGATTTTGAAGGGCGAAGGGCTTGGCAGTTCTGACATGGGATACCAGGCGGTGAAGGGATTGCTGGAAAAAACAGGCACCTCTCCTGATGAAGTGGATCTTCTTATCTGCTCCACGGTCACTCCCGACATGCTTTTTCCGGCGACAGCAAATATTATTTCAGACAAGGCCGGGATAAAAAACGCATTCAGCTTTGATCTTAATGCAGCCTGCTCCGGATTCCTTTTTGCTCTTCAGACAGGTGCGGCTTATATTGAAACAGGAAAATACAGGAAAGTAATTGTCGTCGGTGCGGACAAAATGTCTTCTATAACTGATTATACGGACCGTACGACATGTCCGCTCTTTGGTGATGCAGCAGGAGCCGTTCTCCTTGAGCCGACGGAAGAGGATTTGGGGATTAAGGATTATATTTTTCATACTGACGGCTCAGGAAGGAAGTATCTCCATCTGAAGGCAGGAGGATCTGTTAAGCCAGCTTCAATTGAAACAGTTGAGGCGAAAGAACATTTTGTCTACCAGGAGGGCCAGAGTGTTTTCAAATTTGCTGTCGTCAATATGGCCAATGTGGCAGCGGAAATAATGGAACGGAACAATCTAAGGCCTGAAGATATAGCATGGCTTGTTCCTCACCAGGCAAACCTCCGGATCATAGATGCGACAGGGAGAAGAATGGGTCTGCCTCCCGAGAAAGTGATGATCAATATTGAAAATTACGGAAATACGACAGCAGCGACAATACCATTATGCATCTGGGAATATGAAAAAAGGCTGAAAAAGGGAGATATCCTGATCCTTGCCGCTTTTGGCGGAGGCTTTACCTGGGGCTCAATTTATCTTAAATGGGCCTATGATCCCAAATAATACACTTGAAATTTCAGGATTCTGTTTTTTCTTTGCAATAGTTTTTATATTTGTCAGTTATTATTTAATATCATAAAATTTTAACCGACATGGCAAAATACAATGAGACAGAAACAGTTGCAATAAACCTGATCAGCAATGGCACTGATATTACCGGCGATATCAGGTCAACGGGCGATATGCGCATTGACGGAATGCTTACAGGGAATCTTATGACTAAGGGGAAAGTGGTGATTGGCTCAACGGGAAAGGTTAAGGGAGAAATTATTTGCAAGAATTCCGAAGTGTCAGGAACCATTGAGGGTAAAATATCAGTAAATCAATTGCTTATTTTAAAGGTTTCATCAAGGATATTAGGTGACATAGTCACATCAAAGCTTTCTATTGAACCAGGAGCTGTTTTCTCGGGAAATTGTAAAATGACCGATACAGGGTATAATGGAGGAACAGGAATCCCAAAAGACAAAGAACCCGAAAAACCAGGGAAATAATAAGGGCATCAGGGATTTTGCCAGGTATTCCGGCCTGGCATTCCAGATGGCGGCCATCATCCTCATAACGACATGGGGTGGCATTAAACTTGATAAACTTACCGGCTGGAAAACGCCTGTTTTTACTATAATTCTTTCTCTGTTTGGCGTATTTGCAGCCATTTACACCTCCCTGAGGGATTTTCTGAAATAACCGTTCGCTTGAAACCACTGTTCAGATATTCTCTTATACTCATCCTTTTTGAGATACTGATTCTTGCAGCCGGCTATATCGTCATGTCCATATTATCCCCGTTTTTTCATTTCAGCGACGTGGCAGTCCCGTCAATTGTCTTTATGCTTATTGCATTCATTTCACTTTATATTTTCCTTAGAGGACAGGCAATGGAACCTGAATCGCGGGTGATGCACAGCCTGGTCTCAATCAGTATCAAGTTCCTTCTGGAGATGATTTTTATTGTCTTCTGGTTTTTTATAGCTAAAAAAACAGGATTGCCATCCGTGATATTGTTTTTTGTCTTATATTTAGCATTCACTTTGTTCTTAATTCTGGTTATGTTAAGAACACTGAAAAACAGATCATTATAACAATAGTTATTTTGAGAATACTGATCAATAAGAGCATTTTTTTAATATACCTGCTAGGTGCATTTTCCGTTTCCCTTCAGGCGCAGGAAAAAAAGGTATCTTCAACTGAAAACGCCAAAGAGAACAGTGCCCAAAAGTTTGATCCCAGTACTTTTATTCTCGACCATATTGCAGACTCGCATGAATGGCATATTCTTACTACCGGTAAAGGGAAGGATGTAGCTATATATCTTCCGGTTATCCTGTATTCCAGGGACAAAGGCCTGGTGGCCTTTTCATCAAGACATCTGACCGATGGGAAAGTTTATAAAGGCTTTAAGGTTTTGGAGGAAGGAGATCTTAAAGGGAAGATTGCAACGGTCAGTGAAGCCGGAGTAGTGGATGAAAAAAACCGGCCTTATGATTTTTCAATAACCAAGACGATATGCGGTATGATGGCTGCGGCCCTTCTGGGATTAATTATTTTTATTTCACTTTCAAGGTCTTATAAAAAAACAGGGATCAGCTCTCCTAAAGGGATGCAGAGTTTTCTCGAACCGGTCGTTCTTTTCGTTCGCGATGATATCGCAATTCCCAACATCGGGATGCATAAATACGAAAGATATATGCCCTATCTCCTGTCGGTTTTCTTTTTCATCCTGATAAACAACCTTATGGGCCTTATCCCCGTCCCTCCGCCTTTTGGCGCTAACGTCACAGGCAATATAGGAATTACTTTTGTCCTGGCTTTTTGTACATTCCTGATGATTCAGTTCAGTGGGAACAAGACTTACTGGAGACACATCTTTGCGGCACCGGGAGTTCCAGTATGGCTTTTGCCAATAATGATACCCGTGGAGATCATTGGACTATTTTCAAAGCCCTTTGCACTAATGATCCGATTGTTCGCAAATATGTTGGCCGGGCATATTGTTGTCCTGAGCCTTATTTGCCTTATTTTCATTTTCAGTTCAATATTCCTGGCCCCGATATCAGTTTTATTTGTCATTTTCATGGATTGTCTCGAACTTCTGGTGGCATTCCTTCAGGCATATATTTTTACACTTCTCTCGGCACTGTTCATAGGAATGGCAGTGCCGGAGGAACATGAATAACTCTTATGTTTAACTTAATTCTTTGATTATGACAGGAAGTACATTTGCAGCAATCGGAGCAGGGTTGGCAGTAATTGGCGCAGGACTTGGGATAGGCAGGATAGGCGGTTCGGCAATGGACGCAATCGCGCGTCAGCCAGAAGCTTATTCCAAGATACAGACTGCAATGATCATTGCTGCAGCTCTTATTGAAGGAGTTGCCCTGTTCGCAGTTGTTGTCGCTCTTATTACCAAATAAGAGAACGGAACATGAAGCCTGCAACGGTTGGTTGCAGGCCTTCATTTTAATTAACATCGACTAAATGCAGCTATTATGATAATCTTGGCAAACAGTCTTACTTCACCCGGGATCGGACTGATTTTCTGGTCAGCTCTGATCTTCGGTCTCTTCTTTTTACTTCTGGCAAAATTTGCCTGGAAGCCGATCCTATCCGCAGTCAAGGCAAGGGATGAGATGATAAAAGGCTCCCTGGAATCGGCTGAAAAAGCACGCGAGGAAATGAAAAAGCTCCAGGCTGATAATGAAGCTATACTGAAAAAGGCCCGTGAGGAACGCGAGAATATCCTTAAAGAGGCAAGAGATGTGCGCGATAAGCTTATCGGAGAGGCAAAGGGCAAAGCTGCCGAGGAAGCAGAGAGATTGATAGAAAAAGCCAGGGCCGGAATTGAAAGGGAAAAGGCCAAAGCACTGACCGAAATTCATGAACAGGTTGCAACTCTTTCTGTCGATATAGCATCCAAAATACTTTCTGAAAAACTTTCACGGACGGAAGAACAGACCTGGCTGATCGAAAAATACCTGAAGGATATTGACGTCAAAAGGAATTAAAGAAAGCCGATACTGAATGAACCACAGCAAGATATCAGTAAGATACGCAAGAGCTCTCTTTGAATCGGCACTCGAGAAGAAATTACTTGATAATATATATCAGGACATGATTTTGATATCGGAACTGTGTGCCTTGACGGAAATAAAAGAATTTCTTAAAAATCCGGTCATCGTGCCCTCAAAGAAGATTGATATCATGCACAGGCTTGTGGGAAGGAACGTGGATAAGCTGACTCTTTCATTCATTGACCTGGTGGTGGAACACAAAAGAGAGTTGTTCCTGCCCGATATCGCCAGGGCATTCAGGCAGGAGACAAAGAAGTATAAAGGGATCACTGAATCAATTCTTACAACTGCAGTAAAGGTTGATGACAGGATAAAGAAAGAAATCTCGGACCTTCTTTCGAAGATGTTCAGTACAAAAATCGAAATGGCAGAAGTCCTGGACCAGAATATTATCGGAGGATTTATCCTGAAGGTCGAGGATAATTATATAGATGCAAGCGTCAGAAGCAAACTGCGCAAGATTGAGAAGGAGCTGAAGAGCAAAACACTGAGCTCCTGATAAATGTAAAATTTGAATTTTAAGACGATACAATATGGCAAATATTAAACCAGCAGAAGTTTCAAGCGTTCTCCGGCAGCAGCTGGAAGGGATACAGACCGGGGCTGAACTGGAAGAGGTTGGAACAGTTCTTCAGGTAGGCGACGGTATCGCACGTATCTATGGTTTGTCAAATGCAGAATCGAACGAGCTGATCGAATTTGAGAATGGGATGGAAGCCATCGTCCTCAACCTCGAGGAGGACAACATTGGTGCCGTTCTTCTCGGTCCCACGGAAGAAATTGATGAAGGTGACATTGTGAAAAGAACTGGCCGCATTGCTTCAATCAAGGTAGGGGAAGGATTGCTGGGCAGGGTCATCGCACCAACAGGACAGCCTATTGACGGCAAAGGGCCAATAACTGGAGAATTGTATGAGATGCCCTTCGAGAGAAAAGCCCCAGGTGTCATATTCAGGCAGCCGGTGAAACAGCCCCTCCAGACAGGATTAAAGGCGATTGATGCCATGATACCTATTGGCCGCGGACAGAGAGAGCTTATAATTGGTGACAGGCAGACGGGGAAAACAGCAATTGCAATTGACACTATTATAAACCAGCGGAGCAACTTTGAAAAGGGGAAGCCGGTTTATTGCATCTATGTTGCTATTGGCCAGAAAGGCTCAACTGTTGCAAATATTGCCATGACTCTTGAGGAACACGGGGCTCTGGATTACACGATTATAGTTCTTGCGACAGCATCCGACCCCGCGGCATCCCAATTCTATGCCCCCTTTGCAGGAGCTGCAATAGGCGAATATTTCAGGGATACAGGACGCGATGCACTCATTATTTACGACGACTTATCAAAGCAGGCAGTATCATACAGGGAAGTCTCTCTTCTTCTTCGCAGACCGCCGGGACGTGAAGCATATCCGGGTGATGTCTTTTATCTCCACTCACGCCTTCTTGAAAGAGCGGCTAAAATCATTGAATCTGATGATGTAGCAAAGCAAATGAATGATATTCCTGATTCCATAAGACACTTGGTAAAAGGAGGAGGATCTCTTACTGCCCTGCCTATAATTGAAACACAGGCAGGTGACGTTTCAGCATACATTCCCACAAATGTGATCTCAATAACTGACGGACAGATTTTCCTTGAATCAAGTCTTTTCAATGCCGGTGTACGCCCGGCCATTAATGTCGGTATATCGGTTTCAAGGGTAGGTGGAAGCGCCCAGATCAAATCAATGAAAAAGATAGCTGGGACACTAAAGGTGGACCAGGCCCAGTACAGGGAGCTTGAAGCATTTTCAAAATTCGGATCGGACCTTGATGCATCCACGCTGGCCACCCTGAATAAGGGAGCAAGGAATGTGGAAATTCTGAAACAGGGCCAGTATTCCCCGGTTCCTGTCGAAAAACAGGTGGCCATTATTTATTGCGGAACAAAGGGCCTGCTTAAAGATGTGCCTATTGACAAGGTAAAGGACTTCGAAAAGGAATATCTTGAATTCCTTGATCTAAAGCACAGGGATGTCCTCGATAATCTGCGCGATGGAATACTTAATGATGATATAACGAAAGTACTTGAGGCTGTAGCCGTTGATCTTGCTGCAAAGTATAAACAATAGTGATTTCTGCGGGAACTGAATTACAGAACCGGTAATGGCAAATTTAAAGGCGATAAGAATAAGAATAGCTTCGGTCAAATCAACCAGGCAGATCACCTCGGCAATGAAGATGGTTTCTGCTGCCAAACTTAGAAGGGCGCAGGATAGAATTGTCAGGCTCAGACCCTATGCCTCTAAATTGCACGAAATACTTGTCTGGCTGTCTCAAAGCCTTGCCGACTCGGAAATTGAGAACATTTATGCCCGTGTTTCGCCACCGGAAAAAATACTTCTTGTGATTGTAACATCAAACCGTGGCCTGTGCGGGGCTTTTAATTCAACTGTCATCAGGGAAACAAGAAGAATTGTTTCTGAAAAATATACGGAGCAGTTTAATAAAGGCAATGTAACATTTTTGACCATTGGCAAGCATGGATTCGATTTCCTGAAAAAGCTGAAGGTTAAAATGCTCCCGGAACAGAACAATCTGTATAATGAGCTGACTTTTGAAAATGTCTCCATGGTCGCGGAAAACATAATGGCAGACTTTGTTTCGGGCCATTACGACAGGGTGGAAATTATTTATAACCAGTTCAAGAATGCCGCTATCCAGAAACTGACAGTTGAACAATTCCTGCCTGTCGAGACTATTAACCCGAAATCACCAGCATCTCCCCCTGCCGATTATATATATGAGCCATCGAGGGAAGAAATCATAAGAGAGCTTATTCCCAGGTCATTGAAGATCCAGTTCTACAAGGCAATACTTGATTCTTTCGTTGCCGAGCATGGCGCACGGATGACAGCAATGCATAAGGCTACTGATAACGCCACATCAATGATAAAGGATCTGACACTTCAGTACAACAAGGCAAGGCAGGCTGCAATCACAAACCAGATTCTCGAAGTCGTGAACGGCTCCGAGGCTCAGAAAGGATAGATAAATTCAGGAAAGCATCATTCGGCAAAACAGCATGTACAATTATTCCGAGCTAAAGGAAATCGTCGACAGGGCTTTGATAAATCTGGCATATAATACGGAAGCTGCGAAGCTTGTCGATCCGGTAAAATATATTCTTTCGATTGGAGGCAAAAGGCTCCGCCCGGTCATGGCCCTCATGGCCTGTAACCTTTTTAGCGACAAGATCGATGATGCCCTGATGCCGGCAGTCGGACTGGAGATTTTTCACAATTTCACCCTCGTTCATGATGATATTATGGACAAGGCAGCCGTGAGGAGAGGTTTCCCCACAGTTCATACTAAATGGGATTCAGACCAGGCAATTCTTTCGGGGGATGTGATGGCATTCATTGCCAATGAATGTATTCTGCAGACTCAGGTAAGCAATCTGCTTAAAGTTTTCAGGGTGTTTAACAAGGCTGCCATTGAAGTTTGTGTTGGCCAGCAGCTTGACATGGATTATGAAAATACGGCTGTCATCACAGAGGATAAATACATTCGCATGATCGAGCTTAAAACCGCCGTTCTTGTGGCAGCTTCCGTAAAAATCGGTTCAATAACCGGCGGGAGCGATGAAAAAGACACGGAGCTGCTTTATGAATTCGGGAAGAACCTGGGAATGGCCTTTCAGATGCAGGACGACCTTCTTGACGTATGGGGTGATACACGCGTTTTTGGCAAAACATCAGGGGGTGACATTATAGCAAACAAAAAAACATTCCCGTTAGTGAAAGCTCTGGAGCTGGCCTCCGGTGAGACACTTAAAAGGCTGCAGGAGCTTCTTTCAGGAAAAGACAATGATCCTGAAGCCAAGGTCAGCAGTGTGATAAGCATATATGAACAGCTTAAAATAAAAGAGATTACTGAAACCCTGGCATACGATTATATTAACAAAGCGTTCGGTTATCTGAATAAGGTGAATATTGATGAATCAAGAAAAAAAGAAATGATAAATACTGCCATCTCACTTATCGGCCGCGATCACTAATCCTTAGGGTTATTCTCATGTTTCTTCAGCCAGTCTATGTTTAAAAGAATGCCGGCGTTAGCCATAAACTGCAAATATTTACTGAGGATTAATTTTGCTTCCAGGAAAAGATCAAGCTGATCGGTCAGCTTCATGGTCGAGCCCACTCCGGCATTAAGCCCCAGGGAATTAATCTTTTCCTTCTCTGTTGGGGAACCTGTCAGTTTATCTGTTTTCCATGCAAAAAGGAAATCCAGCCCGCCAATGCCGTAAAACTGAAACCTCTTGAGGGAATTGAAAATATAATGGCCGTTAAGGTCAATCATCATGGTTGTCACAGCAGCTTTTCCTGTACCGTCTTCAGTCGGACCGTTATGAAAAAGCAAAGTGACAGAAGGGGAGACCTGAACAGGAACCGTGATTTTATAGATTGCCAGTAATGAATAAGCGATATTCCCGCTCTTGTTTTCGTCAAGGTTAATTTTATCAAACCTATAGCCTGATGTAAAATCAACTCCTCCTCCGACTTCCGTGAACTGAGCATTCAACAGCGATAATGCACCAAGTGCAAATGCCAGGGTTAACAGGGATTTTTTCATTATAATTGATTTAAGGTCATTCAATAAAGATAGTCCAATAATTATTTCACTCAAAATAGTATCTGCCTGTTTAATTATAATGATCTTATTCGATTTGTTTAATTTATCAGACAAAAGGGAATTCCTACATCAAAATTTATTAATTTTGTTACTTCTGAAATGGATCTAAATAAAAGAAAAATGTCACAGAATACCGGGAAAATCAGCCAGATCATAGGCCCAGTCATTGATGTCACCTTTGAAAGGCAGGGAGTGGACCTTCCTGATATCTATGAAGCCCTTGAGATTAAAAGAAATAATGGCGCTATACTGGTAGTGGAATGCCAGCAGCACATTGGCGAAAACACTGTCCGGACGGTGGCCATGGACTCTACCGATGGGCTGCGCAGGGGAATGGATGTCGTTGCCACGGGGTCTCCTATCACGATGCCTGTCGGCGAGCAGATAAAGGGAAGACTGATGAATGTGACCGGTGAGCCTATCGACGGCCTGGGGCCTCTTGATAAGACCGGCGGTTACCCGATTCACAGAAAACCTCCGAAATATGAAGATCTCTCGACCGAAAAGGAGGTGCTTTATACCGGGATCAAAGTCATCGATCTTATTGAACCCTACTCTAAAGGAGGAAAAATAGGATTGTTTGGCGGTGCTGGCGTAGGCAAGACAATCGTTATACTTGAGCTTATAAATAATATCGCGAAAGCATATTCCGGATTATCGGTCTTTGCAGGCGTGGGAGAAAGGACAAGGGAAGGAAACGATCTTCTGCGGGATATGCTTGAGGCAGGTGTCATTTCTTATGGGAAGGAGTTCCTCGAAAGCATGGAAAAAGGCGGATGGGACCTGTCAAAGGTAAGCAAGGATGCCCTCAGGGAATCCAAGCTGGCACTTGTATTCGGACAGATGAACGAACCACCTGGAGCAAGGGCAAGAGTTGCCCTTTCCGGGCTTTCGGTTGCAGAATATTTCAGGGACGGGGATGAAAAAAGCGGAGGAAGAAATATTCTTTTCTTCATGGATAATGTATTCCGTTTTACCCAGGCGGGATCGGAAGTGTCAGCTCTTCTTGGAAGAATGCCGTCGGCAGTGGGTTACCAGCCGACCCTGGCCTCGGAAATGGGAATAATGCAGGAACGGATCACTTCTACAAGGCGCGGATCGATCACTTCTGTGCAGGCAGTGTATGTACCGGCCGACGACCTGACAGACCCGGCCCCTGCAACGACATTTGCCCATCTCGATGCCACTACGGTTCTGAGCCGGAAAATATCAGAACTTGGAATATATCCGGCAGTCGATCCGCTTGATTCCACATCCAGGATACTGACTCCCAATGTTGTGGGTGATGCCCATTATAACTGCGCCCAGAGGGTTAAAGAGATACTGCAGCGGTATAATGAGCTTCAGGATATTATAGCAATTCTCGGAATGGACGAACTTTCTGAAGAAGACAAGCTTGTGGTTCACAGGGCCAGAAGAGTCCAGAGATTCCTTTCGCAGCCATTCCATGTTGCGGAACAATTCACGGGCATCAAGGGCGCTCTTGTATCGATTGAAGATAATATCAAGGGATTCAATATGATAATGGACGGGAAGGTCGATCAGTACCCGGAAGCCGCTTTCATGCTGGTAGGAACAATAGAGGATGCTGTTGAGAAGGGAGAAAAGTTACTCGCCCAGTCCAGTTAAAATAACTCGGGATGAAAATTGAAATAATCACTCCTGACAGGAAAGTCTTTGAAGGGGATATAAAATCAATAAGAGTGCCCGGGAAAAAGGGATCATTCCAGGTCCTAAATGATCATGCCCCGATCATATCCACTCTTGATAAAGGACCTGTCATAATGGTTTCCCAGGATGGGGAGGAAACCCGTTACGAAATTGAAGGAGGAGTGATCGAGGTCAGGATGAATCAGATAATTCTCCTTGCCGAATCGATAAAATAGCAGATCAGCAATGACTCCTGAAGAATTCCGGAAACATGCCCATTCACTCGTGGAATGGATGGCAATGTATCTGGAAAACATCGAAAAATATCCTGTAAAATCAAATGTAAAACCGGGGGATATCTTTCAAAAGATTCCCGATAATCCCCCTGAAACTCCTGAGCCGTTTGAAAATTTCGTCCGCGATCTTGATGAAATAATCATGCCGGGAATAACCCACTGGCAAAGCCCTGATTTCTTCGCGTATTTCCCGGCAAACAGCAGCCCCCCTTCTGTTCTCGCTGAAATGATAACTGCCACTATTGGAGCCCAGTGCATGAACTGGGAAACATCACCAGCAGCCGCGGAACTGGAAGAAAAAATGATGTTATGGCTGAGGGAAATGACAGGTCTGCCGGATAATCTTGAGGGCGTGATCCAGGATTCCGCATCGACAGCCACCCTTGCAGCCCTGATCACAGCAAGAGAAAAGGCAAGCCGCTTTGACATCAATGAGAACGGCGGACACTCTGCCGGTGTGTTCAGAGTATATTGCTCGGAACAGGCACATTCCTCAGTTGAAAAAGACGTTAGGATAAGCGGCATCGGAAGAAAGAACCTGGTAAAAATACCTGTCAGGGATGACTTTTCGATGGACGCATCGCTTCTTCAGAAAGCAATCGATGAAGACAGAAGAATTGGATTTATCCCATGCTGTGTCGTTGCAACCATAGGCACGACAGGAAGCACTGCCGTTGATCCCCTGAGGGCTGTTGGAGAGATCTGCAAAAAGAATGATGTCTGGCTCCATGTCGATGCTGCAATGGCCGGGACTGCTCTTATTTTGCCTGAATTCAGATGGATGATCGACGGGAAGGAGTATATCGACAGCTTCCTCTTCAACCCCCACAAATGGATGTTCACAAATTTTGACTGTACGGCATTTTTTATAAAGGATGCAGCAAGCCTGATAAGGACATTTGAAATCCTTCCCGAGTATCTGAAAACAAGGACACGGGGGAAGGTTAATGATTACCGCGACTGGGGCATTCCTCTTGGAAGGAGATTCAGGGCATTAAAGCTGTGGAGCGTTATAAGATCATACGGGACAGCAGGCCTTAGAGAAAAAGTAAGGGCGCATATTTCTTTTGCGGCACGTCTTAAGGAAATGATCCTTGAGGAACCGGATTTTGAAATTCTCGCACCGGTTATAATTAATGTCGTCTGCTTCAGGTACAAACCTTCGGGAAACAGCGAAAAGGAGCTGAATGTCATAAATGAAAAGCTGATTAATATGATAAATGACTCAGGCAGACTCTATCTTTCCCACACTATGCTCGGGGGAAAATATACACTCAGAATGGTCACGGGACAGACAAATGTGACTCTTGAACATGTGGAAAAGGCCTGGGACTTTATAAAAAAGACGGCCCGCAGCATGAAAAACTGATCAGGGACGAGGTTTTCGCCATACACTCATCCCGTTGATGCTGATATTGAAAATGACCTCTAATTCAGGCTGTTGTCCGGGATTTTTCCAGGCAGCCTGGACTCCCCCCGACATCTGGTAAGGTATCCTGAAAAGGAAAAAATCAGCAAGGAGCTCTGTACCGAATGACTTGAAAATATCAGGCCCGCCTGTATGGGAATTTGAGACAAGTGTGCCATTTTCCTCTTCAAGGTAATAATTGTTTTTACCGCTTGCCCAGTCGTAAAACAAAGTCGCTCGGATCCTTTTCAGATATAATAATGATGCGAGATGGATATCAGGATAAAGCAAGGGTGCTGCATACTCAACCGATAAAAAATCAAGCTTGCCTGAAATTATATCATTATAGCCTCGTGGGAAATCAATCCTGTTGCCCGTCAGATATTCCGAGAATTGTTGTTCCTCCATCTCGTACCTTAAACGGATACTGTTGTTGCGGAATATGCCGGGGAAATAAAAATCTGTCTTCAGGTAAGCTTCAGGGCCGAAAAACATTTTATCCCAGGGCCAGACAGAATAATAGAGATCAATTTCCTGCGACCATTTCGGATAAATATCGCGGTACGAAGTGTTGTAAGAATAGTTATACAAATAAATCCGGCCCGAAAGCTGCTCCTGCCCCTGATCATACCCTGATGATGAGTTTATGAAAATGTAATTGTTCTGATACAGCGAATTGATACCAAAATAGACAAACTGGGAAAATTTACCTGAATTGAAGGTAAGCGGCAATGAAATCGTATTGGTAAACTGGTAGCCGGACATTACCGAAGCGGGTAGAGGATCACCTGACTTTTTGTATATCCCGGGGTAATTCCCGTAATCGAGCTGTGATTCAATAACAGGATACCAGCCGTTCCATGTCAGGTATGTATGGATCAGGTTCCTTTTATCAGAGGAGTACTCATACCCGATTGTTGCAGTAAGCGTGCTGAGCAGATTCTGGGAAAGGAATTCCACTCCCGGACGCACCGTTGAAGGATCTGAGGATATTGAATTGACATCGGTATAAAAAGGCATCCAACTGTGAAAGCTGAAAAGGTGCTGCCATTTTCTGTAGGGCATTGGATTATATTCTTTTCCCTGATCTGCTTCAGAATCCGTTTTGTAATTGAACCTGTCGGCAAGAATGGAAACTGGTTTTGGAGACTGGCCCTCTTCCTGTTGTGCATTATTGAGTGAGATCCGGCAGATGTCGTTACCTGATGAAGTATAGTCGCAGAATATTATTTCTGAACCTTTTACGGTAAGATCATTAGCCCCAAAACGGGAACTGGTAATTAAAAACAGCTTATTTTCCGGGGTAAGCAGGTATCCGTTTTCAACACCCGATGATGAACTTGTAAAAAACAACGAATCATTTCTCAGAAATGACGATTGGAGGTCATTTCTCCCTGCCTCAACCAGCACTTTCCAGGAATTGACCGACCTAAAATATGACATGATCCCTTCCCCATCCTTTGTCAGATAAATAACCGTGATTTTTTTGCCATCATCCGACCACTGGGGTCTCTGAATGGAAGCATTCCCCGGTACAGGGATTCTTTGTTCGGCCAATCCGCTGGCGGAGGACAGGAGTACCAGGCTGTTTTTATTATCAATGGTGTTTTCTGAAGCTGCAATTGTTTTGCCATCCGGCGAAATGGATGCAGCCATATACCTCGACCTGTGGGTAAGCTGGATAGCCGGTCCGGTCCTGATGTCTTTAATCTTTATAACGGAATATTCACGATTTGCCCATCTTGGGTCGGAGATTAATTCGACCCATACCAGCTTTCCCATGGCATAGGATAAATAATACGGATACATATAGCCGGGAGTAAGAAGCCTTTTTTCTGATTTGCCGGCTTGCCGTATGAGAACGAACGACGGCAGATCTGTAAGGGAAGTTTTAATGGCTATGAGGGAATCGGATCCGGCAGGGACAGGAGAATAATAGCTGATGTAATTCCCGTTCTTTAACGGATTCACGGGTTTGTACTGAACGGCTTTGCTTGATTCTATATCTTTTCTCCACAGGACATTAAGAGAATCGAACGTCTGGTAATAAAGTCTTTTTTTGGTCAGCCCGGCGCTTCTCCGGAGGCTTTGATTGACAGGGTTAAGGGAAACAGGATCAACGGCTGTCAGTTTCAATACCTTGTTCCACAACCCGGTGCCATTTTTGGCAAAGGACCATGTGACCATCTGGTATCCGAACTGATAGTGATCAGGGGTATAATCCCTGAACGATCCGTTAAGCATTTTATCATAATTGTAAACGCCGTCCTTTTCAATGGAAATGGCTTTCAACTCCTTCAGAAAATCAGGGCTTCTTCCCCTTCCTGATCCTGAAAGAACCGTTTCTGAAAAAACGGCATCACCTTCAAGGAACCATGTTGGTAAATAGATGGCTTCGGCACCTATGATTTGCTGTCCGAACAGATATGAAAGCACTTTCGTTGTGCTGTTGTCGAGCGATTCCATCTGCATGACATGCGTAAGCTCATGCAAAGCCAGCTGTCTTTCCGGATCGAGTGGGATCGAATTCTGTTCAGGGGTGGGGAAAATCTCCATTCTTTCAGGTGCCCATGCCACAAAACCGTTCGATTCTACCGTGTAATTGTGGATTACAACCGGCAGCCTGATTTTCATCGCCGGGAAAAACGGAGCGAGATCAGAATCTGCCCTCTCCAGCGATTTTGCAAACTCTATGCCCTGCTCTCCGTAACTTTCAGGATAAACGACTGTAAACTTTCCTGTCCTTACCTGGAGCCATTTAATCTTTGCAGGATCCTGTCCGGTATTAAAATATTGTCCGAAGAGACTTCCGGGACACAAAAAAAATACAAAAAGCAGGGATATCAGTAATGACCTTGTTTTGTACATAAGGATCAAAAATAGCGAAAAACTGGAATTGCAGTCGGGTATTTTAGATAAGAAAAATTAAGTACTTTCGTTTATTATATTAAGTCTTAAGAAAAACGGGCTGACAGATGAAAAAGTATAAATTGACTGACAACATAACCGGGTGGATCGTTTTTGCCATTGCAGCATTTACGTATCTTAAGACGATCGAACCAACAGCAAGTCTGTGGGATTGCGGTGAATTCATTGCCACAGGGCTCAAACTGGAGGTCGGACACCCGCCCGGGAACCAGGTTTTCATTCTGATGGCGAATTTCTTTTCCCACTTCGCCGGGAAAAATTTATCTCATGTCTCTGCCATGGTTAATTCAATGTCAGCTCTTGCCAGTGCATTTACCATCCTGTTCCTGTTCTGGACCATAACACACCTGGCAAGGAAGATCATAATAAGTGACGGGGAAAACTTTACAACTGCCAGGATAGTTGCCGTTATGGCAGCAGGCATTGTGGGAGCGCTGGCTTATACATTTTCTGATTCCTTCTGGTTCTCATCGGAAGAAGGTGAAGTCTACGCCTCCTCGTCTTTCTTCACCGCTATTGTCTTTTGGGCAATGCTTAAATGGGAAGAAGTGGCTGATGAGAAATACGCCGACAGGTGGATAATACTTATTGCATTTCTCGTAGGTATTTCAATTGGCGTCCATCTGCTTAACCTGCTTACAATACCGGCGATGGGGCTGATCTATTACTTCAGGAAGTTCAATTTCTCATGGAAAGGATTCCTGATATCGACAGGGGCCTCATTCCTTATGCTTGCACTTCTTATGTGGGGCATAATTCCGGGTATAATAGTTATTTCCACCAAACTGGATCTTTTCTTCGTCAATACATTGGGACTTCCGCCCAATTCAGGAATGATTTTTCATTTGATAGTCCTGACGGCTCTCATGATTATGGCTGTGCATTTTGCAATCACTTCAGAAAACAGGACAAAAAATGGAGTTTATGCGGTAGCCGCCCTGTTCCTGACGGGAATATGGGTGGTTTCTGGATCGGCTGTACTGAATATCCTGACCCTGGTTGCCGTTTCAGGAATAGTCTGGTTCTTCCTTGCAAAGGATCGTGCTGCTCTAAGCACTATGCTTACGTCTGTACTCGTACTGTTGATAGGTTATTCATCAATTGCATTCATAGTTATCAGATCATCGGCAGGCACGCCGCTCAATGAAGATAATCCCAGCAATCCCTTCAACCTTTTATATTACATAAACAGGGAGCAATATGGAGACAGGCCCCTGTGGCGCGGTCAATATTATAATGCTCCGGTAACTGACTATAAGGACGGGAAAGCAGTATATGCCCTTGAGAAAGGAGAAAAAGGGAAGAAAGATAAGTACATAATCACACATCATAGTATTGAAAGAGTTTATGATGAAAGGTTTTTTACTTTAATGCCGAGAATGTGGGATGACCAGAGTGATCATGTAGAGGGCTATAAGCTTTGGGGAGGCACTGATGGCACGCCAATACAGGTCACCGATCAGGCTGGAGAAAAGAAAATCCTGAGAAAGCCGACATTCGGAGATAACCTGAAATACATGTTTTCCTATCAGTTCGGCTATATGTATTTCAGGTATTTCATGTGGAATTTTGCAGGAAAGCAAAATGACACCCAGGGAACGGGAGGCGTAACGAACGGCAACTGGATTTCAGGGATAAATTTCATTGATGAGCCGAGAGTGGGCACTTCGGACGTTCCTCCGGAGGAAAGAAATGATCCTTCCCGGAACAGATTGTATATGCTGCCTCTGATCCTGGGCCTGATAGGCATGTTCTATCAGTTGAACCGTGACAACAGGAACTGGTGGATCATTATGCTGGCGTTCATTATGACAGGTATAGCAATTGTCTTTTACCTTAATCAGTATCCCAACCAGCCAAGGGAAAGGGATTACGCTTACGTCGGCTCATTTTATTTCTTTGCAGTCTGGATCGGGCTGGGAGTGCTTTTTATCTTTGAGGCGTTTTCAAAGTTCACCTCCGAGAATATAGCTGCACCGGTCGCAGGCTTATTGTCACTTGTGGTTCCCGTGATAATGGGTCAGCAGGAATGGGATGATCATGACAGATCAGGCCGTTACCTGACCCGTGATGTGGCATTTGATTATCTTGAGTCCTGTGCCCCTGATGCCATACTGTTCACAAACGGAGATAACGATACATTCCCGCTCTGGTACGCGCAGGAGGTAGAGGGAAGAAGGACTGATGTCAGGGTGTGCAACCTGATGCTGCTGAATACAGACTGGTATATCGACCAGATGAAGTACAAGACGAATGAATCTGATCCACTGCCGGTCACCCTTCCTACAAAGAAATATTACGATGGCATAAACAACCAGGTGTTTATCGTTGAAAAGACAAAAGATCCGGTAGATATATCGACAGTCATCGACTGGGTCAACAGCAATAACAGGGGGACAAAAGTACAGGTTTCCGAAAATGAGATCCTGGATATTATTCCTACAAGGACCATAAGGATTCCGGTTGATGCGAGGAAGGTGATAGCATCAGGGACAGTCCGGCCTGAGGATTCAGCAAAAATAGTTCCATATATCGATATCAAACTTAAAGGAAATTCAATTTTGAAAAGCCAGCTCATCGTGATGGATATTCTGGCTCATAATGACTGGAAGCGCCCGATCTATTTTGTGACCGGATATCATAACGATGCTCTTGGACTTGAGGAATATTTCCAGCTTGAAGGACTTGCTTACAGGCTGGTTCCGATAAAATCGGAAAACAAGAACTGGATTGAATACGGCAGGATCAATACAGACATTCTTTATAACAACATGATGAAGAAATTTGCCTGGGGCGGCGCAAATGATAGCAAAGTGGATATCGACTATAACCACAAGAGGACAATCCTGGTCGTAAAGGCCCGGCTGAATTATGCCAAACTCGCACAAGCGCTTGCACAGGAAGGGAAAAATGAAAAGGCCATCGAAGTTCTTGATTATTGCATGAAAACATTGCCGCTTGACAAAATACCCTATGACCCTTATGTGACGGATATAATTGAAGCATATTTTAAATCCGGCAATATTGACAAGGGTGTTCAGATGACCAATGATCTCTGCAGGCATTATTATGAGCAGCTCGATTATTATCTGAAGCAGACGCCCTACGTTGTAGCTTCGGCAGAATATGAAATTCAGTCTGCCATTCAGTACGCATCCAAAGCTGCAAATGAATGCGCGGCTGCAGGGAAAATAGAATTGGGGCAGGATATAAACAAGAAGCTGGAAGATTATTACTCCAGGTATATAAGCATACAGAAAGAGTACGGGAAAAACGTCAGATAGTCAGGGATACCGTTGATCCATGCTTCAGATATTTTTCCAGAAGGAAAAATATCTTTTCAGGATAAATCGGCTTGAGTACATATTCATTGCAGCCTGCAAGGTAGGCTTCAGTCTTGCATTGTTCCGAAGAATATGCCGTAATCATCAATATTGGAACATTCTTCCTTTCCCTGCGGAATATCCGCAGGCATTCGATGCCGTTAATAATCGGTATTAGAAAATCCATCAGAACTATGTCAACCCTTGAATTTTCCTGGCTTATATAATCGACAAATTCTTTCCCGTTGCGGAAGATTTTTATATCGGCACCTGAATTTTTCAAAAGAGTTTCATAATACCTGATTGACGGCAAATCATCCTCGACTATAACTATCGATTTGTCAGCGAATTGTAAATCATTGATATTCAAAGCCATTTTTAGGGT
This sequence comes from uncultured Bacteroidales bacterium, assembly GCA_963717685.1. Lineage (GTDB taxonomy): Bacteria > Bacteroidota > Bacteroidia > Bacteroidales > VadinHA17 > LD21. Next base: position 1,004,560 of record OY970346.1, on the reverse strand, counting down.
TAGTAAAACCTGTATAAAATTACTATAAGATACAGAGCAGTTATATGGGCAAATGGTCATTTATTAACAATTTATCAACACGGCAAAAAGCATCGTCATGGCAAACATTTGTTTTAGTGGATAAAAATTCGCAATTTCGTAATATAAATATTCCGGACAATGAACAGACCTGATGGTTCAATAAAATCAGCAATCCTTTCCCTGGGGTTGCTTTTCTTAATGTCTAATGCTTTCAGCCAAAATGGATTTGACAATTCAACAAGGGCTGTTTATATTTTTGATATGGCAAAGTACATTGATTACGGTCCTGGCTTTGCCGATTCATCAGTGTTCAGGATAGGAGTGCTTGATTATACTTCGGATCTGTTATGGGAGATGGGAAACCTCGCGAAGACAAGAAAGACTATTCAGAATAAGCCGATTCAGGTTGTCGCGTTCAGGAGCGAGGAAAAGATACAGCATACCCAGGTACTTTATGTGAACAAGGCCAGCGGATTCAATCTTAATAAGGTTAAGGAAAAGCTCGAAGGACATCAGACGATGCTGATTACAGAGGGATACCAGTTCCGTGAGTCGATGATAAACTTTGTTGTGGTCAATGGGAAGCCCAAATTTGAGGCCAATGAAGACCTGATAAAAAAGGCAGGAATGACAGTTAACTCCAACTTGCTTGCACAGGCAATAAAGACAAAGGAAGACTGGGAAAATCTTTTTGTTGTGACGGATGCTGACCTTCAGGTTCAGAAGGAGACAGTCAGGCAGCAACAGGTTGAAATAGAGAAGCAGAAGGCTGAGATAATGAAGCAAAAGGCTGTTCTCGATTCACTTAATAAGGAGATAACCGATAAGGAAAAGACTCTTGAAGAGAAACAGAAAGTTCTGAATATTCAGCTGGGTCAGATAACCAGGCAAAAAAGCGAAATTACCACGCAAAAACAGACTATAGTGGTTCAGCAGCAGGCGGTGAAGATTCAGCAGGATACTCTTGCAAATCAGAAGGAAAAAATCTCTTCCCAGATAACAATGATAAATGGTCAGCTCAGGAAGATCAGCGAACAGGAAGGAAAGATAAAGCTCCAGCTTGCCACTCTTGAAAAGCAGAAGCTGATTCTTTATTTTGTTATCCTTGCCCTGCTCCTCGTAAGCTTTCTTGGCTATTATATCTACAGAGGCTATAAAATCAAAAAAGAGGCCAATATAAGACTCGAGGAAAAGAACAGGATAATCTCAATGCAGAAGGATGAAATTGAGCAGCAGCGCGATCTTGCCGAAGCCCAGCGGGACCAGATCGCTTACCAGAAGAAGCATATTACCGACAGTATAATGTATGCCAAGAGGATCCAGACGGCCCTGATCCCTTCTCTTGAACTCTTCAGCGACAAGCTGGAGCATTTCGTCCTGTACAAGCCCCTGGCTATTGTCAGCGGTGATTTTTACTGGGTAAGCTCACCGGCCGGCAAGCAGGTGATAATCTCGGCCGACTGCACCGGACATGGCGTTCCCGGTGCATTTATGAGCATGCTGGGTGTCACCTTGCTGAATGAAATTGTTAACAACAAGCACATACTCATGCCCGACCAGATCATTGAAAACCTGCGCGACGGAGTGATTAAATCATTAAAACAGGTGGCCGACGAGGATTCTGTGAAAGACGGGATGGATATCGCAGTATGCGTGGTCGATTTTGATCAGAATATTCTCTGGTATGCCGGTGCAAACAGCCCGCTTTACCTTGTCAGAGACAAAGAGCTTACACATTATCGCCCGGATAAAATGCCGGCAGCAATTCATTACAGGATGCAGCCCTTCACCATGCACAGGATAGATCTTCAGAAAGGCGATACATTCTATATATTCTCAGACGGGTTTGCCGATCAGTTTGGAGGGCCGAACCAGAAAAAATTCATGTCTGTTCAAATGAGAGAAACCCTTGTACAGCTATCTGGTCAGCCCATGCTGAAACAGGCAGAGAGATTAAATGAGATATTTGAAGAGTGGCGTGGTGACAGCCCCCAGATAGATGACGTAACTTTAATAGGTGTAAGGTACTAGTTACAACTCCATGTTGTTGTTGTAGAATTGGTGCCTGAGCCTACAGTGACAGGAGGAGTAGCTTCAATGGTAAGAAGCTCGGCTCCGCAATATTCCTGTGCAGTAGTTTCAGTCTGCGGTGAACCATCGCCATAAGTGGTCACCTGCTGGCAGGTCTTGCATGTTTTTGAACATGATGTGAAAGTACAGGCAATCAGGACTAAAACAACAGCAAAAAATAGTTTCTTTTTCATTAGGGTCCGGTTTTCAGCTCAAATTTATAAAACTCTTTGCATTATAGAACATTTTTTAATTAAAAAGGTTGCGTAAATTAAATATTTTGAGGATTCAATGCATCAATTTGTTCAATTAACAGTCATTAGATCAGGAATGAAAAATAAAACAAACTATTAAAACATAAACGCCATGGAAGAAAATGTCATGAATTCGAAAATGAAAAAACATGTCACCGTCGTGGGTGCGATTAATATCGGCTTTGGAATTCTCGGACTTATCGGTGCAATTATTGTTTTTTTCGTGCTTCATTTTGCAAGAGGATTCATTCCCTCAGATGGAATGCCGGCTAATGTATTTACTCTCATTTCAGGGTTGTTTGTCATCCTCCCTGTCCTGATAGCAGTCTTTGCAACACTTGACCTGATAGGCGGAATAGGATTGCTTTCCTTTCAGCCATGGTCAAGATATCTCGTTATAGTGATGTCTGCCCTTGGAATCCTAAACATCCCGATTGGAACGCTGAAGGGGGTCTATTCACTTTGGGTTCTCCTGCAGGACGAGACAGTTAAACTTTTTGAAAAAAAATAAACCGTATTTCTTGTTACGGAAAAAGGCTGAAAATCATTTTCAGCCTTTTTTTTCGTTTAAATAGCCGGAATTTCTAAATTGTAAAAAAAATCAGGACAAATGGTTGAAGACAACAGGATAATCTTCTCGATGTACCGGGTGGGAAAAACTTATCCGCCACACAGACAGGTGCTTAAGGACATATCTCTTTCATTCTTCCTCGGCGCTAAAATAGGGATAATCGGACTGAATGGCTCTGGAAAATCCACTCTTATGAAAATCATCGCCGGGGTTGAAAAGGAATTTCAGGGCGAAGTGACATTCCTCCCGGGTTATTCTGTCGGCCATATGCCCCAGGATCCCTTGTTCGATGAAAGCCGTACAGTGCGTGAAGTTGTTGAAGAGGGGGTAAAGGAAACGATAGATCTTATTAAGGAATATGAAAAGATCAATGAAAGCTTCGGTGATCCTGAGGTATATGAAAATTCAACCAGGATGCAGCAGCTTATGGACAAACAGGCTGCGCTTCAGGAGAAAATAGAATACCATGACGGCTGGAATATTGAACATAAGCTTGAACGGGCAATGGATGCCCTGCGATGCCCGGAAGGCGATGCGAAGGTCAGCCTGCTCTCAGGGGGCGAAAGAAGGCGCGTGGCGCTCTGCAGACTTCTACTGAAACAGCCCGATGTGCTGCTTCTCGACGAGCCAACCAACCATCTTGATGCAGAGTCGGTGCAATGGCTCGAAACAACTCTCAGGCAATATCATGGAACAGTGATTTGCATAACTCATGACAGGTACTTTCTTGATAATGTGGCGGGATGGATACTCGAGCTTGACCGTGGAGAAGGAATACCATGGAAGGGTAATTATTCCTCATGGCTGGAGCAAAAGGCAAAAAGACTTGAAGCAGAGGAAAAGGGCAACGTAAAGCGCTGGAAGATACTGGAACGCGAACTCGAATGGGTAAGAATGTCGCCAAAGGCGAGGCATGCGAAATCAAAAGCCAGGCTTGGCGCTTATGAGAATCTGCTCAATCAGGATATTAAACTGAAGGAGGATAAGCTGGAGATCTTTATACCCAACGGTCCAAGGCTCGGAGATAAGGTTATCGTAGCTGCGAAGGTGACTAAATCATTTGGTGACAAACTGCTCTTCGAAGACCTAAATTTCAACCTTCCTCCCAACGGCATAGTAGGAGTTATAGGAGCCAATGGAGCAGGAAAAACAACTCTCTTCAGGATGATAATGGGTCAGGAAAAAGGCACAGGAGGTGCTTTTGAAATTGGCGAGACTGTTTCACTCGGTTATGTCGACCAGGCTCATGAGGCAATAGATCCGGGGAAGACAGTCTATGAAGTCATATCGGGGGGGCAGGATGAGGTCATGGTCGGGAACAGGCAGGTTAATGCCAGGGCTTATGTTGCAAGGTTCAACTTTACCGGAGCCGATCAGGAAAAAAAATGCGGGATGCTTTCCGGCGGGGAAAGAAACCGGCTTCATCTTGCGCTTACACTCAAAACAGGTGCAAATGTTCTTTTACTCGACGAACCGACAAATGATATTGATGTAAATACACTAAGAGCCCTTGAGGAAGGACTCGAGAATTTTGCCGGATGTGCCGTGATCATATCACACGACAGATGGTTTCTCGACAGGGTAACAACACACATGCTCGCCTTTGAAGGTGATTCGAAGGTAGTATGGTTTGAAGGCAACTACTCTGAATACGAGGAAAGCTATAAGAAGAGAGTCGCCGATACCTCACCAGTGAGGATAAAGTACAGGAAGCTGGGGTGACGGAAAGCGGAAGAAGGAGAGAGCGGGAGGCAGGGCTCAGAGCTCAGGGCAAAAGGCTCAATGCAGATTGCAGAAGGCATTTTAAATAATGGTTCCCAGCAAGGGTGTGGCGATGGGTTCATTCCGGCGTCCGGCATCCGGCTACCGGCAACCGGAAAGCCAAAGAATATATCTCTTGGGAGTTCGGAGTGAAACAAAGATTCCGCCCTGAAGGTAGCGCGTTCAGCTTCAGCAGGAGGTAAGGAGCGGGTTCATTCCGGCGTCTGGCAGTTCGCTCGTTTTTCAGTTTAGCGTTTAGCGTTCAACGTTTTGCTACATGAACAGCTCCGTGCAACACCCTGATCCCGAAAGCTATCGGGACCGTGGTTAAAAAATTGAGATGAGAAGCAGGATGAATGGATGGCAGGAAGACGGGAGGGCGTGAAAGCAGAATAATTTAATGGTAATTTCCGTGAAATTCAATGTAACTTCGTTTCACTAAATGCAAAGGGATAACATTTTGTACTGAATCATTGAATAAGTGTACAGTTTACACTTAATAATTAATGGCATCCATTAATGAAATAATATATGCAAAAGTCTTTTATTATCAGCTTATTGTCCTTTTTTTCATTCTCTTTAACAGTATCAGGACAGCAAATTGAAACAGTCATCCAGGCAGGTCATTATGCCGCCGTAACAGCTGTTTGCTACAGTGCCGACGGGAAATTCATGGCGACCGGCAGCGCGGATAAAACAATAATCCTCTGGCGAAGTTCCGATGGAAAGGAAATCCGGTCATTCAGGGGCAGCTTATCAGCTATAAACCATGTCGAATTCAACAGGCAGGGCAATTCTATTCTCTCTCTGTGCGATGATGGCACCTCCATGATATGGGATATTACTACAGGCAAGCCGACATGGAAAATGAAACCCGAAAAGGATATTTTTACATGTGCCGGCTTTAGTCCCGACGGTACAAACATTGTGACAGGAAGTACCAGGTCTGGAATATCTGTCTGGAATATAAGTACAGGAGAGAAAATAAAAGAGCTGAAGCCTGTCCCGGCAGATCTCTACTCTGAACCGGGATTTGATTATCCAAGGACAGGAACAGTGGTCTTCAGCAGCGATGGCCAGTTCATACTTGCCGGCGCAGGGGATAATACAGCCATTCTTTTTGACACGGATTCGGGAACTGAGATCAGAAAATTCAAAAATACAAATTCGACCTGTACCACATGCATAGCTGAAGCCGCCATCACCCCTGACAATAAATACGTTTTTCTGACCTGCTCCGATTCAGTCAAAATGTTTGACCGTACATCAGGATCCCTCATTCGTGAATTCTACGGAGAGGGTTCTCCTGAAAAACTATCGGTGAGTTCCGACGGCAGGTACATCTGTGCGGTCGAGTATGGAGTAGCTGAGGCATGGGATATCAAAACCGGGAAACTGGTGATAAAAACAGGTAATTATTCCGAAAATAAGATCCTGGCAGCATCTGTCAGTCCTGATGGCAAACAGATAATCACCGGCAGTGAAAAAAGAATTACAGAAGTATGGGATATGGCATCAGGTACAAAATTGATTACTCTGAAAGGATACCTGAACCAGGTGAACGAAAGAATACTGACAAATTCATATATGTACTGGGCTGCACTGGTTAATGAGGCGAAGCTGAGTCCTGACGGGAAATACATTGCAGTGGGAAGGACCGGCAACAATGCCAAATTGATAGATTTCAAAACGGGTAAGGTTTACAGAACATTAAGAGGGCACAATGGAATGGTTATAAGCCTTACTTTCAGCAGAGACGGGAAATACCTCGCCACAGGCGGACTTGACGGCAGGGCGATTGTATGGGATGTTGAGACCGGCGATTCGGTCAGGGTTATAAGATTCCCTGATGAAAACAATGCAGTCTTTTCCGTCGATATCAGCTATGACGACAGCTTGCTTGCAACAGCCGACTGGGGAGGTTATGTAATTATCTGGGATATAAAGACAGGGAAAACCATACAGGCTGTTTCTCCCCACAACAAGACAGCAGTTTACCAGGTCAGATTCTCGCCGAACGGTGTTTATTTTATTTCAGCAGGGCTCGATAAAAAACTGACTATGACCGAAATTGACAGTGGGGAGGAAATAAGGGTATTCACCGGGCATACCGACCTTGTGAATTCAATAAACTTTAATCCTGCCGGAGACAGGATTATCACTGCCGGATGGGATGGCACTGTAAGGGTCTGGGATTTTATGTCAGGGCTCCAGGTTATAAGGATAAAAGCCCACCAGGGGGGCGTTTATAATGCAAAATATGATGCCTCAGGGAAATATATCGTTTCCGGGGGAGATGATTTCCTGGTTAAGGAATGGGATGCCACCACAGGGGATTTGATCTGCCAGCTGTCCGGTCATCAGGGCGGCGTGGGAGATGTAAATATTACGAATGATCTTAAATACATTATTTCAGGAAGCCGGGACGGATCGATCAGGATATGGAATGTACCCGAAAAGAAAGAGATGCTATCCATCATTTTCCTGAACGAAAACGACTGGTTCATGAAAAATCCTGCCGGATATTTCGATGCCTCCCAGGGAGCATTTGACGCCATCTCATTTGTAAAAGGGACAGAGCTGTTTTCAATCAGCCAGTTTTTCAACGAGTTCTACCGGCCCGGTTTATATGACGCAACCTTAAGTGACAATGTCCCCGGATTCAGGCAGGATATGATTCAGACCATTGATAAGTTTCCGCCGCCGGGTATAGAGATCGTTCTTCCTGAAAAGGAGGCCAGTGCTGATAATTCAATTGCTACGTTCATGGTCAAAGTGACCAATAACGGAGGCGGGGTGAAAGAGTTCAAGGTGATGCAGAACGGAAAAAGACAGGAAATTGATGCAACCGATTTGCAGCGGATGACCAAAGCAGGACAGTATGTAATGAAAACATTTGACCTTAACCTCGTTCCAGGCCAGAATGAAATATCAATATCGGCATTCAGCAACGGGGACATTGAATCTGTTCCGCAATCAATAAACATCATCTACAACGGACTTCAGAAAATATCGGATTGCTATGTCCTGAGCATAGGGATAAACCAATATGAGAATGAGAACATGGATCTTGCCTATGCAAAGGCTGATGCCCAGGCTTTCTCATCCTTCATTTCCCTGAAGGGCCAGAAGCTTTTTAAAAAGATCAATTCATATACCCTTCTCGACAGGGATGCGACAAAGGCGAAGATTATTGCCGCTATCGACGAGATCAGCAAGGTCATGAAAAAAGAGGATGTATTTATTTTCTTTTATGCAGGGCACGGCAGCAGTGAAGATAATGTTTTTTATTTCATCACTTCGGAAATCACAGGGATGTACCAGGATGAAAAGCTTAAAAACGCGCTCAGTGTGACAGAATTACAGGAAAAATTCAAGCAGCTCCCGGCGTTAAAGCAGGTTGTTTTTATCGACGCCTGTCATTCAGGCGGTTCAGTTGAGGCGCTTGCCATGCGCGGGGCCACTGAGGAAAAAGCCCTGGCCCAGCTGTCAAGAAGCTCAGGTATTCATGTTTTGGCCTCTTCAGAAACAGATCAGCAATCAGCAGAGATTAAAAGCCTGGGGCATGGCGTATTTACTTACGTGCTGCTTGAAGGTCTGAGCGGGAAGGCTGATGGAGCGCCAGCCGATTCAAAGATCACTGTTTATGAAATTAAGTCATATATCGACGACCAGGTGCCGGAGGTATCATATAATCTGATCCGTCACAGGCAGTTCCCCAGCACCTTTTCAATCGGACATGATTTCCCGATTGTCATGGAATAGATAAAGATGCCAGGCATATTACAGACATGCAAATACGTTTATTTATAAATTAATGGGAAACGATTATTTTTATATCCTAACATCCAATTAAAAATTTTTAAATATGAAAATCCTTCGCCAGCCAGCATCAGCAGTTTTTGCTATTGTGATTATATCATCAGCCATTACATCCTGTTCAAAAAAGGGAAACTGGCCCCAGTTCAGGGGCCAGGAAAGCAACATGATCTCCACCGGCATAAACCTTCCGGATACCTGGGGCAAGGATAAAAATGTCAAGTGGACATATAAGATTAAAGGCACCGGATGGTCCTCCCCGGTAATATGGGGTGACAGGGTTTTTATATCATCCGCCTTCCCTGAAAAGGTAAAGGAACAGCAACAAATGCCAATGGGAGAACCTCCCGGGGAAGGAGACAAGGGCAGACCCGGTCCGGGACAGAACCAGCGACAGGAAGGACCCGGAGGAAGACCCGGCCAGGTTCCTCAACAAGGACATGGCAGACCAATGGGCCCGTCCCCGCAGGATACTGACACAACATTTAAGCAGGACATATATCGCTGGGAAGTTACATGTGTTGACCTGAACACAGGCAAAGAAATCTGGAATCGTGTCGCATTTAAAGGACATCCGAAGGTCAGCAAGAACCCTATGAATACCTACGCATCTGAAACACCGGCCACTGACGGTAAGAGGATATTTGCATATTTTGGCATGACCGGGCTGTTTTGCTATGATATGAATGGCAGTCTCCTCTGGCAAAAAGACCTGGGCTCATTCGGCACCCAGCAGGGATGGGGAACAGGTTCATCTCCGGTTATTTATAATGGGATCCTGTATTTACAGGTTGATAATGAAGTCAATTCATATATCGTAGCTCTCGACGGTGCCACGGGGTACGAGATATGGAGAATGGCACGGCAGGAGAAAACCAACTACTGCACCCCGGTCATCTGGAAAAACAGTTTAAGGACAGAATTGGTCGCAGGCGGCAAGACGGTCAGATCATATGACCCTAAAACAGGGAAGATTCTATGGGAACTAATGGCAGGAGGTGAACAGTGCATCCCTTCACCTGTGGCCGACAGGCGACATCTTTACATCGGCAACGAAGGCGGCCAGGAAAAGAAAGCATTGATTTATGCCGTAAAGGCGGGTGCCGAAGGGGATATCTCTCTTAAAGCCGGAGAGACTACAGGCAAATATATTGAATGGTCGACACCCGATGCCGGAACCGGAAGCGGTTCGCCGCTTTTGTACAAAGGCCTGATTTATAATATCGGAGGCAGCGGAGATATCACCTGCATAAATGCCGCTGACGGGAAACAGCTGTACAGGCAAAGAATCAATGGTACGGCTGCTGTGTGGTCTTCTCCATGGGCCTGCAAGGACAAAATATTTTTCTGTGATGAAAAAGGAGTAACGCGTGTATTAAAGGCGGGATATAAATTTGAGAAGCTGGCTGAAAACAGACTTAACGATAAATTCTGGGCATCAGCTGCAATCGGGGGGAAAATTATGTCTTAAGAGGTGTTGAAATGCTATATTGCATAGGGAAGTGATCGTGCAGGCACAAGAGCGCGATCTGAGGATATGATCAGCATATCCGGCCTTTGAATCAATGAATAAAACTCAAGTTTTATGAAACTCAATAAATTTAACTTCATCATAATGTTTTTCTTTGCCCTGATGCTTTCATGTTCGATGGCAGCACAATCCTGGGATTTTGTTAAAGAAAGGGATAGTATAAAAATATATACACGCAAGGAAGCCGGGAAGTCCCTGAAATCTTTCAGAGGCATCACCGACATTAATGCACCGGTAGAAAATATTTTCGCCATATTGGAAGATGTCAACAATACTGATTGGTGGGATAAGAGCATCACACAGAAAAAAGTGCTGCTTTATGAAAAAAACAAAAGAGCGCAGTACTATCTGGTGTATAATTTACCCTGGCCTGTCACTGACCGTGACCTTTGCGTGGATGTTACAATCACTATAGATTCGGTGTCCGGTGAGCGCAAGATTAATGCAGTTTCGCTTATTGGGGTAATTCCCGAACGTAATGACATGGTACGCATTAAAGAATACCATCAGTCATGGACCATAATGCCTGCCGGTAAAGAAATGACTCATGTCATACTTGAAGGTGATGTTGATCCTGCAGGAAAAATCCCGGATTGGATCTCAAACATGCTGATCGTCGATTCGCCGTTTAAAACCATCAGTGGGCTCAGGGATCGAATTGGGGAAAAATGAAGCTGGCCTACAGGATATTGGAATTTCGATGAAATTGTGAATGGGGCTGCGATATTGGATGTATCTGATCGTACAAATGATGGTTTAATTTCAGGAAATATAAGTATCCCCGATTCAAATGTTTTATAAAATAACCAATATGCAGAAAGGAGACAGGATGAAGAAAGGAATTAAAGTAATCAGAAAAATAAAATCGAATCTGATAAGAATGAAATTCCACATCATCTTTGATCCGTTTTCAACCCCTCTGATTACAATGGCTTATTTATCAAAGTTATCGAAATGGGTCAGAAAAGCTTCAAGCCCCGGCTTTAACGATTTTTACACGAGACATCATGATTATAATAAAAGATATGAACTTTATAATCATGTTGTTCAATCGGAGAATCTTTCGAGTATCTACTACATTGAATTTGGAGTGGCAGAAGGACAATCCTTTAAGTGGTGGGTCAACAATATTAAGAGTGAAGATTCACGATTTGCAGGCTTTGATACTTTTACCGGATTGCCTGAGGATTGGGGTTATTTTAAAAAAGGCGAGATGTCAGCGCATAATTCTTTCCCGGATGTCAGTAAGGATGAGAGATGTCAGTTTTTCAGGGGGTTTTTTCAAGAAACTGTTCCTTCTTTTCTAAAGGGATTTAATACAAACCTGAGAAAGGTGATTCACATGGATGCCGATATTTACACCTCGACCCTTTTTGCTTTATCCATGATAGGACCATATCTGAATAAAGATGACATCCTGATTTTTGATGAATTTAATGTGCCGATGCATGAATTTAAGGCATTTACTGAATTTGCAGCTTCATTTTATGTCAAAGTCAGATTATTAGGTGCCGTCAATAACTATTATCAGGTAGCATTTAAAATTGAAGAGAATTTAAGCTGTTTAAATAATAATTAAGCCGGGACGGCATAATTAAGATTAACAGGCAATGCTTCTGATTGACGAACCGCCTTTCCTTCGTGGTTCGACCCTATCTCTCACCGCAGTTATTAAAATCAGAGACCCAAAATGATTCATGTCAGTATAACTGCATCGCCATTACCAATAATTCTGGTAAAAGAATCATTGTATTTACATAATTCTGCCTTTTCATTATTTGTTTTTAAAGGTTCATATTCTTAAAAATGACCTTTATTGACAAATTTGAACGAACTGTCAAACAGCAAATCAAAACTATCTTTTCCTTTTGTTATTTCTGCCTCGTACATCGGCTTCCCATCAGCGTAAGTTATTTGTGCTGCTTCAGTAATTGCATAACCGGGATAATTCTTTACCACATACTCATGGATTTCTTTTGACAATTCAGAAATTTTCATATCCATTTCAGTTTCTTTCAGATTGCCAAGAGAATCAATTGATACTCCGAACTCTGATTTGTTTTGGACAAATTCTGCTTCATAACCACCCTTTTTATGTTTCAGCCATTTAACATCTTTGACGTCTGGATGCAATGATTGGAATTTTTCTTTTACCGGGGCAGGCACTTCCGATTCGTTTATTTTTTGGGAGTAGGCACAGTTTATTGATAAAACTGTCACCAGGATTAAGAGCAATGTTCTCATTTTTTTGATTTAAACTTGATTGGATATCAAACATAATACTTATTTGGTTAAGAAATTCTGTAAAATATAAAAGCCAGCCGCACTGACTGCATTTCGCCAATCATTTTAACCTTCTTTGATGTCAGATAATTGAAGGGTTTATGTGGTCTGTTTCCGTTTGGCTAAAATAAACTGACCACAAAAGGCCGGCATTATAAATTTGATCCTTAGATAATTTTAATTAAAGCCATTTGACCTGCCAAAGGTGGTCAGGTTGTCCGGCTTTTTCACTCCATTAAAAAGACAGAAAAGATTTGTTTTTAATAAAAACAGATAATATATTTGTCCTATAAAGTGGAATTATTCTACTTTACTCTTAATAATATGAATACAGAATTTCTTAAAATAAAACTATGGGACAAAGGGCTTAAGGCAACTCCAAGAAGATTAGCGGTACTTGAGGCAATAATCGAATTAAATAATCACCCTACCGCAGAAGAAATCATTGGGTTTATAAGAAATAAAAACGTGAATATCGCTACAGCTACTGCTTACAAGGCACTTGATATCCTGGCAGCCAGGAAAGTAATTATCAGGGTCGAAACGGGGAAGAATATTATTCGTTATGATGCAATTCCCGAACCGCACCATCATTTATATAGTGCTGAATCAAACATAATAAAAGATTATGAGAATGAAGAAATAAATAAGATCCTCAAAAAGTATTTTAAAAAAAATAAAATCCGGGATTTTAAAATTGATGAGATAAAACTTCAGATAATCGGAAAGTTTAGAAACAATTAAAAATAATTCGATATGGAAAAAAACTCTGAAAAGCTGAGTAAATGCCCCGTAACCGGAGCTACTCAAAAACACGGTGTGGGAAGCAGCGGAACAAAAAACCGTGACTGGTGGCCAAATCAGTTAAAATTAAACATCCTGCGACAGCATTCTTGTTTATCTAATCCTATGGGTAAAGATTTCAGTTATGCCGAAGAGTTCAAAAGTCTCGATCTAAAGGCTTTAAAAAACGATCTTCACAAACTGATGACGAGCTCACAGGATTGGTGGCCGGCAGATTTCGGGCACTATGGGCCGTTGTTTATCCGCATGGCATGGCATAGTGCAGGCACATATCGAACAATAGATGGTCGTGGTGGTGCAGGAGCTGGCCAACAGCGTTTTGCCCCGCTTAACAGCTGGCCGGATAATGTCAATCTCGACAAAGCCCGAAGACTGCTCTGGCCGATCAAGCAGAAATATGGCAGGAAAATATCCTGGGCCGACCTGATGATTCTTGCCGGCAATGTCGCTTTGGAATCAATGGGATTTAAAACCTTCGGTTTTGCCGGAGGACGTAAAGATGTCTGGGAATCCCAGGAAGACGTTTACTGGGGTTCAGAAACAAAATGGCTGGAGAACGACAACCGCGATCTGGACAAAAGCAAAGTTGATAACCCTCTTGCAGCAATTCAGATGGGACTTATTTATGTAAATCCTGAAGGTCCCGGCGGGAAACCCGATCCGATCGCAGCAGCCAAAGATATCCGGAACACCTTTGCCCGCATGGCAATGAACGATGAGGAAACCGTGGCATTAATTGCCGGTGGACATACTTTTGGAAAAACTCACGGCGCGGGCGATGCAAAACATGTAGGGCCTGAACCTGAAGCCGCTCCCATTGAAGAACAAGGTTTGGGTTGGAAAAGCTCTTTTGGCACAGGGAAAGGCAGCGATGCCATTTCAAGCGGCATCGAAGTCACCTGGACTCAAACTCCGGCCAAATGGAGTTTTTACTTCTTTGAAAATCTGTTCAAATATGACTGGGAGCTTACAAAAAGCCCGGCCGGGGCTTATCAATGGACAGCAAAAAATGCTGATAAGGTTGTCCCTGATGCTCACGACCCGTCAAAAAAGCATTTTCCGACTATGCTTACAACAGACCTTTCGTTACGTTTCGATCCTGTTTATGAGAAGATTTCACGTCGATTCTATGAGCATCCCGTCGAATTTGCCGATGCCTTTGCCCGTGCATGGTTTAAGTTGACACACAGGGATATGGGGCCACGTACACGTTATCTGGGGCCTGAAGTGCCAAAAGAAGAATTGATCTGGCAGGATCCCATTCCGGTCGTAAATCATAAATTGATTGATGACAAGGACATAACTGCACTGAAAACTAAAATACTGGCTTCAGGACTACCGATATCACTGCTGGTATCTGTCGCCTGGGCCTCGGCATCAACGTTCCGCGGCTCTGATAAAAGGGGTGGTGCGAATGGAGCACGGATCCGTCTGGCTCCGCAAAAGGACTGGGTGGTCAATAATCCGGTACAACTGAAGAAGGTTATTGGAGTGCTTGAAGGTATTCAGAATAAATTTAACAATTCGCAATCAGGAGGTAAAAAGGTCTCTCTTGCCGACTTAATTGTCCTGGCAGGTTGTGCAGGAGTTGAGAAAGCTGCAAAAGATGCAGGTTATAAAATTACAGTTCCTTTCACGCCCGGCCGTATGGATGCCTCCCAGGAACAAACTGATGTGGAATCCTTCGCAGTGCTTGAACCGGCAGCCGATGGTTTCCGGAACTATTTAAAGACGAAAAATTCGATATCCACTGAAGAGCTTCTTATAGATAAAGCCCAGTTGCTGACATTAACTGCTCCTGAAATGACGGTGCTTATTGGCGGAATGCGTGTCCTGAATGCGAACTTCGATAATTCAAAACACGGAGTTTTTACAAACCGCCCGGGCGTCCTGACCAACGACTTCTTTGTAAACCTTCTGGATATGAGCACTGTCTGGAAAGCAACTTCAGAGACAAAGGAGGAATTTGAGGGACGAGATCGTGTTTCAGGCGATTTAAAGTGGACGGGAACGAGGGTTGATCTCATTTTCGGATCAAATTCAGAGCTCAGGGCAATTGCTGAGGTATTCGGAAGCTCAGATGGTCAGGAAAAATTTGTGCTGGATTTCGTGGCAGCATGGAATAAAGTAATGAATCTGGATCGATTCGATCTGGTATAACTGCAAAAGCCTGACAACCTGGCAAAATTTGGCCGGATATATATATAAAAACTTTAATTACAATAACTTAAATCTGGCGAAAGATGGTCATTGTGTTACGGCCTTAAGTGGTCAGGTCATCGGTTTGCCTATATAATAAAAAAAATACATAATTTTATTTCGGAAAAGTCCGAAATGAAATTTATATGGCAGAAAAGGAAAATCCAATCACGGATAACCAGGAAAAGATTGCACTGTATGGAAAGGCACTTTCAAACCCAATCCGTGTTTTTATTCTTGACTACCTGTCGAATAATCTTAATAAAGCCTGCTATAGCTGAGATATGGCTGAAATCCTGCCCATTGCCCGTTCTACCTTGTCGGAGCATTTGAAAGAACTGAAAGAGGCAGGATTAATTCAGGGGGAAATGAATCCGCCATATATCAGGTATTGTATTAATCCTGAACATTGGGAAGAGGCAAAATTGTTGTTTGCCAGGTTTTTTAAAAAGTAAAAAATTTAACTATATATTTCGGGTATTCCCGAAATGTTAAGTCAAATTAATAATGAAAATTTTAATTCTATGTACTGGCAACAGTTGCCGCAGCCAGATGGCTCAGGGATTTTTGAAGTCTTTTGACAGCAGTCTTACCTTACGTTCAGCAGGTACGGATCCTGCTCATAAGATCAATGAAAAAGCCGTTACTGTAATGAAGGAAGCAGGTATCGATATCAGCCACTATAGACCAAAATCAGTTGAAATATATCTAGATGAAGCGTGGGATTACGTAATAACAGTTTGTGATGACGCTAATGAGACATGTCCTGTATTCACAGGTAAAGTGAATCATCGCCTGCATATTGGTTTTGAAGACCCTTCAAAGGTTACAGGAAATGATGAATTTATCTGGAGTGAATTCCGGAGAGTCAGGGATGAAATACATGAACAGTTTTACGATTTATATGTCAGGCAATTAAAGTCATAATAATGCCAACGCCAAAACGTTTAAGATTCCTTGACCGCTATCTGACCCTTTGGATATTTCTTGCAATGTTTATTGGCGTTTTGGCGGGTTGGTTAAGTCCAAATATTTCCAAATTCTGGAATAGTCTGTCATCAGGAACGAAAAACATTCCAACAGCTATTGGATTGATTGTAATGATGTATCCGCCGCTTGCGAAAGTAAAATATGAAGAACTGGGGGATGTTTTTCGAGACACAAGGGTGCTCGGCTTACGCTTGTTCAGAACTGGTTAGTCGGTCCTGTTCTTATGTTTCTTCTGGCAATTGTCTTCCTGCGGTTCAACATCGATTATATGTACGGTTTAATCCTGATTGGTCTTGCCCGTTGAATTGCAATGGTTATTGTCTGGAATGAGCTAGCCAGGGGTGATGCTGAATATGCAGCAGGACTTGTGGCATTCAATTCAATATTTCAGGTCTTATTCTTTTCTGTTCATTCCTGGCTTTTTATCGCAATCCTGCCTTCATGGTTCGGACTGCCTGTAAATGCAAACAAAAAAATAACTTACGAATTATTCAAAACGTGTTCAAAATACCCGTAAGTTATTGATATATAATGCCGTTTGTAGCCCCACCGGGAATCGAACCTGGATTTAAGGTTTAGGAAACCTCCGTTCTATCCATTGAACTATAGGGCCGGTAACTTTTTAAAAACTCTCTTCCACAACCACTTTTATAATATTTTTCAATTCTTCTTGCTTCTTTTCTTGTTTCAGCTTTTTCCTTAAAAATTAAAGTCCAAGGTCTATAACCCTTAGTCGATTTTGTTTTTCCATTATTATGCTCGTATAATCGTCTTTCAATATTATCAGTCATCCCAACATATATTCTGTTGTCAATCAAACTCTTAATAGCATAAACAAAATAGGCCATATATATATTTTGCAAACCTCCGTTCCCTGCCTGCCGGCAGGCAGGTATCCATTGAACTATAGGGCCATGGAAGGGCAAAAATATTGTTTTTTTTTGTCATTGCAAACCACTGGATCGAAATGCGGCCATTTAACAAGACAGGAATAGTATATATAACAAACAGGTCTAAGTTTTTAATTAAGAATTATTAACCGGTTCACTATAGACAATTACCCGTAAACAGCATCAATCAATCGTAACCAGTTTTGAAAAATCCACGAACTTTCCTACTTTCACTTTTTAATCCGTCTAAATATGAACTGGATAGACTTCGGTATTTTAATCGTACTCGGTCTTGCTTTAATAAGAGGTTTCTCAAACGGCTTCGTGAAGGAAATTGCATCCTTGCTGGCCCTTATACTCGGAATATGGGGAGCAATCAAATTTTCAGGATATACAGAAGTCAAGCTTGATGAATGGTTCAGGATAAACGGACAGTACACAGGCATAATCTCCTTCATAGTGACATTTGGGATTATAGTGGTGATAGTTCATTTCATAGGAGTGCTGGCTGACAAGCTTGTCAGTGCGATTTCCCTGGAATTCCTTAACAGGATACTTGGGATGGCATTCGGCGTCCTTAAAGCAATTCTGTTGCTCAGTGTCGTTTTTTTGATACTGAATACCTTTGATGCACACCGGCAGTTCCTTCCCCGGGACAAAATAGCGGGATCGAAATTCTATAATCCGATATCTGATATTGCCCCTGCCATTTTCCCGATAATAAGGAAAGAGAAGATTGAGCCTGTTCCCGGCAAGCTTAAAAAGAACCCCTCCGACTCGTCAGTATGACCCTGAATGCTATCTTTGCATTTTCCATATATGTCAATGAATTTTATTGAAGAACTGAAATGGAGGGGCATGATACATGATATCATGCCGGGAACCTTGGAGATGCTGGCAGAGGGACCCGCGACAGGCTATATAGGATTTGATCCCACTGCCGATTCCCTGCATATAGGCCACATGGTACAGGTGATGCTGCTGGTCCATTTCCAGCGCGCGGGCCACGTTCCGGTTGCACTTATCGGCGGCGCCACCGGGATGATCGGGGATCCTTCCGGCAAATCAGAGGAAAGAAGCCTTCTCGACGAAGAGACTCTCAGGTACAACCAGGAAAGGATAAAGGAACAGCTTTCAAAATTCCTGGATTTCAGCCCGGAAAGGAAAAACAGGGCTATAATGGTCAATAATTATGACTGGATGAAGGAATACTCCTTTATCAGTTTCATACGTGAAATAGGAAAGCACATTACAGTAAATTACATGATGGCAAAGGATTCGGTAAAAAAACGACTTGGCTCCGATTCCGGAGAAGGTATGTCTTTTACCGAATTCTCATATCAGCTGGTCCAGGGAACAGATTTTCTCCATCTTTACGGCGAACTGGGATGCAGGCTCCAGATGGGAGGTTCCGACCAGTGGGGGAATATTGTGACAGGCACCGAGCTTATCCGCCGCAAAACAGGAGGAGAGGCATTTGCACTTACCTGTCCGCTGATAACAAAATCGGACGGATCGAAATTCGGCAAGACTGAATCGGGAAACGTATGGCTTGATCCGGGAAAAACATCTCCTTACCAGTTCTACCAGTTCTGGCTGAATATCTCCGATGAGGATGCAGCAAAATATATAAAGATATTCACTCTTATCAGCCGGGAAGAGATTGAACAGCTGATCTCAGAGCATTGCAAATCACCTGATGAAAGATTGCTGCAGAAACGCCTTGCGGAAGAGGTGACAATAATGGTACATTCACGCGAAGAGCTTGATCTGGCAGTTGAGGCATCACAGATACTGTTCGGGAAAGGAACCACCGAATCGCTCAGAAAAATGAATGAGAAAACCTTTCTTTCAGTGTTTGAAGGTGTACCGTTGTACGATATCGAAAAGAGAACCCTTGCAGGAGGGGTAAGCTTTACTTCACTTTGCACGGAGCATTCACGGATATTCCCATCGAAGGGAGAACTCAGACGGATGGTGCAGGGTGGTGGAGTAAGCCTGAACAAGGCAAGGATAGATGATCCTGATTTTATGATTAAGGAGGATCTTCTGCTGAATTCGAGATATCTGCTGGTACAGAAGGGGAAGAAGAATTACTATCTTATTCGTGCCTTGTGACCGCTACCTCAGATCTGCAGCAATAATTGAGACATCATCAAAAAGATAGGGATTAGTATCGGGAATCCCGAGGAATTTTATCATTTGCCTTATATTCTGCTCAACGGGATCCTTATTCGTAATATGACGAATTATTTCCCTGGTGCCAATATCCCTGCCATCATCTCCCTTCAGTTCCGAGAGGCCGTCAGTATAGCAGACCAGCTTGCAATATCCGGTAAGAAAGATATCGGTTTTTCTCACTGAAGGTATTTCGTCAAGCATTCCGATACCCACGCATGAGGCATTTATGTGAGCTATATCGCCGGTTTCAGTATTGTAAAGCACCGGCGGGTTATGGGCGGCATTGATATATTCAAGCAGCTTTTTATTGTTATCGTAGCGTGCGATGAAGAAAGTAATGAATTTTTCACCTGAAGCATTTGCCACGACTATCGAATTAAGCTTGTTCACAAGCGTTTCAAGCTCAACATCGGCAGTCAGCAGCGCCCTGAGGCTTGCCTGGAAATTCGACATAAGGATGGCTGCCGACATTCCCTTGCCTGAAACATCGGCAATGCATATTCCGGTTTTTGAATCGGAAAGCTTCAGGCAGTCGTAATAGTCCCCGCCGACTTCATAGTGAGGATAATAAAATCCGCTTACAATCATTGCCGGATCCTGAGGCATATGGCTGTTGTCGGGAATAAGCATTTTCTGCATCCTTGCAGCAAGCTCCAGCTCCTTTTTAAGAGCTTCCTGAAGAAGACTTTCCTCGTGAAGCCTTATGTTCTCGATGGCTACTATAATGATGCTGGACAGGGTCTGGATAAAGTTCAGGTGCTTTATCACCGGGCTCATGCCTTCGCCCTCTTCCTCAATATCGCCAATGAAAAGGAATGCTATCTGTATATTATTGTTGTAGACCGGCACTATTATATCGACTCCCTCGAACCCCATATCGGCCGATACATAAGTAATGTCGTTGAAGCCCAGAAGCTTTGATTCGACATCAATTGATTCAAAATATATGGGAAAGCCACCGTTCAGAAGGCATACCCATTGATCGGAGCGCTTGAAAATCAGTATTTTGCCTATTCCGAGGTTGTTCCTGAGAATTGATTCGTATTTTGAAAGAAGAACTTCCGTCGGCAGGTTTGCATTTATAGAAAGGGTAATATCGAGCAATGAATCCAGCTTGAACCTTGATATTTTAAGCCTGTCATTCGGCACCTTTCTCTCTTCCATTGTTTTTTCAGCTCTTTACCCGCTCCATATAGCTTTTGGTGTGGGTATCAATTTTTATTTTGTCTCCTGTGTTTACGAACAGGGGAACCATTATGGTGCTCCCGGTTTGAATTTTTGCCGGCTTCAGGGTATTTGTCGCAGTATCACCCCTTAGCCCGGGTTCGGAATAGACGATTTCCATAACAACAAATTGTGGTAATTCGACTGAAAGGATATTGTCGTCATCGACATGCACAACCACCTCTACATTCTGCCCGTCAATAAGAAACTCGGGATAATCAATTACATGCTCTTCAACATGAATTTGCTCGAATGTTTCAATATGCATGAAATAGTATCCGAGATCATCCCTATAGAGATACTGATACTGTCTTCTTTCGACTCTTGCCACATTAATCTTTGTTCCTGACGAAAAAGTATTGTCAATCACTCTTCCTGTCTTAATGTTTTTAAGCTTTGTCCTGACAAAAGCCGGTCCTTTTCCCGGTTTGACATGCTGAAACTGTATGATGGTATAAAGGTCATTATTGAATTCAATAACCAGTCCGTTTCTGAAATCTGCAGTGGTTGCCATAAATCTGTTAGTTATCTGTTAGGTTAATTATTTCTTGTTTATTTCGAGCGGGTAGACCAATCCTTCATAGTCTACCATATCCACCAAAAATGCCCCCACAAATATATCAAATCGAACCTTAACGGGTAAAAAATTTTTATCGGCTGAAAACCAGAATGAAACATCCTCCTGTGTCTTAAACAATCTTCCGACTTCGGTGACGGGGTTGAACTTGTAGCAATCTATCCTGCCGGCCTTTGTTTTAACTTCTTCCCTGCCGACATATTTCATGTTTATCGGATACAGCTCGTCGGTAAACCACGTCACGATGGTGATGACATCTCCCTTTTTAAGGGTGTCAATACCGGCGGGAACATGATTCCTGAACCAATAAAAGCACGAAAGGATATCATGTATTCTCAGTTGTGCAATATGGATTCCCGTGAGATCACTGTTCAGAATTGCCGAATCCTTTCTGGTTGAACGGTCAAACAGAACGACATTATATCTGTGATAGCGTCCTTCATTGATATTCCTGATTGATTTTACAGGCAATTCGGTCAATGGGTTCATGAAGCTCTCGTAAGCGTCCCTTACCCTGAAAACCGCGTCTGCCACCCCCGTTGTTCTTGCATTGATAGTTGCATGCCAGACTTCCCTGCCGGCAATAGTATCCCTTTTAATATCGAGTGTTCCCATGCCTCCGTTAATCACTCCATAATGAATGATATAATCGACTTTTTCTCCAGGCTGGTAAGCCGTCACCTGCCCGGCACATGGCAGCAGGAACAAAGTATACATGGCCAATACCAGCACGGGTATTTTCATTTTTCCGGAAATATTTTTTTCAAGCGTATACGTCAAGCTTTCCCAAGTATATTCTTTGCAGGCTTTGAGGCCAGAAAATCTTTGAGATAAAAAGGCTCAAAATATGCCACATCTTCAAAACGCCTCATTTTTATTGCTTCGTATGCCGGCTCCTGCATAAATGATGCGGATATCCTGAAATCATCATCAATAATAATGTTTTCACTGTTCAGAACATCCCTGCATTTGGAGGCACCGTCGCCGAACAGGAAAATCCTTGATGTCGGGGGAAACATGCTGAAAGAATCCCTTTCAATGACCTCAGCGCATATTCCTTTGACAATATTTCCGGTGGCATCAAAGACAGAATGGTAAATTTCCATCCTGCGCGCATCGATAGCCGGGCAGAAAAGATCGGTTGGAAGGAGTGCCTGTTTTTCACTGAGCTTCGTCCTGAACCCGTAAAACATAATAAGTGTAGTTTCTACACTTATTAAAGGAATGGAGGCAGCGTAGGCAATTCCCTTTGCAGCTGAGACTCCTATTCTCAGTCCGGTAAATGACCCTGGTCCCTTGCTTACTGCGATAGCCTCGAGCCCGGAAGCTTCGATGCCCGCTTCCCTGAGAAGCTCGCCTGCGAAGACTGTGAGAAATGAGGCATGTGATCTCCCTGCATCACTTTCTCTTATTGCAATGACCCCTTTATTGTCGCATAATACTGCCGAGCATAGAGATGTGGCCGTTTCAAGACAAAGGATCATTGCTTCGGGGATTAAGTCTGAGGCCTATTTTATATTGTAAAGGTTCTCTTTCTTGACTATCTGAATAAGAGTGCTGTCTTTCAGTTTTTTGCTTATGGCGCTGAAGGGAGCAGATATGACTTTTACGCTGTCCTTCAGACCCGAAACAATTTCAATATATGAATTATCCTGTATCCCTGTTTTAACATCCTTTGCGAAAGCATATTTCCCATCGGTAGTAAAGACTATTGTCCGTATATCCTGGTCGGTTGTTTTTGCAGAGTTCTTTGTCGTATCAGTGCGGGTGGTGACGGACTGAATGGGAACCGTGAGGATATCCGGCTTGGTTTCAGACCGGATCTCGACATTCGCTGACATGCCTGGCCTGAACGGATTTTTGTCCTTTTCAGCAAGCTTTGCATAAGATTCAGGTAAAATTCTGATCTTGACATCAAAATTAGTGACCTGGTCGGCCGATACTCCCGTGGTTTTGGCAGAATTTGCAATCTCGGTTACAATCCCCTTGAACTTCTGATCAAGATAAGCATCTACTTCTATCAATGCCGTATCGCCCAGTTTTACCCTGACAATGTCATTTTCATTCACTTCAACCTGGGCTTCCATACGTGACAGATCAGCAACGCGCAGCATCTCAGTCCCTGCCATCATGTTTGTTCCGGCGACCCTTTCTCCAAGCTCGACCAGGAGCATCGAAACCGTGCCGGTCATAGGTGCATAAATTGAAGTCTTGATAAGGTTTTCATTTGCCTCCTTCAATGATGCCTGAGCGCTAACGACTTCGAATTTAGCTGCATCGACCTCCGATTTTGCGACATTATATGAAGCTTCGGCTTGTTCATAATCCGATTTAGAAATAGTCTGTACATCATAAAGCTGCTTGGTCCTTTTAAATGACAGATCTGCCTGGGTATACTGGGCTATTGACTGGGAGAGACGTGCCTGGGCCGAACTTAATGCAGCCACCGATCTGTCTTTTTCAGAAATGTAAATGTCAGGCTTTATTCTCAGCAGCAGATCTCCCTTTTCAACATGGTATCCCTCCTTGACGTTTAGATCGACGATCTCTCCCGACACATCAGGCGTTATTTTGACTTCCTTCTCGGGCTGGATCTTTCCGTTTGCAGTGATCGTTTCGGTTATTGTTCTCCTCTGGGCGTTTTCGACTGCGACTTTCACAGTGACGGCCTTCCCGAACAAACCTGCTTTTTTACCGATTATCGCAAAGATCAGCAGAATAACAACTATTATTATCAGGATCTTAAGTAACTTGTTCTTTTTCATGATGTTCAATTATAATGTTGGTTTATTTGCCTGTAAGTGTAAGAGGCAGTCCCTTATAAAAATCAAGGACCTTTGTCTTGAAGATATATTCATATTTTGCCTGCGACAGGTCAGATTGTGCATTTAAAAACTGAGTCTTCGCAACAGTGTAATCAACAGGGGTGACCATCCCAACATCATATTTTTGCTGGGTATACCTGAATGACTCCTCTGTCGAAGCAACGGCCTTCAAACTGGCATTGTATTTTTTCAATGCGGCTGAAGCGTCTTCATATGCCTGCTGTATGTTTTTGTACAAAGTTTTTTTAGCGGCCTCGAGGGAATACTGCGAATTTATTATTTCCAGCTTTGCATTGCTGATGTTCTTATTGACCTGCCATCCGTTAAGCAGCGGGACAGTCAGGGAGAGTCCGATACCGTAGTTAAGGTAGTTTTTAAACTGATCCCTGAAGGACACATTGCTGGTATCATTGTATAGGTAGCTGTACCTTGTGCTTACGGAATGGTTGATAGTGAATCTGGGAGATCTTCCTCCTCTTGCTATCCGAAGGTCATATTGTGATGCCGAAAGCTTTAATTCAGCACTTTTTATTTCAGGCCTGTTCTTCGAAGCCACTGAATAGATGTCATCGACATTTCCGGTAATGACAGTGGCCGTATCGACAGTTATCTGTGGCATAGAGATTTCAAATCCTTCGGGAGTATTCAGCTCAAGCATCTGGGTAAGGGTAAGATATGAGATATCGAGCTGGTTTTTCATATTTATAAGCTGAACTTCTTCCTGCGCAGCCTGGGATACGATATCCAGGAGATTTCCGCGGGGCACGCTGCCGGCATCAACCATTCTTCTTGTTTTTTCGATCTGCTGGTTTGATGTTTCAAGCTGATTATTTGTTGCAATTACCAGCTCCTTGTTCAAAAGTATCTGAAGGTACGCCAATGCTATATTAAGCGAAATATTGTCCTTGGCGTTCTGCAGATCCTGCTCTCCGGCCAGGAGCTGATACTTGTTCTTCATTATTGTGTTATAGTTGATAAGGCCGCTGAAAAGATTCGTGGAGCCGCCTAAAACGAAATCTTCGTACAGGATGTTATTGGTCACGTATTTGTACTGAAGAAGATCAAGTGCGCGGCCAAATGAATAATTATGATCTGCAGTAATATTCATTGAAGGAAGTAAGCTGAGCTTTGCCAGCGCCAGGTTATTTTTCTGGATGTCGGTCTGAACAACCTGCTGTTTTATCTGAATATTATTGTCAATGGCGTACCTGATGCATTCCTCAAGGGTCCATACCTTTTTCTGGGAGAAAATATGTCCGGAGCTAAATAAAAGGATTGCCAGGCACAGGATAAAGTCTTTTTTCATTTGTACATATTTTAGGAACGATCGTGAAGTTTTTCATTACTAAATACGGGGACATCACGATAACGTTGCATGATAGGACAACTATTATAAATTTAAAAATGAGCTACGAAGATAAAAAATATCTCATTCAGTATAAATTAATTCTTGTAAAAGAGGAAAATTATGATCCATTGCAGGCCAATACTCTCCGGATTCAAATTTAAGTATATTTGCAGCAACGAGATGAAAATATAAGTGCCAAAACGTATAAATATTATGAATAACAAAAAGCTGAAACTGGAACCAGGAGTAATTACCGGGGAAGATGTCAAGATGGTTTTTGATTATGCAAACGAACACACTTTTGCACTTCCTGCGGTCAACGTTATTGGAACAAATATGATCAATGCAGTTCTGGAGACATCGAGGGCGGTCAATTCCCCTGCCATTATTCAGTTTTCCAACGGAGGTGCACATTTCTTTGGCGGAATGGGCCTGTCAAATGATGATCAGGCCGGAGCCATTGCCGGAGCGATTTCGGGCGCTCTTCATATCCATAATGTCTCAGAATATTATGGAGTGCCGGTGATGGTTCATACCGACCATGCATACCGGAAGATTATGCCGTGGATCGACGGACTCCTTGATGCCGGCGAGGATTTCTTTGAGTCAAACAGAAAGCCGCTTTTCAGCTCTCACATGCTCGATCTTTCCGAGGAGCCTATCAGGGAAAACATTGCGACTTGCAAAAAGTATCTTGAAAGAATGGCAAGGATAGGAATGACCCTCGAGATTGAGCTTGGCGTCACAGGCGGAGAGGAAGATGGCGTTGATAATACCGGCCTGCACAGTTCGCGGCTGTATACTCGTCCCGAAGATGTGGCATATGCATTTGAGGAATTGTCAAAGATCAGTGAAATGTTCACGATTGCAGCCTCATTCGGCAATGTGCATGGGGTTTATAAGCCGGGCAATGTCACACTTAAGCCGGAGATTCTCAGGGATTCGCAGGAATATATAGAAAAGAAACTCCGGACCGGGCACAATCCGGTGAATTTCGTTTTCCACGGCGGGTCAGGTTCGGAAAAGGATAAAATAGCCGAAGCAATCAGGTACGGCGTGGTTAAAATTAATCTGGATACGGACCTGCAGTGGGCATTCTGGGATGGAATTAACATGTACCAGAAGGAAAAGCAGGATTTTCTGCAGGGTCAGATCGGAAATCCCGAAGGCAGAGAAAGTCCGAATAAAAAGTATTATGATCCGAGGGTCTGGCTCAGGAAAGGAGAGGAATTTGTGATTGACCGCCTGAAAGAGGCATTTACTGACCTGAATGCACTCGATATATTGGAATAGATTAATAAATACTGTTCAAAAGATCATAAAATAGCTTTGCAGCCCTGTCTTACCGGATTGTGTGACTGAAGACAGAATACCATCCGCCACCCCGATAACTATGCATTTTTTCACAATTGGAGATCCTCGTAGCAAGCAGCGGGGGACCGAACCACCTCCCGATAGCTATCGGTATAGCGGTGAGCCCGGCCTTTGGTCGTTGAAGTCGACTTATGGCCGACGAAGACGACGAAGTCAATGGGCTTTTGGGGATTCATGTAACACTTTTTTAAAGTTTATCAGGGCATAAATATTCTTTTCTAAACCCTATTCCCTGCTTTCCTCCAAGTTGGAAGATGCCGAGCTTGCGAGGCAAAAGGGTTTTGTTTCAATTTAAGACAATCTCATCCATCAGCTATACATTTTTTGTTTTTTACCCCCTTCTCAAATCTCCCCCCGTGGGGGGAGATGCCGAGCTTGCGAGGCAAAAGGGGGTTGTTTCAATTTAAGACAATCTCATCCATCAGCTATACATTTTTTTTTACCCCCTTCTCAAATCTCCCCCCAGTAGGGGAAGATGCCGAGCTTGCGAGGCAAAAGGGGGTTGTTTCAATTTAAGACAATCTCATCCATCAGCTATACATTTTTTTTTACCCCCTTCTCAAATCTCCCCCCAGTAGGGGAAGATGCCGAGCTTGCGAGGCAAAAGGGGGTTGTTTCAATTTAAGACAATCTCATCCATCAGCTATACATTTTTTTTACCCCCTTCTCTAATCTCCCCCCGTGGGGGGAGATGCCGAGCTTGCGAGGCAAAAGGGGGTTGTTTAACTTTAAGGCAATTTTATCTTTCATCTATATATTTTCTTGTTTTTACCTCACTGCTAAATTTCCCGCCCCGAAAGAAATATGTACTAATTAATTCCGAAAAAATAATAGAAGTAAGCTTGTTACTGTTATCCTGAAGTATTACATAACTTCCTGAAGACAATTAAGAGGTCTGACGAATAAAGTTGTTAATAATCTAACATATATATAACCAGACAGTTACAGGTTGGCTTTATTTTTATGTTAAAAACAAGTCGATATATCCGCTTTCTGGTAATTTGACGATTTTATATTTTAGCATTCAAATCAGCAGATTGCTAACTGTGAGGCATTCAGCATATAAAGAGGACCATTTAAGGCGAACCGGAAGGCTTACCTTAATGCTGAACGACAGGGAGATGAGAGCTCTGGGAATTTACTGCAGCCGCTACAGGATAAAAAACAAATCGGAGTTTATGAGAGAGACTCTTATGAAGGCTATCATAAAAAGGTTTGACGAAGAGCATCCTTCGCTTTGGGAAGAGCCTGATCCTTCGCTCTTTAACAGGAATATTGTGAATAAAATGTAGCCTTTATGCCGTTTTCGGGAGATTCCGGACTCCTATTTATAATCTGATTTTGTCAAAAGGGCATTCCGAGGTCCTGATCGCTTCAGAGAGCTTCGGAGAATTTCAAAGCATCTTCAATAAGATTTTTGTTAATTTTGCAGCATAAACGGTTGCATTGACCCATGGTGTAATTGGCAACACGTCGGATTTTGGTTCCGCAGAGTCCTGGTTCGAGCCCAGGTGGGTCAGCAGAAAAGAGTGAGAGAGGGAGCGAGAGCGAGCATACTCACTCTTTTTTGTCTCACTCTTGAACTCGCTCCCGCTCCCGCTCCCGCTCTCTTGTCTGTATTGCAATCCAGCCGAAGGGATCAGGCAGGAAACCAGAATTTTTTTCATCTGGCATCTTTGATATCTGCAAATTCAAAATGGAACACAGCCGGAGACTCATTATTCGAGTCAAATCACTGTTAATATTGTATATATTGCTTCCTGTCAATCAGCGTTCTATCCGGAAACCGGAGTAATTGACCGGTGGGGCAGGAACCACATCCAAAGCCTCCACATTGCTATAACCCGGCCCCTTTTTACACCATTCAACAAAGTAGTCAAGCTGCTCTTTTGATCCTTCGGCTTCTATGCAGACACTCCCGTCTGACATGTTTCTGATGAAGCCCGTTATGCCAAGTTCCCTGGCCTCGGTTGATGCTCTCCACCTGAATCCCACTCCCTGTACCTGCCCGGTAATCCGGATCTTATAAAGCACTTTTTGTATCATTGCCGGTTTATCCATATCATGATTCCGGTTGTATTCAACCGGACTTGTCTGTCTGTCGGCCCCGGGTAATTTATTGACGGTTCCAATCAGTTGACTTTCTCTATTCACCGAAATTTGATTCACTGTCGGTGTGGATCATCAGTGAGGCAGATGCTGCCGCCAGCACGTTTTTCATCTTTTCGTCAAGGTTACGGTTCAGCCAGACAAGCCTTTTCTTTGATGCATCCCTGCTCGACTGCACCGCGGCAATGGATTTGCCGTTCAGAATGAACTCATAACCGCATATCATCCTGAACAATGAGCTGCTTCCGTCCTCCCATTGTTTTACCTGGCTTATCTGTATCCGTTCCCTGCCGTTGGTAAGTATTCCCTCCGCATTGAAATAGTTTTTTACATCGGTCCCTTTTCTGAAGACAATTATCATTTTCCAGAGAGTCGTATCACCGGTTAGAGAAATGATATCAAGATAATTATTCGTGTTCTGGTTCAGGATGGGTTCTTCATCAAAGTCAATCTGTGAGACCTGGGTATTTGTCGATGTATTGACTTTAATTGTATCCCTGTCGCCGGCCACCATGACAAAGGATGATCTGGCCTGTGAAACGGAATGGGTCTCAAGGTTGAAAAAACCCTTGTGGGATGTTGTCGCTGTCCATCCCGATTTACCGGACACGATCCTGTATGGCCCGAATTCATATTTGCTTATGAAGCTGAGGCCTTTGCGCTTAGCTTCAACCGGAGTGCTGTTTGCCTTCAGATCCATATCCAGCTTCATGATCTTTTGCCCATAAACAACAGAAGAAGCTGTTATTGACATAATTATTAAGAGAGGAAATGTCATCAGCTTTTTCATAAATATGATTCGGTTCCGGATTTTCCAAAGTTAATAGACAATCGCGATATGTGAAATTATTTTTTAGCTGAATTCAGTGAATAAACAGTTTCCAATGATCCGGGAAGCTGATTTTCAGCCTGTTCATGAAGACAATCTGATCCGTCGGAACGACTTAAGGAGATTTCAGGAAGAGCCTTTTCAGGAGATTATTTTATGATTTAAATTAATCTTTCACTATCCTGACTGATTTGTTCAGATTCCCGTTCATGACATTAATAAAATAAATGCCACGCGGGTAACGGCTCACATTTATTGTTGTCTGATAGTGACAATCAGGCATGTCGGACATTATCTTTCCCGTAAGGCTGATTATACGTATTGCATATGAATCGGATGTACTGCTGGCTATATTAACCACATCGCTTGTGAGAGTCGGCCAGACGGTTATTACCGGTGCAACTGCTGAAGCTTCCTTCTTAAGATAAACATAAGTTGAATCACTTACTTTTGTCCCGCAAGAACCCGTTACAACTGACCAGTAACGTCCTATATTAGTTGCATTTACATTCTGCATTGACAGCGATGAGCTGTCTTCCCCTACATCGGTTCCGTTTTGTTTCCACTGGTAACTGAGATCGTGACCGGTGGCGTCAACCGAAAGCGTTATGTCAGATCCGTATTCAGTTGTTATATCAGGTGTTATTGAGCTTATCCTGGTCAGCGGGTAAACCGTAAGATTTATCTCATTTGTTGACAGCGACCCGCACAATCCTGTCACCTGACAGCTGTACTTACCCGAATTGGATGTGGACAGATTCTTAAAAGAAATCTTATTTGTTGTTCCCGGCCAGGCTGATCCGTTCTTGTACCAGTTATAGATCAGGCTGGAGCCTGTCGTCTGCAGGTTCAGGGTAATAGAATCGCTCTCACATGTAATTGTATCCCTGGGCTGACTTAATATTTTTGTGATCAGGGCCCTTGTGACTGTAAGAATTGACCAGTCGGAATAAGTATCGTTCAACGTGACTCTTGCCTTGATTTTTACCGTTCCGGTATATGCCTGATTCCAGACAACCTGTGCGTTTGTTGAATCCCATGTTATAGTACCTGCCTCACCGGGCACCAGCATCCAGTTATAATCACCGGCTCCTGTCACGACATTGATCGAATAATTGCTGGTATCCGTCCCGTCGCAAACAAGCGTGTCTCCTGAAGGCACTGAAGGTGTAAAATATGTAATCCCCGTATTGTCTTTTATCCAGGATTCAAACATTGATACGCGCGTATAAGCTCCATAAGTACTACAGGTGGTGCTTCCCCAGCTGACCAAACCGGCCAGTTTGTATTCTCCCGATATCAGATCAGACATTGGGCCGCCGCTGTCGCCGCTGCAGGCATCCTTGGTGCCATTGACATATCCTGCCATAATATCGGAAGCGGGTATGGGCCCCCAGATAACAGCAGCTGCCGTATTTGAAACAATAGGCATTTGTGCTTTTTGAAGAATCGAAGGAGTGAATTCAGAGTTTGGATTCGTCAGTCCCCAGCCTGTCACCCATACCATTATACCAGGATCTGCTGCTCCTTCTGCGACATCCTCTGCACTGATTATCTTTATCGGTTTACAGTACTGGCAGGCTATCGAATCGGAAACATGCAACAACGCGATATCATTTGCATAGGTAGTCTTGTCATAGTTCGTATTCTGGATCACCTTGTCCACGTAGTAGTATGGTGTGCCGGATGTGTACGGATCTGTTGCTCCGGCAAATACTACTATACTGTCAGCGGGTGTTGGGTTTCCTGCGCCGTTAAATGTACAATGTTCCGCAGTGGCCACCCAGTGGGGACTGATTATTGAGCCGCCGCACTGATAATTTCCTGAAATAAGAAATATCTGCCACGGGAAATCCGAAATGGATGCATTGACGCCCCCGACTATCTTTGCCTGAACGGTCCTTGTGCCAGTAAAGAACGGGTAAAAATAATCTCCTGAAACGGTATCAGACTTGATGACAATTACTGGACTGTTGTCTATCAGCAGGGAATAAAGAACAGCTCCTGGTTTAATTACCGATGAAAATGAGACTTGCAGGAAATAATGCCTGTTTGCTTCAAGCGGAACGAAAACGGAATCGTCACTGGAATAATCATTTCCATCGAAGACCAGCTGGTAATTCTCATCCAGTATCTGCCATTCGGAAACGGCAATATTTTGATTTTTAATTATTTCGATGGAGATCTTTTGTGCAAAACCCGATAATGGGAACAAAAGGATCAGGCAAATAAGGAAAATCTTTTTCACGCAAAATTAATCGGTTGGTTATTTGACATTTCTCGGCGCCAGTTTATTTCATCGGCATTTAAATAATACAATTTAATTATAAATTACTCTAAGAGAAAAGCCGCACTTAAGAGGCAGGAAGAAGAGATTGAAAATGTTTAACTTACCTGACATTACTGAGCTCAAACAAATCACTTTTTTTTAAATATAAAACAGTCAATAGGACAGATTCCCCGGATTTTTCCTGAAATCGCCTGCAATGAAAGCGATTGTTACAGAAACCGGATATCAGAATCCGGATGCCTTTAACCATTTGATGCATAGCTCAGGCCATGAAGCCTGGGTATCCCTGCCTTCTCCGAGTCCGTATCCATGTCCGCCTTTCCTGAAAACATGAAGCTCGGAAGGTATGTTATATTTCAGGAGAGCCTCATAGTATGATATGCTGTTCTTTACAGGAACCACATTATCATCGGCTGAATGAACCATGAACGCAGGAGGTGTTTTCTCATTCACGCATAACTCGTTTGAAAAGCGTTTTATTGCCTCCCCGGAAGGATTTGTGCCAAGAAGATTTATTCTTGATCCCATGTGGGTGAATGCAGAATCCATCGTAATTACAGGGTAGATAAGAATTGAAAAATCAGGCCGTGCACTGGCACTATCCTTTACGCTATAAACCTTATCGGCATAGTGGGTTGAAAGAGTGGAAGCCAGATGCCCGCCTGCCGAGAAACCTAATACACCAATCTTTTCAGGATTGATGTTCCATGCCGCCGCATTGCGCCTTATGATCCTCATCGCTTCCTGCGCATCCTGAAGCGGACCGATCGATTTATCCTTCATTATAAGATCTGAAGGAAGCCGGTATTTTAAAATAATTCCTGCAATACCGTTTTCGTTGAGCCATTCAGCTACTGCATATCCCTCATGATTGAATGAAAGACGTGAATATCCTCCTCCCGGGCAGATAAGGACCGCAACGCCGGTTGCCTTATCCTTAGGCGGCAGAAAGACAGTTATTGTCGGACTTGTGACTTTTTCATAATATGTCACTGTTCCTTCATTTATAGAGGCTTTTTCAGAATATGAATCATCTAAAATCAATCCGGGGATCCCATCAGGCCACAGATCTAAAGTTCTGGGCTGACTTTTTGATTTTATTCCCGGTAACATTAAGAGAAGCAATAAAATAAACAGAGTCTGTGTTTTCATGGTATTTTTAAAATCCAAAATTAATCAAAATCACAACGCTTTTCAGGCAGATTAATTTTATAATATCAATTTATTTAATCCTGATGCATTATACGATATGCATTTTGCTGCCGGGAGGAGATTCATTTCATTTTTAACAATGCAATGCATCAGAACTATTGAGAAAGTGATTAACTTGTATCCGGATAAAATCAGTCTATAAGGCACTTAAATGGAAAGACCGACATTGAAGGAATTAATCGTTTTATTGATTGCAATTATATGTTATTCACCAGCCTGGGCTCAGAACGTACCTGCCCAGACAGTCAGCGGGATCCGTGTGAATTATGATGAAGCGCTGGTCGGTTCCTATACTCTTCCCGATGCGCTCACGATGCGCAATGGCAGGAAAGTGAGAAATGCAAAGGAATGGAACAATAAAAGGAGGGGGGAGATTTTAAGGCTTTTTGAAAAATACCAGTTCGGCAGGGCTCCCGATGCACCCGAGAATATGACATTCAATGTCTTTGACAAAGGCACGCCGGTTTTCAATGGCAAAGCCATTCGCAGGCAGGTGACGGTTTATTTCACGAAAGACACCTCCGACTATAAAATGGATATTTTGATTTATCTGCCATCAGACGCGATCAAGCCCGTTCCGTTATTCTTCAATATAAGCTTTTCGGCTAATTCAAATATTACCGATGACCCCGGGATAAAGCAGGGTCTCATCTGGGGGAAGGATGATAAAAAAATACCTGCTCCAAAAAGAATGCAATCCGGCAGAATGAATATTGAACAGTTCCTTTCACAGGGCATAGGCTTTGCGACAGTATATTACGGTGATATAGAGCCTGATTTTGCAGGCGGTATAAAATACGGTATAAGGGGTCATTATCTTAAGCCTGGCACAAAATATCCGGCCAGTGATGAATGGGGTGCAATCTCTGCCTGGGCGTGGGGCCTTAGCAGGGCGATGGATTACTTTGAGACCGATAAGCGGATAGATGCGGGCAAGGTCATCCTATTCGGAATATCGCGTCTTGGTAAAACCGTACTATGGGCAGGTGCGCATGACACAAGATTTGCAATGGTCATTGCAAGCTGCTCCGGAGAAGGCGGCGCAGCAATATCCAGAAGGAATTACGGCGAGACCATCGCGCACCTTACCGACTCTTCAAGATATTATTACCAGTTTTGCGGAAACTGGAGGAATTTCAGGAATGATCCTTCAAAATCTCCGGTAGATGCACATATGCTGGTTTCACTCATGGCTCCGCGGCCATTGCTTCTGCAGACAGGAGATACCGACTATTGGTCCGATCCGAAAGGCGAATTCCTGGCTGAAGTGGCAGCCGGGCCCGTTTATGAGCTGCTGGGAAAGAAAGGACTGGGAACCACCTTAATGCCTTCTGCCGGACAGCCGATCCTGAATGACCTTGGATATTATATGCATTCAGGCGGGCACGGTGCCCTGCCGGCTGATTATGAAATATTCATCAGGTTCATTAAAATGCACCTTTTCGACCACCAGTAGCATTTTCCTTTTTCTTAATTTCTGTACTATCATTTTGAAAAGGACCCGATAAATCCTTCTGGGGTTATAGCTATTTTTTAGGGAACCATGGAATAAATGAGCTTGTCTTTTCAATATATTCCCTGTACTCTGGTTTTTTGTCCTTCAGGCTTTTTTCCAGAAGCGCCACGCCCGAAACCCTGATTATCATGAATGTCATAAGGACTGACCCGAGAACAGGGATAAAACTTCCCGCAGATAAACATATAAATCCGAAACCCCACCATACGGAAGCATCGCCAAAATAATTCGGATGACGAGTATATCGCCAGAAACCGGTCTTAAGCACTTTGCCCTTATTCCCCGGATCATCCCTGAATCTGGCGAGCTGAAAATCACCGCCTGCCTCGAACATAATGCCGGTGAACCAGAATGCGAAACCAATATAATCAAACACTCCCAACTGTCTGCCACTGCCATAATACTGCGCCCCAAGAAGCGGAGCGGATATGAGCCACATCAGCACTCCCTGGAGAAGGAATGTCTGGAAGAAGCTTATCCACCAGTATCTTTTTTCACCATATTTATTACGGAACTCCCTGTACCTGAAATCCTCTCCTTTACCGTAATTCCGCCAGGTTATATATGTCGAAAGACGCAACCCCCATACGCCTGCAAGAATAAATGTCAATATTTTTCTGCTCATATCACCGCCGCCTTCAATATAATAGTATAATGAAGTAATGACAAACCCCATTCCCCAGAAGAGGTCGACGATACTGACATTCCTGATTAAAATGCTGATGATCCACAAAATGACCATCATTATCAGAATGATCAGCAAAGCATTAATATAAACTGTGAAGAAAGTCATGAGAGTGACTCATTCATACAAAAATGCGACTGAGACAGCCCCCTTACCGGCGTTGGCGCCGATTACAGGAGAAATATTGCAGACAGAAACAGGCTTTTTGCCGGTCAGTTTTTCCATTTTATCAGAGAACCAGCCTGCCCCTGTTTCGTTACTGGCATGAAGAACAACATAATTCCATATCTTCTTTTCCCCAAGAGAGGATCTGATGTTGGCAATCACTTTTGCCATACTGGCTTTAAGGCTGAATGCTTTGCCGAAAACCGTTGCATTGCCTGTTTCATCAATTGAAACAATGGGATTTATATTAAGGATGCGTGCCAAAAAGCCTCTGAAAGCCGAAACACGGCCTCCTTTTACCATGTATTTCAGTGTTTTGACGCTTACCAGTATGTGCGCATCATTGATCCATTTTTCTGCCATTCTGATGATCTGGTCATGAGATGTGCCCGATTCTATGGCCCGGGCCATCCTGAGAACTATCAGACCAAGGGCTCCTGAAATGTTCCTTGAATTCAGTACCGTTACAGGCTTGTTGAATTCACTGCTCACAGATTTTGCTGCCCTGACGCTGCTGTTGAAAGTCCCGCTGAATTTATCAGATAAATGAATGGCTATTATGGAGTCATATTGAGCAGACAAACGTGAGAAGAGATTTATCAGCGCAGTTTCATTCACCTGGGACGATTTTGGATAGTCACGGCTTTCATCAAGAAGCCCGTAAAATTGTTCCGGTTGAATGGTAATCTTATCGAGATAATGGTTTTCTCCGAAACTGATATTTATCGGAAGGATATTGATCTGGTAATGATCAATGAGCTCCTGGGCAAGGTCACAGGTAGAATCAGTGACCAGCGCTATATTCCATTTCCTGTTATATACTGCCTGGCTTTGGCGAATCATATCATCGGCTTTCTGAAATGCAAGTGTCCCGTAATGCCTTAATTCATCGAACAGAGCTGATGGTGAATCGGTGTGAACATGTACTCTTCTTATGCTGTCCGATCCTGCTACAACAATTGAATCGCCATATTTTGAGAGAATCTCCTTCAGGGAAGCATTATCTGATTTGCTGTTTTTTATAATGGCTTCAGTGCAATAGCGGAAATCTATCTTTTCAGGGATAGACTCCGCGATCTTCGGAAAGGATATAGTTTCAGGCTTTGCGAGAATAAGCTCTTTTACATTCCCGGAATTAATAAATTCAATGATTCCTTCGATGAAAAGCACGAATCCCCTGGCGCCGGCATCAACAACATTGTTCTTTGCAAGTATGCTGAGTTTTGATTTTGTTTCCTGCAACGACCTCAGCAGGATTTCATATGAGCCTATAAGCAGGTGGCTGAAGTCAGTGAACCTGTGCCAGCTTTGATAAATGAATTCAGCCCACTCCTTGATTACCGTAAGCATAGTCCCCTCGACAGGGTTGGCAACTGCTTCATAAATGTATCTTACCGATCTTCGGATGCTTTCAGCGAATTGTCCAGGGCTCACCGATCTGAAATCACCTGTTTCGTTGCTTAATCCATAGATAAACTGTGCGAATATGATTCCTGAATTGCCCCTCGCATTTACAAGGGCTGATTCGGCTATCCTGTCGATGGTGATTTTAAATGATCTGTGAGGCAGCAGCGATTCAGCCGCAGATCTGATAGTAGAGGCAAGATTTGTTCCTGTGTCTCCATCGTTGACAGGAAAGACGTTGATCCTGTCAAGTTCCACCTGGTGTTTTATAAGCTTTCTGGCACCAGCAAGAAATGTATAATAAAGATTGTGGCCATCAATTTGTTCGATCGGACCCTGTTTAATTAGTGTCATTTTGGAAGCAAATATGATTTTACAAAGTTAACATAATTATTAACAGGCATCAGCAGAGAATGTTCAGAGGAAATGATGACTATTTTTTGTCGATCGTCCTAATTTCCATTGCCTGAGGCCGGCACTCTTATTGCATACAGACGTATATTCCGCAAACCTTTTTAATAACTGAAAATTGCCGGATTAAAACTCATGATTTTTTCATAAACACGATTCCTGGTCTCCTCTACGGTGGGATTCATCTCTTCAGCAGTAAATTTCCCGTCGCTGATATTTATCCTTTCAAAAATCATCATATACAGATCAAATATCAATTCCAGGCTGAAGCGGTAGCGTACCTCAAGGAGAGGAGCTCTCTTTTTTATCATTTCACCTGTTCTGATGCGGTATTCATCAGCAAGTGTATAATATACACTTATTAAATTCCTGAAGTCCCTGTTGAGGGCCCTGCCGTTTGCGAATTCGCTGAGATCTTTCCTTGTAAGGTTGTTCCTGGCTATAAGGTCATCGGCAAAATAATTGAGATTATTCTTCTGGTCTTTCTGGAAATCGCGGATAATGTGTACAATATAGCTGAAAACAGCGCATGGAATTGCTGTCTCCCTGACATCAAACTGAGGAGCCTGGTACACTCCGTTTCTCTTTGTCAGGCAATTAAGGTGGACGAAAACAGAAGCAGGAGCAACGGATGCTCCCTGCGAATAATCAAGAAATGTCTCAAGGGTCGGAAAGCCGTCATTATTAATGTCATAGATCATGGATTTTGCGAATGTTTCAAGAGGCCAGAGGGGTATCCTGAATTGTTCCATAGTGTCGGCCAGTTCCTTCTGAAGGGGATTGCATTTATCAGAAGTGAGAATCATTTTGAGCCAGTCGTTGACGATTGAAGTGAATTCCTTCCTTTCCGGGGGCGCAATCATTCTGTTTGCGGCTTTATGATCGTCAATAAGATCGTCAATGGTCCGCATGAACTTATAACATATTTTTGCAGCGCAAAGCCTGTCCTTCTCCCAGAACCCGGCGGCAATAAGAATATTCGGATGTTCCTTTAACTGCTGGAAATCCATGGAATTGAAAATCTCTAGAAGTTCCTCCCTCAGTGAGCTCATTATTCAGTTTGTTTTTTATTGTAAAATTGTTTTATATGAGTATCGGCAATCATGAATAAAATAAGAATTTTATTATTTTACCCCCTTCCTACCCTTCCCCCACAGGGGAAGGAGTTGATAGAAAAGCTTTTCCCCTGTGGGGAGCCTGTCCCGCGATAGCGGGAAAACAGGAAAGGGGATTATTTAAAATGAAATGGAAAATCTTGATTACTTGCATTATAGAGCTGACATTATTTTAATACCTTTTTATTATTCTTGATTCCCGATAGTCATTTTATCTTCCTGATATAATCCTTTCAGCAGCAAGTTTTGCCGAAATAAGAACATTCGGGATCCCGTTGCCCGGATGCGTGCTGCTGCCCACAAAATAAAGATTCCGGTATTTATCGTGACGGTTATGAGGACGAAAATATCCCATCTGCAATAAATTATGGCTCAGACTTCCGAAGACGGAACCTCTTGAAATATTGCAGGTATTTTCCCAGTCCTCAGGGGTAAAACAGATTTCGAATTTTATGTGTTCCTCAATATCGTCCATTCCCAGCTTCTTTAAACGGGAGATTACAGCATCCCTGGTTTTCTTTTTCAGGCACTCCCAGTCCTGCTTTTTTCTTTTGTCAATATGCCCGGATCCAACGACTATCGAAATTGAATCGCTGCCGGGAGGAGCGGCTGAAGCATCTGTTCTTGCAGGTGCATGGAGGTAAAAGCTGGGATTATCATTTACGGATTTGTCCTTGAAAATGCTTCGAAGGCCTGCCCTGAAGTTATCAGAGAGAAAAACATTATGCTGGGTCAGCTGCAGATAAACTTTACTTAGCCCCCAATGGTAAGAAATAGCAGAGGAGGAATAATGGAGTTTATCTATCTTTTTAGATTTTCCACTGTCAGGAAGCATGTGGCGGTAAACCCAGGGCAAGTCAGCATTTACAAGGAAAATGTCCGCTTTGATTTCGGTTCCGTCTTTAAGAATAATGCTTTCAGCCTTTTTGTTTTCTATATTGATCCTGACAGCTTCGCAGTCAAAATGGAACCTTACTCCACCGGATTCCGCAGCTGTAATGAGTTTTTCAACAATTGCATGCATACCCCCGACAGGGAAATAAGAGCCTTCGGTAAGCTCGGCAGCAGGAACCATAGAGAACAGGGCAGGAGAGTCAAAGGGACTCTGCCCCACGTATATGTTTTGGAAAGTGTATGCCATCATCAGATGTTGATTGCTGAAAAACTTCCTTGCATAGTTCCAGTTCGAAATATAAGTTTTCAGCTTTATCAGAAGGCCGATATTCCTGAAATTTGCAAACTGGAAGATATTATAAAAATTGCGGCCAATAAGCTTATCCATCCCGAGCCGGAAGATTGCATATCCATCTCTAACATATTTCCAGGATTTTTCAAAGCTGCCCGGTTCGATATTTTCGAGCTGCTGCTTCATCCTTGCTTCGTCGGTCGTAAAAATCAACTTGTTCCCGTCATCAAACCATATCGTGTACAATTCGCTTAGGGGAATGATATCATTATTTTCAAACAGCTTTATGCCGATATCATCGAAGACCTGGCGGTAAATACCGGGCATCATCAGCATAGTTGCTCCCAGGTCGAATCTGTGGCCATCACGGATCATTTGTCCGCAACGGCCGCCGGGTGAGGCATTCCTTTCATAGACATCCACTGAATACCCGTTTTTTGCAAGATAAACTGCGGTTGTGATTCCCCCGATTCCGGCACCGATGACAACTGCCGATTTTTGTGATGACATATTTGTAAATGCTCTTCAGCTATAAAAACTATTCAAAAGACGGTAAAAATAATATTTGTTGCATAATAAAAGGGTATTCCCAAAATATGATTGATGGATTTTTGAAATACAGCTATGAAGATTTAAAAGGAATTGTCAGTGCTGGTCGGCGTACCTCCACCATGCTGCAGTGCTGAAAAAGCCAATAAGGGAAGTCAATACCAGAATGACATAGCTTATTGCTGCAGGCTTTGGGCTGAACGGCCCGGCGGCTCCGCTGTACAGACCCGGGATTGCCCAGGGGAAATAAGGCGTGACAGACGGAATGCCGAGGAAGACAAACTGTGTGGAGATCAGGAGAAGGATGGCAAAACCGATGGGAAGAAGGTATCCTCTGCTGATACATGTGATAAATGTAATTACCGGAAAAAGAAGGATTGTCAGAAGTGAGCTTACCAGATAAATTTGAACATTATGTGAGACAAGCTCCCTGTTCCATCCGGCCAGATGGATTGCAATCCCCGAGAGAAGAGCGAATGCAAGAAGCAGAACAAGAAGAAGGATGCTCCATAGGAACACGATTATGAACTTTGCAACGACTATTTTAAATCTCGCAACAGGAAGAACCAGGAGATCCTTTATGACCCGGTCGGAATATTCCCTTCCGAAAACCCAGATTGTGACTATTGCCGGCCCAAGCATGCCGAGTGTAAGAACCATTTGCATCAGCAGGCTGAAAAAGCTTCGCCAGTCGGCTTTACTTATAAATGATGCTTTTGTTGTAAGTACAGCTGAATTTCCTGCAATTTCCGGATGCCTGGCAACCAGCATGAGGAAACCCAGCATAATTGCAAGAAAAACAAAAAATATCAAAGTTATCCAGAACATTTTGGATTTGAGGGCTTTAACGAACTCGACATAGAGGGCTGCATTAAATCCTTTCATTTTGCACCTCCTTTTATATTTATTACCCTGAGGAAAAATGCCTCCAGGTCTTCCTCCTCCACTTTAAGCATCGATGGCGGGCACCCCGAATTTACAAGCAGTGTTGCAACCGCCTCAGGTTTTGAAATGGCTTCATGCCCGGAGATCTCAATTACACCGTTTTCTGACAGAATGGGGTCAAACCCGTTTTTGATAAGAAGGGTCATGGCTTCCTCATTATTATTTGCCTTTACCATGAGGCAGTTTTTCCTGAGCATTTCCATTTCCTGAACCGACGATTCCTCTATCAATATCCCTTCATGAATGATCCCGATACGAGTAGCAAATCTGGATATCTCGCCGAGGATATGACTCGATATAAAAATTGTAACACCGTGGTTAAGTGCAAGATCCATAAGCATTTGTCTTATTTCGACAATACCTGCTGGATCAAGGCTGTTCGCTGGTTCATCGAGTACAAGTATTTCGGGTTCATGAATCATTGCTTTTGCTAGTCCCAGACGCTGTGCATTTCCCAGGGAAAGATTCCTGGCCGGCACTTCAGAATACTGATTAAGCTTGAATTTTTCAATTATGCGGCCGGTTGCCCCGGTATCATTTATCAATTTCAGCCGCCTTATTACCTCCAGGTTTTCCCTCACCGTCAGATCAGGATAAGCATAAGGCACTTCAACCAGATAACCGACATTCTTCCACATCACAGGATTCCCTGCACTGACTTTTGTGCCATTCAGATAGGAAGCCCCTGAAGTCGGGCTAATCAGACCCAGAAGCATCCTGATGGTGGTTGTTTTACCCGCACCATTCAGTCCGAGAAAACCATATATTTCCCCTTTCCTGACGTTGATCGAAACATTATTTACTGCTTTAAGCTTACCGTAATGCTTCGAGAGATCCTCAGTTCTGATTGCCGTTTCCATTAGTTGTTGATTATTCCTGATGGTCCGCATGTAAAATTATAAATTCTGCCTTTTTCAGTCGACAGCAATGAGGAAATATTATTCCTGTATGATAGTTTTAAAGGATTGCCCAGCAGGGAAGTTATTCTTGCCTTTCTGAGGCTGCCATTCTCCCAGTCCATATCGACACGGAATCCTCCCCGTGCCATCAGGCCGTAAATGTGCCCTGTTCCCCATTCCGATGGAAGAGCTGGAAGCATTTCAATTTCTCCGGCATTGCTTTGCAGGAGCATTTCGGTAATCCCGGCTGTACCTCCGAAGTTGCCGTCGATCTGGAAAGGGGGATGATTGTCGAGAAGATTGCTTAACGTTGATTTTGTCAGAAGGGCAATAACATTTTCATAAGCTTTTTCGGCATCTTTCAGCCTGGCGTAGAAATTAATGATCCATGCTCGGCTCCATCCTGTATGTCCGCCGCCGTGCGCCAGCCGGTATTCAATTGTTTTCCTGGCTGCCTCAAGAAGTTCAGGAGTCTTATCGGTTATCTGATCCCCGGGGTAAAGTCCGTAAAGATGCGACATATGCCTGTGTCCCGGCTCCGGCTCTTCAAATTCCTGAGGCCACTCCATTATGCGTCCGTCTGATCCTATCTTTGTCGGAGCAAGCCTTTCAAGGGTCTTTTCCATTCGTTTTCTGAAAACCTTATCAGTATCCAGAACGATACCTGCACTGATCGTATTCTGAAGGAGGTCGCGGATGATCATGTGATCCATTGTCGGTCCCATGACCATGCTTGCCATACCACCTTCTCCGGGAATTTTGAAGCTGTTCTCCGGCGAGATTGAGGGGCCGGAGACAAGCATGCCTGTCTTCGGATCTGCCACGAGCCAATCCATGCAGAATTCAGCAGCCTCTTTCATGATCGGATATGATTTTGTCCTCAGGTATTTCAAATCGCCACCGAACAGATAATGATCCCAGATATTCCTGCAGCTCCAGGCAATTCCCATTGGCCACATTCCATAAACTATTGCACCGGTCGGCTCAGTAAAATGCCAGGGATCGGAAGTATAATGGGCGACGATGCCTTTTATACCGTAAACCTCCCTGGCAGTTCTCCTGGCATTTGGTCTCAATGCATCAATAAAATCAATAAAAGGCGTCGTAAGTTCACCAAGGTTCGTCACTTCTGCCGGCCAGTAGTTCATCTGAATGTTTATATTAATATGATAATCTGCGCTCCAGGGAGGCTGAAGTCCGTCGGCCCAGAGGCCCTGAAGATTGGCAGGCAGGTCGCCGGGACGGGAGCTGCTGATA
Organism: uncultured Bacteroidales bacterium; assembly: GCA_963717685.1. Taxonomy (GTDB): domain Bacteria; phylum Bacteroidota; class Bacteroidia; order Bacteroidales; family VadinHA17; genus LD21. Next base: position 961,266 of record OY970346.1, on the reverse strand, counting down.
AGAAGGTATCTTCCGAACTGATAATACAATCCTATCAGGCCGGGATCATTATAACCGTTCTGCATTGCGGAGATCCTTGAATCAGTCGGGAAATAATTTCCGAAGCTGTCTCCAAGATCAATATCAACTCTTTTGAAAAATGACTGATAATCCTCAATATGCCGTCTCCGGATCTCGTCATATCCAGCTCCTCTTGCAGCGGACATTTGCGAGGCGGTAATGCTTTCCGGATCATTGCCAGAATAATCCGTGGCTGCAGTCAGCAGAATAGTTGCAGCGTCGGCTTTATCGACATTTATGCTGTCGCCCGAAGTCTCAACGGTCCCACCGGATGGAATTAAAACGAGACGAGCAAACATTTTTACGCCTTTGCCGTCGCCAATATGCTCATGCATTGTTATCTCGTTTCCTGCTGCAGCGATCTGCGGGTGAGATCCCTGGCGCGAAAGTCTTAATGTAAATGAGAGAGTTCCAGGCCTGCCGGAAGTAAGCCTGATCACCAGGGCCTGGTTGGGAGCGCTGGAAAACACTTCACGCGTATAACTGACCTGACCTGCCTGATACTGGACTGTCGCAATTGCATTCTCAATATCAAGTTCACGGCGGTAATTGGAAATTCCCCGCTGAGACCTGAAATGTATAAAGATATCGCCAAGAGCCTGGTATGATGCTGCCGGGTTACCGGGCTTATAGCTGAGAATCCCTTTCCGGGCCAGAGCCTCAGCTTCTTTGTACCTGCCTTCAAAAAGGAGCTTTCGGACCCGGGGAAGCGTCTTCAGGGCTTCGGGATTGGCATCCCATCTTTCCTCTCCTGTCCAGACGGATTTTTCATTCAGCTCCAGTCTTTCGTTTTCGATATTCCCGAAAACCATTGCGCCAAGTCTTCCATTGCCGACAGGAAGAGCTTCGTTCCAGTCAGCTGCCGGTTTTGTGAACCATATTTTGAATTTTGATGGAGAAGTCTGAGCCTTAATATTTTTTAAAGAGAAAAATAAGATGATGAGTACAAAAAGAGGAAGAATGGGGGATTTCAATTTCATGGAGGGAATATTACAGAGTAAAATTAAATAATATATCCACTTTGTTAAGAGTCTTCCTTAAGCAAAACATAAAGATTTAAGAATAAAAGATATTTACCACGGAGTTTCGCAGAGTTCCACGGAACTATTCACGGAGTAAGTTTTCAATATAATGGAGTACTGTTCTTCTTCTGTCGCCAGATATTATTTAGTTTTATCAGCAGTGCAACTCAATGGTTACTCCGTGCGACTCAGTGGCAAAATAAATCAGTCAGTTATCAAAAAAAAGGGCTTCTTATCCAAGCCCCTTTTTATATCATCTATCATCTTGCAGATCTATTTCCCATTTATTTCTTCAACAGATCGCGTATTTCTGTAAGCAGAGTTTCTTCTTTTGAAGGAGCTGCCGGTTCAGCCGGAGCCTCATTCTGCTTCTTCTTTGCGGCATTTAAACCTTTGATTAGCAGGAACACTGCAAAGGCAACGATCAGAAAATCAAAAGTAGCCTGCAGAAAATTTCCGTAATTCCAGGTAACAGCAGGCCCGGCGGCAGTCGCGGCTTTCATGACTAGTTTAAGATCTGTGAAATTTACGCCACCGATAAGCAATCCCAAAGGAGGCATAATAATATCACTTACCATAGACGATACAATTTTGCCGAAGGCCGCGCCAATGATTATACCGACAGCCATATCGACAACATTTCCCTTCATTGCGAAGGATTTGAATTCATCAACAAGTTTCATATTATCAGGTTTTGGTTAAAGAAATTAAAATCTACATGACAATCCCGCCCCGAGTATTTCCTTGAATTAAATTTTAGGTCCCACGGTCGCGCTGGTTTTTATTTTATCGTCATAGACCAACTCCGTATTGATGCTGGCTGAGATATATTTATTCACCTTCATGCCGATCAGCGTTTCCCAGTCTATGACAACATTCTGCGGTTTATCCAGGTAATTGGAGAAGAGGTCCAGCTTGGTGGTGAATGAGATATTCTTCATGAAATCACCCTTAAAATCATTTTTTGTATAAATAAATCTCATATATCCTCCCAGTTCAGTCAGTGATTTTTTACCGGGTTTGACTCCGAATGCACCGGCATTCGAAAGGGAATCATTGTTAACAAAAGTGAACCTGCCTGTCACGGGAGCAATAAATGCGCTGAAATGACTATTTGGCTTGTAATCGAGTCCCAGAGCAAGCAGCAGGTAAGCTGGTGCAAAAAAATCGGAGATCTTTTCCTTTGAGGTTTCCGTGTAATTGTATCCTGAAGCCATCTGGGGTTTAAAGTTGACAAGGAATGAATAATAGAAATTGTCAAAAGCATGTCTTCCGTATTTTGACAAGAAATTTATTTTATCATCAGTCTTGCGGGCTTCCTGTCCGGCCCCCTGTTTAAGTACTCCGTATCCCAGATCGAGCGAGTTATCCCAGGCTGATTTACCTTTTTTAAGATTGGCAAAAAGGCTTAACAGACCATTGACTGCCATGGAATTTTCTCCTCCTGCCGCCCAGTTGGTCAGGGAGGTTTGGGCAAAATTCAATGCAAACAGTCCACCTGTCTTCCAACCCTTTGTGGTATCAGCCGACTGGGTCCTGAGAGTTTTCTCCGTATCGGTTACCTGGCCTGAAAGGAAAGAAGCAAACATTGCAAATACTGCAATTAGAATAATTAGTTTTCTTTTCATAATTAAGATTTTATGTTTGATAATTCTTGTAAAAACCTAAGAGCACCAGTGTGAACAACTTCCGCAATACCGGATGTGAGTCTTGTAGTATAAATACTTAAGAGGGCCACATTTATCCATTATGGCAATACCAAAAAAAGTGATCTAATAACCTAGCGCCTGTACATTATACTATCCACAAGATACGGTGAATCTCCTCTGAAGAAGATTGCTCCTTTCTTTTGTTTGTAATGGACGGTTATTTTTTCACCCTGGAGAGTATCAAATTCTCTTACCAGGTTTTTATTGACAACAGTAAACAGAAACTTTTCTGATGCCAGTGTGACATCCCTGTTAGAGGATACGCTGCTGAGGATCATTTCGCCTTCATAAGTTTTGAAAATGACTCCCTTTTTCGAAAACTTCTGCAGAAGCCCTGCCCTGTAACCTTCGCTGTAGGTAAAGAAAAATTTAAAGTATATAAAAAAGCAGACGAAAATTACAGCCAAAACGATAATCCACCTGAAGATTTTTTTAATTTTCCCGCCCAGCTTGCTCCAGGCCCCGGGTTTTTCCAATGAGTTCATTTTTAATTTTTTTAAAAAGTTTAGAATCAAAGCCGTATTTAATTCACTCCTGCCGGCGAAGAGATCTGAAAGCAGATCATTTTCTTAAAATCAACAGCTTGGTGACGGATGCTCCGCCTGAGTGGTATGTCTTTACAAAATAAATCCCTGGCGCAAGTGAAATGCTTATTTCACTTATTTCACTGACTGAATCTAAAGTGACGGTTTTTACAACTTCGCCTGAACAGGAAATGATTTCCACTTTTTTCAAAGGATAGGCAGATATTATTGATATTTTATTGGTAGCCGGATTGGGATATATCATCTGTACCGTCTTTACCGGATTTTCAACATCATTGATCGTATTGTTCCCGTTTTCGACAAGGATATATTGAACCGAACGGGGCGGAGACGATACGTAAATTGTGCCGGATATGGCATCTGACCATGCTTTCAGTGTAACAAGATTATTTACTGGTCCACCCGTGAGATAATCGGGGCCGTTGCCGTTGACATAAACCACCTGGGAAAATTCTCCGTTATCCGTTCCTCCGGTAAGGGAATACATATAGTAACGGTCGCCATATCCGAAATAAGGCATATTAAGCTTTATGGAAGCGTAGTCAGTCCCCTTGTTCACAATTACAATTCCTGTTTCTCCTGAAGTAAATGTTGAGGCATATGATATTATATCCTGGCTGCCGGTAACAGTCGATTTTATCATATGATCGCCGAAATACTTCTGAAAATAATACATATAAAAGAAAGCAGGACGCGGATTCCAATCGGGCACGCCGGGCTCATCACAATTATTGAAAATACCCTGATCATCTCCATTGGAATATCCGTTCGCCAGGTCCCAGCGTGAAGCCTCGCCATATCCCTGTTTTATTAATTCACCCAGGACTAAGGCCGAATGAATGCCGTTTATAAAGGAACAATCCTGCTTCGATCCGACGGCCCTTATGTTCCATTCAGTAAGTGCAATTGGTTTCATGTCGATACCATTGGAAGAGGCATATGATTTCATATAATTCATTACGGTGTCAGTCTCAGCCTGGCCTGTATTAAGAATGACATCCGGCGTCGAATTTTCATTATAGGGGGTGTAATAATCATGAACTATGAAGAAATCAGCATTGTTTCCTGCCTTGCTGAAAAGTCCCTTATTCCATGTGATATCGACGGGATTCCAAGAATTGGAAGCATCGTAGGGAAGGACCTGTGCCCCGATAAATATCTGGAATCCAAGCTTTGCTGCAGCTGCCCTCATGGAGTCGGCAAAAATGTTGAAGTGTTCGCCGTAAAGCTCTCCGGTAATTATTCTGGGCTGGCCATCCTTGTTCATGGTCGTATCTATCCAGTACCCGGCTTCCCAGTTACCGTCATTTTCATTTCCTATTTCCCAGAATTTTGTTCTTCCGTTATCGTATCTTACCCAGTCAGCCGCATAATGAGCAGCAGTGTTCGCCGGAGCGGGACCTGTCCCGTATCTTGCATAAGCATAATTCACTGTGATCATTCCGGTGCTTCCTGTCTGCTGGAGCATACTGTAATAATTATCCAGGCAAAGTGTCCACGAGGCTGTGTTTTTTCCGTACCAGTATGCGGCATCATATGGATTCCCGTTCGAGTCCAGCAGCTTTGAAGGAACATCGGAGGGAGGAGCATTGTTTGCTGAATTCCAGAAGTAAACGTCGCTGAGGCTTCCTCCGGGGCAGCGTATGATATTTGGTGAAAGTTTTTTAATATCATCAAGGAGCACGGCTTGTGTTACGATTTGCGTCATGTAGGGGTTGACATTGTTCCCGTACACATATTTGGAAACTTCAGCTATAGTGTCCCTGTGATCGACATCGATGAACACCGAAGGTAGGGTCTTTAATTCCTGGAGATGCTCAATATAAGGAGGTTTGGTCGCTGTTTTTTTCTGGAAGCCGGTGATAAAGCATCCCTGCTGTGCGTGGACAGAAAAAAGCATAAAGTAAAGAAGTGCAACTATAAGCAATTCTTTTGCAAATAATTTCATTTCATATATTCTATAAAACCAGACCAGATCGTTAAAGGGTAAATCATTACCCCTTCTCTGCCGATGGCAAAATTAGCTAATTTTTCTTCTCAGGGAACAAGCAGATAAAATCCTGAATAAACAACTTTTATATCAGGACCAGCAGAGAGGTCTTATTTTTTATTGTGCGAGCCGTCGCAAAAAGGCTTTGTTTTTGTCTCCTTGCACATGCACATGTAATGGGGTCCGCTTTTTTCAGCCTTAATAATATGAGGCTGGAAAGCTGTCGTTTTGTGTGATCCGTCGCAGAAAGGCTGATTCTTTGAAAATCCGCATGCGCACCATGCATATGTTTTCCCCTGTTCAAGGGTAACTTCCTTTGGCTGATCGCCCGCTCTTTTTGGTTTTTCCATTGTAGTATTATTAAATTATCTGTGAAGTTATGTTTTCCAATTTCGCAATTGACAAGAGTCAAAAATTTTCTTCATTAAAAAATAAAGTGTACTTTATACACTTATCAGGCAGGCGCTTCTGATACATCCGCCATTCTTTCACTATTCTCCGCCGCCGGCATTGAAATATGTCCTGAACGCAGGATAATTGCCTCCGGCTTTTATAGTATCCGGCGCTGCTGCTATTATCCTGAACCGGGCTGCGGCAAGCTGCTTGTCTTTTGTAAGATAATCTGACATGAAATCAGTCTGCAGGTTTTTCAATGAATCAAGCTTCGCATTCAGCTTCGTATCGCCGATATATGCCCTGCATAAATCATGCAGCTGCATATAGGCCTTCTGCGATGCCATGGATGGTTTCCCGAGTAAGTATTTGGCAAGCGTGCTGTCTGCTACGTTTCTCACCGCATTCCCGATGCTCCTGCTGTAACTGATATAATCCCTTCTCGAAAGCAAATAAGCCAGTGAATCACCTGCCTTCTTTCTGTCTAAACAGTAATAGAAATCGACACTAAGTCCCGGTTTTTGCCCGAGTATTTCGGCTATGATATCCACCGAATTCATGTTTTTCACATCAGGAGAAGCTTCAGTCAGCTCGAGTCTTATCTCTTTCAGCTCTTCAGGATCGGCCTTGTACGATCCTGCAAGGGCATTGAACGGTGATGTCGCTGCCTTGATAAAAAGATTGCCGATTATCCTGAAAACGATTTTTCCAAGGTTCTTTACCCTCATATCGTCACCTTTCGATTCCACCGGAGCTTTCAAATCAATTATCCCGTCCTTGTCTGAAAGAATGCCGAGCGCCAGCCTTAACGGCACTTTATATTTTGCCTGCTTGTCCATCCTTGGAGCGAGCGTGAATTTGCGGAAGAAAATGCTGTTGTTGCTCAGGAGATATTTTGGCTTTAACTGATCAATTGTCTTGAAATTCATTATCCCGCCCGTTACCGGGAAACCAAAATAGTTCTTAAAATATGCATCGAGATCGATCATCCTGAACTCGCCGATCGCCAAAGACAGGTTCAGGTTCTCAAAGTCCTTCGGATCCACCAGGGCATTTGCGCTGAAATTGCCGGTACCATTCAGCCCGGCACTCATCTTGATGGTCAGCTTTCCCGGATCTTTGGGAGCCTGGTCACTCTCCAGGCTGATATTATCGATAATATAGGTAAAAGGATACCGCAAAGTCTTGTCAGAGATCTGGACCTTCCCACCGGTAATTGTCATTCTGGGAATAGTGTAAGAATATATCGTTTCTGCCGTCATTGATGTATCGGCAGCATGTTTTGTGGTATCCGGCGGCGTTGGCTTAATAAGCGCGAGCCAGTTATTGGTGGTGTCGATCATTTCGAAATAAATGAACGGATCAGTCAGGCTGACTGATTTTATGGCATACCTGTTTTTATCAAGCTGAATAGTGTCTATATCCACGGCCAGGTCCTTTGCTGAGAATATTGTCCTTTTAAGCGTGTCTACAAGCTGAAGTCCGTAAACATGGTTCATTCCCGTGACAAAAAGCTTCATAAAGCTTGTCATGCTTCCCTTTATTTTTATGTCATCCGTCAGGAAGCCGTGCATGGCCGAGATTGACATATAGCTTTTTATATAGGGTTCGATGATATCGAGGTTAAGGCTGTCGAGCTTCACATTTACGGCATAAGTGCTGTCAGCCTGATTAACTGAAAGATGGGAATGAAGCAGGCCGCCGTCCACAAACCTGAAATCGAAGTTGAGATTCGTAGAGTCGCTGTTCCACGTGAATCCTGGTATTTTAAGGTCAAAGTTCTTCATTGCTATCGTATGATTGAGTTCCTGGTCAATGTACTTGACATAGCCTCTTGCAATGACGATATTATTGATGATATACTTCGTGGGAGCCGACGGGACAGTATCCTTCTTCACGGCAGCCGTATTGGAAGAAGTCATCATGTCGGAGAAATTGAACTTGTCGCCTTTTTGCAGGACTTCAACATAAGGTTCGTCGAGGTTGATATACTTTACATGGAATTCATTCTTTAACAAGGGTAGGTACTTTATGCTTACCTTCAGCTTTTTAAAGCTTACGAACGGAGTCTGCCCGTCCGACTCAAAAAGTTTCAGGTTGTTAATGCGGAGTGTTCCGGTGAAGTAGTTCAGCCTTATTTTGTCTATTACAAGGCTTCGGCCGATTAGCTGCTTGCTGTGCTTAACCACGTACCATTTCCCTATCCGCGGAGCGGCGAATAATATTACTGCAAAAAACAAAATAATACCAAGCAGGATTTTGTGCCATCTTTTCAGAGAAATCTTTGCCATTTTCATAATCCTTAATTCACTGCAAAGATATTAAGAAATTATGCCTGCTGATAAAATTGTTCTATAAGACTTTCCATTGTCTGTGATGAGCCCGGCCGATAAAATGATTCATGGAATCCCGCACCCGCGGGATTACGCAATTCCGCAAAGCGGAGGTGTGACCGCATTATAGCATGACCAGTTAAGGGACTTTCGTCGTGAACTTTTTACCATCCTCTTTGCAGATAGATTTCAGGAGACGCCTGGCCGACATGACACCCGTGGGCAACCCGCCTCCGGGCTCGACCCACTGTCCGCACATATGGAAATTGTGCAATCCCGGCAGGGTTTGAGACATAGGCTTCATCATAACGTTTGAGTTCTGCGGAGTTACGAGCCAGCCTTCAAAGCATCCGTTCCAGTTCCCTGTATAACGCTCGAAGGTCTTTGGCGTTGCTATGTTGATCATCTCTACCTGCGATCCGATGCCAGGGAATCTTTGCTCCAGAAGACCGACAAGCTGTTTAGCGGTTTCCTCCTTCTTCCTGTTGTAGGCTTCCCTGTCTTCAGAAAGCTTATTCCAGTACTCATAATCAGAATTCAGGAGTACTGAAAGGACAGTTTTCCCGGCAGGGGCAAGCGAGGGATCCTGGTTATAGATACGAACCGGAAGCCATTCAGTGGTTTTATCGCCAATGACAACCGGCCTCTCCAGCTTGAAAGAGAATCCAGAGACGGAAACCGGAACATCACTGAAAGTGCGATTGATTCCGAAGCCTGCAAGGATTATTGATGGGAACCGTGGCCACTTTTCATAAGTTTCGCGGATCTTTTCGTCGGTATATATGCCATCGAGCATTTTAAATATGGTGGAATGGCCGTCGGCTGCAGAAATAACCCGCGAGGCATGGAATTCCGATCCGTCAGAAAGCCTGATCCCGGTCGCTTTGTCATTTTCGATAAGTATTTTCTCTACTCTTTTCCCATAGTTGATTATTCCGCCCAGAGATCTGTAGCGAGCCTCAAGAGCTTCAGACATTGGCAGGGAACCGCCCAGGGGATAGCCGGCGTTCTTTTTATGCATATATGAAAACATGAACAGCATGAAGAACATTGAGAATTCCGGTATCCACATTTCCATGAATGCCTGTCTGAGCATAGGATCACGGAAACGGCCGGCAAAATCTGCCGATGTGGTTTTCATCCATTTCTGCAGCTTTTTACCGTGGACGGTCATTGTATAAAGAAGCCGCGCCAGCATTGAAAGACGCTTGAAGAACGGAGTGTTTTTTAACGGTTGATCGAAATTGAGTGCCAGTCTTATTCCGCGGATGAATTCATAGATAGTATCTTCATCCTGGGGCGAAAATTCAATAAGATGCTTTTGCAGGCGGTCAATATCAGTATAGATTATAAGATTCCTTCCGTCAGATCCTTCAAAGCGCATATATTCATCGGGATAAATAAATTCTCTTCCCTGGGCCAGGCCGACCTCTTTCCAGTATTCATACATACCGCTTTCAGGCGATGAGCCAACGAGCCAGTGAATACAGCCATCGATAGTAAATCCGTTTCGTTTCCATGAAGTGCAAAGGCCTCCCGGTTTGTCGTGCAACTCGAAGATCCGGGTTTTATAGCCGTTCATCTGTGCATAGATCCCTGCAGAAAGTCCGGCGAATCCTGCGCCTATTATAATGATGGAGTTGTCATTTGTATTCATAATGCCTGTTTTTGGTTACTAATGCAAAAATACCTTTTACGGATAAGAAGGGAAACGGAATAAGGCTAAAAGATGATTTTTGCCGGTTACCGGCGACCGGCGACCGGTTACCGGCTCGCGATAGCTTTAGGGATGGCGACCGATGTTAGGTTGGCTCATTTTATTTCAATATTGTTTCCGATATATTGATTGTACCAGAATAATGATACGGCGGCATAGGAATAATTCTCCGTCTTAAAAAGCTTCGTGTTGAAGAACTTCCTTCCTTCCATTGCAAGGATTGCATCCTGGCTTTTCCAGAAGCCTGAATTATAAGCAGTTGCAAGGAATTTAATTCTAGAAGGTTCATCCATTGCATCCAGGGTGAAGCGGCTTCTGCATATAATCAGAAAGGCGATTATATATCGGAATTCTTTTTCAGGGTCTTCAAGATCAGAGATTATGTCAGCACGATAATACTGTTCGTATTTATACGAAGATCTCCTTTTAAAAAGCTCTCTTGCCTTTTTCCCCATTATTTCAGGAGCCTCTTCACGAACTTTTTCTGCGAACGATGGCTTTACCTGGAAAACACCGACCGAGAAATCGGCGTAATCCCCGCCAAGATTCCTGTAAAGAGTCTTGAGCACTGTGATCTCCATCTTGTCGCGTATTGCGGAGTATCTTACAAGCTCGGGAAAAACGACTGCAACGGCTTCCTCATAAGGGATCCTGCAGGCCCGGGCCGCATGTTTCATCCAGTCATTGTTTTCTGTTACAAAAGCCAGGGCTTTTTGCCAGTCGCTGCCGAATATTTCATTGTAATTGAGCGATTGTGCCAGTCCTGTGCCTGGCATCAACGCAAGAAGCATCAGGATAAAGACCGATCTTCCCGCTTGTTTCCTTATCACGATAAATGCTGGTTAAAATGGTTGCCTTACCAGGGAATTTTGCATTGCATTATGGCATTATTCTTCGGTGAATAATACATATATGCCAGATATACCTGAGAACCGGATTTTATAAGGTGAGGATTAAACAGATTGGATAAATTCTTGCCGTCGCTCATTGAAATTGTCCCATAGCTGTAAGTCGCGTATTTTGTATTTGCAGCATTGACAAAGATGTTGGGATTTCCGACAGTATTTGCCTGAAGGTTTATAATAGCATTGCCGGACATATCATTTATCCTGTTATAGGCCACGATCACGATTTCATCATATTTTACATTCCCGCTGAGGGAACCATTCAGATAAGTCGTCATATCAGCAGAAGCTCCCGTTACATTTGTAACGATTTTTGGCGTCATTCCTGCAGCGCCTGACTGTATTATTTTTTGCTGCATCTGCTGGCTGTATTGCATGGCGAGATCCATCTTTTCCTGATCGGTCTTTGCATTCTTCATTGCCTCTTCCATCTTTTTGCCGTCAGATTCTGAGGTTATCACATTTTCTATAACTATGGCAGCAAATTTATCTTTCGATTTTGAAACAACAAAAGAGCTTATCGAGGCATAGGGGCCGTATTGCTTTCCTCCGAAGCTGATAAGGTATTTTTCACCGGATTTGCTAATATAATCCTTATAATGAAGCAACAGGGCATCGCCTGAATTATTGTTTCCTGCCTGATCGGGTCCTGCCAGCCTTGAATCTCCCTCAGACAAAGGGCCGGTAACTGCACCGTTACTGACAATATAATATTTTCCCGACACCCTGTCTTTCATCAAAAGGGATCCGTCGTCAAGCGCACTGATATCTGCTTCCTTATAGTCGATCCGGAGATTCCCCCCGAGGCCGACTACAAGTTCTGCATCATTGCAGGCGCATGCTGGTTCAGGTTCGGCCTTAGTCTTAGCCGGGGCTGCCTTCTTTGTTCCAAGCAGCTCATCCTTCATTGAACCTGTGACTTTCTTCAGAAGGCTCTGGGCATTGACAACCGAAAGGGAGACAAAGGAGATCAGGAAAAAGAAAGATATAATCCTTTTCATATTATTTTGTTTTAATAATATAAAAATACAAAAAAAAAGAAATGAAATAATTTAAGATGAAGATTTGCATGAACCGGCCCCTGCCTTCATCTGGTCGATATTCCTTCCAAATAACGGGGAATTGTACATCGGGTTATATTCCGGGTTGGAGATTATCTCACCTGTCTTATGATTGATCATGCCCTTCACAAACTTGTTGGAAAGAAGATAAATCAAATCGCCATTTTCATTATAGTAAGGAGGAGCCTCAGTGAGTATGTTCTCAACGGAGAAACCCTTTAACCCGAATTTGTCGATCTCGGATGAATAGAGGCTGAATATATTTTCGGAGATGGACAGGATAATGAGGTAATCGCCAAAGGATTTGCGGCCATTATGCTTCATCAGCAAATCGAGCCTGTCATGAGTGACCGGCAACGCTGTCTTGTAAAATGAGTCTGCAAACATGAAGCCTTTCCTGATTATATTCATGGCGTCCTTCTCCTCCCTCGTGTAATGGATAAAGATTTTGGAATTCATTTCATCCTCAAGCAAAAACCCGAGAGGCTGTTCATCAAAAAGCTTATCTGTAAAAAAGGAGCTGTAATGGCTGATTTTTCTTATTTCCTGAAGAAATTTCATCATTTCATCAGTGCTCCAGTTCTTTTCGATGCCTGACAGACGCCTTACTGTCGATTCAATAAAAAGCGTCTTTTTTGCAAGTTTAATATTCAGGTAAATTATATACCCAAGCAAAATTACGATAACGACAGCTAAAAAAAATTCCGGTTTCATATTACATTGAGAATTAAACCTGACTACTTTCCTTTTGACCCGGCAACGAAAATCCGGGATTGGAAAAATTTTGATTTCGGGTTTTCAGCGATTGTCAGTGCAAGATAGTGATAAAAAAACAAGAATGAAAACCGGCAGATTAATTTTAAACCGGGAACTGATTGAAAGGATCCTTTTTCATTCAGGCAAATTGTCAGTCATGCTATCTCCCTGACGGTTAACCATGGCTCATAAAATCCATTTCGCACGGAAAAGGACAAAAAGTCCTTCGTGCTTTCAGTCCGGTAAAGGTATGATCCGTACGTAAAGAAGCACGAAGGGAATAATTATTGTTTCAGCTCTTTTGCTTCTTTGATTCAACTACTCCCTGCCTGAATAGTAAAGCCGCAGCAATTCCAAGTGCCAATGGCAGCAGGAATTTCCAGTCAAGCCACTTGAAAAAAAAATACAATGCGAATATAATTGCTACTGCTCCCAGTACGTAATAAAGCATTCCTTTCGCAGTCATAATGCTGTCAATTTAGTGGGTTAATAATTTTCTTCCCTGACCTGCATGAACGATTTGGGATGAAGGCATGCGGGGCAGACATCAAGTGCCTTGTCTGATTCATAAACATAACCGCAGTTAAGGCATTTCCACCACACTTTGCCTTTTTTCATGAAAACCATATCTTCAGAGACGTCCTGCAGGAGCTTCAGGTATCTGCGTTCATGTTCGGCTTCGACCTTTGCAATCATCCTGTAAGCGGCGGCTATTTCCGGAAATCCTTCCTTCTGGGCCACTTCTGCAAAATGAGGATAAAGGTCTGACCATTCCTCATGCTCACCTTCAGCGGCAGCCTTAAGGTTTTCCTTTGTCGTGCCTATTTTTCCTGCCGGATAAGATGCGGTTATTTCAACCGGACCTCCTTCAAGGAATTTAAAGAACCTTTTTGCATGCTCTTTCTCATTCAGGGCAGTTTCCTGGAAGATATTGGCTATCTGCTCAAAACCTTCCTTGCGGGCAGCGCTTGTAAAATAATCGTAACGGTTGCGGGCCTGAGATTCGCCTGCAAATGATTTCAGAAGATTCTGTTCTGTCTGTGTTCCTTTAACTGATTTTGCCATAATACTGATTTTTATTGGTTAAACTTCTATGAATTCTGATTTTGCGGAACCGCATACCGGGCATATCCAGTCAACTGGAAGTTCGGAGAATCTGACAGATTCCCTTTCCTCGTCGTAGATATAACCGCATACGGCACACCTGTATTTTTTATAAATACCTGGAGATTTTCCGGCTTCAGGCTTCGATTTGTCGATATAAGTCGGGGCATTTTTTGGCGAAACGCCCTTTTTCACCTGGCGGTAGTAGATGTATGTCAACGGTTCTTTTGTATTGTCCAGCACTGCCGACTGCACCAGCTCACCGATGAAAAGCAGGTGAGTTCCGGTATCTATTGTCTGAACGACCCTGCATTCAAGGAACGCAATTGCGCCATTCAGGACTATCGGCACCCCAGTCTCGCCATATCTGATGGACATGCCTTCAAGCTTATCAAAATCCCTTCCGCTCCTGAAGCCGAAACGGCCAAGTATTTCTGGTGAAGTTTCCTTTTCCAGAACGGAAACGGAGAAAACTCCTGATGAACTTATAAATCCGGCTGTGAAATTATTCTTGTTGCATGCAGCGCCAAATCGCGGAGGATCGGCTGTGATCTGGAATACTGTATTTGAAATGAATCCGTTGCCTCGCTTACTGTCTCCCGAGCTGACAATAAACAATCCGTATGTTATTTTAAAGAAAGCTTCAAAATCGATCATGGATTATTTTTATCGCAAAATAAATAAAAATCGGGCAATTAAATTATGAACGATATATATCATTAATCGATTTTCCGGATCAGATTGATACCTGATGAATCCGGAGAGCATTAAAAAAAGATCCGGCATCTCAAGGAAACGCCGGATCACGTGAAAGTATAAGAAATGAAAAACCAGGAAGTTATTTGCCGGAAATGCAACGCAGGGATCCGCTGGGAGTAATTTTCCAGAAGCCTTTTCCCGAAAGTGAGGCCGGATTCCCGCCGTGCTCAGTCTTCAGGATTGTTTCCGCAATATCCTCATCGATGCATATAACAGTGCTTTCCGGGATTTGCACCCTGAGACTTACAAAATCAAAGGACCATTTTGTTCCTGAAGGAATGGTGAAAAATTCATCGAGGCAGATTGTATCATGAGAAATCGTGTAATTATATGATAATCTTTTCGAATTCCCTATCGCATCCGACCTGTCTCGGCCAGCAGAGTGCCTTCGGATCTCCAGGCTGCCGGAGTTCTCCTTCACGGAAGCGATATCAAGGCGCGTGCCGAAATAGGCTTCCTTCTTTTCATCCATCATGAAATAATTCAGGGGGCCTGTTCTCTTCCCTGGAAGTGCCATTACTCCGGATGTGCTGAGATCAGACAATTTTCTTCCAGCCTCAATGTAAAGAGTATCAGCAGGCAGACTGAAGGATTCGCGGGTCACCGAATTTTCTTCAGTGTTCCAGCTCAGACCTTCATTGAACAGGATTATTGAAAGGGCAACTGCACTGACTACCCAGAGGACAAATCCTGAAAGCCACAGATACCTGTCACGTGCCCTGAACCAGAAAATCAACCTGATTCCGCCATAAATAATGGCCAAAAGGGGAAGGGTAATCAGGGCGATGATCAGCACTTTGACCCAGATGACCATTGCCGGATTGATTATATAGCCCAGGAATTGAGAAAAGCTCAAGGCATTCATTCCAAAAAACTCGGTCGAAAATGCTCCGGGATACCTGAATATGAAAGTCATTAAAAATGCCAGGAGTGCCACAAACCCGGTTAATACAAGAATTAACCCGATCAATATCAAGAATATCCGCACTATCACAAAAAGAAATTTTCCGAGGGCAATGAATATTTCATTTATTGCGCGCCCCAGGTTGCTTGCCCGGGGGCTTCCCTTATCCTGCATGAAGGCCTGGCTTTGAAAATCCCTGTCTGTTTCCTTATTTCTATAATCGTTGCCGGCAGAAGGAATTGCTATCCATAGAGCGAGGTAAAGAAGAATGCCCAGGCCGCAGAAAAAAGCAAAGATCACGAAAACGATCCTTATCCACACCGGGTCAGTATCGAGGTAAGTTCCTATGCCGCTGCATACGCCTCCGATAATGGAATCTTCCCGGTGCCTGAACATTCTCTTATTTGTTCCCTGGTATGTGTAGGTCGGTCCCGGATTCACTGTTTCCGATCCGGCCTGATCAAAATCCTCAGGACGGCCGATTATTTTTATCATTTCACCCACATTCTCCTTTGAGATCACCCCTGTGGTGATTTTCAGGGACCTGAAAATTTCGGCAATTCTGAATTCAATGTCTTCAATGGTCTCGTTGCCTCCCTGGACATTTTTAAACTTATTGCTGATAGCCTGCAGATAGTCGCGCAGGATATGGTACGCTTCCTCATCAATACTGAAAAGAGTTCCGCCAAGATTGATATTTATAGTCTTTTCCATCATATTTCAATGTTAGGTGGTTTATAATTATTATCTCGTACGGATCATATTTACTGATTCAAGGAGCTCGTTCCATGAACCATCGAGCTCAGTAAGATAATCCCGGCCCAGTGGAGTGAGTTCATAATATTTCCGCGGCGGCCCCTGTGGGGATTCTTCCCATCGGTAGCTCAACAGCCCGGAATTTTTCTGTCTGGTAAGCAGCGGATAAAGCGTTCCCTCCACTACTATAAGCTTTGCATCCTTAAGAATCCTTATTATATCGCTTGCATAGCAGGATCCTTTTGAAAGGATTGAAAGAATGCAGTATTCCAGGATACCCTTTCGCATCTGTGCTTTTGTGTTTTCAACATCCATGGTAAAAAGTTTTAAGTTCAATAATTAAATCAGCCTTCCCGGCCTGCAAATCTTACAGGTTCATTTTTTTTCTTACTTTATCGACTTCAGTTTTTACAGATTCTTTTATGTTTTGAATATTGACCGGCTCTCCCTTCATCTCAATCCTCTGGGCAGTCGTTTTAGCCTCGGGCAGCACTATGTAAAGGATAAGATAAACAAGAATGCCCAGCCCTCCCATCATTGTGAAAACGAAGAACAGCATCCTTAAAATCCATGGTTCAATATTCCAGTATGCCCCCATTCCTGCACATACTCCGCCGATGATCCGGTGATCAGGGTCACGGTAAATCCTGTGGTACCCGGGGGTTGAGAACTTTTCACGTGAGGAAGTCCCTTCGTTTTCGGAAATATCCTCGGGAGATCCAAGCACCGAGATTATCTGTCTTACATCATCAATGGTAATTACCTGTTTGTATGATGTTAGTTTTTCACGGAACAGCTCAGCCATTCTCGATTCGATATCCGAGAGTATCTCCGAAGAACTTTCCTCTCCGGCGAAGTGAATCCCGAGGTTCTTCAGGTACCTGTTAAGCTCTGCGTAGGCATCTTCATCTATTGTGAATGAATAGCCTCCAAGATTGATGCTTACTGTAATTTTCATGATGTTTTAATTTTATACTACTATTTAATACAAGCAATATGACAATGCAAAGATATATAAATAATATAATACTATGCAATACATAGTAGTAAATATTTTTAAATATATTTTCATTGATTTTATAATAAATTGATAATTAGAGTAATACTTAACTGATAAAAATCATTATCAGGATCCATTTTATATGAACTAAGGTCGATTTCTCTTAAAATTCATCCGGATTAGTTAATTCTGAAACCTTACGAACCAATTGAATTCAATAATTGTAAAAAGGAATTGACTTTCCGGCCCTGATCTGAAATGCTTTTCTCAGTATGCCTGTAAAAGCCCGGAAGGTTTGATATGTTTTAATTATTTATATTAGTATCAGCAATTAAGAATAAAAAGGAGATATTAAAATAATGTCAGCCTTATAATGCCAGGAATCAAGATCTTTCATTTCATCCTAAATGACCCCCTTTCCCGTTTTCCCGCTATCGCGGGACAGGCTCCCCATGGAGGAAAAGCTTTTCTATCAACTCCTTCCCTTGTGGTGAAATCCCGAGTATACGGGAGGGAAGGAGGTAAAAATAAATAAACTGATAGTTTTATTCATGATTGCTGATACTCACAATTATTTATATTTATCAAAACTTTTCACAGATGAGGAAATACAAATGGGGAATTCTTGCCCCGGGCAAAATGTCGGCAAAATTCACGACAGGAATCAGACTGCTTGAAAATGTGGAACTCTGGGCAGTAGGGTCACGCAACCCTGACCGTGCAAAACATTTTGCAGAAGAATTCGGATTCAGGAAATATTATGGAAGCTACGAAGAGCTTGCCGCCGATCCTGATCTTGAAGTTGTTTATATAGCTTCACCTCATTCATATCATTGCGAGCATACGTTATTATGTCTCAGGCACGGCAAGCATGTTATCTGCGAAAAAGCATTCTCTCTCAACCTGAAGGAAGTAAAGCAAATGATCAATGAGGCCCGTGAGCAGAACCTGTTCCTTATGGAAGCCTTATGGCCTCCATTTCAGCCGTTCTATAAAAAAGGCTCTGAAATACTTGATTCCGGCATACTGGGGAAAATAATTCATCTTCACGGTTATTTTACATTTAACCCGCCTTTTGACCCCGGTGATCGCAAATTTAACCTTTCACTCGGAGGAGGATCGCTGCTGGATATTGGCATTTATCCGGTTATAGATGCTCTTACATTTCTTGGCATTCCTGATGAAATAAAAGCTTCCGCCTCATTCGGGCCGACAGGATCGGAGGAATCGATAAGCATAATTTTCAGGTACAACACCGGTCCGATGGCGACATTATACAGTTCATTCAGGACAAGCGATGGCATTGGCTGCAGGATCATGTGTGAAAAGGGCAATATGACGGTTGCAAGAGGACGTGACATGAATCAGTGTGTAGTTCTTGACCTGCATGGCAGGGAAAGGGAAGAGTTCACTTATGCTCCGCCTGCGATGGGTTATCAATGGGAAGCGGAAGAAGTGATGAAATGCCTCGATGAAGGCAGGACCGAAAGTCGCGTTGTTCCTCATTCATTCAGCCTCAGCCTGATGGAAACTCTTGACAGGATAAGGAAGGAAGCCGGCATAATCTATACAGGAAGAGACTGAAAAAAATAAAATGGGTTCAGACGGGAGCAGGTGAATGGGGAAAAAACAACAGGAGTGAATGGAAGCTGGAGGATCACAATTATCGGAGAGTGCATTTTACAGGAAAAAATTCCTCCTGAGCATTATCATCCCCTGTGCGGTTATAGTTGTAATGTGGCTGGTAAAAATAACCGGGAACCTGTTCGAGATAGACCTTACCAGACTGGGGATATACCCGCTGGCGCTTAAAGGAATACCAGGGATCATTTTATCTCCCTTTATTCATGAAAATTTCAGGCATTTGCTGAATAATACCCTGCCATTGTTTTTCCTGTCAGCGGCTCTTTTTTTCTTTTACTCAGAGATTGCCCTGAAAATATTCCTGTGGAACTGGTTACTCACAGGTCTTTTGGTATGGTTTGGAGGTCGGCAGGCCTGGCATATAGGAGCCAGCGGGTTGGTTTATGGCCTCGCCTCATTCCTGTTTTTCAGCGGCATTATCAGAAAATATTACAGGCTTATTGCTCTGTCGCTGCTGGTTGTTTTTCTTTATGGCGAGATGGTATGGGGAATATTCCCGGGCATGAATTTCAATATATCGTGGGAATCGCATATGCTTGGATTCGTTTCAGGGATATTTCTTGCAATATGGTACAGAAAGGAAGGGCCGCAGCTGCCTGTTTCTGAAATAATGCAGGAGGAGGAAGAGGAAGAAGAAAAAACAGACCAGGAAATTAAAATGTAGTTGGAGCATAACTGTTAATAAGTTAATTTGCGAAAATAAATTTATACAGAATTGGATCTTTCAGTCATCATAGTTTCCTACAAAGGCCGGGATACGCTTGAGATATGTCTTGAATCTCTTGAATCATTCAAATGTGAGAGGTTCAGCCTGGAGGTCATTGTCGTCGATAATAATTCCGCTGACGGCGCTTTGGAAAGGATCGAAAAAAGATTCAGCATGTTCAGGTTTGTGCACAACAAGGTCAACGGGGGTTTTGCCAACGGGTGTAATTTGGGTGCAGGCATATCTTCAGGAGATGTGCTTCTGTTCCTTAATCCTGATACGGTGGTAATGGAATCGGAAGCCGAAAAGCTCTACAATTCGGTGAAAGATAACCCCGGATATTTTATTGTCTCCTGCAGGCAGGTGCGCGAAGACGGGAAAGAGACAAAAGTGACAGGTAAATTTCCCGGTCTTTTCAGGAAGAAAAAGGCTTCCGGCAGTTCTTTAGGAAAAGATGCTGACGCCGTGAAGGTGAATGATTCAATTTTTTTTCCTGACTGGGTTTCGGGCTCGGTGATGTCGATCCGCAGGGATGTCTTCAGCAGGCTGAATGGATTTGACGAGGATTTCTGGATGTACTCGGAGGATGTGGATATATGCCGCAGGGCATGGGATATGGGAGGCAGGGTAGCCTGTTTCCGGGATATAACCGTTCAGCATAATCATGGAGGAAGCACGAGGGCTGATGCCGCAATAACTGCAATTTCAAAAAGCGAAGTCCAGATCTCCAGGCAATTATATATTCACAAGCACCTCAGGGGAGCAGAAAAGCTCATTATGCATTCTTTGAGGATAGCCGACAATATTTTTATCGGATTCATTGAAGCTGTTGCAGGACTTGTTCTTTTCTTTGTTCCTGGGCTTCATATCAGGGCAACGATTTTTATATTACTGATAAGATATTATTTTGGATCAGTTATAAAAGGTTCCTGGATAAGTCCAAGATCTGTCAATTCCAATTCTGAATAATAAGAGGATCATTTAAATGCTTCATCTTTTATCCGTACTGAATAAATCCAAGGCCTTCGGCGGACGAGAAAATTAATTTAATACCACGGTTGTTGCCCCGTTTAGTAGTCCTCCCGGTTCATTCCTTTATTCAAATTGCCCCTTTTCTTAAGGACCTTGACTGTAAAAATGCGTAAAAAAAGATGGCGTGATAAATATATTGTGACGGCACGATTTAAAAAAGTTTTTAAAAATCAGGAAGATACAGGAATGGATTAACAGGATTAAGATGGCCGGCACTATTAATGCAAGATAATTGGCGCAGGTGTTGATCGAATCAGTCAAATTATTACCTTTATCGCCATATTTCCGTTGTACACGAAAATTTCCCGGGATGAATAATAAACCTGTAGCAGTAATTACAGGGGCCAGCAGGGGTATAGGCAGAGGCATTGCTGTTTCACTGGCATCCGAAGGTTTCGATATTGCTGCCATTGGCCGGTCGATCGACAGCGAAGGCATGAAAATCCTTGGATCTGAAGTAGAGAAAATTGGAGTCGAGTTTTTCCCGATAGGTCTCGATATTTCCTGCACTGCCTGCCAGATTGAGGTCGTAGCTGATATCCTTGACAGGTACGGACGCATAGATTTACTGGTTAACAATGCAGGAGTTGCGCCTCTCCAGAGGAATGATCTTCTTGATTTGTCTGAGGAGAGCTATGACAGGGTTTTAAATATAAATCTAAAGGGTCCGGTTTTTTTTGCACAGAAGATTGCAAAGGAAATGATCTGGCTCAACCAGCAGATTGAAGGGTATAAACCCAAAATTGTGTTTGTGACATCAATATCATCGGCCCGTTCGACGACAAACAGGGCTGAATACTGCATTTCAAAGGCCGGGCTTAGCATGGCCGCTACAGTATTTGCCGACAGGCTTGTAAGGGATGAGATCCTTGTTTATGAAGTAAGGCCGGGGATTATTCAGACCGATATGACGGCAAGACTCAAGGACAAATATGAAAAGATCATAAATGATGGCACGATTCCGCAAAAAAGATGGGGATTGCCGGGAGATATAGGCAGGGCGGTCGCGTCTATTGCCCGTGGAGACTGGGATTTCTCAACAGGAATGGTTTTCGAGATCAGCGGAGGACTTAATATTCTAAGATTATAATCATTTTCCGGCATTTTCAGACCATGCCGGAATATTTTCACTCAAATCAGAATCCGATTCAGGATTATAAGCCGGATCCTTCGCAGATTTTTTGCAAAGGGTTGCCCGGTTTTTTTGAAAAGTCATAAATCGTGACAATCTTGTAATTAAAATTAAATTGTCCATGAATGATGTTTCTATCGGCGGAAGCAGGCAAAAGCTTGTTTACCGGGAATTACTGGTCCCATTTATTCTTGTAACCAGCCTGTTCTTTTTATGGGGCTTTGCCCATGGTTGCATCGATGTCCTGAACAAGCATTTTCAGGAATTGCTCAGAATGTCGAAGGCAAAATCGGCACTAATACAGTTCGTATTTTATGGCGGATATTTTCTGATGGCTCTTCCCGCCGGCCTGATTATGCAAAGGTCAGGTTATAAAAGAGGAATCGTTTTCGGATTGCTGCTTTTCGCGACAGGAGCATTTCTTATGTTCCCGGCCACTTTAATCCAGACTTTCGGGAGCTTTCTTCTTTGTCTTTTTATAATTGCCTGCGGACTTACATGCCTCGAGACGGCAGCAAATCCGTACACGACAGTTCTCGGACCCCCTGAATTCGGAGAACGGCGCATTAACTTTTCACAGTCATTTAACGGCCTGGGATGGATTGCCGGACCGCTGGTGGGGGGGATGCTTATTTTTTCGGTTAACAGAGGCAACGGCAATAAATTCTCTTCAATAGCCCTGCCATACCTGGTGATCGGATCACTTGTTCTGGTCGTTGCAATACTATTCTGGATAATCAGGTTCCCGGCCGTCAGGGAAGAGGAGCCTTCGGGAGATAGCGGACAAACAAGCTCATCGGGAAAAATAACGGATTTGCTTAAGTATCCGCATTTCGTCTTTGCGGTTGTGGCACAGTTCCTTTATGTCGCGGCCCAGACGGGAATAAACAGTTTTTTCATTAATTATGTGACCGAACAGATACCTTCCATAACCAACCTTGAAGCTTCAAGGATTCTGGCATTCGGAGGCTTCGGGCTTTTCTGGCTCGGAAGGTTTTCAGGAAGCACATTTTTAATGAGGATCATCAGGCCCGACAGGCTTCTTGCATTTTATGCCATGATGAATGTCATAACAATGGGACTTGTCGTTGCCGGACTGGGATGGATCTCCGTCGTTGCACTTTTTTCAACGTACTTTTTCATGTCAGTAATGTTCCCTACAATCTTTGCCCTTGGCATTAAAGACCTTGGTCCCCTGACTAAGAAAGCATCATCCTTTCTTGTGATGTCGATTGTGGGAGGAGCAATTATCCCGGTCATCATGGGACACATCGCAGATGTATCGAACATGGCCATGGGCTTTATTGTGCCGCTGGTCTGTTTCGCCTATATCCTGTTTTACGGAATTAAGGGATTTAAAGCCGGGAAAGAGCGATAATGATTTCCTGATATGCAGGACATCCTTACTCTTTATTTTCCTTGAACGGATTAGGTTTTAAATGGTATATTTGCCTGTAAATTCGTTGTCTGAAGTTGAAGAAGTCCGGAAAACATATTAAAAAATGGGAGTTTAACTATGAAAAGAACCTGTTTGCTTTTTTCCAGGCTTCACCGGATATTCTTATTATTCTCGACAATGATTACAATATTCTGGATTTAAACAATACAGCGATTGCGGCACTTCAATATAAAGCAGAAGAGCTTCTGGGGAAGCCGCTGGCTGATCTGTGTTCTTCCGAAAACATTGAGGAGCTGAAAAAGTCCTCTGATGAGATCCTTGCAGGCTCCAGGGTTTCATGTCCGCTTAAGCTTCAAAGAGAATCGGGAGAGCTTTTATCTGCTGAAGCCGTGTTTGCCAAAGTAGTTCTGGATGGTACCGAATGCCTTATTGCATTCTGCAGGGACAAGAGTGAACAGCTGATGGCAGAAGAAGCTGCAAGTAAGAAAGAAGAGCAATACAAGATCCTGTTCAATAACTTAAGCGACGCTGCATTTGTCCATGAATTCACAAATGATAATCTCCCGGGGAAATTTATTGAAGTAAATGATATTGCCTGCCGGCGTCTTGGATATACAAGGGAAGAATTACTGGAAATGACGCCAAGGGATATAGATGCGCCTGAGGGATGGGCCCTGGTTCCGGAGATGATGGAGAAGCTTAAGGCCAATAAGCATGCCGTTTGGGAAGGTATTCATGTGACAAAAGACAGAAGGAAGATCCCTGTCGAAATAAACAATCATCTTTTTGAAATGGGGGGAAAGCAGGTAATACTTTCAACTGTCCGCGATATCACCCAAAGCAAAGCTTCAGAAGAGATGCTCAGGAGAAGCGAGGAAAAATACAGGAAAATATTTGAAAATGTTCAGGATACCTTCTACCAGGCAGATACGAATGGAATAATAACCGAAATCAGTCCGTCGATTGAAAAATATTCCGGGTACAGACCTGATGAGCTCATAGGGATGAAGATTGAGAGCGTCTACAGGGATCCCGAAGAGAGGGACGCACTTTTGAAAATTTTGTCTGAAAAGGGAGAGGTTGAGGATTATATCGTCCATCTTTATAATAAAAAAGGCAGATTAGTCTATGCATCTGCAAATGTGCATTTGCTTTTCGCTCCTGACGGGAAGGCTGTGGGGATTGAGGGCGCATTAAGGGATGTCACCGAAAGATTCCTGGCTGAGGAAAGACTGAGGGAAAGTGAAAAGCTCCTGAGGAAGCAAAATGAAGAATATGTGCTTCTTAATGAAGAGCTGAATATAGCCAGGGAGAAGGCGGTCGAGAGCGACAGACTGAAGTCGGCATTTCTTGCCAACATGAGTCATGAGATAAGGACCCCGATGAATGGAATTGTAGGCTTTTCACAGATGCTGGGTGATCCGGGTCTTCCAAAAGAGGACAGAGAAGCATATATCAGAATAGTCAACTCCAGCTGCGAGCAGCTGCTTCACATCATAAATGATATAATTGACATATCCAAAATAGAGGCAGGGCAGATAGACCTGTCTGAGAGCCAGTTCAGCCTGAGGGAACTGCTTGATGAAGTTTACTCCTTTTTCATGCCGTCGGCAACAGCCGCAAGCCTGAGGCTTATATTGGATCCGGTACAGGAGATTATCGCCGAAATGATCGTTTCGGACAGGACCAAAATACGTCAGGTTCTTGATAATCTTGTCAACAATGCCATTAAATATACGGCTTTCGGGGAAGTCAGCATTAAATGCTGGCTGTCTGACGAAATGTTGAAATTTGAGGTTAAGGATACCGGTATAGGAATACTTCCTGAGATGCACGATGCCATCTTTAAGCGTTTCACCCAGCTTGATGCACCTTATATAAAGAATAAAAGCGGAACAGGACTGGGGCTCTCAATCTCGAAGGCATATGTGGAAAAAATGGGAGGCAGCATAGGATTTACCTCCGTCCCGGGCATGGGATCCACCTTCTGGTTCACATTGCCTTATAAACCATTTTTCGGCAAGAATAAAAGTGAGGCGACAGATGGCAAGGGAATAAAAACAAAAAAAAGCCTGACTGTGCTGATCATTGAGGATGAAGAGATCAACTGGCTATATCTTAGTGAGATACTAAAGAAACATGCAAAAATTATTCATGCTGCCAATGGAGAAGTAGCCCTCGATCATATCAAAAACAATCACGAGATAGACCTTGTTCTGATGGACATAAAACTTCCTGATATAGACGGGTTTGAGCTGACGAGAATGATCAAATCGATAAATAGCAATATTCCGGTAATTGCACAGACCGCCTATGCTTTGTCAGGTGATCGTGAGAAGGCGCTTAAAGCAGGATGCGATGAATATCTTGCCAAGCCAGTGAACAGGGATGACCTCCTGAATATGATCTCGGTTTTTTCAGGGCAAGGGAAATGAGCAGTATAGTTTTTAAGGCAGCTAAGCCAGATTATTCTTAATTACCGACATCAGCTCTTCTCTTGTAAAGGGTTTGCTGATAAGATCGGAGCACCCGTTCATCAATGCTTTATTCCTGTCGATTGCATAAGCTGTCTGGACGACTATGTTAAGGGCAGGCTTTATTTCCTTTATTTTCTTCACTGCAGCATAGATCTCAGTTTCAGGCATCCGCAGATCCATAAGTACAAGATTTACATCCTGGCCCGATTCGCAGATATCGATAGTTTCACTACCGTTCCTTGCATGAAGAATATTCATGCCGGACCCTGACAGATATCCCGCCATCAAAAGGTACATATCCTCTTCATCATTGACGATCAGGATCGTTTTCTTTTTGCCTGAGATCACATTTTCATTTTCAGATGCATTCTTTTCCTTACTTTCCTGTCTCTCTGCCATCTGATAAGGCACATTAAAATAAAACACGGAGCCCTTGCCGGGCTTTGATTCCAGCCATATTTTCCCGCCCATGAATTCAATATATGACTTTGAAATGGAAAGGCCCAGGCCTGTTCCTTCGTAAAGCCTTGAAGCCGAATGATCTGACTGATAAAAACGATCAAAGATTTTTTCGTACTGGTCCGCTGGTATCCCGATTCCGGTATCTGATACAAAAAACTCGAGGAAATCATTTTTCAATCTGCATCCAAAGACAATCTGCCCATTACTGGTAAATTTAAAGGCATTGCTCAGCATATTTGTGAGAACCTGAATAAGTTTTGTACTGTCAATAAGAACATTAGCTTTGATTTCAGAAAGCGTGGTCTTATATTTGAGTTCTATTCCTTTCTTGTCTGATAATATTTTAAATTGTCTGTACAGGTTATTCAGCAGCATATTGAGATTGATCTGATTCAGATTCAGTTTCAATATACCTGCTTCAATATTTGATATTTCGATTATGTCATTTACAATGGCGAGCAGATGATTGCTGCTATTCATTATTATATCAACGAATGATCGCCTCGAATCATCATCCTGACCGGATTCACCAAGCAGCGCCGAGAATCCGATTATCGCATTCATCGGTGTTCTGATCTCATGAGAAACATTATGAAGGAACGCTGTTTTCAGCCTGTCGCTCTCTTCGGCTTTTTCCTTGGCTCTTAAAAGTTCATCCGCAGCTTTTTTTTGTTCTGTAATATCCCTGACCATAGCCTGAATGAATGGGCTGCTCCCAAAAACTATCCTGTTAAGTGAAACCTCGGTATCGATCAGCTCATGATTCTTTTTGCAATGCTTCCAGTAAAAACGCTGAGGAACTCCTTCAAGGCCTGCACGGATCAGTTCACAGGCTTTTTCTTTCGAATCTCTTCCATCAGGCTGTGAAACAGGACTGAATTCCCAGGGAGAATGGCCAATAATATCTTCCTTCTCATTGCAGCCGAACAAGGATAGAGCGTTCTTATTGCATTCAATGAACCTGTCTTTGCTCATTATGAAGATTGAGTCATTTGCTCCCTCGAACAATGTCCGGTATCTCTCTTCCTTTTCAATAAGGGCCTCCTCGTCTTTTTTAAGTTCAGTGATATCTGTTATTGTTCCGATATATCCCATTACAATTCCGTTTTCATCTTTTTGAGGGACAGCAAGACCACTTACCCAGGTAACTGAACCATCTCCGTGCAAAAAACGATACTCGGCTTTCGATGTCAGCCGGGCTGACACATCTTTTTGCCATCTTTCAGATATCCGGGCGCGGTCGTCAGGATGCACTTTATCGATCCACCCGTTGCCAAGAGCCTCTTCGCAGCTGATCTTTGAAATCTCGCACCAGCGTGGGTTGACATAAGTAGTGGAACCGCTGATATCAGTGCCGAATATTCCAACCGGCGCATAGTCTGTAAGAGTCTTATACCTTATTTCGCTGGCGCGAAGTTCTTCCTCTGCCCTTTTATTCTCATCCTGGGCTTTCCTGAGCTCAAGAACCATTTTAATGGCCGGCACCAGTCCCTGTATGTGTTTTACGGACTTGATTATATAGTCATATGCCCCCATTTTCATGGCCTGAATAGCTGTCTCTTCGGTGCCGGTTCCTGTCACTATGATCACAGGAAGAGAGGGATACTTTTGTTTTATTATCTGCAGCACCTGCAAACCATCGAAGCCAAGGATATTGAAATCGCTCAGAACGAGGTCATACTTGTCTTCATCAAGGAGCTTTTCAAATTTCTCACGGTTATCAGCTTCCACTATTTCAAAGTTTTCCCAGTCTCTCTGCAGGGCATCCTTGATAAGCTGACGATCATAAAGGTTGTCATCTACATGCAGAATACGCACTTTTCTGACCATATTAATTCAAGTTTTATTTTTAGGCAATTTTATAAAAAAAACACTACCAATGCCCATAACCGATTTTACCCAGACTGTTCCGCCAAGCATACCCATGGCTTTTCTTACCGTTGCAAGGCCTATCCCTGTCCCCGGGTACAGATCATCGTTGTGAAGCCGCTGAAATATATTGAATATTTTTTCACTGTATTCTCCAGGTATCCCGATGCCGTTGTCGGAAATGGACAGGATATAATTTTCATTATCCTGATCCCAGTCAATCATTATTTCAGGCGGCACACCCGAACGCCTGTAAATAATGGCATTGTCAATCAGATTCGTGAAGATCTGCCTCAGGAGGCTTTCATCACCAGGGACTTCAGGCAGCCCTTTTGCCACAGTGAACGACCCTCCCAGTTCAGTCAGCGTCTGTTTAAAATCAGAATATACGGTATCAATGATCATGCTTAGGGAGACCGGCCGTACAAACAGGGATTTCTTACCCAACCGGGAGTAATTGAGAAGATCATTAATAAGCTTTTCCATACGGACGCTGGCTTCGACAATATAATTCAGATAGAGCCTGCCCTCTTCATTCATTGATTTCCGGTGACGGCTTGTGAGTATCTGTGAAAAGCCATATATTGCCCTGAGGGGAGCGCGAAGATCATGCGATATCGAATAATTATAAGATTCCAGCTCCCTGTTTATCTCTTTAAGCTGGGCCGTCCTTTCCGCAACTCGTTCCTCGAGAGTCAGGTTCAGCTTTTGAATTTCTTCCTCTGCCTTCTTGCGCTCAGTTATATCTGTAATTACAGCGACACGGGCATTATGGTTCATGAATACAAAGTCATGAGAAGTGGCTATGATTGTTATTATTGTTCCATCTTTTTTGATATGATGCCATTCGCCGGCATAGGCATGGCCCTTTAGGCTTCTCGCCAGTTCAACTATCCGGGCCTTTTCCTCCAGCGGATATAAATCCGGCAGGATCATTGACATGGCTTCGCCTGCAGAGTACCCGTAATACTTGAGAAATGCCTCATTGACAGCCAGCAATCTGAAGGTATCATGGTCATAGATCAGCATTGAGGCAGGATTGCGCTCAAAAAGGAACCTATATCTTTCCTCGCTTAACTTTAAGGATTTTTCTGCATTTCGCCTGCCCTTAACCATATTGTTTGCTTCTTCTGCCATATCCCCGAATTCCCTGAACGTCACTTCCGATTTATTTATCAAAATGCTTTCGTCTCCGGCTTTGGCAAAGAATCTTTCGAAAATTCCGATATTCCTGTCCAGGCGCCTGGAAAACAAAATTGCAATCAGATAATTCAACAGGATTGAGAAAGCCAGGAAGCCAGCGAAATTAAGCAGGCTTCTTTTCAGATCGGAATACAAGGCTTCCCGTTTCTGATTAATTGCAGGAATGATGTCATCTTCATAGAAACCAGTGCCGATGATCCAATGCCATTCCGGAAAATAACTGAAGAAAGAAGTTTTAAAGGTGATTTTCGAAGTCGACAGTTTACTCCTGGTATAGGTACGGAAAACTCCTTCGGGATGGAACATTGATGTCTGTTCCACTTTAAAAACGCCCATCCACACAGAATCTGCGCCAGCAAAGATATTGACCGGGGTCCTGTTGAATTTTCCGTCGCTAACAAGGGCATTCCCTTCAGGTGTATTCACAAAGATATATTCATCGGCAGCGTACCTTACCCTGCTTAATGAATCCAGGATATAATCCTGCAGCAAAGTCTTAAAGCAACCCGAATCGGCCCCCAGAACAATCTTTGATCCGCGAATGATTTCAGAATTGCAGACATAAACTGACTTAAG
Organism: uncultured Bacteroidales bacterium; assembly: GCA_963717685.1. Taxonomy (GTDB): domain Bacteria; phylum Bacteroidota; class Bacteroidia; order Bacteroidales; family VadinHA17; genus LD21. Next base: position 931,752 of record OY970346.1, on the reverse strand, counting down.
CACAGAATCATGAAGAACAGTTTTTTCAAAAACAGGAATAATCCGGTTACCCGACAAAATTTTCTCCATGATATTTTCGGGCAGGATGTATTTATCGGACGAAATTTTCATTGCCGTGCCTGGTTTTACTTGAGAAAAAAATGTACGAACCGTTTTTCCGTTTCCACTGATTATGCAGGCAAAAGCTCCTGGAATGCCAATGGAATCGATTATTGCACCGGGTAAAATATCATTAATGTTTTTCTTATCCGATAACAATGATTTCAATTTATCCACCCGATTTAAAAGTACTTCAGATAAACAGGGGAGAGGATTATTTTTAATCCAGTATATGCGGTCCTTTATTTCGAATATTTTATTCCTGATCTCTGTTTTTTTCGTATCCGGGAAGGTCTTTTTAAGTGCTGCCACTTCCCGGTTATAGATCCTGATTTTTTCAGCAGTCCAGAAAGAGCCAGTCAGAACAAGCACAAAGAAGGTTGCCCACAGCAGATATTGGAACACCTTCCGGCTTAAGCTTATTTTATGATTTTCTTCCCTTTCTTTCATGAGAAATTTTCCTGATTCATTTGAAGAATGTTCCTTTCCTTTTACTTTATAATTGCAGTCATCAGCAAATATAAATGGAAAGGTTGATCAACCGACTATAATAACCTTTGCTCCCCTGATTTTACCTTGCTTCAGCTCAATGAGAGCTTTATTGGCTTCTTCGAGCCTGTATTCCTGAACTTCAGGAACCAAAGGAATGCGTGAGGCAATATCAAGGAACTCCCTGATATCGCTTCGGGTGACATTTGCAACGCTTTTGATTTCCTTTTCCATCCAGAGATGTCGTGAATAATTGATGTTCAGCAGATAATCCTTGTCGGTTTCCTCTTTCCTGATGGCATTTATCACAAGCCGGCCTCCCGGCGCAATATTATTAAGGGCTTCAACAACTGTCTTCCAGACGGGAGTCGTGTCGATGATCGAGTCGAGCAGTACAGGGGGAACATCCATAGTATCACCTGCCCATAATGCGCCAAGCTCCAGGGCAAAAGCTCTTTCCTCCCCGCTTCGTGCAAAAACAAAAATTCCGGTGTCGGGGAACAGGAAATTAATGATCTGGAGAACTATGTGAGCTGAAGCTCCGAATCCGGTCAGTCCGATATTCTGACCATTGCTGATCCCTGCAAGTTTAACTGACCTGAAGCCAACTGCCCCGGCACATAATAGAGGAGCTGCCTGCATATCGGTGAATATCGAGGGTATTTTATGTGCAAAATCCTCAGGGACAGTCATGTATTCAGCATATCCACCATTGGCATCTCTCCCGGTCGCCCTGAATCCGGAGCACAGGTTTTCCTGTCCGCCAAGGCAGTAAGAACATTTTCCGCATGAAGAATATATCCATCCGACCCCGACCCTATCCCCCGGTTTCAGGCTTTTTACCTTTCTCCCTGCGTCAGCCACTCTTCCTATCACCTGGTGACCGGGTATGACCGGCAGCAGGGAGGGCGATGTTCTTCCCTCAATCTCATCCAGCTCCGTATGGCACACGCCACAGGCAGAGACTTTAATCAGTATTTCGTGGTCCGAGGGAACCGGATCAGGCATTATCGTCATTGCCAGCGGCTCGCTGTTATGGGCAAGATCCGTTACGGATCGCAGAATCATTGCCTTCATTGGGGAAGCATAATAGGTATAATGACATCAACAACCGATGTTATTTGCCTGCTAATTTACGGGAAAATATGACGATGCAGTATGAGATCCCAATCCGGCCGGGGAAATTAATAAGTCCTGCAGCGTTATTCAGAAAGCCGGCGTTTATTCTTTCTCCCGGTTAAGCAAAATATAGATGATCGGCAGGATGCCTATAGTGTTAAATATTGCTATGCAGATATACCATGCCAGCTGTTTTTTCCCAGCGGCTTTCCACATTGCAATTAATTTCCAGGTGGTGTCCCATATCCCGGTGACGATTATTACGGGGATGAGCCAGTGAAGCATTGTATGAATCTGATTTTCCATGGCTATATTATATTATTAAGTGTAAAAATAACACTTATTATTTACTCAGATTATTTTTAATAAATTCCTGAAAAAGTACCAGTCTCTGTTACTTGTCATTTATCTTTTATACAGCGGACAGAAAACCCAGATCTCTTGCCGTAAGTGCTTCTTCGTACACTGGACTGATCGTAATGCATGCTCCTGAGCCATGCAAGAGAAGAATAGCTATCGGTCGCGGACCACCAGAGACCGCTGAATACCATGAAGTAGAATGAACCGGTGCCAAGCCGGCTGCCTCCGGGAAGGGCTGTGAAGCCGCTTTCGTTTGTCGCCCCCTCGTTAGGGCTGATCCAGTGAATTCTTCCTGTTTCCTTCAATTTGCCGCCTGCAACACTTTCTCCCCCCAGGTAGGTTATTAAAGCTGTCCATTCGGCATCCGTAGGTACATGCCATCCTTCTGGGCAAAGCCTGCCTGTGTTTACAGCGTACCAGTTATACAACGCCCCATATACCGGCTTATAGCTGACTTCATCATTTTTATACCAGCAAAAGGCAGGAGAGGTCGATGCTGACCATGCAGCATTATCAGTAACCATGGGTATGGTTTGGCCATCATTAAGGCTGGTTGTCCTTAAATTTTCAGCCATCCATACCTGGCTGCCGATTTTAACGGTTTTATATTGCTGTCCGTCACGGGAATCGGTGATGTAATCTTTTTCAACAGGGTTTCTTGTTTCTTTTAATGGATTCTCTTCTGTTTTTCCCTGATCTGATGCCGGGTTATTTGAAGGAGTCTCCTGAGTCCTTTCCCGTTTTTCGGATCGGGCTGTTTCCCTTGAATTATCTGCATTAAAATAAAAATTACCAGTCAGTGAGGTGGATTCCCATGGAGTTTGCTGATTATAGGATTTCTGACTTACAATATTCCTGACATTCTGGAACATTTCCAGAATGGTAATATCAGGAATTTTAATGCTTTCGAGGATTGCAGAGGTATAAAGCCCGTTTTTACCACTTCCGTCGGAAGCGGTGCTTCCCGGGGATGTGGCATAAGCAATAAGAGAACCTCGAGGAGCATTCATAAAAGCCAAGCCTTTTCCTGTCGCCGAGCGTGTCCAGCTCCTTTCAAAAGGGTTATTTCTGCAGGCATCCAGGATTATTATGTTGACCTTTGTGCCGCTGGCTTCCATCTTAGCAAGCACCCTGTCGGCCTGCACGCAATCATATTCAACCTCTTCCTCTGATTTAAGGTCTGCGTCGACAGGGATCAGATAATTATAACCTTTGGACTGAATTCCATGCCCGGCATAATAGAATAATCCGACATCATTTCCTTTCAGTTTATCGCCGAAATCATCGATAGCTTTCTTCATCTGGCCCTGGTTGAGGTTTTCATACTCCATTACCGTGAAGCCGGCACTTTGAAGCGCAGTTTTCATGGCTTTTGCGTCGTTTTCAGGATTGGCAAGAATGCTGAAGAGATAAGTGCCGTTGCCAATCACCAGGGCGATCCTCTTTTGTGGCTGAGCCGGATTCTGAGACTGACAACTAAAATCCGGCGAAAGCAGGACAATCAAAGCAAGAAACAAGACAAACCTGATTTTCATATAATAGAAGAAATGACCATTATTCAAATTTATAATAAGAATGCGAACCAGGATACTAATTTTTCTGGTTATTTATTCATCTGAGTTGTCTGATTGACTATAATGGAAAATCAGAGTCATGGACCAACTCTCGACGGTGAAAATTGACCATCAATAGCAGGAGTTAAATAATTATAATATAGCATGATACTTTAATGCTGAAAGGACTGACCAAATGTAGTCAGGGTGTCAGGCTTTTGCACATGATTTAAAGAATAATCAGATTTAAAAACGACGAGACGATGATAAAATTAATCAAAAAGTGTGAGTGTGAGAGTGAGTTTTGAGAAAAAAGAATGAGAGTGTTCGCTCACGCTCTCACTCTTTTTTAAACTCCCCAGGCAGCCAAAAATTGCAACTTGTGGAAAGAACTTAAAAAGCATATCTCAAATTTTTATTGGAACAAATTACAGGGAAGCCAACACGTGCCGTTAGCCACAATTCGAGTCACAATTGATCAATTCTTCATTTAAGGCTATACCCTTAAAATATATTTGCATAATTCAGGCTTTAGCCTTATATTTGATCCTTGGATTTAAGGCTATACCCTTATGAAAAAGCAAAAATTAATAATGGAACAATTGGATGCTAAGATTCTTCAACTTAAAAAAGCTGAAAATCTGGTAATTCCATCTTCAGGCTGGGTTTATTCAATCAGACAAGCTCTTGGTATGTCTATGAGGCAACTAGGAAATAAAATGGGTATCACACCACAGAGTGTTAAAGAAATTGAAGAACGAGAACAAAATGAGGCAATCTCCATTAAAGTCCTGAGGCAATTTGGTAAGTCTTTAAGCCTTAGACTCATTTATGGATTTATACCCCAAAGTGGCAACCTTGAAGGTATTATTGAAAAGCGAGCCTATGAGTTAGCAATGGAAATTGTAAATAGAACTTCAATTTCCATGAAACTTGAAGATCAAGAAAACAATCCTGCAAGGATTCAGAAAGCAATCAAAGAAAAGGCAAATGAGATTAAAACTGAAATGCCTAAGTACTTATGGGACTAAAAATTGAATACATTGAAGGACAGACTCCCCTTGATGAGGATGAAAAAGAAGGGCTACTGGTAAAAACAATATCTACAAGGGGAGAACTTGATGAATTTGAACAATTAAACATTCAATCAGCTATAGAATGGTCTTTAAAAATGAAAGTCGATAAGAAACAGTTTCTGACGGAAGACTTTCTTATGCTGGTTCATAAAAAAATGTTTGGTGAGGTTTGGTCTTGGGCTGGAACTAAAAGAAAATCAAATAAAAACATTGGCGTGGATAAAACACAGATTTCCATTGAAATCAGGAAACTTATCGATGACTGTAACTTCTGGATTGATTACAAATCATTTAGTGATGAGGAGATTGCTATCAGGTTTAGCCACAGATTAGTAAAGATTCATTTATTCCCAAATGGAAATGGACGACACTCAAGACTTGTTGCTGATATCATGATTTCAAAAATATTCAACCTACCAGTGTTTTCTTGGGGACATTCGGATTTATCAAAGAAAAATCTAATAAGGAAGAAGTACTTAAACGCTATCTATAAAGCTGATAATGATGATTATAAACCTTTAATTGAATTTGCAAAAAAATAAAACTGTGACTAACACAGTCAATAAAATTAATAGGTTTGTCACAAGTTTTGTAAATTGCTCCTGCCCCTAAGACGGTTTTGTAAGTGGGGATTAAACCTGGATGCTGCATCAACTAACACAAACCTCCTTTATGACTAAGACAAATGATATTTTTTTTATTGTTAATCTTTATAATTGGGAAAGCCAGAGTTATTGACCACCTCTCACCTGTGAAAACTGACCATCAATAGCAGAAGTTAAATAAATGTAGTATAACATGATACTTTAATGCTAATATGACTGGCCAAATGTGGTTAAGGTGTTCAGCTTTTGCAGATTAACAAACTAAATCGCTTAAATCATGTAAATGTTTCAGTATAGTTTTAGTAGCAATAAATAAGAAAGCCCTGATATGGTTGTGTATCAGGGCTTTTTTTGTTTTAGTTTGCTCCCCAGGTAGGACTCGAACCTACGACCCACGGATTAACAGTCCGTTGCTCTAACCAACTGAGCTACTGAGGAATATTAATTTAATTCCAAACTTCTTTGGCGTGCCAAAAGTAAAGGGTTTTAGCGAATTTAACAATATCTTTGAGAAAATTTTTATTATGAAACATATCCTGGGCATAGGAAACGCGCTGGTCGACGTCATTACCTTTATCAGAAATGATGAAATACTTGAAAAATTTTCATTGCCAAAAGGCAGCATGACCCTTGTAGATAACGAAAAGTCTTTACTGGTGAAATCTGTAACCTCAGGATTTAAAAGAAGCCTTGCCTCAGGCGGCTCGGCAGCCAATACGATCCACGGCCTTTCTATGATGGGAGTTCCATCAGGATTCATAGGATCAGTAGGCAAAGATGAAACCGGCGATTTTTTCGGGATTGATATGAGAAAAGCAGGAGTCAATACCATGCTTGTCAGACACGACCTGCCTACAGGCACTGCTGTTGCTCTTATATCACCTGATCACGAGAGAACATTCGCGACACACCTCGGTGCTGCAGTTGAGCTCGGCCCGCGGGACCTGAATTCTGAACAATTCAAAGGCTACGATATACTCTATCTTGAAGGATACCTTATAAACGATCCGGTATTTGTCGATAAAGCATGCCTTCTGGCCAAAGATAAAAAGATGGAGATAGCCATCGACCTTGCCAGTTACAACGTTGTCGAGGCAAACCTGAGTTCATTCAGGGAAATTATAACGAAATATGCCGATATTGTTTTTGCGAACGAGGAAGAAGCAAGATCATATACCGGACTTGATCCCCATGATGCCCTAGGGAGGATAGCCGAACAGGGGAACATTGCCGTGGTGAAGACAGGGAAGGAGGGGTCTCTTATCCGGCGCCGGGAGGAAATCATCAGAACAGGCTCTCTTCCGGTCAGCTGCATTGACACAACGGGAGCAGGGGACCTCTATGCAGCAGGGTTCCTTTATGGATATGCAAATGATCAGCCACTCGACAAATGCGGTGCCCTGGGAGCGCTTCTTGCCGGCCACGTGATAGAAACTGTGGGAGCACGCATCAATGATAAAACCTGGAAATCGATAAGAAAAAAAGCTGCGAGGATAATTAATGAATAATTTTTAGTAATTTAGATTGGTCTGATTAATTTCAACAACCAATGAAAATAAAATCCTCGTCAGCTTCCGGATTATTGGCATTAGCAATAATTGCCGGAGGATGCTCTTTAAACAGTAAATTCGATCTTAAGATGAAAATCGAGCCATTGGGGAAGAACATTACGGTGACTCCTGAAAATCTCAAATCTGCTGCAGCGATAATTAAAAAAAGACTTAATTGTCTGGGGATACCCGATAAAAGCCTGAAAATAGAAGTTTCACAGGGATGCATAAACCTTGATTTAAGCAAATTCGACACTTCCAATACCGAAATTGTAGAGAAGCTGGTGACAGTACCGGGTAAGATTGCTTTCTGGGAGACTTATGAAAACAAGGATGTCATAGGCTATCTGAACAAAGCAAATAAAATCCTGGCAGATCATAAAATAGTGACATATTCACCGGAAGCTGAAGAGCCTGCTGCTCAAAAACAACCGCAGGAAACGCCTGCAGGTGGTCCTTCCCCTGAAGATATGCTGAAAACAACCACTGAAGCAACCAATAATCAGAAATCCCGGGATTTCAGAATTAAGAATCCCCTTTTCGGCATACTTGAGCCGATGGTAAGCCGTGATGGAGAACCCATGCCTTCATGCCTTATAGGACTGGCTGATGCCAGGGATACATCAAAGGTTAACAGCATGATCAGGATGAAAGAGATTAAGGATATTCTTCCGCATGACCTGAAATTTGCCTGGGGCAGATATCCATACAGATTTGATAAATCAAAGTACGAACTCATTGCGATAAAGGATAGTGCAGGTGATGGCCGGGCTCCGCTGGAGGGAGATGTAATCATTTCGGCAAAAGCCGAAATAAAAGGATCAAATATAAGGCTTGGCTTTTCAATGAATCCTGAAGGAGCCGCTGTATGGTCAGGTATGATCAGGAATAACTTAAATCATTGCATAGCAGTTACAATCGATGGTTATGTGAGGTCCTATCCGAGAGTGATGACTGAAATAAAAAGTGGCAATACTGAGATAACAGGAGATTTCACTGATTCCGAAGCCAGGTACCTCGCGGACATATTTAATTCCGGGGGCAGCGGATTACCTGTCCGGTTAAGGGTTGCGGAAGAAAAGATGGCTATGAAATAAGAAGGCCTTTTTTTAGCGGATTACCATGGCAGAATCCGGAATATACCTGTCCATTCCGTAAAGTATAAGGTCGATAAGATGAATTCCCGGCAGGTTATCAGTCCATTGCAGATGTTGAACCGTCTTTGTAAAATTTCTTCTTGAGGGTCTATAATATTCTTAGATTATTGTTGAGCCGGCTTGAATATAAGATCAACAATATCAGCTTTTTTAAACATCTTCCCGGCCAGCTTCCTGATATCATCAACAGTAAAGGATTTAAGGATATCCTCAAAATTTTTGGGATCATTTATGTTTATTCCATAACTGTAATATCTGTTCAGAGCTGTGTTCCAGAATGAATTATGCATTTTATTTTCTTCCCGGGTCTTAAGAAGGTTGCTTACTGTCTTATCAAGGTTTTCCTTGCCCGGGCCCTTTTGCACAAGGCTGTCAATTTCATTATATATTATAGCCTTTAGATTATCTGCTCTTTCAGGACTGCAGTCAAAGGTAATATAGCCATCGGCTTTTTCCTCCGGTCTCTTCGATTCTGACAGAGACACGCTGACGCCATAAGTGCCTGCCTCATCCTCCCTTACCTTTGCAGTGTAGACGAGGTCGAGAATCCCCTGGATCACCTGTAGTCCAAGGTAATTATATGGCTTGTACTTCATATCGGAGGAAAATGCCAGGAATACCGTCGATTTGGGAACAGCAAGCGGGATGCGGATCTCTTTTACTATCTTTCCTTTCGGCTGGTTGATTTTCCTGTCTATCCATGTCTCCTGGCGATTGGAAACCGGAAGCGATCCAATATACTTCTCAACTAATGGCATAACTGTCTCCTTATCCACGTTCCCGACTATGAAGAAAATAAATTTATCTGCACCGCTGAACCTGTCGTTATAGACTTTCTTTACCTGATCCAATGTGATCTTTGAAACATTGTCCTTTGTCAGAACGACTGTTCTTGGGTTATGTCCGGTGATAATAAGAGTGATACTGTCGTTCTTTATCTTATCGGGATTTTTCTCCTGGCTTGCAATCATTGCCGAGTATCTTGCAATAATTGCATTATGAGCCTCCTGGTCAAACCTTGGTTTTGCCAGCTTCAGGTAGAGAAGCTGCATCATTGTCTCTAAATCCCTGGGTGTGGCCGAGCCGCTTACATTCTGGCTTACTTCTCCAAGCGTCAGCATTACTGTCGCCTTCTTTCCCGCAAGCATTTTCTGTAAGGCCACATTATTGAAATCTCCTGCCCCGTACATCCCGGAAAGCGAAGGCGTAAGCATTCCTGCAAGGACGAGATCATTGTCGAGTCTTGAAATGCCGCCGAAACTGTAGCCAGACAGTAAAATATTATCCTTTTCATAATCCGCTTTTCTGTAAACGACTTTTGCCCCGTTGGCCAGAGTCCATTCCACTGCGTCGAATTTTGGGATGCTTGCTGTTTTGATGACCAGGCATCCTTTAAGTGAATCATTCACAAGTGATTCATTTAGAATTATATCTTCGTAAGGAGTCAGGTTCGATGCGTTGACTTTATCAATGATATTCCTTGCATCGGCTTCGGACAGATGCCTGGTGTCGTCTCCTTCGACACCCTGGACCACTATTGTCCGGTTTTCATCAGTCATGAGTTCCCTGTAGCGTGCAGTGACTTCTTCAGCCGTGATGCCATCCATTACCTTTCTAAAGAACTCAAGGTCAAAATCGGCAGATGTCGCAGGTTCATCTCTGAGGAAATATTCTTCGATCCAGCTGACATAGGTATCGTTCGAAATCTTATCCTTTTGCTTGAATGTATTTTCAAGATTGGACAGGTTTTTTGCCTTGGCCCTGTCGAGCTCATTTTTTCCGAAGCCGAATTTTCTTGCTCTTGCAGCCTCGGTATAAACAGCCTCGAAAGCAGCTGCCTCTTCATTTTTTCTTGCCATTGCCGAAATGGTGAATGCATCATATTTTCTCGGGATATAACTGCCGGCATAGACCGATCCGGAGATAAACGGCGGATTGGCTTTTTGCAGAAGCTCCCCGATCCTGGCATTCATCATCGAGTTCATCAGGGAAATAATATAAGTATCGCGAAGGTATTTCAGATTTCTGCTTTCAGGCGGGGTGTTTTTATAGACGGAGACTATTGAAACTGAATTCTGGGGAGCCTCCTTATCCGTGGCAAGAACATAATAGGTTTCCTTATGATACGGAACATCCGGGAAATACCTTGGTGAGGGATTTTCGACAGCCGGTATTTTTGAGAAAATCTCCTTTATTTCAGATTCAACTTCATCTGCATTTATATCACCGACGACTGCAATTGCCTGGAGATCGGGACGGTACCACTGGTGGTAAAAATCACGAAGCGTGCCGTACGAAAATGATTTGACTATTTCGGGATCGCCAATGACATCCCTGAGAGCGTATTTTGAACCTTTCAGCACAACCGGTATTATTATCCTGTTGAACATTCTTGTGTTTGCATCTTCGCCTCTTCTCCATTCCTCCACTATTACACCGCGTTCCTGGTCTATTTCCTTTTCATCCAGAGTAATGTAATGCGACCAGTCATGCAGGATCATCAGGCAGGTGTCAATGAGTGCAGGATTATCGGAGGGCACGTTTGACAGGTTATAAACTGTTTCATCGTAAGATGTATATGCATTTATATTATATCCAAAGGCAACCCCATGCTTTTCAAGTCCGCTGATAATGCCCTTTCCGGGAAAATGTTCCGTGCCATTGAAAGCCATATGTTCGAGGAAGTGGGCAAGACCGTTCTGGTTGTCATTTTCAAGGATGGCACCGACATTCTGGATGATATAAAAGCTGGCTCTTTTCTCCGGTTCGCTGTTTTTCCTAATGAACCAGGTAAGCCCGTTCGGAAGCTTTCCCGTTCTTATATCAGGGTCGTTCGGAGCCGGCATATTCAGGTCGGCCTGGGCAAAGATACCGGTTCCGGTAACCAGGTAAATAATCAAGGCCAGGAATGAGTTCAGCTTTCTCATAATAATGTTAATTAAATTGACAAAAAAACCATTTCACCGGAATTAAATCTGATGACAAGTAAAGTTAAACAACCGGGACGAGAGCATCAAGAACAATTAAAAGAGGCCATGCAGTTCGGCATTGATCTTGTCAATCACTTCGCTTAGGTGGTCCTTGTTGTTGGGAAAATTGTAATGATCGGCTTCAATAATAAGGATTTTGCCGAGATTGTATGATTCTATCCAGGCTTCATATCTCTCATTAAGACGTTTAAGGTAATCAATGCGGATTGAGCTTTCGTATTCTCGTCCACGCTTTTGTATCTGGTTCACAAGCGTGGGGACTGAAGCTCTAAGGTAGAGAAGCAGATCCGGAGGACTGATCAGTGAACTCATCATTTTAAAGAGAGATGAATAATTCTCAAAGTCCCGCGTCGACATGAGACCCATGGAATGAAGGTTTGGAGCAAAAATATAGGCATCCTCGTAAATAGTCCTGTCCTGGATAATTGTCTTGTCAGATTTTTTTATTTCCAGTATCTGACTGAACCGTGAATTCAGAAAATATATCTGAAGGTTGAATGACCACCGTAGCATATCCTCATAAAAATCATTGAGATAAGGATTATCATCAACATCTTCGTAATGAGGCATCCATCCGTAATGCTTCGAAAGTAAGCCTGCCAGCGTTGTTTTGCCGGATCCTATGTTTCCTGCGATAGCTATATGCATGGGTTTGGTATTTTCAAATATTTCCTAAAAGTAATAAAAAGTTTGAAGTGGCTAAATTGACTAAAGTGACCAGGGTTATTTTTTAAAGCAATAAGTAATTCATTATAATACCAAAAGGGCGTTTTTTAGTTTACTTTATATTTTGATTGACATTATCATTATTTATTCCGGCAAAAGGATATAACTCCTCAATAAACTCCCTGGTATTAGACAGTCTGGGTACTTTATTCTGTCCTCCGAACTTGTTTTTTGATTTCAGCCAGTTGTCGAATGTTCCCTGCCGGGCCACCCGTAATACCGGCCTGACAAGGTTAATATCCATGAACCGTTTGGCCTCATAATCGGAGTTTATAGATTTCAGCGTTTCATCGAGGACATTGATAAACTGGTCCTTATCGGCAGGTTCTTTTTCAAATTCAATAATCCATTCATGGGCGCCTCTTGAAGATTCGTTCATATAAACCGGACCGGCAGTATATTCCGTGACAATTGCTCCGGTAGTCTTACATGCAGCTTCAAGGGCTTTTTCAGCATTATCGATAATTACCTCTTCCCCGAAAGCATTTATGAAAAGTTTATTCCTTCCGGTGATCCGGAACCTGAAAGGGTCAAGACAAGTAAACTCAATAGTGTCTCCCATCATATATCTCCAGAGGCCACCGTTTGTGGAAATCACTATTGCATAATTTATCCCTTTGCTGACTTCCCCAAGGGTGAATGCATGTACGGCAGCGTTAATTGCATTTTCAGCCCGGATGAATTCATAGAAAATTCCGTAATCAAGCATCAGGAGCATGTCAGTTTGTGAAGGATCATCCTGAATGCCAAAAAAGCCTTCAGAGGCATTGTACGTTTCCATATAGTGCATCTGGTTGCCGTCAATAAGCTTTCTGTAGATTTCACGGTAGGGTGCAAAGCTGATACCGCCATGAAAAAATACTTCAAGCTCCGGCCATACATCAAGCAGGTTCGATTTCCCAGTAAATGCGAGAATATGCTTTATCAGAGTAAGGTACCATGATGGAACGCCGGAAAAATTAGTCACATTTTCCTTTATGGTCTTTCTTGTTATAAGGTCAAGCTTTTGCTCGAAATCCTCAGTAAGGGCTATTTTTTTTTCAGGAGTCCTTATCAATTCAACCCAGGAGGGGGCATTCTCGATCAGAATGGCAGAAAGGTCGCCATAGAGTGATTCGTTGCTAAACTGGTTTATCCGGTGGCTGCCGCCTAGCGTAAGCGCTTTCCCGCTGAAAATGTGCGTTCTGGGATTATTGAGAGTGTAAATGGCAAGAATGTCCCTTGCTGCCTGGTAATGACATTCTTCAAGCGACTCCGGGCTCATCGGAATGAATTTGCTCTTTGAAGAAGTTGTACCTGAGGATTTTGCGAACCATTTTATATCCCCCGGCCAGAGAATATTCTTTTCCCCGGTCTTAAGTCTTTCGATAAGAGGCAGCATTTCCTCATAATCCTGGACCGGAACGTGTGATTGGAAATCTTTTATAGAAGTGATATTTGCATAATTATATTTAAGGCCCCATTCAGTCATTGATGCCTTCGTAAGAAGATCCTTCAGGGACTTTTCCTGTACCTCATAAGGGTGATGCCTGAAAAAATCTATTTTATTTAAACGCCTGGCATTAAGCCGTTTGACTATTGAAGGGATTACCGGCATTTAAATCAGGTTTAGGTTTTAAAGATAGAAAAAATCAAGGTCGTTTTTCTTTTCATCTAAAAACCTCTTTAAGCACTTCAAGCGATTTTATTTTTTTCAGACCCGGCAGATGAAGCGAGTAATAATTGACCAGTGTTTCAAGAACCTCATTTCTCGATGATCCGTTAAGGAATATTTTATCGATTTTTTCATAGGATGAAGCAAAGAATAATGCCAGGATATCTGAAATCTCCCTGCTTGCATAATTGCCGTGCAAGGGAGGAACCGGGACAAAGATCCCATTAAGCATGTCGAAGAACGAGTCTTCAACGCTCTTTCTTTTTCCCGGCTCGAATCCAAGATAGCTGCTCAGTCCGGCCAGGAAAGCTATATGAAAATTGGCATAATTTTCCCTGCAGCCATCGAAATAGATCACCGAATCTTCAATGAAATCAAAAAGATCTTCACCAGGACTTTCTTCGCGCAGGACTGAAGTGAGAACTTCCCCGAGAAAAATTGCCACACTGCTTTTATTGACATTTGAATATATATCTGCAGGTGTATATGAGACTGAAAATTCCTTTATTGTCTGCATGCTCCTCGAGTCCCTGAAGTAAGCGACAAGGTCTAATATGAACAGCGGCTGGAAGAAAACGTTATGCCTGCCTGCCTTTTTATTTTTTAGATTCCTGACCAGGAATGACTGCCTTCCATATTTCCTTGTGTAAAGCTGAGCGATTATTCCTGAATCCGTATACTTAATCCTGTTCAGAACTATACCCTTTGTCTTTTCGACCATAAGCATGCAGATTTGCCCAAATGTACGACATTTTAATAATTATTGCCGTTGCCTGGTAAATCAGGAATTTAGTATATTTACCTTTCAACAATTTTCATTATGACAGCTACTGATGGTGATGAACTGGTAAAACGAATTGCCAGACTGGCGAGGCAAAACCAGGATCTCGAAGATCAAATAAAGAAGCTGGAAAAGCAGAATGAAAAGCTTATCCGGGATAATGAAAAGATCAAGTCTCAGTTTGAAAAGTTGCCACCCGAAGGCCTGAAGGATATTTCTGAAGGTGACAAGAAGGAAAAGTCGCTGAAATTCAATATGGCGACAGTCCTTTTTTCGGATATCCATGGCTTTTCGAAGCTTGTCGAAGGAATGGAGTCTACGGCAATAATGGATGAGCTTGATGAGATCCTTTATGAATTTGACTCAATAACTGCAAAGTATAAGATTGAAAAGATAAAGACCATAGGCGACACCTATATGTGTGCCGGAGGAATTCCGGCAAAGAATATCACAAATCCCATTGACGTTGTGATGGCGGCGATGGAGATGCGCAATTACCTTGAAAAATATGAAGGGGGCAAGAGAGGAAAAGCAGACCGGATCTGGGATCTTAAAATCGGCATTCATACGGGTCCTGTAACTGCAACGATCAGCGGAAAGAAGAAGCTGAGTTATGACATCAAGGGAGATACCGTGAACACAGCAAGTCGTGTTGAAGCAGTTTCTGAAAACGGGATGATACTTATATCAGTGATGACCTATGAGCTGGTAAAGGAATTTTTCGATTGCGAATATTTCGGAAAGCTGCCGGTAAAATATAAGGGCGACCTTCAGATGTACAAGGTCAAAGGGCTGAAGACGGAATTTTCAGTCGACGGCCTGGGGAAAGAGCCCAATGATGCATTCAGGATCAAATTCGGGCTTATTCAGTTCACCGATATCCAGGAAATCATTCTTGATAAGCTTGAACGGGAGCTGCCGGATTATCTGTTCTACCACAATGTGAAGCATACTGTCGATGTGGTCACTGAAGTAGAATTGATCGGCTGGGCGGAAGGATGCACGGATGAGGAAATACTTCTTCTTAAAACAGCCGGATTGTTCCACGATGTAGGACATGTGATCATATATGATGGCCACGAATATCAGGGAACATTAATCGCAAGGGAGATGCTTCCTAAATATAATTACACCCCTGAACAGATCGAGAAGATATGCTCTGTTATCATGTCGACGAAGCTTCCTCCAAAACCGACGACTCTGCTTGAGGAAATAATATGTGATTCAGATCTTGATTATCTGGGAAGGAGCGATTTTATTCCAGTGTCAAATACTCTTTTTGAAGAGCTTAAAGCCCAGAACAAAATGGGGTCACTCAACGATTGGAATAAAATGCAGGTCAGGTTCATATCGGGTCACCAGTATTTTACGAAGACGGCCCGAAGCCTGCGGGAGGTGAATAAGCAGCTGCAGATAGAAAGGATCCAGAACCTTATTACAGAATAGTTATTTATCTTATCACTAGGATTTTGGTGACGCACGACTGCGAACCATCACTGCTTGCGCAGAATACTATATAAACACCGGTTGCAACCCGGCGGCCGTTATATGTTGTGAGGTCCCATGATGCCTCTCCTCCGGCAGATATTGTTTTGTATACCAGGTTCCCGCTTACATCAGTTATCCTTACGTCTGTATCCTTTATCAGTCCTGTTATAGTTACATTCCCTGTAAAATCACGCTTTACCGGGTTCGGGAAGGAATAAACTTTTGTGAATTTATCCTGGCCTGACGTAGCATCTCCCCTGTATGAGATGATCCCTGCTGAAGTAGCGAACCAGACATTTCCCGTCTTGTTGTCGAAAGAAACGCTCACTATGGAATTTGAAAAAATGGGCGAATTTTGCGCATTCAGGTTTTTCAGCTGTTTTGTTCCGTCAGATGAGAGCAGGTAGGCGCCTGAGCTCATCGTTCCGAGCCACTTGCGATTAGCCCCGTCGACTGCAATTGATGTGATAGTCTCGGTACCAAGCATATAATCTGCAAGTCCGGTACCATCATTTCGCGGAACCTTTATCCTGTAAGCCAGAAGGTTGCCTGAAAAAACATTTTCGGGATTATAATATATTAACGGACCCTTATCGGTTCCAACCCATATGTTACCGTCAAGGTCTTCTGCAATTGAATAAACGTTCGAAATAACATCCCCGTCAGTATCTGTGACAAGCATTTTCTTGAACTTGTCGTCATTGAAGTTGCCCGGAGTCTTATTGTCATCGAATACGCACAGTCCGTTGCCACGCGGGAGCACTATCCATTTCTGGCCCGTTTTGGTGATAATAATATCTCCGATATCATCGGCATTAATGGTAAGGGGATTTACAATCCATGTTCCATCGGGTTTCAGGATCTTGATACTTCCGGTAACTTCTGTCTGGGTTATCCAGAGGTTTCCTGAAGCATCCATGGCAAGGCCGCAAATCCTTACATAAGGTTTTCCTGCTATTATTGTCTGCATAGGAGAATTTGCATCAGTGTACTGGTTTACAAGACCATTGTTCCTGTACTCCAGTAGCCCGCCACCCCACGTTGAAACAAAAAAATGATTATCGTCCGAAGGATCAAAGACCGCTCTCATAGGATCGGAAATGGTTGAGGAAATTATGGCTTTCCAGTCATTATCCGTGTTGATTGAAATCTGTAAAGGCCTCCAGAGATTGTTCCATGCTGCATCAATTCCTCCTCCGCAGATAATAGTAATTCCGTCATGTGATATTAAATTTATGGCATTGTTCGAAGCAGGACCGGGAAGAGTAAGAGCTGAAAAATCAGACATGCTCTTGCCATGGACCAGACCTGCGTTAATGTCTGCTATCCATATATCGCCATTTTGTTCTATTGCCTGGGCAATATCAGTCGTTCCCCATCCATAAGAGGAAACTGTCTTTTCAGGTACGCCGGCTGAATTGAATAATCTGACACAACAATTCGAAGAGACAGAAAATCCGTTATCAGAAGGATCAAATGAATTGTTATAAATGCCAGGCAAGAAGGAAAACACTGATAAAGTGCTTCCTACAGAATAGATAGTGTCGCCCGGAAAATATTCACCTGACCTGTTGACATAGAGGGTACTGCCGCAGTAAATGGCATGGTTGTAATTTCCGCCGGGAGTCGGCAGCAAGTCCAGTAATGTCCAGTTCCCGAAATAGGCAAGTCCGGTATTGCTCAGATCACCTGAAAAGACACCCATATTTGTCGCTGCAAAAATCTTTCCATTTCCAATTGTCAGATCATTGATTTCTGCATTATCAGTCCCATTGCCTGGCATCCAGGTATCGTAAATTTCCCTTTTGACAAGGTCAATTACCACTATCCCGAAGCTGCAGGCAAGGTACGCGTACCTGCCTTTTGCCAGGATCCTGTTTATCGCTTTGTTTCCGGGGATATATTTCCTGGCTATGTCCGGTATATTATAAATTATATTGTCTTTCAGCAGGTCAATATTTGTGCTTGAATATGCGATAATAAGAGTACTGTAATCTTCCGACCATGCAATAGTGCTGACACCGGTTTCTGACAACCCCGTAACTCTCGACAGTTTACTAAGCTCTGCATATTCCTTGTCATATGACAGGATGGATGAGCCGGTTGAAGCAAAGATTTGCTTTGATCCGACTGCAACATTCCTGGCACTGCTGTAATTCAGGTGATCTGTCCAGGCACCGATGGGAGTCTGAGCCGGGGTCAGTGAGGCAAGCATCAGGAAACCTGTTATTAAAAGCAGTCTTCTCATCAGGAAGCTAAACAGTTAATTTTTTGCTTTATTGTCCTGAAATTTATAATGGGAAAGAAAATCATTCAGCTTTTCAAAAGCCTTTGCCCTGTGTGAAATATTATTTTTCTCTTCAAGGCTCATTTCAGCGAATGTTCGGGTATCGCCAGAGGGAACAAATACAGGATCATATCCAAAGCCTTCATCGCCTCTTTTTTCCCTGATTATTGAACCTTCGGAGACTCCCTCAAAATAGTATTCGCTGCCATTCAGGATCAGGGCAATAACTGTCCTGAACCTGGCATTTCTATTGGTCGCATCTCCCATCATTGCAAGAACCTTTTTTATATTCTTTGCCGGGTCCTTGCTTTCTCCTGCAAAGCGGGCCGAGTGCACTCCCGGAAGTCCATCGAGAAAATCAATTTCAAGACCCGTATCGTCGGAAAAAACATTCATATTAACCATCTTATGGATGTACCGGGCCTTGTACATTGCATTACCTTCAAGAGTGGGTTCATTTTCAGGAATGTCATCCTGGATATTCAGATCCTTCAGGCTAAGCAATTCAAAGCTGTTGCCCATAATATTTCTTATTTCCCTTAGTTTGTTTATATTGTTTGTGGCAAAGACTAACTGCATTATTCCTGCGTTCATGTTTTTTGCAAAAGTACTTAAAATTGATCTTTCCTTTTGAGTAAAATATATTAAGTGCTACATTTGAAAGAACTTATTAAAGAATTTAATGTTTCAGCACAGGCATCACCAGAATAAGCTTGCAGTTCTGTTTATTTCATCGATTTTTTCTTCTGTCGCACTATCAGGCACGCAAGCAGGATCGGATATAATTCCTGTTCTGAAGAGGATAATAATTGGGGATTCAGTCATAGCAAATCCCGGCAAAAACAGTTTTTCACTTGATTTCCGGCATGACAATGTTGCTTTTGAGCTGACGGGAAATGATACTCTCGAATACCAGTTCCTTCTTTCGGGATTCGATAAAAAGTGGAGCCTGCCGCAGAGTATAGGTTACAAGGAATACACAAATCTGCCTGCGGGTGAATATAATTTAAAGGTAAGATGCATTTATAAAAACGCTTTATTAAAAGAGCTATCCCTGGCGGTTTTCAAGGTTAATCCAAGATGGTATCTTTCACTGCCCGCATTGATCTTTTACATGGCTCTTATCGCATTGGTTATATGGGCCTTGTATGCATCAATGAATCTCAGGTTTGCCCGGAGACAATACATGCTGGAACAGATAATTAATAAGCGGACGGAGGATCTTATAGGTGAAAAGGATAAAACTGAAAGCCTTCTGGCCAACGTTCTGCCCAAAAATACCGCGACTGAGATTATTGAAACAGGCAAGGCGGCAAAGATCAAATATAATTTTGTGACTGTCTTATTTTCAGACATTCAGGGGTTCACAAAAATTGCAGAAGAGACAAATCCGGAAGTTCTGATCGATGAGCTGGACAAGTTCTTTTTCTATTTTGATTCTGTTGTCGAGAAGTTTGGAATAGAAAAGATCAAAACCATCGGTGATGCATACATGTGTGCAGGGGGGATACCTGAAAAAAACAGGACCAATCCCGTAGAGGTCATTCTTGCGGCCCTTGAAATGCAGGCCTATATGCAAAACCTTAAGGAAACATCGGAACTTGAAGGGATGAAGCACTGGGATATAAGGATAGGAATACATACAGGGACAGTCGTTGCGGGGGTTGTAGGGCATAAGAAGCTTACATACGATATATGGGGTGATACTGTCAATACAGCAAGCAGGATGGAATCATCGGGAGAAGCCGGCAAGGTTAATATTTCGGGGACAACTTATGAATTCGTCAAGGACTTTTTCACATTTGAGCACAGGGGCAAAATGCCGGTAAAGTACAAGGGAGAGCTTGACATGTATTTTGTCAATGGCATTGATCCTGAATTAAAGGATGAAGAAGGAAAGCCGAACAGGAAGTTCATAATAAAGATGCAAATGCTGAGGCTGCAGGATATAGAGGATGTAGTAATAAAAATGTTTGAGGATGAAGCTCCCCCTGACCTCTATTTCCATAACTCATCGTTCGTAAAGAGCGTATGCAGCCAGGTCGACCTACTGGCAACGGCCGAAAGAATCCCCGGAGAGGATTTTATAAAACTGAAACTTGCGTCAGTGTTCCTTTTTACAGGATATGTAGCAAACTATGAGAAGCCTCTGGACGCTTCCCTTGAATTTGCAGAAGAAACAATGCCAAAATATGGTTTTCAGACGAATGATCTGAATGAGGTCAAAAAGATTATTTCGGATTCATTTAATGATAAGCTTGAATCACAGGCTGACATGATCCTGCACGATTCAAAATATGATTATTTAGGTCGGGTGGATTTTATTAAGCTTACCGACAGGTTATTAAGGGAAGAGTCGGAATATGGGATTGTGCATGACAGGAAGCAATGGGCAGAAAACCAGCGGCAGGTTCTTGTCAGTCACAAGTTCGTGACCGAAACCGGCAGGCTTTTGCGCAGCGTATCAGTTGAAGACCAGATTGATGCCCTTCAGGTATACGACAAATAACGGCAGGAAGACAAAAAAAAGTTAAAAAGTTATTTTTTAAAAATGTACTTTTACACCGATTTTAAATAGGAAAACCATGGCAAATCTTGATTGGAAAAACCTTCCTTTTGGTTATCTTAAGACCGATTGCAACATAAGAAGCAAATATAAGGATGGGGAATGGGGTAAACTGGAAGTTTCAAAATCGGAATATATTGATATTCACATTGCAGCGACCGGTCTTCATTATGGCCAGGAGGCGTTTGAAGGACTTAAGGCATATATGGGAAAAGATGGAAAGATACGGGTGTTCCGTTGGGACGAAAATGCAAAAAGGCTGATTAATTCGGCTAACGGCATAAAAATGGCACCTGTTCCGGTAGAGATGTTCAGGGAAGCGGTTTTTCAGGCAGTCAGTCTGAACAGAAGATTTGTTCCGCCGTACGGTTCAGGTGCATCATTGTACATAAGGCCTCTTCTTTATGGAAGCGGGGCTGAAGTGGGTGTAAAACCGGCCGCTGAATATACTTTCATAGTATTTGTGACTCCGGTGGGGCCATATTTCAAGGGAGGTGTGAAACCGGTTAATATGATGATATGCAGAGACGTAGACAGGGCTGCTCCGATGGGTACCGGTATTTATAAGGTGGGAGGGAATTATGCCGCAAGCCTCAGGGCACTCGTCGCCGCCAAGGAGGGAGGATTTGGAAGTACAATATTTCTGGATGCCAGGGAAAAGAAATACATTGATGAATGCGGTCCGGCCAATTTCTTTGGAATCAGGGATAACACCTATATCACTCCAAAGTCGGAATCCATCCTTAATTCGATAACAAACATGAGCCTGATCGAGCTTACCGGAACTCTTGGAATAAAAGCCGAAAGAAGAAGAATCCCTGTCGAAGAGCTGGCCACATTTGCAGAAGCAGGAGCTTGCGGCACGGCGGCAGTCATCAGTCCGATCGCAAAAATAGTCGATCCTGAAAAGAATATGATTTATGAATATTGCAGGGATGACAAGCCGGGCGAAGCAACAATGAAGCTTTACAATAAGCTGGTCGGCATTCAGAACAGCGACGAGAAGGATGAATTCGGCTGGATGACTGTTGTTGATTGATCAGGTTGCTCCAGTACGAAAAAGATAAGAACCGAAAAGGACATATTTCCGCACAGGGTTAGATTCCCATGAAGCATGACCAAGACTTACGGAGAGTGAAAAAAAACAAACCGGCAAAGGAAAAAACAAAACTGAGGAGTTCATATATATCCCTGGTGATAAGTGTTTCCCTGGTCCTGTTTATTCTTGGGATCCTGGGCATCGTTCTTATAAATGCAAAGGAATTATCGGATTATTTCCGTGAAAGTCTTTCTTTTTCCGTCATGCTTCGGGATGATGCGAAAGAAGCCGATATAAGAATGCTCCAGAAAGATCTTGATGCAAAATCCTACGTGAAATCAACAGCCTATGTTTCAAAGGATGGAGCTGCGATAAAAATGAAAAAAGAACTCGGGGAGGATTTTGTGAGCTTTCTTGGAGACAATCCCCTTCCACCTTCGATAGACGTTTATCTCCTTTCATCTTACACAAAACCCGACAGTGTTTCCAAAATTGAAAAATACATACTTGGATATCCGTTCGTAAAAGAAGTATACTACCCTGAATCCCTGCTTTATCTCATAAATGAAAACGTCAACAAAATAAGCTTGTTCCTTCTGATATTGAGTTCACTTCTTTTTCTGATTGCCCTTACTATCATCAACAATACCATACGGATTTCTATCTATTCCAGGAGATTTCTGATAAGGACCATGCAACTTGTCGGCGCTGCAAGGTCATTCATCAGAAGGCCGTTCATCAGGCAAAGTGCATTCCATGGATTTATCTCGGCTCTGATTTCCATGATGCTCATTATGGGCCTGCTTTATTTTATTGAAAAGGAATTTTTTCTTATGTTTACATTTGAAAGGCCCGAATTGCTGCTTATGCTGGGAGCCGGACTAATATTGACAGGCGTTTTGATAAATATTATTTCGACATATTTTTCAGTCAACAAATATTTGAGGATTTCTGAGGACAAACTTTATTATTAAAAATTATGGCTGTTAAAAACGAAAATAAGGAAAAACCGAATTTTGCCCTCGGGCGGGAAAACTACAAGTTGCTTGCAATAGGTTTTGCCATTATAGTCATTGGCTTTCTCCTGATGCTGGGGGGAAGATCGCCCGATCCCAACAAATTCAGCAATAATATATTCAGCTTCAGGAGAATAACCCTGGCTCCAATTGTAGTCCTTGCCGGGTTTGTTTTTGAAATTTGGGCTATAATGAAAAGGCCAAAGGACACTGAAAGTTAACCCTTTGCATTTCGGCAGATATATACTATCGCCGGGCAATTACTCCCGGCCGGAGGATCTGTCACTCCTGCTTTCAATCTCTTTTGCTCAAACTGGATTAATGACTGTTTAGCCGGGTTTAAATGAGTGTTGATAATTTAAACATTTTTGAAGAGGGACAGATTCTTCTGTTCGACAAGCCACTTTACTGGACGTCATTTGACCTTGTAAACAAGATCAGGCTTGTAATTTGCAGAAATACCGGGAGAAAGATTAAAGTAGGGCATGCAGGTACACTTGATCCTCTCGCCACCGGCCTGATGATCATTTGCACCGGGAAAGCGACAAAAAGAATGGAGGAATTCATGAATCTTGACAAGGAATATTTGGCGACACTTCATTTTGGCGAAACCACTCCGTCATTTGACCTTGAGACAGAGACCGGCGGTAAATTTCCGATTGATCATATCACAAATGAATACATTAATGGGAAACTCAATGATTTCCTTGGTGAAAGACTGCAGATTCCTCCGATGCATTCTGCAAAGATGATAGACGGCAAACGGGCGTATGAGCTTGCAAGAAAGGGAATTGAAAAGGAACTGAAACCGGTAAGGGTTGTTTTCAGTGAACTTGAACTTGTTTCTTTTGATCCACCCGATGCGAAAATAAGGATTCTTTGCAGCAAGGGAACATATATACGATCATTTGCAAGAGATTTTGGAGAATCCCTGAAAAGCGGATGCTATCTTTCTGAATTGGTAAGAACATCAATAGGATCTTTTAAGCTTTCAGATTCGATTACACCGGAAATATTTGAAGAGAACATCCAAAAGTTGCAACAAATCGGGTAATATTCCGTATAAAGGAATTCTTTATTTACAAAATTTATTTACGAAATGAAATTATCGCAGTTCAGGTACAACCTGCCACAGGATCTGATAGCTCTTTACCCTGCAGCCAACAGGGATGAATCAAGGTTGCTTGTGGTCAACAGAAAAACAAGGAAATTCGAACATAAGATATTCAAGGATATTATCGAATATTTCAATGAAAAGGATGTCCTGGTATTTAACAACACAAAAGTTTTTCCTGCCAGGCTTTATGGTAATAAAGAAAAGACCGGTGCGGAAATTGAGGTTTTTTTATTGCGGGAACTTAACAGGGAACAGCGCCTGTGGGACGTGCTTGTCGATCCGGCAAGAAAAATAAGAATAGGCAACAAGCTTTATTTTGGTGAGGATGACCTTCTTGTTGCTGAGGTCATTGATAACACTACTTCGAGGGGGAGGACACTGAGATTCCTTTTTGACGGCACATATGAGGAATTCAAGAAGACACTGTACGGACTCGGGGAAACGCCGCTTCCCAAATTCATAAACAGACCCGTTGAGCCTGAGGACAGTGAGCGGTACCAGACAATATTTGCAAAATATGAAGGAGCAGTAGCAGCACCGACGGCAGGACTTCATTTCAGCAGGGAACTGCTGAAAAAGCTTGAGATCCTGGGTGTGGAATTTGCTGAAATAACCCTTCATGTCGGATTGGGCAACTTCAGAAGCGTGGATGTGGAGGATCTTACAAAACACAAAGTCGATTCAGAAAGAATAAAAATTACCGATGAGGCCGCTGAATTAGTCAACAAGGCAAAAGACAACAAATACAGAATATGCGCGGTAGGAACAACGGTTGTCAGGACTCTTGAAAGCTCGGTTTCCACTAACGGGTATCTTAAGCCATTTGATGGCTGGACCAATAAATTTATTTTTCCTCCATATGAATTTAAGGTACCCGATATGATGATCAGCAATTTTCATCTGCCATATTCGACATTGCTTATGATGGTTGCTGCATTCGGCGGATACGATCTGATCTTTGATGCATATAAAACTGCCGTTAAGGAGAAATACAAGTTTGGCACTTACGGAGACGCCATGCTGGTAATTTAAAGGCCGGGGGACTGATAATTAAAAAGAAGGAGCTATAATAATGCAGTTATTAAGTCGAAAATATTATGCTATGCATTTTTGCCTTAATATTTTTAAAAAGAGAAACCGGAACAGCAATGATCCGGTTTTTTGTTGGATGGAAGTTGTCGTTAATTAACGAAAAAAGACTGCTGGTCAAAAAAAAGAATGATTTTTAAATAAATTTTTTACCTTTAATCTGAATAATGAAATAAGGTTGCAGTGATGCAACCATGTTTGATAGCAGGGAGTCTTAAAAGAAGAATGTAACAGTCCGTTTATTTTTGAAAGACGGGCATAAAATAATAACACTGAATGTCGGCTTTAAAAAAAAAGAGATTAAAGTCGAATGAATATTTTTTTAATTAATACTAACCTAAACTGCCAGGATTTTCCAGGTATATTGAATTGTTTGCAGACCCTGATGGGATATGTATTTTCAATCTGTCAACTCTCTGATCTGCATTTAAATTAAGAAATATAAATATAAAAAATACCATATAAATGAGGAGGTATATCATGAATACGGTGCAGAACAAATCAGCAAGGGTTCCCGATGTCGGAGGGGGCTCCGGAAAGCGGATCTCAGTGGGCCGCTTTAAAATTGTCTTGTGCACAGTGCTTTTGATACTGGCATGTTGGAACCAAAAAACCTTTGGCCAGGGAGTAGGGATCAGCGAGACGTCGATAACGCCTGATCCATCTTCAATTCTGGAGCTCAGGTGGACATCCGGTACATTCAAGGGATTTCTGGCTCCCCGGATGACAACAATCCAGCGAACAGGTATCGCCTCGCCCGCGCAGGGACTTCTGGTTTACGATACCGATACCAAATCATTCTGGTATTATGATACAGGATGGAAAGTATTCTCTTCATCATTGGGCTGGGGATTGCCAAATCAGTTGCTTGGTATGAATAACGCAGGCGACGCAAATGAATATAAAACGCTTAACGGATCAATTAACATTACTGTCGCTTTCACACCCGGGAATATAAACCTCAACACAATCCAGGATATTACTGCAACCTCCTCTCCGACATTTGCAGGACTGACATTGACATCTCCCCTCACAGTTCCAAACGGTGGAACAGGACTAACCTCAGGTAATTCAGGTGGTATACCATATTTTAATTCCAGCACAACAATGGCCTCATCAGCATTGCTGACAGCCAATGGTGTGATCGTAGGCGGAGGTGCCGGCACTTCTCCATCAACGATTGGAGTCGGTGCAGCCAATACGGTTTTGAGAGGAACCGGTGGCGTGCCGGTATTCGGACAAATCCAGAATGGTGATATTACAAATGGTACGATTGACTTGACGACTAAAGTTACAGGTATTTTGCCCCTTAAGAATGGAGGCACGAATGCAGATTTGTCATTGCAGGCGTCGAATGGCGGTATAGTTTGGAGCAATGCGACACAGATGCAGATACTGGCAGGGACGGCCGCTGCAGACAAGATGCTTTTAAGCGGCGCAACTGGATCTCCTTCATGGTCATTATACACTATGCCCGGGACACTTGGAGGTGGAGGAGAAATACTTTATTCATCAAATGCTACAACCCTGACAAATCTTGCAGCAGGGACAGCGGGAACATATCTGAGGAGCAACGGGGTGGCAGCGCCTTCATGGCAGAGAATAGATTTATCATCATCTGCAGAAGTCATGAATGTTTTACCTATAGCCAATGGTGGAACAAATTCTGGAATGGCTCTTAATAACAACAGGTTAATGATTTCCAGTGGAGGAAGTATTATCGAGGCTCCCGCTATGTCAAATGGACAGGTCATAGTAGGTAGTACTGGATTGACTCCTCAGATCGTGACAATGAGCAATGATGCGACGATAGACAACACGGGAATTCTGACGCTGGCCAGTACGGGAGTAACGGCAGGCAGTTACGGGGATGCTACGCATGTAGGCGCCTTCACGGTAGACACCAAAGGAAGGTTAACATTTGCAGGGAGCACGCTGATAACAGGGACTACACCTGGAGGAGCAGCAGGAGGTGATTTGAGCGGGACCTATCCAAACCCGACAGTATCAAAGATCAACGGGGCGACACTGGGAACGACGACAGCTACTAATGATCATATACTGGTAGCAGACGGTACACAGTGGAACAGCGTGCTGATGAGCAATGATGCCACGATAGACAACACGGGAGTTCTGACATTGTCAAGCACGGGTGTGACGGCAGGCAATTACGGAGACGCTATGCATGTAGGGAATTTCACGGTAGACGTAAAAGGAAGATTAACATTTGCAGGGAGCACGCTTATAACCGGAACCACGCCGGGAGGAGCAGCAGGAGGTGATTTGAGCGGGACCTATCCGGACCCGACGGTATCAAAGATCAACGGGGCGACACTGGGAACGACGACAGCAACGAATGATCATATACTGGTAGCAGACGGCACGCAGTGGAACAGCGTGCTGATGAGCAATGATGCGACGATAAACAACACAGGAGTTTTGACATTGTCAAGCACGGGGGTGACGGCAGGCAGCTACGGAGATGCAATGCATGTAGGCGCCTTCACGGTAGATGCCCAAGGAAGATTGACATTTGCAGGGAGCACGCTGATAACAGGAACCACGCCGGGAGGAGCAGCAGGAGGGGACCTGAGCGGGACCTATCCGGACCCGACGGTATCAAAGATCAACGGGGCGACACTTGGAACGACAACAGCAACAAACAAGAATATACTGGTGGCAGATGGCAGCCAATGGAACAGTGTAGGCATGGCCGGGGATGCAACGATCAGCAACACAGGAGCAGTCACGGTAGGCAGGATCAACGGGGCGACACTGGGAACGACGACAGCAACGAATGATCATATACTGGTAGCAGACGGTACGCAGTGGAACAGCGTGCTGATGAGCAATGATGCGACGATAGACAACACGGGAATTCTGACGCTGGCCAGTACGGGAGTAACGGCAGGCAGTTACGGGGATGCTACGCATGTAGGCGCCTTCACGGTAGACACCAAAGGAAGGTTAACATTTGCAGGGAGCACGCTGATAACCGGAACCACGCCGGGAGGAGCAGCAGGAGGTGATTTGAGCGGGACCTATCCGGACCCGACGGTATCAAAGATCAACGGGGCGACACTTGGAACGACAACAGCAACAAACAAGAATATACTGGTGGCAGATGGCAGCCAATGGAACAGTGTAGGCATGGCCGGGGATGCAACGATCAGCAACACAGGAGCAGTCACTGTAGGCAGGATCAATGGTGCGACACTGGGAACGACAACGGCAACGAATGATCATATACTGGTGGCAGACGGTACGCAGTGGAACAGCGTGCTGATGAGCAATGATGCCACGATAGACAACACGGGAGTTCTGACATTGTCAAGCACGGGTGTGACGGCAGGCAGCTACGGAGACGCTATGCATGTAGGGAATTTCACGGTAGACGTAAAAGGAAGATTAACATTTGCAGGGAGCACGCTTATAACCGGAACCACGCCGGGAGGAGCAGCAGGAGGTGATTTGAGCGGGACCTATCCAAACCCGACAGTATCAAAGATCAACGGGGCGACACTGGGAACGACGACAGCTACTAATGATCATATACTGGTAGCAGACGGCACGCAGTGGAACAGCGTGCTGATGAGCAATGATGCGACGATAAACAACACAGGAGTTTTGACATTGTCAAGCACGGGGGTGACGGCAGGCAGCTACGGAGATGCAATGCATGTAGGCGCCTTCACGGTAGATGCCCAAGGAAGATTGACATTTGCAGGGAGCACGCTTATAACCGGAACCACGCCGGGAGGAGCAGCAGGAGGGGACCTGAGCGGGACCTATCCGGACCCGACGGTATCAAAGATCAACGGGGCGACACTGGGAACGACGACAGCTACTAATGATCATATACTGGTAGCAGACGGCACGCAGTGGAACAGCGTGCTGATGAGCAATGATGCAACGATAGACAACACGGGAGTTCTGACATTGTCAAGCACGGGGGTGACGGCAGGCAGCTACGGAGATGCAATGCATGTAGGCGCCTTCACGGTAGATGCCCAAGGAAGATTGACATTTGCAGGGAGCACGCTGATAACAGGAACCACGCCGGGAGGAGCAGCAGGAGGGGACCTGAGCGGGACCTATCCGGACCCGACGGTATCAAAGATCAACGGGGCGACACTTGGAACGACAACAGCAACAAACAAGAATATACTGGTGGCAGATGGCAGCCAATGGAACAGTGTAGGCATGGCCGGGGATGCAACGATCAGCAACACAGGAGCAGTCACGGTAGGCAGGATCAACGGGGCGACACTGGGAACGACGACAGCAACGAATGATCATATACTGGTAGCAGACGGCACGCAGTGGAACAGCGTGCTGATGAGCAATGATGCGACGATAGACAACACGGGAGTTCTGACATTGTCAAGCACGGGGGTGACGGCAGGCAGCTACGGAGATGCAATGCATGTAGGCGCCTTCACGGTAGATGCCCAAGGAAGATTGACATTTGCAGGGAGCACGCTGATAACAGGAACCACGCCGGGAGGAGCAGCAGGAGGGGACCTGAGCGGGACCTATCCGGACCCGACGGTATCAAAGATCAACGGGGCGACACTTGGAACGACAACAGCAACAAACAAGAATATACTGGTGGCAGATGGCAGCCAATGGAACAGTGTAGGCATGGCCGGGGATGCAACGATCAGCAACACAGGAGCAGTCACGGTAGGCAGGATCAACGGGGCGACACTGGGAACGACGACAGCTACTAATGATCATATACTGGTAGCAGACGGCACGCAGTGGAACAGCGTGCTGATGAGCAATGATGCGACGATAAACAACACAGGAGTTTTGACATTGTCAAGCACGGGGGTGACGGCAGGCAGTTACGGAGATGCTATGCATGTAGGCGCCTTCACGGTAGATGCCCAAGGAAGATTGACATTTGCAGGGAGCACGCTGATAACAGGGACTACACCTGGAGGAGCAGCAGGAGGGGATTTGACCGGAACATATCCGGATCCGACTCTTGTAACGACAGGAGTAACGGCAGGTTCATATGGCAGCAGCACTCAGGTAGGGACGTTTACGGTGGATAGCAAGGGACGGCTGACGGCAGCGGGGGATGTTACGATCTCCGGGACATTGCCAGGGGGGTCAGCAGGAGGAGATCTTAGCGGGACCTATCCGAACCCGACAGTAGCAAAGATCAACGGAGTAACACTTGGGACGACAACAGCGACGAACGATAATATACTGGTGGCAGATGGGACAAAATGGAACAGTGTGGGTATGACTGGAGATGCGACGATATCGAATGCAGGGGCATTGACGCTGGCCAGTACAGGAGTAACGGCATCGAGCTATGGTACGGCAGCAGAAGTGCCGACGATAGCCGTGGATTCGAAAGGAAGAATAACATCGGCAGCGAATACGGCAATAAGCATACCGGCGAGTGCAATCAACAATGCAACGATAGCAGCAGGGTCGAGCGTATCAGGGAGCAACACCGGAGACCAGACAATAACATTAACTGGAGATGTATCAGGGTCAGGCACCGGTACATTTGCTACGACGCTGGCGAACACAGGAGTAACGGCAGGTTCATATGGCAGCAGCACTCAGGTGGGGACGTTTACGGTGGATAGCAAGGGACGGCTGACGGCAGCGGGGGATGTTACGATCTCCGGGACATTACCTGGAGGAGCAGCAGGAGGAGATCTTAACGGGACCTATCCGAACCCGACAGTAGCAAAGATCAATGGGGTGACATTGGGGACTACAACAGCGACGAACGATAATATACTGGTTGCAGATGGGACAAAATGGAACAGTGTGGGTATGACTGGAGATGCGACGATATCGAATGCAGGGGCATTGACGCTGGCCAGTTCTGGGGTAACGGCATCGAGCTATGGTACGGCAGCAGAAGTGCCGACGATAGCCGTGGATTCGAAAGGGAGGATAACATCGGCAGCGAATACGGCAATAAGCATACCGGCGAGTGCAATCAACAATGCAACGATAGCAGCAGGGTCGAGCGTATCAGGGAGCAACACCGGAGACCAGACAATAACATTAACTGGAGATGTATCAGGGTCAGGCACCGGTACATTTGCTACGACGCTGGCGAACACAGGAGTAACGGCAGGTTCATATGGCAGCAGCACTCAGGTAGGGACGTTTACGGTGGATAGCAAGGGACGGCTGACGGCAGCGGGGGATGTTACGATCTCCGGGACATTGCCAGGGGGGTCAGCAGGAGGAGATCTTAGCGGGACCTATCCGAACCCGACAGTAGCAAAGATCAACGGAGTAACACTTGGGACGACAACAGCGACGAACGATAATATACTGGTGGCAGATGGGACAAAATGGAACAGTGTGGGTATGACTGGAGATGCGACGATATCGAATGCAGGGGCATTGACGCTGGCCAGTACAGGAGTAACGGCATCGAGCTATGGTACGGCAGCAGAAGTGCCGACGATAGCCGTGGATTCGAAAGGAAGAATAACATCGGCAGCGAATACGGCAATAAGCATACCGGCGAGTGCAATCAACAATGCAACGATAGCAGCAGGGTCGAGCGTATCAGGGAGCAACACCGGAGACCAGACAATAACATTAACTGGAGATGTATCAGGGTCAGGCACCGGTACATTTGCTACGACGCTGGCGAACACAGGAGTAACGGCAGGTTCATATGGCAGCAGCACTCAGGTGGGGACGTTTACGGTGGATAGCAAGGGACGGCTGACGGCAGCGGGGGATGTTACGATCTCCGGGACATTACCTGGAGGAGCAGCAGGAGGAGATCTTAACGGGACCTATCCGAACCCGACAGTAGCAAAGATCAATGGGGTGACATTGGGGACTACAACAGCGACGAACGATAATATACTGGTTGCAGATGGGACAAAATGGAACAGTGTGGGTATGACTGGAGATGCAACGATATCGAATGCAGGGGCATTGACACTGGCCGCCACAGGAGTAACGGCAAATACATATGGCAGTGCGACAGCAGTTCCGGTATTAGCCGTAGATGCAAAGGGAAGGATAACATCAGTGACCAATACTACGATAACAGGAGTATCACCGATAGGATCGGCATTAACGAGCGGAGACATCATAATAGGGAACAGTTCGAACCAGGCAGCTGCAGTAGCGATGAGCGGAGATGCGACAATATCTAATTTAGGGGCATTGACACTGGCCAGTTCTGGGGTAACGGCATCGAGCTATGGTACGGCAGCAGAAGTGCCGACGATAGCCGTGGATTCGAAAGGGAGGATAACATCGGCAGTAAATACGGCAATAAGCATACCGGCGAGTGCAATCAACAATGCAACGATAGCAGCAGGGTCGAGCGTATCAGGGAGCAACACCGGAGACCAGACAATAACATTAACTGGAGATGTATCAGGGTCAGGCACAGGTACATTTGGTACAACACTGGCAAATTCAGGAGTGACAGCTAACACTTATGGTAGTGCGACAGCTGTACCGGTATTTGCAGTAGATGCCAAGGGAAGGATAACATCGGTGACAAATACGACTATAACAGGAGTATCACCCATAGGTTCTGCATTAACAAGCGGAGACATCATAGTGGGGAACAGTTCAAATCTGGCTTCTGCTGTAGCGATGAGCGGAGATGCTGCAATAAGCAATACAGGAGCTGTAACGGTAGCATCAGTAGGGGGATCAACAGCAATAAATATACATTCCGCCGAATTGCTGGCTAATGCTGCGACAAACCTAAATACTGCCAGTTCTATAGTAAAAAGAGATGCTTCAGGTAATTTTGCTGCCGGGACGATAACTGCAAATCTGAACGGAACTGCTTCAATAGCAACAGACGCAGTCAATTCAGGAATAACCAATGATGTCGCATCAGCAATCTCTGTTTTTCCGACCTGGGTTACATCTAATTCCGGTAATTTACCATTGTATGTATCATCGGCAAAGTTGAGTTTTATGCCAAGTACAGGTATTCTGACTGCCACGGGATTTGCAGGATCAGGGGCTGGTTTGACGAATATCCCAAATACTGCGCTTATAGATAACAGTATAACAATTGGTACAACAAATATAATTCTTGGAGGTTCATCTATAACTCTAGCAGGATTGACATCAGTTACATCCACTTCATTTATAGGAGCATTAACAGGCAATGCGACAACAGCAACATTAGCTTCTACAGTAACGACCGATGCCAACTTAACCGGTCCTATAACCAGTGTTGGGAATGCTACTGCAGTTGCATCACAGACAGGAACGGGGACGAAGTTTGTCATGGATACGTCGCCGACATTGATAACACCAAATATTGGAGCAGCAACAGGTACAAGTCTGACTACAACAGGAAATATTTCAGCACCAGTTTTGATTTCGACAGTAGCAACAGGGACAGCGCCATTTACTGTTACATCGACCACTCCGGTTGCAAATCTGAATATAGGTGGTAATGCTGCAACAGCGACATTGGCTACAACAGTAACGACCGATGCCAACTTAACCGGTCCGATCACCAGTGTAGGAAACGCTACTGCAGTTGCATCACAGACAGGAACCGGGACGAAGTTTGTGATGGATACATCACCGACTTTAATTACGCCGAATCTGGGAGTTGCATCAGCAACATCACTTACAGCTACAGGAACAGTATCCGGGAATCAATTGACCTCGACAGTGGCAACGGGGACTGCGCCGCTGATAGTAGCATCGACGACTCCGGTAGCAAATCTGAGCATAGGAGGCAATGCTGCTACAGCCACTACAGCAACCAATCTTGCTGGAGGTTCAGGTGGTTCAATACCATATCAGTCCGGAGCAAGTACTACGGCATTGCTGGCCAACGGTTCTGCCGGACAGGTACTAACTTCAAACGGCACAACACTGGCTCCTTCATGGACGACACCGACAACAGGAACAGTCACTTCTGTTGGATTATCTCTTCCGGCATTTATTACAGTCACCGGATCTCCTGTTACAGGCTCAGGCACATTGACCGGTACACTTGCAAGCCAGGCAGCAAATACGGTATTTGCAGCGCCCAGCGGGAGTGCAGGGGCACCGACATTCCGTGCATTGGTATCAGCAGATATACCTAATAATGCTGCCAATACGACTGGCAATGCAGCGACAGCGACACTAGCCTCAACGGTAACGACCGATGCCAACTTAACCGGTCCTATAACCAGTGTTGGGAATGCTACTGCAGTTGCATCACAGACAGGAACGGGGACGAAGTTTGTCATGGATACGTCGCCGACATTGATAACACCAAATATTGGAGCAGCAACAGGTACAAGTCTGACTACAACAGGAAATATTTCAGCACCAGTTTTGATTTCGACAGTAGCAACAGGGACAGCGCCATTTACTGTTACATCGACCACTCCGGTTGCAAATCTGAATATAGGTGGTAATGCTGCAACTGCTACGACAGCAACGACAGCAACCACTGCAACCAATCTTGCTGGAGGTTCAGCAGGGACAATTCCTTACCAGTCAGCAGCTGGCATTACTTCAATGTCACTGGCTGGCACTTCTGGTCAGTTGTTGATTTCAGGAGGTGCCGGTGCCCCAGGCTGGTCAACGTTAACAGCTTTACCAGCCGCTTCAGGTGTGCTGCCTATAGCCAATGGAGGAACAGGTTCTGCTTCACAAAATTTTGTTGATCTGTCGACAGCTCAGACAGCTGCCGGAGCGAAGACCTGGAGCAATTTGGCAACATTTAATGCAGGGATTACTTCGACAGGCGCAGATGTAAATCTGAATGCCAGCTCGAAC
Organism: uncultured Bacteroidales bacterium; assembly: GCA_963717685.1. GTDB lineage: Bacteria > Bacteroidota > Bacteroidia > Bacteroidales > VadinHA17 > LD21. The sequence goes on along the minus strand of OY970346.1, from coordinate 897,226 downwards.
TTTAATACAAACATAAACAACGGAACATCGACGGGCGCCGTCAATATTGCAAATGGTACCACGGGAGGTAATGCAATAACAATAGGAAACACAGTGGGTACCACATCGATTATTGAAAATGTTGGAACAGGTAATTTTGTCTTGAATGGAGCAGCAACATCAAATTATACTATTGGGGCAGCGACAACATCCGGGACAATTACAGTAGGAGGCACGGCACAGACAGGGACAATGACATTAGGATCGAGCAGTGCAGCCAATACACTTAACATAGCGAGCGGAGCTGGAGCAACAACACTCAATTTGGCAAATGCTCAGATTGGAGGATCTGTAAATATTGGCAATGGCATGACTACCGGTACAATAACTATCGGTGGAACAGGAGCACAGACTGGAGCTATTAGTATTGGTACAGGTACAGGTGCACAGACTCTATCCTTTGGTAACGGAGCCGCTAATAAGACAGTCAATTTGGGTAGCAATAACACTACAAGCACTTCAAATATACTTTCCGGAAGTGGTGGTATTAATCTAAATTCAAGCAATAATCAACCGACTAACATAAATACCGGGACTTCCACCAGTACGACAACAATCGGGAATACAAATAGCTTTATCACTCTCGCCGGTACCATCAACGGAGCAACTCCGCTTGTATTTAATGGCGGCGGTGCCTTCAAAACCACTTTTGCAATAACTGCTCCTACAGCTGCCAGGACAATTACCTTTCCTAATGCTACAGGAACCGTGCTTTTGAGCAGTACTCTGAACAGCTATGGATGGACACTGACCGGGAACTCGGGGACAACACCAGGAACCAACTTTGTAGGCACTTCCGATAACACAGACTTTGTATTTGGGACCAATAGTGTTGAAGTAGGCAGATTTTTATCCCCGGCAAACGGAGGCGGAGAAGGTACTTTAAAGATAGGTATTGGTACGGACACCGGAGTAGTTAGCGCATATAAGTGGCTTATTATGAGAAATACTTCAGATACTTATGGAATGTCGATATTAACTCTTGAAAATTCCAATGGCAATAATGGTGCAATCTTTGAAACCCGGCCTACTAGTCCTGTATCGCCTACTTCAGCATTACTGGTGGACTTTAACTTCAAAACATCAGTTGGTGACGGAATTAATAAGATGACAAGAAATATAAGATTTGAAGAACGTGCCGCATACGCTAAAGCAGGTCAACCTACTTTCGGTATAGGAGGGGGGGCAGGTTTGACCAACAATCCTGATAGCCCGACATTAGCAATTGGAGATACTTATTCAGCATTCAGCAAGCCACTAAGAATAGGAAATTATACAGATGGGTCATTCCCTGTTCCGATTCCGGCTCCAACTGCACTCCTGACCTTAAATGCAGGAACTGCCGCAGCCGGGACAGCACCACTTAAATTCACTACTGGTGTAAATCTGACGGCACCTGAAGCCGGGGCTGTTGAATATGACGGTACAAACATTTTTGCAACGAACAGTACATCAACCCGTTATACTCTTGCTAAAACCCTGACAACTACTGCATCGTTAAGTTTTCCATTAACTAATGCTCAAAGCAGTTCGGATCTGACAATATCGGATATCAACATCACAGGGGCAGCACTTGGAGATCCAGTTGTTTTAGGTGTTCCCAATGGTTCAGTCCCTACAAATACAAATTATTCTGCTTGGGTTAGCGCTGCAGGCACAGTCACTGTAAGGTTCAACAACTATAGTTCCGGATCTCTTACTCCTGCTTCAGGTACTTTCCGTGTAAGTGTTTTGAAATATAATTAAATAATAATTTAAAATGAAAAAACTATTAATTCTTGTTTCAATGCTTGTTCCTTTAGCAGGAAGTGCCCAACAGAAACCTGCTTCAACTCCGGCAAAGCCTCAGCAGACTCAGGCGATTATAAAATTGACAAATGCTGCAGATTCCTCTCAATATATTCTTGGAGCTTATCTAGGCCAGTACCTGAATGCAAACGGCATAGCCGTGACCAAACCGGATATCTTTTTAAGGGGTATGGATGATGTTCTGTCAAAAAAGCAACTGCTTGTGAACTCCGACAGCATACCCAAAAGGATGAATGAATACCTGAAGAGTATGGTAATGGAACGTAACCAGGCCATTGAAAAACAACTTTTTGAAAATGTCAAGGGACAGCCCGGCGTTGGGGTGCTTCCGGATGGTGTATGCTATATAATAGTTAAAGCCGGTACCGGGTTACGGCCAGTGACAACGGATTCAGTGTCAATTCATATAAAGGGCTACCTGCCGGAAGGGAAGCTTTTCGAGGACACTTATGCCAAAAACACTCCTTACAAAACTACTCCCTCAAACCTGATCCCGGGGATGAAGGAAATATTGCAGATAATGCCGGCAGGTTCACTTTGGCGGGTCTTTATTCCATCAGCCCTTGCCTATGGGGAAAAAGGTGTTCAGGGAATCATTCCGGCTTATTCGGCAGTGGTATTTGATGTAGAATTATTGAACATAATTAAATAGAAATATTGAGAGAAAGCAATCCCCTTTAAATCAATAATTGCCCCTCTTTCCGCCAACTGGCGGAGAGAGGGGATGGGGTGAGTACCTGAAAGACAAAAGTAAAAAGTTAAAACAAAGCAAAAATCCCGCTCAGGCGGGAGTAAAAGGAATTGCTCAGGGAATAAGAACATAATGATCAGCAGACTGATTAAAATATTGCAAAGGAAGAAATCAAAAGCCTTCACTAATGGATGGAAGCTTCCGACCATATGTGCTGGTCTGCTGTTAATTATTTCACAATACCTGCCGGCGCAGGTGATCAACAATGACGGAGCTCAGGTAAATGTGACCTCAGGTACATTTGTGACCTCAAAGGACGCTGATAACAATTCCGGGGGAACTGTTCTGAATAACGGTTCCATTATCCTTACAGGAGACTATTCAAATAACGCAACTACCGGAGGCAACGGAATATTTACAATCGGAGGCAACTGGACAAATACATCAGTTTTTGTTCCCGGAAGCAGCACCGTGATATTTAATGGTTCAGATAACCAGCTTATTACCAAAACAGGAGGAGAAACATTTTACAACCTTTCAGTCAGCAATTCCGGAGCGCCATCACTTAAATATGTTACCCTTCCAAACGATGTATCTGTACTTGGAACACTGACAATGTCCCTTGGCAACATTGATGCGGGCACATATCTTTTGTACCTTGATAACCCGCTCATTGCATCTCTGAATTATACTTCCACCACAAAAAGCAGGATACTTGGGATGTTTGAAAGAGCCATTGGTTATACAGGGACCTATTTATTTCCTCTGGGCACGGCATCATATTATAATCCAGCAAATATGACACCGGTTTCAATCGTATCTAATGGTTCGGTCCTTTCACAATTCTTTGCTGCGGTCCCCGGAAATAGCGGACTTCCTATACCGGATATCGCTGTCCCGGCTGACTCCTCTGTTGAGATTGCAAGTGCCTTTTCAAGCGGCTACTGGAGGATGACTTCAATAGGATTCTCAAGCTCTGACTTTAATATTAACCTCGATGCTGAAGGTTTCACCGATACCGTACGCGATGTTACCAGAGTGATTAAACGGACAACGGGCGGTAATTGGACTGTCGACGGAACTCATCAGAATGCTGTCGGTACAGTAGTTTACAGAAATAATCTTTCAGGTGATCTTAGTCCCTCAGGAACAGAGTTTGCCCTTGGCAAGCCGCGTCCGCTGATATCACTACAGCCCCAAAACGTAACTCAATGCGAAGGAACCAATGCGATCTTCTCGGTGACAGCTACCGGAGCTTCACCTCTGACGTACAGGTGGTATAAAGACGGGGTAATTCTTACAGACAATTCAAAATATCCGGGAAACAAGACAAGTACAATTACAATAGTAAATATTCAATTGTCTGATGACGGGAATTATTATTGCATTGTTTCAGACAGGTACCTGAATTCAACGACAAGCAGCTCTGCATCACTCACTGTTATGAAAGTGCCTGTAGCTGATGTTACGCCTTTGACTCAACCCAACCAATGCTCCAATATTGCTATTGCAAACATTACGCCCGGCCTGATCTGGTACGATGCAGGATCTTATTTCGTATGGACACGCAATAATCCTTCAGGAATATCATCCATAATCCCGATGAGCGGAACGGCATTCCTTGGCGATATAATTTCAGGCGCATTCAATAACACAACTGATGATACAATAACTGTCACATTTATAATAACCCCGATAGGACCAAATCCAACCAGCTGTAATGGTAATCCGGTTGAAGCCAAAGTGACAGTCAACCCTACTCCAAGAGCTACACCTTTGAATAATGTGCCGGCTATCTGCATGTTAAGTTCAACTTCATCCAATGCGACCAGTATCGTTTTGAATAGTCCGACAATTATGAGCCAGGGAGCTATAACATTCGATTATACCGTGACTACATCCGGAGCTTCAGTGACGGGCCCGACAACTGGAGGCACCAATGAGCCTCAGAATTACATCATAAGTTATTCACCATATCAGAATTCATCTGATACCATTCAATCGGTTTATTTCCATATTACACCTAAAAATACGGCTTCCGGGTGCTTTGCAGGAAACCCGGTCACAACAGAGGTGAAGATTCATCCATATCCTCTGAACAATATACATGTTGTAGCGCCTCTGTTATGCAATAATGAGTCTAATGGTTCAATTGCTGCAACACCTGATAAGGGTGCCGGCCCATATTACATCAAATGGATAGGACCCAACAATTACAAGTCCCAGGGCTATGCTGATACATTGATTACGAATCTGCGCTATGGCCAGTACAATGTATATGTGACTGATAGCCTGGGATGTACGACATATAAACCCACTGATTATATTTATATCTCGGGAGCAACTCTTAGTTCAAGGATATCAGTCAATCCCCAGCCTTCACCAAGCCCAGGTTACGGAACATCCTGCTGGTATAACAGCGACGGCTCGATATGGATCAGGGAAAACAATTCTTCATCAGGAATTCCGCCATTTAATTACTGGATAATTTATAATGAGACGGACACACTGTATACCGGCATGCTGCCTTCAAAAATGTTTGTTGTCACTTACCCCAATCTTGCGGCAGGGAACTATCAGCTTTATGTGAAGGATAATAACGGATGCTCTGATCTTACAGATGCAGATATAATTCCTCCCGATACTATTAAGGTGGCATTTACGAAAAAAACTTATGATGGTGGATTCAACATATCATGCAAAGGCTATGATGATGGCTTTGTAAAGGCGGTCCCATCGGGAGGCAACGGGTCATACAGTTATAAATGGACTACCGTGAATGGTATAATTTCAGGACCTGATAACCTGGATAGCCTGAATAATATAACTGCAGGGACTTATTACCTTGCAATAAAGGATACTGTAGGATGTACCGTAACTGATAGTGTAACAATTACTGAACCTGCGGGAATGATGTTGCAGTCAAGCCATGTTTCATTAAGCAATGGGGGTTACAATATTTCGTGCTACGGGGGGAATGACGGTTATATTAATATAAGCGTGACAGGTGGTACAGGGAATTATGCTTTTTCATGGACTGATTCAGCATCATTCTCAGCTGCGACACAAAACATCTCAGGACTGGCTGCCGACAATTATTACTGCACGGTGACAGATCTGAATGGATGTATTCTTAAACCTAAGCCGAAATTTGGGCTTACACAACCCCCCGCACCGTTGAGTATTGCAGCTGTTAAGTCTGCTTACGGGGCATATAATATTAGTTGCAATGGTGGAACAGGATCTGTTTCCGTGACAGTGACCGGTGGAATCGTTGGGACATATCAGTATAAATGGAGCAGTAGCGATGGCTCAGGCTTCATACAGGGACAAAAGGATCAACCGCTTCTTTACGCAGGTACATACCACCTTGTTGTAAAAGACGCGGATAGTTGTAGTATAATGGCAGATATTACCCTGACTCAGCCTTCAGCATTAACAACAGTTCTGACACCAACCAATATAACATGTTATGCGCCGTCATTTAACAATGGTTCTGTTGACATGACTGTTGGTGGAGGGGTTTTACCTTACAGTTACCTTTGGTCAAATGGTGACACAAGCAAAAATATTTCAGGGCTGACGCAAGGGGTTTATTCCGTGACGGTGACCGATGCAAACGGCTGTACAAAATCTGACTCTGCCAGGATCAAACTGCCGCCTCCGGTTTTGTATTCAAAAACCCTGTCTGATTATAACGGCTTCAATATAAGCTGCAATGGAGGGGATAACGGATCTATTGGTATTTCTCCGACTTCAGGGACGTCTCCATTTACATATCAGTGGATATATCCGGATGGAGATACAGTCACAACCCGGGATATTTCAGGCTTAAAGGCCGGGCAGTATGACCTGCTGATTACTGATTCGGAAGATTGCAAAGCAACTGAAGTAATAAATCTGAATGAACCCGGTTTACTTAGTATGACTATAGATGTATCGTCCAGCACGGCTGGTGGATACAATATTAATTGTACTGGTCAGAAAACAGGCTCCATTGGCATTACCCCCGTCAACCAGGTGGGAACAGTAAGTTATTTATGGTCTGACGGTGCTACTGGACAGACAAGAACAGATATTCCCGCAGGAAACTACAAGGTAATAATAACAGACTCGAATAACTGCCATGCCGATTCTTCAGTCACTCTCACACAACCGGATTCAATTAAGATCAGGTTCCAGCTTTCAGAACCGTGGTGCCCTGATAAACCCGATGGTTCAATAAGTGCGTTGGTCACAGGAGGAGTGGCGGGAACAGATTATAATTATTTATGGTCGGATAATACAACGGAAAACAGCATTTCGGACCTGTTGCCTGGCTTATATTCCGTGAGGGTGACCGACCTGAACGGATGTATAGCCAAAGACTCAGTCAATCTCAAGCCGCAGAGAGAAACATGCCTGGTTATTCCAAATATTATATCTCCTAACGGAGACCTTATCAATGATGTCTGGAATATAGGCATGATTGAACTCTATCCGAATGTTGAAATCATTATATTCAACAGGTGGGGCCAGACGCTATGGAGATCTGAAAGAGGTTATCCTCATCCATGGGACGGCACAAGCAACGGGAAGCCGCTTCCTATAGATTCGTATCATTATATTATTGACTTGCATAATGGAAGTAAGCCTATTGTCGGAAATATTACTGTAGTAAAATGAAATTAAATCCGCCAGTTGGAAGACGAGAAGATGACAACAATTCCTGGGTGCTTGCACCGTTAAAGAGTACAGAGAATGCTCTGGGATTGAATATAGATTATTAATTTTATAATGGCGTGAAAAGGCCGGTATACATATTATTATTTCTTTTGATCTCCAACCTGGCAGTAAGTCAGCAGTTACCTGTCTACAGCCAGTATCTTGCCAATAAGTTCCTGATAAATCCTGCTGTGGCGGGGAGCGATGGCTATACCACTTTGACTCTTGCAGCTAGGGAGCAATGGGTAGGTTATTATGGTGCGCCAAATACATTTTCCTTCGCCGGTCAGGGGAGAATCCTTAAGAAAGGCATTTCTTTCAGGCGTTACGGGAGTGGGAAAAAAGCCTACAGGCCAAAATCAGACGGCAGGGTAGGCGTGGGAGGATATATATTCAGTGACAAGAACGGAATCGTTCAGAGGACAGGCTTCCAGATAGCATATTCATACCATCTGTGGCTGCAGCGTTCAACACAGCTGTCACTTGGACTAGCATTCACAGGCTATAATTTTAAAATAGATCAAAGTCAGATCAATTTTGAAAATCCCAATGATCCATGGCTCAATAATAATCTTCGCAGTGGCATATTTGTTCCTGATGCAATGTTCGGCGCATATATCCTGAATCCAAAATATTCTCTGGGTTTTTCAGTCGATGAGCTTTTTGAAGGTGCTGCAAAGTTCGGGGATTATGCTTATAAAAATTATGAGTTGGATCGGCATTATTACCTGTTCGGGACATACTATATCGAACTGAACAACTACATGAACCTGCAACCCTCATTCTTATTTGTGATGTCGGAAGAATTATTGCCTATGGCAGATATCGGCATGAATTATTTCTATAACAATAAATTCTGGGTTGGTCTGGCTTACAGAACCAGCGAGGCTATCATTGCGCATGCCGGTGTAAGGTACCAGAATATTACTTTCGGATATTCATTCGATTTCACTCTTTCGGAAATTCAGCGTGTGACCTACGGCACTCACGAGCTGACCATAGCATTGAAGTTCGGAGACAGCGCAAGGAAGTACCGCTGGCTCGACAGGTACTGACAGATTACCTTTCCCGGTACAAATATTAGGAATCAAACAACTGCCTTTAAAAGAGTCTCTTCTTTTAGAGATCCAGTAATATTTGATTATTTATTCAGGTTTCCTTTGAAGGAAGTAAATCAATGAACTGCATCTGTCTTTGTTTATGCACGACCTCATGGCAAACCAGAGACCTTTAATAACTCCCGTTATAAAGGGTAAAGCAGAATTTTTGTATTTTTCGCTTAAAATCGAAATATAAAAAACATCTAATGGCAGGGTCCGGGTACCGACTACCTTAAATCCTGTTTTTTTTGCATAAAGATCGATAGTTGAAGGATCAAAGTGCCAGAGATGACGTGGAACATCATAAGCAGCCCAGAATTCCTTGTAATGTTCTGCATCAAATGATCCGGAATTAGGAAGTGCGATAAGGCATACGCCTCCCGGTTTTATAATCCTGCGGATTTCTTCGGCAAGGCTGAAAGGATCATTAAAATGCTCCAGGACATGCCATAATGTCACAACATTTAAAGATTGGGATTGCAGCGATTTCACCTTGTCACCGGCAAGCACCTGCAGACCAAATTCCGAAATCGAATATTCCCTTGCCTTTTCGTTTATTTCAATTCCCCTGACTCTCCATCCGGAATTCTTCATGGCTGACAGGAAATGTCCTGTCCCGCTGCCAATGTCAAGAAATTCGCCGGTTTTGAGGCCGGATGCTTTTCTTACCATACCTGTCTTCCTGACAAGCATAAGTTTTCTGACTGCCCTGTACACAATGCCGAAAAATCCCTTGGCAGAATCATTGTGGGACAAATAATCATCTGATTCATAATAGTGTCCGATATTACTCTCATCGGGCGGATCATACGTAAAGACAAATCCGCACTGAGAACATTTCCAGAGCTCAAATGATTCCCAGCTCAGAAAATAATCGCTGGTGCGCAGGAATATTCCCGTGTTTGCAGAGTCGCAGAGAGGGCAATTGCTATGATGAGTCATTTCTCCGGAACAGGTTTTTTCCTCAGCCTGAATACCAGTGCGCCGGCAAGCAAAAGGATGAGAATAACAGAGCTTGCAAGTGAAACCGAATTCCCGATTTTATAGGAGGATGGATCAAAGACAAATCTTATTTCATGGTTGCCTTCCGGAACAATCATCGCCCTCAGAACATAATCGGCCCTGAAGTAATCTGCTTTTTTGCCGTCAATCGAACATTTCCATCCGGCCGGATAGTAGATATCAGAAAAAACAACCAGCTTATCTGATTTAGCAGAGGATCTGTAAGTAAGCTCATTGGCCTTATAGGATATAAGCTCTATTATGTCTCCCTTTTCAGCCGGATAAGCCGATTTAGTGATCTTGTCGCGGAATGTCTTATTAATGACAGCAAATTTGGAAGGATCGACCCTCCTTGTCAGGGAAATTTCCATGTTTGGATTATCTGCAAATTCTGGATTCCCGACAAACCATGCATTTCCCAATGCTTTAGGATTGATGATTGGCGGAGCAGAAGGATTATAGATGATATATTTGGTGTTAAGCATGTTAAGGGCAAAAGTGCTGTCAAATGCCGGTAAGAGGTCTTCCACTGTTCTGGCTTTTTTCGCATGCGCTTCAAAAATGCTGAAATCCATTAATATTGCAGAGTCTATAAGTTGCTGGTACCTCTTTATTTTTGCACCATGATATCCGCCAATGGATTTATGAAAATATGAAGTGGAGCTATTATCATTAAATGTGGAAACGCTGCTGTTCCATACCCTGAAATATGATTTATCCCGGAGGATGTATGAGTCGGCCAAAGTTGGTGCAAATGATTTTTTATAAGCTGCCCTGTTTTCGAACCTGTCGGCATTAAGATATCTTCTGTCTATTGTAAAAAGGTCGGCAAGAATTAATATCCCTATTGCCGCAATTGCATATTCCCGCCGGAATTTTTCGTACATGAAAGCTATTATTGTTCCTGATGCAAGAACTATAAACACAAGCGACCTGAAGCAATCACTTTCCAGCAAATGCTTACGGTCAGCTATGAGAGCGCCGGTCAGCCATTGGGGAAGATTAAGCTGAGATTCGTACTGACTTATAAAAGAGCCTGCAAGGCCCGGTATAATCATTATCAGCAATATAACTCCACCGGTAATTCCTGAAGCCATCAGGATACTTTTCAGATAATTCTTTTTTAATGATTCAGATTTGAAAATGTCCCTTAAAGCAAGAATTCCAAGCAGAGGAATGCATAGCTGTGCTATGACCAGGGTGAAAGTGACAGACCGGAATTTATTGTAACCCGGGAAATAATCGATAAATAAATTTGTGAGAGGCATGAAATATTTTCCCCAGGCAAGCATCACCGAGAGTACGGTTGCCACTAGAAGCCACCATTTCTCGGGTCCTTTTACTACTATTAATCCAAGCACAAACAGGAAGAACATAATTGCCCCGACATAATGTGGTCCATCGGTACCGGGTTGCGGACCCCAGTATTTCTGAAACATTTCAGCAGCATCTGCATTGTTGTTTTGTCTTAATGCCCTTACTGTTTCGGAGTCCCTGTCGAATGGTCTGCTTGATCCTCCCTTGAAGTCAGGTATCAGCAGGTTCATAGTCTCACCAACCCCATAGCTCCAGTAAGTAATGTAATCCCTGTCAAGTCCTGTTGATTGATTGTTTGAAGCGGTTGTCAGTTCCGATTTTCCTCTCATGGAGTACTTCCCGTATTCATAGGTCGTATAGAGAAATCCGAAATTAATTCCTATGGCAATAATGACAGAAATAGCGATCATTGCGGATTTTTTCAGGAAATCAAAGAAAGATCTGTCCCTGATAGCCAAAATAAATTCTGTAATTATAAAAACCAGCAGGCATATCATCGAATAATAAGTGATCTGGGGATGATTGGCCAGTAATTCAAAAGTCAGGAATAATGCCGTGAGGATAGTTCCCGCTAATATTTTGCGGTGGTAAGCGTACCAGATGCTTCCTATCATTGGGGGCATATAAGCCAGTGCCAGCGCTTGCGTGATATGTCCTGCAGCAATTGCCTGTATAAGGAATGATGATAATCCGTAACCTATGGATCCTGCAATTGCGATCCATGGATTGACTCCGAAAAGAAGGAGCATTATATAAAAGCCAATCATTGAAAGGAAAATGACCGATGCAGGCATCCCCAGAATGGACCTCAATTTGGAATCAATGGTACTAAACACATTCCCGGGATAATCAGTTGAAATGAGATAAGCTGGCATGCCGCTGAACAGTGAGTTGGTCCAGAGAGGTTCCTTATGATACGTATCTTTGAAATCTGCAATTTCCTTCTCGTATATCTGGGCCACCATGGAGTCGTTTGCCTTCAGGACCTTGCCTTCAAGAACCGGATAAAAGTAAAGAAGACTCAGTACCGCAAACAATACTGTCGCAATTAAATGGGGGATTGCCGGTTTAATATATTCTTTTATATGCATGACTGGTTTTTTTATATTGACTAATTCATAGCAAAAATAACTAATTCCCCGATCCTTCATGACCGGATTTCTTTGTAATATGGATCCTCCAGTTGGAGGGTTTACTCCATTTTCCCCATAATTCCCTGAGGGTTTTCAATTCAATTTCTTCAAAAAAGTTCCAGAAATAAAGTATGACAGGGAACATGGCTAAAAGAATGATTTTAAGCCCGATCGCCGGAAGCATAGCAAGATGATTGGCTGCCATTGCAAGTATAGTCAGGAAAGCTCCTGCAATAAAAATCTTGAATATCTTACCTTTTTCATAGGGGATGAAGTAGTACTTCTGGGAATATTTCCAGATAAGAGCGAAATACATGAACTGTGCAAGAAGAGTTGCCATGGCTGCCCCGATTGACTGGAAAACTACTATCAGGACGATATTAAGGATTACATTGGCTATTGCTGATGATATGGTTATGACAGCTGATACTTTTGTCTTTTTCGTGAAATTAAGCCCGGTAAAAAGAGTATCTCTTAACGAAGCGAAAAAAAGACCGAATGAAAGGAATGGAATCACCAGGTAAGCATTCCAATATTCTTTTTTCTGGGCGAGCACCATTACTATCTCTTTTCCGAATATTGAAATTATAAGTACAAGGAACATTATGGCAAATCCTGAATATGTGAGTATTTTGGAATAAAACCGCTTGTTGTCGGAAGCATTCATCAGCTTATAGATCAGGGGCTGAATAGCATAATTCAATGAACTGACAACGATTACCTTTATAGAGTTGGAAACCTTGAAACCGAACTGGTAGGATCCTACCTGCTGGAGTCCCTTAAGGAACCTGAGCGCATAACGATCAGTCATTGTTATGAAAAAGCCCGCGACCGATGCAAGCATCAGGGGAAACGAAAAGGATATCATTTCCTTCAATGCCCCGGACTCAAACCTGAATTCCATATGCTTCCAGATATAGACAGAGAGGGACAGGAAAAAGATTATGTTCCCCATTATCTGAGCTTCATATATACCTTCTATCTTTTTGTGCATCCCGACGATCAGCAGGAATGTAAGTGCAAGGTTTGACGTGAATTTGATAATGTTTGCTGTTATGAAAAGCACGGGTCTTTCCTGAAGACGAATAAGGGTCAGAGGGAGAACGCCCATTATGTCAAATGCGGTGGTGATAACCATCAGGCGGATAAGCTTGGCATCATGGTCGCTGTCCAGAAGAAGTGATGAGAGTGCCGATGAGGATGAAGTGAGGCTTACGACCATCAATGATGCCATCCCGGCCAGGAATACAAACAGTGTGAAGAAAAGAGACTTTTGCTTTCCTTCATATTCTTCATCCCAGTACCATCTGAAATACGCCGAATTAAGACTTAATCCGAAAATTGCGACAAGGATCTGGGCAGTTGTTTCCAGCATGGCCAGCTTTCCGAATTCACCAACCGGCAGGACACTGGTATAAAGTGGCAGAAGAATCAGGCCGATAAGTTTCGAGGAAAGATTCCCCAGTCCGTATATTATTGAATTTTTTGCCGTTGATTTTAATCTGGAAAGCATATTTCAGATTTAATTATAATGGTTTAAGATAAAAACATGCACGATCCCCCTGCTGCAGACTATTCAGTTCATCTGTCATTTTCTGGAATTTCCTGATATCAGACCGGCTGAATATCGATTTCTTCTTATTAATAAAATATGAATTTTCAGACCTCAGGGGAATATCTTTTGCATATTGTTCGCTGGCATAAAACTGATAGATACCGGAATCAAAAATCACTTTTTCGATCCTGAAATTATTTCTGGCGCCAATAATTTCCATGCTTTTAAGCGTGTGAAGATAAAAATGGCGGGGAGCATCAGTCTGACCACAGTTCACGCCATAACGCTTCCAAAGATAATCTGTTTTTAAAGGAATCCTGATCATGACAATATTCTGATCTTTGATAAGTCGGCGGATATGTTTAAGCACATCATCCTGATAGGGCATATGCTCGAATGAATGGTTGAACATAATAAAATCAAACTTGCCTTCAATTTCACTCAATTCTTTCTTGTAGATCCTGAGATTTTCATCATAGACAATATCATTCAAGATGAATTTATCAATGCCGGTTATATTTTTAAATCCCTTGTTTCTCAGATTCAGAAGCAGTGAACCCGTTCCCGAGCCTATATCCAGAATGGAACTGTCCGATTTAATTCCTGCCGGAAGCATTTTTTGCTCAAATCCGGGTTTTACAAGAATGTTCAGAACCAAACCGATCAGGCTCTTTTTTTCGTTAAGTGCATGCTGTAATTTCCTATATCGGAGGGCAGCAATCAATTTGTTCGGTCTTTCAGCATTCCTTGTGATAAAGGCACCATAGTCATCCTTATAATATTTTTCAATGTCCGCCGGATAGCTTTTGATCTGGAGACAGCCACAATTGCCGCATTCAATATATTCAAACGACTCCTTTGTACCGAAGTACATTTCTCTTATTAAATAACTTTTGTTATTTGTCTTATTATGACAGATACGGCATTCAAAATCTGCAGACATCCGACTATTATTCATTCATTAGTTTTTTCAGGATTCGCATAGACCGGGTCAAATTTCTCAGGTAAAATCTCCTTTTCATCAGAGGTCTGCTGTAAACAAGGTTTGTCGATGAATCATCCTTGTGAAGGATCCTTACTGCCGGCCAATAGATAGAAAGGAGCGTATCTCTTTTAACTATATAATCGAGAATTGCTTCTTCGCCATACATAAAGGGTCCGGGGTATAGTCCTTCATACTTATCAATATATAATGATGAAAAGACCATTGCGCTGCCATGCAGCGCAACCCCGTATTGCTCAGACAGATGATCCAGATCCGACTTTATTTCCACAAGATGGATATTGGATTTCGGGATTATTGATTTTTTCAATTTCTCAAGAAGGACGTCAAGCCCAAGGTAATTGAGGAACAATACTTTTCTGTAATGCTTCAGGTATTTTTCTACTGCTGCAAGGGACGATAATTTATTGAAGACCGGATTCTGATGCACTCCCGACATTGTCAGGATATCAGGCCCAAGAATATGAAATGGCACCTCCTTGCTTTTTATTATGATTGATTCTGCAAAATTCTTCTGATCGACTATTGTGTCATTATTGATCATGGCAATAAAACCAGCACTACAGTAACGCTTAGCATAAGCAAATCCGACATTATTTCCTCCAGTAAACCCAAGGTTGGAATCATTTATTAAGACAGTAACCTTTTCATTTCCCTTATATAAGTCTTGCAATTCAAACCCGCTTTTGTTGGGAGATCCGTTATCGACCACAATTATTTTTGTTTCGGGATACATCACATTTGCCAGGATTGAATCAATGCATTCAATCGTGTCAATTGTCGTTTGATAATGAAGTATCACAAAACAGAAGCAATCCATTCTCCCGGCTATTTATTTGACTTTCAGTCCTGAATACAGTTCTACGAGCCTTCCTCCATAATTTCCCCAGTTATATTTGTCATAGACGCAATCTACAGCGTTTTTTGCAAGGCGTTCATATTCTGGCAGGCTCGCCAGCTTAGTTATTTTTTCACTGAGATCATCTGAATTGCCTGCCTCAAACACAAGACCGCAATTTTCCCTGTTGACAAAATTCGCCTGGGCAGTACAGTCGCTTACCAGAACAGGTTTGCCCAGGGCCATGTACTGGAACATTTTATTTGCATAAGTCGTATCGTGATGGATATTCCTTAAAAACGGGCATATGCCTGCATCTGAGTTGCTTATAAGCTTAAAAGCTTCTGAAGGCTCTGTCCAGCCGGTAAAAGTGACATTTTTCAGGTTGTCTTCATGAGCCTTTTTCTCAAGAAGATGATGTTCCCTGCTGGTACCGATTATAAGAAATTCAATGTCATGGTCCTTCAGTTTTTCAGCCGATTCAATGATAGTCATAGTTCCCCTTCTTAATCCGGTATCGCCGAAATACACTACTGTAAAATTCTTTTGACCATGCTCTTTCTTAATAACAGGAATTAGTTTTTTAAAACGTCCGGGCTCTATAAAATTCGGCAGTACAACAATTTTGTCCCGATCAACTCCATAATTCTCAATATAATAATCCCTGGCTTCCTCTGTGACAAGGATCAGCCTGTCAGCCATTCCAGAGAATTTAACCTGGTATCTGGCCCACCTGTTCATGGAGATCAGCAAATTGCCAGGAAATTCTCTCACATGACCGTACATTTTCATGATCTCGGGACGGTTTTCATGATAATCCGAAACCAGCGGTAGTTTAAATTTTAATGCGAGACTCTTGCAGACACTGGCAAGGGGAAGGTCGTGGAGATGAATTGCATCAAATTTTACATTGTTCAGAATCTGGGACAGGTTAAAATGCCAGAAATGAAAATAAAAAGGTAATTCCAGCGCCAGTGCGCCTGATTTGTAAATAAATTTTGAAATATGTATCCTTCGGATGATGAGGCTGCCCTTTTGCTCTGTATCCGGTTCTCCAACCCTTTTTGCACAAGCAAGTGTGATCTGAAAGCCGCTCTTCAATAAAACTTCAATCTCATTCCCGACTCTTTCATCAGGAGGAAAAGGACTCTCCAGAACCATTAAAATATTCATCCGGCATTATTTGTCTGCAAATTTAGGAATTTGTTACTTACTCCGAAGCCGGAAAGGATATTTCAAAGTAATTATGTTTTTATAGTTATTGTGGTTTTCTATCTTAGCAGTCTCTTAATCTGTACTTAATGGACAGTTCATTGGATATACAAGGCAGTGATCCAGTCGGAGCAGCGACTCTCAGTCATATCAGAGAAGCCGAAGCGTTCAACAAATGGATGTATTCCACAATATCCCCATATTTAAATGGAAGAATCCTTGAAATAGGAAGCGGTATCGGCAACATTTCGGAATTTCTTCTTAAAGATAAAAGCAATGTAACGCTGAGTGATTTAAGACCAGAATACTGTGATTATTTATTGAACCATTTCCATGGTAAAAACTCTCTTGACGGTGTTGTGACTATTGATCTTGCAGAAAAGGATTTTGATGGCGTGTACGGGAAAATATTGGAGAGCTTCGATTCCGTTTTTGCGCTTAATGTAATTGAACATATTGAAAACGATTCCCTGGCGGTCCGGAACTGCATGAAGCTTTTGAAAAAAGGAGGTATGCTTGTTTTGCTTGTCCCTTCTTACCCTTGGCTTTATTGCAGGTTTGATGAAGAACTGGGGCATTTCAGGCGTTATAACAGGAAATCCCTCCGGGATCTTATGGCTTTGAACGGTTATATTATTGAGAATCTGTTCAATTTTAATGCTGCAGGAGTTTTGGGCTGGTTCCTGTTCGGGAAACTGCTTAACAATAAACAAATCAAGCAGGGGCAGATGAAATTATATAATAATTTTGTATCTCTGTTTTCAATGATTGATAAGATATTATTCCACAAATTAGGTCTCTCATTAATAATAGCAGCCAGAAAATAAATATGGGACAAACACTTTCAATAATCATCCCGGCTTATAATGAAGGGGGAACAATAAAAGCCATACTGGATAAGGTATTGTCAGCACAACTTATTGACCATGTAGATAAGGAAATCATTATTATCAATGATTGTTCAGGAGACAATACAAAAGCTGTTGTTGAGCAATATATCAGGGATCATCCAGGCACCCGTATCAATCTGTTCGATCAGACTGTCAATATGGGGAAAGGCGCGGCAATCAGAAAAGGAATTGAATTGGCTAAAGGCGATTTCATAATTATACAGGATGCAGACCTGGAGTATGATCCGGGAGAGTACAATCTCCTGCTGAAGCCAATATTAAATGGTCATGCCGACGTTGTTCTTGGATCAAGATTTTTGGGCGGAAATCCTCACAGGATCCTGTTCTTCTGGCATTCTCTCGGCAACCGTCTGTTGACATTTTTTTCCAACATGTTTACAAATCTTAATCTGACGGATATGGAGACATGCTATAAGCTTGCTAAGGCAGAAGTTTATAGACAGATCATTCTGAAGGAAAACAGATTTGGTTTTGAGCCGGAAGTTATAGCAAAGATATCCCGGATTAAAGATATCCGGATTTATGAAGTAGGCATTTCTTATTATGGAAGAACATTTTACGAAGGCAAGAAAATAAATTGGAAAGATGGATTCCGTGCCATATACTGCATATTCAAATACAATCTTTTTAAATAAATCCTTTAATGATTTCCACAATCCTTATCTGGATATATATTTTTATTCTAACTACTCTTGCAGGTCATTTTTTATTCAGTGTTTTCAGGCATCTCCCGAAAACTATTCCGGGATCAGAGCCATCCCTTGCAGAGCTTAGTCTGACTGGGATTGCCGGAATCGGGATATTTCTAAGCTTTTTCTCATTATTTCATAAGATTGGCCTGTTGGCAAACCTTATTCTCATTATAGCTTGTGCACTCTATTTCCTGTCAGAGAGGAAAGCTATCATTCCTTATTTTAAGACCAAGATTCAATATTCCGGTCATTATCCTCCTATTGTCAGGATATTGATTTTCATTTACTTTTTATTGCTTTTATTTTTTGCCCTGCTATATCCGACAATCTCTGATACCGGTCTCTATCATGCACAGAATATTCAATGGATAGCTAATTTTAAAATCGTTCCGGGACTTGGAAACTTACACGGGCGATTTGCATTCAATAATCACTCTTTCCTCGAGGAAGCACTATTCAGCTTCTCTTTTTTAAGACCATATAACTTTCACCTGCTGAACAGTTATCTGCTTTTTATCCTGTCGGCAACCCTGATTCTGTCAGTATGGAAAACGGCTGCATCAAACCCGGCCAGATCTTTATTATATGCAGGACTTTTGATCCTTATTCAGGTATTTTACCTAAAATCAGTATCTTCACCAACCCCCGATATTTTTACACTGGCAGGGATTTGTTTCATTTTTATTACTTATTTCGAAAGGATATCATTAGGTGCGGAAAACAAATTTTACTGGATCCTGGTACTATTAGTGGCATTTTTTCTTGTAACAGTAAAATTATCGGCTTTCCCGGTTGCCCTGATAGCTCTGTTGTTTCTGCTTGATTCCGATTATTCGTTACAGGGAAAGATATTATGGATTACATTCCTGGGGATTGTGGTATTTATTCCTTTTTTTGTCCGTAATTACTTTTTATCAGGCTACCTGGTTTATCCCTATCCTTCTGTCGATTTATTTAATCCTGACTGGAAGATCCCGGTTCCGTTCGTGAATGAGATGAGATCAGTGATATCTACTCATGCCCGTACCAATGAATGGCTGCAGAGGCCTTTTAATATTTGGCTCCCGATCTGGTTTTCGCGGTTGTCGACAGGTTTTAAATTTTTGTCATATTGCCTTCTTGTTTCTCCTTTGCTGACTGCAGCCATATTATTCATTTCGAAACAAGTCAGCAGTTCCTGCAGAAAGGAGCTGGAAATACTTGTAATTTGTTTCATAGCTATTGTTTTTTGGTTTTTTTCGGCTCCGAATTTCCGGTTTATCTATCCTTTTTTATTCTTTTATGTACTTCTTACGGTAATAATCCTGATTCGTTTCCTTTGTTTGAGATTATCCCGCCTGGGATTTTCAGGAAAATGGAAAGAGAAGTTCAGCACTTTTCACCTTTCAAAGTTTTTATATGTCTTACTGATAATATTCCCGGCCTGGTTTCTTTTAAAATTCAATTTCAGGGAAATTAAGCGTTGTCTAATATTTCCTGCAGGCTACAGGAATGTGCCTGTCAAAACAATACAAATAAATAATCTCCGGGTTAATATACCTTCTGACAGCACTTATTGCTGGAATTCACCCTTACCCTGTTCAGTATTTCAGAAGGATATTGGAATCACGAACATCGAAATGAGAGGGAAAGAGCTGAAGGATGGATTCCGGGTCAGAAAGAAATAAAGCAGGCAGCAGAATATGTTTACCGTCATAAGATGGCGATCACTCCATTAATATAGGTAACAATTTTTCTGTGAGCTTAAATCTGGAGAATTCCTTTACGTATTCCATATCAGGATTTGCAGGATGGGTGGATGACCATATGAGAAAACCAGAGATTCCTTCAATATCATAATACTCAAAGGTTCTTCCTGCATTTGCCCTGTCAATAATATCCGCGGCATCGCCATCCGCCGGGCCCAGGCAAAGAATATGGTTTCCTGATGCCAGGTATTCAAAGAGCTTTCCTGTAAGTATACTCTTGTTGCTCCTGTGATCAGGGATGATCAGGACAAGGATGGAAGATTCCATAATGAACCGGACTGCCGTTTCGTGATCCATATAAGGAATAAATTCCACTGATGTTGCCGCCAGCTCTCTTTTAATGGATTCTTTGATAATATCGGAAATATCGCCGGCAAACTGGATCGTAAAATCGACTTTATCCCGGCTGAGGTTTTTCAATGCGCTTATCAGACCCGCCACCGGATACGATTCAGATATTGTTCCCACATAGGTTATTGCCTTTTTGGCGGGCGGTTCTGCTGTAATTTCAAACCTGTCCGATTCATCATATCCGTTGGTGACAACAGTAATCTTGTCTTCAATTCCTTTTGTTATCTCTGAAAACGATTTCTTCAGTGATTTCCCCACTGTAATTATTCTGTCGGACCTTTTAAGGACATTTCGTTCATATCGCAGGTCGAGAATCCTTGCAAGAAAACCCGGATAGAATTTGTCATAATAATAAATGTCAGTCCATGGATCCCTGAGGTCGGCTATCCATTTGAGAAAAGGGAATTTCTTCTTAAGCTTCAGTCCGATAAGCTGTGTCGAATGTGGCGGGCTTGAAGTGACAAGATGCATTATATGTTCGCGGCTTATTAATTCGCTTGCTTTTCTGATGGCAAATTTATTCCATCCCCTTCTGGGATCGGGAACAAAAAAATTACCCCTGATGAATCGTGAGATCCTTCCTTTAAACGAATTATCATCATTCTTAGCAAAGCCTGCAGTCGGAACGTTTTTTTTGCCTCTTCCGTAAAACCTGAACCAGTCTGTTGCTTTTGTCCTGTAAACCCGGGTTTTATCAGGGATCTCTTTCTCAAGCGAGTGATCAATTGCCGGATAGGATGCATACTCAGGGATGACAGTCAGAATGACCGGTTCCCAGCCATATCCGGGCAGATACTTTGAAAATTTCAACCATCTCTGAACGCCGGCTCCACCGCTTGGAGGCCAGTAATAAGTGATTATAAGGACTTTGTCCATTTAAAGTTTCTTTAGCAAAGTCGCAATGCTTACTTTCTCTGCGATTATATTTTTCAGATGAGAAATATTTACGCGCTCCTGCTTCATCGAATCGCGATACCTTATGGTCACGGTAGCGTCTTCTACGGTCTGGTGGTCGATTGTGATGCAGTATGGAGTCCCTATTGCATCCTGCCTCCTGTAACGCCTTCCTATTGAATCCTTATCGTCATACTGGCAATTAAAGTCAAATCTGAGATCATGGACAATTTTTTCTGCAATTTCAGGAAGGCCGTCTTTTTTTACAAGTGGCATTACTGCAAGTTTTACTGGAGCCAGGAACGAGGGAAGTCTCATGACGACCCTTGAATCGGGGCTGCCATCCTCTTTCTTAAGTTCCTCCTCGTCGTAGGCAGCAGAAATTACCTGCAGGAACATCCTGTCAACCCCGATAGAGGTTTCTATCACATATGGTATATACGATTCTCCTTTTTCAGGATCGAAATATTGCAATTTTTTTCCACTGAACTTTTGATGCTGTTTAAGATCAAAATCTGTCCTGGAATGTATTCCCTCAACTTCCTTGAAGCCGAAGGGGAACAGATATTCAATATCAGTGGCAGCATTTGCATAATGAGCGAGCTTTGTATGATCGTGGAAACGGTAATTCTTTTCACCGAAACCCAGGATCGTGTGCCACTTCATTCTCTCCTCCTTCCATTTACTGAACCAGTCAAGCTCGCTGCCTGGCTGTACGAAGAATTGCATCTCCATCTGCTCAAACTCCCTCATACGGAAAATAAACTGGCGCGCGACAATCTCATTGCGGAATGCCTTACCTATCTGTGCGATGCCAAAAGGTATCTTCATCCTGCCTGTTTTCTGAACATTCAGAAAATTGACAAAGATACCCTGAGCGGTCTCGGGTCTCAGGTATATCTTGGTCGCCCCATCCGCAGATAAGCCTATTTCAGTGGCAAACATAAGGTTGAACTGCCTGACATCGGTCCAGTTCCTGGTACCTGAAACAGGACAAACTATTTCATTATCAATGATTATCTGTCTCAGTTCCTGCAGATTGGTCGCGTTCATTGCCTTTGTGTACCGTTCATTGATCTCGCTCAGTTTTGTCTGGTTTGCCAGAACCCGCTGATTTGTTTTTCTGAATTTATCTTCATCAAAATCATTCCCGAATTTCTCACGGGCCTTCCCTATTTCCTTATTGATCTTTTCTTCAATTTTTGCCATATGCTCCTCAATGAGGACATCGGCTCTGTATCTTTTCTTTGAGTCCTTGTTATCAATAAGAGGATCGTTGAATGCATCAACGTGACCTGAAGCCTTCCAGATAGTAGGATGCATGAAAATGGCCGAATCAATGCCTACAATATTCTCATGCAGCAAAACCATGCTGTCCCACCAGTATTTTTTGATATTGTTCTTTAGCTCGACACCATACTGGCCGTAGTCGTACACTGCACTCAGACCATCATATATTTCACTCGAGGGGAACACATATCCGTACTCTTTGCAGTGTGCAACCAGCTTTTTAAATACATCATCCAGCGCCATAATCAATTTAATTAATGTTTTTTACGAGTTAAAAATAACTGAAAATCTTATCTTTTACAATCCATCCTGCCGCGACAGAGAACGGAATATCATATTTCCGGCCGTAATCTGATCACAAATTCAACATGATACAGATAAACTTATGTGCAAAAATATTTAATGGATACGCTTAAAAATCAGTTTTATAGATGTCTATGGTATATTTTAATCCGCCGGTTGGCGGACGTGAAGGTAAGGTTAATTGAATTCGCCGTCTTCGTCCCGCCTCACGGGACTTCGACGACCGAAGGCCAAGCTCTCCGCCATTCCGATATCTGGCGGGAAGCTGATCAGTTTCCAGGTGCTTGCGCCGTTAAAGAGTCCATAGCTTACTCTGGAGTTAAATGCCGATTATTATCTTTACATATTTATCTTTAAGTTATTATTCTGATGAAAAAGAAAACGGATTTTCTTGTTCTGGGTTCCGGCATAGCCGGACTCTCTTTTGCGCTAAAGGCTTCTGAGTTCGGAAAGGTTTGTGTCGTTACAAAGGCAAATATTGAAGACACCAACACGAAGTACGCGCAGGGTGGGATAGCTGCAGTTTTCAGCAAGCCGGACAACTTTGAAAAGCATATTCATGACACCCTGATCGCAGGAGCAGGCATCTGCAACGAGGAGGTCGTCAGAATGGTTGTCAGTGAAGCTCCGGCCAGGATCAGGGATCTTATTGACCTTGGAGTCCCTTTTGATAAAAAAGAGGATGGAACCTATGATCTTCATATGGAAGGAGGCCATTCGGAATACAGGATACTTCATCATAAGGACAAGACGGGAGAAGCAATAGAGAAAACCCTGACAGAGCGCGTCCGCAAAAATCCCAATATCGAAATATTTGAAAAGCATTTCGCAATTGAACTCCTTACACAGCATCATCTTGGTGAGATCGTAAAGCGAAATTATCCTGATATAAAATGTTTCGGGGCTTACGTGGCGGATCTTGTGAATAAGGAAGTTATAACATTTTTGTCAAAAGTGACAGTTGTCGCCACTGGCGGAATGGGTAATGTATATATGACTACAACCAATCCGGAAATTGCAACAGGCGACGGAATTGCAATGGTTTACAGGGCAAAGGGAACCATTGAGAATATGGAGTTCATACAGTTTCATCCTACATCGCTTTATGACCCTAATACCAGGCCATCATTCCTTATAACAGAGGCTTTGAGGGGTTATGGGGCAGTTTTAAAGAATATGGCCGGCGAGGAATTCATGAAAAGATACGACAACCGGGAATCCCTTGCCCCCAGGGATATAGTTGCCAGAGCCATTGACAACGAAATGAAGATGTGGGGAGATGATCATGTATGGCTCGATTGCACTCATCTTAATTCCAAAGGACTCAGGAACGAATTTCCGAACGTTTATGAACATTGTCTTTCGCGCGGGATAGATATTACAAAGGACATGATTCCTGTAGTTCCGGCTCAGCATTACTCATGCGGGGGAATTAAGGTTGATATGAATGGACAAAGCAGCATTGACAGGCTTTATTCCCTGGGTGAAGCATCCTCAACAGGCTTGCATGGGGCCAACAGGCTGGCTTCCAATTCACTTCTTGAGGCGGCTGTTTATGCGCACAGGGCTGCGGTGCACTCGGGAAGCAGGCTCAAAGAACTTACTTTTCAGGAAGATATTCCGGACTGGGATTACAGGGGTGCGACCCATCTTGAGGAAATGGTGCTTATTACACAAAGCATAAAGGAAGTGCAGATGATTATGAGCAATTATGTCGGAATAGTAAGATCAGACCTGCGGCTTGACAGGGCAATGGTGAGGCTGGAGATCCTTTATCAGGAAACCGAGAGCCTTTATAAAAGATCACTGATATCAAAAAAAATATGCGAACTGAGAAATCTTATCAATGTAGGATACATAATAATAAAGCATGCCAGAAGCAGGAAAGAGAGCATCGGGCTTCATTTCTCGATCGATTATCCTAAGAAAGCAGTGCCTGAATCTTAAATTTACAAAAGCATGAACCATCTTGAATCATCTTTTTCCGGGAAGAATAATTTCTGGAGATACCTTTTAATGATCCTGGCAGTTTTGGCTGCCTCCAACACAATTGGCGCAATTCCTCTCTTTATAGGCGTTGCAGCACGGTCATCAACCGACCCGCATGTTGCTTCAAGGCTGGCCCTGAATCCCAACGACTTAAGCGTGCTTGGAATAAGCCAGAACGCAGGATTCCTTCTGATGCTTTTCCCTTTCTTAATTGCCCTTGGCACTTTTATATTGCTGATCAAACCCTTGAACAAGCGATCACTTATAGCGGTTATAAACGGAACAAATTCATTCAGATGGAACAGGATGTTAATTTCAGCGTTAGTCTGGGCCATTTTCTCTGCTATTTATCTTTTTGCATATATGAAAACAGACCCTTCGAATTTTTCCCTCAATAATACCGGCAAGACACTTATTCCGCTAATTATTATTTCTGTGGTTTGTATTCCTTTCCAGGCCGCCTTTGAGGAAATTATCTTCCGGGGATATCTTATGCAGGGTTTTACGGTTATGGTAAATAACAGGTTCTTTCCTCTCATCATGACATCATTATTGTTCGGACTTATGCATGGAATGAATCCGGAGGTCAGGGATTTCGGCTTCTGGACGATGATTCCTCAGTATGTGCTTTTCGGTGTCATTTTCGGGATAATGACTGTTCTTGATGACGGAATAGAGACAGCCATTGGGGCTCATGCAGCAAACAATGCTTTTTTATGCATAATGGTCACCAACGATTCTTCGGCCCTTCAAACACCGGCAGTGTTTTTGCAGCATAAAGTTTATCCATGGTTCGAATTCTCAACTATGATCATAATGGGGATTCTGATAATATTGGTACTGAATCTGATTTTCAAATGGAATAATTTCCGGACACTATTCGGAAGGGTGAGTAAAAGCGGGATGGCTTACATTCCATAAACCGAGGTAATTCCTTCGGTTCTGAAATCTCCCCATTTCAGGCCAATTTCCTTGAGAATTCCTTTTATCTCCTCGACGTCAAGGCTTGTAAGCAGTCTTAAACGGGTCTCCCTGAAGTGAGGAAGGCCCTTGAGGTAATTTGAGAAATGCCGTCTCATCTCAAATATTGCTCTTTTCCCTTCTTTAAATTCAAGCGATCTCTCGAAGTGAATAAGCGCGAGATCGGTTTTTTCTTTTACGGTAGGCTCCGGCAGAAGTTCCCCTATGTCAAGATAGTGACTAATGTCTCTGAATATCCATGGTCTTCCGACTGCAGCCCTGCCTATCATTATTCCGTCTACTCCATACCTGTCGAACATTTCCTTTGCCTTCGCGGGCGAATCAACATCCCCATTCCCGATCACGGGGATCTTCATATAGGGATTGTTCTTTACAGCCCCGATCAGGGTCCAGTCAGCCTTCCCCTTGTACAATTGCGACCGGGTCCTGCCATGAATGGTTATTGCCTGTATGCCCGCGTCCTGCAATCTTTCGGCTACTTCAACAATAGTCTTGCTTTTTTCATCCCATCCAAGTCTTGTTTTTACGGTGACGGGAAGTTTCACAGCCTTGACAATGGCTGATGTCATACTGATCATTAAAGGTATGTTTTGAAGCATCCCGGCCCCGGCCCCCCTGTTCGCGATCTTTCTGACGGGACAGCCGAAATTTATATCAATCAGATCAGGTTTCGCTTCCCCGGCAATTATGGCTGCCTCAACCATTGCCTCTGTAATATGTCCATACAGCTGAATCCCTATCGGCCTTTCGGAATCAAAAATATCCAGCTTTTTTACACTCTTCCTGCCGTCTCTTATGAGGCCGTCGGATGAAATAAACTCTGTATACATTACATCTGCGCCATGGATCTTGCAGATCATGCGAAAGGAAGGATCCGTAATATCCTCCATTGGGGCAAGGAAGAGAGGATGATCCCCCAGCTGTATGTCGCCTAAAGTCAATATTAATGAGGTTTGTTATAAAGATTTAAATTGAACTGAAAGCCTATTGAAGTGCAAGGCTCTTACTCTCCTGAATTTCACTAATGACAAGTTCATTTTTCCTGTAAAAATATATCAAACCGTATTCCTCGCTCTTTTTCTTTCTTTCAGATTCAGGCATGTTTCTGTGCTTTTCCTCGACCTCATTCCAGATTTGAAGAATAATATCATCAGCTTCCTTCCTCATTTCATTGGTTCGTTCAGAATAATCCAGATTTTTCTTTATGAGGGTCTTATGGAAATTGTACTCATCAAGGAACTTTTCGAACCTGACTTTAACAACGGCTATTGTCGGATTAGTGATAGGGCTGCCTCCTTTTCTGATCCTGAACTCCTCACCGTCAATGATCCTTCTGCCCCAGCTTACCAGTTCATTTTCAGTGTTAAGGGAGGGGACCGTAGATTCATTTGTGGCAAGCCCGTAATATGCCCTTGTCTCAGCAGGCAGATCGCCCCTTAGTACAGCCATATTCATTACCCGGATAAAATGAGTGAGATACATCCTTGCTTTTCTTACTGTCTCGCTATACTCCCTGCTCTTTCTGGCCTGGGAAACCATTGATTGTCTCTGAAGCTGAATGGCATCCTCGAAGAGAGGCAGAAATTTTTTTAATCTGACGATTGTTTTTACTGAGCAGGCCATTTCGTGGGGTGGAAGATCCTGCCCTTTCACAAGAGCAGCTTTCATGGCTTTCAGTCGAGCGGTATCTGTGTTTGGCAATCTACGATAGGGCATCTGTCAAAATGTTAATAATTTGTTTGTAACTCTTGCGAATATAATATTATTTTGTTTATAACAAACTGCATTCGCATAATAATTCCATTGATTATTAAAATATTTGCAGACTCTCTTTACAAATTAAAATATCGGTTATGATTTTGGTTGATAAATGCCCCGATTTCTTAATTCACGTCAAAAAGAATATATTCTTCATGGGACAATAAGAATTTTCAATCCTCACCGGTTATAGTCCATGCCGATTATTATATAATAAGTCGTCAGGGTTCATTGCATTAAATAAAATATTCAGCAGTCAGGTTGTTTCGTTCTACTTATGATGTTAACTTTAGGTGTTTTAAAACTCATTAAAATATGACGACTATGTTCAGGAGCGAAGTGTATGTAAGGAGGAGAGAAGATCTTCATAGGAAAATGAAATCGGGACTTGCATTGTTTATAGGTAATGCCGAGGCTCCGATGAATTACACCGATAATGCCTATCATTTCAGGCAGGATAGTGCCTTTCTCTATTTTTTCGGACTTGATCTGCCTGGATTTGCGGGACTTATGGACCTCGATTCAGGGAAGGACTACATATATGGCAATGATGTTGACATGGACGATGTTATCTGGATGGGTCCCCAGCCTAAAGTAAGGGATCTTGCACTCATATGCGGTATTACAGATACATTGCCAATGCCAAAACTTGAAGAAACGATAAGGGATGCGATAGCGAAAAGACGCAGAGTACACTTTCTGCCTCCTTATCGGGGAGAGACTAAAATGACCCTTGGTTTACTGCTTAAGGAAAACCCTTGCCAGATGAAGACAATGGCCTCAGAAGACCTGATCAGGGCGGTGGTCTCGATGAGATCAGTTAAGGAAAAGATTGAAGTGGAAGAAATTGAAAAGGCACTTGAGATAGCCTTTGAAATGCACACCACTGCAATGAAAATGTGCAAGCCAGGGATTTCTGAGCAGGAAATCTTCGGGGTGCTTGAAGGAATTACCCTCTCAAAGGGCGCCGGTCCGTCTTTCCCTGTAATTCTTAGCATTGACGGGCAGACACTTCATAACCATTCCCACAACAATATACTGAAAAAAGGGAAGATGATGGTCACTGATGCGGGAGCGGAAACGAACATGCACTATGCCTCTGATATTACAAGGACTACACCTGTGGGCGGCAAATTCAGCAGACTTCAAAAGGATATTTATGAAATAGTGCTTAAGGCAAACACCGATGCCATTAATGCAGCCGGACCGGGGATTTCAAACCGAGATCTTCATTTAATGGCTTCAAGAATAATTACTGAAGGCCTTAAGGACCTGGGACTGATGAAGGGTGATACTGAAGAGGCGGTGGCAGCAGGCGCTCATTCACTTTTTATGCCTCATGGACTTGGCCATATGATGGGCCTTGATGTCCATGATATGGAAGGACTTGGCGAAAATTATGTAGGGTATGATAATGAAGTACAGCGAAGCGATCAGTTCGGGCTGTCATTCCTTAGATTTGCCCTGCCATTTAAGGCCGGACATGTCTTTACCGTTGAACCCGGATGCTATTTCATACCCGAGCTGATAGACCTGTGGAAATCTGAAGGGAAATTCAGCGGATTCATTAATTACGAAAAAATTGTTGATTTCATGTCAGTTGGCGGAATAAGGATAGAGGATAATGTATTAATAACAGAAAAAGGCCATAAACTTCTGGGCAGGCCGATTCCTAAAACAGTAAAAGAGATCGAAGCAATCTGTTCGTGAGGGTCTTAATTCCTGCATGAGAAATATGAAATATTCTGGCGTTCCATTGTATACCCTTTGAGCGACTATACTGTTTTTTTCACCATCACGGAAACAAATCTTGCCACAAATGATATAAAATGGAAGATTTTTAAATATATATTTCATCGATGATGATTATCGTCTTGTTCCTTTATTATGAGCCGTATTTTTGCCATAAGCGATATTCACGGATGCTTCAGCACATTTTATGAGCTTGTAGTGAATGTTCTGGATTTAAGGAAATCTGACAGATTGATTCTTCTGGGGGATTATATCGATCGGGGAGAGGGTATAAGGGATGTGATCGATTTTATAATCGATCTGAAGGACAAGGGATTCAATCTTACTGCGCTGAGGGGAAACCACGAGGATATGCTTATGGATTCAGGAAATGATCCGGAAATATTTGCCTTGTGGATGATGAATAAAGGTTTGACTACGCTCAATAGCTTTGAGATAACCGGCATCAGCCAGATGAATAAAAAATATACTGATTTTTTCAGTTCGCTTGAGTATTATCATGAAACAGGCAATTGCATTTTCGTGCATGCCGGTTTTAATGACTTACTGGCAGATCCATTTTCAGATTATGAGACAATGTTGTGGGAATGCAGCCCGTCTTATTTTAACCCATTGCTCAAAGGCAAGACCATTGTACACGGTCACCGCCCGAAATTTGTCAGCCATGTCAGGAAGCTTATTAGTGAAAAGTCGGATGTGATTCCTATTGATACGGGATGTGTTTATGAAAAGGAGCTGGGATATGGTTTCCTCTCTGCATTGAATGTCGGAGAAATGGAGCTTATTTCGGTTCCCCGTCAGTAAGCTTTATAATATTCACGGTTAAGCCTGGCGATATTTGTACGCCTGATCTGCTTCGGGCATTCAGCTTCACATGCACCTGTATTTGAACAGTTGCCGAAGCCAAGCTCATCCATTTTCTCCACCATCGCATGCACTCTTTCCTTTCCTTCAACCCTTCCCTGCGGCAGTAGTGCAAATTGCGATATTTTTGCTGAAACAAACAACATGGCCGATGCATTTTTGCAAGCTGCGACACAGGCTCCGCAGCCAATGCAAATGGAAGCATCGAATGCTTCATCCGCATTCTTTTTCCTTGCAGGGATTGAATTGGCTTCAGGCGCAGATCCCGTATTAATTGAAATAAAGCCACCGGCGATCTGGATCTTGTCAAAGGGACTCCTGTCCACAATCAGATCCCTGATAACCGGGAATGGTTTTGCCCTCCAGGGTTCTATCCATATGGTGTCGCCATTATTGAAATATCTCATCGACAGCAGGCAGGTAGTCACTGCCGGTACCGGTCCGTGAGGATGTCCATTGATGTACATCCCGCATGATCCGCATATGCCCTCCCGGCAATCATGGTCAAATGCCACAGGATCCCTGTCTTCCTCAACGAGCTTTTTATTCAGCGCGTCAAGCATTTCCAGGAACGACATGGCAGGAGAAACGTCCTCCATCCTGTAGGTTTCAAATTTGCCTTTTGAGCCGGCATCCTTCTGCCGCCATACTTTTAAAGTAATGTTCATATAATTGATATTTGCATTATTCTAATTGTCGTCCTGCAGCCGTAACTTATTATCCTGATTTGAACGAATCGTACAACCCACATGACTATTTATAGCTTCTGACTTTCATTTCAACTTCTTCAAACTTAAGTTCTTCCCTGTGGAGTATATGCGGATTCCCTTCCCCTGTGTATTCCCAGGCAGCAACATAGGCAAATTCTTCATCATTTCGTCTTGCCTCGCCGTCGGGGGTTTGAAATTCTTCCCTGAAGTGAGCCCCGCACGACTCTTTTCTGTTAAGTGCATCGGTTATCAGGAGACGGGCAAGATCAAAATAATCAGCGACCCTGCCTGCTTTTTCAAGTTCCCTGTTTAGCTCATTGGCAGTTCCGGGAATGTTAAGGTCTTTCCAGAACTCCTCTTTAAGGTCCTGCAACATGGTAAGCGCCTTCTTAAGGCCTGCCTCATTTCTTGTCATGCCGGCGTAATCCCACATTATCTTTCCAAGACGCTTGTGAAATGATGCAGCGGTCTGTTTTCCCTTTATCAACATCAGTCTGCTTATTCTTTCAACTGCTGATTTTTCAGCTTCGGCGAATTCGGGCTTGTCAGTCGAAATTTTTGGAACGCTTATCTGATCGGCCAGATAATTGCTGATAGTATTTGGAAGGACAAAGTATCCATCACCGGCTGCCTGCATCAGGCTGCTTGCACCAAGACGGTTTGCACCGTGATCGGAGAAGTTTGACTCTCCTATGGCATAAAGCCCGGGAATTGTGGTCATTAGTTCATAGTCCACCCATAGTCCTCCCATTGTATAATGTCCTGCAGGATATATATGCATCGGCTCAAGATAAGGATCATTGCCGGTAATGGTTTTGTACAGATCGAAGAGATTGCCATATTTGCCTTCTATGGCATTTTTGCCCTGCTTGCCTATTGCATCCCTGAAATCCAGATAAACGGCCAGGCCGGATTCTCCCACGCCAAAACCGGCATCACATCTTTCTTTTGTGGCACGGGAACCGACATCCCTTGGTACAAGATTACCATATGCAGGATATCTTCTTTCAAGATAATAGTCTCTTTCATCCTCGGGAATATCGTTTGCAGGACGCTTATCGCCCTTCGTTTTTGGCACCCACATCCTTCCGTCATTCCTGAGCGATTCGGACATGAGTGTAAGTTTGGACTGGAATTCGTTAAGTTGCGGTACGCAGGTCGGATGGATCTGAATGAAGCTGGGATTTGCAAAAAAGGCGCCTTTCTTATGGGCTTTCCATGCTGCTGAAGCGTTTGAATTGACAGCCAGAGTGGAGAGATAATATATTGTTCCATAACCGCCTGTCGCAAGAACCACAGCATGTGCTCCGTGACGTTCAATCTCTCCGGTGATCAGATTCCTGGTTATTATTCCCCTTGCCCGTCCGTCTATAATGACGAGATCAAGCATTTCTCGCCGGGGAAACATTTTGACATTACCCTTCTTAATCTGCCGGTTGAGCGATGAATAGCTGCCAAGCAGACATTGCTGTCCGGTCTGCCCCTTTGCATAAAATGTTCTTGACACTTGAACTCCTCCAAAGGAACGGGTATCAAGAGAACCTCCGTAATCGCGTGCGAACGGAACGCCAAGCGCTGTATAATGATCGATGACCTGGTTGCTTACCTCAGCTGCCCTGTAGACGTTTGCCTCGCGGGCACGGTAATCGCCTCCTTTTATCATATCATAAAAAAGACGATAAACAGAATCACTGTCGTTCTGATAATTCTTGGCTGCATTTATTCCACCCTGGGCAGCCACGGAATGTGCCCTTCGGGGAGAATCCTGAAAACAGAAATTTTTCACGCTGTAACCGAGCTCTCCGAGTGCCGATGCAGCACTCGCACCGGATAAACCGGTCCCTACAACTATTATCTCGAGTTTTTTCCTGTTCGCCGGATTTACCAGCTTTACTGAAGCTTTATATTTTGTCCATTTCTGTGCCAGTGGTCCTGCAGGAATTTTTGAATTCAGTTTTTCCATGGTGCGAATATTATTATCTGAAAAGCCAAAGCGTTATCGAAATGAAAGCGAATCCGGCGGGGATCAGTATTGCATAGATCCACGCAACGACATTAACAACAGGTGTCCATATCCTGTGATTCAGTCCAAGGGTCTGAAATGCTGAAGAAAAAGCATGAAAAAGGTGCAACCCGAGAACTGCAAAACAGGCCAGATATATAAAGTCATAGACAGGTATCCTGAACAGCCTGTGAGCCACGGAGTAGAAATCATCAGGATTCCCGGGAACAAGCCTGAGTTTTATAAAGAAGAAATTAAAAAAATGAAGGACAAGAAAAGTCAGAATCGTGGCTCCTGTCCAGATCATGAATTTAGAAAAGAATGAGGTCTCGGATTTACTGCCGCTTACATAGCCAACCGGCCTTGCCAGCCAGTTCTGGATCTGAATGAAAATGCCATATGAGATATGTATTAGAATTACCAGAATCAGAACTATTTCAATAACCCTGATCAGTGGGAATGTAGCCATGAAATGAGCTGCCCTGTTGAAAGGTACCGGATCGCTTTTAAGGAGCAGCATGTTGATTGCAAGGTGAACAGGCAGGAACAGCAGAAGAAAACTGCCTGCCAGTGCCATCACAAATTTTTTTGAAAGGGAGGAAAACAGAACCTTATTCATTGTAGATTAAATGTTTACAGATTAAAAATCCAGCTATTAATTTGATCCATATAAAATTAAAATTAATTAAAGAATTATCAATAATTATAATCAACTATATTAGTCCGCCGAATCCTCAAAAGCTATGATTTAACTCATCATTCTTTAAATCCCGATAATTGAATTATTATATTTTATGGAAAAATACTTCAAATTCCGGAACGGCAGAATACATTATACCGATCAGGGTTCAGGGGAGACGGTCATGCTCATTCATGGTTACCTGGAAACTTCTGAAATATGGGAGTGTTTTGCCGGCAGGCTGGCCGAAAACTTCAGGGTCCTTACGGTCGATATCCCGGGTCATGGCAAATCTGATATTTGCTCACCTGTTCTTACGATGGAATTCATTGCTGGTGTGTTGAAAGAGCTTCTCGCCGGAGAAGGCATAATGAAAGCTTTTCTGGTCGGCCATTCTCTGGGAGGCTATGTCACTCTTGCCTTTGCCGAAATTTATTGCGAAATGCTTTCAGGCTATTGTCTCTTTCATTCGCATCCCCTGGCCGACACTCCCGAAACAATTGAAAAGAGAAAGCAGGAAATAAACCTCGTTGAAGCAGGGAGGAAGGACCTTGTATATCCCGGAGCCATTTTAAAAATGTTCGCTGCGCCAGGCAATGAGCGTTTCCGTGAAGAACTAAAGCGTTCAGTACAGATTGCTTCAACGATACCCGGAGATAGCATTATTGCTGTGCTTACAGGAATGATGGAAAGACCTTCAAGGCTTTCCGTCATGGAGAGAGGAATTGTTCCCTGCCTCTGGATACTGGGTGCAATGGATAATTATATTGACTGCAACGCCATAAGGACAAAAGTAAAATTACCTGCCAGTGCAGAGATTGTAATTCTTAAGAATTCCGGGCATCTTGGATTTATTGAGGAAGAGGATCTGTCTCTCGAAGTGCTGTCGGAATTTATTAAGGGAAGAGTTATTTCCCAAGGAAATCAATGGCATACTTCAGAGTAGTGTCAAGATGCTCCCAGATAGGATAAAAGCCTTTATTATCCATTATATTTCTGGCAATATATGCTTCAAGCTGCGTCTGAATGGTATTCCCTGAGATTTTCAGCCCGGCCGGATCCGGCTTGATGGATTTTGTGGCTGCAAAATCAGCGAACTGGCCCAGCAATCCCTGTCTGTCAAGGTATTTTTCAATTTCAGCAGGAGTGGCATATTTGGCAAGACTCTCTCTTTTCTTATCGGCATAATCAAGCGAGAATTGGTATATAAGAGGTCTTACCCTTACAAAATACTGTGAGATCCCGGAAGTATCGTAAGGCACGAATTTATCAGGCATTATTCCTCCGCCTCCGTAAACAACCCTTCCGCCCGGTGTGGTGAATTTCAGGGAATCAGCAAAATGTATACTGTCGGGATTCTCAACCTCATGCCTTGAATAGCGTATGGGGATATCATCGTAGTACTCATCGAAGCCTTTATTGTAGGGTTTTTGAATTGACCGGCCTGTCGGAGTATAATAGCGTGCTATCGTAAGCCTCATCCCTGATCCATCGGAGAATTGCACTGGTTCCTGGACCAGCCCCTTCCCGAATGATCTTCTGCCAATGATCGTTCCCCGGTCATTATCCTGGATTGCACCTGCAAGGATCTCGCTGGCTGAGGCACTGAATTCATCGATTAGTATCACGAGATCGCCTGTTTCAAATTCCCCCTTGCCTGTGGCCCTTGCCTCGTTGCGCGGCTGGGTTCTTCCCTTGGTGTAGACGATAAGCTGTCCTTTTTTCAGAAACTGGTCAGCTATCTGGATTGCCGCTTCCATTATCCCGCCTGCATTTTCGCGCAGATCAACTATCAGCTTTGTCATTCCCTGGCTCTTTAGCTCATTCAGCCCTTTCATAAATTCATCGAAAGTGGTAATGGCAAAACTGTTGATTTTTATGTACCCGGTGTTCTTGTTGATCATGTAAGCTACATCGACGCTGTAAATAGGTATTTTTTCACGGATTATATCGAAATTCAGCAAATCTTTATGTCCCTTCCGGAGTATTTTTATCCTGACCGTCGTTCCCTTCGGGCCTTTCAGCATTCCCATGATCTTCTCGTCAGGTATACCTTTGCCGGCTACCAGGGAATCGTTGACGTAAAGGATTTTATCTCCTGGCAGGATGCCGATTTTTTCTGATGGGCCTCCGGGAATTGTGCTTATGACAAGGATTGTATCGGTCATCATATTGAAGGAAATGCCTATCCCTTCAAAGTTTCCCTCCAAAGGTTCATTAGCGCGCGCAAGGTCTTTGGCCGGGATATAGACAGAATGCGGATCAAGTTTTTTAAGGATAGCGGGAATGGCAGCTTCCACAAGATCGTTGCGGTTCACTGAATCCACATAGCTCGATTCAACGAAATTGAGAATATTATTGATCTTATCGTTTCTTGCCCGTATTCCTGTATGCCGCATCAGATCACCTGATCTGGGAAGATAAAGTCCAAGCAGAATTCCAAAAACAAGGGTGACTGAAAGTAAAACCGGAAGCAGAATGCTTCTGCGCGAATTATTGTTGTTCATAAATGTTATTTTCAGAATCGATATAAACCAGCTCTATCCCTGCACGTTTAAGAAGATCAAGGCCATCGGTTATCCTGTACTGGTTGCAGTATACAACTCTTTTTATTCCAGACTGGATAATAAGCTTTGCACATTCCATGCACGGAGACGTTGTCACATAGAGAGTGGATTCTTCGCTCGAATTATTTGATTTGGCGACCTTTGTTATCGCATTGGCTTCAGCATGAAGAACATAGGGTTTTGTGACATTGTTCTCATCCTCACAGACGTTTTCAAAGCCTGCGGGTGTTCCATTATACCCGTCTGAAATGATCATCTTCCCCTTAACTATCAGGGCCCCGACCTGCCGTCTGATGCAATATGAATTTTTTGCCCAGATAAGAGCCATTTCAATATAGCGCTTGTCAAAAGCCTTCTGCTTCTCGCCATAAGGTCTCATTGAATCCTTTTCTTCCATTATAAACCGGGATAATAAAGCGCCCAAAGTTACATATTTATAATATGTTTCATTGTTTCGGATGAAATATTCATTAAGGCGCTTGTTTCAGATGCGTATTCCGACAATCACTATATCATCAACCTGGTTCTCATCTCCTTTCCAGATATCGAATGTTCTGCCGATTATTTCCTTCTGGTCCGCCATTGATTTGTCTGATATACCCAGAAGAAGTTCCTTGAACCTTTTTGATTTGAATTTTTTACCTTCTGACCCTCCGAACTGATCTTCAAATCCATCGGAGAAGAAATAGAACAGATCACCTTTTTCAATTGCTATTTCATGTCTGGTGAATTCCTTCATCCTGTCATAGATTGCAATAGGCATTTTATCACCGGATATTTCCGACAATTGTCCTTTCTTTATCATTATCAGAGGATTATAGGCCCCGGAGTATTGCAGCATCATTTTTTCCGTGTCGATACAGACTACCACTATATCCATACCATCCTTCGCTTCCCCCGAAATACCCTGCTGCTGAAGAGCCTCAATAACTTTTTTTCTCAGGTTGTCAAGAACCAGATCGGGATAAGTGACATGATCCTTGTTTACTATTTCATTAAGAAATGCCACCCCCAGCATACTCATAAAGGCACCGGGGACTCCATGTCCGGTGCAGTCGGCTGCAGAGATTACAAATTTGTTTTCGATCCTGCTTATCCAGTAAAAGTCACCGCTTACAATATCGCGCGGCCTGAAAAAAACAAAACTTTCGGGAAAGAGTCTTGTAAAATCCTGGTTGGCAGGCAGTACCGCGTTCTGGATCCTGCTGGCATACCTGATGCTGTCCTCAATTTCCGTTTTCTGGCGTTCAAGAACATCCTTCTGCCTGACGACCTCTGCAGTTCTTTCCCTTACAATGCCTTCAAGCCGGATGTTTTCCCTTTTCAGGCGTGCAGAGTAAAGTTTCACAATAAGCCAGACAAGCATGATTGATAAGGCAATATAAATCAGATATGCAATTGTCGATCTGTACCATGGAGGAAGGATGATAAAACCATATTGCGCCTCGTCGCTTTGATTCCCGTATACATTTCTGGCCCTGACATGAAACAAATATTTTCCTTCGTGCAGATTGGTGTACTCCTGATAATACTTGTGTTCCCAGGCCGACCATGAAGA
Source organism: uncultured Bacteroidales bacterium (assembly GCA_963717685.1). Lineage (GTDB taxonomy): Bacteria > Bacteroidota > Bacteroidia > Bacteroidales > VadinHA17 > LD21. The sequence continues at coordinate 859,774 of OY970346.1, read as the reverse complement.
GCTATATCCTTCAAGACAGCACGAAAACATAAGCTGATCCGTGTTCTCAAAAAATGTGGAGGCAAAATCGAACCTAAGTGAGTTGTACCTGTATGAAAGCCTTGGTTTCATTAAATCAGGCTGTTTTTGCAATATTTGAAAACCGGAAGAATCCGGGGCAAAATACCTGCCCTGAAACAGGACCGAATCGGACTGTATAATTTTTACTTTCCTGATAAGAGCCGGATATTTTTCAGAGAAGTCCCCATTATTAATATCATAACGCAACAGCCCCACCGATGTACCAAACCAGCTAATGCCATTGTCATCCTGGTAAATGGAATAAATTTTACCCGGGTCAATTGTACGGAATGGCACCTTGATGAGCATATTGTTTTTCTTGTCAATGTATTCCAGATTATTGTCAGTGCATATCCATGTCCTCAAAGGAGAGTCAACTAAATCAGAAACAGCTTTCCCAAGGCTGTCTCCCGCAAATTTGAAAGGAGTAAAATATCCCTTCAGAAAATCGGGATTGTTTTTAAGCGAATCGGGCAATGATGCTTTTACCTCATTTTCGTCAATGAATCTGTACAGTGTTTCGCTGGTGCCAAAAAGGAATTTGCCTTCACAGAAAAAAGGGAAAACAGGTCCTGAGACCAGCCCTTCATTGGTTGAGTACCGGTCAAATGAGCAATGGAAATCCCTGGTTATGGTCAGTCTAACTGCTCCGTCATACCTGGTTCCGATCCAGATTATACACGAATCAGAAGTCTCTTTCCCGGTGATTTCAATTATATCCGATAGCACTTCCTGCTGCAGTTTTATTTTTCTGAAATGACCAGCATTCTGATAAACTGACAATCCTCCGGAGCCTCCTGAGAAAAGAAGTTTCCAGGCAGGCAAATAAAAAATACTGAATGAATCTTCATTTCCAATTTTTAAAACAGTGGTTCCGTGGAGCATAAAGATTCCTGCATCAGTGCCTGCAACCAGTGATTCATCGGCCCTGGCAAGACTCCTGACAGGAAAAGCGAGTTTAAAAACGGGGGAAAAAATTGTCCCCGACAAATTATTTTTTGTTTCAGCAAAAAGGCCTGAGATTGTACCGGCGTACAGCTTATCATTATACCTTATAATGGAATAGACAGGATCTTCAATTCTTGATTTCTTCCGCTCCAGCATATTGCTGACTCTGCTGATCATGCTGATGCCATTATTCAATGCCATCCATAAATTATGGTATCTGTCAGCGATAATTTGTTTTACATCATTATCCCCAAGTCCGGTATTTTTATTGATGACTGCAGATACGCCACCTTCCCTGTCAATAATGATAACGCCATCCGATAATGTGCTTAAAGCGATATAATCTTTTCCCAGAAGTATCCCTCCTGTGATCCCGGCATTGTCGATCAGCGATTCATTCCGGAGTGAGAATTTACGGAACGCGTTTTCTGAGGAAGGATCGTAAATCCAGAATCCTTTCTCCCTGGTCCCAATCAGTATTTCACGGCTTCCTTGCCCGAACGGAACCATAAGAAAAATTCCGGTTGATCCGAATATTTCACTTCCCGGTATTTTTTTCAGGGTATTGTCTTTCCATTCCAGAAGGCCTATTTCACGTTCCCTGACATAAAAAGTGTCGTTAACTACAAATGAAGTGTGGAATGAAGTTTCAGGATTTATGGTTTTAATCTTTCCGAGTTTGTAAATGAAAAGCTTTTCTTCTGCCTGGAAGATCACGCCTTCAGGAAAGGTATTTACGTACCTGACATTTGAAAACTGACGATCTTTCCCTTTCAGCGAGTCGGATAAGGATATATATCTGAGGCCTTTTATCAAGTCGGGAGCAAAGAACCCGAACTCATTCTGTGATCCGGCGTAAACTATCCCCTGGCTGCTTACGGCAAGCGACAATATCCAGACTTCCCTGCTTATGGGAAACGAATTCCATGAATGGCCGTCAAATTCAAGAAGTTTAAAGCCGTTTGCGGCATAAATGATTCCGTCACTGTCCCGGACTATTGACCAGTTGGCCGGATTAAATTCCCGGCCATAGTCCTTTGTTGTGTAATTTGTTACAGGATATATTATATTCTGCGAAGATCCTGTATATGAAATAGTCATGCAAAGGCAGAAAATGCCTGACAGTAATTTCATTAACGGGCAGGATAACATAAAAGGACTGGTGCATTATTATTTTATAGCCACTCCGAATTCCTTTTCCATCCAGGAAAAAAGTTCTGGCTGATATATTTTGCCGTATTCATCATTTATATATCCCTTCACCTCAGTAATTTTCTGCGATGAGGAATGACCGTTCATGGCATCCAGGATGACCTTGACTTCGTCCTTCAAATGCTTCATGTCCGGGAAAATGAGGTTGAATTCACTCACGAAGACAGATTCGGTGCCATCCCTGTAGAATAGCTTGATCAGCGTATTATCGGGACTGGGGATGGGCTTCCCGTCAACCGTATAAAGAGTTTTCTTATCGATGATGAGGGTATCCCCCGAATAGTCAAGCTTTTTATTTATCTCTTCACCTTTATAAACATATCTGAAGAAGAAGAAATGATCTTTATCCATCGGGTAAACTGAGGCATCCGGCACTATCCTTTCAGCTTCAAATATGACGCACTTTCCTGAAAAGAAATTCTGGAGATCAGCCTGCTCATCTGCTGCACCTCCGCGTGTGCTGATATTGTACATAGAAGGAAGATAATTTGAACTTGCCGAGGAAAGATCATGGCTCCTGCTTGTAAGAATAATTCTGCCCTTCTGCGGATTGATGACAGCAGCATTTGCATCTTCTGTTCTGAACAGGAGATCTTCCCTGTCCGAAAAGACGGTTCCGGTTTCAAGAGAGACGCCTTTGTCCTTAATAACTATGGTGCCATTTACTTTAATGACTTTGAAATTGTCCTGACCCGGTGCATTCCCCGTCAGGATCAGAAAAAAGAACAAACTCAGGATTATTGATCTCATGACATTTAAATCAGGAACATTAATAATTCAATTTTCATGTTCAGGTACAAAAAGCATACCCGGTTTAAGATCGGTAAGTCAACGGCACTAAATTAAAAATATTTGGTGACTTGGTCAAAATAATGATATTCATGGCTGGCTGACGTGTATTTCTTTTTTTTATGGTTCATAACATTTTTTTGTTTACGGCGTTATTTATACGGACATTAACTACTTTTGGAAAAAATTTTAAGCCTGTTAAGGAATAAGGAGAAATGAAAAGAGTTTTAGTTACATTGATCGTTTCTGCATTTGTCCTGCATCTTTCGGCACAGGGCAAATTTACTGATCCCCGCGACGGGAACTCATATAAAACCGTTCAGATAGACGGTGTCACATGGATGGCTGAAAACCTGAAGTTTAAAGTCGTGGGGGAAGAGGTTTACAGTTTTGACAATAATCCGGTAAACATTGCATCATACGGTTTGCTGTACGATTGGAAGACGGCTTCAAAAGCTTGTCCGGCCGGCTGGCACCTGCCGTCCGGTGAGGATTTCCGAAGCCTTTCAAACCAGTTTGACATACAGGATAACAGAACAAACCCGGAGTCAGGACCAGCCACGTTCAAAGTGCAGCTGGCAGGAATGCAGGATTATGAAGGAACCTTTACCGAAATGGATGAGAGTGCATATTACTGGACATCAACTGAATATGGGGAAAATGAAGCAGAATATTTCAGTTATCTGATTTTAAATGGCAAGCCGGTAATCGATATTTCCAGAAAAGACGACATGCCTGATATTCACGGATCCGAGAAGACAAACAAGTATTCCATACGCTGCGTTAAAAATTAAAGTCAGGGCGCGCGTCTGTTTCTCCGGTTGTCTCATGCAACCAGATTATTTCTTACAACAGCATGGTAACTTTTGCTGAAAAAATCATTTCTTTCTGCCTTGATCTTGAATTCAATGGCTCTTTACCGGAAGGTATAAGCGTAATGAATCCGTTCAGGAATAATCCTGATGTCATTACTGCAGTCTCGGAATTCTACAGGAAGTTCTACAGTGACAACAATGGCCGGCATCTGATTCTCGGAATTAACCCGGGCAGATTTGGAGCCGGCATAACCGGCATACCTTTCACCGATACCATAAGACTATTTGACAAATGTGGCTTGACGATCCCATGCCTGAAGTCATATGAGACCTCATCTGCATTTATTTATGAAATGATTGACAGATACGGAGGCCCGTTTAATTTTTACCGCGATTATTATATAAGTTCGGTATGTCCCCTTGGGTTTACCGCAACGGGGCATAAGGGCAGGGAAGTCAATTATAATTACTATGACAGTAAAATGCTTGCAGATGCAATTACGGACTTTGCCGTTTCATCCCTTCAAAAACAGATCGGTTGGGGAATAGATACGGACATCTGCTATTGTCTTGGAACGGGAAAGAATTACAGATTTCTTTCGCATCTTAACGATAAACATAAATTTTTTCTGAGGATCGAGCCACTGGAACATCCCAGATATATTATGCAATACAAATTAAAGGAGAAGGATTTTTATATTGCCGAATATATCAGGAAACTCCGTCAGGATGTATAAGCGACCTGTTTTCGGACCGGCAGAAAAAAGCATTTTTAAATATATAATTCGTAATAGTACGAATAAATATTCGTATATTTACGAAATAACAGGGCCAAGCCGGAAAATCATCATTTGATGAAATTATTAAATAATATTCCTTTGATACTACTATTAATCTGACCTAATTATGGATTCGCGAAAAGGAGGTAATTATTCGGAAGAGGATATTGAGCTTGCCAGGCTTGCCAGGGCGCTTGGCAATCCTGCCCGAATAGCAATATTAAGGCATCTGGCTTTATCGGGCAGTAATTATTTCAACGAAATAACGAAGCATCTGCCGATTGCCGATTCAACAGTTTCACAGCATCTGGCAGAACTAAGGGATGCTGATTTGATACGCGGAACCCCCGAACCTCCAAGAACGAGATATTCCATAAACAGGAAAAACTGGAAAAGAGCCAGGGTCATAATGAACACATTGCTGAGCATAAAAACGGCAAAGGGCTGACGTATTGGCAATGTTGATCTCAAATGGCTGAGACATTAATTCCCGGGCAATGAATGATTTTGATGAGTAAAACCTTTCATATCTGGAATATCCGAAGGAGTCATTTTATTAATTTAATTTGGTATAAAAAATTATTTTAAGGTAAATTCAGAAATTGGCTTATGTCAATCCCGCTTGTAAAATTATCTGTCCTGGCAATCTTTGGAACAGCCATGGCCTATCTTGAAGGTGTCGTCGTCGTGTACCTCAGGAAAATTCTCGGCATCCCTGACAATGAATCCAACAGGGAATTTGTCGGGAAGATAAACAAACGCTATATCAATATAGAGATGACAAGAGAGGCAGCCACAATAATCATGCTGGCGGCAATTGCATTTCTTGCAGGCTCCTCCTGGATTGAAAGAGGTGTTTTATTTCTATGGACTTTCGCTTTCTGGGACTTGTTTTATTATATATCCCTGTATATACTCATTAAATGGCCACCAAATCTTAAAACAATTGATGTGCTTTTTCTTATTCCGGTTCCATGGATCGCACCGGTATGGTTCCCGGCAGGGGTCTCGTCAGTCACAATTATTGTAATTGCAGTACTTTACTTTCTTAAATTCCTGCATTAAAATAATCACTGCGCATAAAACGGTCTCCAAATTTGTAATGACTCCATGCCATCATTGAATTCTTCGTGCGCCGAGGTATCTGAACTGAACCGGAAATGACAGGTTTCCTTTTATGAAAAATATAATTTGATATTATGGCAACAGCAGATCAGAAAGATAAAATAACTTTCAGGACAATAGAAAAAAAGGATAACAAAGCTATTGCCGGACTTATCCGGTCGGTTTTCAGGGAATTCGGAATTGTCCGCCCGGGCACTGTTTATTTTGATCCGACGACGGATGATCTTTACACGCTTTTTCAGAAACAGGGATCCATTTACTGGATTGCCGAGGATAATGGAATAATAATAGGAGGATGCGGGATATATGCCACTGAAAATCTGCCTGATGGTTGTACCGAACTGGTAAAACTGTACCTCGATCCATCATATCGCAATATGGGTATCGGCAGAAAATTGCTCGAAATGAGCATAGAGTCTGCAAAAAGGATGAAGTATAAACAGATATACCTTGAATCGCTGCCCGAACTTGGGAAGGCTATCAGTCTCTATGAGAAAGCAGGATTCAGATATATCAGCTATAAGATGGGAGATTCAGGCCATTTCGGCTGCAACATCTGGATGATTAAGGATTTATAAAATCAGCCCTTGTTTTTTAAGGCATATTCAACATGTTATTTTAATTGTCATTCTTGCCTTTCAATCAGGGTTGTGATATAATTTTAACAAAATTTTAAGATTTTTTTTTAAAATTTTTAGGGTAAGTCTTATTATGATTTCCATTTAAGGAATAATTTTGACATCCAAAATCTGAGTCACATTAAAATATGGAGGATACCTTATGTCAGTTTGTTCAAATCGGTTAACGTTGGCAATGCTGTTCTGCTCATGCATGCTATGGCAGACAAGTTACGCCAAACCTGTGTCTGACAGCGTAATTCTGTACAGCCCTTACACAAAAATAGCAGTAACACCGGGGCAATCAGTTAATTATGCTATAGACCTTATTAACAACAGCAAGTCATTGATAAGCGCAGATCTTTCTTTCAGAGGACTGCCGGCAGGCTGGGATTACAATATAAAGGCCGGTGGCTATATTATACGCCAGTTATCCGTGCTTCCGGGTGAAAAGAAAAGTGTCACATTGACACTGATAGTCCCGCTGCAGGTTAATAAAGGAAATTACAGGTTTCAGGTTTATGCCGGCGATCTTGCAGTATTGCCTCTTACAGTACTGGTCAGCGAACAGGGTAATTATAAGACCGAGTTTACTGCAAAACAGGCAAATATGCAGGGCAACACTGGCTCAACGTTTACTTTCCAGTGCTTATTAAAGAATTTTACTGGGGATAAACAGCTGTATGCAATGATGGCTGATGCACCGAGGGGATGGAATATTGTATTCAAATATAATCTCAAGCAGGTGACTTCTGTCGAGATAGAGGCCAACAATACAGCCGACATAACTATTGAGGTTACTCCTCCTGAATCAGTTGAAGCGGCAACTTACAGGATCCCTGTCACTGCAACTACGAGCTCGACAACGGCTGACCTTGCTCTTGAAGTGGTTATTACGGGCACATATGGCATGGATCTTTCAACACCTGCCGGGTTGCTAAGCTCCAGCCTGACTGCAGGTGATCAGAGAAAAATTGAGCTTGTGGTGAAAAATACGGGTTCGGCTGAACTAAGGGATATTAAGCTTTCGGCAAATGCACCGGTTAACTGGGAAGTGTCATTTGATCCAAAAAAAATTGACAGGCTTGCACCAGGTGCAACGGCTCAGGTTTTTGCAGCCGTCAAAGGTTACAAAAAAGCTATCGCCGGAGATTATGTAACGACTTTTGAAGCCAAAACGCCTGAAAAATCTTCAAGGATTTCCTTCAGAATGTCGGTGAAAACTCCCATGATATGGGGTTGGATGGGCGTCCTGGTTATCCTTGCTGCCTTTGGTGGGGTTTATTATCTTTTCAGAAGGTTCGGAAGGAGGTGAACAGTGGCGCAGAATGTAATCGAAATAAGGGAACTGACAAAGAAATACGGATCATTCACTGCTGTCGACCATCTCTCCATTGATATAACCGGAGGAGAGGTTTACGGCCTTCTTGGCCCAAATGGCGCAGGCAAGACGACAGTCATTCTAATGATGCTCGGACTTACCGAACCCACTTCCGGTTCATTAAGTGTATGTGGCATTAATCCCACGATGTATCCTTTGGAAGTTAAAAGAAAAGTGGGATACTTGCCCGAGGATATAGGGTTCTATGAAGATTATACAGGTCTTGAAAATCTTGTTTATACGGCACAACTGAACAAGATCCCGGAAAATGAGGCTTTCCGTAAGGCAAAACAACTGCTTGACCAGGTTGGCCTGTCGGACCAGGTCGACAAAAAGGCAGGCAAGTACTCGCGCGGGATGCGTCAGCGGCTTGGTCTTGCGGATGTTCTGATAAAGGACCCTGAAGTGATCATTCTTGATGAGCCAACTCTTGGGATTGATCCAAGAGGTGTAAAAGAATTCCTTGAATTAATTGCCAAAATGAGCAAAGAGGAGGGACGCACAGTTCTTTTATCCTCGCATCACCTTCAACAGGTTCAGGAGATATGTACCAAGATGGGGTTATTTGTCAGCGGAAAACTCATTGCGGAAGGTGATATTAAGACACTTTCACATAAGCTGTTCCCTGATGAGCCGGTTATCATAGAGGCAGGCATTAAACAGCCCGGGTCTGCTGATCAGGGTTCTCTGATTTCGGATAACCTGAAACATTCAATTGAAGGAATTGAAGGGGTTCTGAATACGGAATTGAAGGGCGACACATTACGCGTGGGTTGTACAAATGATCTGTCAAAAGAGATAATTACCGCGATTCTGGGATCAGGGTCAGCAATAACATTTCTTAGGAAAAAGGAATATGGTCTGAATGATATATATGACCGTTTTTTTGAGGAAGTTGAAAACAATGGAAAAGATGTCAGGTGATTCTGCCAGATATGGCAGTAACCGGCTAATGGGGAAAATGGAGAGATTAAAAAATAATTTTATGATCAGGCGGACAAAGCCAGGCGACAGGATTATTAATCCATTCATGGTAATAGTGAATAAGGAAATATCTGATCACGTAAAAAGCTGGCGTTTCATTATTCTGCTATTTCTTATTGCATTGACATGTCTGGGTTCTGTTTATGCAGGACTGTCGAATATAAGCAACTCGATGAAGTCAGCCGATCCGGAAAATCCCTTCCTGTTTTTAAAGCTGTTCACAGTTTCTGATGGTACCATTCCTTCCTTTTTCGTTTTTATCAGTTTCCTGGGTCCGTTGCTTGGAATAAGCCTTGGATTTGATGCCATAAACTCGGAACAGAACAAGGGGACACTAAGCCATGTCATGGCCCAGCCGGTTCCAAGGGACTATCTGATAAATGCAAAATTCACGGCTTCATTATATGTTATCAGCATAATGTTCTTTTCGCTTGGTTTTCTGGTTATGGGATTTGGGCTTATAATAACCGGGATTCCACCCACTGCCGCGGAATTCATCAGGGTGGTGTTTTTTATACTGGTCAGCATTATTTATGTTTCATTCTGGCTGAACCTTTCAATATTCTTCTCGGTCAGGTTCCGGCAGCCTGCAACGTCTGCTCTTTCAGGAATAGCCGTATGGCTGTTCTTTACCGTTTTCTACAGCATCCTGGTCAACGTGATAGCCAAAGCTGCTGCGCCCTCTTCGACGGCAACACCACAGCAGGTCGCCAGTTACCAGGAATTAATAATAAACCTGTTGCGTGTATTGCCAAGTCAGCTTTTCAGCGATGCCACAACGACTTTGCTGATGCCCACTGTCCGCAGCCTTGGACCGCTTACGGTTGAACAGATTGTCGGGACAATACCGGGTCCATTGCCCCTGGGTCAGAGCTTGCTTATTGTGTGGCCCCAGATAACAGGTCTGATAGCTGAAACAATAATTTGTTTCGTCCTGTCCTATATTTCTTTTATGAGAAGGGAAATACGTGCCCGCTAATATTTGTTTCCGGCAGAAAAGCTGACTCCGGTTCAATTCTAGAAGGACCTAAAAATCAGTTGAGGCATTACCCCTTATCCTGAAACTATATGTCACCATAAAAATGGGTCTGCCTATAATGGACATTTCGTACCCGTTAACAGTCCCGTTCTCGACCTTGAAGAAAATTGAATATGGATTCATTCTTCCAAGGACATTATAAACTGTAAAAGTCAGGGATGAGTGGTTAAGCTTTTTTGCCCTGAGGTTTCCATTAATGGTGGCCGAAAGATCAAGCCTCATATAATCAGGTATGCGGAATTCGTTCCTGTCGGAATAATATATCCTGTCAACATTATAAAAATTGTAATAAGCCACCGGATAGGTGATCGGACGTCCGGTGCTGTACATGAAATTGGATGTCAGGCTAAGCCTTCTTATAAGTTTGTAATTCACAACCACTTTCAGATCGTTAGGCTTATCATAATTTGAGGGAAAATAATTCCCGTTATTGATTTTTTCCTCCTCATATTCCCCGTCAACTTTGATCAGAGATCTTGAATATGTATAACTGATCCATCCTGTCAGTTTCCCTGACTGTTTTTTAAGCATGAGTTCGACTCCGTAAGCCTTGCCGATGCCGTTAAGAAGGTCTGTTTCGAGGTGATCATTCATAAGTAATTCAGCGCCGCCTTTATAGTCCAGTATATTCTGGAGGTTTTTATAGTACATCTCCACCGACAAGTCCACATCTCTTGCCCCGAAATTTTTATAAACTCCCAGTGAGTACTGATCTCCGCGAACAGGCTTGATATAATAGTTACTGAGCATCCAGATGTCAGTCGGTGACATGGAAGTGGTATTGGATATCATATCTATATACTGATAATTTCGCTGGATACCACCCTTAACTGACAGATCAGGAGTTATTATATACCTGGCTGACAGCCGGTATTCCAGATCAGGATAGAACTGCACTACTTTACCGGGTCCGTAATAAATTGTGTCAGAAATGCTTTCTACTGATTTAGTGACGCCTGATTTGTACATATACTGGGTCGTTGGTCCGAAGGAAGTGTATCCGGTAAATCTCAGCCCACCGGAGACCAGGAAGCGGGGAGAAAACTCAACATCATCGCTCAGGTAAAGTGAAGGCTCAAGCGCCTGGTCCTTTTGCAGGGATTCAGGTGTGACTTCTGACGACAGCCCGTATGGAACCTCAACGCCGGGATTAAGCGAATACCATATCGCGTTAAAACCGAAATCCACTTTTTGCTTATCATTTGGGAGGTATGTAAATTCAGCTTTCAGGATGGACTGATCAAGGAAATACTTCATGCTGCTTGATGTTGCAGATGTCTCATCTGAAATATTCTGATAGCTGTAATCGCTTATTATTCCGGAAAATACTGAAAAAAGTTTAGGGTTATATGAATGATACCATTTAATTGTCGATGCCAGATTGGAGTAATGGAGTGCAAACTCCTGGTAATAGTCGAAATCATCATGGCTCAGATAACCGGATATAGAAATTGTATTCAGCGGGTCAGGGTTAAATGTAAAAAGCCCCTGGAGATCATAAAACCCTGCGCTGCTCTGATTAAGCCTGGGATCTTTCAGCTTTTTCAGAAGCCAGTCGGAATATGTGGTCCTGGAACTCAATATAAATGTATTCTTTTTGCTGTTGAAAAGGGGTCCTTCGATCATCAGCCGTCCCATTATGGGACTTATACCGCCGCTCACATTAATTTTATCATGATTGCCTTCCTTCAGGGTAATATCCATGACCGAGGATACTCGTCCTCCGAATCTTGCAGGAAGGCCGCATTTATAAAGCGTGACATCCTCCAGCATATCGGAATTGAATGCTGAAAAGAATCCGAAGAAGTGAGAAGCGTTTATTATTGGGGCGCCATCCAGCAGGATCAGGTTCTGGTCGACGCTTCCGCCCCTTATATTGAACCCGTTTGAGGCTTCCCCGACTGACTCAACACCGGGCAGCATCAGCGAGCTTTTGATCAGGTCGGCCTCGCCAAAACCAAGCGGCAGTTGTTTCAGCATTTTCACGTTGATCTTTTCGATTCCCATCCTGACATTGCGTACATTATTCTCCTTGTCGGCAGAAATTGTCACTTCATTCAGCTGGTTTGTATTTTCTATTAATGACACATCAAGGGCTCCGTTTGAATAAATGATAATATTTCTCCGGGTCGTTTTCATGCCGATCATCCGGTACTCTATCTGGTACTGGCCTTTTGGCAGCTCAATTTTATAATAACCCGATCCGTTTGTAACTGTTCCTGCTTTAAGCTTGTCAACATAAACGATGACTCCGGTTACAGGTTCCCCGTTCACCAGATTTCTGACAGTCCCGCTGAATGTTGAAATCCCCGTGTTTTTCGCAGATGAGGGATTCCCGATTCTGAAAACTTTATATTCTTCATTAATTACTGTTTTTTCGTCTATCACAGGAGCTTCCGTATAATGAACAGAATCAGGCATTGTCAGCTTGTGTTTTATAAAGTCATGGTATTCCCTGCTGAAATTGGTTTTAACGGGTCCTTTTGAAAGAATAAGCCTGTTGTCGTCCGTAATATAAAATGAAAAACCGGTATTTTCCAGGGATTTCTCAAACAGGGTTTTCAACGAGTTATTTTCACTGCTTACGTCAACCCTGAGAGTGTCCACCCATTTGTTTGAATAATAGATTTTCACCGGTATTGTCTTTTCGATGGTGTCAGCAAGATTCCTGAAAATTATCTGCCTGAAATTCAGGTAAAGATTATTTTCCTGGGCAAAGCAGAAGCAGGCTGGCAGAATCAGTATGAACAGGCTTATTATTTTTTTCATTCCGGTTTTTTCAACTGGTTAATTGAATCATAGTATTTCAGGACTCCTGCAAGTTCATCTTTGCCTGCTTTCCTGTACCTGATCCTGTTTTTACGGAGATATTCTTTAACAGCTTCTGATTGCTGTCCGAACATCCGTACAAAATCCTTTTCTTTGTTCGTTATTCTGCTGAAGGACCCTCCGAGGAATATATAGCTTTCAGGCGAATAATCGTACTCGGTCACTGCTTCTTTGACATACTGGACCGATCTGTGCCTTATAAGTAACTCAGTGGGTCCGTCATATGCGATTTCGTAGAAACCGTCGGGAAGAATGTCTTTTGAATTACCCGTGAATTTAAGATACCTGAAACTATAGGACTCATTATTATAGCTGAAGCTGAATCCGCGTACAAGATCATGATTAAGGGAGATCATCGGGTATTGAAGATCCATCAGCCGGCTGGTATCTGTATAAACAACCTGATCAAGGTAAGTGTCATACTGCAATCGCACATTTTCGCATTGCCTGCCGTTGAAATCAAGTGAGGCACGGAAGGCCAGGCCGGAAAAGAGCAATGGAGTTGTCTTGCCGCCGAAATAATATCGGGTATATTTTCTTCCGTTTATTATTTCATCGGGAGCAGATACAGCTGCATAATATAAGTCCTTGATTTCCTTTATGCTTAGATCAGATGGATTACGATTGTCTTTTGTTACAGGAAGCGCAATGGGATTGACTTTTAAGCTGCCGAAGGACTGCCCTGCAAGGTTCAACCCCAGTAAAAAAATACCTGATACAATTGTGACGAATGATCTCATAAAGGACAGCCGGGCTTTTGTAGGCCGAATTAACGAATTTTTTTTGTGATCACCGACATAATTACTTCACTTTAAAATGGGAACTAAAAATATAAACCAATTTGTCTGATTGAATCACGAAAATGTGTTATTTTGATCTTCGTTTGGGTGGACATCATCTGAAGTTACAGATATATGGAAACCCGGTTATATTTGGAGTTTATCAAAATTTAATCATGACCGGTCTGCAATTTCTGACTGTCGAAAGTGTTGATAAACTTGTTTTTAGCATGGGATTATTATGAAGATCATCAGTAACTGTTTTTTACATATTTTGTTTTTTATCCTTTTCCTGTCAGCATCTGGTATGACTGTTATGTTCGGCCAGCTGGCAGAAGACAAGCATTCCGGTGACTCTAAATTATCCGAGGAGCTTCTTCTAGTCACCGACCGTCAGATTTACTTCACGGGAGAACAGGTATGGCTGAAGATTTACAAAATGAACAGTATTTCTTCGGCACCTTCAGATATAAGCAGGATTGTTTATGTTGAACTGCTGGATGAATCAAATAATCCTGTCACTCAGATGAAAGTCTGGATCGATGATTTCTCAGGCTCATGCTGCTTCAGGCTTCCTGACACACTTAAATCGGATAACTATCTTATCCGGGCATACACCAGGTGGATGCAGAATTATTCTGTATATGATTTCCTTTACAAAACAATTTCCGTAATAAATCCTTTCAGGGATATAAGCAGTATCGTTCCACCGGCCGGAAGCCAGTCAAAAGATACAGGGCTGCCCCAGACGGCAACCACGATGTCCGCCGGTGATTCTACAGCCGGAAAAGACCGGAACCGGCTCAATATTAGGATCAGCGTTGACAGACAGAAATTCAGCACCCGGGAAGGGGTAAAAATAAATGTATTGGCTGCAGACGCTTCCGGTAAACCTGTGCAGACCGATCTTTTAGTTTCTGTCGCAAAATCGTTTCTTGCCGATACCACCGGGAGATTTGCTTTTGAGAGCAGAAGGGAGAACATTCTGAAGCCGGGTTCCCGGGATATCAGTCTGCCTGAGCCTGAAGGTGAGATAATAAGAGGCGTCATCAGGAACAAAGCCACCGACGAACCGCTTAGAAATACCGTCATATCACTTGCTTTTGTGGGAAAGAACGCGCGCTGCCAGTTTGAAAGGACTGACGACAATGGTGATTTTATATTTGCAGCAGGTCAGATTTACGGATTTAATGAAATGGTAATCCAGCCGATGGAGCATGATGAGGCAGGAAGCTATGCTGAGCTTGACCAGCCTTTCTGCAATACTTTCGCCGATTTGAAGCCTTCTGATTTTTATATTGACAGTAGCAGGATTGAAAATATAAACAAGGCAATTATCAGCATGCAGTTTAACAATCAGTACGAGCCATTCAGGCAGAAAATTAAGGAAAGCACCGACAGCGTGGTTATGAGTAATTTTTTTGGTGTGCCTTCAAGAAGGCTTCTTATGAAGGATTTCATTGAACTGACCGATTTGAGAGAAATAATTAAGGAGCTTTTGCCACAGGTATATGTTGAAAGGAAAGACAAAATACCGGAATTGAAAATCTTCAGCAACAATTCTTACGAATCTTTCCAAAATCCGGCCCTCGTACTGGCCGACGGGATACCCGTTTACGATATTGAAGGGCTTTTGAAAATCAAAGGAGGGGACATTGAAAGAATAGACATCGTTGATTCAAAGTATTATTATCATAGTTGCATTTTTGACGGAATTGTGAGCATTATCACAAAGAAAGGAAACCTCAGCTCCATGGATTATGATGCATCGGTGTACAGGCGTGTGTTTGAGGGCTCCCAGTCAAAAGTGCCGTTTTATTCGCCGGATTATTCCGGAAAGACAGAAAAAGAGAGCCGCATCCCCGATTTCAGAAATACGCTCTATTGGAATCCTGATGTAAGATCTGACGAAAAGGGTAACGCCTCTGTTCATTTTTTCACTTCTGATGAAAAAGGCGAATACATTATAACTGTGAAGGGGATGAACTCTGAAGGAATTTGCGGCTCTTCCTCGTCAAAGATGCAGGTAGAATGATCGACTCTGACTTTCCAGGATCAGGCTTGCTGAGATGTGCTTATATTGGTGTTTCTGACATTATTCCGGAAGTGATAGTTAGCAAATACATGGGAATAATATCAAATTGTGAGTTGTCAATGATTTATATTGTTCTATTTTTGCTCTCCTGATTTAAAACCACAAACGTTGAATTATGCTATAAAAACCGGGTTATGCTGAAGAAATTGGTGAAGTTGCCGGTTTATCTGATTTGCCTGATTGTGCTGGGTACCTGCATTGATCCGTACACTCCTAGTCTTGGAAAATACAAGTCCGTTCTTGTCGTTGAAGGGCTGGTCACCGATGAGAAAATGCCTTATGAAGTGGCACTATCCAGGACATTTCAATCAACTGATTCAGCCGCCGAAAAAGTAACTGATGCTGTAGTTTATATCATAGATGAAGAGGGCAATATGACAAACCTTTCTAATTCAGGCAACGGAATTTACAAAACTGACAGCACTCAATTTACCGGTGTACCCGGCAAAACTTATAACCTTCACATACAGACCAGCGACGGGAATAAGTATGAATCGGAGCCCTGCTTGATGATACCCGTGATAGGCATAGACTCTGTATATTATGCAAAGGGAGAGGAAATAAGCAGCACGCAAGACAAAACATTGACAGGGATTGAAATTTATCTGGATTCAGATAAAGAAAGTGGAGACAATAGTTATTTTCGCTGGCAATATGAAGAAACATGGAAATTCCAGTTGCCAAGTCCAAAACAGTACAATTATATAAGTGATACATTGATAATTCCTTTGACATATGTCAGGGAATATTGTTGGAAATCGAACAAGTCAGGTGAAATACTTACAGATGAAATTTTACAGGGTCAGGAGGATTTTATACAAAAGGAACCTATTTTATTTATCCAATCAGACATGTCTGACAGGCTTACAATAGAATACAGCATCCTATTAAAACAAATGTCAGTCTCACAGAAAGAATTCGAATTCTGGAACAACCTTAAGAATGTGAATGAAAGTGGCGGTACAATTTTTGATACACAGCCATATTCTGTAATGAGCAATGTTTATAATGTTAATAATTCTGAAGAAAAAGTGTTGGGGTACTTTTCTGTTTCAGCAGTAAAAGAAAAAAGAATATTCATAATGCATAAGGATCTGGATGGAATGGATCTTCCTCAATTCAATTATTACTGTCAGGAATTTATAGTCAGCCCGGATGATTATAATTCTAATCTTCCACCGGGAGCTAAAAAATATACATTCAACGACGTGTACAATATGTTCATGGCAGCCGGAGGAATGACTTTCGTAGAACCCATTTATGATGCAAATGGCGATCTTTATAAGTTGGTATTTGCCAAAAATGAATGCTCTGACTGCTCATTGTCCGGAAGTGCAAACGAACCTGATTTCTGGACTGACAATCCATAGCCGGCAGAGACCGGAATATCATGATACAAAAAATCTCCTCAACAGGAAGAGACTTGTACCCGGAGGGGGAATTGAACCCCCACAGCATTGCTGCTACTGGTGTTTGAGACCAGCGCGTCTACCAATTCCGCCATCCGGGCATTTAATAGCATAACAGACTGTTATAATTTTCAATCTTTTATAAGAACTATGACTGTTTAATGGATGGCGGAATTGTCCACCCCTCAAATCTGGCTCCTCTCCGCCAACCGGCGGATCGGCCCTGCCATCCGGGCTTTCAAAACAGGCTTGTGAAAATAGAAAATATTTTTGTCTTTTTACTTTTGTCTTTAGTCTTTTCTCCCCACTAGTACTCACGTCCTTTCTCATTATTTATTCAACATTTCCCTAATCGTTTTCTCAATCCCGGCTTCATCATAGCCACATTCAGCGTAAAGCTCCTGCTGGGAACCCTGCTCTACAAAATAATCCGGTATTCCCAATCGCCTTACCTCGGCACTATATCCGTTATCACACATAAACTCAATGACCGCACTGCCAAAACCTCCCTTGACAACGCCGTCCTCGACTGTAATTATCTTTTTGAATTCTATGAAAACAGAATGAAGCGCATCAGTGTCAAGCGGTGAGGCAAAGCGCATATCCCAGTGCGTCACTGTAATGGATTCTTTTCCGAGCTTTTTTACGACCGATGCGACATCGATCCCCGGATGGCCAAGGCTTAAAACGGCAATATCCCTTCCTTCGCTCAGAAGCCTTGCCTTACCGATCATTATTTCCTCAAATGGTTTTTTCCAGTCTGCGACGGAACAGCAGCCTCTTGGATATCTTATGGAGAACGGGCCTTTGTTCTTTTCAAGCTGCGCGGTGTACATCAGATTCCTCAGCTCGACTGCATCCATAGGAGCGCTTACTGTCATGTTCGGAATTGCACGCATAAAAGCGATATCGAAAAATCCATGATGGGTGGCGCCGTCAGCTCCGACAAGCCCGCTCCTGTCTATGCAGAATACGACATGAAGATCCTGTATGGCGACATCGTGTATTACCTGGTCATACGCTCTCTGGATGAAAGAAGAATATATATTACAGAAAGGGATCATTCCCATTGCAGCAAGACCAGCTGAGAATGTCACTGCATGTTGCTCGGCTATTCCCACGTCGAACGTCCTTTCAGGCATCTCTTTCATCATTATGCAGAGTGAACTGCCGGTCGGCATGGCGGGCGTGATGCCTGCTATTTTTTCATTCATCCGTGCAAGCTCCAGAATGGTATTTCCGAAAACCTCATTGAAAGCCGGATACGCATCGTAATCCAATACATTCAGTATCTCGCCTGTCTCCTTGTCAAATTTTCCCGGAGAATGAAAGACGACCTGGTTCTCTTCTGCCTGCCTGAATCCTTTCCCTTTTACGGTAAGGCAGTGAAGAAGTTTAGGTCCCGGTATTCTTTTAAGATCCTCCAGGACATTTACCAGGTGAAGCACATCGTGGCCGTCAATAGGTCCGAAGTACCTGAAGTTCATTCCTTCGAAGAGATTACTCTTGTCGAGGATCGTGCTCTTGAATCCTGCGCCCATCTGGGCGGCCAGGGTTCTTGCGTCAGGTCCGTGCCTTGAAATCTTACCGAGGAATTTCCAGACTTTATCCCTGAACCTATTATATGACCTGCTCGTGGTCAAATCAAGGAGGTACTCCTTCAATGCGCCTACATTGGGATCAATTGCAATTTTATTGTCATTGAGTATGACAAGGATGTCAGATTTGCCTGTGCCTGCATTGTTAAGTCCCTCGAATGCTTCTCCTGCCGTCATAGCGCCATCGCCAATAACAGCTACTACGTGTCTTTTTTCCCCTTTTCTGCCAGCAGCTATTGCCATGCCAAAAGCTGCTGAAATAGAAGTGGATGAGTGTCCGGTGCCAAATGCGTCATATTCGCTTTCCGACATCCTGGGGAATCCGCTTATGCCCTTGTATTTCCTGTTTGTAACGAATTTATCTCGTCTCCCAGTAAGTATCTTATGACCATATGCCTGATGCCCTACATCCCATATTATTTTGTCATAAGGCGTATTGAAAACATAATGAATTGCAACAGTAAGTTCGACAACCCCGAGGCTTGAGCCCAAATGTCCCGGATTGCTGCTTACGGCATCAATTATAAACTTTCGAAGCTCATCGCAGACCCTTACCAGATCGTTTGGAGACAGCTTTCTGAGATCTTCCGGAGTCGATATTTTGAAAAGAAGATTCTCTTCAGTGTTCATCGGTTGAAAAATAACCTGCAAATATAACAATTATTATTCCCCCGTCTTTGGAGAAGCTTACGGGGGATTTTCTTAATTTTGCCCTTCGGGATCAGGGCAGAGGATAAAAACCTGACTATGTATATTGTTATTTAATAAATCTTTACAGCCATGGGGAAAACATTCGCCTATACGCTTGCAGCTTTAATGGCAATTTCAGCAGTATCATGCGTTTCAGCGCGGAAGTACAAGAGTCTTAAGGACACGAGCACCCAGTTCATGAATGAAAGGGATGATCTGAAAACTGCAAATATCGGCCTTGAAATGGCTAATAAGGAACTTGAAGCCAAACTTTCGGGGATTCAGAAACAAGCCGATTCCATCAGCAAGGATATGGCAAAAACCAGTGAAGAGAGGGACAAATCGGTTGATGATTACAATAAGATACTCAGCAGGTACAATGAACTGCAGGAGGCACATGAGGATCTGATAAAAGGCAACGTCAAGGATACCCAGAAACTGCTTTCAGACCTTCAGGCAGCCCAGGAGAACAACCAGAAGAAGGAGGACCTGCTCAAGCAGCTGCAGGAGAGCCTGGATACCAAGAAGACATCACTTGACGAGCTTTCTTATGAGCTTGAAAAGAGAAATGCAAAACTGTCAGAGCTTCAGAAAATCCTTGATGCACAGAAAAAAATTGTCACGGATCTGAAAAACAAAGTCTCGGAGGCTCTGATGGGATATGAAAATGACGCTCTTACCGTAACAATGAAAGACGGCAAGGTGTATGTCTCTCTTGAAGAAAAGCTGCTTTTCAAAACCGCCAGGTGGGATGTGGATGCAAACGGAAGGAATGCACTTAAAAAGCTGTCTGTAGTGCTGGAGAAAAACCCTGATATTCAGATAACCATCGAGGGGCACACGGATAACGTGCCATATCATCCGGAAGGCGGGCAGCTTAAGGATAACTGGGACCTTAGCGTCAAGAGAGCCACAAGCGTGGTCCGCGTCCTTCTTGAAGGCACGAAAATTGACCCGAAAAGGCTCACCGCATCAGGCCACAGCGAATATATGCCGGTTGAAGCAAATAATTCGGCCGAGTCGAGGCAGAAGAACAGGAGAACCGACATCGTTCTCACTCCCGACCTGACATCACTTTATGATATGATAAATAAGTATTGAATAAATAAGTTGCTGGTTTCCCGTTGCTTGTTACAGAAAAATAAAGATTCTGTTTTTTGTAATATTCCTTGATAATAGTGAGATACTTAAAGTCTATGTATCAATAATCAGCCGGAAACGAGCAGCAAGATACAGACAACCGGGAGTCAATTTTTATTGCCCGGGAATTCCTGCATTTTTACCTTCATGTTTTTCAGCGCCTGGAGAAGATTGTCTTCAGGCTTCAGGAAATCCTGGTCTCCCCAGAATCCGGCATCATAATCTTTAATGGTTTCCGAAAATATGGAATTGAGGGGAGCAAGCTCATTTCTTTCGAACCTGCTTACACTGGCAGTGTTGACGCCTGTCACTGCAAGCTCAAAGAATACATTGAACTGCGTGCTGAAGAGCTTTTTCTTTTGCTTCGATGAAAAAACCAGGTCGCCCCTCACATGGTCCATGAAGTACCTGTTGTTGATTTTGCGATAGCTTATGGAATATTTCACGCTGACAGGCCAGGTGTTGTATTCATGCGACTCTTTGGTAATGAATGAATCTTTCATCTCCCTGATGAATTTGGGATGGAGCTCGAATTCAACCCTTACAATTGCATAATCGTCTGCGTTTATATAAACGCTTCCCCTGTACCTGGGAAGGTCGACTCCTTCTTTCTGTTCAAAATCAATAACATAAGCGGTCTCATCGTCAGTGGATACGATATCGGTTATCCTGTAGGAATATTCAGGCATTGTTTCCCTCGAAAGAAAATCGACCAGGTTCTTTATCACATCAAGATCAAGACAGGTGCTAAGGCCGGCCTTGAGCCTTATCGCCAGTGTATCGCTTGTCATTGTATTCTCAATCTTCCGGCTCTTGTATATTCTCATCTGGTCTTTGACGAGGGACGCAGTATATGCACTCTTATAGATTTGCACCACTGCTTCGGAATATACCTGCAATTCCTGTTTTTTCATGACCCCCTCGCGGTAGAAGCCTGTAAGCATGGCAGGAGTATTTCCATAATTTCCTGGAATGGCGGCAACGGCCTTGTAAATAATTTCCTGCGGGATCTTCGTCCTGATGATGATCTCGGGAATTGATACGTACTCCCTTTTCATCCTGATGCTGAAATTGTTTCCCAGGGAATTTTTAACGGGTATTTCCCGGCTGACAAAGCCGATAAATGACACGGATAAAGTATCCGGAAGGCAATCGCTGGTTATTCTGAGACTGAATTCTCCTGATGCGTTGGCTATGGTCCCCTTTCCCTTGTGTCTTATTGCAATTGAGGCAGAAGGCAACGGCTCACCCGATTCATCATCAATTACCGTTCCTGAAATATAATCAGCCATATCATGAATGGGCGAATCGATCCTCAATACAGGAGAGTGAACCGTCCTGGAAATGATGATATATCTGTCAATGATTGAATAGTTGAGGGAATCGTTCTTTAGTATTGAGTCGAGTACAGATGATAGCCTGGCATTTATAAATGTCATTCCAACTTTTTTTTCAGGGTTTATCAGATGACTGTCGTATGTGAAATTATATCCGGTATGCCTCGAGATTATGTCAAGGGCCGTACCTGTCTTCACAATTCCTGACCTGAAGGTGAACAGGGAATCGAGAATGGTTCCCTGGCATTTTGCATGCTGGCTGAATAATGCGAAAACGAATAAAGCAAGAACAAAGCTTCTTTTAAACTGACGGTCATTTGGCAGCGCCATATTTAAAAGCTGAATTTATTTCCTTACAAGATGATAAACATTTCCGACTTTTGAATATCCAAGGTTAAAGCTTGCGCAGATTAATCTGATAATTGTCTCCTGTGACTGGTTTTCATCAATAGGAGAGACCCATGTCTCTTTCAGGATATCAGGATTATCGGCAATTATTTCCATATTATAGACCCTTTTCAGATCGCCGATGACCATATCGAGTGTCTGACCGTTGTAAATAAGTGACCTTGTTTTCCAGGCCAGGTAGTTGGGATCGCTGTTAAGTTTTTTCCCCGAAAGCTTTGAGTCCATTGTCCCTATATACCCCGGTTCGAGAACCATGCTTTGCTTTCCTGAATTATCGGAAAGCATCACCTTGCCTGATCTGACAAATACTTCCACTGCTGAATTCCCATTGCTGGTAATTACATTGAAAGAGGTTCCGATAACCTTTACACTCGCTTTTCCGGCATCGATTATAAATGGCTTTGAGGCATCTCTGGTAATCTCAAAGAAGGCTTCCCCCGAAAGAGTGACATTCCTGGCATGTTTTCCGAAACTGGAACGGTAAGTCAGTACCGTATTTCTGTTCAGGCAGATATTGCTGCCATCCGGAAGGGAGATATGATAATTGACCTGGTTGCTGCCAGTTGATGCAATGACTTTTCTGCTGAATGAATCCGCATTAATGATGTACAGGGCTGCGACAGCCAATCCCATCAGAACAAGTCCGGCAGCGGCTACCCTGATAAATGAGCTCCTCATAAATGTCAGCTTAACAGGTTTGTCAACCACAGGTTTTTCTTCTATCCGGGAACAAACTTTATTCCAGGCTTCATTTACATCTATATCCCTTTCATCATTCATTGTCTTCAATCCTTTCCAGTTTTTTTCAATATTATAACCATCTCCCGCCAGGAACCTGCTAATAAGTTCGGGTTGGCACTCCTTTTCTTCTGACAGGGCCGAAGCAAGGGCTTTCCATTCCCGGTCAGTGAATTTCATGTTGTTTTTCTTGTTTTTCATCTCATTATCAATGCTTTTCTGAACTCCTTCAGTGCCCTGCCCATATTGGCTTCGACTGTTTTCAGTGAAACGGAAAGCTTTTCCGCGATTTCTGCATATCTGAGCCCTTCAAACCTGTTCATACAGAAGATCATGCTGCATCTTTCAGGGAGCCGTTCAAGTATGGATGTCATTCTTTCCTGAAGTTCCTTATACTGGATGGCATCCAGCGGATTTTCCGCTTCAGCTACGGCCCGCCTTCCCATTTCCTGAGCATGCTTTTCCACAATTTTCTGATGATCGATATAGTGAAGGCACTGATTATGGACCGCCTTGTACAGGTACCCGTTAAGTGAAGTTTCAATCAACAGGGTTCCTCTTTTCTGCCATACCCTGACGAACAAGTTCTGAACTATTTCCTCGGCAGTGTCGTGATCCCTTATTATTGATTTTGCATAACGAACCAGGAGGACATAATAGGACCGGAAAAGTGATTCGAATTCCTTTTTGTCACCCTTCCGGATCCTGCTTATTATTTCCTGGTCCCTGGTCATGCACTTTTATTTCTGCATATCGTCCCTGTCGCTGAATTTAAGCTTCCTGGCCAGCTTTCTGATGGCTGCATCGATGCTCTGATCGGGTTCAATCACGTTATAATCTCCCCAGAAGTCCTTATCGGCAAATGAGCTTACCTTATCGGAGAAGACATCCGAATTTTTGAGCCTGTCCTTTCCTGCAAATTTAATAACTTCCTGGTCAGTGCGGTCAGTCACTGCGATTTCTGACATTGTGGTATAGAACGTGTTGAATAATTTCTTCTTCCAGCTGACCTTGAATTTCACTTCTGCCCTTGAGTATTCAAAGTGCCATTTCCCGTTCTGTTCACGGAACTTTGTCCTGTAGGTTGCAATTTCAGGAGTCACTTCCATTCCAAGAGGTTTCTTTTTGATGAAGATAGACGAGGCAGTAGCCTTGTCTGCAAGATTGAAGCCGAATTCAGCTTCAGTTATTGCATATGAATCCATATCAATATACAGATCTCCCATAAAGAGCGGCATTTCCACATCGGGCTTCTGTTTGAATTCAACCACATAATGAGGCTTGCCATCTATTTCAATAACGCTGGCAAGCGTATAATTGTAGTATTTCATGGCATCCATCGTGAGGATTGCCTCCGTATTCTTGGCAACATCAAGTTCAAGGACGCTAAGTGGGCCGCCTTCAAGCTTGAACAGAACAGTATCCAGCTTTTCCACATCGGTACTTTTCCTGCCCTTGTATATCCTGACATTATCGAAGCGAAGGTCATTGTTGTAAGGCGCCTTGAATATTTCAAGCACTGCTTCCCCGATTGAAACATAAGTGCGGTTTTTCCTTATGGTTTCGCGGTAAAATGCGGTCATCAGATTTGGAACCGATTCGTAGTTCCTGGGTATTCTCTCGATCGCCTTTGCTACAATCTCTGCAGGATCAACCGGCCTCACAATTATTTCTTTTAATGGAATGGGTGCCGCTTCCATTGAAATAACGTTCTTATAACCGTTTTCCTTCATGGAGCTGATCTGGACGCTTTTTGTCTTATATCCGAGGAAAGTGACATCAAGGTTTTTGGAGGCGAGATCCTCTGTCATTTTGATGGTGAATTCGCCATCGATATTAGTCACTACCGCAATATTTGACTCTGATACTGCAACAGTGGCAAAAACAAGGGGAGAGCCGGTCTGTATATCAACGACCTTTCCCTTGATCGTAATGTATGACTGCTGGCTGTTTTTCCTGCTGTCTTTCAGGCCTTTGCCGGCGGATGCAGATAAAGTTGAGAAAGCCAGCATTATGGCAAGGATGATTAAAGTGAATTCCTTAAATGTTTTCATGGCTTTATTTTTTTAGTTAAAACTCTTTAATTTTTATTACCCGGTAATATTCTTTTCCGGCACTATGACCCCCACAGATATAGTTTACCCTAATAAATTCATGAAAATTATTTTCTTATCTTACTCCGTAATTTACGAAATTGTGGCCAGCTATTTCTTAAAGCCTTTTAATTTCTTTAGTGCCGGATACTCCTGCCTGATGAGCTCCCTTTCCCACAAGCCCGTTGTGTTGGCCATGCCTGTAGCCCTGAGCGCAGAGCTTACAAATAAGTGCAACCTTGCCTGCCCTGAATGCGACAATGGTGCTGGCCTGATGACCAGGGCAAAAGGATTTATGAGCCTTGAGCTTTTTGATAAGATAATCTCTGAGCTCGGGAGCTGCCTTTATAATATCAATCTGTATTTCCAGGGCGAACCGATGCTGCATCCGCAGTTCTTCTGCTTTATTGCAAAAAGCAGGAAAATAAGTACGGTCGTTTCAACCAACGGACATTTCCTGAATGAGGAAAATGCCGATAAACTGGCATGTTCAGGACTTAACCAGCTTGTCGTATCACTCGACGGCATGGATCAGGTTACATACTCATCATACCGGATTAACGGCGATTTTGATACAGTGATCAGTGGAATAAGAAATGTGTCTGAAGCAGTCAGGCGAAATAATTCAACTATGAAAATGGTGATCCAGTTCCTTGTCAGCAGGAAGAATGAGCACCAGATATCACAGGCAAGGCGATTTGCGAAGGGAATGAATGCGCTACTCAGGCTTAAGTCAATGCAGATCATTAACAATAATACTCATGGGGAATGGCTGCCTCTGAAAGCGAAGTTCAGCAGATATGAGAATAAGTGTAATTTGTACACTTTAAAAAACGACCTGCCCGGCAGATGTGCCAGGCTATGGTCAAGTCCGGTCATAACATGGGACGGCATGGTGCTTCCATGTTGTTTCGATAAGGATGCCAGGTACGTAATGGGCGATCTGAATGAGGAATCATTCAGGGATATATGGGATGGCCCGAGATACAGGTTATTCAGGAAAAGGATATTGTCGGGCAGACATGCAATTGATATTTGCGGTAACTGCACTTCAGGGCTCAGGGGAGTAGCAGGTTAACCGGGCTGAAAAGAGATTCAAAAAGATCCCTTCTTAAATGAAGCAGTCAGGAATGCTGCGAAAGCTGCTTTAATTCTGATACCAGGGAAACAGGAAGAAATTTCAAACGGTCATCACTTCCTTTTCCTTGGATGCCATCACCTTGTCAATCTTTGTGCTGAAATCGTGGGTCATATCCTGAACTTTTTCAGCGGCTTCTTTTTCAACATCTTCAGGAAGCCCGCCTTTAAGGAGCTCTTTAAGTTCGTCGTTTGCCCATTTTCTTGTATTGCGAAGGCTTATTTTGGCGGTTTCGCCCTCATTCCTTACCTGTTTGACCAGCTGATGCCTTCTTTCCTCTGTAAGAGGAGGGATGTTGATACGGATGACTTCTCCGTTGTTTACTGGCACAAGACCTATATTGGCTGCCATTATAGCTTTTTCAACAGTGCCGAGCATTGTCTTCTCCCATGGCTGGATTAGTATGGTTTTCGGATCAGGAGTATTGATATTTGAAACCTGTGAGAGCGGTGAATTGACTCCATAGTAGTCGACCGTAATTCCATCAAGAAGAGCAGGATTGGACCTTCCTGCACGCATCCTGGCAAGTTCATGCTCAAGATAGTCAACAGCTTTTTGCATCCTGTCCTTCAATTCCTCTATTATCAGTTCAACATCTTCATTCATATAGCTGGTTTTTGGCGGGTTTCATCGGTTAAGGGCAACAATATAAACAAAAATAATAAAATAGCAGGAATATCAAATCCGCTTCAGTCGCAAATCAGTGTGCCGGTTTTTTCTCCACTGATCAATTTTACCAGGTTCCCCTTGGTGTTCATATCGAAAACGACTATTGGCATATTGTTATCGCGGCACATTGTAAAAGCCGTCGAATCCATCACTTTCAGCCTTCTTACAATCACCTCCTCGAAGGAAATTTTATCAAATTTTCCGGCATTCGGGTCTTTCTCGGGATCTGCTGTATAGACACCGTCAACGCGGGTACCCTTCAGGAGAACGTCAGCCCCGATTTCGACAGCTCTCAATGCAGCTGCAGTATCAGTGGTGAAGAAAGGGTTACCGGTTCCACCTGCAAGAATGCATACGCTTCCGTTCCGCATTTCCTTAAGGACCTTGTCGCGGTTATAAAGTTCACCAACCGGCTCCATCCTTATTGATGTGAAAACCGTTGCTTTTCCGCCAAGCTTTATTATTGCGCTTTCAAGTGCAATGCTGTTTATGACAGTTGCCAGCATTCCCATCTGATCGCCCCTTACCCTGTCGAACCCCGATTCAGTCCCGCTGAGCCCGCGGAATATATTTCCGCCTCCTATAACTACTGCAACCTCACACTTTTTATTTACAGCATCAAGCACCTGTCCTGCATATTCTTCCAGCACATTCTCATCAATGCCATGACTGCCTTTTCCGGAAAGCGATTCCCCGCTGAGCTTCAACAATATTTTTGAATATTTCATAATTCAGCTTTTCCGTAAAGATAAAATAATGGCGAATTAAATAAAAATGGCGCTCTGGAGCGCCATCTGAAACTAATTATGAACTTAAGCTTACAGGTTCAGATTATATCTATTAAATACTGTCACCGACACTGTCTTATCGGTTGATTTAAGGTACTGGCCAACCGTTTGCTTGTTATCCTTAATGAATTCCTGGTTGAGGAGTGTGCTTTCCCTGAAGAATTTTCCAAGCTTGCCCTGTGCTATTTTATCGAGCATATTCTCAGGCTTGCCTTCACGCCGTGCCTGTTCCCTTCCTATTTCAAGCTCCTGGGCAATTATCTTCTCCGGAACATCATCCTTGTCGATGGATACTGGATTCATGGCGGCCACCTGCATGGCGATATCCTTATAAACCTGCATATCAAGACCTGCCTTTGAAAATCCAACAAGTGATGCAAGCTTGTTTCCCGGGTGTATATATGCCTGTACAAAAGGAGCCTCTATCTTTTCATAATACGACAGATCAAGTTTCTCCCCGACAATGCCGACGAATTCAATTACTTTGTCACCTACTGTTGCTTTATCAAGGGGAAGCGATTTCAGTGCTTCAAGGTCGGCAGGTGTTTTTGCAAGTGCCGTATCAAGGATATTGTTTGCCAGCCCGAGAAAATCGGAATTCTTGGCAACGAAATCGGTTTCGCTGTTAAGAACTATCATGACCCCATGTTTCCCGTCGGGAGCGACTTTAGCGAGGACGGCCCCTTCAGTGGCTTCGCGGTCTGCACGCTTATTGGCGACAGCCTGTCCTTTTTTACGTATTATTTCAATTGCCTTGTTAAAGTCGCCTTCTGACTCTTCGAGAGCTTTTTTACAGTCCATCATTCCTGCAAGCGTAACTCTCCTGAGTTTTGCGACATCTGCAGCATTTATTGTAGCCATATTAAAATTTTTTCAGCGTAATAAAAAACTCATTTACTCTTCCTCTTCCACTTCATCCTCGACATTGAGGGCTGCATCCTCTTTCACTGAATCAACAGTTATTCCGGATTCAGTTTCCTCTTCCTCCTCTTCTCCGTTTATAGCTTCAATAAGTGACTCAGGCATATCTTTGGCTTCAAGGTCTTTTCTTGGGCCTTTCTTCTCCTTAGGTCCGGACTCTTTGTCTTTTTCAAGTTTTCTTTCATTAAGACCTTCTTCAATAGCCTGGCAGATGATTTCAATGATCAGTGAAATTGATTTTGATGCATCATCATTTGCAGGTATCGGGAAATCTATATCCGTCGGATCGGAATTGGTATCGACCATTGCAAAGACGGTTATTCCCAGGCGCTTTGCTTCTCTCACCGCGATCCGTTCCTTGCAGACATCGACTACGAACAAAGCAGCAGGAAGGCGAGTAAGGTCAACAATGCTGCCAAGAGTTTTTTCAAGCTTGGCTCTCTGGCGGGTAACCTGAAGCCTTTCGCGTTTTGACAGGTTTGTAAATGTGCCGTCGGTAGCCATTTTGTCGATGGATCCCATTTTCTTGACAGCTTTACGGATCGTCGGGAAATTTGTCAGCATACCGCCCGGCCAGCGTTCCGTCACATACGGCATATTTACCTTTTTGACTTTCTCGGCGACAATCTCCTTGGCCTGCTTTTTGGTTGCCACAAATAACACTTTCTTTCCTGACCTGGTTATATGCTTCATTGCAGAGGCAGCCTCATCGATCTTTACGATAGTCTTTTCAAGATCAATGATATGAATGCCATTTCGCTCCATAAAAATGTAGGGAGCCATGGCGGGATTCCATTTTCTTTTCAGGTGTCCGAAATGAACACCGGCATCTAATAATTCATTGAAATTTGTTCTGGGCATTTTATTGGATTTAAGTTTACATTCTGTTTTTTCAATTGCAGAGTAGCTCCGGCTTGCGGGGGTCTTTGCAATTTAGATACTAAACTTTGCATCTCAGTGAACCGGAGAATATTAACGTTTACTGAACTGAAACCTCTTGCGGGCCTTTGGCCTTCCGGGTTTTTTTCTTTCGACTTCGCGGGGATCGCGTGTCGTAAAACCGTTAGCCTTAAGCTGTTTCTTGGCTTCTTCATCAATCTTTATCAGGGCTCTTGTTATGCCAAGGCGAAGAGCCTCAGCCTGCCCTTTTGCGCCGCCTCCCTCCAGATTGACGACAATATCATATTTATCAGCAGCATTTAAAAGAAGCAGTGGCTGGTTGACAATATACTGCAGCGACTCTGTCCCGAAATATTCCCTGAAATCCCTGCCGTTGACAGTTATTTTGCCTTTGCCATCATTTAAAAAAACCCTGGCTACGGCCGCCTTTCTTCTTCCTATGGCATTAATTGCTTCCATATATGTTCCTTAGTTGTTATTAAGTTCAATTTTTTTGGGTTTCTGCGCTTCATGAGGATGATCAGGACCTGCATATACATGCATATTCCTGAACAGGGCACTGCCAAGACGATTTTTCGGAAGCATTCCCTTGACGGCATTTTCAACAAGGCTTATAGGATTCTTCCTGAGCATCTCACTTGCTGAGGTGAATTTTTGTCCACCGGGATAACCGGTATATCTCACATATTCCTTATCTGACCATTTTGATCCGGTGAGAACAACTTTTTCTGCATTAATAACTACGACATTGTCACCGCAATCGACATGAGGGGTGAAATTCGTCTTATGCTTTCCCCTTAACATGCTGGCGACCAGAGCTGCCAGACGGCCGAGAACTGCTCCTTCAGCGTCAATGATAACCCATTCCTTGCTGACTGTAGCTTTGTTTGCCGAGACTGTCCTGTAACTTAAGGTGTTCACTTGTACTTGTTTTTTTTATTTGATATACTTATAATTATGCAAAACCCTTTGATTTCGGGTTTGCAAAAATACAACATATTTATTAAAAAAAAGAATATTGGCCATAATTTAATCCGGGAAATCAAACTAAGCTTATTTTTACATTCTTTTAATAAAGGCTTTTCCAAAATATGGGAAATCAGGGATCTTTGTTCAGCATGCAATGGCGCATTATTGAAATATCATGATTACAGGAGAGGAGTCATATATTGATCAGCCTGTCACAAACAGGCTTTCACATGAATTCTTCATGCGCGATGTTCTTTATGTCGCCCCTGAGCTTATAGGGAAAACGCTGGCAGTCAAAAATGACCAGGTCATCAGAAAGTATATGATAACCGAGACCGAAGCCTACAGGGGGCCGGATGATCTTGCCTGTCATGCAAGCAGGGGTCGGACTCCGAGAACTGAGGTAATGTTTCATGAAGGAGGGAAGGTCTATGTATATTTCGTTTACGGCATGTACTGGATGCTTAACTTTGTTGCTGCTGGGAAAGATAATCCGCAGGCAGCCCTGATCAGGGGGTTGGAAGGATTAAATGGTCCTGGAAAACTGACAAGAGCCCTGGGTATTAACGGATCATTCTATGGAGAGGACCTTGCCACTTCAGATCGTATCTGGGTGGAAGATTCCGGGTATTCAGCCGTTTACAGGACAGGAAAGAGGATAGGCATTGATTATGCCGGCAGATACTGGAAAACAAGGCCGTGGAGATTTTATATCTGATTATAAAACCTTGAAAAACAAATAATTATTCTGCAAGTGCATTTTGAAGCAGTACAGTATGTTTTTTGGCTTCATTCAGGGACTTTAACAACCGCACGGTCAAAACTTTAAAACTGCATTTACGGGACAAGTTAAAATGTTGTTAAATACATATACCGTTATCATCAATTCCCAATTTTTTTTATGTTCTTTGTCTTTTTAAAAACTGAAAATTTATGGATCCGGTAATGGCAAAATTCCGCCGCCTGAATAATATTACAGGATGGCTGGTATTTCTGATCTCTGCAGTTGTCTACCTGATGACAATTGAGCCGACAATCAGCTTCTGGGATTGCGGCGAGCACATTCTTGCTTCCTACAGGCTTCAGGTAGGACACCCTCCGGGAGCCCCGCTGTTTATAATGATCAGCAGGGTAATAGCCATGCTGGCAGGAAGCGATAACACAAAAGTGCCGGCTGTGCTCAGCGGAGCATCGGCTGTCACCAGCGCGGTAGCAGTAATGTTCCTTTTCTGGACGATAACGCATCTGGTGCGCAGGATATTCGCGAGAAAAAGCCCCCTCGAGGCAAAGCAAATACCTGCAATAATCGGAAGCGGTGTCCTTGGCGCTCTTGCATATACCTTTACCGACAGCTTCTGGTTTTCGGCTGTCGAAGCTGAGCTTTATGCCTTATCATCATTTATCCTGGGATTTGTATTCTGGGCAATGCTGAAATGGGAAGAAGAGGCGGATAAACCCGGATCAGGAAGATGGATCGTGTTGATTGCCTATATGATGGGAATGGGGCTTGGAATCCACAGGATGAACCTCCTGGTTATTCCGGTCCTGGTTTTCGTTTATTATTTCAGAAAGTACGACGTCAGTATTAAGGGCCTTATAAAAACCACTCTCTTTGCAGTCCTGATTTTATGGCTCATGGTTTTTGTCATTTTGCCTGGAGTGCCTGCCGCAGCAGGCTGGTTCGAGCTTCTTTTCGTCAATGTTTTAGGTCTGCCATATAACTCCGGACTGTACTTCTTCGTGATATTTGTCATCGCATTGCTGGTCCTCGGCATAAGATATTCTGTAAAAAACAGGAGGGTTATCCTGAATTATGTGATTACCTGTCTGGCGGTTGTCCTGATCGGATATTCGTCGTACACCGAGATAATGATAAGGTCATCGGCCAGACCTCCGATGAATCAGAATAATCCTGCCGATATATTCTCACTTTCATATTATATCAACATGCAGCAGTACGGGACAGCACCGAAATGGTTCGGAAACTATTACAGTGCCCCCATTACCGGAGAAAAAAAGGTACTCGCAGGATATAATAAGCTTAATGGGAAATATAAGCCATATTACAGGCCGGAGTATGAATTTAATCCTGATTTTCAGACCATCTTTCCGCGAATGTACAGCCAGGAGCAGGATCATGAATCTGCATACAAGTTCTGGGCTAAATTAAAAGGGAGAAGGTATTCGGTAAGTTCTGAATCAGGGAAAGAAACGGTGGTTTGTCCCACCTTCGGAGAAAATCTCCGTTTCTTCTTCAGGTACCAGATCGGATTTATGTACCTGAGATACTTTATGTGGAATTTTGCCGGAAGGCAGAACGACATTCAGGGGTATGGAAATAAGATCCACGGGAACTGGATAAGCGGGATTAACTTCATTGATAATGCCCGTCTTGGCGACCAGGATAAACTTCCCGCGGACCTCAGAAACAACCCTGCCCGGAACAGATACTATCTGCTTCCATTGCTTATTGGAATTCTGGGAATGATATGGCAGTACAATAAGGATAAGCAAGGCTTCGTCATGATCAGCGTGTTTTTTGTCATGACAGGATTAGCCATCGTCATATTCCTTAACCAGACCCCAAATCAGCCTCGGGAACGCGACTATGCCTATGTGGGGTCATTTTATGCTTTTGCAATGTGGATTGGAATGGGATTCATGCTGGTTTATGAATATTTGCAGAAGCTGATTAAGCATAATGCCTCGTGGATCGTGACCGGCATAGTTCTCCTGGCTGCAGGCCCTCTCCTGATGGCGAGTCAGAACTGGGATGATCATAACAGGTCACATCGTTATACTGCAAGGGATATTGGCGCAGACTATCTTGAATCCTGCGCGCCTAACAGCATTCTTTTCACTTACGGGGATAACGATTCATTTCCGGTCTGGTGCGTTCAGGATGTCCTCGGGGTCAGACAGGATGTCAGGGTTGTTAACCTGAGCTATATACAGGCAGGATGGTACATAGATATGATGAGACAGAAAGCCTTCAAATCGGACCCGCTTCCTTTTACTCTCACGTCCGAAAAATATGTGGAGGGGACACGGACGCAACTTCCGGTCAATACGCGCGTAAAAAGTCCTGTAAATATAAAGGATATAGTCAGGTTTGCAGGACAGGATGACAAGCAATTCATGATAGATATCAACGGACAGGGGGATTATCTTAACTATTTGCCAACCAGTAAGTTTTTATTGGATGTCGATACTTCGCTGGTCCTTTCAAACGGCACTGTCAAAAACTACCTGAAGAAAAAAATGGTCTCTCCGATGATATGGGATTATGTCGGTGACGATGCCTATAAGGGCGACCTGGCAATTATGGATCTTCTGTCGGGCAATGACTGGAAAAGACCGGTTTACATGTCAACAACTGTGCCTTCCAGCCAGTACAGGGGCCTTGAAAAGTATTTTGTCCAGGAAGGGCTCGCCTACAGGATTACTCCTGTGAAATCGGAAGAGTCGGAACCGGGGGAATTCGGGATGATCGATTCCAATGTCATGTACGATAACATGATGAATAAATTCAAATGGGGTAATGCCGCAGATCCCTCCGTTTACCTTGATGAAAACAACAGGAGGATGTTTTCAAACTTCAGACGCCTTTTCGGGGATCTTGCCAATGCCTTGCTCCGGGACGGAGATACGACCAGGGCAATTGCAGCAGTGCACAGGGGCCTTGAGATTGTGCCGCCGGAGAAGCTTCCGAATGACTATTTTTCAATTCTCCTCGCCGAGGACCTGATAAGAGCCGGAAAACAGGATGAAGGAGAAAAGATCCTTTACAGTGTGATTGACTATGCTCTGCAGTACCTTGATTATGCCGTCAGCCTTCCGGCAGGCGCGCGCTATGGACTTGATTATTCGACAGGAATCAATATGCAGGGGCTGCTTGATATTTACAATATGTCGGTCCGGATGAAAATGACTTCGATGACCCAGGCAGTCGAGCCGCTTATTAATAAGTATTATGGCCAGTTGTTTTCTCACAGATAAATGATTCCAAGGGTATTCAGACCATGTAAATTTTTAGTCTGGATCTATCCGGGGGCTCTCTTCAGGCTGAAAACGGAGAAGAAGCTCCTTTGTCTTACTTTTGATGACGGCCCGGATCCGGACACGACACCCGGGCTGCTTGACATCCTTAACCGCCACGGATTAAAAGCGGTATTTTTCTGCAATGGCAGATCTGCTGAAGTTTATCATAGCCTGGTCGATAAAATAAAGCAGGGCGGGCATATCGTAGGCAATCACGGATATGATCATCTTGATGGCTGGAAGACAGGTACTGATAAATACTGCAAAAATGCGGAGAATGCTTCAGCTTTTACATCAGGCACGTTATTCAGGCCTCCCTATGGCCGGCTCAGGCTCAGCCAGTTCAGGAAGCTTCGTAAATCGTACAGAATAGTATTCTGGGATATTATATCTTATGATTTCGACAATGCATTCGGAAGCAGGAGATCGCTTGAAATGCTTGAAAGGAAGAAAAGAATAGGATCAGTTATCGTATTTCACGACACTTCGTCTTCATCATGTCTTTCATTTATTGAAGATTTTATTCTGAAATCGGTGGAACAGGGTTACGATTTTATTCTGCCCTGACTGCTCCGGACATTTATCATCGACGATGGTAATTTTTTTCAGATTGAAATATTACATTTGGAATACCTTATTTTATGAAAAATGAATATTCTCATCCTCGGGTCGGGAGGCAGGGAACATGCTATTGCCTGGAAGCTTGCCCAAAGCAAAAGGGTAAGTAAGGTTTTTGTTGGCCCCGGCAATGCGGGAACTTCACTGTCGGGAACGAACATTCCTCTTGATCCGGAAGATTTCAGCGCCATAAGGAACGCCGTCAGGCAATTTGGAATTGATATGGTGATTGTCGGACCCGAGGCGCCGCTTGTTGCCGGGATACACGATTTTTTTCTTGCTGATGAATACCTGAAAAGGATACCGGTCATCGGTCCTGATAAATCTGCTGCGAGGCTTGAGGGAAGCAAGGATTTTGCGAAAGCATTCCTGTGCCGTCACAATATCCCGACGGCAAGATACAAGACCTTTGACAGATCGACTGTCACAGGAGTCTCAGAGTTTCTTAATAGCCTCGATCCGCCGTACGTCATTAAAGCCGACGGGCTCGCTGCAGGAAAGGGCGTCGTCATTCAGGATGATCTGGCTTCAGCGGAAAGGGAGGTCAGGGCAATGTTAGATGGGAAATTCGGCGCTGCAGGTCAGAAGGTCGTCATTGAACAGTTTCTCAGTGGCATTGAACTTTCGGCATTTATCATTACTGATGGCCGTTCCTATAAGCTTCTTCCCGAAGCAAAAGACTACAAGAGAGTTGGAGCAGGCAACACAGGCCTCAACACGGGAGGAATGGGCGCAGTGTCTCCCGTGCCTTTTGCCGATGCCGCCTTTATGGCAAAAGTCAGGGAGAGGATCATTGATCCGACCATGAAAGGACTGACAGAGGAAGGTATAGTTTATAAGGGATTTATTTTCTTCGGACTTATCAATGTGAAAGGCGATCCTTATGTAATTGAATATAATGCAAGGCTTGGCGACCCTGAGTCGGAAGCGATAATTCCAAGGATCAAATCGGATCTTTTTGACCTTATTGAAGGAGTGGCGAACGGGGATATTTCTGATAGACCGGTCGAGACTGATGAGAGATTCGTATCAACCGTAATGCTGGCTTCGGGCGGTTACCCGGGACATTATGAGAAAGGCAGGGTAATCCACGGGCTGAATACAACCCGCGATTGCGTCGTTTTTCATGCCGGAACGAAACTGTCAGGCAATGATGTGATCACTTCAGGCGGAAGAGTGCTGGCTGTCAGCTCATGGGGAAAGACAATGAAGGAGGCGCTTGACGTATCTTACAGGAATACGGGACTAATTTCGTTTGACGGGATGTATTATCGTCCCGACATAGGATTTGATCTATAGACAAAGATTAATGTTATCAAAAATCTTTAAGGGAACTGGCCCGAGTGTACTATTCCTCATTGCACTTACACTTGGGGCATCATGGGCAGATGTTTTCATTCATCCGCGGGCAGCAGGCATGCCCATCTTTGAAACAGAGCCAATGCCTTTATATGGGATTTTGAAATTCCTGCTGGGCGGCCATGCTGCACCCGGTCTTATTTTCACGATGCTCTGCCTCTGTCTTGTGCTATTCCTTCTGGTGAATTTCAATACCACCGTTTTCTTTATAAATGAAAGAACATTCCTGCCGGCATTGTTTTATATTCTTATCATTGCGGTTTTTCCTGAATACCAGATTTTTAATCCCGTGCTTCCTGCCTCGCTGTTTCTTTTGCTGGCCATGCGCTGCATTATTAATACCTACCGGAAGGAAGGGACTGCTTATGACTTTTTCGATGCAGGGATATTTATAAGCATAGGGTCGCTGTTTTATGCAAATCTTATCTGGTTCGGTGCGTTGGTCATAATAGGAATTATTATGTTGAGGAACGCAAATATCAGGGAAATAATTATAGCACTCCTGGGAATGGCGGCTCCTTTCGTGCTCACGGCAGGTCTCTATTATGTTCTGGGAAGGGATCCCGGAACGCTTCTTTCAATGGTAAGGGATAATTTATTTGAACGTGCCCCGGCTGTTGACTTCTCCAGGCTTAAGGTTATTGTCCTTATATATATGGGGCTGATGCTTATTGTCAGCATGGTTTTTCTGCTGTCGCTGATGAATTCGAAGAAAATTAAATCACGCAAGACTTTTTCCCTTCTGATCTGGTGTTTTATTATTTCCCTGGCGCTATTTTTTTTGATGCCTTCGGTTTCTGTTGAAATGATATGGATAACAGCTATTCCTGCAGGGTATTTCCTGACACATTATTTTGTATTTCAGAAAAGGAAAATATTCGTTGAGATCGTTTTCAGCCTCTTTATTCTTCTGACAGCGCTGATCCAGTTATTCTTTATATTTTAAAAGATCATCTTATCATTGAAACAACTCCGACGCCTGAACCTTCCTGCCCATTTAAAAAATCATAGCTAAGCTGATATATCCCGCTTTTACTGCATATGAATTCCACGGAAGTATAAGTTTTCCCCGTTTTTTGGTCATAAGAGTTAAGGACGACTTTGTTTTCATCATCCCTGATTGTCAGTATAAGTTTTCCCTGTGAATCATCAGAATTGCAAAGAGAGAACCTGTACTTTGTATTTTTCCAGAGCGACATCTGGGCCTTATATCTCAAATCGCCTGTGGATGATGCCTTGCCAAGCTGTATTCTGAAATCCTTAAGGTATCTTGCATTTGGGCCGGCATTCACCAGGCAGCTGCTTACAAGCTTGTCGGCATCCTGACCGAATGCCATAATACTGCCGGTAAGCAGCAATAAAATGGCAATGAAATGTTTCTTCATACTACTTCTTTAATATCATTTTGTTACGAATTTCAGCAGTCACTTCTATTATTTTTGACAGTTGATCAGGGGTCATTTCAACCTTGCTTTTTTCGGTCTGTGTAACAACCAGGGCGCCGTCTTTTTCGACA
This sequence comes from uncultured Bacteroidales bacterium, assembly GCA_963717685.1. GTDB lineage: Bacteria > Bacteroidota > Bacteroidia > Bacteroidales > VadinHA17 > LD21. The sequence goes on along the minus strand of OY970346.1, from coordinate 821,990 downwards.
CTTTCAGGCTGTCCCAGAGAATATGTTATCCTGATATCCCTGTAGACTCCCTTTATCTCCTGCAGGTCTGCACAGAGCGTCTTGAATTCACTTTCCCTTCCGCAGTACGGATTGGCAAGCATTATAAGATCATTGAGGATTATCTTCTGCTCGCCGATGCGATCGCGGAGCATCGGATCGGGATACTCTTTTACAACCTGTGTTGCAAGATACTGGCCCTCGACCCAAACGCCTATTATCATCAGGGCTGATAACTGCCCCCTGTCATTGTTACGAAGGTATTTATCGATTTTATTGTACGAATCGATTGACAGGAATAGCAGGGAGTCGAGATTTGATTTATTGAGAGAAAGCCTTTTTATGGTTTCAAAATTGAAAAACTGACCGACCCTGATTCCATCGGCAAGTTTTTTTATGGAAGAAAGAATATCCAGGGAAGACCCGGTTTTTTCATACATGTTAAGATATCCAAGATCAGCTCCGAGTATTCCGAGTGAAAATGCCTTGTCAAAGGCAGTCGTCTGCTTGTTTGGATCAATTGAAGAGGCAAGGTAATCGGGTGAAAAGGGAACAGCCATCTGCTGAAGGAGATTTGCGATCTCCACAGGTGATGTAATATTCTTTGAGATTTCCTCAATGGCTTCTGAGCTAAGCTTTTCAGCCTCAACCGAAGGCACTGAATCAGCTTTGGGGAAGATGAATTCAGAGGATTTTTTTGAAGTATTTCTGCAGGAGAAGCTTACCGACAGAATAATAAAAGAAATGAATAACAGAATTCCTCTCATCAGGTTGATTCATTTATTATACAAAAATATAAAAATAATCAGATTAACATGTTCTTGAATAACTGTTTGCGTAATCTGAATTTTTCAATGAACCTGACCGCTTTTGCAAGGAGTTCGTAATAAAGTGTCAGGTAGAGCACTATAGTGCTTAGCAGTACAAGGATGATGTTAAATGAAAAGGTGTCGACCTTGAGTCCGAAAATATATTTGGAGGGTGCATAAAAGTGAGTTCTGAAACCCAGTAAATTTCTTTTAACGGGATCAAGATAGATAGGATCGACATTCTGAACCAGAGTGTTTTTATAAAGCAGTATTTTCTTTCTTTCGTAGTATTTGGTAACGATTTCCTCAAGTTTATAGTTAAAATAGTCATCCCTGAGCTTATCAAGCTTCGCGTAGTTCAGATCATAGAATTTGTCCATCTTGTCTGTGGCGGAATTCGCAATTTTATTGAATTTATCGTCCAGCCTGTTAAGATAGCCTGATACAGAATCAGCAATCCCCGGATTAAATTCGTACGGAGTAAGATACTTTGAATATTTGAAAGCCGGCATGCCGTATATCAGGGGAAATTTTGCCAGCTCATTTGCAAGAAGATCAAGCTTGCTGAAATTCCTGCCCTGTTGGTTTCTAATTAAAAGCTCCTCGCTGTTCCCCATATTCCTGGGATTGCTCCTGTACTCGCGAAGACTGATATCAAGTGCCTTTCTCAGCTCAGGGATCCTGTAAACCTTATTGAAATCAGCATCGCTGACTTCCTTTTTAAGCTGATAGTATGTCTCATTGTTTTGATCATAAACCACCCTGCTGTAATTGTTATCTTTGAACTGGGTGACCATAAGTGCCTCATATGTCCATCTGGTTGGCATCAGCTCTGCAATTACAGGCACCTTCTCGACACTTCCGATTTTCCTGTTCAGCTTATCAAACGGGAACATTGCTCCGCTCAATACCATCATTGGAATTATAAGGAGAGGTATGACGATATATATTGTAATTGCTGAATTGAAAGATGCCGATATGTTCAGCCCCAGCATATTTGCGCAGAAGGCTGTCGAAAAAAGAGCAGCCCAGTAATGAAAAAACATGCCCTTTATTCCGAGAACGGGATTTGCAATTACAAGAAACAGGATTGACTGCATTGCAGAGATTAAAATCAGTATTGCGATTTTTGAAGCAAGATAGGTTGTCCTGCTGAGGTTGAGGAAATGTTCTCTCTTGATTATTTTCCTGTCGCGGAATATTTCTTCGGCACTGATTGTCAGCCCCAGGAACAGGGCCACTATAAGACTCATGAAAATGAAAATAGGAATATTCTCATTTTCCGAGAAAATATATACTACAGAGTCAGGATTAGGTATGTACCTGATAATAAAGGCAAGAATGAATCCCAGGATCGGCGCCTCTAGCATGGTAAGGCCTATATATTGCCTGTTGGCCAGCTTACTGCTTAAATCCCTTTTCAGATAGATCACAAATTGTCTCCATAGCCCGGGCCTCTGAAGGTTGCTGTGTGGAGACTCCTTCACCTCAGGCAGGGGAATAAACGGATTCCTCACCCTGAATGTCCTTGCCCATTCCTCAGGCCTGACCTTTCTTTTTTCAGTGTACTTGCCGAACTCATCAACCACATGGGTTTCCATAATATTGAAGATCGTCTCTGTGTTGACGTTTCCGCAGGTCGGACATTCTCCGATACTTGAATTGATCTGTACGTCGAGAGTCTTGAAATATATTACGGCATCCACCGGATTGCCGTAGTAAACCATGCAGCCCCCCTGATCAAGTATTATGATCTTATCGAACATCTTGAACACCTCAGATGATGGCTGGTGAATGACAGTGAATATCAGTTTTCCCTTGAGGGTAAGTTCCCTGAGCAGATCCATGAGGTTTTCGGAGTCCCTGGATGAAAGACCCGATGTGGGCTCATCAAGGAAAAGCACAGATGGCTCCCTGATAAGCTCAAGGGCTATATTGAGCCTCTTTCTTTGTCCGCCGCTTATGACTCTGTTCATGGGGGATCCGACTTTAAGCCCTCTTTTTTCATACAGGCCCAGGTTGGCAAGAGTATTATCAACCAACGCATCCAGTTCTTCTTTTGATTTCTCTTTAAAGCATTGGCATGCAGCGAAATATAGATTCTGGAACACAGTCAGATCTTCAATAAGCAGATCATCCTGCGGGACATATCCCAGGACACCCTCGAGATATCGGCTGTCATTGAAGACATCAAGGCCGTTGATCCTCACACTGCCGGAGGAAGGCTTTTCAATTCCGCTGAGAAGATTCAGGAGTGTCGTTTTTCCTGATCCGCTGGCTCCAAGGATCCCAACCAGGCTCCCTTCGTCTGTTGAAAAGCTTATATTGTCAATTGCCTTAATGCCTTCCACAAAATTCAGGGTAAGATTTTCTGCAGTAAATGAGATCTTATGGATGATTATTTCAGAAAGGAACCTGGAACTGATATCACTGTAATAAATTGAATATCCCTGCGATGATCTCAGGGAGGCACCTTTTGCCCAGGAATAAACCCTGCCCGGATTTACAGGCAGGCTGTTCAGATAAAGCTGTTCCTTTGATAGGTATTTCACGAAATAAAGATCGACACTGGCAATTCTCAGGAAATAAATACAGGTATCCTGGTACCCGGTAAGAAGTTTTGTGGAAATCTCATCGGTTTTATCCGCCGGGCTGAGGGTCAGTATTGCCGGATTTTTAAGGTTCGCGGGGTCGTCGTTTTTCACAAACTGCTCTGTGGCAGAGAATTCTTCGGCAGAGATCCTGAAAACTTCAGCAACCGTATTAATAATATTCATCCTCTGAGGCGTGAACCGTCGATCGGCATTGACAAGCTCATATAATCTCATCAGGACGACTACCTTCTGCTCCTGGTTAAGAGTCCGGTTTATTTTTTTGCAAATTCCCAGGATTTTGACAGAATCGAGGACTGAAGGAGGAGCGGGCTTCTTAAGAGCCGACTTTTCCTTTACCGGCCCTGCATGTTTGTCGAACAGGGCCAGGTATTCCCTGACACTCTCGCTGGAAAGCTGTTTTACGAGGAAATCGGCAACATATTCGCGTTCATCTATTATCATCCCGCCGTCCTGCTTGACGATAAGCGCAAATAGTTCCATCAGTGCCTTAAGTATCTCTTCACTCATAAAACAGGAGTAATCTGTTTAGGAAAAAACTAAAATACGAAAAAACTCTCTCTTTCACTTGAAATCCCGAAAATATCTGTCCTCGACCGGCAGAAATATTTTCATTGGTTTTGAAAAAATAAGTGTAATTTTTAGACTTATTCCGTTACAATATGAAATACCGGTCAAATTCCCTAAAGCTCGATTAAGTCAATGCACTCGCGGGGATTCAGGGACCCAGTCTTCATCGTAAGCCGGCATACGTTTAAACCATTAATTTATGCAGCAGGGCAGCCTTTTTTGGCTGTCCGGCAAGTTTTATTTTCAAAGGGATGAATCCCGATTTTTCTTTGTTCCCGATTTATGTTCAACAATTTAAAACAAAACGGGATGAAAAAAAGATTAATCACAATTATTTCCGGGGTATTGATACTGTTGTCAGTTACTGCCTCTCTGTCAGTCTCCGGACAAAGTCAGAAAAACATGGAAAGGAAATATCTGACAAAGCTGCCTTCAGGCAAGCCGGAAGATGACGGCACCTTGCAGAAATACAGGATGACGGCACTCTACACCAATATGGATATCTATGGCAATTTCACCGGCAGGACCATGGTAACCGGCGATTACACCAGGGGATTTAAAGGGGGTCATTCAGAATGGAACAATGTATTTGTTTCTGATTCAAAAAATCAGTCAGGGCCATTTGATCAGGTGAAAGAGCAGAAATTCATGGAGAACTTCAGATATATGCCTTCCGACAGCATGATAAAAGAGGAGGCCTTTAAGAATTTTCCGACATCAATTGATAATATTTACTCAAGGAATCTCATATGGGATATGATGGGTGTTGAGTTATTTGCATGGCGTTATAATGATTCCTTGAAACTTAATGCTGCTTATAAGATTCCTGATATTACCGGAAAATTCGATATGGCGGGGATCGGAAGTTACAATCATTCTTCCATTCAGCTTTGCTGGACAGGCCTATCTGTCATGAACAATGAATTGTGCGCAGTAATTGAGTACAGGGCGTTGAACAATAAGCTGGAAATAGCTACCGGAAATATTAAAACAAAAGGGACAGAACAATATTGGGGAGCTACATGGATATCCCTGAAAAGCAGTCAGATAGAATTTGCCGAAATATTCAGCTCCACATTCCAGGAAGTTGATGTGCAGGGCATGTCGAACAAGTTCCTGATGAAAACAATCAGGGAACTGAAAGTGGAAAGAATTAAATAATCTGACGTAAATTTACTGTCATGAATAAAATCAATTCGGGAACCATATCTGATCTGCGAAGATTCTCGACTCACGCAGTGCTGTTTCTGATCGCCGTGCTGGCCATGACGATCAACATTTTGCTTCATCCATTCCCGGTTATCTGGAAAAGCATTCCCGGCTTTCTGCTGCTGGTTTTTATAGAGATCGAAATATTCATTTTCCTGGCCGGATTGATTTTCCGGGACGTGAAAACAGCAATTACCCGGAGGGAGATTACCAGGATCATTCTCTCACGGCTTGCGCTCTTCCTGATAGTCTGTTTTATTGCAGCATTTTTACTGATGATGGCATATTTAAGCCTGAGGGGACTGATAAAAGGATATGATGTACCTGGAGTTTTACTGGATTTTTTTCGGAATGACTTTAAAAGTTGGCTGAAAGCCACCCTGGCAGGATTGTCAGCCGGAGTTGTCATCTTCCTTTTTATTTTATGGCAGGACGGGTTAAAGCGTGAACAGAAGCTAAAGGAAGAAAATCTCATTTTTCAGAATGAAACGCTGAAGAATCAGGTAAATCCGCATTTTCTTTTCAATAGCCTTAATACGATTTCTTCCCTTGTGAAATCGCAGCCGGAAAAAGCTGAACAGTTCATTAATGATCTTTCATCAGTCTACAGGTACATACTTGAAAATGCCTTTAAAGAGCAAGTTCCGCTTCAGCAGGAGCTTGATTTCATCAAGGGCTATTTTGATCTGTACCGGGTCAGGGATGAAGGAAAAATGACTCTGACAATAGATGCAATGGACAGCAGCAGATACCACGTGCTGCCCGTTTCACTGCAAATACTTGTCGAGAATGCGATAAAGCATAATATTGCCACCAGGGAGAATCAGTTGAATATTTCAGTTCATTTCGAGGATCAAAATATCGTCGTGAGGAACAATTTGCAGAGAAAGGCGACCAATGTCAGATCGACGGCCGTCGGGCTGAAAAATCTCTCGGAGCGGATAAGGCTTTCGACAGGCAAACCAATGATCATTGAGGAAACAGATTCTTATTTCACGGTTAAGGTGCCCCTGATCTGATGGATATACTGGTAATAGAAAATGAAAAACCGGCTGCAGATAAGCTGATAAGACTGCTCGACAGACTTGATAGTACAATAAGAGTCCTGAAAGTGGTTGAAACGGTTGAGGATACTGTAAACTGGCTGCGGATCAACAAATCGCCGGATCTCATGCTTATGGACATACAGCTTGATGACGGGTTGTGCTTTGAGATTTTTGAAACGGTCAATGTTGAAACTCCTGTCATTTTTATTACTGCATATGATGAATATACCCTCAGGGCCTTCAAGGTAAACAGTGTCGACTACCTCCTCAAACCTGTTGATGAGGGACAACTCGCCTCGGCGATCAGCAAATTCAGAAAGATACACCAGGAAAAAGCAACAGTCAGGCCTGATTTCAATGCGATTGTGCAGGCATTTGCCAACCACTATAAGTCAAGGTTTCTCGTAAAGACGGGAAATAAATACAGGTCTGTTCCCGTGATTGAGATCAGTCATTTTCATATATGTGAAAGAAGTGTTTTTATAAGGGACTTTCAGGGCAGGGAACACGGGATTGATAATTCTCTTGATCAGCTTCAGAATTTCCTTGATCCGGATATTTTCTTCAGGATCAACCGTGACTGCATCGTGAATATCAGTTCAATATTGCTGATGCACAGCTATTCCTCAAGCAGGCTTCATCTGACACTTAAGGCCGGCAGAGAAAATGAAGAATTTGTCGTAAGCCGAGAAAGGGTTCCTGATTTCAAGAAATGGATCGATAAATGACTTCTGTCATTCGGCTCTCTGCTATAATTTCTGAAAAGCACGCATTCGCCAGAATATTTTATAAAGTATACTTTAACAGTGTTCATGATTTTTAAATACTTTTGGATTTATTGTTTTGACTTTAATTAATAACATGACGTTTTTAATTCAGCTCCCTTCATTATGAGATCTGAAAAACCCTCGTGATATGAACATAGCTTTTATCTCGGATCAGTACTGGCCTGCAATGAGTGGCGTTACGGTCTCAATAGATATCTTTACGAGGGAATTTATAAAAATGGGACACAGTGTCAGCCTGTTTGTGCCTGAATATCCCGATTCGGAAAAATTTGATTCACAATTTCCCGGAACAGGTCTTTTCCGTTTCCCATCCTGGCGGATTTTTTTCAATGATGAAAACAGGCTTGTCCGAAGGGGCCAGAAAAAAAACGTTGAAAAAGTACTTGACAGAGTAAAACCGGATGTGATTCATGTTCAGACTGAATTTTCACTTGGAAAATATGCTGCCAGGTACGCAAGGAAAAGAAATATTCCCTGCATAATGACTGCCCACGCGAACTGGGAAGAGCTCATTACAATTTATGCTCCCATGGCTCACAATGGTGTTGCACGGCTTTACTGCAGGCTTTATATGAGAAGGAGATACAGGAAGGCAGACATTATAGTTGTGCCTTCTTCCCTGATGGAAGTGCTTCTGACATTATATTACATCCGTAAACCTATTCGGGTCATCCCGACAGGAATTTTGAAAAGTGATTTTGAAGACGGGAATCATTATTGCAGGGATTCAGTTCTTAAGGAATTTCCACGACTCACAGGAAAAAGAATTTTATTCTATGCAGGCCGGCTTGGGCTGGAGAAGAATATTCCTTTTCTGATGGATGTGGTCAAAAAACTGTTACCTGAAAATAATGATCTGATTTTTATGATTGCAGGAAACGGGCCGGCTTATGATGGTCTTTCAAGATATGCAAAGAAGATCGGAATATCTCAGCAGGTCATGTTTACAGGTTTTATTGAGAGGGAAAAATTAAAATATTTCTATTCAATTGCCGATGTATTCATTTTTGCATCAAAAGTCGAGAGCCAGGGATTGGCCATTTTAGAATCAATGGTTTGCGGAACCCCTGTCGTTGCAATAGTGAAAATGGGCATCAGGGAAGTCATGGGTGGAGACAATGGCGGATTTATGGTTGATGACGATCTGGAAATGTTTTCAGAGAAGACATCGCTTCTTTTAAATAATCCCGAAGTGCATCAGTTAAAATCGAAGGAAGCAATTCTGCATTCCCAGAAATGGGCAAGCGGGTTTTATGCAGAAAAGCTTGTCAGACTTTATTCCTCTCTGATATCTCAAAAGAAAGCCTCTGATTTGTAAGATTCTGCAGTTATATCTCAATCAGGTTTTTTTGCAGGACTGCCTTGTACCGGTGTTTCTGTACCAATGGGATAATTTTCCCGAAGAATTCCATTGAAAGCGGCTTGCTAAGGTCACAATCATGGATAGCTATCCGGATACGTTTCACCCTGAATATAACAGAAGATATATATATAATTCTTGCCAGAATCCTGAGAAAAAACAATTCTGCATCATCCGGGCTTGCAAGTGACAAAACAGATGAAAAATATTTCTTCCGACCAGCAGAGATATTTAAAATAGCTTCAATATAAGGCGGGTTAAACGATTTGAGAAACAGGAGATTTTTTCTGCTGGCCAGCCAGCATGGAGGACAGATGCCGGGATTGAAGCCCAGTGTTTCTGACAGCCTTTTGTACATTAAAGCCGAGTCTGACCTGATAATGTCGGAGTCGACAAGATATTCAGCCTGGTATTTATGGTACCATGCAATCCATCGCGCGACCTTTTCTGAGCACAAATGAGTAAGACCGTGAAAGACAACCTCGACTTTACCAGCTTGTATATTTTCCAGGAGAAAATTACAAAGTGCAGATCCTTCTTTAAGGGGTTCGTCAAATACCAGATGGAGAGTAAGGGGCACCCGGAACATGCCTGAAATAATTTTTATCTTATTTACAGTGCTTTCAGCACCTGATACTTTTAAATCATGAATTGCCAGTGAAAATTTACGCTCCATCTGTCCCCGGACTTATCTTAATTTAAACTTCTGCGGTATCACCCTGTCGCTATTTAAAATTATTCATGTAATGCAAAAACCAGATCTTAATTTTCCAACATTATGTTTCCCCTCACTCCTGATGGAAGGCTTAGTATAAAAACTGCAATAAGGAGGATCAGTATTCTGACACGCGATTTTTTCACAAAAGTATATGAAATTGAAACAATAGAAACCAGAAGTCTTATAAACAATGTTCAGGGATCGGTATTAAACTCTCCCTGCTAATTTTATTCTTGATTCTAAAAAAGTAAATTTGTAACTCTGTGGGGGAATATCTTTTTACAAAATTTGACCTGCATGTTTTAGTGATCATAATTTCAACCATTTGATTTAAAATGAAATTTTATAAATATCATTATGAAAAATAAGCTACTCCCTGTTTTTTTATTATCGTTATTATTTTTCTTGTCGGCGCAGGCCGGCCTGTCTCAGACAAAAAAGTTAATTCATTACTGGCATTTTAATTGCACAACAACTGGCATTCATATGGTTTCAATACCTGCTGATTATTCCACACTGGGGAATGCATCAGTTAATTATAAACCTATCCCCGGGGGCGGTCCTGACACAACTAATGTTAATGACTTTATGGATAATTATACAGGAGATACAATAAATCAGAGGTTAGGCTATCTCGGAACCTGCATTGGTGTCTTTTCAGTTAGAACACGCAATCCCAGCGACAATATGCAGTTCCTGTGGTATATGCCTACAACCGGATACCAGAATATAGTCATTAAATATGAGACGCAATCATCAAGTACTACCAGCGGCCAGCACAGGCAACTATATGCATACAGCCTCGACAGCGCGAAGACATTTATAAATACCGGGCTGCCCTTACAATATGACTCGGCTGGTACTGGTTGGGGGAAAGTAGTTCTTGACCTGAGCTCATTGACTTCAGTAAATAATAACAAAAAACTGGTATTCAGGATAACATTTGCACCCCCAAATACAGGCACAAACGGGAATAACAGGTTTGATAATATAACTGTCGAGGGTGACACCATGATTGCTCCATCATTCATCAGCAATCCATTGACAGAAGGAATACTGGGCAGGGCATATTCATATACTATGCGGGCAGGCGGCTCTCCGGCACCGGCATTTTCCGTGACCGGAAATCCTGCCTGGCTGAGCCTGAATGACAGCATACTGTCCGGCACTCCGGCTGATACAGGATCATTCGGACCAATAGTCATAACGGCAACAAATGCCCTTGGCAGCGTCCATCAGAGTTATACCCTTACAATCTCTGACTCCATAGTACCTGTTGCGCCGGCAATTACAAGTACCGCACCTGCAACCGGGATGGTGAATTCGCTGTATACCTATAATATAAAGGCGACAGGTGTTCCAAAACCGGCACTTTCGGTATCAGGCAATCCTTCATGGCTGACCCTGGCTGACAGTACATTGAGCGGCACTCCTCCCAGTGATGGAGTTTTTGGCCCCATAACGATTACAGCGACAAATATTGAAGGAACAGCACAACAGTTATTCACACTGACTGTCCCTGCAGCGCCACAGATTACCAGTACAGCGGTGACCATGGGAGTGGAAGGGATAGCCTACACTTATACCATTACTATAACAGGTACTCCGGCTCCTTCTCTTTCGGTATCCGGAAACCCATCATGGCTGACGCTGAACGGCAACATCCTGAGCGGAATCCCGACATCAACAGGCACGACAGGATCGATAACCATTACCGCCACAAATACCCAGGGAAGTGATCAGCAGGTCTTCAGCATAGATGTGGCCTCGGTTCCAAAAATAACAAGCACACCGGTCACTTCGGCCATTGCAGGCTCCAGCTATACCTATAATGTTACGGCCACCGGAACGCCGGCACCGGAATATTCAATTTCGGGGAATCCGTCATGGCTGAGCGTGACTGGCAGTACCATAAGCGGCATTCCTGAATCTTCGGGGTTGATTGGCCCGATAACGGTGACTGCGACCAATGTGGCATCCTCAGATGCTCAGACATTCTACATATATGTGAATAATCCGGCTGTGAACACAAGCGCTGAAAAACTTATTCATTACTGGCATTTCAACAACACACTGCCTGTCGATGGCTCAGGAGGAATTTACTTCGGCCCAAATCCGATTCCAGCTGACTTCTCAATCATCGGTGGAGCCGCTCTGGTTTATAAGCCTTTGTCAGGAGTAGTAAGCGATACGGGACAGGTCGACAATCTTGTGGGAGATACTTTAAATCAGAGAATGGGATTCGGGGGCTGCTGCGGTGATGTGAATAATGCCATACGCACGCGCAACCCAAGCGACAGCATGCAGTTTCTGTGGTACATACCCACTAAAAGCTATAAGAATATTGTCATTAAGTATGAGACCGAATTGTCGAGCCTGAAAAGCGGCCAGCACGAGCAGATATTCTCATACAGTCTTGACAGTGCAATGACCTTCATCAATAATGGCCTTCCGGTGCTTTCCAACTTTGCCGATACTGTCTGGCAAGTTGTAACGCTCGATCTCAGGTCAATCCCGGAAGTCAATGATAACAACAATCTTGTGCTGAGGATCCTCTATTCTGCCCCTAATACTGGAAGCAAGGGAAACAACAGGTTTGACAATATAACTGTTGAAGGTGACAAAATTCCCGTTGAATATGTAATGCCTGAATACGAATCGGAGGGATATTCACTTTATCCTAACCCTGCATCAGATTATATTACACTGACAAGCGATAACGACGGAAATAGAAAGATTGAGATTTTTAATTCTGCTGGAATACTGATCAATCAGACAGTGATGACAGACAGGCAGTTGCTTATAAATACCTCAAAACTGAGTCCGGGGTTATATTTTGTGAAAATTAAAGATAGTAACCACGGGATAATCATCAAATTGAAGTTTATTAAACAATAAAATCCGGGTTCATTTCGTATTATTTATTCGCAATATTGATATTATAAGGAATATCCTGCAAGTTCATTTTTGACTTGTAAAACATCTTTATATATTCTGGTTTAACATAAATTAACTTTAATTAGTCGGTATTTTCTGGCTTAAAATGTAATATTGAAGCCCGTTTTTGTAACCAGTTAAGGCTTTATCCCAAATAGGGTAAAACCGACTTAAACAATGAATTTATTGGGTATTCTTGTAAAATTGATTCTTCCAGCAAAACAGTTGCTGAGTGCAGTTGTGGATTAAGTTATATCTCTGAAGCCGGACAAAAACATTCATGGTTTTATTTTTTAAGTCTTAAATATTAATTTTAAAATATGATTTTGGAAAAAAGCTTTCAGAGAAAACTCAGTCATTATTTAACAGGCATTTTTATTTTATTTATTACGGCTGGTCTTCAAGGTCAGGCAGTTCACGATTCACTCCCTTCTGAGGTTACCTTATCGCAATGCATAAACTATGCGCTTGCAAATCAATCTCTGATTAAGCAGTCAGTTATTGATGAAAATATTATGAACAGGAACATAAGGATTTCTCTTTCAGGCTGGTATCCCCAGGTCGAATTTGATGCTAATGCTGAGCATTATTTCAAGGTGCCGATGGCAAGTTATCCGAACCTTTCAGATCCTACTGGCCCTTTAATTCAGTTCCCGTCCACTGCCAATAACGTATCAACCGGCCTGCTCTATGCAAACCAGACTTTGTACAGCAACAGCCTGCTCCTTGCGGCAAGGACCTCAAGGGAGCTCAGGACCCAGGCTTCTGAAAACACAGTGAATTCAAAAATCGATGTATATGTAAATGTGACTAAAGCATTTTTCGACGTTCTGCTTACGGAGGAGCAGCTTAAGGTTCTGAATGAGGATATATTGCGGCTTCAGCGGAATTACAAAGATGCATACAGCCTATATCTGGACGGTGTGACGGACAATATAGATTTTCAGCGGGCTTCAATTGCCCTCAGCAATTCACAGGCTCAGAAAAGAGCGACAGAAGAAGCGATAAAAGCCAAATATGCAGTTCTGAAACAATTCATGGGAGCAGTTCCCGGGAAACAGCTGACCGTGCTTTATGATTCATCAAAGTATGAAAATGAAATACTGATCGATACTGCAACAGTGCTGGATTATAACAACCGCATTGAATATAAGCTGATGCAGTCGGCAATTAATCTTCAGACCTCTGAGATCAGTTACTACAGGTTTTCATTCCTGCCCACTTTGTCTGCATTTTACAATTATATTCCCCTGTTTGCAAATAATACATTTTCTGATCTGTACAATACGAATGAACCCAGTTCCCTGTTCGGTCTGAAAATCACAATTCCGCTGTTTCAGGGGATGAGCCGTGTGGAAAGCCTCAACAAGGCAAAGCTCCAGCTGGACAGGCTTCAGACAGGTATGGATTACCTGAAAAGCCAGATAAACAGTGAATACACACTGGCTCTTTCCTCTTATAAAAGCAATTTGAACGAGCTTAGAATTGCCAGGCAGAATATTGTCATCGCCAAAAATATTTTTAACACCGTCAAGCTTCAGTACGACAGAGGAATTAAGGCATATCTGGAAGTGATCGTCTCTGAAACGGACCTGAGGACCGCTGAGCTTAATTATCTTGATATGCTTTTTCAGGTACTGGCAAGCAAGATCGACCTGGAAAAATCTTTGGGAATAATACATTTCATGTAGCCTGATGCTATTTAAAAGAAACAATTAATGGATATTATTAATAGGGACGCTATGCACAAAGGATTTTATCATATTATAATATATTTTGCAGCAATGGCATTTTTGCCGTCATGCGGCGGAGCCGGAACAAAAATGAAAGCAGATGAGGCTTCTGTACAGGTGACAGTTATTGACGTCAGGACAGAGAGGGCCGTCTTCTATAACTCATACCCGGCAAATATTGTTGGACTGAAGGAGGTTGAACTTCGTGGTCAGGTAACAGGATATATAACAGGAATTTATTTTACAGAGGGCAAAAAAGTCCGTACGGGGGAAAAACTGTACGAAATTGACCGCCGCAAGTACCAGGCAGCATATGATGAAGCGCAGTCAAATGTGAAAATAGCTGAAGCTACTCTTGAAAAAGTGCAGCGGGATGCAGACCGCTATACCGACCTGGCCAGGCAGGATGCTGTATCCAGACAGCTTTATGACAATTCAATAACCGACCTTAAAAATGCCAGGCAGCAAGTTGAATCTGCAAATTCCGAACTGATTAAAGCCAGGATGGATTTCGATTATTCGATAATAACGGCCCCCTTTGACGGAACCATTGGATTCTCAAATGTGAAGCTTGGAGCCCTCGTAACTCCGGGCCAGACATTATTAAATACAATTTCATCAGATGACCCGATGGGGGTCGATTTTGAGATCAGTGAAACTGAGTTGAGCCGCTTCCAGGAACTGGAGTCTGCAGTGATTTCCAAGGCTGATACAATATTCAGGATCACGCTGCCCGATAATTCAATGTACCCCTATGACGGGAAGATAAGTGTCATTGACAGAGCCGTTGATCCGCAAACAGGCACGATCCGGATCAGGATAATTGTTCCCAACCATGAGGGGAAGCTTAAGCCGGGAATGAGCTGCAAGGTTCTTGTCCTGAATGCAAATGCAGGCCAGCAGGTTGTCATCCCGTTCAGGGCAATGATGGAGCAGCTAGGTGAGTATTTCGTTTTTGTGGTGAAAGACAATAAAGTCATCCAGAACAGGGTCTCACCCGGACCCAGGGTAAAATCAGATATTATCGTGCTGAAAGGCCTTAATGGCAATGAAACAATTGTTGTGGATGGAATACAAAAACTTCACGATGGCTCATTGATTACAATTGCTCCATCAAAAAAGGGAACAGTATAAATAAAAAGGGAAGCCATATAAAAACAAGCTGATTCTTATTTAATGATAGCCGATACATTCATAAAACGTCCAATTACAGCGATAGTAATTTCTTTGGTGTTCGTTATAGTAGGAACACTTGCGATACTTAATCTGCCTGTAAGTCAGTATCCTGATATTTCTCCACCCGTTGTCAGAATTTCATCTCAATATACGGGAGCTGATGCCACGACTGTCGAACAAACCGTCACAACGCCAGTTGAACTTCAGGTTAATGGAGTTCCCGGTATGGATTATATGCAGAGCGCCAGCACAAATGACGGCAATTCATCAATTAATGTCTATTTTGATATAGGCACTAATATTGATGTTGCCAATACTGATGTACAAAACAGAGTTAATATAGCCACTCCGATTCTGCCTGATGAAGTGAAGAGGCTGGGGGTGACGGTTCGCAAGCGTAACCCCAGCGGGCTTATGAATGTGGCTATTTTCTCTCCTAAAGGAACGCACAACATCAGGTTTCTTGATAATTATACCAATATATTTATAAGGGATGCTCTTTTAAGGGTCAAGGGAGTAGGGGATATTTATACAAGAACTGATGATTTCAGTATGCGTATCTGGCTCAACCCTGATAAAATGGCCAGCCTGGGATTATCAGTAACCGATGTTCTTAATGCCGTGCAGGAACAGAATATTCAGGTTGCCGCCGGTTCAATCGGAAAGCCGCCCCAGCCTTCCTATCAGCCTTTCGAATATACGGCAATTGTCAATGGCAGGCTCAGCAGTGTTGAAGATTTTAAGAATATTGTAGTAAGGTCCAATCCTGCTGATGGTTTAATAGTTCATCTGATGGATGTAGCCCGTGTCGAGCTGGGCAAGTTCAATTATTCAGGCGTGTCATTTGTTGACAATCAGCCTGCTTCATACATGATGATATACCAGACGCCCGGCAGCAATGCATTGGATGTTGCCAATGGTGTTTATAAGGCTTTGGCCCAGCTCAGCAAATCTTTCCCCAGCGATGTTGCTTACAATGTGCCATTTGAATCTGTATCGGTAATAAGGGTGTCAATAAGCGAAGTTGTCAAAACTCTTCTTGAAGCTCTGGCGCTGGTGGTTCTGGTGGTATTTATCTTTCTGCAGGACTGGCGGTCAACCCTTATTCCGGTTCTTGCAATTCCCGTTTCAATTATAGGCACATTCATTTTCTTCATACCGCTTGGCTTTACCATTAATAAGCTTACGCTTTTCGGTTTCGTTCTGGCAATAGGAATCGTAGTCGATGATGCAATAATAGTGGTTGAAGCGGTAAGACGTTATATGGAAGAGAAGCATCTTTCGTCAAAGGAAGCAGCCCACAAAGCCATGGAAGACATATCAGGCCCCGTTGTCGCTATTGCGCTTGTTCTTGCTGCCGTATTTGTCCCGGCCGGATTTTTGCCCGGGATTGTCGGAAGGTTGTATCAGCAGT
The DNA here is from genome assembly GCA_963717685.1 of uncultured Bacteroidales bacterium. Lineage (GTDB taxonomy): Bacteria > Bacteroidota > Bacteroidia > Bacteroidales > VadinHA17 > LD21. Next base: position 805,600 of record OY970346.1, on the reverse strand, counting down.
TTGCAGTGACAATAGCCATTTCAGTCCTCATATCAGCATTTATTGCTCTTTCCCTGACCCCTGCATTATGTTCACTCTTCCTGAAGCCCCACCATATAAATCAATCTTCAAAAGGTCTTAATTATTTCTTCTTCCTTTTTAATAACTGGTTTACGAGGCAGACGGAGGGATATACGGACACTGTCCGTAAGGCGATAAGAAATGCCCGGTATATTGTCATCCTGCTATTTATGGTAATTTTTGGGGCTTATGTCATGATTATTAAAAAGCCCACAAGTTTCATTCCAATCGAAGATGAAGGGCGCCTGTACATAACATTCGAGCTGCCTGAAGCTTCTTCGACTTCGCGTACCGTGGATGTGCTGAAGCAAATAATGGATGCATTGGGCAATACAAAAGGCATCAACCATTACTCTGGCATAGCAGGGCTTAATATAATCAGCGGAGCCGCAAAGACGAACAGCGGGACCCTGTTCGTCCAGTTAAAACCCTGGGACGAGCGCAAAAGCAAGTCTGAACAAATCTTTGCTTTAATGGCTCAATTGCGGTCAAAATTCGCAGTCATCAGAAATGCCAGCATTCTTATCACACCTCCTCCCGCCATTCCCGGGCTTGGAGCAACAGGGGGCTTCACCTTTGAGCTGCAACAGCGCGAAAGCAATGATGATCTGACGACTTTCGAACAAAATGTCAATGCATTCACGGCCGCCGCCAACAGACGTCCTGAAATTGCACGTGCCATAACTTTTTTCAATACGCGCACTCCCAATTATCAGCTCACGGTAGATCGCGACAAATGCAAAAAAATGGGTGTCAGCCTGGCTGAAGTATTCAATACAATACAGACATATCTCGGCAGCACCTATATAAATGACTTCACGATATATAACAGGAATTTTCATGTGATTGCCCAGGCGGATACTCTATACAGAAATGATATTGTCGACATGGATAAATATTATGTCCGCAATCAGCAGGGCACTATGCTGCCATTAAGTTCTGTCATGTCATATAAAGTAAATGAGGGAGCTTCAATGCTTACTCATTATAACCTTTATCGTACGGCTGAATTTACAGGTGATGCCAGGGGTGGGTACAGCACCGGGCAGGCACTCAATGCGTTGCAGGAAACTGCCCAGCAGGTCCTTCCGAAAGGATATGGATTCGAATTTTCGGGTCTGAGCCGTGAGGAGATAAAGGCAGGTCATACATCCGTCTATGTTTTCATCCTGTCATTGTTGTTTGTCTTTTTGTTCCTTTCGGCCCTTTACGAAAGCTGGACAGTCCCTTTCACCATCCTGCTTGGAGTGCCGCTTGCTGCATTTGGGGCAATTCTTGCCCTTACCCTGGTTCCGCGCCTGTCAGATAATGTTTATGCTCAGATAGGATTGATAACACTTATAGGATTGGCTGCAAAGAATTCGATTCTGATAGTTGAATTTGCGAAAGAGCGGGTTGACCGCGGAATGGAAATTATCGAAGCCACAATTGAGGCAGTTCGTCTGCGCTTGCGGCCTATACTGATGACATCCTTTGCTTTCATCTTCGGAGTTTCTCCTCTGGTGTTTGCAAGTGGGGCAGGTGCGATAGCACGCCAGACAATAGGATGGTCAGTGCTGGGAGGCATGCTTGCTGCCACGGCAATGGGAATCTTTATAATACCGGTTTTGTTCATTATAATAATCCGCCTCACTTATGGGAAGAAGAAGATGGCTGAGTTACGGGGAAAATATGAAGGAAATCCTGAAAACAAATAACAAGACTGCCATTTGACCGGTAAGTCTTTCTCCGGAGTAACCTGGTTGCCAGTTGCCGGAATTAATGGTTTTTAAATTATTCATAATAATTGATGCTATGCAGGGCGGCCGGAAAAGGCTGATTTTGCAATGCAGCCGAACTTTTTGATTTGTAGTTTGTTTAATGTTTAATTAAATCAGACTTCAATTCTAATAATAGTCGATGAGGTAATACGACAAATCAGTCAGAACAATCTGCATAAAAACTGCAGGATTTTGTTTTCATGAAATCACCCACAGTCAAATAATGAAAAGATTTTTAATAAAAGCAGTGGTACTCACTGTCATTCTGATGTCAGTCACTTTAAATGCTTCTGCGCCATCGGGCGGAATGCTGACAGTCATTTCTCCGGTTTCACTCAATCCCTACAAGCGACTTATTTATGCAGTGGGTTATGTGGAAACGAAGTGCGACACGCTGGCTTTTAACCCGGTCGAAGAAGCTGCAGGGTATTTCCAGATACGGCCGGTACGTCTGGAGGATTATAACAGGAGGACCGGGAGCCATCTTGAAATGATAGACCTGTTCAATTATAAAACATCTGAAAGGATATTCCTTTATTATGCTGATCTGGTCGGCCCAAATGATTTTGAAAAAATTGCAAGAACATGGAATGGCTCAGGCAGCCGGACAATTTATTACTGGAACAGAATAAAAAAATATTTGTAACGGGTTTCATCAGATCAGGGGAACACGGGCAACAATTATCCCGTGTTCTGGCTTTCAGGTCTCACTGATTTTATGTTTTATTTCATATTCCAGTTCAGGATCGAGATTTTGTCGTTCGGCTTTGTCAGCTTTTTCCATCAATATGTCATGATGAGCCTGCAGCCACTGGAGCTTCTTTTTCCCGTAAGATAACCGCGTGATTATTACAAACAATACCGGAATAATGAATATGGCAATACCCGTGGCAGCCAGCATTCCTCCAAGGACGGTGAATCCTATTGTATTTCTTGCCACAGCGCCTGCCCCGGTAGCAAAGACCAGTGGCAGGACGCCCAGAATAAAAGCCATGGATGTCATTATTATCGGCCTCAGCCTGAGCTTTACTGCTTCAAGTGTTGAAGTTATTAATTCCTGACCCCTGTCGACCCTGACTTTTGCAAATTCCACTATGAGGATAGCATTTTTGGCTGAAAGTCCTATCAGGGTGATGAGGCCAATCTGTGAATATACATTATTGGTGAGTCTTGGTACGCATATAAGCGTCAATATTGCACCGAAAGCGCTTATGGGGACTATCAGCAATACGGAAAATGGCACTGACCAGCTTTCGTAAAGTGCGGCCAGGAAAAGAAATACGAATATTATGGAGAATAAGAAAATATAAACCGTGGTCGCCCCGGCTTTTATCTCTTCAAAACTCAGTCCTGAGAATTCGTAAGTATACCCTTTAGGCAGCACTTTTTCTGCCGTTTGCTTCAGGGCTTCAATACCCTGCCCGGTGCTGTATCCCAGGGGTGTCGAACCGTCCACTTCAGCTGCCCGGAACAGGTTAAAATGTTTAATAAGAGGAGGCGCTTCAGTAGCTTTATATGTAATGAGAGTGCTAAGCGGCACCATCTGTCCGGACTGGTTCCGTACATAGTATTTATTCATATCAGAGATTAAGGCCCTGAAAGTTGTATCAGCCTGGACAACAACATGGGATGTGCGATTGTACAGTGTCAGATTATTTACGAAGAGGCTTCCCATATAAGCCTGCATTGTCGTAAAAACGTCAGACAGGTTTACTCCCATTTTTTCACATTTTTCCCTGTCGAGGGTAACATAATAGCTTGGCGTATGCGCCCCGTAGGAACAGAATGCAGTTGCTATGGCCGGGTTTTTATGGGCCTCGGAAATGAATTTTCTGATTACCGTTTCAAAGGCAAAAACATCATCGTTGGTATTTCCCTGTTCAATCTGCATACTGAATCCGGCGGCATTCCCTATGCCCCTTATAGGTGCGGGCGGGATTACAACGATATCGGCATTTTTTATACCCGCAGCAAGGAACCTTCTTTTCATGACATCAAGGATTCCCGGTATCTGCTCTCCTTGTTTCCTGCGTTCTTCCCAGGGTTTCAGCATGCAAAAAATTGATCCGCAGTTCGAGGTTGCACCTCCATTGATAATGTTAAGTCCTGACATAGCGGAATAATGATTCACCCCGGGTGTTGAACCTACTAGCTGCATCAACTTGGTGATGACTTCCACGGATTGCGTGGTGGAAGATGCGTCAGGCAGCTGATAAGTAATCAACAGACGCCCGCCGTCTTCTGAAGGAATAAATCCCGAAGGCTTCCTTTTGAACATTATAAAGGCACCTGAATAAATACAAATAAGCAGGATGATTATATATCTTGATCCACGAATACATTTCCTGACCCCCACAGTATATTTTCCCGTCAATCTTTGGAACCAGGCATTAAAATAATAAAACAGCCTGGCCGGGTATCTCGAGTCTTTGTTCAGTCGGGATGGTCTTAAAAGCAGGCTGCATAGAGCCGGTGTAAGAGAGAGTGCGACGAAAGCAGAAAGTATCACAGAAATGGCAATCGTGATGGCGAACTGCTGATAAAGCCTTCCCACAATACCCGGAACAAATCCTACAGGGACAAAGACTGCGGCCAGAATAAGAGCAATAGCCACTACGGGCGCTGAAATATCTTTCATCGCATTGTAGGTGGCTTCCCTGGCCGACATATGGTTATAGTCAATATAATGCTGCACAGCTTCCACAACTATGATGGCGTCATCCACAACAATACCAATTGCAAGGACAAAGCCAAACATTGTAAGGGTGTTTATGGTAAATCCCATCGGCAGGAAAAATATGAATGTGCCCAGGATCGATACCGGGATAGCCAGTATAGGAATAAGGCTTGACCTGAAGTTCTGAAGGAAGAGGAATACAACCAGGGCGACCAGTCCGAGAGCTTTAAGCAACGTTGCCAGCACCTCGCTTATTGAGACCTTTATGATAGTCACAGATTCAAAAGGTACGCTGTAATCGACGTCAGCCGGGAATGATTTTTTCAGCAGCTTCAATTCCTTGTACACATTATCAGCGGTCTGCAAGGCATTGCTGCCGGGCGCCTGGAATACCATAAGGATTGATGCCCTTTTCCCATCGACAAATGAATTACTGGAAAAAGTGAACTTGCCGAGCTCAACCCTGGCTACATCTTTGAGATAAACCAGTTCACCTGTAGCAGGGATTGCCTTGACGATAACCTTTTCGAACTCTGATGGATTCTTCAGCAGACCATTGACAAGAATACCCGATTCGAATATCTGTGCATCCGGCTGAGGAGGACTTCCTGCCAGACCGGCTGCGACCTGAACATTCTGGGAATTGAGTGCATTTATAACATCCTGGGGTGTAAGGCTGTAGGTAGCCATCTTTTCAGGGTTCAGCCATATACGGATGCTGAACTGATCAGTTCGTGCCGTAATATCCCCCACCCCCGGCACACGCAAAAGAGCATCTTCAATAAAGATATTTGTGTAATTGTCAAGGAAGGTGATATTGTGAGTTCCTTTCGGAGAAAAAATGGCCACCTGCATCAGCTGATCGGGATTTCTGGCCCTGACTGTGAGGCCAAGACGACTTACAACTGATGGCAGCAGGGGAGTGGCTATACCCACGCGATTCTGAACATTCAGAGCCGCAATATGTACATTCGTGCCTACATTAAAGGTTATCCCAAGATTAACAGAACCCGTATTTGTGCTGGTGCTTTGCATATATTCCATGCCCGGAGTGCCATTGACCTGCTCTTCAATGGGAGTGGCAACAGTCTGCTCCACCGTCTGTGCATCAGCTCCGGTGTATTGGCCGTACACTGAAACAGCGGGAGGCGAGATATTCGGATACTGGTCAATGGCAAGGTTGAATATGCAGATAATACCTGAGATCATCAGCACAATGGAGATAACGATAGCAGTAACGGGCCTCTTTATAAATGTATTGGCTATCATTATATCAGAGGATCGTTAAGTTCACGTGATTTCTCAATCTCAAATTCCAGCTCGGGATCAATACTCTGCTGTTCAACTTTTCTGGCCTTTTCCATCAGTTCCTCATGATGCTGAATAAGGTATCCAAGACGTTTTCTGCCATATGAGAGCCTTGTTATCAGAACGAAGAGAACGGGAACTATAAAAATGGCTATGGATGTTGCCGCAAACATTCCGCCAAGAACGGTAAAACCTATGGTTCTTCTGGCTACTGCGCCGGCACCGGTTGCGAATATAAGCGGCATTACACCCAGGATAAATGCCATAGAGGTCATCACTATCGGGCGAAGGCGAAGCCTTATCGCATCAAGGGTGGATTTTATAAGCTCCTCTCCGCGATCCACCCGGACCTTGGCAAATTCCACGATCAGGATGGCATTTTTGGCTGCCAGTCCGATAAGAGTGATCAGTCCGATCTGTGAATAGACATTATTTGTAATATCTGGCAGGAGATTGAGTGTAAATATGGCACCAAATGCTCCGATAGGTACAGCCAGAAGGACAGAGAAGGGAACCGACCAGCTTTCATAAAGTGCTGCCAGGAAAAGGAAGACGAATGTGATCGAAAATATGAATATATAAGACGTGGTCGTGCCGGCCTTTAACTCTTCGTAGCTCATCCCTGAAAACTCATAACCATAACCCTGGGGCAGGACTCTGGCGGCGATCTTTTTCAGGTCATTCAGCGTCCGGCTGCCATTATATCCTTTGGCTGTCGTTCCGTCAATCTCAGCTGACCGGAAAATGTTGAAATGCGATATCAGTGGCGCTGTTTCAGTAGGTTCGTAGCTTATAAGTGTGCCAAGAGGGAGCATAGCGCCTGCCTGGTTCCGGACATAATAGCTGTTCATGTCCGAAATGAACATGCGGTACATTGTGTCGGCCTGAACAACTACATGGAAAGTCCTGTTATAAGTGGTGAAATCGTTAATATAAAGGCTCCCCATGTAAGCCTGTATAGTCGTGAATACGTCAGCGATATTAACTCCCAGTTTCTCGCACTTGTCCCTGTCGACTGTAAGATTGTAGTTAGGTGTCCGGGCAGAATAAAAGCTAAAAGCATTGGACACGGCCGGATCTTTCCTTGCTTCCTTAATGAAGGTGTCAATTACATTTTCAAATGCATGCAGGTCATCATTGGTATTATGCTGTTCAATCTGCATGCTGAAACCTGCTGTCGATCCGACGCCGGGAATTGGAGAAGGCTGGATTACATCAACATTGGCATTTAATATGCCGGCTTCACTTATGCGTCTCTGTATTTCATTGATGATTCCCGGAACCCTCTCGCTATTTTTCTTTCGTTCTTCCCACGGCCTGAGCTGGCAGTAAATAGTTCCGCAGTTTGAATTGGTTGCATTGGTCATTACGTTAAGACCCGACAGGGCTGCATAATGAGCCATTCCCGGAGTGGATGAAATGACATCCATCAGTTTTGTCATGACCTTGACTGTCTGAGATGTCGAGGAAGCCGGGGGTAACTGAAATGTGACGTAAATATTCCCGTCATCCTCGGAAGGGATAAATCCTGTTGATTTGTTCTGGAACAGAAAGAGAGTGGCTGCACAAATGCAAACGAGCATCAGGACTATATACCTTGAGGCCTTTATGCTTTTTTTGACACCTTCAGAATAACCGTCTGTAACCCTGTCAAACCATTTATTGAACATGTAAAATAATCTTCCCAGTCCCCTCGATCTCCTTTCAGGATCCAGCGGCTTCAGGAGAAGGCTGCAAAGTGCCGGAGTCAGTGATAATGCGATGAATGCGGATATCACCACTGATATTGCTATTGTTATTGCGAACTGCTGATAAAGACGGCCTACAATACCGGGGATAAAACCCACCGGAACGAAAACAGCTGCAAGTATCAGCGCTATAGCAACCACCGGAGCGGAAATATCCTTCATTGCATTATATGTGGCCTCTTTGGCCGACATGTGATGATCGTCAATGTAATGTTGTACCGCTTCCACCACAATAATTGCATCATCCACAACAATGCCTATGGCAAGTACAAAGCCAAACATTGTAAGTGTGTTTATCGTAAAGCCTAGCGGTATGAAAAAGCAGAACGTTCCAAGAATGGAAACAGGTATTGCGAGGACAGGAATTATGCTAGATCTGAAATTCTGAAGGAACAGAAAGACCACAATAGCCACCAGACCGAGTGTCTTCAGGAGCGTAAAAACCACATCACTCATTGATGCCCGTATAACGGTCACTGATTCAAAGGGCACTTTGTAATCAACATCTGTCGGGAAGGTTCTTTTCAGCTGCGCCAGTACTGAGTAGACCCCCTTGGCGGTTTCAATGGCATTGCTGCCCGGTGCCTGATAAATCAGCAGGTAGGAAGCACGCTTCCCGTCGACAAAGGAGTTGCTTGAAAAGGTGAATTTGCCAAGTTCAACCCTTGCAACATCCTTTAGGTGGACCAGCTCACCTGTTGCCGGCAGCGTCTTTACCACAATATTCTCAAATTCCGGGATTTTGCTCAGCCTGCCATTCACGAGGATGCCAAGTTCGAATGTCTGGGTTTTCAGTTGCGGTGGTACGCCGGCAGAACCGGCTGCCACCTGAACATTCTGGGCATTCAGGGCATTGATGACATCCTGTGGCGTGAGGCTGTATGAGGCCATCTTCTCTGGATTCATCCAGATGCGCATGCTGAAATCATCTGTAAAACGGTTGATGCTGCCTACCCCCGGCACACGAAGCAGGGCGTCCTGAACAAATATGTTTGTATAATTATCAAGGAATGTTATGCCATGGGTTCCCCTGGGGCTGTAAATTGCTACCATCATCAGCATACTTGGATTCAGAGCCCTTACCGTGAGCCCGAGCCGGCTGACAACGGCAGGGAGAAGGGGCGAGGCTATGCTTACCCTGTTCTGGACATCAAGCGTTGCAATATCAATATTGGTCCCTACTTTGAAAGTGACATTCATTGACATAAGACCATTATTGGTGTTATTGCTTTGCATATATTCCATGCCCGGCGTACCATTCACCTGCTGTTCCACCGGCGTGGCAACCGTTTGTTCGACAGTCTGGGCGTCTGCCCCCGTAAACTGACCATTGACCTGTACGACAGGTGGTGTGATATCCGGATACTGATCGACCGGCAGGACGATTATACAAATGGTGCCTGCAATAACCAATACCAGGGATATGACCATGGCCGTCACCGGCCTCTTAATGAAGGTATTGGCAATCATGTTTTATTTTTTCCGCGCTGCTCGCTGCTGCGCCTGCCCATCAATGTAATCTGCGCTCCGTCGTGAAGCGATTGCAATCCATCCACGATGATCCTGTCGCCGGGGTTTATGCCATTTAATATTATTATATCAGGCCCAATTACCGTTCCCGTGCGTACCTTTTTTTCCTGGGCTATCATCATTTTTGTCTCTCCGGCCGGATGATCCCCGCCAGCTTTGTTTACTGCAGGAGTCAATACAGTATCTTTAGCCACATATACAAAATACTCGCCCATCTGTTCCACGACGGCCTTATTAGGTATGACAATCCGGGGCGCTGAATCCTGGTTACGGACCATAACGATACAGCTCATACCCGGCCGCAGATCGTTTTTCGGATTGGAAAATACGAGCCTCATCCTGATGGACCCGGTCTGCGGGTTAACCGCCCTGTCAATGGCATATATTTTCCCGGTTATACTGTAAGCTGAATTATCAGGTAATACAAGCCTGAAGAGAGAATCGGATGGCTCGAATGTTCCTTCATGAAGCCTTTTAAAATATGAAAGCTGCTTTTCATTTATCAGGAAGTCAACTCCCATCGGATCATCGGTCGATATCGTATTCAACACTGTCTGCCCTACAGAAGCAAGATCTCCTATTTTTACCTGGCTGAATCCGATTGTCCCGTCAAAGGGAGCAGTGATGACTGAATAGTTAAGATTGGTCTGCGAATTCTTCACAGACTGTTGAGCTGATTTATATTCATTTGCAGCATTGTCAAGAGCTATTGCGGCATGATCGTACAGTTGCTTTGCCACGGCCTTGTTGCTGTTAAGATATTCATAACGGTCAGCGTCCTGCTGTGCCTGTTTCATATTACCTTGCGCCACCTGCAGATTTGCCACGGCGGAATTGTAATTGGCCTCATAGATCCTTCTGTCGATATCATAGAGTTTTTCTCCTTTTGTGACGTGCGAGCCATCCCTGAAATATATGCCGGTTATATAGCCCTGGACCTCGGGCAGGAGGTTGACCTGGTTAAGAGCCACGGTAGTGGCGGTGTACCTGTCGTAGTATGTCACAGGATGCGCCTCTGCCGTGACAACGTTAACAGGTGTCGGAACAGCGGGAGGTGCCTGTTTCTTGTTACAAGAGAAAAGAAGCAGGCAGCATGTAACAGTTGCTGTCAGTTGTAGTTTATCCATTGATAAAGCTCATTTTTTCATTAATGATAAGGAATTGCACCGATCGATTTTTCAAGATCTGTTTTGCTTGATAACAGCAGGAACAGGGCATTTATATATCCTGTTTCAGCGGTAATAAGATTTGATTCAGCCACTATCAGGTTCAGGTAAGCGACAATGCCCTGCTGGTACTGTAATGCCACAATATCGTACACGTTTCTCGCCATGGCCTGATTCTCTTTCAGCAGTGACCAGTTGAAAAGGTTGCTTTTGAAATTGGCCAGGGCTGTCGAATATTCCGAATAGATCTGGGATTTAAGGTCAACCTCGGCCCAGCCCAGGTCCTCTTCCTGGAGCTTTGATCTCCGGATGTTTCCTGACCGGGACAGGCCTGTGAACAAGGGGATATTCACGGAAAGCCCTATATAGGAATATGGATAGGCCGCGTTGAAAAGATCTGCTGATGAATTGTTTTCATATTCATAGTAGTAATTATATTCTGCGGACAGTGAAGGCAGAATGGAGTACTTATAATAAGAGGTGAGCTGATGCTGGATTTTTTTTGCGGTTTGAAGCTGCTGGAACTCGATTCGTTTTTCATACTGCAATGCCTGAGTCGTGTCGAATGCTATTTCCTTCATCATCTGCACAGTATCGAATGCCACATCGAATTGCCTGTCGGGCTGATAACCGATTAATTGTTTTAAAAGGCTGTATCCGGGAGCTATATTTTCTGTTTGCTGTTTCAGCTGGGCCCTCGAATTGTTCAGTGTGATCAATGCCTCATCATAATCGGTTTCGTCCACTATCCCCCCCACATACTGTTTGTATGTGTCCCTGACTGTTCTTCCAAGGCGCGTGGTGTCTTCTTTAAGTATATTAACCTGTTCGAGAGTTAGGAGCAGATTGAAGAATGATTTATTTACAGCTGTAACCAGGCCGATCTTTGAGCTGTCAGTGATTTGCTCGGCCTGTCTGATATATAGAGGCGCGTTTTTCGCTGCATGAAGAAGCTGCGGGCTGAAGATGGCCTGTGATGCTGAGAAAACCGGGATTGCAGTATTTACGATGCCCGTTTTTATCTTAACCGGAGGTCCTGATGGATTGGATGGGTTGGTTTCAAAAGAAGTAGGCAGCTGGTTAAAGTGAACCGAATTGGCAGAGAGGCTCAGCTGAGGGAGCCATCCAGAAAGGTTTATCGTATTTTCAGTTCTTACCATTGCCTGATTAATAATGGCCCTGTTCAGGGCAGGTTGATGCTGCATGGCAAAATCAATGCATTGCTGTAGCGTCATTATCCTTACAGAGTCGGCCTGCGTATTGTTCTGTGCATTTACGGCGATCAGGTTCAGTGCTGAAACCATAAGGGCAACCATATTTTTCAGGTCATTTTTAAAAATCATCCCGGATTTTAAAAATCTGATGGCCCGTGGAGTCAGCATCGATTTCCGGGAAGCCTTTACATTGTGGCTTTTCCTGCTTTTTTGAGAAGACTGCGACACTGATAGTTCCATGCTTTATTAAGTTTCCTGATGAAAGACCTGCCGATGGAATCAAAAAGCAGACTTTATTTATAAGACCAAATTATAAAAAAGTGACAGATGTCGATCTTTAAAGTTACTGTTTTAAATCTTTTTAACTTTTTGATATTCTACTATTTCAGATGCATTATTCATTATTTTGAGTTTAACTGGTCATTTAGAAAACAGAAAATCAGACACATCCATAACATGTTGCGTCACTTTCCGTCTGTTATGGCCAGATTAGACCTGGAAGAGCCCCAAAGGCAACGGATCTTAAATTTTGAAGTCATATCGTTTTTCACAGCAGATGATCATTATCCTATGACAAACCTGAAGATACGGCAACTATATTAACCTGCTGATGAATTGAAATGATAAAAACATTAAAAAGGAAGTTCTATATTCTTTTGGAAAATCTGTCCAAACTATCGGGGGTTAGGACACACCTGAGGCAGGAGTTTAGTGCCCGTTTTTTTAGTCATGTGCGCTGATTGTATAAAACCTGGTTTCCATCGCTGATCCGCCAGCCGGCAGATCGGTTCCTCCAAGCCTGCACCATTAAAGAATCCATGGAGTCATTCCTTATAATCCGGACAGGTGTGAACGGATGAATAATTAAAATTATCAGGTTATCCTGATAAAATTAAAAGGCACGTCCATGTTCAGGGAAAAATACCTGCCTTTTTCCAGCATATCTTCATCTTCATCCCTGTAGTACCAGTTAATTTTAAACCTGTCAATATTTTTTTGAAGACGGATGCATGTAATTTTATGAATTAAATAAAATAAGTATTTAGAGCCGGAGCTGTTGATATATTCAAGGCAAATTTCAATACAGGTTATTTCAGCAGGGTTACAAAAATATTCATTTACCCATTGCTCAATTGAGTAAAAAAAGTCCTCGGGATTTTCAGGAATCAGCCTGCCTGTCATTTTAATAAATCCTTTCCTGTCAAGAATTACCTCCGGAGTATTGTTTGTGGAAGATAGTATTGTTGGTTTTTTACTCAATGCGTTGCCCTTTTATGGAGAATTGACTGCTGACAAATATACGGCAAAATGACTTCAAATATCAAAGTTATGACTTTTTGAAATATGAAGTTGTTTTTCAGAATGATATTGGCAAAGCTGACTTCAATTCCCAATATCTTTTAACAACTATATCATAATTTTAAGTCCAAAGGAAAATGAACGCGGTAAAGATGGTCCATAAATGTATGCTGCATCACGGAATACGCCTCTGTCAAAATCTTTTTGATAACTGTTAAAAATATTTTTGACACCTCCATAAAGTTGCAATCTACTGCCGCTATTGATTTTGAAATCGTACGATAGTTTTACTCCTAAATCAAAAAAGCTGGGCGTATTTACCTGCATATCATGTGGTATATATCCGGCAAAATGCTGGACCAGCATACTTCCTGTATATGTTCCTGACAAAGAAACATCGAAGTTTTTAACAACCCCGTAATTAACCGTTAAATAGCCATACTGATCAGGTGCACGAAACATCTTTCGCTGTGGAATTATTGTTGAGTCATTACTCCATTGTTGAGCAGCCTTGTAGTCGCTTTTTTGAAAAGTCATTCCGAATTGGAACTGCAGCTTTTTTGACGGAACTATTTTGTATTCTAGGTTTATTCCCTGTACTATCGCTCCTGGTGCATTATCTCTTTGAAGTACAAAGGTACCGTCAGGTTGAGTCCCGATTTCATCCAATACAAAGACATGATCCAAATTTGTATAAAAGCCTTCCACAAGCAAGTCAGTCTGAACATTATTAAATATTTTATTAAAGTCAATTGATCCGCTGTAGCTTTGCGATGTCTCAGTTTTTAAATCGGGATTAAGTTTAATAATAACACGTTCTCCTCCAATTTCAGAACCATGCAAATCTTCATCATATATCTGTGGGGCACGAAATCCGCTTGAATAGCTTGCTCTCAGGCTAATAAAATCGTTCAGAGCATAACGCAGATTCATTCTGGGACTTATGATCGGATCAGTGATTAAACTGTGTTTGTCAAGCCGGCAACCAATAAGGATGCTTATTTTTTTGTTTTTCCACTCATTTTGCAAGAATATGCTTTTGGTGTTTACGGTCTGGTCGGTTATAATATCATATCCCAATATTTCATCATGTATCTGATCAATGCTGAATTCTGTCCCTACTGTAAGAACAGCAGGCATAAAAAACAAGGTATCCATTGAATAAGTATATTGCATACCTGCAACCATGGTTTTGCCATTGGTTAAACCATAGGCGGCGGTGTCATGCTGAGCGCCTGCATAATTAGTACGGTTAATAAGCTGAGCCGATGAGTAAATATTTAGATGCTGCTTGTTATTTTTAAAATAAATATCATAATTCAGGCCGACTGTATTGGTATATTGCTCAGCTTCCTCCGTAAGATCTGTTTGATCTAACGGTAAATTAAAGTCGTTTCCTCCCCTGCGGTACTCATATAAGTTAAAATATTCAAGCGTTAATTTGCTGTAATTACTGGTTTTGTAATAAGCTTTAAATCCAATAGTTGTTCCATCTATTTCAGGGAGTTCTGAATAGCCATCACCATAATAGTCAAAAGGGCTTCTTTTCCTGGTTGAACCAAATATTGTCACACCGGTTTTATTATCGTCCGAAACAACTGTTGCATTTAGAAACGTATTAATGTCAGGGGTTTTTCCATAGATCATGGTTGTGGTATTTGATATCGTAACAGAGTTTGCCATTGGTTCCTTGGTGATAATGTTTATTGTACCACCAATAGCGCTTGAGCCAAAAATGGCAGAACCACCACCGCGGACTACTTCTACCCTGTCTATCATGTTTGTCGGCATTTGTTCAAGGCCATAAACAGCAGCCAGAGAACTGAAGATGGAACGGCTGTCAATCAATATTTGAGAATAAGCTCCATCCAATCCATTCATTCTGACCTGCATCAAGCCACAATTCTCGCAGTTGTCCTCAACTCTTAATCCCGGCATGAAGTCTAAGGCTTGTGCAAGACACACAGAATTTGTATTTTCAAAAATTCGGGGAGTTATAAGATTGACAATGGTCGGTGCTTCTTTACTCTTGGTTTCGTTACGGTTGGCTGAGACCACAATGCTTTCCAACATAATCTGGTCTTCCTCCATTTCAAAATTTTCTTCTACACTTTTAACGGAAGTAAGGTCTATCTCTTTTTCAATTGTTTTGTATCCGATTCCTGATACGACCATTATAAATTTGCCAACGGGCAGGTTTTTTAAAAAATAATGACCCGTAGCATCCGTTACCGTTCCTAACGTTGTCCCTTTCAAGATCACATATATTGATGGGATGTATTCCTTCGAGATCTTATTAATGACATGGCCAGTCACATGTTCATCCTCTTTATTTTGGGCAAATGCCGCTATATGGAAAAATAGGAGTATTACTAAAATACCTAAGTTTTTTTTCATTTGAATTTTCTTTTAAATATTGCACAGTATGAATATTGAGCAATAAGTTTTTAAATTGCATCAAAAAAATGAGCGAATTTCACTTATTCACCCTAAGAAGGTTAACTGTGAATATTCAAAGGTGGTGCACGCAATAAAAAAGAAAATTGCGAGATATTGGAATTGTACCTTGAATTGTAATTATTACTGTAATTATCAGAAGGATTTTTCTTCTGGCAGTCATTATTTTTAACGATATCAATAAAAACTGAAAATTCGAAATCGCAGATAGAGCACTTTTCCCGAAAAGCTTGTTGATGTTTCTCGCCTGCTGATATATTTAAAACGTGCTTGTGGTGATGTTCAATTTTAACTACTGATGGCAGAAGAAAGACAAATAAAAAAAGTAAAGCAGTGATATTTTTTATTTTTTTACCCATTATTTGTCTGACAAATTTTTACATGAATTTTAATTGTCAGCAGATTAAAAATTAATATGTATCGGCTCAGCCGCAATTTAGCTGATTATTTTTCATTTATCGGTTTTCGAATATAAAAAATTTGTAAGGAAAATTTTCATTGAGCTTTGCAGAATTCACAGGCATAAATAGATAAATCCGAAACCATACCCATATCTGGCAGTGATTATTATATGAAATAGAGAAGCCGGTAGCTCTGACCACTTTTGCCGGAATATATTGACCATCCTTAGCCTGAATTAATTGTTTGTTGTTTATATGTTAATGATGATTGCAATTGAAACGGCTAAATGTGGTCAAGATGTATTTTCGTGTCCTCCATTTCCAGGCCTGAATTTCTTCAAAGTTAAGTTACTTTTAAGATTCTTTTTAAATGTCAAGATATTAATGAAGGAGAATAAAAGGATATAATTTTACACGTTAAAATTAAAGGAAAATTAGAGGAAACTGACAAAACAAAAATCTTAATTAATAGATAATCAAGTTAATTGAGGTTCAGGGTTGTGGAGCTGGTGGCTTTCAAAACTTCTTATATGCCCTTTTGAGAGATTTTTGAAGTTTTGCCAGATTCTGGATGGTAATTGTTTTCTCATAGAGCGGCAATTGTGAGAAATCAAATGCATTCAGCCCTTCGGGATCCTCCAGCTTTGGATTTGCTCCTCTTTTAAGAAGTATTTTAACCGATTTATAATCCCCAATCTGAGCGCAGTGCATAAGAGCTGTGTGGCCGAATTCATCAATTGCATTGACGTTGGCTCCTGCTTTGACCATTTCCTTGATATTGCTACTATTCAGGCGGAACACTCCTTCGACCAGGTCCCTGTCCATGGGTCGGAGAATTGCAGGACTTCTGACTGCCCATGGGTCTTTGGAACCGGTCTGAACAGAGCTGATATCATAGCAAGCAAGTACAGGTTTGGGAAGATCCCACTGATCCAGCTTCAGGGTTGTATGATTAAAAAATCTCATTCGGTATGTCTCCTGGTCTTCAGGGGTTGAACTATATGTTTTAGCAAGCAGTAATTTGCTGTCACCTCTGACCATAATGATGAATGGCACTGCATGAGTGTCGGAATAGCGGAATGGAACCAGATCGGGCATCAGCGGAACACTGCAATATCCGGGTTTATTGAGATCGATTATGGCTAGTTTCCATCCTTTGTCAAAATAGGGCCTGAAATAGAGATTGTCAAGTATGGAATTGTTCCTTTGCTGAACACATGAACCTATCTCCTCTTCCGCGAAATCAATAATTTGAGTATTAGCGGCCTGTATTTTGGGTAATATCATAGCAGCCAGAGCACCCCCGATTGCATTACCGACGCTTGCCCCAAACTGGGCTCCAGCCTGCAGCATTTGCATATTAGCCTGCATGGCACCTTGGTTATATGCGTTCTGGGTCGCTGCAATGCGCTGGTTGTATGCCGACATCTTTTCAGAATAGCTTGCTGTTGAATTGTTGGCGATGACAGGGGCGGTTCTGGCATAAACAAATGCCTGGTTCTGCTTAGCCATATTGTACATAGTATTATCTGTGTATAAATCAGGAATTGATCTGGTGTTGCTGACTCCTACCACAGACGGCATCTTTCTTATCTCGGCAATTTTATTCCTCAGGAAGGATGATGTAAATCCTCCGGCTATCCCGAAATAGCAATCGGATACTATTGCATTATCAGTTTTGGATAATATGATCATGCTGTTTTCCCTGTTGATGATAAACTGGTTATTCATCTTCCATATATCATCAATTGCAAGGTATTGAGATTCAAGACTGTCAGGCAGATTCACCAATTCTCTAAGCTTGCCTGAACTCATATCAATGTTGTAGAAGGTCGTCCTTCCTGTGAAATACAGATAATCATTATCCTTATATAAGGAGCTCTTCAGACCATCCCTGACAGGGAATTCCCATGTAAGGTTATGACTTGCAACATCATAGCATTCAATTTCCGATACTTTATTAATTGTATCATATACAGAGGTCAGCAAGGAATTATCATACAATACGGTGCCAAGAATCTTTTTCCCGGACATGCTGAACTCAGCCAGTTTCTTACCTGTGGAATTATCAAATTCGGTTATGATCTGGTTATTAAAGATCCATAATTGATTTCCCGAACTGAAACCTGAACTGATGTCTCCGGACGTACCGGACTGCCACCTGACAGAACCGTCCATAACGTTTAATGAGAAGATTTTGTTTCCCATTACCAGGCGTAAATCATTTCCCGATACGAAAAAAGGATAAACATCCTTATTGTCTGCTCCCGTAATAATGTTTTTCCAAAGTGATTTTCCATCACTGACAGATAGCTTTTGTACAACCCAGCTTCCATTTTCATTGCTGGATATAAAGAGACAGCTGTTATCCGGGAGAAGATAATAAGATGTTTTGCCTTTTAGCCTGATCCTCCAGGATTGTTGTCCGGTTTTAGGATTGATCGCCACGAACGATGTGGTATCAACTGCCATGGATAGAATCAGAATCGATGGGAAAACGGCAATGATCTGCTGTTGTTTCTGTTCCAGGTTCAAGGTCGGATAGCTCCACAGGATTTTTCCATCCTCGGTATTGACCAGAAAAAGATCAGAGTACTTATAAAAATAGAGAGTCCCGGAAAGATAGTGTTCAAAGTTAATGGTTTGAACCAGCACTTTTGAGTCGCTGAAAGGTACAATCTGACTTATTTCTTCATCTTTCATTGGAGTCTGCCATAGTTCCTTGACCCCGGCCGGCAGCTTCTGAAATTCCGTTTTGGAGGCCAGTTCCCTGATGCCGCTAACTTTCTGACTGACGCAGGATAAAAGGAGGATGAGACTGCTGATGACCGGAAGCAACAAAATTCGTACTTTCCTTTCTTTTAAAAGAAATAAAATTGTTTTCATATCCAAAAGATTTAACCTGATTTTAGGCTTATCCAATCGTCCATATAAATTTAAGATTTTTTTTCAATGCACCAAACTTTTTTAAAACCGTTCAATGCCCACAGATTGATTTGCCCACGATCAAAAATATTCCGTGGTCCAATCTTTATGTGAAGTATCTGATTCTTGCTGATCGTCAGATAAGTCATTGATTTTGAAACATGGATATATTCTGCCACAAGTTTTACTGGGAAAACAATTGCCTTTGACCATATCAAGCCGGAACTGACTAACCACCAAAAGCCCTATTCTTGTCTATTAATCATTTATGTTTTCGAGGATTATTTGCCTGGCAAAAAGTGGTCAATAGGGTAAATGTGGGAAAGCCGATGACCCTGACCACCTTTAGCCGGAAAATCTTAACTACCAAAAACCGGATGTGAATACTTATCAATTAATAATTTTCACTAAAGACATGAATCTCGCCGTAATGTGGTCAATATGCCTGGCTTTTACACTTAACCCCCAAATAACTGTATAGTATAAACCATTTCCAAAGCAGGATTTCTTCAAAGTTAAGTTAATATTAAGATTCTTTTTAAATGTCTCGATATCAGTTTATTAAACCTGGATTATTTACCTTTACACATCGATATTAGAGGAAAATTAGAGGAAACTGACAAAATAAAAACCTCAATTAATTGATAATCAAATTAATTGAGGTTCAGGGTTGTGGAGAATAGGGGAATCGAACCCCTGACCTCTTGACTGCCAGTCAAACGCTCTAGCCAACTGAGCTAATTCCCCAAAAATATTTAAAGAACAAATAATGCCAGTCACACGCCAACTGAGCCCTGCCTTCCCCCGCAAAAGTAATTAAAATTTTAAATTATATTTAACATGCTGCTGCACAGTTTGTACTTTGCTGTCAACAGGCTATTTTGTATTTTTGCCCGGCTTATATAAGTATTATTACTGGATTACTGATAAATATGCCACCTGTAATCACCGGGGTTCGGGGTAAAAAGAAATAATGAATATAAAAAAAGAAAGGATACCGGATTTTGATGACCTGCTGTTCAAATCGCGCAACAGGGAATATGGTGCATATATGCTCAGGAAAAAATATAAAGCGGTCGTAATAGCCGGAATACTGATCGCATCGATGATTGGCTCTCTGGCGGTATTGATTCCCTTTCTTCTGAGCAGATCCTCCGAGCATGTGTTCAGCGGCGGAAGCAGGTTTATCCAGGTCAGGATGGAAACCCTTCCGCCCCCGAAGGAAGAGCTGATTGTACCGCCGGCACCTCCGCCTCCTCCGCCAAAAACCATACAGGAACAGGTAAAATATGTTCCGCCCGTGGTCGTTGACACAATGGTCCCGATAGAAAAATCGCCGGTTTCCAATGATGAGCTGCTGGCAAATAAAGAAAAGCAGGACGATATCAATACCAATACCGGATATGGCGATGACCAGCTTTATGGAGATATCGGATCAGGCGACGGCGATTCATTTTTTCTCGTCGAAGTGATGCCTTTATTCCGGGGAGGAGGAATTGACAGATTCCGTCAATGGGTACAAGCAAGGACCAATTATCCCAAAGAAGCAATTGATAAGAAAATAAAGGGTACCGTGTACCTTACCTTTATTGTGGAAAAGGATGGTTCCATCAGTACCGTCACCATCATCCAGGGAGTAAACCCCCTGCTTGACAATGAGGCGGCCAGAGTCATCTCGGAATCGCCTAAATGGACACCGGGACAGCAGCGCGGGAAACCGGTCAGGGTAAGATACAAGATCCCCATGAATTTTACATTTTGAGTCAGCCGGATTTAATATAATCTGATAGAATAATAAAAAACGGGTCTTTTTATTATCTTTAACCATGATAAAAGATCAGACTATGAAAAGAAACCTGCTCCTTGTTCTTGCATTGACAATTATTTTTTCAGGATGCGCATCTTCCAAAAAACAGCTTGAAAAAGGAAATTATGATGCATCTGTCGCTGCAGCCGTCAAACAACTTCGGAAGAAGCCTGATGATGCTAAGCAGGCTGCAGTTCTCGAACATTCCTTTAATCTGGCCAATGATCTGGATAATAAGAGAATAGAGTACCTTAAAATGGAAGGCAAACCCCAGAGCTGGGATGAGATCTACCAGACATACAGGAAAATGAGCGACAGGCAGACTCTTGTAAGCACTGTAATGCCACTGAATGAAGGCGGGAAGACAATTACTTTCCCGTACGTCGACTATATGAAAGACATGATTGAGGCAAAACAAAAAGCTGCCGATTATTACTATGCTCACGGCAACGATCTGATGAAAAGCGGCATGAAGGATTCTTACAGGCAGGCATATTCAGAATTCCTCAAAGCAAAGGATTATGCCGGGAACTATGAAGGAATAGACAGTAAGATACAGAATGCCAGGTATCTGGGAATAAGCAGGGTATTTGTCTCATTGCACAATTCCACGATGCTGAAGTTCACCCGGGATTTTGAGACAGATCTTCTGAATTTGAACCTTCAGGCACTTAATTCCGACTGGGTGGAGTACTACACCGCAGACCTCGACACAAGTATACACTTTGATTATTTTATTAATATCAACATAAAGAATATCGCCGTAAGCCCTGATCAGACAACCACGCAGGATTCTGTGATAAAAAAGACTGTGCAGGACGGCTTCAAATATCAGTTGGATAACAAGGGAAATGTGATGAGGGATTCCCTTGGGAATGATATTAAAATAAAGAAGTACAAAAATCTTCAGTGCGCCCTTATTTACACAATGCAGAACAAAATCTGCCAGATGGATGGAGACATTGAGTACATCCAGATAAATCCAAACAAGCTGCTGAAGGATGATCCCATAGGAGCCCGGTCAGATTTCCGGAATATTTCTGCAAGAGGAGTAGGAGATTCAGGTGCTCTCAATGACCGGCAGCTTGCAAGCACAAAAACGCAGGTCATCCCTTTTCCAACTGATATGGATATGGTCATGCGATGCTCCGGGTCGCTTAAGAATGCGATCCGTGGATCAATTCAGAATAACAGGAGTCTGATCTATTAGTTAGCGTTATAATACTTTATACTTTATGCCGCAAATAATTATTTTTGCGGCATATTTTATCTGATGATAATAACAGACCAACCGGCTGAAAGAGCAATTCTTATAGGAATTAATTATCCCCGTCAGGATCCCCGCGAAACTGACGAGTACCTCGATGAACTGTCTTTCCTTGCCGAAACCGCAGGTGCGGATCCGGTTAAAAGATTTATCCAGAAGCTTGATCTGCCGAATCCGCGGACATTTGTCGGATCAGGTAAGATTGATGAAATAGCGGGATTCACTAAAGAAAATAAAATCGACCTTGCCATTTTCGACGACGAGCTTTCCCCGTCGCAGATGAGGAATATTGAAAAAAGCCTAGGATGCCGCATCCTCGACAGAACCAACCTGATACTTGATATTTTTGCCCGGCGTGCAAGGACAGCACATGCCAGGACACAGGTTGAGCTTGCACAGTACCAGTACCTGCTTCCAAGGCTTACAGGAATGTGGACGCACCTTGAGCGGCAAAGGGGAGGCATCGGACTAAGGGGCCCTGGCGAGACCGAAATTGAGACTGATCGAAGGATTATCAGGGACAAAATCACGCTTCTGAAGGCACAGCTTAAAAAAATCGATGTTCAGATTTCCACACAACGGAAAAACCGCGGAAAAATGGTCAGGGTGGCGTTGGTGGGCTATACAAATGTAGGGAAATCGACGATCATGAATGTGCTGAGCAAGTCGGAAGTTTTTGCTGAAAACAAGCTTTTTGCAACACTCGATACGACGGTGAGGAAAGTGGTGATAGGCAACCTCCCTTTTCTCATTTCAGATACTGTCGGATTTATAAGAAAGCTTCCTCACGACTTGGTTGAATCGTTCAAATCCACCCTTGATGAGGTGCGGGAATCGGACCTCCTTCTGCATGTGGTCGATGTCTCGCATCCGGGTTTTGAGGATCAGATACAGGTGGTGAATGAAACGCTCCGCAGCCTCGGTTCATCGGATAAGCCCGAGATAATTATCTTTAACAAGATCGATGCATTTACCTATATCGTCAGGGATGAAGATGACCTGACTCCGGCATCGAGAGAGAACTATTCGCTTGAATATCTTATGAAGACCTGGATGGCAAACAGTTCCAATTACCCTGTTGTATTCATATCTGCAAAGACGAAGGAAAACCTGGAGGAGCTCAGGAACCTGCTTTATAAAGAGGTAAGGGAAATCCATATAAAACGATATCCTTACAACAATTTTCTTTATGACGATCAGTCGACTGAAAGATAATCAAGGCTCAAGAGTCAGGGCATAAAAATTATTTTTTCTTTAAGATTATTATTTACCATTTGCGATCTTAAGATCGCAAAGGATGTCGAAAGTTCTCAGAGTATTATAAAGGATGGTTTCTTTAATATAATTTCTTTTCCACCATATATTCGGCAATCTGAATCGCATTTGTTGCAGCTCCCTTGCGGATATTATCAGAAACGATCCAGAGATTAAGACATTTTTCCCTTGAAAAATCCCTTCTGATCCTGCCTACGAAGACTTCATCTTTATCATGTGCGAAAATTGGCATGGGGTATTTGTTTTCAGCCGGATTGTCATAAACGACGACTCCCGGGAAAGTGCTTAAAAGTGAAATAACCTCATCGATATTAAAGTCTTTTTCGAATTCGACATTTACGGCTTCGGAATGTCCCCCGACAACGGGTATTCTTACGACCGTCGCAGTGACCATTATACTATGGTCTTCGAGTATTTTGCGTGTTTCATCGATAAGCTTCTGCTCTTCGGTAGTGTACCTGTCATCCTGGAATGTTCCCCCATGGGGGAAGCAGTTCATGTCGATCGGCCAGGCATAAGCCATTTCACCCTTCACACCAAGCCTCTCATTTTCCATCTGGTTCACCGCCCTGACACCGGTTCCTGTAACTGACTGGTATGTTGCGATAACTAGGCGTTTGATCCTGTACTTCCTGTGAAGAGGAGCAAGGGCCATCACCATCTGAATGGTCGAACAGTTCGGATTGGCAATAATCCTGTCGCCTTTTTTCAGAACATGGCTGTTTATCTCGGGAACTATCAGTGGTACATTTTTATCCATTCTCCATGCAGAGGAATTATCCACGACTATTGTCCCATTCTTGGCAAATACCGGTGCCCACTCTTTTGATGTGGATGCACCTGCGGAGAATATTGCAAAAACCGGTTTTGCACTGACAGCTTCCTGAACGCTTACGACCTTAACCGGCTTGCCCCTGAAAATCAGTTCTTTCCCGACTGATTTTGGTGAAGCGGCAGGTATCAGTTCAGTCACGGGGAAATTCCTTTCTTCAAGGACCTTCAACATTGTCCGGCCAACCATCCCGGTCGCTCCAACAACAGCTGTCTTCATTATTTTAAGTTTGAATAATCAGAATTTATTGTTAAATTTACTTTAAGCTAAAACGGTCAAAATTAACTTTTTTTTCAATCTGTCCCGCTGCATGAAAAAAGTTATTTTACTGGCTGCGATTTTGCCATATATGGCAAATGGCCAGATCATTGAGAATTTCGAATCAGCTTCGCTTGACGGCTGGATCCAAAGTAAGGAAGGACACTGGAATGCCGATACTTCAAAAAGCATTTCGGGAAATTATTCCCTGCACCATATTTATGATAGTCCGTCGGCCGGATCCGACTGCATTGGATTGCCGCTGACCAATTTCCATCCTTCTGAAGGGCTGGCCAGCTGGACATTTTCCGTAAGGCATGGATACGATCCCTCATCTTCAAATAACTGGTGCGTCCTCCTTATGTCTGACACCGATCCTGTATCCTTTGCCGGGGGCGCAGTGACAGGGGGATATGCCGTGGGCGTCAATCTAACGGGATATGATGATACTCTCAGGCTTTGGAAAATAAAGGGAAGTTCAAATTCCGTCATCGTAAAATGCCCGGTGAACTGGCAGAATGACATAGGAACATCCGCTGCTGCAAAAATAATTGCAGAACGTACGATAGCCGGGGAATGGGAAATCATAATTCTTGACAGGGAAGGTATCCTGAAAGGAACCGGAACAGGATCAGATGCGGAATTGTTCAGGTCTTCATTTTTAATACTGAACTACAGGTACACTTCTTCCTGCGACAGGCTTTTATGGCTCGACGACCTCGCTGTTGAAGGAGTTTTTTATGAGGACAGGACGGCTCCCTCAGTTAGTGACTGTATCGTTTCCGGACCCGGCGCCCTTGATCTGACCATCGATGAGGAACCCGACGATGATTTTATGCTTGCCTCGAATTTTTCGCTTGCGGAAAGGGGAACCAACCCAGTGAGCATTGAAAAATTAGCTGAAAGATCATATAAACTTCAGTTCAGCTGCAAGTTCAGGAACAAAGTGCTTAATAATTTAATCATTAAACGCTTGTGCGACAGGTCAGGAAATTGTAATGACAATGTTGTCACCGGCTTCATTCCGGTCAGTCCCGATCCCGGCGATGTGATAATTTCCGAAATGATGGCCGATCCACTTCCTCCCGTTTCTCTCCCTGGAAAGGAATATCTTGAAATAATGAACAGAAGCAGATTCGGCTTCAACCTTAAAAAATGGAAATTGTCTTCTGAAAATCAAAGCACTTTGCTTCCGGCATATGAACTTGGAGCAGGGGAATGCCTGATCTTATGCGCGATGGCAGACACTTCTGCATTTTCAGTATATGGAAAAACCATCGGACTGAAATCGTTTCCGGCACTGACCGATGAAGGAAGGCTGATATATCTGTCCGACAGTCTGGGTAACCTTGTACACGGACTTGAATACTCTTCTTCATGGTATGGCAGCAAAATTAAATCAGGAGGAGGCTGGTCACTTGAAATGATCGATACCGGCTACCCGTTTTTTACAGCGGGGAACTGGGAAGCTTCTTCATCGGCGACCGGTGGCACGCCCGGCAGAACGAATTCAGTTTCCAGGGGCAATCCCGATCTGTCATTCTACGGAATTGAAAATGTATTTCCGGCAGACAGCCTGAATATACTGATGAGGTTTTCAGAAACCATTCCGGACATTTCAGATTTCGTAAGTAAAATCATGACAGGAGGGAAAGAGGCAGATTCGGTATCAGCATCCGATCCCCTCCATCAGGTCTATGCAATAAGGCTTTCAGAGCCGTTGAAAAAGGGAAAAACATACCGGATAGTCGTTTCAGGCGAAGTCCGTGATTTTGCCGGCAATCCGATCAACCGCAATGAATTCAGCTTCGGCATGCCTTTAGAACCGGGGAAGGGTGATATTCTTTTCAATGAGCTGTTGTTCAACCCTCTTCCCGATGACCCTGATTACATCGAGCTGGTGAATAATTCGGAGAGGGTGATTGATGCCTCAGGCCTATATCTTGCTTCGGTAGATGACGAAACAGGTGATACATCTGACCTGAGAATTGTCTCTTCAGAACACCGGTGCATTATTCAGGGAGGTTATTATACTGCGACCACTGATCGCATTAAAATCACAAGCCGTTATTTAACATCCTGTGAAGAAAATATATTCAACACGGCTTATTTGCCGTCGATGCCGGATGACAAAGGTCATTTATTGCTTCTTAGCCACGATCTTAAAACACTTGATGAGGTGCGATATACAGATAAGATGCATTTTGCACTTTTAACTGACGATGAAGGCATTTCTCTTGAAAAAGTACGGCCTGATCTATTTTCAGATCAAAGCCAGAACTGGCACTCGGCATCTGAAAGCTGCGGATGGGGCACGCCGGGGAAGGAAAATTCAATTTACAGCGAAAGTCCCCCGGCTGATGACCAGGTATCTCTTTCATCAAAAAGCATATCGCCTGACAACGACGGGAAGGAAGATGTACTGGTCATTGACATAAATGCCGCAGGGCTGGGCAATGTCGTTTCAGTCACTGTTTTTAATGAGACAGGAAGTTATATAAGGAAAATCATGGAAAACTTTTTTGCTGAAGGCAGGGCATCGGTCGTCTGGGACGGAACGCGGGACGATGGTTCTCTCGTCCGTACAGGGATTTATATTATTTATATTGAATTATACAACGACCGGGGCAAGACAAAGTCATGGAAAAAAGTTTGCACTGTTGCCAGAAAGTAAGATTCTCTAAAATCCCCTCCCGTGAAGGGGAGCTAAAAGGATAACCCACACCCGAACTCCAGGGGAGGGGAGCTTTAAAGGACAACCCACCCCCGGCCAACCAGGAGAGGAGCTTCAAAAATTTGTGTCCCTTTTTGTAGCCCTTTGAGCCCCTTTGTGGTAAAAGGCATCACAAAGAACCTATCAGATCTGTCATGATCGTGGTCATGCGATCTTCTGCTTTTGCAGCCTCTTCCAGAACTGACTTATGAGTTGTGTACACAATTTTGCCCCTGACTCCGAGATCCGTTATAATGCTTACTGCAAACACAGGGAGATTCATATGATGCGCGATGATCACCTCGGGTGTCGTGGACATGCCTACGGCATCAGCGCCTATTATCCTGAAGTGCTTGTATTCAGCCCGGGTTTCAAAAGTCGGCCCGCTTGTGGAAAGATATACCCCTTTCCTGATCTTTATTCCATGATTTTTTGCAATGCCAACGGCCTTTCTGATGAGACCAGTATCGTACGCCTCACCCATATCCGGAAAACGAACGCCTATGCGATCGTCATTTGGACCGACAAGAGGATTCGGAAGCAGGCTGATATGATCAGTAATAATCATGATATCGCCTATCCTGAAGGAAGGGTTTACGCCACCGGCTGCGTTTGACAGGAACAGGCATTTTATTCCAAGATACCTTAGTGCCCTTATAGGAAGTGCCATCTGTTCGGAACCATATCCTTCATAAAAATGGAACCTGCCCTTCATGGCAATGATCTTCTTCTTTCCGAAATCGCCATAAATAAGCTTCCCTTCATGCCCTTCTACCGTCGACACCGGGAAATTTGGTATCTCCCTGTAATCAACCTCAATGCGATTGCCGATTTTTGCCGTAAGTCCGCCAAGACCTGTTCCAAGGACAACTCCTGCATCAGGATTGATAAAACCTTTTGCCTTAAGAAACCCGGTTGTTTCGTTTATTTTTTCTAACATAATCAACGATCATTTTGTCAAATTCAGCACTATCGTCATTCAAAAACCAAATTCCTATGGGGATATAGAAGAATGCCGAACGCAAGGGCTCTGAAATATCATTTAATTCCCTGAACCGCATCGCGTCTTTTTCCGTGGTAATGACATATTTCAGCGGCGCCTTCAGTGAAAGCCAGGCTGTCTTTATTTTTTCAATATCTCCGGCAGAATAGTTGTGATGATCACCAAATGAGAGATGAATGATCTCATCAGATCTGGTTTTCATGAAAGCCACAAGAGGTTCGGGATTCGCAATTCCGGTAACCACCACGAACCCGTTTTCCCCGGAGTTTGTATCTGGAGTGAGCTCATTTATATTAATACCGGTCTCAAAAACAGGCAGCGGGTCTTTATACAGGACAGATGTGAAATACAGATTCTGATAAGGGGCTTTGTTTATTTCCCTGACGATTAGTCTTCTGTCTATAGGCGATATATTACCTGGTGATTTGGTAATGAGAATGATATCGGCCCGGTTAATATTGCATCTGCTCTCCCTGAGATTGCCATACGGAAGCAAGTGATCCCTTGTCATCAGTCTCCCGAAATCGGACAGAAGGATGGATAGGCCCGGAGTTATTTTCCTGTGCTGAAAGCCGTCGTCAAGGATTATCACGGCTGTTTCCGGCCTGCATTTCAATAATTCACCGACTCCATGAACCCTGTCCTTGTCAACTGCGACAGTGACATCAGGAAATTTACGGTAAATCTGGAATGGTTCATCACCTATGTCATTCACGGACGAATTCTGCCCGGCAATCATGAATCCCGAAGATTTTCTCCTGTACCCCCTGCTCAATACGGATACTTTGAATTGTTTTTTCAGGATATCAATAAGATATTCCGTATGAGGAGTTTTCCCCGTACCGCCCACTGCGAGGTTACCAACACAGATTACAGGAATGCTGAATTCATGAGAATGCAGAATTCCCGAGTTATAGAGGAAATTCCTTACAGATGTAATTATGCCGTAAAGAACTGAAAAGGGATAAAGGAATATGCTTCTTGTTTTTGGCATCAATCAGCGGATCTCAATAAAATATGGCAGCCGGGCCTGTATGCCTGACATCTCTTTTATATCGAGGAATTCATTATAAAACCTGAAAGTTTCGCCGAGTTCCTTTTTGATGAAATTCATCTTTATTTCGAAGCCAAGCTGGCTCAGAAGCCTGGTATAGGGATCTTCGGCCTCGGGCAGTTCCCTGACCGAATAAGTGGTTACATCGGCGAGTTTTGCAGCCCCTGCTATGGCGTCCCTGAGTCCTCCCATTTCATCGATAAGACCTATTTTCATGGCTTTTTCTCCGCTCCAGACACGCCCCTGACCGATGCTGTCTACCGATTGGGTCTTCATTTTTCTTCCTTCAGCGACCTTGCTGACAAAATCATTGTATATTTTTTCAACACTGGCCTGCATGACCTCTTTTTCGTAGATGCTCATGGGTCTGAATATTGAGGGAAAATCTGAATTTGCGTTTGTATTGACAGTCTCGGTGGAGATTCCAAGCTTTTGTTCCAGCAGTTTTCCCGCATCCGGGATCATGCCGAATACGCCTATTGATCCGGAGATTGTGACAGGACTTGAATAGATTTTTGTCCCAGGGGCAGAGATGTAATATCCTCCGGAAGCTGCCAGGTTACCCATCGAGATGACCACTGGCTTAGCCTCGGCGGCAAGCTTAAGTTCCCTCCATATTATGTCGGCCGCTATTGCATTGCCCCCCGGCGAATTCACCCTCATGACAATTGCTTTTACTGAGCTGTCGAGCCTGGCATTTCTTATTACTTCCGCATAATGATTCCCGCCTATGTCATAGTCGGTCCCCTTACCCATAACGATTGAACCCGATGCATAGATCACTGCTATTTTGTTCTTTGAAGAGAAGGTTTTGCCAGGATCAGGGATCTTCGAATATTTTGTCATTGAAATAAAATTGACCTTATCGCTTTTTTTGATTCCCGCCAGTGCTTTAATAGTATCATTGACCTGGTCGCGGTAAAGCAAACCGTCCACAAGCTTGTTTTCAAGAGCGGTTGTTGCAAGGTTGCCTGCAAGGTTGTCGGCAAGACGCTCAAGCTTTTCTTCCGGTATATCTCTCGCCTCTGATATCATTTTTATCGCATGGTTCCATATTGATCCGACATATTCCCTTATCTGCTGCCTGTTTTCGTTGCTCATCCTGTCAAGGATATAGGGCTCAACTGCTCCCTTGAATTTTCCATGACGGGAGACCTGGACTTCAATTCCAAGCTTGTCGAGGGCTTTTTTATAGAACATAACTTCTCCGCTTAATCCTTTGAAATCTACCATCGAGGAAGGATTGATATATATCCTGCCGGCAGCGGTTGAAAGAAAGTATCCTTCCTGTTCAAGCACATAATCGGAATAGGCAATTACGAATTTGCCGCTCTCTTTCCTGAATTTCACTAGAGCATCCCTGATCTCTTCAGTCGTGGCCCATCCGGAAGAAAGAAACCCGTTTTCGATAATTATGCCTTTTATTTTTGGATCGGATGAAGCTTTTTCAATGTTTTGAAGAATGTCATTCAATCCGGGCTCCGGAGAAAAAGTCATATTTATCAGATCAAGAGCTGCAATAGGGTTGGGATCGGTCCGGTCGGGGATCGTCACCCCTGCCTTAAGAACCAGGACGGAATTGTCCGGCACTGAAACAGTCTTGTTCTTTGAGGCAACCATAATGCCAATGCTTCCCAGCATTATGAAAAAAAGCAGGAAGAAAGCCAAGATTATGCCTGTTATAGTTGCCAGCGTGTGGATCAGGAAATTCTTCATGACAGAATGATTTAATGAAATGATTGATAAATATATAAAAAACCGCGTATTTATATAATGATATCAATTGATTATCTACTTTTGAAATGAATGTTCAGGCTGATGAAAGGGATATATCTCGGTTTAGGCACAAATCTCGGAAACAGGGAAGAAAACCTGATTCAGGCTGTCGGGAAGATAAATGAATTTATTGGTCCCGTCATTAATTCTTCTTCCGTTTACGAAACTGAACCATGGGGTTTTATGTCTGAGGATAAATTCCTTAATATGGCTGTTGAGGTAAAGACCAGCCTGAGGCCGTCAGGACTTCTTGGAAGGATGCTTATGATAGAATCGATGCTCGGAAGACTGCGGGAAGGAAAGCAATACTCATCCAGGATAATTGATATTGATATCCTGCTTTACGGCAAAAGAAAAATCAATAGAGTAAGCCTCAGGATTCCCCATCCCGAAATGCATAAAAGAAGATTTGTCCTTGTTCCCTTATGTGAAATTGCCCCTGATGCAATTCATCCTCTTTTTCGGAAGAGCATAAAAACCCTGCTTGAGGAATGCGACGATAAGTGCAAAGTGGAAAAAATCCGCGGGTGATACAAAATAATATCTGGGACAGCGATCTAAAAAAATCGTTCCCGGGTAAAGTGGAGGACTGACTCTTTAATGCTGAACTTCCGGTTCAATACTAAACAATTTGGTGATGGATCATTTTAGTCAGGGATATCAGGCGAAAAAGGAGTTGTTCGTAAAAATACGAACATTATAATAATCCATTATCAGCAAAGCTGTAGTAATCTTTTTCCGATATTATCAGGTGGTCGAGCAGCTGGATATCCATCAGGCTGCCGGCCTCCTTTATTTTCTGAGTGATCTTGGCATCCGATTCGCTTGGATTGAGGTTTCCGGAAGGATGGTTATGGCAGACAATTATTCCTGATGCAAGATATTCTATTGCCTTCTTCATCACCATCCTTACGTCTGTCACGGTTCCGCTTACTCCCCCCTGGCTGAGCTTCATCCTGCTGATCACCCTGTTGGATCTATTAAGGAAAAGGATCCAGAACTCCTCGTGCAGCAGGTCGGAGAGCAGCGGCTGAAAGATATCTGCGACATCTTTTGAGCATTTAATCTGCACAACATCCCCCGCTTCAGCAAGCTTCCGTCTTCTTCCGAGTTCGAGTGCGGCCGTAATGGCAACTGCACGAGCAGGGCCTATGCCATTTATTTTCTGAAGCTCGAATAAGGTAAGCTTTCCGAGATTGTTAAGATTATTGTCAGCCATCAGGAGCAGTTCACGTCCGAGGTCGACAGCCGATTTATCCTTTGTCCCGGAACTTATAAGGATGGCAATAAGCTCGGCGTCGCTCAGGCTGGAGGTTCCCTTTTGTAAAAGCTTTTCCCTGGGTCTGTCCTCTTCGGCCCAGTCAGTGATTTTAAGTGACATGCAGTGAAACATTTAATCCACATGCAAGTTAATGAAAAACGATAAAATAAAAAAGGGCCCACCGGATTTGAAGGCCCTTAAATGATATTTTCAGACAGCTATTTTAAGCTGTTCACGTGTTTTTCAACTGAGGATTTAAGGTTTGACGCCTTTTTCTTGTGAATCACATGCTTTTTGGCAAGCTTGTCAAGCATCGAATTCATTTTGGGAAGGAGCTCTTCTGCTTCCTTCCTGCCTGATTTGGAACGAATGTTTTTCAGGGCGGTGCGCATAGTCTTTGCATAGTACTTGTTGCTATTGTTCCTTGTCTCCGTCTGCCTGATCCTTTTTTCAGATGATCTGTGATTTGCCATGATTTAAAATTTCATTTCTGATTATAAATTGCAGCCTGCAGATAACTATTATTATCCCCCGACTACCTGAATATCAATTCCTCTTTTTCTATTAATTGTAAAATATTTAATAATAAAACTTATAAAGCATCCGCAATATTCCATTAATTTTCAGTTTCCCGACCACGAAAAGAGTACGCGTTTAAAACATGCCACCAAATGTTTAAAGAACCTCTTTTTTATTTGGTGGGACAAAAGTAGCACTATTATTTTAATTAACAAACAATAGACTATATGATTCCGGGGATAATTATATTCAGGGCAGATAAGATCATTTTACCTTTTATTCTGACAAGCTATAAATAGTCAGAATGTTCAGCTTTTATTCTTTTTTAAGGGATTAAAAAAATAATGTGTGGTCACTGCGGAATTATAGATATCAGAATGCCTGCCATATAAAATCTTTATAAAACTCTGATAATCTTTACAAAACACTTATAAATACAGATTTATTTTTGTACAATAGTAAAATTGCCAGTCATGGAAGCAAAATGATATACGTACCAGAACCATCAATGATAAATTTAGCTTTAAAAGGCATTTAAAAAATGATTTATTTATTTTTTCAGCAGCCATTTTGTGCCAGTTGTGAATTTCAAAGATTCTATAATGTCTTGAATTATGGGGAGTCCTTTACCACTGGTTTTTTAGAAAAGTTATATCGGTACTTAATAAATATAAACATGGACATATTTAAAACTAGAGGGTCTTGATTTAGATAATTGATAGTAATTCATGAAAGGCTAAATGAATATTAAAATTGCTATTAAAGAATTTCTATGGATGATCATTGGGGCAGGATTGTTTCTCTTGGTAATGATCCTTGTCATGCATTTCCAGGGAAATCAGAGCCCCTCCGCCCAGCTCGTCTTAAAAGCCAGGCGATTGGATTTACTGGATCAAATTCGCCTGACCCTGACTTCAGGATCAGAAGCAGAAAAAAATTCTATGCTGGCTGCCGCTGACAAGGATTCAAAGATCTTTGCAGATCAAGCACGTACGGCAACATCTGAGGTCAGGCAAGAAAGCAAAGAACTTGCAGAACTCCTGCATTCGTATGGAACGCGGAGCGAAATGGATTTGTTCACCCAATTCTCTATGGCTTTTACAAACTTACAGCGTATCGACTCTGACCTTCTTGCCCTGGCAGTCAGGAACACCAACATCAAAGCGTTCAATCTGGCCTTTGGACCTGCCACAGACGATATAAAAGAAATGTGCTCTGCACTGAACAGTCTGGTGGAACAAAAAACTTCCTCAAAGAATGCAGGAAACATTATTATGCTTGATTATGAGGCCCAGATTGCTGCTTTGCATATACAAACTCTTCTCGCTCCTCACATATATGAAGAAAGTGATAAGAAAATGGATGATTTAGAGGCTCTTATGACTATGGAGGATCAGAATGTCCAAAAACATTTAAATGGCCTGGCCATGCTCCCGGATCTTCAGAATGATCCCTATCTTGAAAAAGCGATATCAAATTACAATCTCTTCACTAAAACCAGAAAGCAAATCCTGTTGCTCTCACGTGAAAACACAAACATTCGATCAATGGAGATATCTCTTGGCCAGAAACGAAAGATGCTGGTTTTGTGTCAGGACTTCCTTTCTGCTTTGCACCAGGCCATTATGGACGAGAAAGTAGCAGGTGTAAACTACGGAACTGAATCTAATCCCAGATCACTTCAGATAAAGAAATAGCAGACAGGGAATTAAATCCATATTGGCAGACTTATGTCCGGGAACGCTCTTTTTTCCCCTTAAACGCCCTTCATTTATTTAGGGAACTTATTTGAAAAATTTAAGAAAGAGATGACGGATTTCTTTGTTTTCGATCATTCTGCCCCTTTTCTATGGTATTTAAAGTCTTACCAGATTTTTATTGGGTCCTTGATTGTACCTATAATCTGAATAATAAGGCAAAAATTACCCTGCTTTCAGATTTTACAAGATCCGGTCTCCAACCCGGAGCTAATGGTGTTGTAGAATAACCTGTCTGGGAAGTTACACCTCCTCTGCCTGCAAAATAAGGTACACTTGATTGTCTATGAACAAATTCGACTCGAAAAGTCAGACTTTGATTTGGCATTATGTCAAAATTTGTCGAGCAATCCCACGCTTTGAATTTATCCCCGGGATTTGCACTGAATGGGAAAGCGCCCTCTGTCTGAGTCGGATTATTAGGATCAGGCAGCGGGCTCGCCTGGCCTGTCGGGTATAATACCAGGTATCTTCCGGGGTTTGTCATTAGACCGCCGCCAATTGTCCATGCAAACTTATTTTTTCTGAACCATACACGATTGTAAAACATGGCGCTTGCAAAATATTGAGCGGGTCCCTGGATACTGTCGCCGTTTTTAAAACCATTCACCCCGCCTCCTTTTTCAAATCCGATATCTGCAGTCAACGAGAAGGCTGCCATGCTTATGCCCTCAGATTGAGGGTCATTATTATATCTGACCAGAAGACTATTATCCGAATGATACCTTTTTCTATCCGGATTGCCGCCGGTATCAGTTCCATAATAGTCATTTGTAAGAAGCTTCATGTTGCTGTTGGGTATCCATGTGATATTTCCCCCGAATCCCGGCATGCTGTTGAATGCACCATAGCTTTGCCAGCCGTTGATGATCCAGGTTTCAATTTTCAGGTGTTTTGTTGGATATATCTGAATACGGATCCCATTAAAAAACCAGGGTGTATTATCAGAGGTATATGAAGCCTGATACTCCCAGTTTTCAGGCTGGTAATAAGAGTTCAAGCCTATGTAGGACATAAACAGACCAGCATCAATATTGATTCCGTACCATTTGTCAAAATGGTAACCTATGTTTGCTTCACTTAAATAACGGTACACATTTTCTAATTGATATTGTCCGCGATATGGGCTGAGATCGTTGCGCGGAACGATTTCGGAACGGGTACCAAATTGGGTCATGACTCTCGCCCGTACATTCCTGTAACTAAAATCACCGCCAAAATGCAAGGCAGAAAGTTGAATCTCGTCATCACGTGCAATGGCGGTGGACCCTATGACAGTATTATCTATGGGGTTATTAAATGAATGAGTATAGCTGACATCCATCAATATGCCAGGCGTGAAGAATTTCATATTATTAAATACTGATGAATCTCTTCGATCGCTGCCATTCTGCCATTTCATATCTAAACCATCGAATGGAATTTTTTCTGATGAGGTTTCTTGCTGAGCAAGAAGGTCATAGCAAAATACGATTGTAAAAATAAGGGCAAAAATTGTCTTCATGGTTTCAGGAATTTTTGATACACTTTGTCAATATAAAGGATTATTCATTTCAAATCTTTAGGCTGAAAAATGGAGGTTAATAAAACTTGCTATTTTACATTTTGGTTTTTCCATATAAATTCCGTCATTAACAGGATAAGTCTGAATGAAAAGATTGCCTGACAGGCTTTAGATAAAAAAATAGGGATTAAAGTCATTGAAAAATTTCAGTAAAAAAGAGGCCATATGAATAGATCAGATTATCTTATAAAATTATGTCGGCATTTATAATGGTTTTATAAAGAATCATATAGAATCTGAAAAAATTCCATGTGGAAATTAATAGGAAAGTCGCCTGTTATCACTTTTGCCATTTATAAAAAAATGGAAATGTGAAGACTGACCAGAATAATAATTTATCAGGATTTAGATAAAAGCTGAAAATGCCATTATCCATGCCTATTGTCGGCTTGAATGAATGGACCACCAAAAGCCGGAGTTAAATACAAGTCATATTGGAATAGATAACGATATCAAAAACAAGTGAATTAGTTCGTCTGGCACCAGAACCTTTTAATTGCAAATTATTAGAAATCAATGATCCGAATAACTAATGTACAAGGTTACTGGCTTTCCCTGTCTGGCTTTGTTGTAGAATTCAGACAGGAATTTTCTTCTTCCCTTCAAATATGTTAAATTAAACATTTTGGCTCAAGTTACTGTCTGGATAAAAGTGGCAATTCTATAATGTTTTCATGAAAATTTGATTTAAGAATAAATTGAATTTAAAGAGTGTTATCAACAAATCTCTAAGGGAATGTATTTTCCCTATATTAATGTGGTATCTTTAGAAATTATCTTAAATGAGTATTCAAAAACCCAATTCTCCATTAAGTGCGTCAATTTAAAATCAGCAAGCAAGTCACCAACAGGGAGAACTCATACGTAGACAAGTACCTGAATGAGGTTTCAAAGATTAAGCTGATTACTGCAGAAGAAGAGGTTGATCTTGCCGAAAGGGCACATAAGGGAGACATCAATGCACGCAATCGTTTAATAAATGCAAACCTCAGGTTTGTTATATCTGTTTCGAAGCAGTATCAGAATCAGGGACTTAGTCTTGCTGATATAATCAATGAGGGGAATCTTGGATTGATAGTTGCTGCAGAACGATTTGACGAAAAAATGGGGTTTAAGTTCATATCATATGCAGTTTGGTGGATCAGGCAATCTATTATGCAGGCCATTGCTGTAAACACGAGGATTGTACGGCTCCCTCTAAATAGGGTGAACCTTATGAATAAAACAAAGAAGATCATCGCTGAATTGGAACAAAATTATGAAAGAGAACCAACTATCCTTGAGATTACAAAGGCTTTAGAGTTAACTTCTGCTGATGTGACATTAGCCATAAAAAATTCTGGGCGGTATATTTCATTAGACGCCCCGCTTGTATACGGAGAAGAAGATAACATGTATGATGTTTTATTAAACGAAAATGCTTCCAGTCCAGATAAGGAATTGCTAACAGATTCACTAAGGAAAGAAATTGAAAGAGCCCTTAACAAATTGACCCCGAGAGAAGCCGATATTATCAGATTTTACTTTGGATTAAACGGTAAACGAACGCACTCACTTGAGGAAACCAGTGAGGAGTTTAATCTGACAAGAGAAAGGATCAGGCAGATCAAGGCAAGGGTGATTTATAAATTAAAGTATACTATGATGGGTAGAATATTAAAGACCTACCTTGGTTAATTAATTGCAATTAACAATCAACCCAATAATTCCAAAATATTGAAAATCAACGATCAATTCTTCATAGATTAGGTTCTGTTGATGGATTTGATGATAAAATCAAAGGTTTTTGTGACCTTTAAGATTATAATGTATAATAATATCACATTTTAAATATTATTATGCTATTATAATTAGATGACAAATATATCGATCAGATATTTACATAGTTATATTAAAGTAAAATGTATAATTTGTTTCGTAATATATATTTTCTAAAGTTTTTTGGCTGATTGCAAAAGCCGGGCATATCGCCCACAGTTAGCCGGTCAGATAAATTTAATATATAAGAATCGTTCATGATGCACACAGGGTTGATCTCATGGATAAATCCCTGAGAAAGACCAGTGACAGACAAAAAGATATGAAAATAATGAATTTAAAAGATAAATTGTTAAACCACTTTTTCCTGTGAGAAAGCTCTTTTAAAGGACCAATTTCGATGTGGTCAATTTGCTCCG
The DNA here is from genome assembly GCA_963717685.1 of uncultured Bacteroidales bacterium. Taxonomy (GTDB): domain Bacteria; phylum Bacteroidota; class Bacteroidia; order Bacteroidales; family VadinHA17; genus LD21. Next base: position 767,792 of record OY970346.1, on the reverse strand, counting down.
GCGGTATGTGGTCAGATTAACTGGCTTATACACCTTAACATCTATTATCAGGTCATTTATTCACCTGAGCTGTCTGATTTGCTATAAGGCTATTGACAAGGGCCTTAAGCTCATCAATTTCTTTTTGCTGGGATACTATCTGTTCTCTCTGACTGGTTAACTGATTCTGTTGTTCCTGAATTGCTTTTGTAAGTACCGATGTAATCTGACCATAAGAGAGTGTCATTTCTCCTTCTTGTCCATAAACAATTTCAGGTACAACTTTTTTTACTTCCTGGGCAATGAATCCTATGTCCTGGGTATTTGATCCTTTTAGCTTATAGGTAACAGGGTGCAACATCATTACCTCATTTAGTCCATAATTAATATCTTCTATATCATATTTTTTTGAGATGTCCGAGGCATTAGTCCAAACTCCGGTCAATGTAAGTGTGGCCCCATTGCCATTGCTTGTTGAACTTCCAACTCTTATAGCAGCAGTGCTGCCCGGAGCAACACCAAACCCCCATCCGACAATGCTGGCATTTCCAAAAACAATATTATTGCTGACTGTGACTTTAGAATTGTAACCTATTGCAGTAGCATTAGTTAAAGCACCTGATGAAACATCTGCGTTATAGCCTATAGCCGTATTATCCGATCCGGTTGTGTTTGAAAAAAGTGCATTCATTCCATTTGCAGTATTGGAACTTCCATTTGTGTTGGAATAAAGCGCCTGATATCCATCAGCAACATTGTAATATCCTGATATATTGGAATAAAGCGCTTGATACGCGTTGGCAACATTGTAATATCCTGATGTATTGTAATAAAGCGCTTGGTACCCATTGGCAACATTGTAATATCCTGACGTATTATTATAAAGAGCCTGATATCCGTTAGCAACATTGTTTAATCCTGTCGTGTTGGAATAAAGTGCATAATAACCATTTGCAGTGTTGCCCCAACCTGATGTATTTGAAAACCCTGCATGGCAGCCAAGGAATACATTATAATTACTATTATTATTATATCCGGAATAATAACCAAGAAATACGTTTTGGTTACCGGCACTATTAGAAAAACCACAGTTATCACCAATAAATACATTGCTGGCACCTGTAGTATTTGTATAGCCACATGAAGGACCCAGAAATATATTGCTTGAACCTCCAAGATTTGAATGACCCGCCTGGTAACCCATAAATGCGTTGTTTTGCCCGGTATTGGATTTACCGCTTCCCTTGCCTAAGAAAACATTGAAGCTGTTGGTATTCCCATATCCTGCAGAGTCACCCAGAAACACATTGCTTTCACCTATGGTGCCTGAATACCCTGAAAGGTTACCAACTGCCACATTATCAGATCCTGACTGGTTCCCATAACCTGTCTCGTACCCAAGAAAGACATTGCTGCTTCCTGTTGAATTGTTTAAACCTGTTTCATATCCGACAAACGAGTTGTACAGGCCCGTTGTAATACTTGATCCGCTGTTATATCCGATAAAGTAATTTTCAGGAGTAAGAGATGTAAATGAAGTTATTGCACCGCCTTTTGTCGCATCAAATCCACCAACGGCAAAACCTCCCTTAGCTCCTTTTGAACTATTCATGACATATATCCTTGAACTGTCACGCGATATGCAAAGATACTCCTCACCGGCAGCTGTTTTTGTTGCATCAAACCCTCCTACAGCAAACCCTCCTTTAGCTCCTTTCCCAGTATTTGGAGATATATATGCCCTGATACTGTCTTCATTAACAACAAAATATGTCTGCGAAGTTCCTTTGTCAGTCCCAAAGCCTCCCACTGCAAATCCGCCTTTTAATCCCTTGGTTCCCTCGCCTACAAAGACTCTGACGCCCTCATTATAAACTGCAAAGACTGTATTGCCGTCCTTGTTCTTCACTTCAAACAGTGTCGAATCTGCAGTATAGGTCGTAGTTCCGACTATCCCAAGGCTTGGCAATGCTCCTGCAATGCCGTTTGAAACCATTGAATATGGCACTGACCAGATCTGGCTCGTCCCCATAACTGTCATTGTAGATGCGGGATATTCGACCGTAGTTTTGAGATACAGCGGCTGGGCTCCCCAGTTAATCGCTGAAAATGACGGGGCATAGCCAACTCCGGTACTGGTGCCTGTGCCGATAACAAGTGTAATCAACCCAAACTGGTTCGAGGTTATTGAAGTAAATTTCTCTTCATAGATAATGGTACCAGTTCCTGTCTGTATATCCATCTGTATGACTGGGAAAGTATAGTTCGCAATCACGTTCCCCGAACCATCTCTGGCTATGGCCTGGTAATTGAAGCCCTGAGGGACTTGTGAAGGCAAAAGATAAAAGGCAAAAGATAAGAGTGCGGTGAGGATGAATCTTGGTTTCATAGCTGCAAGTATTAGACCCTTTAAAAACGGATTAATTACATGAAAGTTAAGACTAAAAGTGACACAAGTCAATTATTTTTGACAAGCTGACAAGATATGGGGGAAATATAAATAACCTTATAAATACACCCAACCAAGTACCTTGGCTGGGAAACTGGAGAACGGTTAGCACTTTTGTTTCCCTTGGTTTATGAGATTTTAAAGTATATGAACATCAAAAATAACCTCCGGCTTTTGATGGTCAATTTTATTTGGCCAACCGTGGTCCAGACAACGGGTTTTTCCAGATGAAAAGGCTTAAAATGATATACTCAATGACTGAAGAAAAATTTTTTGAAAACTCACATACAGAAAGGCTTAATGGAATTATCAAAAACAATTATCTTTGTCCTGATGGACCTATAGACTTAATTTCTTTTAGAAAACATTAGTTAGAGTTGTATATAATATAATACAGAAAAACCACATATAGCAAAAGAGGGAATGACGCCACCAAATGTATATGAAATAAAATAATATTGATAACCAGAATAATCTATCGGGTTACTTCTCTTTACCAACAGTAAAAAATAATAATAATAGAAAAAGTATAAACAAAAAGGGTAATATAATTTAAGTATTGTTAGTCCATTGCCTGTTTCCTATCAAATGTCGGCAGTGTTAATATTTAAACGAATGAATATACATCCGGTAACTACAAAATCTGACCTGAAAAGATTTGTCGGCCTTCCGTACAAGCTTTATAAAAATGATCCAATATGGGTGCCTCCCTTATTAGATGAGCAATTCAGCCAGTTTGATGCGAAACGTAATCCTTTGCTTGATCATTGCGAATATGCGCTATTCCTTCTTGAGGAAAATGAAAAGATAATAGGACGTATAGCTGCTTTCATTGACAGACTGGCCCTGGAGACGTGGAAAGATCCAATCGGCTTATTCGGTTATTACGAATGTGTTGAAGATATAACTGCCTCCAATGTGCTCTTTGAAACTGCTGCAACCTGGCTCAGGAGTAAAGGAATGACAAAAATGAGAGGGCCATGGAGTTTTGTTTCGCAGGAGTGGGGATTGGTTGTAGAGGGCTTCACTCCATCACCTGTAGTAATGGCACCCTATAACCCGCCATATTATCTTGATCATATGTCATCTTTTGACCTGAAAAAGATTAAGGATCTATTGGTTTATTATATTTCAGTAAAGGAAGGCTACGCCATACCAGAAAGAATAATGACTCTTACCGATGATGTTGTAAAACGATACGGAGTGCATATTCGTCAGGTTGATATGAAAAACTACGATGAAGATGTAAAGAATGTCATTGATCTTTCGAACAGGAGCCTAATCGACAATTGGGGTTATACCTCTGTGACAAAAGAAGAAGCAGAAGCTGTCGCGCGCGATCTGAAGCCAATCATTCAACCAAAAGGAGTAATTTTTGCTGAGGATCAAAATGGTAAACCTATCGGGTTTGCAATTACTCTGCCGGATATTAACAAATTATTGAAAGGTTTGAACGGGCATCTTTTTCCTTTCGGATGGATCAAGCTTCTCCATGGAATACCAAAACTACGCAATTATCGTCTTTTTGCACTTGGAGTTGTACCGGAGTATCATGGAAAAGGTATTGACAGCCTTTTGTACCGGGCTCTTTGTGAGTCTCTCTATACACCTGAAACATGGATGGAAATAAACTATGTTCTTGAAGATAATGCTCCAATGAATAATGCTATCAATAAACTCAATGCAAAGCCACTGAGGAAATACAGGATCTTTGAGAAAGAATTATAATGGAAAAACAATGGTCTTGACCACCCTGGGTCAGCGGAATATGACCATTTATGAATTATTTGAACAAAAGAGATTATAAATATTAATTATCTCGGACTGTTCCGTTAATTAAAAGATTTTACAATATGCAGCAGACAAATTTTAAAGTGTACGGTTATCGTTGGATAATGCTCAGTGCATATATGCTAATTGCAGCTGTGAACCAACTCATGTGGATTACTTTTGCACCTATCACAAGTGATGCAACCAGGTACTTCGGTGTTTCAGATCTTAAGATTGGCATTCTTTCCATGTGTTTTATGATCGTTTACGTCGTAGTCTCAATCCCGGCTTCAGCGGTTATCGATAAATATGGAATTCGAATAGGAATTGGAATTGGTACTGTCTTGACTGGTTTTTTCGGTATGATGCGTGGATTGGCAGGTACTAATTACAATATGCTGCTCTTATCACAAATAGGGATTGCTATTGGTCAGCCATTCATTCTCAATGCGATTACAAAAATAGCCGCCCGCTGGTTCACACTTGAGGAGCGAGCCACAGCATCAGGTCTTGGAACGCTGGCGATGTACATTGGTATTTTAGCAGGAATAGCTCTTACACCCTATCTTACTATTGGTTTTGGAATAAAAGGGATGCTTAATATTTATGGAATTATTTCGGTCGTATCTGCAATTATTTTTCTCGTGTTGATGAAAGAGGGACCGCCAACGGCTCCATGTCCACCTGATCAGGAGGAACGTTTTATGGTCCTTGATAGTTTAAAACATACATTGCGTTCCAAAGATTTTAAGTGGCTTATGCTCATCTTTTTTATAGGATTGGGCGTGTTCAATGGCGTGACCACCTGGATTGAAGATATATTGAAGCCAAGGGGCTTTTCGTCGATTCAAGCCGGGATTACAGGAGGACTTATGATTTTAGCCGGTATTTTAGGAGCTATTATTCTTCCTGTACTTTCTGATCACTACAGGAAAAGAACACCATTTATCATTGTTGCCGTTGCTGGCGCCACCTTAGGCCTTGCAGGAATTACTTTTGCTACCAGCTACTGGCTTCTTCTTGCTTCCGGAACGGCCTTGGGATTCTTTCTGCTAAGTGCAGGTCCGATTGGATTCCAGTACGGTGCTGAAATAACCTATCCGGCGTCAGAAGGTACTTCAAACGGTTTGCTCATACTAATGGGACAGATTTCTGGTATTGTATTTATTTTTTGTATGGACAGCTTTAAGTCTGCATTAACAGGTTCTATGATCAGGCCTTTAATCGTCCTTATCGGTTTTATGCTTCTTGGGATTTTCCTATCCACTAGACTTAAGGAATCAAAACTTATCAGCAAAAATAAAGATCAAGAACTCAGTAATAAACAAGTGTCTGATGCGCCCGTTGTTTAGTAATCTGATGATAGTAACCCAATATAAAACTACTCTGTCATAAGTGGTCAGTATTATGATTCTTTCATTGATCACAAACCTTTTGTAATCTGATAATAAAAAAAACTGCACTTGCTTTACAAAAGTTGAAAAAGCAGATTATTGAACATAATTAAATGGTCAGATAACGCTTAACACACATGACAAAATATATTTTAATAAAACAAATTCTTATCTGACGTGAATTTTAATTTCCCTTATATCCATAATCGAAGGAGAATTTATAAAAATATCCTTTAAAAGCAGACTCTTGTAAGAGTTGGAAATAAAGTTTAAAGCAAAAACATTTCTTTCTGAAAATTCTGTTTTCTTATTAGATTGTTGGTCAATATTTTATATTGTAAAATGGTTGGAACAAAGGTAAAAACAGTCAAAGTTCTATATGGGTTGCTGTTTGCTGCCGTAATTACTATTATTCTCATTCTATGGGCTAATTACACCAAGAATATTGTAATGTTGCCCCTGCCGAATAACTTACTCCTTGGATATATACTTTTAATTACAGGATCAATATTTGTCTGCTCAGGTACCTGGACTCTTTGGAGATCGGACAATGGATCTCCTATAAAAGCCTTTCCGCCAAGGATCTTGGTAAAAAATGGCATTTATGCCTTTATAAGACATCCCATCTATACCGGTGCTGCAATGATTAGTTTTGGATTATCGGCAGTTGCCAGATCGTCATCCGGATTCTGGCTGGTAAGCCCAGTATTCATTCTGTTAATGGTGACATATATTGCAGGATTCGAAAATGAAAAAACTCAATCGGTTTTTGGTGCACGGGATTATAAACCTTTCCTGTCACTTCCCTCCGCTTCCGACATTTTATCATCGTTTAACGATAGAATATCATCATATTTTCTTGTTTTTGTACCATGGTTAATAATATACGAAGCTTTCATCTTTATTGGAGCTCCAAGGGATGCAATCGTCACGAATCTCCCTTTTGAGGAACATCTGCCAATATGGGAGTTTTCAGTAGTGTTCTATACGTTCTATTTCCTATTTATTTTATCAGTTCCTTTAGTAATAAGAACCAGGAAGCAATTACGGCGTTATATAACTGATATGTGGTTTGCTCTAATCATTGTCGGGATAATATACCTGGTATTTCCGATGATGGTTAAACAAAAAAATTTCATTCCTCACTCATTCCTGGGCAGTCTCATATTGTTCGAACGTTCACACGACGGCGAATCTGGTGCGCTCCCTTCCTGTCATGTAATATTGGCATTCCTGGCTGCAAGATATTTTAGCAAAAGCACTGTTCGCCCGAAGTGGATATGGTATGCCCTGGCAGCAGTGATCTCAGCGAGCTGTATAACAACTGGCGCTCATTCTCTCCTTGATGTTATAGCAGGTTTTTGTACGTTCATGTTAATTATTTACAGGCAGCAAGTCTGGAACTATATACGATTGCAGGCCGAACACCTTTCAAACAGCTGGCGGGAATGGAAAATTGGTCCGATAAGAATGATGAATCATGGCTTTTACGGGGGAGCCGCCGGATTTGCAGGAGTCCTGCTGGCAGGGTTTTTCCTTGGCCGGCAGTATGCTCTTGTAGGTTTTTTAATTATGATCCTTATTATTATAGGAGCCGGGCTCTGGGCACGGATAATTGAAGGATCTTTGAAGTCACTGAGACCTTACACCTATTATGGAGTATTGACGGGAGGAATAATTGCATGCTTGCTTGCTCATTTTATATTTTCAATTGACTTTTTCATTTTGCTGGCATCCTTTGCAATAGCAGCACCATGGATCCAGGCAATAGGACGTCTCCAATGCCTTGTTCAGGGCTGTTGCTATGAAAAACCTTCAAGCGAAGATATAGACATTCGCTTTATACATCCCAATTCCCGTGTAAATAAGATATCAGATCCGGCCGGAGTTCCACTGCACCCGACACAGCTCTATTCAATCGGGACCAATATTGTAACAGGCCTGATATTAATAAGGTTATTCAACATAAGCATCTCCTCTTCTTTCATTGTCGGAATGTATTTAATCCTTAATGGAGCAGGACGTTTTATGGAAGAATCATTCCGTGGTGAAGCTCAGACACAATATTGGGCAGGGATGAAAATATATCAATGGATAGCGATACCTAATATCTTGCTAGGAATCATCTTTACGGCAATACCAAATAGATCTCTACTGGGCTTTCAACCTAATCTTTTATCACTCATTTTGGCATTCGGAGCAGGTATCCTGGTTACCCTTGTATCGGGAGTTAATTTCCCGGAGTCGAACTGACGTTTTGCACGTCTGACGAGTACTTAAAAAGGTTTCATAGACCATCCCCACGTTAATGACTCGTTACAATTATTATTAATATAAAAAGGTAATATAACTTATTCCTTTGATTTTCATATCCGGGAAGAAAAACTGTTAAAACATCCTTCAAATAAAATTAGCTCAGTTTGTTATAAAAGCTGGACATTTTGAGTACATATAGCCGGTTAGATTCCACTTGACATACAAAACAAATCGGCAAGGATTTAAATCCCCTTTAAAGAGTGGTCAATTTGATTCGGCCAACTGTGGACAAAAGTTTTAGCGTTTCGAATTTGATTAAGGATTGTGTCAATTTCCACCAACCTTTATTTAAATTTATACGGATTGGAATAAAATCCATCATAACCCAGCAATAAAGAAAAACCACTTGTACGAGGTGTCGTGTATTTGTCATGACATAATATCACCAGATGTCACAAGGTTGATTCTGGTTGCTTCCGGGACTATTTCTAGTGATGGGAAGGGGAGAAGCTTGGCAAAAGATGATCTGTCACCAGGAACCTTAAAATATAGTAGAAATAATGAATAATGTAAAATCCGTCATTCTCTGATCACCTCAAAATCCGGCCTTATTTCACCTAACATAAATAAAAACAACAATTATTTAACTCCCCTTTAAAAAGTTGTCAATTTATTCAGGACAGAGGAGGTCAATGGCAATGGCTTTTCTATGATGTAACACTTTGTTCTTTTTAAATTGATTTTTTCATAACTTTCAAGGAATAATAATAGAGTAAAATGGGATCTAAAACCGCAATTGTATTCGGAGCAACAGGACTGGTGGGGAATCTTTTAATAGAAGAACTGATAAACTCAGCAGAATATTTGGCAATTAAAATATTCGTCAGGCAACCTACTGGTATTTCAGAACCTAAAATTGAGGAGATTATCGCTGACTTCTCTGATCTGGCCCCTTACTCACAGAAAATAACAGGAGATGATCTTTTTATTTGTATAGGAACAACAATAAATAAGGCAGGATCTATAGCAAATATGGAGAAGATTGACAGAGATCTTGCGGTTCAAATAGCCAGACTGGCACAAATTAATGGTTTAAAAAATATAGCAGTTGTTTCTTCAATGGGAGCAGCGGAAGCCTCAAGAAATTATTATCTGAGAATAAAGGGCGAAATGGAAACAGACATTCTGAAAATGAATTTTGAAAATACTGTTATTGTCCGGCCTTCAATGCTTCTTGGTGAAAGGAAGGAGAAGAGAATAGGGGAAATAGTAGGGAAGGTCATAATGAAGACCGTTCAGCCTGTTCTTATAGGCAGGCTCATGAAATACAAGGCAATACACGCCAGAGATGTTGCAAGAGCAATGATATTGATGATGCAGGATAAGAGAGGAAAAAACATAATCGAATCGGATGAATTGCAAAGAATTGCGAAGGGATACTAAATTATAAATGCCAAACTTATCGATCACTTCAAAAATCTGTCAGATTCCACTTGAATTACAATACAAAACGACAAGGATTTAACTTCCCTTTACAGGGTGGTAAATTTTCTCCGGCTAGTTAGGGTCAAAATCAGTGGTTTCCCCAATAAGCAGGATAATCTGAAAAAGCGCTCAAGTAATCGGAAATCAAAGGAGAAATAATCAGGACTTCTATTGAACCGTCAATAAAGGGGTAAACGACCACCGACCTTTTCGTTTAATTTAAACGAATTGTACTTAACTTTACTAAGTTTACATATAGTTAATGATTCGGAACTTATTTTCATTCTCAATCCCCTTATCCAGAGATGTTTTCAATTCTAATTTTGTATTCCCGATTTAGTTCATTTTCTGTCCTGTTAGGTTCTTCTCTGTAATAAATCTGTTCCTCATTAATGCATGATCCTCCTTTGAAAGACCTCCATCAATATACACATTATAGCATACTTAAATCAATGAGGCCCTTCTCATAGCCATGAGATTTTCAGGCGGTGTAAGAACTGTTATTTCGCAACCTGCAGCAAGAAGGTACTTTTCATTTTTATGCCTGTTGACAAGGTCCTTTGATAAATTGTAAACTTCATCCTCTGATTTATCCTGCACAATTACCGGGTTAATGTTACCTCCAAGAACTATATCATCTCCTAATACCTTTCTTGCATGATCAAGGTCAACCTGCCAGTCCAGATCAACTATATCCGCTTTAAGTTCCCTGAATGACTCAAGCAGATGTGTGGTGTTACCGCAAATGTGCAGCTTGACTGAAGCCCCGCAATCGTGAACAAATGAAATCAGTTCACGATGTCTTTCCTTAACATACAAGTCATAGGTTTCCTTGTCTATCTGTGAACAGATTGCATCTCCTATTCCCATTATATCGCAACCAGCCTCTACCTGGGCTTTTGCAAACGCCTTTGCAATTATCATGCATTTATCCATAAGGAAATTTGAAAAGTCCGGATCTGTCATAAGGTTGATGAGCATTCCATCTACGCCTGCAAGATCGCATGCCTCTGCCAATGGACCTTCAATCCAGCCACTCACCGGAACAGTACCTTTAAGAAGCTTTTGATAATAGGCCGCACCTTTTATCCGGTCAAGTGTCCGTTCGCATTTTTCTATATCAGGGATGGACAGTTCTTTTACATCTTCCAATGTCTTTACAATACGATCAAGACAACGCGGGACGCCCTCATCAATATAATTGATCCTTGCCCCAAAAGCGGAAGTTTCCCGGTACGGATCTGATATCAGGGATACCATATCGGTATCGAAGTACTCCATGGCTTTAATATTGCTCTCCACCAGAGTCTTATAATCTGACGCAAATTTCCCATATGTAGTGTTGTTGAATCTTGCAGCAAAGTGCATCAATATAGGTCTAAAAAATATTCTCCCGGTATTTGAATCGCCTCGTAAAAGTGCCCGATATAGCTCTGTTTTATCCATCTTTATTTTGATTTTATTCTTTGAATTAAAAGTGTGGAACTAATCTGTTAGACTGAATGGAATAGCGATTTAAAAAGTTTTATCTTTTAAATTGAGGAAATTTTACCTGAAGGTCTCCTGCCTTAGAATTGTTTCCCCAATAGGAACCAGATGAATCCGTTCTGCTTTTTTTGTTTTAATACTCCTCAAACTGACAGAAATTTCTCTTTCCCTATATTGAATCCTGCTATCCTTAACATATTCATAACAGGTTGTATCCAATGGTTTGTAGTACAAATCTACAAATCCGGGAGCATAGGTTTTCCCGCTTATTTCAGTGGCGGGGATAGGTCTGGCATAAACCAATGCTCCATATGTGAAGTACTTTTCGTGATTCTTATCTTCGCATACCTGCACATCAGTAAGAAATTCTAACTTTATTTGATCCTTAATTTTGAATTTCCTGTCAAAAACAATAAAGCCATTCATTTCCTGATAATGCTCATTTGTTTTTACTGATTTTACCCAGCCTGGTTTCCGGATCTTAATCTGAAGGGGCATTTCTTTATCAGATGATATTTTAAATATTAAAAGATTATTATAAGGATATTCAGTGTCCTCTTCAATTTTTACCGGAACTTTTCTGATAGTTGTTCTTAATACATTTGGCACTAATAACGAAGCTACCAGCGCATCTTCGCCTTCCTTAAGCCAGGATGATTGTAAGAAATAGGGTGATATTCTTCCTGCATTTGGAATACAGCAAACCGCAACATCCTGATGAACAGGTGAATATTTGTAACGAGTTTGTTTTTGTCCCGTTTCTGTTTCCCAGTTCCTGGTTCCCATCATTTCATAGGAATTATCTGTTTTCAGATAAGCAATAGATGAATGATCCGGATTCCTGCTTCCCTGAGCTGCGTTGTAAAATAGATTTTCTATATAATCACCAATTGAAGCATTGCCTGATTTCCTGTATAGTAGGCAATAACTGTCCAGCAATTCCTGTAAAGAGCAATATTCATAACCGGTATTTGTTGCATCTGCATTTCGTCCTGATATCCATTCATCACCTATGGGACCACCTGCAGGAGTCGTACATTTTCTTATCCTTTCCAAATAGATTCTCAGAGCATTTTGCATATCGGGATCTCTTGATGCATAACAAGATACAATTAAAGGGCGAAGATGCTCATAGGTATGAACACCATGTGATTTAAATTTATAGGTTGAATCCAGAATATTATCAAGCTGTGCATCTTTCTCAAAGGAGTAGTTCTTTGAAAAATCAAGGTATAAGAAGGTTGCATAATCCAGGTATTTCCTAATTCCTGTAATTTGATACATCTTTTCAAGTATATCCGTGAACGTCAGGCCATGTGAAACACCGCCTGAATATTCTTTCCCTGCATTAAATGGATCTGACTCATTGACTGGGTAATTCTTCATCACATTGTCAACGGCCCTGACTATTGCATTCCATATTTTTTCATTATGGGTAAATTCATAATAAGCCAAAAGCCCGCGATATAAGGTTGTCTTGGACCACAGTTCTCCATTTTCAGAGGAAAATCTATAACGCAGTTGCCTGTCATAAATGCCAAGATAACCATCAGTATCCTGTGTGGCCAGAATCCGGCTTATATAGTTATTGACTTTTTCAATTGCTTGTTGGTCATCTAAAAGAAAAGCATTTCGTATAAACCCATCCCACCAGTTCGATTGTGTCTCGGAGTTCCACCATTTGTATTGTTCGTCACCTTTGGTATTGCCTGATTTAAGGTTCCCCAGATCTTTGGCCATGCTGTTTTTACCTATTCGTCCTGAACCATATATTGGATCATTTATTAAATCAGGAACAAGACGATCAAGATTTCCAACAAAACCATTCATGTCTTTTTCCATTTGAGCTTTCAGCCATCCCGCTGGTTTAATGCTTCCCAAGGGTAACAATTGATATTTTTCGGGCTCTATAGTTTGAGGAAATGTCAGATCCGGTTTAATCCCTAGCAATGCCAGCAAAATGCTGAACTTTAATATTTTGATCATAACTCAATTTTTAAGTAAAAACTCTAAAGGAATATGTAACCGACGGTGCCATGATCTTTCACTATGATCATCTCCCGGATAAAATCTGGTAATCCAGTTCTTATCTGTGAAACCTTTTAATTCCATTATCCTATCAACACTTTTCTGCAGATCAGGATAAAGTGAATCCAATGTTTGATCTCCATAATCGAAATAAATCCTGTGTGTTCCCGGTTTGGGAAGATGTTTTTTAAGGTAATTGCAGAAAGCTTCAGGAATAGGATTACTTTCAACTGTAAAAGTACCCGGCCAGTGTGTGCTTAAACAGGCGGCTCCCCCAAATATCCTGGGATACTTGCATATAGCGTATATCGAAATGAGCCCGCCCATGCTGCTCCCTGAAATAAATGTATGCTTCCGATCTGTATAAACAGAATACTTTTTATCAATATATGGTTTGAGCTCAGTCACAAGGAACTTTAAGTAATTGTCTGATAAGGGTTTAAAAATATCAGTAGTCTTGCCCGCCTCCTGAAGTTGTTTTATAATTTTATTTTTTTGTTCCTGCGTAAGAGATTCAAAAGGTTTCTGAGGAAAATATTCTGCATGCCTGCTTTTTCCTACATTCCAGATTCCTACGACTATGAAATCCTGAACTTTTTTGTTCCTCATTAATTGTGTCGCAACATCCTGGACATCCCATGACTGCTTGTTCCATGTGGCTGTAGAATCAAAAAGCATTTGTCCGTCATGCATGTAAATTACAGCATACTTATTCTTTCTGTTATATCCTTCTGGCAGCCAGACATCAATATTTCTGGAATCTACAAACCTCGATTGAAAATTTTCAGTCCTTTCAATGCTTCCGCATGAACCTACCGGGATATGCTGAGAAAAAGAATTAATGCCTGTAAATAGGATTAATACCAATAAACCCTGAAATTTCATTTTTTGAATCATTATTTATGTGAAAACTTTAATCCGAATTCTTTTTTAATAATTGAGTTTTAAGGGTTAATTACTTATGTGTTTTTACATTTTGATTAATGAAACGGGAAACTCTATTAAAGTAATATTTCCCAGAAATATGGATACCCTATGTATCGTATCCAGTTGATACCGGCACATCCATGCTAAGGCCTGCCATTAATTGTTTCAAAAATTCCGAGATAAGCTCCATTGTAACCATGGTATAAAATAATAAGTTCCCAGTTGATCAGATCTCGGCAATGGTGAATTGGAAGTCCCAGAAAAAACTTAAAAGATAAATTTACAATATAATAATCCTCTCTAGACCTGCATATTGAGGCATCATGATGACTGCCGGATAAAATAGGATTTATAAATATCAGCCTTTGTCCTGCCAGTAAACATGGAAATAAAATGAGTATTAAACAAAAATATCTTATCTTATTATTAAGACTCATTGAATTAATATTAATATCCAATAAAAATAATCAATAAATTACAAAAGCCGGGCTTATTGACCTCATTATGCCGATTTTCTTGTCTTTGATGGAATTTTTTTTGATAGGTATTTAACTCCGGCTTTTGATGGTCAAGATTCTCCGGCCAAAGGTGGTTAAGACTACTAGCTTTCCAAATTAATAATAATTACATCCTATTAAAATATTGGATAATTCAGGACTTCGCCTGACCTATTAAAAAAGGTGAGAACGACCACCCACCTTTTCGTTAAACGAATTGTCAAATAGATCAATAAAAAAACCAGCTGAATTGACCGGTTTGAAGTATTTGGATCAGGATTTTTAAATCAGTCAATGTCTTTGAACATTATCAAGGAGTATTTTTAATTATGATTAACCCGGGACTCTGCTTTTCATGGCATTGACCGTATTAACTGTTAGTGTTTTGTTGTTCGTAACCAAGTGACTGAATTACAGAAAAACCCAGGGATTGCATATTTAAGTTCTTTCCTAAATGAAATATGTGATTTTAAATAATGGAGATTGAAGATTTCATTGAACATATCTGGAATCAGCAATTATTGGCAGATGGTCACTATATGATCTGTCAAATATAATTGAGTGCTCTCCAACCGTACATCTGATTAATCTTGAAAATAGTAGTTTTCTCATAACAACTTCGCTTTTATTAATGATCCATGATCGTTTGAAAAAAACAACTAATTCGATTGTCTTATTCTAATTGCTAATTGTCAATAATTTGCAAATAACAAAAGAGTTTTTCATTGGATTGATTTTTAAAATCTCTATAATACTGTTAATTATTTCGCCCGAAAACTTTATTTTATAATTGCACGGATTCCTAGGAGGAAGTCAGAGAAAATATTATAAAAATCTGTATATTAGCTTTAATATTAGATCGAAAGGTAATATTTCAGGCAGGCATATATAATTCAATTAATCACCAAAAACGGAGGACAAACTATGGACAACAGATTAAAAGAATGCTATGAGGAGTATAAAAGCTGGAAAATAGGTCGTCGTGAATTTATAAGAGAATCGGCTATAATAAGCGGCGGGGCCGCTGTTGCATTTTCATTTCTATCTGATTTCAGTGCAAACGCCCAGATCATTCAACCTGATGACCCTCGTCTTTTTACAGGAATGATAAAATATAAGGGAGAAACAGGCGATGTTATTGCATACCTGGCAAGACCAAAAGAGGAGAAAAAACGTCCTGCAGTTATTGTAATCCATGAAAACCGTGGACTGCAACCTCATATAAAAGATGTTACAAGACGTATGGCATTAGAAGGTTTTTTAGCCATTGCTCCTGATGCATTGTCACCCTTTGGCGGGACGCCGGATAACATAGACGAGGTTGGTCCGCTTTTTCAAAAATTAGATGCAGAAGCAACAAAGAAGAATTTCGTTGCAGCAGTCCAGTATTTAAAAACAAACCCATTGTCGACAGGCAAGGTGGGATGTACTGGCTTCTGCTGGGGCGGGGGAATGACTAACCAGGTTGCTGTCAACGCACCTGATCTGAAAGCAGCTGTTCCATATTATGGTTTACAACCTGCTGCTGAAGATGTCCCAAAGATAAAAGCGGCTATGCTTCTGCATTATGCAGGGAATGATGACAGGATTAATGCCGGCATACCCGCCTTCGAAGAAGCATTGAAAAAAGCAGATATAGAATACAAACTTTATATGTATGAAGGAGCAGGGCATGCATTTAATAATGATACAAACCCCGAGAGGTACAATAAGGCAGCTGCTGACCTGGCATGGCAGCGCACGATCGCATTTTTTAAAGAGAAACTGGGGACTTAAAGGTACTGGCTGCGCCATAACGCTGCTATCTCATTGACAAATGGCTGACAATGATTAAAAAATAACTTAAAACCTGTGCATAAATAATTGAGCCCTTTTTCACCGCCGGGAGTAAGAATGAAACGATCTTTCATGCATCCTCCATTGCACATGATCCTTACTTCACATTTAAGGCAATATTGTGGCAAGGTATTTAATTTTGCCTGTCCGAATGCCTTTTGTGCAGGGCTCTCTAGCAGATCGACAAGAGGAGTACTATTTATATTCCCGAAGCGATGTTCAGGATCGACAAAATGATCGCACGAATAGAAATCTCCATTATGTTCAATAACAGGAACCCCTCCGCAGGTTTCTTTCATAATGCAAAGAGTATGTTCCTGCATAAAAGCTGTTCTAGCAGCCTCTTCGAATAATTGTACTTTGATCTTCCCTATGTCTGAAGCCTGCCATTCATCAAAAATTGCACAAAGAAATTCTCCAAAAGCCTTAGCCGGCACAGTACTGTCACTTACACCGTTTTCAACATCGGCCTGCTGGATGACCAAAGGTAAAAAGCTGATATTTCGTGCCTCAAGTTGTCTAAAGAAGCGGTATACATCGAGAGGTATTTTAACATTGTGTGCATTGACCACACAAAGTATTTCGCATGGAACCTGATGTTTCTGCAGGAGTTTATATCCCCGGATTGTTTGTTCAAAGGTGGGTTTCTGATCAGCGGCAGTCCGATAGAGGTTATGTAACTCAGGCGGGCCATCAATACTGATACCTACAAAAAAGTTCTCATCAGCGAGAAAGCTGGCCCACTCCTGATTTATAAGAGTTCCATTTGTCTGCAACCCATTTATAATTCGTTTACCAGAAGGCAAATGTTTGCGCTGGAGTTTGATGATCTTACTAAAGTAATCAAGTCCCGGCAAAGTAGGTTCCCCTCCATGCCATGAAAAAAATATTGCTTCGTCAGGAGAAGCATCAATATGTTGAATAATGTATTTCTCAAGAGTATCATCGGACATCAGGAATAACTCGCCCGGAGGATAGAGTTCTTTTTTTTGCAGATAATAACAATATTGACAACCAAGGTTGCATAATGCGCCAACCGGCTTAACAAAGATCTGAAATTCGCGCGAAGTACGGATCATAGAACTTATTTTACGAATGTAAGAATATATAAAAAACCAGCGCTATTATTTTTTACTCACAACAACAATTTATTTTATTTTACTCAGAGTCATGAATAATTGATATTCGAATAATCCAAAATAAGGCAAAAATTGAATCGCTGTCTTTAATTCTGAACTAATTTCTTTTGTTATAATTATAATCCGAACCCTCTCTTTCTTAAATATATTTAATCAATTGTTGATTCTGTCAAAAGACTAAACAAAGAAGGTAAGGAATTCAATGCCCTGATCCTTCAAAGCGGGATTGAGCTTGTAAAGTCCAAAGAGACGGGGAAATACTATGCTACAAGCAAAAGAGCTTCCATAAGTTCAACCTTCGTGCCTTAGTCTTATCGGCCAGGAGATCCCTGGTTCTGTACAAAGGTAGAATCTGAGCCCTATGAGTTCACCCATGGAAAAGCCGGTGACCTTGACCACCTTTGACTGGAAAATCTTGACCATCAAAAACCGAAGATCAATAAAAAACCGGCTGAATTGGCCGGTTTGAAGTGTTTGAATCAGGATTTTTAAATCAGTTAATGTCTTTGAATATTATCAAGGAGTATTTTTATTATGATTAATCCGGGACGGTGCTTTTCATAGCATTGTCCGTTAGGCATAGTTATTTATTTTTAATTGATTCTCTTTTTACTATATTCATCTATATAGATTGTCATAGGATCAGACATCCTATCTCTATATAATCCCATTTTGAAATAGTATTTATTCTTTTTCGATAAGATTTTGCAATCATCCAAATAACTTGTGACCCCTTTGTAATTAACTATCTCATTTTCGTTAAGAAAAGCTACAATCTCTCCATTATTATCTTTAGAGAATTTAATAATAAATCGGAAATCTAGCCATCTTCCTCGAATCTCTTCATTTAGAGCAAAGAGTTTATGTTGTACAGAATCTGTCTGTAGAGTAACAAATAATCTACCTGAAACATATCTTAAGGCAACTATTGGACTATAATTATGGCAAGGACATAAAGGACAATCTTGTTTCCACTGTGCAAGCACAAGACGTACAGGCAGGATCGGAAAGCTATCGGGCAAAAACAAGCTAAATTGATAATCATATTTGTTATTTTCTAGTGCATATAGAGACCGTGATTCCAACAATTCGTCACGTTCAGTATCTTTATCCTTCGTGTTACTAAACTCCACTTTATCACCATATTTCAGAGTAATTTTAAGTGCATATTTCCCTTTACGTACAACTTTGGACTGAAATTCATAGGAATCTCGTTCCATTCTTGAAGTACTCCAAATTTTTTGCAGTCTTGAGGCTTCAAAACTATCATGTACATTTAATTTGAGCTGATTATAAATAGTTAGATTGACAATAAGTAATGCAAAGAATAGTATCAACAATAATCGAATCCATTTCTTGTTCTTTTTCATTTATTTAGAATAACCTGGTTTGATCTTGCTTTTAGTATGTTTTGAATTATCTGTCATAACTGAATTGCTTTGTTTCTAATGTCAATTTTGTAAACCATTTTTTGTAACCTGGCTTCCTTTATAAAGCATGAATATACCATAACTTGTAGTTGAAAGTGCCGCACCTATACATACAAAAGCATCTATTTGTGATGGTTTGAATGATTTCAATATTAACATGGCAATTCCGCATAATGCAATTAGGCAAGTCCAGGTTGCAAAATAGTAGTCAATTTTTCTTTTAAAAATTCTTGCCATCGGATAAAAATGAAGACCTACAATTAATGCAATACTCGGAATAATAAAATTAACGTAATGAAAATGGGAAAGAATACAACAAGTTATTCCAATCAAAAATCCTTCTGTTCCCCAAGTGATATAAAACAATTTCTTCAGTTTTTTACTCTCCAGTTTTTTATCATCATTGGTAATCTCAGGAAAGCGTTTTGAAATCTTTAACAGATAAATGCCATAAGCAATAAAAACAATACTGAATAAAGAAAATGTTATTGCTTCAATCCCATTATCTGTGCCATTCAATTCATTTTCGGCCATACCTGACCATCCTAAAGTAAAAAAACCCATTAATAACAGTCCACCTGCAATTCCTTTAATTAAGGTTCTTGTCACATCATCCGGTTTTTTAGTCATGTTATTTAAATTAAAATAAGTCTCAAGAAACACTTACAAATCAAATGTTTGCCACTAATTCGTTTTAAATTAGTAGTATCACCTTATATCACCAAGATGGAGATCGTTGATCCTATCGCATATGGTAAGATAAAAATAAGAAACTGGCCTATCTTTCTACAATTTGGCAAAGTGATAATTGAATCGTTATTTCATTAGGGTTGACCCTATTTATTATTAAAAGCTACATCCCATCTCATGGTTGGAGAGGGTTTACACTTAACCATTCGAGTGCTTCATATAAGTTGGATGTCGCCTTGACCCTTCCTCCTCTATTGACTATAACATTTTCACCGAATTCACAACTTTCCATTTGCTGTGACGTTTCCAGAATCGCCAAACTGAAATTCTTAGGCATTGAATTTGCGACATACTCAGATATTGTGAATAAGTTCATGGTCGGTTGCTTAGTGTCAAGTCCTTTTACTAAAGTAATATCACAAAGAACTCGATTCAAAGCAAACTTATTTGCCTGCTCGATCCATTTGAGGAAATTTTCATGAGCTTTGGAATAATCAAATTCGCCTATTACTTTAACCAACAAATAATCTTTTTTAATTTCATAAGCAACACTAAAATCCATCGTTTCTGTGATTGATTGTAACAAAGTTACTAATTCTCCAAGAATAATATTTTAGAAGTAAGTCCTGGAGAAATTCAGGGATTTTTCATCACAAGTAAGGCTGGCTCTGTTAATGATTCGTAGATAATAATCCTGTGCTGAATGGCAATTATATAAAGGCCAGCCCTAATCCAAAGATAATAAAAATCATTGTAGGTTTAAACCCTCTCGAGGAGATCGTCGATCCACGCACATCCTATGACGTCAACAGTAAAAACGAGGGGAATAGATAACTGTCCCCCTCGTTTTATTGATATAATCAGAATATGACCTCGTAGGATGCAATTCAAAACATCATCCAGAAGGGAACTGTATCAGAGAGCCATTATTTTTATATGATACCCTCAGCGTTCGGACTGGATCAAGTCCCAACCTAACCCCGTAGTTATTTATTATAGTTTTGAATCCGGCAATTGTGTTCTCATATGACTGCTTCAAAAATACAATATCATCAGATAGTTTTACAATTTCCGCTTTCAGTCTGACAATTTCCTCTTTATCCTTACTCATAGTCTTTAAATATAATTAACCTATTTATAATATCCACCCAACTCTCTTACAGCATAAAACCAGTTATCCAATTCTGTGGAAGAAGAATTTATATTCTCAAGATAGATTTCAAATGCTCTATTGCGAATATCCTCCTCTGAAATTATTATTTTCATTGGATTTTGATGCCAAAGCATCTCTACTTTTTTTTGTTTTGCTAATAGTGTTTCTCATTATAAATAAATTAGTTTATTAATAGCAAACTTCAAAATACTTATTTTGTAAGATACGAAAAAAAGGGGAGATCATTATATAATTCATTTATTTTGAAATATTTACAATAAGCTTAATTTAAACAGGTACTAATTGGAGAAATAGAAGAGACAAACCGACCTTATGAAATTTGGCTAAGTTCGCTTGCCTGCCTAGGAGGTAGGTTAGCTACACTATATATTTCAAGGAGTTTCAGGATTTCTTATGTCAAACTCTAAAGTCCAATTAATTATGTTTTTTAATAATAAAAACAGGAACCGTACGCATTGACCACATTAGCCCAGTTAGATTACAATTGACAGACATTAATTAATAATAAATACTTAACCCCAGTTAGAAGTGGTCAATATACTCCAGATAAAAGTGATCAAGGCCACGGGCTTTTCTATTAGATCTTCTGTCCTTGACCAACTCCATAAATTGTCTTATTATTTGTTTATTTTTTTTACCCGATATCTTATTATGGTAACATATTTTTCAGGATCACCTTTTGAACCAATTGTTGGACCAACAATATATTCCTCTTCATGGCCACCAATTATAACATATCCTTCACGTTTGACAAATTCTCTTAAGCGATTAATTGTAGAATCTTCACGAATATATGGGCCAAGGTGAAGTATCTCAGCAACTTCGCCATATTTCCATACAATCAAGGAAGCATTAATGCCTTCCTGTGGATTGTAGTTCGGAAGTGTGACCATACTATCAGGGACTGGTAAAGCATATAATCCAATCCATTCAGACTTTGGCGCATTGAGCGATTCGGGCCATCTTGCACATGGAAACAGCTGTATCGATCCTTTAGGTGTTTTAGGAGAGCTATAATATAATTGGAATAGTAGACCAAAGGCCTTACCTCCAACTATATTTGGATCGCCTTTACTTTCCACGACTATCATTTTCTGATCTTTCTTAAACGATATCTGTGGCTGTTTTAAATACTCAAATTGAGCTAAATCAGTTTTTTGCCCGTTTATGGGTATATTTAAAACTAACATAATAAAAAGATACATTATCAGTTTAGCCTGTTCTTTGAAAACTGATATTGAATTGTCAGTAAGATTTTTGATGTTTTTCATGGCATTACTAATTTCTAAGAGGTTGTCAAAATAGGATTATTTACTTTGGTTTTTATATGAGTGGGAGCACAGGATGTAAATAGCCAAATAACTAATGACAGTTATAGTAATAAATGCTTTTTCATAGTTTTAAATTGAATTTCAATAAGAAAAACTTGTTCTCTCTTTTTTCAGAATCTAAAGCCAAAGTTCCTATCATTTACGGTTCCACCACGTCTGTCACATATGAAGCACCTGTCCAAAACCTTCCAGATATACATCAATCGGTTTTGCCTCATAATTAACTTTCATTCTTGTATACAAGTTAAATAAATTCCGAGGAATTTTGACGGGATTTAAGAAAAATCAGATTTTTACAATTGACTTTTTGGGGAATATGTTTATATTTTAATATAGAAGATACAGTGATAATAAATGAAGGTAAGGGAAAAAATAGGGACAAGTAAAGCAGGCATAACAGGGTGGTAGAACCTTCCAAAATTTGTTTAAATTTAAACGAGTTGTCATAAAATCCACCAAAAGCCTGGCAAGAATCTGTCAACAAAGAAAACCAACTTGTATGGGTTGTAATCAATTGTTATGACCTAATACCGCCAGATGTCACCAAGTTGATTCTGATTGCTTCTGGGTAGTTTCTAAGTATGGGAAGGGGAGAAGCTTGGCAAAAGATGGTCTATCTCCAGAAACCTTAAAACATAGTAGAAATATTGAATAATGTAAAACGCGTCCTTCTTTGACAACCTCAAAATCCGGTCAGACTTCACCGGAAATTCAATTCTTTCTGGCTAACTATGGTAAGGGACAGTGGCCTATCTGCTTATTAAATAACTCAATAACTATTTTTCTATTGCTATTCTTTGTATTGTAATCCTTTTATTTGGGCATTCAATAGTATTTGATAATTGCCAGTCAAGTTTTACTAGCAATGGAAATGTTTCTTTTGACAGATTAATATTTGAATTGTCTGGCAAAAAATCAAATTCATAAGTCACGCTATCGATGCTTATAAACCACCCACCACAACAGGGAGAGGGGCACATTCTTGGATCTAGTCCCGTAATTATGCCTGTTGATTCATAGCTATGACTTCCTTCTTTCTGGCAGGAAACAGATCCAAAAACAACTAAACAGACGACAAGTACAGTTATGTGTTTCACTTAAATCTGTTTGATATATTTATTAACGGTTTTTTTATCAATTAAGTTGCATGTATTATTGTTAAAAGTGTAGATTGCAGGTCTGGATTTATCTAAGTATTACAAAATCGGTCTTTCTTTGACCACATCAAAATCCGGTCAGATTTCAGCTAACATATAATACAAAACAACAATTATTTGACTCAAGTCCATAGTGATCAATTCATTCAAATTAAAAATTATCAAGGTCAAGGGCTTTTCCATATGTATCTGAACCATAAAATGCCAATCCTATAATGGAATTCATAGCACTAATCAGAGTACTGTGAGTCTTTGGATATCCCCATTCTGATTAGGACGGGTCAGAGCTGTGAAATGTCAGTTTTTAACGAATTTTAATGTCACAAAACCGTACTTGTTCTTTTCGCGGATTCTCATAAAATAAAACCCCGGACAGAGACCTGATACATTCACATTTGAACTTTTGCCGTACAAAGTCAGTGTACTTACCAATACTCCCGATGAATTATAAATGGAGATATTCTTTTCTCCATCAAAGGGTCCGATCAAATTCAAATGATCAACTGCAGGATTGGGATAAATTGAATATCCCTCAGCCTGGTAATCAATCAAGTCAACTCCAGTGACAGTTGAATCTGCTTCAATAGTGATATTATCAAACCTGTTATTTCCCTTGTTTCCCGTGTTAGGAGCGGAAAAATTAATCCTGAATACAAATTTGCTGTTATTGTCAATGCTGGTTATAGAACGTAAATCAAGTGTTACCAGCCGCCAGACAGTATCTGCATAATTGGAACTTACAGGAAGTCCTGATGTTATAAAGGTTGAGGCACTGTCTGTGCTATATGAGAAAATCTGTTGCTGCTGACCGCTCTTGATGCTTGACAATTCGGTTTCGTATTTGATGATGATGTCTTTGTATCTTGTAGTTGGAACGAACCACAGGAATTCCATACTGTCGCTTGGATTTCGTGTCCTGACAGCATTATTCACCATGTTGCAGCATCCTCCGAATCCTGGTCTCTGGTTTATTGTGTCCCCGACCAGGTTATCTATGATCCCGATATCGTTTTTAACTCCCGGCATAGGTTGATAAATGATTGCCCCTTTCCCCGAAATTGAATAATCGGGATGTATAAGGGTATCTGTAAAATTGATGCCTCCTGAACCGTCGGAAGGCATTGTACCGTTAAAATTCCAGTAATAGAGAAGCTTTGAGGACCTTGTATTGACATAAGGATTGACAATATTCAGGTAAAATGTCTGCATAACAGACGATGCATCGTTTGTAGCAATAATTGTTACTGGTCCAATTAATCCGGATGATGTGGGAATCCCACTTAATGAGTTTCCTGCAAGGCTAAGCCATGATGGATTACCGCTTACAGAATAACTTGGAGATGGTACTCCTGTGGAAGTTATAGTATAGGCATACACCGACCCTGCAGTTCCAGTCGTAACAGGTGTGCTTGTAATTACCGGCACAGATGAAACAACAATATTAAAAACCTGCTGTACACTTCCTTCCGTATTCGAGGCTGTTACAGTTATCGGCCCGAATGTTCCTGTTGAAACAGGTTTTCCGCTCAGTACATTCCTGCTAAGGGTCAGCCACGAGGGATTACCGCTTACAGATATATCCGGTACAGGTGTGCCGGATGCAGTTACAGCATAGGTGTAAGGCATATTCATCACTCCTGTTGTAATTGCAGAGCTTATGATTACAGGTCGGGCAGTCACTGTTATATTGAATAACTGGGTATCGGAACCTATAATGTTTGCTGCCGTGATCATTATAGGGCCGAATAAACCATTTACATGAGATACCCCGCTCAATATGCTGTCGTTAAGGACCAGCCATGTAGGATTACCACTTAGTGAAAGAGCAGGTTTAGGCACTCCTGTCGCTCGAATGATATATAAATATAGCGAATCAACATTCACTGTCGAAGGTGCAACACTTGTTATCAAGGGAGTGACAGGGTTTACAGAGTCGGCTATCACAAGGTTGAATTGCTGTTGTGCTGTGCCGATAACATTGGTTGCAGTGATGGTAATAGGACCAATTGAGCCTGTAGAATCGGGGTTCCCGCTTAAAACATTTCCGTTAAGGCTCATCCATCCTGGGTTTCCGCTCACTGAAAGAGTTGGCGTTGGAGAGCCCGTAATCATGACTGTATATGAATATGGCCTGTCGGTGATCCCAGTTGTCAGCGGGTTGCTGGTAAATGAAGGAGCGATCATCGTATCTCCTTCAATTGTTATGTTGTCAAATCTGTTGTTCCCCTTTAATATGGTATCTGGTGGTGCAAACAGAATCCTGAATACCAGTTTCCCATTGTTGTTAACGGCAGTAAGTGTCCTAAGATCAAGTTCAACCTTGCCCCAGTCAAGTCCTGCTGAATCATATGCAACCGGAAGTCCAGCCGTGGTAAAGTTAGCTGCACTGTCGATACTGTACGAGAAAACCTGGCGATGCATGCCGCTTTTCGTACTCGAAGACTCTGTCTCATATTTGATCACAATATTCTGGTATTTTCTGGTGGGAATATACCAGAGAAACTGCATATTATCACTCGGGTTACGAGGTCTGACTGCAAAATTAGAATCACATACACTTCCGAGAAAAGCTGGCCTTTGGTTTATGGTATCTCCGGTTAGATTGTCTATATAGGCACTGGCTGTATCATTGCCTCCTCCGGGTTGAGGCTTATAGATCACATATGCATTCCCGAGGGTTGAATAATCCGCTGGCAAGGGACCAAGATGAACACCTGGGGATGTGCAATTAAAATGCCAGTAATGGATAAGTTTCCTGGTTTGTGCCTGGCATACTGGGGCCGTAACCATTAAGACAAATAAAAAGGAGTAAGGAAGGACAGGTTTCTTCATTTCTGTATCAATTATGATTACGAACCTTCAAAAACCGGCATCTTAAGGGCGATCCAAGTTAGAAATTAAGCTGATATCTTATTCTTTAGATTACAATAAATTTATGTAAAATTAACATTCCTTTACTCATAATGCCGCATCCTTAAAATGCGAATCTTATTATATTTGTGTACCCCAATCTGACCCGATGAGGACGAGAATTTTGCTTATATTATTCGTGTCTGCTTTTTGTTTCAGGGCATTTTCCCAGACATTCACTGACAGTAATCTGCCAATCGTAATAATTGACACAGATGGTGGCGTTGATATCGGGGAAAATGATGTGCTGGGGAATATGAGAGTTATTTACAAAGGTCCGGGACAAAGAAATTATGTCACTGATCAGGACTCTCTTCAATATTTAAACTACAACGGAAGAATAACCATAAAAACTCGCGGATCAAGCACAGAGGTACTGCAAAAAAAGCAGTACAGATTCAGCACGAAGAAATCCGACAATGTTACAGATTATAATGTACCCCTTCTCGGCCTGCCAAGCGATAATGACTGGATATATAATGCAATGGGCTACGATCCTGCCCTGATAAGGGATTATCTGTGCTATAATTTATCAAGACAGATTGGTGAATATGCTTCAAGGACAGTCTATTGTGAAATGATAATTAATAATGTGTATAAGGGACTTTACGACCTTCAGGAAAAAATTAAACAGGGTCAGGAAAGAGTCGATATCATGAAGATGGCTACCACAGACAATTATCTTCCCAACGTAACGGGTGGCTACATTGTCAAAGCCGATAAAACTACAGGCGGAGATCCTGTAGCATGGACAATGCCAAGCTATGTGTCTGGTCAGACGGTTACATATATCAATGATTATCCATCGCCGGAAGATGTAACAACACAACAGATTAGCTATATCGAGAATGTATTTCAGCAGTTGGCAAGTGAGGCAAATAGAGGCGACACTGCACTGGAAAACGGGTATCCGGCATTGATAGATATACCTTCTTTCGTGGATTTCATGATTATCAGTGAATTATCTTCCAATGTCGATTCTTACCAGTTCAGTACATATTTTCATAAGGACAGGAACGGGAAGCTGAGAGCCGGGCCGATATGGGATAATGATCTCACATTCGGGAATGATCTGTTCTTCTGGGGATATGACAGAAGCCATACTGATGTCTGGCAGTTCAGTAACGGTGATAATGAAGGGTCCGAATTCTGGAGCGATCTATTTAATAACAAAAATTTCAGATGCTGCTTTTATAAAAGATGGCTGGCGCTTACCCAACCTGGGGCTCCGCTTAATTATTCATCAATAACAAATTTTATAGACCAGACAGTTGACTGGATAAGCGAAGCGGCTGCAAGGAACAGAGCAGTATGGGATACAATTGATCTGCAGTACAATACTGACCCAACAGATAGTTACAGCACTGATATTGCCAAAGTCAAGTCTTTCGTCCAGCAACGTATTCCATGGATCACCAGTTACCTTAAGGCGAACACATATGGATGTCCGGATAGAAAAATGCCGCCACTGGTCATAACCAAGATCAATTATAATCCTCTTCCCACAATAACAGTCACAAATGGAAAGGATCTCGAATTTATTGAAATAACGAATACAGGAACGAAAACAGTTGATCTTACGGGCGATTATTTCCTTGGCACTGGTTTTGTTTATCAGTTCCCGCCTTTATCACATATAATGCCGGGCACTATAAAAATAATTGCCAGTAATTCATATGCATTTAAACTGGTTTATGGATTTCCGCCCTCAGACCAGTATACAAGGCACCTTTCGAATGAGGGTGAACCACTTGTTCTTGCTGATGCATATGGGGATACAATTAATTACGTAAATTACTCAAGCTTACCTCCATGGCCTGATGCAAACGGCAATGGGGAGTACCTTCAGGTAATTGATCCCTCCAAGAATAATAATGATCCTTCAAACTGGACCGCAACCAGTAGCATAATTGACACCGATACACAGCTTAAGGCTGATGGCGAATTGGAAGTATTTCCTAATCCAGCAAAATATTGGGTCCGTTTAAAGATGCCGGATGAGATAATGACCATTCAGCTTTTAAATATCGCAGGGAATATGCTTATATCTGTTAACCCGCGCAGCAATGAGTATACGCTTGATATTTCAGCCTTTTCTACCGGGATTTATTATATCAGGGTAATATCCGCTACAGATTGTCTGGTTAAGAAACTTATAATATTATAGCCATAAATATAGGGGAAAGCTAGTGGCTCTAAGTTGCCAGGGGCACTGGCTTCTCCAGACCACTTATTAACGCGAGCCAAGAGAGACGGAGAACCCTTTAAAAAAAATCCCGGCTATCTCACCGGGATTCCTACTATACATTATCGCTTACCTTCTGCCAGAAGAGCCTTTTCCCCCTGATCTATGCGAACTGTGGCCGCCTCTACTTCTTGAACCTGAACGATGGCTTGCTGATGAGAAGCTCCTGTTTACCCCGCTTCTGCCTGAAATATTTCCGCTGCTTCTTGTCTGTCCCGACGATCTGCCTGCATCGAAACTTTGCCGTGAGAATGACCTGTTGGCCGACCCTGAAATAACCTGGCTGTTTGCTGTGTGGTTGTTAACAGAAGCCTGATTGGATCTCTGTCCCGATGAAGATCTCATATTGAAACCTGAGCCCGTCCTGTTGCCGGAAACAAAACTCTGCGACGAACGCTGATTATAGGTATACCTGTTATTCATGCCGGAGGAATACCTTTTATTGTTTATCCCATTTGTTCCCGAAGGCCTTCTTTCTGAGCTGTTTGAACTCCAGTTGGTAGTTGTTCTTTTTTGGGTGTTGTTCCCTGAATAGGAATAGCTGTTACCTAAACGCCTATCATTCAATGAGCTGTTTCCGAATCTTCTTAATTCATTATTACCTTGCATGCTGAGGTTTGACCTCCTGTCGCTGTTGCTATGAATCCTGTTATATGCCACCTCACCATCTCTGAATGTTTCAGGGTGAGAGTAAGTTCCATTATAATAACCGGAATGAATACGGTCATTTACAAATCCCGAGTAATGGCGCTCACGATGGTAGTACATATCATTCCAGTACCTGTACCGGTGGAAGTTGCAGAGGCGGTAGCGGGCATAGTAATCATTGTACCAGTTATAGTGGAAGCCATAGTAGTAATCCCAGTAGAAAGGTTCCCATGAATACCACCAATCCGGGTAGTAACCCCAATACCACCTCGAATGCCATCCGATATATCCCGGGCTGAAGATGAACCTTATCAGCGGCCATTCAGAAACAAACACCGGTGTTGTAGGCATTATGGTAATATTCCTTCCGTTTACAACGGTGTTTTCACCAGTGTAGCCCGGGTTAGGCGTTCCGTTGGCCTGCTCATCATAATTCGGCTCAATGATATAGTTCTTGCCATATAGCGCCTCATCACCGGTCAGCTGTATCTGCACACCTCCGTTATCGAGACGCTCCACAGTAAATACAGCTACATCCTGAACCTCGTCTTTGCTTATCGCATCCTGGAGGACTATGTTATGAACATTACCGTTGACATTATCAGTAACGGTAATATAATCGACCTTTTTGTCGCCGTTAAGGTCGAGGTTGTTTATGTGGTTTTTCTTATCATTAAGATCCCTTTCAAAATCTTCAAGGGTTTTTGAATCCTGGAATAACTTCATCACCGCATAAAGGTTAAGGTTATCTCCCGGTAATCCCAGATATTCCGGAGGACGATCCTGTGCCTTAATCACACTGCCCGCAGCAATCATTGCCGCAAGGATCGATATTGTTAACAACTTTTTCATGACTTTTTTTAAATAATTAAAATTGTTCAGAATATTAGATGCAAATGTTGTACCAAAAGTGAGAATAGTGCTTCGGAAGCCGAAGAAATTGGAGAGGTGAGCCTGAAGAGAGAAAAAACAAAAGACATCCGCATCCGCTCTGCTACGGCGGATGAAAAAGACACAGAGGATGAAGAACGAGGGGGAGATGGGGAGACGAAGAGACTTAGGGAAGGAGAGACGAATAAACAGAATGCCCGCCTTGCATAACCATGGCAGGCATTCAAAATCTTTATTTCAGAAAGATTACTCTGTGGATAAGTTCAGAGTTCATTGAAAGGTCGAGACCGAGAACTGAACTCGGGATCTCATGATTATATATCTGCAAAAGCCGGAGAACATGACCACATTCAGTCGGTCAGATTGTCTTTAACATACAAAACTATATTACAGGGATTTAACTCCGGCTTGAGGTGGTCAAAATAATCCGGCCAAAAGCGGTCAGGGGCATTGGCTTCTCCAATAAAGAACACAAACACCTTATTTTTAGTTCTATAAGGAGTTGTTTGTTTTGTCCAATCATAAATCGAATCAAATTTCCAGTTTTGCAAAAGTGATAAAATTAAAAACCCTGCCGATTTTGGAAGGGTTTAGTATTGCAAGTTCATAATCAGTTCAAAACATAATGTATTGCACTGATTTTCAAATTTAATTGCTGACCCGTCAGTTCTTAATAATATTTCATAATAAGAATCTTATAAACCAATTATTGGCAACGATTTTGGAGTTAAACTGTCAAGAAAAAGATGAGAACTATACCCCGCAAATCCAATAACTGCAAGATTTTTCCAGATATTCTCTTTATTCCCGGACACGAACTCAAGAACAGCCAAACAACCTAAGAACCAAATGGTGTAACTATGAAAAAATCCACGATGATTTGGACTTAACGCAGGTTCAATTTTATCAGCCGCCACACCTGCAATAGCACCAAATGCACATCCTGCCAATGATACCTTAACAAATACTTCCCAGTTAAATTTTAATAATGGATTTTCTTTCTTTTCTTCCGCATAACGAATCAGATAAAATCCCGCACCGGCAATTGTACCTACAATTGCACCAGTCTTTAGATGCGTGCTAAAATTTGCCATGAATAATCTCCTCCTTGCCTTAAAATATTAATTCGTCTTTCGATTTCATGCTTTGGTAACCAACTATTTGCTAAAGCCAAGTTTTCGAATAGATTAATTGCATCTTCAGATGAAATCATACGTTCGATTATGAGTGCATCCACAACCCAAATACTGCCATGAACTTCAATACCAAACCTTGTCGCAACCTCTTTCATTTTTCTATCACCTGTTAGTATTGGGCAGTTCAATTGCACAGATTTCCAAATGACTGATTTATCCGTAAATCTTTTCAAATCGATTCCAGTGTCAAATTTCTCCACCTCTTCTACCTCATCACTTGATAATTCATAAACATCCAGTTTTTTTGCACGAATAAAATATTCGAGCATTTCTTTTTGCTCCGATGGTACTATCTCATTAATTACAAATTCCGTTGTACAGATTTCATAGTCCAAACTGAAAAACTCAGGTAATGCCCCAATCTTGATGACATCGAAAAGTACATTGGTATCTGTGATAAGTAATTTCATGCCATCTGATGAATTTGTTCCCTGAATTCCCAAACACTTTTACCGGCATAAAATGCAGCATCATTAACTGATATTATATCCTTTCCAAGTGCATAGTAAATCAACTGTTCGAACCTTATGGGTTTCTCTTTACCAAGAAAAATCCCCGGTTCGTTAAGATGTAATTTACGGGAGCGATAGTCAATATTCAAATTCTGATAAAGGTAATTGCTAATAATGTCCAATTTATATGCTCTGGCATATACTGCAGAAAATGAAATTCCCCATCTTTCTTTTATTATTTCCAATTCTTCCTGATAAAAGTGGAATCGTTCTCGCTGGAGTTCTTTAAGTGCCATCTCTTCAGGATATAATACTGCAGATGCAAAGGTATGGCACAGTCTTTCTTTTTCTTTTTCAGGCATTCCTTTCCGAAACTTTAATGCATGATGAGCCAGTTCGTGAAGTGCGGTAAATCTCTTTCGAACAACATCACCATTATTTTCATGTCGTAAAACAATTACTTTTTTATTCCCGACTTCTGCTTTCATTCCATCAAAATTGTCTGAGGTCTCAACTTCAATAACTATATATCCTTTGTCTTCGAGCATCTTTACAACATCAGGTACTGGGTCATAGCCAAGATTCCATTCTTTTCTGAGTTCTTTTGCTGCATCTTCGGCATCGTCTGGTGAAGACAAGGGTTTATCATAGTTGAAATATTCAGTAGATTCTTTCAGATTAATAGTATTTTCCAGACCAAGATATCTTTCAAGTATCTCTTTCGATTTTTCAATTACTGCTTCTTCTTCCCCCCTTTTTAACTTTGAAGTTTTCTTGCGGAATTCGACCTTTGCCATATTTACTGCTACTTCGGGACTGGCAAAGAAGTAATCAACTGAAACATTCAAAATGGTGGCAAGTTTCAAAATCAGATTGCTATCTGGTTTCATCTTCCCCATTTCATATTTGCTCAGTGACTGTTTGGTGACAACATTACCGAGTTTGTCAGCCAAACCTTGCAAAGACAATCCTGCCATTTTACGAGCAGCAATCAATCGGTTTGCAAAATTATTATTCATAATAGTATTGGGTTTGTTGACAAATATACAATATTTATACCAAATGTCAACCAAATATGAAAAAATTTGCAGTAATAACCGGGGAAAGATGGAAATTTAATAGCGATGTTATGGGTAGAATTAGGGGTACAAGAAAATACGAAACTCTAATATTCAGTTATATGAAGGTCTTTATTTGTAGTTCCACCAGAACTTGCAACAATTTTTACTGAAAAATATACTATTAAGCGCTGGTGAAATAATAAAAAATCCCAAATCGAAACGATATCATGTAACACAATTTATTTAAAACTAATTAAATACTTTTAAGGGAATTTATTGCTCTTTAAAGTACTTTCTTAAATGCTCTTTTATATTTTCGAATAACGCTGCACTTCTTTCACCTTCCATTATAGTGGCTAATGAAAATGTTTTATTTTCAATGTACCATTTAAGCAGTTCTTTAAGATAAAATTCTTCCTGATTTAATGGCTTTAACATTGTGATAACATCAGTTTTTGGATTTAAAAAATTACTTTTATTCACGTTTATTCTTTGATTTATGGAATTCAATAAAGCACTGGCTTTTTCTTTGTCATTCAGGTCTTTATATTTTTTACATTCAGATTCTATAAAATCAAAAATATTCATATTCCATTTTTTGGTTAAACTGCAAGATATAACATGTAATTAAATATCAGTGCATTAATTATGATGAAATTATGCTTATTAAGCATATATTTTAAATAATTTTTGACTGGTTTTCTTTATTCTATCTGAGGTCTTATACTTTTAATATCGTCCTACGGAACAGAGGTAAAAAGTTTTCGGTTTAGTGTTTCATCATACTGATGTTTATTTCGGTTTTCTAAAACACCAAAAACGCTTGCGGTGTTTATGGAATCGGTATTTATTCCGACAATACCACCATATAAGGGGGTTTTGTCGTACCTTTCAATAATAATAAGTACAGTATTGCGCCACTTGTCAACTTCATATTTGTTCATTATACTTTAAATTTTATCACTTGTTTTTCGAATTATTTTAAGTGCTGTTTTTAAAATATTAATCATTTGTAAAGCAAAGTTAAGGGCATCATATTTTAAATAATATTTCCCATTAAATTTTTTCGTTTAATAATAGAATATCAAAAATATATAATGACATAAAGCCTTTTGGGATGCTTAATTTTGTGTATTAGCATATAATTTTGACCATCTATGAAGAAATACAGACAAATTAGAGAAGAGTATAAACGGCTATATGGTAGACCCGTTATTCAAAATTGTTGGATTGCCGATGTCAAACGGAAATTAGGTTATGAAATGCGTTTTGCATCTAATCGAAAGGATAAAAACAAAGCGGTAAAACCCTGCCCGGATGGTGTGGTGAAAGAAAGACTAAAAAAAATAATTGAGGATTGTTAATATAAAACATTGAAATTATGAGTACTGAAGAAAAAATAGAACAAATGAGGGTAATTTCAAAAAATATATTGGTCGCAACATTTTACAAAGAAACTCAAGTCGGGAGGTCAATAAGTTCTTCTAAAAAAGATGGTCAGAAGATTATCTCAATGGATTTTAAAAAGGAACTTCTTAAATCTGTCAAGAAGTTGAGAAACTCGGTAGACCAAGGAATTATTAAAAACATCGAAATAAGAAATGAAATTGAAAGTTTAAGCGAAAAGACAGGCGTAAGCATAGGGCAATCTCAAAAAGTAATTAATGTCTATCTTAAATTTTATTGCTTGATTTTAAATACTCCGTCTGACATAATCAAAGAATTAGATTGTCCCCTTGACAGCACTACAATGGAAATGAAGCAAAAAATGAAAAATGTCAAAAGCATGAAAGAATATATAGAGTGGCAAATGGATTTTGAAAGGAAGTTTGGAATAAGATTGTTAAGAGATTATGAATATGATTTAAAAAGGATGAAAGTTTCTTTTAATGAAAATAATTTATGACAGTTAATAGGATTTCCAGTACTTAAAGCAAATACCCAAAGACAGTTTAAAAATGGTAAAAAAAGAACCCTGCCATTTCTGACAGGGTCTTTTCTTTTCAGGTTCAAAAAAGTACAAATATCTTGTAATATACTAATTATCTTTACCTAAAAATCGTAGTAAGGAAAACAATCCCTCATTAACATCTGGTTGTTAATTTTGGTTGTTAATTTACGTTTACTTTTGGTTGTTATAAACATAAAACCCTGTAAATAAATAATTTACAGGGTTATATTGTAGTCCATAGGGGAATCGAACCCCTGTTACCAGGATGAAAACCTGACGTCCTAGCCACTAGACGAATGGACCTTGTAAAGAACCTCAAAATGCGGATGCAAAGAAAGTACCTTTTTTTTGATCTTCAAAATATTTTATTGAAAAACAGGCAGGAACGGGAGAGATTCGTAAATGCCTGGCATATAATCAGAAGACATACCTGATCGATAGCGCCCCGTTAATGCCTCCCCAGCCGGTAACACCTATAAGATTAATGCTGGGAAGCAGATCAACTCCAAGATTTACTGGAAAGTCATCGAATGTGTACTCAATTCCCACAACTCCGTCAATGCCGATCACTGACCCTCCGTTGGCAGATGTCAGATATGGATTCTCTCCCTGGCCCCAGAAGCCTATGTGAGCCCCGCCACCCCAGAACCAGTTGAGTCCCGGATATTTACCCATCCACTTTTCCTTTTCATATAAGCCCGTTATGATGAATCCCTGCCACCGGCTTGCAAGAATGCCTTCAAGAGCATCATCCTCATTTATGAAATGTCTTATTGTCACTCCGAAAGGCAGACCCAGCCTGAGACCCAGGCTTGTCTTGTAATCCTGGCCATAGCCGGCAAGGAATGTAAAAAATATAAACGCCAGTATTGAGATAAATCTTTTCATTTCATTTGTTTTGTTTTGATTTCAGCAATTGCCCAGCCAGCAGATTCAGGTTGTATCCGTCATAGTCACCGGAGCTCATAAAGAGAAAAACGGGATCCCTGAAATGCTGATAAAGAATAAACGAAAACATCTCAGATGAATTGTCGTAAACTTTAATATCTGGATCCCCGAAGGCATTCCCTATATCCCTGGATGAAAGAGGAGACAATCGTTTTAGGCTTACAGCATGGGGGTTATAGTAAATAAACCGGAAACTTGCATCATCAAGTGTCCCCCTGTAAGAGGGGAGGAAATCAATGTTAAGGCTGGAAAAAGTATGCAATTCCAGGCAGGCAACTATTTCCCGCCCGGGATATCTTGAGGCAACAGCTTCGACGGTTGCCTTCACTTTTGATGGAGAATGGGCGAAATCCAGGTAAACCGTTCCGTATTCATTCTCAGAAATCTTCTGAAGCCTTTTTGACGTGCCTTCAAAGCTCCTGACTGCTTTGTAAAAATCATCCTCAGAAATTCCTGCAGCCAGACAGGCTTCCTTTGCCGCAGACAGATTTTGCATATTATGTTCTCCAAATATCTTAAGCGGAATGACCCTGTCAAGAGTCGCCCCATAGAATCCTGTCTTGTTCTGAAAATATCCATGGACCCCGTAGGGGATCTTTTTCAGATTATTGCCGGCGGTGAGTGCCAGATCCCTGACTATGGGATCGCCTTCAAAATAGATAAGAGTACCTCCCTCCGGGATTTTATCTATGAAGATCCTGAACTGATCTATATAACTTTCCATTGTCGGAAAGACATTGGCATGATCCCATGCAATGCCATTAAGAATTGCAATATCAGGCATATACAAGTGGAACTTCGGCCTCGGGTCGATAGCAGAAGTCAGGTATTCGTCACCTTCAAGGACTGCGAATTCCGAATCCTCTGACAATCCCACCATCGTATCAAAGCCGTCGATTTTTGATCCCACCATATAATCAAACCTGATCCCAACGGATTTAAAAACATGCATTATTAGGGCTGTCGTCGTAGTTTTTCCATGGCTTCCGGCCACGACTATCCTTTTTTTACTTCTGGTCTGTTCGAAGAGATATTCAGGGAAGGACATTATCCTGAGTCCCAGCTCTTTCGCACGAAGGAGTTCCGGATTATCAGCCCTGGCATGCATTCCCAGGATGACGGTATCAATATCGGATGTTATCAGCTCCGGATTCCAGCCTGCCTTCCCGGGCAGTAGTCCGTATTCCGCAAGGCGGGATCTTGACGGCTCAAAAATCTCATCATCCGATCCCGTTACCGAATATCCTTTTTTACGGAGTTCAATGGCAAGATTATGCATCACCGCACCTCCGACAGCAATAAAATGTACCCTCATCTATACGTCACAGATTTGAATGCATTTCCGCAGCGAGGCGAGTTTGTCTTTTTGAGTTGGAACAAATTCCTGGCCAATAAAACCCTTGTATCCGGCACCCACGATTGCCTTCATTATTGCGGGGTAGTAAAGCTCCTGGGTCTCATCCAGTTCATGCCTGCCGGGAACGCCTCCGGTATGGAAGTGTGCGATATACTGAATATGACTGGTGATTGTATCTATGATATTTCCTTCCATGATCTGCATGTGGTAGATATCGTACAATAGCCTGAAATTTGGAGACCCGACCATTTCGCATAATGCTGCGCCCCATGCCGTTCTGTCGCATTGGTAGTCTTTATGCCCATAGCTGTTAAGCAACTCCATAATTATTCGTACTCCGTATTTTTCCGCAGCAGGCATCAGTTTCTTCAGTCCCGCGGCACAATTTATCATACCCTCATTATCATTTTGTCCTTCCCTGTTGCCGGAAAAGCATATCAGATTCGGAACTCCTGCAGCAGCAGCTTTGGGTATTTTGGCCTCATAATCGGCTATCAGCTTTTCATGGTTCTCCATCCTGTTGAATCCTTTTGGGATGCCCCAGTCAGTTGCATATCCCACGGCACATTTAAGACCGTGTGAATTGACAGCTGCCCAGTCTTTTTCCTCGAGCAGCTCGATGGATTCGATCCCCATGTTCCTGCATGCCGCTGCAAGGTCATCAAGAGGGATATCACTGTAACACCACCGGCTGATGGAGTGATGTATGTTACCTTTAAGCCTGAGTTTTTCCTCATCAGATCCGGTAAAGGGACCCGTGAAAGGCATGCCGGCAGTTACGACTGCTGCCCCTGCAACCTTGCCTATCATATCTCTTCTTGTCATTGTCAAAAAGTAATCAAATTGCATTGCCAAATTAATGATAAAATATTTGATAAATCCATACTGCATGGGAAACTCTTATCTTTGCCTTAAGAAATTGATTCAACGTTCACATCATGAGCAGGCGTTCGCACAGGAAAGAGTATAAAAGCGGACATGAGGTCAGGCTTCTACAGACCGGCGATGAATTTTTCAAAGTCGTTGAGAATGTTATTGATGAAGCCAAAAGCTTTATTCATTTTCAGACTTACATTCTCGATGAGGACGAAACCGGCATACGGATCGTGAATGCCCTCATAAGAGCT
Source organism: uncultured Bacteroidales bacterium (assembly GCA_963717685.1). Classification (GTDB taxonomy): domain Bacteria; phylum Bacteroidota; class Bacteroidia; order Bacteroidales; family VadinHA17; genus LD21. The sequence goes on along the minus strand of OY970346.1, from coordinate 729,976 downwards.
TCCGGAAGAGGCGTGAGGACATACCTCCTGCTTGATGCTTTTGGCACAAAATATCTTTCAGATGAGTTTATCAGAAGCATCGAGAGAGCAGGGATCCTTTTCCGTTTTTTTTCGCCGACTCTTATTTCCAGAGGTTATCACCTGAGCCTGAGGCTTCATTCAAAAGTGGTTCTTGCTGATGGCGTAACAGCAATTATCGGAGGAATGAACTTTGCCGACCGGTACCGCGGAACGGAAAAGAAAAAGGGATGGCTCGATTTTGCAGTCGTGGTAAAGGGACCGGAATGTGTGCATCTCCTCGATATTACAAAGAGGCTTTGGAACAGGCCTTTCCTGCCCAGGAGCGAGCGTGCCCGGGAATATGTCCGGAACCCCTTATCATTTCCCGACAACATCTCATTGAGGGTCCTTTTGAACAACTGGTACAGGAATAAAATTGAAATACTCAAGGGCTATCGTTCAGCATTCCGTGGCGCAAATAAAAGGATGATCATCTTTTCCGGTTATTTCCTTCCCGGACGAAATGAACGAAGGCTAATGAAGCTCGCAAGCCTAAGGGGAGTGGAAATAATTATAGTGCTGTCAGCCGAATCGGATGCTCCTGTATTCGAGAGAGCTACCAGGTTTTTATATGATTATATCCTCAGGAACAACATTAAAATATATGAATACCTGCCTTCAAACATGCATGCCAAGGTTGCCACGGTCGACGGCAAATGGTGCACTGTAGGCAGCTATAATCTTAATCACCTCAGCGATTATGGAAGCGTCGAAATAAACGTGGCTGTGCATGATGAGGGGTTCACCGGCGATTTTGAGGAGAAGCTTCTTTCAATAATAAAAAATGATTGCCGGCAGGTGACTCTTGAGGAATATAATCGCCGCAGAACAGCTTTTTCCAGGCTCAGTGGATGGACAGCTTATCAGATAATCAGGGTCCTGATGCGAATCATGTTCTTTATGACCAGTAAGAAAAACAAAGCCAGACAAGTGAAAAATTAATCTGAAATGAAGATCCGTCTTTTCAACATAGCAAATTTCAAAGTCGATGGAGGGGCAATGTTCGGAGTGGTCCCGAAGGCATTATGGTCACGCGTTTACCCGTGCGATGAGAAAAACCTCATTGTGCTTGCGTTAAGGTCAATGGTGGTGGAAACAGATAATCATGTCATCCTTGTTGACACCGGATGGGGTGACAAGCAGGACGAAAAATTCTTTCGCCACCTTTATATCCATGGAGGAAAAAGTCTTGTGGGCGGACTGGCTGAGCTTGGATACGGGCCGGGTGATATAACAGATGTGGTCCTGACTCATCTGCACGCTGACCATTGCGGCGGGGGTACAAGGATCAGGCCTGACGGAACCGGATATGAGCTGGTGTTTCCTGCCGCGACATATCATGTGAGCAGGACGCAGTGGGACTGGGCAACGAAAAACAACCTGCGTGAGGAGGATTCGTTTCTGGAGGAAAACATATTCTCTCTTTCCCTTGGCGGGAGGCTAAATCTTATTGATGAGGAAAGTGAGCTCTTCAGCGGTTTTTCCGTAAGGATATGTTATGGACATACTCCAGGACTGATGATACCAGTGGTGAAAGATAAAGGAATGACATTCGTTTATACAGGGGATCTCATTCCGACACTAGCCCACCTTCCGCTGGTATGGAACATGAGTTACGATCTTGATTCGCTTAAAACTATCGATGAGAAAAAAATTCTTCTTGAAGAAGCCCTTGAAAATAAATATATACTGCTTTTTCAGCACGATGAACATACGGAGTGCTGTACCCTGGAAATGACTGAAAAAGGGATCAGGGCCAGGAATAAATTAAACTTTTCTGAGATAATCTGACAGCAGGATTTATTTTTCATGAAGGTGCATGTATCGCTTCATGAACTTTCTCATTGTTTGTTGGATCTTTTGTTTATAAATTTGATAATTACTTAAAAATCAATAATAAATTAAAGTCAACAATATCATTGTTAATTAATTAACAGTAAAATTATGGCAGAATTTATTTACGAAAAACCTTTTCAGATTGAGAAGGATTCAACCAGATACAGGCTTCTGACCAAAGATTATGTGCAGGTCATCGAAGCAGCCGGTAAAAAGATACTGAAAGTCGATCCGAGGGGGCTGGAGCTGCTGGCCCGAACGGCCGTATCCGATATTTCGTTCTATCTCCGGACTTCACATCTCGAAAAGCTGGCGGGGATACTGGATGATCCTGAAGCTACAGATAATGACCGTTTTGTGGCTTATATGATGATCCGAAATTCCGTAATCTCGGCAAATGGCGATCTCCCGTGGTGCCAGGATACCGGGACTGCTATTGTAATAGGGAAAAAAGGTGAAGGAGTATGGACAGGCGTCAATGATGCGCTTTATCTCTCAAAGGGAATTTATGAGACATTCCGTACAAAGAACCTGAGATATTCACAGGTAGTGCCACTTACAATGTTCGATGAGAAAAACTCAGGCACAAATCTCCCGGCCCAGATTGATATTTACTCAACAGAAGGAAATGCTTACGAGTTTCTGTTTATAACCAAAGGAGGAGGATCTGCAAACAAGACATTCCTGTATCAGCAGACAAAATCACTCCTCAACGAGGAATCACTGACAAAGTTTGTAAAGGAAAAGATCAGGGACCTCGGTACATCGGCATGCCCGCCGTATCATCTTGCCCTGGTAATCGGAGGAACATCGGCAGAGGCTACTCTTAAAACTGTCAAGGAGGCTTCGGCAGGATATCTTGATCATATTCCCGCCTCAGGAAAAGAGAGCGGAAGGGCATTCCGCGACCTGGAATGGGAAAAGAAAATTGAAAAGATCTGCCAGGAGTACGGGGTGGGAGCTCAGTTCGGAGGAAAGTATTTTGTGCATGACGTCAGGGTAATCCGTCTTCCGCGTCATGCAGCTTCCTGTCCTGTAGGCCTTGGTGTAAGCTGCAGCGCCGACAGGAATCTCAAGGCGAAAATAACGGCAGATGGGATATTTGTTGAGGAGCTGGAAAAGAATCCGGGAAGGTTTCTTCCTGCAAAGGCTCCTGAGCTTGAAAAACCAGTCGAGGTCGATCTTGACAAGCCGATGCATGAAGTTCTTGCACAGCTCACGAAATATCCGGTAAAGACAAGGCTCAACCTGAAAGGAACCCTGATCGTGGCCCGCGACATTGCACATGCCAGGATTAAAAAACTCATTGATGAGGGGAAACCAATGCCTGAATATTTCAAGGATCATCCGATATATTATGCCGGGCCGGCAAAAACGCCGGAAGGTATGCCTTCAGGCAGCTTCGGCCCGACAACAGCCGGCCGGATGGATACCTATGTGGATCTTTTCCAGAGTCTTGGAGCTTCTCTTATCATGGTCGCGAAAGGCAACCGCAGCAGGGCGGTAATAGACTCATGCAAAAAACATGGAGGTTTTTATCTTGGTTCAATTGGAGGCCCTGCAGCGATACTTGCGGCAGAGAATATCAAATCGGTGGAAATGGTCGATTTTGAGGATCTGGGTATGGAAGCCATCAGGAAGATCAGGGTTGAGAACATGGCGGCTTTCATAATCACTGATGACAAGGGAAATGATTTTTTTGACGAGTTCAATAAATGATCAGAATTTTTGTGTAATAGCTCAGAATAGCGGTAGCATACTTACCCTCATTCCTTTCCCTCCCACGGGGAAAAGGATAATTAAACTGGGATTGTTGAAAAAGTTGCATGGTATGATAATTTTCCTTTGTGTCACTTTGTGAGGTACTTTGGATACTTTGTGGTTTAATAACTTAAGTTTTACCACAAAGGCACTCAAAGGTTGGCATAGAGGCTCACAAAGGACTTTTTCAACAACCCCTGGTTAATTTCAAACGGGAAGCATAGCATCCAATATGTATAATAAACGCGCCTCATATTTCGCAGAGGTTAAGGAGAATTATTTCATGACGATATTGTAAATGAGACACTGTCCCCGTTATTTTATTTCTTCAATTATGAATATGTCATGGCGGTCAAGATCGAGCCAGTATTTGATTGTGTTCTTCCTTACCAGCTCCCAGTAGGTGTTGCTATCGAGTCCATAGATGAAATTTATTTCCTTCAGTTCTGAAAATATCTTTGCAGCAATCTCCGGCCTGAGTGTCAGCCTTATCCTGCGGCCGAGATATGTGAATTCCGCCCTCGCACATGCCGTGGTGTCATTTCTTACAGTCAGCAAACCGTGTCCGGGTGTAGCGCCCGTGCTGACCTGAAGACCGTCATTCATGCAGCTTAAAGGGGGAGTCGATCCGGCAAATGAGGTTGCAGTGAATTCATCAACTCCTGTGTCGAAATATTCCCTTGCCCTGATGCCCATTTTTACCCCTATAATTGCAAATGTGCCAAGATGTCTGTGAAGCTCGTTGGCAAGAACACCGGAGGTCCATTCGTCTATGCCGTACTTTTCGACTATTTCGGTCACCGAAGGCTTGATATCGTCAAAATAAAACGATGGATCAAGGGGCAGATCCTTTATCACCTGGTTCCTTGCTACTGTCTCCCCCCGGAGCATCCTGACGAGATCTTTTTTCAGCAGCAGATTCTCAACCGGGCTTGATTCACGGTTATTCCTGACCGAATCAACCTTGAAAAGACCGGGGAACTGCAGAAAAAGTGGAACCATATCATCAATCCCCGAATATGAATAACTATGCTCACCGGCTGCAGGAGAATTAAAAAACCCGGAAATCTTCGCAGCATAGACCGTATTGACAGATGAAATATCCTTCAGCAGGCTGTCGTCATAAAAGATATTATCGCTGTATTTTTTGACCACAGTTACCGGAACGGGGCCATGAAATATTTTTTTCGCAGATGCAGCGTCGATATTATAATTGAATCCCTTTGTGTCACTTATTCCGTCAGCGCTCCAAAGGATTTCTTTGACCTGATCCCTAAACGACGGGATCTCTTTTTCTGAATTCAGCGCCGTAGTCATACCGCCCAGGCAAATAAAGCTTATTTTGGATGTGCTGGAAGAAACCACCTTTTTTATCAAAGTCATGCAATCGGGAGCTGAACCGGGATCGAGGCCTTTTTCCTCTCCCCATATCGCATGCAGAGCGACCCCGAATTCAGGAAATTTGAAACCTGCGGTCCTGTTTATTCCGACTTCAATTCCCTCATGATGGAACGAATCAAGAAGGCTTCTGACCTTCAGGTATGCCTCCTCTGGGCTCAGGGCCCCGGGCGATACCGTAATTGCCATAACCCTTACATCGGGAGATGCCAGAAGCATCGTTATCGCCCTTATATCATCCAACCCGCCGTCGGTATCAATTATAACATAATGAGATGGCTTCCATGGATGTGAACTGAGAATAAGAGAAATTGAAATTCCGAAAATCAGAAGGATAATTCTTTTCATCGAAACCTTGTTTGAATCAAAAATACAAATTGTAATAATTATTAACCTTAAAAATAACCCTCTATTGCGCCAGCCATATTTTTTTTTATCTTCAACCGGTTATTGGAATGGTATGAAAGGAAAGCTCATCTGGTTTGTTCCAGGCCTTGTAACGGGTGTATTGCTTATCCTGGGAGGGAGGTTTGCCATTCAAAGAAGTTCCACAAACGATTATTGTGTTTCATGCCATGTGCATCCTTCTGCAGATGCCTCGTGGAAAAAGTCGGATCATTATCAGACGGAATCGGGATACAGGGTGGCTTGCATCGAATGCCATCTTCCTCCAGAAGGGCAAGGCTACCTGATGGCAAAAATGAAGACAGGAATCCGGGATCTGTGGAGGTATTGGACCAGGGATTCAGCATCGTTCGGATGGGAAGACCGGAAGAGGCTTGAACAGGCAAGAAGCTATGTGTACGAAAGCAGCTGCATCAAATGCCACGAAAATCTTTTTCCCCTGAAACTGTCAAAAGCAGGCGAAGATGCCCATCTTTATTATAAACAGGCCAAAAAGACCCCTGAACTCAATTGTATAAACTGCCACCTGAATGCCGGACATTATATACCCGGATATGTTCATGGAAGCAATAAGACCTTCGGCAGTGCAGCTTCCGCTCCTAAGGAAATATTCAGGGAACCTTCAGTCGTCAAGGGATTCGGATCATTTACTGAACAGATACCAAAATCATCCGTGTCTTTTAGAATGATGGCAATTCCGGGAGGCAGGTTCAGAATGGGAAGCCCGGCCGGAGAGCCTTTCAGGAAAGAGGATGAGGGGCCTGTCAGGGAAGTTGAAATATCTCCTTTTTTCCTGGAGGAGACAGAGGTTACATGGGATGAATATCTTGCCTTTTACGAACAGACTGCCACAGAAGGAAGAACCACTGATACTGAAGGACTGAGATCAAGAAATGCCGGTAAGGCTGATGCCATTTCCGGTGCCACTCCACCGTACGGCCAGCCTGATCAGGGCTGGGGCTATGGAAAAAGACCGGCAATATCCATGAGCTTTCATGCTGCTGAGACATACTGCAAATGGCTTTCTTCAGTAACCGGAAAGACATACCGGCTTCCTACCGAAGCAGAATGGGAGTATGCCTGCAGGGCGGGGACATCCACGCCATATTTTTTCCCGGGTGATCCCAGAAAATTTGAAAAGGCCGGACTTAAATCAAGGCTTTCATCAAATGATACGGCAGGCATCAACAGTTATATCATTTACCTTGGAAACAGCCGGTCCAGGACACAAACTTCCGAAATGGTCCATGCCAATCCCTTCGGATTAAAAAACATGTCTGGCAACGTCGCTGAATTTTGTTCTGACTGGTACCAGCCGGATGCATATTCGAAGTGCCAGGCAGGCATACTTACTGATCCCAAAGGGCCTGAAACGGGAGAAGAGCATGTTATCAGGGGAGGCACTTACCTTGATAAAGCCGGGAATCTCCGAAGCGCTGCAAGAAGCTCGACCCATACAGCAGACTGGCTTAAAACTGATCCGCAGATACCTAAGAGTATATGGTGGTATTCCGATTGCTTCAGCGTGGGATTCAGGGTTGTCTGTGAATATGACTCAAAGACGGGCAAACCATAGGAACATATAACTTATATAAATTTCCGATATGAAAAAATTAAACATTTCCAGACGCAATTTCCTGGGCAAAGCCGTGACTGTCGGCGCAGCGGGGATAGTGGTCCCGTCAATTATAGCCAGTTGTTCCCGTAATTCAGGAACCAGAAAAGCTGTTGCATTGGTGCCTTGGATCGACCGCGCTCCCGACGGACCTGTTCTCAGGGCAGGACTGATAGGATGCGGTGGCCGGGGCAAGGGAGCAGCTGTTAATTTCATTAATGCAGGTCCGAACCTTCAGATTACCGCTTTGGGAGATATTTTCAAGGATCGCCTCGACGATGCAAGGGAAACACTTTCCAAAGCAGGCCAGACAATTCCTTATGACAAATGCTTTATTGGTTTTGATGCTTACCAGAAAGTCATTGATTCGGGAGTTGATTTAGTGATTCTTGCCACTCCTCCTTATTTTCGTCCCGGGCATTTCGCGGCTGCAGTGCAGGCCGGAAAACACGTCTTCATGGAAAAACCTTTATGCGTCGATCCTGCAGGAGCAAGATCAATAATGGCATCTGCAGAAAAGGCAAAACAGCTTGAACTATGCGTGGCTACCGGAACCCAGCGCCGCCATCAGCGTGATTATGTGGCTGCCTGGACAAAAGTTCAGGAGGGTGCAATAGGAGATATCATTTCAGCGGAATGTTACTGGAATCAGGGTCAGCTATGGTACAGGGAACCTGAAAAAGGATGGTCGGAAATGGAGTACATGATACGCGACTGGGTCAACTGGTCATGGCTTTCAGGAGATCACATCGTCGAGCAGCACGTCCACAACATTGATGTCGTCAACTGGTTCACGGGATCGCATCCTGTGAAGGCATTGTCATTCGGCTCCCGGCAGCGCCGGAAGACAGGCGACCAGTACGATAATTTCAGCACCGATTTTGTCTTTGAGAACGGCATGCACTTGCATAGCATGTGCCGCCAGATCAACGGATGTGCAGTTGATGTATCAGAAATCATCCATGGATCGGATGGATCCCTCCATATTGCCAATGGCAGCATGTGCGAAATATATGACAAGACCGGGAAACTGAAATGGGAATTCGGGGAATATGTTCCTGACAGGGATGGCAAACCGACCCATAATGTTAAAGTAAATCCTTATGATCAGGAACATATTGACCTGGTAAGAGCAATACGGACAAATAAGCAGGTAAATGAGGCTGAAGCTACTGCGGTTTCTACGCTGACTGCAATTATGGGCAGGATATCAGCTTATTCAGGGAAGGAAGTTACCTGGGATGAAATGATGAATTCGGACCTTGAGCTTGGCCCGAAGGTATTAGAGCTGGGTTCGGTGAATGTCACGAAGGAAATCCCCGTGCCGGGCGAAGGTGATGAAAAGGGGGAATAATCCTTAAAATATATGAAGAGTAATTGCAGGGACTTTATCAAAAAAGCTGCCACGGCAGGAACCGTTTTCCTGGCAGCTCATTCAGTTTTAGGATCAGGAGGGAACGGCAAACGGCAAAAAGCTGTTAATGCAGCAGTCCCTTTCATGCTGAAATATGCTCCATACTTCGGATGAAAAGATTGATTTTTATTCTGCCCCTCCTTTTTGCTTCACTTGTCTCATATCCGCAGGGGAAATCAAAAAAACCATATCTGCGAATACCTGTCATTGACCTCGATAAGGAGATATTCAGACAGGTGATTGTGGACAAGGAAGAAGGACAGTACCTTGGTCACCCGACAACAGTCCTGCTTGAAGACGGAAAAACTATTCTGATCGTCTACCCGGAAGGACATGGAAACGGCCCCATTGTCTTTAAGAAAAGCATTGACGGCGGGTTGACCTGGAGCGACAGGCTGCCAGTGCCGGAAAGCTGGGAAACATCGAAAGAAGTGCCTACTGTCTTCAGGGTCATTGACCAGAACGGGAAGAGAAGGCTGATACTTTTTACAGGGCTTTATCCGATTCGCATTTCTCATTCCGACGATGATGGACAGACATGGAGCGAGCTGGAACCTGTAGGCGAGTGGGGAGGTATCGTCGCCATGGCTTCGCTAATTCCGCTGAGGACAGGTAAAGGACATTATATGGCACTGTTCCATGATGACATGCGTTATATAACTGAAAATGGCCAGCAAGCTTACGATAAGGACAGGATAAAAAACAAACAGGAACTCTTTACTCTGTACAAGACGTTTTCATACGACGGTGGGCTGACATGGTCAAAGCCAGAACCAATTTTAAGCAGGCGGGATATTAATCTTTGCGAGCCCGGCATAATCAGGTCACCCAATGGAAAACGACTCGCAGTTCTCCTGAGGGAAAACAGCAGGAGAGGAAATTCCCAGATAATCTTTTCCGGCGATGAAGGAAAAACATGGAGCCATCCCCGATCGCTTCCCAATGAGCTTACCGGAGACAGGCACGTATTGAGATATACTCCGGACGGACGCATCCTGGTGGTTTTCAGGGATGTAAGTCCGTTGAAAACAAGACCTGACCTGGAACTGATATCCAGGGATACCAACGATCACAATTTAAGTGACATAACTTCGAGAACAGGAGAGGGCAGCCCTACTGAGGGCGACTGGGTCGGATGGGTAGGAACATGGAAAGATCTTGTAAGCGGTTCCAGCGGAGATTACAGGATCAGATTCAAGGACAATTTTTACTATTGGGATTGCTCCTATCCCGGAGTGGAGCTTCTTACTGACGGGACTTTTGTGGTTACAACCTATGGACATTGGGAAAAGGATCAGGCTCCATATATTCTGAGTGTGAGATTTAAGATCGGGGAGCTTGACGACAAACTGAAACAGATGAAAAAATAAAATCATTGAAAATGAATAGAGGTTTCCATGTAATTTGTTTCTTATTGTTTCTCGTTTGCATTTTTAACGGAGGTTGCAAAAAAAACGAGAGACTGGTTGCAGGAGGATATACAGAAGGCAATGAAAAGGGATTGACTGTTTTTGAATTTAATGTGCAGAACGGAAGCCTCAGGAAGATATCTGAAACGGATGCCGGACCCAATCCTTCATATTTCTGCTTTTTTGGACGGAATGGGCTGATCTATTCACTGAACGAAGTGATGGAGTTTAATGGAAAAGCAGGTGGCGGACTGACGACGTTGAAGTACAATCCGGAAAACGGCAGCATCGAAAAGAAAACCCGGATGAACGTCCCGTTTGGCGGCCCATGCTACATTTCAGCCTCTGCCGGCAGGGACTTCCTCCTTTTCGCGAACTATTCTTCCGGATCGGTCGCGGTAGTGAGCCTTGATAAAAATGGCATGCCTGCAAGGGTGACAGATTCAGTAATTTACAAAACCGATGCGCTGGCTGTTTCACATCCTCATATGATAGCCTTCGATCCTGCAGGAAAGCATCTGTACCTTACAGACCTGGGACTTGACAGGATAATGATTTATGATCTTGACAAGAATGCAGGGAAACTGATCCCGTTAAACGACCTTACTTTTACAGTTACCAAAGGTTCAGGGCCAAGGCATTTTGTTTTCAATAAAGCCGGAACAAAAATGTATGTTATCAATGAGCTTGGCTCGACGATAATGGTTTTAGCCGTGAGTGAAAAAGGAGCATTGAAGCTGCTTCAGACCTTACAGTCAACCCGTTCTGATTATAAGGGGGACAATGCCTGCGCTGAAATCCATATTGACAATGACAACAGGTTTATTTATGGATCGAACAGAGGAGAGAACTCAATTGCCGTGTTCAGTATCGGCGGGGATGGATTGTTAAGTCCGGCAGGGAATGTTCCCTGCGGGGGAGACTGGCCAAGAAACTTTGTGATCGACCCATCGGGAAAATACCTTTTATGCGGCAACCAGAGATCGGGAGACATTTCTGTCTTTAAAATAAATGAAAAGACCGGAATTCCTGAAGGGCCGGTGTTCAGGACATCCATAAAGTCTCCGGCATATCTGGAATTCCCCAATTAATCCATTGATAAAAAACAGGATTAAATTCCGTATGCTTTTTAAAATCTGTTTTTATTGAATTACAGTATTTTTATTGTAACATTACTGAAAATTCGTTCTACTACTTAAGGACATGAACCGTGATAACCTGATTTTAAAAATGCTTGATCACAATGAGAAAGCATGGGATATTATTGTGATCGGCGGCGGAGCTACCGGGTTGGGAGTCGCCATTGATGCTGTCACCAGGGGATATGATACTTTATTGCTTGAGCAGGCAGATTTCACGAAAGCGACATCATCGAGAAGCACGAAGCTGGTGCATGGAGGAGTAAGATATCTTGCCCAGGGCGATGTTCTGCTTGTAACAGAAGCCCTTCATGAGAGGGGCTGGTTCCTTAAGAACGCTCCGCATCTGACAGCAAACCAGGAATTCGTGATCCCGGTTTATACTCTTTGGGATGTCATTTTGTATACCGTCGGCCTAAAATTCTATGACCTGTTGTCAGGAAGGCTTTCACTGGGGAAATCATATTTCATAAACCGTTCCAGGACTCTTGCACGACTGCCTCTTTTGCAGCCAAATGGCCTGAAGGGCGGCATCGTTTATCACGACGGCCAGTTTGACGATTCGAGAATGGCAATGACCCTTGCCTCTTCATGCGTTGACAATGGCGGAGTTGTGCTTAATTATTTCAAAGTGGTAAGCCTTTTAAAGGATGAAAATGGAATGATAAAAGGGGTCAGGGCAAGGGATATGGAAAATGGATCTGAAACCGATATCCTGGCAAAGCTGGTCATTAATGCGACGGGGATTTTTGCTGATGATATCCACAGGATGGATGACCCATCCTCAAGGCCGACAATAAGGCCAAGCCAGGGGGTCCATGTCGTGCTTGACAAATCATTTCTTCAGAGCGATTCAGCAATAATGATCCCGAAAACTGATGACGGGAGGGTCCTTTTTGCAATTCCCTGGTACGGGAAAGTTGTGGCAGGCACCACTGACACACCCCTGGATGATATCTCAATGGAGCCTGTCGCCCTTGATGAGGAAATAAACTTTATCCTTAAGACCGCCGGGAAGTATCTTACCAGGCAGCCTGAAAGGAAAGATGCCTTTTGCATTTTTGCAGGACTCCGGCCTCTTGCAGCTAATCCCGGCAACCCGTCCTCCACAAAAGAAGTGTCAAGGAGACATAAGATAACTCTTTCCGGCTCAGGTCTTTTATCAATAATCGGAGGAAAATGGACCTCCTACCGCAGGATGGCTGAAGAGACTCTTGACAGGGGAATCAAAGCAGGAATTCTTCCTCCTTCAAAATGCAGAACCAAAAGCTTTAGTCTCTGCAGCGACGAAAAATTCATGGAGCACGGGCGGCTTAAAATTTACGGAAGCGGCGCATCAGAAATTAAAAAAATGATAGCGGAAAAACAGGAACTAGGACAAATAATCAATCCGCAATTGCCCTATACCAAAGCGGAAGTAATATGGATATGCCATAATGAAATGCCACGCACGGTTGAAGATATTCTTGCCAGGAGGACAAGAGCGCTTTTCCTTGATGCGAGGGCAAGCATTGCAATGGCTCCAGAAGTTGCTGATATATTGGCATCTGAAGTGGGTTTTAACGTTAAATGGAAGGAAGGGCAGCTGGCTGATTATAAAAATACTGCACAGAATTATTTATGATAATATTCCAGAATGGTAAATAAACAGTATATGAAGAAGTTCATTCTTGCTCTTGACCAGGGAACGACAAGTTCAAGGGCTATCGTATTTGATAACAACGGTTTGCCAGTCTCTTCAGCCCAGAAGGAATTCAGGCAGATTTTTCCGCAACCCGGGTGGGTGGAGCACAATCCCGAAGAGATATGGTCGACACAGTTAAAAGTGGCCCTGGACGCTGTCACCGGCGCTGGCCTTAACAGTTCAAATATTGCTGCAATAGGGATTACAAATCAGCGGGAGACGACGGTGGTGTGGGACAGGAAAACCGGCAAGCCTGTCCATAATGCAATAGTATGGCAGGACAGGCGGACATCGGCTTTCTGCGACAAGCTTAAGAAGGAAGGAAAGGCAAAGAAAATCCTGGAAAAGACAGGGCTTATCGTTGATGCCTATTTCTCGGCCACAAAAGTCAAATGGATTCTTGACAACGTAAAAGGAGCACGCGAAAGAGCAAAAAAAGGAGAACTTGCTTTCGGTACTGTCGACTCATGGCTTGTCTGGAATCTCACGAAGGGAAGGCTGCACATAACAGATGTTTCAAACGCATCACGGACAATGCTTTTTAACATTCACACTCTGAAATGGGATGAGGAGCTTCTTGACATGTTCAATATTCCTGCAGGCATTCTTCCGGAAGTGATGTCATCAAGTGAAATTTATGGCAAAGCCGAAGATAGTTTCCTTCAGGGCATTCCTGTGGCAGGGATAGCAGGAGACCAGCAGGCAGCGCTTTTCGGGCAGATGTGCATTGATCCCGGAATGGTCAAGAATACCTATGGGACAGGCTGCTTCATGATGATGAATATCGGAAACAAGCCGATCGCATCAAAAAGCAAATTGCTTACAACTGTCGCCTGGAAAATCGGGAATAAGACCAGTTATGCTCTTGAGGGCAGCATTTTTATAGGAGGAGCAGTAGTTCAATGGCTTCGTGATAGCCTTGGCATAATTAAAAAATCCTCTGATGTGGAAAAACTTGCCGCAAAAGTCGGAAACAGTGAGGGAGTTTATTTCGTTCCGGCTTTCGCAGGTCTCGGAGCTCCATACTGGAATCAGCATGCACGGGGTACTTTAACGGGACTTACACGCGGCTCTACGGCAGCGCATATTGCAAGAGCCGCACTCGACAGCATTGCTTACCAGACTCTTGAAGTTCTTTATGCTATGAAAAAAGATTCAGGGATCGACATAAAGGAGCTCAGGGTTGATGGAGGAGCGACGATCAATGACAGGCTGATGCAGTTCCAGTCCGATCTTCTCCAGACTAAAGTCATAAGGCCGAAAATCACTGAGACAACCGCACTGGGAGCCGCCTATCTTGCAGGACTTGCAACCGGGTACTGGACCGACCTGAAGGAAATCAGGAAACAATGGCAGGTCGATCGCGTTTTTTCACCGGAAATAGATGCAGGAGAGACACGTATACTTTTAAAAGGATGGCGCAGGGCAGTGAAAGCTGCTGAATATTGGGCTGAGTACAGATAACTCCGGCAACCGGGGATCAGTCACCGGCATTAATCTTTAAGCAATGCACCTTAAATCTTATAATTTGTCTTATGAATAAATTTTTTGCGGAATTTTTCGGAACAGCCATGATCCTCGTCTTCGGAAGCGGGGTAGTCTCAAATGTTCTTCTTTCCAAGACCAAAGGGAGCAATGGCGGCTGGCTGCTGATAAACTTCGGGTGGGCTATAGGAGTATTTACCGGAGTGCTGATAGCAGCACCTATCAGCGGAGCACATCTTAACCCGGCTGTCACGCTGGCATTGGTGATTGCGCATAAGTTCTCTCCATCGCTGATGCCTATGTATATATGCGCTCAGGTACTGGGAGCAATGTTCGGCGCTGGGCTTGCCTGGCTTGCATACAAAAAGCATTTCGATGCCACTGAGGATGCGGATGCGAAACTGGCTGTGTTCGTTACCATGCCAAATATAAGGAGCTACTGGTACAACGTAATCACCGAAATAATAGGAACATACGTACTTGCCCTTGCGGTGTTGTACATGGCAAAGCCTGACGTGGGACTGGGAGCATTAAATGCGCTTCCTGTTGCAATCGTGGTTCTTGGGATAGGCATATCAATAGGAGGGCCAACAGGTTATGCCATTAATCCTGCCCGTGACCTGGGACCAAGGATAATGCATTTCATCCTTCCGATCAAAGGAAAGAGAGACAGCGACTGGAAATATGCCTGGGTTCCGATAGTGGGGCCTATGGTTGGTGCGGCAATGGCAGCAATAATGTTTGTTCTGTTCGGAGGGGTATAATCCCTTTTTACTGCCAGAAACGACGATGCGGGATAATGGATTTAATCAGATTATCTGAGAATTTCGTAACTTTGGTTACAAGAGACAGGATGGATAAAGATGAATAGAAACAAAAAATTCCGGGTTATCTCTTTAGTAGTTGGATTTGTATTGATCCTTGCCAGCAGCTGCCTGGAAAAGGAAGGTGGTTCCGGTAATAAAATATCCGACGAAGATGGCAACGCTTACGCTTCCGTAACTATTGGCACTCAGGTTTGGATGCAGGAAAACCTCGCGACGACGAAGTACAATGACGGAACGTCTATTCCTCTTATAATTGATGAAACAACCTGGAACACATTGATAACTCCTGCGTATTGCTGGTACAACAACGAAGATACTGCTTATAAATTTCCTTATGGCGCACTTTATAACTGGTTCACTGTAAATACCGGCATACTCTGTCCTGCAGGATGGCACGTCTCTACCAGTTCAGACTGGGATATTCTGATTAACTATCTGGGCGGTGATAGTGTCGCCGGCGGCAAGCTTAAAGAAGATGACTTTGATCACTGGATGGATCCCAATACAGGGGCATCAAATAGAAGCGGCTTTACGGCTGTTCCCGGAGGAATGCGATCAAATGGATTCTGGAATATTGCTTCTTTCGGTGGCTGGTGGTCATATTCAGCAAGTACGAATGACTCTGCAATGTGCCGGTACCTGCTTTACGACAACTCTAAAGCCTTGGAGCAAAGTTATGTCAAAAGTTCCGGCATGTCAGTTCGCTGCGTTAAGGATTAATTTATCATGAATCCCCGCGCGCCCATTGACTTCGTCCAGCATCCCGGGGTTTGTTGTTTTATCATAAAAGTATGTGCATGGATCATTCAATTAATCAAATCTTAAGCATATAATATCCATCCGGCTCTGGCCATTTGTGTTTAGGTTTTTCTGTCAAATAAAATTGACTTGCCTTTTTTTTGTAATAAATTGCTTTTATAAACTTCATTTTTTATCGGGCAACAATATCACTTGCCCCTGGCCGTTAAACAGTTAAGCCGGTGTCCGGTTGAACATCTGCCTGCCTGGCAGCTATGGGGCAGGCCATTTTTCTTTCGGGCAGTCCTGAGCCGTAATCTCTTTATGTTAGAATGTTATGACAACTTAATCCCTTACTGTCATGAAAACAAAACTCCTTCTCTCCACACTTTTATTCCCGACGCTCCGGCCGGGATCTTCGCTTCGCTCGACTTTTTTCTTTTTTCTTTTATCTTTTATCTTTTTTCATGGCGAAGCTCAGGTTCCCCAGGGCTTTACCTACCAAGCCATAGCCCGTGACGGTTCGGGCAGCGTCATACCTAACCAGTCATTCCCCGTCAGACTGGATATTCAGACTTCCCTGACAGGGGGCACGGTGATTTATGAAGAGACATTTTCTTCAATAAAATCCGATCAGTTCGGGATGATAACGCTTGTAGTCGGGACCGGCACGAAGACCGGAGGACTGGCGTCATCATTTTCCGTTATCAGCTGGGGAGCACAGCCGCTTTTCCTGATGACAACAATAGAGTACCCCGGATCAACCTGGACGGTCATGGGTACGACGCAGATTTGGGCCGTGCCTTATTCGCTTGTCTCTGGCGGTATTGCAACGCCATTGCCCAGTCTCTGGATAGCCGGTAATACCACTTTTACTGCAGATTCGTCATTGTTTGAAGTAATAAATAAGGAAGGCAATCCTGTCTTTGCTGTTTATGACGGTGCGATCAGAGCCTATATTGGTGATGGCAGTACCAAGGGTTCGAAGAGCGGATTCGCCGTTGGAGGCTATGATGCAACAAAAGGAACTCATGACCTGCTGACGGTGAGCAGCGACAGCGTAAGGATTTATATTGACAGTAACACATCGACAAAAGGATCGAAAAGCGGATTTGCTGTCGGAGGTTATGATATGTCCAAAGGCTCAGTCACAAATTACCTGAATGTGAATACGGACACAAGCGGAGTGATCGATCCTTCTGAAAACAGGATTTTGTGGTATCCCGGGAAAAATGCTTTTCTTACCGGGAAGGTATTGATAGAAGCACCCGATAGTGTGGGCACCAATTCATTTGCTTCCGGTTATGAATCAAAGGCGATAGGCCAGTATTCTCAGGCAATGGGATTTAGATCAATTGCCAGGGGAGATTATTCCACAGCGATCGGCAAGAGCGCCCTGGCAGATAATAATAATTCCTTTGCCTTCGGAGATACGGCTGAAGCAGTAAATGCGGAAAGCTATGCATTTGGCAGAGGTGCAATTGCAGCCGGATACAGCAGTTTCGCTTTTGGCAGTTCCGGTATCGATTCCTCCGGCACCATAACCAGTGCGACCCGTGCATCAGGAAACTATTCTTTTGCAATCGGACAGGGTTCCCAGTCATCAGGGGAAGGAGCATTTGCAATTGGCATTGCAAATAATGCCTCGGGAGATAATTCTGTTGCCCTGGGTTACGGGACTGTTGCGACCGGGACCAATTCAACTTCAACAGGATATCAGACAGCTGCAATAGGATGGGGGTCAACCGCTATGGGATATCACACTGTTGCACAATCAGCGTACGAGACTGCAATTGGCATGTGCAATGCTTATTATTCACCATTAACCACAACCGGATGGAATCCATCGGACAGATTGTTTGAAATCGGCAATGGGACTTTTCTCGCACGTTCAAATGCAGTTACTGTTCTTAAAAATGGCGATGTCGGCCTTGGTACAACAACACCGGGATGTAAACTTCAGGTTGGAATTTTGGGTGATGGCAGTCTGGCAAGGGCCAATGCCTGGGATGTGCTTTCAGATGTCAGGCTGAAAACAAATTTTGCGGAAATAATAGACCCCTTAAGAATTGTCTCCTGTTTAAAAGGATTTTATTTTAACTGGAATGTCGGAACGGATAAATCGAGACAGGTGGGCCTCAGCGCCCAGGACGTGGAAAAAGTCCTTCCGGAAATTGTCTCAAAGGGGAATGACGGATACCTTTCTGTCGAATATGGTAAGTTAGCACCCATTCTGATAGAAGCTATCAAGGAACAGCAAAAGCAGATTGAATCGGCAAAAGAAGATAATAAGCAGCGTAAGTCAGAAATTGACGAACTGAAGGCTCTTGTAAACGAACTTATTGATAATCAGACAGCGCAGTTGAATAAATAACCGGCATTTCACGAATAAAATCCATTTAAGAATTCGCCCGCATAAGAGGTTCAGGCAATCAGAAAGGAACTATTATTATCAAAATCCCGCGATGATTAAAATATACTTTTTATCAGGTCGGTTCTGATTATTATCTTTGTCTTGTGTTATTATCTGCTTTTCATTGTAAACAATAATTTAAAATGGAGAAAATGGAGCCTGAATTCATTTCTTTTGAAATACTTGAAAGATTCCTTGTCGAGATCCTGACGAAGGCAGGAATCCCGCAGGAAGATGCAGTGATTGTCAGTGATACGCTGATGCAGGCTGATAAGTTCGGATTTGATTCTCATGGGGTAAATCGTCTAAAAAGCATATACCTTGACAGGATTAAGGATGGCATTATAAATCCTGTTACAAATGCTGAAATTATTAAGGAAGGTCCGGCGACGGCTGTTATTGATGGCCATAACGGAATGGGACAGGTCATTTCGCGCAAGGCAATGGAACTGGCTATAGAAAAAGCCGGAAAATTTGGCTTGGGAATGGTCGTGGTAAGGAACTCAAATCACTATGGATTTGCCGGATATTATCCGCTGATGGCTGTGAGCCAGGATATGATCGGCATCACCGGAACCAATGCACGTCCTTCGATTGCACCCACTTTCGGCGTGGAGAATGTCCTGGGAACGAACCCCCTGACGTTTGGGATCCCCACTGATGAGCCATTCCCGTTTTTGCTTGATTGCGCGACATCAATTACTCAAAGAGGCAAAATAGAGCTCTATGCCAGGGAAGGCAAGATGCTCCCGGGAGGATGGGTGATTGATGAGAACGGAGAAACTAAAACGGATCCGGTCAGTGTGCTTGATGATCTGATTGCAGGCCGGGCTGCTCTTTCTCCGCTTGGAGGTGTGGGAGAAGATACCGCAGGATACAAGGGTTATGGTTATGCCACTGTTGTGGAAATACTCTCTTCTGCTCTTCAGCAGGGAGCTTTTCTTAAAATGCTTCTTGGACTGAAGGATGGCAGGAAAGTGCCATATTGCCTGGGGCATTTTTTTATTGCTGTAAATATCAGCTCTTTTACTGAAGTCTCTGATTTTAAACTGACAACAGGCAATATCCTTCGTGAAATAAGGGCATCAAGAAAAATACCCGGACAAAAACGGATTTATACTGCCGGCGAAAAGGAGTATTATAATTGTAAGGAAAGAACGGTCAGGGGTGTTTCATTTTCAAGAGACCTGCTAAACGAATTCAGCGGGTTGTGCAAAAGCTACGGCATGGAAAATTACCTGGCTTATTTCAATAATTGAAAGGTTTTGAATTACGCATACTCCTGCCAGTTTTTAATTTTCATTTTCTGATCCCTGGTAACCAGAATCATTTTCCTGCCTTCCGGGTTGGCATATCATCCTTGCCGCAAAAATTCGCCACTTTTGAATAGACTATTCCTGAATTCCTTATGATATGTAAATTATTTTTGCTGCATTGATGCTGGTGCTCCGCGTTGATTTGAAAACATACTTTGACCGCATCTGAGTTTTCTGATTCAAATCATTATTGTTAAAGAAGTTGCAATAATTCAAAGCAGTTGATTTTTAATAAAATTTTAACTCAATAATAATACTATGTAATTGATTTTAAAGTTTAATTTGCATCACTAAATGATTGTGATTATGTTTTTTCGAAGGATTTTATCCGTTTTTTTTATTGCTTTTACAATTTCACAATTCTTTTATGGGCAGGTTTCCTACATTGATACTTTGAGAATATCATTGCAGAAGGCCGACAGCCTGTTCCTTGCCAATAACCTGATTCTTATTGCTGAACAATATAATGTCGAAGCCTCAAAAGCACTGGTGCTTCAGAGCAGACTATGGGATAATCCGAATGTTGTAGTAAATCAGAACCTGATTAATACTGAGTACAGGACAAATGGAGGAAGAAAGTGGCTTGACTGGACAGATAAAGGAGAGACCAATGCTCAGATTCAGCAATTATTTCTTCTGGCAGGAAAGAGAAACAGGCGGGTCAGCATGGCAGAACTTACTGCTGCGAGGGAGGAGGAAAATTACTTTGATTTACTCCGGACGCTTAAATATTCGCTACGGAGCGGATTTTACAATTTATATTATACCCAGGCTACTATCAGAATATATGACCAGGAGATTAAAACCCTTTCAAAGATCATACAGGCATATGAATCACAGCTTGAAAACGGATTTGCCTCAAAAAAGGATGTGCTCCGTTTAAAAGCAACTCTTTTCTCGCTTGAAAATGAAAAAAATGGTTTCACTACACAGCTGATTAATAATCTTGCTGATTTTAATGTCCTTATGCATACCACGGGGATTTATTACGCGCCGATGCCAGACACTGCCCTGCTATCACATATTTCGACTGATTCTCTCAACCTGCGGCGAATTATTGACACTGCCCTGGTCAATCGTTATGATCTAAAAATGGCAAAAGCTGATTTGAATATCGACCAGTTCAATCTTAATTATCAGAAGGCGCTGGCTGTGCCTGACCTTACTGTAATAGGAGGCTGGGACAGAAATGGAAGTTACATTCATGATTACAACTATCTGGGATTGCAGGTTGATTTGCCGTTTTTTAACCGCAACCAGGGCAATATCAGATCTGCCAGGTATAATGTTGAAAGCAGCAGGATGAAGCTTCAGAACACGGAGGATCAGGTCAGGGAAGATGTTATCCAGGCATACTCAATTTTAATGCAGAATCAAAGACTGTATACTCAGTTTGATAAGAAATTGTCAGAAAACCTGGAATCCCTGAATCAGGAGGTTATTAAAAACTACGAAAAAAGGAATATAAGCCTGCTTGAATTTCTTGACTTCTTTGATGCTTACAAGGAAGACATGGTACAACTAAATACTCTTCTAAACAACAGGGCAAATTCAATTGAAAATCTGAATTTCTCTGTTGGTAAAGAAGTTATAAGACTTTTATAAAAAAAGTTACATGAAAAAGGTAATTATTCTCATTATCTCATTGCTGGCTGTAATCGGATGCTCATCAAAAAAAAACGTACAGGCCCCGGGACCGGGTATCGCAAAATTCTGCATCCCTGACAGTATTATGTCAAAAGTAACCATGGATTCAGTCACATATAAGCCGGTAATAAATGAATTCAACCTGATCGGCAAAGTGACCTATGATCAGGATAAGGTTGTAAGAATCTATCCTATGGTCAGCGGCAATGTAACGGAAGTAAAAGCCACATTGGGCGATTATGTTAAGAAAGGACAAGTCCTTGCCATTATAAAAAGTTCAGAAATTACAAGTGCAGAGAATGACATTGTGACTGCGAGAGCCAACCTGGCAGTATCGGAAAAAAACCTTGCCGCGACAGAAGACATGTTCAAGAGCGGAATTGCATCCGAAAAAGAATATATAGCTGCCAGGGAGGAAGCAGAGAAAGCCAGATCTGAGCTCAATAAGGCAGATACAATACTATCTATTTATGGAGGGGAAGAGTCGGACTATATCGTAAAGGCTCCTGTATCCGGGTTTATTGTCGAGAAATTTGTGAACCCGGGCATGCAGATCCGTCCCGACAATACATCAAACCTGTTCACAATATCGGACTTAAGTAAAGTATGGGTATTGGCAAGTGTTTTTGAAACTGAAATATCAGGTATTAAAATTGGTGAAAAGGTGAATATTACAACTATTTCTTATCCGGACAAGATTTTCAATGGAAGCATCGATAAAATTTATAATGTCCTGGATCCCGACAACAAAACCATGCAGGTAAGGATCCGGCTTGATAACAGGAATATTTTGCTTAAGCCTGAAATGTATGCAAGGGTAGCAGTCCATCAGGTCACAGATAGTGTCATGCTTGCAATTCCTTCCAAATCTGTCGTCTTTGATCAGAATAAGTACTGGGTGGTTATTTTTCAGAATAGGTGCAATGTGCATGCAAGCCAGGTGGATATTGCTGGTACGGCAAATTCATTTGTATATGTCCGTTCCGGGGTAAGACGGGGTGAAGAAGTGATCACAAGCCTGCAATTGCTCATATATAACGGATTGAACCAGTAAATATATCTGCAGCCGGTAAAACGTAATACAAATCTGTTACAGGCATGAATAAATTCATAAATAGCATCCTGGCTTTCTCGCTGAAAAACAAGTTCTTCATATTCTTTTGCATTGTAATCATCATCATAGCCGGTATCGTAAGCTATTTTCATACACCCATTGAGGCATTTCCTGACGTCACAAATACAAAAATTATCATTATCACTCAATGGCCAGGCAGAAGCGCCGAAGAGGTGGAACGATATGTGACAATGCCAATTGAGCTGTCTATGAATTCTGTTCAAAACAAGACAGACGTGCGTTCCACGACTCTTTTTGGTCTATCAGTCGTAACAGTAATATTTGAAGATAAAATCGAGGACGCTTTCGGACGGCAGCAGGTGAATAACCTGCTTATGAGTGTCGACCTTCCTGAAGGGGTCAAGCCGGAAGTTGAACCTCCCTATGGTCCTACTGGTGAAATTTTCAGGTTTACGCTGAAAAGCAGTGTTCGTAATGTCAGGGAATTAAAGACTCTGGAAGATTGGGTGGTCGAGAGGAACATACATTCAATATCAGGGGTCGCTGACGTCGTAAGCTTCGGAGGCGAGACCAAGACCTATGAGATTCAGGTTGATCCTCAAAAGCTGGCAAAATACGACATATCTCCACTTGATGTGTATCAGGCTGTCAACAGGAGCAATATAAATGTGGGAGGTGATGTAATTCAGCAAAACGCCCAGGCATATATAGTCAGGGGAATCGGGCTGCTTGACAAATTCAGCGAAATCGGCAATGTAATTATAAAAAAGATAAAGGGAGTTCCTATCCTTGTCAGTAATGTGGGAGTTGTAAAGGAATCATGTCTCCCACGTCTAGGACAAGTGGGCAAGGATAGCCTTTCTGATGTAGTTGAAGGCATAGTGGTAATGCGGAAAGGACAGAATCCCACCGAGGTGATTAAAAAGGTACAGGAAAAAATAGATGACCTTAATTCCAAGATCCTGCCGGCAGATACAAAAATTGTCACCTATTACAACAGGCAGGATCTTATTGATTATGCTAAACATACAGTTTTGCATAATCTCATCGAAGGAATTATCCTTGTTACTCTAATAGTGCTGATTTTTATGGCGGAATGGCGCACAACCCTCATTGTATCAATTATAATACCCCTCTCTCTGCTGTTCGCTTTTATCTGTTTAAGAATCAAGGGAATGTCAGCCAACCTTCTTTCAATCGGGGCGATCGACTTCGGGATCATCATCGACGGTGCTGTGGTTATGGTCGAAGGCATCTTTGTGGCCCTGGACAGTAAAGCCCAATCTGTAGGAATGAAGAAATTCAATCTGCTGGCAAAGTTCGGACTGATAAAGGAAACAGGCAATGAAATGGGGAAAGCAGTTTTGATTTCAAAGCTTATCATCATTACTGCTTTATTGCCAATATTCTCTTTCCAGAAAGTAGAAGGCAAGATGTTCTCACCCCTGGCCTGGACTTTGGGTTTTGCACTTTTGGGAGCATTGCTCTTTGCACTCACGCTGGTCCCTTTAATGTCAGGCCTCCTTCTGAAAAAAAATGTAAGGGAAAAGCATAATCCCCTGCTGGCATTTATAAACAGGATCACCATCAGGATGTTCGATATTTGTTACGCAAATAAAAAAATCAGTCTCATAATTGCCGGCTTTATCCTGGCGATAAGCTTGTTTTTATTTACTTTGCTTGGCACGGAGTTTCTTCCTGAACTAAACGAGGGTGCCATCTGGATGAGAGCTTCCATGCCCCTGAGCATTTCACTGGATGAGTCTGTCAAAATTGCTGATGACATGCGCCGTATAATCAGTTCATTTCCAGAAGTAAAACAAGTGGTTTCACAGACAGGAAGACCTGATGACGGTACCGATGCGACCGGATTCTACAATATTGAGTTCTTTATTGATGTCGAGCATTCAAAGAAAATGGAACATCAGAAGAACCGTGATGCCCTGATCGACAGAATGACAGAAAAACTGTCCAGATACCCAGGGGTTTTGCTGAACTTTTCACAGCCAATAATGGATAATGTCGAGGAAGCTGTTTCCGGGGTTAAAGGCTCAATTGCCGTCAAAATTTACGGAGAGGATCTGGAATATCTTGACAATGAAGCCTATAAGGTTTACAAGATAATGAACCAGGTGAGGGGAATTAATGATCTTGGAGTTATCCAAAGCCAGGGTCAGCCGGAATTCAGGATTGAACTTGAGCAGGATAAAATGGCATTATATGGAGTTGCAACAGCCGATTGCAATGCGGTAATAGAGATGGCTATAGGCGGTAAGGCCGCATCGACTTTTTATGAAGGTTTTAAGAAATTTGACATCAGGATCCGTTTTCTCCCTGAATACAGGATGACTGAGAAGGAGATAGGGAATCTTATGGTCCCCACGTTGGCAGGAGGTCAGATCCCTA
The DNA here is from genome assembly GCA_963717685.1 of uncultured Bacteroidales bacterium. Taxonomy (GTDB): domain Bacteria; phylum Bacteroidota; class Bacteroidia; order Bacteroidales; family VadinHA17; genus LD21. The sequence continues at coordinate 705,348 of OY970346.1, read as the reverse complement.
TCAAGGAAATTGCAGAAATCAATAAGATCATAGGACCTATACTGATATTCAGGGATAACAATGAAAGATTTGTTGCAATTAAGTTTTCAGTGCGTGGCAGGGATATGGGATCAACAGTTGCTGAAGCACAAAAGATGGTTAATTCTGCCATAAAGTTGCCAAAGGGGTACAGTATGGTCTGGCAGGGCGATTTTGAAAATCAGCAGAGAGCATCCCACAGGCTCACAATGGTTGTTCCAATCAGTATGTTACTGATATTTTTAATTCTTTTCGTGCTATTTGGAAATGCAACAGATGCAGGCCTGATAATTCTAAATATCCCATTTGCCGTTATCGGAGGCATATTATCACTTCTGTTAACTGGGACAAACTTCAGCATTTCAGCAGGTATTGGATTCATTGCGCTTTTTGGAATAAGCATTCAGAACAATGTGATTCTGCTGTCGCGTTTCAAAAAGAACCTGCATGGACGAATGCATATTGATGAAGCCATCAGAAGCGGTGTTATATCGCGTATCCGCCCTGTTCTGATGACTGCACTTATGGCAGCTATCGGACTTATGCCAGCGGCCACATCCACCGGAATAGGTTCCGAAACCTCACGGCCACTTGCAATTGTCGTAATAGGAGGCCTTATTACTTCAACCATTCTTACCCTTTTCATTTTTCCCGTAATTTTTAAAGGTGTCTACAGGCTGAAGACTGAAAGACTTGCTTAGTAATTTAGTTTTTCCAGTCATCATCTTATTGGTTTACAGGATAGAATATCCTTCAAAATAAAACTTTATATCAATTGAAAAATAAATTTTGCAGCTGATACTAAAAGTTAATGAACCAAAAGGCAGTCGGGCTTAAGAAAATAAACAGAAAAAAGCCTGGCAAGAAATTTCAGGATTTATTATGGTCCGAATAGTTTACTATTCATAATTCTGAGAAAATTCTTGTAATTCTGCAGCTGTAGTCATCAGGAAACGGCTTTGTCTTTTTTCGGAAAGAAATATTTAGTCAACGGTACTATCGAGACCAAAAGAAATATACATCCTAGTACTGCCACAATTGACGATCCGGCAGGGAAATCAAAATGGAAAGATACAAACAGGCCGAAAAAACTCCCAAGGAAGCTTACAAGCATCGCAATAATAAATAATACCTTATTCGATCGTGTAAGCATTATTGCGCATACAGGCGGAATAATTAAATAGGAAAAAACAGGAATCACCCCGCTGATCTTTACTGCAAAGACAATAGATAAGCCAATTGAGATATAGAACAGGAAATTCCAGATGTTGAAGCTTTTGGTATTAAAACTGTTCGTTTCGTAGCTATTCGTAAGCTGAAAAAACTTTTTCCGGAATATGATGTGCAAAAGTGCCAGAACCCCGAAGACTATTCCTGCAACGGTAATCTGACTGATATTTACAGACAGGATATTCCCGAACAGCACTTCCTGGACGTCCGAATCGCCATGAGGCGTTTTTGAGATAAGCAGCACTGTGGCAGCTGAGGAGAATGCATAAATTATTCCTATGATGGCTTCAAGCTTTAACCGCTTATCCCGTATATCAATCAATGAGATAAGCAATGCTCCTATAAGGGTAAACACCAGGGGAATAGTCGTTAATCCGACCCCTACAAAAGCAGCGAATGCACCGCCAAAAGATGAGATCTGACCAATGGCCAGGTCAACAAAGACAATGCCCCTGCCCACGACATGTATCCCGAGATATGACAAAAACAAGCCTGTTATCAATGCAATAATTAAAGCATGCACCATAAAATTCAAACTAAGCATTCCAAACATGTTCTTATATTATTAATTGTTAATATTCAAAAATAAGTGGTTTGACTGACTGACCTTTAAGACGAAGATGTTGACCGTATAAAATGTCATTTCAATGCCTGTATCAGCTTGTCAGTATCATAATCAAACAGGTCAAAATAATCCTTAATGCCATCGAATGCTCCTACAGAGGTGCCAAGCACTATGGTTTTAGCGCCTGTCTGTCTTGAAACCACATCCGATGAAGATGTCGTAAAATAAGGTGATGAGATAATCACTTTAATATTATTGCTTTTTACTTCGGAAATGATTTTTACAAGCTGTGTTGGCGTAGGAGGAATACCCGGCTTTGGTTCCAGGAAATCGACAATCTCAAGTCCGAATCGTTGTTCAAAATAACACCATTCATTATGATAGGCGATAATTTTTGAGCCTTTATAGGGAGACATTTTTGCGATCCATTCCTTCAGCTTCTGTTCCACTTTGTCATCAAAGGCCTTAAGGTTCGCTTCAAAAAAGGCTTTATTTTCAGGAGAAATTTTTTCAAGCCCGTCGCAGATGTTTTTTGCGATCTGTTCCCCGTTGACCGGATCAAGCCAGTAATGAGGGTTCCCATAGATGTGGATGTCGCCTTCACCACGATTTATTACAGAGGGCACCTGCATCAGGGTTACACCTATTGAGGCATCCACATATCCACTGCTTCCTTTCTGAATTTTAAGATTTCGCGAACTTGTAAGAAGTTGAGGAGACCAGCCTGTCTCCAGGTCCAGCCCGACGGTCACAAACATATCAGCTCTTGAAAGCTTGATGATGTAACTGGGCTTTGGATCCACGAAATGTGGATTTTGATAACCGGTGGCAATTGAAGTGACATCAACTTTATCGCCGCCGATAAATTCCGTGATACTCTTTAAATCGGCAGTCGTGGTTACCACATTTATTTTTGCCGCATAAACGGCAGAATTCGCGACAAGCGCGAAAAACAAGGTTATAATTCTCAGTTTCATTATTTTATTTTTATTTATTAATACTGATGTGCTCCATGCGTTCCTATGACAAAGATCCATCGAAGCAGGATCTGATTCTGTTCTGAATTCACATTGCTTGAGACTGTTTTTCCTTCAATTTCTATTTTCTGGAATTCTGTCGCGTACCATCCGATGGTCACTGAATAGGCATTCTCTCTTGTGTTCGCGGAAAATGGTTTGTTTGAGTAACTGTATATGCCTGTGAAAAACATACGCCTGGAGAATTGAAAATTGATCAAGGAGTACATGCCGAAAGTATTCACAGCATGGTCTTTTGCAGTGTTTGCATTGCTGAACCAGCCTTCCGACTGCCAGGTAAAGGATTTGTACGTGTTGTATTGCACCGGCTTCCATTTATAGGTAAGATCCATTGCAGCAATGTTGCTCCTGAGAGTGTCCGGGTTGGCGCCTGTAATGCCTGAGAATCCCAGTTCCAGGGTGGCATTCGATGTCAGGTCGAAAAAATTCTTTAAATGCACCAGTTCAAGATAAGTGTTTCCCACGCTTCTCGAAAAGCTCGGGCTCTCTATTGGACCGTCGGTTACCTGTACCACCAGTTCCTGATAGAAAAGAGAGTTTGGAACCAGCCAGCTTAACGAAACGCCGTCATCATTTATTCCTTCGCCAAAATAATTTTGAAATGCCTCCGGCAGGCTTATAAATGGCAGAGCATGTGAATGAACAGGATTGATCCTTCCCAATGCACCCTTAAACCTACCGACTTTTAACTGGAGATGTGCAGGCAACGAAAGGGTAGTGAGGTATCCTTCTTCCAGATCCTCGCTGTATTTGCCAGTGAGAGGGTCTCTTTCCAAAGTGAAGAAGAAATCGGCCCTGGCATAGGGATCCACAACTGACTGGAGAGAAAGCTCCGCTTCATTTATTCCGGCATCAAAATTTCTTTTGGCATCGTTGATATATGATGACTGGAAATCACCGATCACGCTTATATCGGGAAGAGTGGAAGGAGCCGTTCTCACCTGTGCAGGACTGGCAGGTGGCTCCTTTTCATTTAATTGACGTTCAATCTGTTTTAATAAACTTGAATCGGTTTTTGCAATGGTATCATTTTGAGAGAACACGATTGCCGAAACTGACAAAAAGATTAAAACTGTCAATGATGTCTTTATTACATTATGCATTATCTGGTTATTAAGTCTTTAAGAAAAAATTATGGAAAACATTAATCCTTTTCCCGTCAATTAAATCTTCAGCTGAAATGATATAATAATCACCACTTTCCAATCTGAAAAGAAACTGAAAGCAGGATGGAAGATTTATTTAAAAAGTATATCAGGCCAAAGGAGGGGCCCGCAGTAAATAAGAAGCGCGCGTGGTTTTATATGCCTTCCTGACAAGATTATAATTCTGTACCCGGCACAGGGGTTGGCTTATCCGGTATGCCGGGGAATCATCTGCAATAAAGCTGAAAAACTCAAACTGGCAGATTGGACAGGACTTTTCTGCTTTTAAAATCAGCTTGCCGTCATATGCCTGATATATGGCAGGTAAATAGTGCGACTCATGATGGTGTACGGCCTTTATGGTAAAAGGGAATGTAAACACCAGCAGGTGAAACAAAGCAATAATGACGATATTGGCTTTTTTCTTTTTCACTTAAAAAATTGCTGCAAATAAACGTAATTTTTTGATTAACAGGTTCATTTTATCCATTTAATATTTATTTTAGATTGGTTTTAATTTTATCCGGATTTGTTTTCCCTTTTATATTCTGATTTTTTACTGCTTTTTCACTCCTGCTAATGTGTGAAGTGTGTTCTTCTGTTTATAATGCCGATTATAAAATGAGGCACTATTGGTAAAAGCAAAACAATCAATTTATTAAGCAAACCAGGAATACATTCTGCATGGTTTTTGAAAAGCGCTCTTACACCGGCATTTGCCACAGTATCAGGTTTTTTCATTATTCCAAGCTTCATAATTAAAGGTGATCTGAAATTGTCTGCATCGTACAATGCCGTATCAGTTGCCCCTGGTATTAGGCATGTCACATTTATTCCATAAAGCTTCATTTCAGTTCTGATGGCACGTGTGAATTTACGTATAAAAGCTTTTGTAGGCCCATATAGGGAGATACCCGGATACGGCATCACAGAAGTGATTGACGATACATTCAGGATATATCCCTTTTGCCTCGCAATCATCTGTTCACCGAAAAGACGGCATAGCAGGGCAGGTGTTACAATATGAAGAACGAGGATCGATTTCACTCTGGAATATTCAATACGGACAGCTTCTCCGAAAAAAAATATTCCCGCGTCGTTGATCAAAACATCAACTGTCAGGTCTCTCTCTTTGCAAAGGTCAAAAATCTGCTGGGCGGAATTTTCACTCGCCAGGTCAATATTTATCGTGATGACGTCAATCCTGTATGTCATTTCCAGCCTCTTTTTCAGATCATCAAGCTGAACCGGCTGATTGCTGACTGCAACTATGGAATAACCCTTTTTAGCAAGGGCTTCCGCAAAACATAAGCCTATACCGGAAGATGCACCTGTAATCAAAGCATATCCATGCGTGATTTCCATTTATTGCATCATTTTTTTGATTTTAGGATCAGGATTTTCCTCATTCAGTATACAGGTAGCCATTTGACTGTACATCACTGCAATACAATAATTGCAGATATCGCACTCTGAATGTGATAATTCCTTTTTTTTCATTTTATTGATAAAATCTGGATCTTTAATAAGTGCAATGGCAAATGCGACCATTTCAAACCCTTTGCCAAGCACCTCATTTATTTTTTCGCGGGATATCAATCCCCCTACGTAAATAAGAGGAAGTTTAAGCTGCTCCCTGAATTTCAACGCATCTTCAAGAAAATACCCTTCAAAGAAGGGAACTTCCTTCACGAGTGAGTTCCCAAACAACCTGACAAAAAACCGCATCAGACTGTCTTCAATAGAGTATGCAAAAATCTTAACCGGCATTGCTCCTCGCATGACATACATTGGCGCCTTGCTGACGAATCCGCCGCTCAATACCAGTGCATCAGCACCCGACTGTTCAAGCATTTTTGCCACTTCAATACATTCATCCTGCTCCATACCGCCTTTGAAACCATCCCGCATATTAGTCTTTACAAGAACAGCCATGTCATTTCCTGCTGCCTTTTTCACCTCTTCCATAACCATTATCATAAACATTGCCCTGTTTTCCAGAGAGCCTCCGAAAGAATCTTTTCTCCTGTTGGTATAAGGTGACAGGAACTGGCTTATAAGGTAACCATGGCCGGCATGAACTTCAACAGCATCGAAGCCTGATTACCGGGCAAGGTTGACAGCTTTTCCAAAAGACGTGATAATAGACTTAATATCACTCTTATCCAACGATCGCGGAAAAGTCGGTCAGTAAAGATTGATCCTGGCAGACGGTGCCACGGGACGGGTTCCAGCGACAGACCTCTTGGCCATATTTCCGCAGTGGCCGATCTGAATTGAACAGGCAGCACCTTCCTTATGGACAGCATCAGTAAGCTTCCTAAGTCCGGGGACCGCTACTTCATCAAGCAACAGCTGATGAGGAAAGGAGAGCCCCGATCGTTCCACCGCGGCATATGCTACCGAAGTCATGGCAATGCCGCCTGCTGCGACCGCGCGATGATAGTCAATCAGGTCTTCCGACACAATGTTCCCGGGACACATTCCCTCGAATGCCGCAGCACGGACAGTCCTGTTGCGCAGGGTCATGGGACCAAGCTTGAATGGAGTAAAAAGTAAGTCTTCAGCGATATTCATTAATTCTTGTCTTTACCGCTCAAATATATTCAATTTTGAGACAGGTAAATCCTGACCATAAATGCAGAAAGTACCCAGAATATTTTATTGCTCAGGGTGTGTCTCAAATATACTTTCCTGGATTCTTCCAGCCCCTGCGTACCTGTAAGGTCAGGGAACAATTCAGGGCATTTTTCCGGAATTTGGACAGGCATTCCATTTGCCGGATCCGGGTTGCGGTTTTTTGCGCGTCTTGTTTTTTTATCATGAAACAGGATCAGAACCTTTTATATATGAAGTGAATTTGGATATTTGCCATGGAAATCCATATTTTTGCATCCTGATCGAAAAGCAATGATACCTACCCGAACCTTTGAGTATCTCGACATACTCAAAACAAAATTCCCAAAAGACGACATTTTTGCTAAAAATGTGAACGGGAAATGGCTGAAATGCAGTGTTGACGACTACGTTGAGGCTTCCAGGAACGTGGCCTGCGGTTTGCTTGCAAAAGGATACAAACCGGAAGACAAAGTCGTTATTGTATCCAATAACTGCCCCGAGTGGAATTTTCTGGATATGGGATGTACCTTGGCAAGGCTGATTTTTGTCCCGGTTTACCAGACCTTGAGCCCTGACGAATTTTTACATGTTTTCAACCACAGCGACGCAAAGCTTATAGTAGTCGGCAACAAATTCCTGTACAATAAGCTTGCACCGGTAATTGCCGGAATGATCCATCCTGCCGAGGTAATGACTTTAGATAATTGCAATTGCGGATATTGTCTCGACGAATTAATTGATCTGGGAAAACAGAACCGCAACAGGTTTGATCCTGAGATAGAAAGAAACAGGAAAGAAATATCCCCGGACGATGTGGCTACCATTATTTATACTTCCGGCACGACAGGCGAATCGAAGGGAGTTATGCTCACTCATCGGAATCTTACCTTTGATTCATACGGCCATGCAAAACGTCAGACTGAGGGCCCGGAACATAAAATGCTGAGCTTCCTGCCCCTTTGCCATGCTTACGAAAGGACTATGAACTATGAATTTCAGCAGCTCGGCATAAGCACATATTATGCCGAAAACCTGTCTACCATTCAACGGGACCTGGCAAGTTTCCACGGAGACGGCTTTTGCGCAGTGCCCAGGGTACTGGAAAATATGTACTCTAAACTGGAAGACGCCGGAAGAAGCCTCAATGGATTTAAAAAGAGGATTTACAGATGGGCATGGCATTTCGGCAACAACTATGACAATTCGAAAAAGGGCTATATATACGGTTTAAAACACACGGTGGCCGATCGCCTGGTATACAGCAAATGGCGCGATTCGCTCGGCGGCCATGAGATGTGGGTGGTGACAGGCGGTTCGGCAATCCGCCCGAACATTATAAGGTTGTTTACCGCTGCAAAATTGCATCTTTATCAGGGTTACGGGATGACTGAAACATCTCCGGTGATTTCGGTCAATGAGCCTGCACATAATGAGCTTGGAACAAACGGGACACCAATTGACGATACTGAACTTAAATTTGCTGATGACGGAGAGATCCTTGTCAGAGGTCCACATGTCATGAAAGGATACTACAAGGATGAACAGGCAACACGTGAGATTATGGACAGCGAAGGCTGGCTCCATACTGGCGATATCGGATACCTAAAAGATGGACGTTACCTGATGATTACGGACCGTAAGAAGGAGATCTTCAAGCTTTCTTCTGGAAAGTACATCGCACCGCAGGTTCTTGAGAATAAGCTCCGTGAATCGGAATATATTGAGAACTGCATTGTTTTCGGAGAACACAGGAGCTTTGCTTCTGCCATCATAATACCTAAGATGGATGCGATCCTAAAGTGGGGAAGGGAAAGAAATATTAATACTGACGTCACTCCTGAGGAACTGATTTGCAACAGGCGTGTTGTTGTCCTGCTCGGAGGAGAAGTATCCAGGATCAATAAAACCACGTCAGACTATGAAAAGATAAGGAAATGGTTTTTCACTGCTGATACATGGTCTGTTGACAACGGGCTTTTATCCCAGACTCTTAAGCCAAAAAGAGCGGTTATCCTTTCAAAATATATTTCTCTTATTGAAGAAGCCTATAAATAGAAGGACATGATTTTGACAGTTTAATTAAGAAATTAATTTACCGTTCCTGACGGACTGGTGATATTTTGATTTACATCCTTCAGATTACTTGACAGGTTTTATCATCTAAAAGGCACATATCAAAGCTTGCATAATTGAATTACTTCTTTCTTTATTTCAAGAGTTTTGCAGCTTCAACTGTTTTTAATATATTCGTTCCCTGCAAGGGGAATATTATTATTTATCTTAAGATTAAACTTAAAAAATAGCATATGGGACTTATAAACAAAATCCGCGGGGAATTCATAGATATTATCGAATGGCTCGATCCGACAAATAATACCATGGTTCACCGATTTGAACGTTATCAGAATGAGATAAAGAACGGGGCCAAGCTTACTGTAAGAGAATCACAGGTTGCCGTTCTTATAAATGAGGGACAGCTTGCCGATGTATATAAACCAGGGCTGCATACACTGACTACTGAAAACATGCCAATACTTACAACACTTAAGGGCTGGAAATATGGATTCAACAGCCCGTTTCAGGTCGAGGTGTACTTTGTAAACACGAAACAGTTCACAGATCTTCTATGGGGCACTCCAAATCCTGTTATGCTCAGAGATCCAGAATTTGGTCCTATCAGAATAAGGGCGAACGGCAATTACACAATGAGAATTTCTGATGCAGGCCTGTTTATAAAATCAGTGACCGGAACGGATGGTGATTTTACAACTGAAAGCATTTCAAACCAGTTGAGAAATGTTGCTTTAACAAGGTTTACTGATGCAATTGGTGAGAGCAAGATACCTGTCCTGGATATGGCGTCTAACTTCGATGAGATTTCAAAGTTCTGTGAAAACAAGATGAAGCCCGAATTCCAGGAGTACGGGATAGAGCTTCTTAAATTCCTTGTGGCCAGTATTACGCTCCCCGAAGATGTTGAGGCTGCCCTTGATAAACGGTCCAGCATGGGGATTATTGGCGATATGAATAAATTCACCCAATTCCAGGTCGCAGAGTCAATGGAAGCCGCTGCCAAGAATCCTTCAGGAGGTGGAGCTTCAACAGGCATGGGCATGGGGATGGGATTTGGAATGGCAAATGCCATGATGGGGCAGATGGGGCAGGCAGGTCAACAACCTCAGCAAGGACCTCCGCCAATACCGGGAGCGGTTAGTTATTTTGTTGCGGTTAACGGTCAACAGACTGGCCCATTTGACGTTAATGCACTAAAACAGATGGCAATGCGTGGAGAAATCAATAAAAATACTCTGGTCTGGAAACAGGGAATGCAGCAATGGTCTCCAGCCGAAGGACAACAGGATATCTCAGGTATCTTTGGTTCAGTTCCCCCACCAATTCCCCAATAATGTACTTTATAATTATAAATGATAAACTGAAACTCACTAATAAAACAGTACAATGAGCGAAAACAGCGCTGTTTCAGCAACAATGCAAAAAGAAACAATATGTAAGAACTGCAGCGGAAAACTGCAGTACGCACCTGGTACAACACATCTTAAATGTCCTTATTGCGGAACTGAAAACGAGATCAATGTCTCAACTAAGGTAGTTGAAGAACTTGATTTCGAAAAATTTGCTGATGAGTTCAAAAACGAATCAGAGACTCATGAAACTATTACAATAAGATGCCAGGGCTGCGGGGCTAAGACAACTTTTAATCCTAATGTCGTTTCAGAATCCTGCCCTTGCTGCGGTTCCCCGCTTGTTGTTAAAGATGCTACATCTACACATGTAATAAAGCCTAAGGGGATACTTCCTTTTGCCATTGATCAGAATAAGGCCATGACTGATTTCAGTCAATGGATAAGCAAGCTATGGTTTGCACCTAATAAACTTAAGAGATATGCAAGCCAGCAGGAAAAGCTTACAGGTCTTTATATACCATATTGGTCTTATAATTCGGAGACTTCGACAGAATATACAGGTGAGAGGGGAGTTGATTATGAAGAGACAGAAACCTATACGGAGGAAGTTGGTGGAGAAACCCAGACAAATACCAGGTCAGTAACACGTACAAGCTGGAGCTTTGTTGCCGGGAGTGTTTCAAATACCTTCGAGGATGTTCTTATTGTTGCCAGTAACTCCCTGCCAAGAAATTACGTTGAAAAACTTGAGCCTTGGGATTTGAAAAAACTTGTTGCATATAATGACAGTTATCTTAGTGGTTTCAGAACCGAGAGTTACCAGGAAAATCTTAGTGAGGGATTCGAAGAAGCTAAAAAAAGGATGGACAGAGAAATCAGGACTTCAATCTGTACTGATATAGGCGGGGATCACCAACGGATTAACTCAACAAATACAAAATATGACAATATTAAATTCAAACATCTTTTGCTACCGGTCTGGATAAGCGCTTATAGCTATAAAGATAAGATTTACAGGTTTATGATCAATGGCCGCACTGGTGATGTACAGGGAGAAAGGCCATACAGCTGGATAAAGATATCACTTGCAATTGCCGCAGCTGTGGTAGTTTTAGCAGGGATTGCACTTATTTTTCTACAGGGAATTCATCACAGGTAGTTCATCCCTGTACTATTCTTTTCCTTATCCTTCCGGTCACTCTCTCCCGTGAGAGAGTGATCGTAACGCTTAAAAAGCCTCTACATGCACTTTTTGAGATATTAGCCCCCCTTGGGTCTGCTATTGAGTTGGCTTAACTTGTCAGTATAGGCCTGAAGTCTGCCGGATGGTATATCGTCAGGGAGAGTGGGAGTGAAAAATTTGGAATATTATTCATTTCTATTGCTTAATAATTTCTTTTGATGTAATGATATTATTTTGTTTGTCGAAAATGGTTATGAGGTAAGCTCCACTGATCATTTTTGTCAGATCAATGATATTATTATCCTGCTGTAATATATTTTCAAGGACTTTTTCACCTGTTTCATTTATGACCGAAAACCTGAAAGCACCTGGCATGTTATTTCCAGGTGAAACATTCAAAAGCCCTTTGGTGGGGTTGGGATAAATCTTGAAAGAATCTGTTGTCGGGTTTTCAACTTTGGAAACCTGATTCATAAAAGCATTAAGTGCATGGGTTGGTTCTCCTGTCCAGTGGGCGATACTATCCCAGCTGCTTAGGCTGTAACCACTCCAGGATAATTCACCTTCAGGTTCCCAGTACACTACTCCAAGTCCCATACCTGAAGGGACATTATTAACTTTATTAATTACAGCTGTGAGCATATCATATGTGTTCTGGACATTATAATATAATCCGCCCGTTTCTACAACCATTACTTCTTTCCCGTAACGGTTTGTCATGTCATTAAGGTTGTTTCCCAGATCACCGATTGTTACAGTATAATCACTTCCGTTCCAGTAGGGATAATAAGATGCCCCTATGATATCATATCTTACCCCATAATTTGTTGCATTGTCAAAAAATGTCCTGAACCGGCTGTTATCGTTTCCATCATCAATATGGATAATGACTTTTATAGCACTGTCAACAGCTTTGACAGCATCATATCCCTTATTTAAAAGCTGTGCCAGCTGCCCCCAGTTTGAGGTGCTGCCATCAGGCCATAGCATGCCTCCTGTTATTTCATTCCCAACCTGGACCCAGTCCGGCAAAGCTCCGATTGATTTGAGTGTATCCAGAACCTCAAATGTATGATTGTACAAATCAGTAAGTAACTGGCTGAAAGTATCATTTGCCCAAGCAGCCGGCTTATTCTGTTTACCCGGATCAGCCCAGGAATCACTGTAGTGGAAATCTATTAAAATCCTCATGCCCATGTTCTTTGCACGCAATGCCATTGCTGCTACTTCCTTTTTGCTGCAGTGTCCGTTTGTTCTGTCATTTGATGGATTGACCCAAACCCTGAGCCGGATGGTATTGATATGCCTTTCTTGCAGAATTTCCAGGCAGTCCGTTTGCACTCCTGTAGTATCATAAAATTTATAACCTGTTGCTTCCATCTGTGAAAGCCATCCCACATCTGCTCCTTTTACAAATTGGGCATGACAATCTATGCAATTAAGGAACAATATCCAGATAAAAACAATAATAATATTTAAGGAATAAGTGATCTTTTTCATATTAATAAATAGTCTTATAAAGCGATTTTAAAATTAAACGAAATTACGGCATTTTCATAGCCCTGATTTAATTTTAAGTTGAACTATCTACTAATCTGTTTTTAGTTTCTTGTCCGGCCATTTAAGGGGCTATTACAGCGGCATGAATAATATTATCTTCTGAGCTGTAAAGAGGAACTTTCAAATTTCCACTTTAAAGAATATCAATTCATAAATTTTGAATAACTCAACTCTTAAATAATAAATTCTTAATAACTTAACTTTTCAACCTCTTCTAAGATTATCACAATGAAAACAGCCAGGATTTGTTTAGCCTTATTATTATTTTGCCCTAAAAACTTTAATTTATAAATGGTCTAGTTTATTGGGATAAGGGCAAATTGCTAAAACATTACAGATTGCCAGAACTTTAAATGGGTTTGCCCCTGATGAACTAAACCTAATAATAATTCAATTAATAAAAATTAATACTTATATCGCTCTAAAGAATTCATAATTTATGTTTTCGAGTTCTGCCAATGTGGGATATGGATAGAAAACTATTTCATCTTTCTCCCCAACATAGAATCCGCTTTCTATTGTTCTGTAAAGTATTAATCCTGAATAGATGCGCTGAACTGTTTTCATATGTTTTTCATACTCGCCTTGAAGAATCTCAAGGCAATCCCTAAGATGTCCAATATTTGAATAGGGAAGATTTTCAGTTGAACCGGTAAGGGGATTAATTGCTAATTCGCCCAGTTTCAGATCCACAAAGAAAAGTTTTGGAAGAACAATAGGAATTGATCCGTCAGTAAGTCTTTTCAGAAAAACTGACGGGGATAAACTACTAGCAACAAGCGGAGTTACAGGGCATAGTTCCTGATAGAGATAGATAGCTTTTACTTTTTCTTTGTTCTTATCATATAGAGCTCTCTTTAACTCAAGAACGCGACCGTGGTCCGTTGTAAGATACAGACTTTTCAACGCTGCCAGAGGAACCATTTCCAGCACTCTGTAGACTGAAAGATAGACAGAACTTTTGGGACTGCCATCTTCTTTGGCAACACATCTTTTGTTAAGGCTATTCAGATCTATCAGTTTTTCAATCAGACCGAGGTCAACTTCAAAAAAGATTGTCTGAGCTCTATTGCGTTTTTTGGTGCCTGTCGAAAGATACATTCCAAATCCATCCGGAGGAAGCATCGAAGCAACCAATGCTTCAGGGGTGCATGTTAAATAAATGTACTTACTCATGGCTTGGATAATTATTATTAGTACTAATCAGGAAACTAATCTCCAAAGGAAAATCATACTAAAAAAGCGGCAGGAAAACTTAGCTTTTACTGTTAAGATTATTAACATTACAACACCAACCGCTCATAAAGACAAATTTATTTGTTTTTGGACAAATAATCAGATTAATTCACGAAGATATTATTCACACCAATGTCGATAATCACAACAGTTACTATAACTGTAAAATGGATATATGCAAAGATCCTTCTTGTTTAAATGTTATATTTCCAATTTGGTAAGTGTAAGAATTTTCGTGATATCAGTTTCGTATTAAGGAATTTAACTGGCAAACTTATCCAGTGGGAGTAACAAGGGTACCTACAAAATCGGCGATAAGTTATATTTGAGACAGCCTCTTATTAAATTAAAATCTTTCTAAAAAATACTCCAGGCAACTGTAACGCCTGCCATTACAACAGCAACCATCGACATCAGTTTGATCAGTATATTCATTGCAGGACCACAAGTATCCTTAAACGGGTCACCCACCGTGTCACCGACAATACTAGCTTTATGACATTCGCTTTTCTTTCCGCCGTAATTGCCTTTTTCAATGAATTTTTTGGCATTATCCCAGGCACCGCCGGCATTATTCAGCATGCTTGCAAGAGTGAAACCTGTTGTCATTCCCCCTATAAGAACGCCGACAACACCTGGAACTCCAAAGATAATCCCGGTCACAACAGGGACAATAATAGCCATAAGAGAAGGTAAAACCATTTCTTTCTGTGCTCCTCTGGTTGCTATTTCAACACATTTTGCATATTCAGGTTTACCAGTTCCCTCCATGATGCCCGGTATTTCCCTGAATTGGCGTCTTACTTCATCAACCATTCTCCCTGCATTCCTTCCTACAGCTTTCATTGCCATTGCGACAAACACGAAAGTCATCATTGCACCGATGAAAAGACCCGCCAGTAATATCGGATTAAATAATGAAAGGTTATATGCTGAAACAAAATCCTTTATTCCTGCGTGAGTGACTTGTATTGCATGCTGCCCCGACTGTACAACTGAAGGAGCGTGACTCTTATAAAATAAAACATCACCAATCTGTTTGTATCCATTTACGCTTTTATCTGCGAGTCTCCCAAGCCAAAGCTTCACCTCTTCCATATAAGCTGCTACAAGGGCCAATGCAGTAAGAGCAGCTGAACCGATAGCAAAACCTTTACCTGTAGCAGCGGTTGTATTTCCAAGTCCGTCGAGAGCATCAGTTCTTTCCCTTACCTCTTTTGGAAGTTCCGACATTTCTGCATTTCCTCCTGCATTATCTGCAATTGGTCCGAACGTATCAGTAGCAAGGGTTATTCCAAGCGTGGACAGCATCCCCACTGAAGCAAATCCAATCCCATATACTCCCAATGCAAAATCGTGGAATCCGCCAGAGAGAGCATAAGCGGTAATAATACCTGCAACAATTGTCAGAACAGGAACCCATGTGGAGAACATCCCGACAGCCATCCCTTCTATTATAACAGTTGCCGGCCCTTGTTGTGATTGTTTTGCAATGTCTTGTGTCGGTTTATATGTATCTGAAGTAAAGTATTCTGTTGCCTGGCCAATAATAACTCCTGCCAGAAGTCCAGATACTGCAGCTGCAAAAACTCCCCATGTTATCCAGTTTGCAGCGGCCATAATTGCGAGAACAATAAGTAATAATGCTGAGCTACCCCCTGTACCCAACAGTAAGCCATTCAATAGATTTTTCTGGGTGGCCGATTCTTTGGTCCTGACCATATAAACGCCTGCTATCGAAAGCAGAATCCCCATAGCAGAAACAAGCATCGGTGCAATAATTGCTTTCATCTGTTGGCCAGCTGCAAGAGAAGGAAGTGCAGCTCCTAGAGCAGCGGTTGAAAGAATTGATCCGGCATAGGATTCATAAAGGTCGGCGCCCATACCAGCAACATCACCCACATTATCGCCAACATTATCTGCTATTGTAGCCGGATTGCGAGGGTCATCTTCCGGTATTCCCGCTTCAATTTTTCCGACGAGATCGGCACCAACATCTGCAGCCTTTGTAAATATACCTCCTCCAACACGAGCAAAAAGAGCCTGTGTTGATGCACCCATACCGAAAGTGATCATTGTGGCAGTAACCTCCACAAGCTTTTGGTGCTCATCAATACCTTTGGGGACAAAAGTTAGTCCCAAAAAGCTGAGACCTGTCTGCATATGTGCCGGGGTAAAGATCACGCTGTTCAGGAAAAGAAACCATAGAGAGATGTCGAGAAGACCAAAACCAACAACGAGGAGACCCATCACTGCACCACTCCGCATAGCAACCTGCAATGCACTGTTTAGGGATTTTGATGCGGCCCATGCCGTTCTGTTTGACGCAAATGTGGCATTTTTCATACCAAGGTAACCGCACAAACCCGAAAAGAATCCTCCGGTAAGGAATGCAACAGGTACAAACGGGTTTTGAACACCCATGTATGCCAGTATTAGTAAAAGGGCAACCAGTACTACAAATATCTTAGCCACTACGGTATACTGGCGTTTCATGTAGGCCATCGCGCCTTCCCTGACATATGCAGCGATCTCTTTCATTTTGTCTGTCCCCTCCTCTTTTACAATCATGCTTTTATAAAAGATCCAGGCAAACAATATTGCCATGAGCGCTGAAACAGGTACAATCCAGAATAATTGATTAACCATGGTTATAGTTTTAAAATGTCCGACAAATATCTATACAGTTATTTTATCAGTAATGATTCCTATAATTCTGAAATGCCAAAATTCTAAAAGAACACTAACAATTTTCTTATTCAGAGGATGATATTAATAAAAATGTTTTAATAATTCTATGATTCCAGAAACTATTATAATCCCTAAATTTTTATATATAATATAGTCGCCAATTATTTTAAATTTTGGAATTTTATTACGAATTTAAGAACTCTAAGTAAATTTAAAATATAAAATATTCTAATTATATTCAAGCTCGTAAAAATCTGACAGGATTCATCATTATTTTCATGTGATCCTTAACCAGATCAGGGTTTATCAGTGCTGTTTTAAGTGATCAAAAATAAGAGTATTCTTTAAAAAACCTATTTTAAATTATATGATAAACAGCTTTTTACAATCCATCCATAAATTCTCAAAAAAGGCATTTCTTCTATTATTTCTATTTCTGATACCCGCGATTGCGTCTGCATCCGGAAGCAAGGTGCCATCAGTCGGCCCTGTAAGAGTTGAATTTATAATTTTCGGATTAATCCTCTTATGTGTCGCGCTTTTTCATAAACAGACCTTCCGGGTTGCAGTAATCGGACTGACAGTCCTGCTAATATTCAAATTTATCTTTGATCCGGGATTTCATTTTATGGAGCATGTATTCGGGCAAAATACTATGTATGAACAGCTCATGCACAAAGGTCTGCGTCAGGGTGAATGGGGAATAATTCTTAACCTTATGGGATTATTGCTTGGATTTGCAATTTTGGCAAAGATATTTGAAGAATCGGGTGTGCCTGAAGCTCTTCCCAAATTTCTTCCAAATGACTGGAGAGGCCCATTTATTCTTCTCGTTTTTATATGCTTCATTTCTTCATTTCTTGATAATATTGCCGCCGCCCTGATAGGTGGAGCAATTGCTATTGTGATTTTTAAAAACAAGGTTCATATTGGTTATATTGCTGCCATTGTTGCTGCCAGTAATGCAGGTGGCAGTGGAAGTGTTGTTGGTGATACTACTACTACAATGATGTGGATTGACGGAGTCAGTGCTTTGAATGTTCTTCACGGATTCGTTGCAGCACTAACAGCACTTCTCTTCTTTGGCTGGTTTGCTTCCCATCAGCAAGATAAATATCAGAGAATCCAGAAAGATCCTAATCTTGTTATTAAAATTGACTGGATGAAATTGCTGATTGTTTTGCTGATGCTTATTGGTGCAATTATTTCCAATTTCCTGTATGATATGCCTGCTCTCGGGGTTTGGATAGCTATACTGATCGGAGCTATTTTCAGACCGATCCCATGGAAGGAGGTGCCAGGTTCCATTAAAGGATCTGTTTTTCTTCTTTGCCTTGTATTCTGTGCATCCCTGATGCCCGTTCAGGATCTGCCTAATGCTTCCTGGAAAACAGCCCTTGGCCTTGGTTTTGCCTCATCTGTCATTGATAATATCCCCTTAACCAAATTGTGTCTCGAGCAAGGTCACTATGACTGGGGGATGCTTGCCTATACAGTAGGTTTTGGCGGATCGATGATATGGTTCGGGTCATCTGCAGGTGTTGCAATTACAAACAAATTTCCAAAAGCACGCCATGTGGGTCGCTGGGTAAAGAACGGCTGGCATGTTGCAGTGGCTTATATAATTGGTTTTACCGTTTTATATTTTACGTTAGGATGGGAACCTGCTGACAACAGGGAACATAAGATTGTCAATTGTCCCGTACCAGGGTGTCCAATGGCAAATAAACCTGGAGCCCCAAAGAGAGATGGTACTGTCAACTTCATAAAGCTTCAGTAACGATTGACACGAAAATAACCTCGTGTGGTCAGAGGCGCCAGAAAAGTTCAATCAGACATTGAATCAAATTAGCAATTTATAAAACCCTCCCCTCAAATAATTTACTAAGTATTTTGGTGAGAAGAATCGATCCTCTCCTGTATTTTGTCTACAAATAATGGTCCCATTATTTGGTTTCAAAAAGCCAGGGAGGATATACCTTATATGTGCATCAAAACCTACAAAGGATTATTTGGGGGAGGATTGTTTTAGTCAAAATGTACAATCAATTATATCCAAATTTCATTTAATTTTAGGAATTCCAGTTCTTACAATTTACAGGCCATTTTATTTTATTTGTGAGCCAATTGGGGTTGAATTGACGCCATTTTGAGTATTTATCTGGTCTAGGTTTAAAAATTGAAAAATGTTTCCCATATGCTACCCATCTAAAATATAAAAGCCTGTATATTATTGTTATACAGGCTTTTATCATTTTTATTAGTAGCGGAGTATGATGAAATATCTAACCTTAACTTAATTAAAGATATTGATAAAATTATTAAGCTGGTGGAGGTTTTGAACATTGGAGAAGGATCAGTTTGCTGAATCATAATCAGGTAGCCATCGGTTCGAGCCCAGCCTGAGTTTCACCAATCATTTGATCAGTTTCAATAAAACAGAAAGTCCCGAATTTTTCCAGGATTTGTCTCGCTGCATGATAGTGTGCTTTTCATAGTATCCCACGGCGTTAACTGAGAATCTTTTTTGTCAACCAACCCGTTTTTGAGATTGCTCAGGATGCCTTTTGACCTGAACAATATTCTATATGGACACGTCAACAGTTTTAATCACTAATGGCCTGCAGTGGCTGTATCAAATACCCGGCAAAAATTACCACCGCCTATCCTACCGATTTCCTCTTCGGTGAAGCCTGTTTTTAACATTGCATCAACAACAGCGAAATAAAAACCTGCCTTTTGGTCCTGCCAGACTTCGTTTGTGCGCTCACCTATTCTGCCAAGATTTTTACCACCGCCAGGGCCATTTTGGCTATTATTATCGCCTAGATGACCATCCTGGTGATTGCCAGGATTGCCACTGCCAGGCTTAGGAGCAGAGTCACCAGGTTTAGGGCCGAAGCCACCGGCAGGTCTGTAAGCCGGAGTCAGCTTGGTATCGGTGCCAAGGCATACGTGGTCAATTCCAATGACGTCAACCATAGCGCGGATATTCTGAGCATACTCAAGTGGTGTATCTGACATGTGAGTCCATACTCCAATAACTCCACCGGCATTTGCAACAATTTTAGCTTGTTCACTGCTTATAAGCCTTGGACGCATCATGCTGGCCATAGAGGGGTTCTGTCCCAAGCGGGTATCGAGACCTGTGTGAGAGATTACTACCGGCAAGGTTGTCACGTTAAGTGCAGCGTTAATAGTATCATTGCTGCAATGCGTAAGGTCCACAAGAATACCAAGCCTGTTGCATTCTTTGATTACATTGGCTCCGAACGTTGTCAAACCTCCCCATTGTGGAGGATTTGTGTAAACATCACCCAGAGGTACCGAGGCATCGCTGTCATGAAGCAGTCCAAAGTGCCGCAAGCCTCTGCTATAGGCTATTCCGAGCCGGTCAAGATGCCCTTCAAGAAAGTGAGCACCCTCAACCGATTGAATGACGGTCGGTTTATGCTTATTATGGGCAGAACGGATTTCTGAGAGGTTCATAGAGCGTTTCAAATTGTTGTATTCCAGTACCTTGTCCATCGCATTCATTCCGTTTATAAACCGATCATATGCCTCGCCAGGATTTTGCAGTTTCTGGTAGTCAACGGCGAATGTCATGCAGATAGCCGATAAGCCTGACTTTTCCATTTCGCCAGCCAGGTCTACATTTGGACCGGGCAACTCGGATGCATTAAGAGGGACATCAATATGGTTATGTGTATCTATTCCTATAGTTTTTGCAACGATTGCAGCTACACGTGGGTCGACTCCCTCGTCAGTCCATGACAACAGCGGGTTCAAAATAATTACTGCCCCCGTTCCGGTTAAAGTAGTGATAAACTTGCGCCGAGACCAATCTTGCTGAGGTTTTTCCATAATTTTCAAATTAGTATTAATAAGAACCAAATGAAATAGCCATTTAGTCAGACCAATCCCGGGGATAATAAGGGATTAGAATAATTCAGATTTATGTCGTCGATTGCACTTTTAATCATTTGTATTTTTAACTGTATAATTGGTTATTTTTACCATCCATTGAACCAATCCTTCCGGATCATTATCAGCACAATGCCCGCCGTCCCAGAATAGTGAGGCATTTACAATTTTATTCCGATTCTCCAGACCTGTGGCTAAGTTCACCATAACGGTTTGTGAAGTGTGGTTATCGCTGGAACCATTCCGAAGCCACCAGTAACCGGCACAACCTTTGTTGTCCAGACTGACGAAATAATTCGCGTTCATCAGGTTCACGAGCATTTTTACATCCTTGTCAATCGTGGCATTTTTATTACCGGTTGAATGCTGTAAACTGAAATCAGTAAAGTGTCTGGAATCGGTTGTCTTGTTTCCGAATAAGCCGGGTTCAGGCTGCCTCTTATCAAAATCATCAAAAGCTGGCATGCCTTTCATCCGGCCAACGTGTGATACATAGTCTGCGAAGTAAAAAGTAGCTCCTTTATCCGTCCAGGTAATCCATTTGTTATTAGCAAGGTACTCTTTGCGTTTCTCCTCTGTCAGACTTTTTAAGTATTCATTGGCTGAGGGAATCAGGAAATACGTAAGGAGATAATTGTCGTAATTGTAAGCAGTTAGGAATCCAAAGCTATTCTTTCCCTGAAGTTTCAATGACAATTGATATTCCTCATATAAAGTTTTAAGTTGTTTTGAGATTTCCTGATCAACAAGTCCGGATCTGGTCGGGTAGGAGCCATACATCCACTCATAAGCACCGTCGGCATTTTCTAAATCAGTTATAGGACTGTAGCAGGCGCTGCCAAATATATTGTCGTTTGCATCGGCTGCCCCGATTTCTTTTAAATAAGGCTCGTATAACAGGCTGTTACCGGAAGCGCCAAGAAGAGCTGAAATTGCACCACCTGCGCTGCACCCGACAGAGATAATTTGATCAACATTACCAGGAAGGATGCCTTTATTGTGCCGGATATAACGTACAGCCGCCTTTAAGTCCACTATTGCAGCAGGGGCTTTGCCGTAAAAAGTTCCATCCTCAGTCTTATTATCACGTCCCCTGCAACCAGGGGTTACTACAACGAAACCTGCAGCTAAAGCCAGATCAGGTCTGCTGCTTAATAAAGCTGTTCCTCCGGGGCCACCAACCCTTGGCGGCATTCCCCCAGGTTGTCCACCGGAGCTACCGGGTCCACCTGGGCCACTAGGACCACCCGGACCGCCGGGTACCCCCGGACCACTTAAAGAAGGTCCGGATCCAATCCCAGGTGCTGCTGTTCCCCCATTTCTAACCGACATATATCCGCCAATTCCTATAGAAAAGAAAATGGGTGCATTTTTAGCGTCTATGCTTATATCATCGATTTTAACCGGAACACTTACATTCAGGCTCTGAAAATCTTTGTCAACAGGTTTTGCAACATAAAGTATGTGCATATAAGAGTGATAAGTGACCTTCTTTTCACCTGAAGATGTTTTTATCGTCCTGGTTTCCACTGTGAAGTTTTCCTTCGGGAAAACCAGTGGATCTTTTGTTTGTCCTAACGCTGTCACACATGAAAAGCAATATGCTATAGCAATTGCCGCTTTAATATTTGCCTTTTTAAACATAGATATTTATTTATATTCAATTATTAAATGGAACTTTTTGAAACATCGTTGACCTCCTCCCAATAATTCGGTCCAATTAAAATTAGAGTTTTGATCGCTTTGAGGGTTCCCCTTTTTTCGGACTACTCTAAAATAGAGAATTCGGGCTTTTGAGGGTTCCCCTTTTTTCGGACTACTCTAAAATAGAGAATTCGGGCTTTTTCATGCAATTTTCTTCTACTTCTTGCGGGGTCTTTCCATTTAAAGAACTATGAGGTCGGTAACAATTATATTCTTCTCTCCAAGCTTCAATTTTACTACTTGCATCCTCCAATGATAAGAACCAGTTGATATTTAAACATTCATCCCGAAAACTACCATTGAATGATTCAATAAACGGATTATCAGTTGGTTTTCCAGGTCAGGAATAGTCCAAAGTTACATTATTTTCATATGCCCACTTATCAAAGTCTTTAGAAATAAATTCACTCCCATTATCGACCTGGATCCTATCTGGAACCACTGACTGATTAACCTTTATATTCTCCATTACCGAAACAACATCCGGTTCTTTTATAGATTTTTCAACAAAAATTGCATAACACTTACGACTAAAATTATCGACTATAGTTAAGGCCCGGAATCGTCTCCCATCAAACAGCTGATCTGACACAAAATCCATACTCCAGCATTGATTTATTGTTTGCAAATCCGGACGTCCTAATCGATGAGATCCAGCCCTGCTGCGCTTTTTCCTGTTTGTTCTCAAGTTCAATCCTTCGAGGCAATAAAGTCTATGAACGCGTTTATGATTATCTCGCCAGCCCTCTCTTCTGAGAAGCGTATATATGCGCCTGCTGCCATATCGAATCCTTACCTGAGCTATCTCCTTTATTCGCCTTCTTATCAACATATCGTCTCGTTTTTGAGATTTATAATACCAAACAGATCTGTGTAATAATACAACCATACATGCTCTTCGAACAGGAATACGATAATCATCCAAAAGACTTTGAGTCAGTGTCCTTAAAATAACTGGCTTTAAAGCTTTTTTTTTAAAACATCCTGTAACATCTGCTTATCCAGGGTAAGATCCGCAATGATCTGCTTTAATCTGTAATTTTCTTCTTCCAATTGTCTTAGCCTGCGAAGTTCCGGAACACCTGGTCCACCATATTTTTTCTTCCAGTTGAAAAACGTGGCTTCACTGATGCCCATCTTCCGACAGACCTCCTCGACTTTGACTCCGGTCTCAGCCTGCTTAAGTGCAAAAATGATTTGCGATTCTGTAAATTTTGAACGTTTCATAGGCAATTCTCTCCTTTTAAAATTAATACTTAATTGCCCAAAACTCTATTTTATAATGGCCCGGATTTATGGGAGGAGGTCAGGCTCAGTTGGGATCGTAGCAGCAAACACCAGATTATGTGTCAGGTGAGTGGCTTATTAATAGAATCAATGTTTCCCATATGTTTTCCATATATAAGATAAATGCCCTTATATTGTTGTCATACATACATTAATAATTTTGATTTATAGCGGGGTAAACGCTACAAAACAATTCTATGTCCTTTAAGTATTTTAACCTTGCATCGATAAAGAAGTAATGTCTTGTTAATAGCGATTAAATCATAAATAAAAAGGTACTACTAATACAAATTCAAAAATTAATTGTGGAATGGCATCATGTCGATATATGATATTAAATGGACATCCTATTTTTTAAGTCAAAAGAGCAAATATTCTTGTTAAGAGTGGATAGTCTAACTTTTACAAACTAAGGGACGTTTATAAGACACAGATATTTTCCTGAAGAATAAACTCAGGCTTTCAAAATGCTTAATCTAGGTCAGATTATTGCTTAGAAATTAAATTGCTATTGGTGCAGATATCTAATAACTTTACATATATACCTGTGTAAGAATACAAATTAACCATTTTATAACTGTTCAACATGGCTGCAATAAATGAAAATCTTATTTTAAAGGTGTTTGCCGAGATGGTCAGGTACCGCCCTTCTCTTTCAAAGTATATTCCTGCAAAAGATGAAGAAGAAGAAATCGACTATCGCATAATAGCCGACCTGGTGATCAAGAACTTCCCGTGGCCTGTCGGTGTTGAGCTTCGGCGTCTTTTTTCAGGGACAATGCGGCAGCCAGGAAGGGCAAGACTTGATCAGATTTTCAAAACCATCGAACGGACAATCCAGTTTGTAAGCTTTGTTATGGTATGCCAGGTCTGGTACGATGTCGCAAAAAAGAAAGTCACTCTACCGGAGCAGGTAAAAAGTGAATTTGCCAGCAGGTTCCCTGTAATGACAATGGGTAACTTCTGCTGGCTGATAAGAGCTTTTGCCACAGCTTACACTGAGCAAAAGGCCGAATGGTTCCTGCCTGAGATGAATGAACAGTTCGATAAAAAACTTTTTGCAGCACTCGATTTCTGGGTACCTGAAAGGAACGAGATAGGCCATTACCAGATAAATCTGGATGAAGTTGAGATTGAAAAGAGATGCGTTGAATATGAAGAGAAGCTCACTTTCATTCTTGAGCGGATCGCCTTTTTCGCAAAATACAGGCTTGTGTCAGTAAGGGAAATAAAAGTAATTAAACCGAGGAGCCATGAAGCGAAGTTCCATCATATAGTTGACCTGCTGAACAGTTCAGATTCTGATTTCAAGGGAGAGGAGATAGACGAGTCAAAATTCTCCGACAGCCAGTCGGTACTTCTGATGAAATCAATAAAATCATTTGATGACTATCTCAATCTCTCACCGCTCATTATTGACACCAGTTCAGAAATCATAAATACGAAGGAGAAATTTGATTTACGGAAAGACATCTTCATGTACACGAAGTACAGGGAGAATCATCTTATGTACCTCGGAACGGAAGTAACAGAAAAAGTTGACCTGAGAGCTTTGAGCAACTATAATATTCTCTTGGAGGAGTACAAAGAGCTTATGATGGCAATAGGCGGTGTGGCAGTTTAAGGTTACCGGCTACCGGCGACCGGCTTCAGGTTTGAAGATTTCCATATTATAAAATACTTCTCGACAATGATAAAATCACCATTCAAATTCCTGGACTCCTATACACTTGCCGACAGAAACATTTTCTTCGGCCGAGACCAGGAGATAGCTGAACTCTACCGAAGAGTGTTTGAGAGCAAGATACTTCTGGCCTACGGAGTGTCCGGGACTGGTAAATCATCTCTTATAAATTGTGGATTAGCTTCCAGGTTTGATGACAGCGACTGGCTCCCTATTAATGTGCGCCGGGGCAGCAACATCATTGAAAGCCTAGATGCCGCTATAAATAAACAGGCTCTTACACCGCTAAAGAAAAAGCAGACCATTTCTGAAAAGCTTCAATCGATATACCTCGATCATTTTAAACCTGTATTCCTGATCTTCGACCAGTTTGAAGAGCTGTTCATTTTCGGAGACAGACAAGAATCGAAGGACTTTTTTCAGGCAGTAAAAGAAATAACAGAATCTGATCTTAAGTGCCGTTTCATTTTTATCATACGCAAGGAGTATCTTGCAGATGTATCTGTTTATGAAAGAACATTGCCTGAGTTGATGAATAACCGGGTAAATGTCGAGAAAATATCTTTGGAAAATGCCCGGCAGGCAATTGAGGGACCCTGTAATGTTGCAAATATTGATATCGAAGAAGGTTTTTCTGAAGCCCTTCTGGAAAAGCTATGTCCGGGAAGCACAGAACTGGAACTCACTTATCTGCAGGTATACCTTGATAAGATATTCAGGCTTTCTCAGGGAGAGAAACCTGATGATACGGACAAATTGTCGTTTACCCTTGATTTGCTTCAAAAAGCGGGTAATGTAACCGATCTGCTCGGGAGTTTCCTGGATGAACAGATTGCTGTTCTTGATAATTCGGATAAAGGTCTTGCCGTACTTAAATCTTTTGTATCGGTAAAAGGGACCAGGCGACATATGAGCCTTGAAGAAATATCAGAATTTATTCAATCTATTGGTCAACCCACAGACAAACTGGTCTTACAAAATATTTTGAAGACATTCACAAATCTCAGGATCCTTCAAGATAAGGATCAGGAAGGAAAATATGAACTTAGGCACGATGCACTTGCAGCAAAGATCTTTGAGAAGTTCACGGCTATTGAAAAGGACATAATTGAGGTAAGGCAGTTCATTGAAAACTCCTGGCATAACTGGCAGATGAGAAATGTCTTGCTGTCTGCAGATGATCTTAATTATATAGCACCATATGAGAGCAGGCTATATCTTTCAAAAGAACAATCAGGGTTGATTGAAAAGAGTAAGAATGAGCTTGTAAGAGTAAAAAAAAGGAGAAGAAACATTGCAAGTGCTGTTGCGATAGCGCTTATTATTGTCTTATCAGGTTTTGCAATATGGGCTTTAATTGAAAGGGACAGGGCATTTGCACAATCATATCGGTCTAGGGTGCTTCTGCTTATCGCCAAAGCAAGAGAAGCTAATTTCAGCAATACGACCAAAGCAATCCGTTATGTACAGCTTGCCTTGAAATATGACAATACAAATGTTCTGGCAAATCAGACATTAACCGATATTTTCTATGCTACAGATTTAAAACCATTTTATGCTGTTGCAATGAGGCATAATGCATCAGTTTTTTCAGCGGTCTTTTCCCCCGATGGCAAATCCATACTTACAGCTTCCGCGGATAATACAGCAAAATTATGGAATTTATCAGGGGAATGCCGGGTTACTTTCTCTGGACATACATCAGCTGTCCGGTCTGCAATATTTTCTCCGGATGGCAGATCCATTCTTACGGCTTCCTGGGATAATACAGCAAAACTTTGGGATTTATCAGGGAAGTGCCTGGCTACTTTATCAGGACATTCAGATCATGTCTTTTCAGCACTCTTTTCCCCAGATGGCAAATCCATCCTCACGGCTTCCGATGATCATACAGCAAAACTATGGAATTTATCAGGGGAATGCCTGGTTACTTTCTCGGGACATTCAAACTCTGTCTATTCCGCAATCTTTTCCCCCAATGGCAAATCCGTCCTTACGGCTTCCTGGGATAAAACAGCAAAATTATGGGATCTGTCTGGAAAATGCTTGACAACTTTATCAGGGCATACAGATTATGTTTATCGCGCAATCTTTTCCCCTGATGGCAAATCTATGCTTACAGCTTCTGGGGATCATACGGCAAAACTATGGAATCTGTCGGGGAAATGCCTGATTACTTTAGCAGGACATTCATCATTGGTCTATCGTGCAATCTTTTCTCCGGATTGCAAATCCATCCTTACCGCTTCCAATGATAAAACTGCGAAGCTATGGGATCTGTCAGGGAACTGCCTGGCCACTTTATCTGGACATTCATCATCCGTCTATCGTGCTGTTTTTTCTCCGGATGGCATGTCCATACTTACGGCTTCAGGGGATAATACAGCAAAACTGTGGGATCTGTCAGGGAAATGCCTGATTACTTTATCTGGACATTTAAAGAATATCTATTCAGCTGTCTTTTCACCGGATGGCAAATCCGTCCTAACGGCTTCATACGATAACACCGCAAAACTTTGGGATCTATCAGAAAAATACATGGTTACTTTTTCGGGGCATTCATCATATGTCTTATCCGCGGTCTTTTCTCCTGATAGAAAATCCATCCTTACTGCTTCAACCGATAAAACAGCGAAGCTGTGGGATCTGTCGGGGAAATGCTTGACTACTTTATCAGGACATACAGATTATGTTTATCGGGCAATTTTTTCACCGGATGGAAAATCGATCCTTACAGCTTCCCGGGATAAAACAGTAAAACTATGGGATCTTTCAGGAAAATGTCTTCTTACTTTATCAGGACATTCAAAAGCTGTCCGGTCTGCAATATTTTCTCCGGATGGCAAATCCATCCTCACGGCTTCCGATGATCATACAGCAAAACTATGGAATTTATCAGGGGAATGCCTTCTTATTTTATTGGGACATTCATCAGCTGTCCAGTCTGCAATATTTTCTTCGGATGGCAAATCCATCCTTACGGCTTCCAATGATGGGACAGCAAAACTATGGGATCTGTCTGGAAAATGTCTGGTAACTTTTATAGGACATTCGTCTTTTGTTTATTCAGCAGTCTTTTCACCGGATGGCAAATCCATCCTCACGGCTTCCGCAGATAAAACAGCAAAACTATGGGACCTATCAGGGAGATGCCTTACAACTTTTTCAGGACATTCAGATACTATCACTTTCGCAATCTTTTCACCGGATGGGGAATCGATTTTCACTGCTTCTTCGGACATGACTGCAAAATTTTGGGATCTGTCAGGGAAATGTCTGATTACTTTAGCAGGACATTTAGCTGTGATCTATTCTGCAGTCTTTTCCCCAAATGGGGAATACATCCTTATTGCCTCCTTTGATAATACAGCAAAACTATGGTTAACTCCGTCCTCAATCATCAAGTGGTTGAGCACTGCAAAAATAGGATCATTATCGCCGGCAGATAAAGCAGAGATCAATGAACTGGATGATTTCAGATTAATTCAACAATCAGATAATGTTTCTTTTATTACAGATTATGCTGATTGGTATTTAGATATTCAGGATACAGCGAGAGCAGTATCACTTTATGAAAGGGCCCTTGAGCTGAATCCCAAGTCAATTGATATGAGAATACTTGGAGATATCTATAGGAAGCAACATAAAATAGTCGAATATACAGCACTTTATAAAGATAATCCCGGAGCTGTAATAAAAGATGATATTTCTGCTTTACGGGATACATCTTCGGAAAAAAATTATAATGGGAAATTTGACTTCTGGTTGAAGAGAGCCAATTTGTATGAGCAGCTTCTAAATGTAGAATCAAATTTGGAAAATAAGAACAATGCATCTTCCAATTACAACTTGGTTGGCTGGTATGGTTTAAGATCAGGTAAAAATACTGAAGCATTAGGCGCAATTCAAAGAGGGATCGAGTTAGATCCTTCGAATGGATATCTTTATTCAAATCTTTCTTTATGCTATTTATTTACAGGTCAATACGACAAAGCAAAATCAGTTTACCTGGAATTTAAAAACAAACCATGGACGAGTGATAATAGTGCAAAAACATTCAAAGAGGTATTTCTATCAGATATTACCACGCTTGAGAAAGCAAGTATCACTCATCCCGATTTTGAAAAGATCAAAGAGTTATTGAAAAAATAATAAAGTAAATATGTCAGTCTTTTACTCTCCTTTCAAATTTCTTGACTCCTATACCCTTGCCGACAGGAATATTTTCTTTGGCCGTGACCAGGAGATAGCTGAACTCTATCGAAGAGTGTTTGAGAGCAAAATACTTCTGGTCTATGGTGTCTCAGGAACTGGTAAATCCTCTCTCATAAACTGCGGACTAGCCTCAAGGTTTGATGAAAGCGATTGGCTGCCGGTGAATGTGCGAAGGGGAAATAATATAATTGAAAGCCTCGATGTCGGTATAAATAAACAGGCTCTTACACCATTAAAAAAAGAGCAGGCCATTTCTGAAAAACTTCAATCAATATACCTTGATCATTTTAAACCAGTATTCCTGATCTGTGACCAGTTTGAAGAGCTGTTCATTTTTGGGACACAGGAAGAAAAAACTGACTTTATCAGGCTTCTGAAAGAAATTGTTGATTCAAAGGTACCCTGCAGAATCATACTTGTCATCAGGGAGGAGTTTCTTGCAGGAATAACGGAGTTTGAATATGATCTTCCTGAAATCTTTTCTAACCGTTTCAGGGTAGAGAAGATGAAGAGGGCAAATGCAATCAATGCCATTGAGGGCCCATGCAAGGTTTATAATATTGAAACAGAAAATGGATTCTCCGAAGAGCTTATTGATAAGCTTTGTCCTGCCGGCAATGATATAGAGCTTACCTTCCTTCAGATCTACCTAGATAGAATATTCCGTATTGCAGAAGCTGAAAAACAAGAAAATGACATCTTGAGATTTTCAAAAGAGTTGCTCACCCGGGCAGGCAGTGTATCTGACCTGCTAGGACAGTTTCTTGAGGAGCAGATAAGGGAGTTTGATGATCCAGATACTGGTATGGCAATACTTAAATCCTTTGTTTCAGTACAGGGGACAAAGCACCAGATGAATGAGCCAGAGATCCTTGATGCAGTAAAGGCATTTGGAACCGAGATAAGTGAACAGGATTTAATAAAATATCTCACAAAATTTGTTGATCTCAGGATACTTAGGGAGAGGGATGATGCAGGCAATTTCGAACTGAGGCATGATGCTTTGGCAGCTAAGATCTATGAAAAATTCACAGCAATTGAGAAAGATATTATTGAAGTAAGGCAGTTCATTGAGAATGCATATTCTGTTTACGATAAAAGAGGGAAACTGCTGACTGTTGATGACCTTAAGTACATTGCTCCTTATGAAGATAAATTGTACTTAAGTAGACAATCGGAAGCATTCATTAATAAAAGCAAGAATGAAATTACCAGAGTAAGGAGGAGAAGGAGAAATATTCTAAGTACTGCTGCAGCAGCAATGATTATTGTCCTATCAGGGTTTACAATATGGGCAATGAATGAAAGGAAAATTGCACTTAAAGAAAGGAGGACTTCAAATTTAAACTATCTGAAAGCGCAAGCAAATAATTTTAATTATTTATCACAAAAAGTTGTCGAAACTGATCCAACTACTGCACTTCGACTGGCAGAATATGCAAGCAGCATTGATTCAATTAACCCTGATATAATCAAAAATATCACCAGAATTTATTATGATAATAATTTTTATAAAATAGTTTCAAAGCATGAAGATAGAATACAATCAGTAACATTTTCTCCAGATGGAAGAAAAATTCTTACCGGGTCCTCTGACAAAACCGCCACACTCTGGGATTTGCAGGGTAACATTTTAAAAGTTTTTAAGGGGCATGGAGGCAGAATTTCTTCAGTAGCCTTTTCTCCTGATGGGGGGAAAATTCTTACTGGGTCCTCTGATAAAACAGCCATACTTTGGGATTTGCAGGGCAACATTTTAAAAGTATTTAAAGGGCATGATGATGTAATATCTTCAGTAGCTTTTTCTCCTGATGGTAAACACATTGTTACAGGCTCAGACGATAAGACAGCCCGGTTATGGGACCTTCAGGGAAATGAACTGCAATTGTTCAAGGGACATAAAGATAACATTTGGTCTGTTGCTTTTTCCCCTGATGGCAAAAGCATTCTAACAGGTTCGACTGATAATACAGTTAGACTTTGGGATCTGAAGGGTAATGTACTGCAGGTATATAAAGGGCATAGAGACTTTTTCTTAGCAGTAGCTTTTTCCCCTGATGGCAAGAGCATTTTAACAGGTTCATTTTATAATACAGCCAGTTTATGGGATCTACATGGACATGAACTCCGAGAATTCGT
Organism: uncultured Bacteroidales bacterium; assembly: GCA_963717685.1. Classification (GTDB taxonomy): domain Bacteria; phylum Bacteroidota; class Bacteroidia; order Bacteroidales; family VadinHA17; genus LD21. The sequence goes on along the minus strand of OY970346.1, from coordinate 673,686 downwards.
TGGACATAATGGTGGGATTACTTCTGTCGCTTTTTCCCCAGATGGTAAAAACATTCTTACAGGATCATGGGATAGGAAAGCAAGGATATGGGACCTCCAGGGTAATGTACTACAGGAGTTTAAAGGTCATGAAGAAGTAATAACTTCAGTAGCCTTTTCTCCAGATGGCAAAAGTATCCTTACGGGGTCTTTTGATAAAACAGCCCGTCTATGGAACATTCAGGGAAATCAACTTCAAACCTTTTATGGCCATTCGGGAAATATCTCTTCGGTTGCTTTTTCTCCGGATGGCAAGAGAATACTGACCGGATCAGATGATAAAACCGCCATACTTTGGGATTTGAAGGGTAACATTCTAAAAGCTTTTAAAGGGCATACTGACGAAATATCATCAGTAGTCTTTTCTCCTGATGGGAGAGAAATTCTTACGGGGTCCTTTGACAAAACAGCCATACTTTGGGATTTGCAGGGCAACATTTTAAAAGTATTTAAAGGGCATGATGACCAAATAAATTCAGTAGCTTTATCTCCTGATGGTAAACACATACTTACAGGTTCAGACGATAAGACAGCCATACTTTGGAATTTACAGGGCAATATTCTTAAAATGTTCAAAGGGCATAAAGACGGAGTTTCTTCAGTAGCCTTTTCTCCCGATGGTAAGAATATTCTGGCTGGATCACATGATAGTACAGCTTCCTTTTGGGATTTGCAAGGGAACGCATTGAAAGTGTTTAAAGGCCATGAAGGCATGATTACTTCAGTAGCCTTCTCCCCGGATGGCAAAAATATTCTTACAGGTTCCTATGATAAAACAGTTCGGTTATGGGATTTGCATGGAAATATACTTCAGATATTTAAGGGGCAAGAAACCTTTATTTATTCAGTTGCCTTTTCACCTGATGGTAAAAACATATTGACCGGGTCACAAGATAATTCAGCTTCTATTTGGGACTTGCAAGGAAATATATTGCAGGTCTTTAAAGAGCCTAATGGTTTTATTAGTTCTGCAGTTTTCTCACCCGATGGTAAAAGCATTCTGACGGGCTCTTGGGATAAAACAGCCCGGCTCTGGGAAATAAAGAAACCTTTTAAAGAATTTCAAAAGGAGGATACCTATCAGGAGCTTTCAATTGCACAAAAGATTAAATACGGCATAATGGAATTCAGCGATGTATTAAAACTTGATGACGAAAAATCTATTAAAGATGCTGCTGACTACTATTATGGGGAAATAAATTCTACAAGTAAAGGCAGGAAGAAAGAATACATAGATAATTCTGTCGATCTATATAATATTTTGGTGATTAAATACAAGAATTCCAATTTTATTTCAAGAAGGGATTCACTTAAAATTTTGGAAAAATAAACTAACTTATATATGGGATCTTCGACTATCAAAAAAAGTCCCAATATATGGTTTCAAAAAGCCAGGGAGGATTTACCTTATATGTGCCTCAAAACATATCAAGGATTATTTGGGGAAGGATTGTTTTTGTCAAAATGTGAATCCAATTATATCCAAATTGTTTTTAATTTTAGGAATTCCAGTTCTTATAATTTCCAAGCCATTTTATTCTATTTATGAGCCAATTGGGGTTGAATTGACGCCATTTAAAGTATTAATCTGGGCTAGGTTTAAAAATTGAAAAATGTTTCCCATATGTTTCCCATCTTAAATATAAAAGCCTATATATTGTTGTTATACAGGCTTTTAACATTTTCTTCGTAGCGGAGGGAGGACAATTTTTCGATTTTGTAACGTACTGATATTCTTGATTTTCAATTAGTTTTTAATTAAAAATAATTATTTTTACATAGATTTACATGTATTGAGACACTGGTAGAGACACTGGAAAGATTATGAGCTATAAAACATTCATAAGTATAAAACTGAAGAATATCAATGAGAAAAAGATGGGTTGCATTAACCTTGAAATAACCTTTACTCACAAAATTAATAAGAAAAAAATACGAAGATATATTAATACCAATCAATACATTAGTGAAGCTGATTTTGGAAGTAATGGAATTAAAACAAATAAAGATGGATTGAAATCCATTAAGTTTCTTGTAGATAAAAGGAAACAAGAAACTGCAGAATTACTTAGGAATTTGGAAATTGAGCATGGTTCGATAAGTCCAGAAATATATGATAATGCAGTAAAAGCAAGTGATGATTCAAAAAAAGATATTTTCAAATTATTTGATTCATTTTTAAAAGTTGTTAAAAAGACAAAAACCTACCGTACATATCAAAAATTCGATTCCATTAAAACTGCACTTAAAGAATATGCTGAAGCTAATAACCTGCGAAACATTTATCCATCTGATATTACTAATATCTTCCTTACAGATTTTTCAGCATACCTGACTGAGGAAAGAGAAATTGCAATTGCTACGTTAAATAAATACCAGAGCGGCTTTAATACTTTTATGGATTATGTTTCAAAAGATTTGAAGATTATAGATAATTTATCATATCGAGAATTTAAGAAAGTTTCACGAAAGAAGATATCAGAGACTAAGGTGGTTTTACTTAAAGAGCATATAAGGAAAATTATTAAATACAAGCCACAAAATAAAAGGTACGAATTGGTGAAAGACTTATTTTTATTCCAAATCTTTACTGGAATAAGATATTCTGACTTAGAGAGGGTCACAAAATCATTCGTTATAAATGACCAGCTTTCTTTCACAATGTTTAAAACGACAACGGGAGTGAGCATCCCATTGCATAAAAAGGCAAAATCCATACTTAGAAAATATAATTATGAGATTGGTACACAGGCGAAGTCACTGAAAAATTACAATTTGGATTTGAAGGCATTATGTAGGTCTGCTGGTCTTACAGAGGAAGTATCCACATTGAAATTAAAATTAACTGATAAAATAGATGAATCTACGCCACTTTGTGATTTAATTAGTAGTCATGTTGGAAGGACAACATTCATTACGAATTGCCTTATAAGTGGCATTTCTCCTTTTATTGTAATGTCATATAGCGGACATAAGAAAATTGAAACACTGGAGTACTATATGAAACTTGCTGGTAATACTTCGCAGGATGCTTTTCAAAAATTCCAACAATACCTTAATTTCAGATGATATACTTTAAAAAAATTGACTGGATAAGAGGTTTTATCCATAAGGAACTTGTTGATGAAAGCAGGTCTGTAAATATTAATGAATGGGAAGCATTACATCAACCCACACGAATATTTTTAAAGAATTCATCCAAGGAATTTCATAGTAATCAAGAAATAATTGAAGAATTAAAAAGGATGGAATTGTTACATGAGATAATTGAATTTCAAGGAGTGAATTTCACAAATCCCCAAAGTCATGGTTTTATTTTAAATGTTTCCAGAATAAAGAAAATTTTGAAAGGTGAATCTGAATTCTTAGAGAATGACGTTCTTTATAAAAAACCTTTGACCCTGAATCAAGCATGTGAATTTTTGAGCGTTTCAAGACCAACGCTTTATAAATTGATGGAAAATAATGAAATTAAGTATATAGAAATTTTAGGCAAAAGGAGAATTCAGATTTATGAACTTATTAACTATATCGCTCAAAATAAGAAATAGTTATAATTTTTAATAAATTTTTATAAAAGCCATTTTCCACTTTCAAAATTCATTTTCCAAAAAAAAATTGAGCAAATTGAATCTCAGGCTCTTATGAAACTTTCCAGATTTCGAAAATAAAAGTATTTATATATGAGCACCTGACGTATCACCTCACCTGCTATAGGGTATGGGAGGGGGGGGTGTCCACAAGGGGGGGATTTCCAACATGGACATTATAGATTATCAACATCTTAAACAATATTGTGGCTGTAAAACCAAATTACAGGACAATTATCCCTTTGATGAATTTATGCTTGGGATTGATGGAATTTATCATACCATAGGGGATGATAGTTACTTCATCAATGCCAAGAATATTATCTCACAAGAGCACATTCTAATCACAGGCAGGACGTATTTACTTCAGAATAATCATAGTAAAGGATTTACCATTGTTAAATTTCTTGAAGCCTTTTATGATAATGGCTATGTCCATCTGATTGTACAAAACATCATTAATAATAACTGTCTGATGTCCATTAAATGCCCAGTTCCTTCAAATAAAAATGAATGTACGTGGGAAATACTTGACATAGATTTCCTTTTGAAAACTGTAAGTAGTACCAACCGTTTAAAGTCTGACAAGAAATCACGCATCAATACTGATTCTGAACTTCTTGAATTTGATTATTAATTAATACTATTCCCTTGTATTTTTCAGTTTATTATTATTCACCTGCTTAATTTATATTTGTAACTTATTTTCAAGCATATGGGCAAGGAAGAAAAGAACGATAGAATTGAAATTTCAGAGATGTTCATGGCTCAAGCTGACGCTGAACGCTGTTTTTATGGCATTATAAAAAGGAGCAAAGATGCCAACGGCAATGCTCATCTCTTCAGCAGGATTAAGATTTATGATGGTTTAATTCATGCATGTGCTGGTGACCAAAGAGAACTGGGAACAATGCTTGACCAGATGTGCATTATGGTTTTGGATATGGGATTACACAATGGTTCTGGGATTTATATAGAAATTATTGATGCCAAGTACTTTCTAAATTAAGACATCCGTTTCCATCAGATATAGCCGTAAGTAAATATGGATAAATTAGGTTTATCTCTTTTTCTTAAAGATACCATATCGGGGTCAACCTATTAAGATGCCGTAAATACTTATCCTTCAACTGTAATCTGCATAATATTTTGAAACTTAGTTGACTTTGGTTTCTTGCTGGTGTAACTTGCATCATATTTCTGACAGACAGTTATTTATTTTATCTATTGACCAAATCTCAATCAAATGAAAAAATTCTGTTTAACAATCTCAATTGCTGTATCCCTTTTAATCTGTTTTAATGAATTACAGGCACAAACTTTACAAACAGCATCTCCAAAAGCAGGGTCTGAATATAATGTTTTGGATGCTTTATCTGGAATTTGGACAATTCAAGGAGAAGCACGAGATAGTGTCAATGCACCGTATTATCATTTAATATGGACTCTTAATGGAAGAAGGATATTAAATGGGTATGCGATTGAAATTTTACACGAATGGCACGCAAGCACTTATACTCAAAAGGGAGTTGAAATAACAGGTTACGACCCTGTAAAAAAAACTTTCATGTGCCATATTTTTTATGATGATGGAACTTGGTGGAATTCAACATTTACATTTCCTGATAAAAGAAATATTATTGAAAACGGTGCTAACTACTATCCCAATGGGAGAGAAAACATTATGCGAGTGACTTGGAATTTTGGTGAGGATTTTATGTCCCAAAAAGTTAAAGGTGAAATTTTAAAGAATAATCACTGGTACACCCTTTTTGAATTAATTGGAACACGAACAAAAAAATGATTTGATATGCAAAAACTATAATTATTAACAGTTTAATATTCATATTGCCTGTCTTTCTCTGTAAATTTCAGTTGTATTTTAATTCGGTATGTCAGATAGTCAATAGTTTTTCTCCAGATTTAATATATACGGTTAAGGCTTCCCCCATATATCTTACATTAATCCCAAGTTCAGTTAATTTATCCGTCACACCCAAATTTTCAGTGCAAGCCTTACATGCTTCAATTGTAATTCCATGATTTAGCATTTCTAAAACTTCTGCTTGTATCTGGCTGTCTGTGCCGACCAATTTGGCTGATGCACCCCAAATAATCAAATTAACCTCTTGCCACCATCCATTTAATCTTGAATTGGTTGCATACATTACCAACATATTAAGGACAGTATCTTTATTGTCCGATGTCCAAAGTATATTCAGTTTATCCATATCATCGTCAAGTTAATTTCTTTTATCCAAATCATTTTTATTTAATTCAAAATAGAAATAATAGTTCCAAACAGAATACCAACCATGGCGAACTAACCACGAATAAGATTAGTATAATAAAGATAATGATTAGATTTTAATTGCCTTTTAGAAAGTGAATCTGCAAAAAGCATTATGAGATTTGTCAGCAGGTAGTAGTAGTTTTTTGGTAAGAGTCTCTACTGTCATTTTATTGTCTGATTTATGCTTGCATTAATCTTTCAATATCAAATTTCTTCATTTGCAGAAATGCTTTGGTAACTTTATCCGCTTTGTCAGGGTCGCTCAGCAATTTTTTAAGTATTGTTGGAACGATTTGCCATGAAATTCCATACTTGTCTTTGAGCCAGCCGCATTGGCTTTCCTCTCCACCATCTGTGAGTTTGCTCCAGTAATAATCAATTTCTTCTTGTGTATCGCAGAATATCTGAAACGATATAGCTTCATTGAATTTGAAAAATGGTCCGCCATTTAATGCAGTGAAAGATTGTCCGTTAATTTGGAACCCTATTGTAAGCACTGTTCCTTCTTTCTGACCATGAATTTCAAAACCTTCTTTTCCGTAATGGCTAATGCTTTCAATTTTTGAGTTTTGGAAAATAGATAAATAAAAATTGACAGCTTCTTCCGCTTGATAGTCGAACCACAAGAAAGTTGTTATTTGATTTGTCATTTTCAGTAGTTGTTTATTGATAATTTACTTCCACATAATTTTTAAAATTATCCAAAATAGATTGCCACCCATCATGCTGGATTTCAATAGAATGAAGACTTTCTGCTTCAAAGGTCTCTATGATTTCTGTTTTGTTATCCAGTGCAGTAAAAATAATTTTCACTTTTCTGCCATCACCAATTGTGTATTCGATTTGCTTGTTTATAATCACTTTATCATAAACTCCTTCAAAATCAAAACCCATACTCCCATCTTTGGCTTCCATTCTATAATTGAAACTACCGCCTGCACGCAAATCATTTTCTGCTCGTGTAGTATGCCAGTCATCAGAAGCATAATTCCATTTGACTATATCCTTTGGGGTTGCCCAAAACTTCCATATTAGGTCTAATGGTGCTTTGATTATGGTCTGCACTGTTATAATTGTCTTTTCTTTTGATTTCATTATTTTGATTAATTAAAGACCAAATTCTTACTTTTCTGTACAATTGAACATCCATTGTACACCATATTTATCCGTGCATGCTCCGTAAAATGCCCCCCAAAACATAACTTGTAATTCCATGGTGATTTTACCGCCCATAGACAGAGCATCAAATAATCTTTTAGTTTCTGCTTTCGTATCAAGTTCAAGACTAATATGTATATTGTTTCCAAAATTCAGTTTAAACCCCATCGATTCAGGAGCATCAGTCCCCATTAATAGATGCCCATCAAGTATTGGTAATTCTATATGCATAATGAGATTTTTATCTTCTTCTGCTATTTGAGGCATACCTTCTGTTTCAGGAATATCGCCTAAACGTGAAATACCACCCCCTCCAAATTCTCCACCGAAAATGGATTTATAGTAATTAAATACTTCTTCAGTGTTACGGGAGAAATTAAGATAAGTGCCTACTTTTGCCATGTTAAGAAGCTTTTTTTGTACAATTAAATAAACAAATAGATTATCCTTTTGTTTGAAGGTTGTTTATAAAAAAAATACAATCAAGGATATGGTTAAAAACCAAATATGTTATAACATGTTTCGCTTATAGTACATTTACCGTATGCGATTAAATTACAAATTATTAACGTTAGATTTTCGTGGTCAATCTGTTCTGGCTAACGCTGGTCAAAGCAAAACCAACACTTTTATCATTCAATCACTTAATTAATTTATAATTGTTATAATAATTCCGACTATTATAGCAAGCATAGCATATAGAGAACCTTTCCATGGTGTTGGTGCTTTTGTTTTTTTGAACAAGGAATAATTAATGAGAAATAGTCCTGTGCAAAATATTAATGCCACAAATGGAATTGAATATTTGTAAAAATTATTTGGGTAAAAATGATTGATTATTGGAAAAACCATTAATAAAATTGACACATTAAGAAATCCAAGACCACCGAGCCTCAAAAGTGCTAAGATAACCCGCCTAAGTTGGTTATCAATCTCTTCCCATTGTTTATTGGCTGCCTTTTCGTGAAAAGGTAAAAACTTTGTAGAATATAAACTCTTAATTGCCATAATAAGACTGATAATGCCTACTAAGGCATAAAGCAGAATTGGTATTATTTTAAACGCATCAATCATATATAACCTTTTAAAGTCCTATTAAATTATCTAAGCAAACATAAATTCAAAACATGAAGCAAGGAAAAAAAGCGGGATTACCAGTAAATAAACATATCCTAAGTCGATTAAACTTGATTTCTGGATTTTAAATTTAAGTATCGACCAGCCATGTATTTTGTTATTATTATAAAAATCAATGCCACATTTAATACCTGCACCAATTGCCAATGAATAAGGAATCAATTGAAGGATTAATACAAGCAAATAATAAAACGCTGATTTGAAATTATTAAATCGGCTTTTATGGTTATCGTCAACGGAGACTATACCGCCAACCCAGCCTTGTCTTGTTACCGTCAGATATGGAATAACAACGCTGAATCCCATCAATGTTTGAGGTATTGCACCCAAAAACAAATTTTCACCGAAATCAATTATTGCTGCTGAAAAGTCATATCCTTTTTGCGCATATATAGATGCTTTATCAGATTTAATGGCATGATTGACTATTTTATCCCTGTAAGAAAGTGCAAAAATATTCCCATTGTGAACCATTAAGATTCCAATAAAACATGAAATACAGTAAATAATGAAAATTGACAGAATATAAATCCTGCATCTTTTTACAGATAAGTAAATTAAGTGAAATAGTTTTCTTATGTCGCCTAAGTTTTGCATGAATTTCTTGCTGTTATTAGATGTATGTGAATTTTAATCACATTTCCAAGTCATTACATACTGCAAATCATCAATGGAGTCGACATTCTCTATTGCATGTTTAATCCATCTGCCTTTCAATCCATTTTGCAAAGACGTTAATTCGAAATGAGACATTGCAATACCCATGTCGATATCATGTAACCCTCTTTCCTCGTACCTTTTACTAATAATTTTCTTAAAGAAATGAAATTCATTTGTATTGTCATCAAAATACACTCTCCAAGGTTGAGTATTCCCAGATGACGGTGCTAATCTTACCATCTCGAATGAATCTGAGTATTTCTTAATATCATCAGGTTTAAGCGGTGTTTTCAACTTGTAATTGAAAAACAACTTTTGCCAACTCTGCCTTTTTGATGCTCTGATTGAGAATCTTACAAATTTATCTTGATAGGTTTGCTTATCATCAGAATATCCGATTATTACAATACTTGGAATCTCAAAACCATCTTCAAGAGTAATTTCATTAAAATAAGTGCTATCAAAGTATCCAATCCAGCATGTTGAAAGGTTCATTGCTGTGGCTTTTAATACTACTTTTTCCATAAGGTAGCCGTAATTAACCCTTGATGATGCTATGGATTTTGCCGTTCCCAGAATATAGGTATTGTGCCCTTGAATCATCCCATAGTTAAGTTTCATTTGCTTGTCGGCATCTATCTTTTCAACGATTCTTAAAATGGCAATCTCATCTTCTATGCCTTCACTATTTTCAAGGAGGTAATTTTCAAGGTCTTTCTTATCAGCAGGTGTCAATGGAGCATTATTAAATGTCCTGCATGACTTACGTTTTTTAATTGTCTGAATAATATTCATATTATGCTTTTTTAAAAAGTAATGACCTTATCACAGTCTATTACCCAATTTGCAAGTTCAGCCATTGTGCTTATTTCTGTACCTTCTATAAGCTGAGCATTTTTTAACCCTCTGGCTTCCGCACAGCTACCACATATCTTGACTTTTCCACCTTTTGTAAGAAATGCTTTCAACATCCTTTCGATATTATAATATCCGTTTGGAGTATTTTGATTTGCCAATGCACAGTTCGCAGCATCTGCCATTAAAAATACTCTCACTTCCACGTCTTCATGGTCTTTCCCAATTTGTATCGCCAAACGTAAAGCGTTATATGCTTTTTCTGTTCCGTAAGGAGCATCATTAATCAGAAGAAGGATTTTTTGTGCCATATAATTACACCTTTAGATATAAATGATAATCAGAATATTCAAATTAAAATTAGCGTACGTGTCTCAAAATTAAGGTCTATAAATATCAAAATATTTCTGATTATCCTGTTCAATTATATCAAAATTTAATAATTTTGTTTCGGACAAATCCGAAATGAATTTATGATGGCTCAGAAGGAGAAACCAATAACAGATAATCAGGAGAAGATAGCACGGTATGGAAAGGCACTTTCAAATCCAATCCGTATTTTCATACTTGAATATCTGGCAAATAACCTGAACAAAGCCTGTTATAGCGGTGATATGGCAGAAATCTTGCCAATTGCCCGTTCTACGCTGTCGGAACATCTGAAAGAACTGAAAAACGCAGGATTGATACAGGGTGAAATAAATCCACCATATATACGGTACTGCATCAATCCTGAGAACTGGGAAGAAGCAAGGCTGTTGTTCGCCAAACTCTTCAAGAAGTAAAAAAATTTAAATATATGTTTCGGGTTTATCCGAAACATATTAAAAAGCTAAATATGAAAGTATTGATTCTTTGCACAGGCAATAGTTGTCGAAGCCAAATGGCTCAGGGATTTTTACAATCTATAGATAAGAATCTTATTGTTTGCTCAGCAGGTACTTATCCTTCTCAAAAACTTAACGAGAAAGCCATAATGGTAATGAAAGAAATCGGCATAGATATAAGCCACCATAAACCAAAGCCAGTTGACATGTACCTTGATGCAGCGTGGGATTATGTGATAACCGTTTGTGATGATGCAAATGAAACCTGTCCTGTATTCATAGGTAAAGTGAATCATCGTTTGCATATTGGTTTTGAGGACCCTTCAAAGGTTAGTGGTTCAGAAGAATATGTTATGAACGAGTTCCGAAGAGTAAGAGACCAGATTAAAAATGAATTCAACAGATTTTATGAGGATAAAATTAAACCATTGTTAAAATGAAAAAAGCAGATAAAGCAATTGAGTATTTCAGGAATAAGTTCAATTGTTCACAATCGGTATTCACCGTGTTTGGAACTGATTATGGGTTACCTGAAAACGAATGTTTGAAGGCAGCTTGTGCATTTGGTGGCGGAATGGGTCGTCAACAACTTACCTGTGGTGCTGTGACAGGAGCAATGATGGCTCTCGGTCTAAAATATGGCAAAGCACTTGATGATAGTGAGCAGAAAAAACAACTGACTTATACCAAAACGAGAGAATTATTTGCAGAGTTTAATAAACTACACGGTACTACCAATTGCAGAGAACTCCTTAATGGACTTGACCTGAATAATCCTGAAGACCACGAAAAAATTATAAAGCAAAGACTCTTTGATAATAATTGTGAAAGATATGTTAAAGACTCAGTATTAATAGTTGAAGAGATTATGAAATAACATAAAATGATTGAATCATGGAAGCAGAAGATTTAAAGAGAATTGTAAAGGAAAAATACAGCGAAATTGCCAAGCAGTCGAAAGAACAGAATGAATCGTCCTGCTGTGGTACTGGTGGTTGTTGTTCATCAGTTGACTATACAGTATTCAGCGAAAACTATGATAAACTTGAAGGTTACAATCCTGAAGCAGATTTAGGATTAGGATGTGGCATACCAACACAATATGCTGGCATCAAAAAAGGTGACTCTGTACTTGACCTTGGAAGCGGGGCAGGTAATGATTGTTTTGTTGCACATGCGCTTGTCGGTGAAACAGGAAAAATCACTGGTATTGATTTTACAGATGCAATGCTTCATAAGGCAGGTCAAAACCTCAAAAAACTTGGCTATAAGAACGTATTTTTCATTAAAGGAGATATAGAAGAAATGCCAATGCCAAGCAATAATTATGATGTGGTATTATCCAATTGTGTGTTGAACTTAGTACCAGATAAGAATAAAGCATTTAATGAGATATTTCGTGTATTAAAGCCTGAGGGACATTTCTGTGTTTCTGATGTTGTTATTAAAGGCAACTTGCCTGAAAAACTCCGTAAAGATGCAGAAATGTATGCTGGATGCGTTTCTGGTGCAATTGAAATGGACGAGTATCTCGGAATAATCAAACGAAATGGGTTCAAAAATATTACTGTGCATAAGCAAAAGGAAATATCATTACCTGAAAATATTTTGAGCAAATATTTGACATCTGATGAGATATCAAGTTTCAATAATGGAAACATTGGGATTTACAGCATTACTGTCTCTGGTTATAAGAAATAACAACTCTCATTATGCCATCGCCAAAACGACTAAAATTCTTTGACCGCTATCTCACTTTGTGGATATTTCTTGCAATGTTTATCGGTGTTTTAGCAGGTTGGATAAGTCCAAGTATTGCCAAATTCTGGAATAGTCTGTCATCAGGAACAACAAACATTCCAATAGCCATTGGATTAATTGTGATGATGTACCCACCACTTGCCAAGGTAAAATATGAAGAATTGGGCGATGTTTTCCGAAATACGAAGGTTCTTGGATTATCATTGGTACAAAACTGGATAATCGGTCCCGTTCTGATGTTTATTCTTGCCATTGTTTTCCTGCGATTTAATATTGATTATATGTACGGACTAATCCTTATTGGTCTTGCCCGATGTATCGCTATGGTTATTGTATGGAACGACCTTGCAAAGGGAGATACCGAATATGCAGCAGGATTGGTTGCATTTAATTCCATTTTTCAGGTATTGTTTTTCTCGCTTTATGCATACCTTTTCATTGCGATATTGCCTGCATGGTTTGGATTGCCTGTAAATGATACAGTTGCTAAGATAACCATAGGACAGATTGCCAAGAGTGTTTTCATATATCTGGGCATCCCATTTATTGCTGGCTTCCTGACAAGGTTCGTATTGATACGTGTAAAGAACAAAGACTGGTATAATACCAAATTTATTCCAAAAATCAGTCCACTGACTTTAATTGCATTATTATTTACAATTATCGTTATGTTCTCACTAAAAGGTGAATACATAGTAAAAATCCCATTGGATGTAATTCGAATTGCTATCCCACTCGTTATATATTTTGTCGTCATGTTTGTTGCTTCATTCTTTATGAGTAAAAGAATCGGAGCAAATTACGAACAATCCACTACCCTATCTTTCACTGCTGCAAGTAATAATTTCGAACTGGCAATCGCAGTGGCAATCTCAATTTTCGGAATAAACTCTGGTGAAGCATTTGCAGCCGTAATCGGTCCGCTTGTGGAAGTTCCAGTTATGATTGGATTGGTTAATGTGGCTTTCTGGTTTAAAAAGTCATTTTACGAAAAGTGACACATACTATAGAATGCCAACTTTTAAGTAAAGGTGCAATCAGACTTCCTTTTCAAAAAACTCCTGAAATATTAATATTCCTGAGGTCATAAAAATGACAGGGCATAATTTGAATGGAAGATAATCAATTTTAAATCCAGTAAATAATGATAAGACTGACATTGCAACTAACAAAATAAATGTCAATACATAAACTGCTTTTGCAACTTTGTTAGGACTGTCACTTACGATAGATACAGCGTTTACCAATAAACCAATAAATACTAAAGTAAATCCTTCAGTAATCCATTCCATTGTAATGATATGAGAATTGTCAATGGAAATATTGCCAAAACTCTTGACCACTGAATTCGTAGGAAATAAATGAGCAATACCCCATATTATCGTTAGCAATCCACCAATAAGGACTAACTTTTTCCTAATATTCATATCTCGCATCTTTATAAACATTTATTAATTTTCCTTTTTTTGCCAGTTGCATTATATCCTTTGTATTTACCAAGATAGGAAAATTTTAATTTATGCTATGTTTTTCTGGGAATGTAAAATGCTAATAAACGGACGATTCTTTGACAACAGAATAACAGGAGAGGTTTGGTGTGTTTGCGAATACTAAAATCCCCCCAAACATTATTTGGATGACAATTTTTAATCAAGATAGGCTTTACTCGAAATTTGTGTTGTGGCTCTTTTCAAATTTCTGCAACTTCAATAAAGTTGAAAGTAAAATTCATTTTTTTGGACAAATGCTCACCTGCCTTGACACTGATAGTATTTGGTGCAAAATGCCAATTGATGACAACCCTATGCTGTTCAGTGTTTAATAAAATCAGTTCTTGCAATAGTTTTTGGATAAACGGCATCCAAAATCCCCCCGTGTACTTTATGCCAATGTCAACAATAGTTTCAGACGCAGGTTTGGTGGAGTAATCCATGACCCACTGATGAAGAAGTTGATAAAATTCAGCAGGGTCTTCGGGAACAAAAGTTCCCCAGATACGAAGTTTTCCGTCTGAAAATTCAATTTCAGGAGTTCGACCTGTTTGTTTTATGTAAAGTTTTTTCAAATGCTCTGTTTATGATTTTTTTCAAGTTCTTTTAATCCAAAATCCAACTGATTTAGAAACTGAGAATATCATATGTGTCCATTAATTCTTTCTGGCTGATACCCAGATACCTGCGAGTTATTGCTGGATTTGAATGATTAAGTAAGTGCGACAGTTTAACAATTGCCAATTCAGCATTTTCGGCAGAACGATTAAATATTTCGTACCCGAATGCTTTCCGAAGAGAGTGGCTGGAAAAATTTCTAATTTTAAGATTATGCCTGACTTTGAGATTTTTCAAAATCACATTAATACGCTGAATTGAATAAACACATCCTTTCTGGCTGGTGAAAATATATTCAGTTAGTGATTTTGGTCTGATTTTCAAATAGCATTCTGATATATGCTTTTTAAGTTGGATATTAATTTTAATAGACCTGCTTTTCTTCGTTTTATGTTCAATTAATTCAAATTCATCTTTTTCATATATAATTTCCCATTTCAGATTAAGTATATCTGATATCCTTAATCCAAAAAAACATCCAAATGAAACAAGAAGAGATATTTTATAATTTCCATCATTATATAAATTTCTTGTCAGATTCATTGCTTCACTCCATGATAAATGGTCGGCAGTAGTTTTTGAAAATTTTGTGCTCATATTGTTTCAGTTTTGATTGATTACATATAAAAATGAATGTTTTTTAACTGGCATCAAATTAAGGTGTTTCTTAAACTGCCATTAATTGTGGGTTTGCGAAAAAAACGACCACTATCTGATAAAAGTGAATATTGCTGATTGGGACAAGTGTTTTTACAGAAAAACATATCATTTGTGTTTAGTTATGACAAAATGGGTAATGATTATATTTTTTATCCCAGAATTTGAACCAAGAGGGATAAGGCACAGTGCTTATTCCAATTATTTTATTGTTCACAGTAAATATTAGAATCATTTGATTCTCCATATTCTCATGGTCAATACAAATACTTTGCTGGACGATTTTAATATTCTTGTTTGATTTCATGCACAAATGTTTGTGCAAACATAATCAATCTTTCTTAATAACGCACAAATAATTGTGCATTTATTTTTACCTTTATGAAAATTTTTCATGTATGAGCACAAAGAAATCACCAAGTCCCAAAGAAATTGTATTCGAACATCAAGCCTTAATGTCAGATATTGGGAACGGAATTAAGAAACTTAGAATTGAAAAAAACAAAAGGCTGATAGAAATGGCAAATTCGATGAAAATCTCACGAAATGAATATACCCTGCTGGAGAATGGTAAGATTTATTTCAAATTTTCTACACTCTTACGAATCTTGGATTATCATCAAATAAAATTCACAGACTTTATAAAGAACCTTTAATCATCTGGAATATTTTGGAGAATTTTTTCTGCCTCGATTCTCTTCGTGTGGGTACTTTTTCTGCAATTTTTGATATCAATTTCATTTGTTCACCGTTAAAATCTGCATTTTACGGGTTCACAGCCAACCCCCATAGTACATTTTAAATTGGGTTTTTAAGCAATAGAGTACTTGGATGTGATAATTAATCGGGCATTTAATTTACATTATAATATAAAATCAATGTGCACTCCGAATAACATTTAATTAGTATTTATTAGAAACAATAATTAATGCAAAACAAATCAATACCAGACCAACATCGCAAAAGACTCGAAACCCTTGCTGGATTTATTCGTGAATATCGCATAAATGAGGGTATGACTCGAAATGACCTTCATCAGAATTTGAACTTGCACGTGAATAGTATTGTTAGAGCAGAAAACGCCAAGAATATTTCACTTTTGACGTTATTTGAAATTGTTGATACGCTTGATTTAAATCTGAAGGATTTATTCTGGGATATTGAATAAGAGCCTTATTCAAAAGTATTTGAAATAGGACGTATCATCCTTACAAGTTAATTTACTGGAAAAGGAATAAAACACAGCAGCATGGCTGCTGATTAATAATCTCGCCATGCTGCTTTTCAAAAAATGATTTTTCTATGCTAACATCTTATATAAATACTGGAAATCATGTCAATTTACATGAATTTTGCTCCGAAGCATAAAATTATTTTAAATCAATTTTGGAAGTAAAGAATACTTCCATAATGCATTTATAAACAGTTATATAAACTCAATTTTTTCAACAAGATTTTGAAAACTCTTGCACTCTACTACTTTACTTTATAATTTTACGACTTCAAAGAGCAAACTACCTGCTTGTATGCAGGAATTATCTTAAAAGTAGCCAGTCAGGTTACAGGAACAACCAAAACAAAAAGCGAAAGAAAATTTGATTGAGTTGATGCCAATTTGGCATTAGCACTTTTAAATCTTGGTTGTTTGAAAATATAAGTGATTAAATATGATTAATGTATGGAACAAAATTCTTTACAAAAAATAAAGTTCTTTGATTTGATTTTTTACAGATGTAAGACAGTATTTATTTCCGTGTGCACAATCTAAGAACATTAACCACACAAAAAAATAATTGTATATAAAATTTTTTATTTATGGACACAGTTGACGGTTACAAAATTGCTTTTGAAAAGAAAAGGCAAATTATTTATTCAAGGATGGATGAAAGTATGATACAAAGATTACGTGAAATAAGGCGTAAGACAGGAATCAGTTGCAGCGAAATCATTAGAGAATCGGTAAGAAGACTTCTAAAAGAAGTTGACAATACAGGGTCAATTAACCTGAAGATAAATTAAGCAAAAAAGAGACCCCATGAAGGTCTCTTATAGCAAAACTGTTTAAAAAAAGCAATTATAATGAACGATAGTTTTGACTATTTGAAATTTAAGTATAGCAAAGAACATCTGCATAACGTTTTTGCTACAAATCTTGATACTTTTCTCAACATTGGCAACGCTAATGTCACAGGGAGTATTAACCTGTGGGAATTATTCCAAAGCATAAAATATAATCTTACAAGCATCAACACAAATATCCTACTTACCCCTAAATACATTGATGACAAGAAAAACGCTGCTTATGATGGAATTAAAAGTTCCCTTCCAGCAGTATGCTATAATTCAACATTTAATGGGTATAAGAACCTAAATAATGTTTCATGCATAACAAACTTAATGTTCTTGGACATTGACTTTAAAACAAGAGAAGAAGCCAGCCAATATAGGAATTATGTAACTCTTAAATATGATTGGATAGTATCCTGCAGTTTTTCGTTAAGCAGAACTGGATTGCATATAGTTATTCTGGTTGATAAAATCCATAATAATGATGATTTTAATAACAAATATGATTTTATAAATGAGGTTTACTTTGATGGCAAATTGGATAAGTTAGGTAAGTCTTTAATAAGATATGCAGTTATACCTTTTGATTATAGTATTTACATAAATGAAACTCCTAATGTGCTTAATATTGAGCATATTATGAATAAGATTAAAAAAGGTACATCAAGTGGTTATAAAGAACGCAAGATAATACCCACTTCATGTACTTTTTCTTCACCATCTCCGCTAAAAGAAATATTGAATGATTCAGGAAGGAAAGATGGATTGATTTTCAAACAAGCACCAGATGAATCATTGTTCATCACAGTTGATACACCATTATTTTATCCTAAAGGAATAGATGTGATAGAAGTTAACATCTTTCCCTATCGAGACAGGAAAATCAAAGACGGGCAAAGAACCTTTACCATTGGTGGGATAATATGCCGTTTGATTTATTTAAATGCCTTCATGGCTAAAAGAACTGATGACGAGATAAAAACAGTCATCTTGAAACTCATTACGAACTTAAACTCTGAATTGTGTGACCCACCCCTGACATATAAAGAAGTTGTTAATTCATTCAATAACAATTGGCAAAAATACCTTGAAGACAACTTGAATTTTAATTTATTTTTTGAAAACAAGAAAGTTTTTTGGTCAAGGGAATGTACCTTATCACCAAATGAAAAACGTAAAATCACCTGTAAATTATTAAAACAGCCAATCGTAGATGCAACAAGAAAAAAAATTGATGATGCGATTAAAACAATACCTTCAAATGGTGAGAGAATTACCCAAAAGAAAGTAGCCGAGGTGTCAAAAGTGAAATTGCGTACAGTGAAGAACTATTGGAAAATATATAAGGGGAAGGTCAAACTAAATAATTCAACAATTAATGACAAGGGAATGAATTCACAAGATACTGAAGTCAAGGAACCTCTCTCTGCTTCAACAAAATCATTAATTGATTCGAGTGTACCGACACAGGGTATATCTGCCGAAAATATTAATTCCCTTGATAAAGAAATCTTTAAGTCTGATGTTACTGATATTGTTGACGTTCAAGCCACAAATATTTATAATAATCAAACAGAAAAGATGATGGGAGACAAATTTATTTGGGATACTAACCAACAAAGAAAGGTATTTGATAGGATTTATAATTCATTTAAGAAAAGTCTAAATGAGAATGCTGAAAAAGAACTATTTAATAGATTTTTAAGTCAAATCTCTCATCTTTCACATGACGATTCAAAATTACTGTGCTTATCAATTGATAATATCAATGATGATACCACATATTGGAAACAAACAACACTCGAAAGTAAATTTTGGAGTTTATGTGAAGATTTGCTTATTTAAAAATATGTTTCAAAAGATTGATAATCATTTATATGACGAATGAAATATGCATTATTTTCCATTTGTGAAAAAATAATTAACTTGTGATAAAAATATCACATCTATGAAAACAATTTCTTTAAAGGAGTTTACTAATAAGTTCATGGCAATAAGTGATAACCTCACTCGTGCTGAAATCCGATTGTTATATTTATTAATTACAGAACCCAGTGTGATAAAAATATCACATAAATCAATAGCTGACAGAATAAAAACTGATAGAAGAACAATCTGGATTGGTTTGAAGAATCTGAACGAGCACAAATATATTAGTGATATAAATATCACAAATGAATCAAAACAGGAAAGTGATAAAAATATCACAAAAAGTAAAACCAAAAGAAGGATTAAAACTCTGGACGAAAGAAGTGAGAAAAAGAATAAACAATCAAATAAAATTAATTCTGAAAATATTTCTCCAAATCTTGATTATCATGAATTTATTCAGCAAATCGTTGTTTACAAACAATATGATTTAGTTGAATCTTTTTTCACGCAGTATCCAGACAAGCATGGAGATATCCTGACAAATTTGAAAGATGATTTACCTGATAATATTGACACGTTGGCAAAAAAATTTGGATTTGAAGGAAAACTAAGTATAATTCGAATATCCAGAGATTTAATAAAAGAATTGGAAAGAGATAAAGAACCTGAAGTACCAAATCCTGCTGCTTGGAGTCATAGTTATATTAGTTTATTTAATCGTGGACAGAAAAAGGCTGCGATTGCAGTAATCCGTGATGTGTTAATTTATCTTCCTTTAAAATTTGACGAATTCATGAAATCAATAAGTGCATACAAATTTGATGATATGGATGAGATTGTCAAGTCGATGAAGTTGGAAATATACGGTAAGGATATATTGTAAGTACATCATCTGAATTAAGTGGGGTAACTTTAAAATTCTAAGTACTTTATCCAATTCACATTTAGATTTAGTAATTTTAATCTTTTCTTAAAATATCAATCAGGATGGACAAGAAATCGCTCTCTGAACGTGATATCTGTACAAAATTCATAACACCAGCAATAATAAAGGCAGGATGGGATAGAGATAGACAGTTTCTGGAAGAAGTATCCTTCACTGATGGTAAAATCTATGTAAGAGGAAAATTAACTGCTCGTGGAGCAAAGAAACGTGCTGACTATATTCTTTATTACAAACCGAATATTACAATTGCAGTAATTGAAGCTAAAGACAATAAACAGTCTCTTAGGGCAGGTATTCAACAAGCACTGGACTATGCCAATTGTCTTGATGTACCTTTTGTGTTTTCTTCAAACGGGGATGGTTTTCTTTTTCATGATAAAACTGCTATAAATTCTCCCGTTGAAACAGAATTATCTCTTGACGAATTTCCATCACCCCAACAATTATGGGAGAAATATAAAGCATTCAAAGGTATTGTCGAACCCGAAACTGAAAGAATCACATCTCAAGAATATTATTTCGATGGGTCTGGTCGCAGACCTCGATATTACCAACAAATAGCAATTAACAGAACCATTGAAGCCATAGCCAAAGGACAAAACAGGATTCTGATAACCATGGCGACGGGAACGGGCAAAACCTACGCAGCATTCCAAATTGCCTATAGGCTTTGGAAGGCAGGTGTCAAGAAGCGTATATTGTTTCTGGCTGACCGTAATGCTCTTATTGACCAAGCAAATCGTGGTGATTTCAAGCATTTCAGGGATAAAATGACTATGGTTAAAAACCGAAAGGTGGATAAATCATATGAAGTATATCTCTCACTTTATCAGGGCATATCAGGTAATGAAGAAGAACGAAACATATATAAACAATTCAGCCGTGATTTCTTCGATTTAATCATTATTGATGAGTGCCACAGGGGTTCTGCAAGGGATGATTCAGCATGGCATGAAATATTAAAATACTTCAACAAAGCCACTCATATTGGTCTTACGGCAACACCAAAAGAAACTAAAGACGTAAGCAATATTGAATATTTCGGTGACCCAATTTATACTTATTCACTACGTCAGGGAATTGATGATGGTTTTCTTGCTCCCTATCGTGTCATAAGAGTTGGAATTAATGTTGATTTGGAAGGATGGCGACCTGAAGATGGGAAAACTGATAAGGAAGGGGATTTGGTTGAAGACAGGATTTATAATACCAAGGACTATGACCGAAACTTGGTCATCGATGAAAGAACACAAACGGTTGCCAGAAAACTGACCGAGTTTTTAAAGGGTTATGACAGATTTGCGAAGACAATTGTTTTCTGTGTTGATATTGACCATGCTCAACGTATGCGTTCTGCTCTCGTGAATTTAAATTCAGATTTGGTCACTGAAAACTCAAAATATGTGATGCAAATCACTGGAGATAATGATGAAGGTAAGCGAGAACTTGACAATTTTACTGACCCAGAGCAGAGATATCCTGTTATTGCCACAACTTCAGAACTGATGACTACGGGGATTGATGCAATAACCTGTAAAGTGATTGTATTGGACGCCAACATAGCATCAATGACCAAATTCAAACAAATAATTGGTCGAGGCACAAGAATAAATGAAGAGTACAACAAGAATTACTTTACAATTCTTGATTTCAGGAATGCAACAGACCTTTTTGCTGACCCTGATTTTGATGGAGAGCCAATTCAAATAAAAGAAGTTAATCCAGATGAAGAGATTCCACCTATTGAACCAGATGGAGATTTCCCACCAGACGTTGAAAATCCACCCACTCCACCCCAACCCCCAAGAACTCCTGATGGTGGCATTGAACCACCAAGAATACTTCGACTAAAGGTTTATGTAAATGGTGTGGATGTTTCCATTTTAATAAGCCGTGAACTTTACTTTGACCAGCATGGCAAACCAATAACCACAAGTCTTAAAGACCATACAAGAGAGATAATAAAGGGGCAATATGCATCACTTGATGATTTTCTTAATAAATGGAACTCTGTAGAAAAGAAAACTGCACTGGTTGAAGAACTTCAGCAACAGGGAGTACTCGTTGAGGCACTTTACTCTGCAGTAAACAAAGAATTAGACTTGTTTGACCTTATTTGCCATGTAGCATATGATAAACCACCCCTGACCCGCAAAGAGCGTGCAAATAACGTTAAAAAGCGTAATTATTTCACCAAATATGGGGAACAGGCAAAGAAGGTAATGGAAAATCTTTTGGATAAATATGCTGATGAAGGTATTGATGATATTGAATCAATGGAAGTACTAAAAGTGAAACCATTCACTGAGTTTGGGTCGCCCGTTGAAATCATCGGTGCTTTTGGGAGCAAAAAGGGGTACTTAAAAGCAGTACATGAACTTGAAGTTGAATTATATAAAACAGCATGAAAGAAAAGGAAGAACAAATCACTATTGATACTGATGCAGTCAAGATAATCAAAAATTTACCCATATTTTATTTATCTCTGGCTTCAAAAGAACTGTTCCATAGTAATTTTATTAATTGGCTTAGTACTCTACCTCAAGGTATCAAGACGTTGAAGACGATATTTGGGATTGATGATTTATCCAATTTCGAACGTGAAAAAAATGGAGCACAAATTGAAGATGAAAACAAAAAGAAACTAACACCAAAAGCAGATTTAGTAGGAGTTAATAGGGAAGGTAAAATAGTTTTAGTAGTTGAGAATAAAGTCAAAGATATACCGAATGAAATCCAAATTTTGAATTTGAAAAAATCATTTGGAGAGAATATCAAGTACGTAATATTGTCTTTTATAGAACCACTATTCGAAATAAAAAAACCTGTAGAGTTTGTTCCTTATACAAAAGTTGAAAATGTTCTAAATCAAGACATAGGAAATTATAAGGAGAACCAGTATCATTTTGAACTAATAACCGACTACATAAGGCTTATAACAAACCTCCAAAAAGTAATTGCTTCATACAAATTGACTGGTGATTATGATTTTGCTTTGAATTCACGAAAAAAGTCAATGGGAATTCTAAATGAAATTAAATTTTGGGAGAACTACCAACGTTATGCAGGACAAGATTTTGCTAAAAGAGTATATGATAAAATAAAGTCCATAAGTGGATTTGAGAATCTTAGGACAAACTCAAGTATCAATCACCAGAAAGCCACAATAAATTTTAGTTTCAAATGGGAACATTTTGAAATTGGAATCCAAATTGAAAACAATCAGTTTAGGAGATTTCTTTACGGAGAAATAAAAAGAGAAGACGCAGATAAATTACGGACAAAACCATTGTGGTTTGATTCAGATTGGAGACCAAAACGAAAGGTCAAAGGTCAAAATCGTAAGAAAGAAATTGAATATGATGATGGTGTGGTGAAATATACTTACTACGGCTCATATGATATGCAAAAGAAGGGTCTGTTTTTGTATCAATATAATCCTTCCTTCACAAAGAATTGCATTAAAAGTTTGGATGAGATATGTAATATGATTAAAGAGGACTTGTTTATTCTAATGAAAGCAGGAAATCGTGAAATAATCGAATCAATAATGGTCAGGTAATATTCTCTAACTATGGCAAACATTTCAGGTATAATTAAAAGCATCCGTGACATAATGTGGCAGGATTCTGGTCTTAATGGCGATGCTCAACGCATTGAACAGTTGGGATGGATGTTGTTCCTGAAGATTTTTTCAGATAAAGACAGGGAACTCGAACTTCTTAATGACAATTACAAATCACCAATACCAAAGAAATTTCACTGGATTAAAGAAAAAGGTAATTGGGCAGGCGATGACGAAGGAGTGACAGGAGATGAATTACTGGTATTTGTTGACCAGAAATTATTCCCTGTCATGCGTAATCTTGATTTAAGTGTTGGAAATGGCAGAGCACTAATTGTCCGTGAAGTTTTCACTGGCAACAACAATTATATGAAAAGCGGAATCAACATCCGCAAAGTCCTGAACAAACTCAATGAACTGGACTTTAATGTAGCCAAGGAAAGACATGCTTTTGGTGAACTATATGAAGGTATCTTGAAAGACCTTCAGAGTGCTGGCAAGAGTGGAGAGTTTTACACACCCAGAGCAATCACAAATTTTATAACAGACATGATTAGTCCTAAACTTGGGGAACGTGTGCTTGACCCAAGTTGCGGAACAGGTGGTTATCTTACTTCTGCCATTGAACATCTGAAGAGCCAAGCAAACAGTGTAGAAGAAAGGCAAAGAATTCAGGAAGATGTAATGGGTTGGGAGTACAAACCGCTACCTTATCTACTTGCTACCACCAACTTGATATTACATGATATTGAACTTCCGAAAATCACCTTTAGAGACTCCCTTGACCAGCCATTAAGCAATTATAAAGAACGTGACCGTGTAGATGTGATATTGGCAAATCCACCATTTGGTGGAATTGTCGCAAATAACAATGAAAAGAACTTTCCGCAGAATTTTCGTACCAAAGAAAGTGCTGACCTCTTTCTGGTTTTGATGATACATTTACTTAAAAATGGTGGCAGGGCAGGTATTGTTCTACCAGATGGTTCGCTTACAGGTGAAGGAGTCAAGCAGAGAGTCAGACAGAAATTGTTGGAAGAATGCAACCTGCATACTATAATCAGGCTTCCAAACTCAGTGTTCAAGCCATATGCAACGGTAGCCACGAACCTTTTGTTCTTTGTAAAAGGCAAACCCACCAAAGAGGTATGGTATTACGAACATCACCTTCCTAAAGGGCAAAAATCATATAGCAAGACAAAACCTATCCGATTGGAAGAATTTGCACCAATAAGAGAATGGTGGAGTACCCGTAATGAAAATGATGTATCATGGAAGGTAAATATTAAGACCATAGTTGACCGAGGTTATGACCTTGATATAAAGAATCCCAATAAGCTGGAAGAAATTCATGAATATACCAGTGTTGAGTTAATTGGATTACTTGAAAAATCGTTTCAAAAGAATATTGATTTATTGAACCAACTTAAATTAGAATTGAAATGAGTTGGATTAAGGTCAAATTGGGTGATATCCTTATAAGAAAACGGGATTCATTAAAGATAATTCCAGACGCAGAATATAGACTGGTTACCATTAAACTACATCATAAAGGAGTTGTATTAAGGGGGATTGCACGAGGAAATACAATTAAATCAAGAATGACTAAGGTTCAGGTAGGCGACTTTGTGCTTTCTGGCATTGATGCAAGGAATGGTGCTTTTGGGATAGTTCCTATTGAATTAGATAATGCAATAATTTCAAATGACTTTTGGTGTTTAGTTCCAAATGAAAAAGTGATTAAAAAAGAGTTTCTTTTATTTATCACTTCCACTGAATATTTTGATTACATATGTAATCAAAGCAGTGATGGAACAACTCAAAGAATACGACTTCAGAAAGATAAATTTTTCAATTATGAGATTACAATACCATCTTTATCTGAGCAAGACCAGATATTGAAGAAACTTAGCAAACAAAAAATATTATCTGAAGAAACAATAACTGAATACACCCAACAACTCATCATTCTCAAAAAACTTCGCCAACAAATTCTTCAGGATGCGATGCAGGGAAAATTAGTCTCACAAGACCCTAAAGATGAACCTGCCAGCAAATTGCTTGAAAAAATTAAAACAGAGAAAGAAAAACTGATTCGGGAGAAGAAAATCAAGAAAGAAAAGCCATTACCAGAAATAAAAATGGACGAAATACCCTTTGAAATACCTGTTAATTGGGTATGGAAAAGGATAGGCGATTTAGCACAACATAACTCTGGAAAGACCTTAGACAGTGGTAGGAATAGTGGCAAACCAAGAAAATGTATAACAACATCTAACCTCTATTGGGGTTATTTTGAAACAGATAATCTAAAAACTATACTTATTGAAGATGAAGAATTGGAGAGATGTACTGCAAGAATAGGTGATTTACTTATCTGTGAAGGTGGTGATGCTGGTCGTGCAGCGATTTGGAATTTAGAATCAGATATCTGTTTTCAGAATCATATTCACAGGGTCAGGTTCTATGGGAAGATAAGTTCGTCTTATGGATATTGGTACTTTCTTTATTTAAGTTTAAGTGGTGGAATTGAAACTTATAGAAAGGGAATGGGAATAAGCAACTTGTCAGGGAAATCATTATCAATGGTTATTTTACCGTTACCCCCTCTTTCTGAACAACACCACATAATTAACAAAATAGAACAACTAATGAAACTCTGCGATGAACTGGAACTAACCATTGAGCAGAACCAGAAATTTACACAGGATTTATTGCAGGTGGCGTTGAAAGAGGCATTAGAGCCAACCAATTCAAAACAAGATTAGAATTTTTAAAAGTTCATGAACCATTAGTAATTTTGTACATCAATGGGAATTCCTGAAATCTGTATAAGTTTTATTGTAGCATTAATTGGAATTGCTTATCCGTTAATGATGCAAGTTATTGCAAGGCTTGAAGACAAATATGTTTCAATCCATATTTTAAACCTAATAAAGGCTGAGCGACAATGGCGACTTTACAGCAGAACTATAAAATTTTCTCTCATTCTTGTATTACTATATGTCATTATAAATCATCCACTTGTACAAATACCAGAACAGTATTTTCACATAAGTCTACAGATTATAGTAATTGGTCTTATCATTGGTACAACATTATCTGTATTCTCTTTTATACTCTTTTCAAAACTGGTTTTTGATTATTATTCAACAACAAAACTTCTGCAATACCTCATAAAAAAAGACAGAAAGTACAATCAGAAGAATGATGTTTATTTAAAAGCGATTGCAGACTTGTTATATCAGAATATTCGACATCAAAATGAATCAATTATTATAACTATCTCGGATTATTTATATGAGGTATTTCAAAAATATCGTGATAAATTTTCAGGTCAGGAAGTAGAATATCCATATTCATATTATGAATTGGTTTACAAGACAATTGAAGAATTGGCAATTTTGAAAGAGAAGAGAATCACACGTCTTGAATATAGGACTGTTGGTGGAATATGGTTTTTTGGAGAAACTAAAGGTTATTCTATACATGAATCAACATATTATTGGATATGGCAAAATTTGCTATTAGCCATTAAATACAATAAAGATGATTATGTGATTTACTATTGGGAAAGGGCACATCAGCATATAACTTACAACCTTCCTATAATTCATGCTGATTATGATTATAAAACTGGAAAGATTAAGAATGATGACGAAATAGCTAAAAGAAATAAAGAAAGAGAAAGGTTCTTTGAGTTTCATTATGCATTAGGCGGATTATTGCTTTATAGTAACCGTTTTGAATTAATTGGTAGATTATTTAGATATACAACCAGCATTCCACCAGTATACGAGTTGCTACCAAATCATATGAATGAAGTTTTCAAACAGTATTTCAAGTTTAGAGACCCATATGATGATGACTACATGCGAATAAGACAAAGGTATTATTTCCCCAATCTTGAAGGCATAAATAGTGAATACATTATCAAAAACTGGATATGTAAATATATAGCAATCTTATTTTTACGTCAATACACCCTTGTGCCATATTTAATAATAATGAAACCACTGGAATATCCCACTATTCCTGAATCTCAAAGTGAAAAGAAAATGTGGCTTGATAATTTGGGGCACTTCAAAACGATGGTTGCTGACCATTTTGGCAACATTCAACTTATAAAAACCATGGGTTTTGAATTTTTGATTGATGGAAAAATAGAGCAAACAGAAAATCCTGCTCCAATGGCATTCCTTGAAAATTTAACAAAAAAAGTTGAAAAAGATTATGAACAGACTGAGTTGCAACAACCCATTGCAGAAAATAAAAAAGAAGCCTTTATTAGTTTTACTAACCAGCATTTAAAATCAGCATTTCAGTCAATCATCCCGTTAGGTAATAATAGATTAACTACAGTTGAATATAAAGATTGGTTCATAACTGGGGGGAATGCCATAATTGATAAAAATGCTCTTGCAGAAAATCAACCTGCCGAGAATATAAATTATCATTCATTTCTTGCTGAAAGTCTTTCTGATAAATTTTATGATGGCATCTCCGAAATATTTTATATCCAGACAAGAAAAAGATACTTATTTAAAGAAGAAGAGTTTTTCAAAGCACTTGACAATTTAAAATTGTCACCTGATAGACATATTATTGTTGCATTTGGTATCAATTTGTCTAAGTATGATGCCTTTTCCAACATAAAGGGTTTGACTGAGAAAGACTATCAGGGTGTTCCGATTTATATATTTCATAGGTGTAATTTTAATCTGGCACATCAAACCCTATTTGTACTCCAAAAGGATAATCTCCCATCAATTGATTTTCTGGAAACAGAAAAATCGGATATTGAAAAGTATTCATTGGTTAAAATTAATGACACCTTTAACCTTTATGCACAAATTATTGATTTGTTCAGGAATGAAGATTTGAGAAATGAAATCGTACAGTCAAGACCTTCAGAGGATTTTATGAAGTCGGCTATGCTGAACATTTCTTTTGTCATCAGATTTAGATGGAAAAAAGACATGAATATGATATCTCTTAGATTGTACTCGGATTACAATGAAAGAGGACTTCCAAATAATCCAAGTGAAATTGAACAATTTATTTAACACTATCCCATAAATTCTATCCTACAACAATTGCGATATAAATGCAAGATATAGTCTTCAAGAATATTGCCAAAATTATTGAGAGAGATAGCAAAGTAACCACTTACAAATTCGCTCTTTTAAGAGGGGTAATTGATATTATCCAAGACAATTCACCTTTTATAACATTATCAGAAGGACGGGTTCATTTTCCAACAGGTTTACTAATTGAAAAGTGGATGCTGTATTACTACCCAATTTTAGAGTCCTCAACACACATTCCACAAATCAATGGAGATGTAAATCTATCATTTGGCAATCAATTGAATCAAATAATATCACTTTATAGAAATATTGGTGGATTTTCTGCATTCTATAATGATTTAAAAAACAAGGGTATTCCAGAGAATTTTAAACAGGACTTTATTGCATTGGCAAAGAAACTTCAAGAGACAATTACAAGAATGCCAATGAAGTATATTGGTCGGTCAATCAGCAATGATTACTATTCCATTTTTAATTATCAATTAAAAAGACCAATAAAACTTGCCTCAAGAATAATTGATATTGAATATCTGATTAAAAATTTTGGCTCTTTTTCAATCCCAGTTGAATATTATGAAGCGTTTAAAGTTCTTGGAAGTTTCATCGGTGGTCAGGATTCTATACTTTTCAAATGGGCAGAATTTTCGGTGAATGCATCTGGGAAAAGATTATCAATTGAGAATGTTGTAAATGAAGTATTAAGAAGTCCGATTACAGAAAGAGATGTAGCAGAATCGAAGAACATTTATAAATCAATTTTGAAGAAAGAAGGTAAGGTATACTGTGTTTGGACAGGTAAGTCAATAAGCAGGTACGATGTTGACCATCTAATCCCATTTTCAGTTTGGAAAAACAATGATTTATGGAATCTTCTGCCATCCCAGACTACTACAAACAGCCAAAAGCGAGATAAGATACCTGCACCTGATTTAATTGAAAGAAGAAAGGATTTAATACTTTATTATTGGGATTTATTAAATCAAAACCAGCCTCAACGTTTTCAAAAAGAAATGCAAGTAGCACTGTTGGGTAATAATCAATTTCTTACTTGGAAGGAAAAGGCAATAACGCAACTTCAGAGCAGTTGCAATTATTTAATTTCAAATAGAGGCTATGATGAATGGAATATTAAATAATGGAATATGATGGATGAAATATCATACTGTCCTTTTTGTAATCCAGAGTCTGGTAGAGAGGTAATAATAGAAAATGATTTTGTTTATTCCGCTTATGATAAATTTCCTGTAAGCAAAGGGCATGCCCTAATCATACCCAAACGGCATATTGCCAATTATTTTGAACTTTCAAAAGATGAACAGGCATCTTGCTGGGAAATGGTTAATAAATTAAAAGTCATCCTGACAGAGAAATATCACCCTGATGGCTTTAATATTGGGATAAATGTTAATGAAACAGCAGGACAAACTATTCCGCATGTCCATATACATTTAATTCCAAGATATAAAGGAGATGTGGCTGAACCTGAAGGCGGTGTTAGGGGTGTGATTCCTGACAAGAAGAAATATTCAATTTGATAATTCAAATCCTTTTGTAATGAGTATAAAGTCAATGACAATAAAGAACTTTCGTTCAATTGGTTCTGATGGGATTGAGATTTCATTTGATAGCAGCCTTACAGCCTTAATAGGCAAAAATAACGTGGGTAAAAGTAATATACTTGCGGCAATCGATTACATTCTTGGTGGGTATTGGGCATATGAAAAAGATTTTACTCTTGAGGACTTTTATCAAAAGAACATTAATAATGATATCGAGATTTGTGTTTATTTTAATGAACCTCTTGAATATAAGACTACAATAGAGGGATGGTTTGAACATAAAGTAAAAGTATACGGATTCAAACTGGAATATAAAACTTATAAACGTGACACTGAAGATGCCAAGGCTGGTGAGTTGCATCTTGACTATACTTGCGTGAATACAAGTGGTGAAATTATTCGAATCCCGACAAAAGCACCAAGAAAGGGCATGTCCCCTGCAGAGTTCAAAGCCAGTTTTACGCAAATTTTACGTGTTACTCGTGATTTGAGAGCGCAAGCAAAAGTTGTTTATATTCCAGTAGAACGTGATATTTTGAAATACTCACCATCGAATTCACGCTCTCTTTTAGGTGGATTACTTAAAACAATTAAAGAAAGGTTTATTAGT
This sequence comes from uncultured Bacteroidales bacterium, assembly GCA_963717685.1. Lineage (GTDB taxonomy): Bacteria > Bacteroidota > Bacteroidia > Bacteroidales > VadinHA17 > LD21. Next base: position 642,892 of record OY970346.1, on the reverse strand, counting down.
GACAAGGAAGAAATAGCGATTTCAAGCCAATTAGCAGAAGTCCTTGGAACTAAGACAATTATTACCCGTGATGAACTTTTCAATAGATTCATAGAAAAAGCAAATGATACATTGAAAACTGATGATATCAAGATTCTATCGGAAACACTCTCACATTATTTATCTGAGCACATTGGAACAAAAGATGCTGAGAGTATTGATTTAGATTTTGCAATTCAGGATACATGGACACAATACAAAAATTTGGAATTAACAATTCAAAATAACGGAGTCCTTCTCCCTGCACATAGGGTTGGACAGGGATTACAAAGTTTAATTGTAATTGCAATTTTCAGAACCTATTTGAGATTAAAAGAATATGATGCTATATTTTTAATAGAAGAACCTGAGATGTTTCTTCATACTCATGCTAAGAAATATTTCTACTCTGTCTTGGAAAGTTTAGCAAGAAGCGGTGTACAAATAATATATACAACACATGCCACGGAATTTGTCAGTATTATAAATTATAAAAATGTAAAAAGGATTATCAGCCGTAATAATTCCACACGAGTTCTTCCTGAAAAAGCAATCGAACTTGACTTCGATAACGATGAATTACTGAAATTAGATACTGCAATTAATAATGAAAGAGCCGAATTGTTTTTTGCTGAAAAAGTAATCTTAGTTGAAGGTGAGACGGAGAAAATTGTATACGACTTTTTAATAAGATTGAAAGGATTAGACCCGAATTTGTTAAACATATCAATTATTGAAACTTCTGGAAAAGGGAGTATGTACAGATATATACTCCTTCTTGAAAGTTTAAAGATTCCATTTGTTGTAATTGCGGATACAGATATCCTTGATTTAAGTGGTGATGCTCAAAGGGATGTAAGAATAAAAGAAAACAATGATGATGCTATAAGAAAAAACAAACGCATTGAAGAATCAATTACCAATAAATCAAGAATGTTTATGAATCATCCTTATTTTGAGGTGGTTGTAGGAATTTCTGAAAACAATATTAGAAAGGTGGAAAGCAAACCATTAACAGCAATTACATACTTTCAAGACATCGGCAGTTATAAGGATATTATGCGAAAATTTCCAAATGTTTTACATCCAATTGAATATATCCTATCAGAAATGTAACCAAACTAACTGATTCCGCATGCAATTGAAATAAAAAAGTAATCCAGAACCAATATAATTATGCCAAAAGTCAAAAAATAATCAGATGTATATCTCCAATATAACCCATTTCCTTGATGAACAAGGAAACATCCCCAAACAGATGCCCAAGGAAGCAAGAGAACTTGCAAGTTTTTTAGCATTGGTTGTTGATTTCACAACCCAAAATAATCCTTCAACCTTGACCAATGCAGGAATAAGATGTTTCAATAAGGGATGTCATGGTCAGGTTAAATCAGCATTAACTCCCGATAATAAGGAAATTCATTGGTTTTGCCCTGAGTGTGAAAATGAAGGAGTTATAAGCAACTGGCAGGGGAGTAAGTGGGATAATAGAAAGTAAAGAAATATTAATAACTGCCAGAATGACAGCAAGTAGTAAGTTCATAAACTTTTTTTAATTAAGAAGTTAAAACTGACTTAGAGACACTGATAGAGACACTGGATAAAAAAGAAACCCTTGTAAGTGTTTAATTTACAAGGGAATCTTATTTTTATTAGTAGCGGAGGGAGGATTCGAACCTCCGACCTTTGGGTTATGAGCCCAACGAGCTACCACTGCTCCACCCCGCAATATATTTTAAAAGAACATTCCGAACCTCCGTCCGCCAACTGGCGGATACATGCCCAACGTCCGCCAACCGGCGGACCACCCCGCAATATATTTTAAAAGAACATTCCGAATCTCCGTCCGCCAACTGGCGGATATGAGCCCAACGTCCGCCAGCCGGCGGACCACCCCGGAATATTGGGATTGGCTGCAAATTTAATATATATGGCTTAATTGGCAAAATAATTGTCATTTAATTTGGAAAGCCGGTCGCCTGTCTCCGGTAACCGGCTGCCGGAATTTAAATATTTATTGTTATTTTTGCCTTGAATATATTGTTCAATAATTCAATAACATATTCATTAATAATTGTATACAATGCCAAGAGTATTCATAGCGACCGAAATAGAAAAGGAAGACAAGGAAGTAAAGCGCGATTACCTCGACCGGCACATGCCTCATGTTTTCTGCCCCGATGATGTGAAACGCGGCGAGAAATTCGCAGTAAAGGTCAGGATGGGCGAGGATTATACACACCCCGACGACCACGATCATTTCATAAGCGTGATCCAGCTCTGGAACAGGGAAACACTCCTGGCCGAAACCCGCTATACTGCAGGAGTTTATGGCAATAAACCCTCTCATGTTGAAGTCGATTTTTATATTGTTGCCCCTGAAGTTTCAATGAACCTGTCGGCAATGGCGGTATGCACAAAACACGGGTTATGGCAGAGCGAAAGCAAACCCGTAAAAGTTATTTAAAGAGGCTTCCGATGGCAGACAACCAATAACCGTACAGGATTTTTATTTTAATAAACCGGTAGCCGGTGACCGGTTACCGGTCGCCGGATAATTATTATCTTTGCAAGCCAACCATTTTAAGCAATATGGCTAAAAACGAAAAGAAGAAAAATAACTGGCGCGACAAATACAGGTTCGCTGTCAGCAACGATACTACGTTTGAAGAGATATGGAGAATAAGGCTTACACGTTATAATGCGTTCCTCCTGATCACTTTTCTGGTCCTTTTTATTGTCGGAGCGACAACCTGCTTTATATCATTCACAAACCTGAGACAATTTATCCCTGGTTACCCCGATGTCACCATGAGACGCAATATACTTATGAACGCAATCCGTCTCGACTCCCTCGATAAAGAACTTGCCCTCAGGGACAAATATTTTGCTGACCTTAATTCAGTTATCTCGGGAAAGGAACCGGTCAGCATGTTCTCGGCACAGGAAACGGCAAAAATATACAAGGCAATAAAATTCAAAAACATTCCTGAAGACTCTGCCCTTAGGACACAAGTCGAGAATGAAGAAAGGTACAACCTGAATACCGGTTCTTCTTCTTCTGAATCTGCTGAAAGCTTTGCCAGTCTTCATTTTTTCCCTCCTGTAAAGGGTGTGATTTCAGGCAAGTTTGATATCCGTAATAGACACTTTGGAACGGATATAGTGACAAAACCGCAGTCACCGGTGTCAGCGGCTCTCGATGGGACAGTTATTTTTACCGGATGGACAATGGAAACAGGATTCGTAATTGAGATTCAGCACTCCAACAATATAGTTTCAATCTATAAGCATAATGAAAGCCTCCTCAAAGAAACAGGCGATCTTGTCAGGGCCGGAGAGCCAATCTCAATAGTGGGCAGTTCGGGTGAACTCTACACTTCGGGCCCACACCTTCATTTCGAAATATGGTACAAGGGCAGTCCCCTCAATCCCGAGGAGCATATTTCATTTTAATTCCGTAACAGGATATGCCTCAGAAAATTGCATTGTTGGGATCTACGGGATCAATCGGTACTCAAAGCCTTGATGTTATTTCCAGATTTCAGCATGATTTTAAAGTAGGGATACTTACAGGCGGCAATAATGTCGGACTGCTTTCGGAACAGGCCAGAAAATTCCTGCCCGATGCGGTAGTCATAGGCAACAGGAAACTTTTTAAACAGCTTAAGGATAGCCTTCAGGGAACAAAAGTGAAAGTCTATGCCGGCATGGACGACATGGAACAGGTCGTGGCCGGCTCCGATGCGGATATTGTTCTGGCAGCGATAGTGGGCTATTCAGGACTAAGGCCTACTATGGCGGCAGTCAGGGCAGGGAAGAAAATTGCACTGGCAAACAAGGAAACACTTGTTGTGGCCGGAAGGATAATCACTGAGCTTGCCTCAGGTTCAGGAAGCTTTATTATTCCTGTCGATTCGGAGCATTCGGCAATTTTTCAGTGTCTTGCCGGTGAAGAGAAAAAATCGGTCGAGAAGATTACTCTTACTGCTTCCGGAGGGCCTTTCCTTAAAATAACAGCAGAGGAGCTTAATAAAGTAAAACCACGTGATGCACTTAAGCACCCTAACTGGAACATGGGCGACAAGGTGACAGTGGATTCAGCTTCTCTTATGAACAAGGGTCTCGAAATGATAGAGGCAAAATGGCTTTTTGGTCTTGACCCGGAGCAGATAAAAGTGATTATTCATCCCCAGTCGATTATCCATTCTTTTGTCCATTTTTCAGACGGGTCTGTCAAAGCCCAGCTCGGCATCCCCGATATGCGGCTCCCCATTCTTTATGCTTTGAGCTATCCAAAGAGGTTCACCTCAGATCTTCCCCGGCTTGAATTCAGCTATTATAAGACATTCACATTCGAAGAGCCGGATCTGGGGAGATTCAGGAATTTATCACTGGCGACATATGCCTTAAGGAAAGGAGGCAACATGCCTTGCATTCTCAATGCTGCAAATGAAATAGCCGTTAATGCGTTTCTTGATGAAAAGATTGGTTTTACGCAAATGCCGGAAGTAATAGAATATGCATTGGAAAATACAGAATTTATAGGTGATCCCGGGATTGAATCACTCGAAGCAACGGATATTAAGGCCCGGGAATTGGCCGGAACTATCATTAATAAAATCAGGAACAGAAAATGTCAGTAATTATCAGAATACTTCAGTTGATTCTCAGCCTGTCTATTCTTGTATTAATACATGAATTGGGGCATTTTGCAATGGCCAAGTCTTTAAAAGCAAGGGTCGAAAAATTCTACCTGTTTTTCAATCCATGGTTTACTATTTTCAAGTTCAGGAAGGGAGAGACAGAATACGGTCTTGGATGGCTGCCCCTTGGCGGATACACCAAGATTGCAGGCATGATAGATGAATCAATGGACATTGAACAAATGAAGCAGCCGCCCCAGCCGTGGGAATACAGGTCAAAAAAAGCATGGGAGCGTCTGCTGATTATGATTGGAGGAGTGCTTTTCAATTTCATACTGGCACTGCTTATTTATATTACGGTTCTTTTTGCCTGGGGAGAATCCTATCTTCCGACTTCAAGCGTCAAATATGGCATAGTGACTGATTCAACCGGGTATTCAATAGGACTGAGGAATGGAGATATAATACTCTCATCTGATAATATTAAAATTGAAAAATTCCAGGAGATCAGGACCGATATTATACTAAATAACCGCAAATCGATCCAGGTGCAAAGGGACGGACGTCTACTTAACATTTCGATACCTCCGGACCTCATGCCAAAAATGCTCAAGGGACTTTGCCCCATTGAACCCAGAAGCCCGTTCGGCAAATATGTTATCTCTTATATTGATAAAACGGCTCCGGCAAAAGCTGCCGGAATAATGCTTGGCGATGAGGTCAGGGGAATTGATGATTCCACTTTCGTTTTCCTCGACCAGTTCCAGGGTTATATTTCGAGGAATAAAGGACATTCAATTACACTCGATATAATCAGGAACGGACAACCTTTAAAGCTGGAAATAATCCCGAATTCTGCCGGCAAGATCGGAATCGGAGACTCCAGGACATATTCCCAGATTTTTCAGCTGAAGACAATTAAATACAATTTATTCCAATCCGTGCCAGCAGGCATAAGACTGGGATTCAAGACGATCGGAGATTACCTGAAGCAGTTCAGGATCATATTCTCAAGACACACCAAGGCTTATGAATCACTTGGAGGCTTCATTACTATCGGAAGCATCTTCCCGCCATCATGGGACTGGCAGATATTCTGGAACCTTACAGCATTCCTTTCAATAATCCTGGCTATTATGAATCTTCTCCCGATCCCCGGCCTGGACGGGGGCCATGTGATGTTCCTGCTGTTTGAGGTTATAACGGGAAGAAAGCCAAGTGACAAATTCATGGAATATGCACAAATTGTCGGGATGGCAATACTGATCGCATTGCTCCTTCTGGCAAACGGCAATGATGTGTTCCGGCTCCTGAAGAAGTACTTTTAGATTTCAGCCTGTTAATTCCTGATAATGTTCACCATGTCGCGGCTGATGGAAGCCACTTGTGCCGCCGCTGCCTCTTTCGTTTCACTATGGAGGCAGGAGAAAGCTCCGGCAACATGCAGACGCTGATGCAGGGCTTGGTTGGAATAAGAAAGAGGGGAATTTGCCTTAAAACAATTCTTAATCCTTCCCCTGCCTTTTCAAAGGTGACAGTTTGAAACCCAAACAATCAAAATTTGATTAACTTTATGTCCTTAAAAATTTCTTTTTGACGTATGAAACCTGAAATAGTAAAAATATCACAACTTAAACCCAATCAGTCAGTTGTATGCATTATCGGAAAAGATGAAATACCGGCATTTCTTAAGCTGAACAAATCGGAAAAGGAATATGCTTTAAAGCAACTTTCCCTCAATGAAGATTATGTGTTCGTAAACTCGTATATCAGGAGCACATATCTGGTTAAAATAAAAAGCGGACCGAACGGATTCAGGATGAGGGAAGAGCTGAGGAAGACAGCCTCTGCTCTGAAGGAGCTAATCAGGTCCAATAACCACAAGGAGCTTGTTATAGCTTCTCATGAGGCCTATCAAGGTGCTGTTGAGGATTTTACAGAAGGCCTGATCCTAAGCTTTTATGAATTTGACAAGTACAAAACCCTGAATGACAAGGAGAAAACACGGACGATTCCTTTAAGGCTTCTGTTATATGGAGACATCGATAAAAAAGAAATCAGATGGCTTACAGATCTTTCCGATGCTGTATATTTTGTACGCGACCTGACGAACGAACCAGTGAATCATCTGAATGCATCCGCCCTCGCGGCTGCCATTATGGAACTGGGAAAATCGGCGGGATTCTCGGTTGAAGTTTTTAACAAAGGCAAGATAGAAGCTCTTAAAATGGGGGGCATCCTGGCTGTCAATAAGGGCAGCGTTGATCCACCCGTGTTTTGCATCCTGGAATGGAAGCCAGAAAACCGGGTTAACAGACACCCTGTCGTGCTTGTGGGGAAGGGAATTGTCTATGATACCGGTGGCCTTAATATAAAGACCGGTGATTATATGGCAAATATGAAGGGAGATATGGCGGGAGCAGCAACTGTTGCAGGCGTTCTTTACATGGCTTCGAGGAATAATATTCCACTGCACATCATTGCACTGATACCTTCGACCGACAACCGTCCGGGAGGTAATGCCTATGCACAGGGCGACATAATTACGATGCATAACGGGATGACGGTTGAGATTGGCAATACAGATGCTGAAGGAAGGCTCATCCTTGCCGATGCCATAAGCTACGCCTCAAAATACAAACCCGAGCTGATAATTGATATAGCCACCCTTACCGGATCTGCAGCAATGACTTTCGGCAACCAGGCAATTGCAATGATGACCAATGCAGACAGAAAATACATTGACCTTCTTGGAGAATGCGGCAGGGACGTGTATGAAAGAATTGCCGAGCTTCCCTTCTGGGAAGAATATGGAGAATTGATCAAATCGGATATTGCTGATATAAAGAATGTAGGCGGTCGTGAAGCCGGGGCAATAACTGCAGGCAAGTTCCTCGAAAGATTTGCGAAATCACCGCTGATCCATCTCGATATTGCAGGCACAGGATCACTTAAAAAGGATGATTATTACAGGATCAGGGAAAACCCGGGTTCAGGACTGAGGCTTCTGGCCACATTTGTCAGGAGACTTGCTGAGGAATACAAAAACTTGAAGTAGGCATGGAAACAAAACCAATAATTGCAGGTATATCACATGGCGATATTAATGGAATAGGCTATGAAGTGATAATAAAAACACTTATGGACCCAATGATAAACGAGCTTTGCATCCCGGTGGTCTATGGATCGCCAAAAGTGGCTGCATATCATCGTAAAGCACTTAATATAAATAATTTCAGCTTCAATAATATCCGTTCTCCCGAAGAGGCAAATCCGCGAAAGGCAAATATGATCAATTGCCTTGATGACAATATCAGGGTTGAGCTGGGGAAATCGACCCAGCAGAGCGGCGCGGCCGCTCTCTCATCCCTCGAAAGAGCCGTTGAGGACCTGAAGAACGGGAAGATAGATGTTCTGATTACTGCACCCATTGATAAAAAGAATATACAATCGGAAAGCTTTCATTTCAATGGCCACACGGAATACCTTAAATCCAGGGCTGGCGTGGAGGAAGTGCTAATGTTCATGATCAGTGAGAACATGAAGATCGGCATAGCCACGGGTCATTGTCCAATTAAGCAGGTCCCCGGGATGATAACGGTCGAGTCCCTTCTTGGCAAGCTCAGATTGATGAATCAGTCACTCATTTTTGACTTCGCGGTAAGGAAACCTAAAATAGCTGTCCTCGGGCTTAATCCTCATGCAGGCGATAATGCCCTGCTTGGAGAGGAAGAAAACGAAACTATATTGCCTGCAATAAGGCAGGCAGAAAAGGATGGAATGCTCGTATTCGGCCCTTATCCGGCCGATGGTTTTTTCGGTGCAGGTTCATTTGCAAAATTTGACGGAATACTTGCCATGTATCATGACCAGGGTCTTGCGCCATTCAAGGCTCTTGCGTTCGATTCCGGCGTAAATTTTACGGCAGGATTGCCATTTGTAAGAACTTCACCTGTCCATGGTACGGCATTCGCAATTGCAGGGAAAGGCGAAGCCTCAGAGAACTCTTTCCGGCAAGCTGTATATCTTGCCTGTACTATATTCAAAAACAGGCAGCTGTATGCAGAGATTACGAAAAACCCGCTGAAGCACCAGGATATAGATATTCATTCCGATAAAGTGGATGAGCTTCCTCCTGATCTTTATAATACCGACCAGCAACTATGATAGACTATATTAAAGGAACAATATCCCAGGTTACTCCGACATTCATTGCAATGGAATGCGGAGGTATCGGCTATTTTATCAATATTTCCCTGACAACCTTCGCCAGGCTGGAAGGCAAAAGCGATTTCAGAATCCTTATTCATGAAGTAATAAAGGAAGACAGCCACCAGTTGTATGGGTTTGCTGATAAGGAGGAACGCGATGTCTTCAGGATGCTTATCTCTGTCTCAGGTGTAGGTGCAAGCACTGCACGAATGATGCTATCATCACTTACTCCGACAGAGGTTGAAAAATCGATTGTGGAATCGGATGTCAGCCTCCTGAAAAGTGTAAAGGGCATCGGCCTGAAGACTGCCCAGAGGATTATTGTTGATCTTAAAGACAAGGTAGGCAAACAGGACGGAAGCGGTGAAATATTTGCTCTTGCAGACAATACAAAACGCGATGAGGCGTTATCTGCATTAGTGATGCTTGGGTTTGCCAAAAGCGCGGTGTCGAAAGTTCTTGACAGGATTGTAAGGGAAGAAAAAAGCCTTACGGTCGAAGAAATGATCAAGAAAGCGCTGAAGAACTTGTAGTACAGAATTAAAGCCGGATTGGGATCAGGGAAATCATATCGAAATCTTCTGGTGTTGTTATGTCTTGGACTATTCAGTTACCTTATCCTGGGGTCACAGGAAGCAAGATGCCAGACTATTCCACGTGCTTCATCAACTGAAGACACGACGAGAAAATCAATTCTAAAGCTTCAGGAGGATACCGGCATCCCATGGGAATCGACAAACAATTCGCCTCTGTACCTGTACGACCCTTCAAATATAAAATCGACTGAAGTTTATGATCCCGACAAAAATGAATATGTAATATACCAGAAAATAGGATCATTTGATTACCGCACGCCGGTTTTCATGAGCCCCGAAGACTACAGGAAATATGAGTATGAAAAATCGATGCGCGAATACTGGGATTCCCGGATTTCGGGCAAACAATCAGGGTTCAAATCATCCCTTATCCCAAATATTGACGTTGGAGGGGAAGCATTCGACAAGATTTTCGGAACTAATACCATAAATATTGTTCCCCAGGGATCGGCCGAGCTTATATTCGGCATAAGCATATCGCACACCGATAACCCGACACTCTCGGAAAAACTGAGAACCATTCCCACTTTTGATTTCAAGGAAAAAATTCAGATGAATGTCACCGGCTCGATCGGCGACAAGGTGAAGCTTGGCATCAATTATAACACTGACGCCATGTTTGAATTTGAGAACAAGACAAAGCTACAGTATGCCGGCAAGGAAGATGAAATCCTCAAGAAGGTTGAAGCCGGCGATGTCACCCTTCCTCTTACCGGAACTCTCATTACCGGAAGCTACAGTCTTTTCGGCCTAAAAACCGAGATGCAATTCGGCAAGCTCACGATTACATCGGTCATTTCCCAGCAAAAGGGCCAGTCTTCTACGATTCAGACAAAGGGTGGCGTTCAGCAAACCAGCTATACAATCAAGGCGGATAGCTACGAGGCAAACCGACACTTTTTCCTCGCCCAGTATTTCAGGGATATCTTTGATAAATCACTCGAAAATCTTCCGGTGATAAGCTCCGGAGTTAACATCCAGAGGATTGAGGTTTGGATTACAAACACGACAGGCAGTTATCAAAATGGCAACAACAGAAATATAGCTGCATTTATGGACCTGGGGGAAAATAAGGACCATATTTACAATAAGGTGGCTGCCTTCCAGGCGGAACCGGGAACAAAGCCCTACCCTGCAAACGAAGCAAACCAGTTGTACCAGCAGTTGACTTCTACCTATTCGGCAATAAGAAGCGTAGATCAGGTGACAAATGCCTTTAATCCGATAGCTTCAAGTTTCCAGATAGGTCGCGATTATGAGAAAATTGAGAATGCCCGCAAGCTTGATCCCAGGGAATATACGTTAAATACACAGCTCGGGTATATCTCCCTTAACAGTTCATTGAACAATGATGAGGTCCTTGCTGTAGCCTTTGAATATACCCTGAATGGCAGGGTTTACCAGGTTGGCGAGTTTTCGACAGACGGAATAGCCTCTCCCCAGACACTTGTATTGAAGCTGATTAAGGGAACAACCCTCACGCCCAAGCTTCCTACCTGGAACCTGATGATGAAAAACATTTATTCGCTCGGATCAGGCAAGGTGGAATCAAGCAATTTTGTCCTTAATGTGCTGTATCAGGATGACAAAACCGGAAATTTAATAAACTACCTCCCTGAACCATCACTGCAAAACAAAATACTGTTGCAGGTTATGGGGCTGGATAACCTTAATTCACAGAATGACAGGCAACCCGACGGCTACTTTGATTTTGTCGATGGTGTGACAATAATTGCTGATAAAGGGAAGGTTGTGTTTCCTGAAGTAGAACCGTTCGGGAACCATCTCGCGAAGGCCATCAATGACCCGGTACTGGCGTCAAAATATGTATTTCAGGAGCTTTATGATTCAACCCAGAATGTTGCTCAGCAGATGGCTGAAAAGGATAAGTTTACTCTTGCAGGGGAATATTCCTCCCAATACAGTTCCGAAATAAGACTAAATGCAACAAATATACCTCAGGGATCCGTCAAGGTTACTGCCGGGGGCGTTCCGTTGACTGAAAATACAGATTATACTGTCGATTATAATCTTGGTACCGTAACAATCATTAATTCTGCCCTTATTGAATCGCAGACACCGATCCAGGTATCGCTTGAAAATAACCAGAATTATGGTTTCCAGACTAAAACTCTCGTAGGAACCCATCTCGATTACAAGTTCTCAAATAATTTTGATGTTGGCGCAACCATACTGCATCTTACTGAAAGGCCTTATACCCAGAAAGTCAATTATGGCGAGGAGCCCATTTCCAATACAATATGGGGATTGAACACATCATATAAGACGCAATCCCAGCTTTTGACAAAAATAATTGACAAGCTGCCCTTCCTTAATACAAAGACACCTTCTACTATTTCATTCTTTGGAGAATTTGCAGACCTTATCCCCGGCCACTCAAATGCAATAACAAGCGCTGGGAATGCATATATAGACGATTTTGAGTCAGCGGAGATCCCTCTGGATATGAAATCATTTGATGCCTGGTCAATATCCAGTGTTCCGCAGGGACAGGACCAGCTTTTTCCGGAGGCAGAGCTCAATGATAATCTTGCAAGCGGGTTTAACCGTGCCAAGATTGCATGGTATGTCATCGACCCGCTGTTCCTCGAGAACGGATCAACTACTCCGACATATATAAGGGACCATCCGGACATGCAATCTAGCCATTTTGTGCGGGAAATTTATGAGAATGAAATATGGCCGAATAAGGAAAGCGAAACAGGAATACCCACCACAATCTCAGTGCTGAATGTCGCATTTTACCCGAGTGAAAGAGGTCCGTATAACTATGATACTTATCCTGGTAACTATTCGAAGGGACTGGCTGTGGATGGAACACTTAATAATCCTGAATCCCGCTGGGGAGGAATGATGAGGGAAGTGCTGACCACCGATTTCGAAGCAGCCAACATCCAGTATATAGAGTTCTGGCTTATGGATCCGTTCGTCGAAAACCCGACAGGTCCGGGAGGCGACATGTTTTTTGACCTTGGGGATATTTCGGAAGATATACTCCGTGATTCTAGAAAAAGCTTTGAGAACGGATTGCCGACAAGTGCCACAGTGGTCAATGTAGATACAACTGTATGGGGCCGGGTGCCTACTATTCAATCGGTAGTCAATGCCTTTGATAATTCCTCCGAATCAAGAAAATACCAGGATGTGGGCCTTGACGGGCTGGGAGACTGGGATGAACAGACTTTCTTTAAGGACTATCTTCAGAAAGCAAGTCTCATCGTGAGCCCTGATGTATATCAGAAAATTTTCAAGGATCCTTCAGGCGATGATTTTCATTATTACAGGGGCACCGATTATGATCAGGAAAACCTGGGAATACTCGACAGATACAAAAACTATAACGGAGAGGAGGGAAATTCTGCCACTGCTGAAATGTCAAAGGAATCATATCCGACAACCGGCACGACTCTGCCCGATATGGAAGATATAAACCGCGATAATACCCTGAATGAAACCGAAAGCTATTTCCAGTACAAGATAAGCATGAGGCCACAGGATCTTGTGGTCGGCAAGAACAATATTGTCGATCAGGTTGAATATACTGCGACATTTGCAAACGGAACGAAATCGACAGTGAAGTGGTTCCAGTTCAAGATACCGATTACCGATTATCAGAACACCATAGGCTCAATAAGCGATTTTAAGTCAATAAGGTTCATGAGGCTTTTTCTTCGCAACTTCACCCAGGAAGTCCACCTGCGCTTTGCAGAGCTTAATCTTGTGAGGGCAGAATGGAGAAAATACGACTTCTCACTCATGGAGGGTTCTGAAAGAACGACGGTTCCCGAACCTACCGATGGCGCTCTTGAAATAAGTTCCGTCAGCATTGAGGACGATTCAGGAAAACAACCTGTGAACTATGTTCTGCCGCCGGGATTTAACAGGATCACTGATCCTACAAATCCGCAGCTGCGTCTTCTGAATGAGCAATCAATGGTGCTGCGCGTAAAGGACCTTACGGACGGAGATGCCAGGGCAGCATTTAAGGGCGCGGAAATGGATATAAGGCAGTACAAGCGTCTGCGAATGGAAACTCATGCGGAGGCGATCCCTGGCTATCCTCTTAAGGATGGCGATCTGACAGCTTTTATAAGAATAGGTTCAGATTACCAGAATAATTTCTATGAATATGAATTACCGCTGAAGGTGACGGCACCGGGTTCTTATGACAATAATTCAGATGCAGCCCGGACTCTTGTGTGGCCTACTGAGAATAGTTTCGATATCCTTCTTTCGGACCTGGAGGACGCAAAGAAGGAAAGGGACCGGCAAATGGCACTTCCCGGAGCGACGCTGAGTCTTACGGACCTGTTCATTTATGCTGCCAGCGGACACAGGATTTCAGTAATTGGAAATCCAAGCCTCAGCAATATCAAGGTAATAATGATAGGAGTCAGGAATCCTTCCAGGACGAGAGCTCCTTCAACAGACGACGGATCCCCGAAATGGGGGGAAGTGTGGGTCGATGAATTAAGGCTCAATGATTTTATAGAAAAAGGCGGATGGGCGGCAAACGGACATCTCCAGGCACATCTTGCCGATCTTGGATCAATAGACCTGGTGGGACAGGCAAGCACTCCGGGGTGGGGAAGCCTCGATAGCAAAATCAATGACAGAAGCCTTGACGGTACCACCAAATATGACCTGTCGTCCAACATAGAGATGGGAAAATTCTTCCCGGAAAAAATGATGGTCAGACTGCCCTTATATGTTGGTTATTCGGAAGCCTGGACCACACCCGAATATAACCCGCTTGATCCTGATATCCTTCTTTCTGATGCTTTGTCGGTGGCCCGGACTAAAGCTGAAAAAGATTCACTCAAGTCGCTGACCGAAGAATATTCATTGAGGAAAACAATCACTTTAAATAATGTGGGAATAGGCAAGAAAGGCAAAAAGTCGCATCTGTGGGACATTGCCAATTTAAGCGCAAACTATTCCTTTAACGAACTGTACAGCCACAATACCACGACGGTTATCGACCTTGAAAAAGACTATAAGGGCGGACTCAATTATGACTACCAGGGCCAGCCGGCTAATATAATGCCTTTCAAGAATATCCAGTTCCTGAATGGGAAAATATTCAGGATTATAAAGGATTTCAATTTCTATCTCCTGCCTAAAAGCATTTCCATCAGAAATGAACTGTCGCGCGACTATAATGAAATACGGACCAGGGATATTGATAATCCGGACATGATCATTAATCCTACATACAGAAAGGATTTTGAGTGGACAAGGATATATGATGTCAAATACGATGTGACCCGCCAGCTTAAAATTGATTTCACTGCAACAAACCTAGCAAGGATTGATGAACCTGACGGCCCCGTGGATAAGAAAGAATATCCGGATGAGTACAGGATCTGGCGCGACTCGGTTCTTAAAGAGCTCAAAAGATTCGGAAGGACAACCTCCTACACCCATATAATAAATGCAACCTACACAATTCCTGTCAATAAGCTCCCGCTCCTTGGCTGGATAAACTCAAACGCCCGCTATACTGCTGAATATGACTGGCTGGCAGGCCCCGTTTATCCTGATAGCCTTGGCATTAATGTAGGGAATACTATCAAGAACAGTAATGAATTGACCCTGACCACAATGGGGAACCTGGCGGCCCTGTACTCCAAGTCAAAATTCCTTAAAAGAGTGGAAAGCGATACCCGTCCTGAATCAAATCATCATCTTAAGAATGAGTTCAGGACCGTGACTTATACAAAGGACAATGTCAGTTTCAAGCCAAAAACGCCTAGGGCTATAGTGCACAATCTGAAGACCAGGGATGTAAAGGTAAAAGTGCTCAGAAAGGGTGGTGGTGAAGTCAAAGGCAAAGTCGAAGTGGTGAATGAGAACAAAATCAACTTTACCTCCTCTGAACAGGTCGATGGTGCAAAAGTGATCATAGAGGGGAAAGTTCAGCTTAAACAGAATCCGCTGATAATTACCGGAGAATACCTGATCAGGGGTCTGATGGGAGTGAGATCCGTCTCTATGACCATAACATCTTCGCAGGGACTCTACCTGCCTGGCTATATGCCTAAAACAACCATCCTGGGTATGTCGAATGTAAATGGCGCCCTTGCTCCGGGATGGCCTTTTATCCTTGGATTGGGCAGCCGGACATTTTTTGACAGGGCAGTTTCTCATGGATGGCTTTCGAAAGACACCCTGCTGAACACACCGGCAAGCTACACCAAAAAGCTGGAATTTTCTCTGAGAAGCATGATAGAACCAATCCCGGGATTGAAGATAGACCTTAACGCTATCAGAAGATTCGTTCAGAATACAAATTCTTATTATATTGCTAACTCCAGCGGTCAGTTCCCGGACAGCACACGGAACACTACAATAGGTGGATCATTCGAAATGTCGATTATTTCCTGGGGCACCGCTTTTGAAAAAGTATCAAAGAATAACAATTATGCCTCACCTACATTTGAGGCTTTCAAAAGGGATTTGGTCGTAATATCTCAAAGGCTGGCAACACAGCGGGCAAATATTGATCCTTCTTACAATCCCAATATTGATCCGGTTACAGGCAGCGCCATAACAGGCGATTTCAAGAACGGATACGGCGAGACGTCAAGCGAAGTCATGGTGCCTGCATTTCTGGCAGCCTACACGAAGACAAATCCGCGCGATGTGACGCTTGCAACTTTCCCATCGGCCCTGTCAATGATGCCTAACTGGAGAATTACTTTTGACGGATTGTCAAAATATGATTTTGTGCAGACGCTGTTCAGATCGATAACAATTTCACATCAGTATATCAGCACTTACCAGATCGGATCCTATACGACAAACCTCAATTACGTCGCCGGAGAGAACGGGCTGAACTATATCAGGGACCTGCAGGAAAATTTCATCCCGCAGTTTGCATTGAATACCGTCACTATTAATGAGCAGTTCAGCCCGCTCATTAACGTGGACATGAACTGGAAGAACAGTATGACCACCAGGATTGAATGGAAAAAGTCCCGTACCGTGACGTTAAATCTGTCAAGCAATGAAATTGCTGATGACAGGATAAATGAGCTTGTGGTTGGTGTAGGTTACAGGTTCAGCGACGTCAAGGTGATATTGAAGACAGGGGGTACCCAGAAGGCATTTAAAAGCAACCTGAACCTGCGGCTCGATTTTTCAATCCGCGATAACAAAACAATTGCGCGAGAGCTTATAGAGGATGTCGATCAGCCGGTTGTCGGACAACAGGTCCTGACAACCGGATTTACAGCCGATTATGCGCTTAGCGACAGGTTCAATCTACAGATGTTTATCGACCAGACAACGAATAATCCTTTTGTTGCCACGACATTCCCAACTTCAAATACGGATTTCGGTTTCAGCCTTAAATTTACCCTGGCCCAGTGAAGTTATTCTGGTTATGTAAATTATTTTCTATTTTCCGAAAACGTTTGAAACAAAGTCGCCATGATTTTTGATCTGATAATCAGCGAATCTCCGTGTAAATAAATGACATACGGGGCTTTAAATACGAATCCTTTTCTATATTTTTGAGATACTATCCTTAGGTTTTATTACTATCCTTAAGATCTGACTATAATGAAAAAACCAAAACCAAGGCTGACCTTCTGGCAGATATGGAATATGAGTTTCGGCTTCCTTGGAATTCAGTTTGGATTTGCGCTTCAGAATGCTAATGTGAGCAGGATTTTTGAGACACTTGGAGCAAAGGTTGAGAATATTCCGATATTATGGATAGCAGCTCCGGTAACAGGGCTGATTATTCAGCCGATCATCGGGCATATGAGCGATAATACCTGGAACAGGCTGGGCCGCAGGCGTCCATATTTCCTTACAGGAGCAATACTGGCATCCTGCGCGCTTCTTGTCATGCCCAACTCTCCTGTTCTCTGGATCGCTGCCGGGATGCTCTGGATAATGGATGCCTCAATTAATATTTCCATGGAGCCTTTCAGGGCATTCGTCGGGGATATGCTTCCTGATGAACAGAGAACTGCCGGGTTTGCAACACAAAGCTTCTTTATCGGGACAGGAGCTGTAATAGCATCCCTTCTTCCGTATGTACTGGCAAACTGGTTTCATGTACCAAACACTGCCCCTGTGGGCCAGATACCGCTTTCAGTGAAACTATCGTTTTACATCGGGGGAATTGTTTTTATTTCTGCCGTTTTGTGGACAATAGTCAGGACAAGGGAATATTCACCTGAGGAATTGCGCGAATATTCAGATGAGGAGAAATATGTTGTGGAAGAAGACTTCAATTCAGTCAGATCCCTGGGGAGCAAAGCTTTTCTTGTCAGGGGATTATACTGGATTCTTGCCGGACTTGCGGTAAGCCTGATTATCTATTTCTGTTCCCTTGAAAAGGAATTATACATTCTTTCTGTGGGTGTCGCAGGATTCGGCGTGATCCAGCTGATCACAGGAGCTCTTATTTCCCGGGGAAAAACGACCAATGGAGTTGTGATCGTACTTCGGGATCTTATGATGATGCCCAAAACAATGAGCCAGCTTGCAATTGTCCAGTTCTTTTCATGGTTCGCTTTGTTTTCAATGTGGATATATACGACATCAGCCGTAACAAGCCATATTTATGGTACAAAGGATCCCACGAGTGAGCTTTATAATCAGGGAGCAAACTGGGTGGGAGTCCTGTTCGCGGTGTATAATGGCTTTGCAGCTGTTGTGGCTTTCCTCCTTCCTGTACTGGCCAGGCTTACAAACAGGCGCATCACGCACGCAATAAGCCTTACTGCAGGCGGACTGGGCCTGATCTCAATTATCCTTTTCAGGACTCCCCATATGCTCATTATATCGATGCTGGGCATAGGACTCGCATGGGCCAGCATCCTTGCAATGCCCTATGCCATCCTTACGGGAGCCCTTCCGGTTAACAAAATGGGGACCTATATGGGCATCTTCAATTTCTTTATAGTGATCCCGCAGATAATGGCAGCAAGCATATTGGGCTTCTTTGTGAAAAGCTTGTTCGGCGGACAGAGCATTTATGCCCTCGTGACAGGCGGTATTTCAATGTTCATTGCTGCCCTGCTGGTTCTGTTCATAGTCAGGGATGTGAATGAGATAAAAAAATGAATGATGTTTATAAAAACTTGCATTTTTGACCTTGACGGTGTGATTGTTGATACGGCGAAGTACCATTTCCTTGCATGGAAACGGCTTGCAGAACAGCTGGGTATTCATTTTACCGAGAACGACAATGAACGCCTTAAAGGTGTCAGCAGAATGGCTTCACTTGACATCATACTCGATATCGGAAATATGAAGCCCGATGAAAAACAAAAGGAAGAATATGCAAGTCTTAAAAATAAATGGTATGTCGAATATATAAGTAAAATGACCCCCGTGGAGATTCTCCCGGGAAGCCTGGAATTTATCGGGGAGTTGAAGGCTGCCGGGTTAAAGGTGGCTCTCGGTTCTGCAAGCAGGAACACTCCTCTTATCCTTGAAAGAGTCAGAATGGATAAGCTGTTCGACGCTGTCGCCGATGGTAATGTGGTTCATAAAGCAAAGCCGGACCCTGAAGTGTTTTTAAAGGCAGCAAAAATGACAGGCACTGACCCCATGCATTGCGTTGTATTCGAGGATGCGGCTGCAGGAGTCGAGGCAGCCTTGAATGCCGGAATGATATGCATCGGCATCGGTTCGGAGAAAATTCTGAATAAGGCTCATTATGTAGTGCCCGGATTATATTTGATGAACCTTGATAAACTTAGAATAATCGAAAAGGGGATTAAAATATGAACAACTCTTACAAGAAAGATGAATGGCTCATAATAGAAGAGGGATTTCACCCTGAAATGAACAGGGAGTCAGAAAGCATCTTTTCCATCGGGAACGGTTATATGGGCCAGCGGGCAAATTTTGAGGAAAATTATTCGGGCGACAGCTTGCAGGGAAGCTATATAGCAGGTGTTTATTATCCTGACAAAACAAGAGTGGGATGGTGGAAAAACGGGTATCCTGAATACTTTGCAAAAGTGCTGAACGCTCCCAAATGGATCGGGATTGACATTTCAGTGAGCGGAATTCACGTCGATCTTGCAACTTCCAGGATAAGCTCATTCAAAAGAGTACTCAATATGAAGGAGGGCTTCCTTGACAGGACTTTCCATCTTTCTGCTGCAAAGAATAAGACTCTCGAATTCCATTCCAGGAGATTCCTGAGCATGTCGGAACCGGATATCGGTGTGGTTCAGTATTCGGTAAAATCCATTGATTTTGAGGGCGATATCAGTTTTGTCTCTTATATCGACTCAGATGTGAAAAACGAAGATGCAAACTATGGGAAAAAATTCTGGACCGAAGTAGCGCACGAAGCATCTGAGGACTCCGGAATTATAGTCTCCCGTACAATGAAAACCGATTTTCACGTTGCCACCGGAATGTTGAACGTATTCCTCAGGAACAGGGAAATTGCCGGAGTGAAGCCGTCCGTGATCGATCGCGATAAATTCGTGGCAAACGAGTACAGGACCAGGATAAATGCGGGAGAAGAGCTGACCATGGTTAAATATGTTTCAGTAATTTCTTCTCTCAATAACCCGAAAGACAAACTGATAGCTGATACATGGGCCAGGCTGGCAGAGGTCTCATCAAAAGGCTGCGATAAGCTCTTTTCTGAGCACAGATCGGAATGGAGCAAAATATGGTCGTATTCAGATATCGTTATTGAAGGCGATGTCGCTGCCCAACAGGCAATAAGATTCAATATATTCCAGTTGAACCAGACCTATACCGGAAAAGATGAGCGTCTAAATATAGGACCAAAAGGATTCACGGGTGAAAAATACGGCGGGAGCACATACTGGGATACTGAGGCATTCGCACTTCCTTTTTTCCTTAAAACGGCCGATCAGAAGGTCGCAAGGAATCTCTTGCTTTACAGGTATAAGCATCTTGCCGCAAGCATGAGGAATGCAGAAAAGCTTGGGTTTACGGGCGGGGCCGCTCTTTACCCGATGGTGACAATGAATGGTGAGGAATGCCATAACGAATGGGAGATCACTTTCGAGGAAATCCACAGGAACGGGGCAATCGCATATGCCATATATAATTATATAAGGCATACCGGCGACTCGGATTATATGGCAGATTACGGTCTGGAAGTTCTGATAGGGATCTCCAGGTTCTGGAGCCAGAGGGTAAACTGGTCGGAGCAAAGAAAGAAATATATGATCCTTGGGGTCACCGGCCCTAATGAATACGAAAATAATGTCAATAACAACTGGTACACCAATACTCTGGCAGTATGGACATTATCCTATACAATCCAGAACCTGGAGACGGTCAGCAGGGATGCTCCTGCCAGATACCGTGAAATTATTGAAAAGACAGGACTTGAATTTGAAAAGGAGACAAAGCTCTGGAAGGCCATAATTAATAAAATGTACCTGCCTTTTGATCCCGACCGGAATCTGTTTCTTCAGCAGGATGGCTTCCTTGACAAGGAACTGATGAGTGCCGACAAGTTGCCTGCAGGTCAGCGCCCGATCAACCAGCACTGGTCATGGGACAGGATACTCAGATCGTGCTTTATCAAGCAGGCCGATGTCCTGCAGGGGCTGTACCTTTTCGAGGATAAGTTTGACACTGAAACAATTAAAAGAAATTATGATTTTTATGAACCGATGACTGTTCATGAATCGTCATTGTCAGCCTGCATATATTCAATAATGGCTTCAAGGATAGGAAATATTAAGAAGGCTTATGAGCTTTACCTCCGGACTGCCCGCCTGGACCTCGATGACTACAATAATGAGGTTGGCGACGGCCTTCATATAACAAGCATGGCAGGAACATGGCTGGCAATCGTTGAAGGCTTCGGAAGGATGAGGATCCTTGACAGCAAGGTGAAGATTGACCCTCTTATCCCCGAACAGTGGAAATCCTATTCGTTCCATGCAAGGTTCCGGGGGATCCTGTTTGAGATCAAGGTCACCTGCAAGGAGGTGACCGTCAGGAATATTTCCGGTAAGACATTGCAGATTATGGTCTATGGCAGGAATTACAGGGTGCCTGCCTCCGGTAAGGAATCTATTGCTGTTGAAAAGAAATAATTCAATAAGGAAATCATGGAAAAATTATCTGTAACGATTCTGACATTATTGCTTGCCATCGTATTTATTGTGGCGGGCTGTTCGTTTTTTGGCAAGAAAAAGGAGCTGAAGCCGCTGATTTCGGAGGTGGTCCATCCGGAATGGTCAAAGAATGTTGTAATGTATGAAGTGAACCTGAGGCAATACACCGATGAAGGCACGCTGAAGGCATTCGAAAAGCACATTCCGAGACTGAAAGCCCTTGGTGTCGACGTACTGTGGTTTATGCCCATCAATCCTATCGGTGTGCTTAACAGGAAGGAAGCACTCGGGAGTTATTATTCGGTTAAGGATTACATGGATGTCAATCCGGAGTTCGGTACTATGGACGATTTTAAGGAAGTTCTGAATAAGGCCCATGAACTCGGAATGTATGTAATGCTCGACTGGGTGCCAAATCATACTGCCTGGGATAATCCGCTTGCAAAAGAGCACCCGGGATATTACGTCAGGGACAAGGATGGCAAGTTCACGCCTCCCGTGGGGACCGACTGGACAGATGTCATTCAGCTCGACTGGTCGCAGAAAGGCCTGCAGGATTATATGATAAGCGCGTTATCGTTCTGGGTGAAAATGGGAGTGGACGGATTCCGGGTCGATCACCCGAACAATACGCCGAAGGAGTTCTGGGAAAGGGCAAGGAAGGAACTCAATACTATCAGGCCCGTTCTTATGCTGGCTGAAATAGAACAGCCCTTCAATTACCTGGAAAAGGGTTTTGACATGAACTATGCATGGGAGCTTCATCACCTGATGAACACCGTGGCGCAGGGCAGGGACAGTGCAAATGCAATCACAAATTACTTTAAAAAGGAATGGCTTCTTTATCCCAACAATGCATATCGGCTCCAGTTCCTGACAAACCATGACGAGAACTCCTGGGCAGGTACGATAGATTCGCTTATGGGACCTGCACAGAAAGTTTTTGCAACAATGATCTTCACCGATCAGGCCGTTCCCCTTATCTACAGCGGACAGGAAGATTGTCTTAACAGGAAGCTGAAGTTCTTCGTAAGAGACCCGATTAAATGGGATAGCTGCAGCCTTACCGGTTTTTATACCGGCCTCATCAGGCTTAAGAAAGACAACAGGGCTTTGTGGAACGGCGATTTCGGAGGACCAATGGTAAAGATCCCGACGAACAGGGATAACAAGATATTCGCATATTACAGGGAAAAGGAGGGAAACAGGGTAGTCGTGTTCCTTAATCTTACAAAGAAAGATGTGACCTTTAAGCCGGAACTGAAAGGCCTTGACGGAGAATATACGGAATATTTCACAGGACAAAAGGAGCACTTTCCATTAAGTGTACAAATTACACTTAATCCCTGGGGATATAAGGTTTATATAAGGTGAGAGTAAATAAACAACAGGATGAAGTGAAATTAATAATTACTCTCCAGGGGTATTACTACAGAATTCTGGCAATAAAATTATATTCTTTCCCCTTTGGGGGAAAACGAAAGGGGGTATAAATTAAATTCCCATGACAAATTTTACTGTCAGGATTCTGACGTATTGCAGGAGGAGTGATAAGGTATGGGTTAAAGCTGTCAAAAAAAACTTAAATGATGACTAAATTTATAAAAGCAGTATTATTCTCTGCCGCTTCATTAATTTTATTGTCGACTGGCTGTCGGCACGAACCCGAGAATAGTCAATATGCCCTGGTACCCAAATGGGCAAAGGAAGCAGTCTGGTACCAGATATTTGTCGAACGTTTCCGGAACGGAGACACAACTAACGATCCGACTCCTGCCGATATGAAGGGAGCATATCCTGATCACTATCCTTCAACCTGGAAAATAACGCCCTGGGGGCATGACTGGTATGCTCACGAACAGTGGCTTGACAGCCTAAAAACAGGCAATTTCCACGCCAGGATACAGGCCCGTCGATACGGCGGCGACCTTCAGGGTGTGCTTGATGAGCTGGATTACATTCAGACGCTCGGAGTAAATGCCATCTATTTCAACCCCCTGAATGATTCTCCGTCGCTTCATAAATACGATGCAAGGAATTATGCTCATATTGACCGTAATTTCGGCCCGGATCCAAAAGGCGACGCTGAAATCATGAACTCGGAAAATCCTGCTGATCCTTCAACATGGAAATGGACTTCGGCCGACAAGCTCTTCCTGAAGGTCATTGCAGAGTGCCATAAGAGAGGGATCAGGGTGATAATGGATTATTCATGGAACCATACAGGCAAGGATTTCTGGGCGCTGAATGATGTCAGGAAGAACGGTAAAAATTCTCCTTTTGCCGACTGGTACAACATTATCAGTTATGGTGATACTTCAACCCCCGGCAGTGAATTCCGTTATGAAGGATGGGGAGGCAATAATCCCTACATGGCTGTTTTCAAAAAAGATATTCTTCCGCCCGGCAAAAAAGTTATGCCCTTTGAAGGCAATTTCCATTCCGAATCACTGAAGCAGCATATTTTCAGTGTCACGAGAAGATGGCTTGATCCTGACAAAAATGGAAATCTTTCCGATGGCGTAGACGGTTTCAGGCTGGATGTGGCAGGTGAGATCCCGATGGGTTTCTGGCGCGAATACAGGAAAGTTGTTAGATCGGTGAACCCCGATGCTTATCTTGTCGGTGAGATATGGTGGCTCGAGTGGCCCGATAAGCTTCTTGATCCCGGTATCTATCTGAAGGGAGACCAGTTCGATGGAATAATGAATTACAGGTGGTACAGGGTGGCAAGAGGATTTTTCGCCCAGGCAGAACCTGTTCTTAAGCCTACAGGTTTTGTGAGTGAAATAAGAAGGATCGACAAAGGAATAAAAAATGATAACCTCGAAGCAATGATGAATGTTGCAGCGACGCATGATACACCACGTCTTTCGACTTCATTATTCAATAAGACGATGGACAAGTACAATGCAAGTCCTTCATCAAGCCCTGACTACAGGATCAACAAGCCTGATGAGCTCACAAGGAAGGAACAGATGCTTCTGCTGATCCATCAGTTTACTTTTGTCGGGGCACCTCATATATGGAACGGCGATGAGGTCGGAATGTGGGGCGCTGATGATCCTGATTGCAGGAAGCCCATGGTATGGGCTGACCTAAAGTATGAAGATGAGAAGGCAAACTATGATCCTTCAAAAAGCAGACCGGTTGATGAGGTCAGGCCTGATACGGCTTTGCTTTCATTCTACAGGAAGCTTGTTAAGATGAGAAAAGAAAACCCTGTTCTGGTTTATGGCGATCTTGCCTTCACCCTTGCTGACGATCAGAAAATGGTGCTTGCATATACGCGTAAGCTGGGAAAAGACGAAGTCGTCGTGATATTCAACAGATCGGACAAGCCGGAATCAATTTTCGTACCGGCAGGTAAAAAGGGAAGCTTCGGGGATATGCTTTCAGCTGATCATGAAATTTACAGGACGATTGGCAAAAGCATAGAGATTAAGCTTCAGCCCCTGTCCGCCGCTGTACTGAAAAGCTACTGATTCCTGCTCTTGATTATTTTAAGTGTCTGCAGTGCCAGAGGGGTGTTCACGCGAACAAGATATATTCCCGGGCTTGCCTCGGCTCCGCTTTCTGTTTTTCCGTCCCAGACGATATTCTGAACACTGTCAGGAAGGAGCCCTATATTTATCTGCCTCACGGCTCTTCCTTCCAGGTCATAAATTGTCAGTGTGCCCTGCACGGGAGCAGTGCTGTGAATTTGAAAATTGAAGGGTCCGGCTGAAGGATTCGGGTATGCGCTTACGAAGTAAGCAGTTTCAGCAGGCACATCTTTTACACTGAGTATCTGGTTTTGCGAAGGCAGCTTTACGGTGGAGTACATCCTGTATTCACCCGGATCGAGATTGATAGGTGAATCTGAATTCGTAACCGTCAGAGAGTCTCCGGAGAAATATTCATACCACTTGCCTGTATTCGGAAAGGCAGGATCAATTGAATTTCCCGTTATCCCGAAGTTTCCCAGGATATTGATGCACATGGTTGACCCGTTCAGGGTAAGCCTTTTCATGGGAGTGGACAGATCCCACGAATAATTATCGGTGCTGAATACCTCCTGGGTGTTTCTCAGAGTGTTCAGAAGTCTGTAAAACTGGTACAGGTCATGCCGGTCAGGATTTGAGAAATAATCCCATTTTATTGGCTTGGGGCTGGTCCTGCCACCTGAATCAATTGAAATATCATATCCAAGCTCTCCAAACTGCCAGATCATCCTCGGTCCGGGTATGGTAAGGAAGAAGATCGCATCGAGCTGCATTCTCTTTAGTGCGGTTTTCAGGTCTCTCGTATTATAGGTTGCCGTCGATGCCCCATTTGTAAGGGTCTGGTACATTAGCCTTTCCTCATCATGGCTTTCCATGTAGGTTATTGGACCCGGCACGCTCCAACCCAGTCCGAGCCAGGAAGCGCCTGTCAGATCGGAAGAATTTCCCATGGCTGCCTGGGAGTACTGAGAATTAAAGTTATTCCAGAGCAGCATTCCATAGTCGGCCAGAACCTGCTCCTCCGCATCGGCTGTGAAATGCTCGAGTATCACATAGGCATTTGGCTTTACTGACCATATATGATTTGCCATTCTTTCGAGGATCGCTATCCTTGAAGCATCGTATGCAAATCCGTCGCCCGGAGTATTTGTAAATCCCTTTGAGAAGTCGAATCTGAAACCATCGACATTGTATACTGTGAGCCAATAAGATGTGATGCGGTCGACAAGCTGCTGCGTGTAAATGCTTGCATGATTAAAATCAGCGCCCCAATAATAGACCGGATTCGGTGAAATTGCATTGAACCATGGATTGGGCAGCTTCATGTGGATCTGATCTGATCCGACATAATCGAGATAGAGCTCAACGAAAGGAGACTGTTCCATGCAGTGGTTAAGAACTATATCCATAATTACGGCTATGCCACGTGCATGACAGCTGTCTATAAGAGCCTTAAAATCATTCTTTGGACCGTAGTATTTGTCGGGTGCAAAATAAAAATCAGGGTTATAACCCCAGCTGATGTTCCCTTCAAATTCACAAACCGGCATAAACTCGATTGCATTTATTCCGAGATTCTTCAGATAGCTGAGGGTATCGGCAATTGTCCTGAAATCGTGATTGGCAACAAAATCCCGGATAAGAAGCTCATAGATAACCAGGTTCGATTTTGCCGGCGGCTGAAAATTTGTGGTGCGCCATGCATAGGGAACCTGTGCCGTCTGCAGCGTCGATACTATGCCTGATGCAGTGTCGGCAGGGTACTTGGTGAGATTGGGATACGTAGTCGATGAAATATACGGGTCGTTTACGGGATCGAGAATTTTGTCTGTGTACGGATCGGCTATATAAAGTGACGAATCAACTATATACTCGAACCTGTACTCTTTATTGGGCGTCAGACCGTTTATCTGCACCCAGTATCTGTTACCATCGGTGGTCTCTTTCATGAAACCTTTATCACAGGGAAGCCAGTTATTAAAATCACCAATGGCAAAAACATTTTGTTTGTAAGGTGCAAGTAAAACAAGTGCAACGGATGTGTCGCTTAAATAATTTATTCCGTCAACCAGGCCGGACGGAAGATCCTGCATTACTACAGGTGGCCTGACATATAAATAAAAAGAATCTGCCACAAATGACGGATAGCTCCAGGCTATTGATTTCACCCAGAAGCCTCCGTACTGGCTGGCTGTGATGGTATCAGTAACCTGGCCCGGAGTGCTGCCTCTTTTCAGGAATTTATTATTCATGTACAATGAAATGGAATCTGCCATCGTTGCAGCGGCATTGACAGGGATCTGTCCGTTAAGGCTTACAATAACTGACCTGGTCTGCGGAGTGACAAAAGTAGTCTGCAGATTAAGCTTGTATACAGTCAGGAAGATATCTGGCCTGGTCTGTTTTGATGCGTCGGAACTGCGGAAAACCAGGTCTATCTGAGTAACACTATCAGTTGCAGAGAGCCCGTAATAAGTTTTGATATCCGGTTTGATATCAAGAAAATAAAGATACTGACCAACTTGGGTCAGTTCTGGCTGTGTGGAATTTACACCCCAGGTTCCAATGACATTCTGCCAGGCCTGACCATTGACTGTTACTCCCGTGTGCGCATAAACATTTCCGGTGTAATTCTTAAAGGCAGCATCGCTTGTTACGAGCGAAGTGTTAAAATATACCTTTATCTCTTTCCCCATTACCGGTATGGCTGGGTCGGTATATACCATCTGGGCCTGTAAACTGATAGCAATGAGGTATATAATTATAACGGTCAGCAGCTTCTTATTCATTGGTTTATCTTTAACTGATAATAATTATGTAAAGGTATTTAAAACAGGTAAAAAAACCTCTTCTTGTTTTTCAAAGAAGAGGTTTTAACATATACGAACCATTCAGCAGATAATCTGCCTTAAGTTTCTGAGATCATTTTTTTGAGTTCTGTGTGATCGTACCTACAGCATTCCATGGATCGAGCGTGATCGTATAGTTGCCGTCAGCCGGAACTGTCAAATTGGCTCCGCCCTGCGTAAGAGCGCTTAAACTGCCTCCGAAATTGACAGTCCAGGCGGCGTTTGCCCTGAATTTATAGGAGCCGCTTGCCAGCATGTTAAGGGTGGCAGTAAACACCATGTTGACCGGATCCCATGTCATGAATGTATCTGTGGACCAGCCTCCTGGCGTTGCATCGCCAATCAGGCCCCACATATTTGCACTATAGCTGTAATTATTTGGCTGGCTCAGGTTCATTGTAATTGCATAATCACCTTCAGATGCCACAGATATATTGGATCCGCCGGCAATCAGTGTATCGCTTCCTGAATTGGCGCCATAGTTTACTGCCCAGTCTGATGTCCCCCTGAATTTGAATGAGGTAGTTCCAGCTGTCAGATGCGCTCCAAGCCAGAACTCCATTGTAGTTGCATTGTAGTTCATATTAGTCTGGGCACCCCAGCCACCGGCAGTTGCATCACCAATAATGCCCCAGACTGTAGCGGTAAGTGAATAGGTCATAGTGGCAGGATTGGCATTTATCAGGTAATATCCTGCAGCCGGAATAGAAATATTATTACCCGGATTTGCCAGTAGTCCTGAATTAGATCCATTATCACCGAAGGTAGTTGAAGCATCCCAACTGCCTGGATTTGTGATCAGCTTAATTCCTCCTGATGCGGGGAAATTAATATAACCCTGGGCTGTAGCATTCGTAGCTGTAGAGATAATATAAAGTGCAGAAGCATTGTTGGTCCAGCTGTTATAATCACCGACAATATAGAACTTATTGATATTTGCCAGTGTGGTAAATGATACATCAGCTCCATATGCTGTTCCTGCACTGTTTGTCGCATAGGCACGTACATGGTATGTAGTAAACAGTGTAAGGTTTGTAAGGCTGTCCACATACGTACCTGTACCGGCGCCTGATGTAATAACATTGTCGGTCGCAAGTGCGGGATTAGCATTAAGACCCCATACAATACCTCTTGCAGTCACAGTGCCTCCTCCATCATACGTAACAGAGCCGCCTGTCACTGCGGAAGTTTTTGTAATGCTTGTCGTTGCAGCTGTTGTTACAGCAGGAAGATCCACATTAGTCGTGAATGATACCTCAGCGCCATATCCTGAACCGGCACTGTTGGTGGCATAAGCGCGTACATAATAGAGAGTATTCCCTTTCAGGCTTGTCATGGAGCTTATAAAGGTACCTGTACCGGCACCATCAGTTGTATGAGAACCGGAAACTGAAGGGTTATGTGTTATACCATAGCAAACGCCACGGGCAGTAACGGTAGCTCCACCCGCAACAGTGACATTGCCACCGCTAGACGCAGAGTTCCCTGTTATAGCGCTTATTGCAGTCGTAGTGACCGTCGGGACCACTGGCAATGTTGTAAAAATGACTTCATCGCCAAGGAATGTTCCCGAGGAATTTATTGCATAAGCTTTGGCATAATACTTGGTTGCATAGTTCAGTCCTCCTATCCTTACAGAGAATAATGCCCCTGCAGCCGGAAGCGAATCAATGGCTTTAGAGTTATACGGGGTTGGCCCTTCAGTGGTGCTGTAACAAACACCTTTCTGGGTAAAACCCCCATCGGCTGCAACGACAAAACCAACGATTGTTGCCGAATCCGATGTGACATTCAGTGCCTGGGTAGTTCCGAGTTGCGCACTTAATCTTACGTTCGAGGTCTCTTTTGTGCATGCAGCAAAGATCAATGCCACTGCAGCAAAAAGGGCCGTTGCTTTATAAATGAATGTATTTTTCATGAATTCATTTTTTAAGAGTTTCATCCTATTTACTGTTTAACGATAGTGCATTCACCAGCTTCAGAACCAGCAGGACCGGCTACTGTAATTTCCAATGTAATGGCGTACGTACCAGCAGCTGCAAGTGTAATATTGGCTCCTCCATGGGTCAGACTGGCTGGGGTTCCGCCAAGATTCCATCCCCAGTCATCATTTAGCCTGAACTTGATATCACCGGCTGGCAGAGCAGTCGTAATGGACCATACACCTAACTTTGGATTGTACTCCATTTTGGAATCAGGTGCTGCCCAGTTGTCAAATGCACCGACAAGTCCGACCATATAAGGAGTCAGTGTATATGTCTTGGCATTAACATCGGCAGTCATATAATACCATCCAACACCAATATTAATTGTATTGGAAGGAATGAATGCTGATCCGTTTACTGCAAGTGCAGCCTTGCCGGAAGCGCCATATATGGTGCTGTTATCGGGATCTTCCAGGGTGAAATGCTTTGTAGTATCCAGCTTGACATATCCGGCGTACTGGCCATTGCCAAGAGCTGATTCAATTTTCTGGGTCATACCCGAATTTATGAGATCAAGACGTGGAAGCCCGTAAATGGTGGCAGGAACAGTTGTTATTGCAGAAGAATAAGTTATGGGATTGGAGATGGACCCCGGAGCACCGGTTCCTGAACTTACAATGAGGACTGCCCTTATCCTGACATCAATGTTAGTGGTGGAATCAGCAGTGAACTGTTTCAGCAGGGCTCCGTTTATAGCGCTGTTGGTCATCTTTATAACGGTATCTTGGATTCCGGAATAAATAGTCACGGAATTTACAAAGTTATTCCCGCTCTGACAGGCTTCGAGGAAATAATTTGCAGAAGCTGTAAAGCCGGGATTAACAGGAGTTCCGACAAATTCAAGAGTATCTGTCGCATTGGCCCTCAGAAGAGCGAGGCTGGGCATGGTCTTGATGGTCGGGACAATTGGGTTTGTCAGTATGGTGACCATAGTGCCGTCTTTTTTGCAACCGGCCAGAAGACTGATCAACCCAATGAAGAAATATACTAATATATTCTTTTTCATCTCTTTGAAATTTAAAATATTAATAACCAGGATTCTGCTTGATATTAGGATTGGCAGAAACCTCATCGCCAGGGATAGGATAGATATTAAGGTGAGCGTCGGTACTTGTACCGGCATACACATCACCTTTCCATGCCCAGTTATAACCTCCGGTGGTGAATTTTCCAAAACGTATCAGGTCGGTACGCCTTTGAGATTCATAGTAGAACTCACGGCCGCGCTCATCAAGAATGAACGATGGGTTTGATGCCAATGTCGCAGCTGTTATGTCTCCTGCTGCACCTCCGAAAGCGCGTTCCCTGACAGCATTGATATCAGTTACAGCATCAGCTGTATTGCCAAGGTTCAAATTAGATTCGGCTCTCATGAGCAGGGCATCGGCATACCTGAAAACAGGGAAATCGGTACTGGCATAAGTTGCGCTGGTGTCAACTGTAGGAAGCGTACCATCAGTATTTCTTGCCGTAAACTTATATACGCCTATCCCATAATTGCCGCTTGCTGAGGCGCTGGGAATATCAAGGCTGAGTTTTTGTCTCAGGAAGACGCGTCCGTCCTTGCATTGTGAGAACCATGGATCGGTTGAAGGAATAGGAACATTTCCATAGGTGGCAAGGGTATCAACAAGTACGTTTACAAACTGCCTTTTTGTCCTGTTGCCGTTCCAGTTAGTATTGGAATACAGACCATAATCATTTGCCTTGAGATATGTTCCATCGCAGCATGATTCAATTATGAAGGTTGTTCCGACATAGCATGCAGTATAAATGCCGTTCTGTTCCCATGCAAAGATCATCTCAGGGTTTTCTGGGCCATCATTATCAGCTGCAAAATTATGCCTGTAGTTTGATGCAAGGGAATATTTCCCGCAGTTGGCAACTTTATTGCAATAAATCAGGCAGCTGTCCCACTTTGCAGTTCCGGTGAAGACCTGGGCATTGAGGTAAGTCCTTGCGAGAAGCATCCAGCAGGCAGCCTGGTCAGCTTCAGGATATGAGAACCCTGGTGCGCCGAGTTTGTTTTCAATTGCATGAAGTTCAGAAACAACATAATTGAACAGGTTAGCCCTTGAAATCTGCTTCGGGAAGAATTTTCCCACTCCGTCAGCATCTGTAGTGAAAGGAGGATTACCAAACAGGTCCATGAAATAGTAATAGGCCAATGCTCTCAGGAATCGTGCTTCTGCATTATATCTGAGAATGGTTGTATCAGAACTGCCGTTTGTCATCCTGATAAAGTCGTTTGCATAGGTTATGCTTAGGCCAAGGCGCTGGTAAAGAGCCGTAAGAAATGTATTGGTGGGGCTCCATGTCTGGGTATTAATGTCAGATATCCCAACATCGCTCCAGGCACATATTGCTTCATCTGTTGACAATTCCTGGAGATTCCAGAGTGCTCTGTTTGAAGTAAAAAAGTCGTCGTCTGATGCAGTTATATCCGGGTTGTAGTTGGATACACTACCCTGACCATTTATAATAAAGCTGGCATAAATTTTCCCCAGTACCTCAGCAAGATATGTCGGATTGTTTTCCACATTTCCTGCCATGATTTTATTCGGGTCCCTTGGGGTCACATTAAGGTCTTTAACGCACGATGATAAAATCGCAGTTAAAAGAACTATTCCAAATATTAAAATCTTCTTATTCATAGTTTTCGGAATATTAGTAGGTTAAATTAACACCCAGCATATATATTCGTGGTCTGGGATAGAAGTTATTGTCAATACCACCCGAAACCTCAGGATCCAGTCCTGTATATTTGGTGATAGTAAGAGCATTCTGTATAGTAAAGCTTATACGGGCCTTCATCTTGTTTCCCATAAGGTTGCGGAAGGTATATCCGGCGCTTACATTATCGAGCTTGAAGAATGAAGCATTCTCAACAAAGTAATCGCTTGAAAACTGGCGGGTCACAAAATTAGTATTATCGAGAAGTCTTGTGAAGTTCTTCCAGTATCCAATCTGGTACATCTGGTCATATGAAGATCCGGCTGCCACCATATTGTAAACATAGTTGCCAAGGCTGGTTCGCGTTGAAGCTGATATGTCGAAGTTCTTGTAGTTGAACTGTGCGGAAAATCCCATCAGATAATCCGGGACAGGATTATGGTAAATATACTTGTCTGAATTATTATTGCTTATAGTTCCGCCATCGCCTGACAGGTCGACATAAAGACCTTCAATCGGATTGCCGTTTGCATCGTAGACCTGTTTGTTCACAAAAAATGAATTGGCAGGATATCCGACTCTTGTGACCTGATTGTTACCGGTAAACGCATTCCCAATAAGAATTCCTATGTAAGTGGGATCATTTGTTATGAGAAGCTTGGTAATGTCATTTTTATTATATGTCAGGTTAAATGAAAGGTTGAGAGTCATATCCTTCTTTGAGATCGGGATAAAGTTTAAGGTGATTTCATAACCCTTGTTATTGAGGCTGCCTACGTTTGTCAGCAAGGTATTGGAGAAATTGCTTCCGGTCGGTACTGTCACAGTATTGAGCAGGTTATTAGTCACTCTCTTGTAAACATCAAATGAACCACTTATGCGGTCTTTCAGGATACCGAAATCAAGACCGGCATTATATGTGGTTGTGGATTCCCATTTAATATTCGGGTCGTATGCATTTGGACGCAGTGTCGGAATATACTGGCCTCCTATCATGTAATAGCTGCCTACCAGAGCTTGCTGGTAAATTGCTTCTGCCGGATAGTCATTACCTATATCCTGCTGCCCTGTTTCACCCCAGCCCAGCCTCAGTTTGAGGTTTGTAATGGCCTTGACGTTTTTCAGGAATTCTTCATTATTGATCTTCCATGCAAGAGCAAGAGACGGGAAAAGTCCCCAGCGGTTATTTGATGAGAAACGTGAGGAACCATCATCACGGATTGTAAATGTCAGCAGGTACCTGTCCATAAGGCTGTAATTTGCACGGCCGAAGAACGAAATGAGGTAGTTCTCGGTGATATAGGATGAACTGTCTGACTTTTGGTAAGGATGTGTCTCATCAGTTATACCCCTGGTATAACTGGCGCCGTCACTGCTGAAATGCTGCCATGAATAACCTGCGGTGATATCAAATTTACTGCGGATTGAATTCAGATCTTTTGAATAATTGAGATAGAAGTCAAGCAAATTGTTTCTGCTGTGTGCATTATAATTGTTCAGTTTACCCCATGACAGAGGATTGATCAGAACTGAAGGAGCTGTTGCCGGCTCATTATCGTGACCTGCACCGTAATAATAATCGCTTGCCAGGTTCAGGTTAGCTGAAAGACCGGGAACAAATGGCAGCTTATAATCAAACTGTATATTGCCTATCAACCTGTTGGTTATTGATTTATTATCGATGTCAAGTGCCTGAGCTACAGGGTTTGGAGTTCCCAGGCTTGCGCCGTAATTTGCCCACTGGAAATATCCTCCATAGTTCTTGACAGCGGAGGCGCTGTTATCATAAACAGGCTGTGTCGGGTCCATATTTACTGCAGAACCAATGGCTCCCTGGTCTCCGAAGTTGTTATGAGTATTCATACCCTTAAGGTTGATATTTACCTTAAGACTGTTATTCAGGAAAGTCGGATCAGCGCTGATAGATCCTGTAACCCTCCTCATGTCGGTGTTAACCAGGATACCGTTCTGGTCGGTGTAGCCTATTGATGCCCTGAAAGGAACATTGCCTTTTGATCCTGAAAAGCTGAGATTGTGATCAGTTGATACAGCGGCACGGAAAATCTGGCTCTGCCAGTTTGTGTTTGCACTTCCGAGCTGACTCAGTGAACCAACCCCGTAGAGATCTTCATGTTCATAAGCTATTTTCCTCATTTCATCTCCGGAAAAAACATCAACGAATTTTGGTGCAACCGATACAGACACGTTTCCGTCATAGCTGACCGTAAACGGAGCGCCGACTTTGCCTTTCTTTGTAGTAATGAGGATCACGCCATTAGATGCCCTGGAACCATAAATTGCAGTGGCTGAAGCATCTTTTAATACCGTGAAGGATTCAATGTCGTTCGGATTTACGAATGACAGAAGGTTTGAGCTACCTGAAACGTCATTGTTGCTGATCGGAACGCCATCGATGATTATAAGAGGATCATTGGAAGCAAAAAGGGATGAACCGCCACGGATCCTGATTGTGGAACCGCTTCCCGGAGCACCACCAGCCGTTGTAATATCAACCCCGGCGCTTTTACCAACCATCAGATCCTGGGCTGTAGTTATTGCCCCCTGGTTGAAATCTTTTGAACTAACAGCAACAATCGAACCTGTTGCGTCAGATTTCTTGACTGTACCGTATCCTATCACAACCACCTCCTGCAGAGCCTGGCTCTCAACTGCCATCTTCACATCAATGGTTGCCTGGTTACCGACAACAATCTCCTGTGCCTTATAGCCAATGTAGGAGAAAATCAGCGTGGCCGTCTTCCCGACGGTAATGCTGTAATTCCCGTTTACATCAGTAAGGGCACCATTGGTAGTTCCCTTTTCCTGGATAGTAACTCCAATCAAAGCTGAACCATCTGCTGCATCTTTTACCTTTCCTGTGATTTTTACTCCCTGGGCATTTATCGCCCCGGTAATAAGGATTCCAAGGAAAAGCAAAGAGAGCTTCTTTAAAATTCTTTTTTTCATTGGATGTCTGGTTTAAGATTTAGTATTATAATTAGGGTAATATGATTATTTATAAAAATAACTTACAAATGTATAAAAAAATTAATATAAAGAGTATTTGAATACATTAATTTTCAAGCGATTATGTTATATTATCGCAAACGTTTGAAATGCCAATAATATTTTAAAAACTGTTATAAAAAATGTTAATTTTATTTAAAATCATGCTTTTTCTCTTCTGTTGATCTTCGTAAAGCATCATTTTTCATCATGATGGAAGAAAATAGAATTTTTTAAGCTAACTTGTAGAATTCTGAAAAGAGGAATATGAATAAGGGACAGGTGACAATAAAGGATATTGCAAGGGAACTGGGTATTTCTCCTTCCACTGTTTCAAAAGCTTTAAAGGGACACCCCGATATCAGCCCTGCTACCAAGAAAGCTGTAAGAGCCCTTGTCGAGAAATGGAACTACAAGCCTGATCCGATTGCCTTAAGTCTCAAGAGCGGCCAGAGCAAGACAATCGGCGTTATAGTCCCCGAGATAGTTCATTATTTCTTTTCCACAGTCATAAGCGGGATTGAAGATCTTGCCTATAATTCCGGTTACCACGTGATGTTCTGCCAGTCAAATGAATCATATGAGAGAGAGGTCAAGGCCGTAAACACCCTGTTATCAAGCAGGGTCGACGGGATACTGGTGTCGCTCTGTAAACTCACTGAGAAGTTTGACCATTTCAGAAATATAACCGAAAATGGAATTCCGCTTGTGTTTTTTGACAGGATATGCGATGAGATTGAAACCGACCGGGTTATCGTTGACGATGAAACTGGTGCTTACGAAGGAGTAAAGCACCTTATCAGCACTGGATGCAGGGAAATAATCCACCTGTCGGCTCCCCAGAACCTTCTGATTGCTAAAAACAGGAAGAACGGATATATAAAAGCCCTCAAGGAAAGTAATCTCCCGGTTCGCGAAGAAAACATAATCAAATGCGACACTGCTGAAGAAGCCCGGATTATTGTCCCGGAGCTGATTAAAAGAGTCAGAAAGCCCGATGGCATTTTTGCGGTTAACGACCTGACTGCTGCTGAGGCCATGAGAATGGTTAAGATGGGCGGATGCAAAGTGCCGGACAACATTTCGATAGTCGGTTTTACAAGCGGAATGATTTCAGAGCTCACTGATCCTCCTCTCACATCAGTGGAGCAGCACGGCTATATCGTGGGCAAGGAAGCCGTGCGGCTTCTTATAAGCAGCCTCGAGAACACTCACGAAAAGAATTTCCAGACAATAGTAATAAAGACAGAGCTTGTCATAAAAGGCTCGACAAGATAAAACGTATAAAATCTTTAATCATTTCTGCCGGTAAATATTTTTTTTATTTTTGGGCAGTAGAAAAGTTAAATTCTTAATACAAAAATTATGAACGTTCCGGAAAATCTGTTCTATACCAGGGACCACGAGTGGCTGAAGGTTGAAGGAGATACTGGCTATGTGGGAATTACCGACTTTGCCCAGGGTGAGCTCGGCGATGTCGTCTTTATTGAAATTGAAACACTTGGAGAAACTCTTGATAAGGGAGCAGTCTTCGGCACTATCGAAGCAGTAAAAACAGTCTCAGACATGTTCATGCCGGTTGGTGGCGGGATTCTCGAAGTCAACCCGTCTCTTGAGGAATCGCCTGATTCCGTGAACAAGGACCCCTATGGTAAAGGATGGATGATAAAGATCAGGATTTCCAATCCTGCTGAAGTAAAAGAGCTGCTTTCAGCCGAAAGCTACAAAGCGCTTTTATAGGGTTTTCTTGATTTCGACTTCCTGGTAGCCTTCAATGACATCACCAATTTTGATATCGTTGAAGTTCTGGATATTCAGGCCACATTCAAAACCGCCGACAACCTCCTTGACGTCATCCTTGAATCTTTTAAGTGATCCAAGCTCGCCGGTGTAAATTACTATGCCTTCGCGGATGATGCGCACTTTCGTATTCCTGGTTATCTTGCCTTCCTTGACATAGCATCCGGCTACGGTGCCAACCTTGGTGACCTTGAATATTTCCTTTATTTCAAGAGTGGCAACGATTTCTTCCCTGACCTCAGGTGAAAGCATCCCTTCCATTGCGGACCTTATCTCCTCGATGGCATTATAGATGATTGAATAAAGCCTGATATCGATCTCTTCCTTTTCTGCAAGTTTCCTTGCACTTAACGAAGGACGCACCTGGAACCCGATAACAACTGCATTTGATGCGGCAGCAAGTAGTATATCCGATTCAGAGATCTGCCCTACGGCCTTGTGGATTATATTAAGCTGTATCTCAGGTGTCGAGAGCTTTATAAGTGAATCGCTCAGGGCTTCCACGGAACCGTCGACGTCACCCTTGACGATAATATTAAGCTCCTGGAAGTTGCCTATTGCAATCCTTCTTCCTATTTCATCAAGAGTAATATGCTTCTGTGTCCGCAGACCCTGTTCCCTTTGAAGCTGAAGCCGTTTTGTGGCAATATCCTTTGCCTCGCGGTCGCTGCCCATCACATTGAATTTATCTCCTGCCTGGGGAGCTCCGTTCAATCCCAGCACCAGCGCAGGCATTGCAGGTGTCACCTCATCTATTTTTGCGCCCCTTTCGTTATACATTGCCTTTATGTGTCCGAAGCTTCCGCCTGCAAGCATTATGTCTCCGACTCTCAGGGTTCCTGCCTTGACGAGGACGGTGGAAGTATAGCCGCGTCCCTTATCCAGGGATGATTCGATGATCGTCCCGATTGCCGGTTTGTCAGGATTGGCTTTAAGATCGAGCATTTCAGCCTCAAGAAGGACCTTTTCCAGGAGCTGGTCGATATTAAGACCGGTTTTTGCGGAAATTTCCTGAGACTGGTATTTTCCTCCCCAGTCTTCAACCAGGTAATTCATCTTGGAAAGGTCTTCCTTGATCTTGTCCGGATTTGAAGTGGGCTTATCAATCTTGTTTATGGCAAATACTATTGGCACTCCGGCCGCCGAGGCATGATTTATGGCCTCAATGGTCTGCGGCATCACGCCATCATCGGCAGCCACTACAATAATTGCGATATCGGTGATCTGTGCACCCCGGGCACGCATGGCGGTGAAAGCCTCGTGTCCCGGCGTGTCGAGAAAGGTTATCCTGCGCCCGTCATCAAGTCTTACCGCATAGGCTCCTATATGCTGGGTTATGCCTCCTGCTTCGCCTGCAATTACGTTGGTTCTTCTTATATAATCAAGCAGTTTTGTCTTTCCATGGTCGACATGCCCCATGACCGTGACTATAGGCGGCCTTGGCTTAAGATTCTTTTCTTCGTCTCCTTCTTCTCTCACAGCTTCCTGGAGTTCGGCACTGACGAATTCAACCTTGAATCCGAACTCGTCAGCCAGAAGAGCCAGCGTCTCAGCATCAAGCCTCTGATTGATGGAAACAAAAAGACCGAGATTCATACACGTTGAAATAATTTCCGTGACGGGAACATCCATCATGAGGGCCAGCTCATTCACCGAAACAAATTCAGTGACCTTGAGGATATTCTTATCCTGTTCGATCTTATCCTCGACTTCGCGATGTTTCTGGCTTATGGCTTCCCTTTTCTCTCTTCTGTACCTCGATCCCTTCGATTTTCCCTTTGTTGTAAGCCTTGCAAGCGTTTCCTTGATCTGTTTCTGAACTTCTTCCTCATCAACTTCAACCCTGACGGGCCTTTTCTTCACAACCTTTTTGCCCGGTTTTTCTTTTTTATCCGCCTG
The DNA here is from genome assembly GCA_963717685.1 of uncultured Bacteroidales bacterium. Classification (GTDB taxonomy): domain Bacteria; phylum Bacteroidota; class Bacteroidia; order Bacteroidales; family VadinHA17; genus LD21. The sequence goes on along the minus strand of OY970346.1, from coordinate 603,613 downwards.
ATCGGGTTTTACAAAAGACACCTGTTCCTTTTCCTTTGTGATCCTTTTTCTTCTTTTCTTTCTTCTGAAATCCGAATCACCGCTGATATTCACAGGTTGATAAGATGAAGGCTTCTTTTTCTCTTCTACCGGAAGATCGATCTTTCCCACGACTGTCGGACCTGACAATTTCTGAAAGTCCGGCCTGAACAATTCGATGATTTCATCTTCAGGGACTATCTCCCCGGAAGCAGCCTCTGACGATATGGTTTCCTCCTTATCAGGGGGCACCGGCATTTCAGTTTTTTCCTTGACAGCCTTAGTCCCGGCATCCTCTTTAATCGCTGCTTCTTTTGTCAGCTCCTTCATTTCGGCTTTTGACCCTGTTTCCTTCCTGCCCGTCTCTTCCTTGCCTTCTTCAGCGGAGGCTTCCTTTTCCCCTGCCGCTGTTTTCTTCCCTTCGCCATGCTCTTTTGAGACTTTTTCTTCAGGCACAGCTTTCTCCTGTGATGTTTTCGGCTTTAACGTTTTGCCCAGGTCGATCTTGCCTACAAGCTTGATATCAGGCTTTTTTATTTCAGTTACAATATCGACAGTCTTCTTTGCGCCTGACAGATCCGTAAACAGCACTTCCTCTTCACGTTCAGGTTCTTCTTCGCCGCTCTTTTCTGACGACAGATCATCTATGGAAACAGACTCCTTTTTCCTGTGAAGGTCCTTAAGGATAAGCTTTTCGGATTCTTTCTTGACACTGATATCCGAGCTGTATTCCTTAACAAGCAGAAGATATGCTTCATTTGGAAGTTTTGTATTCGGATTCGGATCGAGATCAAACCCCTTCTTATGCAGGAACTCCACAATGGTCGATATCCCCACATTGAATTCGCGTGCTGCCTTGCTTAATCTCGTTGCCTTAACGTCCTCTGTCATAAAAATGCCTCGACTTTATAGTAACCTCAAAATGGGATTATGGTTCATTTGCTCTTATTCGAATTCGGCTTTCAGGATATTCACGACTTCCTTTACCGTTTCTTCCTCAAGATCGGTTCTTTTAACGAGATCGCTGACCGAAAGATTCAGGACGCTTCTTGCCGTATCGCAACCGATTGCCTTGAGCTCATCAATGATCCAGTCTTCAATTTCATCGCTGAATTCCTCAAGATTGACATCTTCTTCATCTTCGCCTCCCGGTTCCCTGTAAACGTCGATCTCGTAACCGGTCAGCTGGCTTGCAAGCTTTATGTTAAGGCCTCCCTTGCCAATGGCCAGCGATACTTCATTCGGCTTAAGATATATTTCGGCTTTCTTAGTCTCTTCAATGAGTTTTATTGAAGTGATCTTGGCCGGGCTCAGCGCTCTCTGTATGAAAAGCTGGTTATTTGATGTATAATTTATTACATCAATATTCTCATTCCGCAGTTCCCTCACTATTCCATGTATTCTTGATCCCTTCATTCCCACGCATGCACCTACGGGGTCGATCCTTTCGTCGTATGATTCCACGGCAACCTTTGCGCGTTCTCCCGGAACCCTGACGATCTTTTTAATTGTAATAAGACCGTCAAAGATCTCAGGGACCTCGAGCTCAAACAGTCTTTCAAGAAAGACAGGAGAGGTCCGGCTCAATATAATGAAAGGAGTATTGTTCCTCATTTCCACCTTAATGACGACTGCCCTTATGGAGTCGCCTTTTCTGAAATGATCGGAAGGGATCTGCTCGCTTTTCGGAATGATAAGCTCATTGCCGTCATCATCAAGAACAAGGATCTCTCTTTTCCAAACCTGGTACACTTCCCCCATGACTATCTCTCCGATCCTGTCCTTGTATTTAATGTAAATATTGTTCTTTTCAAGGTCAAGTATCCTGGCAGTAAGGTTTTGCCTGAGCGACAGTATCGCCCTTCTGCCGAAATCGAGAAATTTAACCTCATCGGAAACCTCTTCGCCGACCTCATAGTCGTCATCGATCTTTTTTGCCTCTGAAAGAGGTATCTGTGTAATCGGATCCGTAAGATCCGCCTCATCGACCACAACCCTGTTTCTCCAAATCTCAAAGTCACCTTTGTCGATATTTACGATAATGTCAAAATTATCGGCCGATCCGTATTTTTTTGCCAGCATCCCCCTGAAAACATCCTCCAGGACACTCATCATCGTTGGACGGTCAATATTCTTCAGCTCTTTGAATTCCGAAAAGGTGTCGATCAAATTAACATTTTCCATCTGGCTTAAACCTCTTGTAATTATTAAATAGTTAAAACTAATTTCGTCGATTTTACCTGGTCAAGGTTGAAAGAGAGTTCTTTGATTTCCCTCCCTTTTCCTTTTACCTTTATTTCAGTTTCAAGTTCAAAGCCGCCGCTGGTTACATTCTTCAGTATCCCGGTAAATTTTTCTCCGTCACTGTCAACGACTTCAACCTTGCTGCCCTCGTTCTTATGATACTGTTCAATTACTGCGAAAGGCATATCAAGACCGGGAGATGAGACCTGAAGTTCAAAGTCCTCTATATTCCGGTCAAGGCTTTTTTCAAGCTTGTGGTGAAGCTCGGCACATTCATCTATTGTTAAACCCTTTACAGTGTCGATCAGGACCAAAATCCTGTTCGAACTGCTGGTTTTGACACCGACAAGGAACACCGGTGTTCCTTTAATGAACTCACTGACAAGCTTTTCTATTTTGCTCTTTTCAATCATGCCTTATTTACTGATAATAAAATAGGGGACTCTGGTCCCCTAGGCTCAAATACCCCTCAAATCGGTTGCAAATATATATAATGTTTTTAAAATAACAAAAATACAGGTAATTATTATAAGAACCTGAGTGTTTTACCACGAGTTGCACTGAGTAAACCACAGTGTCGCACGGTTTTTTTATTCTGAGTCTAAATGTCACCTGTGATAAAAATAACTCCGTGACCCCGCTCCGTGTTGATCCGTGTGACTTCGTGGTAAATAAAGAAAGAATCGGTTTTTATCCGATGTCTCATTGTACACTTTGACATATCTTTGCGACCTTTGTGATCAGTTATTTGATGCTGTTGAAAACAGAGGAGATATATACCAGGGAAGAGCGGGAATTGCTTTCAAACTGTACTCTTTGTCCCCGCGAATGCCGGGCTGACAGGTTCCGGGGAGGCGACGGCTATTGCGGAGCAGATGCCGGCATGAACATTGCATCGGTATGTATCCACCGCGGGGAAGAACCACCCTTAAGCGGCCCGGATGGCATCTGCAACATTTTTTTCGCGGGATGCAACATGCATTGTATATATTGTCAGAACTATGATATTAGCCGCACAGACGGTGATCTCAGAAGAAAGAGCATTTCTTTTAAGGAGGCTCTTGATGAGATTGAAAGGATCCTTTCAAAAGGCATAAAATCATTAGGGTTTGTATCGCCGTCCCATGTAGTCCCACAGGTGAAGGCAATTATCAGGGGCCTGAATGGAAGGGGATTTAATCCTGTAACGGTATATAATACAAACGGCTACGACAAGCCTGAAGTAATCGACAGCCTTGATGGGCTGATTGATGTCTGGCTCCCGGATTATAAATATGTAACGTCCCGGCTGGCACTTGAATACTCTGACACCGCGGATTATCCCGAAATTGCCCTTAAAGCCCTGGGAAGGATGTACTATCAGACCGGTTCAACGCTCCGGCTCGATGAGAATGGGATGGCCGAAAAGGGAATGCTTATCCGTCACCTCGTTCTGCCAGGGCATGCTGAAGAAAGCAGGAAGGTGCTCAGATCGATCGCCGAAGAACTTTCTCCCGGAGTTCACCTCTCCCTGATGTCACAGTATCATCCTGTTCCTGGTGTGAATGATCATTTTCTTCTTAACAGATCGGTTTACAGGGAAGAATATGAACTGGTCGCTGAGGAAATGCATAGACTTGGATTCCGTAACGGCTGGGTCCAGGATATGGACAGTAATCTTAACTACAGGCCTGATTTCAGAAGAGAGAATCCATTTGAGTAGCCAGGTCCATGGCCGACAACCGGTCGCCTGTAGCCGGTCGCCGGTCCCCGATGAATCGTGATCTTCGCTTCACTTTGATAGCCGGTCGCCGGTCGCCTGTAGCCGGTCGCCGATATTTAGTGACGTCTTTAATGGCCCTCCGTCATTCTATTCAGAGTCGTATTTCCTGAATTATCCAAATAAATCTCTTTTTGTAATTATTTAGCAGGATATCCGACCGTCTGTCCGAATAATACACGCTGATCCTTACTCAGGTTAAGTTTTTCAGCCAGGGCTTTCCTGCTGCAGTTATGAAACCATGAAGCAAGTCCGCGCGAGGCGGCAAAGAGATATACATTGCCTGCAATCAGTCCAGTATCGGCAAAATAATATGACTTCTGGACTTCCGGATCAGCCAGCCCCGGTTCACGGAATCCTTTTGTATTTACCAGCCTGTCTATATCGGCGACAAAGATCAGGCGCACCGGGGCTTTGTCTCCGAAACCCGACTGTCCGTAACCTATTGCCAGTTTCCGGAGGTCCCCTGTTGCCACGGGAATAAGCCTGTGGTAAATGCAGTCATAAAAATAAGTTGCTTCTTCCATTGCGACATAAAGATCAATTTCCTGGGAGTTGCTTGCAGTGGCAGCAGTCCTTCCGGGTATTCCGAATGGGCCTTTTTTGCGGTTCACTCCGCAAGCCGCCCATAAAAGATCGGAAAGCATCTGCAAGGAAATTTTCCTGTCGCTTATTTCACGTATAGTTTTGCGTCTTTTAAGAGCCTTCATAACGGAAATCCCATTATCATGCTTTGGTTTTATGAGCCTGATTGGCTTAAGATCCTTTAATGAAACCTCACTGATTTTCGTCTTCGTGTTCTTTTTGATAATCTTTTTTGCATTCATGTTATGTGCATTTTACGGATAAATATAAATGATTTAAGATTAAAAGATATAAATAAGATATATATCAGTCACCGTGGTTTAATACTATTTTAATGCAATTTTTCTTTTGCCAGTCAGAATAATAAATTCCGGAATCAGTGACGATCCCGATTTTATAACAACGTTGCTTCCCGGATTGATTTTTACCATGATCTTTACATTTTACCGAGAAAGTGTTTTTCCCGACCTTACCTGCTTTAAAAATGACTGTTTCATAATCATTATTCCGGTAATCAAACCCCTCTCCGGAATCTATATATAATATTCCTCCTGCTTTATAATTTTTGTCCAGGCAGACAAGCAAAGTTATCGAATCTGTTTTATATTCAGCTGTTGATTGAATCACTGATCCTATTGGGATTATTGAACCTCCTTTTTGTTTCAGGGTCGGCTGGTATTTGTCATTTTCAGAATTCTTATCAATTAAATAGACAGGTCTCCAGATACCTTTAGGCAGATCAGGTTTATCAGACCATTTGGGAATGATCAATAAATCTTTTCCCCACGTAAATGCTTCCTGCTCATGTCTCAGTGTTGTATCGGAAATATCATCGAAAAAAACAGGCCGCATTACAGGCAATCCTGTCATTGAAGCTTCCCGGAAAAGAGTGTACAGGTAGGGTAATAGTCTGTACCTTCTTTCCAGTGCCACTCTGGAAATATCTTCGATCTTTTTGCCAAAAGCCCATGGTTCCTGGTCACTTTCCCTCTTTGCTGAATGGTTCCTGCAAAAAGGATAAAATGCACCGACTGATATCCAGTTTGCAAATAAATCAGAATCAGGTCTTCCGCTGTAACCGCCTATGTCAGGGCCACAAAATGGCTGACCTGATAACCCGAGATTTAATATCATCGGAGTCGCCATTTTAAAATGTTCCCAGGAGGTTGTATTATCTCCTGTCCATGTGGCGGCATATTTCTGACCTCCTAAAAAGGAGGCACGGGAGAGTATAAAAGGCCGTTTATCAGGTCTGGCGTTTATGATTCCGTCAAGAGAGGCTTTTACCATGAGCATCCCGTAGACATTGTGATAGCGGGCGTGGATGTCCTGAGGCAGGTTCCCGCCGCCTCGATGAATATTATCCTCAGGCATTGTACCTCCGGGACCATTAAATACCGATGGCTCATTCATGTCATTCCATATCCCGTCAATCCCTGTAGCCATATATTTCTTATAAAGGCCGCTCCACCATTCTCTTGTCTTTGGAATTGTAAAATCGGGGAAAACACATTCTCCTGGCCACACATTACCTTTATAATCTTTATTTTCCTTGTTCTTAACCCATAGATCATAGGCTGAACCCTGGTCAAATACAAAATATCCTATTTCGTCTTTAACTCCCGGATCAATCATCCAGACAGATTTAAAGTTGATAGAATGCAGGTAATTATTTAATCCTGCCGGATCAGGGAAAGACAATGAGTCAAATGTAAATATCTTATAATTCTGCATATAGTCTATATCCATCCAGATCACATCACAGGGAATATCCCTTTTCCTGAACTCTGTCGCAATCTCTTTCACTCTTGACTGGGGGTAATAGGAAAATTTGCACTGCTGGTATCCTAAAGCCCACAATGGAGGAAGATTTATTTTCCCTGTCAGATCCGCCAGGGCTTGCAGCAATTCCTGAGGGGTTTTCTTTTCAATAATAATTACTCGAAAAGGAGGGCCGTCTGAAGTTATTGTAACAGGGTTTTTAAGACTGAAAGTCTGTTTCCATGTATTATCAGTAATAATTCCGAAAGAGGATCCGTCTTCCCGCACTCCCATTACCCACGGATGTGATTGATATAGAGATTTGCCGTTGGCTTTTGAATACTCATAATTATCCGTATTCCATAATACGGTTTCCGTATTGTTCCTTTTCAGCGGGCCAATGACTTCTCCGTTTCCATATAAATCGACTTTGCCATCATAGGTTATCTTAACTATGGATTTATTGTTTTGAGTAATGAATTCAGGAATTAATTTCCATTTTGCCGGGATTCTGTGGCGGGGAATAAGGCTTTTAATAATAGCGAAGGAGGGTAATGTACGGGTGGAATCAAATCCGGGAGGACAGAAAACTGCAATTCCATCTTCTGTTAAGAATGATTGCTGACAGAATATTAAATTGGTTCCCGTAAAGGAAGCCAGAAGGAGGAGAAAAAACTTGTATTTCATAATATCGGTAAAAAAAGTAACAAAGAAATCATAGGCACAAAGTAACTGGAATCTGCATTTGTTTTCGCTGCTGAAAAAGCAGAAATCAGACTATTTTTATCACCAGGATATTTTATGATTTTCCTGAAATCAGTTGTAACTAAAATATAAAATTCAAATGCCGGGTTAAAAATATTTATTCCACTTGATAATAGGAAGCTGATAAACCCGGGATTTTCAGCGTCCATGCATTTTTACCTTTCGAGAACGATTTGCCGGTCTGTAAATTGGTTATTCTTTTACCATTAACGATTTCTCTGTCGATTTTAAAAATGCGTTCGGATATTCCTGTATTAATGATATAGATTATCTTATTGTCCCCTTTTTCTTTATAATCAGCATATAGAGTACTGTCAGATGCAATATTTGTTCTTCTGCCGTCATATAATGCAGGATTATTTTTCCTGATAGTTAAAATATTCTTTGTATAATTCACAAGTTCCTGTTCATTTCTGGTAAAGCCTTTAAATTTCCCGTTAGTGCGCCCGGCGTTATCAGTTGCAATTCCAAGTTCTGGTTGCGGTTTCCCTGTGTATCCATCCAGCATATCACCGTACTCATCGCCGTAATAAATAGTAATGGGGCCGGTATAAGCTGCCAATATCGACAATGCACACTTGTGTCTCAGCCAGTATTCATTGTCCTTCCTGGTAAGGTTAAATCTCCAGTTGATCAGGTTGCCAAAACGCAAGAGATCATGATTTGAAATGAAAAGATTTGGATAAACTCCTCCGATATGGGAATATCCTTTTTCTTCAGGTGTTGAGAAAACATACGAAAGTGCCTTTGCTCCATCTTTCGTGGTCTTCTTTTCAGAATCGCATGCCAATAATCTGACTATATCATATCTTGAAGGAAAGTCAAATGCTGACTGAAGTCCGTCCCCGGAATAGGTATTATACTGGATATCTTTCGCATCTTCCCAGTCTTCCCCCACCATATAGCCAAGTATGCCCCATTTTTCTCCTTTTAAACGGCGTTCCTGGCATTTCGCTTCAACAGCCTCCCTGATTTCTTTCCAGTAATTTTTGTCCTGTCCACCTTTATATGATAACTGATAGCATTGATCAAGACGCCATCCGTCGATTCCCAGTTCATCAATCCAATATGTTGCGACTTCCTTATAGAATTCCAGTGATTCCGGGTACGAAACAGTTGACCACAGCCCCGGAAATTTTTGGGAATTTCTGTCCATGGGTCTGGAAACCGGTTTGTTCCCTTTTGGTGATGGTACGACACCTTCTTTATGATGGCCAAAGACTCCGTCGAAAAAGACATAGAGGCCTAATTCATGTGCTTTGTTTACCAGTTCCCTTGCATCCTGCAGGGTCCCGAATTTAGGGTCAATTTTAAAATAATCCCTGCAAAAATAGCCTGTGGCATCTAATCTGCTGTTCCCATCCGAATCAAAAATCGGGGTCAGCCAGATAGCATTGACACCAAGCGATTTAATATAAGGCAAGGCTTCTGTGATGCCTTTTAAATCACCTTTATGATCACTTGGCCCGTACCCCGTATTGTAATTACAGGCAGGATCGCCGTCAAAATACGATTCGACCATTACCTGATAGATAATCAGACTATTGAAGACGTCTTTGTTATCAGTGCCAGTCCCGGTATTTTTTATAGTGAACGAATAAATACCCAGTATGGCAAGAACCCAGAATGATATCAGGAACGTCCCGATCCCTGCTTTTTTCTTAAATGTTTTCATCTTGACTTTTGTATTTAATACGGGGAATAAGGTATTTACGAATTTATAATTTTAATAATGACTATCGGGAATCAATAATAAAAAAGAGATATTAAAATAATGTCAGCTTTATAATGCAAATAAACAAGATCTTTCATTTCACTCTAATTACCCCCTTTCCCGTTTTCCCGCTATCGCGGGGCAGGCTCCCCAAGGGAGGAAAGCTGTTACAATGCCCCTTCCACCGTGGGGAAAGGCAGGGATGGGGGATGATTCTTAGCTTTTTACTCTTAATCTTTCACCCTCTTTCCCGTTTCCCCCAGGGGGGAAAGGCTTTAATTAGCTTTCTATTTATGATTACTTATTGATTAAGCATTTGTTTATTCTATCATTATAAAATATGCCCCTTCCCCCGTGGGGGAAGGTAAGGAAGGGGGTTTTAAAAACATGAAAAAAATCAAATTATTAATTATAACCGATACTCATAATTTTAATTTCAGGATGGGGATCATCTGAAAGCGAATTTGGCTCCGTGTCCTGATAATTATCCTCAGCTTTTATAATCACTTTGAGTGCATTGACTTCATCGGACTCACCACCGGCAGGGGGTCCGGTTCCATGATTCTTGCCGGGCCGATTTTCAATTTCAGGATTTACATTAAGAATCGCTTATAAACTCTGAACCTTCGTACAGCCTTAATCTGTTTTTGAGAATATTGATCTCCTCCTGCAGCTCGGTTATCCTTTGCAACAGGTAATTGACGGTTTCGATGCCCTCCAGGTTTATATCAAGATCATAATAGAAGCGAATGATTTTTTCCAGCTCCGGAAGCTGAGTCTCATAGATGTATTCGGTTTCCTTTACCTTTATGATTTCGATCAGCCCTGCTTTTTCAAGTGTATTGATAAAGGATATTTCAATGTCGTGACTGACACAGAATTCAATTGCAGGTATCAGATTTCTCTTGTTCATTGCTCTGATTTTAAATTTTGAGATTTGGCTAATTCAGTGAACAGCTCTTTCTGTTTTGATGTAAGATGGGTCGGGATCCTGATTTTGAAAGTCATATACAGGTCACCGAACTCTCCCTTCCTTTTATAAACAGGGAACCCCTTGCCTCTTAATTTTATTTTCGTCCCGTTCTGCGTTTCGGGCTTAACCTTCAGTCTTACTTTTCCATCAAGAGTATCAATTGTTATCTCTCCTCCAAGAACTGCCTTGAAAAGGTCGAGATCCGCCGTGGTGTAAAGATCCTTTCCGAGACGTCTGAATTTAGGATGGTTTTCTATAATGAAAGTGATGTACAGGTCACCGCTGGGGCCTCCGTTTGTTCCTTCTCCTCCGTGTCCGGCAATCTTTATGGTCTGTCCGTTTTCAATCCCTGCCGGTACGGTGATCCTTATTTTTTTGCCGTTCACATTTAAGGTATGCTGATGAGTTTTACAGGCATCTGCCAGATCGAGGTGAAGTTCGGCGTTGTAATCCTCTCCCCTGAATTTGACCTGCCTGCGCCTGCCGCTTCCCCCGAAACTGCCAAAAAGAGACTCAAAGAAATCGGAAAACTCACCTTCATCCCCGGCATCTGAAAATCTTTGTCCCCGGGGTTCGGAAGGCTGCCCCCTGTACTGGCCGGCATCGCTGAATTCCCCGGCATGTTTCCAGTTCTCCCCGTACTGATCGTATTTTTTCCTCTTTTCAGGATCGCCCAGGACTTCATTGGCCTCATTAATTTCCTGGAATTTCCTCTTGGCATCCTTATCATTCGGATTCAGGTCTGGATGGAACTTCCTTGCCAGTTTCCTGTAAGCGGTTTTTATCTCCTTCTGGTTTGCGTTCTTGTCAACGCCAAGTATTTTATAATAGTCGATATACATTATTAAGTTGGATTTAAGGCAAACCGGTAATTTTTGCCAAACGCAAAATTACAATATGGTCAGAAAATTATTCTTTCTTAAGGCCGTTTAATTAAGTGCAATTTAATTCAATTTATTACGATTAATTAATATTTAACCTTGTAATTATTTGGATATTGTTTTTAACTTACGTCGCTTAAAAACGCTGGCGAAACGCAGCAAATTAAATAATTGATTAATGGGCTCGGGGGAAACCATTATTCGTATTATTACGAAGAAAGCAGGATGCATTCTGTCATTTGTAACACTCTTTGCTTATTGCGTTGTATCGGCGGGGCAGGGCAGGGTCGATTCGCTGTATATGCTGCTTAACTCTGCAAAAAATGATACCGTCAGGATATTATTGCGAGCAGAGATCGGGGAAGAGATTTCTGTGACAAGAGTCGGCTACTGGGACAGCATAAGGATTGATGCCGAAAAATGGCACATGAAAGGAACAACCGCACAGGCGCTCAACAACATCGGTTATGTTTATGATGATCTTGGTGACATTTCCAGGGCATTTGACTACTACAATGAAGGACTGAAAATCCGGGAACAGATTGGTGACAGGCATGGCATTGCTGAATCGCTGAATAATATGGCGCATGTGGTCGAGAACCAGGGCGATATTCCCAGAGGCCTTGAATATTATTTCAGGGGCCTTAAAATCCAGGAAGAAATCAATGACAAGAAAGGCAAGTCAACCTCACTCAACAATATAGCCTATATTTATGAGTACCAGAACGATATTCCTAATGCGCTGAAGTACTATAATGAAAGCCTGGCAATTGCCGGAGATCTGAACGATAGGGATCAGATGGCGACAGATGTTCATAATATCGGATTAGTCTACAGAAAGCTGGCATTGCAAATTCGGTCATCTGACGTCCATAAATCTGATTCATTGCTCAATATTTCGATGGGCTATCTTACGAGATCGCTGGAACTGTTCAGGGAAGCTGGTAACAATGAAGGGATTGCTACTATTTATCAGAACATAGGACTGACCTACCAGGATAGAAATGATCATCCTGGAGCCAAGGAATATTATAATAAAAGCCTCACCCTCTGGAACAAGCTTGGGTATAAGCGCGGCATAGCATTGATTTTGGCTGCCATAGGAGATTTGTATCTTAATGAAAACAATTATCCCGAGGCACTTTCCTGTGAAAAAAAAGCACTGAGTCTTTATAAGGACCTGGGTTATCCCCAGGAAATAAGCAGTACGGCAGGATTATTGTCGGAAATTTACCAGGCACAGAATAAGTGGCCTGATGCTTTCAGAATGCAGAATCTCTTTTATGTCATGAGAGACAGTACTAATAATCAAACTACCAGGAAGGCATCGATGCAAAAGCAATTCCAGTATGAATACGAAAAGAAGGAAGCGCTTTTAAAAGCCGGACAGGAAAAGGAAAGAGCGGTTGCACTCGAAAAAAGCAGGAAGCAGACAATTGTGATCTGGGCAATAATTTCCGGGCTTGTAATAGTCGCGGTATTTGCAGGATTAATCTACAGGGCATTGAGGCTTACCAAAAGACAGAAGAAACTGATTGAGCTTAAGAACCGAGAGACCGAGAGTCAGAAAAAGATCATCGAGGAAAAGAACAAGGATATCACCGACAGCATTGTCTATGCAAAACGCATCCAGCAGGCAAGGCTTCCCGATATAAAAGAGATAAATGCATTCTTCCCGCAAAGTTTTGTCCTGTTCAGGCCGAAAGCTATCGTGAGCGGGGACTTTTATTTCTTTCACAGGACCGGGAATGCATGTTTTCTGGCTGCAGCTGATTGCACCGGACATGGTGTGCCTGGAGCATTGATGAGCATGGTAGGTTCTGAAAAGCTTGAAGAGGCCATTTCCATGAGCATGGATACCGCGGGGATATTAAAGCATCTGAACGTAGGGATAAGGAATGCACTTCACCAGACTGACACCGGGGAATCGACACACGACGGGATGGATATAGCGCTGTGTTATATAGATCCTGTCAATTTTTCAATGAAATTTGCCGGTGCCAACCGGCCGTTATGGATAATTCATAAGGGGAATACTGAAATCGAAGAGATTGACGGTACCAGGAAAGCTATTGGCGGTTACACTGATGATAGTCAGGAATTTCATGCCAGTGAAATAAAATTGCACCCGGGAGATACCTTTTATATTTGCACCGACGGCTACGCCGATACATTCAACGGAAAGACAGGAAAAAAGCTGAAGACAAAAAAATTTATGGAATTGCTTGCCGGCATTCAGGAAATGGATTTGGCTGAACAGGAAAAATGGCTCAGCGACTTTATAGAGAAATGGAAAGGTGGATCAGAACAGGTTGACGATATCCTTGTCATAGGAGTCAGGGTTTGAGAACTGTCAGGATTTTTTTAAGGTAAAGAAGAGGGATGTATTAAATATGATTGTCAACGATCTTTCATTCGGCTCAGTTACAATTGACGGTGAGACATGGAATAAGGATGTGCTCATCGATAACGGTTCTGTCAGGATAAGAAAAAAGGCTGAATCAAAAAAATACAGGGATTTGTACGGCCATACTCCTCTCTCGGCTGATGAGAATATACCATGGAAATGCAGGAAGCTTATTGTCGGAACCGGCCACAGCTCGAGTCTTCCCGTTATGGACGAGGTATATAAGGAAGCCAATAGGAAGGGAGTGGAGCTGATTGTAATGAGCACGCCGGAGGCAGTAAAGCGTATTAACGACCCCGATACCAATCTTATACTTCATCTTACTTGCTGATAATTATTTTTTAAATTAAAGAGTGATAAAGCTGGTCCCGATAGAAGCGGAATGCCATTCAGGGTACAAAGCGGATGAATATCCAAAATGCTTTACCTGGAACGGTGCCAGGTTTGAAATAACACAGGTTACCGACCGATGGTATCAGGGTAACACGAATCCTGAATTTCCCGTTTCAGACTATTTCAGGGTTGAGACAGACTCCGGGGAGCAATACATCATTAAGCACGATATCGAAAATGACAACTGGTATTTGTGCCTGCAGGATACTGTCTTATGATATTAAGCGTACCTTGCCTCGTCCGGAAAGCAACACCATCCCTGATAAGTGTACAAAATACACTTAATCTGAACTGTTCAATAAAAATTCCCTCCTGAAATAAATAAGGAAAGATATTAAGTATTTAAAATCCGTGAAAATTCATTGGTATGCTGATCGACCCCATGGTCAAACTATGGCTTCATAAAGCTTAGCTTTCCTGTTTTCATGTCAGAAAAAACCTTAAATTTGATGCTCTGAATTCAAACTGACTTGAATGACATCGGTTCTGACTCCCGGATAATCAATCACAAATCATATACAATGAAAAGAATAATAAGCAGGATTTCAGCTCTGGCATTCGCATTGACAGTGTCATATAATGCCGTATCCATGGATGATGCCAGGATGCTGAGGTTTCCCGATATAAATGGAAATCTTATTGCCTTTGTCTATGCAGGCGATATCTGGACAGTCAGTTCAAATGGAGGCGAAGCCCGCCGTCTTACATCGCATGTAGGCCTGGAGTTGTTCCCTAAAATATCCCCCGATGGGAAATGGATTGCTTTCTCAGGCGAATATTCCGGGAACCGTCAGATTTTTGTCATTCCTTCAAGCGGCGGCGTGCCCCGTCAGCTCACATGGTATAATCCCGTGGAAGAAATGCCGCCAAGAGGAGGATGGGATTATGCTGTGCTTGACTGGACCCCCGACAGCAAACAGATACTTATCCGCGCCAACCGTACAAGCTTTGGTGAACGCAACGGAAAATATTTTCTTGTAAGCCTCGACGGCGGACTGGAAAAGCCTCTTCCGATTGTCAACGGGGGCTTTGGCGTGCTGTCACCCGACGGTTCAAAGATTTGCTTTACTCCTGTCGACAGGGAATTCCGTAATTGGAAGAGGTATAAGGGAGGACGGGCAACTGACCTGTGGATATACGACCTCAAGAAAGACACCTCTGAGCAGATAACGAATTTCGATGGCTCCGACCAATGGCCCGTATGGTCAGGAGACAATATCTTCTTCGCATCCGACCGCGACCTGAAGCTCAATATATGGCAGTATAATATAGTCACGAGGGAAACGAAACAGATAACCCATCATACTGAATTTGATGTAATGTGGCCTTCGGGAAAAGGCGGTCAGCTTGTTTATGAGAACGGCGGATATATCTATAAGCTGGACCTGACGACGGGAAAGTCGGAAAAGATCAGGGTTAACATCGATTTTGACAACCCCAATCTCATTCCGTATTTTAAAAACGTAAAGGACAACATCAACAGCTTCTCGATTTCTCCGACAGGCAAGCGTGCACTGTTCGATGCACGCGGCGACATTTACTCGGTGCCTGCGGAGAAGGGTATTACAAAAAACCTTACTGAAAGCCAGGGTGTCAGGGAAATATATCCTGCATGGTCGCCCGACGGTAAATATATATCCTATTATTCCGATCTCACGGGTGAATATGAGCTCTATCTTCTTGAAAACAAAGATGGCGCAAAGCCCAGGCAGGTGACATTCAATTCATCCGCATGGAAGTACGAGCCGGTATGGTCGCCCGACAGCCGGTATCTGCTGTTTTCCGACAGGACACTGAAGCTGCGGCTGTTTGAGGTTTCTACCGGCAAAATGACGGATATCGATCACGCCACTGCAAATGAAATACGCAGCTATAATTTCTCTCCCGATTCCCGCTGGGTAGTCTACACAAAAGAGGGCAGCAACAATAACAGCGCAATCTGGGTTTATCAGATTTCTGAAGGAAAAATGCACCAGGTGACCGATGGCTCATTTTCTGATTTCAGCCCCGTATTCAGCCTTGACGGCAATTATATCTTTTTCGCTTCCAACCGTGATTTCAACCTGGAATTCTCAAGCTATGACTTTGATTATATCTATACAAAGGCAATGCGTCTGTATGCCCTGGCGCTGACCCAGAAGAGCCCGAAATTATTCAGGGACAAGAACGACACCGAGCCGGTAAAGCCTGAAAAGAAACCTGAAGCAATACCGGCTTCAAAGGATAAAAAAAACAGGACAAACCAGGCTGACACTTCTTCAGTTGCAAAGGAATTAAAAGTAGGGATCGACTTTAATGGAATCAACGACCGGATCACCGCTCTTCCTGAGGAGGCAGGCGAATATAATATAATTGGGGCTGTAGACGGCGGTCTCGTGTATATCAGCAAGGGTAAGCTTATGAAATACAGCCTTGAAGATGAAAAGAGCCAGGAGATACTTGACAAGGCTTCCGTTGCGTCTCTGTCAGCCGACGGAAAGATGGCAATCTACAAATCGGGAAATGATTACGGCATCATAAAGCTGACTCCTGACCAGAAGGCAGGAGATGGCAGGCTTAATCTCGACGGGCTCATGATGAAGATAGACCCCTGCAAGGAATGGAACCAGATCTTTAATGATGCATGGCGCATTTACCGCGATTATTTTTATGTGGATAACATGCATGGAGTCGACTGGCCTGCAATGAAAGCCCGCTACAGTGTTCTTCTTCCATATGTGAGCCACAGGGCCGATCTTGATTACATCCTGAGCGAGCTTATTGCTGAAAGCAATACCGGCCATTCTTATGTCGACTGGGGTGATTTCCCAAGAGTTACAAGGATAAACAACGGTCTCCTGGGTGCCGATCTGACTGCCGATGCTTCAACGGGCCGTTATCGGATCACGAAGATATATAAAGGTGAAAACTGGAATCCCGCCCGTCGTTCGCCGCTGACTGAACAGGGTGTCGACGTCAGGGAGGGAGATTACCTGATAAGCATTGACGGGAAAGACGTAACGACTGCCGATAATCCTTACTCTTTTCTTGAAAATAAAGCTGATAAGACTGTAGAGATAAGAGTTAACAGCAAGCCTTCGTCTTCAGATGCCCGTACGTCCCTCATAAAGCCAATAGCAAGTGAGCTTGAGCTTTTCTATTTTGACTGGGTGAATGAAAGAAGAGCCATGGTCGATAAGCTTTCAGGAGGAAGGATAGGCTATATTCATGTGCCAAATACTGCCGAAAACGGCAACCGCGAGCTTTTCCGCGGAATGTATGAATACTTCGATAAGGATGCGCTGATAATTGATGACCGGTACAACGGTGGCGGTTTTATCCCCGACAGAATGGCAGATCTTCTTGACCGCCATACCCTTGTATACTGGCATCAGAAAGGCCTTCAGCCGGGCAAGTCGCCTGCAATAGCCAACGACGGACCAAAGGTGATGCTGATAAACGGATACTCTTCATCCGGAGGGGATGCCTTCCCTTATTTCTTCAAAAAGCTGAATCTTGGCAAACTGATTGGAACACGCACCTGGGGCGGACTGGTAGGTATTTCCGGTAATGCAGGTCTTGTAGACGGCGGTTATATCTCTGTTCCCCGGTTTGGGGTTTTTGATGAGGATAAAGGCTGGATAATTGAAGGAGTTGGCGTTTCGCCTGATATCCAGGTGGTTGATCGCCCTGAACAGCTGGCAAAGGGGCAGGATCCATGCATCGAAAAGGCCGTGGAAGTTCTGCTTCAGGAGCTGAAGGACAAGCCTGTAAAAGAGGTTACTGAACCTGCTGCACCCGACCGTTCAAAGTGGCATGAAGGCATGTAATAATAAATAGATTCATAATGTGCAGTGAATTATTAAAGCTGGCTGGCAGCAATGTTCAGCTGGCACACCTTGCAGCAACCCTTATTGGAATTGGGCTGGTGACAACGCTTTTATGTTTCGTGGTAAGTGAAATTACTTTTAACTACAGCCAGGTTGATAAGCTGTGGAGTTTTATGCCGGTAGCTTATAGCCTTATCGCCCTTATTACCTTCCCGTCGCCGCGCCTGTGGATCATGTTCATTCTTGTCACGATATGGGGTTTCAGGCTGAGCTATAATTTTTACCGTAAGGGAGGCTATAATATTATTCCATGGAAAGGGGATGAGGATTACAGATGGAGGATCTTAAGGGAAAGCCCTGCACTGAAAGGCAGGATCCGATTTGGCCTTTTTAATTTATTCTTCATTTCATTGTATCAGAATTTCGTGATCCTGATGTTCTGTTCCCCGCTCTTTCTGGCTGCCGCTGACAGGGATACGAGCCTCAGGCTGCCAGATATCATTGCAGCAACCATGATGTTGCTCTTTATAATTGCTGAAAGCACAGCTGATAACCAGCTTTTCCGTTTTCAGACCATGAAGAGACAGGGAGCATCTTCGGAAGGAAAATATGCCGAATCGCTGAAAAACGGTTTTATCTGCGAAGGGTTGTGGCGATATGTCAGGCATCCAAATTACACTTCCGAACAGGCTGTATGGGTTTGCTTTTATATTTTTGGTGCAGCCGCATCGGGAAGATGGCTCAACTGGACAATTATCGGGCCGCTGCTGCTTGTCCTTCTCTTCCAGGGAAGCAGCACTATGACCGAGAATATCAGCATGGGGAAATACCCGGATTATGCAGGGTACAGGAAAAAAGTTCCGGGGTTTTTACCCCGGCTCTTTTAGCTCTCCGGCAGTCATTATTTATTCCTGATCCGGTCCGGCAGAAGGCTGAGGCTGGTTTTAATCTTTCGGCCTTACATTCATTTTTGATTTTACATAATCAGCCTGCCCGGTCATTCCTGCCTTCTGTTTAGCTGTAGCAATGCTGTTCAGTATCATGCCATTGAAATAAAAATTTATCTGTTCCCTGAACTGTTCAGGAATTGAATCGCGGAACCTTACAATTATATCAATGCCTTTTTTGAAGTTTTCATTATCCTGAATTCTTTTCAGATAGGAGGCGAATGGACTAAGTATCATAAATTTCCGGTTTCCAAATGGAAGCTTATCGAACTGCATTGCAAGAGAATCGAAATCATTTTCACCGGCATAAGTGTACATGACATCGTTGACTGCAAATAATAATTCTCCTTTGATGTTTTGCAATGACAGCTGCCTGGCTCTTTTGAGGGCATAAGTGCTGTCGATGGAACTCATTGCGACCAGTGCGCTGCCTGCAACGGAATAGGAAGAATCATCTATTGATTTCATGAAGAGTTCCTGGTAGGCTTCTTTTTTATATTTTCCAAGCGCCTCGATCGCAGACGCCCTTACCATTGGCGAAGGATCATTTTCAGCCAGCCTGGCGAGGATCGGCTCGATAACACGTTTAATCGAGTCATCCGTGATATTCAGGTTCCGGATGGCATAGATTCGCAATCCCTGGTACCTGTCGCTGGTGGCGTCCCTGAGCAGTTCAAATGCCCGGGGATCGCTCTTCTGGTTTTTTGCCGCGAAATCGATGGCTTCACGCCTGTCGAGATAAAGGCCCGCATTTTTGTACTGGAATATATAATTATCGATCGTCTTATGGTCAGTTTTCTGGCAAAGCAGGATCTTATCTCCGTCGAAATTAACGAGGTCGGGTCTGGTTTGGGCCGGGAAGGCAAATGTATCAGCTTTGTCCTCGAGCCAGACATTATACCTTTTTTCTCCTCCACCCTGGTAAACGTCTATTGCGACAGGTAACCTGAAGACTTTGTCTGACTGGGTCTGACTGACAAATACCTTTTCTGATTTTTTATCCTGGTCATATTCATAGCTTATGTCAAGCTTTGGATGTCCGCTTCCATAGAACCACTGGTTCCAGAACCAGTTAAGGTCCTGGCCCGTTACTTCTTCAAATGCAAGCCTGAGATTCTGTGCCTCCGCGGATTTGAATTTATTGGTTGTGAGGTAAAGGTTCAGCGATTTAAAGAAAGCGCTGTCGCCCACGTAATTCCT
Organism: uncultured Bacteroidales bacterium; assembly: GCA_963717685.1. Lineage (GTDB taxonomy): Bacteria > Bacteroidota > Bacteroidia > Bacteroidales > VadinHA17 > LD21. Next base: position 584,157 of record OY970346.1, on the reverse strand, counting down.
GAGCATATTCAGGATCCTGCCTCCTTTCTGATAGCTGACAGCATCGAACATATCCTCGCGATCCCTGTAATAGAACCGGACCAGGTCTTTCTTTTCACTGAAGCTGAAAAAGTATTCCTGCATTGCCTCGAAATTATGATCATCACCAGCATCCTTGCCATGCTTATACTCTTCCCACAGCATTTCGCCATAGTTGGCGAAGGATTCATTCAGTGTAAGGTTGCTCCAGCTTTCGGTAGTTACATAATCTCCAAACCACATATGGAAAAGCTCGTGGGCTATGTTATCTTCCCATGAATTGCCGTCCACCAGTTGCCTTGCATCCTGCTGAGCTGATTCAGCATGCACAGTGGCAGTTGTGTTTTCCATTGCACCGCTTACATAATCCCTTACTACTATCTGGGAATATTTCTGCCATGGGAAATCCACTCCTGTTATTTTTGAAAAGAAGCTTATCATCTCGGGAGTAAGTCCGAAAATTTTCCTTGCTACCGGGGCATAATCCTTTTCAACATAATAGCTTACTTCCTTGCCCTCATATTTGTCTTTTATCACCGAGTATTCTCCTGCTGCCATCATCATCAGATAGGGAGCATGCGGCAGATCCATCTTCCATGTATCGGTGCGGGTGCCGTCAGGATGTCCTTTCTGTTTTACCAGCAGGCCATTTGAAAGAGTCACGAATTTTGAAGGGACCGTGATGTTTATTTCGTCAGTTGTCTTCTGGTTTGGCTTGTCAATTGTCGGCACCCAGGCGGAATTGGATTCGGTCTCTCCCTGCGTCCATATCTCAGTGGGCTTGTCTTTATCCTTTCCCAGCGGATTGATGAAATAAAGGCCTTTTCTGCCCTCTATTGCCGAGCTCCCCTTTTCTTTAATATTATTCGGCATGGATATATAATCAATAAAGACCGTATATGTTTCTCCTCCCCTGTAAGTCCTGTCGAGGGTGATGAGAAGCTTAAGGCTGTCGTAGTAATATTTAAGGGGAATATGCCTTCCGTTCCTGATCATTGAAACTTCATTTATCTGCATGCTTTTTGCATCGAGGTCGAGTGAATCGGTCGGATAAAAATGAGGCTTCAGGGTGATCATTTCTTTTCCATACATCCACGACCTGGAAAAGTCAAAACTGACGTCAAGCTTTGTGCTTACAAGGTCATTGATTTTTGTAGCCGTTGCCCGGTATATGGTTTTCCAGCCATCAGGATTCTGTTTTGCGGGTTGCTGTGAATATGCAAGAGCTGAGAATAGCAGCAATGCTGCAATAAAAAGGTTTTTCATTACTGGCTTTTTCATTGATAGGATGTAAAAGTAAGGTAAAATATTAAATCCCTTTTTCATTTTCACCTAAAGATGCCCATTTTTATCAGCTTAAGATAATTTAGAATGGATTGAACTATTCAGGAAAAGAGATAACGAAGTTCCGCGCAGCGGAAACATAATCTATACCAAAGGCCAGTATAAAAACAAACATCTGACCCTCAAATATGAAATATAAAGGAATTCGGATATCTGATATTAACTGAACCTCGGGCAAAAATCAGAAAGTCACTCAGGGATAAAAGGTGTACTTTCTAGTTTTTTAAATAATATGTAAGCGTGTATGTTCCGGTACTGTCACTTTGAGACTCCTGGAATGCGAGCTGTGTTTTAGTGAGGGATACAATGTTTGCTTCCGCAGCATCCAGCATAAGTTTAGTATCATTCTCTTGCAGGCTCCACGTACCGCTGGCAATTGTAGAATCACCCATCGCAGTCACCTTATAATTGCCATCTGTGGTAAAATCAAACACTATTTCTTCACTGGTAAAAAGAGCGCTGACCAGAGATACCATGCTTATGACAGTCGAGTTGGTAGAGGAAGTCGTCATTTTATCCCATTTCCAGCTATGGTCCGTCATCAGCTCCATATCGCTGAGCTTTTTTGTGCATCCGGACAGAACCAGTATCAATAAAAGCACCTTTACCGGATAAGAGATCTTCAACAGTTTTTTCATAATTTCTGGGGATTAGTTATTTCAATCGTACGTATATAAACTATAATTGTTACCACTAAGATAATAAAAATTCTGGTTCTAAAAGATTTAGAAGAAAGTAAATTAATGGATTATCAGATTTTATAAGGCCTGCAAAGCTTGCACAACTTCCCGGGAATTTACCATCGTGCAGGGTCATTAACTAAAAACTCTGAATAAGATCACGGTTTCACTATATTCTCAAGAAACTTATCTGTTTCCCTTTCAACTCCCTGCCAGTCCTTTGATCTGATATATGATGCAATAACGTGGTTGCCTGTTTCCGGGAAAGCCATCTTTTGTTTCAATCCTGCCGGAGTGCCCAGCTCATCGAACATCTTCAGCATGGCTGGCACTGATGCAGTTTTGTCATGCTCGGTTTCGTTTTTATAATAATAGGCCAGGAATGCGGGGCATTTGATTTTTGAAAATATTTCCGGCTTCATCGTATTTGTAAGAAGGTTCTGGAGAGCGGCAACTGCTTCGATCCTGTACCTCAGGGCCCAGTAGCCGGCATGTTTTTCACTCTCTTTATCAAATTTCATTACAGATCCATTCCTGACGAGCCTGGCAAAAGACAGCCCCCAGTGCCAGTCAAGGATTGAAGCCGTTTTATCATATAACTCCACGCAGGGGGAATATAGCACAATTGCCTTTATCTCAGGGTGTCCTGAGGCCAGGAAAAGCGTCAGGGCGCCGCCTGCCGATGTCCCTATGACAATTACTTCATCGCCCAGCTTTTCAGTGATCATCAGTGCTTTTTCAGCGGATGCCTCATATTCGTCTGCTTTGAGGTTGATCATCGTGCTGTCACCCCTGTCGATGCCATGTTCCTGCAGCCGCGCAAGATACAGGTTGGCATGATATTTTTTTGCCAGGTCCCGGTGGACAGGGTCGCCCTCAGCCTGGCTTGCCGAGAAGCCATGGAGGTAAAGAAAGGCGATCTTTGTTTTCTCTTTTTTTGTTGAGTCTGCCCATATAATCCTTGCCTCGTTATCGGGTTTGATGCCCCGTACAGCTTTTTCACCGTCATTTATTTGTTTTTCGAGAATGGTCAGCGATGCTGGAAGACTGAAGTCCTGTTTTTCAAATTTTGGTCTGGGAGACTTCGGACCTGCGAAGTAAACAATTGCAAGTAATACAATGATTACAACCAGCCATCTGAGGAATTTTTTCATGATTTGAATATCATTAATTACAAATAAAAATATAATAATAAGGTATATTATCCAAATTGTTGCTTTGTTCTTCTTTTCTCTTGAGATATCTGTTTCCGGTCCTTCCGATTCGCACCCGATTCCGGCTACAGGCAACCGGTACCCGGTCGCCTTTTTAATGTCCTACCCGCTCCCAGTTGAACTTTTTAGTCTTCCGATAGCAGGTAACCGGTAGCAGGTAACCGGTTGCCGGTCACCTTCTTCCCCTTGCCGAAAACCCTTCCTTTCGAAACATATTTGTGCTTATCTTTAAAACACATAAAAAGACAACATGAGTAAAGCAAAAGAACCGTATGTATTTCCGGCCAGGTATGCCGGATCTCTTGACCACCCGCTCAGGCGCTGGATGCAGAAACCGGCTAAAATTCTGGGTCCTTATGTAGGGGAAGGGATGACAGTTGTTGATCTTGGTTGCGGAGGGGGTTATTATACTGCTGAGCTTGCCAGGCTGATAGGGGAAAATGGCAAGGTCATTGCTGCCGATCTGCAGCAGGGAATGCTGGACAGAACAGTTGCAAATGTAATCAAAGCCGGCCTTGGGAAAAGGGTAGAGTCTCATCTTTGCCAGGCGGACAGGATCGGCATTTCGCAAAAGGTCGATTTTGTACTGGCTTTCTGGATGATCCATGAATTACCGGATCAAACTGCCACGTTTGGCGAGCTGAGGACCATACTGAATCCGGGCGGCATGATCCTGATCGTTGAACCCATATTTCATGTGACGAAACGATCCTTCATGAAGATGATAGGAGCCCTTCAGTCATCAGGCTTTATAATTGTTGAAAGGCCGGAGGTGTCCTTGAGCAGGTCCGTTCTGGCACGAATCGTGGATAATTGAAACATGATAATAGCCCTCTGGCGATTTAAATTGATGAATAATGCTCCGGGTCATGAAAAAAGCGATATTTGTTGTTTTAATCCTTTTTCAGATATCATGTTCTCATTCGGGGCATAAGCAAATGGACTACGGATCAAATAAACAGGCTGGTAAATACATAGATATCAACGATATTAAAGTTTACTATGAGATTTACGGTAAAGGGGAGCCTTTGTTGCTGCTGCATGGAGGAGGCGGTTCAATTGAAGATTTCATTTGCCAGATCCCTGAATTAGCCAGGCATTTTAAGGTCATTGCAGTCGACAGCCGCGCGCAGGGAAGAAGCACTGATTCAGAAAAGGAGATCACTTATGCCCTGATGGCTTCGGATATGGCTGTTCTTATTGACAAGCTGGATCTCGGCAGTGTTTATGTTCTGGGATTCAGCGACGGTGGCAATATCGGGCTTGAAATGGCCTATGGTTATCCCGATAAAGTGAAGAAGCTCATTGCATCCGGAGCTAATTACACTCATGAAAACTGGACAGCCAGAGACGACAGTGTGGTAATGGATCCTGATGATCCCATAATCCTCAGAACCAGGACAATCCTTGAGAAATATTTCAACAATCCGGAAAGGCTGAGTCCTGACCCCGGAAGATTGCCGGTCATTAAGAAGAAGCTCGAAAATCTGTGGAAAAACTATCCGAACTTCACACTCGCACAATTAAAGACTATTAAAACACCGGCATTGATTATTGCCGGAGATCATGATCTGGCAAATATTGACCAGACCCTGACACTTTTCAGATCTATCCCCAATTCACGGCTTTTTATCGTTCCCGGAGCTTCGCATTTTGCTCTTATTGAGTATCCCGGCCTGCTGAACAGTGTCATAATTGATTTCCTTAAGACTCCGTTCCGCAGGCTGGATAATCGTTATTTTTACAAAGAGCTGTTCAGCAAATAATGTTTGGCCGCTGTCGACAGGTAGCCTGTCACGCATGCTCTGTCATTGCAGCGTTCTGATCCTTCATTGCCTCGCATTTGCTTCTGTCGCCGTATTTTTTCATGTACCTGCGCTTCCATTCCCTGTTGTGATCTGAATGATGATTCGGTGATAAGCCGGTCAGCAGTATTTTTGAAAGAAGGAATAGTCCGGCAGTCTGCCAGAAAGTAAGAAACGGACCGTGGAACAATCCGGGTATAAGCCAGTTCCACAGAGCGCGAACGCCTAATATGACCAGGCCGATGAATGCCACGCCCAGAATTCCGAAACCTATGTACTTTAGTACTTTAAGTGTTTTCATTCTAATTGTTTTTTAATAGTTTGTATAGTTCTTCCAGGTTTTTTCTGAGTGCAAGTACAGCATAGCGTTTTCTTGAGATGAGGGTGTTGATCCCGATGCCGGTTCTTTCTGATATCTGCCTGAAGCTCATCTCCCCGAATTCATTGTCAATGAATACACTCCTTTGCTCTTCAGGCAAAGCCGACAGTGTGGCTTCAATGGTGTCCCATATCATGTCCTTCAGCTCTTCATCATAGGGTGATGTTCCGACTGAAGGCAGTATCTCTTCAAGAGTCAGAGGACCGTCTTCCCCTTCCGCAGCATTATCACTGTAATGGAGGGTTGGATGTTTTTTTTTCCTGAAAAGGTCTGTGATACGGTTATCAGCCACCTTGTACAGCCAGGCTGTCAGGTTTTCGATCCTCCTGATGTCGTTGAATCCGACCGTGAGCTGGTAGAAGATATCCTGCAGGATATCCTCAGCTTCGACGTGGTCAGGAATCCTCCTCCTTATATAGCCAAGTAGCCGGCTATGCTCGCTTGTATAAGCCGATGAGATTCTTTTCGATTCTTTTAAAGTCATCTGAAAGGATCTTTGGTTCCATAGACGATTGACAAAGGATTTTATTTTAAAGGTATCATGATTTCTTTTTGAATAACCGGCACCCGGCAGACAAAAAGTTCACCTCCTCGTGTATTTCATCACGTGGGGTCGGTGCACTTAAAGACAATCTCAACTTTCAGCTATACATTCTTCTGTTTCTCACCCCCCTCTCAAAATCTTCCCCCAAGGGGGGAGATGCCGAGCTTGCGAGGCAAGAGGGGGTTGTTTAACCAACCTTCGCTGAATCTACGACTGCCAAAGCACGACCGCACGACTCAAGGAGCGAAGCGACGCAGTTCCGCAAAGCGGAAGCACGACCGTACTAATGCAGATCCGGCATCTTATCCCTTGTGATAACATAAGAGTAAGAGAAAAACTTCTTCCACCATGATACGCCATTATAACTGTCCGATTCGGTGTAATCTCCGTTCCATGGCATGAACCACGACCACATATCGCCGTATTTCTTCATCTGGGCTGGATCGGGTGCAGAGCCGCATTCCGAAAGAGTAATTACTTTCTTTCCTCCGAACATGTCCCTTACTCTTTCAAATTCAAAATACTTGGATGTATGATCGTTTTCTGCCGGATAAATATCCATGCCCAGTATGTCGACATAATCATCGCCCGGGTACCAGTCGGGAGCCCCGGAATCTGAAGTGGTTGTAAAGACCCATATCAGGTTGTTGAGACCATGGTAATTTACCAGCCTGTTGTACATTAGTTTCCAGAGAGCCTTGAAAGGATCGGCTCCTTTTGCTCCCCACCAGAACCATGCTCCTTCTGCTTCATGAAGCGGACGCCATATAACAGGTATGTTGGCATCCCTGAATTCCTTCAGGTACATGGCAATTGTATCTATGTCATTCACCATGGCGACATATTCTGCTGAGGTGGTGTCAGAAATTTTAGAGACGTCAAAAGTTGTATTGGCAGTATAAAATGAGCCTGTTTTGGTAAGAGGGTCACGCCAGTGCCACATCAGGGCAACAATGCCGTTATTGCTCCACCAGCTCTGGCCCAGTGTGAAAGGAGCTTCATATGCAATGCTGCCTGAATTGCGTATTGTGTGGTCAATGAAATCGAAACAGGTCAGCGCGGGCCATTTTCCGGCATTGTTGTACACCCAGGTTGCTTCGATGATGTTTGTGCTGTAATTGGCCATCGTCCCCGCCATGACAGATGACAGGAAGCTTGATTTCAGGTAATTATACAGGTTCACTGCCTCCGCTGAGGCGCCCGGGGTTACCAGGTTTGGAGCAATATTGAATGTGGTATCCGAATTTGTGCTGGCGACTATTTTTATGTAATCTATAAGAAACCATGTCCAGTTTGGCGTGATTGTAATTGTATTGCTTCCGGCCTGCAAGAGGACGGTAGTGAACTTCTTCTCCGTGAATGTTGGGGATGCCGTAAGGTCAAAGCTGCCTGTTATGCCATTTACGCTGACATTGCAGACCTTGGATCCGTAGTCAGCAGTCGAATATCCGATTGAAAGATCATATCTGCCGGGGGTAATATTTTCAAGGTCGAAGGTCACATAATCCGTCATATTGTGGAATCCTCCTACGTAGCCCGTCCCGGAGTAGCCGCTGATATCCGTCATGACCGAGTTTGTGGATGAGAACTGGGCATACTCTGCTTCATATACTCCATTCGTCGGCTGTGGATATTTTGTCGTGAATGAGAAAGTGAGGGCAGCGGCATAGTTCCTGCTGGCGTTCTTCACTGACCGGGCAGAGACATTTACAGTATATTTTGTTCCTTCAGCAAGCGCTACATTAATAATGACTTTTGAGCCTGAAGCGGTTGCAGTCTCTGCAGTACCGTTCACCGTTATCTGGTAAGAATTATCAAGAATTACAACCTGATCATAAAAAATGCATACCTCTGATGTTGCCGATATCCGGGTTGAGCCGTCAGAAGGTATCGTGGAGCTCACCTTGGGAGCAGGAATCTCATTTTCATTCTTTTTGCAGCCAAATGAAGCTACAGTGATCATCATAAATAAGAAAGCCAGACATTTTCTCATAACATTCAGAATTTAATTTAACTCCGGGTTCAATCCGGTGACTGACAAGGTTCAGGATTATTCTTTCGTAAAATTAAGATTATTACAGATAACATGCGGATAAGTTTTGTTTACAATACAGGGGTGGGTTGTTAAGATGACGGCAGATATAAGCTTCCTCCGGCCCGGGATATTTGTTGCACTTCGATCTCATTGCCTTGCTCCGCCGAAGTCTAGGGTTCCCGGGACGAAGGCGGGGAGGGAAACATCAGCTTCAATTGCCCGATTGCCCGATTGCCCGATTGCCCGATTGCACGATTACAGGACTGTACGATTGCACGATTGCATAATTGCACGATTGCATAATTGCATAATTGAAGGATTATTTATTATCTTGCATAAAACAAAACCAATACTAACCTTTAATTAAATCAACAATGGATGCACAGAAAGTAGACATGTACGTCATGGCTAATGCCAAGTTCTTTGAAAGCCACCAGGTAATGCAGATCAAGGAAAAGCTTCTCGCTGCCGATGAATCAAAATGGTCGGTGGTTCAGACGCTGCAGTTCAGGGATCCGACAATTATACTTATAGTATCATTGATTGCCGGTACTCTTGGCATAGACAGATTCATTATAGGCGATACCGGGCTGGGAGTTGGCAAGCTGCTGACATGCGGCGGTCTCGGCATATGGGCTATTATTGACTGGTTCCTTATTATGGGAGCCACAAGGGAAAAGAACTATAACAAGATCATCCAGGTGCTTTAATAATGGAACTTACCCGCAGAAAGCTCTATGCTCTTCTGTCGGTTGCTCTCCTGGCAGGGTATATATGGTTTTTCTATGATCTGGCAGTCGACCCGGAAGGTGCTGATAATTCTCCCGGTGTCTGCCTTTTCAAAAGTGTCACCGGTATACCCTGTCCCTCATGCGGATCGACAAGAGCGATCATTGCATTGTTTCATGGCAATGTAGTGAAATCACTTTCATTAAATCCGATTGGTCTTCTGCTGGCCCTGATCATGACAGTCACCCCTTTCTGGTTAATCTACGATTTCCTGACTCATAAGAAGACCCTCCTGGATCGCTACAGGCAGGCCGAAGCAATACTGAGGAAACCAGATGTAGCTTTCCCTCTTATTATTCTTGTGATACTGAACTGGATCTGGAATATATCGAAGGGGATATAGCGGCTGCCGGATCCCTATTGCTGTATAGTTTTTCACAATTCAGGTAATGCATTTAATTATTTTATAAGTACATATATTCTTTTTTAAACCCCTTTCCCAGCCCCCGCCGAAGCGGGACAGGCTTTCCCCCATGGGAGAAGGAGTTAAATTATCCTTTCCCCCTTGGGGGAAATTGAAAGGGGGTAAATTTATTAAATGTACTTTGAAATAATTAGCTATCCGGACGGCTACCGGCTGCAAGGAAATAGACCTGCACATTGCAGCAAAGTGCTGCCCTGAGTGACTTCATTGCTTTTTGATTATTTATTGACGTGAACAGGGCTGGATTTTAAAATTTTAAATATCTTGAACACTTCGTTTTAACTGAACTTAACATTATTAAACATGAAAAAATTGATCTTTATTCTCAGCTTTCTTCCGCTGGCTTTCATTTTCGGCTCATGGAGTGGCACCGGAAGTAAAAAAGGATCTGCAGTCGTGCCTTCCGGCATGACTTCTGAAACCCCTGCAGCTGCTTCAGGCGCTGCTGCACCTGCAGAAAAGAAATATGGTATTAAATCAGGCATCGTTACATTTGAAAGCACAAGTATGGGAATGACGTTTAAAGCGGTGCTCTATTTCGATGATTATGGAAGCAGGGAAGCTGAAGAAAGGTACGGATTTGACAACAAAGTTTCAGAGATGACAATTTGTGACGGAACAAATCGGTACAACCTTGTATATAAAACTAAAACAGCAATAAAGAAAGGAGCATGCAACAGTGGCACCGCATACAGATTTGACTGGAATGAAGTATCCAAGGCCGGTCCGGAATATAAGGTTCAGAAGCTTGCAAATGTGAAAATAGCGGGGAAAGACTGCGAATCATTTTCATTGGTTTCTTCAGGCAACACAATTGTCTATGCAGGCTGGAATAATATTTGCCTGCTAATTGACCAGAATACCCAGCTGGGCAAGGTGACGTACAAAGCCGTTTCCATAGAAGAAAATGCGACAATCCCTCCCGAAAAATTTAAAGTGCCTGCAGATTTTCAGGTCAAGTGATAATGCGACATTATGAAATATTATTATCTGTTGTTATTTTTTCTTGGGAGCCTGTTTACAGCCGGCACTCAGGCGCAAATCATTTCCGGAGACACTTCTGTGCCGGATGGAAGGGTTATCAGTATTGATTTCAACAAAGCCAGGGGGAATTTCAGTACAATGTTTAAAGAATGCATTGGTGCAGGTCGTGCCAATGAGGGCTTACGGGCCGACTGGCAGCAACAGCTGGCCTATGTGAAAAAAAAATGCGGTTTCAGGTATATCCGTATGCATGGATTGTTGACCGACGACATGGGAGTATATGCTGAAGACAAAAAGGGGAATCCGCAATATAATTTTCAGTACGTCGATGTCTTATATGATTTCCTTCTTGGCATCGGAATGAAACCTTTTGTCGAGCTGGGATTTATGCCGTCAGCGCTTGCCAGCGGCAGCCAGACATGTTTCTGGTGGAGGGGTAATGTCACTCCGCCTAAGGACTATATGAAGTGGGAAGGCCTGATCCGCAATCTTGTTCTGCATTTCACGGAACGTTATGGATCCGATGAAGTAAAGACCTGGTATTTTGAGGTCTGGAATGAGCCTAACCTGAATTATTTCTGGTCGGGAACACAGGAGGAATATTTCAAGCTCTATACCCATACGGTGAACGCAATAAAAAGTGTAAACAAATCGTACCGGGTAGGCGGACCTGCTACAGCCGGTGCCGCATGGGTGCCTGATATGATAAGTTTCTGCGCTAAAAACAATCTTCCCCTCGATTTCATCAGCACTCATTCTTATGGAGTGAAGGAGGGATACGTGGATGAATCCGGGACCTCAGGGACAGTTCTTGAAAAGGATCCGATGAGCGTCAGCGGCGACATGTTGCGTTCACGGAAGGAGATTGCAGGATCTTCAATGCCTGATCTCGAACTGCACTACACGGAATGGAGTTCATCCTACACGCCTTTCGACCCGATTCACGACAGTTATCACCAGGCTGCCTATGTGCTTGAAAAAATCAAGCAAGTCGGGAATGCCGTAAATTCAATGTCATACTGGACATTCACGGATATCTTTGAAGAAGCCGGACCTCGCTTTACACCTTTTCACGGCGGATTCGGACTGCTGAATTACCAGTCCATTAACAAACCGGCTTTCTATTCTTTCAGGTACCTGAACAAAATGGGGGATACAGAGCTGATTAATGCTGACGCGCGTTCCTGGGCATGTAAAAATGAAAAGGGTGGCATCCAGGTGCTTCTCTGGGATTTCACCAATACGCATCCCGGCGATTCAGTTAATGACCAGGTATATTATATCCGCGATTTGCCCGCAAAATCAAAAGGGAAGGTAAAGATAGATATCTCGGGAATCCCGAAGGGAACATATAAGCTGGAGATTTATCAGGTTGGCTATCATGTAAACGATCCTTATTCTTCTTACCTGGCGATGAACAGGCCGAAGCAGCTGACAAGACAGCAGGTTGAGCAGATCAGTAAACTCAATGACGGCGGGCCGGTTGCTGCAGAAACAGTGAGGATCAAATCCGGCACTTTTTCAAAAGAGCTGGATATCAGGGAAAACGATGTGTTCCTCATGAATTTGATAAAGCAGTGATGCCTTCTCCTTCCGGTCGCTTTGTCAAAGGAAGCAATTAGCGGGACCATTTTGCAGGATTTTCACGGATATATTTTCTGATACGGTTCAATCCGGAATTAGACCGGACAATACGATCATGAAATCCGGATTGCCATTGGAAATCCTGTTTTGTTTTTTTTGCATATGTGGATACAATGGATTTGATGCCCCTGATAATTGATGCCACATTTTTTGATTGTGGTCCAAATTGGTTTTTATATTGATTGTTTTGAATTGATTCGGCAGAATCACCATGCATGGTGATTCTGCCATTGCCCATATTATGATTTTTATTGTATGGGTTTTCCCCAATAATGATTATTGCATGAAAATGATCGGGCATAACGACAAATTCATCCAGGGTGATATTCATATCGGGGCGGATATTGGGGGTTTTTAACCATTCATTTTGCAAATAATTGCCCAATTCCGACAAAATCATTTTCCCGTCATTGATTTTCCCAAAATATGAGATTCTGTTTTTTGTACAAATTGTTATGAAATATTCCCCGGGGGATGAATAATCATAACCCCGGTAACGGATTGAACCTATCCGGTATTTATTCCTGAAAAGAGCACACATAAAAAACAATGCAGCGACACTGCAAGATAAAAAATAATATTATTTCATATGATTATGATTGTTTAAATGATTTGAAAATCAGGAATGATCTTTCAATACGATAATTAAGACGCCTTTCCAGGGAATGTTTTTTATTCCATTCTCTCCCTGAAATGTTTTTCTGTCTCCTTATCAATAAAATATACATAGCAACCTAACATGCCCCTGGTAAGAAGGACACGGTAAATATTTTTCATATAGAATTCGAAATTGGACGGATCGCGCTTTAATGTGGAATCCCTTGTTGCTGACATATCCCCATATAGCGAATCGGTTTGCTTGTTATATTTAAGATCAGGGCCAATTATAACTCCGATATAGTCGAATTCAAAACCCTGTGCAGTATAAATACATCCTACCTGCCTGAATCCATTTGGCTTATATGCCCATTGATACCATACAGGGTACCCTCCAACTGCATGTTCGCCTTTTGTTTCCCAGGGCATTTCAAAATCCCCGATTTTGACATCATTTACCAGGGTGCCATCTGGTTTTGGATCATGCCATGGCCAGCAATAACCAGCAACCAGCCTGGCTGAATTGGATTTTTTCTCTTCCTTCTTTTTTAGTTCATTGTAAAGTTCTGCAGGTGAGCCAAAAATTCTGAAATCAAATATTTCATCTTTTCTTAATGTCCTCTTTATATCCGTGTAACCCAGGACTGACTCTACCCATTCGAGATAATTATTCGATCCCATGCATCTGAACTGGGACAGCAATTCAACCTCATCCACCGTTGCTTTAAATTTTACCGCAGCATTCCTGATTGCGACGGAATTTCCTATTTCCTGTTGTCTGACTCTTTGTTTATCGTCGATAAAAAAAACAATTGTTTTTGCACATCTGATCAGCTGGTCGACCATTGGCATATCGTTCCTGTCTGCCTGTCTCATATGCTGATAAGTATTTCTGGTTTCTATTCTGTGTGCCTCATCGACAAGCAGTACATCAAGGGCGTTTTCTTCCAGGCGTGAGGGAGTAAGAGAATAGGGACTTACAAAGACATTCTTTCCCGGAGCGCCAACCCACGATTGAAGACCATCCCTGAATGGTTTGGATTTGCTTGCCATCAGGACTTTCTTTTTTTTCTCCGCCACTTCAGCCAGGATATTAAGTGCAATTAATGATTTACCGGTCCCGGGACCTCCCTTCACAAGTATAACTGCCTTCTCTTTCCTCGAATCAGCCCTTTTAATTTTACCCCGGATAATATTCTTTGCTACTAATTGTTCATTAAGTAGTGAAAACATCGGCTCATTTTTAATAATTCCTCTGACGTTATCCAGCAGCTTTTTTGAAGGCCTTATACGGCTTTGCATAAACCTGTTGAAGACCTTGCTTCCGTCACCCGATTTAAGAAGCTCATTGAGCCTGATGGCGAGCTTTTCGGTATCTTCCCTGCAATAAACCGGAAATTCATCTGTGATATTCCTGTAAATTGGATTAAATAATCCTGATCTGTCGGTATTGCTGTAATTATGGCAATATGAACAGCTTGTGAGAGTTAGTGAAGGTTTTTTTTCGAACTCTTCAATAAAATCCAGCAGGTAATTATGATATCCTTTTATTTGCTGTGAGGGATGGGGAACAACACGTTGACCACCGCCCGTAAAAGTCTCTACAAAATTACCTTCTGCTTCCAGGGCTGTTACACTTGTCCATTGTTTGAGTTCTATGAGAAGAATATTTTCTTTTCCCAGGCTGTCTTTTCCAAAGAGGAGGCAGTCGATCCTGCTCTGATTATAAGGTACCTGGTATTCAAGTGCAATTTGGTTATCTTTTATTTGCGCAATTTCGATGAGGTCTTTAACCCGGCTCAGTGAATTCTGGAAGGAGAGCAATTCAGAGGGTTGAACCTTATGTCCGAAATTCGAGACAAAAGCTTCATTCATAATATCTGCGATCCTGTTATACAGGACATCCTGTCTGAACTGCTCTATCGTGTCGGCATAAATAAGCATGATCAGAGCTCATTGTATTTTTTTGCCGTTCCCCTGGCTTTTTCAACCGGGTATTTCATATCATTCATTCTGATTTTTTCGAGGACAATTTCTTTAACATTGAATTTGTGCTTTCCTGCAAGTAACAGTGCGAAGGCAAATACATCAGCCAGCTCTTCCTTTATTTTATCCTCATCGACCTTTTCAGATTCCTCGTTCGTTTTCCAGAGGAAGAGTTCATTCAATTCTGCTGCTTCGATAGAAATAGCAAGTGCCAGGTCTTTAGTATTATGAAACTGTTCCCAGTGCCGGGCATCACGGAATTTCTGGAGTTCGGTAATTAGATAGTTGAATTCTGACATAATATAACGATCATTAAGGCTTCGAAATTAGCAAATTCAATAAAGTGACACTAATTTATTGTAATGGATTATAACCTTGAAATGGATCCATTATTGGGTAAATTTAAAGGATTTTAAATGAGTACTTTCATTAATTCAGTCAGTGAAACAGAAAATGGAAGTGATGAGCCTCTGTACTTAGAGTATTTTTTCAATTTTGTAATATCCCAAGACATTCCAATAAACTCTTTTTCAGGTTCATTTTCAGTTTCAAAAACTAAATAAAAATTGTGAGTTGGATTTGGATACAAAATTTCGATTAATTCATCTTTTGAAAATATTCTAGGACCATTATGTTTTAATTTATAAAGATGTCTTGTAATAGTCTCGTTTTCAGAATGTAGCAACAGATATCTTGCTCCAACTTCTTTAGAGCTTAGATGAAGAGCCCCTCTTTCTGAACCAGTTCTAGCATTATATAAATGATGTGCGTCAATCCAATTAAAATGATCTTGGTCCTTATAGTAAGCGACTAATACAAAAGTATCATCAGGAATTAAATCTCTGTTTGGGCCAAATGCTTCAGGCAATAATTCTTTAACTTCACCTGCACTTTTATCTTTATATATGTCAAAAGTTCTAAAAGCTGATTTTTCTCTCTGAGAAGCTCTGTTAATAAAATGATCGACTACTTCTTTTATAAAAGTTTTTAGTTCATCCTCCCCAGTATCAGTTTTTGACGGTCTAATAGGTAATGCTCCTAATCCAGGAATAATTTCATGGAAACCTCTTTTTTTAAAAGTTTGGTTTCCAGGGTATAAAATATAAGCTCCCCCTGTTCTTCTTATGGCATCTCTATAAGAATGCATTTTGAGAAGATCAGCTCTTTTATAATTCCCTTTGCTTTGATCCGTTTTTTCTTCCTCGAGATTAACATCATTGCTGAAAGTACTATATAAATTCTCGATTTTGTATTTAGCATCAAAATGTATATGAACAATAAGTTCTTCTTTCTCTGCATCTATTTGATATGGAATATCATAGGGCCATATTGTCAGCGTATAATCAGGGCGCATATTTTTCGTCCAGCTACCTCCATTGGGATAATCCACCTCCCCACAGAATGTCCTGTTATAACTGAATTCGACATTAAACTTCCTAGAAGAGCCATTGTATATTCCTTTTATCGCAATATGATTCCCTTGTTTTAACTGTAATCCTAATCCATCTTCTGTTTTTATTATTAAATCCTCAGTATTTTTCGGTTCAATATTAAAAACGTCTTTAATTATATCCAGCAGTTTAAAGAAAAGCCAGTACTCATAAAGAACTGCGACATCCCGCTTTCCTGCCTCATAAACATTTTCCCCTCCTGCCCAGATTAGTTTTGCTGCAAGGTTGAACATAAGCCAAGTTTTCAATATTTCTCTATAACCTTCTTTTCTTTGTAAAACAGGACTATTTAATGGCAATGTATCTGGAGATGATATCTCTTTAAATATTGGATAGTTTAAGTAATGTTCAAGTATTTTTTCTGATCTAGAGGCATCTAGTTTATTCCTACTGTTGTCACTAAGTCTTGTCCTGAGAATGCCACAAAATGTTAAAAAAGAAATAAGAACGTACTTTATAAATCTGTTTTCAGGCGTATCGACAGTTTCTGATTTCTCAATTACTTTCAGTCTAGTGGGCATTGATTGAATTACATTTTTTAACTGGTGATCAAAAGGAAGAACAATCCTGTTTGATGATCCAACTATCTGTCTCAATGATTTATTGTTGAGCCTTCTTACACTTCTTATATCATTGTCTATTTCAATTTCTTTCCATATCGTTATAGGGCTAGAAATAATCTTCAAAACTGAATCATTAAACTCTTCAGAATCAAGAATTGATTTTAAAAAAGCAAACCGCTGGTAGAGAGTTTTAGGGTCCCTTTCGAAATCGGGTTCAAAATTTTGAACAACAGGTGAAGTATGTTGCATTAGTAAATCTGTGCATCGCTCGGTTATTTCCCTTAACATGACCCTGTAGTCTTCTCGGTATTCTGTTTTAACAGAATTTACTTCTAGTCTGACTTGATATCTCTCAGAATTTACATCTTCGTAAATCTCAAGAATTAATGTCCCAACATATATGTTTGGCGATATTCTTCCTGAAGAAGGATCGATATTTGATTGTTTTACAATATCTTTTATTTCAGATTTGAGACGAAAATATTTGTTAGATATTTTATATTCGTAAAAACGTCCCTCTTTTATCTGGAATCTAGATTCTCCGTTGGCTTCAGCCTCTGCTTCAGTAATCTCTATAACAGAATCGGAACTTTCTCCATAAATTTCTATAAAGATTTCTTCTGATTTTGTCAGGATCGGAATATGTAATTTATTTACAAACATTTAATTATGCTTCAGCATAACTTGTAAAGCCATTATCAATTAGTCTCCTGTACATTCTTTTAATCTTTTCAAAGGATACAGGATAAAACATGTTATCTTTAGCTATAATTAATTCCTCGGCATTCAATAAATTTTCTATTTTAAAACCATTACTATTTTTAAATTCTTCTTTTAAACATAACGTTGCAAGTGTTCTTAAAACAGGTTCCAGTTTTCGTCGTGAGCCATGCACTTTAGGCAACAGCTTTTGCATTACAGAGACATCAATTATTTCATTTGTTCCCCAAGAAGGTTCAATTATATTTATTATTGCTGAAAACCTCATTATTTCTGATGCACTTCGATAACCGAATTCAGCCCCTATTCTCTTTAACTCTGAAAAGAATTTTAATAAAGAGCTAGCTATTTCGTCTTTGTTCAGGAGCGATATTCCTTTATCCCAGGATAGATTAAGAAAGTTTCCTGCCATTTTCGACCCCCAACCTTTAATACTATCAATGTCAAGAGAACCTGACTTCTTTAGGTAATCATTCATTTCATCATGGGAAACACTAAATTCAATTACATTAGCCCTATCAAGAACTTTAGGGCTGAACATGTAAGTTGTTTCATCAACGTTTACTGTTCCTATTATAAAAAGATTTTTAGGTAGAACTATGCTTGCAGGTACTCTCTTATTATTCACCCATTCACCTGTTTCGGGATGTAATGGAATAAGTTCATTAGATTCCATTGCGCTTAAGAAATCTGCAAAATATCTTTCCACATGACTTAAATTCATTTCATCGAGAATCAGAATGTAAGGCTTATATTGGTTTTCTTCCTTTGATGCTTCAATAATGAGTGAAAGCACTCCATTGTCAGGCAAAATATACCGCCCCTTTTCTAATGCGCTGGGGAATCCTAATAAAGGTTCTCTGTTGGTCCAGTCTGATCCGACGGGTACTAAGCAAAATTGATCATCTGTTTCACAAATCCATTTTGCAAATGCTTGAGCAAGTTTGGTTTTTCCAGAACCAGAAAGTCCAGTAAGAATTACAAATGGTTTTGTTAATAAAGCAGATATAAAACGAATAATAATATTCTTATCAAATAACAAATTTGCTGAATCTGTAGATTCCTTAAATGATTTATAGTCGAGGTCAACTTGTTTAATAGTTATAGAAATATTTTGGTTGATAATTTCTCGTTTATAATTTTCAATTAGATCATCTAGATCTCTATTTATTTCTTTAGGATCAAGAGGATTGATTGTACTATAGACTTTATATACGAAAGAATTTCCATAACGTTCTGGACGTCCCATTTCATTCTCCTCAAAATAAGTTGCAACGCTCTTTGGATTAGTTAATTCCCAATTAATTGATGGAATATTTGCCTCACTTACACCATATGCAAGAATCAGAATTTTGTTTTTTTTAAAATACAAATAAACTGGATAGATGCCATTTTGGACAACATTCCCTTTACCAAGAAATGCAATCCAAGAAATTCTTGCTTGATTACCTTTACCAAAACTAACTTTAACATCAAGATTTTTATAAGAATTAATATATCCAGCGATTGTTAAAATTCCATTTTCAGATTGAAATATAAATTTTCTTAGTTGATCTGCGAAACTTATTTTTTTCCTTTCTATGGTAAAACCAAGGTTAGTTAGAATAGTAAATGCATCTTTTGTGGAATTTCCAAAATCTGATAGCAATAGTCCTTCTCCCCCAGAAATAATATTTGCTTCGGATAGAACTAATATTGGTGGATATTGTACACCATTAAATACAAGATCGTACTCAGTTGATTCTCTTCCTTTTCTGAGGGAAGGGTTTTTATCAATTCTTTCTATTGCCTTTTCGACATCTTCTTTGGTTATAGTTCGATTTAATGAATTATACACATTATTATTTTTTAAAAGAGTAATCCCTTCCGTTGTTCCAATTAAATAATGGGAGAGTGCATCAGTTCTAAAGAAATTATTTAATAAAGGATACTTGTCAATAATATCTGATTGCGCCCGTAATAGATCTCTATATGTCCTATCAAGGGGTGAATTTGCAACTTCATAGCCTAATTTCTTGTAAGCTTTAATACTTTTATTATTAACGACTACATATTTAGTTTTATCAACTCTATTAAGATAAATCGTTGCTAAACCTTTCCCAAAATATTTAAATGATTCTGCCCATTTTATCCAATCAACCACATCAAAGTTCGATTGAAATGGAGCTAAAACCTTCTCTTTGAACTCTGAGAAATTATCATGTACTCCTTGGATAAATTTATTTGCAGTACGCGCACCACCAGATTGAATTTTTCCACCTTCTTTTGCAAATTCAAGAAAAAAATCTTCAAATTCTTTCTGGGATAATTTAGAGATACTTTCAAATGTCATAGAATTTGAATAGAAATCTTCATTTTTTGAATGTTTATCATTAATATACCATTCTTCAAATTCTTTTATTATTTCATTTAATTTCGTCGAATCTATTATCATACTAAATTGATTTTAAGCTATAAAAAAAGAAGATTGGCAATTAGATATTTTGCTAAGTTAAAGAATCTTACTTGAATAATAATAAATTGGAGGGTATAAATATTCAAATCAATAAATCACTTAAATTAAATCTTTTACTTCAAATTGTTGGGCAAAGCAAATTCTTTAAATTAGTATTTATATAGTTATTTGATTAAATAGTTCTTCACATAAAACTTCTGAGAGTGACTATATTAGTTACTTTGTGCACTTTATAGTGAATTAATTATGATTTTGTCAAGTTTTTAACTACTTTTCTAATTAAACGTATGTCCTTATTTGAATTAAGGGAGGATTAAGTTATGCCATTATTAAAAATTCAGCTTAACCATCCAGGTAATGAAATGTCCTTTAAAATCGGGAAAGGTTATCATAAAGTTAATGATCTGATAATAAGAGAGTGGAATGATGAAAAGGTACATTTTCGCAAGTTTATCAGAAATGAAGGAAATTTTCTAGCAAAATTAGATACACTACCTCTTAAAAGTAAATTGTTATTCTGGGGAGAGTGGGAAGGTAATTCTATTTTTACCCCATTTGAAGAAGATAAAGGAAAGAAACCTAATGGTATTCATGTACCATTTCATTCAATCCTCAACAGGGGTTGCCAGAATACGGATTCTTATGTTTATGGTGATAATTTCAAATATGCAACCTGTTCGCAATCAGGAAAATTAACCAAACTGGATTCTGATTCATTAATACTTTTTGGTACTACAAAAGACAATGGATTTGAACTCGATACTGTCTTTGTTGTAAAAGAAAATGAAACTGCCCAAAATGTTTTAGTCAATAATGGATTGAACTATACCAAAGTCTATTTTGAAGAAACATTAGTGCCATTAATTCCAGATTATTACAATTCAGGGAAAAATATTTATCATGGTCAGACATGGTGGGGGAATAAAGATTATTTCAGTTTTGTACCTTGTAAGATTGATAATAATATTGGGTTTCAAAAAGCTTTATTACAGATTCCTCCTATGTCAAAACAGAAAGTTGGACATCCCTACAAACACTTGGATAAAATGACCCACCTGGAACTCTGGAAACACATTGTTGCCGAAGTTCTGAATCAAGGATTTTGTCTAGGGATAAGATTTTCGGAACCAGTAGTTAATGATGAAATTCTTAAAGGCATTAAAACTTTAAAGTACGTTTCTAAATCGAATTGTAATAAAGGAACGGATAGAGTTTGTTAATAGAGAAATTATCGATTCTGCATTTAAATGTCTCAAAATGTGTTCACATGATTGATAGGATTGCAGAATATTCCGAACGGACCTTCTAGAATATCTTCTTCACTATCCACAGGATAAGTGTAATAAGTACACTTATTATTATCATTGTGGTTACCGGGAAATAAAACCTGAAATTTTCCTTCTCAATCCTTATATCGCCGGGCAGATGACCGATCCAGCCCAGCTTGCCGCTGGCAAACCAGATTATCAGTCCGGCAATGATGAAGATCACTCCGAGTTCTACCAGGATCTTTCCGGGATGAGGCATGACAGCTTATTTGAATTTCAAAGGTATTGTAAATATCTGTTATGTCAGCAGGCGGTTTTTGTCCTGCTTCCGCTTTGCGGAACTGCGTCGCTTTGCTCCTTGAGTCATTTACCGGGAGTCAGATTTGCGGTAATATCTGCCTTACATTTGGCAGATTGCGCGACATCCGGACAAGCTGCCATTTAAACCGTGCGCCAGTCACAAATCACTAATAACCAATCACCAATCACAAATTACAATCTTCAGTTATCAGTCTTTTATGTAGTCTGATGCTTCCATCCTGATTGCGTTAAGTGAGAGGAGCACATCCTTAAAGAAATAGACCAGGGAGACAAGCATGGAGAGTATCGATATGACGAAAAGCAGGTGACCGATCAGTTTCAGGTCAGACCCCATGATGTTCATGATGAACAGAAGAGGAATTATCAGGCAGCTTGAGATCATGCAGACAAGGATCCACGCAATTGAGTTTTTCAGGAGTTTGCCTCTTCTTAGCAGGACATGAATCTGGTCTTTTTTGATTTCTTCCCTTTTTATGTTGGGCTGATTAAGCTCGCCGACAAGATACCTGATCCTGTCGACCACTCTCCCGAGCCTGTTCGTGATGGTAAGAAGCAGCAATCCGACGCCTGATATCAGTGCAACAGGCGTTATGCATGCCTGAAGGAATTTCGTGAAGGTGGTCAGGGTTTCCATTTGTCTGGATTCAATAGATTTCAGGTACAAATATAAGGCTATATCTTTTAAAGGGTGTCAGTCTGGAATGGCGCCAGCCATTAAATCGTAATACCGTTGAGCCCATGCCCCCTCTTTATTTCTTGCCGGTCGCCGGTAGCCGTTTGAGGATCCGCCAGATGGCGGATACGAAATCCCGCCTTGCGGAATCGACGGTTTCCGGTAGCCGGTTGCCTTTGTACTATTATCCTGTACCCTTTCCCCGGCCCTTTCTCTTATTCTAAGGGCAAGGGGGTTCTTCAGTACCTGTTAAAAACGCTAAACGAAAAACGTAAAACTCTTTTCACTTTTCACTATACGTTTTTCACTTTAAACTTATTAACCCTGCCTATTGCGCCGGTATGATAATTTGGGACTTCTCATTCCTTCTGCTGCGGCGCTTATCCCTAAATTTATCCTTTGTACTACAATATATTCAACCTCCCGCCAGGCGGGACAAGTTCTACGAGGTTGTCTTCCTTCTGCACTAAATCAACCCATATCGCCGTAAGGCGAGTAATGCCATTAAATCCAGGTATTATTATAAGTGATTCGTATTCAATAATTAATTTTTGAATACACTAGATATAGGCGCGAGGGCAATCCCGAAAATAGTGCGAACTGCAGTGTATTTGGTTGCGCCAACAAGGCCTCGTGTAGCCTTTAGCTTTGCCCCGATTATCTATTTATTGAACCCTATGTTAATATTTTCGATATGTTCTTTTATTAAAAAGTCTTAATATGCTAATAAATCAACACCAGTAGTGGCGCATTAATTGTGTAGCCAGGATCGTGACCTAGCGCTCGATATAATCCACTACTGGTTTTATTGAACAAGCTTCAAATAGTAATTTGGGAAAGACCCTTTATACAAGGCTTTGAAAGTGTTCAATAAGTGTTGATTCATTATAAATCTAAAAGAACGCATATGCAAATTAAACATTTTATTGGAATTGATGTATCAAAAGATACACTGGATCTTAGCGTTATGGTTGATGGGAAGAATCTCAAACACTACTGTATTAATAATAGTGCAAGGGAGATAAAATCAACCATAAACAAGATTATGAAGTTATTGAAGGCCACTGGTGATGATACAATCTTTTGTATGGAGCACACAGGTCTTTATAATCTTCCTTTGGTAAAGTGGCTGCATAGTCAGCAGTATAAGATGTGGCTGGAGTCAGGAGTTCATATACGAAAAACGTTAGGTGTGGTTCGAGGAAAAAGCGACAAGGTTGATAGTGCCCGGATCGCAATGTTTGCTTATGTGAACCGGCATCAGATCAAGTTATGGAAACCACCCCGAAGCGTAATCGAAAAAATCACAGCATTATTATCACAAAGAGCCAGAATGATTAAAGCAAGAAAACAACTTAATACAGCTAACCAGGAACAAAGAAAGTTCCTGGATAAGGAAATAATGAGCAGCCTTAATAAGTATACATATAAAACTGTAATAGTCATTGATAAGCAAATTGAAGCAATAGAAGAAGAAATATTAGCCTTAATCCAGGCTGATGAAAGGCTGAATCGGATGTACCAGATAATTACCAGTGTAAATGGAATAGGCTTTATTACAGCTTCATATATAATGGTGACTACCAATGAATTTATTAATATAAACAATGCTAAGAAGTACGCGTGTTACAGCGGAGTGGTCCCTTTTGAACACACTTCCGGTACAAGTGTAAGAGGAAAAAACAGGGTATCACAAATGGCTAATAAAAACATTAAGACATTGCTTCATATGGCTGCATTGGTATCGATAAAAATGAAGGGAGATATGCGTGATTATTATGATCGTAAGGTGTCAGAGGGCAAAAATAAAATGAGTGTCCTGAATGCAATAAGAAACAAGCTAATCCTTAGAATCTTTGCATGCGTGAACCAAAACAGGGAATACCAAAAAAATTATTGTCACTAATTTGGATAAATCATAGTAATCGGGCGCCCAAAAAAGCCGAAGTTGTTCTTTCCGGCGCCCTTTCTTTAGTTCTTTCTTTGGACGAACAAAGAAAGAACAAGAAAACCTTTGGGCGAGCAAAAACCGAGGAATCATGCTATGCATGATGACGAGCTCGGCAAAGCCAAATGAACAACTAATCTTTGGACAAGCAAAAGAATGAAACTTTTCACTTTACGTTTTTCACTTTAAACTTATTAACCCTGCGCTCTATGCCCTGAGCCTTCTTAAACCCACCCCCAACCCTCCGCAGAAGCGCGACAGGCTTTCCGCCATGGGGGAAGGAGTTAAATTATCCTTTCCCCCTGGGGGAAAAAGAAAGGGGGTAAGTTTGTTACCTTTATTCTGAAGTATTAAAACAGGAGGGGAGCTTTTTGGTTTTCCGGTAGCCAGTCGCCGTTTACCAACTTTTCTGCCCGTTGCGCCTGAATACTACTCTTGCCTTCATATTCCCATTGCTCCGGCGCTTATACATGTTTTATACTTAGAGCTACAATACATGCAACCTCCCGCCAGGCGGGACAAGTTCTCCTTGGTTGCCGAATTGCTAAAAATAATAAAAACCTAAATCGCCGTCAGGCGAGTTATGCCATTAAATCTTTTTTGGAAAAAGAATAACATTTTGAGGGCTGCGAAGCGCTGGCCTTCAGTAAGCATTACTGTCTGAGCGATCCGCCATTGGCGGAGAGCGAGTTGTAATGCGTGGGCAGCCTGAAAAATGTTAATCCCAAAAAAGATTTGAGGCCGCCCTTTTTTGGTTCATTTTTTGGGCGAGCAAAAAATGAACAAATAATCTTTGGACGAACAAAGAAAGAAGAAGAAAACCTTTGGGCGAGCAAAAACCGAGGAATCATGCCATGCATGACGACGAGCTCGGCAAAGCCAAATGAACAACTAATCTTTGGACAAGCAAAAGAATGAAACTTTTCACTTTACGTTTTTCACTTTAAACTTATTAACCCTGCGCTCTATGCCCTGAGCCTTCTTAAACCCACCCCCAACCCTCCGCAGAAGCGCGACAGGCTTTCCGCCATGGGGGAAGGAGTTAAATTATCCTTTCCCCCTTGGGGGAAAAAGAAAGGGGGTAAGTTTGTTACCTTCATTCTGAAGTATTAAAACAGGAGGGGAGCTTTTTGGTTTTCCGGTAGGTGGTTGCGGTTCATCACATGTGCCTTCTTCCGTCTCTTAACTCAACTCTTCCGCCTCTGAACCCAACTCTTCCGCCTCTGAACTCATCTCTTCCGCCTCTGAACCCGTTTCTTCCGCCTCTGAACTCATCGCTTCCGCTTCCGAACCCGTCTCTTCCGCCTCCGAACCCGTTTCTTCCGTCTCTGAATTCATTTCTGTCGTCTTTGAATCTGTTTCTTATGTCTCTGAACTCATCTCTTACGCTTCTGCATTACCTTCTTCTGCCATTGTTTTCATCTCTAAGGCTTCCGCTTTCATCTCTGAGTCTCTTGCATTAGTTCCTGATTTGCCTGTAACTGCTGGCACTGACATTTAGTCACGATATTCAGCCGTCAGTCGCAGGGCTGCCGGCCATGGAATATGCATAAAACCAGCTACTCAGTTTTCTTTACAGTCATTCCATTGAATGTGAATCCCGTAACCTTGTTATCATTACCGACAGTGAACTTCATATCACCCCTGTATTCTTTTAAGAAGAATTCGGTGTCGGAAGTGAACAGTAACTGCCACCAGATATTTCCTCCAACGCTTAAGAGAAGACCGTTGTCTCCCTTCTTTATTGTTAGCTGTGATCCCGCAGCATCGTACTTTCCCGTATACTTGTCAAAAACAGACTGGCCGACATCAACAACTTTCTTTATTTCAGGCTGATAATAATCCTTCCAGTTATAAACGATTGCAACGCTGTTGACTATCTCCTCAATTAAAGATCCGTTATCGGAGTTTGTCATCACTACCACACCCTCACCATCCTCAAGGCTTCCCACATACTGGCACGAAAATCCTTCATTTCCGCCGTTATGCATGAAATATTTTGAGGTGCCTTTTGTTGCAACAAATACTCCGAGAGCTGCCTCCTGCATAACCGGGGTGAGTCTTAACCTGGTCATCTCCGGCGTAAGCACCCCGGATGACTTCCCCTGATAAGAGAGCTGTGTTTCGATGATATACTTGCATAAGTCAACCGGATTGGTCCATAATCCTGCAGCAGCCTGTTCAGGATAGATATGATACTTGCCTTTTACTTCTGTTCCATCAGGCTTATATCCGGTAGCAAGTAGTCCGGCTTTTGAGTCGGAGGGCGGCTGCGTGAAAAAGCTGCTCTTCATCCCCATGGGGTCCAGGACATTCTTTTTCATGAACTTGTCATACGGCTGGTGCGTTGCATCGTCAAGGATAACCTGGGAGATCATGACTCCGCCTCCGGAATAGTTGAATTTGCTTCCGGGTTCAGATGTGGATCGAACAGCCTCGGTATTTGCCGGTTTCTGGCCATCCAGCACCTGCTGCAGGGTAGGAAGGGAGGCTCCCTTTTCATATCCCGGAAAGCCATGAACTGTCAGTCCTGCTGTATGACTCAGGAGGTTTTCAAGGGTTATTTTTTTATTTCCTGATTTTTCATCATACGGAAATTTCCAGCTTACCAGGTAATCGTTAATATCTCTTTTAAGGTCGAGCCTGCCTTCCTGCACCAGCTTCAGGATGCCAATGGCGTTGAATGTCTTGCTTATCGAGGCTGCCTGGAAAAGTGTTTTTTCGGTAACTGGACGTTTTTCGGAAACATCGGCAAATCCGAACCCGCGCGCCCATTCTATTTTGTAATTATGAACTACGGCAATACTGACACCCTGAACATTATACACCTTCATCCTTTCTGCAAGCGTCCAGTTTATCTTATCCTGTGTCTGTACCCACCCGGCAAGGTTGTTCTGCACCCGGGTGATCTTTTCTTCGACGTCGGTAGAGTATTTATTTGCTTGTCCCTTCAGGGGCGTTGCGTTTAAAATCAGTGTCAGGGAAATGGCAATAAGGTAAGCTCTGTTAAATGTTTTCATTTTCTGCGGATTAATTATGAAGGAAGTAAGATATGAAAAATCTGTTTAATCCTGCCTGACCAGCTCTGATCGGATAATATTGCAACATTACGAGAGCAGTGTCAAACTCTTCCGGTCGCCGTTTACCATCTTTTCTGCCCGTTGCGCCGGAACTATATTCCCTGCATCCATATTTCTCTCAGCTCCGGCGCTTATTTCTTTTTTATCATTACTACTACAATACATGCAACCTCCACGAGGTTGTCTTCCTTCTGCACTAAATCAACCAATATCGCCGTAAGGCGAGCTATGCCATTAAATCTTTTTTGGAAAAAGAGTAACATTTTGAGGGCTGCGAAGCGTTAGCCTTCAGTAACCATTACTGTCTGAGCCCGACCATGGGTCGGGTGATTTGTAATGCGTGGGCAGCCTGAAAAATGTTAATCCCAAAAAAGATTTGAGGCCGCCCTTTTTTGCTCACAAATATATTATTTTTAAAAGGTGTTCGCGAGCTCATCCCGCTGACGCTGGATTCGGTTGGTTCATTTTTTGGGCGAGCAAAAAATGAACAATAAACGAATACAAAAAATAACAATTAAACCTCTCCCACGATAGGAGTTTTTGGTTTTCCAGTAGGTGGTTGCGGTTCATCCTATGTGCCTTCTTTCAGCCAGTAACCGGTTGCCGATAGCCGGTAGCCGCTGACTATCTTTTCTATCCGTTGCGCCGGTATCATAATCTGGGATTTTTTATTCCTTCTGCTCCGGCGCTCATCCCTGTTTTATCACTACTGCTACAAAACATGCAACCTCTACGAGGTTGTCTTCCTTCTGCACTAAATCAACCCAAATCGCCGTAAGGCGAGCTATGCCATTAAATCTTTTTTGGAAAAAGAGTAACATTTTGAGGGCTGCGAAGCGCTGGCTTTCAGTAAGCATTACTGTTTGAGCGATCCGCCATTGGCGGAGAGCGAGTTGTAATGCGTGGGCAGCCTGAAAAATGTTAATCCCAAAAAAGATTTGAGGCCGCCCTTTTTTGCTCACAAATATATTATTTTTAAAAGGTGTTCGCGAGCTCATCCTGCTAACGCTGGATTCGGTTGGTTCATTTTTTGGGCGAGCAAAAAATGAACAAATAACCTTTGGACGAGCAAAAACCGAGGAACCATGCAATGCATGGTGACAGGCTCGGCAGAGCCAAATCCCGTTCAGCAGGATCGTCGCTGACCATCTTTTCTACCCCTTGCGCCGGTATCATAATCTGGGATTTTTTATTCCTTCTGCTCCGGCGCTCATCCCTAAATTTATCCTTTGTACTACAATACATGCAACCTCCCGCCAGGCGGGACAAGTTCTCCGAGGTTGCCTTCTCTCAATACTAAATCTACCCAAATCGCCGTCAGGCGAACAATGCCATTAAATCCAGGTATTATTATAAGTGATTGGTATTCAATAATTAATTTTTGAATACACTAGATCTCGGCGCGAGAGCAATCCCGGAAAGTGTGCGAACATCAGCTTTTTTGGTGGCGCCTTCAAGGCATCGTGTAGTGAGCGCCCAAAAAAGCTGAAGTTGTTCTTTCCGGTCTCCTTTTCTTTGGTTCATTTATTTTGGAGGAGCAAAAGAAATGAACAAATAATCTTTGGGCGAGCAAAAACCGAGGAACCATGCCATGCATGATGACGAGCTCGGCAAAGCCAAATGAAAAACTAATCTTTGGACAAGCGAAAGAATGAAACTTTTCACTTTACGTTTTTCACTTTAAACTTATTAACCCTGCGCTCTATGCCCTGAGCCTTCTTAAACCCACCCCCACCCCCACCCCCCCGCCGAAGCGGGACAGGCTTTCCCCCCCTGGGGGAAAAAGAAAGGGAGTAAGTTTGTTACCGTTATTCTGAAGTATTAAAACAGGAGGAAGCTTTTTGGTTTTCCGGCTTCCGGTCGCCGGTAGCCAGTAGCCGGTTAGCCCATCTGCCTTCTTTCTTCCTGCCGGTAGCCGGTAGCCGGTTTCCGGTAACCGCAATAATCAATAATAAGTCACAGATAACAATCTCCTATTTGTTTAATTATTATCTTTAGGCAATAATCAATTATCCTCTGCGTTTTTTTATCTGTCGAAAATCAACAAACTTAATAACCTCATTATCCCTGATCTCCTGAAAAAAGCACTTTTAAATCACCAGTAACTAATCACTAATAACCAGTCACAAAAAACTTTTCACTATTCATTATTCACTATTCACTATTCACTATTCACTTTTAAATTGGCCCCGCAGGGAGAGAATAAAATAAGTCTGCAATATCCTGATAAATAGTTACCTTCAATTATGATTAACCCTCTGAATGAAACATCTTATAACATCGTTGGCAATAATCCTCCTCTCACTGCCGGCACTGCCTCAGAATAAACCCTCCGGCTTTCTGCTCACAGGCCGTATGATCGACAGGATCGCCGGCGATGGCGTCCCTTATGCCACGGTGACACTGAAAAATGACAGTATTAAAGTAAAAAAAATGCTGGCCTGCGATATCTCAGGACAGTTTTCAGTCAGCCTCGAAAAAGCTGGTAAATATGCTCTGACAGTTACCGCAACCGGTTACAAGGAATTCACTTTACCAGTAACAATCTCAGCACCCAAAACCGACCTCGGTAAGCTGTATATGGAAGAATCGGCTTTGACAAAGGAAGTTGAGGTGACTGCTCAGAAACCTCTCGTAAGGATGGATCTCGACAAGATCGTTTACAGCCTGGAGTCTGATCCTGAATCGCAGACAACCAACGCCTTTGAGATGCTCAGGAAAATACCCCTGGTGACTGTCGATGCTGATGAGAATGTCACTGTCAACGGGCAGACGAATTTCAAGGTGCTTGTGAACGGCAAAAGCTCCACGATGATGTCGTCGAACTTCAAGGATGTGCTCAAGAGCCTGCCGGCAAGCTCGATAAAGGATATAGAAGTGATCACCAATCCATCTTCAAAATACGATGCCGAAGGAGTGGGAGGGATACTTAACATAATCATGAACAAAAAAA
This sequence comes from uncultured Bacteroidales bacterium, assembly GCA_963717685.1. Taxonomy (GTDB): domain Bacteria; phylum Bacteroidota; class Bacteroidia; order Bacteroidales; family VadinHA17; genus LD21. The sequence goes on along the minus strand of OY970346.1, from coordinate 554,282 downwards.
CCATCGCCGGATACAATGGAAGCATCAATGCGGGAGTGAACTCAAGAGGAGGCTTCAACACGAGTCTTTACCTGGCCACAAAGATCAGTAAGCTGAGTATTGCGGCACGCTATTACGGAAGCCAGTATATACAGCCGAAATACGAAAGCAGCACGACGAGCGAATATTATAACAGCACAGATTATCATTATCTTAACTCCGATGGCAGCAGTTCATATAAAGGACTGGGTAATGGTTTCTCCGGGGAAGCAAGCTATGAGATTGATTCGCTGAACCTTATAAGCCTTTCATTCTGGGGATACCAGGGCTCATATAACAGCGATGGGACCACCCAATCTCAGTATCTCAGCACCACCAGTGATATTACTCGTATGTATTCCAGTTCCATCGACTCCAAAGAAGGTTACGGTTATCTCTCGGGGAATATCGATTATCAGAAAACCTATAAAAAACCCGACAAATCACTAACTTTTTCATATTTGCTTGACAACAATCCCAGTATAACAAAATACACCACTGACATAACCGGCCTTTATGAGTATCCCTCATACAACCAGTGGTCTTCCAATGATGCCGTGGGCCGCGAGCAGACTTTACAGGTCGATTATTATGATCCGCTGACCACAATGCACCAGGTGGAATGCGGGCTGAAATTCATTTTAAGGCAGAATAAAAGCAATTCTGATGTTTATCGCAATGATACCCTTCAGCTGCAGAACTCGAATGAGCTTGATTATACCCAGTACATCCTCGGAGCTTATGCGGGCTATGTGCTAAAGCTGAAGAAATTCGGGATCAAAACAGGAATGAGGCTGGAAAGAACATGGAACGATGGTGTGTCAAAAGTGGAAGGGGTCAATACAGATTTTACAAACAGGCTTATCAATTTCATTCCATATATAACTTTTTCCTATATGCCCAAAACAGGGCAGACAATAAAATTATCATATACTCAGCGCCTTTCCCGTCCCGGAATATGGTATCTGAACCCATACGTGAACAACTCCGATTCCATGAATATCAGTTATGGCAATCCTTCGCTGAAAGCCGAACTGTCACATTCATTCGAGATGGATTATTCATATTTCAAGACCAAATTCAGCCTTTCGGCCACGGCAAGCGCCTCTATCGTGAACAATTCGATCGAGAGTATTTCGACAGTCCAGCCAAACGGAGCCATTGTCACTACTTACAGTAACATTGGCATGAATCATCGGTTCGGCTTTAATTTGTACATGAATTATCGTCCGACGCAAAAGCTCAGTTTTTATTTTAACGGAAGCGGCTATTACAGCATCCTTGAGACAAATAACGGGTACAACATCTCAAACAGGGGATTCAACTATAATATGTTTATTAATGGCCGCCTGACCCTCTGGAAAGATGGTTCCGTCAATCTTTACACGGGGATCTATTCCCCGGGCATAATGCTCCAGGGCAGGTCATCAAACTATTATTACACAAGTTTTGGCGTATCGCAGTACCTGCTGAAGAGAAAGCTGATGCTGAGTCTTTCGACGAGCGATCCCTTCTGGTACATGAAGAAATACAGTTCAGAATACAGTGACATAACTTTTACATCGCATACGGTCAACAAGCAGCTGGCCCAGATTGTGCGTTTTAACCTGACTTATAATTTCGGGAAGATGCAGCTGCAGGTGAAGAAAGCAAACCGGGGAATACAGAACGATGACCTGAAGAACGGAGGAGGTAATAAGACAGATGGAGGGCAGTAACACTATCATCATCTATCAGATGCACATTGGTTTCGCAAAGCTGCAAAACTTTCCCCTTGACCTTGCTCATCAATTCACCCATTAATATTCACTCGCCCTCACGCCCTCATGCCCTCTCGCCCTCACGCCCTCTCGCTCTCTCGCCCTCTCACCCTTACGTCCTTTCGCCCTCCTTCGGACACCGTAGCTTCAGCGAAGGTGGCTTGCCATCACGCCCTCATTCTTCTCTTCCCGGGACCTCTTTCTGATTTTCCTCTTCTTCCTCACCGCCATCCCCATCATTAGATTCAGGCAGTATCATTTTCGTTTCAGCCATTCCAAGGACATCCACATTCTTTAGTCTTTTCTGAATGGCACGGGTGCGGACACCAACGACATCATCCAGCTGGTTCAGGCCGGTCTGTATGTTCCCCTGGGCTTTTTGAAGCAATCCTCCGAATGTCTCAAATTCTTTCTTCACAGCTCCCAGTATCCTCCAGACTTCACTGCTTTGCTTCTGTATCGCGAGCGTTCTGAATCCCATCTGCAGGCTGTTAAGAAGTGCTGCAAGCGTGGATGGTCCGGTTACAATGACTTTGTATGTCGTCTGAAGCTCTTCAAGCAGTGCTGCTTTTCTTACCACTTCTGCATATATGCCTTCAAAGGGAAGGAACATGATACCGAAATCCGTTGAGACCGGCGGATTAAGATATTTCTCATTTATGTCCCTTGCCATTTTGATCACTGTCTCCTCGAGGACTTTATGGGCGTTCTTAATTAGTTCCTGGTCGCCTGTATCATAAGCGGTTAGCAGTTGGTCATATTTATCCTTTGGGAATTTCGCATCAATTGGAAGCCATACCGTCGAATTGGCCTCATCCCTGCCGGGAAGCCTTACTGCAAATTCAACACTCTCCCTGCTCTTTGGTTTTGTCCTGACATTCGTCGAATACTGCTCCGGTGCCAGTATCTGCTCAAGGAGCATTCCAAGTTGCACCTCGCCAATGCCACCCCTCGCCTTTACATTGCTCAGGACTTTCTTCAATCCTCCCACATCCTGAGCAAGGACCTGCATCTCACCCAGTCCTTTCTGGACACTCTCAAGCTGCTTGCCGACAATCTCAAATGACTGTCCAAGTCTTTCATTAAGGGTCTTCTGAAGTTTTTCCTCGACCATGACCCTGATATTTTCCAGTTTTTCTTCAGTCGACTTCACCAGGTTATTTTGCTTATCCTCCATCTGGCTGAACTTCTCTTTCTGGAGATCATTGAAAGCCTTCACATTTGTGTCAAAAGTCTGTTGGAATCCCCTGAAGGTGTTTGTCAGTGTCTGCATCAGCTCTGTCCTGTTTTCAAGGGCGATTTTTGAATTCTCCTCGCGGTTGAGCCTGAAATCATCCTTCAGTGTCTTCTCAATGTTGGAGATACTTTCCCTTAGTTCAATTATCCTCGCAGTGAGTGTCTGAAGTTCAGTATCCTTTCCTGGGCGGAGTGCCACAATCAATATTATTAAAATTACCAGCAGCGCTGTTATTACAATTAAAAGTGTGATTGTCATATATTTATTTTTTCAGATTAACATTATTGGATTATATAATTTAAACCCCGCCAGATGGGCATTTTCGGTCTGTGACATGATTCTCCGGATAATGAATAAAGATACGGAGAAAGGGGGGATTATCCAATTATATCTTATCAGCTAAAGGAACAACGGAACAATAGTGCAGCGGCCACATCAAGGCTAAAAGCCAGAAGCGATCGGTGATGGGAATCAGGATTGCATGATTGCAAAAACTGTTTTATATTAGTACTGTAAAAAGGAGGTATATCATGTCATTCAAATGTAAGATCGGTCTTCATACATGGGACGGATGCAAATGCTCTCTATGCGGTAAAGCAAGGGATAAGGGACACGACCTGGCAGCCGATTGCGCAAAATGTTCAAGGTGCGGCAAGGTCTTTGATGATGAAAGCCACGACTGGTCGCAGGATTGTGAAAAATGTGCCAGGTGCGGCAAGATCCGTGAAAATCATCACTCCTGGGAAAATGATTGTGAGAAATGCTCAAAATGCGGTAAAATCCGAAGCAATGAGCACAGGATGAAAGATGGTGTCTGCCAGATATGCGGCAGGGGATCATTCATTGATGGGGACGGATCGACACATAATATAATAAAGATAGGCGACCATGTGATATTGGCAGAAAACCTTTCCAAAAAGCCACCAAAAGGGAAATCGTGGGTTTACGATGACAAGGAAGTCAACAAATCGGTTTATGGCTGCCTTTATGACTGGGAGGCCGCGCGATCCCTGTCAATTCCCGGATGGCACCTTCCCACAAAAGCCGAATGGGAGTCATTGCATGCCTTCTTGGGCGGTGATGACAAGAAGGTGTATTTGGAGCTGAAGGCTGGCGGAAAAACAGGCTTCAGCAGCCTTTTCGGCGGGGAACGATATGCCCGCGGAGCATATAACAGCCTTGGCGCAAGCGCCCATTACTGGAGTGACACTGCTGAGGATGAAAAGCAGGTATGGCAGTTTAAACTTGGTGCATATACCGAAACCGCAGGCCTCGAAAAAGCAGACCCCAACTTTGGATTCAGCGTACGGCTGTTCAGGAATAAATGAATCCGGTTACCGGTAGCCGGTTGCCCGTAATCGATGACTAACGCGAACCAGGAGACTTTTTGTTATATCTCCGTTTAAACCTGCCCTTTTCAGCTTTTTTCGGTGAAGCCCCGTGATTGAAGCTCTTATCATGTAACCCTTCAATAAAAGAGGGAAGTGGTGTGCTGAAAACCTTATATCCGATCAGTTTCTCGATGCGCTGCATTTTAGTTATATCCGCTTTATTTACAAGGGTTACTGCCACACCTGTAGTTTCGGCACGTGCGGTGCGGCCTACACGATGCACATAATCCTCTGCATCTGAAGGTGTATCGAAATTTATTACAAGATCAATACCCTTAATGTCGATCCCGCGGCTCAGCACATCGGTGGCAACCAGAACACGTGTTTTCCGCGACTTAAACCTTAACAGCATATCTTCACGCTCCTTCTGTTCAAGATCAGATGAAATGCCTTCGACCAGATAATTTTTTGAGCGCAGTTCCCTCACTATCTCATTCACTTTCTTCTTAGTCGAACTGAATATCAAAATACTGTGATACTCCGGATTGTCGGCCAGCAGGCTTTTTATCAGGGGTAATTTCTGGTTGTCGTTTGTCTTGTACACCGCCTGTATTACGCCATCAGCAGGCTTTGACATTTCAAGAGCGATTTCAACCGGGTTCTTCATTATGTGCTTGGATAACGACCGTATCTTCAGAGGCATAGTAGCGCTGAACATCAGTGTCTGGCGTTTTTTTGGCAGATATGAGATTATGTGCATTATATCGTCATGGAATCCGATATCAAGCATCCGGTCGGCTTCGTCAAGGATCAATGCCTCTATCTGGTTGAATTTCACATAACCCTGGTTAAGGTGTGAGATCAGCCTGCCTGGAGTAGCCACAATGATCCCGGCTCCCTTCGAGAGGGCATCTTTTTCCTGCTCCCAGTCGCTGCCATCACCTCCACCGTAAACAGCCAGGGATGTTATATTCAGCGTATAAGCGAGCCCCTGGATCTGCTGGTCTATCTGAATGGCCAGCTCGCGTGTAGGTACTAATATAAGCGTGTGTGTATGGCTTGGGCGTTTTTCCGAGATATTATTCATTATGGGCAGAAGGAAGGCAGCCGTTTTTCCGGTGCCTGTCTGTGCACAACCAATCAGGTCCCTGCCTGAAAGTATGACCGGGATGGCCTTTTCCTGTATTGGCGTAGTCTCTGTGAATCCCATGTAGCTTATTGATTCCATCAGCTCGGGATTCAGATCTAATTCTTCGAATAGCACTATTGTCTTATGATTTTTATTTTGTCTGAGAATTGGCAAAGATAATAAAAAAGACCATAAAGGCTATAGCTGCTTTTAAAGCTATAGGCAGAAAGGTCTTAAACCCAAATAGCCTCGCACTATCTCACCATCCCGCCACCACTGAGCCCTTTCCCGGTCTACTTATTCGACACCCCAGGCTTCTGTTCTATGAATTCTCCCTTTTCGATAGCGTCAAGGATGAAATTCGCTACCGCATTACGACTGATATAAGTTTTTAACTTTCCTTCATCTTTTATTTTATAGAGGACAGACACATCTTCATTCTTGTCTGTAAGCATAGCCGGCCGGACAATCGTCCAGTCCAGGCCTGAATCTTCAAGGATCTTCTCCTGGAGCGCATGATCAGCATAAGCGTGCCTTATATTAGACATCTTCATGAATAGCGAGAATAGCCAGGGTATTTCACGTGCCGAATCACCCACTCCCAGGGCTGTCATCAAAACGATGCGTTTAATCCCTTTTTCCTTCATCAGCGTAACTACATTCTGAATGCTGACCGACATAACATCTAAAGGCGTTTTTATCCTGGAAAAAATTCCCTGTGATGCCGGGAAAAGACTAAGAGTGCTTACCACCGCCTCGCAACCATCGATGGCTGTTCTCACAGTCTCAATGTCATAAGGCGTTCCTTCAACAATCTCAGCGCCGTCAATCCTGACTTTGCTTTTGTCGCGGGCAATGCCTGTAACCTTAAAACCTCTTTTCAATGCCTCCCGGGCAACAAGGTTCCCCGTTCGTCCCGAAATCCCGAGTACAAGTAATTTCATGTTTTTTGTTTTTATTATTTCTTATTTACAAAAATAACATATGACCAGCACTATTGTTCATTTTTATTCTGAGGCAGTCTTTCTAAGTGGTCCATTTTCTTTTCTGTACTATGACAATAAGAATTTTTACGTATGTTTATTGCCGGGATTCTAACCTGAAAAAATATATATTAATATGACAATCTGGTCAGGCGAAATTAGCGAGCTGAATAAGGTTTATTCATCCTTTAAGGGAAATCTCCCTGATATCATGAAAGAGATGGAGCAATTGATCAGGACAGATGATCCTAATGTTGTCATGCTCTATTCGCGAAGATGCCTCGAGGTAATTGTCACTGATCTGTGTGAATGTGAGCTTAAACGACCAAGGAAAACAGAACCGCTTAAGGGTATCATCGATAAGCTGAACAGTGAGGAGAAAATCCCCGCATATATTGGAACTTCGATGCTCAGCCTTAACAGTATGGCCAACTATGGGGCACATCCGAAAGACTTTGATCCGGAACAGGTGAAGCCGGTACTTAATAACCTTAACATTATTATTAAATGGTACCTGAAATATAAGGATTTCAAGGTTGTAAGCAAAACCGATACTGTCGAGGAGAAGCACAAAAACGGGATTCAGGGGCCTGAAATAAGTACTCCTGTTCATCCAAAAAAGAGATCCCCGCTTTTAATCGCCGGAATCATTGTTGCTTTTGTTATTCTGGCAGGTGTCGCCGGCTTGCATTTACTGACCAGCGGAAAAGGGAATATAAGTTACGATCCGGATATGCGGGAGAATAGCAACTATATTGTCGATTCCCGCGATAATCAGGAGTACAGAACCGTCAGGATAGGCGGTCAGGTGTGGATGGCCGAAAACCTTAAGGCAATTAAATTCAACGACGGCACTCCGATTCCTCTGGTAAAGAAAGAAACTGAATGGCAAAATCTGAAGACCCCCGGATATTGTTATTATAATAACGACAGGAAAACCTTCATGCCAGTATTTGGTGTATTATATAACTGGTACGCCGTTAATACCGGTAAGCTTTGTCCTGTCGGCTGGCATGTCCCATCCGCTGCTGAATGGACAAAGCTTACAAGGTTCGTGGGCGACAGCATTGACTGGATAAAGAAGGGTGATACCGTCCCGGTAAGGGAAGTTGCAGGTAAAATACTGAAGCAGTATGGAAATGCTCACTGGTCATTCGCTGATACTATCACGGCTACTGATCATTATGGATTCAGGGCACTCCCGGGAGGGGAGCGTACGGTCTATGGTCTCTTCTGGGGCATCAACGAGGAAGGCTCATGGTGGAGTTCCACTGAGAATGATGTTGATACCCGCGATGCCTATAACCGGGAGATGTTTTATAATCTTGACGGTGTAACAAACATTGAACAATACAAGCAGTTCGGCCTGTCAGTACGCTGCGTTAAAGATTGAGCTTCGTCCGCAAGCCGCCAGAAACCGGAAGCCGGTAACCGGTCGCCGGTCGCCGGAATGAACCCACTCCTGGCCCCTCCCAAGAGTGGAACTTCTTGCTTTTCCGGTCGCCGGTCGCCTTTATAATAACCAACCCCAAAATCCCCGCCGAAGCGGGACAGGCTTTCCGCCATGGGGGAAGGAGTTAAATTATCCTTTCCCCCTTGGGGGAAAAAGAAAGGGGGTAAGTTTGTTACCGTTATCCTGAAGTATTAAAACAGGAGGGAGCTTTTTGGTTTTCCGGTCGCCGGAATGAACCCACTCCTGGCCCCCCGCCGAAGCGGGGGGAGCTTTTGGCTTTCCGGTAGTTGGTTGCAGTTCAGCCCATGTGCCTTCTTTCTTCCTGCCGGTAGCCGGTAGCCGGTAGTCGGTAGCCTTTCGTTAACCCACCCATTCCTCTCCCAGGGGAACTTTTTTGTTTTCCGGTCACCGGTCACCGATAACCTTTTTCACAACCCTTCCTGCCATTCAGTTAATCATTTCGACCAGCTTACCCAGGTCATCCTCAGACCGTACTGAAAGATTATTTTTCTGGATTATTCCCTTTATGGTAATCCTGTATTCTTCCGGCATCGCTTTCAATATTGCACTTTTCTTTATCCTGTTGAATGTGACAGTTTTACTGTCCGGGAGCTTTAAAATGTAAACAGGTCTTGGCTCAAGCTTATTATAGGAATAAAGGACTCCGTCTTCGACAGTGTTTATAGTTCCATTAATTATGACATTTCTGAAAACGTAAAGGGATGCCTTTTTTTCTGAAAGTACTTCGACAAAAATATCTGACGAATCGGTCATCGCAGGTAATTTTGTCTTCATTCTTATGAACCTGACGGATCTCCCGTTATAATTTTTAAAGCAAAACTCATCAATGAAATGCTTTTCAAGCTTGATCTGCCTTGAGCTGTCAGCCTGCATCCAGATGACTTCATCCATTAATTCATTGTACTTCAGTAGCTTGTTGCGTGCAATTTCGCCGTTGCCGAGCTTAATGTCGCCCTCGGCCCAGTCATCATTGTAAAATTGCTTTCCCGTCAATCCTTTCTGCTTCTCATATATCTCACCGCTGAGCCTGGGCGCGAATATTGAATCGGGATTGACGGTCTGTCCGTTTATTGAAGAACAGGAGAATATTATTATCAGGTAAAAAAATGTTTTTTTCATTTCCGGGGATTCATTAATTACTTTACCCTGATTTTTGCAGTCGCGCTGACAGGAACCCCATCGGATGAGAGTCCTTCGACCTCGATAATATAAATCCCGGAATGATCGGACGCATAGAATTCCGGTATCTGATTTTTATCCTGTGATATTTTCAGATCAGGGTTCCAGTACAGCAGCTGCCTGAAATCAGGGTGGCTTACAGAGCTTCCTTTTGAGTAAACCGGTGCAGCGAATCCTGAATAAGGCTGGTAGGCATCGGGCTTTATGCGAAGCGATCCGGGAGGAAGCTGTATATTTTCAATTTCACCGTTTTTACTGAAAACTGCCAGAATTCCGGGGAATACCATCTCTCCGTAATTGTACCTGGTGCATACCATTTCCACCCTTTTGACTTTATCGCTGCCCAGATGAATAATCTTATTGATGTCATTGATCAGGACGCCATCAAGAAATATCAAAGGCTCTTCTTCCATGAATATATTCTTTTTTTCGTCTGCCATTTCAGCAATATATCCGTCGTTATGTTTCCTTATTCTTATCTGTGAAGGCAATATTTCCCTGGATATTTCAACAAAATCATTCAATGGCACAAAGTCTCCGGGACTTATGCTGTACGACGGTTTATAATATATTCGCGGGCAGGTATTGCCGGGCTTTAATTGTCTCTTGATTTCCGAAGCGTAAACAGCCTGGTATGCTTTTTGAATACTGACGATGTCCTGGCTTTTAAGTATGTAATCTTTCAAAAACGGATCAGCCTCGTATTTTCCGGGTTTGAAATTGCTGCTGAGTTCAAATTTATCCACAGTTTCGATTTTAAGCTTTTTATCCCCCTGATTATCTTTTATGCTGAAATACAGATCTTTCCCTTCGTAGTAATCGCTTAAGAGAAACATGAACATCCCGTCGGCATCGGTATAATCATATTTAAGGTTGACCACCGAGTCCCTGACTGATAAAAAAACACATGAATTGGCGACGCCGGCCCTGGTATCCCGGTCAATTACCCTGCCCTGTAATATTTCGCCTTTACTCTCAGGAAGGGAATTCCATTTATCACCAGCAGAGGCTCCGCGGGAGACAAAGTTATCCGGCTTTGCTGAAAGAAAGTCGTGGAATGTTGACCTTCTTCCGGCTCCCGGCACTTCCTCGTACACTGAAACGGATATGTCTGCCGGGGCTCCTGATGCATTTTCTGGATATTTCAGAATGATATTAATCTTTTCACGCCTTTCATATTCAGTCTTATCCGGGATCACTTGCGGTGAATTGTCTTCCGGAACAGTTTCAGAAGCAATGGCGTCCCTCGTTCCGGTGGTCCCGGATATGGAATCAAGTGCTGTCAGGTTTTTGTCGAAACGGTTTGCAATAAAAATCTCTTTGCTGAAAAATGACTCTTCTCCTTCATTTCTCATCCAATTGGTAAAAGCAACGATCTGATAGGGGCCTGAGCTCAAAGTGTCGGGTAATAGGACAGTGCCATAGGCAGTTCCTGCCGTGACTCTGAACCTGATTTTCGCAATTGCGGAGCTGGTTCTGCTTCGGAGAATAAGATATGCAATACTGTTGATGCCGGACAGCCTGTGCGTGCTGTCATCAATCAGGTAAAGCTTGAAGAAAACATTTTCTCCGGCAATATAAATATCCCGGTCGGTATGTACATATACTCTTTCGCCTTTCCCTGAAACAGAGCTGCCGATGGTTTTAAAGCCTGAGGCACAGGGTGCCAGGGTCAGGCAGAATATAAGAATCAGTTTTCTGGTCATCATTTTTTATACATTCAACTGCTGGTTATTCAATATCATGATTCAGTTCACAGATTATTTATTTTTATGACTATCGGGAATCAATAATAAGAAAACTGAAATATTTTGAAAATGCATAAACTCAACCCCCCAACCCCCTTCTCTTGCAGGCAACAAAAGGGGAAATGAAGCTTTATAGCCCCTCTTTCCGCCAACTGGCGGAGAGAGGGGTTGGGGTGAGTTCATGAGACCAAAATGAGGAAATAATTGATTATCAAGTTCCATAAAATATTTTATTACCCTTTCCCGATACTCAATTTTATTCTTAAAACCACCTAATTAAAGTACACCAGCCAGAAATCAGGAAGATATTTTGAGGTTCCTGTAGGAGGCAAATCGGATAAGTCTCTTACCGGCAGGTAGCTTATCTGTCCTTCATCATAATTAAAATAGAGCCACCATGTTCTTGCTACACAGGCAGACACTTCGAATAATCCCAGCGCCGGCTTATCGGGATTGTTTATGCATTTTATATTGCCCTGCAACTGGACCGTCATGGGATCAAACAATTTTCCTTGATAGGAAAGCTGCTGATTAAGCTCCTGGTAATAAACTGCCGATTCCTGGTTCAAAGCATAGATTTTGGTGTTAAGCAGTTTCCCTTCCGGTCCTGCTGGCTGCCTGATTAGTCCACATATAGTACTGAAAAAGCCTTGTGAACAGGAATCGGTGACAAAGCTTGTTGTAAAATATGCCGGACCCAGGGGGAAAAAACAACCTGAAGCGTTTTTCATTTCATTGGATACAAGACTATGGGTCTCCGTCGAAAGATTAATGGCTGTATTGAGATTGAATTTTTCCCAGTTGTACATTACATATGGGCAAACTGCACCTGCACAATTCTTGGGAGGCGGAAAGGGTACTCCGGCCGCCTGCATTTCAGGAGTATACATGTACATAAAAGAATAACATTTTATCAATGTATTGTCAAACCTGAACTGATAAACCGAATCTGGATTATAGCTCAGATCCATGAATGTCTCAGCTCCATATAACATCTGGTAGGTTATGTCTCCCGATTCATCATAGTACCAGTAATTCATATCGGTTGTTATGCCATGAACACTGTCGACAGCGGCAGGATACAATAATTTCTGAGCAGACGATTCGTAAATGTCCCCGTTCGGCATTTCTATATGCAGTGTATACGACCTGCCTGATACGGCAACAAACTCTGAAGTGTCGGTGTAATAGTAATCCTGGGAAGTCTCTTTGAGCATGGTATAAACATTCCCGAGGTCATCTTTTATTGAAACGCTGGCACTGATGATGGTATTCTTGCTTGTTGCCGAGTCATATGGAGTGGTCATCGATATCGTGACTTTATATGGTTCTTTCAGATTTGTCACAAGTCCCTCGACGACTATCACGTTCATCTGTTTGTCAATAACCGGGTTATATGGTTCTTTGCAGCTTACGAGGCTGAGAACTGTTAATACCGGAAGGATGAACTTTAATTTCATATATGAAGAAAATATATTCAAAAGACAAAGCTGTATGTCAGTGTCGGCAAAGGTATTCCGATGATGTATAGCTCATATAAGCTGGCGTTCCCGGCGCTGTTGTAAATTCTTTCATCTTCCTCACCATAGTATTCGGAATATGCATTTTTCCGTCCGTAAACGTTGATGACTGAAAGAGTCCAGCTCCCTTTCCACATCTTTTTCAGTTTCAGGTTCTGATCGAATGAAATTGCAATATCCAGCCTGTCATAATCCGGAAGGCGGTACTCATTTCGATCGGAATAGTACACCAGCTGATTTCCCTGGTAATAGTACCTGAGTTCCGGAAGCGTGACGGGACGTCCTGTATTATATGTAAATGTGCCGGAAACTCGCCATCTTCTGGAGATATGGTAATTTGCATTAATAACCAGGTTATTCGGCTTGTCAAAATTTGAAGGGTAATAGTGGTTATTGTTGATCTGTTCTTCAGCTGATGTCCCGTTCGTTCTTAGCAGTGACCTTGACCAGGTATAGCTGATCCACCCTGTCAGCTTTCCTGTTGTTTTCCTTGCGTAGAATTCTATTCCGTAGTTATATCCTTTTGCACTGAGAAGATCAGTTTCCAGGTGATCGTTGAGAAATACCTGGGCGCCATTTTTATAATCAATTACATTTTGAAGAGTTTTATAATAGGTCTCAACTGAGACTTCGTAGGCATTATTCAGAAAATTCCTGAAATAACCTATGGCATACTGATCTGAAATAAGAGGTTTGATATAGGTATCACTGAGCGTCCAGGTGTCGGTCGGTGATATTACCGTATTGTTTGAAATGAGATGGATAAACTGGTTGATCCTGTTATAGCTCCATTTAATTGAACTCACATCATTTAATTTATACCTGAGGGCAATGCGCGGCTCAATTCCGGAATACTGATGAATTACCTGATTATTGTTGTATCGCAATGTGTCCACAACTGTATCCGGTGACCTGGGTAACCCGGAGCTGAACGTCAGGACGGACCCTGAGCCAAGACATAAATACTGAACAAAGCGCAAGCCCAGGTCGGCATTCAGATTGGGAAGAATATCGAAGTTGTCACTTATATACGCAGCCAGTTCCAGCCCCTTCTGGGACTGAACCTCAAATGGTTTAACAAGCGATTCAGGGCCGTAGGGAACTTCTTCTCCGGGCATTAGATTATAAAGGATCGCGTTGATCCCAAAATCAATGTTTTGCCTGCCATCAGGGAGCCACGAAAAATTACACTTCAGATCGTTATAGCGGGTGTTCAGCCTGATCTTGTAGGCGTCCGGGCGATGAAGCGTATCCAGGTCACTGACACTGAACTCATAGATGCTTAGTCCGGCGACTGTGCTTACTGATAACTTCCGGTTGAACTGGTGGTTCCATCGGATTGATGACAGAATATTACTGTATGCGTAATTGGTGATCTTGTCGAACCCGAATTTGTCATTGCTGAAATATCCGAATAATATGATTTTATTATCGGGGTTAATATTAAGTGTAAATAAGCCGTTTAAATCATAAAAGCTGGCAGAGCTGTTTCTGAGGTCGGCATCGGGTATCTGGTGAAGGAGCCAGTCTGAATAAGAGCTGCGGCCGCCGATCAGCAAGGTTGCCTTTTTTCCGAACATGGGTATCTGAAGGCTTAACCTGCTTTCGAGCAATCCGATGCCACCCTTTGCCCCAAATGTTTTTGTGGTGTCGGCTCCCAGCCTTATATTCATGATTGATGAGGCCCGTTCTCCATAGCGGGCAGGTATGCCTGCTTTTAAAAGGGTCACACCCGACACGTCATCCGTGTTGATCGTTGAGGTAAGACCGAACATATGTGCCGAATTAAACAAAGGAACATCCTCAATTAGGATAAGATTCTGGTCGCTGCCGCCTCCGCGGACATAAAAACCGGATCCAAAATCTCCGGAAGTCTGTATGCCGGGCATCAGCGACATGCTTTTTACAATATCCGTCTCACCGAGGGAGACAGGCAATTCCCTGATGTTTTTTTCGTTCAGGCTCAGGAGGCTCATTTGCGTGCCCGTCACATTAAATTCCGGTCTTTCTGCCGTAATGACCACTTCCTTAAGGCTGATTGATTTTTCAATTATCTCGAAGCTGGCTTCGCCGTCACTGACTAATTTGATCTTCCTTGCATTTGTTTCGTAACCTATATAATTCAATTTGATGACATATTCTCCCACAGGAAGTGTAAGAGTGAAATTTCCATTCGCATCAGTAATGGTGGCAATTTTAAGTTTCTCGACATTTGCTGTTGACCCCGCAAGAGGCAGCCCGGTTTTGCTGTCCAGGATCTTGCCCTTTATTGTGGCTTTTGTGAATTTCCCGTAATCGTTTGGATTACCGATCACTAAAACATCTGAAGTGCTGCTGGTAGAGGTCTGGAACGGTACAAAAACATAAGACCGGTTATCGATTATATAATACGAAATGTTAAAGATGCTCTTTATATATGAAAGCGCATCTTCAGGCTTAAGACTGGCAAAAGAGCTGTCGATTTTTTTATTTCCAAACCAATCCGGCTTGTAAAAAATAAAGACTGAATCTTTTTTTCGAAGCTTGTCAAAAAAAGCCGGGTACGAAATATAATTTGATGAGTCAGGAACAGGAGTGACCGGGTTTTGGCCCGATAGCATATCATACTGCAGAAATAAAATAAGAAAAAGCGATAAGATTCTGGTATATAGATGATTCGTCATTAACTAAGCTTCATTTCTTCTGATAACTGACCTGTTCCCTTTTGGCCGCATCAAAATAACGAATCTATTCCGGTTTTGATCTGTTGTTTTAAATTTAAATTTTTCCGGTCGCCGGTCGCCGGTCTTCTTCCTTATTGCACGACTTTTTTACAGATCAATGAACTCTTAATGATCTTTTTTGTTTCTTCACTGAACAATTTAATGGACAAACACTGATGGAATATAAATTAATGTCAAATTACAGGCTCGGGAAAGCTGAGCTTCAGAATCGTATTGTAATGTCACCGATGACAAGATCACGTGCTATCGGGAATGTACCAAATGAACTGATTGCAGAGTACTACAGCCAGAGGTCGGGAGCAGGACTTATTATCACTGAAGGCACGTCGCCTTCGCCCAACGGACTTGGCTATTCACGCATCCCGGGGATATTCAGTGAAGCACAGGTCGAAGGATGGAAAAAGTCGACTTCCGCTGCCCATAGGGGCGGAGCAAAGATATTTCTGCAATTGATGCATACGGGGAGAATAGGTCATCCGCTAAATCTTCCTGAGGGCGCAAGGATAGTGGCTCCGTCGGCTGTTAAGG
The DNA here is from genome assembly GCA_963717685.1 of uncultured Bacteroidales bacterium. GTDB lineage: Bacteria > Bacteroidota > Bacteroidia > Bacteroidales > VadinHA17 > LD21. The sequence goes on along the minus strand of OY970346.1, from coordinate 538,652 downwards.
CTGCAGGACAAATATGGACGGACCAGCTCCAGCTGCAGGATTATCCTGTACCTGAAGCGATGACATCTGCCGATATCGCCGGCACAAAACAGGAATATGTCAGAGGTGCTTTAAATGCGATTGCTGCGGGTTTCGACGGTGTCGAGCTTCATGGCGCAAACGGATATCTGCTCGAACAATTTCTTTCACCGGTAAGCAACAGGCGCAACGACAGCTATGGAGGGTCAGTCAAAAACCGTAGCCGTTTTGTCCTTGAGACCGTTGAGGCTATAGCTTCTGCCATCGGCAGGGATAAGACAGGAATTCGCCTTTCACCTTATGGAGTCGCAAGCGATATGCCTCATTATCCTGAAATTGACGAAACATATAAATACCTGGCAGAACAGCTCGGCAAGCTCGGCATTATTTATATTCATCTTGTCGATCACTCAGCGATGGGAGCACCTGCCGTACCTGCGGAAATAAAAAATGAAATCAGGAAACTCTTCAAAAACACGATAATAATTTCAGGTGGATATGACTTTAATAGGGCTGAAGCCGATCTTCAGAATGGACTTGGTGATCTCGTTGCCTTCGGTCGTCCTTTTATAAATAATCCCGATCTGGTAAGCAGGTTTAAGAACAACCTGCCGCTTTCGGCCGATCTCGATCAGAGTACATTCTATACTCCGGGTGAGAAAGGTTATACTGATTATCCCGATTATTCTGCCTGATACAAATAAAGTCCGCGTTCTTAAGCTCCTGAAAGTCGTCAGCTGAGAAAAAGATTTGCACGATCTTTTAACCGCACCAGTCCTCCCGCCAACGCGGAATCTACTATATACTTCGATCTGCCATTATGGGAGCTTCTTAATTCGATCTCCCCTTAGACTTAAGGGGAGAAGACATTTGCGAAGCAAATGACAGAGGGGTTTAGCTTCAGCCAGCATGGAACCTGCTTTTCAATCAATCCCGTGGGGATTTTTTTGGATTTCCGGTCGCCGGTCACCGGCCGCCAACCCTTCACTCACAACTGAATCCTGTTTTTTTCAGCAAAAACTCTTACATTTATTTCCTCATTTTAAACAAAGCCTTATGAAAAAAATCACACTGGTCATCCTTACACTGATCCTCTGCCAGCTTAACATTCTTGCACAAGTTCCCGACACAGTGCATGCATCGACCGGGCAGACAAAGACAATCGTCCCGATAATAGTCAATGGTGAGGCACAGAAGATCCCTGCTTTCGGGAACCCCGATCAGTGGATAAGAGAGGACCTCTGGGTTGAAACGGAATTTGATACTGACGGCGATGGCAAAAAGGACAGGATGCATGTCGATGTGACTCGTCCGTTGCAGACCGAGACTGAAGGGATAAAGCTTCCTGTGATATATGAGTCAAGTCCTTACTATTCCGGAATTGCCTCAGGAGATAGTAAATATAACTGGGATGTAAAGCAGGAGCTTAATGCACCTTCTCCTGAACGTGAAAAGGCCCCTGCTATAGTGAGAACCGGCAAGAGGCCCGTAATTTCCAGTTCGCTGACAAGAACATGGGTTCCTCTCGGATTTATAGTGGTTCATTCATCGGCACCCGGAACAGGATTATCGCAGGGATGTCCGACCATCGGAACAAGAATAGAGGCTCTTGCTCCGAAAGCAGTGATCGACTGGCTGAATGGCAGGGCAAAAGGCTACACCACTCCCGATGGCAACGAAGAGGTGAAGGCCTACTGGACGACCGGCAAGGTGGGTATGACAGGGACCTCTTACAATGGCACACTGGCTTTTGCAGCTGCAACAACCGGTGTCGAAGGACTTGAAGCCGTTATTCCTGTCTCACCCAATAATTCATATTATCATTATTACCGTTCCAACGGACTGGTGCGCAGTCCCGGAGGATATCTTGGTGAGGATGTCGATGTCCTTTATGACTTTATACATTCCAACCCGGACAGGTGTGCGTACTGCGACAGCGTTTACAGGAACAATGTGATACTCGGGCATATCGACCGCAGAACAGGCGACTATAACGAATTCTGGGCAGAGCGCGACCTTATGAACTACATGAAGGATTACAGGGCTGCAACGCTGATGGCTCATGGATTCAACGACTGGAATGTGATGATCAGCCACAGTATCCGCTTCATAAAAGTACTGGAGGAAAAAGGTGTTCCCCTGCAGATGTATTTTCATCAGGGCGGCCACGGAGGCGCGCCTCCTTTCGATATGATGAACAAATGGTTCACCAGGTATCTTTTCGGCGTTCCGAATAATGTCGAAAATGACCCGAAAGCCTGGATAGTCAGGGAAAATGACGACCCGTCAAAACCGACGCCCTATGCCGATTATCCGAATCCAGATGCAAAGCCTGTACAATTTTTCCTGACGGCTGGCGGAATAAAGGCAGGCGGGCTTGCAATGACAAAGGCACCAGAGCAAGGCCAGGAGACTCTTGTGGATAACTACTCTTTCAACGGAGGTACCCTGGCAATGGCAGAATGGACAGATCACAGGCTGATTTATGCCCTTCCTCCGCTGAAGGAAGCGATTCATATTTCAGGAACGCCCTCAATAACGATCAGGGCTGCAAGCAGCAAACCCGCTGTCAACCTTTCAGTATGGCTGGTAGAACTCCCATGGAATACCGACAAGAATGCAAAGCTGACTGATAACTTAATCGACAGGGGATGGGCCGATCTGCAGAACTATAAGTCACTGACCGAAAGCGAGCCGCTTGTTCCGGGTAAGTTTTATGAGATGACATTCAACCTGGAACCCGATGATCAGGTTATAGCTGCAGGAAGGCGCATAGCTCTGATGATATTCTCGACCGACCGTGAATTCACCCTGTGGCCGGACCCGGGAACAGAGCTTACCATAGACCTTGACGGAACTTCAATAACAATACCGGTCGTCGGAGGAGCAAAAGCCGTCAAATAAAACCGCACGACTGTTTTTATATACAACCATTCATAAACAGGAAAAATAAACAAATTGATAATAAATATGAATTCAAAAGAAACAGCAGGACAGAGTCGCAAAGTCGTCGTTGTCGGAGCTGGATCGGTGGGAGCCACCTATTGCTATGCACTTGCACAGAGTGGGCTGGCTGATGAAATTGTTATTATTGACAGGAATGAGGATCTGGCAAAAGGTCAGGTTCTTGACCTGGTCCATGGCCAGCCATTCTTCCCGACAGTAATTATACGCACAGGTTCAGTCAGTGATTACGCCGATGCACAGCTTATCGTCATCACTGCAGGAGCTTCCCAGCATAATCCGGGGGAGACAAGACTCGATCTGCTGAAAAAAAATGCCGTCATAATTGGGTCAATTGCTGAAGATATTGCCAGGCAGAACTCCATCGGAGCGATGCTTATGGTAAGCAATCCTGTGGATGTTCTGACTTATGTCGCAATTAAGAGATCGGGATGGGACAGAAGCAGGGTGATCGGATCGGGAACCGTGCTCGACAGCGCCAGATTACGGCATATACTTGGCAATCACTGCGGCGTTGACGTTCACAATGTCCATGCCTACATACTTGGGGAACACGGTGACAGCGAATTTGCCGCCTGGTCGATGACGAATATTGCAGGCATTAATATTGAAGATTACTGTCCGATCTGTGGAAAATGTTACGACTGGAAGAATGAGCGCAAAAAAATCGAACAACAGGTGCGTGAATCAGCGTACCATATAATCAATTATAAGGGTTCAACGCATTTTGCCGTAGGACTTGCAATGGTCAGGATCACGGCTTCAGTATTGCGTAATCAGAACAGCGTGATGACTGTATCGGCTATGCTGAATGGCGAGTTCGGACTGAAGGATGTCTGCCTGAGCGTGCCATGTATCGTATCCGAACGCGGTATTGCAAAGATAATCGACAATCCGCTTTCTTCCGAAGAGATCGGTCTTCTGCAGCATTCTGCCGGAGTACTTAAGAATGCGATTGATTCATTATCGAAGGGGTAACTCTGTGAAAACTCGGTGTTTCTCCATGGTAAAAAACAAATGCACCAGGACGTACAGTATGACTGCACTACTGAACGACCGCACGTTGAGGAATGAAACGACGAAATCCCGAGAGCAACACGAATCGGGAACCGCACGATTGCATGATTGCACGATCGCACGACTGAATGCTCCTCTTGATGAGCAGACTAAAAATATCTTTATTTATGCCAGCCATTTGAACTTTTAAAATCGTTCCTTATGAAACTTCAGCTTTCACTCGTTTTTTATCTTATTGCTGCGGCATCTATTTCAATGTCCGGCCAGTCTGGTCAGAAGGAAAAGAACTGGACCCAGTTCCGGGGAAGCAGCCTTGACGGTGTGGCAGACAATGAAATCATCCCGTTGAAATGGGATACTACATTGATTAAATGGAAGACAGCAATTCACGACAAAGGCTATTCATCCCCTGTTGTTTACGGCAATCAGATATGGGTGACAACAGCAAAAGCGGACGGCAAGGAGCTTTATGCGGTTTGTATTGATTTCAGGACCGGTAAGGTAATTTACGACATCAAAGTATTTACTCCTGATGAGGTTCAGCGTAAGCACCCCATAAATACTTACGCTTCCCCTACACCATGCATAGAAAAGGGATTTGTATATGTTCATTACGGGAGCCTTGGAACGGCATGCATAAATACCTCTGATGGGGCAATAATATGGAAGAGGACCGACCTGAAATGCAATCATGTACAGGGACCAGGTTCTTCACCGATAATATACAGAAACCTGCTCATACTGCACTTTGAAGGAGTAGATGTCAGATTTATTGTCGCCCTTGACAAATCGAACGGCAGGCTGGTATGGAGAAGCGACAGGCCTGCAGAGCCTTATGCACCGCTGACAGAGATAGGAAGAAAAGCCTATGTTACCCCCATAATTATAAATGTTAAGGGTCGCGATATGCTGATCTCTCCCGGTTCGGCAGTATGCATTGCATATGATCCTTCGACCGGCATTGAGATATGGAGGGTGGTTGCTGGGGCTGAATCGACAATTGCCATGCCCTTTACTGAGAATGGAGTGGTATTCTGGTATACGGGTTATATAATGGGTGGCGATTATAATAAACATTGTGATATGCTGGCAGTAAACCCTGATGGCAAAGGTGATATAACAGGCACAAATATCATCTGGAAGAGAAGCGATGAGCTGACAAACAACCAGATGCTTTCACCGGTCATAAAGGACGGATTGATTTATACCATCACCACAAGAAATAATATGATGTGCATTGATGCGGCGACTGGAAAAGAAGTCTGGTCACAGCATGTTACGTCTGATTTCAATGCTTCTCCCATATATGTGAACGGCAATGTATGGTTCTTCTCGGTAAAAGGTGAAGCTCTGGCGGTAAAGGCCGGCAAAAGCTATGAAATTGTCGGAAGTAACCAGCTGGATTCAGGTATCTGGGCTACTCCCGCGGTTTTAAGAAACTCGATAATAATACGGACGCAGAATTTCCTGTACAGAATAGGAGGTGCATAAGAACAGAGAAGTGCGGGATGGCTTGAGTGAGAGATAATTTATTCCATTAAATTATTAATATGTTCATCTACCGGATCCTCGACATATTCTTTCTTTTATTCCATACATCACTCGTAATATTCAATGTCTTCGGATGGATATGGAAAAAGACAAGGAAACTGAATCTTATCACCCTTCTTCTTACTGGTTCATCATGGCTCTTTCTTGGCCTGATAGTCGGCGTCCCGGGCTACTGTCCGCTCACCGACTGGCACTTTAATGTCCTTGAAAAGCTCGGCAGAACAGATCTGCCTTCATCGTATATAAAATACCTGGCCGACAGGCTCACCGGACTGAATTTCAATTCTGCAATCGTCGATAAAGCGACACTCTGTGTTTTTTTGGCTGCACTATCTTTTTCTGTTGTACTCAATATAAGAGATTTTATCAGGAAGAGATTCTGATTGTCGCACGACTGCATGATTGCATGATTGCACGACTGCATGATTGCATGATTGCACGACTGCACGACTTCATGATTGCACGACTAAACGACCGCACGACCAACTTACTACTCTTCCGGTGGACCGGTAAGGTCTGTTGCAGCCTGGATGCCTGTCGATACTTCCTCTGGAATGAATCCCATATTTACAAATATCGGATGGACTAATCTCCTTATTTTATTTAGTCTGCTTGCAAATAAAAGAGCCCCAAGGATGCAGACTATACCTCCGAGCATTATTGCAGCCGGACTTCCAAAGTATTTTGCCAGCGTGCCGGCCAGCAGGCTTCCAAATGGAGCCGTTCCCATGAAGGCCATAGTATAGAAGCTCATTACGCGGCCTCGCTTATTATCGTCGACAACTGTCTGCAGTATTGTATTGCTGGATGCCAGCTGGGTTATCATTCCAAGCCCGACAAATACCATAAGTACCATGGAAAGCGCCTGGAACCGCGAGAATGATAAAGCAATCAGGCTTACTCCGAACAATGCGGCTGCAGCCGGAATTATATTGCATAGACCTACAACGCTTTTCCTTGATGCAAGATACAATGCGCCTGACAGGGCACCCAATCCGGAGGCACCCATCAGGAAACCGAATGTATGAGGTCCCCCGTGAAGGACTTCCCTGGCGAATACCGGCATCAGCACCTGGTACGATGTACCCATGAAGCTGACAATGGCAAGCAGGATTATAATATGCTTGATGGGAGCAAATCCAAGCACATAAGAGAAGCCTTCCTTCATCTCTTTTAACACATGAGCTTTCTTTCGTATTGTTTCCCTGGGTGCAATTCTCATCATAAGAAGCGATGCGATTACGAACAGGTAGCTTATTGCATTTATCATGAAACAGACTCCTTCTCCTGTCAGGGCGATAAGGACGCCTGCAATTGATGGACCCAGCAATCTTGCGCTGTTCACCATTGAAGAGTTAAGGGCAATCGCATTCCCCAGGTCCTCTCTTTTTTCAACCATCTGGATGACCATCGACTGACGGGCGGGCGTATCAAAGGCATTGATGCATCCGAGCAGCACATTCAGAAGCACGATATGCCATACATGTATATGTCCGCTGAAGAAAAGCAATGAAAGGATCAATGCCTGAATCATGGCACCAACCTGGGTTGCGATCATGATATGGTACCTGTTCCAGCGATCGGTCAGAACCCCGGCAAAGGGGGCTATCAGGAATGTGGGTATCTGTCCCGCAAAACCAACCACTCCAAGCAGGAATGCCGAGTTTGTAAGATGGTAAACTAGCCACGGTGTCGCTATTCGCTGTATCCATGTCCCGATAAGGGAAATGCTCTGACCAGCGAAGAAAAGACGGTAATTCCTGTATTTAAAGGAACGGAAAGTATCTTTCAGCCCGGCAAGTCTTTTATTGTTGTTTTCACCAGATCCCATCTGCGGATGCCTCGATGAATTAAAGTCTTCCGGCTAATTGTGACATTTCAAAAGGTTTCCCGTGACCGCAATAGACTGTCTTTATATTCATATTCTTCAGCCTGCTGATGCTCTGGTCAAGCTCTTCCTGGTTTTCGATATAGTTTGCCGTATCTGGTTTACCGTTATTATTAAAAGTATCACCGGCAAAAAGGTATCCTTCATCAGTTAGTATGCCGATTGAACCTTTTGTATGACCCGGGATGTGTATTACTGTTGCATTCAGGCCGTATTCATCAAGCCTCTGTCCTTCTGACAAATAAATATCCGGTTTAAACTTATCGAATGTGAATTTCTTCCTGAAAAGTCGCCTTATGAAAATAAACATTATGTTACCGAAAGATTTTGACTTGCGTTTAAGCATCACCCCATTTTCCACCATGGGAGAATCATCTTTGTGGATAGCTATTTTGGATTTATACTTTTGCTGAAGCTTTGCACAGTTCCCGGTATGGTCAAAGTCGCCGTGTGTTATGATTACAAGCTTTAGCTTATCGGGCAGGCACCCGGCTGACAGAAGTTCGCTTTCCAGTTTATCCCATTGCATTGAGAGTCCGGTATCGACCAGGACAAATCCATCCTTCACCTTTATAAGAAAGGCATTTACAAAAGTGAGTTCAATGACTTTAATATCTTCCTTTGCCATTTTATTTTTGTTTTGATTAATAAGATGTTCTTTTGTTACAAGTTTTTCATTTTTTCAAGATTCCCGACTATGCATGAAAGCAGTTCAGCCGGGATGCCGACAAAAATATCATCATCACTGACCCTCATGTTCTTTCGGGCTCCGTGATCGCCCAGGCTGTAGACAATTTCGCCGGTAATAAAAGGGGCAGCCACAATGGATGAGCATATCGGAGGACCGGTCATGCCCGTAGTCCTTTTTCCGGTCTCGTATGCATAAGCCTCCGACACGACCATTCCCTGTTTTGCATTGCATATCAGGACCACAATATCAGGCTCAAAAGATGCCTTCTCGAGGGGAGAAAAAGAAGTTACACTGACCGTTCCTGTCTCTACCCTGGGATTTGAACTGATGAACCTTCTTGCTGCCCTCGTTGAACCGAAGAGGCCCATTCTGACAAGGAACTCGCCCGTCCTGATTCTTTCACTCATCTCCTTCATGCCACAACTGCCTGCGCCGCCGTCGCACGCATGGTTATCAGCCGTTGTATAGAAACTTTCACCATCCAGCCTCACCATGTCAAGCATCTGGCATAATCTCGCTTCTCCCTTCATCTGCTTCACTCCTGCAGGCGCTTTGGTTGAAAATGAAACAGCAACGGGAGAACTTTTCAGGCCCAGTAATTTTTTAATCTTTTTTGAAAAATCGACATATTTCTGCATACCTGAATTTTTATGGGTTTTAAAAATAAAATGCAATTTCTTAAACCATCAAAATTATATATTTTCTTTAATCCATGTCGGTCTGACATATTTTCGTTGCCTTTATTAAATTTGGGGCTTAAAACAAGCTTTAATGAACCTGAAACAGAAATATGGCAATACTGCATTGGTTGCAGGTGCTTCGGAAGGAATAGGAGCAGCTTTTTCGACATATCTTGCATCAGAGGGACTTGATCTTGTGCTTATCGCACGGCGCCTTAAGCCTTTACAGGAGCTGGCAGGCCTTCTGGAAAGCAAATATATTGTGAAGGTGAAGTGCGTTGCATGCGATCTTTCAGAAACAGATGCAATACAAAAACTCAGTGAAAGACTGGATGGAATAGATATAAGCATTCTGGTTTATAATGCGGCGATATCTGTCATAGGACCGTTCATTGAGAATCCCCCGGAATACCTGACAGGCGCAGCGCATCTAAATATGATTACTCCAATGGCAATGGTGCATGAATTAGGAGGTAAGATGCTGGAGAAGGGACGAGGTGCAATTGTGCTGATGGCTTCAATGGCCGGACTTCAGGGCAGCGGGTACCTTTCGGTGTATGCCGCAACCAAGGCCTTCAACAGGGTTTTGGCAGAAAGCCTCTGGTATGAATGGAAAGGAAGAGGTGTCGATATAATGGCATGTATAGCCGGAGCAACTTCAACTCCTGGTTATATCAGCACAAATCCCGGAAAGACAGGCTTGTTTGCCCCGAGAGTGCTCGATCCGGACGAGATCCCAGGGGAATGTTTCAGGTATCTTGGCAGAAAGCCTTCATTCATTACCGGAAGAAGCAACAGGATCGCTTCTTTTTTCATGCAGAATATTCTGCCGAGAAAAACAGCAATAAAAATAATGGGTGATACTACCCGTAAGATGTACAGGCTGCAGACCGGGGGATCCTTCAGCGGATCCGGCACTAATAGATGAATGGGATTATCCGCCTGGGCACCTTCTTCTTGTAAGTCTGCCATAGCTCCCCGTACTTAAGAGCGCATCGCTCATCATCATCTCTCTGCCGTGTAATCAGAAGGAAGACATAATATAATGGATAAAGCCAGGGCCATATTATTCCGGGATAACCGGTGCAAAGGACCATTCCTGATGCCATCAGTATTTCTCCGAGATAATTGACATGCCTGCTGAGTCCCCAGAATCCGTTTACCAGAAGTGATCTATTGCCGTCAGTGATTATTTCCGGTCTGATCCAGAGGAATGATTTCCCCGGATTAGTCTTAAAAAAGAATTTCTGCAGATTGGCTCCCCGTGAAAAAATCCATCCTGTGAAGAAAACCAGGACATACAATATCATCAGCCACGGTGGAGTATGAGGTGCCGGCTTGTCGATCGTCACCCATAAAAAGATCAGATAAAAGTAAGCATAAAAAACCATACAGCCCCATCCGAGCTTGAACCCGACTCTTTCGGCAAACAGGTCGTACGTATAAAGATGGACTTCCTCAAAGGTGAAATAATCAGCAACGAAAAATGTGAGCAGCGCTGTGGAAATTATTATTCCGGATGACGACTGGTCTCCGTAAATCAGCAAGTGATGAGCAGCGAAGCTAAGGGCATTCAGTTCGAGCATTGTTGCGCCGATCAGGTAGAGCCACATTTTCGCATCTGTTCTTCCGTTCCAAAGCTGAAGGTTTTCCACCCTTCCGAAAAACAAATCTGCAAGGAATGATTTTCTTACAGGGTGATAAGGCAAAACCACTGCCAGCGAAAAAATCATACCGAATATACAGGCTCCTGCCACTCCATACCACCTGTGGGTATAAAGCCAGTCATAGGGGACTATGCCGTAATGGCCAAGCAGACACCACATTAAAACCATGATGACGAATACATAGAAGCCGTTGAGATGATAATTCAGTTTTTCATTTGAGCCTGCCCTTGTCACATAGCCTGTGACCCATTTTCCTGGCAGGATGGCATTTAATAAAAATATAAGCGCATAAATCAGCACCGGTGCAAAAAATCCAGAAATTTTATCCATATAATTTAATAATCACGGGTTAAAATTAGAATAAAAGCTTAATTATAAAAATAATTTATACTTGTGCGATCTGATAACGAAACAGGAATAGCCGGCTGACAAACGAAGTGAGAGAGTCCCGCTTATAGGAATTGCCAGTTGCCGGTGAGAGGAAACTCCTGATTAAAAAAACCCCGGAGCTGATTTCCGGGGCTGGAATTAATTTTCTTTAAGCTGTTGGTCTATGCTCGATTTGTTCTTTAAGTATTTGAGCAAGATTATCCCGGTCATCTTTATTCAGGAAAGCCAATGAAATCTTAATATCACCTCCTTTTGTAAGGATTAAAGTAATTTGAGATGAATCTTTTTTAATTCCTGAAATTTCGTTCCATTCAACTACTTTCGCAGAAAAAACAAAGTCCTGAATATTCGGAGATATTTTTATTCCATCATTGGCAACCTGAATATAAATCTTGTTTTTTAATATAATAAAGTACTGTACAAAAAGAATAATTGCCGCTATGGCCAGAATTAAGACGCAAATCCTGACTAATATAGTATGCTTGGTTATAAAAAACAAAATAGCCAATGCCGAACAGATTATTCCTGTTACTAAAATTCTGATGCGGGCATTTTTCCCCCACTCATATTCCTTTATTATAGTCTTGTCCATATGTATTCCTCCATGTTTTAATAATGGGTAATATTTGTAAGCCAACGGTTTTATCTGCAATCATGTTTAATTTCTTAATCAAAGTTACTTCTTGTTTAAACAAAAGTCAATTTTATTTTAACAGGCAGTCAGCAATGGATAAATTGTATATAAGATTCTCATATTCTTTATTTATCACACAGAACACTCTTGACATATTTATCCACATTTACTCCATTGAAAACTAATTCCTATTTTTGTATTTCAAATTCTGCTGAGTGACTTACCGTACCAACAAAAGAAAGCTGATCAACGATCCTGTTTATGGCTTCATAAGCATCCCTGGCGACTTGGTATTTGATCTCATTGAGCACCCATGGTTCCAGCGTTTGCGGAATATCAGACAACTCGGTCTTACAAGCTTTGTCTATCCGGCCGCAAACCACAGCAGGTTCCAGCACTCAGTGGGAGCACTGCATCTCATGGATATGGCCATCGGAACATTAAGGGCAAAGGGAGTAAAATTATCCACCGAAGAAGAGGAAGCCGCAGATTGTGCAATACTGCTTCATGATGCAGGTCACGGACCGTTTTCCCATGCTCTTGAGAATTCAATAATCAACGGCATTTCCCATGAAGACATTTCCCTTCTCCTTATGAGAAAGCTTAATGAGGAATTTAAAGGCAGACTTGGTATGACCATCGAAGTGTTCAGGGGAACATATCAAAGGAAGTTCCTTCATGAGCTTATCTCCAGCCAGATGGATATGGACAGGCTCGATTACCTGCGTCGCGACAGTTTTTTCACGGGTGTCATTGAGGGATCTGTAGGTTCGGAAAGAATTATCAGGATGCTTAATGTTGTCGGCGATACTCTGGTGATCGACGAAAAGGGAATATATTCACTCGAGAAGTTCATAATTGCCAGGCGATTCATGTACTGGCAGGTATATATGCACAAAACGGTCCTTTCCTCGGAAAGTCTGCTTGTAAGAATACTCAGGCGTGCAAAAGAGCTTGCCTCAGGAGGAGCTGACATATATGCCACTCCGGCTCTGCGTTTTTTCCTTTATAATAGGCTGGGCCCTGACGACCTGCTGACTGATGGGAGATTTACACCCGGACTCATTGCTTCAAATTTTACGAGACTTGATGACAGTGATATACTCGTTTCAGCAAAATACTGGGCCGATAGTGATGACAAGATACTTTCCGATCTTTCCTCAAGATTGTCTGCAAGAAATCTGCTGGCAATTGAATTGCGGAATGAACCGTTTTCAAGGGAAAGAATAAACAAGCTGAAGAGCATGGTCATGGATAAGCTGGGAATAACAAATGAGCAGGCCGATTATTTTGTATTCACCGGTACAGTCTCGAATCTTGCCTATGCTCCCGATGCCCCTGAAGTTAGGATTCTCCTGAAGTCAGGAAATACAGCAGAGATTTCTGCTGTCTCAGACATGTTTGATCACAGGTTCCTCTCTGAGAGGATCACAAAATATTTTCTTTGCTTTCCAAAGGAATGCAGATAACCAAAAAATTGAATTATGGAATTTACTGCCGCAACAATAGCCGGATTCCTGAAAGGTGAAATAGAAGGAGATCCGAATACAGTTGTAAACACTGTCGCTAAGATCGAAGAGGGATTCCCGGGGGCCCTTTCATTTCTCGCCAATCCTAAATACGAACATTTCATCTACAGTACTAAATCATCAATAGTGCTTGTAAACAAAGACTTTAAGCCTTCCTCGAAGATCGGGGCAACCCTTATCAGGGTGGATAAAGCATACGATGCATTCGCCTCGCTCCTTAGTCTTGTCGATCAGGCAAGGCCAAGGAAAAAGGGCATTCATCCCACAGCAGTGATCGAATCAACTGCAAGGATCGGAAAGGATGCGTATATCGGAGCCTATGCTTATATAGGCGAGAACTGCGTTGTAGGAGACGATTGTTCGATTTATCCTCATGTATATCTGGGGGATAATACCCGGCTTGGCAATAGCTGTACCCTCAATCCGGGCGTTAAGATCTATCATGATTGCATCATCGGTGAAGGATGCATCATACATGCCGGAACGGTTATAGGAAGTGACGGGTTCGGATTTGCTCCCCAGTCGGAAACTGAGTTCATGAAGATCCCGCAGTTGGGGAATGTGGTGCTTGAGGATCATGTTGAAATAGGTTCAAATGTCACAATTGACAGGGCCACCATGGGCTCGACAATCATAAGGAAAGGAGTGAAGCTTGACAACCTTATCCAAATCGGGCATAACGTTGAGGTCGGCGATAATACGGTGATAGCCGCGCAGACAGGAATTTCTGGTTCGACAAAAGTGGGAAGGAACTGCATGTTTGGAGGGCAGGTGGGAATAGCTGGTCATCTTAAGATTGCCGACGGTACAAAAATCGGTGCCCAGTCAGGCATTCCCGGCGATGTGAAAAAGGACAATTCCGTGCTGCTCGGCTATCCGGCTTTTGAACATAAGGATTTTCTCAGATCTTCCATTGTATTCAGAAGATTGCCCGACATGCTGAAAAGACTTGAAGCCCTTGAGAAGGAAGTGAAGTCGCTCAGGAAACAGTAAGGTAAAAGGCATAATTCCGGTAAAAACAATCAGAAACTATCTCTCTTGAGATATTTTTTTAGCTTGTTCATGTTTTTTTTTGTTTTTTTGTACCCGGAATTCAAATAACAATTTAACTGATGGCTGAAAAACAAAGGACAATTGCCAGGGAGATCAGCTTGAGTGGCAAGGGATTGCATACAGGAATAAGTGTAAATATTACATTTAAGCCGGCGCCGGCTAATCATGGCTATAAATTTTGCAGAATTGACCTTCCTGGACAGCCAGTCATAGATGCCCTGGCCGAGAACGTGACAGATACTTCAAGGGGAACTACATTGGTTCAGAATAATGCATCGGTTTCGACTGTTGAACATATTCTTGCCGCATTTCACGGCCTGCGTGTCGATAATGCACTTATTGAAATGAATGCGCAGGAAGCTCCGATAATGGGTGGAGCTTCGTCAGTTTTTGTGGATGCCATTAAGGAAGCCGGGATTGTCGATCTTAAAGAGGAAAGGAACTATTTCGTCGTAAAGCAGAAGATAGTTTTTTCCGACGAAGAGCATGGAGTAGACCTGATCGTGTATCCCGACGACCATCTCAGCATAAATGTGCTGATTGACTATAATTCCAGAATACTGGGGAACCAGTACGCAATTCTTGATTCTATAGATGATTTTGAGGAAGAAGTCAGCAAAAGCCGCACTTTTGTGTTCTTTGATGAGCTTGAGCCTCTATATAAAATGGGACTTATCAAGGGCGGCGATCTTGACAATGCGATAGTCATACTGGAGCGCGAGGTCTCACAATCTGAAATTGACCGTATCGCAAAGCTTTTCAACAGACCGGGGATCAGCACCCATACTGCAGGCATTCTCAACAATACGGAACTCAGGTATCCAAACGAACCGGCCCGCCACAAGCTGCTTGATATAATGGGCGACCTTGCCCTCGTGGGACATCCGATCAAGGGAAAGGTGGTCGCCACGCGTCCCGGACATTATGCAAATACCAGGCTTGCAAAGCTGATAAGACAGGAAATGAAGAAGGCTGTTTCAAAACGCAATATCCCTGTTTATGATCCTTCCCAGCCGCCTTTATATACCGTGGAAGATATTAAGAAAAGGCTCCCGCACAGATACCCTTTCCTGCTTGTAGATAAGGTGATATCGATTGATGAGACAACTGTGGTGGGAATCAAGAATGTGTCTGCCAACGAACCTTTCTTCCAGGGTCATTTCCCGTCAGAGCCTGTAATGCCTGGAGTGCTTCTGGTAGAGGCTCTTGCCCAGTGCGGAGGATTGCTTATTCTGAGCAGTGTAAATGATCCGGAAAAATATTCAACATACTTTCTGAAGATCGACAAGCTTAAGTTCAGGCATAAGGTGGTTCCGGGAGATACGGTGATACTCAAAATGGAATTGATTGAGCCGCCTAAAAGAGGCATAGTGGCAATGTTCGGCCAGGCTTTTGTCGGCAATGAACTTGTTGTCGAGGGTGAAATGGTTGCGCAGGTAATAAAAAACAAATAATTGCAATGATCTCTAATTTAGCTTTTGTTCACCATGCTGCCAGATTGGGCGGGAATGTCACAGTCGATCCATTCGCTTATATCGGGGATAATACAGTTATCGGCGATGGGACATGGATAGGGTCCGGCGCTGTTATTATGGATGGAGCACGGATTGGGAAAAATTGCAGAATATTTCCGACAGCAGTTATATCAGGCATCCCCCAGGATATGAAATTCAGGGGCGAAGAAAGCACGGCTGAAATCGGCGACAGGACTACAGTCCGCGAAGCTGCTACAGTCAACCGCGGAACCGCTGCCGTCGGGAAGACAGTTATAGGTGAGAATTGCCTTCTTATGGCTACATCACATGTGGGCCATGACTGTCTCGTGGGGAACAATTGCATCCTCGGAAACGCCGTTGGTCTTGCAGGAGAGGTCAAGGTCGATGACTGGGCGATCATAAGCGCCGGAACTCTTGTCCACCAGTTCACCCGCATCGGAGCCCATGTCATGATAGGGGGAGGATCAAAGGTCAGGACAGATGTGCCTCCTTTCATCAAAGCCGACAGGGACCCGCTTTGTTTCCTCGGACTTAATACCGTTGGACTTACAAGAAGAGGCTTTGAAAAGGAAAGGATTGACGAAATTCATAATATCTACAGGGTTGTTTATCTCAATGGCATGAACATCAGCCAGGCCCTCGACTATATCGGGAAGGAATTCAAACCCTCAGCCGACAGGGATTATATAATGGAATTCATAGGTAAATCTGAAAGAGGAATTATAAGAGGTCCCAAATAAATCATTGCATTTTATTCCAGCCCTGCGCCTTAATCTCGGCTTCAGAGCCATCGGCTCCGACAAGATAATTGCCCGACCCTTTTTCGGTTATATGTCCTATTACCTTTACCTCGTTTACATGCTTTATTTTATCAAACATTTCAAGGGGTACCGTAAAAAGCAATTCAAAATCGTCCCCGCCGTTAAGTGCAGGTATTAAAGGATCAATATTGAATTCTTCCGCCAGCCTTGTCGTCTCATAGTCAACGGGGATCTGCCTGCTGAAGATCCTGCACCCGGTGCCCGATGATTTGCAGATCTGCATCATATCGGAAGCAAGCCCTTCAGTGATATCGATCATAGAGGTTGGACGGATGCCGGCATCTTTCAGCTCCTTAAGGACACCTGCAGGAAATTCCGGCTTAAGCTGCCTTCCTATGACGTAATCTTTGCCCGAGAGATCCGGCTGTATGCTTCTGTCCTGCTCAAACAGCTTCCGTTCCCTCTCAAGAAGCTGAAGCCCGACATATGCCGCGCCAAGATCTCCAGTGACACAGATCAGATCGTTTGGCATTGCCCCCTCTCTTTTGATAAGATCTTTTTTTTCAACCGTGCCTGCAGCCGTGACGGATATCGTCAGCCCTGTAAGCGAGCTTGTAATGTCACCTCCTGCCAGGTCGACTTTGTATTTTTTACAGGCGAGCTCTATCCCTGAGAATATTTCATCAACCTGCTCGACTGAAAATCTCGAGCTGATGCCAAGAGCTATCAGTACCTGGCCGGGAGTCCCGTTCATGGCATAAATGTCGGATATCGCCCTTATTACAGACTTGTATCCGAGATGCCTTAGAGGAGTATAAACCAGGTTGAAGTGAATTCCCTCAAGAAGAAGATCGGTCGAGATCAGTGACAGCCTTCTGCCGGGATCAATTACCGAAGCATCGTCTCCGATACCTGCAAGGGTCGACTTGTTTCCGGGCCTGAACTTTGATGCCAGGCGGTCTGTCAGACCGTATTTTCCCAGCCTGCCTAAAGGAGTCTTTTCATTTTCCATATCGGTCATCAGATTTTTTTCAAAGGTGATTTACCTGTGAATCCCTTGTGAAATAAATTCTATATTTTCTTTTCAATGCTGATTTCTACGGAAATTTCCGGTATTCATGATCTGTGAAGCCGCTGCTCTCCGCGGGGAGATACACATTAACTCTAAAGATTTCCGCTATTTGATGTCACACATTGACAATATCTCTTCCGAACGGGTTAAGTGCAACAGCTGCAAGCTTGAAATGCTGACGGCCGAACGGAATGCCTATTATGGTGAGGCAAAGCAGCAAACCGAACAGAGCATGTGACAATGCAATCCAGATTCCCCCGCAGAGCAGCCAGATAATATTCATCAGTATATAAAGACATCCGGAAGCCCTCGCATGAACACGCGTATCACGGCCGAACGGCCAGAGGGCAAGTGCACCCATCTTCAGAGTCTGCACGCCAAAGGGGATTCCTATTATTGTCACTATCAGCGCCATGCTTCCTATAAAATATTCAATGGCAATGACTATCCCTCCGAAAATGAGCCATATCAGGTTTCCCAGGATTTTCACCGTCCGCTTGCTTTATTCAAGGATGACATTCTTGTCTTTCGGATATTTAATGGAATATGTAAGAATTATCTGCTTTGTCTCCTGGGGTTTTAAGCTCAGGTCCCACTTTATTTCTCCCGTTTCAGGATCAAGGTTTCCGCCTGAAAGCTCCGGAGCTTCAACAGTGATTCCGCTGTTTGCCGATATTGGTATCTGGTCCCTAAGAGTGATCTCAACAGGCCCCGGCTTATTATTTCTTACAGTAATCAGGAATGAATAAGTTTCGGTTTTGTTGGCGCCGATTGTCTTTTTGTTTGTGAAATCCTGTCTTTTTTCTCTTTTTACCAGGATGCTGTTATCCGTCCCGAGGGAGAAGGTGAGCGTATCCTTCAACTGGGCTACATTGAGATTGGTTTTTCCCACGAAGGTATTTTCAAAATAAAGTGTTGCTTCTCCGCTCTGCAGGCTGAGTTTTGCCCAGTCAGTTATGCTCGCGGTAAGATAAGCAAGTGTCGATTTCTTTGGGATTGTCACGTACCTGTAATCAGCCGGAACGGTTGAATGCTGCAATTCGATGGTCTGGTTCTTGCCGTCGCAGGCGATTGAGCAGGGAACCGCTACATCGAAGTTGATCATGGTTTCCCCCATCTGTTTTTCAACTGGTGCAACTGAGGCTTCAGGTGCATTATCCGCAACGGAAACTGCAGATTTTTCCATTGCCATCGGAGCCTCTTTCTTTGATTCAATCATTCTGCTCTTATAAATGGATACAGGTATATAAAAATCTATGAACCAAGGAGAGAGTACCGGCAAATCACCCGAAACAGAGGGAGTGGCATTTGAGAAGCTTAATCTGACATCCTTCCAGTCCACACCTGTGCTCTGGGCAACATTGGCCTTGAATAATATATTTACCGGCTTTGTAATGTCATCAACCCTGATATCATAGCTTGGGACCCAGCCGGCATTAGTCACCACATAGGAAAACAATAGCTTTCCTGACACAGCCTTGTCCGCACTTACTGTCACCGATATTTCGCCTGAAGGAAGCTGCTGCCTGCCTGACCAGTCGTTTACCTGTTTCTGTAGGGCATCTATCTGTTTCTGGTACTCCTTTATCGTTCTTCCCTTTTTCAGGATAGTCGTGGCTGCCTGGTCCATATTGCTGGTATACATGTCCATCAGGTTTTTCAGCTGTTCAATGCTGAAGCTGGTCTCCTTTGACAGGACAGCTCGATTGGCGACAAGAAAAGCCTCCTTCTCTTTAAGCGTATTTATGGCGGTATTTTCATCTTCCACCTTTATCTGGAGCTCCTCTATCTGGCTTTTCAGGCTTTTAACTTCAGGGAGTTCATCAAGGTTCTGAATATAATTATTCTGCTGATTGACCGAAAGTATCATGAAATCGCCAAATCCTCTGACCTGCACGCTCTGTTCATCTATATAGGGGGAAAGGCCGCCCAGTATTATAACGCTTTTCCCTGAAGGAATATCAACATCCGTTTCATGGCTCAACTGGGCCCTGTCAGGATAAACTGTGACATGTTTCAGTGGTGCCTTAATGTTTTTTTCCGATTCCCCGGTGGCGAATGCCATTACAGGCATCAATATTAAAGAGAGAATTATAAGTTTTTTCATAATAATGGATTTTAATTTCACGCGCCAAAGTTAAAACTTTTGGATTGTTATTTATCACTTCAGGATAACTCAATGTCT
This sequence comes from uncultured Bacteroidales bacterium, assembly GCA_963717685.1. Classification (GTDB taxonomy): domain Bacteria; phylum Bacteroidota; class Bacteroidia; order Bacteroidales; family VadinHA17; genus LD21. The sequence continues at coordinate 519,056 of OY970346.1, read as the reverse complement.
CTTTACCGGGAGCAGCCTTATTCCCAATGGGGCATCCCGGAACTGGACAGTTTTTAATCTTGTGCTCCCTGTTATCGGCGGGTTCCAATCCCATGATTAAATAAAGTACAAGGAAACCTATGATATAAGCTGCTGTAACGTGCCATCCTTTTTTTACCCACTGAACGACATTCCTGGCTTCAGGGAATTTATTCGTTATGGCTACACCTGCCGAAGAGCCAAACCAGATCATTGATCCTCCGAATCCGACGGTGTAGGCAAGCATGCCCCAGTCGTAATGGCCCTGTTCGAGGCACAGTTTTGTGAGCGGTATATTATCGAATACCGAGGAAATGAAACCAAGTGCAAGAGCCGACCCCGGTGAAGCTTTTGGAAGTTCTTCCACAGGCATTAATGAAGCACAGAATACGAGGCACAGGAGAAAAACAGTCCCCTTCAATGAGCCGGGCAGTTCCTTCCATGGTACCGGCCTCAGGGCTGCACTGATAAAGATTGCCACCCAGACGCCAAGCGCCGGCATATCATAAAGAAAGTTTGAAATAATTGCTCCGATAAGCATCATGAATACAATCAGAATCTTGATCCAGTCGACTTTTACATTTAAGGTGGCATCAGTCTGGATCCTCTGGTATTTATCCTGCTGTGCGAAGCAAACCAGGCAAAGAATACGATCGCGGCAAAAGCTGCCACATAACTATGGAGTACATTCAATGGTTTTACGCCATCGATCCACATCATCGTGGTGGTAGTGTCCCCGATAATGCTTCCGCTTCCTCCGGTATTGCTGGCAGCGACGATGGCTGCAATATATCCTATGTGGACCTTCTTTTTAAAAACAACTGTCGCTATTGTCCCTCCGATAAGTGCAGCGGCGATATTATCGAGAAATGAAGAAAGGACACATACAAAAATGAGCAGTACAAAAGGACCTTTCCAGTCGTCAGATAGGTATTTCGGCAGTATATCGGGAACTCCTGATTCTTCAAATATCTTCGACAGGATGGCAAAACCCAGCAGAAGCCCCGCCAGGTTTAATAATATTCCCCATTCACCCTGCCTCAGATTCTTTTGCATCATCTGCTGGCCGAAGGATACTGTGCCAAAAAGATGTTCCATCATGTGAAAGCCGGGATCAAAAATCAGCTTGAATGCTATCAGCACAGTGACACCGATCACGGCAACCCTGAAAGTCTGATTGTTAAAAACAGCTACCCCGGCAAGGATTAGTGCAAATATTATAAATTCAACGCGCACCGGACCTATCGATGGCATTTTGACAGCGGCTGCTGACAATGAGACCGGAGTTAATAAAACCATGAGGAAAACCAGAATTCTTTTCCTGTTGTTTCTCAGGAAGAAAGAAAGTCGCATTTTCATCAGCTGGAATTTCAGAGGAGTAATGGTGCATCACGTGAAATTAAGAATATTTTCGTGTTCACAAATGTCTGTGAAAATTCAAAAATGATTTTTGGAGATATTGTATTTATCTCTCCGGATTAATTTTTATTTTTGCATGTTTATTTAGATTAAATATAATTAACGTGAATTCATGAATCAGGCTGATGAATAAAAAGACAAAAAGAATTTAACATTTCAGCATTCAGCTTGTTATTCGGATGGTAGTTTTAGTTGACGTTTAAAGTGGAAAAAGAGCAGGATAAGATAATAAACGAGGTAACTTCAGGTGAATATAAATACGGTTTCCACACCGATATTGACACCGAAAGATTCAACAAGGGGCTGAATGAAGATATTATCCGGGCCATTTCTGAAAAAAAGAACGAGCCGGACTGGCTCCTTGAATTCAGGCTGAAGGCATTCCGTCACTGGCAGACAATGAAGATGCCTCACTGGGCAAATCTTAAGATACCTGATATTGACTACCAGGATATAATTTATTATGCCGCTCCAAGGCAGCGGGCTTCTTCAGCAAAAAGCATTGATGACATTGATCCTGAGCTTAAAAGAACTTTCGACAAGCTTGGAATCCCGCTTGAGGAGCAAAAGCATCTGTCGGGAGTGGCCGTTGATGCAGTAATGGACAGTGTATCGGTCAAGACTACTTTCAGGGAGACGCTGGCCGAATCGGGAATAATATTCTGCTCATTCAGCGATGCTGTCAGGGAATATCCCGACCTGGTAAGAAGATATATGGGAACCGTCGTTCCATACACGGATAATTTCTTTGCCTCGCTTAACTCTGCGGTTTTCAGCGACGGATCATTTTGCTATATTCCCAAGGGTGTGAGATGCCCTATGGAGCTTTCAACATATTTCAGGATTAATGCGGAAAATACGGGCCAGTTTGAACGCACCCTTCTCGTCGCTGATGAGGAAGCTTATGTCAGCTACCTGGAAGGATGCACCGCACCGAGAAGAGATGAGAACCAGCTTCATGCCGCCATTGTTGAGATTATTGCCGAAAACAATGCTGAAGTGAAATATTCAACCGTTCAGAACTGGTATCCTGGCGATAAGGAAGGTAAGGGTGGCATCTTCAATTTTGTCACCAAAAGAGGCCTGTGCAGGGGAGAGAATTCAAAGATCTCATGGACCCAGGTCGAAACGGGATCTGCCATAACATGGAAATATCCTTCGTGCATTCTCCGCGGAGACAATTCGACAGGCGAATTCTATTCGGTGGCTGTGGCCAACAACCATCAGCAGGCCGATACCGGTACAAAAATGATCCATATCGGCAAAAACACTAAAAGCACAATAGTTTCGAAGGGAATTTCTGCCGGATTTGGCCAGAACAGCTACAGGGGCCTTGTCAGGGTGATGAAGAATGCCACGGGTGCAAGAAACTTTTCACAGTGCGATTCGCTTCTGCTTGGCAATAAATGCGGTGCCCATACTTTTCCATATATCGAAGTCGATAACCAGACTGCAATAGTGGAGCATGAGGCGACAACTTCGAAAATTGGCGAGGATCAGATATTTTATTGCAACCAGAGAGGCATTTCGACAGAGGATGCAGTCGGGCTTATTGTGAACGGCTATGCCAGGGAAGTGATCAACAAGCTCCCGATGGAGTTTGCCGTTGAAGCTCAGAAGCTGCTTCAGATAAGCCTTGAAGGAAGCGTTGGATGAATTAACGATAAAAACTATTATATAATGTTAAGCATTAAGAATTTAAAGGCAGCGATTGACGGAAAGGTCATTCTTAAGGGAATTTCGCTTGAGGTCAAAGCCGGAGAAATTCATGCAGTAATGGGCCCGAACGGATCGGGCAAAAGCACCCTTGCCGCGGTTCTTGCAGGAAGGGAATTCGTGGAAGTGCTTGAAGGAACTGTCACATATCTGGGAAAGAACCTTCTTGAAATGACTCCCGAGGAACGATCGGTCGAAGGGATCTTTCTGGGGTTCCAGTATCCGATCGAGATACCGGGAGTAAGCATGGTCAACTTCATGAAAACCGCCGTGAATGAGCATCGCAAGCATAAAGGTCTCGAGCCTCTTTCATCATCCGACTTCCTGAAGCTGATGCGCGAGAAGAAGGAACTTGTTGAGATCGATTCCAAGCTTGCCAACAGATCGGTCAACGAAGGTTTTTCAGGAGGGGAGAAGAAAAAGAATGAGATATTCCAGATGGCTATGCTTGAACCCAGGCTGGCCATTCTGGACGAAACCGATTCAGGCCTTGATATCGATGCTCTAAGGATTGTGGCAAACGGGGTCAACAAGCTTAAGCGACCCGATTCATCGGTTATAGTGATAACTCATTACCAGAGGCTCCTTGATCATATTGTTCCTGACGTGGTACATGTGCTTTACGACGGACGCATCGTAAAAACTTCAGGAAGGGAGCTTGCATTTGAGCTTGAGGAAAAGGGCTATGACTGGATAAAAAAAGAGGTAGATAACAATGAAATGTCATGAATGATCAGTCAGAAAGATCGGGGAAATATTTCAATCTGTATAAGGAAAAAATAAAGAGGATTTCTGAGAATTCCTCACCTTATATCAATTCTTTCCGCGAACCTGCTATAGCTGAATTCAACAGACTCGGAATACCAACCAGGAAGAATGAGTCGTACAAATACACCAATCTCGACACATTCTTTAACCACGAATATGAAAGCTATTTCATGCCCGGCCCCTCTGATTTTGCAAAAGCTGAGGATTTCAGATGCGACGTCGCAAATCTTGATACTCACGGGATTGTTCTGCTAAATGGCTTTTACCCGACAATCAGGGACAGGCTGAGGCAGCTTCCGGGAGGTGTCTGGATCGGAAGCCTCAATGAGGCTGCAAATAAGTTTCCCGATATAATCCGCGAGCATTATAACAAATATGTGAACGGCAATTCCGACGGTCTCGTATCGCTCAACACGGCAATGGCATCTGACGGTGTGTTCATTTATGTTCCTGACGGCGTTGTCCTGGAAAAGCCTGTCCAGATTGTTGACCTGGTCCAGTCAGATGTCGACATTTTCAATCAGCACAGGAACCTTATTATCGTCGGAAAAAATTCAAATATCACTTTGATTATATGCGACCACACACTGTCTCCAAGGAAATTTCTTACAAACGGCGTTACTGAAGTATATGCAGGCGAGAATTCGCATTTTGATATTATAAGGGTGCAGAATGAACATAATAATGCAGGCAAAATAACCCATACTTTTATTCACCAGGAGCGCGGCAGCAACGCTTCCTCGAGCAACATTACCCTGCATGGCGGACTTGTGAGGAACAGCACTGATCATTATCTTGGCGGCGAAGGAGCTGAAAGCACATCATACGGACTCTTCCTGGCTGACAAGTGGCAGCATGTCGACAATTATGTGAATATCGACCATGCATACCCGAACTGCACAAGCAACCAGCTTTTCAAGGGCGTTCTCGACGATATGTCAACGGGGGCATTCAACGGCCGCATTTATGTCCACAAGGGCGCCCAGGGCACGGTGGCATATCAGAAAAACAATAATATCCTGCTTACCGATGATGCCAGGATGGATACAAAGCCCCAGCTGGAGATCTACGCCGATGACGTTAAATGCAGCCACGGAGCCACTGTCGGCCAGATTGACCAGGATGCTCTTTTCTATCTGCAGTCAAGGGGTATAAACAAGCGTGAAGCCAGGCTGATGATGATGTTCGGATTTGCCCACGAAGTGATTCAGAACATAAAGGTCGAAGCTCTTCGCGAAAGAATGGATAATCTTGTCATGCAGAGGCTGAAAGGCGATCTGTCACGATGTGCCTTTTGCCTGATTAAATGCAATTAGCCGGGCCGATGATGAAAGATATTTCCGAAATACGTGCAGATTTTCCCATATTGAGCCAGACGATCTACGGGCACCCTCTCGTGTATTTCGACAACGGGGCCACAACACAGAAGCCCTGGTGTGTAATTGACAAGATGAATGAAGTCCTCACTACCTACAACGCCAATATCCACAGGGGTGTCCATACTTTGAGCGACAGGGCCTCTGAAGAATATGAAAGGGCAAGGGAGACTGTCAGGTCATTCATCAACGCAAGGAAAAGTGAAGAGATAATATTCACCTCCGGGACGACCGGGTCGATAAATGCCATCGCCTTTTCCTTCGGTGAGAGATTTGTCGGGAAAGGTGATGAGATAATTATCAGCATCCTTGAGCATCACTCCAACATTGTTCCCTGGCAGATGCTGTGCGAGAGGAAAGGAGCTAAACTCGGAATTATTCCGATAAATGATGATGGTGATATTATAATTGATGACTACCTGAAGCTTCTCTCCAAAAAAACAAGGCTCGTTGCGATTGCACAGGTCTCAAATTCACTTGGAACAATACTTCCGGTAAGGGAAATAATAGAAGCGGCTCACTCGTCAGGCATCGCGGTACTTGTGGACGGAGCCCAGGGGATTCAGCATGGCGTTGTTGATGTAAGCTCAATGGATGCTGATTTTTATGTTTTTTCCGGGCACAAGATATACGGACCAACGGGCATAGGTGTTCTGTACGGAAAGGAAGAATGGCTCTCGGAATTGCCTCCTTACCAGGGAGGAGGCGATATGGTCGGTAATGTCACATTTGAAAAAACAACCTATAACGAATTGCCATTCAGATTCGAGGCTGGCACAATGAATTATCCGGGGGCAATCGGTCTTGGAAGAGCGCTGGAATATATCACTGACCTTGGCAGGGAAAATATAATGGAAATGGAAAGGAAGCTTCTTGACCATGCAAATGAAAAACTGTCCGCTATAAATGGACTTAAAATATATGGCAGGCCGGATAACAAAGTCCCGATCTTTTCTTTCCTGGTGGATAAGATCCACGCTTATGATACGGGAATGATCCTCGATAAAATGGGAATTGCAGTGAGGACGGGAACTCATTGCGCACAACCCGTCATGAACCATTTTGGCATCGATGGCACAGTCAGGGCCTCAATGTGTTTTTATAATACTCTTGAAGAAATAAATTCGCTTGCCGGCGGAATTGGAAAAGTGATATCAATGTTCTCATGAATTATTAAGCTATGACTGTCAATGAGGTTCAGGATACGGTGATTGAAGAATTTGCAGGTTTTGATGACTGGATGGACAAATATGCATTACTGATCGATATGGGTAAAAACCTGCCAGTGATAGATCCTGAATTCAAGATAAAGGATTTCCTGATTGAAGGCTGCCAGTCGAAAGTATGGCTTCATCCGGAATTTGACGGACAGATAATAACCTTCACTGCCGACAGCGATGCAATAATCACAAAGGGGATCGTTTCACTGCTTATAAGGATCCTGTCGGGCAGGAAACCCGATGAGATCATCTCTGCCGACCTTTATTTCATCGACAGGATCGGCCTGAGGCAGAACCTGTCTCCAACCCGCTCAAACGGACTTCTTTCCATGATAAGGCAGATGAAGCTTTACTCGATGGCGTATAAGGCGAAAATGAATAGTGAAAAGTGAATAGCGAATAGTGAAAAGTAATAGACCCCCTCTTGGGAGGGGCCAGGAATGGGTTCATTCCGGCGACCGGCTACCGGCGACCGGCTACCGGAAAAAAAAGAAATTTCCCGTAGTGTGTAATATTTCACAATAAAGGCAACTTTTCTAAAATAATTAAATGAATAATTGGTTCTTAGTTAAATACTCCCTTTCCAGCCTTCCTCCATGGGGGCAGGAGCTTATTCATCCTTTTCCCCATGGGGGAAAATGAAAGGGGGTAAAAATTAAAAAGACAAGAATGATAATTGTTACCAGAATTTTGAAGAATTATATGTGGAGTGGGCAGGGGTGGTTATAAATCATATTTATTTAACAATTAAATAACGATACAATCAATGGATCCTTCTGAACAGCTTGAAATCGAGACCGGGATAGTCGGTGCTCTGAAAGGCATTTTTGACCCCGAGATACCCGTCAACATTTATGACCTTGGCCTCATTTATAATATAAATGTGGATGATGATCATATTGCCCATGTGACAATGACCATGACCGCACCAAACTGTCCGCTTGCCGATCAGCTCCTCGAGGAAGTGAGATACAAAGTCGCCGGCACAAAGGGTGTGAAGGATATAGATCTTAAGCTTACCTTTAATCCTCCCTGGGATAAAAGCATGCTTAGCGATGAGGCGAAGCTTGAGCTTGGCTTTCTCTAAAAAAAGTAAGTGATGACCGGCCCTGATAAAACCGATCTTTCTATCGCAATAAAGCGAAAAGTGCATGATCTTGGCTTTGATATGTGCGGTATTGCCAGTGCAAAAGACCTTAAGGAGAACAGGGATGTCCTTAAGAGCTGGTGCAATGCCGGAATGAATGGCCAAATGGCTTATCTGTCAAGAAACATGGAAAAAAGATCAGATCCCGGTTTGCTTTTCCCCGGGGCAAGGTCACTGGTGGTTACGGGAATGAGCTATTACAGAGGGATCAGGCAGGTGAAACCGGGCGTTCCTATTATTTCAAGGTACGCGTACGGGACAAATTACCATGATGTCATCATAAAAAAGCTTGATTGTCTTCTTGCATTCGTCAAAAGCCTGAAAAAGGATGCAGAAGGCAGGTCATTTGTCGATTCGGCACCTCTCCTTGAAAAGGCCTGGGCACAGGAAGCAGGCCTGGGATGGCAGGGGAAGCATTCTGTCATCATCAATAAAAAAGCAGGATCATTCTTTTTTATAGGTACTTTAATATTGAATATTGAGCTTGATTATGATAAGTCTTACGGAAAGGATTTCTGCGGAGATTGCAGGCTTTGCATCGATGCCTGCCCAACCGGCGCCATCAACGAAAATAGGACCATCAATGCAGGGAGGTGCCTTGCAAATCTGACAATTGAAAACAGGGAACCGGTTCCGGCCGAGTTTAAATCCATGATGAAGCAAAGGGTGTTCGGATGTGACCTGTGCCAGGAAGCTTGTCCATGGAACAGGAATGCTCCCGTTGATTTGCATTCCGAGTTCGATCTTCCGGAAGAGATTGCTGAGATGAGCGCAGATGACTGGATGTCGCTCTCAAAGGAACAATTCGACAGGCTGTTTGGCAGGTCGTCAGTCGGAAGGGTAAAATATGAGAACCTGATACAGAACATCAGTCTCATTATGCGATCCTGACAACTGCGTTTTTTAAGTGTACTTTTTACACTTATTTGTCGCTGATGACCGTAACGATTATTTCCCTCTGGTTCCTGGGGCCGTCAAATTCGCAAAGGAATACATTCTGCCAGGTGGATAATCCCGCATCGCCATTGATTACAGGTATCGTTTCGGAAGCTCCGATAAGACCCGATTTAAGATGTGCATCCCCGTTGCTGTCCTGGCGATCATGCTCCCATATTCCTGAAGGTACCAGGCGATTGAGCAATGTTATCACATCATTCTGAACCGATTCGTCCCAGTTCTCCTGTATCATTATCGCCGCTGTCGATCCTCTTGCATAAACCGATGCGATTCCGTACAATACTCCGCTCTCCTTTATGGTGTTCCTGACCTGTGGCGTTATGTCATATAATCCGTTTTTGCGGTCAGTCCTGATAGTAATTATCTTTTGCATAGATTAATGATATTTTACAATTAAATTACCATATGTTTTTTACCTTGTATGTAAAATTACGTCTTATTAACAGAAAAGCAGAAACGATTTTGATCGATCGCGAATTGATAGAAGAGTGCAGAAAAGGAGATTTCCGGAATTTCAGGAAGGTAGTTGCGACAGCATCCCCCTTCTCCTTTTCGGTGGCATTCAGGATGGTCGGTGACGAGGATATTGCAAAGGACATTGTTCAGGAAACAATGGTGACAATATGGGAAAAAATCGGAAAGATTAAGTCTCCGGAGGCATTCACTACATGGCTTTACAGAATAACAGTCAATAAATGCTATGATCACCTGAGGAAAAGGAAAATCAATAATGAAGTGAGGGCGGATGACAAGGCCTGGGCCTTCATTTCAGATCATTTCGCTGCCGACCGGGTTTCAGAGCTTGAGAACAATGAAATTGCAATGATGACCAGGGCGCTAACTGAAAGGCTGAGCCCAAAGCAAAAAGCAGTCTTCATACTTAGCGACCTGAACGAAATGACACCTGATGAAATATCGGAAATAACGGGTTTGAGCAAAAGAAACATAAAGGCAAACCTGCACTATGCAAGAATGAGAATTGGAGAATTGATTGAAAAACACATCTGAAATGAACGGGAATGAAAATAAATACGAAAAGGTGATCAGCTTCCTCAAAAAGTCAGAACCGACGCTGACTCATGGAGAAATCATTGAGGAAAAGGTGATGGAAAGAATAAGTCTGGAGGGCACTGGCAGGACGGCCTTTAATATTCTCGATTACCTGTTCGGCTGGGTATATATCGGCTGGGTGAGGAGAGGGCTTGTTTTCGCTTCAATACTGATCATTGGGTTATTCGCCTTTCAGCAGGCTCTTATACTGAAACGGATCAATTCTCTTGAAAAGCAGACGGTGGCAGACGGTAACCGGGTGCCAGGCACATTCCCGGGCGATATTGAAGCAAAATTCATGCTTTTTCAGTACCCGGGGTCTATGCTGCCTCTGCAAAAAAACAAGTTGTCTGAAAAACAAATGGAGAAGATTTTGCAATCCATAAATAAGCTGCAGGAACAATATCATGACCTCTTTCAGCTCGTGGAGAGTAATCCCGGATTGAAACAGTTCATTGAAAACAAGCTTTCCGAAAACGATAAAAAGAAATTAAATCCCTGAAACCATGAAGACAAAATATTTGAAATCAATTCTTGCATTGATGACTGTCATGGCCTTATCGTGCGATGAACCTGAAACCATCGTGACCGATATTGTCCACCAGGACGGATCGGTCACCAGAAAACTGGAAATGAGGAACACTGAGAAGAAATTCAATGTTCATAATATCCAGGTTCCATTCGACAGCACCTGGACTGTAAGGGACTCGGTGGAGATCAGCAAAAAAGGCGATACGACATGGGTAAAGAGGGCTGAGAAATTTTATAAAAATGCGGAAGAGATCAATAAATCGTATCATGCCGACAGCGGCAGCAACAGGGATGTCTCACGCAGGGTCGAATTCAGGAAGAAATTCAGATGGTTCAACACTAATGTCAGGTTTTCCGAAGTAATAGATAAAAGGCTGTCAAATGGCTATCCGGTTAGCGATTTTCTTGACAAGGAAGAGCTGAATTATTTTTATTCGCCGGGAAATGTCACTGCAAAGCTATTACAGAGTCCTGACAGCCTCAGATACAAGGCATTAAAAGATTCGGTGAGCAGCAAGACCGAGCGATGGACCTTTAAAAGCGCTGTTGCCGACTGGATTTCGGTATTTACCGGTTTGACAGGGAACAAAGCTGAGGGGGATATCTCATTCAAGGCTCTGAAGGCGCGTGAAAATGATCTTGTCAGAATATTCATGGAAAACGGCAATCATTTTGACAGCCTATGGAAATCCGGAACATTGCTAAAGGAATTCATCGGGGAGGAAGGCACGGCGAAATATAAAACAGAAGCGGATTCAGCCATGAACACTGTCGAAAGCCAGATCATGACGAATTTCCACGAATACACCGTCAGGATAGTTATGCCGGGGAAGCTTCTGAGCACCAGTGGCTTCGTCGATTCCCTGAAGAATCTGACCTGGCCCGTAAGTTCCGATTTCTTCCTGACCCAACCATACAAAATGTGGGCTGAATCAAAGATTTCGAACATATGGGCATGGGTTGTGTCCGGAGCATTTCTTTTGTTTGTACTTGCAGGCATTATATTTAAGTCGGTAAGAAAAAGGCAGGTATAGAAGCTACTGCATTTATAAAGCCGGCTGGCCGGGAAGACCAAGATTGCCATTGTTCCGAACGGCCTGTTCGTGGCGATGGACAGGCAGATAAAATAAAAAGGAGCCCCCATAAACGGGAGCTCCTTTTTCTCTAACCCCCAAAACTAACTAAAATGTATGATTAACTTTCATAATCCTTAAGTATCTGCATCAGCTTCTGACGCGTAAAGAAGATCCTGCTTTTTACGGTGCCGATCTTCAGGTTCAGCTTGTCTGCTATCTCCTGGTATTTATAACCTTCAATATGCATCCTGAACGGTATCCTGAAATCATCTTCCAGGGAATCAATGGCTGCTTCTATCTCGTTTTCCGAATAGTTTGATTCGGGTGAGATGGACCCCTTGTCGTATGGCTGATTAATGTAGAACAGGTCTTTTGTCCCGTCAATGATAGTGTTCTCCTTCACATTGCGCCTGTAATTGTTTATGAATGTGTTTTTCATTATGGTAAATACCCAGGCTTTGAGATTTGTGTAATCGACAAACTTGTCCTTGTTTGTAATAGCCTTAAGGTATGTATCCTGAACAAGATCCAGTGCAGAATCACGGTCGGAGGTAAGGCTCATTGCAAATCTCTGCAGGTTGGGCCTCATTCCGATAAGGTTGCTGTTGAATTCAATTGCTGTCATACACTCTTTATTAATTAACAGGGACAAATATAAAATCATAAATAAAGATAAACAAATCTTAATATCCATAAATCATTATATTCTTGATTCATTCTAAATGCCACGTTTTTATATATGGCAGATAAACAGGTACATGGATGTCTGAAATGGCACTATTTATAAATTAATTACAAATTACAGGAAGGTCTTCTCCGGATATGAATGTTGTCAGTTTTTATTTTATACCGGTCAGGGCAGGAGTTAATCCGATCAACTTTATTAATTTTAAGGGAAAAAGGATGGAATACAATATCAAGCTGAAAAACGGGCTCGTTCTGCGGGGAATGATTAACAGTCCCGGGCAGGATGTACATGCTATAATAGTGTTCGTTCACGGTGTTGGAGAGCACATTCACCGGTATGATGAGTGGGCCGCAGATCTGGTCAGGGATGGAATTGGCTTCACCGGGGTTGACCTGCCGGGGCATGGACTTTCAGATGGAGCCAGAGGGCATATCAGGGATTATTCTCTTACCGACGAAATGTTGAATATCCTTATAGAAAGTGCAAGTAAAACTTTTCGGGGAGTTCCGGTTTTTATTTATGGCCATTCCCTTGGAGGGGGCATTGTCCTGGATTATATTATCCGTAAAAACCCCGTATTAAAGGGAGCAATTGTCTCCTCGCCCTGGCTTAAGCTTTCGTTTGAGCCGGCAAAATCAAAAGTCCTTCTTGCAAAAATCATGAAAAGCATTTGGCCGGGGCTTGCACAGCCGACGGGACTTGTCGTGGATCATCTGTCACACGACACCGTGGTTGTTGAGAAATATAAAGCTGATCCGCTTGTTCACGGGAAGATTTCAGTGAGTCTGTTTCACAACGCGATGCAGGCAGGAGCTTATGCGCTTGCCCATGCTTCAGAGCTTAAGGTTCCGCTTTTGCTTATGCATGGCAGCGATGACAAAATTTGTTCGCCGGAAGGAAGCCGGGAATTTGCATCCAAAACCCAGCTGGCAGAACTGAAGATCTGGGATGGAGGATATCATGAGCTTCATAACGAGGTGTTTAAGAACGAGGTATTTCAATACCTGGTAAAATGGATAAATACAAGGCTTGCATAGCTTTTAAAGCACGGTAAAGGCCATGATTTTCAGAACCTCCTTCGAAATCGATCCTGCACAAGTAAGGATTTCCTATGATGACCCGGTGATGTTCATAGGATCATGTTTCGCATCTTCCGTCGGAAGCAGATTTGAAGCCGGGCATATGCCTGTGATGATAAATCCTTCCGGCACGGTGTACAATCCCGTATCTGTGGCAAAAACCCTCGATTCAATAACCGGCGGGAAGGAATATCGTATGGATGATCTTTATAATTTTAACGGAACATGGCTGAGCTTTGACCATTACACCGAATTTTCATCTGTCAGTCCGCAGGAAGTTCTTTCAGGGATAAACCAGAGAATGAGTGATGCCCATATATTCATCTCATCGGCCAGATTCCTTTTTATCACTTTGGGCACAGCAAGGGTCTACCGCTGGAAGCAATCCGGGAAAATCGTTTCAAACTGCCATAAGATACCGGCATCGGGCTTTACGAGTGAACTGCTTTCTGTAAGTGATATTGTCAGCCTGTGGAACGAAAAGCTCAACATGCTTAAAACTTTCAATCCGGACCTGAAGGTTGTGTTCACCATCAGTCCGGTAAGGCATATGAAAGACGGTGCTTATGGGAATCAAGTGAGCAAATCTGTTTTGTTTGTGGCTGTGGAGGAGCTTCTCAGGCATCCCTCAGGTCCCGGTTATTTTCCGGCTTATGAGCTACTTATGGACGATCTTCGTGATTATCGGTTTTATGAAGAGGATATGCTTCACCCTTCGTCGCAGGCAATCGACTATATATGGGACCGGTTTACTGAATGTTATCTTGAAAAGTCAACTCTGGCGCTATGGAAGGAGTTTGATGATCTTTCAAAGGGTTACCATCATCGGCTTCGCAGTATTTCATCTCCTCAAACAAGGAAATTTGCCGGTTCCATGCTCAAACTGATCACAAAACTTGAAAAGCAAGTCCCTTCTGCTGATTTATCTGCAGAAAAAGAGTACTTTCAAAGGTTGACCGGATCCCGGGATGCTTAGCGGAATCAATTATTTTATTTCAGCAGCTCAATATTCCTTATAAAGTCTGAAGGATTTTTAGTAATGATAAACCTGTCCTGGTTTTTCTTGTCAGGCTTTTCAGGTGAATCGGTAAGGACTATCTTTTTAATCATCAATGATTTTCCGATGCTGTTGAAATAGCCTATCTTCTTTTTTGCGAAGTCAAAAGCGCTGGAATTGACAATCAGGTATTCGAATGGCTTGATCTTATGTATTTCGATCACTTCTGACGGGGGAAGGATTCCCCCGGTATAAATAACCTCAAAGCCTCTTTTTTTAAGGGCATATTTATAAAAGAGAAAATTATTGTCGGTCAGGTTGTCCGATGTATTAATCATGGCAACAGACGGTCCGGTCTTGCCGGACCAGGGTTTTAACTGGCTGTCCTCTACAGTTATGATCTGCCTTATGGTGTTCCTTATGAACTGTTCCTGAGCCCTTGAAAGAGAGCCGGTTTGCCAGAGAATTCTCGATTTTTCCAGCAATGGATCAAAATACTGGCAATAGGCCATTTCGATTCCATAACGTTTGATAAATGGCATCAGTGATTCTTTAAAAAGTTCCTCATTAAAGCGAATTGCCGACATCAGGATTTTACCGGGCTGGAAATCATTAATTGGGTCATCCTTACTGCTGCTTATTGCCATTACCTGTTGCGTAAGGTCATCCTCGCTCAGTTTCGCTATCTTGGATATTTTGAGGCCATTCCTGTTAAGATAAGCTACATTCAGTATTTTTTTAAGCTCCGATTCATTATATCTTCTAATATTTGATTCGGTTCTGTCCGGCTCAAGAATCTGGTATCTTTTTTCCCAGATCCTTATCGTATGTGCCTTGATCCCTGAAAAATTCTCAAGATCCTTTATTGCAAAAACATTGGTTCCTTCCTCCATGGCTATATAGGAATTGTGATGATAAAAATTTCCCCTTATAAATTATAATATAAACAGTCCTGCATCTTAAATGTTATGCATGCAACGATTTATATTTTCAATTAAATCAAATTTATCCCGGATTTTTCCCCCGAAAACCCGCAAGCAGTCTTATATAAAGTAGCTTTATCCCTATTGTTCAATCATTATTTTCCTCACAATTCTCAGTCCGTCAATGAAAACAACCGTGACCAGGTACATTCCTCTCCGGGTATTATCCAGGCTTATTCTGATAAATGTCTGAGGATCATCATATTTACACATGAGAATATCCTGGCCGATAATATTTGTGATTTTTACGGAAGAAATCGCCTTATCACTTTTGATATTGACATAGTTTCCCCTCACCGGAACGGGGAATATGCTTAAATTGACATTTGAAGCATCAGAGAGAAGGCTCCCTGAATATTTATCTGCAGAAATATTAACGGTATCCTTCTGAGCCTGAAGATTTATGTAAAAAAGCAATAAAAGAAAAAGGAGTAAACTTTTCTTCATAAAAACCGTTTAATATAACTCTATCAAAAACTGTGCTAAAGTTAACAAAAAATTACAAAAAATGATTAAAAAGCTTCAGGGCCCTGTCAAGATCTGCAGGTGTATCTATTCCGATGCTTTCCCATTCGGTCACTGCTGTCCTTATCTTAAAGCCATTTTCGATCCACCTGTTCTGCTCGAGAGATTCAGCTAATTCAAGCGGGCTCCTGGGTAATCTGGTAATCTTTTGCAGCACTGAAACAGAATATGCATACAGCCCGGGATGTTTGTAAAAGACGAACTGCTCCGTCCACCTGGATGTCTCTACATCCCTGAGAAAAGGAATTGCGGCCCTGCTGAAATATATTGCATTTCCTTTATTGTCAATAATTACCTTCGGCTCATTCGGGTTAAATATGTCCTCTCCATGCCTGGTTTTCCTTATTAGCGTCGCAATCTCAACCTTTTTGTCGCTGAAACATGATTTAAGCAAATCGATCTGCGCGGGATTGATAAAAGGCTCATCCCCCTGGACATTTACCACTATATCAATACTGATGCCTTTCTCACGGGAAATAATTTCAGCAGCTTCTGCACAGCGATCCGTGCCGCTCCGATGATCGGGGGAAGTCATGACTGCCTGCCCTCCGAAACCGGTCACGGCATCACAGATCCTTTTATCGTCGGTGGCGACAAAGACATTTTCCAGCGATTTTGCGGCACTTTCATATACCATCTGGATCATTGGTCTGCCATTGATCGGCACAAGGGGTTTCCCGGGGAACCGTGTCGAAGCGTAACGAGCCGGAATAATGCCTGTGAACTTTAAATCCGAAGCCTTTTTCATTATGCGAATTTACTAAAAATGCATTTCCCAATGTTTTAAAAATATCTTAAATTCGCACCATCGCAAAATGAACCATGAAAGACCTTCAGGGCATAAAGCAAAGATTTGGCATAATAGGCAATAATGAGGACCTTAACCATGCAATAGACATCGCTGTCCAGGTTGCTCCGACAGACCTTTCAGTGCTTATAACAGGAGAAAGCGGAACAGGGAAAGAGGTGTTTCCACAGGTGATCCATAGCTACAGCGCGAGGAAACACGGCTCTTATATTGCCGTAAATTGCGGAGCTATCCCGGAAGGGACAATTGATTCAGAGCTCTTCGGTCATGAGAAGGGTGCTTTTACAGGTGCCACGGACAGCAGGAAAGGTTATTTCGAAGTTGCCGATGGAGGCACCATTTTCCTCGATGAAGTTGCAGAATTGCCGCTTTCCACGCAGGTAAGGCTCCTCAGGGTCCTTGAGGCTGGTGAGTACATACGCGTGGGATCATCAAAGGTTCAGAAGACAAATGTAAGAGTGATTGCAGCCTCGAATATAGACGTACTCAGGGCAATTGACAACGGGAAATTCAGGGAAGACCTGTTTTACAGGCTGAATACCGTCCCTATAAGGATTCCCTCGTTGCGGGAGAGGGGAGAGGATATTATACTTCTCTTCAGAAAATTTGCTGCAGACTTTTCAGAAAAGTACCGGATGCCTTCAATAAGACTGGACCAGGAAGGCAGAAATATCCTTCTGCAATATACCTGGCCGGGTAATGTGAGGCAGCTAAAAAACATCACAGAGCAGATATCAATAATAGAAAGCGAACGGGAGATAAAAGCAGCCAAGCTGAAATCCTATATCCCTGATTATGATATGGCAAGACTTCCTGCGATCATTAAAAAGGACGAGGAAAAGTCGTTTTCCTCCGAAAGGGAAATATTGTACAAATTGCTCTTCGATATGAAGAGTGACATGAATGATCTGAAGAAGCTTGTTTATGATATATTGAGACATGGCGAAACAAATGCCAACCCGGATGAGTCTGATACAAGGTTGATCAGAAACCTTTACAGCGATAAGAATAACATGGGACAGCCGGCTTCAGCAGAAATGGCTGAAAAAAACACGACGGATTTTAATATCCGTAAGGGCAGGGATGACATACAGGATACCGAGGAAATAATAGAGGAATCACTGTCACTCGCTGACAAGGAAGTGGAAATGATCAAAAAAGCATTGGAAAAATATAACGGGAAAAGAAAACTGGCAGCAAATGAACTGGGCATATCTGAAAGGACTCTTTACAGGAAAATCAAGGAATATGGGATTGAATGACAATCGGATCAGGACCCTCTTGAATGAAAGCCGGATACTGGTCATTTCTGCAGCTTTGCTCTGCTTATTCCAGGGCTGCAAGGTGCATTATTCCTTCTCCGGGGCGAGCATATCACCAAACACCAAGACCGTAAGTGTCACTTATTTCCAGAACAGGGCAAGCCTTGTTCAGCCGGGGCTTAGCCAGCAACTTACCGATGCCCTGATAGATAAGATCAAATCACAGACAAGCCTTAAGGTTGTGACAGGTGTCGGTGATGTCAATTTTGAAGGCCAGATCACAGATTACAGCACAAAACCGCTGACAGTAGGAGCGGATGCCAAAGCCGCGACAAACAGGTTCACGATAACTGTTCAGGTAAAATTCACAAATTCCGTTGATCCCAATTACAGCTTCGATCAGAGTTTCTCGGAATATCAGGATTACAACAGTAATCTTGACCTGAGCAGCGTGGAAGCTGATCTTTCCCAGAAAATAATCGACCTTCTTGTTGAAGATATTTTTAATAAGGCTTTCGTGAACTGGTAGTAAAATGAGCAGAAACGAATTTCTGAAAATGATAGAAAGCGGAGGTCCGACTGACCGTCAGATGATCAGTGAGGTCAGCGAGCTTGTATCCATTTTTCCTTATTTTCAGAGTGCCTATATGCTTCTTCTCAAAGGGCTCAGCAACACATCGGATGTTAAATTCAGCAACCAGCTCAGGATATCTGCCATGAATATTGCCAGCCGTGAAGTCCTTTACTGTTTTCTGAAAAAAGAGCTGGAACATGTGATAAATACTGTCTCAGACCATGAGCCTGAAGCTTCACATGAGAACATAACAACCGACAACCAGCAGACGGTAATTGAGACGAAAAGCAGTGAGGAAATGATAAGCGAGATAGAAAAGAGCTCTGGCGAAAAAAATGAGGATGGTTCTGATGCTGATCTTTCACTGATTGTCTCAGCGGACTCGGGAGACAATGAATCGAGTGCGACAATCCTGATAATTGATGATGAAACTGGCAAGGTAGAAGAGAAGATTACCTATATGGATCCAGGCTTCTCATACACTGAAGAAAATGATCTTTTTGAGCTTGACCTGGAAGAAAGCAATCATGGGGATAATAATGGAGCAGCTTACTCCGGTGAAAAGACGGAGGCTGAAAGCGATTCCCGCGTCAGGCAGTCTCAATCAGAGCTCATAGATAAATTCATTATTGCAAATCCGAGGATAGAATCGTCAAAGGAAAAGCAGGATCAGCCGGCCGAGGACATTTCAAGACCTTTTACAGAAGACGCAGAAGGATTTGTGACCGAAACCCTGGCAAGAATTTACATCAGCCAGGGATACTACTCAAAGGCAATGGATATTTACGAAAAATTAAGTTTGAAATTTCCGGAAAAAAGCAGTTACTTTGCGTCTCAAATTGAAAAAGTTAAGGAATTAATAAAAAAACAATGACGAGATGGGAATATATGTTTTAGTTATAGTAGTGGCAATTATTGCATGTCTTTTCCAGATACTGATAGTCCTGGTTCAGAACTCAAAGGGAGGTGGCCTGGCAGCGAATTTTACATCATCAGGCCAGATGATGGGAGTCAGGAAAACGGCGGATTTCCTGGAAAAGGCTACATGGACGCTTTGTGCGGCAATACTTGCGTTGTGCATAGTTGCAACAGCAACCATTCCGAGAGGTTCGGCATCAGGTCAGTCGAGGATTAAAAGCCAGATCGATAATGCCATAGACCCCAATGCAATTCCTACGCTTCCGACAGCTGTTCCGCCTTCCTCCGGTACTTCTTCTTCAGGATCGGATCAATCTAAAAAATAAGATACATCACTTGAAGATATTTTGAAAGTGTCAGATTGTCATATTCTGGCACTTTTTTAATTTACGAGATAAAACATTGAATTACAATAAAATAACATGTTAAATTAATAATCGGAACATGCAAGATGGCAGACAGAAATATAATGGACTAATCTATGATATTCAAAAATGTCACTTTTTACTGTTTGGCATAAAATATGTTGAATTGGGTTCAGGAAATATTTTTAATTTAAAAACTAAATGATATGGCACAATTAAAAGGTAAAATTCTGGCAGGAAAGGTTCTCGTTAAACCTTATGAAGCTGAAGCTAAAACTGCCAGCGGGATTATTATTCCCGATTCTGCAAAGGAAAAGCCCCGTCAGGGCAAAGTAATTCTTGTAGGAGCAGCAAAAAAAGACGAGGAAATGGAAGTAAAGAAGGGTGATGAAGTTCTTTACGGCAAATATTCCGGACAGGAACTTACAATTGAAGGGGAAGATTATCTCCTTATTTCTCAATCAGATATCCTGTTCATAGCTTAAATAAGTAACCAATAAAATCATATACAATGGCAAAAGAAATAAAATACAATATTGAAGCACGGGCCCTTTTAAAGGAAGGTGTTGACCAGCTGGCAAATGCTGTGAAAGTGACACTGGGCCCAAAAGGGCGCAATGTAGTCCTTGAGAAGAAATTCGGAGCTCCCCTTATATCAAAGGATGGTGTAACTGTCGCAAAGGAGATCGAACTGTCAGACCCGTATATGAATATGGGTGCACAGATGGTAAAGGAAGTAGCTTCAAAGACCGGTGATATAGCAGGTGACGGAACAACTACAGCAACAGTTCTGGCACAGGCAATTATAAATGTTGGACTTAAAAATGTGACAGCAGGTGCAAATCCGATGGATTTAAAAAGAGGAATTGACAAGGCTGTCGAGAAGGTAATAAGTCATATTAAATCACAGGCAAAAGTCGTCGGCGATGACTTTGAAAAGATTGAACAGGTTGCAAGGATCTCTGCCAATGATGACGAAGAGATCGGGAAGCTTATAGCCGAGGCGATGGGTAAAGTCCGCAAGGAAGGCGTCATTACCGTTGAGGAATCAAAGACCACTACGACTTCCGTTGAGGTTGTCGAAGGAATGCAGTTCGACCGTGGATATATTTCGGCTTATTTCGTAACAAATACCGAGAAGATGGAAGCGGATCTTGAGAACCCTTATTTGCTTATTTATGACAAGAAGGTTTCGTCGATGAAGGACATGCTCCCTGTTCTTGAAGCAACTGCACAGGCAGGACGCCCGCTATTGATCATTGCTGAGGACGTTGAAGGAGAAGCGCTTGCAACACTGGTTGTCAACAGGCTTCGCGGATCTCTCAAGGTTTGTGCAGTGAAAGCCCCGGGCTTCGGAGACAGAAGAAAAGAGATGCTTGAAGATATTGCTATCCTTACGGGAGGCACTGTAATTTCTGAGGAAAAAGGCCTCAAGCTGGAAAACACCACGCTTGATATGCTGGGGGTAGCTGAAAAAGTGACAATTGATAAGGAGAATACAACAATTGTGAACGGATCCGGTGATAAGAAAATGATACAGGCCAGGATAGGACAGATCAAGCAGCAGATGACCACCACAACTTCCGATTATGACAAGGAGAAGCTTCAGGAAAGACTTGCCAAACTTTCAGGAGGTGTTGCAGTTCTGTATATTGGCGCTGCTTCTGAAGTTGAAATGAAGGAGAAAAAGGACAGGGTTGACGACTCACTGCATGCCACTCGTGCCGCTATTGAGGAAGGGATTGTGCCAGGCGGAGGCGTTGCCTACATTCGCGCTATTAAAGCTCTTGAAGGACTTAAATGCGATAACGAAGATCAGAATACAGGGGTTGAAATAATCAAGCGTGCAATTGAAGAGCCTCTTCGTCAGATAGCAATCAATGCAGGACAGGAAGGTGCAGTAGTGGTTCAGAATGTAAAAGCCGGGAAAGGTGATTACGGGTTCAATGCCCAGACCGGCAAATACGAAAACCTTCATGAATCAGGAGTAATTGATCCGGCCAAAGTTGTCCGCGTGGCTCTTGAGAACGCTGCTTCCATTGCAGGAATGTTTCTGACAACCGAAGCAGTCGTGGTGGAAGAAAAGGAAGAACATCCTCAGATGCCGCCACAGGGTATGGGAGGCGGAATGCCCGGAATGATGTAACAGAAATGTGATTATAACTCAAAGGGGCTGTCGCAGATGGACAGCTCCTTTTTTTATATATTTGCACATGATCTTTTTTCCGCCTGCCTGATGGACAACATACGTAATTTCAGCATAATCGCACATATAGACCACGGTAAAAGCACACTAGCCGACAGGCTGCTTGAAAAAACCCATACCATAAACGAAAGGGAATTTCAGGAACAGGTGCTTGACGACATGGAGCTTGAAAGGGAACGCGGCATTACAATAAAGAGCCATGCCATCCAGATGGAATATGTACATGAGGGCCGGAAATATTTTCTGAATCTTATAGATACGCCCGGACATGTCGATTTTTCATATGAGGTTTCGAGATCAATAGTTGCATGCGAAGGCGCGCTTCTGGTAGTCGATGCCACACAGGGTATTCAGGCACAGACGATCTCAAATCTGTACATGGCAATCGACCATAATCTTGAGATAATACCTGTCCTTAACAAGATGGATATGGCTAATGCGATGCCTGAAGAGGTGAAAGATCAGATAGTTGACCTTGTCGGATGCAAAAGGGAGGATATAATAGAAGCTAGCGCAAAAACAGGAATGGGCATTGACAGGATATTGAGCACGATCATAAACCGGATTCCGTCTCCAAAGGGAGATCCGGACGCTCCGCTGCAGGCATTGATCTTTGATTCAATCTTCAACTCCTTCCGCGGGATAATTGCATATTTCAAAATAGTGAATGGAACGATCAGGAAGGGAGACAGGGTAAAATTTGTCAGTACCGGTCATGAGTACAATGCCGAGGAAATTGGCGTCCTGAAACTTAAGCAGGCTCCACGCGAAATGCTTGGAGCAGGAGATGTGGGATATATTATATCCGGATTTAAAAATTCATCAGAAGTCAGGGTCGGAGATACAATCACTCAGGTGGACAATCCCTGCAGCAACGCCATTTCCGGTTTTGAAGAAGTCAAGCCGATGGTTTTTGCCGGTATGTATCCTGTAGACGCAGATGAGTATGAGGACTTAAGGAATTCCATTGAGAAGCTGCAGCTTAACGATGCTTCGCTGACGTTTGTACCTGAATCATCTGCAGCGCTTGGGTTTGGATTCAGATGCGGTTTTCTTGGATTGCTGCACATGGAAATCATACAGGAGAGGCTTGATCGTGAATTCAACATGGATGTGATTACCACGGTTCCAAACGTCTCATTCAAAGTTTTCACTACAAAGGGAGAGGAAATTGATGTTCATAATCCCTCAGGATTGCCGCCGGTCAATAATATTGAAAGGATTGAAGAGCCATATATCATCGCACAGGTGATTACTCTCGCCGAATATGTTGGTCCGATCATGAATTTGTGCATTGACAGGAGAGGAACGCTGAAAAACCAGGTGTATCTTACCAGGGACAGGGTGGAGATTACTTTTGAGATGCCCCTTTCAGAGATTGTCTTTGATTTTTACGATAAGCTGAAAAGCATTTCCAAAGGATATGCATCATTTGACTATTATTATACTAACTATCAGAAAGCAGACCTTGTGAGGCTCGATGTTCTGCTTAACGGGGAAATGGTCGATGCGCTGTCGACTCTCATATACCGTGGGCACGCATATGATTTTGGCCGCAAGATGTGCGTGAAGCTGAAAGAACTGATTCCGCGTCAGCAATTTGATATTGCCATACAGGCGGCTATCGGAGCAAAGATTATTGCACGCGAAACAGTAAAGGCAGTAAGAAAAGATGTGACGGCGAAATGCTACGGAGGAGATATTACGAGGAAAAGAAAACTTCTGGAAAAGCAGAAGAAAGGAAAGAAAAGAATGAGGCAGATAGGAAACGTGGAAGTACCGCAGCAGGCTTTTCTCGCCGTGCTTAAGATAGACTGAGGTTCAAAACCAGTTTTGTCGCTTAAGTTTTTTTGCCTCCTCTGTTTTATTGTAAAAAAAATATTATATTCGCTTAGAATATTTTGGGGATTAAAGCATATTAATCCTATAATCTAACCTAAGCCGATTACCCTGATCTAAAATGATCAGGGTAATTTTTATTTCTAAACAGGATTCACTAAGGAGGATAATCATTTCTATGCCACTGCGTTACCGGCAATTTTCGAAAAAATCCGTATCGTTGATGCCGGATTTAGGCATAATTATTTCTAACACAAGAGCCTGTATCCCTTTCCGTGGATGTTAAGAATTCTGACGGATGGATCTTTGCTGAGATATTTTCTAAGCCTGGTTATATAGACGTCCATACTTCTGGCATTGAAATAATTATCGTCGATCCATATCGATTTAAGCGCGAAATTGCGTTCAAGTATTTCGTTACCATGCCTGCATAGCAGTTCAAGGAGCTCAGATTCTTTTGTTGTAAGCTTGATTTGTTCATTCGCGAAAATCAGCATTTGCCGAAGACTGTCAAAAGTGTAACTGCCAATTGTGTACGTTTCAGCCCCACCGGAGGACTGGGCCCCGGAGGATGTCCTTTTCAAAATGGCCTGAATACGGTAGAGGAGTTCCTCCATTGAAAATGGTTTTGTAATATAATCATCGGCTCCTGACCGGAACCCTTCCAGTATATCCTCCTGAAGATTTTTTGCGGTAAGAAAAATGACAGGAGTTCCCGGATGGATTTTTCTTATTTCAAGAGCAAGGGCAAGGCCGTCCATTTTCGGCATCATGATATCGAGAATGCACAGATCAAAGCTACGGGCGGTAAATTCCTTAAGGGCTGATGAACCATCAGAATACAATTCTGTTTCATAGCTTTTTGCCGAAAGGTAATCTTTGAGAAGTGATCCGAGATTTTCGTCATCTTCGGCCAGAAGGATTCTAATACTTTTCATTTTTGTGATTTTAACGGAATAGCAATAATAAATTTGGCTCCTTTATTTATTTGGCTTTCCACAATTATTGTTCCATTATGCGCTTCAATAATTTCCCTGACATAGCTTAACCCGAGCCCAAATCCTTTAACGTCATGCAAATTCCCGGAATGGACCCGGTAAAATTTGTCGAATATTCTTTTTTGGTTTTCCCTCGATATCCCTATTCCTTTATCTTCGACAATGATCATAATGCTTTTCCTGTGATTTGTCGTTGAGATTAAGATATCAGGGATCTCTTTTGAATATTTTATTGCATTGTCAATAAGGTTCGAAACAGAATTGAGAAAATGAGCTTCATCCACCATAGCATGGTATGATATCGCCTGGAAATCCCTTCTGATAATTCCATTTCTGCTACTGATCTGCAGAGTGAAATTCTCAATTGCGTTTTCAAGCAGCATGTGAATATCAGTATCAACCAGGGCCAGCTTCATTTTTGTCTTTTCAAAAAATGCAGTCTGAAGCACCTTGTCGACCTGGGATTTTAGACGGAGACTTTCATCGGAAATGATCCTGGCCAGGGTTTCAATATTTTTCTTTTCAATCGGGATCGATTTATCGGCCATCATCTGTGAGGCAAGTGAAATGGTCGAGATTGGTGTCTTGAGCTCATGGGTCATATTGTTAATAAAATCATTCCTGATTTCCGATATCTTTTTCTGTCTGAAAATCACTATAAAGGTACCGGTTGCAAGTATCAGCAGGAATAAGGTGAACACGATGGAGAGAAACCCCAGATTTCCTATTTTTTTGAATTTGAACTGATTTTCCTGGTGGCAATACAGCACTAGCTGATTCTGTCCGGGAACCGGATCGTTGGGGAACAGCTGAATAATGAATTTGCTTGTTCCGGGCTTATCATTAAACCCCGGTGTTTTCCATATTGTGCCTGACCGCCCCGACCTGATACAAAATTCAAAACTGAGATATATTCCTGCATTATTAAGTGCGTTTCTCAATAAAGCCTTAAGGTTATCAAAATTGATTCTCTCCCTTATGTCAGGGGTGTTCCTGAGTATCTTCGACATAATGTTCTCAAGGGAAATAATCTTATGGGTAACCCTACCATTAATTTCTGCTTTGACTGACTGAGTTGATGTTTCGAAAGATTCCCCGGGAATTGTAGATGAAATATTTTCAGCTGACAGGAAGATTTTTTGCCCTGCATTGGTAATCGTTATAGGCTCTGTCCGGTTATTAAGCCCATATATATCCAGCAATTTTGGGTCAGTCTGAAAATTTTCGAATTTTCTGGCTATTGGTGAATTTGGCGAGACAACTGCGGTTACCGAGTCGGCTGATGATGGCTTTATTTCTTCAATAATGCTGTTAATGAGTTCTTTTTCTTCAAGATCGTGCACTACAGATTCCAGGGCTTTATTTGCCGACTGCCGGAACTGCTGGTCAGTTGATTTAATGGCATCGCGAATCCAGTATAGCTGAATCAGTATTAATCCTGATAGAGTCAGGAAGAAGAATATGGCCAGAAATAATATGGTTCTTCCTTTCATACAGATACAAAAGTACTTGTATAAAAATCACCGGTATGTTCTTTAACTTTCTTTAACAACAGTACTGTTTAATAAAGGTTGTTTGGAAAATTACTGGTGAAATAAATCGGACGGCATTAACATATCTTTAACATATTGTTAATATTCAGTTAATTAAGCTTAAAACATTTTATTGTACCAAATGATAAAATATATTTGTATCGGTTTTGGCACGGAATTTGAATATTCATAGCAGAGGTTTTTTCATAGGTTAGGTTAGTTTTAGGGTTATCAAAAAAAGGCCGCATTCGTTCTGAAGCGGCCTTTCTCTTTTATATCAGAAGAAATGTTATTACCATCGGACTTGGTTTTGCAATCAGTTAAAGACGTCAGTTTTTTTCCTGTACTTATGAGGTGGAAGATGGATAACCCTGAGGACATTCAGGTTATGATACCTGGCAGCGTGAAAAAAATGTTTCCTGATATTGGTGGCTTTTCTTCCATGCAGCCAGTTCAGATTAATGATGAAAGAATTGCCGTCATTGAAAATGATTTTTATCTTTTTGTCCTTATGCGGCAATACTATTTCCTTCATTTCATTCCATTTGAATGAGTACTTCCTTGGCTTGAAGATTCCATATCTGAATTCAACTTTATCGTCATTGATCAGGAAAAAAAGGTCTTTCCTTTTAATGGTGGCATATGCTGCCACTATACCGACGATAAGACTTATCCCGAACGGGGCCAGGCAAAGGGATGGGTTTATTCCATTAATCCGCAGCAAAGGCTCTGCAATCGCGACATAAATACCTCCTAATAAAAATGATGCAAAAAAGACCCAGATCAGTACTTTTCTGCCAAGTGTGAACTCCTCCTCTGACAAGTCATAAAAAAGGCTTTCCATATTTTATTGGATTAGGTATTGTAAATACTTTTCCCGCAATATTGATTTACTGTCTATTTTTAATACTGTTATGATTCCTTCTGTTTTCTTCATGTCTGAAATCAGGCTGTCGGTGTCTTTCTCTTTATCAGGATTGTGAACAATGAAAAGATAATCAATATTTTTCAGTTTTCCGATCAGGTAATTCTTCCCTGAACGGTTTGATACAAGATCGCAGCTTATCTCACTCTGAACCTGTACATCGGAAAATCTGCTGAACAGCAAATCATCGCCTTGTTTATTGTTCACCGCGACGGGTGAAACATTCTTAAGTGACATCTTCAATTTTCTGTTGAGAATCAAAGAAAGCTTATAATCGGGCTCGGCAGAAACAATCCCCAAAATAGCAAACTCATTATCCTGATTTATTGAAAGTCGTACCCGTCTGACTTTAGTCCCGGTTTTCATGTTACATGCCCTGAACTTATAAAGGTAGAAAAAAACAATAGAAACTATATAAAATCATTTGAAATATCTTTTATCCTTTTCCATGCCTGGCCCGAAGCCTCCTGTTCGGCTTCCTTCTTTGAATCGCCTTGTCCTCTGCCAAATAGCTCCCTATTTATAGAAAGAGCCGCAGTAAAAACTGTTTTCTTGTTATCTGAGTCGTACTCCTCGTTATACTCGAACATGAGGGCGGCCTTGTTTTTCTGAACCCATTCAAAGACAAGGCTTTTATAATCTGTATCAACGCTAATGATTTTATCCAGGTCAAGGTATCTGTTAAGCACTTTGTCGATAAAGACTTTTTTTGTTTTGTTAAAACCCTTATCTATAAAAACTGAGCCAATCAGGGCCTCCAGAGCATCACCATAAAGGTTTTTTGTCGGATGAGAGGCGCTGACGTTACTTATTAATATCTCATTTATTCCCATTGAAACGGCCAGCTGGTTAAGAACATCCCTGTTGACTATCCTTGATCTTATTTTTGTCATAAAGCCTTCGGTGGATTCAGGATATTTGTCAAACAGGAAATCGGAAAGAATTGCATCCAAAACCGCATCGCCAAGATATTCAAGCCTTTCGTTATTTATCCTTTTTCCTCCCGGGAGGACATATGAGGCCGAACGGTGTATGAATGCCGCCTCATACAACCTTGCATTTCCTGGTCTGAAGCCAAGAATCTTTCTTAACCGGGAGATGAAATCCTTTTTGTTAAGAATAATTGTACCATTAAGCTTGTTGAGCAGTGACACTAGCTCTCTGCTTTTCTTATGATGATTGAAGCATTGTGACCCCCGAAACCGAATGTATTGCTAAGCGCCACATTAACCTTTCTTGCCTGCGATTTATCAGGCGTGAGGTTGAGTTTCTGGTCAATTTCGGGGTCCGGAATTTTAATATTGATTGTAGGAGGAACGATGTCATTGAAAACAGCCATTATCGAGGCTATGGCTTCAATGGCGCCGGCTGCTCCCAGAAGGTGCCCTGTCATTGATTTAGTCGAACTTATATTCAGGTTATAAACGTGTTCCCCGAAAACGTCAATTATGGCTTTTATCTCTGAAATATCTCCAAGGGGCGTTGCAGTGCCATGAACGTTAATATAGTCGATGTCTTCAGGCCCGATGCAGGCATCAGCGAGAGCGTATTTCATCACGTTTTTGGCTCCAAGACCTTCCGGGTGGGGCGCAGTGACATGATAGGCATCAGCGCTCATGCCGGTTCCGATGATCTCTGCATAGATTTTTGCGCCTCTTGCCCTTGCATGATCAAGGTCCTCAATAATCAGAGCACCGGCCCCTTCACCGAGGACAAATCCATCGCGTGTCTTATCAAAAGGACGCGATGCCGTAAGGTACTCATCGTTCCGCGTGGAAAGCGCCTGAAGTGCATTGAATCCTCCTATGCCAGGTTCAGTTATCGCAGCCTCTGATCCACCGGTGACGAACATATCGGCTTTTCCCCACTTGATATAATTTACGGCATCGATGATCGCATTGGTGGACGATGCACAGGCCGAGATGGTCCCGAAATTGGGCCCTCTGAAACCGTATTTAATGGAGATTGTTCCTGCAGCGATGTCCCCTATCATTTTCGGAATGAAAAAAGGACTGAACCTTGGGGTCCCGTCGCCAAGCACAAATTGTTTTATAGTCTGATAAAAAGTATCAATTCCCCCGATACCCGAAGCCCAGATGACTCCCACTCTGTCTTTATCGACTTTTTCGAGGCTGAGGCCGGAGTCTTTTACTGCTTCATCGACGGCTACATGTGCAAACTGAGAGTAGAGATCGAGCTTATTTGATTCTTTCCTGTCAAAATAATTTACAGGATCGTAACCTTTTACCTCGCATGCGAACCTGGTTTTGAACTTTTCAGCATTGAACCGGGTAATCATACCCGATCCGCTTACCCCATTTTTAAGACATTCCCAGTAATCAAGAAGGTTATTGCCCACAGGAGTTAAAGCTCCGAGGCCTGTAACTACAACTCTTCGCATAAATTGATTATAAGAAATGCAAATTTACTTTGCATTTTCCTCAATGTACTTGATAGCATCACCAACAGTGCTGATGGTCTCTGCCTGATCGTCGGGAATTCCAATATTGAATTCTTTCTCAAATTCCATTATCAACTCAACTGTATCAAGAGAGTCTGCACCCAGATCATTTGTAAAACTGGCTTCAGGAGTCACTTCTGATTCATCAACTCCAAGTTTGTCAACAATAATCTCTTTTACTCTTGCGGCAATGTCAGACATAATGATAAATTTTAATTAATAATAATTCAAAAACCTTGCAAAGAAATATATTTGTACTTTATTTTTCAAATGATTTGATGTTTTTTATTTGATGCGTCATTCAATAAATTTATTATCAGCAATATAATAAATATTCTTTATAATTAGCCTGCAAAAAATCCAAATTATAATTATCACGAAATGAGTAATATAGCGATTCTGGCTTCAGGATCAGGCACCAATGCAGAAAATATAATCAGGTATTTTTCGACCAGAAACAGCGCTAAAGTCGTACTTGTGATCTCGAATAAACGTGAAGCATACGTATTAAAAAGGGCTGCAACTCTTAATATTAAGGGAGAATTTTTCGACCGTAGTGATTTTTATGCTTCCGGCAGGGTCCTGCAGTGCCTGCATGATAACAAAATAGACTTTATTGTTCTTGCAGGTTTCCTTCTTCTGGTGCCTGAAACCATCCTGGAAAGATACCGGGGCCGGATTATCAATATACATCCTGCATTGCTGCCCGATTTTGGAGGGAAAGGCATGTTTGGGGGAAAAGTCCATGAGGCCGTTCTGGCGAACCATGAAACAGAGTCGGGAATTACAATCCACCATGTAAACAGGCTGTATGACAAGGGTGAAATTATTTTTCAGGCCAGGTGCAGGGTTGAACCCGGAGATACACCTGAAATACTGGCATCAAGGGTACACGAACTTGAATACAGGTATTATCCGGAGGTAATTGAAAAATTGATTTTAAATGCTGACAGTAAAGTCAGAACGTGGAAAGAAGATTGAGGATGATGCTCTTGTCAGTTTCAAATCTATTCTTGTTTGCTTCTGAGACTGGTTCAACTGGAGGTGCTTCCACTTTTAACGGATCAACGGGATATCCGTTCTGATAGATCCTGAAATCAAGATGGGGACCTGTCGAAAGGCCTGAATTTCCAACATATCCTATGATTTCGCCCTGCTTTACAAAAGCACCCGGAGAGATGCCATCGCCAAATTTGCTAAGGTGAAGGTATGCTGTAGAATAGACACTGTTATGAACGATTCTCACCATTTTGCCTGATCCGTTCTCCTCTGCTGCCGAAACAACCCTGCCGTCCCCTATTGAATGCACGGGAGTGCCCACGGGGGCAGCATAATCAACTCCGAAATGAGGCCTTACGACTCTGAGTATAGGGTGCATCCTGCCTGAGGAAAACCTGGATGTGATCCTTGAAAACCGGAGCGGAGCTTTAAGAAATGCTTTTCTCAGACTTTTCCCGTCGCAGTCGAAAAAGCTTTCCCTGTCATCCTGTATGAAGGGAATAGCAGTTATAGCTTTTCCAGAACAATTAAACTGAGCACCAAATATTCTGCCAATACCCAGCGGCTTGCCATCAATGAATGTCTCCTCGTAAATGATTTTGAAGCTGTCTCCATTCTGCAACCCGAAGAAATCAACTGTCCAGGCAAAAATATCAGAGAGTTCAATAACCAGTTCCGGCTGCAGTCCTCCGGCGATCATTGAATCCCAGAAGGAAGTTTTAATAGTTCCCGAGGAATACCTTATGACTTTTTTTATTTCCTTTTTATACGGAGTAATATTGAGGGAGTCGTTGAAGCTGAAAATATAGCTGATTGATGGTTCATGTTCATATACCAGATATCTGGCTCTGGCATCGAAGCCGGTATCGCAGAAGAGATGATAAGCATTTCCGGCCCTTATGTTACGGACGTCAAAGACATTCTTTGATTTTTCGGTGACCTGTTCAATTTCCTGTGCTGTCACACCATGCTCGGCAAGAATTCCTGAGAGAAGGCCATTTGGCTTTATACGGCCTGAAATAATATTAAATGAGCCCGTGTGGATGCCGAATAGCATCATGGACTCATTGCTTCTTGCGGATGATGATGAGTCCTGCACTGTCATGGCAGATTCCTTTTTCTCTTTTCCCGCATTGCTGCACGCAATTGCTGCAGGCAATATCAGGGACAGTATGACAATAGTTGACCGGAAATGCATCAGAACCTCTGGCTTAACTTTTGATGACTATGTTAATTATCCGGTTCGGCACTACTATGATATTTGAAACAGTCCCTGTCTCAAGCCACTTTTTTGCCCTTTCGTCAGAAAGAACGGCCTTAATTATTTCTTCCTTATCCATATTTACGGGAAGTTCTAATTTAAAGCGAAGCTTTCCGTTGAATGAAACGGGATACTCGAAAAGATCCTCCTTAAGGAATTCTTCATTTACAGAAGGCCATGGTTCACAGGCAATAGATTTTTCGTTTCCCATCAGGCTCCATAGTTCCTCGGACAGGTGCGGAGCAAAAGGTGAAAGAATCCTGGTATAGGCGCTGGCAGTCTCTCCGGCGACTTTTCCTTTTTTATATACAAGATTCAGAAAGATCATCATTGCTGATATTGCAGTGTTGAAATGGAGGTTTTCAATATCTCCTCCGACCTTCTTTATTGCCTGATGGAGCCCCTTTAATGTTTCGCTGTCTTCTTCTCCTTCAGCAATGTTGTCACGGCTTGAAAAGAATCTGAATGTTCTGCCAAGGAAGTTGAAAACCCCCTTGACTCCTTTATCATCCCATGGCTTAATGACATCGAGGGGACCCATAAACATCTCGTAAAGTCTCAGGGAATCTGCCCCGTATTTTGCAACCACATCATCGGGGTTGACGACATTTTTCAGCGACTTGGACATTTTAGCCACAATCTGCCTGACTTCGGCACCGGTTTCGCGATTAAAGAACTTTCCGTCGCGTTCTTCGACAACATCTGCTGCCACTTTGGCACCTGCTTCATTTTCGTATGCGAAGGCCAGTATCATTCCCTGGTTGAAAAGCTTCCTGTAGGGTTCATCCGTTGAAACGATTCCAAGGTCAAAAAGCACCTTATGCCAGAAACGGCTGTATAATAGATGCAGGACAGCATGCTCGGCGCCTCCGATATACAGGTCAACAGGCATCCAGTACTTTTCCTTTTCAGGATCAAATATCATTTTATCATTTGAGGGATCAATGAACCGGAGATAATACCAGCATGAACCTGCCCACTGCGGCATGGTATTTGTCTCCCTTCTTCCTTTCCTTCCTGATTTGTCTTTAATGATAAGCCAATCTCCGGCATTTGCCAATGGTGACTCGCCGCTTTCGCCGGGCATGAATTTTTCAAGTTCAGGAAGAAGGAGAGGCAGATCCTTTTCATCCATAACCGTGATCTCGCCATCTTCCCAGTGGATTACAGGAAAAGGTTCTCCCCAGTATCTCTGCCTGCTGAAGAGCCAGTCGCGGATCTTGTAATTCACCTTCTCCTTTCCAAGGTTTGCGGATTCAAGCCACGCTGATATCTTCGCTATTCCTGCTTCCTTGTTAAGTCCATTGATATCAATACCCGTTGATTTATCCGAGGAGTTGATATATTTTCCGTCCTCAGTCCAGCATTCTTTGCCGGCAATAATTCTTTTTTTCTGTTCCGGATCCGGCACATCGGGATCCTGTATGCAGACAATCGGCAGATTGAATTTGCACGCGAATTCAAAGTCACGGGTATCATGTGCCGGGACTGCCATTATTGCCCCGGTTCCGTATCCTGTAAGAACATAATCTGCAACCCAGACAGGAATTTTTTTGTGATTAACCGGGTTTATGGCATATCTGCCGGTGAAGACCCCGGTCTTATCCTTTGCAAGGTCCGTGCGGTCGAGATCCGACTTCAGCGAGGCTGCTTTGATATAATTGCTGACGGTTTTTCTGTATTTATCTGTTGTTATGAGGTCTACGAGTGAATGTTCCGGGGAAACCACCATATAGGTAGCTCCGAACAGGGTATCCGGCCTGGTGGTAAAAACAGTGAGTTTTTCATTTAATCCATCGATGGCAAAATCAACTTCAGCTCCTGTTGAACGGCCAATCCAGTTTCGCTGCATATCCTTTATCCCTTCCGGCCAGTCGAGGCTGTCGATACCCTTCAGCAGCCGTTCCGCATAAAGAGGGATACGAAGCATCCATTGCTTAAGATTTTTCTTCTCAACCCTGTTTCCGCATTTCTCATGCGTACCGTCGAAGAGAACCTCCTCGTTTGCACAGACTATCCTGCAGTCGGGACACCACCAGACCAGTGCATTTTCGTAGTACGCAAGGCGTTTGGAATCGATATATTTTATAATCTCTTTTCTGCCATTATTTTTGATATCCTCCGGTATCTCAAGTTCGGAAACAGGCCTTCCCTTTTGAAGCTTTTCATCGAACCATGTATTAAATAGTTTGATGAAGATCCACTGGGTCCATCTGAAATATTCAGGATCGGTGGTATTTATCTCTCTGTCCCAGTCGTAGCTTAATCCGAGGGCCTTTATCTGCCGGCGGAATGTATCGCAGTTGTTCTTTGTGGTGATCGACGGATGTGTCCCTGTCTGCATTGCATATTGTTCAGCGGGCAGACCGAAGGCGTCCCATCCCATAGGGTGAAGGACGCTGAATCCCTTCATTCTCTTGTACCTGCTGTAAATATCGGTAGCAGTATATCCCTCGGGATGACCGACATGCAGTCCGGCACCTGAAGGATACGGGAACATATCCAGGACATAACATTTATTGGGGTTATCAAGTCCTTCGGGAGTTTTAAAAGTGCTATTTTCCTCCCAGTATTTCTGCCATTTCTTTTCTATTTCGGTAAAATTGTAATCCATTTTTTTAAATATAACGAGCCGGCAACCGGAAGCCGGTTGCCGGCTTTTAGTCTGCGAAAATAGGAAATCTTTGGTAATTATCATCAGTGTGATATGCCTTAACCCCCTGTGACATTTAAAATCAGTTAAAATAGTTGTAAAAGCGGGTTATAGGCTGTAATTTTACATCCCGTAAAATGATCATCTGGTCCCGTAGTTCAATGGATAGAATGGCAGATTCCGGTTCTGTTGGTTGAGAGTTCGAGTCTCTCCGGGATCACAATATGACAATAAAGCCACTGATAATCAGTGGCTTTTATTATTTGGGGGACTTATTGGGGGGCAAAATAACTATAATTAAAATATAATCTTAAATCATTTATATGCTTTCCAGATGGAAAGCAGATGACTTGAACACTTTTGGCTTGAGTATATTGATCCCTCCTTGCAAGAGTGAAGTACTTGTTGTTTAGTTATGAAGCTTAATTCTAATCTGACCGAATTTATGTGGCCAAGGTCTCTAGATTTTACACTAATACAATTTATAGTTAAGAATATAAATTGCTATTGGTATGGATATATAATAACTTTACAGATATACCTGTGTAACAATGCCAATTAACCATTTAAAAGCTGTTGATCATGGCTGCAATAAATGAAAATCTTATTCTAAGGGTGTTTGGAGAAATGGTCAAATACCGTTCTTCTCTTTCGAAGAACATTCCCGAAAAAGATGAAGATGAAGAAATTGATTATCGCATAATTGGTGACATGTTGATTAAGAACTTCCCATGGCCGATAGGTATTGAATTGCGACGCCTTTTTTCAGGTACCATGCAGGAACCGGGAAGGGCGAGGCTTGATCAGATTTTCAAAACCCTGGAACGGACCATTCAGTTCATAAGTTTTGTTATGATATGCCAGGTCTGGTATGATGTCACAAGCAAGAAAGTATCTATTCCTGACCAGGTAAAAAGTGAATTTGCCAGCAGGTTCCCTGTCATGACGATGGGTAATTTCTGCTGGCTGATAAGAGCTTTTGCTACTGTCTATAGTGAGCAAAAGGCTGAATGGTTCATGTCGGAGATGAATGAGCAGTTTGACAAAAAGTTTTTTGCAGCACTCGATTTTTGGGTTCCGGAAAGGAACGAGATCGGCCATTACCAGATAAACCTGGATGAAGTTGAGATTGAAAAAAGATGTGTTGAATATGAAGAGAAGCTTACTTTCATCCTTGAGAGGATTGCCTTTTTTGCAAAATACAAGCTTGTATCCGTAAAAGAAATAAAGGTTATTAAGCCTAGAATTCATGAAGTAAAGTTTCATCATATGGTTGACGTTCTGAACAACTCTAATCCAGATTTCAGTCGTGAGGAGATTGACGAGACAAAATACTCTGACAGTCACTCTGTGCTTCTTATGAAATCAATAAAATCTATGGATGAGAACTTAAGCTTATCACCGCTTATAATTGACACTAGATCAGAAATAATCAATACTAAGGAGAAATTTGATATAGTGAAAGACATATTCATGTACACAAAATACAGGAGCGATCATATAATGTATCTCGGTACAACAATAACCGAAAAAGTTGACCTGAGAATGTTGAGCAACTATAATATTCTGCTGGAGGAGTTCAAGGATCTTATATTAAGCATAGGAGGAGTAGCGGTATGAGATATACAGTTTTAGGCTTAAAATGACTTTAAAGAAAAGAAATGAAATAATTAATCAAAAATGATAAAATCGCCCTTCAAATTTCTTGATTCCTTTACCCTTGAAGACAGAGATTTCTTCTTTGGCCGTGAAAAGGAGATAGTTGAACTCTTTCGAAGAGTTTACGAGAGCAAAATACTTCTAGTTTACGGTGTCTCTGGAACAGGGAAATCTTCTCTCATAAATTGTGGACTTGCTTCCAGGTTTGATGACAGTGACTGGCTGCCAATTAATGTGCGTAGGGGAAGCAATATTATTGAAAGCTTAGATGTTGCGATTAAGAAACAGGCTATTAAAAGTTTAAACAAAGAGCAGAGCATATCTGGAAAACTGCAATCTATATACCTCGATCACTTTAAACCTATATTTCTAATCTTCGACCAGTTTGAAGAGCTGTTCGTTTTTGGATCACTACAAGAGAAAACTGCCTTTATTAAGCTTCTGAAAGAAATTGTTGATTCAAATGTCCCCTGCCAGATCATTATTGTCATTAGGGAAGAATTCCTTGCAGAAATAACAGGGTTTGAATTTGATATTCCCGAAATCTTTTCCAACCGTTATAGGGTTGAGAAAATGCAAAGATCAAATGCAATCAGTACTATTGAAAGAGGGTGTAAAGCTCATAGTATTGAAATAGAACAAGGGTTTTCAGAGGAACTCATTAACAAGCTTTGTCCTTCCGGCAATGAGATAGAGCTAACCTACCTACAGATATACCTTGATAGGATTTTTCGCATTACAGTTGCTGAAAAAGATGAAAATGCCAACTTGAGATTTTCAAAAGAGATCCTAACTCGGGCAGGCAGTGTCTCTGACCTTTTGGGGCAGTTTCTTGAGGAGCAGCTAAGGCAGTTTGATAATCCGGATACAGGTATGGCAATACTTAAATCATTTGTCTCAGTTGAGGGCACAAGTAGACAGATGACTGTAATGGGGATACTTCATTCAATCGGTGCATTTGGAACAGAAATAAATGAATCAGATTTAATAAAACATCTTACAAAATTTGTTGATCTCAGGATATTAAGGGAAAGAAACGAGGCAGGATATTTCGAACTAAGGCATGATGCACTAGCATCAAAGATCTATGAGAAATTTACAGCTCTTGAAAAGGATATTATTGAGGTAAGGCAATTCATTGAAAACTCATGGCATAACTGGCAAATGAGGGGTGTTTTACTTTCTGTAGATGACCTTAATTATATAGTGCCATATGAGAGTAGACTATATCTTTCAAAGGAACAATTATGGTTGATTGAAAAGAGCAAGGATGAATTGATAAGGTCTAAAAAAAGAAAAAGAAATATTGGAATTATTGCAGCAGGTTTTTTGCTTGTGCTATTTGCCGGATTTACAATTTGGGCATTGATAGAACGGAACTCTGCCCAAGAACAAAAAAGAAAAGCACTTGCCGAATCCAGGCACTCTAAAGTACTTTTACTAATTGCAAAAGCAAGAGAAGCAAATATCACTAATCCGACAAAAGCAAGCTGTTATGCACAACTTGCTTGGGAATATGACAGTACAAATGTTCTGGCATATCAGACATTAAGCGATATTTCCTATTCTACTGATTCAAGGCCATTTTATGCTGTTTCGGTGAGCCACATGGAATCTGTCCGATCCGCTGTTTTTTCTCCTGATGGTAAATCCATTCTTACGGCTTCTGATGACAAAACAGCAAAACTATGGGATTTGTCCGGGGAATGCCTGGTTACTTTATCGGGACATTCAGAGTATGTCTATTCCGCAGTCTTTTCTCCGGATGGTAAATCTATACTTACAGCTTCCTCAGATAAAACGGCAAAACTATGGGATCTGTCCGGGAAATGCTCAGTCACTTTTTCAGGACATTCATCATCTGTCAATTCCGCAGTCTTCTCCCCTGATGGCAAATACATCCTTACAGCTTCTTCGGATAATACAGCAAAACTATGGGATTTGTCAGGGAAATGCATAGTTACCTTATCAGGACATTCATTAACTGTTAATTCAGCTGTCTTTTCTCCGGATGGCAAATCCATCCTTACAGCTTCCACGGATAAAACGGCAAAACTATGGGATTTATCCGGGAAATGCATGGTTAATTTATCAGGACATTCTTCATCTGTCAATTCAGGAGACTTTTCTATTGATGGCAAATCCATCATTACGGCTTCTGATGACAATACAGCAAAACTATGGGATTTGTCCGGGAAATGTCTGGTCACTTTTTCAGGACATTCAAATTATGTTAATTCTGCAGTCTTTTCCCCGGATGGCAAATCCATCCTTACGGCTTCTGGAGACAATACAGCAAAGCTATGGGATCTGTCAGGAAAATGTTTGGTTACATTATTAGGACACTCATCATCTGTCAATTCAGCAGACTTTTCCCCGAATGGCAAATCCATCCTTACGGCTTCCGGGGATAAAACAGCAAAACTATGGAATCTGTCGATTAAATGCATTGTTACTTTATCGGGACATTCAGATTATGTTAATTCAGCAGTCTTTTCTCCGGATAACAAATTCATCCTTACGGCTTCTGATGACAATACAGCAAAGCTGTGGGACCTGTCAGGAAAATGCCTTATTACTTTTTCGGGACATTTATCATCTGTCAATTCAGCGGACTTTTCTCCGAATGGCAAATTAATATTAACAGCATCCAGAGATGGAACAGCAAAACTATGGGATTTGTACGGAAAATGCCTAGTTACAATATCAGGACATTCTTTTGGCGTAAATAACGCAGTCTTCTCCCCAGATGGCAAATATATCCTTACAGCTTCTTATGATAAAACGGCAAAACTATGGGATCTGTCAGGGAAATGCCTGATTACTTTATCAGGACATTCATTATATGTAAATTCAGCAGTTTTTTCCCCGGATGGTAAATCAATCCTTACAGCTTCCTCCGATAAAACGGCTAAACTATGGGATCTGTCCGGGAAATGCTTAGTTACTTTATCAGGACATTCATCATGTGTAAATTCAGCAGTTTTTTCCCCAGATGGCAAATCACTCATTACTGCTTCCGATGATAAAACAGTAAAACTATGGGATTTGTCCGGAAAATGTCTGGTTACTTTATCAGGACATTCAGATGAAGTTAATTCTGCAGTCTTTTCTCCTGATGGCAAATATATTCTTACTGCTTCCGATGACAAAACAATTAAATTATGGGATCTGTCAGGAAAATGCGTGGCTGCTTTATCAGGACATTCAAATTATGTAAGTTCAGCAGTCTTTTCCAAGGATGGCAAATCCATACTTACTGCTTCCGGGGATAAAACAGCAAAACTGTGGATAAAACCTGCCTCTTTTAGCATTTGGTCAAACATTGCAAACATAGGATTATTATCACCGGCAGATAAAGCAGAAATCGATAAACTGGATGATTTTAAATTAATCCTTCAATCATTTAACTTGTCAGTTATAATAGATTATGCCGAATGGTACTTGAATACTCAGGATACAACCAGGGCAATAGCCCTTTATAAAAGGGCTATTGAGCTCAATCCTATGTCAATTGACAAGAAAATACTTGGAGATATTTACAGAAAACAAAACAAAAAAACCGAATACTCAACACTTTATAAAAATAATCCTGAGCTAGTATTAAAAGATGACATCTCTACTTTACAGGATACTTCTGCGAATAATAATTATGCCGGAAAATTTGACTTTTACTCAGATAAAGCGAAGCTGTTTGAGATGCTTATGAAGGTAGAATCTAGTTTAGAAAATAAAATTAATGCAGCCTCCAATTACAACGATGTAGGCTGGTATGGTTTATTGTCAGGGAAATATAATGAGGCCTTAAACGCAAGCTTGAGAGGAATCGAACTTGATTCGACAAATGGATACCTGTATAAAAATCTACCTTTATGTTATCTATTTACAGACCAATATGATAAGGCAAGATCTTTATACTCAGAGTATAAAAACAAACCTTGGAAGGGAACTAATGAATTTAAAACTTACAGAGAAGCATTTTTGGAAGATATTGCAAATCTCATAAAGATGGGCATAACTGATCCCAATTTTGAAAAGATAAAAGAGATATTGATGAAGTAGGAGTGATTGGCAGAAAATATTTCAATTTGTTATATAACTAATAAAACTATGGAAGATACAGATAAGGGGGGTAGGTCTGGGTGACCCAGGTTCGGGTGAGGGGGGAGATCTTCTCCCTAGGTTTAATCCTGCCTGACTATGGTTAGAAGAGTTCAAAAAACAAGGTTCATAACAAACCGTTATCAGCGAAAGAATAATAATCTGAGTTGCAGATTATCAAGTGATCAAGCAGCTGAATATCGAGAAGGTTTCCGGCTTCCCTGATCTTTGAGGTTATTTTAGCGTCAGAATCGGATGGGTTTAGGTTTCCGGAGGGGTGGTTATGAGCAACGATAAGGCCTGAGGCAGCTTTTAAAATTGCGTTTTTCATTATTATTCTGACATCAGTAACGGTCCCGGATATGCCTCCCTTTGAAAGCTGCTCTATTTTGATGACCTTATTTGCACGGTTAAGGAATATGCAGAAGAATTCCTCGTGCGTAAGGTCTGCAAGATAGGGAAGCAATAAATCTCTGACATCAGAAGAGCATTTTATTTGATTGAGCTCCCTCTTTATTAAAGCTCGTTTTCTAAATGATTTAAAGTTTTCAAGGTTTTGGGCCTGAGAATTAGTCAGCTTGTAAAGGTGTTTTAATTCGTCTGGTTGCGTTTCAAGAATTTGATCAATAGAAATACTGTTAAGGATATATTCGGACTTTAAAAGGGCGTTTTTGCCCCCCAGAATCATGCTTAAAAGCTGGGCATCCGTAAGGCTATTAGGATTTATTAAGTTTTTCATTGTTTTACTCTTTAAATTGGTTAATGAATTGTTTATCCTCCGAACTGCTCCCCCGGAGCGGGTAAGGGTTTAATAACTTTCCGGCTTGCTGTCAGGGTTTCGGTTCAGACTGGCAGGCCGGCAGGCCTGCCAATCCCGGGCAGTATTTGCTGAAAGTCTTATTTTCCGATTCACAACATTTCAAAAAACTCTTTTCGGCTCACGCTTCGCGCTCGCGCTTTTGTTAGTGAATAACCAAATGTTTTCGCCTCAGGCAGGCAAGATCCTGGCAAAAAAAAGTGGTGGGGCCCCGGCTTGCCGGGGGGAACGACTTTATTTAGCAAAATGGTGGGGCCCCAGACGGAAGCGTCAGGGGGTAACGATTTTGTGGTGACAGGCTCTTGCGGCTATGCGCGCCGGAGCGAAAACATATACCTTTACTCACAAAAGCGGACGAGCAAGAGATCCTTACATCAATCCATAAAAAAGGGAGCTGCTAAACTCCCTTACACTATTAGACTGACTTCTACTTGTTCGTTTAATAACATAGAACAAGTAGTCTCATGGTGATAACCTATAATATCCTCAAATGGATGAATATTAAATACTTAACCAATTAAATGGATTTTTGATCGTAGAATCAAATAAAATGAACTTTAGTATGGCATGCTAAACGATTAAATATCGAAATTTTCAAGTCGTCTGGAGCCAAAATTTGAAACAAAAATATTAAACGCCATTTCGTCACTTATTTTATAAGGATCAAAATATGAATAAAAATCCTGCAACTCATGCAGATATTCAAATTCAACAATTGTTGGCATATTTATGCACAAATATTTACTGCTTAAAGGGCGCTGACTAACAATTATTGGTAGTCTATAATATTCAAAATACCCCTTTATTTTTACAACAGATTTTTTAAATCCAAACGATGAAAAGATAATATCATCAAGCACTATCCCTTGAAAGTTAATCTTAGGATTTTGCCGATAAAGAAATCTAATATCTTCTGCCTTTATCTTATCTATATAGCCGTCTCTTTGTATGATAAGGCCAGTTCTAAATTTA
Source organism: uncultured Bacteroidales bacterium (assembly GCA_963717685.1). Taxonomy (GTDB): domain Bacteria; phylum Bacteroidota; class Bacteroidia; order Bacteroidales; family VadinHA17; genus LD21. The sequence continues at coordinate 477,156 of OY970346.1, read as the reverse complement.
TATTTAAGCCAAGCTTCCATATTAACTGTTTATTAATTTTTTACCATAGATTATTTGATGATGATATAACCCTAAGTCCATAGGCGCATCAACATAACCGCACACCACTACGTTGTTTTGTGTGATCCCTATTTGCTCAAACCTTTGTTTATACCTGTAAAATGTCGCTTTTGAATATAATTTTCGCTTCATGATATCCTCAAATGAGAAATTCTGAAGCAGAGCATAGAACTTGAGCATCTCATTTTTGGGTAGTTTGGAATAATTCTTTGAATTATATTCATCAATCCTGTCACTGACGACGCACTCAGAGGGTTTCTCCTTTATGTGAAAATCCTTTAAAAATGACTTAAAGAATCTTGCACACTCTTTAAATAACTCTCTTGAGAAGAATGCTCTTGGATCGAATGGCAATGAACTGGTTTTTGAATTAAAATCTGTCACCTCAGGTCCGACTTTCATCAAAAACTGGCGATTCCGGTTCAAGAACCTTGAAATCTTTTTATGAATGACCATATCATTCTTATCTATTACAATATATGGATGATTTTCGATATATTTATTCTTAGGGGATTCAAGTTTGAAAGAATTTATTTTATCTGAAATAATGTCATTCTTATGGATCTGGGATTCGACTTTCTTATATATCTCATACCGGCCTTTGTGAATAGTACAGTCTTTACGGAAAACCTTATGGTTGTATAAATAAGAAAGCATTGTATCCCTAAAAGTAATCTCGTATCTGAGCATTTTATCTGCAAACTGTTGGAGACCTTCGATGTCAAAATATTCCCTGCCTTTTAATTTATTTATTCGCTCATGCTCCTTCCTGTCATGCTTTGCATATTCAGTTCCTTTGTGGTAGATTTTGACTGAATATCTTTTTGAAATGTACATTAAAGAAGTTTCGTAAGCCCTATAACTGTTACTGTCGGACCTTAAATTCTTTTTCCTCAGCCTTTTTTGATAATTCAAGTACTCGAGTGCATATTCTTTATCATGGAAGACCTGGTTAAATGAAATGTCTATTCTGTTAATCTCGACCTTGGAATAATTAACAATCCCATCAAAAATAAATTCTCTTTCAAAGAATTTATGAAGGAATGAACTAAGAAGATCATAAGTCCTCTTTAAGTTATAATCTAATGAGCTATTTACGGAAAACTGAAAATTTTTATCCCAAATGTGTTCGCATAACATTAGTATATTGGTGCCGAATAAATACTTGGGTATTGATAAATTAATCTCGAGATAGTCCATATCTATATTTTCAAAAACATGAAAATAATAATGGCCTGAATTATTAATCTTTTCCTGTGACTTATATCTGACAATATGCGTGCCTCCGGTTTTTGAGTTCCAGAAATAATCGATAAAAGTTTTTGCATCCATTGTTTCTGAACTGCGTATATTGTCAGATTCTTCCGGACTTAAATAAATGGTATTCTTAGAAGTTCCATTGAAATATTGATTAATAAATTTAGCCAGCTCTGCATGCTCTCTCAAGTCATGGACCCTTAAAACAATAGTATCTACCATGATCATACCTCCAACTTCCTTTTTTTATGGGACATGGCAGAAATAACTTCTGATTTTTTAAAATAGACCTTTCGGTTCATTTTGTAGAAAGGGATAAGTCCCTTCTTTTTCCATTTATGGACCGTAACTTTGGAGATGTTAAATAATCGCTGGATGTCAATAATAGATAACAGATCCTCAGACAGAGGTTCTGTTTCCTTTGCATTGCTTTGTGTGGTTAAAGCCTCAAGAACACCCCTCTTTATTAACTCAACCAATTCCGATCCATTTAATGTAATTAGAATTGTATTTTCCATTTTTAACCACGTGTTTATTAATTGTAATCTATCTTATGATAATAAAATTAACATAGGATTGAGGGATTGATTCAATTCCTTTATAATAAACTGATTATCAATAATCGAGCCCGATATACTGTAATAAATTGATATACAAACTAATAATGAACCAGTAAATTATAAAACATTGGAAATCAAACTATAATATCGACATTTTGAGATTATATCAAATGCTTGAAAAACAATTAATTATATAATTTTTATTTTTTAAACTCAATTATGTAATGAAAAATATTTTTTATTAATTAATATTCAATGGGTTAGGAAAATAAAAAGTTGAAAAATTGAAGGAAAAACAAAAAACAGACCGCTGATTTAAGAGAAAATATTTAAAAAGTGTTAGGTTAATTTTACAAGAGAATGGTAAGGAAATTAAAAAATGGAATAAAGTGCCAAAACCGGAGAGTTTGACCATATTAGACCGATAGAAATACAATTACCTTAAATAACATAACAACAGGAATATAGCTCCGGCTAACAGTGGTCAAAATGAACCGGCCATATATGGTCAGGGCCACTTACTTTTCCAATATGCTTTAATTGACTTTAAAAAGCGACTTTAATAGTTATACCTTGTTATTTATTCACTTGAGCTGTCTGATTGGTTATAAGGCTGTTGACAAGGGTTTTAAGCTCATCTATTTCTGATTTAAGCTGTTGGTTTTCCTGTTTAGTGGATTCAATCTGCTTCTGCTGATCCTTTATAGCTTCTATCAAAACAGGGACAATCTTTTCGTAAGATACAGACTTATAGCCTTCAGGATCGGTATAAACTACCTGAGGGATAATTTTTTCTATATCCTGGGCTATCACCCCGAGTTGCTGACCTTCAGGGAAATTAAGCTGGGGATAAGCCGACCTGTTCCAGTCATATTTAACGCCCTGCATCCTCAAAACGTCATCCAGCGCATTATTTATAAGTGTCACATCAGTCTTGTACCTTGCATCGGACCATGTGGTTGCACCTGCTGAAATTGTAGCACCATTAGCCCAGATTGTTCCTCCAACTTCAAGCGTAAAATTGGTTGGCATTCTGTTAATACCAACCATAGGATTCATAGGTGAAAAGCTACCGCCTATTAGTGGAGTTGCTGTCGATGAATTTGCAATATAAAGCTTATTTGTGCCTAATTCATTAAAACCTGCATGATAGCCAATAAAAACGTTCCCGGATCCAGTGGTATTATTGTAGCCAGTTGAATCACCTATTGCCGTATTATAACTTCCATTCATGTTTGAATAAAGTGCGTACGCTCCATCTGTTGTATTACTGTTTCTATTGTTAAAACGCAGAGAATATGCACCGTTTGCTGTATTATAAGATCCAACTGTGATTAACGCCAGCGCTTCTACACCATATGCTGAATTAGCCGTTCCAGTTGTATTTGAAGAAAGTGCAGCACTGCCGCTTGCTGTATTATCGCTAGCAGTTGTATTTAAAGAAAGTGCATAATTACCTAATGCTGTATTGTCATGTCCAGTTGTATTTTTCTCAAGTGCAAAATAGCCGTTTGCTGTATTATCGCTAGCAGTTGTATTTGAAAAAAGTGCAGATGGACCATATGCTGTATTATATGTTCCGGTTGTATTTGACTCCAGTGCACCTGGACCATATGCTGTATTATATGTTCCGGTTGTATTTGAAAAAAGTGCAGATGGACCATATGCTGTATTATATGTTCCGGTTGTATTAAAAAGAAGTGCATCAACGCCAGTTGCAGTATTATAGGAACCAGTTGTATTTAAATAAAGTGCAGACATGCCAATTGCAATATTCCAATTACCAGTTGTGTTAAGTTCAAGTGCCCAGGCGCCGATTGCTAGATTATTTGCTCCGGTTGTATTTTGAACAAGTGTTGAATAGCCAAGTGCTGTATTATCGTCACCGGTTGTATTTGAACTAAGCGCATATGGACCTAATGCTGTATTGGCGGTACCGTTTGTATTTGAATAAAGTGCATTTTCACCTAATGCTGTATTTACGGCACCGGTTGTATTTGAATAAAGCGCATATGGACCTAATGCTATATTATAACTTCCACTCGTATTTCTATATCCTGCCTGAGATCCTACGAATATGTTAAAACCACCAGTATTATTTGTGAATCCGGCCCTCGCTCCAATGAAGGTATTATCATAACCCGTTGTATTTGAGAACCCAGAGCTATCGCCCACAAAAGTATTGTAATAACCAGTTTGATTATTCTGTCCGGAAATGAACCCAATAAATGTATTCATCGAACCATTTATATTTGAAAATCCGGCTTCATTGCCCAGGAAAACATTATAGTTCCCGGAACTGTTAGTATACCCGGCTTTGTAACCAACGAAGGAGTTTGAATTGCCAATATTGAGATTAAACCCTGCCTGGTATCCCAGTACAGAGTTGTACAATCCGGTTGTAATACTTTGGCCGGCCTGTTGCCCTATAAGATAGTTTGAAGGGGTCAGTTTAAGATAATTCTGAACCGGCCCGTTAGAATAATTTCCTACACCAAACCCTTTTAGGGTATCGCCGGTAATAATTCTTGTGCTATCAGGTGTTACATTAAGGTAATTCTGTATAATGCCCTTAGTCATATCATAGCCTCCGACTGCAAACATGCTCTTTGATCCTTTTGCCGAAGGGTTGGAATTGATATAGATATTTACACTGTCAGGGCTGACATCCAGGTAATTTTGAACTGTTCCTTTCGTCATATCGTAGCCTCCTACAGCAAACATGCTTTTTGATCCTTTTGTCAGGGGATTTGTGTCAAGATACATCCTGATGCTGTCTTCACTAACGACAAGATAGGGCTGTGAGGTTCCCTTGTCAGTTCCAAAGCCTCCGACTGCAAAGCCGCTTTTAAGCCCTTTTGTTTCATTGGATACATAAACCCTTACTCCTTCATTGTAAACCGCAAAGACCGTATTACCGTCCTTATTTTTCACTTCAAACAACGCCGAGTCTGCGGTGTAAGTGGTGGTACCGTTTATCCCGAGGCTTGTCAGAGGCCCCTGCACATCCTTCGCAACAAGAGAATATGGAACCGCCCATATCTGACTTGTTCCCATAACCGTCCATGTTGTTCCTGGGTACTGAACAGTAGTCATAAGGTAAAGAGGTTGTGCTTTCCAGTCAATAGCCGAGAATGATGTTGCCGATCCCCCCGTCTGGGTACCTGTTCCTACAACAAGTGTGATCAGCCCGAACTGATTTGATGTTATCGGAGAAAATGTCTCTTCATAGATTACAGTACCCCCGGTAAGAGAGGTCTGGATATCCAGCTTTATGGGAATCGATTTGTTCGCAATGATATTACCTGATCCGTCCCGGGCTATGGCCTGGTAATTGAAGCCCTGAGGGACTTGGGAAGATAAAAGATAAAAGACAAAAGATAAAAGTGCTGTAAGCAGGAGTTTTGTTTTCATAGCAGTAAGTATTAGAATCTTTGAAAACTAGATAATTGTATGAAAGTTAGGACTAAAAGCAACACGAGTCAATTATTTTTGACAAGCAGAAAAAAATTTGGTGGAAACGTGGATAATCTTATGACAAATCCACTCCTTTCATGATAGAGTAATCTTATGTCTGGGTGTTGAGAATTTACTCTATGGACAGGCCATCTATAGTAAGGGCCTCTGGCTTTTCCACCATAAGAATAAATTTAGTATTTCCAAGCGTTTAACAGTGCTTCTTTTTTAACTGTATCTGTAATTTTAATGTAGGCTTTAAAAGTTTTATAATCTTTATGACCGGTAATTGACATTACTACCTCGGGTCTTATTCCTTTTTCCAAGGATAATGTTATAAATGTTCTTCTGGCAGTATGGGTAGTTATTAAATCATACTTAGGTATCTTAGAGTCGATTCGCTTTGATCCCCTGTATTTTTGAATTGCTACGTACTGATTAATTCCAGCTAATCTGCCAAGAATTTTAAGCGCTTTATTAAGTTTTTGGTTGTAAATTAAAGGCAAGACATTATTATATTTCTTAAGTATTGCTGATGCCTGGGGGATTAAAGGGATATTGATAATTTCCTTAGTCTTTTGTGTTCGTATTTGAATTTCATTATCAGATACATTATTGTTATTAACTGAGGCAATATCACTGAAACGCAAGCCTGTAAAACAGCCAAAACAAAACAAATCCCTGGCTTTTTCTAATTCCCTTTCAGTAATTTCAAGATTATAAAGAGATTTAAGCTCCTGATCTGTGAGATATATTATCTCAATGCTTTCACGATAGACCTTAAATTTCTTGTACTCGAGATTGTGGCTGTATTTATTATCAACAGTCCAAGTCAAAAAAGCTTTTAGCGTTTTAATATGCTTGCCTATTGTATTATTTGAGTTCTTCTTTTCATTAATGAGATAATCAACGAAATCGGTGTAGAAAGCGCTATTAATTGAATCAAAATCGAATTGAAAATTTCTATTGGAGCTATAATTCTTTAGTTGTTGAAGTGATGTCTTGTAATTCTTTATTGTTCCATGGGTCTTGGAGCTTTCTGATGAAGAGATAAATTTTTCGAACAGATGGAAAAAACTTTTCTCAATTTTATGATCCGATGTTTCAAGAAATTTTGATTTTATAAAATCAATAGTTAGGACCTTATCATTAGTTTTTGCATCCCTGACTATTTTATCAATTTTTGATACTAGGCTTTTAAGGTAATTATTCAATGTAGAATCATCATTATATGAAGACCTGATGTATGATGTCTTGGACTTGCTCCAATATATAGGATTTATTTTTTCTCCGGTATAATATTTAAATCGCTGGCTTTTATGATCACATTGCAGGATTATTGGGGACAAACCATTTTTATCTTTTTTGTTTTTATTCAAATAAAATGTTACTGTTGCCATAATTAAAATATTAATAAAGTAAAAATAATAAAAAACAAATTGGGGGGCTTATTGGGGGGCAAAAAAAGTTTATTTAGGGCATACTGTAATTAATCAAGGTTTACTAGAAAATGAATCCAAAGTACGGTATAATGAGGGATAGAGAAGAATTAGAATAAACTGTATGGTTATGTAAAAATCCTGTTTTCGAGTCTCTCCGGGATCACGAAAGGCAGCCTGATTGGCTACCTTTTAAGTAAAAAGTAAAAAGTCAGGCGGGATAGAACAGGACGTTTCTAAAGCCGAAGCATTTCGATCATTTCCGTAATGGCTTCAGCATCGGAAGGATCCTTGATCGGAGATAATCCGAGCAGCTCCCGTGCATGGTTCAGATCCTGCCGTGAGATATAATCCCTGCCTATTAAAATATAATATATTATCGCCGATTTCAAAGTATTGGCTTTTACCCTGAAGGAATGAGGGCTTATGCGTGCAGGGAAGAGATGCACGAACCTTTCTCTGCTCTTATGATACTTCAGCATCCATTGTGAGTTATCCGATAAGTCAATTACCCTGAAATCATCGTATTTTTTCCCGGTCCAGCATGAGTACTTGTTCTCATCATCCAGGTGTTCCGATTCGAGAAAGCCGGTTACCTCATCGAGAATATCATCAATACCCAGGAAGCCGTTATAAACATCCATCACGGAAGTGCCGATCTGCTTAAGCTCCCTTATCAGGCCAGCCTGATCAGACCTGGTTTCGTCAGCCACCCGACTGCGGATGAATTCCCTGATATAGGAAAAATGATGCTTCAGGGGATTGAACTGAAAGGGCTCGGGTATGAGGAACTCTGATTTCATAGTAAAAACAAAGATAAAATTTCGCTCAACAAAAAAGATATTAAAGATCAGTCAGACCGTTCCGGAAACACAGAAAGATGGAAGCTGTAATACTTCAGGATGACAGTAACAATCTTACCACATTTCTTTTTCCCCACGGGGGGAAAGCCTGCCCCGCTTCAGCGGGAGCAGGGAAGAGGGTTTAGAAAAGAATATTGATGTCCTGACAGACTTTAAAAAAGTGTTACATGAATTGTGAGGAAATACACAGCTATTCTTAAGGACTCTAAATTTTCCCTGGTGCAGACCCAGTAACCGTAACAGAGAGGGATTTATTCATAAAGGAAGGCTGAATTTGAAAATACTCCCTTTCCCTGATTCACTTTCCACCCATATCTTTCCGCCGTGTTTTTCAACAAATTCCTTGCACAGGAATAATCCGAGCCCGGTACCAGTTTCATTTTCAGTGCCACGTGTGGAGAGGTTAATATCAATCCTGAAAAGCTTAGCCATAATTTCTTTTGTCATCCCAATGCCGGTATCTGATACTGATATTTCTGCCTTGCCGTCTTCGACAAGGGCTTTTATTTCAACTTTACCGTTTTTATGGGTGAACTTTATTGCATTTGATATCAGATTCCGTAATATGGTTTTGAGCATGTTGTAATCAGCTTTAATTGTCAGGTCTCTGGAGAAGGATTTTTTAAGCTGGATATTCTTCCCCAATGCAATTTCATTCAAAATAAGAAACTCTTCATTAAAAAGTTCATTTAAGTTAATTGGCACAGGGTTAAAAACCATCTTTCCTCGCTGTGAATTTGCCCATTCCAACAGGTTTTCAAGCAGCCTCAGGGTCTGAACAGCTGATTTATTTATCAGCATGGCGTAATATTCGAATGAAGCAGTATCCCCTGATTTTATTCCCTCTTTCAGCATTTCACTGAAGCCTATAATGGTCTGGAAAGGGTTTTTAAGGTCATGTGCTATAATTGAGAAGAATTTATCTTTTGAAATATTGATTTCACTCAGTTCAGAGGTTTTTATTTCTACAAGCTTTTCGAGAAGGATCTTTTGATTTTTCAGCTGACGGACACGTAAAAGAAAAAAGGAAGTGAACGCCAGGATTATCACAGAGATGCCAATCAATTCAAACCACCAGGTTTTCCACCACGGTGGCAGGATAATGATTTTCAATGAAGTTCCGTTTTCATTCCAAAGACCGTCATTGTTTGAGGCTTTCACCCTGAAAGTATACTCGCCGGGGTTCAGGTTGGTATACGTGACATATCGCCTTGAGGCGTCAGTGTAATTCCAGGCTTTTTCAAAACCTTCCATCCTGTAAGCATACTGGTTTTTTTTCGGATCCGTATAATTAATGGCGGTAAACGAAAATGAAAATACTGACTGGGTCCAATTCAGTCTGATTTCTTTTGCTTCACTTATGCTTGTCTGAAACTGGCCTCCCGGAACACCATAACTAACAGGTTTATTGAATATCTGAAAATCAGTAATGTAAACATGTGGCACGAAGTCATTATCTTTCAGACTGTCAGGATAGAAAGAATTAAAGCCGTTATAGCCTCCAAAGAACAATTCACCTTTACGCGTTTTGAGAAAAGATTGCTGATAAAACTGATTTCCCTGTAACCCGTCCTCTTTTGAATAATTCCTGATACTCTGAATCTCAGGGTTCAGCCTGCTGAGCCCAAAATTGCTTGAGAACCAGATATCACCGTTATTATCCTGAGTGATTGCATGAATCCTGTTACTGGGCAGAACATTAGACATATCATATGTTCTGAGTATCGTTCCGTCTTTATTGCACAAAAATAATCCTTTAGTATTGCTCCCGACCCAAATATATCCTGCCTTGTCCTTATATATTGCACCTATATCATCATCAGGGAAATGATACGCCCTGAACGAGCTGGTCAGGCTGTCATAAAGACTTAACCCGTTTTGTGTACAAATCCACATGTTTTTTTCAGAGTCCTCAAAATAGAACCAGCAATTAATTCCACTGATCGAACCAGGAACACCAGGGTTGGGCCTGAAACGCCTGATAACGCCTTTTTTTACGTCGAACAAATCAATGCCGGCGTTATAAATACTTAACCATAAGATATTATTATGATCTATTTTAAGATTATAAATTGTTCTTCCGGAGATACTTGAAGGGTTATTAATTTCAGGCATGTAATGATAGAATCTCCCGGTTTTTCTGTCATACCTGTTAAGCCCTGCATTCCATGTTCCGATCCAGATATCATGATCCTTATCTTCTGCAATGCCCCGGATAACATTTCCGCTGATGCTAAAAGGATCAGATGGGTCATGGACAAATCTCTTAAATTTACCGGTCACGGGATTGTAGACATTGAGCCCGCCGCCATCAGTACCTACCCAGATCATACCCAGATGGTCCTCATAAAAGCAGCCGGTAAAGCTGTACGATAATGATTCAGGATTATCGCTGTCATGTCGGAATAATTTGAATCTCTCTTTTTTGGGATTATAATAATTCAGCCCCCCTCCGGAAGTGCCTATCCATAGAATTCCCTCCCTGTCTTTATAGAGGCACCAGATCCCGTTGTTATTAAGCCCTTCAGCATTGGTCTGATTGTAAGTTATATATTGAAATGTCTCGGATACTTTATCAAAACGGTTCAGACCGCCCTGATCTACCGCCAGTAACAAGTATCTGTCGTCTTCAGGAAGAATATCAAGTATAAGATTCTGATTAGTTCCCTTGCCATGGCCTCCTGATCCGAAGTGCTTAAACTTATTGGATGATGGATCAAATGAAAAGAACCCGTTGCCATCTGTCGCGATCCATATTTTATCCTGATTATCAATATATATGCTTTTATAACTATAGTCTGAAGGATTAGTATAAGGGTCACTATATTTTGTAAAAGTTCCTGATTCAGGATCAAAGCGAAGGATCCCCGGGCTTAATGAAGCCACCCAGATTTTTCCCTTTGAATCGATTGCAATCATCCTGGATGGACGGACTGACAGATCATGCTTTTTGCTTTCAAACGGATATCTGATAAAATTTTGATGTTCAGGGACCCATTTATTAAGGCAAACCCCATCTGTTATTATCCAAAGATTCCCGTTTTTATCTTCAGTGATACCAGTGACAGAATTACTGTAAAGGCTGTTTTTATCAGCCGGGTTGTATTTAAATACTTTAAAATTATCCTTTTCGGGATCGTAAAGATTCAGGCCATCATAAGTCCCAAACCAGAGATTTTTTCCCCGGTCCTCGAAAATACATGTCAGAATATCACTGCTTATTGACCCTTGCTCTTTTTCGTTATTCCTGTATTGTCGGACCTGATAGCTATCATATCTGTCAAGACCCACATCGGTTCCCATCCAGAGATAATCCTTACTATCCCTGTACACGCAGCGTATACGGTTACTCGATAAACCGTCATCCACAGTAAGGTGACTGAATTTTGAATATTTGGGCTGTGCCCGCAAATTGGCAATTCCTGCAAGGCCGATGAATAAAATCACAAAAAAGCGTCGGAGAAGATATCCGACTGATTTAATGCTTGTGGAATCCTGTAATGTATTTATATAATTGAAATGGGAATAATTCATTAATTATTGGAATTCTTAAAGATAATGCTTTCTAGGTCAATAATTTTTAATTTCAGAAATATACATTTTTAGACAATATGGTAGCAGTCAAAAGGGTGAATATTTAAAGCCAGGTTAGAAACAGTCATGTGAAGAAATTCCCTTTGTTGATCTCTTTTGTGGCATCCTGCAAAGCCTTCATGAACCCTTTCGGGTTCTAATTTATTTTCCCGTTGCTCCTTCAGAAAGCGAAAAGCGAGCTTTATGTTGTTAGTGTTGTTATGAATCGTCTTCATCTTTCCGTTGACTGAGAGAATCAGGATGGGAGAGCGGGTATAGAGGATTGCTCGCTTTGCTCGCGATCCCTTTTGGGGCATCCTGTAAAGCCTTCATGAACCCTTTCGGGTTCTAATTTATTTTCCCGTTGCTCCTTCAGAAAGCGAAAAGCGAGCTTTATGTTGTTAGTGTTGTTATGAATCGTCTTCATCTTTCCGTTGACTGAGAGAATCAGGATGGGAGAGCGGGTATAGAGGATTGCTCGCTTTGCTCGCGATCCCTTTTGGGGCATCCTGTAAAGCCTTCATGAACCCTTTCGGGTTCTAATTTATTTTCCCGTTGCTCCTTCAGAAAGCGAAAAGCGAGCTTTATGTTGTTAGTGTTGTTATGAATCGTCTTCATCTTTCCGTTGACTGAAAGAATCAGGATGGGAGAGCGGGTATAGAGGATTGCTCGCTTTGCTCGCGATCCCTTTTGGGGCATCCTGTAAAGCCTTCATGAACCCTTTCGGGTTCTAATTTATTTTCCCGTTGCTCCTTCAGAAAGCAAGCTTTCTTCGGAGCCCCGGCAAAATAAATAACCCCGCTATGCGGGGTTCATGAAGGCTTTGCGGAGAGAGGGGGATTCGAACCCCCGGTTCCGCTTCTCGCGGAACACACGCTTTCCAGGCGTGCCAGTTAAACCACTCCTGCATCTCTCCATGCTGCGGGCACTCAGTTCAAAAACAGCGGCGCAAATTACTAAAATAATTTTAAATAATCAGGTCACGAGATTTCTCCGGCAAGAGGCTCGCTTAAATACTTTAAGACCTCTTTTGAAGTCTTGCAGACACCAAGAAGATGCATCAGCTTTGTGACTGATGCCTCGGATGTAATATCTTTTCCCCCGACAACACCTGCAGCAAGCATTTCCCTGCTTGTCTCATACAATCCCATTTCAACACTTCCTCCATGGCACTGGGTGACATTATAAATGATTCCACCCTTTCGTATAAAGCTTTTCAGATCGTCAAGAAACCATTTATAGGTGGGAGCATTGCCTGATCCGAATGTTTCAATAATAAGCCCCTTCAGGTCTTTGGTATTAATTACCGCCTGGACCAGGTTCCTGTTAATACCGGGAAAAAGCTTAAGAATGGCGACATTGTTATCGAATGAAAGATGAACCTTCAGTCTGCTGTCCTTTGGAGGATAGTTTATGTAGTTTACATTATATTTAAGGTGCAGACCCACCTGTGCCAGAGGCGGGTAATTTGGTGAATTGAAAGCGTCAAAATGTTCCGCACTGAATTTTGTCGTCCTGTTGCCCCTGGTAAGCTCGCTGTCGAAATAGATTGAGACTTCAGGGACGATAGAAGCCCCTTTATCACTGGCAGCTGCTATCTCAATGGCAGTTATCAGATTTTCCCGTCCATCAGTCCGCAACAGGCCTATTGGCAGCTGCGACCCTGTAAAAACCACCGGCTTGGCCAGGTTCTCAAGCATAAAGCTGAGGGCAGAGGCAGAATAAGCCATTGTATCGGTTCCGTGAAGAACTACAAATCCGTCAAAATCATCATAGTTCTTTTCAATGGTTTCTGCCATTCGAACCCATATCAAAGGATCTATGTTTGATGAGTCCTTGACCGGATCAAAAGTGACCGACTGGAGGTCGTAACCAAACTTGTCCAGTTCCGGTACATGATCGGTTATATGCTTGAAGTCGATTGGCACCAGGGCTCTGGTCGACGGATCATGGATCATTCCGATTGTTCCACCGGTATATATAATAAGTATGGAGATATTCTTCTTCTCGCTCATATAAAAATCATATTTTAAAGAGTCTGCAGGAATTTTTGAAAGTCGCGTCAGCACTCTCTTCTTCAGTAATGTTTAAGATTTCCGCAAGCTTTTTATTTACCAGGCACAGATATGAACTCTCATTCCTTTTTCCCCTGTAAGGGACAGGAGAAAGATAAGGCGAATCGGTCTCCAGGATGATATTGCCTAATCCCGCCTCCCTCACTATATCGGCAAGCCTTGAGTTTTTAAAGGTAAGCGGGCCTCCTATTCCCAGCATAAACCCCATCCCAATAACTTTTTCAGCATCTTTAATTGTTCCCGGGAAGGAATGAAAAACCCCGGTTGGTTTTTTCCCAGAAAAACCTTCAAGAACAGAGATGACTTCTGCAAAGGATTCCCTTGAATGTATCACTACCGGCAGATCTGAACCTATTGCGAAGCTAATCTGCCGGCCAAATGCATCAAGCTGCTCATTTAAAAATGTTTTATCCCAGTACAGATCGATGCCTATTTCGCCAACTGCCAGAAACTTCCTCTCCAGTGATGTTTTTTCTAGCATGTCGAGCTGGAAATTGAAATCAGCTTTGACGGAAGTCGGGTGAAGTCCGATCATCGGATAGCAGGTGTTTTTATATTTGTCAGCGGCCGAGAGCATTGCATTGACCGAGCCATTATCAATATTTGGCATGAGCAATTTTGTCACTCCGCTGCTTACAGCCCTGCAAACCATCTCATCCCTGTCGGAGTCAAACTCCGGCAGGTAGAGATGAGTATGTGTATCGATAAGGTTCATTAAACGACTCCCTGTGCGATCATGGCGTTGGCCACTTTCACAAAGCCTCCGATGTTGGCTCCGTCGACATAGTTTATGAAGCCATCATTCGCGGTGCCGTACTGAACGCAAGTTGCGTGAATATTCTTCATAATCGTATGAAGTCTCTGGTCAACCTCCTCGCGTGACCAGGGAAGACGCATCGAGTTCTGCGTCATCTCAAGACCTGACGTTGCCACGCCTCCGGCATTTGCTGCCTTTCCCGGCCCGTAAAGGATCCGGGCGTTGAGGAAGACTTCAATTGCCTCGGGTGTTGAAGGCATATTGGCTCCTTCAGAGACACATATACAGCCGTTTTTTACAAGTGTTTTTGCATCTTCACCATTTATCTCGTTCTGGGTTGCATTTGGCATGGCAATATCGCATTTGATTATCCAGGGCCTTTTTCCCTCGAAATACTCCACACCATATTTATCAGCATATTCCTTGATTCTACCCCGTCTTATGTTTTTAAGATCCATAATATAGTTCAGCCTTTCGGCATCTATGCCTTTCGGGTCATATATAAAACCGTTGGAATCTGACATTGTCACCACTCTGCCACCAAATTGAGTCACTTTTTCTGCTGCGTACTGTGCCACGTTTCCTGAGCCGGAAATGCATACTGTTTTTCCTTTAATGTCCTCTCCCCTGGTACCAAGCATTTCCTGTGCAAAGTAAGTTGCACCATAGCCGGTTGCTTCCGGCCTGATCAACGATCCTCCCCACTCTATTCCTTTTCCGGTGAGAACGCCTGAAAATTCGTTTTTCAATCTCTTGTACTGACCAAAGAGAAAGCCTATTTCACGCCCTCCAACGCCAATGTCCCCGGCCGGAACGTCGGTATCGGGACCAATGTGACGGAAGAGCTCGGTCATGAAGCTCTGGCAGAACCTCATTACTTCGTTATCAGATTTGCCTTTCGGGTCAAAATCAGAACCCCCCTTGCCTCCGCCCATAGGAAGGGTGGTGAGGCTGTTCTTGAAAACCTGCTCAAATGCAAGGAACTTCAAGATACCCATATTGACGGTCGGATGAAACCGGAGGCCTCCTTTATATGGGCCGATCGCACTGTTCATCTCGATCCTGAAACCCCTGTTTATCTGGATTTCACCCTTGTCGTCCAGCCACGGAACCCTGAAGATAACCGTCCTTTCAGGTTCAGCTATCCTCTCAAGGATTTTTGCATGTTTATATTTCGGATTTTCTTCGATAAAAGGAATAAGAGATTCTGAAACCTCCTGAACTGCCTGGTGAAATTCATTTTCCCCAGGGTTCTTAGCCTTTATCATGGCCATAAATTGTTGAACTCTTGGATCCATATTAAAACATTTTAGGTTAAAAATTTATTGGAAACTTAAATGTATTAAAAATGATAATTAAAAGTTCAAAACAAATGGTAAAAAAATCACTTCTTAACAAACTTTAACTTGTTTATAATTATCAGAATATCAATTATTAGCAGACTTAAAATGAACTTTTGAATTAAATCTATCATGCTACGGAAAATTTAAAAGGAACATGACTGAAATGCTTGATAATATTAAGTTGTCCTGTAAAGATTTCCGGGACGGCATTTAATGATTCCCTTGAATTCCATCTGTAAAAGCAGGGATGAGAGCTTATAAACCGGGATGTCAAGTGACCGGCAGATTGAATCAATATTAAGTTCATTCTCTTTTGAAATAAGATCAAATATTCTCTTTTCATTTTCATCAAGATCGGAAAAAAGCATTTGCTGCACAGGAGGCCTGGTCTTTACTCTTTTCCAGTCAAGAAAATATTCGATATCTTCTGAGGAACAAACCAGGGCCGCCAGGTTGTTCTTGATCAGTTTGTTGCATCCTGCTGACCACTGGTCCTCAGGCCTGCCCGGAACAGCAAAAACGTCACGGTTATATGAACCGGCCATGTCTGCTGTAAGGAGAGCCCCTCCTTTTATTCCGGATTCAACTACCAATGTGGCATCGGAAAGCCCTGCTATTATTCTGTTCCTTTTAAGAAAGTTGTTCCTTTCAGGCAGAGCGTCGGAAATGAAATCGGTCAGCAGACCGCCGTTGACAAGCATGGCTTCAGCTGTTGATCTGTGAATTGAAGGATAAATAGTTTTTAAGCCATGACCGAGAACTGCTATTGTAGCCAGGTTACAGGACATAGCTGCCTTGTGGGCAGCTATGTCAATCCCGTAGGCAAGCCCGCTGACAATAACCAGATCAGGATAATCCGAGGCAAGGCCTCCGATTATCTTAACGCACATTTCTTTCCCGTGCGGGGTGGCGCTTCTTGTCCCTACGACGCTAAGGATTTTGGAAGCATCAAGATTGCAATGGCCTTTATAAAAGAAAACGACGGGGGAGTCTTCGCATTGACGAAGCCTGTAAGGATAGTCATTATCGAGATAAAAATAGGTTCTGATGTTTTTCCCGGTCACATATTCCGCCTCTTTTTCAGCTATTTCAAGATAAGACCGGTCACTTATGTATTTTGCCAGACCTGAGCCGATACCGGGAATTTTCACAAGGTTCCTGTAGGGTTCATGAAAGACTGCCTCGACGCTCCCGAAATGAGAGACAAGCTTGCGGGCGTTTATATCTCCTATATGCGGAATAAGGCCTAGAGCAATTTTATGCTTGAGCGAAATACCTTCAGGCATGGCACGAAGATTTGAGACATGTAAATATAAAAAAAACAGGGACGCTGCATGCAGCATCCCTGTTTTTTATTATAATGTTTTTTTCAGATAACTCCCTGATCAAGCATGGAGTATGCAACCTTCAGGAACCCGGCAATATTAGCACCCTTTACATAATCAACATACCCATCTTCACGCTTGCCGTATTTAACGCACTGTGCATGAATGTTACACATGATTTCATGCAGACGGCTGTCCACTTCAGAAGCGTTCCAGTGCAGCTTCATGGAGTTCTGTGTCATTTCAAGTCCCGATGTTGCAACACCTCCTGCATTTGAAGCCTTTCCCGGGGAGAAAAGCAGCTTATGCTTATGGAAAAGCTCAATGGCTTCAGGCGTGCTGGGCATATTAGCTCCTTCACAAACGCAGATGCATCCATTTTCAATCAGTTTCCTGGCATCTCCGTCACCCAGCTCATTCTGTGTGGCGCACGGAAGGGCGATATCAACCTTTACTTCCCATGGCCTCTTTCCTTCATGGAATTCAACTCCTTCGAAAGCGTAAGAATAAGGCTTGACGATATCTTCATTTGAAGCACGCAGCTCAAGCATGTAATCAATCTTTTTTCCCGAGATGCCTTCAGGATCATAAACATAGCCGTCAGGTCCTGAAATGGTCACAACCTTTCCTCCAAGCTCGGTTGCTTTCATGGCAGCGCCCCAGGCAACATTGCCGAAGCCGCTTATGGCTATCCTCTTGCCCTTGATCGATTCACCTATGGTTGCAAGCATTTCCTTTGCGAAATATACGCATCCGAATCCTGTGGCTTCAGGCCGAACAAGCGAACCTCCCCAGTTCGATCCTTTTCCTGTAAGGACACCTGTATGCTCTCCTTTAAGCTTCTTGTACATACCGTACAGAAAGCCTATTTCCCGTCCTCCGACTCCGATATCCCCTGCTGGGACATCAGTCTCCGGTCCTATAAGCTTCCATAGCTCCAGCATGAATGACTGGCAGAAGCGCATCACCTCATTATTTGATTTTCCCTTAGGGTCAAAGTCTGATCCTCCCTTGGCACCACCCATAGGCAGAGTCGTCAGGGAATTTTTAAAGATCTGCTCAAAACCCAGGAACTTCAGAATTGACAGGTTCACGCTCGGGTGGAAGCGAAGGCCTCCCTTGTAAGGTCCGATCGCATTATTGAACTGTATGCGGTAACCCAGGTTAACCCTGACGTTTCCTTCATCATCAGTCCATGGAACTTTAAACATTACGACACGGTCAGGTTCTATTATCCGCTCGATGATATTTGCTGATTCGAACTGCGGGTTCTCGTTATAGACTTCTTCTATCGATTCAAGGACTTCCCTGACTGCCTGCAAATACTCAACCTCTCCGGGATGCTTCTTCTCGAGGCTGTTCATTATTTTATCTACATTCATAATATAAAATATATTAAGTTAACGTCTGAAATTCAGATGGTGCAAAATTGGTTTGCAATTTGTTTATTAAAAATGATTTAACTCATGAATTGAGATCAGTCATTCAGGTTTTCGGAATATAATTGTCAAGAGTGGTGAAAAGCGACGAAAGCTGGGAACGGGAAAGTGCGCTGACATGGACCGGAGGATATTTTGCCATTCCCTGCCCTGCCTTCTGAAACAGGATTATGCTCTTTGACCAACCGAAATACTTTTTCTCAGTCCTGTATCCGGCAAAATTGCTTTTTTTTATTTCAAGTGAATTTTTCCTTCCTCCGATAATGCCTGTCGTGAAATATCTTATTACGATAGAGTCTCCTTCATCAGAGAATGAAACGTACTGATAATTAAGAATCATGGGAAGGAAAAGCAGAAAGATGTAAACAAACGCGATTATCAGGGTCCATATATTATCGTCGAGACCCAGGAAAGGGAACTTAATGACCCTGAAAGCATAGGCGAGGGCGATATAAATGAAGAACAGTACCGTCATCATGAATAGCCTGATCCTTATCCTGATGATTTTTCTGCTGTTGTTGAAGGTCATCGCTTTAATTTTCAGTAAACTTAATCTCTTTTTTCCAAAAAACCTTTATTCAAATAACATAACCTGGCTGAGAATATTATTCCGGACAGCGACACGTGATAAATAACAGGTCTTGATCTGACCGGTTCTATCTTTTTCTTTTAAAGAAATTCACCATTAACCCGCTGCATTCCTTTTCCATGATCCCTGATATTACTTTTGTTTTTGGATGCAGGAGATGGCCCTTGACTTTTGTATAGCCCCTCGATTCATCAGGCGCACCATAAACGAGAGATGAAACCTGGCTCCAGCCCAAAGCGCCGGCACACATTACGCAGGGTTCCACCGTGACATATATTGTACATCCTGCCAGGTATTTTCCTCCGAGCCAGTTCGCCGCAGCTGTGATCGCCTGCATTTCAGCATGGGCTGTGGGATCCCTGAGCGTCTCCGTGAGATTATGCGCCCTGGCTATTATCCTTTCATTGCAAACCACTACAGCACCGACTGGGACTTCCTGCTTCTCAAATGCCTTCATGGCTTCGTCCAGCGCGGCCCGCATGAATTTTTCATTTTTATCCACGTGCATCTCCATACGTATTCAGGCTTAAAAATAATAAGAAATCACATATACTTAATATATTTAACCACAGTGTCGTCAGGAGCCGGAATAAAAAGCCACGGCTCGAGAGCTCAAATACCGCACACTCAACTTGAAAATTCAGCCTGTAGAACTCCATATTGATTCTGTGAATCGCCGTGGTGATATTTAATTCATTTACCCAGTCCTCAATTTTTCTTATTTTTGCTGAAATTTTAAAGGAAAGTAAATGTACAGGACACATACATGCGGAGAGCTCACAATTAAGGACACCGGGAAGGATGTGACTTTATGCGGATGGGTTCAGAAATCGAGGAACCTTGGGGGGATGACCTTTACAGATCTCCGCGACAGCTATGGAATAACCCAGCTTGTCTTCAATATAGAGACGGACCCGGAATTATGCGGACAGGCAAGAAAGCTGGGCCGTGAATTCGTGATCCAGGCCACTGGAAGGGTAATGGAGCGCAGCAATAAGAACCCGAAGATACCGACCGGTGAAATTGAAATTATTGTCAGGGAGCTTGTGATCCTGAACCGAAGCGAGCTTCCTCCTTTTACGATCGAGGACGAGACCGACGGAGGCGAAGAGCTGAGGATGAAGTACCGCTACCTCGATTTACGCAGAAACCCGGTCAAGAATAATATTATACTAAGGCACAAGGTATCACAGGAGGTAAGAAAATACATGGACTCTATAGGGTTTGTTGAAGTTGAGACCCCTATGCTGATAAAATCGACTCCGGAAGGTGCACGTGATTTTGTTGTGCCAAGCAGGATGCAGCCCGGTACATTTTACGCTCTGCCCCAGTCACCCCAAACCCTCAAGCAGCTATTGATGGTCGCAGGTTTTGACAGGTATTTCCAGATTGTCAGGTGCTTCAGGGATGAGGATCTCAGGGCTGACAGGCAGCCGGAGTTCTCACAGATCGACTGTGAAATGTCATTCGTGGAACGCGATGACGTACTGGATACTTTCGAGGGGCTCGCAAAATATCTTTTCAGGCAGATAAAAGGGATTGAATTCAGCAAACCGTTCCTGAAGCTTTCTTACAGCGATGCAATGACTCAATACGGAACCGACAAACCGGATATGCGCTTCGGAATGAAGATAAAGGATATGACTTCACTGGTAAAAGGACGCGGATTTCAGGTCTTTGACAGCGCTGAATACACCGGCGGCATCTGCGCAGAAGGATGTTCGGAGTATTCACGCAGACAGCTGGACGAGCTGACGGATTTTGTCAAACGGCCGCAGATAGGAGCAAAGGGATTGATTTACATGAAACACGGGAATGACGGTCTTAAATCGTCAGCTGGCAAGTTTTACTCTGATGAAGATCTGAAGAAGTGGGCTGCCGCGACGGATGCAAAGCAGGGGGATCTTGTTCTAATCCTTGCCGGCGAAAGAAAAACGACGCTTTCAGCACTTTCGGAACTGAGGCTGGAAATGGGAGCCAGGCTGGGACTAAGGATAAAGGAGACTTTCGTGCCTCTGTGGGTTGTTGATTTCCCATTGCTTGAATGGGACGAAGAAACAAAGCGTTTTTATGCGATGCATCATCCTTTCACATCTCCAAAACCGGAAGACATCCATCTGATGGGAACAGATCCTGCAAAAGTGAGGGCAAATGCCTACGATCTGGTGATCAACGGAACTGAGATCGGCGGTGGCTCCATAAGGATCCACGATGCCTCGGTTCAGAAAATGATGTTCAGGGTGCTTGGCTTTACTGATGAAGAGGCATACCGGCAGTTCGGTTTCCTTCTCAATGCATTCAGGTACGGGGCTCCACCCCATGGGGGAATAGCCTTCGGCTTCGACAGGTGGGTGTCCATGTTCGGAGGTCAGGATTCAATCCGCGATTTCATAGCTTTTCCGAAAAACAATTCCGGCAGGGATATTATGCTGGATACCCCGTCAAAGATATCACAGCAACAACTCGACGAGCTGATGATCAGCATAAGAAAGGATAAAAGATAAAAGGAACTATTTACCTGAGGTTCCTTTCAGGTGTATCAGTAAAACACCGTTCTGGCCTCTCGATCCGTAAATGGATGCTGAAGGTCCCTTCAGCACTTCAACAGACCTGACCTCAATCGGCTGGATGTCATCTATTGAGGAGACGACAACTCCATCCACAACAAAAAGCGGCTCGCTGTTCGAATTCCCTGACGAGACTCCCTGCACGGTAATGCTTTTGCCTATAACCTGGACTCCGGGTACAGCCCCTCTTAACATGTCATAGATATTCGAGTACGATGCATACCTGTCGTCACTTTTATTATTAATCTGGGTCACCTGTGTATTGACATCCTTCCTTTTCGCTGTTCCGTAACCGATATCAACAGATTCATTTTTCCCTGATTTGTCCTGTGAATTTTTTTGAACTCCTGCAAGGGTGAAATTTATAGATGTGCGGCCCTGAATTGAAGCTTCTGAAGTACCTCCTGTAAAGGAAAAAACAGTCAGGATACCGGAACCGGTCTTTGCCCTGACCTTGTAAAATCCCCTGTTGTCGGTGACAACATTTGTGTTTTTCTTGTCAATAAGGATCATCGCTCCCTGGACTGGATTATGCATTGCATCAGTAACGTATCCGGATATTACGATTTTCCTGCTATTTTTCTGGGCAGAAAGCAGACTGCATGAGAAAATTGATGCCAGAATAATCAGAAAAAAAGTTTTTAATCTCATTTTTCATTATTGTTTAAAGGCACAAAATAATCAACTCCGGATCATTTATCGGCTCCGGTGACAAGCGTTATGACAATCACCCCGTTTGCCGCCTCCACACCGTAAATACTGGATTGTGAACCGGTGAGAAGCTCTATTGACTTAACTTCAACAGGATTTATGTAATCTATGGTACTCACCCTGACTCCATTCACGATATATAACGGCGTCGTTGTGCCGAAAAAGGAATTAGGCTGCTGGATGACTATGCTTTTACCTGTAACAAGCACTCCGGGAAGTTTTGCACGTATCATTTCATAGATGTCAGGGTAATAACTATTATCTCTTTTTGAACCGCTGTTGCCGTGTATGGTTTTTGAAGCAAGATACCTGGCCACGAAACCAGGCAATTCTTCCTTTCTGCCGCTTAGAACAAAATTGAAAATCTGATTGCCGTCTATAGGCTTTTCCATGTATCCCTTGTCAGGAGAGGCAACTGAAATAATCTTTGAGTCAACACTGGTTTTGACCATGAATTTTCCCATGTCATCCGTTGTTTTCCCGGTTGCCGTGGTGTCAATAAAAATAAATGCATCTGTTACAGGCTTATTGTCGGCCCCTGTCACCTTGCCTGAAATAATGATTTTATTTTTGTTTTTACCTGTTTTCTGCCCGTACGAACTTAAGAAAGCAAGAGAAAAAGCAAGAACGATTAAAAAAAATGACTTGAGTTTCATGGTTTTTATTTATGAGGCCTAAATTTACTTGTAAAGGTTCAAAAGAGCAAATTTATTATGGGATCATAGCCGTTCCTATAAGAGTGGCAGAGGTTGCTCTGTCTAATCTGACTCTGATATATTCGCCTTTTTCAATTTGCTCACCGGGAAAGACGACAACCTTGTTCTGTGAGGTCCTACCCGAAAGATAATCCTGCGATCTTTTTGAAGGACCCTCAACAAGGACCTCGACGGTTTTGCCCACATCATTTTTCTTTGATATGTACGAAAGCCTGTTCTGCAAAGAGATTATCTCATTCAGTCTCCTGGTTTTTATCTCTTCGGGGATATCGTCCTTAAGTTTCCTCGCAGCTCTGGTATCCGGCCTTTCACTGTATTTGAACATAAAGGCAAAATCGAATTCTGCCCATTCCATTAGCGAAAGTGATTCTTTATGATCCTCTTCGGTTTCGGTGCAGAAGCCTGCGATCATATCAGTTGAGATGGCACAGGCGGGGATTATGGAACGAATAGCCTTCACTCTGTCCATATACCATTCCCTTGTATATTCCCGGTTCATAAGCTTCAGGATCCGGCTGCTTCCGCTCTGGGCAGGTAGATGTATATGCTTGCAGATATTGTCGTGGTGATCGATTGTTCTGAGCAGGTCGTCTGAAATATCCTTTGGATGGGATGTCGAGAATCTCACTCTCAGGAGAGGGCTTATCCGGGCAACCAACCCGAGGATATCAGCAAACCCCGTGTTTTTATCATTCTCGGTCCAGCTGTAGGAATCGACATTCTGTCCCAGCAGGGTGACCTCTCTGTAGCCTCTTTTAAAAAGTTCAGATGCCTCAGCAACAACAGATTCGGGATCGCGGCTTCTTTCAGCGCCTCTCACATAAGGTACGACGCAGTATGCACACATGTTGTTGCACCCGCGCATGATTGAGATGAATGACGTCACTCCGTTCTTATCCATCCTTACAGGTGAAATATCGCCATAAGTCTCCTCGCGTGAAAGAAGAACATTTACGGCTTTATGCCCTGATTCAGCTTCTTCAATTAACGACGGAAGCTCCCTGTAGGTGTCCGGCCCGGCGACCAGGTCGATAAGATGCTCGGTTTCAATCACCTTTTCCTTGAGCCTTTCAGCCATGCATCCTATCAGCCCTACAATTACATTCCTGTTTTTTATTTTAAGATGCTTAATTGTCCTGAGCCTGCTCCATATCCGCTGTTCTGCATTTTCCCTTATGGAACAGGTGTTTATAAGGATAAGATCGGCGTCATTTATATTGTCGGAAGTCTCATATCCGTCTTTTGAAAGAATAGATGCGACAATCTCGCTGTCAGCAACATTCATCTGGCAGCCGTAGGTCTCTATATAGACTTTCCTGTTCATGGGAATTCAAAAATGTAAGTTTACAGACTCCATATGCCCTGCGACATGCAACAGGCATTGATATCCGATTTTTATTCTGTCGTGATGCCTGAAGTATTAAACCGGCGGTCTGGTTTATCAGGCTTACAAAAGTATATAAGAAGAACGATGTATTAAAGAAATATTTAATTTTGCATTCATAATAATAAATACCTATTTGTATGTCAGGTCACAATAAATGGTCCACCATTAAAAGGAAGAAAGGTGCAGCCGATGCAAAGAGAGGAAAGAAATTCACGAAGATTATTAAGGAAATAATAATCGCAGCAAAGGAAGGAGGAGGTGATCCGGATACAAATTCCCGGCTCAGGCTGGCTATTCAGAATGCAAAGGGCGCAAACATGCCCAAGGATAATATTGAAAGGGCGATCAAGAAAGCTGTCGGCTCAGAAGCCGTAAGCTATACGGAAACCTCGTTTGAAGGATATGCTCCTCACGGTGTGGCTGTATTTGTTGAGTGCCTTACTGATAATAATAACCGGACAGTCGCAGCCATCCGATCCGCTTTCAATAAATATGGCGGCAGTCTCGGAACAAATGGATCCCTCAGCTTCCTGTTCGAGCGTAAAGGCGTTTTTACGATCAATAATGAAGGATTTTCACTTGATGATCTTGAACTTAATATGATAGATGCAGGGGCAGAAGATTTCGAAGTCGACGGGGATACGGTGACAATTACGTGCCCAAAGGAGGATTTCGGAAGCGTAAGCAGGAAATTGGCCGAGCTTGGCATCGAACCCGAGGAATCAGGATTGAAAAGAATACCCAATGACACTAAAAAGCTTGATGTCGAATCGGCTAAAAAAGTGCTGAAATTCATTGAATTTCTTGAAGACGACGATGATATTCAGAATGTTTATCATAACCTGGAAATGACTGACGAGCTGGCGGCGGCACTTGATGAGTAGAAAAATAACTCATGAGAAAAATCTTTCTCTTTTCATTCCTCATTTTGCTTGCATATTCCTGCAGGAAAGAGAGCAGCACCGTTATCTGGGAAAAATCTTTTGACAAGGGGAATGCACTTTTTGTGTCCTCTTCCCCTGATTCCGGAATTCTCGTTTGCGGCGATATTAATGGCAAACCTTACCTTGCAAAGCTATCGAAGAACCGAAGTATAACTGCAGAATATTCATCCGGGAGAACGGGGATCTTCAATGCAGCATTCTATGATACCTCCGGCTATACTGCCTGTGGAAGCAGCAACGGTGAAATGCTGCTCGCGAGGATCAGCAGGAATGGAGCCAGAGTATGGGATACTTTGATTGCAGCCGGATTTAACATCGATTTTACAAGGTTATGCTATTCCGGATCAGGAAGCTTTCTTGCAATAGGAACACCTAATCCGGATTCTTCAGACTACTCAAAGGCTGGATTGCTTTTCGTGCGTTTTGACACTACCGGACAGGTAATGCTGATGAAGGAGGAAGACGAAGCTGATTTCATTGCAGCGGGAAGCGCGCTTCAGGCGTCTTCAGGCGATATTTTCATTGCGCTTACCCGTAGGAGTGCGGGAGCGGATGCGTTGGCAAGTGTTGCAATGTACAACTCAGGCTTTGTCAGGACCTGGGAAACCGAACTTTACAACAACCCTGAGATCAGCTCCTCAAGCCATGCACTGGCAGCCGATAACTCAGGGAATATTTATGTTGCAGGAAAAACACAGGCAACAGGCAGCTCCGGCCAGCTTGATTATTCCTTCGCTGCATCAGTCAATAGTTCGGGAAATATTTTATGGAAGAAATATCTCGAGGACTCTAACTCCGGATCAGCATTGCTGATATCAGACAAGGATGTTCTTATGGTGCTTGACAGGAACTGTTTTTTGGTTGACCTGATAACCAATTATAATTCAGCTGATAATGTAACCGTCGAAGGACTTGTCAGGATGTACAGTGTCTGTGATTCCTATAATACGGATGCCTTTGCCTCGGCTTTTGATCTGTATTACGACGGAAATATCCTGGCGGCCGGATCTATGGGGGGAAATTTTTACCTGGCACTTAAATCAGCATCACAATAAAGCATATCTTTGCGGCATGATCCGAAAGACATTTTTCCTTCTTTTGATTCTTTTCATTCCGGTTGAATTGTGCAAATCGCAGGCTTTTATCAAAACAACAGACCTTTTTAAAAGAACAGATGCCGCCGGGAAACTTAATATAATCCAGGACCCGGCTGTCGATACCCTCCTGAGCAGGTATATCCTTGCCAGAAGCAAGGAAAAAACCGTCGAAGGAACACAGGGAATGGAAGGATTCAGGATTCAGATATATTACAGTTCGGTAAGGAACGCCAGGGAAGAATCAGCAAGGGCAAGGGCTGAATTCATAAATAAATATCCTGACATAATCTCATATGCCCAGTACCAGGAACCCGGATGGTTCATGATAAGGGCAGGAGACTTCAGGACCAAAACCGAAGGCTATAAATACCTGATAAAGGTGAGAAAGCAATTTCCCAATGCCTACCTCGTGCCATCTGTGATTAATTTCCCGGATCTTATCAAGCAATAATCATGAGCGACCCGATTAAGCACGAATGCGGCATAGCACTTTTAAGATTGCGGAAGCCCCTCGAATACTATATTGACAAGTACGGTTCCTGGGACTATGGTCTTCAGAAAATGTACCTGATGATGGAAAAGCAGCATAACAGGGGGCAGGACGGAGCGGGCATTGCCGGCATTAAGCTCAATGTTCCTCCGGGCAACAGATATATTTTCAGGCAAAGATCAAACAGGGCCGATCCTATAAAGGAAATCTTCGGCCTTATTTATGCCGATATTGATAATATAAACAGGAAAAAACCGAAGGAATCGGATTCACTTTCATTTATCAGGGATAATATCCCTTTTGCATGTGATATTTATCTGGGGCATCTGCGATACGGAACATACGGAAGCTATAATATAGACTCTGTCCATCCCGTTAGCCGCGAAAACAACTGGAGATCAAGGAATCTGGTGATGGCAGGAAATTTCAATCTCACCAATGTAAGTGATGTTTTTTCAAATCTCATCAGCCTTGGACAGACTCCCGTCGATTTTTCTGATACAGTGACAATTCTGGAAAACATCGGATTCAGGCTTGATGAGGAGAACGAAAGGCTTTTCAGGCAGTTCAAGGAACAGGGCTATTCAAAGAAGGATATAACCCCGCTGATAGAGAAAAATCTCGACCTTACGACAATATTGCGCAAAGCCAGCCGCGACTGGGACGGCGGTTATGCCATGGCAGGAATGGTAGGCCACGGCGATGCCTTCGTAATGAGAGACCCATCGGGAATAAGGCCGGCTTTTTACTATATTGATAATGAGGTGATCGTTGTGGCTTCAGAAAGGCCTGTCATACAAACTATCTTTAAAGTCAGATCACGTGAGGTGAATGAGCTTCCGCCTGCTCATGCTCTTATAATCAAGACATCAGGAGATGCATCGGTCGAAAGGATAAGAGAAGAGACAGAGATTCGCAAGTGTTCGTTTGAGAGGATATATTTCTCAAGAGGCACTGACAAGGATATTTACAGAGAAAGGAAAAAGCTCGGAGAGCTTCTGACATATCCCGTGCTTAAAGCCGTTGACTACGATCTCGACCATACTGTATTTTCCTATATCCCGAATACTGCCGAAAGTGCATTTTACGGACTGATAAAAGGAGTGGAAGATTACTTGAACCAGTCAAAAATCGAAACCATTATCGACAAACGCAAATCCCTTTCAAGAGAAGCGCTTACAGATATTATTAACCGGAGGCCCCGGGTTGAGAAGATCGCAGTCAAGGATGCAAAGCTTAGAACATTTATCACAGAGGATGCCGGCAGGGATGATCTCGTCGGTCATGTCTATGACATAACATACGGAGTGATAAAGAGGGGGGTCGATAACCTTGTAATTATTGACGATTCAATAGTAAGAGGGACTACGCTTAAGGAAAGCATCATCAGGATACTCGATCGTCTTGACCCGAGAAAAATAGTTATAGTGTCATCGTCGCCACAGCTCAGGTATCCTGACTGCTACGGGATCGATATGGCAAAGCTTGGCGATCTGATAGCATTCAAGGCAGCCATTGAACTTCTCAGGGACAGGGGCCATGAAGCCCTGATAAAGCGTCTTTACAAGGAAGCAAAGAAGGAGATTTTGAAACCGGTCGAAGAGATAAGAAACCTTGTAAAGGAGATTTATGAGGAGTTCTCACCCGAGGAAGTGTCGGGCAAGGTCACTGAGATGCTGAAACCGGATCAGGTCAAGGCCGAGGTTGAAATAGTCTATCAGTCGATTGAAGGATTGCATCAGGCTTGTCCGGGTCACACCGGCGACTGGTATTTCACGGGAAACTATCCGACACCCGGCGGCAACAAAGTTGCAAACCAGTCATTTATAAACTATATCGAGGGAAGGGATGTCAGGGCTTACTGATGCTCGTGTGAGAACCAGGTGATCATGAAATCCTTTTTGTAGGAAGCCAGGTGCCTGTTTATCTTTTCAACATAAATATCCCTTAATGTAATCATTATTCCTGTCTCCTCAACGTCACCGAATTTGCGATTTATGAAGGTGCCGAAGGTACGCATGGTGGGAGACAGGTTCATGTAGGCGTTTATAAGCGGTGGTATGATTTCACCAAGCTTTCTTACTTCTGTAGAAAGGACTTTATAATCATCCTTGTATCTCCACTTGTGGAACAGTTTTTTCATTTCATCAGCATGCAGATCAATATTTGCAGGCTCTTTCGGGGTGACCAGGTCATCAGGGTCGTTGAAATGCTTTTTCAGGAAGTAAAGTATCATGGTCCTGGCATTCTGATTGAAATGGCTGTACATGGTCACTTTTCCAAACAGGTACTTAAGGTGATGGTTATCAAGCACGATTGCTCCAAGGCCATCCCAGAGATTATCAAGGGCATAAAGGCTTTTCCTTCCCCTGGTGCGTGACTGGTAATCGGGATGAACAAACGATCTGCCGAGCTCCATCAGGTGCGGCAGGTATTTTGAATGGAATTTATCAGAGAAATTGAAGTAAAGCGAGGATGGAAGCTTGTTAATATCGGGGTGGACCGTGCCTCTCGCAGGAACGTGAAACCTGTATCCCCCGACAAGTTCCCTGTTTTCCGGATCCCATACTATCAGCTGCTTCTGCGGTGATTCCCTGTCAGTATCAAAGCTGTCAATATCAAGCGCATGACCGGTCCCGCCTCCGGCATGGCGAAACGTTATCTCCCTTACCCTTCCTACCTCATTCATAAGTGCCGGCGAGCTGTTATTATCAAAAACGTACACCTCGTTGTTCCCGTTATTGGTCCTTCGGAGCAACCGGTCTTTTGTGAGCTCTGCAATTATCTGGTCTATTGGCAACTGGGCTGGGATAGGTTCCATTTTATAAATAATAACCGCAATTATGAGGAAAATCCAAAAAGGCGAAAGATAAGATTTTTAATTAAGATCTGCCGGTAAGCGATGATCCAAGTTCATATGACTTGTTCATGACCCATTCAGCCCACTCTGAAGGAGTTTTGGTATTATCTAAAGTCTGCCAGGGAATTGTTTTTCCAAAGATGAGAGTTATGTCCTTGCCTTTTTGCCGGAACATTTCATCAGGAAGATATAACATCTCAATGTTGGCCCTGATCCCCAGGAATGTCCTGATATTTGCCAGGTTATAGAAGAAGGAGGAATTTCTGCCTTCAAAGAATGCCGGAACGATGTCTCTCTTATACTGTATAGCTTTAGATATGAAGCTTTTATGCCATACAAGATCCCTGATCACTCCCTTTCTCTTCCTGGAGCACAGGCCAAATGGAAAATATAGAATCTGGCTTTCTGAAGCGTATGTCTCCTCAAGTTTCAGGATCGCTTCCCTTGCCTGTCCCCCGTGCTTGTTCACAGGAAGGAAAATTCCCGATAAATTCTCAACATTCATCAGGATATCATTGACAGGGAATTTAATGTCGGCGAAATGCCTTGACAGAGTATCAATGAAGACAAGACCGTCAAGTCCGCCCAGCGGATGATTCGATACAAAAAAATACCTTCCCGAAACGGGGATATTTTCTTCTCCGTAAACCTTGTACTTAATGTCAAAAAAATCAAGCGCTGCTGAAATGAATTCGGCATCCTTCAGGTCTCCGGATTTTTCAAGAAGCTTATTTATTTCATCAAGATGCACAATCCTTTTGAGGTAATTTAACACAAAGACCGGGATGGCCTTTGCCAGGACAGGGTTTTTTTTTGATACAACCTTCCTGAGGTCGATACTCTTCATGCCTGCTCTTTCAGTTGATGCCTCCATTTGACAGATTGACTTTGAATCCCGAGTAAATTTATTAAATATTCGGTAAAACTGTCTGAGCCATCTGACGCGAACATACCGGAGATAATAATAATGCCCTTTTCCGCCGTCGGAACGATGAAATCAAAAGTTATTAACAATATATAAAAAAGTGGGGCAAAGTGGGGTAAAGTGGATATTTTTTGCTTACTTTAGCCCTTTATTCGGCAAAACAGGATTATGGCCACATTTATTGGTGATTTCGAGTGCAAGGTGGATGTCAAGGGAAGGATCATTCTTCCGATGTCATTCAAGAAGCAGATGCCTGCAGATGCACGCGAACAGTTTGTGGTGCGTAAGGATATTTTTGAAAAATGCCTTGTGCTGTATTCCATTGAAGACTGGAACAGGCAGCTGGATAAGATACGCAGGCGGATAAATCCCTATAACCGGGAACATAATAAATTCCTGAGAAACTTTTTCAAGGGTACTGCTGAACTGACTCTTGACAGCAATAATCG
Source organism: uncultured Bacteroidales bacterium (assembly GCA_963717685.1). Lineage (GTDB taxonomy): Bacteria > Bacteroidota > Bacteroidia > Bacteroidales > VadinHA17 > LD21. The sequence continues at coordinate 446,274 of OY970346.1, read as the reverse complement.
CATGCTGATTCCCAAACGACTGCTCGATCTGATAGATGCACAGAGGGACGTGGTTCTTGCAGGCCAGGACGGAAGGATCGAAATATGGGCAGCTGATATCTATGAAAAGACAGATATGCCTGCCGGCGATTTTGCCGACCTGGCTGAAAAACTCATGGGCGGAACAATTAATGATTCTGACGAGTAATGGTTTATCATATACCCGCACTGCTGGAAGAAAGTATCAAAGGGCTGAATATCCGGCCTGACGGGATTTATGTCGATGTGACTTTCGGCGGAGGAGGACATTCAATGGAGATTCTTAAAAGGCTGACAACCGGTAAGCTCATTGCATTTGACCAGGATGAGGATGTACGTGCAAATCTTCCTGCCGACAAAAGATTCCTATTCCTTGAACAGAATTTCAGATTCCTGAAAAACAACCTGCTGTTCAACGGAATCAGATCAATAAACGGCCTGATAGCAGATCTCGGGGTATCATTCCACCAGTTCGATGAACCGGAGCGCGGATTCACATTTCGCCATGATGCTCCGCTTGACATGCGAATGAATAAAAGCAGTTCCCTCACTGCAGCTGTCCTCCTGCAGACTTTGGATTCAGGATCGCTGGCCGATATTTTCTACAAATACGGAGAGATGTCCAATTCAAGGATCATCGCCGGCGAGATCATAGCGGCAAGGGAAAAGAAATCGATGGCAACTGCAGGAGATCTGACAGCTTCAGTCTCAAGGCTGGCGCCGCCGGGAAAGGAAAATAAATTCTATGCAAAGCTATTCCAGGCATTAAGAATTGCCGTGAACCATGAGATTGACTTCCTCAGGGAGATGCTCCTTCAGGCTCTTGAAATGCTCGACAGGGGAGGAAGACTGGTCGTAATTACATATCATTCTCTCGAGGACAGGACTGTGAAGAACTTCATGCGGACGGGAAATTTTGAAGGTATCGTAAAAAAAGATTTTTACGGGAATGCTGAAACGCCGTTCAGGCTTATAACAAAAAAAGGAATAGCCCCTGACGCGGATGAAATTTCCAGGAACAGCAGGGCACGCAGCGCGCGACTGAGGGTGGCTGAAAAAATATAGGAATGGAAGAAGAAAAGACAGATACTGAAAAACAACCGGGGCAGCCAAAAAAAGGAAGCTTCATGAAGGAGATTCTTAGTGGCAGCATGGTCACTGAAAAAATAATCCTGAAAAACCTGTGGTATGTTCTTCTGGTCACATTTCTTGCTATAATTTATATAGGCAACAGGTTCCATGCCGAAAAAATAACAAGGGAACTTACGCGGATGCGGCATGAAGTCGGAGACCTGAGATCCGAATCAATATCAACATCAGCCAGCCTTATGTTCATAAGCAGGCAATCGGAAGTTTACAGGCTGGTCAGTGAAAAAGGGCTTGGGCTTGAAGAGCTGAAGATACCTCCTTACAAAGTACTGGTTAGCAGAAAGTAGCAGATGGCGGCAAGGGATCAAATACTATTACGGAGCGGCATTATCTATTTTGTACTGGCGTTAATTGCAGTTGCAATAGTCGTACGTATACTTATCCTGCAGGTCGTCCAGCATGGCAAATGGGCTGCCATGAGCGAAAAATATGTTTTCAAGACAGCCGAGGTGCCTGCGAACAGGGGAGATATCCTTGCCCGTGACGGGCGTCTCCTGGCAAGCTCCGTTCCTTATTACACCATTTACATGGATACCAGGAGCACAGGCATGTCATCGCAAATCTGGTATAACGGCATCAATGGACTTTCAACAGGACTGGCTAATCTGCTTGGCGGACATCCGGCCTCAGAGTGGAAGACAATAATTACTGATGCAAGGAAAAGAGGCGACCGTTATTTTCTTATTCAGCATAAAGTGGATTATGAAACGCTTATGAAGCTGAGAGAGCTGCCCATTTTCAGGGAAGGACAGTATAAGGGAGGGTTGGTCGCCCAGGCCGAAAACAGGAGGATCCTGCCAAACAGCGAGCTTGCGGCCAGGACTATTGGTTACCTTAGTCAGAGCGACAATGGCGCGGAAGTGGGAATTGAAGGCTCCTTTGACAAGGAACTGGCGGGACGGGACGGGATCGCCGTTGAGCAGAGACTTACCGGCGGCGACTGGATACCGGTCGACAATGCAAACACCATTCAGTCCAGGGACGGGAATGATGTTGTGACAACTATTGACATTGATCTTCAGGATGTTGCATCGACAGCCCTAATGAATCAGCTGAAGAAGAACGATGCGGATCATGGATGTGCTGTCGTAATGGAAGTTGAGACAGGGGATGTGAGGGCAATTGTAAATCTGGAGAAGGGAGATGACGGAGACTATCATGAATCTTATAATTATGCCATTGCTGAAAGCACCGAACCTGGTTCTACTTTCAAGCTTGCTTCACTTATGGCGGCTATTGAGGACGGCGTAATCGATACGGGCGATGTCGTTGATACCGGAAATGGTACCGTGAAATTCTTTGACAAGGTCATAAGGGATACCAAAGAGGACGGTTACGGGAAACTTACTGTCAAACAAGTCTTCGAAAAATCATCGAATGTCGGCACTTCAAAGCTCATTTATTCGCATTACAAGGACCACCCGAAAGACTTTGTAAACAGACTCTATGCGATGAGGCTTAACCGGAAGCTGGGTATTCAGCTGAAGGGTGAAGGTGAACCGCTTATCAGGTACCCGGGCGATAAGCTTTGGTCAGGCATATCCCTGCCGATGATGTCGCACGGATACGAAGTTCAGCTCACTCCACTGCAGATACTTGCTTTTTACAACGGGGTTGCCAATGACGGAAAAATGATGAAGCCCAGGTTCGTGACTGCAATAATGAGAAATGGCAGCATCGTCCAGGCTTTCGAGCCGGAAGTGCTAAACAGCTCAATAGCATCGCATTCGACCATAAAAAAAGCAAAAGCCATGATGGAGGGTGTGGTGCAGCATGGCACAGCCATGAATCTCAGGAATTCCAACTACAGAATCGCCGGAAAGACTGGCACGGCCCAGATCGCAAGGGGCAAATCGGGATATAAATCAGGTGGTGTGTCTTACCAGGCTTCTTTTGTCGGCTATTTCCCTGCCGAAAATCCTCTATATTCCTGCATAGTGGTTGTCAATGCTCCTTCAACCGGGGTCTATTACGGTAATATTGTCGCGGGAACGGTATTCAAGGAGATTTCAGACAAGGTTTATGCGACGAACTTCTTCAGGGATTGCAGTGCTGAGAATAGTGATAAGAATCCTGCGGCTCCGGAAGCAGGAAATGGTTACCGGGAGGATATAAACAATGTGCTGAAAGAGATGGATGTGCAGTACAGGAAAACTGCAAAAACCGACTGGGTGGCGACAAAGGAGAGCGGCGACACGGTAAGGCTGGTCGGCCTTAATTTAGTTGCAGGCCTCGTCCCTGATGTCCGTGGGATGAGCCTGAGGGATGCAATTTTCCTTCTTGAGAACTCGGGCTACCGAGTAAAGTACAGCGGCAGGGGAAGGGTGTCAAGGCAATCCCCTGAACATGGTGCAAGATATTTTGAGGGACAGGTAGTCTCTCTTGAAATGAATATGTAGTTATGATGGAACTGGGAAAAATTCTGACAGGAATAGAAGTCGTTTCCTCTTCAGGAGATAAGGGAAAACTTATTGACAATATCACATTTGATTCCAGGAATGTCAGTGCAGGATCGCTTTTTATAGCTGTAAGGGGAACAAAGACCGATGGTCATGAATTTATTGACGATGCAGTCAAATCGGGAGCTTCAGCAATAATGTGCGAAAAGATCCCGTCAGACTGCAAAAAGGATGTTTCATGGATACAAACTGATGATTCTGCAAAGGCACTTGGCCAGGCTGCATCAAATTTCTTTGGAAATCCATCCTCATCGCTCAAGCTTGTCGGGGTTACAGGAACGAACGGCAAAACCACTATTGCCACCCTTCTTTATAAAATGTTCACAGGGCTCGGTCATAAATCCGGACTCTTTTCGACCGTCTGCAATTATGTAATTGACAAGGAGCTGCCGGCCACTCATACAACTCCCGATCCGGTTCAGCTCAGCATGGTCATGGCAGAAATGGTCGCCGCCGGATGCGAATATGCATTCATGGAAGTAAGCTCTCATTCTGCAGATCAGCAGCGCATCGCAGGATTAAAATTTGCAGGAGGGATATTTACGAATCTCACTCATGATCATCTCGATTACCATAAAACATTTGACAATTACCTGGCAGCCAAGAAAAAATTCTTCGATTCGCTTCCGGGGGATGCATTTGCCCTTGTCAATGCCGACGATAGGAACGGGAAAGTCATGCTGCAGAATTGTCAGGCCCGTCATTATACGTTTTCAACGCGCGGGGCTGCCGATTTCAGATGCAGCCTCATCGAGCAGAGCTTTGAAGGGACTGAGTTAAGGATGCTGGGCGAAAACGTCTGGACAAGATTCATAGGAGACTTCAACGCTTCAAATCTGCTTGCCGTGTGTGCAGCCTCTGAATTGCTTGGTGCTTCCGGAAAGGAAGTCCTGACAACACTAAGCAGCCTGTCACCGGTCGCAGGAAGGCTGGAGCTGATCAGGTCACGGCAGGGTATTACCGGAATTGTCGATTATGCCCACACTCCTGATGCACTGGTAAATGTGATCGGTACTCTTAACAAGATCAGGAAGAGAGATATTCAGCTTATTACTGTTGTGGGAGCCGGAGGTGACCGCGACAGAACCAAGAGACCCAAAATGGCTGCCATTTCTGCAGAAGGCAGCACCAGGCTGATCCTTACATCGGACAACCCGCGCACGGAAGATCCGGAAAAGATCCTCGATGACATGGAATCGGGATTATCAGCTGAAATGAAGCAGAAAACACTCCGGATCAGGGACCGGCGCCAGGCGATCAGAACGGCAGTGATGATGGCAAATCCGGGAGATGTGATCCTTGTTGCAGGCAAGGGTCACGAGACATACCAGGAAATAATGGGCGTCAGACACCACTTCGATGACAGGGAGGAGCTGAAGGAAGCCTTGTTAAACAGATAATTTCTGAAAAGATGCTGTACTATTTGTTTGATTATCTTCATAAACTTCATTTTCCGGGTGCCGGAATGTTCGTCTACATATCCTTCCGGTCGGCTGCAGCGATCATAACTTCCCTTTTCATTTCAATGATGATCGGAAAAAGAGTGATTAGGTTCCTGCAGAAAAAACAGGTGGGAGAGGTAGTAAGGGACCTGGGCCTGGAGGGTCAGTATAGTAAGCAGGGCACTCCGTCAATGGGCGGCTTGATAATCCTGGCCTCGATAGTCATTCCAACGCTTCTTTTTGCAAAGCTCGACAACATATATGTCCTCCTGATGCTTCTCACAACGGTCTGGCTCGGCCTGATGGGATTTATTGACGATTACATCAAGATATTCAAAAAGCACAAGGAGGGAATGGCCGGTAAATTCAAGATCATAGGCCAGATAGGCCTTGGGATCATAGTGGGGCTTACATTTTTTTTCAGCAAGGATGTAGTTATCGCCCAGAGAGTCACGAGCGTCAACCTGGCAAACAGGAATGAAATAGAGATAACCGGCACAGTAGAACAAAAAGTCGTCAATCCGGGCAACATAATGGAGACTAAATCCACCAAGACCACTATCCCGTTTGTCAAGAACAATGAGTTTGATTACAAATGGCTGGTTTCCTTTATCAAAGAACCGTACAGGCAGCCATTTACATGGATGATCTATGTTTTAGTTGTCATCTTTATCGTCACTGCCGTTTCGAACGGCGCCAATCTAACGGATGGTCTTGACGGGCTGGCGACAGGCACTTCAGCAATCATCGGGGCCGCTCTCGGGATACTTGCGTATGTTTCGAGTAATATCATTTACGCCAGGTATCTCAATATTATGTTCATACCCAGGTCTGAAGAGCTTGTAATATATTCAAGTGCATTCATCGGTGCCACTATCGGCTTCCTGTGGTACAATTCATATCCAGCTCAGGTTTTTATGGGGGATACGGGATCGCTGGCCCTTGGAGGAATAATTGCAGTGTTTGCCATCATCATAAGGAAGGAGCTCCTGATCCCTATCCTGTGCGGAATTTTTCTTGCCGAAAACCTTTCTGTGGTCATCCAGGTGGCGTGGTTCAGGCGGACTAAAAGGAAATACGGAACGGGACGCAGGATATTTCTGATGTCTCCGCTCCATCACCATTATCAGAAAAAGGGCTTTCCCGAACCGAAGATAGTGACAAGGTTCTGGATAGTTGCAATAATACTTGCTGTTATAAGCATTGTCACACTTAAGATCAGATAACCTGATGAAGAAAAAAATTGTAATACTGGGTGCAGGTGAAAGCGGAACGGGATCAGCAGTATTGGCGGCGAAACAGGGATTCAATGTGTTCGTGTCGGATATGGCTGAGATAAAGGAAAACTACAGAAAGATACTCGACATCCATAAAATTGAATGGGAGCAGGCCGGCCATACGGAAGAGAGGATACTTGATGCCGGTGAAGTGATAAAAAGCCCTGGTATAAAAGAGGATGCCCCGTTGATCATCAGGCTTCGCGAAAAAGGCATTCCGGTCATATCAGAAATAGAGTTCGCAGGCCGGTACTCTGATGGTATAAAAATATGCATAACAGGCAGTAACGGTAAAACGACTGTTACGAACCTCATCTATCATATCCTCAGGAAAGCAGGCAAAAATGCCGCAATGGCAGGCAATGTCGGAAACAGCTTTGCCATGGCAGTGGCTGAAGGCTCTTACGATTATTATGTCATTGAGCTCAGCAGCTTCCAGCTTGACGGGATGTTCGATTTCAGGGCTGAGATAGCAGTCATGATGAATATTACTCCTGATCACCTCGACAGATATGATCATAATTTCCAGAATTACATCGATGCGAAGTTCAGGATTACGCAGAATCAGACTAAATCGGATTTCTTCATATACTGGGCTGATGATCCCGTAATAAGGAAGGAGCTGTCCAGGAAAGAATACGGCATGACGCTTCTTCCATTTTCCGATACATCAACCAGTAATATGGCAGCTTATATAGAGAATAACAATCTGATAATTGATTACCAACATAAAACTAGCCTTATGACGATACATGAACTTGCATTAAAGGGCCGTCACAATACCTATAACTCAATGGCTGCAGCAATTGCAGGAAAAGTTCTGAACATCCGGAAGGATGTCATCAGGGAGAGTCTGTCAGATTTTCAGGGAGTTGAACACCGGCTTGAGCCTGTGATAAAGGTGAGCGGGATCAGCTTTATAAATGACTCAAAAGCCACAAACGTCAATTCTACATGGTACGCCCTCGAATGCATGGAGACCGATGTAATCTGGATATTGGGAGGAGTAGATAAGGGGAATGATTATACAGAGCTTTTCCCTGTCGTCAGGCAAAAGGTGAAGGCTATTGTCTGCCTTGGCAGGGACAACAGAAAAATACTTGATGCATTCAGGGATAAGGTACCCACTATCGTCGAGACAACATCCATGGAAGAAGCCGTCAGATCCTCCTATTACCTAGCAAAAAAAGGACAGACAGTTCTCCTCTCGCCATGCTGTGCAAGTTTCGACCTTTTCAATAATTATGAGGACAGAGGAAGACAGTTTAAAGCAGCAGTAAGAAATCTCTAGAATTCAGAAAAATGCAGCAGGGCTGGCTGACAAAGACATTTAAGGGAGACAGGGTCATTTGGGGACTCGTGGCCATTTTTATGATATATTCCCTGCTGGCAGTGTACAGCTCCTCGGTAAATGTCGCCTTCAAGAATTATCACGGAAACACAACTTATTTTCTCCGTACGCAGTTTCTCATGCTTATGGTGAGCCTGGGAATAATAATAGTGATTCACTACCTCCCTTACAGGATTTATTACTCCCTCGCAGGCATCTTCCTTATTGGATCCGCAGGACTGCTTATACTGACGTTCGCATTCGGTGCAAGGGTGAACGAAGCCACGCGCTGGCTGGTGATTCCCGGCACGGGCTTCAGGCTGCAGACTTCAGATATTGCCAAAGTGGCCCTTGTAATTTATCTGGCTCGAACACTGGCAAAATACCAGGGCCAGCTTGACGATTTCATGCTGGTGACAAAGTACCTGATGGTACCTGTGGCTGCAATATGTGCCCTTATTATGCCTGAAAACCTTTCCACCGCAATGATGATATTTATGGTAAGCATGATCATCCTGTATATAGGCAGGGTGCCATTCAAGTTTCTTCTAGCGTATGTGGGAATGGCTGTCGTGGGAGTCATGCTTTTTGCCCTTGTCCTTACTGTCATTTCAAAGGACAACAGGGTACAGGTTTGGAAGAACAGGATAGAACACTATATATCCGGGACACCGGATGAAAACGGCGATTTTCAGGCAAATCAGGCCAAAATAGCGATTTCGACAGGAGGATTGTTCGGGAAGGCACCGGGCAGGAGTACCCAGAGAAATATGCTTCCCCAGTCAAACTCCGATTTCATTTTTGCCATTATAATAGAGGAATACGGACTTATTCTCGGGGCACTTCCCCTGATCCTTGCTTATATGATTTTACTCTTCAGGGGTATTACGATTGCCAGGAAATGTGAAACGGCATTCCCGGCATTCCTGGTGCTGGGATTGATAGTCATGATGGTTGTTCAGGCAATGCTGAATATGATGGTGGCCGTAGGTTTATTCCCGGTGACCGGGCAGACGCTTCCGATGGTCAGCTGGGGAAGGACATCCGTGTTAATGATGAGTTTTTCAATCGGAGCCATTTTAAGCGTCAGCAGGGTAGTGAAAGCCAGGATAAAAAAGGAAGAACTTCCCGGTGAGGATTTATCGGACGAAGGAGAAAGGATTTATGAACCGGCAAATGCATAAAAGGATAATTATAAGCGGAGGAGGCACGGGGGGACATATTTTCCCTGCCATATCCGTTGCCAACGCTCTGACCAGACTGGTTCCTGATATTGAGATCCTTTTTGTGGGAGCCGCGGACAGGATGGAAATGGAAAAAGTCCCTGCAGCGGGTTACAGGATAATCGGCCTGCCTGTTGCGGGATTTTTCAGGAGCCTTTCGCCAAAGAATATTGCGGTGCTTTACAAGCTTGTCAGAAGCCTGTTCATTGCAGGAAGGATAATCAGGGATTTTAAACCGGATGTCGTGATCGGAGTGGGAGGCTATGCCAGCGGACCGATACTGTTACAGGCAGGATGGAGAGGGATCCCGTATCTTATACAGGAACAGAACAGCTATGCCGGGGTGACTAATAAAATGCTTGCAAAAAGGGCAGATATCATATGCGTTGCATACGACGGAATGGAGAAGTATTTCCCTTCCGGCAAAATTATAAAGACAGGGAATCCTGTCCGTCAGAATTTTGAAATTCCGGGATCACTTAAGAATGAAGCACTGTCGTTTTTCGGACTTAAGGAGAATACTCCTGTCATTCTTGTACTCGGAGGCTCACTTGGCGCAGGAACCATTAACGACAGTCTTTCAGCGGATATCGGAAAGCTTGCAGGATCGGGATGCCAGTGGCTCTGGCAGACAGGAATTAATTACTACCGGCAGGTCATGGAACTTGTTTCGCGTTCAGAATGCCCTGATATCAGGGTCGTTGATTTTATTAACAGGATGGATTATGCATTTGCCGCAGCTGATATAATCATATCAAGGGCAGGTGCAGGTACAATATCTGAGCTTTGCCTAGTGGGTAAACCCGTTATCCTGGTGCCGTCGCCAAATGTCGCGGAAGATCATCAGACCAGGAATGCACTGGCACTCTCATCACGTAATGCGGCAATATTGATAAAGGATGATGATGCAAGGGCACGTCTTGTGGATGAAGCGATAAGACTGGTCTCCGACAGAACCGCCAAAGATTTGCTCTCATCATGTATTAAAGCAATGGCGGAGAAGGACGCAGATATAAGGATCGCAAATGAAGCATTAAAACTTGCTGCCGGATGAAGGATTTCAGCAACATAGAAAGATTCTATTTTGTCGGCATTGGCGGCATTGGAATGAGCGCACTTGCAACCTGTTTTGCAAAAGAGGGCTTTATGGTGGCAGGCTATGACAGGACGGAAAGCGATATAACAGGAAGCCTTGCTGCCCTGGGCTGTAAAATAACATTTAAAGACGATACAGAGACAATTCCTGATCACTTCAGATCAGTTCCTGACAAGAATAAGATAATTATTGTATATACGCCGGCCATTCCTGCCGACAATGCCATCCTTTCATATTTCAGGAGCAATGGCTTTGAAGTCAGGAAAAGATCGGAAATCCTGGGACAGATTTCTTCAGGAACAGATACCATTGCAATCTCGGGAACTCACGGAAAGACTACCATTTCTACTATGACCGCGCACCTGCTGAAGCAATCCCATGTCGATTGCTCGGCGTTTCTCGGAGGCATTTCAAAGAATTACGATTCAAATTATATTTCAGGCCACGGCAGGTACACTGTGATGGAAGCTGATGAATACGACAGATCCTTCCACAGGCTAAGCCCCCTGATAGCTGTTGTTACCGCCATGGATCCGGATCATCTTGAGATATACGGGGACCATGAAACAATGATTGCAGCATACAATGTATTTTGCGGAAAGATCAGAAAGGGGGGCACGCTGATTTATAACAGCAGGCTGAAAGGAAGGATAATTCACCCGGAAGAAGTGAAGTGCATGACATACGGACCCGATCAAGATTCTGATTACAGATGCTCTGGCATTGAAAGAGAAGAAGGATACTACCGGTTTGATCTGAAAACGCCTGAAGGAGTCATGAGTGATCTTCATTTCCCTTTTCCCGGGATAATTAACATTGAGAATCTTACAGCAGCCATTGCGGCAGCTATTCAGTGCGGTATAACTGAAAACGATATCAGGAGTGCAATTCTGCTGTTCAGGGGAGTCAGGAGGCGTTTTGATATAAGGATAGATATGCCCGGGATGACCTACATTGACGATTATGCCCATCATCCGGAAGAAATAAGGGCATGCATTATGTCAGTGAGGGAGTATTTCAGAGGAAGAAAGATAACCGGAATCTTCCAGCCTCATCTTTTTACCCGCACCCGCGACCATGCTGCCGGCTTTGCCGAGATCCTGGACAAACTCGACGAGGCAATTCTTCTTCCTGTTTACCCTGCAAGGGAAAAGCCCATCAGGGGAGTGACGTCGGAAATTATCTTCAGAAGGATGAAGCTTGTGCGAAAGTCAATGATGAAAATGGAAGACATTCCCGGCAGGCTTGACGTACGGGATCTTGATGTGCTGCTTACCATAGGAGCCGGGAATATTGACAGCCTGGTCAATCCTATCGAGCAAAAGATTAATTCGGAAAGAGGCTGATGAGAAGGCTGCTAAAGATATTATTGATAATTCCGGTGTTGTACATTATTATAATGCCTGTGCATCTTGCATCTTCACTGAACTCACGGCCATGCTCGGGGATCATGATTGAAATACGGGATTCTTCGGATTATCATTTTGTCACTGAGAGCCAGTTATTGGACCTTGTTTACGGAAATGGAGGCAGGATCGTCGGAAGTGAAATAAAGGATATTCCCCTCGTCAGCATTGAAAACAGGATAAAATCGCTTCATGAGCTCAGAACGGCAGAAGTATATTTTTCATATGATGGCATTCTTCATGTTTCGGTCGGCCAGCGGAATCCGATCATGAGAGTGATGCCCAATGACGGCGGCGATTATTTCGTCGATGATAAGGGATATGTCTTCAGGAGGAGGAACCTGTATAACCCCAGGCTTCATATTGTTGAAGGAAATGTGACTGTGACCAGGGCCATGCTCGACAGCCTGAGCGTCCTTGACACCGCTGTAAAGCATTCGGTGCTGAAGGACATTTATCATTTCGTAAAATATATAAACGGCAATGCTTTCTGGTCGGCCCAGATAGACCAGATATACGTGGACGATAACAATGAAATTGACCTGATCCCGAGGGTAGGGAACCAGACAATACATCTTGGCACTTTTGAAAATTACAGGGGAAAGCTCAGAAACCTCGCTGCTTTTTACGACCAGGTGATGCCAGCGGTGGGATGGAGCAAATATTCAAGGATAGACCTTGAATTCAGAGACCAGATAGTCTGCAAAAAACGACAATGAAAAACCATATTTAATCCATATGAACAAGAAAGAACAGTATGTAGCAGCTATCGACATAGGGACCACGAAGATCGTGGCTATTGTCGGTAAGAAAAACGAGAATGGCAAAATTGAAATTCTCGGGTTAAGCAAGGCACTTTCCAAAGGTGTCAAGAGAGGCGTCGTGCTGAATATTGAAGATACGGTCAACGCCATACAGACAACGGTGGATGATGTACAAAAGAGATCCGGAATAGGCTTCTCCGAAGTTTTTGTCGGGATTGCGGGCCAGCATATCAAGAGCATGAAGAATCGCGGCTACATCACCCGCGAAAATTATGAGGATGAAATAAAAAAAGATGAGGTCTTCAGGCTTATTGAGGATATGCATAAGATTCACATCGATATCGGGGAAGAGATCATTCATGTCATTCCGCAGAATTTCATCGTCGATAACGAAACGGGCGTGAAAAGCCCAATCGGAATGTGTGGCAGACGGCTCGAGGCGAATTTTCATATTGTCATTGGGCAGGTTGCCGCTGCAAAGAACATTGAAAAATGCGTAAGGAAAGCGAACCTTCTGGTAAAGGATATGATACTTGAACCGCTTGCATCATCCGATGCAGTACTGACCGATGACGAAAAGGAAGCAGGCGTCGTTCTTGTCGATATAGGAGGCGGAACAACCGATGTTGCTGTCTATTACGATAATATAATACGGCATACGGCAGTGATCCCGCTTGGCGGCAACGTTGTCACCAAGGATATCAAGGAAGGATGCGCAATATTGCTCAGGCATGCCGAACAGCTGAAGATACAGTACGGATCAGCTCTCGGCGATATAGCACCTGACGATAAGGTTGTTTCGATACCCGGGATCAGCGGCAGGGAACCCAAGGAGATATCCTTCAAAAGCCTTGCTTACATTATTCAGTCAAGGATGGAAGAGATTATCGATTTTGTGAATTTCGAGATCCAGAACTCAGGATATGCCGATAAGCTTGCTGCAGGAATTGTCATAACAGGAGGAGGCGCCATGCTGAAGCATCTGCCACAGCTCATGAAGTTCAAGACTGCACTGGATGTAAGGATAGGCTTGCCCAATGAGCATCTCGCAGGCACGGCAAAGGATGAGATCAACCAGCCCATGTATGCCACAGCAGTGGGTCTGATAATGCGCGGCTTTGATTACCTCGAGACTTATAAGCAGTCGTTCAGTGCAGGCAGGCAGGATGAGTTTGTAAGACCTCAGATGGTCGAAGCGGAGGATAAGGAGGAGGCAGGAAAGGAAGGCAGCATGGAAGCAGAAGAGGACTATAAGCCGGAGCCCAGAACCTCAATTACTGAAAAAATAAAGATGATGATGGCCAAAATGTTTGAAGTAGAAGACACGTCAATTAACTGAGGATTGAATATGGTTTGCATTTAAAAGCTTGCTGTTCGTAAACAATAAAAAAACAAAACTATGCCAGACGAAATAATGAACTTTGATCTGCCTGTTGAACGATCATCAATTATTAAAGTCCTTGGAATTGGTGGTGGCGGCAATAACGCTGTAAATCATATGTTTGAAAAAGGCATCAGGGATGTCAATTTCATAGTTTGCAACACCGACCATCAGTCACTGGCCAGAAGTCCTGTTCCCCTGAAGGTACAGATAGGTGAGTCTCTGACCGAAGGAATGGGAGCAGGCAGCCAGCCGGAAAAAGGAAAGAAGGCTGCAATGGAAAACATAAATAATGTCATGAATGCCCTGGGAGGAAATACAAGGATGGTTTTCCTCACTACAGGGATGGGCGGTGGCACGGGTACCGGAGCAATACCTGTAATTGCAAAAGCGTGCAGGGACGCAGGGCTTCTGACTATTGCAGTGGTCACAATACCATTCAAATCGGAGGGGAAGATCCGGATAAGATATGCCATCGACGGCATTACCGAGCTCAAGGACTATGTCGATTCACTTCTTGTAATAAACAACGAGAAGCTGAGGGAGATTTACGGCAACCAGGGAGTCTCCTCTGCATTTGCAAAAGCCGATGATATCCTTACAACAGCAGTGAAGGGCATTGCGGAAATCATAACGGTCACGGGCTATATAAATGTCGATTTTGCCGATGTCGAAACCGTAATGAAAGATTCTGGCGTCGCAGTAATGGGTATGGGAATGGCAGCCGGCGAGAACAGGGCAATAAGCGCCATCGAAAATGCACTCGCCTCTCCCCTGCTGAATTCGAACGATATAACCGGAGCAAAAAGCATCCTTATCAATATATCATCGGGTACAGGCAAGTACGAGCTGACAATGGATGAGCTCGGTGAAATAACTGATTATATGTACGAGGTTGCCTCAGATGATGCATTGATTATAAGAGGACTATCACAGGATGAGAGCCTTGCCGAAAATATAAGCGTCACGGTCATTGCGACGGGGTTTGAGGCCAACAGCATTTTCCAGCCATATAAGGCAAAAAAACAGAAAAAAGTCGAAATACTTGAAAACCCGGGAATTGTTCCTCCAAAAATAATTCCACAGAGGACGGAAGAGAATTTCACTGTGCATGAAAGAGGAAAGCATAAGCCAATTATCGCCGATTTTGAAGAAGAGTCGCAGGGAGAACTTGATTTCAACCTCGATGAAAGGAAAGCTGCCAGGGGAAGAGACCCAGATGATGAGGATGACAGCCGGGAGAAACCTGAAGCCACGCTGAATAAGGTAAAGCATATTCAGAACATGCTGAAAAAAGAGGGATTGTCAAATAAAACCATGAAGGAGAACATCGATACTTTTGAGGATGTGCCCGCCTATATAAGAAGGAACATGTCGCTCGCATCTCCCGACGCATCTTCTGAGGAAAGCAAACTGTCGAAGTTCACCCTGACATCCGACGAGGATGAAGGACCCGTGCTCAGGGAAAACAATGCCTATCTCAACGATAATGTGGATTGATCGCTGATACCTGATTACCGAAGCCGGCAACATAATCGGCCACTCCATATCCCGTAAGAACAATATACTGTAATTCAGGCATATAGAGTTGCTGCCATTATACATGGATCCTGCGGTGCTAATTTTTATTATATTTTCAGTCCTCAGCCCCTTTCATTATTCATATATTTGCCCTGATGAAAAGGGCTTTTTCAATAATCCTGACATTGTCATTCTTCATTGTGTCAAATGCACAGAATAAAAATCTTGCACCTGACCTGAAAGGCATCCGGGACACTTTAAATAAAAAGAATGCGATTAACATAGCTCCTGCACAAAAAACCAGGGAAAAGAAGGCCCCGGCTCACAGGATAACAACTCAATGGACCCTCTCTCCGGATTATACAGAAGAAGTCAGATTGCCTTTTGATACTGTTTTCTCCTTATTCCAGAGGTACAGGATTTCGGACCGGTATTCACCCATGAATGCAACTCTTGGCAATTATGGCCTTCCATTTTACCAGCTGGATTTCTTCGACAGGATTACTGACCCTGATAAATTTCTATATTCTGATTATTATCCCTTAATGTACCTGAATGACAAAACTGTATTCATGAATACCCAGGTGCCGTTCACTGAAGCGGTCTGGACTTTTGGCGCACCACGGGAAACTTCGGAACAGACATTAAGGATAAGGCATTCTCAGAATATAAACAGGTTCCTTAATTTCGGGCTGATATTCGATATCGTTTACAGCCTTGGTCAATATAATTATCAAAGGTCGGAGGACAAGACATTTACTTTTTTCACTTCCTATACAGGACTAAAGTATAAGCTCTATTTTTCGGCAGGTGTTAATAATCTTACAGCTTACCAGAACGGCGGCATAACAAGCACGGATCAGCTTAGCCTGCTGACCGGCCGTGACGTGCCTGTGAACATGGGCTCGCTTAATGATGCCAAAAGCGTTCTCAGGAACAGAAGCATACTGATTGTTCAAAAGTACAGGATCGGCGCAAATACTGACGTTAAGGATACGACTATGAAAGCCAGTAAAGGATTCCTTGGACTAAGCGGCACATTTACCCATGTCTTTGCCTGGGAGATCAACAGGAGATCATATACTGACCGTGACCCCACTTCAGGATTTTATGATACGGCCTATATAAGCAAGTATGCCACATCCGATTCACTTTATTCCAGGGTTTTGAGGAATACTATAAGATTTGACTTTACAACGGACGAATCAAGGAAATTCAGGCTTGGAGGAGGAATCGGAATCCGAAATGAACTCTACAGGTTTGCACAGGTAGTCCCTTCCGGTGCAAAGCCCGCCGTCATTTCCACTGACACAGCTGCTGCAGACACCATCGGCTGGAACAGGACCAGTAATGTGCTGCTGGGGAAATTGTACAGCGATATAGGCTCTAAATTCATGTGGGTCGCCAACGGCGAGCTGGTCCTTACAGGGTACAGGGCAGGCGATTTCACGCTTAACGGTAAGATAAGCAAGTCTTTTGCATGGAAGAAAGGACTTGCATCATGGGTCATTACAGGAGACATGATGAACAGGGAGCCTTCATTCTGGTACGATCATTACGGCAGCAATAATTTTGAATGGGACAATAACTTCAACAAAGAATTCAGGATTGACATCGGGACTGATTTTTCCTATCCGGCCCGGAATGCTGAAGTGAAGCTTAATTATGCAATAATCAATAACTTTACCGATTTTAATACTTCAGCGCTTCCTTCACAGTACTCCGGCGCCCTTTCGGTTGCGGCGCTATATGCCAGGAAGGAATTAAGAGCCTGGAAATTCCATCTTGCAACCGACCTGCTGATCCAGAAAAGCAGCAATTCTTCAATTCTTGACCTTCCCCTTGTATCGGTTCGTTCAGCAGGGTACTTTGAGCATCTTTTCAGGTTCCCAAAGACCAACGGCAAGCTGAATACTCAGATCGGGGCAGATGTGTTGTACTATACACCTTATTACGGGTATGCATGGATGCCTGCAACGGGAGTTTTCTACCGGCAGGATAGTTATAAAACGGGAGATTATCCGTACATCAACGTTTTTATCAACCTCAAGCTTCAGAGAACAAGGATCTTCGTGATGCTCGATCACGTCAACTCCGGTTTTATGGGCTACAATTATTTTATGGTCCCGAATTACCCGCAGAATGTCAGGATGTTAAGATATGGAATAGCCTGGACATTTTATAATTAATATATTTTACTATCTTTGCACCCGCTTTTAAAAAAGTATATGTCAAATTAAAAGAGCATTATTGGGAAAGCGGTTAATTTTTTTATGCGCATTACTGTTGGCGGTATTAACTTCCTGCAACAACAAGCCCGGTTCCAAATCCAAATTCAATTCTGTCACTGCTGATCTTGATTCTATCATGACAAGGGGCAGGATCGTGGCTGTAACGGATTATAATTCCGTAGATTATTTTATCTACCGGGGAGAACCGATGGGTTTCAATTACGAGCTTCTAAAAGCCTTTGCCGATTATCTGGGAGTTGACCTGGAAATAATATCGGATAACCATATTGACAAGGCAATGGATCTTCTGAATTCCGGTGATGCAGACATACTTGCCTGCGGGCTTAATATAATGTCTTCAGGATCAAGGGGGATCATTTTTACCGATCCGGTCTCAGAAACCCGGCAGGTGCTGGTTCAGCGTAAACCTTACGGATGGCGTTCCATGAAGGAGGATGCCATAGACAGGAATCTTTTGAGGAACAATGCCGATCTTGCGGGCAAACATGTATATGTGCAGGCAAATTCATCCTTCGCCGAAAACCTTAAATCGCTTGCAAACGAAACAGGCCATAATATTAATGTGGTTGAGGTCCCATATGGACCTGAAGAGCTTATAAAGAATGTGGCAAAGGGAGAGATTGACTATACGGTTTGCGATGAGGATATAGCCCTGGTCAACGCGACTTACTATCCCGATATAGATATAAGCATGCCGGTTAGCTTAATGAAGAATGTTGCGTGGGGTGTAAGGAAGAATAATTCCGCAAAGCTGGTTGATGAATTCAATCACTGGATAGGATATTACCGGAAGACGGGTTCTTATTCGCTCCTTTACGCTAAATATTTCAGGAATTTCCGTTCTGAGCCGTTAATAAAAAGCGATTATTATTATATCAGCACTGGCAGGATATCCCGGTGGGATGGTCTTATAAGATCGGGGAGCGAAATGATTGACTGGGACTGGAGGCTTCTTGCATCACTGATATGCCAGGAATCGAGATTCGATCCCAATGTCGTATCTAGTATGGGCGCTTACGGACTTATGCAGATAATGCCTTTAACTGGAGAATCCTTTGGCATCGATGTGACCTCATCTCCCTCAAACAATATAAAGGCTGGGACATTGTACATAAACTGGCTTAAATCCATTTTCGGACCGATGATCCCTGACGAGAATGAAAGGATCAAATTCATACTTGCCTCATACAATGCCGGTCCGGGACATATCCTCGATGCCATGAGGCTCGCAGGGAAAAACGGAATGGACCCCAGGAAATGGGACGGCAGTGTTTCAATCTGGCTTCTCAGGAAAGCTGACCCAAGGTATTATAACGATTCAGTGGTAAAGAATGGCTCTTTCAGGGCTGAGGAGTCATTGAATTTTGTAAACGAGGTGCTTGAAAGATATGAGCATTACAGGAACATTGTTCCTGAAGACTCAAGGCTCAGCATGGCATCAAACGAAGAAAAGAAAGATCTGTAATCCTGCGTTCCCTTGTAAGCCCAAAGGGAATTCAGGGATGAATCCTCAGTCATATCTTATCGCCTTCACCGGAGTGATCCTGCTTATAAGGTTTGAGGGGACCAGAAGCATTATCAGGATTACTGCCATTGTTCCGGCATTAAGCAGCAGGATATGTGAAACCTGCAGGTTCACAGGCACTGTCTTTATGTAGTACGATGAGGGATCAAGAGTCGCAAGGCCTGTCTTAAGCTGGAGAAATGCAAGTCCTATTCCAAGCAGGTTACCCCATAGCAGCCCTTTGACGATCAGGTAGGCTGCCTGGTACAGGAAAATTCTCCTTATGGTGATATCGTTCGATCCGAGTGCCTTGAGAATGCCTATCATATTTGTCTTCTCAAGTATCAGTATCAGAAGCCCGGATATCATATTGAAGCCGGCGACAACAAGCATAAGGGCTATAATTATCATCACATTCACATCCTGGAAATTAAGCCAGTCGAATATCTGGGGGTATTTTATCCTGATATTCGTGACTTTGAATTTCTCATCTCCCTCTGAAATTCTGTATCCGACAACATCCCTTACATTATCAGTGATCATATCGAGCTTGTCGAAATCATTTATAAATATCTCGAAACCGCTGACCTGATCGTCCTTCCATCCGTTCAGCCGCCTGATATGTCCGATATCGCAGAAAACATATATTTTATCGAAATCCTCAAGGCTTGTTTCATATATGCCGCAGACAGTGAATTTTCTCATCCTTGGAGGATCCTGGACGAAATGCATCACGAATGAATCTCCCGTCTTAAGCTTCAGCATGTCGGAAATTTTCTTTGAAATGATGACCTTATCGGTCCTGACTGAATCGTTGACGGTAAACACTTTCCCGTCGATCATATTGCTTTCAAAGAAACTCCAGTCAAAATCACTTCCAATGCCTTTCAGCACCACTCCCTGTATCTCATCGCCTGTCTGAATGATCCCTGCTTTTGTTGCAAATACTTGTAAATGCTTAATCCCGGGCAGCTTCTTTATTTTAGGCACAAAGTCCTGATCCCGGCTTATCGGAGCTGTTTCCAGTGAAAGGTTTGAATCGAAGTTCACGATCTGGATATTTGATCCGAAACCGACCACTTTTTCCCTTATTTTCTGCTTGAAGCCGGTAAGTATTGCTACTGCAAGAATCATCACGGCAAGCCCTGATGCGATCCCGATGACCGCAATGACATTTATCGGCCTCGAAAATGAGTTTCCCTCACGTCTTCCCCTTATAAGACGATGCGCTATGAAATACGGCAGATTCATATTCGTTATGGTGTCAAAATTAATAAATTCCCGCCAGCCGGGGAAGTTTAATGAGTTTCGGCAGAATTATTTTAGATTTACATGAATTTAAGAGTGGCAGATGAAGAGCTTTTTTCAATTGCTGGTCCTCCTGATTGTGCTTGACGCGCCATCTGTCTGCAGCGGAAAGAATCCTGTTCCGGGGGCAGCGCAGCCTGATAAGTACTTTAATCTTATTGAAGGAAAGTCAGTCGCAGTCGTTGCCAACATGGCATCAATGGTCGGAGGGAAGAATATTGTGGATTTTCTTTCAGGCAAGGGTATAGCTGTCAGAAAAATCTTCGCACCTGAGCATGGATTCCGCAACATGGCCGATGCAGGAGAGAACGTTAGTGATATGAGAGATCAGGAGACAGGGTTGCCGGTAATAAGCCTGTATGGAAATCACTTCAAGCCTTCGCCCGATGACCTGAAGGGAATTGATGTCGTTATCTTCGATATCCAGGACGTCGGCGTAAGGTTTTATACCTATCTGTCCACGCTTCACTATGTGATGGAAGCGTGCGCCGAAAACAACCTTCAGTGCATAGTGCTCGACAGGCCGAATCCGAACGGCTTCTATATTGACGGCAATATTCCTGACACTTCATACAGGTCAATCGTCGGGCTTCATCCCGTGCCAGTCGTATATGGCATGACAATAGGGGAATTTGCATTGATGATAAACGGGGAGGGATGGATGAAGGATGGCATGAAATGCGACCTTATAGTTATTAAGTGTAAAAAATACACTTATAAATCCGGGTACAGGCTCCCGGTGAAACCTTCACCCAACCTTCCAGACCAGACAGCGGTGTATCTCTATCCGTCGCTCTGTTTTTTTGAAGGTACCAACATATCTGTCGGGCGGGGAACGCAGTTTCCGTTTGAGGTTTATGGATCACCGCTTTTACCTGATAAAGGCTTCAGTTTTACACCAGGAAGCGTTCAGGGGGCAAAGAATCCGCCCTTGTCGGGCAGAAAGTGTTTTGGCACTGATCTTCGGGATGCGATAAAAAACAAGATCGTCCCATCACGGGAAATAAACCTGGAGTGGCTCATTTCTGCATTTGAAAATTATCCTGATAAGGAAAAGTTCTTCACTCCCTATTTTGACGTTCTGGCCGGAGGGCCTAAGCTGCGTGAGCAGATTATGAAGGGCATGAATGCCGAGGAAATAAGGGCGACATGGAAGGATGGACTCGATAAATTCAGAAATATAAGATCAAAGTATCTGTTGTACAGGTGATTGTTCTGACTCTTCACTGCCTGCCGAAAGGTTCTTCTTTAGGTTCTCACACCTCTATATAATTACTTTTCGTTGTCTTAAATACCTCAGGAATTCTCAGCACATTATGAATCCTTGACAACAATGCTATTTTTTTATACCGGGATAAACCTTCAGCGCTTCCTCCAGTGTCTCCATTGCATTTTTAAGATCATCGATCTTCAGTACATATGCGATCCGGACCTCGTTCCTTCCTAATCCGGGCGTAGAGTAAAAACCTGATGCAGGAGCGACCATGACTGTCTGATTTTTATACGCAAACTCTTCAAGGAGCCACCTTGCAAATTTCTCGGAATCATCAACCGGCAGCGATACAACGGAATAAAAGGCTCCCTTTGGCCTGGGACAATAAACTCCGGGTATCCTGTTGAGCGTATCTACCATATAGTTGCGGCGGGCAGTATATTCCCTGTTGACTTCCTTGAAGTATCCGGCCGGTGCATCGATTGACGCTTCTCCGGCTATCTGGCCAAGTCCGGGAGGGGAAAGGCGGGCCTGTGCGAACCTGAGGGCAACGGACATCACTTCACAGTTTCTCGAGATCAGCGCTCCGATACGCACTCCGCACTCACTGTAGCGTTTTGACACAGAATCTACAAGAATGACATTATTCGCGACACCTTCAAGCTTCATTGCCGAATAATGTTCCGCGCCATCGTAGCAGAACTCACGGTATGCCTCATCGGAAATCAGGTACAGATCATGTTTTTTAACTATATCCCTGAGATGAAGGAGTTCTTCCCTGGTGTAAAGATAGCCTGTGGGATTATTTGGATTACAGACAATTATTGCCTTCGTCCTGATTGTGATCTTCTTCTCGATTTCTGAAATGGGAGGAAGGGCGAAGTCATTTTTGATATATGATGTCACGGGAACAATTTTCACTCCCGCGGTTGTCGCAAACCCGTTGTAATTGGCGTAAAAAGGCTCTGTTGTGATCACCTCGTCGCCAGGGTCAAGGCACGTCATGAGTGCAAAGAGAATTGCTTCAGATCCGCCTGTCGTAATCAATATTTCCGAATAGTCAATATCAATGCCTATTGTCTTATAAAAGCCTGCAAGTTTCCTGCGGTAGGATTCATTGCCGGCTGAATGGCTGTATTCTATGACTTTCAGATCAATGTTACGGATGGCATTCAGTGCGACATCAGGGGTTGGGATGTCGGGCTGGCCTATATTAAGATGGTAAACTTTAATTCCTTTTCTTTTAGCCTCTTCGGCAAAAGGAGCCAGCTTCCTGATTGGAGACGCCGGCATGGCCCTGCCTTTTTCTGATATTAACGGCATTTTCTGCGGATTTAATTCTTTATTCAACAGCTGCAAAAATAAGTAATTTGATCAAGTGATTTATGCACGGGGGAAATAAATATGATTGAAATATTTTGCCAGGGAGTGAAAATGATGAACAGGCTAAATCCTGCATTTTACAGATAAGAGTCTGAAAATGATAATCCGGCCTGCCTGACAAACCGGTACAACAGGATCTTGATTAAGCTGGATTTCATTTTAATTTCTATTTTTGCAGATCAACCGACCCAAATTAACCTGAATTGAGAGATGGAAATACCCTCCAAATATGAACCGGGGAAAGCAGAAGGCAGATGGTACGATTACTGGATGAAACATGGCTTTTTCAGGAGCGTCCCTGACGAAAGGGAACCTTATACTATTGTAATCCCTCCGCCAAATGTGACAGGCGTCCTCCACATGGGTCACATGCTTAACAACACCATACAGGATGTGCTGGTACGCAGGGCAAGGATGATGGGCAGGAATGCGTGCTGGGTGCCGGGGACAGACCATGCTTCGATCGCCACTGAGGCCAAGGTCGTAGCCAAGCTAAAAAGCGAGGGTACGGACAAAAGAACCATATCAAGGGAGAGATTCATGGAAGAGGCTTGGGAATGGACACGCAGGCATGGCGGCATCATTCTCGAGCAGCTCAAAAAGCTGGGAGCTTCATGCGACTGGGAAAGGACCCTGTTTACGATGGATGATAAAAGATATGAATCTGTCATCAGGGTATTTGTCGATCTTTATAATAAGGGATTGATATACCGGGGAGTCAGGATGGTCAACTGGGATCCACAGGCAAGGACAGC
The DNA here is from genome assembly GCA_963717685.1 of uncultured Bacteroidales bacterium. Classification (GTDB taxonomy): domain Bacteria; phylum Bacteroidota; class Bacteroidia; order Bacteroidales; family VadinHA17; genus LD21. The sequence goes on along the minus strand of OY970346.1, from coordinate 422,793 downwards.
AGTTTCGGACGAGGAAGTCTATTTCACGGAGGAGCAGTCAAAACTTTATTACGTCCGCTATAAGGTAGTGGGCTGGAATGATTATATCACCGTGGCAACAACCCGTCCGGAAACAATACTTGGCGACACGGCAGTCTGTGCAAATCCGGATGATGAAAGATACAGGCATCTGGAGGGGAAGAAGGTCATTGTTCCGATGACAAACAGGGAAGTGCCGTTTATTTATGATGAATATGTCGATATGGAATTCGGGACAGGCTGCCTTAAAATAACACCTGCGCACGATATAAATGACTATGAGATAGGGCTTAAGCACAACCTGCAGTCGATTGATATTTTCAATGACGACGGAACAATAAGCTCCCGCGCAGGAATGTTTGCCGGTGTTGACCGTTTTGCAGCCAGGGAACTGGCTGAACAGGAGCTCCGTCGCACGGGGAATCTTGTCAGGGTGGTTCCATATGACAATAAAATAGGAAGATCCGAAAGAACCCATGCGGTAATAGAACCTAAATTGTCGATGCAGTGGTTCCTTAAGATGGAAGATATTTCACGCCCTGCTCTCGATGCAGTGATGAACGGGGAAATTCACCTTCATCCTCAGAAATTCAGGAACCTGTACAGGCACTGGATGGAAAATGTCCATGACTGGTGCATAAGCCGGCAGCTATGGTGGGGACACAGGATCCCTGCCTGGTACTACAGCGGAAGCGAATATGTCGTAGCGGATAATATCTCCGCGGCGCTGATCCTGGCTAAGGCCAAAAGCGGTAACGACATGTTAGCGGAGGCGGATCTGCGTCAGGATGAAGATGTTCTCGATACCTGGTTTTCTTCATGGCTCTGGCCTGTCACGGCATTCGATGGCATTATGAATCCTGATAATGAAGATATCAGGTATTATTATCCGACAAATGACCTTGTTACCGCTCCGGAGATATTATTTTTCTGGGTGGCAAGAATGATAATTGCAGGTTACGAATTCGTGGGGGGAAAGCCTTTCAATAATGTTTACCTGACAGGTCTGGTCAGGGATCAGCAGGGGAGGAAAATGTCAAAATCCCTGGGAAACTCTCCGGAACCGCTTGACCTGATTGAGAAATTCGGTGCCGACGGCGTCAGGGTAGGGATGCTTTTGTGTTCACCGGCAGGCAACGACCTCCTTTATGATGACTCGCTTCCCGAACAGGGAAGGAACTTCGCCAATAAAATCTGGAATGCTTTCAGGCTTGTAAAGGGATGGAATGTTGATGATGAAATACCCCAGCCCGATTCATCCAGGGCAGCGGTGAAATGGATGAATGAGATATTGAAGAAATCCATGGGCGAGATAGACGCCAACTTCAGAAAGTTCAGAATATCCGAGGCGCTGATGAATGTGTATAAGCTCTTCTGGGATGAATTTTCCGGCTGGTACCTGGAGATCATCAAGCCTGAATATGAAAAGCCGGTTGACAAAACCACATTAGAGGCGACCTTATCACTGCTTGACAGGCTTCTGAGACTTTTGCATCCGTTCATGCCGTTTATATCAGAGGAAATATGGCAGATGCTGGAAGAAAGAAAAGATGGCGAAAGCATTATGATATCGCCGATGCCGGTTGCAAAGAAATATGATAGGGAACTGACAGCCAGGTTCGCAATGGTCAAGGATATTGTGACATCGGTGAGAGCCGTCAGGAAGGGAAAGGAAATATCAATGAAGGAAAAGCTTGTCCTTTGTATAAAGTCGGACAAGGAAGAATATGATGCCGGGCTTATCTCAGTCATCGAAAAGCTTTGCAATCTGTCCGAAATGAAATTTGTCAGCAAAAAGCAGAAAGAAGCTGCTTCATTCATGATAGGCACGACAGAATTCTTCATTCCTCTTGGTGCCAGAATGGATTTTAGCGGAGAGATTGTAAAAACGCGTGAGGAGCTGAAATATTACAGGGGCTTTCTTGTTACGGTCATGAAGAAGCTGAACAATGAGCGCTTTGTCAGCAATGCACCGTCCAATGTGCTGGAGCTTGAAAGGAGGAAGAAAAGCGATGCAGAAGCTAAGATAAAATCCCTTGAAGAGAGGATGAAAGAACTGGGAAGCAAATGAACTCCTTAAGGAGAGAATTCTTCAGTGGCAATTCAGACAAAAATCGATTCAATGCCACTCTCCCATCTTCTTTATGCAAAAGTTCTGGTTTACAGGAACTAGTTTCCAGTTATTATTAATCATTAGCAACCATCCGTCTCCCTCAATCCTGTTTTTATCGCTTTTCAACCCCTTTGCGGTAATTCTTAAAAACTTGTAGTTATTTGAAACAAGGCAACCGCCGGATTCCACAGAAAGCTTTCCCCAATTATCAGAAACACGCATTTTGCTGTAGATAGTTCCAATGGTATCCATTGAATGGACATCTTCCGGCTCAAAGTCAAAGTAGGGGCTTTCAAGTTCCAGGATAATAACCGGCTTTTCGGTAAAGATGCTTGTCATGGTGTGGATCCGGTCCATCATGTCCGATTCACGTTTTGCCTCTTCACTGAGGATGGTCTGGAAATCATAGTTCAGCATCAGGCTTCCTGCCACGTCCCGGCAAATAGAGGGGAGCTTTATATTATAAATGTTTTTTACAAGCTCGCAGAGATCAACATTTTCTGAATGGATTGACGTAAAATCAAATCCTTTCATATAAAGGAGTGTCGCATACAGTGCACCGTGAATTATTCCATATGATCTGGAATAGGACTCCATGGAATAGAATCTGTCGAGACTTTCGAACAATCTCTTTTTAAACTCTTCCGGCGAATTTGTTGACAACAGTATTGATGTGAAAGTGGCAAGGCCCTCATAATTTTCAAACCGGGTTTCGTCGGCAGAATATTTTGGGAAACACTCATGGTTAGCACCCTTGAAAATAAGCGCATCCCTGATTGCGAGAAGCTGTTCATCGCCCCGGGAATCAATTGCCCTGCGCAGGGCTTTCCACTCGAGCTTGAGCCATAGCCTGGCATTTTTCTCATCCATGTTCGAAGTCAGGTAATCAGACGAAGTAAAGCCTGTGGTTTGCTGAAAGAGGTGAAAGAGACCGCGTATCGCCCTGTAAATTATCCTGTATTCATCCTCTTCAGGGGGAAGAGGAGCCATTCCATAGAGCTTTCCGCCAAAAGTGACACATGAATAGCTGATTATACATTCTTTCGGGTAAAAGCCCGTGTAAACCCCATCCTTCTCTTTCAATAAGTTTTCGTTGTCCGGTGAATTGGCTATAATTCTTCTGTTGTTGCGATCGACGAACATCAACGGGCCGTAAAGATTCTTTCCCCAGAGCTTGCCGTTATCCCTATCACAAATCTCTTTGGCTTTATTAAAATACAAGAGGGCCCTGGTATACGTGAAATAGGAATCAGGCTGTTTCCCGCTGCAGCCGAAGATAAAAAGAAGGACAGGCAAAATCAACCATTTTTTCATCCTGTTGTTTTTTTGCGCCCCTAAAGTACATAAAAATGAATTATTTTTCAAGTTGCGAACCGGCACCTTTTATTGTTAGTTATTTGATTATGAGTAAAATCGTAGTAATCAGTTAACATTTTCCCGGCGAAGGATAAGAATCCACGTTTGTCTGAAGGTCAGGGTGCGGCAAATACCCTATGGCAATTTACACCTGAGCGGCAGCCGGATTAAATGTTGTTTTCTTCGGTTTTTGATTGAGCCTTTATGACATTTCGCATGGGTGAGTATACTTTAATATGTTTATTTTTGAAAACTTATTTAATTCTTTTATGAAAAACACGGATGTTCTTATGAATCCCAACGAGCTTGTACAGTTTCTTCAGAAGCCTGCCAGGAGTTTTACGAGGGATGATATTATGAAATTTGTCGAAGCCAAGGGCATAACAATGATAAATTTCAGATATGCGGCTGATGACGGAAGGCTAAAGACACTGAACTTCGTCCCGCACAGCAGGGAACATCTCATATCGATACTTACGGCGGGCGAAAGGGTGGATGGCTCAAGTCTCTTTTCATTCGTGGAATCCGGCTCGAGCGACCTGTATGTAATTCCAAGGTACCGGACGGCTTTTGTGAATCCGTTTACCGGAACCCCGACGCTCGAGATCCTATGTTCATTCTATAACAGCGACGGAAAACCGCTGGAAAGCGCTCCGGAATATATCCTGAGGAAAGCCTGTTCGCGTTTTGTCAGGAAAACCGGATTCAGAATAAGGGCATTCGGCGAGCTCGAGTACTATATTAAATCCATGCATGATGATCTTTATCCGCTTACGGAACAGAAGGGATACCACCAGTCAAAGCCCTTTGCCAAGTTTGAGGACCTGAGGATAAGGGCACTTGAATTATGTGCAGGATCTGGCTGCAGGATCAAATACGGACATTCGGAAGTCGGGAGCTTTTCAAAAGATGGTGAGGATTTCGAGCAGCATGAAATTGAATTCCTGCCTGTCGAACCTGATGAAGCCGTTGAGCAGCTGCTTATTTCAAAATGGATCCTCAGGATGCTTGGCAGCCACTACGGGGTTGAAGTGAGCTTTGCGCCAAAGATAACGGTGGGAGAAGCAGGCTCCGGAATGCATATTCATATGATGCTTGAAAAGGATGGGAATAACATAATGATTGAAAATGGCACGTTAAGCGAGCCTGCAAAGAAAATGATAGCTGGAGTACTTGACATGTCAAAAGCCCTGACTGCATTCGGGAATACAATCCCGACTTCATATCTTCGTCTTGTGCCCAACCAGGAAGCCCCTACAAATATATGCTGGGGCGATCGCAACAGGTCAGTCCTTATGAGGGTTCCACTGGGATGGAATGGTGCGATGAATATGATAAAGGATGCAAATCCTGCAGACACTGAAGAATATCCTGAGATGCCGGCCAAGCAGACAGTCGAGCTCAGGTCTCCTGACGGATCGGCTGATCTCTACAAGCTCTTTGCAGGGCTCGTGGTGGCTATTGAACATGGTCTGGAGATGCCTGATGCGATCGAAAGAGCCAGCAGGCTTTACATAAATAACAACACTGGAAGCAATGAAGGCAGCAGGAAGAGACCCCCACTGGAATCCCTGCCCCGTTCATGCTGGGAGTCGGCCGATTGCCTGCGCGCTGCAAGAAAGGTCTTTGAGAAGGACAGTGTTTTTCCCGAAGGGGTGATTGATAATATGATTACCAAGCTGAAGGCGTACGATGACCTGGGTTTAAATGAAAGGCTGGACAGCAAGCAAGAGGACTTAAGCGCCCTGGTCGCGAAATTCCTGCATTGCGGATAAGGCTGCAATTATGCTAAATGGCCTTCAGGCTCATGTCCAGGCTTTTTATGTGATGCGTAAGGGCGCCCACGGAAATGAAATCGACTCCGCATTCTGCATAGGCTCTTACCGTATCAAGCGTGATGCCTCCGGATGATTCTGTCTCATATCTTCCGGCTATCAGTCTTACAGCTTCGGCAGTATCCGTGATGCTGAAATTATCGAGCATTATGCGATCCACTCCGCCAGTGCTGATTATTTTTCTGACATCTTCAAGATTCCCTGCTTCAATCTCAATTTTAAGATCCCTGTCAGATTTCCTTAGGTAATCCCTGGTTTTCTCAATGGCCTTTTCGATCCCTCCTGCAAACGCGATATGATTATCTTTCAGTATGACCATATCATATAATCCCATCCTGTGATTTAAGCCTCCTCCGATCCTCACTGCCTCCTTCTCAAGGAAACGGAATCCGGGCGTGGTTTTACGTGTGTCAAGGATCCTGGTCTTAAGCCCCCTGAGTTTAGTCACATATTGATTTGTGCTTGTAGCTATCCCGCTCATCCTTTGCATTATGTTGAGAACCAGGCGCTCAGTTTTCAGGATTGACTGCTGTCTTCCGTAAACATAAAAAGCAATATCGCCGGGGCTGACAGTTTTCCCGTCTTCAATAAAGATCTCGCATATCAGGCTTTTATCAATAGTTTGTAATGTGCATTGGGCCACCTTTATCCCCGCGATAACTCCTTTCTCCTTTATAAGCAGCTTGGCTTTGCCCTGAGCTTCCCATGGGATGCAGGCCAGCGAAGAATGATCTCCGTCGCCGACATCTTCTGCCAGGCTTCTCCGGATAAACTCGTTCAGGACACTATTTTCCACTTTCCGGCTCAATTCGGATCTGTTGTATAAGCTGTTCCTGTCCCACTTTCTTCAGAAGATAATAAACCCTGAAATCACCTTTTTCCGTTTTAAGGTTGCCGATGGCATACTGTGCATCATTTTTGGAACCCTGGTGGCGCACGATGAAATCTTTTGAAGGATAAGAGGTGAAGAAATCCTTCAGAATCGCTTCGGCCACATTCTTTTTGTAGAAATCTTCCTTGTCGAGAAGGGAAAGTTCGATCGTGGGATTCATGTACTTTGCCAATTCGGCGGCACTGCCGGCTTTAAAGGCCATGGAAATTCCGCCCGGAATTCTCGTCTGCTCCTGTGCGGCAAGTGTGAGGCTTACAAATGAGAGCAATGAGACGGATATGAAATTCCTGATTTTCATTTAATCTTGGTTTATATTGACCTTCAAATTAATCAGACACAAATTTAACTAATTTCATGAACGAAAATCATTCGTTCAGGCTCAATAATTATAATTGTATGAACGCATTATTAATTATATTTTTGCAAATTAACGCAAACAGGCATTTTAAAGTGCAAAAATCGCGCCGGTTTTATGAAAACAGCTTTGTTGCAGATGGGAAAGACAACTGAAGGGTACGTTTCGGAAGGTCTTGAAATATATTCATCCAGGATCAGGAAATATACCGGGTTTGAGATCATTACAATAGCTGATATTAAAAACACAAGGAACATGCCTTCAGGCGAACAGAAGATAAAAGAGGGAAGGAAGATAGTTGAGGCGCTCGGGAAGAACGACTATATCATTCTTCTTGATGAGAGGGGAAAAGAATTGGATACGTCTGAGTTTGCCCGATGGATTGAAAAGAAGCTTGCGGATTCGGGCAAAAGGCTGGTTTTCATAATAGGAGGTGCCTGGGGTTTCTCAGAGGAGTTATATTCAAGGGCTGATTTCAGTCTTTCTCTCTCAAAGATGACCTTTCCGCACCAGATGGTACGGTTGTTGTTTGCTGAACAGCTGTACAGGGCATTCACAATTATTAAAGGAGATCCTTATCATCATGCATGAACCTGAGATCCACGGCAAAATGAACAAAGACCGGCGCACATTTTTCCTGCTTATCACCTTTACGGCATGTATTATTCTGGCCGTTATCTCTGATTTGCTGTATTTCAGCAATTTCGAGTATTCCTTAAAGACACGGAGATTCAATTCCATTTTGAAGGATAAGGAAAGGACAATGGAAAATTGCCTCAACAGCCTGAAGATAATACTCGCGCGTGGAGAGCTCCATGGATCAGTCTTGGAGAATTCTGTGTTTCTTACTGCCGGTAAAAACGACATCACTATTCTTGAATACCTTGACAATAAGCTTAATTTCTGGTCCGATAACGACTTTGATGTTCCCAGGGAGCTTATTGATTCAGTATTTTCAAAGCCGATCATCTTCATGCAAAACGGATGGTTCCTGCCAAAGATGGTAAGAGCAGGCAATGAAACAATTGTCGGGCTACTGAGGGTAAGGACAGAATACGGCTTTGAGAATGACATTATTAAAAACGGATTTCAAAAAGACTTCCGGATGTCTGCCGACGTGCAATTAAGCACAGGAAAGAATGCCTCGGAGTACAAAGTATATAATAATGAGGGCATTTACCTGTTTTCGCTTTTATTCCCCAAAGTCAAGAGCAATTCCAGCTTTATAATAATCCCGCTTGTTTTATGGATTGCCGTTTTCATGCTTATTATCCTTCTCGCGCTAAGGCTTACTGATTACATGGCAAAAATGGGGAAGCCCATTGAAGGGATAATTTCATGTTTCCTGATATTTATTGCCTTTTACCTGCTGATACTTTTTTCCGGCAAGCCGGCAGTTATTTTTAAAACCGGCCTGTTTTCCCCGTACAATTTCTCGCTCAACAGGTTTATCCCGACCGAAGGTCATCTGGTCATAATCAGCATTCTGTTTTTTGCCGGTGCTTGTGTTTTCTTCAGGCATTTTCCGGAAAGGATCCGGGCAGGGGAAAACAAGCCAAATGGTACTGCAGCTGCAATTCTTACGGCTGCAGCAGGAGCCGTGCTGATGTGCATTTTCCATAGTCTTTTCAGCCACCTTGTTTCAGACTCGAACATAAACTTTGAGACATATAAGGTACTAAAGCTCAGCTTCTTTAGTGTTGCCGGATTCATATCAATGATTCTCCTGTTCCTTATTCCGCCTCTTATTTTAATGAAGGCTTTTCGGACCATTCCAAATCCCGGGAGGGGGTTGTTGATTTCATCCGCCGTGATTTCAGTATGCATAGCTGGAGCCTTCCTGTATGGCGATTTATGGTCGCTGCTTGTCGTCTCGGCAATTTATTGCGGAGGGATCCTGATCGTCTGGGTTGCAGTTAAAAGAGGCATCAGAAGGTTTCCCATGACGGTTTTATTCTCGCTTATGTTTGGCCTTTATTCACTTTTTTTAATTTCCGTATTCACTGAAAAGAAGACTAACGAAAACCTCAAGGTCAAGGCATTTTCATTATCGATGGAAAATGATCCGGAAGCCGAAAACCTGCTCCTTGATATGTGGCCGGTGCTCAGAAGCGATGCCGTATTGAATAATATGATGAATGCAGAAGTTTTCGGACAGAGCGACTTTGACAAGATCTCAAATTATCTGCATGACACTTATTTCGACGGTTACTGGGGCAATTTCAATATTAATATTACACTGTGCGGGAAGAATGAACCCCTTATGGTTGGTCAAAGCGGGAATAATTCAGTGGGTTGCTTTGATTTTTTCAATGAAAGGATAAGGAAATACGGCCATCAGCTGACAGGTACGGGTTTCTATTTTATAGATAACCAGGGAGGAAGATCGTATTACCTGGGAATGCTTGAATTTAAAATAGGCAGTAAAACGACTAACGGGTTATTCATGGAGCTCTATGGAGATGTCGATGTCTTCCAGCCGGGTTACTCAGAACTGCTCCTTGATAAAAAATTTCGCGGGTATTCAGGTCTGAAGGATTATTCATTTGCCAGGTACATTAACGGCGACATGGTTCTTAAGTCGGGCGATTTTGCCTATGACAAAGCCGATGATGAATACATTGACAAGGTTTCGGATTACAGGGTCTTCAGCAGCGGGGGGTTCAGGCACGTTCTGTACAAGAACGGGAATTCAACAGAGATTATAAGCAGGCCCGGACTGACCGCTGGTAATATAATTATTTCATTTGCCTACCTGTTTGCATTCATTTTTATCCTTATAAATCTCTTCCTGCTTCTGATCAGAAGGCCTTCCGGGAAAGGAATGTTCAGCCTGAATTTCAGGCAGAAGCTTCAGCTTTCGTTTATGGCTATCCTTTTCATTTCATTCCTTCTTGTGGGCATAGTTGTGGCAATCCTTTCAATCAGCCAGTTCCGTGCAAAGCATTATGAGAATATAAAGGAGACTCTAAACTCGGTATATATTGAGCTAGATAACAGGCTCTCCGCCGAAAAGCACCTGTCGGCAGGGAAAAGCGATACAAATGCATCCCTGAATGAGATTCTGATTAATCTTTCAAACATTTTCAACACCGACATTAACCTGTACGACCTGAACGGGTTCCTTATCGCTACTTCAAGGCCCCAGATATTTTATCGCGACCTTGCCGCCCAGAGGATAGATAACACTGCTTTCAACAACCTTGCACACATTAAAAAAAGCGAGTATCTGCAGACTGAACAGATCGGTGAAATGAAATATATTTCTGAATATGTCCCTTTCTACAATGCTGACAACAACATACTTGCCTATCTGAATATACCTTATTTCAGGATGCAGAGCCTGCTTGCAAGAGAAATCTCGAATCTTGTGGTTGCCGTTGTCAATTTCACCCTTCTCCTTATTCTTATAACTATGAGCCTTGCAATCTTTATAAGCGGCAGGCTGACGGCTCCTCTTTCAATGCTGAGCAGCGGCCTTGCATCAGTCAGGCTTGGGAAAAAGAGCGAGCATCTTTCCTACAAGGGAACGGACGAGATCGGAGAGCTGGTAGGACAATACAACAAGATGGTAGATGAACTTGAGGACAGCGCACAGAAGCTTGCAGATTCCGAAAGGGAATATGCCTGGAGGGAGATGGCAAAGCAGATAGCACATGAAATCAAGAATCCGCTGACACCCATGAAGCTTAATGTCCAGCAGCTTCTGAAATCCTGGAAAGACAAAGCAACGGGATTTGAAGAAAAAATTGAAGGATTCTCAAAGAGCCAGATCGAATATATTGACAATCTCTCATCCATTGCTTCGGCATTTTCTTCATTCGCAAAAATGCCGGGTATCAGACCGATGGAAGTAAATCTTCCGGAACAGGTCAAAACGACGCTGGAGCTTTTTAAAAACACCGAGAACGTCTCATTCAGGGTAAACTGGCCAAGGGAAAGCAAGATCTTCATTTATGCCGACAAAGAGAATATAAATGGGATATTCTCAAATCTTTTCAAAAACAGCATACAGGCAATTCCCCCTGGCCGGAAAGGCGAAATAACTGTCGGCTTCAAGGTCGCGGGCGATAAAGTGACCGTAAGTGTTTCAGACAATGGGAACGGGATCCCCGAAAGTCTCAGGAACAGGATGTTCACGCCCAATTTTACCACTAAATCCTCAGGCATGGGGCTTGGGCTTTCAATTGTCAGGAAATACGTAGAGGTAGCGGGCGGTGAGATATGGTTTGAATCCGAAGCAGGAAAAGGCTCAACATTCTATGTCAGATTTCCTCTTGTTTATACTGTGGAAAAACCGGATGAGCCTCCGGCATATTGATCCGGGTAAAATTGAATTGTTCGTTAAATTAGTTATATTAGCAGTTCATTAGTTGCGATTGATGACAGTAAAATTGTCGTGCTATATTAAATTTTTTATCCTTAGCCTGTTAATACTTTTTTGTCTGGACAGCGACCTTTTTTCGCAAAGATCGATAAGCGGCGTCATAAACCAGTATGCATATGTGTCAACAGTCGGTACGGACAATGTCATTATACCAGATCCGACTCAGTTTTCATATTTTTCTGCAGGAGACACTGTCCTTCTGATGCAGATGAAAGGAGTAGAGTGCATAGTTGCCAATGATTACTCTTATGGTCAGGAGCAGACAATGGAAGGGAATACGGGAATTTATGAGTTTCTGATTGTCCTTTCAGTCGAGTCCGGGACACAAAAAGTCACCTTCAGAAACAACATTATGAATACCTACGATGTCGCAGCTGATGTTCAGCTGATCCGAGTCCCTTCATTCAATGCGGCAACTGTAAACGCTGACCTTACATGTGCCGTATGGGACAGCACTGCGAAAACCGGAGGGGTACTTGCGCTGTTCGTAGGGACTAAACTTACTCTCAGTGCTAACATAACAACAAAAGCAAAAGGTTTCAGGGGCGGAGATCCTTCTATAGGATCGGGCAATTGTATAAACGGAGACACGACGCTGAACTATTATTCCTATCCATATTCTTACCAGAACTCAGGTCTGAAGGGTGAAAGCATGTCGTCTTTGGGATATTTAATTGATGTTCCGATATTTCCCCAGTATTCAAAAGGCTACGGACCCAATTTCACCGGCGGGGGCGGTGGCAGCGGAAAATTTTCAGGGGGCGGCGGGGGATCTCTCGCAGGAGCCGGAGGGAATGGAGGACTTGAAAGCAATTTATGCGGTACAAACCAGGAAAATGGAGGGCTTGGCGGAAGAGCAATCGGTGCAAGCCTTAATCCTGCGATACTATTTCCTGGCGGCGGCGGAGGCGGTTCAACTTATTTTACAGGAGCGACACCTACGGCAGGCGGAAGGGGGGGAGGAATAATCATAATAATCTGCCAGACTATTGACGGCCAGGGCAACAGCATTGTGGCTGACGGAGAAACACCGGGAACAGCAAGCGGTAACGCAGGATCGGGAGGAGGCGGAGGCGGAGGTTCGATAGCAATTTCGCTTCAGAATTTCTCTTCGAACACGATAGCTATTTCGGCAAACGGAGGGGCAGGAGGAAACAATGCAGGAAAATTCGGTGAAGGTGGCGGCGGCGGCGGCGGAAGAATAACAATAAGCAATATCATAATTCCGGGAAATGTCACACGGACTGTCAACGGGGGGAATAGAGGAACAAACACAGATGTAGCTGGCCCTACGGCAACTTCCGGATCGGCCGGGGATAAGCCGGCTTCCTATGCACCTGTCCTGAATGGTTTTCTTTTCAATTATATAATTTCGTCTGTTACCCTTAATGAAGTCGATTCCGTGTGTTCAAATGTTGTTCCACCTCCTATATCAGGCACAACCCCGACAGGAGGATCGGGCAACTATTCCTATGCGTGGCAGAAAAAATACAGTCTTGCAGGCGCTCCTTCACTGATCGCAGGGGCAAACGCGATTACCTATACACCGGCGGCGACGGAAGCGAACACATTCTGGGTAAGAAGGATTGTGACGGATAATGTTTCTTCCCTGACCGACACAAGCAAATGGGTGGAGATGATCGTGCAGCCTGCCATAACCGGCAACCTAGTGGGAAAAGATACAACAATATGCTATGGTCAGAATCCTCTTCCACTGACGCCTCTCAATTCAGGGCCATCAAACGGGAATGGATATTACGTGTACCAGTGGCTGTCAAATACGGATAATACAACCTGGACAAACAATGCCTCAGGGACCTCAACTCTGGCCGGTTATGACCCTGCAGCATTGATAGCAACTACATACTATAAACGGCAGGTCACTTCGGGAAGATGCGTCGACAAGAGCTCAACGGTGACAATTACGGTGCTTCCTTCAATAACCGGCAATGTCATGGCCCGTCCGGATTCGGTGATATGCCAGGGATCGTTGTTCAATGTTCTAAATGCATCTTCGGCATCAGGCGGGTCTGGATCATATTTATATCAGTGGCAGGACAGTACATCATCAACAGCATGGCAGACTGCTGCAGGTACGACCACGAATCAGACCTATTCGCCTGATACCTCAAAGTTTGCAGTGACCCAGGACAGGTATTACAGGCGTGTTGTCTATTCCGGATCAGACAGCGTCTGTCAGAATACAAGCCAACCAATCCGTCTCACCAGGTATCCTCAAATAGAGAATAACGCTGTTGCTGCGGATCAGACGATCTGCTCCGGATCAACACCATCATCTCTTACGGGAACAACTCCGACTCAGGGTAATTTAAGCTATTCGTACCAGTGGCAGGACAGCACCTCCTCATTGTCATGGCAGTCTATTTCAGTATCAGCAACAAATAAAAACTATTCACCGCTTGGACTGACCGACTCAACATGGTTCAGGAGGATTGTTAATTCATCCAAATGCACAAGCGTCAGCAACGAGGTTGCAATAATGGTCCATGAGCCGATTGCAAATAATACAGCGTCTCTTCTTTCAGGATCAGGAACCGATACGACCGTTTGCAGCGGTGCTGTTCCCAACATGATAAAAGGATCCGTGCCTGCCGGAGGCACAAATATTGTTGGTGATTACGCATACCAGTGGCAATATTCAACTGACGGGAGCAGCTACAACCCTATATCTGTTTCAGCAACATTGCAGAATTACCAGGCGGGTGCACTTACGGTAACGACCTGGTTCAGAAGAACGGTAACTTCAGGAATGTGCTCTTCCTTCAGCAACAGCATAAAAGTGATTGTCCTTCCGCCAATAACCAATAATGTAATAACAGTAGCCAAATCAGCAGTCTGTTTTAATACAGTTCCCGCCGCAATATCCGGAACCGCGCTTACAGGCGGTGCCGGAGGAACTCCGACATGGATATGGCAGCAGAGCACCAACGGAACAAGCTGGACGACAATTTCGGGAGGCAATGCCCAGAACTATTCTCCCACTGCACTTATTTTGAAAACGTGGTACAGGCGTATTATCCAGTCAGGCGGCTGTTGTATCGACACCTCTAATATGGTTACCATTGACATCAATCCCTTGCCGACAGGGACAATCACCTCGGTAACTGATACGACAATCTGCAGCGGTTCACAGGTTCAATTACAGGTTACACTTACAGGCTCGCCGGCATGGACGTTGGTTTACAATGAAAATTCCAGCCAGTTGACAATGAATGGGATTACGGCATCACCTGTGACAATAACGCTTATCCCGACCGTTTCATCTGACCTGACGGCATTCAATTATACACTCACGTCACTTACTGACAATAATGGCTGTGCCGCCACTTCCCTTTCCGGGGCGAGAAATGCCAATGTCTACAAAACTCCTGCTGCCGATGCCGGATCGGATGATGAGGTTTGCGGACCGGAATACACCATGAAAGCAGTTCCAAGTGCAGGAACAGGTACCTGGACCTTTCCTTCACAGGTCCTTTCCGGAATTGCATCCGATCCAAATGCAGTTATAAAGATTGATTCATCCTTTACGGCAGCAAGCGTTTCATACAAGTTCATATGGCAGGAGATCAACTGGACCTGCACTAGCAAGGATTCAGTGACGATTACTTTTGACCACCGGATTGACACTGTCAATGCCGGCAAGGGAGGGTCTGTAATTTCTTTTGATAACGTTATCAGGGTAAATGCGTATCCCCTTCCAGGTTATGAGACCGGCAAATGGACAGTAATGGAAGGATCAGGAAATTTTGATGATAATACCAGTGATACAACGTATGTAAGGCAAGTGACTATAGGAACCGATATTTATAAATGGACGGCAACGAACAGGAAGTGCAATCTGTCAGATACTGTTCTCTTTGAAGTTTCAAGTCCTGTGATTCCTGAAGGGATCTCTCCTAATGGCGATGGTATCAATGACACTTTTAGGATCTCGGGTCTCGACATGGACAACCAATTTGTTGACCTTACCATAATTAACGGGGCAGGCACAGTTATCTTCTCAGCCACCAACCGTAACGGCAACGACAATTGGAAGAATTGGGATGGCAGGGATTCCAAAGGCACAATGGTACCGGAAGGTACATATTATTACCTCCTTGAGGTGACTACAAAGAAAAATGAGTATATGTCACAACATGTTGCAAAGAAGAGCGGATTTGTAATTTTAAAAAGACATTGATGTAAATGAACCGGAAAATCCGGAAAAATGAAAATCAGGTAATGAAGAGAACACTATTTCTCATATTCATATTAGTAACAATCAGCCGGTTTGCATCATTCGCTCAAAGCGGTTCGGATTCATCCCGTATCACTTTAGGCTATCCTGTTTACAGCCAGTATCTCCAGAACGGTCTGATAATTAATCCAGCCTATGCAGGTGCCAGGGAGGAGTTAAGCGTTGCCATGTCAGTCAGGAAACAATGGCTGGGAATACCGGACGCCCCCGAACTCTTTTCATTTTCACTTCATACGCCGTTAAAGAGTGACAAAGTTGCCCTGGGTCTCAGTACCCAGTTCATGACATACGGAGCGACCACCTCTGAATCGGTGTACTTAATGTACGCATATCGCATAAAGCTTGCAAAAGGGAAACTCTCATTTGGTCTGAAGGCGGGATTTGACAGGTCATCAACGAATTATGCTCAGCTTAAAGGCATCCAGCCAAACGATCCGGTTTTTGAGAATAACAGCCAGCCATATATGCTTCCAAACATCGGCGCCGGTGTCTATTATTACAGCAATAAAATTTATGGCGGGTTTTCAGTACCCTCATTCCTGTTCTATAGAAATCTGGGCGACGGAAAGACGCAATTATTTAATTCGATCGGTGAGTACGATTTTCTTATGAGCGCCGGAGGCCTTATTTCGTTTTCGCCGGAAGTGAAATTCAAGCCTTCAGTTCTGGTAGATTATTCAATGTACAGTTCAAACCATATAAACCAGCTGGATTTAAACGGGAACCTGATCCTGGATGATATTATTTGGATTGGAGGCTCATGGCGCACCAGTGAGCAAGTCGCTGTTGCAATTGTACAGATCCAGGTAAACCAGCAGCTTATGATAGGCTTTTCTTATGATTATCCCGCAGGAAGAATGACGACTTACTCCAAGGGTTCAGGTGAAATTTTTCTCAGGTATGAATTCGGTTCCAAGGTAAGCGCTGCAAATCCCAGGTATTTTTAAATTATGGTAAAGAGGCTCCTCAATATTATTTTCATGATTGTTTTCCTTGAGATCCCATCCCTGTCACAGGAAAAGCAGCCTCCGACTTACATAATCACAAGAATGCCATTCAATTCAGAAATGTTCAGTAATATTTCTCCGGTAATCGTAAAGGATGGCATTGTCTTTTGTTCCGACCGCAGATTCAGCAATTTCACTGATCGTACTACATTCGAAGGCAGACGTCTTTTCAATATCTACACGGTCATAAGGAAGGATTCTTCCACATGGGGAAAGCCGGATGAGATCATGGGTGAAAGAAGCAACCTGTTCAATTGCGGACCATTGTGCTTTGCCCCTGACGGGAAGACCGTATATTTTACCAGCGACCAGGAGACAGGCAGTGCTGCCAGGAAAAGGAAATTTAAAAACCACAGCGGAATTTTCATAGGCACCTTATCGGGCAGCAACCTGGTTTCAATCCATCCTTTCCCTTACAATAATCCGTTGTTTGATATCGGACAGCCTTCAATTAGCCGCGACGGAAAATATCTGTTTTTTGCTTCAAACATGCCCGGAGGACAGGGAGGATCTGATATTTATTATTGCGAATGGGTCAATGGAGCATGGGATACTCCCAAAAACCTGGGACCCGAAGTGAATACGCCGGCGACAGAAAATTACCCTTTTATTCATCCTTCAGGAACGCTCTATTTTTCATCCAACAGACCTGGTGGCAAAGGGAAGCTCGATGTTTACCGTACCAGACAGAATCTTGGAGTATGGGAGAAGCCGGTCGCCATGCCGGATCCAATAAATTCCAAGTCTGACGATTTTGCCTTTGTGGCTGACGATAATATGCAGACCGAGTATTTTACTTCAAACCGAAGGCAGAGTGACGAGATATATCAGGTCATTTCGACCATTATCAGGAAAGCATCATGCGACACTCTTCAGGAAAATAACTACTGTTATGAGCTGATTGAAGAAAATGCAGTAAAATTCGACACACTTCCCTTCAGGTATGAGTGGAGGCTTGGCGACGGAACCAAAGGGATTGGTCCGAGTGTGATACACTGTTATCCGGGACCGGGGTCATATCTTGTCCAGCTGGATGTCGTAAATCTTATTACAAAAGAAGTTCTGTACAATGAGAAAACCTATAACCTTGAAATAAAAAATATGGAACAGCCATATATATCAGGGCCTCACAAAGCGAATGCGGGAGTGAAGCTGAAATTCAGCGCCGACAGCACAAACCTTCCGGGATGGAATATAGCCAGATACTACTGGAATTTCGGGGATGAGACCATAGCGATCGGGAGTAATGTTGAGAAGACTTTTGCCAGCCCGGGAACCTATAATATTCAGCTTATTGTTACGGCCGCGCCGGAATCCGGAGGAGTGTCAAGAGAAGCATGCGTCTGTATAAATATAATTATTGAATCACCCAAGAAATGAAATGAGTAACTTTAATGCTTAAATGAAATTTAAAAAATTCGGAAATATTGCATTAATATCCTTGTTTCTGCCTGGCATGGCAGGTTTGATGGATTCGTCAGGGCAGCCGGTTCCAAGCAAAGATGAAAATATTCCTTTTCTTGTGACTTTTGGGAAGCAGGGCAAGACATCGTGGGGCGATCCTGACTTTTATCAGGTTTGGTTCTTTGCAATCCCCAAGGATTTCAGCCAGCAGTTTTATATAAGAGTGTTTGACCCTGATACTGGAGGAGAAAATGATGAGATACAGGGTGAATTCGATACTAAATGCCTGTACTCAATTTACGGAGGGAAAGGAGTTGATCCAGAGAAGAATGAAGAATCTAGGGGGATATATAAAGGGTTGAACTATAAAGAAGGAACGCTGCTTGCGTCCAAGATCTTCGGGGACGAACCAAAATATGATAATAAATGGTATACTTTCGGACCATTTAATCCCAAAGCCGGTGACTATAATCCGAGATGGGGATATATTTTTAAAGTCATTTGTGAAGGGATAAGCGGGGATGACGGGAATCTTTACAAGTATTTTCTGAGCCGTGACCCCAATAACAACATCCCCATTGAAGGAGCCAATGCATTCACATATAAATATGTTTTCAGGATGTGGAATGATTTCAAGAGCGTTTCACATATCTATCCATATATAGATACCGGTGTGATATTTGTCAGACAGCGGAATTTTGACTGGGATGACGATGGCCACATCATAGTAGTGTCTAAATACAAGCAGGGTATTGAAGTGCCGATTTCAGGAGAGGACAACTGGGTAGAATCAAAAATAGCCATAGAACCACAGGAAGTGGGATCTTCACTCGATTTCCAGTTCCATAAAAGACAGGATTATCTGGTCAAGAACAACAATGTTGCAGTCATTATTGAGGACCAGAGAGGTGAAAACCTGCCATTCTTCAGCTCACCGATAGGAGGAGTTCCTGTCTATCAGCCGGTGATACAAGTCAAAAAAGTGCCAAAGCCTCAATAACTAAATCCGGCTGCCATGCATAATAAACCGAACCTGAAAATACTGACAAGCGCAATTCTTTTCTGTTTCCTGTTCCCGGTGCTGCTTGAGGGTCAGTCATTCCGTTTTAAGAATTATGGTGCAGACAGCAAAATCCCTGATGGGTTTGTCTATACTCTTATCCAGGCTGATAACGGATACCTGTGGGTCGGCACGGCTAGTGGGATTTATCGATTTGACGGATTCGACTATTATAATGTCGCCTATCCGGATACGTCCCAGGGCAAGTTTACTACCTGCTGCCTGAAGGACAAGAACGGTGTATTATGGTTCGGCTGCAACGATGGATCGGTGTACTATTCAGACAATGATAATCTCAAACAGCTTTCTGTTCCAATTCCAGGTCCGATAAGCGCCATGCTGACAGGCCCTGATGGTCTCATTTATATTTTTCCGCAGGGCAAATCCATTTATCGTGTAAATCCTTTGCATATTGATGAAATAAGCAAGTATTCCATCAATAATGACATAGTTGTCTTTTCAGCCTGCTTTACCCTTGCCGGAGATCTTCTCATTGGGACCCAGGAGGATGTTAAAGTTTGTTCAATAAGTGCTGACAGCCTCAGGATTAAAAGGAGCATCGGAGTATTTGATTATTCAGGTGTACTTGCAATAAACAGGATTAATGACAAGGAAGAATATATTATTGGCACCAATGGCTCCGGTTTGTTCAGGATGAACTTATCAGACCAGGGGAATACCATTGTCCATCTCATCAATCAACCGGAGTTTGATAATCTGAACGTACAATCAATCTTTCGTGATACAGAAGGATGCTACTGGGTATCCACAAATAATTCCGGGATCCTTCAGTTCAGGCTTTCACCGAAGGATGAAACGGTTGAATCATTAAATCTCATTGATAAAAGATCAGGCCTTGCAGGAAATAATATCAGGCTGGTTTACCAGGACAATGACGAAAATTACTGGATCGGATTATTTGGTGATGGGCTTTCAGCTCTAAATTCACTTGCATTTAGTTTCTATTCTTTGGGAACAACGGTGCAGACAAAGAATATAATTTATATTAACAAGCTGAATGACAATTATTTTCTTGGCACTCCATCAGGATATTACCTGTTCGACCTTAAGCACCATAAAGTTGTCTCATATATGGACATTCTTTCAAGGACGGGTAATACAGAAATCTCCTCTTACTGTGTTGACGCAGATAAAAACATCTGGATAGGAACATCGGGCGTTGGATTATTTGTCAGAAATCCCGATGGAGCAGTAAGAAGTTTTTACCGCTCGGGAAATTCCGCCGAAGACAATATTTCTGATATTGCCGTTTATAAGAATAATGTCTGGATTGGCACGCTTAACGGGGTCAGGATCATTGACAGGAATACCGGCAGAGCCGGTGTCAATTACAATATTGACAACGGGTTGCCGCACAACAGTATAAATCATATCTGCATTACCCTTGACGGGAAGGCCGCAGTTGCAACAAAAACTGACCGGCTTTATCTTATTGATCCTGAAAAAGGCATTATAGCAGGTAAAGCTTTAATGCACGGTGCAAGGATGAATGAGATCATTTCAATTTCGCAGAGCATTGACGGTCCAATCTGGGCATCAACATCGGGGAACGGTGTATTCGAGTTTTACGGCGACTCGGTAAGATCTGTCAGCAGGTCAAACATGCTTCTTTCTGATTACTGCTACAGCATACTTGCCGATTCAGCCAGTTCTGTCTGGATTGGTCATGAAAGGGGTTTCTCCAGGTTTTTCAGGAAGACGGGTATCACGAAAACCTACACCACTGACTTTGCCGGAGGCGGTGTATGCAACCCGAACGGCATGTACGAATCTCCTGACGGCAATGTCTTTATCGGGACGAATGAAGGATTGATTGTCTATGAAAGGGCAAATGACCAGAAGAAGCATTTTATGCCTCACAATAACATTAATTATTTAACCATCAACGATGTAGTATATCCTTATCAACCTTCATACACTCTGCCATATAATAAAAGGTACAGTGTGGTTGTCAGTTATACGGGAATTAATTTCAGCGATCCTGAAAAAGTATATTACAGGACCAGGATGGATGACTACGACAATAACTGGTCTAAAATTACTTTGTCGCGTGAGGCAAAATACATGCTAAGTGACGGGAAGTATAAATTCAGCATGATATCCATGAATGAAGACGGATTATCGGATAATGTTCCTGTATCCTTCGATCTTGTCGTCAGGAAACCTCTGGTAAAAACATGGGGTTTTATCTTATCATCCATAGCGGTTATTGCCGGAATAATTGTAATTATTATACGCCGCAGGGAGAAAGAGCAGAAAAAGATCCAGCAATATCTTGAGAAAGAGCTTGATGCGAGGACCAGTGTAGTACTAAAGCAGAAAGGCGAGCTGGAGTTGCAGAATATAGAGATCACTGACAGTATAAATTATGCAAAAAGAATTCAGACAAGCATACTGCCTGATTTCAACAAGGTAAAGGAAGCTTTTAAGGATGCTTTCCTGATCTTTCGTCCACGGGATATTGTGAGCGGAGATTTTTACTGGTTCGACAAAACGGGAGAGGACAGGGTAATCATTGTATGTGCCGATTCCACGGGTCATGGGGTTCCCGGAGCATTCATGTCGATGATAGGATCGACCCTTCTTCAGGATATCGTTGCCAGGCAGCATATAATCAGGCCTTCAGAAATCCTGACAAGGCTTGACAAGCAGATTTTCTCAACTCTGAACCAGAACGTGGAACTGGGAGTCTCCAACGACGGTATGGATATGGTGGTATGCGAGATCAATACAAAAAGCCGGCATATAAGATTTGCATCTGCAATGCGTCCTGTCATACTGGTAATGGGGAATGAGCCATACTATATCAAAGGCAACAGGTGTTCAGTCGGAGGAGAATCCGTCATTGAAAAGTATTTTGATGACCAGGAATATTATCTCAATGAGGGAGATACAATATATATGTTTTCTGATGGTTTGCCCGATCAGTTTGGCGGTACCGACGGCAAGAAAATGAAAATCGCCAGGCTTAAAAAACTCATTGAGGATGTCTCAAATCTTTCACTGACGGGTCAGAAGGAAGTTATAACGAAGTTTTATGATGAGTGGAAGGGCGAGTTTGAACAAGTTGATGATATCCTGCTGATCGGTGTCCGGCTCTGACAGCTATTTCAAGCTTGTATATATATTATTTACGGACAGCGGGATCTCACATGTCCAGGCCGTGTCACTTACATGTTCAGCCCTGTCCTTTACATAGAAGCTATACTTGAATATGCTGCTGTCGGCGATGTTATAGAATTCGTAATAGAAAGTAACCTGAATAGTTCCCTTTAAGCTTTTGTCCTGTCCGGTATTCTCCATATAAGGGATCCTGTAAGGCGAAGGCTTCATCAGATCATTATCAGAAACCTGCTCCATGACGCCATTGGTTTTCCTGTATAGTGTAAGGAAAAGATCTGATGTATCGCTGCCGCTTGATACAGTAGTGTCAAGTCCAAGATCTCCGTCACCATCCTGAAAATAAAATTTAAGCCTTCCGCCCTTGCAATCATTTCCAAGAATATCCGTCGTGTCAAATACAGTAAAGCTGGTAAAACTGATGTACGGTATGCTTGAGAGCTGAATTATCTTATGACATGCACCCAGAAAGGTTGCAAGGATGATAGCCGCAACTATTTTAAGTGTCCTCATATTTTCCGTATAATACTCAATTTACTGACAAAAACCAAACCAAATGCGGTCATTTTTTCCTGAAAAATATTCTTATCGGAACTCCCGTGAATTCAAAGCTTTCCCTCATCCTGTTCTCTATAAATCTCCTGTATGGTTCTCTTATGTACTGCGGAAGGTTGCAGAAAAATGCGAAGGCGGGAGTATTTACAGGCAGTTGTGTCACATATTTTATTTTAACAAACTTGCCCTTCAGCTGAGGCGGCGGAGTTTGCTTTATAATGTCAAGCATTACGTCATTAAGCTCGGAAGTCTGAATTTTCCTCGTACGATTCGTGTTCACGGTTTCAATAAGTTCAAGCACCCTGTGAATCCTTTGCTTGTTGATCGCAGAAATAAAAACTATATTATAATCCGTAAACGGAGCCGTCTTGGTTCTTATTTCATTTTCAAACAGTTTTGTTGTATTTGTTTCTTTTTCAATCAGGTCCCATTTATTTACAAGAACGATGATTCCCTTGTTGTTTTTAATTATAAGTGAAATGATATTAAGATCCTGGGATTCCAGCCCTCTTGTGCCGTCGATAAGCAAAAGACAGATATCTGAATTCTCAATTGTCCTTACTGCCCTCATCACCGAATAGAACTCAATATTTTCGTTTACTTTTCCTTTTTTCCTCAGGCCTGCAGTATCGACAAGTAAGAAATCATGATGGAACTTATTAAAGCGGGTGTAGATTGAATCCCTTGTCGTGCCGGCAAAGGGGGTGACTATATTCCTTTCTTCTCCAAGCAGCGAGTTTACCAGCGAGGATTTACCGACATTTGGCCTTCCGACGATGGCGACTCGCGGGAGGCTGGAATCTTCTTCCGGAGCCTGACCGGGAAGAGCCCTGACTACACTGTCGAGCAAATCCCCGGTGCCACTCCCGTTTATCGAGCTTACAGCAAAGAAATCGCCAAGGCCCAGGCTGTAAAACTCGTTGGCGTCGAAAAGCCTTGCATTGTTGTCAGTCTTGTTGACGACGAGGAATACTTTTTTATTGGACTTTCTGAGCAGGGAGGCTACTGATTTGTCCAGTTCATGTATTCCACAGGTGACATCGACCATAAAAATGATGACATCGGCCTCTTCAACAGCAAGAAGTACCTGCTTGTTGATTTCCTCCTCAAAAATATCGTCCGAATTTTCAACATAACCCCCGGTATCAATTACCGAAAAATCCACACCGTTCCACGTGCATTTGCCATAATTACGGTCGCGGGTTACACCGCTTATCTCATCGACAATTGCATTCCTCGATTCCGTAAGCCTGTTGAAAAGGGTTGATTTTCCCACGTTCGGCCTTCCTACTATTGCTGCTATCCTGCTCATTGATTAGGTGGTATAATTTCAGCGGTAACCGAATTTTTTTAATACTGCCGGTTTGTCTCTCCAGTCCTTTGTTACCTTGACATGCATCTCCAGGAATATTTTCTTTCCAAAAAAACTTTCCATTTCATGCCTGGCCTCAGTTCCGACCTTCTTGAGCATCGATCCTTTATGACCGATAATGATTCCCTTCTGGCTTTCGCGCATGACATGAATAATGGCACTTATCTTGTTGATTGATGCCTCTTCCCTGAAACTCTCAATCTCAATTTCGACTGAATAAGGAACCTCTTTTCTGTAATTTGTGAGGATCTTTCCGCGGATTATTTCTGAAGCAAAAAATCTATCATATTTATCAGTGAGCTGGTCCTTCGGGAAGTAAGGATCCCCTTCGGGGAGCCTTTCAAGTATTGCATTCAGAAGCGGCTCGAGGTTGAATTTGTTCAGTCCTGATACGGGGATTATTGGCGAATCAGGGAATGCCTCATGCCAGGATTCAACGATTTTTTCAAGATCACTCTGTTTTGAGAGATCAATTTTATTTATTGCTATTATCACGGGGATTCCCGAGTTTTTTATTTTTTCGGTATACTCACTTTCTTTCAGGGGGACTGATCTTACGTCCGCGACATACAGGATTACGTCTGCATCGATTAATGCACCCTGCACGAACCCCATCATTGCTTCCTGGAGCTTGTACTCCGGTTTCAGGATACCGGGAGTGTCGGAATAAACTATCTGAAAATCCACACCGTTCACTATCCCGATAATGCGATGCCTGGTCGTCTGAGCCTTTGAAGTGATTATCGAAAGCTTTTCCCCGACAAGCGCATTCATTATTGTCGATTTCCCCACATTGGGGTTTCCCAGAATATTTACAAATCCTGCTCTGTGGTTCATTTCAAGAAATTAAAAAATGCCGCGTTTAAGCATGTTAATCTCCTTCTCTGACAGGAATCTCCATTTTCCCCTTTGCAGATTCTTCTTTGTAAGTCCCGCAAAATAAACCCTGTCAAGCTTCTTTACCATGTAACCAAGAGATTCAAATAATCTTTTTATCACCCTGTTCTGGCCCGAGTGCAGCTCTATTCCAATCTGTGTCCTGTCTTCGGTGTCGGCATACGAAACAGCATCAGCCATTACCTGCTCATCATCGAGCATGATTCCTTCGGTAAGCCTGAAAAGGTCATTCTTCTGAACCGGCTTGTCAAGGAAGACATGATATATTTTCTTCCTGTTGTACTTCGGATGCGTAAGTCTTTTCGTCAGATCTCCATCATTTGTCAGGAGAAGAACTCCGGTCGTATCCTTATCCAGTCTTCCTACAGGATAGACTCTTGCGGCACATCTGTCGCCAATCAGATCTATTACAGTGCGATCAGCATGCGGATCCTCAACGGTAGTTACATATCCCCTGGGCTTATTCATAAGAATATAGACCTTCTTTTCCGAGAAGAGCTTTTTACCCCTGTATCTGACATCATCTGCCGTGGAGACCTTAGTTCCCAGATCCGTTATCTTTTTACCGTTCACGGAAATCATCCCTTCCCCTATCAGGTCATCAGCTTCCCGCCTGGAACAAACTCCGCTGTTGGCAATGAACCTGTTAAGCCTTATTGTTTTCTGTTCCATTGCCGGCAACGGCTTCTCCGGCTTCATGGTTTTCCGGGAACCGGTTCCTGACGCTGATCTCACGGGACGTATACCCCTGCCGGGTTTCTGTCTGAACCTCTCTTTACCTTTCCGGATTGGCATATATTCAATTAATCAGGCAGTAAAGGTATAATTATTTGGCAATTTATGATTTAATGATATTTTTGCGACCTTTGTGTTTCTTAAAAAAAAGATGACCCTGATCAAATCCATCTCCGGAATAAGGGGAACCATTGGCGGGAAACCGGGAGAAAGTCTCTCGCCGGTCGATATAGTGAAATTCAGCGCAGCCTATGGAACCTGGATAAGAATAAAAAACACGGGAGCTGCAAATGTAGTGATAGGAAGAGATGCCAGGACATCAGGGCCGATGATCAGCAGTCTTGTCATAATGACCCTCAGGAGCCTTGGCATAAATGTCACGGACCTCGGGTTTGCAACTACACCGACAGTGGAGATAGCAGTTAAAGGTACCGGATCCCGGGGTGGAATAATAATAACCGCTAGCCATAATACGGCACAATGGAATGCACTGAAGCTTTTGAATGAAAACGGGGAGTTCATTTCATCTTCGGATGGCCGTGAAATACTTGATCTCGCCGAAAAGGGTAAATTCGAATTTGCTGATGAAGGGGCGGAAGGCGCCATCGTAAATGACCATACCTGGGGACAAAAACATATAGATAAAATTATCACCCTGGACCTGGTGGACACAGAGGCAATAAAAAAAGCAAAGCTTAGAGTGGCGGTCGATGCCATTAACTCTGTTGGGGGATTGGTGCTTCCTGATCTGCTTAAGAAACTGGGAGTAAAGAAAGTGATAATGCTGAACGGCGCAGCAGACGGAAATTTCTCACATAATCCTGAACCTCTTGCTGAAAATCTCAGTAACATTTCGGAACTTGTTCCGGGCAGGAAAGCTGATCTGGGGTTTGCTGTCGATCCTGATGTCGACAGACTGGCCATAGTATGTGAGGATGGCAGCATGTTTGGCGAGGAATACACCCTTGTGGCCGTCGCTGACTTCATTCTTTCCAATACACCGGGGAACACAGTATCGAATTTATCATCATCAAGGGCACTCAAAGACATTACTGAGGGTCACGGAGGCAGGTATTATTCCTCGGCCGTGGGAGAGGTCAACGTTGTCGAGGAAATGAAGAGACGGGAAGCAGTAATAGGAGGAGAAGGGAACGGCGGAGTCATTTATCCCCCGTTGCATTATGGCAGAGACGCCCTGGCAGGAATTGCTTTGTTCCTGACTCACCTGGCCAGGAGCGGGACCAGATGTTCGGAGCTCAGAAGGAGATATCCGGAGTATGTCATGGCAAAGAAAAAGGTAGAGATAAATCCGGGGACAGATTTCGAGTCGATCCTTGGAATAATCAGGGAGAAATGCCGGGACCATCCAACGGATGAACGCGACGGATTGAAGATTGAATATCCTGAAGGATGGGTGCTTATAAGAAAATCAAATACTGAACCAGTTATAAGAATTTATGCCGAAGAAAGGACACGGCAGAAAGCAGAAAATCTCGCTGCGGAATTCATTTCCTTTATAAAGGGATAATGTCTTTCATTTTTCTCGCTAAAAGGAATAAAAGACAGATCCAAGGTGTCTTAAAACAAAAAATGGATTCGTACACTGTCAGCCTTTAATTCAAATCCTGATTAACTCTTTTGACAAGCAAAGTCGGAGTTTTTTGGGAGTATTAATACCTGTAAGAATCTCATGAAGAAATCGTTGATTATTTCCGGAATAGCTGTCGTGATTACAATCATATCCGTGATTATTATCACCAGGATCTCCTCAAAGAAGGAAATGGTGAATTTATATGTAAAGGCACAAAAAGGTGAATTTAAAATTGTTGTAACAACAACCGGTGAATTGCAGGCTGAAAATTCAACTGATATAATTGGGCCGGATTTTTCCCAAAGCAGGAATCTGAGGGCAATGGATATCAAAATAACCGATATGGTGCCGGAAGGGACGGAAGTCAAAGCCGGCGATTACGTTGCCACTCTCGACCGTACGTCATTTGACAACAGCCTGAAGGATGAGCTTGACAAGCTCACGAATGCAGAGACCAACCTTGAAGTGAAAGTGCTCGATACTGCCGTTACGCTGAGCGATCTGAGGGATAATATCAAGAATCTCAGGTTTTCAGTGGAAGAGGCGGACATTGCGCTTCAGCAGTCAAAATATGAACCCCCCACAACAATCAGGCAGGCTGAAATATCACTCGACAAGGCAAAAAGATCACTTGAACAGGCGGCAATGGGATATTCCCTGAAAGTCGAACAGGCAAAATCGGATATGAGGACAGTGAAGAAAAATCTCACTGATGAGCGACAGCGGGTGGAAGATTTTCAGAGAGTTCTGTCAGACTTTGTAATAAAGGCACCGGCAGCCGGGATGGTTATCTATAAAAGGGACCGGTCAGGTACCAAACGGAAAATCGGATCGTCAATAAGCCCGTGGGATAATGTCGTCGCAACTTTACCTGATATGAAAAGCATGATTTCCAAAACATATGTCAATGAAATCGACGTCAGCAAAGTTCAGCCAGGACAAAAGGTTGAAATCCTGGTCGATGCATTTCCTGAAAAAAAATACACCGGCATTGTGACCAGCGTAGCTAATATCGGGGAACAACTTCCGAATGCCGATGCAAAAGTTTTTGAAGTCCAGATCAAGGTCAATCAGTCCGACCCGATTTTAAAACCATCGATGACTACAGGTAACAAGATCATTACTAAGACAATCGACAATGTCGTCAATATTCCTCTTGAATCAGTTCAGACGGGGTCTGACAGCATACCTTTTGTATACCTGAAGAACGGAACAAGGCAGGTAGTGGTCCCTGGCGAAGCCAACGAAAACAATGTGATCGTTGAAAAAGGACTTGAGCCGGGCATGATTCTCTACCTGAACACGCCTGCCCAGCCTGAAAAATTCACAAAGCTGTCTGGACAGGATCTTATTTCGATAATAAAGGAAAAGGAGAAAGCGAAAAAGGAGGCCGAACAGAAGGCAAATGAGGAAGTCCGAAGGCAATTTGGAGGAAGAGGCGAAATGATGGGCATGCCTCCGGATATGATGGGTCAGTTCCCGGGAACGGGAGGAGGCAATTTCCGCAAGGGAACAGGTGGAAGGCAAATGGATACTGCAGCGATGCGCAGGATGCGAAGCAGATTCAGAAACATGACTCAGGGCCAGAGAGACTCTATGAGACGCATGTTCATGCAACAGGGTGGAAGACAGGAAAGGTTCCGTGCACCCGATAATCAGCAGCAACAAACAGAACGGACCGTAAATAACAGGCAAAATTAACAGGGGGAAGATGTTTAAATTCATTTTAAGATACTTCCACGATATAGAGATTGCCATAGAGTCGATCATTTCGAACAAGCTGAAATCAATGCTGACAGCGCTCGGAATCATATTTGGCGTGGCAGCAGTTATTGCAATGCTTGCCATTGGAAAAGGTGCAAAGCAGGAGATAATGGAACAGATGAAAATGGTAGGGGTAAATAATATCCTTATCAACCCGATAGTTCAGGAAAAGGTAACTACAACAGAGGAGGGAGAAAAGCAGCAGAAGAAATTTTCCAGAGGGCTGAGCATGCTTGATGTCGATGCCATTCGTGAAGTCCTGCCTTCGGTAAAAAGAATAAGCCCGGAAATCTCATTCAATTCGACTGCAATGATGAATGGAGTAAAATACACCGCCAAGCTGGTGGGTGTCTCAAATGACTATTTTTACCTTTACAACCTTCCTCTTATTTCAGGCTCATTTTTCAACAAGTTCCAGGAGGATAACGGGATACAGGTATGTATTATCGGAGCTAATATAAGGGCTAAATTCTTCAGCCAGATTGATCCCATAGGACAGTATATTAAATTCAACGGGATATGGCTGAAGGTGATAGGGGTTCTTCAAAAGACAATTGTAAACCTTACCGGCTTCGAGGAAAAAGGCGTCAATGTCTATAACGACAATATTTATATCCCTATCCAGACCATGCTCCTGAGATATCAGAACAGGGCTCTTGTCAATACGAAGCTGGTTTCGGAAGCCTCGACCAATGTACTTGTGCTGGGCGGCCCGGGAATAGGAGGGATGGGCAAAATAATAGTGAGCGGCTCTGATGCAAATTCAGATGCCGAGACCAATTATAACCAGCTCGACAGGATCGTCGTACAGGTAAATGAGACTGAACAGCTCAACCCGTCTACGGAAATACTTAGCCGCATGCTTCTTCGGCGCCATACCGGAGTGAAGGATTTTGAAATCACTGTTCCCGAGCTGCTCCTTAAACAGCAGCAGCGGACAAAGGACATCTTCAATATTGTTCTCGGGGCAATAGCCAGCATATCTCTGATTGTGGGTGGCATAGGCATAATGAATATCATGTTCGCCTCAGTCATGGAAAGGATAAAAGAGATAGGAACAAGAATGGCAATTGGCGCAAAGAAAATGGATATAGTCATTCAATTCCTTGCAGAAGCTGTGCTAATAAGCGTCATCGGAGGCTTCGCAGGCATCTTCCTTGGAGTTATAATGGCAAAGCTCATTGAGAAAATTGCAGGCATAATGACAATAGTTTCTTTCTTTTCGGTTTTTATA
Source organism: uncultured Bacteroidales bacterium (assembly GCA_963717685.1). Lineage (GTDB taxonomy): Bacteria > Bacteroidota > Bacteroidia > Bacteroidales > VadinHA17 > LD21. The sequence continues at coordinate 392,819 of OY970346.1, read as the reverse complement.
GCTTTCGGAGTGTCGGCAGCAGTAGGCGTTATTTTCGGCTATTCGCCTGCGAAGCGCGCATCAGAAAAAGATCCGATAGAATCATTAAGATATGAATAGCAGATCAATTATGAACAGAGTATTTGCCGGATTGATCATTCCGGCCATTCTGGTACAATATCAAAAAGCATTTTCACAGGAAGTAAAGAAGCTGACTTTGGATGAAGTCATCAAAATTGCAGAAGACCAGTCACCAAATGCCTTAATGGCAAAGAATCAATTTCAGGCAAGCTACTGGGAGTTCAGGTCCTACCAGGCACAATTCCGGCCGTCGCTTTCGCTGAATGGGACCCTGCCAGGATTCATGAATGCTCCCGAGAGAGTGTACAAAAACGGCGAATTCCAGTTTGTCCAGGTAAACGAATTCAACAATCTGGGAACCCTTTCGCTGGCTCAGTCAATAGGATTTTCAGGGACAACCATTTCATTGTATTCAAAACTTGAGCACACCTACAATTTCGACACGGATTTACGTCAATATGATGTCAATCCCTTCAATATCGAAGTTGACCAGCCTATCAGGAAATACAACACTTTGCGATGGCAGACAAAGACGGAGCCCCTGAAATATGAAACGGCAAAAAAGACCTTTTTGTCAAATATAGAAGGAGTTCATTCAAGCGCCATTCAGAACTTCTTTGCTCTTGCCCTGGCTCAGATAAACAAGGAGATCGCAGTAATGGACCTTTCAAATGCCGATACTCTTTACAGGATAGCCAAAGGAAGATATAACCTCGGAACGATAGCAGAGGAGGACCTTCTCCAGATGCAGCTTTCTTATCTTAATGCCGAAACTGAAATCAAGCAGGCAGACATGAATCTTCGCGATAAGGAGATCAGGCTAAGATCGTTCCTTGGGTATAACGAAGGTGTCAGGATTGAGCTTGTGCTGCCTGACAAGGTACCTGATCTGCAGGTCAGTACCAGCGAAGTGCTGAACCTGGCTATGCAAAACAATCCCGAAATATTGAATGAAAGGCTGACAATACTGACGGCACAGAGCAATGTGGCCCAGGCAAAAGCTCTAAAGGGGCTTAATGCGAGTCTTTCGGCTGTGCTGGGCTATGATCAGTCTGCTTCCGCGGTGCAGCCGGCCCTGGATGATCTCCTGAAAACAGAAACCATAAATCTTACTTTCTCGGTTCCTATTCTTGACTGGGGCAAGGGCAAGGGGAATTACCTGATGGCACTATCCAATCTTAAGCTTGCGCAGGTTCAGGAACAGCAGGCCCTGGTCGATTTTCAGCAAAACCTTTTTCTCGATGTCGAGCAGTTTAATTTGCAGAAGGAACAGGTAGAGATTGCAGCAAAATCGGATACGGTCGCCATGAGAATGTTCGAAGTTGCAAAACAGCGATTCATGATAGGTAAAATTGCGATCCTTGATCTCAATAATGCCGACTCACAAAAGACACTGAACCGGGTGGCTTATGTTCAGGCTCTGGAAAATTACTGGACCTACTTTTACACCATACGCAGCCTGACGCTGTATGATTTTATTAAAAGGGAACCAATCGAAACGGATTACGAGAAATTGTTGAAGTGAGAGTCAAATATTATATAGGCCGGATAATTGGTTTTCGGCCTTTTTTTTCTAAAAATTTAATATATTTGCGCCTCATTAAACTTTAATCAAAAATAATTTCATCAGAGTAATCCTTAAGAAAAATGATGCAGAACAGAACAGCCATCCTGATATTGGCAATTACACTGGCGATCGTATCGCTGTATCAGCTTTCCTTCACAGGTGCGACATATTTTGTCAAGAGGGATGCACGACGCTATGCAAAAGGCGACCTTTCGAAAGAAACTCTTTATCTCGATTCCATCGGCAACCTTACAAAGGATCAGTGGAGCTATCTCGGCAATACTTTCAAAGAGTGCGAGAAAAAGGAAATTAACCTTGGGCTGGACCTCAAGGGAGGAATGAATGTCACGCTGGAAGTCTCTGTTGAAGATGTTCTCAGAGCTCTTTCAAACTACAGCACCGACAAAACATTCAACAGCGCACTTGTGCGTGCCAGACAGCTTCAGAAATCGAGCCAGGCAGATTACCTGACGCTTTTCGGAAGGGCATTCCGCGAGATAGATCCAAATGCCAGGCTTGCTGCAGTATTCGGAACTGTTGAACTTAAGGATAAAATAAATTTCAACTCCACAAATGATGACGTTCTCAAGGTACTCGACACTGAAGTGTCAGGTGCAATAGACAACGCATTCAACATCCTGCGAAACAGGATCGACCGTTTTGGGGTAATCTCTCCAAATATCACAAAGCTATCGACCAAGGGAAGGATCCTGATCGAGCTGCCCGGACAGAAAGATCCCAGGCGAGTCCGTGAACTTCTGCAGGGAACAGCGAACCTGGAGTTCTGGGAAACTTATGAAAACAGCGAAATAATTGGGGACCTGTCGGCTGCCAACAATATTCTGAAGGAAATGCAGATCAATGTCCAGAAGACAAATGTGGAGAAGCCGGCAGTTAATCAGAATCCTGCCGATACTGCAAAAAAATCAGAGCAGGAACTTCTCAAGCTGATTCAAAAGGACACGACAAAAACTCCGGCAGCGACGACACGTGAACAATTCAACTCGCAAAATCCGCTATTCGGGGTACTTACTCCAAGGGTTACCGCCCGCGGAGAGGCAATGCCTTCATGCCTTATAGGGCTGGCTAACGGAAAAGACACTTCAAAGGTTGACAGCTACCTTGCAATGCCGCAGATAAGAGCTCTCTTCCCACGCGATCTGAGGTTTTTATGGAGCCAGAACCCTTACAAGTACGACCCTACAAAAACAATGTTTGAGCTTCATGCAATTAAAGTCACGACGCGTGACGGCCGTCCTCCGCTTAATGGCGATGTCGTTACTTCCGCCAGACCCACATCTGGTGTCACCGGCTCTGAAGTTAAAGTTGAAATGACGATGAATTCAGAAGGATCAAAGACATGGGCAAGAATGACGCGTGAAAATGTCGGCCGCTGTATCGCTGTCGTGCTTGATGGTTATGTACAGTCATATCCGAGAGTTGTAAATGAGATCAATGGCGGAAACACAGAGATCACGGGTGATTTTACAATTGATGAGGCCACCGACCTTGCCAATAAGCTTAAATCAGGAAAGATGCCCGCACCGGCAAGGATCATTTCCGATAATGTCATCGGACCCACGCTTGGCAAGGAAGCAATTCATTCAGGTGTCATATCCTTCATAATTGCATTCCTCCTGGTTCTCTCCTTCATGATATTCTATTACAGCCATAGCGCAGGGACAATTGCAGATATAGCATTGTTTACCAATATTTTCCTTTTGTTCGGTGTCCTTGTTTCACTGAATGCGGTGCTGACACTCCCTGGTATAGCAGGTATAGTGCTGACTATGGGTATGGACGTCGATGCAAACATTCTTATATTTGAACGAACCCGGGAGGAACTGCGAAACGGCAAGGGAGTCAAGCTCGCAATAGCCGATGGATACAAGCGTGCCTATCCGGCAATTATCGACTCGAAAGCCACTACGCTCATCACAGGGATAGTCCTTTATGTATTTGGAAGCGGCCCCATTAAAAGTTTTGCCACTACCCTTATTATCGGTACTCTGACATCCCTGTTTGCTTCAATATTCATTACAAGACTTATTTACGAATCTCTTCTCAAAAGAAATGCAGATCTACGCTTCTCGATCAAAATAACCGCCGATATTTTCAAACATACGCACATCGATTTTATCGGCCTCAGGAAATATTTCTATGTTGCTTCTTCCATTATTCTGGTGTCAGGCATTATTTCACTGTCAACAAGGGGACTTAATCCGGGGATAGACTTTAAGGGAGGACGCACTTTCGTAGTGAGGTTTGACAAGCCGGTAATTACCGAGGATATTGCTAACAAATTGACCATTCCCTTCGGAGAACTGCCACAGGTAGTCACTTTCGGCAATGAGAATCAGGTAAAGATAACGACAAAATACAGGATTGATGAGACAGGAGTTGAGGATGATGTGGATAACAGGCTTTATGAAGGATTAAAAGGATTTCTGCCCGCAAATGTGACCAAGGATGCTTTTCTGCATGATTATAAGAAAAGTTCTGAAACAGTGGGTCCTGTCGTTGCAGCCGATATCAAGATCAATGCCTTCTATGCGGTAGGAATTGCTCTTGTTCTGATTTTCTTCTATATTTTCATGAGGTACAAGTACTGGCAGTACGGTTTCGGAGCTGTCGCTTCTTTGTTCCACGACGTGCTTCTTGTGCTTGGGGTATATTCAATTTTGTGGGGGCATCTTCCATTTTCCATGGAAATTGACCAGTCATTCATTGCAGCTATACTTACCGTAATAGGATATTCAGTCAGTGATACTGTAATCGTATTCGACAGGGTTCGGGAGTTCCTTCCGCTTTACCGCAAGCGTCCTTTCAGGGAAGTTCTTAATATAGCCCTGAATGCGACACTTAGCAGGACAATAAACACCACTTTTGCCGTGATACTTACAATAGTTGCGATGTTCATTTTCGGCGGAGCTGTCATACGCGGTTTTATGTTTGCACTTCTGATTGGTATTGGAACCGGGGTATATTCATCAGTATTCGTTGCGACTGCCCTTATGTATGATACTTCGATAAAACACAAGGAAGCAGATAAAACAAAACTATCGGAAACTGCCGGAACACATCAGCAGCTGGCATAGTTTGAGGTTATGAAAACTTTGAATTAGCATTTAAAATTTTAAATACTCATATTATGAGCAAGTATCTTTATCTTTCGGTAATTCCTGAATCGCTGATTGCTTCAATGCTTCCTCCCAGGGAGTTTGGCGATTATATGGCTACCGGAACAAAAAAGCGAAACACCAGCCAGGCCATCTTTTTTGAGATCGATATCGATAAGGTATCAACCCTGATAGACATGGAATATATCAATCAGCGGTGTATCAGAAAGGCTGATGGAACTCCCAAAAGCTCTGTCTATCTTTCCACGTATAAAGTTCTGGAAATGATTCCCCTGAATTCATTAAAAAATTTGTATGTGACGACTGAAACAGGTGTCGTTCTTGAACTTAAAAAGAGTGCCTATGACAAAAGTTCCGAAGTCAGGAATGCATTGCACCTTTATCAGGAATTATGTCCGGTATCTCCCCGCGTTGCCAGCTCCTTTTCGCCATCGGAATTCCTTACTGCGCTGACTGACGGATCGATGCACGTGAATGTGCCGAAATTGTTTTTTGTTGATCTGAAACTGGGAGAACTTGCAACCAACCCTATGTCTGGTTCGGCCGAACAGCTTCCATACAGGAATGTAGGACATCTCCGCGACTGCCTTGAGATATTAATGACAGAAGAAAAGAAACAGATAAAAACCGTTCAGAGAACATTCTCGGGTTCTCTCCTTTACAGAACGATTAACTCGGGATTCTATATAGGCGACAGGGATGATATTATCCATTATTCCTTCCCTTCCATGACTGAGCTGGAAGATAAGAATTATGATTTTTTCAGATCGATCTGATTATTAATATTGATACATTGACAATCGAATAATTTACTTTAAATTCTGATATTATGATAAGTTTACCGGGTGCAAGCGTATTTGAAATAATTGCGGTCTGGTGTATTCTTGGAATAGCCTTTATCGGCCTGGCATACGCCTTGATGCTTCGCAGGCAGGTGTTGTCTCATGACAGGGGGAATGAAAGAATGCAAATGGTCTGGGGCGGTATCAGCGAAGGGGCCAATGCTTATTTGAAGCGTCAGCTCAGGACAATTGTTCCGCTTATATTTGTGTTTACAATTATCCTCTTCTTTTCAGTTTATATCGTTTCTCCTACAGAAGAATCAAAATTGAGGTTTGTAGGATATTCCGATAAATCACTTAAGCTCATTATCGGATTCGGCCGTGCGGTGGCTTTTATAATGGGGGCCTGCTTCTCCCTTATGGTAGGCCAGTTCGGAATGCGAATGGCTGTCCAGGCAAATGTCAGGGTGGCATCCGCATCAACACGCAGCTTCGCAGAAGCGCTTAAGATTGCTTACCGCGCAGGCACAGTTACCGGGATGCTTACAGACGGGCTTGGCTTGCTGGGAGGTACACTGATTTTTATTGTATTCGGAGTCGCCTCACCTGATACTCTGCTTGGTTTCGGTTTTGGAGGTACGCTGCTTGCCCTCTTTATGAGGGTTGGTGGTGGTATTTATACAAAGGCTGCGGACGTCGGAGCCGATCTTGTCGGCAAAGTCGAAGCTGGCCTTCCTGAAGATGATGAGCGAAATGCAGCAGTAATTGCTGACCTCGTGGGTGATAATGTCGGAGACTGTGCCGGAATGGCAGCAGATATCTTTGAGTCTTATGAAGTAACAATTGTTTCATCATTAATCCTCGGCGTCGTTCTTTATTCAACTACACACCAGCTTTCGTGGATCATCTTCCCTTTGATTGTAAGAGGAATAGGAGTAATGTCATCAATTTTAGGTACCTATCTGGTCAAAGGCAGGAAAGGAAGCGGCGACCCTGATGCTCTTAAATCAATAAACAAAGGATTTTATACTTCTGCAGGCTTCAGCATTGCACTTTTTGGATTAATAGCTGTCTTTTATCTTCACGACTGGCGGTCATTCGCTTCAGTTGTTGCAGGTATACTTCTCGCAATTTGCCTTGATGAACTTACCAAGCATTTCACCGATGGTCATTTCCGGCCTGTTAAAGAGATTGCAAGGAATTCAAAAACCGGGGCAGCAACTCTTATTCTCAAAGGGCTTGCTTACGGTTTTGAACTTTCTGTCTGGCAAACACTGGTTATAGCGATGACTATCCTTGCAGCTATTATTATTTACTGGGGACAGCCGGTGGTCTATGTGCTTTACGGAGTTGCCATGACCGGCATTGGGATGCTTACTCTTACAGGAAACAATGTGGCAATGGATGCCTTTGGACCAATTGCCGATAATGCTAACGGAATAGGGGAATTGTCGCATCTCGATAAGGATGCCCGGAAAATAATGGATTCTCTTGATGCGACGGGGAATACTACGAAAGCCATCACAAAAGGTGTTGCCATTGGCTCCGCAGTCATTGCTGCAGTTGCACTGTTTGGTTCCTTCATTACTGATGTAAGCAAGGTGCAGGTCCAACTTGGTTTTGAAAAAGCGACACAGCTTTTAAATACCGGCATAAGAATTTCGGTACCTATGGTATTTATAGGATTCCTTATAGGCGGAGTCATACCGTGGCTTTTTTCTTCACTGACGATTAATGCGGTTACGCGCGCAGCTTACATGATAGTGGAGGAGGTGCGCCGTCAGTTCAGGATACCGGGCATCATTGAAAGGACAGTAAAGCCGGATTATCAGAAAGCTGTTGATATATGCACTGTTTCTGCTCAAAGGGAGCTGATCCCTCTTGCCTTGATCGCGGTTTTGTCTCCGATATTCATTGGCAGCTTTCTCGGCGTCGAAGCTTTAGGCGGCTTCCTGGCGGGAGTGATCCTTTCGGGCCAGCTGCTTGCTGTATTCATGGCGGGTTCAGGCGGTGCCTGGGATAATGCTAAGAAGACCATTGAGGACGGATTGTATGGCGGCAAGGGCTCTGAAGCTCACCATGCGGCAGTGGTTGGCGATACTGTGGGTGATCCGCTTAAAGACACTTCAGGACCTGCCCTCAACCCGATGATAAAGGTCATAAACCTTGTATCGCTCCTTTCAGCACCGGTGCTCATTGCTTTCCAGAAACCTGGAATGGTATCAGTGGGAATGATTATCACCGGGAGCATAACTGGTGTTATTATAATTGGTGCGATCATTTTCTCAAAGAGAGGCGGATTCAAAAAACAACCATTTATTCAATAATTTTATTCCAAATTAATATCGGGGTGTCTCAGAAGGGACACCCTTTTTTATTTACCAGACCTCAGTGAGCCGCGTTCATTTTTTGTGGTCATTGTTCCAGAGTGAATATTGTCAAACTTTTCTAACTTTACACTCCGGAAGCAGTACTTTTTAAGGGGAGGAACCATGAGCGGAATGGAAATACTGGTCATAATCCTGGTTGTTTTGTTGCTTTTCGGGGCAGACAGGCTGCCGGAGCTGGCAGGCACAATGGGCGAGGCATGAGGGATTTCAGGAAGGCAACCGATGATATCTGGCGCGAAATAGAGAACAGCACAACTGATTTAAAAAAGGATCTGAATGAAGTAAGCAATTCAATTAAAAGAAATGTCTCAGATATTTCAGATAATATCGCAAGTGGTGTCAAAGAGGGCACTGATAATATAAGAAGCAATATGAATGCCGTTGCGGATGATATTCAAAAGGATGTAAAGGAAGCTTCCAATAATTATAAACACGATCATAAAAACCAGGTGCATTAAAATGATTTTTGAAAAATCCGATTCTAAAAATCCCTATTTATTATTTCTATTATCTTATGATCAGAACGACAGGAATAACCAAGGCTTTCGGAGACTTAAAGGTTCTTAAGGGAATTGATATTGAAGTAAGGGACAGGGAAGTCGTTTCGATTGTGGGTGCAAGCGGTGCGGGAAAAACCACGCTGCTGCAGATAATAGGCACTCTCGACAGGCCTGACGGCGGCACGATTTATTATGACGGGACAAACATAGGCCAGCTCAGGGGAAAATCGCTTTCGTCCTTCAGGAACAATAATATAGGATTTGTTTTCCAGTTTCATCAGCTACTTCCGGAATTTACCGCTCTGGAAAATGTCTGCATTCCTGCCTATATTGCAGGAAAGAGCAAGGCAGAGGCTGAATCTAAAGCCGCCGAGCTTCTGGGATTCCTCAACCTGTCCGACCGGCTGGAGCATAAGCCTTCAGAACTCAGCGGGGGAGAACAGCAGCGTGTAGCTGTGGCAAGAGCTCTGATTAATAACCCTTCAGTCATACTCGCCGATGAGCCTTCAGGAAATCTCGACAGTGAAAATAAAAACGAGCTCCATAAGCTTTTTTTCAGATTAAGGGACACTTTTGGCCAGACAATAGTCATTGTGACTCACGACCGGCAGCTTGCGGAAATGTCAGACAGGATCATGCAGATCAAAGACGGACTGATAATTAATGAGTCTTAAGCGGTTATAGGGCGGGATTTCTGCGATATGATGGATTTGATGGATAATGCCCCTTATGATTATTAATCCGGTTATTAAAATATTGTAACAAGACAAAATTTAAGGCGAACCCTATTGTAAAAACTTTATAAATTATCTACATTCGTTCAATGTTTTTGGTGACAGTAATGCCATTCGGTATTAGGTGAAAAGGGAATCCTGTGTAAATCAGGAACAGTGCCCGCTTCTGTAAACTCCAATAACTCCGGCAACTTTGCCACTGATCAGATGATTGGGAAGGCGCCACAAGAGGGAGTAAGTCAGAAAACCTGCCAAAATCTTTTGTTAATCAATGTTCGGGTCAAACATTTAAACTTAAGAAGTTGAAAAAAATTCATTTTGTTGCACTTATCATATTTTGCTCAGTTACCCGGGAGGCAATTGCCTGTAATGCTGATTCGCTTAAATTGCTTGTTTTACCTGAAGTAAGTGTCTTTCAAAATCGCCAGTCACTGTTTAAGGACGATAAATTCATTACAAGGCTCGATTCACAGACTTTATTAAAAAATCAAAATGCCAGCTTAGGCGAAGCTTTGATGTTTGCAATGCCTGTGACCATCCAGCAGTACGGAAGCACAGGCTCGTTAACCACATTGTCGTTCAGGGGAACGGGTTCAAATCACACGCAGGTTAACTGGAACGGGTTTCCGCTTAATGCCATCGGCACAGGAGAAATGGATCTTTCACTTGCGGTAGCTGATGTTGCTGACCAGATTCAGCTGATCCACGGCGCATCAGGGGCAATGTATGGCAGCGGCACTTTTGGTGGTGCCATAGAAATGAATAATATTCCCGACTGGAACAACAGGCTTACTATAAAATTAAATATGGGAATTGGCGATTTCGATAACAATATTGAAGGCAATGTATTTTCATCCAGCCCCGGGCATCTTGACAGCAAAGATTATTCTTTTAAAGTAATAGCCGGATCGGATAAAATTCAGTACAGCCTCTTTAGTTTTGCAAGTAATGCCTTAAATGAATACAGGTATATTGAGAACAGCAGCTTTAATCCTCAGGAATTAGTTCAGGATCATAACCGGTTTGATTCTGAAGGCTTCATACAATCATTAAATTTAAAAATAGGGAACGCTCAGCAAATAGAGGCTGCAATCTGGGTGGAGCGTAAACATTATCAGATACCATTTAATCCGACTAATGAAAATCAGAATGACAGTACAATTAAAACTTACCTGAAATGGAATTTCATATCAGGAACATCGAGCTACACGTTAAAAACAGGCTTTTTTTATGATTACCTGCATTATACTGATATATCTGTTGATTCAAAAATTGGCAGTGACCGCTGGTTCAATGATTTTAATTATCGGAAATATATTAACCACAATATTGTTTTTGATGCAGGGATGACCTTTTTGAGGACATTTTCAAATAACAGTAATTTCTACAGTTTGCATATTGATGAAAATATGTATGCTATCTATGCAGCCGCAAAATATAGTTTGTCCAAATTAATTTTGGATTTTTCTTACCGGCAGGAATTTATTACAGGTTATAACCCTTTGCCTCAGTTTTCTTTGGGTGGTAATTGGAATTTGAACAAAATAATCACTTTAAAGAGCAACATTTCAAATAAATACAGGGTCCCTTCATTTAATGATAAATACTGGCAGCCTGGTGGGAACCCTGATCTTAAACCTGAAAATGGAATTGGCTTTGATGCCGGAACTGAAGTCAATTATTCTTTTTCGTCAATCAGCAATAAATTAACTGCTGCCATATATTCTGACATTATTGATGACTGGATACAGTGGGTCCCGGGTTCGAACGGAGCGACATTTACCGCCCAGAATTATAAGCAGGTCTGGACAAGAGGCTTTGAAGGGGAGTTTGATCAAATCATAAATTTTGGGAAGAACAGCATAATATGGAGTGCAAAATACGACTTTACACCCTCAACCAGTTTAAAATCAGAAGATGTACAAATCATTGGCAAACAACTGATGTATATTCCTCTTCATTCAGCAGTGCTAAATTTATGCATAAAACTCCATACGATAAATATTGGCCTGGACTGGGCAATGCGTTCACATTATTATTCAAATTCCGCCGGGCAGGGCTTGCCGGTACCCGGATATTCCATTATAAATTTCGATTTTAATAAAACGTTTTTGCTTAAATCAAATAGTTTCAGGATCGGTTTTAAAATTAACAATTTGTTTGATAAACAGTATTTTACATTGCCTGCATATCCTTTACCCGGCAGGGCTTTTTATATATCAGCCACATACATTTTTAATAAATCCGGATTGCCGGGGTCCGGATAGTAATTAAGCTCAAATCAGAAATTGTGAAAAATATCTTCATTTCAGCTTTAACTGTGCCAGTGATTATGACATTATTCTTATGCACATGTAAAAAGGAGAATAATAATCCTGATTCGGTCAATCAGAATGAAAAGATTGTTTACATAACAAATGAAGGGGCTTTCCAGCATAATAACGGGTCCATTTCTGTTCTTAAACCTGACAGCAGTCAGATAACCAATTATGTTTTTGAAAATGCCAATGGGAAACCCACTGGTGATATTGTTCAGTCAATAGGATTGGCAAATCATGAAGGATATATTGTCGTTAACAACGATAACCTGATAAAAATTGTGAACCTTGAAACTTTCAAGGAAATTGCTGAACTTGATATTACTTATCCTCGGTATTTTCTTGAAATTGATACTACCAGGGCCTATATTACATCAGGTTCAATGCAGGGGTGGGTTAAAATTGTCGATTTGCAAACCAACAAAATATCCGACAGCATTTTAGTTGGCAATGGACCTGAGAATCTCGTAAAATCAGGCGATTATGTATTTGTCGCAAATAGCGGAGGCTTTATAACTGATAGTACTGTTTCTGTCATAGATGTGACTACCGATGCTGTTATTAAAACAATCAGGGTTGGGGAAGACCCTATTGATCTGACGGTTGATTACAATGGCGATATATGGGTAATATGTGCCGGATATTACAATGCAGAATATCTGCGTGGTGAATCAAAAATTGTAAAAATAAGCCAAAGCTCCCTGACGGTTGAAAATTCGTTTGATGAGGGTAAGGAGTTTGACAGCTATGAATCGACCCTTTTAGCCATCAGCAGTGATAAGAAAACAATTTACTACCAGGACAGTCTTGGTGTATTTGCCTATCATGTAAATGGAAACGCTTTGCCTGTCAGCCCGTTTATTTCCACAGGTACGTTATCGGGAATTGATGTCGATCCTTCAAATGGAGATGTCTATTGTTTGAATTCAGGCAATTATTCGTCAGGCGGGACAGTAAATATTTATGATAAAAACGGGATATTTAAAAGATCATACACGGCAGGTATTGGAACAAACGGAGCGTACTTTAATTATTGATTAAAATTGCGAAACGTTATAACTTCGTTCCATAAATCCTACTCTGAGAATGGGGCCCATCAGAAAGGTATAATTTCCTATCATATTTCCTTAATTTTATATTTTCATAATTAAGGGTAATGAAGTTAAAAAAATCAGACCTGAAAGAATTTCTGGATGAAAAGGTTGAGCTATATAACAGACCTTCTTTCATTGAGCATGATCCGATAAGTATACCTCATCTCTACACAAAAAAAGAAGATATAGAAATAGCTGGTTTTCTGACAGCCACAATAGCATGGGGGAATCGTAAAATGATACTCAGGAATGCATCACGGATAATGGCATTGCTTGATGATTCACCCTATGATTTCATTATGAATTCTGAAGGACCCGACCTGGAAAGAGTAGAAGGTTTTGTTCACAGAACATTCAATTCATCAGATCTATTATGCTTTATAAAAGCGTTGAAATATATTTATCAGAGAAAGGGTGGTTTGGAGACAATTTTCAACGAGAACAAAACAAAAGATTCTTTGCAACCGGCTATTCATAAGCTGTACACAGTTTTTTTTGAATTACCGCATAATCACGGCACTGAAAGGCATATTTCAGATCCAGATAAGGGATCTGCGGCAAAAAAAATAAATATGTTTTTAAGGTGGATGATAAGGAATGACAACAGGGGTGTTGATTTCGGACTATGGAAATCAATACCACCATCGGTTCTTTCTTGCCCGCTTGACGTTCACTCAGGCAACGTAGCAAGAAAACTGGGTATTCTTACACGGAAACAGAATGACGCTAAAGCTGTGTCGGAATTAGATACGATTCTTAGAACATTCGACAAAAATGATCCAGTCAAGTATGATTTTGCACTGTTTGGATTGGGTGTTTTTGAAGGATTCTGAATCTTCTCCCCCCGACTGAGTAAATCCAATGGCCTTGTAAATAAAATATTTAAGAGGCCATTTTCTTTAGTAGTGCAAAAAGAAGTACAAAATTTCTCTACCATTAAAGTATGTTACACTAACGGTATAAAGTGATATGATGTAACAAAGTTTTTGTTCATATAGGGCAAATCGAAGCATCCCCCTTAGCAATGTTGTTATTAAAATCACATTTCTCATGGCACAACTTATCAGAGAGATTGCTTAACCTGCCTTGTTTAAATCTATATCTCTGTATTCCGTAATAATTAAGTTCCGATATATCTATCACATACGCAATCATCTGAAGAACTTCAAATGAAGCCACATTCATCGATAAAGGTAATCAGTTTTGCGTGCCTTACAGCTTTTAGTCTCAGGCAGATTCAATATAGAAAAATGTCTTTTAATCCAGCTAAAGGGACAATCTGAACAATGCAATAGTAATTAACTAGTTATGTCCGCATACATGGCCTTCCCGATTATGGGACTCATGCTGCCGGCAGCTGCTCCCGCTGTCGTGGATAAATCCTGATAAAAAAAGCTTTACAGCTTCATCTGCATCTCCCGAGCAGCTGCGCACAACTTCTATCCCGCTGTTATTCAGAACATTGATTGCACCAGCACCTATTCCGTCCGCAAGCATGATCTTTACTTCATCTCTTGCAAGTGTTGCGGCTATATCTGATTTGCATCCGCATCCTTCAGGAGAATTTATTTTCTTTTTATCAGTTATTTCACTGTTTGCTGATATTGTATATACTCCATACATTTCACAATGACCGAAATGGCCATCTATCTGGTTTTCTGATGTTACCGGTACTGCTATTTTCAACTTTATGTAATTTATTGTTTTTTAGTTGTAGTTATTTGAAATTGAGGCTGGTTATAGATTGTTTTCTTTACAAGACATAATTCTGCCGCATTTTTGACGGCTTCACTGTATTTTTCCGGAAAATCCGCAGGTAACTGAATGTCAAGACTGATCAGTGAGGGCAATCCTTTTTCCTTATCAACCTCCATTGTCTGAATTATTTTAATACCATCAGCCGAGATCTGGCGCCTGTCGCAGAACGATTTCACGTAAATGCCCGCACATGTACCGATTGAAGCAAGAAACAGATCAAAAGGTGCCGGAGCTGTATTTCCGCCTCCATTATCCAATGGCTGGTCAGTCCTGATAATGTGTCCGTTAAGATGTGCGGTAATGACCTTACCGCCGTCAAATGTTATTTCCATAGAATATGATAATTAATAAATATTTCAATCATTCAGTCACTGGCACTGGGAACTTGTTATGATCGGCACCGGATGACTGACATCAGTTAATTCATTCATGCTGTAATGGCAGCAATTCCTGCATTTCCTGTGGTTGTCAATTCCATCAATCAGTTTATGGCAACGCTTGCAACGATACCAGTCATTATCAGTGAAGTAATTGCCTCCCCTGATCATAATACATTTGCTTTCTGCAAATGCCCTGGCGACCGATTTTATCGCCTGATTATAGATACGGGTGAAGGTCGGACGTGATACATTCATCTTCATTGCCGCTTCCTCCTGGGAAAGCATATCATAATTTACAAGCCTGATGCTCTCATATTCCTCAAGCTTGAGCACCACTGACCCGTTCCTGCATTTTTCCATGCCATATGGTCTGTATCCCATCATGCGGGGAGGAATGCTTATTCTTCTTTTATTTACCGGCCGGGACATTTCCTGATTTATTCTCTTGTTGCAATGATAAGGAAGATGGGATATTTTTTAATCTCGTTATCAGATATTTTACGGTTCACCGCAAAACACTCGCTGTATGAAATATCTGTGAATCCATTTTGGTGAATTATTTCTGAAAGTTCATCAGGATCAAATCCATTGTGTCCCATGAATCCTTCTCCGTGAAATGAGCCATCCTCCGGATAAAGGTCGGCAATAGTCAAAAAACCTCCAGGATTGAGCAGATCGCTGAATTTCGCGATAATGTTATCGATATCCGCCACATGATGAAGCACCATCTGAGAGAAAATGAAGTCGAATTTGCCGTTCCTGAAATCGGATTGCTCAAGATCAAAAAACAATGTCTTCATTTTGGAAATCCCTGTGGCTGCAATCTTTTCGTCAATTATCCTGATCATTTCCCTTGAGCTGTCCATCAGGGTTATCTCTCCGAGATGCTTTCGCAGAAGAAAGCTCAGAATTCCGGTTCCGGCTCCGTATTCCAGGGCCCTGAACCCAGGCTTTAATGGTATCAATTGCACGATCTTTCCGGCTATTGCATTGGATCTGTCCCAGTGCATAGGATTTTTATCCCAGTCAGATGCTTTAATATCAAATTCGTTTATTTCCGTCACTTATATTTATGAGTTGATGAAAAAACGGTACAAATATAATGAACCTGCGTTCATAATCCAAGTATAAATTGTTTTATTATAGAGTCTGTTTTGCATGCAAATAATTCCTCCCCGTAGTAGGGAAAACTAAAAGCAATAACACTTGAGAAAATTAAGGTCTAGCCAGGAGAATAATAAAATGATTGTAGCCCCTGAATGCCTGGCGGCTTTCAGTTAGTCCTCTTGTGCGGCGGCCGAAGATGAGCCAACAGCCTTTATGGCAACCGGTGCACTGTACATTTTCTTACAGTCATTATGATCTTCTGTAATGGCTGTAACTGAGAAAGTTATCTCCCCCTTTTGAGCATAAGCTCAAGATCTTCCTTAAGGGCCGAAAGATCCTCCTCGTGTTCAACCTCCTGCGAAAGAATTGTAAGCACCATATTATAGGTCACAGGATCTGCCACCCTGGTTGTGTCAAGCAAGTCGCTATATACACGGATCGCGCACTGTTCTCCCTTGATATTTTGATTCAGAACTTCTTCCACGTATGGATCTTTCGGCTCTTCATACCCGCAGTTAGTAAGGTTAAGCCATTCCTTTGGCGAGAGAACCGGGGTTCCCTGAAGCTGAATGATTCGGGTCGCAATCAGTTGAGCGTGGCCCAGTTCCTCCGTTGCATGCAGGGTCAGCTCTGCAATGACTGCATCTTTCATCGGTCCCTTAACTACTTTGGCGCCAACCCAGTACTGGTAATATGCAAGCCATTCGTCAGATAAGGACTTGTTAAGTAAGTTGATTAATTTATCAACATCCATTTTGACTATTGATCTTCCTTTCTGTCCCATAACAATTAAGTTTAAGTTTATTAAAATTTATTTCCGTGCGTTTCTATGCCATTATTATTAGAGATAATGAGAAATATTTTAAAGGCAAAGCTTTTTTGCCTTTAAAGGGAGTACCATTTAGTGTAATCATCCGTCTTTTTGTCGGCCTTGTTACGGTGGCAAAACTCATTCGTCTTTCTATCATATATGTAATCTTTTCCCCACTCGGATCCTTTTTCTGAAATCTGACCTATAGCATCAAGAATATAAATTAGTTCATCATCAGTCATTGTGGGGTGAAGCGATAACCTTACCCAGCCGGGTTTGAGGGAAAGATCCCCTGCATCTATCCTGTCGGTTATCTCTTTGGACAGCCAGAAATCGACGTGCAACAGGTAATGACCATATGTTCCGGCACATGAACAGCCACCCCTTACCTGGATCCCGAACCTGTCGTTCAGAAGCCGGGTGGCCAGGTTATGATGCACATTATCCAGGTAGAAGGAAAAAATGCCGAGCCGGTCACGGACATTTTCAGCCAGTATATGCAATCCTTTGATATTTTGCAGCTTGCTGAATGCAATATCAATAAGTTCCTTTTCGCGCAGATGGATTTCAGAAGCACCCATTTTTTCTTTAAGCTTCACTGCAAGAGCCGCTTTAATGCCTTGGAGAAATCCAGGCGTCCCGCCTCCTCCTTAACTTCAATATCCGAAATGTACCTATACCCGCCCCACCTGTTGGTCCATTTTACAGTTCCACCCCCCGGTGCATCAGGTGTATCGTTTTTATACAACTCCTTATCGAATATAAGGACTCCCGCACTGCCTGGCCCGCCCAGGAATTTATGAGGAGAAAAGAATATTGCGTCCAGCCGTTCCATCTTGTCTGCAGGATGCATATTTATGTCGACATAAGGGGCAGATGCAGCAAAATCGACAAAACAATACCCGTTGTTCTCGTGCATTATCCTCGCAAGTTCGTAATAAGGAGGGGTATAGCCGGTTACATTTGAGCATGCCGAGAAAGAACCTATTAGCAGCGGCCTGTCCTTATAGCCGGTAATGGCTTTCCTCAGCGAATCGGGATTGACGGTCAGGCCAGGCGATGGTTCAAGCAATACGACATCTGCCAGGGTTTCAAACCAGGAGGTGTGGTTTGAATGATGCTCAGTATGCGTAAGGAATACTACTGGTCTGTTCTTATTGGGTATATCCCTGCACTTATTGTAATCAAGCGGAGAAAATGCACAATATCTTACTGCCTGTTCCGGAACCTTGAGACCAAGTATCCTCTGCAGCTTGGCAATTGCCGATGTCATTCCGGTGCCCGTAAAGATCAGCACGTCGTTCCCGTCAGCGTTCACATGTTCCTTTATTATTTTATGGGCGAGCTGATAAGCACTGGTCATGGCACTTCCCGTTGCCGTAGATTCTGTATGGGTGTTGCCTACCATGGGACCTATTTCATTCAGGATCCTCTCCTCGATCGGCCTGTAAAGGCGGCCACTGGCTATCCAGTCGGCATAAACCAGCTTTTTGTTTCCATACGGAGTATCTATCTCAGCATTAATGCCAATAATATCCTTCCGGAACCGGCTGAAATAATTATCAAGATTAGCCATTAGCAATAAGATTAACGATGCAAATTTAATTAATCATGCAGACTCCCGGACATTCGGGATTTTAAAAAAAATAAAGGAGATGTAACCAGCCCCTTTATTTTTGATCCTGATGTCAATTTTTAAGATCTCAGGTAAAAATAATCTGCGAATCTTCTCCTCCTGCATGAGTGTAGAATTCGCCTACAGTAAGAATTCCATCCACAAATTCGCACAAGTCCTCTTTCTTGAATTTGAACATATCCATTGCCAGCTTGCACGCATAAATCTTGCCGCCTCCGGCTTTAATAAGATCGAGGAATTCACTTACAGGTGGAATATCAAGCTTTGACATCTGGCTTTTCATCATCCAGGAGGTAAATGACTCCATCCCTGGTATAACCCCAAGCAGTGTGGGCATTCTCATGCCTCCCGGAAGTCTTAAGGCGGGATTGCCCACAACGCCTGTATGGAGCTTATCCATTCTGTTCTTTATTATAGCTTCGAGACCAAAGAAAGTGAAGAAAAGATTTGTCTCAATGCCTTCCATGACAGCGCCGTTACCAAGCACCAGTGTTGCATAAACATCTTCAATTGCGCCTTTGGCGCATATAATATTGACTTTTTTTATAGGATGATTCTGTTCCATAATTAAGTTTATTTTAAGTTAAATACAGCTTACCGGTTTTGGAATTCCTGCGATTTTCGTGGCCCTTTTCAGGGGAGCCCCGGGGAAAAGCTGATAGAATGTCTTTACATCAATTACTCCGGAGTGATTTATACTCCTTATAGAGAGTGCTTCACCGCTGAGACACCTGTTCCGAAGGTATTCTATTATTGCAAAATGCTTGTCTGTAAGCAGAATACCTTCTTCTTTAGCAATCTCAACTGCGATATCTTTGGTCCATTGGGAAGGGTTAGTGAAATAACCCTCCTCATTTACATCAACTGTAATTCCTGCATAAGTCTTTTGTCCCATGATATTTTTTAATAAAGTTGATAAAATTATTTTAATTATTCTTTTCTTTTGCCTCTCATTGACATTTTACCCGGTATCATGGGTATATGCCTGCCGGGCAGCAAAATATGCCAGTATATCCATTTGAACAATAATTTGCCATAATGATTCAGGCGTGATTCTTTAAGCAGGGACATGGGCCCTATTACCGGCAGTGGAAAAAATCCGGGCAGAGGTTCTGTCTCATAATTAAAATCAATCAGGATGCCTTTATTGTAACCCGTCTCAATGAAGCAGTTTGAATGGCCATCATATGCTGCTGTCAAAGGCTTGTTTTCGATAAAGCTCAGAATATTTTCTTCAATTACTTCTGCCTGAAAGTGCGCTACTGATCCTGCTTTTGATGCAGGTGTATTTCCTGCATCTCCAATTACAAATATATTCTTGCTTACCACAGATTGAAGAGTGTTCTTATCAATTTTTGCAAATCCGAATTCGTCTC
The DNA here is from genome assembly GCA_963717685.1 of uncultured Bacteroidales bacterium. GTDB lineage: Bacteria > Bacteroidota > Bacteroidia > Bacteroidales > VadinHA17 > LD21. Next base: position 373,166 of record OY970346.1, on the reverse strand, counting down.
CGAGTCCGCTTTTTGAAATGACCGGATCTCCCGTATGCAGAGGGACTGTAATAAGGCAGTCGAATGGAATTGCTTTTCCCCCGAAATCAAGTATCCTGCTATTTGCATTATCCACTTCTCCAAGGAAAAAATCAGTCGTAAGATTTACATTTTTATTCAGCAGGAGAGATCCCAGCTTCTTGGAAGCCTTGGGTTTTGTAAACGCTCCTGATAAAGGAGTGACATAGTTAATATTAACCTTTTCCCTTATGCCTTTTTTAGTAAAGTATTCATCAGCAAAAAAAGTAAATTCCAGTGGAGCCACAGGGCATTTAATTGGATTATCAGCTATATTGATAACAAGGTTCCCTCCATTCCAGGTCCTGAAAAATTCTCTCAGAGCTTCCGCTCCCTCGATCGTATAGAAATCAAAAATCTTTTTATGCCAGAGTTCTCCACTTAATCCGGGAGTATCTTCCGGGCTTATCCTCGTTCCTGTAGCTATAATAAGTATGTCGTATTCAAGGTAAGTCCCGTCGGTTATAGAGACCTTATTCTCTTCAGGGGAAATCCTTACTGCTTCCTTATTTATAAGATTAATTTTTTCAGAGAATAGCTTACTGACAGGTTTGACGATATCCTCTCGTGTATAAAGCCCAAACGGGATGAACAGAAAACCAGGCTGATAAAAATGATCCTGACTTTTATCCACGATAGTCACGGACCAGTCATCTGCAGGAAGCTTCTTCCGCATTTTATTGGCCATTATTGTCCCTCCTGTGCCGCCTCCGATTATTAGCAATTTTTTCATAATCCAATTGTTAATTATTTAATGGCACAAATATATTTACTTGCTCCAATATAAAAAAAAGTATGATATTTATTATGTTAGTAGCTGAATATGTTAAAAAGGATAATCGGATTTATGAACCCGGGCTGGATGCATGGCTAGCAGTTATTTCAAATTCAAGCAATTCACAATATTCCAGGACAGATGTGCATTCAAGGTAGGCACGGACGGAGTTTTGCTTGGCGCCTGTGCTGATGTTTCGTCGGCAGAGAGCATTCTCGATATAGGGACCGGAACAGGTTTGGTGGCAATAATGATTGCCCAGAGAAGCAGTAAGAAAATTACTGCAATCGAGCCGGACCAGGATTCTTTCGAGCAGGCTGTTTTTAACGTAAGGAACTGCATCTGGGCAGACAGGATAATGGTGGAAAATACTGATCTTCAGAATTTTGATCCAGGGAGCATCAGATTCGATCTTATAGTGACTAATCCTCCATTTTTTACCGGCTCACTGAAGAATCCTGATATGCGAAAGGCCGCTGCAAGGCATAATGACTCTCTTCCATTTGATGATCTGCTCGCGGGCGTCTCACGAGTAATGGCGGATAACGGCAGGTTCCATGTAATAATGCCGTATGCCGAAGGCAATATCTTCATTGCTGAGGCGCAGAGATATGGGCTCTATTGCAACAGCCTGTTAAAGATTAAGCCGCTGCCCTCATCTGAAGTAAGAAGAATGATCATGGATTTCTCAGGGGAAAAGTCAAAGCCGCATGAAAAATTCCTGACTATTGAACATGGCAGGAGGCATGAATTTACGAAGGAATATATTGAGCTTACGAAGGAATTCTATCTGAATTTCTGAATATCTTCAATATGTGAATGAAAAGCTGACTAAAAGACAATATCACTTTCCGGCAGGTCTGATTCCTCCTTAATTTCGATTTCCAGGCTTTTCAATTCATCAAGCACCGGGTTATATATTTCAGGCAAGACGGGTCTTAATACTCCTTTCGTTCTGATTGCACCGCTGAGGATCAGCTTTACTGCAATGGCTGCAGGCAGGGCTACCGTCCGGGCAATGGCTGTATTTGTCGCAGGAGTTCCAAAGTCAAGCAGGTAGGATTTTCTGACTTCTCTTTTACCGTCAGGGAATGATGCCAGTAAAACATGTTGCATCGCGACCATATCACGCTCATTGTCTGCCATATCCATCCTGCCGATCATCCTGTCGGAGGTAATCTCGAAGGAGGTCGTCTCACCGTAATTCATCTTTTCTTCACTGAAAAAGCCCAGCCATTCAAATGCCTGAATGACCTTGGATTTTTCGCTTACCCCCAGCTTAAGAGAAATTTTTCTCATGATGTTTCTCTTACCGTCTCCGGCCCGTTCGGCCAGAAAATCAGCATAGCTCATTCCGCTGTAATCATTTGGAGTATCATCAAGCATTGAGAGTCTCTTCATCGCATCGAGTGTTTCGCACCAACCCCTGTATCTTAATGTTCCACGATAAATTGTTGATGCCTCAGGAATATTATATATGTCTTTATAGCTGATCGAATCGCGGTTAGGATAAACTTCCATATCGCCAATGCCGGGGAAATCATAAATAAACGTTTCCCTGAAAAGATCGATGGGCTTGATTGATATTCTTCTGCCTTTTTTAAGGAACAGAGCCCCGTTACGGCTTGCAAGGATGACGCCCTTCGGGCTCCATGAAAATTTATATCCCAGCGGATTATCTGCAGCTTCAGGGGCAGGAAGCGCTCCACAGAGAGAATAAAGCTCCTCGACTTTTCCTCCCTTGCCATGTATCCTGTCTATGACCCTCATAGCCGTCATGTGATCGAGTCCCGGATCGAGGCCCATTTCGTTTAGAAGTATTATGCCTGTCTTTTTTGCTTCGTCATTGAGTTCCTGCATAGCCTGCTGAACATAAGAAGTTGTTACGAGCGGCCTTTTATTTTTCAGGCAGGCTTTTGCAACATCCGGATGATATTTGTAAGGAAGAAGGGAAACAGTGATATCATTTTCAGAAATCAGCCTCTCAAGGGTCGCCGGATCATTCATTGACCAGTCGAGCGACGATCCCATGGGGTTCCCGTTTATCATCTCATCGGCCCTATGCTTCATCGGCGAGGCAATCATTATGCTGAAATTATTTGCAAGGAGATATTCCACGATTGGTTTGGCCACAAGCCCGGCGCCAAGAATTAAAACCTTTTTCATGTGAGCTGTCTTTAAGCAGAATTTAGAATTTACAAGGTAACAAAACCATTTAACAGATTCAAGGAGAATTGACATACACGGGCTTTGACCGGGTCTGTTCACGAAAATAAATTTATCTTTGTCAGAGGTCAACTATAAATAAATTTCAGCCATAGAACCTGCGTTTTCAGATAACCAGAAGTATGTAGAGACTCCGCTTATGAAGCAGTACTACAGCGTCAAGGCAAAGCATCCTGACGCTATACTGCTTTTCAGGGTCGGTGATTTTTACGAGACATTCGGTGAGGATGCGATAAAAGCTTCAGAGATACTCGGGATAACGCTTACACGGAGGGCAAATGGATCGGCTTCCTTTGTAGAGCTCGCAGGCTTTCCTTATCATGCGCTCGATACATATCTTCCCAGGCTCGTGAGAGCCGGCCAGAGGGTTGCGATCTGCGAACAGCTTGAAGATCCAAAGCTTGCGAAGAAAATTGTCAGGCGAGGAATAACCGAGCTTATAACACCCGGAGTCTCGCTTAACGATAATGTGCTTAACAATAAGGAAAATAATTTTCTTGCTGCTGTTCACATCGACAAAAAAATAGCGGGAGTCGCTTTCCTGGATATATCGACTGGCGAGTTCCTTGCATCGGAAGGTACTATAGAATATATAGATCAGCTTCTCAACAACTTACAACCGAAGGAGGTCCTTTTTGAAAAAAAGAAAAAAGATCTGTTCATGGAAAGCTTCGGTACGAAGTTCTATACTTATAAGCTGGATGACTGGATCTTTACTTCAGAGGCGGCAAATGACAGGCTCCTGAAACAGTTCGAGACGAGTTCACTGAAGGGATTCGGGATCCAGGGACTGACTTTCGGAATTATTGCGGCAGGAGCGGTGCTTTATTACCTTGATATTACCCAGCATGAACAGCTTGGTCATATAACCGGAATTTCGAGAATTGATGAAGACAGGTATGTCTGGCTCGATAAATTCACAATAAGGAACCTCGAGCTTTTCCATTCACCGTATGAAGGCGCAAAAACGCTTATTGATGTACTGGACCGGACTATCTCACCAATGGGAGGGAGGCTTCTGAAAAGATGGATTTCACTTCCGTTAAAGGATCTTCAGCCCATAAATGAGAGACTCGATATCGTCCAGCATCTCTCTGAAAACAGCATTTTAAGGGATGGGATATCAGGATTACTGAGACAGATTGGAGATCTTGAGAGGCTGACTTCAAAAGTCGCCTTGTACAGAATTAACCCAAGGGAAGTCGTTCAGCTCAAAAAAGCGCTTAAGGCTGCTGATCAGTTAAAATCGTTATGCTCCGGGAGCGGATGCCAGCCGCTTGTGCAGACCGGAGACCAGATTAATCCCTGTAAATCGCTCGTTGAAAGGATAGAACACGATCTTAACGATGATCCTCCGGTGCAGATCAACAGGGGTAAAATAATTTCGGACGGCGTTTCCCGCGAACTTGATGAGTTGAGAACCATTCTTTACAGCGGCAGGGATTATCTTGCCGACCTTCAGGAAAGAGAGAGTAAACGAACGGGAATCAACTCCCTTAAGGTGGGATACAACAACGTGTTCGGATATTACATCGAAGTCAGGAACGCGCACAAGGACAGGGTGCCTCAAGAATGGATAAGGAAGCAGACGCTGGTCAATGCCGAGAGATATATAACTGAAGAGCTTAAGGATTACGAGACAAAGATACTGGGAGCCGAGGAAAAGATACTTGATCTGGAGACAAAGCTTTTCAACGACCTGGTGATTTCGATCCTTGAATATATACCGCCTGTCCAGCTGAACTCGTCACTTGTGGCAAAGATAGATTGCCTGCAGTCGTTTGCGGTTATTTCGGTTGAAAATAATTATGTCAGGCCTGTTCTCGATGAATCAAGAGTTCTTGACATTTCCGGGGGCCGCCATCCGGTCATTGAAAAGCAGCTTCCAGCAGGAGAATCATATGTTCCAAATGACCTGATACTGGATACTGAAGATCAGCAGATAATAATCCTGACGGGCCCGAACATGTCAGGGAAATCAGCCCTTCTGCGTCAGACAGCGCTTATAGTGCTTATGGCCCAGATAGGATGTTTTGTCCCAGCCAGGGCTGCGAGGACAGGGATTGTGGACAAGATTTTTACAAGGGTAGGCGCCTCTGATAATATAAGCCTTGGCGAATCGACTTTCATGGTTGAGATGAATGAAACGGCAAGCATCCTGAATAACCTCTCCGAAAGGAGCCTGATATTGCTTGATGAAATTGGAAGGGGAACCAGCACCTATGACGGGATCTCAATAGCCTGGGCAATTGTCGAATATCTTCATGAAAGCAGGATGAGGGCAAAGACATTGTTCGCCACTCATTACCATGAACTGAATGAGATGGAGAATTCATTCTCCAGGGTCAGGAACTATAACGTGTCAATAAAGGAAATGAACAATAAGGTCATCTTTCTCAGGAAGCTTAAGAGGGGAGGCAGCGAACACAGTTTCGGGATCCACGTGGCAAAAATGGCAGGAATGCCGAAAAGCGTGGTCAACAGGGCTGACGAGATACTGAAAGAACTTGAACAGGATCATGAAAATCACGAATTGTCAAAACCAATTACGGGGATAGCCGGACACCGGGAAGGTCTACAGCTTAGCATATTCCAGCTCGATGACCCTGTACTAAAGCAGATTCGCGATGAAATACTTGAAATAGACATCAATAATCTGACTCCGGTAGAGGCGCTTAATAAACTTTATAATATCAAGAAGTTGCTCAAATAAATTATCCATCGACCATAATGATTCAAATAAAAATAATTATCATTTCTATATGAGAACGTCCTCCAGATTACCAGGCTGTATTGCAATATACTCTCTGCTTTTGTTCATGTCGGTGGAATTTTCATCATGCAATTCCCATCCGCGGAGTAACGTCGCTGTTCCCTGGGCAAAACTGGAAAGGATTACACGGTTCAGGAATGATCATAGGGCCAAATTTACCTGGGATCAGTACAGGGAGCTTCTCACGGCACTTTCAGATAAAAAATTCCATGTGATGCCTGTCAACGAGATGAGAAATACTTTTGACAGTTCATTCGTTGTGGTCGGAATGAGGCATGATATAGACAATCATCCTTTCAAAGCTCTTGAAATGGCTGAAATTGAAAGGCAATTCGGTATCAGGGCTACATATTATGTGCTTGCGACTGCCGATTACTATGGAAAAATAGTTGATGGCAGGGCAGTAAGACATCCTGAAATGGGAGCCCTCTACAAAAAGCTTTATGATGAGGGTGCAGAGATTGGCATTCATAACGATCTTTTAACCGTGATGATCCTTTATAAAGGTGATCCGCTCTCTTTTAATCAGGATGAATTGAATTACTACAAATCTCTTGGGATCCCCATTTACGGGACAGCCGCACATGGTTCAGACATTGCAAAGAATCTGAAAATCTCCAATGTAATGATCTTCAGGGATTTTGCAACAAAGGATTCAGTGTCTTATGGCGGGCGTAAGTACCCGCTCGGGCAGCGTACCCTGAAAGAGTACGGTTATGAATATGAAGCATACCATGTCGGATATAATAAATATTATTCTGAATCCCGCGGGGTCTGGAGCGATCCAGAGGGTTTAAAGGGAATAATTGAAAAACTGAAAGCCAGCGTACCCGGAGACAGGATAGAAATACTCACACATCCTGTCTGGTGGGGTAAATAAAATATGTAAGATATAATTTTGGTAAGCAGTGAGCTATGTTTCGGCGGTTTTAAGCAATAAGATCCATTTACTTGCGGCTAATCTTTATCATTTGGACGTAATTCAGTAATGTGATCCTGTTTTTTATTTTTTGCAGGAAAAACATTCCAGCATTCATTATGTATTGGATTTGAGATTTATTTTGAGTTTTTTTAAAGTAAATTGCTTTTGATTGACTTTAACATAATTATTTATGAAAAGGACTTTTTTAATTTCTGTCTGCCTGGGCCTTATTATGGCTTGCTGTGCATATTCACAAACCGGTGTGGTAAAACAGGTCAGACTGGTAAATTTCAGTCTGCTCTCTTCATCGCTTGTGAAGGCGACGGGAGAAGAACTCTCAAATGCTGCTTACAAAGCTGATGTGTACTGGTTCCCTGTAAGGGTCCCTTCAACGGTTCTTACGGGGCTGGTCGCCAATAAAGTATATCCCGATCCATATTCCGGCCTGAATAATATGCTTATCCCGGATGCTTCGGATGAATTCAATAAGCAATATAAGCTGGAGCAGTACAGCTATCTTCCCAATGATCCAAATCCATGGAAAAAACCCTACTGGTACCGTATTGTATTCAAAGTGACTGCAGCTGATAATGGACGGCATTTCCAGCTGATATTCAAAGGTATTAATTACCGTGCGGCAGTCTGGGTCAACGGGAAGCAGATAACCGATTCCACCAGGATGGCAGGGATGTTTGCTGAATACAGCCTGGATGTCACAAAAAACATAATTGCCGGAGAAGACAATGCTCTGGCAGTAAAGATATATCCTCTTGATTATCCGGGTCTGCCTTCAACAGAGCAGCTGGAGGCTTTTGGAGATTTTTATCCTAACGGAGGACCAACGGGCGATATCGGCAAAAATGTCACGATGCTTTGTTCGGCAGGATGGGACTGGATTCCTCCTGTCAGGGACCGGAATATCGGGATATGGCTTCCTGTTTACCTGCGGACATCCGACGATGTGACCATCAGTAACCCCAAGCTGGTTTCTGACCTTTCAAATCTTCCCGATACAGATGTGGCCAGGCTATCATTGGGTCTGACATTGTCGAATCACGGAGCCTCGGATCAAAATGGGAACCTGGAAGTTACCATCACTCCGGAGAATTTTAAGGGAGGATCAATAAAATTCCTGAGGGAAGCCAGTGTGCCGGGCAACAATTCACTTGCCATCGATCTGAACAGTTCAAATACGAAGGAATTTACCGTATTGAAGCCTTCGCTTTGGTGGCCTAACGGACAGGGCAGACCAAATCTTTACAGGATAAGGCTGCAATTCATTACGAAAACAGGTGCTTCGGACGATACATCCTTTGTTTTCGGAATAAGGACAGTGTCATCGAAAGCTGTAAAAGTCAATGGATCCTGGCGGCGCGATTTCTTTGTCAACGGCAGGAGGATTCATATTACAGGCGGAGCATGGGTGCCTGACATGATGCTTAACCGGGATTCAGCTCGATACGATTATGAATTGCACCTTTGCCGGAATGCAAACATAAACCTGGTCAGGATATGGGGCGGAGGTGTAACTCCCTGTGACGAGTTTTTTGATGCCGCAGACCGCTATGGAATGCTGGTATGGTCCGATTTCTGGATAACGGGTGACACTCAGGGTGAATTCAAGGGATCACCCGACTGGCCCCTGGAGGGAGATGTCTTCAAGCGCAATGTGCTTAGTACGATTTACAGGATCCGCAACCACCCGAGCCTTCTGGTGTGGACAGGCGGAAACGAGGGTCATGCAAGAAAAGATCTTTATGATTTCATGAGGAACAGCATAATTGAGCTGGACGGAACCCGCCCATTTATTCCATGTTCATCGGGTTTTGCCAGGCTGCCTGAAGGCTGGCCGGCATCATGGCCGGACAATCTCCCGGGAGGCGTTTACAGCGGCGGTCCGTACACCTGGCAAGATCCCAGAAACTATTATACAAAGGCTATTGCAGGTTTTGACTGGGTTTTCAAGGATGAGACGGGAATCCCTTCGATGGTGACGTGGGATAACCTTCCAAAAATAATTACAGATCTTGTCTGGGACACTAAACTGCCATTCCCGCTAAACAATTCGTGGGGATATCATGATGCATGCACTGGCAACGGGCACTGGGAATCATATTACAGGGAAATGGTAACCAGATACGGGGAACCTGTATCAATGGAAGATTTCTGCAATAAGATGCAGCTGATGAATGCGATAGGATATCAAGCTATTTTTGAGGCTGCAGGACATAAGCTTAATGATATAGGAGGCGTGATGCTCTGGAAGCTTAATGCAGCATTCCCAAGCGTTGTCTGGCAGGTCTATGACTGGTTCCTTGAGCCAAATGCCGGATATTATTTTATGCAGAATGCATGCGAGCCGGTTCATGTCCAGCTAAACCTGAATAACCTTAAGGTGACTGTCATTAACAGGAAATATATTCAGGAGAATAACCTGACATGCTCGGCGGAGATATTCAGCACCGATTCCAAGTCAGTTTACAGGGAACAGGAAGCAGTCAGCCTTGGGCCTTCAGAAGTGAAGGAGACAATTCAGCTTGCACAGGCGCTCGGGAAAAAGGATGGCGTGGCATTCATCGTTCTTAATTTAAAGGATAATGCGGGTAATACGTTATCTCATAACGTCTACTGGCTCTCTTCCGACAGCAACTATAAAGCGTTGGCTGACCTTCCGGCGACATCAGTAAAGGTGACTCTCCTTAAATCGTCAAAATCCGATACGGAAAGCAGCTGGTCGATAAAGATCGAAAACAATTCCGACAGGATTGCATTCTTTATTCGTCCCAGGCTGATGGCAAACAGCGAAGAGGTACTGCCAAGCTACTGGACAGCTAATTATTTTACACTTGCTCCGGGGGAATTTATCAAAGTGAATGTCAGCTGTCCGAGCAGCGTACTTAAGGGCGCTACTGAGTTGCATGTCATGGGGATGAACACCGGTGAGGCAATTATCAAAGCCGATTAAGAGGCGATTCATTCATTCTTCATTATGGAATGCTGATATTGCCCTGGGACATCCGAATAGAAGCCCGATTTATTTTTTGATCCTGCAATGACTGACTGAGGTTTATGAATGTACTGATAGTCGAAGATGAAAAAAGCCTGGCAAAAGAGATAGCGATATTTCTCCAGAACCAGGGTTTCCTTTGCGAGACTGCACTGACGGGAGCCGAGGCCTCGGAAAGAATAGCAGTCAATTTATACGATTTTGTGCTGCTTGACCTGGGGTTGCCTGATTATAACGGGCTTGACATCATTACTGAAGCCAGGAAGATGGGATCAGATGCCTCATTCATTATTATAACTGCCCGGGGCAACGTTGAAGATAAGGTAAAAGGGCTTAACATGGGAGCCGATGACTACCTGGCCAAACCTTTTGCGTTGATTGAGCTGCAGTCGAGAATGAATGCAGTAGCCAGGAGAAAATTTGCAATTATGACACCGGTGATCAATATTGGTGAATTCACCCTTGATAATTCGTCACGCAAAGTCACATATCGGGGAAATGAGGTTGATCTGACAAAAAAAGAATTTGATCTGCTTCAATACCTGGTTCTTAACAGGAACAAAGTACTTACCCGTCAGCAGCTTTATGAGCATATCTGGGGGAATATTCTTGATGACCAGTATGACAGCAATTTCATTGATGTCCATATAAAAAATCTCAGGAAAAAATTGAATCTTCATGCTGCCACACCCTGGCTTGAGACTGTCAGGGGAATAGGCTACAGGGCTACAACAGAGCCGTGATAAATGATTTTATGACATGATGAAGCTAAGAACAAAGCTTATTCTTTTCAACCTTCTTTCCAAGCTGGCTTTTGCTGTTGTTTTTATTGCTGCCATGCCATATATGATTGAAAAAATCAATATTACACAGACTGACAGGGAGCTGACAAGGAAAAGAGAACAGGTCATAGCGCTGATTAATAACTATGGCATTGAGACTTACATAGAATATCCCTCGGAGAATACTTTTGGAAATTATACGATTCTTAAGGATGAATTCATAAGCCTTGAAAGAACCGATCCGGGGAAGGACATTGATTCAATTGCTGTTACCGAGAGGAATATTGAAAACGAAACCATAAGTTTCAGGGTTCTGAGCTATTCATTCATGGACGATGGACAGGCTTACCTGCTTGAAATAGGGAAAAGCCTCGAGGATATAACGCATGCCCGGAAGAACATCGTAAGGCTGACCTGGGGTCTTCTTGCCTTTATCATATTGATTACATTCCTCGCCGATTTGTATTATTCGTACAGGATCCTGCGTCCGCTCGACCTGGTAATAAACAAGCTGAAAGGCACTTCGGCGCCAGACTTATTTGATAAGGTGGCTATTAATACCTCGACTTATGACCTTCATCAGCTGGATCAGACGCTGATCGAGCTTATGAACAGGATAGATGAGCTTTTCAGGAAGGAGAAGGACATAACGGTAAATGTTTCGCACGATCTGCTGACTCCCATATCTGTCTTGAGGAGTAAACTGGAGAATATTCTTCTCCAGGAGAACCTCGACAATGAAACCTCTTCCAGAATCGAGGAATCGCTCAGAACCCTGCATCGTCTCAAGACCCTTGTCAATTCGCACCTGTTCATTGCAAGGATAGAGAACAGGCAGTATCTTAAAAACGAGACGTTTTCAATAAATGGCATCATAGAGGAAATTATGAACGAACTGTCACCGATAGCTGCAGATGCAGGCATCTCAATGATTCAACAGACTTTAGTAGATATGCAGATTGCAAAGGCAAACAGATCGCTGATTTTTTCCATGTTTTACAATGTCATCAACAATGCTGTAAGGAATACACTTGCCGGAGGGAAAGTGACGCTCATAAGCAGTTACGACCGCAAAAAATTTACCATGACAGTGTCAGATACCGGAACTGGAATAGGAGAGGAACAGCTTAAGACGTTGTTTTCAAGATTCAATACGAGATCAAACGTCGACGAGGACCACGTCGGAATAGGGCTGGCTATAACAAAAACGATAGCCGATTTTCATAATATTATTATTTCGGTCGATTCAAAAATAAATACCGGGACAAATTTTTCTTTCATTTTTCCTGAAAATTCATAGAAAATTCATCTTTGCCGGAATACTTTTGATCATTAAATTAATTATTTAAAAAATAATAAGATGAAAAAAATGTTATTTGCTGCCGTTGCACTTTTAATAAGCGCAGCTGTTACAGCTCAGACGACCACTCCGCAGACTAAAACTGCAACACCTCAGACTACACAGCAGGCTGCTACACCTGCTCCTGCACCTGCAAATGCCCAGGCTGCACCTGCAAAACCCGCAACTCAGGCAAAACCGGTTGCAAAACCCAAAACAACAGGTAAAGTGACGAAACCGGCTGCTGCAACCACAGCTAAACCGGCTGCTAAACCAGCTGCTGCCACAACTCCGGCCAAACCAGCTCCTAAACCGGCTGCTGCCACAACTCCGGCCAAACCAGCTCCTAAACCGGCTGCTGCAACAACTCCGGCCAAACCGGCTCCTAAACCAGTTGCAAAACCTGCTGCAAAACCTGCTGCTACAACAACTCCGGCTCCGGCTGCCACTACAGCTCCGGTTCAGCCTGCAACAAAGTAAAAAAGCTTTAATAATTCTCTTAAACCCTGTAATCTTTGATTGCAGGGTTTTTTATTAAAAGAAATCCGGAAATTCAGATCTTTTTCATCAGTTCCATACCGAATCCTGATCCGGAAGACGGAATGAGTCTGCCGTTTTTCAGTCTGTATCCTGACAAGTCAAGATCATCTGATGTACATGGGAAGCCTTCTATAGTCGGAACCGAGCCAAATGCTCCGGCAAGATGTGCAATATAATTGGTTTCAATAGCTGATCCGCCTGCATCTGGCGAAGCCATAAGTCCCATCAGCTTCAGACTCCTGATCCTGCTTATCCAGCCCGTAAATCCAGGGTCAGTTATATCATGGGTATCAATGCAGACTATTTTCTGTGAACCAAGCTGTTTCAGCAGAGCATTGTCGGGATCAGTCCTGCCATCAGCAAGATATATGTTTCGCTTATGTACCTTAAGCCACGAATTTAATTTTGCATAATCAACAGTTGTTTCATAAAATGGTTCTTCTATCCAGAAAAGCCTTGTATCGCCGATTCCCTCGAGATAATTCAGGAACTGATCCGGAGTGAAGCCATCACTGCCGTCGACAAGTATATCACAATCAGGGAAATGACTGCTTACCAGCTTAGTCACCTCTATATCTCTCAATACTCCTTTTTCCCTGTCCATCCATTTGAAGCCACGACCTATTTGAAGCTTGAACTGGCGAAATCCATACTCATAATCGGAATGGCATTCTTCCAGGATCTTTTCTGTTCCGGCAGGATTGCCGGCAGGTTCCAGGTCGTCAAAAAATATCAGGCCGCTGTGGCAGGGAAAGATTTCCGGCCTTCTTTTTCCAAGAAGCCTGTAAACAGGTCTTTTCAATATCCTTCCTGCGAGATCAAAGAGTGAGAAATCAAGGGCTTCAAGACTGGCTGAAACACCTGTTGATGGTGTGATAAGATCTTCGACAGTCATGCCTTTTATATCATCAAAGATTCTGCCAAGAGCTTTTTGAGAAACTTTACTCAGACCCCACCCTGAAGCACCATTATCAGTGTAAAGAACGTGGATGTCAGATTCGATCTCTGTTCCAGTGATATCGGAATGTGATCTTTTCCCGGCAAGTCTCGGATACCTCAGTCTGACTGTGGTGAATCTGATATCCCTGATCTTATGATATCCAAGGTCGGAGGGCCGGTCAGGAAAAAAGGCACCAGGTAACCTGCTTCCTAAAAATCCTGCGGCAACTCCTGTACCTGCTATTTTAATAAAATGACGTCTTTTCATTCCGGCAGAGGCTGATTAGCGTTCGTAAGTTATAAATTATTATAATATTGGTTTTAAAAATCAGCTTATATGTAATATATTTGAGACAGGATTTTAATTACCAGAGGAAATTTTTTTGCATCCGGATATTTGCTGTCATTGACAGTTTATTGTAATATTTAAAAACACCAAATTATTATGGCACTTTCCCTGTTTCCGATCGTCAGTTCGCTTGATACGCTTAATAAAACCACGATATCTGCAGTTGCTCTTCCCACGCATCATGTACAGGAATCGATAACAATGATAGGCATTATAATGAAAGGCGGAATTATAATGATACCTATTGCAATCCTTTCAGTAATAGCGGTATATGTTTTCATCGAACGTTATCTGACAATAAGGCGTCACGTCAGCTCCGACGTTGGATTTATGAACAGCATTCATGCATATATAATAAGCGGCAATACCGAATCGGCACTTGACTTGTGCAGAAATACCGCCAAACCTATTGCAAGGATGATCGAGAAGGGTATTGCAAGACTGGGGAAGCCAATAAAGGAGATCGAAGAATCGATAGAGATTGCCGGTAAGTTTGAGGTGTACGAGCTGGAGAAAAATGTCGACATTCTCGCAGTTATTGCCGGAATTGCTCCGATGTTCGGTTTCCTGGGAACGATAATAGGGGTAATTAAGATATTTTTCAACATCTCTCTGACAAGCGATGTAAGCATTGGTACGGTTTCGGCCGGGCTTTATACCAAAATGGTTTCCAGTGCTTCCGGACTTATCGTGGGGATTCTGGCCTATATTGGCTACCACTGGCTGAATGCGATTCTTAATAAGGCAGTTCATCAGCTTGAGTGGAACGCGATGAATTTCATTGACCTGTTAAAAAGTCCTTCCAAATGATACAGCTTCGCAAAAGGAGAGATCTTAAAGCTGAAGTATTCACTTCATCTATGAATGACATAATGTTCTTTCTTATGCTGTTTTTCATCATTGTGTCAACACTTCTCAACCCGAGCATGATAAAGGTTTCTCTGCCCCGATCGCAGAACAGCCAGTCGATTCACCGGAAAGAGATAAACCTCACAATGACGAAGGAAAAGATCTATTATGTAAATAACAGCCAGGTATCTTTCAACGGACTGGAGTCGCAGCTGAAAAAAGAGCTGGCAGCCAATCCCGATGCCTTCATCATGCTTCGCTTTGATAATGCGCTGCCGATACAGGATTTAGTGGATATACTGTCGTTGGGCAACAAACTGAATTCTAAAATGATCATTGCTACTGCGAAGGAGAAATAGCAGCCAGAAAAATCGTTGAAATCTCAGCAATAAATCTTTTCAGGTTTTGATAACCCGGGTCTCCACGAAATTTTCTCTATTCCCTGAATAAGGAAACGGCCTCTTTCATAAAGGAAGATATTTTAAGCTCCTGAGGACATACTCCTTCGCATTCCCTGCATTCAGTGCATTTACCGGCCTTCCCATCAATCCGGAGGTACCCGGTAGTCCATGGGTTTGGATCATTCCATATTGCAGCATTGTTTAGGGCATTCAGCACTTCAGGGATATCAACACCCGACGAACATGGCATGCAGTATCGGCAGCCGGTGCAGTCGGCTTTTATCCTGTTACTCATCGCATTCCTGACCGATCCGAATACAGGGAGCTCATCTTTGCCAAGAGAATCTGCGATTCCTTCATCGGCAATCCGGATGTTTTCCACCACCTGTTCCATGCTGTTCATACCTGAAAGCAGACTTGATACTCCGGCTTCATTCCAGACAAATCTTAAAGCCCATTCAGCTGGACTTCTCCTTATTTTTAATGAATTGAAAACAGAAATCATTTCAGCAGGCAGATTACCGGCAAGCTTTCCGCCTTTAAGAGGCTCCATTACCACAACGCCCATTCCCTTGTCAGCGGCATATTTTAGCCCTTTGTATCCTGCCTGAAAATCCACATCCATATAGTTATATTGTATCTGGGCATAGGTCCAGTCATATTCGTCACAGATTCTTTTAAAGTCTTTGGCATCTCCATGAAATGAGAACGCCGGAAATCTGAGTTTTCCTTCAGCTTTCTTTTTATCGAGGAATTCCCTTACTCCAAGATTGCACAACCTGTCCCATACTTCGCCGTTAAGACCGTGCAGAAGATAAAAATCCAGATGATCTGTCTTCAGTCTCTCCAGCTGCTGACTGAGATACATGTCCATCTGTTCTCTCTGCTTTAGAATGAAAAGAGGCATTTTGGTAGCCAGGTTGACTTTTTCCCTCCATCCTCCCGACAGCGCCTCTCCCAGGAATGGTTCGCTCTCACCGGCTTGTCCGAAGACGGAAGCATGATAAAAATAGGCGGTATCAACATAGTTAACACCATGATCTATAGCATAATGAAGCAACCTGGTCGCTTTTTGGTAGTCTATCTTTTCAGGTTTGTGGTCTATGGTCGGGAGACGCATGCACCCGAATCCGAGGATCGAAATATTTATTCCTGTGTTATTGAGCTGCCGATATAGCATATATTATCCTCCTTTTATAATTAAGCTTCGATAAAAAATTTTGCAATATTACGAATTAAATCTGATTTGAATCCCCGCGCGCGCATTGACTTCGTCGTCTTCGTCGGACATATGTCAACTTCGGTGACCGAAGGCAGAACTCCCTCCATTAAATATTTTTGTTGCCCGATAGTCATAATAATTCATTACGGATAAGAAGCATAAATATTTGATGCGACTGCCATTAAATAATATATTTGTTCAGGTATTATGGCATAGCTGGTTTGGATAAATGATTTATTTAACAGATGAAATGAAAAAAGCAATCCTGTTCTCCCTCATCCTTCTCAATTATTGTTCAGCAGATGTCCGTAATAAAGAAAAGACTTTCTGCAACCCGCTTAATCTGAATTACAGATTTCAGTTTACCGATGGAAATTCGTACAGGGAAGCAGCCGACCCGGAGATCACAATGTATAAAGACAGATATTTCTTATATGCATCCCATAGCGGTGGTTACTGGTTTTCAGATGACATGCTGAAATGGAAGTTTCTGCCGGTGAAATCGTTGCCGATTGAAGATTATGCACCGGACGTTATTACAATAAGCGATACTACTTATTACATTGGCTCATCCGGAGAAAAGAAAGCGATTTACTATACTGCGGATCCTTTTGGGGATAACTGGAAACCGATGGAAAAAACATTGCCCTTTCCGGTCTGGGATCCTCATTTTTTCAGGGATGACGACGGGAAAGTTTATTTATACTGGGGATGCTCCGATACTGAGCCAATACGGGGGGTAAGGCTTGATTCAAAAATGCAGCCAATGACTGAACCTGCGGTGCTTATTGATCATAATTCAAAACAGCATGGATGGGAGGTCCCGGGTGAATTAAATGAAAGGGAGAAAGATGGCTATAACGAGGGCAGCTGGCTGAACAAATATAATAATCGCTATTACCTCCAGTACGCTTCGCCAGGGACAGAATTTAAGGTTTATGCCGACGGTGTTTATACTGCTGATTTTCCCCTGGGCCCTTATAAATATGAAGCATACAGCCCCTTTTCATATAAACCGGGAGGGTTTGCTTCCGGTGCCGGACATAGTTCAACATTTCAGGACAGATTCGGAAATTATTGGCATGTATCCACTATGACTATCTCTGTCCGTCATATTTTTGAACGCCGCCTGGGGTTGTTCCCTGCATGCTTTGACCGGGATGGAGTACTGAGAACATTTACGGCTTTTGGTGATTACCCTACTGTAATGCCAACCCGTAAGATCGACTTTGAAAAAGAAGGTCTTTTTAAAGGATGGATGCTGCTGTCATATAAAAAGAAAGCAGCCGCATCTTCCGCCTTGGAAAAATATCCTCAAAGCAATGCGTTTGATGAAGATATCAGGACCTGGTGGTCGGCCAGGACCGGAAATGCCGGGGAATGGCTAAGTGTGGAACTGGACGACAATGCAACAGTAAACGCGATCCAGGTCAATTTCGCTGATAATGAATCCGGGCTAAAGCCGGACAGCAAAAACATTTTTTATTGTTATCGCATTATGGCATCAGATAACCAGAAAACCTGGAAGGTTATAGTGGACAAGAGCAATAATAATTCAGATGCGTGTCATGACTATATTGAACTGGATAAACCGATAAGAACAAAATATATTAAAATTGAAAATGTAAGGGTCCCTGACGGTAAATTCTCGATTTATGATATGAGGATTTTTGGAACTGAGAAGGGCAAAACCCCTGGTGAAGTCAATGCTTTTAAGGTAGAACGCAATGAATCAGATACAAGAAGAGCTAAAATACAATGGCATAAGGACGACCTGGCGACCGGTTACATAGTGAATTACGGCACCGATATCAATAAGTTATATACATCGGTAATGGTATATGATACTAATTCGCTAATGTTGACAGGTTTGAATAAGGATGTGACCTACTTCTTCAGCATAGATGCTTTTAATGAATCCGGCATTGTAAAAGGTACAGAAATTTTAAAAAAATAAAATGTCAGAAATAATGGTAACTAAAGAAACGGCGGATAAGCCTCTCAGGCTATGGCCTGGTTCAATTATTGTCATTATTCAGATGCTCGGTTTGCTGGTTGTGCCGAAACTATTTCCCGGGGCCATGATCTGCAGTGTGTCAGCAGCTGTGCTGGGCGGACCTGCAATTATTATCTGGTGGTGTTTTTTCAGCCGGGCCCGTATTCCGGACAGGTTGCTGGCTATCGTTCTGATTATATCTGCACTTTTATTCATTCCCCGTCTAATTGACAAATCGATTGCCACAGGTAACATGGGACTTATGTTCTATATTTATTCTATCCCGTTCACATGTCTGGCTTTTGTAATTTGGGCTGTCATCAGTAGTCATCTTTCAAAAACCCTTCGACGGATAACAATGGTCTTTACTATTTTGATTTCATCAGGTGTATGGATATTGTTAAGGAGCGACGGAATTAACGGAACCGGACAACCAAAGATTGACTGGAGGTGGAAGGAGTCTTATGAGGACCGCCTGATAAAAGAGACTGTTAATGATAATTTCGAGGTTCCGGCAGCTGGAGACATTTTGAAAAAAGAAGCCGAGTGGCCAGGATTCAGGGGGCCAAATCGCGACGGAGTTATTCACGATAAATTAATTACGACTAACTGGAATACCAATAAGCCTGAAGAGCTGTGGCGCATTCCTATAGGGCCGGGTTGCTCATCAGTCTCAATTAATGGCGATTTAATCTATACACAGGAACAGAGGGGAGAATTTGAAATTGTCTCTTGCTATAATCTCAAAACAGGCAGTCCTATATGGAAACATCGCGACAAAACAAGATTTTACGATTCGCATGCAGGAGCTGGTCCGCGCTCGACACCTGCTATTTCAGGTAACAAGGTATATACACTTGGTGCGACAGGAATAATGAATGCACTTGATGCAACAAGCGGATCAGTCCTCTGGACGAGGAATACTGCTGTAGATTGTGCTGCAAAATTGCCGGTTTGGGGCTTTACGGGTTCACCCCTGGTCGTTAATGATGTCGTAATTGTTGCAATGTCAGGAGATCTGGGGGCATATGATAGTGAAAGCGGCACCCCCAAGTGGTTCTGGCACGATGGAGGTTCCGGCTACAGTTCGCCCCAATTGCTTAAGCTTGGAGGAAAGGAACAGGTGGTTATGATGAGCAGCTCGGGTGCTGTAAGCCTTGATATGACGTGCGGCAGAAAACTATGGAAATATCCCTGGCCAGCCGGAGAACGCATCCTTCAGCCTGCCCTGATTGATAACAATGATCTTTTGATTACCTCGGAGATGAAGGAAATTCGCAGGATTTCAGTCAGCCAGGGACCTGATAGCTGTGTGATAAAAGAGATCTGGACCTCATCGGCAATGAAGACTTATTTCAACGATATGGTTATTAATAAAGGCTATGCTTATGGATTTGATGGTCCGTTTATTGTTTGCATTGATGCCAGGAATGGCAAAAAGCTTTGGAGAGGCAACCGCTACCAGGGCTGGATTCTTCTACTGGCCGATCAGGATCTGCTGTTGGTTCTCACTGAAAAAGGTGAAGTGGCTCTTGTCAAAGCCTCTCCTGATAAATTTACCGAATTAGCGAGGTTTCAGGCAATACATGGCAGAACATGGAATCATCCGGCTCTTTCAGGAAATATTCTGGTCGTTCGTAATTCACAGGAAATGGCAGCTTTCAGGCTTCCTTCCATTGAGATGCAAAAGACTACCGGTAATTAAATTATCATAAAATGATCTGCTGATAATGCTTAATCCCTGATTCTCTCAAGTGGACGCTGTGCATCTTCTGTCTGGCATTAGTCTGATGAAGAAAATGTGATAACTCTTGACGGAAACACGACCCGAAACAAATAATTGACTAATTTAGGATTCAGGATAGCCGTAAGATTAATCTGGGCAGATAATAACAAAAATGAATTTAATTCATCAATAAAAAACTCAAAAAATGAAAATTGCCTGTAATAGAATCCAACCTGCAGTCATTTTATTTGCACTGCTTTTATCATCCTGCGGTCACAATCAGAAAGAAAGGATCTCAGACCCGCTTTCGCGAAGCAATCCTGAAGCTGAAGGAGTCGATTCAAGAGGGATAATTGATTTTCTGAAAGCTGCTGATAACAGCCGCCATGAATTTCACAGCTTCATGTTCCTGAGACACGGGAAGGTAGTTGCAGAGGGATGGTGGTCGCCATATTCACCCTGCCTGAAACATACTTTGTATTCATTAAGCAAGAGCTTTACATCCACGGCAGTCGGATTTACAGTCACAGAAAAACGTATTAAAGTCACGGATAAAGTAATCTCTTTTTTTCCGGAGTCTCTGCCTGACACTGTCAGTCCGTATCTTGCAGAAATGAAAGTCAGCGATCTGCTCAGCATGTCGGCCGGCCTTATTCCTGATCCCACAGGCATGATACCGGCAAATAAAACAGACTGGGTCAAGGCTTTCCTGGCCCGTCCTGTTGTCAATGAGCCGGGAACAAAATTCCTTTACAATTCAATGGCCACTTACATGTTATCTGCCATTGTCCAGAAAGTCACAGGTGAAAAAGTCATCGATTACCTTACTCCGAGACTTTTCAGGCCTCTTGGAATAAATGGCATCGACTGGGAGACTGATCCGAAGGGGATTAATACTGGCGGCTGGGGACTCCGGCTCAGGACTGAGGATATGGCAAAATTCGGACAGCTGTACCTTCAGAAAGGCATGTGGAAAGGCAAACAAATCATTCCTGAGGAGTGGGTAAAAGAGGCAACGACTTTCAAGATAGACCAGTTCCCGGGAGCCCCCGATTCAGTGCGAGCCAAAAGTGACTGGCTGCAGGGTTACTGCTACCAGTTCTGGAGATGCCGTAATAATGCTTTCCGGGGCGATGGTGCCTTTGGACAATACATTATTGTAATGCCTGAAAAGGATGCCGTAATCGCAATAACCTGCGAAACCCAGGATATGCAGGGTGAAATTAATCTGGTCTGGGACTATTTGCTGCCCTCCATGAGGGATGGGTCTCTGCCCGGTAATCCAGAATCCGATGCTGCGCTGAAAAAAATGCTCGGATCGCTTTCCTTAAGTCTTCCGGCAAAGGGAGTCGACTCTAAGCTGGAGTCAGCCATTTCGGGGAAGACCTATTTGATTGATAAAAATGAGTGGAACGTGGAGTCAATGAAATTCAGTTTCAGGGGAGATAATTGTATGCTGAAAATGAAGATCGGCGGGGCCGATTATGATTTCAAATTAGGGAATGGAGGATGGGTAAAAGGAATGACGACAAAACCGGGGCCGAATCTTCTCTGGAAAGCTAAAGGTCATTTTGCAGGGATCCCGCCTGTACAAGAGGCAGCTATTTTCAGATGGAGGGATGAAAAGAAGCTCGAGCTTACGCTGAGGTACATAGAAAGTCCTCATACTGAAATATTGACATATACTTTCGACGGGAACAGGATATCCGTCAACAGAAAATTCAGCTTCATGCCTGCTACTGTGACACCTGATCTTACAGGACATGCCGTGATGTGATTTATTCGCAGATAACAGGTAATCTTTTATTTTACAGAAATTGATTTTTGCACCAGTTCAATTCCCTCTTTCTTGCCAAGATTCCTGCTGTATTTCTTTTTAATTGAATTGTTCCAGTGCTCCATCACTCCAAGGCTTGATATCCTGGCGTTATTCCGCTGGGGATCATATTTTACTTTTGAGGGAGGGTTATCTGCCTGGGCTGCCTCAATCAGGTACTGATCGCTGAAAGCCATATCAGGTGCATCCGGCCATTCACTTCGCAGAAAATCGAGACCGACTGCGTCAATTGCCACCGGGTCCTGAGACGCAAGAAGACTACAAGCCCAATTGTCGTTAAACGGCTCCATTTTCCATTTCGGACCAGGAACCCCGTTTACCAGCTTTGATCCGTAAATGCCATCAATAAGGAACAGCATGGTTTTATCCCCGAGATCCTTATGAGCCATAAAGTCGACAAATGTCAGGTAATGAGGTTTGCCCTCTTTGTCGGGATTGAAATTGTCGTGTGCATTTTTGCGCCAGTCATTATCAATGCTTGTCACCCCGTAAAAGTTTTTTGCGCATAATGTTACACCCTGTCCGACATGTCCTTTCAGCAGGGCCATGTTTATCAGATAATCAGCCTCAACGGCACAGGAAGCGAGCCCTGTAGCAAGCTTGCCATTATCCACGGAATAAGGTATTGCATTATCTGCATAACTCGTTTTCACCCGTCCGTCGCCTCCGACATTATCCACGAATAAGACATCAGGGAAAACGGCATGGCATTTATTGAAAATATTGTCGGTGATGAACCTGCTGGCATCAAATACGGTAATGCTTTTTTGCGGAATTCCGGCATTGTTGACCAGGCTTTTCAGAATTGCTAGGACCAGCTGCGGAGTCGCGTTGATCTCAGGTGAATCCTTATGGCTGTAAGTATTGTTGACGTTTATTTTAATGGCAATTTTTTGACCCGGCCGAAAGTCCTGATATTTCCTGCCGTGCCTGGAATTGAAGTATCTGAAAAGAGCTGTCCATGCTTTTTCCCCTGTCTTTTCACCCGTTAAGGTTTTAAGGGATTCATTAAGCATTTTATCTGTCTCTGATTGTGAAGTGACATTCTCATCCCACCAATTCCCTGATTTTCCATCCCAGGCAGCCACAGCCGGATCATGGATCCAGGCTACCCGTCCCGGGAAAATTCCTTTTGCCACTCCGACGGGTTGATTCGGAATGATGAGCCATTCAGCATTACTTTTTGCAGAAGCATTTATAGGATCATGGCTTAAAATAAATACTGATAATGTAATAGCGACCGCAAAAAAAAGCGCACCAGCCAGATAATTTGACCTGATAAAATTCAATTTTGCTTTTTTAAAAGCCGCAACCGATCCGGTGAGGGACAGGAGATAAATTACAAATCCTGACATAATCGGTGCAGCCACCTGCATGCACGGATATGTCGCTCTCTGAGGCTTTGGGATGACGCGTACGAGGAACCATATCGTCGAAGCAACTCCTGTTAAAATAAATGTGATTCTCAGGAAGGTAGTCTTTTTAAAAGAGCTTACCCGTTTAATAATTTCATTCATTATATGTTTCATAGATGTGAATTATAAGATTGAAATATTTGATAGCAGAATAGTAATTGCGAAATGGATTATGCTTACCGTTGTCTGAGCTTTAGCTCCAGGAAATCATAATTCATGTTCCCGTTTGTCAATGTCGTCAGTTTCAGGATATGGATGCCTTTGCTCAAATATATCTCACCTATTGAATCCAGCTTATTCCAGTGATGCCATTGTCTCCATGCTATGGTATCTTCCCTTTTATTGGTGGATGGAATAAATAGATTGCCGCTGTCTTTATTATTATCTGCAGAGAGAGAAATCGTGCCATCACCGTTTGCCGTGTACATTATGCCAATGACATATGTGCCGCTGTACCTTACATCGATGGTGTATTTAAGCCATTCTCCCGGTTTTGTCCAGCCGACGTACAACTGGCCTATTTCAGGATTAAATAAATTATAAGGGTTGTCATCGCACCCGTTGGATTTTGTGTAGGAGATACCTACCCTTTCATTCATTCGAAACTCGTTCAGATATGTCCCGTTTGCCGGATTTAGTCTTCCGCTTCCTCCGTTTACACTATCAAGGTCATGGTAGGCAATCCCTTCGCCTCCCGTATCATAGAACTCACACTGCAGCTTTCCGGGAATAACCTGCATGACATTGTTAAAAGGTTTCCCTTTATACCCTGCTTCCTGAGCCTGTAAGCCATTATAGATAAAAAGAAGTCCGGTGATAAACAAAATTCGGGTCCTGAATTTCATGGGAATTAATATTTACAGGTTTACATTAGATTATGAGGTCAATCATTCAAAATTAGCTTTTATTAATTGAATAGTCGAAATTAAATAAAAACCGTCCCGAAATTGTCCGGGACGATTTTATTTATAATAGAGATTGTTTTTTGATTATGGGTCGGCGATTATCTTTTCGCCTTTATATCGTACACCATAAGCGCTTTCCCGTGCCTGATGTAAAGATAGCCGTTATGGATCACAGGATGTGCCCAGTAGGGGCCTGAACCCTCCTTCACCTGGAAGCTGCTTACAAGATCAAACTTTTGCGGATCTGGTTTTACCAGTCCCACAAAACCAAATCTCTCATCATAAACATACAGCATTCCATCGGCTGCAATAATTGAACCCTTGCATTTCCAATGCTCCTGGTACATTGCCTTGCCTGATTTCCAGTCAATGCAGCACCAGTCCCCGTTCCCGTTATTGATCAAGTTTGAACCGTAAATATAACCATCGAGCAAAACTACTCCGCCATGGTGATTATCCAGAACGAGGTCAGTCCATACGACATTTGCACCCTTCCCGTCATCATTAATCCTGATCATCATACCACCGGTATCGTAACCTCCGGTGACATAGACCATCCCATCTTTGTACAATGGCGTTGTGCATTTGATCAGGTCAAACGTCCGTAGATTGGCATCACTCGACTGCTCGTGACTTACTTTCCAGAGAATTTCACCATTTGATGCATCGACAGCAAAAACATGTCCCAAAGAGACATTGATGATCATCTTTTTATCTGCATAACTGATCAGTACAGGTGAAACATATCCTGGTTTGTCATTAAGGCTAGGAGATTTCCAGATGAGGTCCCCGGTCAATTTATTCAGAGCTATTGTCATGGTCTCAGGCCCGCCAGGTGAAAAATAAAGCTTATCCCCATCAATGATGAGTGATTCCGCAATACCCCAGCTGCCATATGTCCCCTTGTACATTTCACTTGTCCTGGCCGACCATATTATTTTGCCGTTTTTGGCGTCTAAACATGCCAGGTCCCCGTAACCGCTAGAAACATAGATCCTGTTCCCATCGATAGTGGGAGTACACCTGCTTTCAGGATGTGAAGGATTCCAGCATCTTCCATAAGGAGTCTGCCATTTGACAATTCCCTTGTTATCCAGGGCTACAAGCACGTCATTCTGCAAATCAATACCTGTAAGATATATTGTATTATTGCCGATAGCAGGTGAGGAATGTCCCGCAGGCAGTTCGGTGTTGGACCAGATAAGCGCCGGTCCGTCAACCGGCCATGATTTCATCAACCCTGTTTCTGAGGAAATACCGGTCCGGTTGTCCTCCCTCCAGCCGACTACTTTTCCTGAAAGATCAACCGATTTGTTGCTTTTTCCCGTTGCGGCGGCCTGATCGGATATGGTAAAATAACAGAATGCATTGCCACTGGTCGAAGTTACCAGCACAAAAGCAAGAGAAATCATAAATTTAATTGTGTTTTTTGACATAAGTTATTGTATATAAGTTGTTGAAGTCAATAATCCCGATATATATCCTTTAATGTCTCTTCGTATTATACTTTTTTCCCCATTTCATACGCCTGCTTCATTGTGGGCTTTCCTTTGATCTCCCCGATCTTCCATGCGCCGGTTCCAAAGATAACTCCTTTTTCATTTGCTCGGCTCAGACAGGTTGTAAAAGCCCTGAATCCTTCCAGGGTTCTCTCCATAGATCTTTTGCTTTCATCTGCAGCAGATACTATGAAATAAAAATCCTTATTGCTGATTTCTGTATAACTGGGGCATGTTCTGTCAATCAGAGTCTTCATCTGGGCGCTCATTGTATAAAAGTAAACAGGTGTCGCCATGACAATCACGTCTGCTGAAATCATTTTATCAAGTATTTCAGTCATATCGTCTTTTTGTGAGCAGCGCTTGCCTCCATCCAGGCAAGTGCCGCATCCTGTACAGTAGTTTATCTTTTTATCCCTGAAAAATATTTTTTCTGTGACATGTCCGGCCTCTCTCGATCCATTCAAAAACTGATCACAAAGCAAATCCGAATTTCCTCCCCTTCGAGGGCTGGAGGACAATGCCAAAACCTTTTTAATCATTTCGCAGAGTACCTTTTAAATATATTTTGATTCAGTTTATTACTTTGTTTTGCCGATTTTGCAGGATTGCTATCCTTAAAGAGTCAGCGACCGGTCAATTTTGCGTTGGTCTCCGAATACCTTGCACCCTGTATCGTAATTTTTGATGCTGAATCTCTGATTTCGTCAAGATCGT
The DNA here is from genome assembly GCA_963717685.1 of uncultured Bacteroidales bacterium. Classification (GTDB taxonomy): domain Bacteria; phylum Bacteroidota; class Bacteroidia; order Bacteroidales; family VadinHA17; genus LD21. Next base: position 346,890 of record OY970346.1, on the reverse strand, counting down.
CAGGCGTAAGTTCCACTGAAGCTGCTCCGATGTTCTCAACCAGTCGTTCCAGTTTTCGTGTTCCGGGAATTGGCACGATCCAGGGTTTTTGGGCAAGCAGCCACGCAAGAGCAACCTGAGCGGGAGTAGCGTTTTTGCTTACAGCTATCCTGGCAACCAGATCAACTATAGCCTGATTTGCCTTTCTATTTTCCGGATTAAAGCGGGGAACAGTATTGCGGAAGTCTGATTTATCGAAGGTTGTGCTTTCATTGATTTTCCCTGTAAGGAAACCCTTGCCAAGAGGACTAAAGGGAACGAACCCTATTCCAAGTTCCTCCAGTGTAGGTAAAACCTCGGCTTCGGGCTCTCTCCACCATAGGGAGTATTCGCTCTGAACGGCAGTCACCGGATGAACAGCATTAGCCCGACGGATGGTCTTTGCAGCTGCTTCAGACATACCGAAATGCTTTACTTTTCCTTCACCAATCAGGTCCTTTATTGTTCCTGCCACGTCTTCAATGGGTATTTCAGGGTCAACACGATGCTGATAGAAGAGGTCTATGGCTTCGACCCTGAGTCTTTTCAGCGATGCTTCCGCCACCTTCCTTATGCTCTCCGGCCGGCTATTCACACCGATCTGAGCTCCGCTTCTGGGATCGAGGTTGAAACCGAATTTTGTTGCTATCACCACTTGTCCGCGGAAGGGAGCAAGTGCTTCACCGACAAGTTCCTCGTTGGTATAAGGGCCATAAACTTCAGCAGTATCAAAAAAAGTAATGCCGTGTTCGACCGCCGATCGGATTAATGAGATCATCTCTTTCCTGTCGGGGAATGGAGGATAGGAAAAACTCATTCCCATGCAGCCTAACCCGATGGCTGAGACTTCAAGATTGCTATTTCCAAGTTTGCGTTTTCGCATTTTTATAAAAAATTATATGTTTATAATTATTGCGCAAACTTACAAATTTCAATCAAAACATAAGCTTCCCGATTGGAGTACGAATGTAAGAATTGAGAAAACAAAGTGAGCTTATTCTATCGAGCTGTTTCGCTCCTGACCTCTTCCCAAAAAACCGGACCGGTCTATAATCGAGTTTTCGGCCAATAATTATATATTTAGACACAATCGTTGCCATTGCATGAGCCTATAACGTTGACCACATTTAGCAGGTTACATTATAATTAATATACATAGTAAAACAACAATCGCTTAACTTCGACTATCGATGGTCAAGATGATCCGGATTAGTAGCGATGATACTGATTTCTGATTTTAGTACGATTAATTGGCTTGTTTAAATCCGCCCAGTGTTCTTGTAACTCCAATTTTTTCTTTTATCTCATCCACCGAGTCGTCGACTGTCACTATGAATTGATCGACACAATTAATGATAGTCGGCTCATTTTCTGATGCAATATTGACAACAACAATTTTATCAATGTCAATGAATATTTCTTTCCCCTTGTATTTAAATAATCTGAAGTTCATATTGTAATATTTTTTGGTTAGTGAAGTAAAGTTATAAAAGAATAGCGGGTCAATGGAATTTATTATGAACCTATCCCATTCAAGAAAGATTAATTTTTGACCATTGACTCTTCCATCCCTGGGAACATACGGCTTAGTCCAACTTTGTTTTAAACTCAATCTTATATGACACCAATCAGGTAAAAACTTTAACATTTATTGTCTACCTTTAAAAGGCAAACTGTTATAAGACCGGTTTAAAACACTCATAAGCTATAACTAATGAGTGTTTTCACCTTGTAAGTTATAAAGTAAGTATACTATATACCAGTTGATTAGTTCTCAATAACTTCAGAAACTAATGATAAACAATAATTTATGGAATATTTTCAAAAATTAACACTAGAGAAGAATGAAATTAGCTTATATTGGTACATACCCGCCTCGGGAATGTGGAATTGGAATTTTTACGAACAATCTGTTCAGATCAATGCTAACTGGCATTGAAAGCGGAGAAAATGAGAACGAAGGTTATGTTATAGCATTAAATGACATTGATAACACTTATGAATACCCTAAAGAAGTAAAACTGACCATCAGGCAAGAGCACCAGGAGGATTATCTGGAGGCTGTTAAATTCATTAACTTGAGTGGCGCCGACCTTTGTATTCTCGAACATGAATTTGGTATTTTTGGCGGTCAAAGCGGGGTCTACATCCTTCCTTTGCTGCATAGACTGGAAGTCCCTTTTATAGTCACGCTTCATACAATACTCAAAGCCCCAACATATAACGAAAAAGCTGTTTTACAGCAAATATGTAATATGGCTCATAAAATAGTGGTTATGAGTCGTAAAGGCATTGAATTCCTGATAAGCATTTATAAAGTACCGAAAGAAAAAATTGTTTTTATAGAACATGGTGTTCCTGACATTCACTTTAGCCCTGAAAAATCAAAGAAAGAGTTTAAGCTCGAAAACAAGAATGTACTGCTAACTTTTGGTTTTATCGGACGTAATAAAGGTATTGAAACAGTGATAAAAGCATTGCCTAAAGTAATTGAAAGGCACCCCGATGTCATTTATATTGTTTTAGGCAAAACCCATCCTAATGTACTAAGGCATTCAGGCGAAGAATATCGTATTTTCTTAATGCGTCTGGTCAAAAACCTTCAAGTTGAAAAGCATGTTGAGTTTCTTAACGAATTTATTAACGAGCAGGATCTGTTTAAATACTTATATGCCTCTGATATTTACATAACACCTTATCTGAACGAAGCCCAAATTACCAGTGGGACTCTTTCATATGCCGTCGGAGTAGGTGCTGCGGTTATTTCTACTCCATATTGGCATGCTGCTGAATTATTGGCAGAAGGAAGGGGAAAATTATTTGATTTTGGTAATTCCGACAGTCTTGCTGACACTTTAATAGAACTTTTAGATAATCCGAAGGAATTATTTGAAATTAAAAGAAAAGCTTATGATTATGGCCAAAAAATTACATGGCCTAAAACAGGAGAAAAATATATTGCGCTTGCTTCCTCTATTCTGGAGGAAGGGCCTGCGGTTACTGAAAAGAAAGATACTGCACCGGATTTGCTTATTCTGCCTCCATTTTCCCTGACTCACATCAATCGTATGACAGACGATACAGGCATTATCCAGCATGCCAAATTTGGTATCCCAAACTTAAAAGAAGGCTATTGCCTGGATGATAATGCAAGGGCTTTACTTATGGTATTGATGGCTTACAGGCAAATGAAAGATATGCGTGCACTTGAATTGTCACCTATTTATATAAGTTATATCCATTATATGCAAAATGCAGATGGTACTTTCAGAAATTTCCTGAGTTTTAACCGAAACTTTCTGGACGAGATTGGCTCCGAAGATTCTTTTGGACGCACCATATGGGCCTTAGGGTATCTGTTAGGCAATGCACCCAACGATGCCTATTATCAAACAGGGAAATCAGTATTTTTTAATGCTTCTCCCTATTTTGAAAATTTGAAGTCCATAAGAGGCATTGCAAATACAATGATTGGTATAAGTTATTACCTTAAAAGCAATCCATCAGACGATTCAATGACTGAAAGGTTAAGAAACCTTGCCAATAAATTGGTCGAACATTACGATAAAAACGAAGCCCCTGACTGGAAATGGTTTGAATCGTTGCTTGCTTACGATAATGGCATTTTGCCTTTAGCCCTGTTATGTTCGGCGGGAATACTTAACGATGATAGAATAACAAAAACAGCATTCGAATCAATGAACTTTCTGACAAAATATACACTTAAGGATAATTACCTGTCTATAATTGGAAATGAAAAATGGTTCCAAAAAAATTCTGAACGTTCTGTTTTTGCTCAGCAGCCAATTGATGCTATGGCCATGGTTTTGATGTACCACCAGGCCTTCCATATAACAAAGGATAAGGATTACCTCAATAAGCTATATACCTCATTTTTGTGGTTTTTGGGTGAGAATGATTTGAGAATGAGTTTATATGATTTTGAGACCCAGGGTTGCTGCGACGGGTTTGAACGTTCTGGTGTAAACCGCAATCAGGGTGCTGAAAGCACACTAGCTTATTTGATTTCTCATTTAACCGTATTGCAAGCATACGAAGAATTTCATGGGATAGATTATAAATGACATAAAAGATCTTTGCTACTTAGAGTTTTTCAACTCACCAAGGAGCTCTCTTAGGTTAACGGTAGCATAAGTTGAAGCATAATCAGACATAGCATAAGGTATTATCAGATCTTCATTATGGACCATTGAACCACAGGAATACAAAACATTCGGTACATATCCTTCCCTCTCTTCAGTATTAGGTATTAATAAAGGTGATTTTAACCTTCCTGTTTCTTTTTCGGGGTTTTGAAGATCGAACAGTGATGCTCCTATGCTGTATTCCCGCATAGGTCCCACTCCATGGGTTATAACCAGCCAGCCTTCTTCCGTTTCGATGGGCGACCCGCAGTTCCCTATTTGAACTAATTCCCAGGGAAATTCAGGTTTTTGTAATAATTTGGCTTCATGCCAGACAGTAATTTTATCAGAAAAGGCAATATAATTATTAAAGCCATCCAGTCGGCAAAGCATTGCATATTTGCCATTAATCTTTCTTGGGAACATTGCCATTCCTTTGTTTTGGGCAATTTCTCCATGTAAAGGCAGTATCCTGAAGTGGTAAAAGTCCTTGGTATCAAGCATCTTTGGTAATATTGAGGTGCCGTTATATGCTGTGTAAGTGGCAAAGTATATCGTTGTATTATTGTCATCTGTAAATTTAACGAAACGGGCATCTTCAATACCATTTTTTTCATTTATCGATACCGGGAAAATAACCCGTTCAGAAATATTTGTATCTAGGGAAAATTGAAGTTCATAATGTGATGAAGCTACCCACATGATTTGATCAAATAGCATCTCTTTATCGGAAGCAAGGTGAAGCGTGTTCCTTGCTTCTTCAATGCATTTCCTGAGCTCACCATATGTAAATGTATCGCTAAGCCTGTCCAGTATTAAATCAGATGGAATAATGGTATGCGAATCCATTTCATCCAGTTTGCTTTTAAATGATGCTTTATCATAAATATGGCGCTGGATGGACTCCGCTTCTTCCAGAAACTTACCGGCAGGTTCAACGGTAAGATTATTGTATTTATCTATAACGCCTGTTCTGAATACTATGGATGAGACATGACCTTCTCCTGTCGCCCTGAAACTTATTATCACTCTTTTTTCACCCGGACCGGTTTCGGACTGATCAGGATGTTCAACTATGGATGGATTAAAAAAAGCTGCTGCTTCAATCGAATATTCCATCGTAAAATAGGAGCCAAGAAGTATTTTTTGCGAAAAATCCAGTGATTCAGAATTAATGTTCAAAGACATCAATAAGTGGGCTATCTTATTATAATGCTTTTCAAATATTTTTGAGATATTTCTATGACGCAGGGAATAATCCCTTAATACCTGGCTTAATGTAATCGATACCTCATTTTTAGTCATGTTTAACACATAACGTATGGTACTTACGGCCCTTTCATCATTAATATAGAGGAAACGTGCCATAACTCTCGTGGCATCCGGCAGAAATTTTATATCTTTCCTATTTATGGTTACATTCATTGACAAAAATATTTTTTTAAAGGTAACAGCTAAAGTCTAATAAATACCTGTATTTAATATTAGTTTTTACAAATATTCCAACAAATAAAAATTCAAATTATGAATCCAACTGCATCGAAGCTGAAAGTTCAAAAATTAATAAGCGAAAAGGAGGTAATCCCGAGAACTCTGATGTAACACTTAATAGACATAACTTAACAACAAGTATTTTACTCCGGATTTTGGTGATCAATCTATTCCAGCCAGAGTTGTACTTGAAAAGCCAGTGGCTCTGACCACTTTCCGTCGAAGCATATTGACCATCCTTGGCCAGGATTAAGTGATTGTTGTTAAAATATTTATGATAATTGAAAATGAACCGCCAGATGTGGTCAAGGCGTTCAGCTATTGTCTTAGTCTCTGGAGTATATTTCTCTGTTTTATTCTTAAAGATAACTTATAAAATACACAGTGTGAGAGCGAGTCTGGAGGAAAAAAAGACGAGAGTGTTCGCGATTGCTCTCGCCATCGCTCTCGCTCTTTTTCAGTACCCCGAACGGACAAAAGTTGCAACCGGTTAAAAGACCTTTTGATTTACCAAAAATCAAAAAGCAATATCCATAAACTTATAGATCGAGTGCTTGATTCCTGCTTTTTCCACTTAAAATTAAAATTGTTATTGGTGTATATATCTAATAACTTTACATATATACCTGTGTAAGAATACAAATTAACCATTTTATAACTGTTCAACATGGCTGCAATAAATGAAAATCTTATTTTAAAGGTGTTTGCCGAGATGGTCAGGTACCGCCCTTCTCTTTCAAAGTATATTCCTGCAAAAGATGAAGAAGAAGAAATCGACTATCGCATAATAGCCGACCTGGTGATCAAGAACTTCCCGTGGCCTGTCGGTGTTGAGCTTCGGCGTCTTTTTTCAGGGACAATGCGGCAGCCAGGAAGGGCAAGACTTGATCAGATTTTCAAAACCATCGAACGGACAATCCAGTTTGTAAGCTTTGTTATGGTATGCCAGGTCTGGTACGATGTCGCAAAAAAGAAAGTCACTCTACCGGAGCAGGTAAAAAGTGAATTTGCCAGCAGGTTCCCTGTAATGACAATGGGTAACTTCTGCTGGCTGATAAGAGCTTTTGCCACAGCTTACACTGAGCAAAAGGCCGAATGGTTCCTGCCTGAGATGAATGAACAGTTCGATAAAAAACTTTTTGCAGCACTCGATTTCTGGGTACCTGAAAGGAACGAGATAGGCCATTACCAGATAAATCTGGATGAAGTTGAGATTGAAAAGAGATGCGTTGAATATGAAGAGAAGCTCACTTTCATTCTTGAGCGGATCGCCTTTTTCGCAAAATACAGGCTTGTGTCAGTAAGGGAAATAAAAGTAATTAAACCGAGGAGCCATGAAGCGAAGTTCCATCATATAGTTGACCTGCTGAACAGTTCAGATTCTGATTTCAAGGGAGAGGAGATAGACGAGTCAAAATTCTCCGACAGCCAGTCGGTACTTCTGATGAAATCAATAAAATCATTTGATGACTATCTCAATCTCTCACCGCTCATTATTGACACCAGTTCAGAAATCATAAATACGAAGGAGAAATTTGATTTACGGAAAGACATCTTCATGTACACGAAGTACAGGGAGAATCATCTTATGTACCTCGGAACGGAAGTAACAGAAAAAGTTGACCTGAGAGCTTTGAGCAACTATAATATTCTCTTGGAGGAGTACAAAGAGCTTATGATGGCAATAGGCGGTGTGGCAGTTTAAGGTTACCGGCTACCGGCGACCGGCTTCAGGTTTGAAGATTTCCATATTATAAAATACTTCTCGACAATGATAAAATCACCATTCAAATTCCTGGACTCCTATACACTTGCCGACAGAAACATTTTCTTCGGCCGAGACCAGGAGATAGCTGAACTCTACCGAAGAGTGTTTGAGAGCAAGATACTTCTGGCCTACGGAGTGTCCGGGACTGGTAAATCATCTCTTATAAATTGTGGATTAGCTTCCAGGTTTGATGACAGCGACTGGCTCCCTATTAATGTGCGCCGGGGCAGCAACATCATTGAAAGCCTAGATGCCGCTATAAATAAACAGGCTCTTACACCGCTAAAGAAAAAGCAGACCATTTCTGAAAAGCTTCAATCGATATACCTCGATCATTTTAAACCTGTATTCCTGATCTTCGACCAGTTTGAAGAGCTGTTCATTTTCGGAGACAGACAAGAATCGAAGGACTTTTTTCAGGCAGTAAAAGAAATAACAGAATCTGATCTTAAGTGCCGTTTCATTTTTATCATACGCAAGGAGTATCTTGCAGATGTATCTGTTTATGAAAGAACATTGCCTGAGTTGATGAATAACCGGGTAAATGTCGAGAAAATATCTTTGGAAAATGCCCGGCAGGCAATTGAGGGACCCTGTAATGTTGCAAATATTGATATCGAAGAAGGTTTTTCTGAAGCCCTTCTGGAAAAGCTATGTCCGGGAAGCACAGAACTGGAACTCACTTATCTGCAGGTATACCTTGATAAGATATTCAGGCTTTCTCAGGGAGAGAAACCTGATGATACGGACAAATTGTCGTTTACCCTTGATTTGCTTCAAAAAGCGGGTAATGTAACCGATCTGCTCGGGAGTTTCCTGGATGAACAGATTGCTGTTCTTGATAATTCGGATAAAGGTCTTGCCGTACTTAAATCTTTTGTATCGGTAAAAGGGACCAGGCGACATATGAGCCTTGAAGAAATATCAGAATTTATTCAATCTATTGGTCAACCCACAGACAAACTGGTCTTACAAAATATTTTGAAGACATTCACAAATCTCAGGATCCTTCAAGATAAGGATCAGGAAGGAAAATATGAACTTAGGCACGATGCACTTGCAGCAAAGATCTTTGAGAAGTTCACGGCTATTGAAAAGGACATAATTGAGGTAAGGCAGTTCATTGAAAACTCCTGGCATAACTGGCAGATGAGAAATGTCTTGCTGTCTGCAGATGATCTTAATTATATAGCACCATATGAGAGCAGGCTATATCTTTCAAAAGAACAATCAGGGTTGATTGAAAAGAGTAAGAATGAGCTTGTAAGAGTAAAAAAAAGGAGAAGAAATATTGCAATTGCCGCCTCAATCACAATACTAGTAATTTTCGCAGGATTTACGATCTGGGCCTTAAGTGAAAGAATCAAGGCTTTTGCACAATCGCATAATTCAAAATTACTAATGCTTATAGCGAAAGCAAGAGAAGTCAATTTCAGCAATCCGACCAAAGCAATCCGTTATGCACAACTTGCCTGGGAATATGACAGTACAAATGCCCTTGCAAATCAGACATTAAGCAATGTTTTCAATGCTATAGATTCAAGACCATTTTATGCTGTTGCAATGGAACACAGGGGACCTATCTGTTCTGCACTCTTTTCTCCTGATGGCAAATCCATCCTTACAGCTTCTTATGACAAAACGGCAAAACTATGGGATTTGTCAGGAAAATGCCTGGTAACTTTTTCAGGACATACATGGCATGTCCATTCGGCTGTTTTTTCATCAGATGGCAAAAGCATCCTTACAACTAGCGAAGATAATGCTATAAAACTATGGGATCTGTCTGGAAAATGCATGGCTACTTTTTTTGGGCATTCAAATTTTATTTATTCTGCAGTTTTTTCTCCTGATGGCAAATCTATCCTTACGGCTTCCGGGGATAATACAGCAAAAATATGGGATCTGTCAGGGAAATGCTTGGTCACTTTATCAGGTCATTCATTACCAGTCTTATTCGCAATATATTCTCCGGATGGGAGGTCCATCCTGACAGTTTCCAAAGATAACACGGCAAAGCTTTGGAATCTGTCAGGAAAATGTCGGGTAACTTTTACAGGACATTCATCTTATGTCTGCTCTGGAGTCTTTTCTCATGATGGTAAATCCATTCTTACTGCTTCCAGTGATAATACAGCTAAATTATGGGATCTATCAGGAAAATGCCTGGCTACTTTATTGGGACATTCATCAGGTGTCTGGTCCGCAGTCTTTTCCCCGGATGGGAAATCCATTCTTACGTCTTCCTATGATAAAACAGCAAAGCTGTGGGATTTGTCAGGAAAATGCCTGGCTACTTTGTCAGGACATTCGGATTTGGTCATTTCTGCAGTGTTTTCCCCGGATTGCAAATATATCCTTACGGCTTCCAGTGATAAAACGGCAAAGCTATGGGACCTGTCAGGAAAATGTCTGGCTACTTTATCAGGACACCCATCATCGGTTCGATCCGCGGTCTTCTCTCCTGATGGTAAGAACATACTTACAGTTTCATTTGATGATAACTCAGCAAAGCTTTGGGATCTGGCAGAGATACCAGTAGCAACTTTATCAGGGCACACTTCGTTTGTCAATTCAGCCGTATTTTCTCCCAATGGCAGAAATATTCTTACTGCATCCAGTGATAAAACAGCAAAACTATGGGATCTGTCGGGGAAATGTCTGACTACATTGACAGGGATCCCTTCAGATGTCAATTTCATTGTTTTTTCTCCTGATGGCAAAAACATATTGACAGCTTCCAGTACCAATACAACTATAACTAATACTTATACTTTTATTAATGCTTCGCCGGACACCACGGTAAAGCTTTGGAATTTGTCAGGAAAATGCCAGACAACTTTATCAGGGCATTCATCATTTATACATTCTGCTGTATTTTCCCCGGATGGCAAATCCATTCTTACGGCTTCTGATGATAAAACTGCAAAACTTTGGGATCTGTCTGGCAAATGTTTTTCCACTCTGTCAGGACATTCATCAGGTGTTTATTCAGCAGTGTTTTCTCCGGATGGCAGGTCAATCCTTACGGCTTCTTCTGACGAAACAGCAAAACTATGGGATCTGTCAGGAAAATGTCTGGTTACTCTTTCAGGACATTCATCATTGGTTCGCTCTGCGGTTTTTTCTTTGGATGGTAAGTACATTCTGACAGCTTCCAATGACAAAACAGCAAAACTATGGGATCTGTCCGGAAAATGCAAGGCGACTTTTTCGGGACATTTAGATTACATCAGGTCTGCGGTCTTTTCTCCTGATGGCAAACGTATCCTTACGGCTTCTGGGGACGGAACCGCAAAATTATGGGATCTGTCAGGGAAATGCCTGGCTACCTTTTATGGGCATTCATCATCTGTTAATTCCGCATTCTTTTCCCCGGATGGTAAAACAATCCTTACTGCTTCCGATGACAAAACAGCAAAGCTGTGGGATCTATCAGGAAAATGTCTGGCTACTATATCAGGACATTCAGGTCCTGTCTTTTCCACAGTTTTTTCCCCGGATGGCAGATTCATCCTTACAGCTTCCTCGGATAATACTGCAAAGCTGTGGCTTACGCCATCATCTATCAGTAAATGGTTAACTGCGACCAAAATAGGATCATTAACCCCGGAAGACAAAGCAGAGATTAATGAACCGGATGATTTCAGATTAATCCAACAATCAGATAATGTTTCTTTTATTACAGATTATGCTGATTGGTATTTAAGCACCCAGGATACGGCCAGGGCAGTAACTCTTTATAAAAGGGCCCTTGATCTGAATCCATTGTCTGTTGATAAGAGAATCCTTGGAGACATCTACAGAAAGAAGCATAAAACATCTGAATACTCGGCACTTTATAAAGATAATCCAGAGGCAATTATAAAAGATGACATTTCTGCTTTACAGGATACTTCTTCGGATAAGAATTGTGCTGGGAAATTTGACTTCTATTTAAAGAGAACCAATTTGTATGAGCAGCTTTTAAAGGTAGAATCGAGTACAGAAAATAAAAGATATACAGCTTCTAATTACAACGATGTCTGTTGGTTTGCTTTATTGTCAGGCAGATATAATGAAGCGTTAAAAGCAATACAAAGAGGGATTGAGCTGGACTCCTCAAATGTATACCTTTATACAAATATGCCTTTGTGCTATCTTCTGACCGGTCAATATGATAAAGCAAAATCTGCTTATCTTGAATTTAAAAACAAACCATGGACTGTAACAAATCAATTTATAACTTACAAGGAGGCATTTTTATCAGATATTGCGGATCTGGAGAAAATGGGTATCACCCATCCCGATTTCGAAAAGATCAAGGAGTTATTGAAGAAATAGCTGCAGGTTGCAGGTTACAGGTCACAAGCCAACCTGCGATAAGGAATAAAAAACATGTAACAGGGAACCTGGGACCTGGGACTTTATAAGTGTAAAGTATAAACTTATTAAAAATGGATATTGGAACATATCTGAGTTCAATTAATGCAGACCATGACCTCACAATTCAAATTTCCGTATTCCTAGACATTTGCCGGCCATCGCAAAATACATATTTAATCATTAGATATTTGGTGAAAATAACCGGGGAGCGATCTGTGCGAATGGATTTCTTTATTCAAACCTGCCCGTGTACTGCCTTTTTCAGGTCAATATGAAAAAGTAAAATATGTTTTTCCCGAATTTAAAGACTGACCATGAACTGCTGAAAATGAGTCTGTAAGTCTTAGGCAAATATTTATAGAGGATATTTCAGGTATTCAGAAAAGGCGTATAGCACATCCGGAAGTTTAGATGATCAAGGACTTGCTTAGTAAATGATGAATATAACCTATTGACTTGAATTCAAAAATTGTTTAACTTTTGAGTTAAATTGAACACGTCTATGATTTCAAATTAATATCAAGCTGAAATGAGAAATATATTATTCGTGTTGGTTTTTTGTTTTATGGCCATGTTCCCGGTCCAGTGCTCAAAAAAGGTAGAATGCAACAGTTCCAGTCCTGAAAGGACCGGAGCTTTATGCAATGATGGAACCTCAACTTCTGAAATTGATTCCGGGGCCTGCGTCAATCATGGCGGTGTAAAAAGCTGGATCTGTCAGTAAGGTTCATAGAGCTTGAAGACCAGAAGGACTTACCACTTTTAACAGGTGAGATTACAATTGCGATACTTCGACTTTTGCCAGACTCTTTTATGCAATTTTTAATGTGCAAAAGCAATACACGCTGACAACATTTAGCCGGACAAAATAAATTGTCATATATTACTAAAAAAGAAGCACTTAATTCCGGCTTTTAATGGTCAATGAAATCCGGCCGGATATTGTCAAGACAACTGGCTTTTCAAGTAAACACACTGATTTACAACAACAAACATCACCTTTCAAGAATTACATTCAGAAGGAAGTGCCAATGCTGGAGAACCTCCTGGAATATTACAGGAAGTCAGACGGTGCCACAAAGAAGAAGATACTCATGACCATTTTTGCAAAAAAACTGATTGTAGTTAAGGGAAAAGTTATAGAACCCTCTTTCACGGAACCAGTACAACTTACTTTCAAGATAAGTAAGTCCATTGGTAATTCAAAAGAAAAGAAAGTGCCTGATATCGATATTACACTCTTACGATCTTAATAGAGCCAGAATCAAACCATTTCTACGCCATCCTTCTTTTCAGGTTCTGGGTTCTATTTCACAAGTGATCTCCTAATGCCAACCAATATGCCTGTTATCTCCTAAAAGCGTTCCAGAAGCAACTATTCGAGGTCTGGGAGGTATTTTGTGCAAAGTATATAAGATATAGTTCGGGAAAGACACTTGGTTGCAACTCTGCCAAAAAACTCATATTCTGTAAAAAAAAAGTTGCAACCCTCTCCATGAAAATTTCAGTACATCTCATCCTTATAATTAGTGAGGGTTTCAGGATGTTATAAAAAGAAACAAGAGGTCAATTTTGACCTCTTGTGCCTCTGGGTACCCCGAAAGGTTAAAAGTTGCAACCAGCTGAATGAGATTATTAGCTTAAAAAGTGCTTCGACAAAACTCTGATTTTGATTGGATCGAATTATAGGGAAGGCGACACACGTTTTTAAATTTGAAAAAGGATTAAAAAAATTTGTCAGAAATTAAAATGGTTTTACCTTTAAATCGCTAAGAGATTTTATAGAATTAATTTTTGTCAGGTCTGAAAACAAAAAGACTTTGGTACAGGTATATTGCCATTCTTGTTATTTGTTTTTCAGTAATTGGCTTTTTCGGCCATAAATTTACAAGGAGAAGCATCCGATAACATAAACAAAGATAAGGTTTCAAGCAAAAAAGCGATAATCATATTAAGGAAGAGCGATCCGATAATTACGAAAAAATTATCTTTATAATTAAATTTTGCTCACGGTCATGTCATCCAAATCGAGGGAAAACTTCAGCAGAACGATAAATCATACCCAGCCAGGAAGAATCGTTGTTGATTTCGGAGCTACAACTGTGACAGGCATACACGTCCTGATCGTTGAAAAACTGCGGGAATATTACGGGCTTGAAAGACGGCCTGTAAAAGTCATTGAGCCGTACCAGATGCTGGGAGAGATAGACGAGGAACTTCTGAAACGGATGAATATTGACGTGATCGGGCTATTCGGGGAGAAAAATATGTTTGGCATCAGCAATAAGGACTGGAAGGTTCATAAGACCATCTGGGGACAGGAAGTGCTTTTACCGGGGGAATTCAATTGTCCCTTTAACAGTAATGGCGATATCCTTATGTATCCAGAGGGCGACATTTCAGCCAGGCCCAGTGCCATGATGCCTAAATCAGGATATTTTTTTGATGCAATTGAAAGGCAGGGGCCTATAAACGAGGAAAGCCTGCTTGAGGATAACCTTGAAGAATTCGGAAGAATTACAGAAGACGACCTAATCTACTGGAAAAAAACTGTTGAATCTGCCGTGGATGGCTCAAAAGCAGTTGTGGCCTCAATGGGAGGAACCGCGCTTGGAGATATAGCACTTATTCCAGGCGTGGGGATGAAGGACCCGAAAGGCATCAGGAGTGTGGCTGAATGGTATATATCAACCCTTACCAGGGAGCAGTTTGTAAAAGATCTTTTTGACAGGCAGACAGATATTGCAATAGAAAATTTGAAAGAGCTTTATGGCGTGATCGGGAACAGAATTGATGTTATATTCATATGCGGGGCGGATTTCGGCACGCAAAACTCAACATTCTGCTCGCCAGAAACATTTGCAACTGTTTGGAAGCCTTATTATAGAAAAGTAAATGACTGGATACATAAGAACACCGGCTGGAAAACCTTTAAGCATTCGTGTGGGGCGATCGAGACGCTGATGGATCTGTTTATTGAATCGGGATTTGATATCATAAACCCGGTTCAGATCAATGCAGCAGGTATGGACCCGCGGCTTTTAAAGAGAAAATATGGCGAGAGAATTGTCTTCTGGGGAGGTGGAGTAGATACACAGGGTGTATTTGCCTTCGGGACACCCCAGCAGGTGAAGGACCAGGTAAAGAGGCAGTGTGAAATACTGAACGACGGAGGTGGTTTTGTATTTAATACAATACACAATATCCAGGCAAACGTTCCATTTGAGAATGTGGCTGCAATGCTTGATGCCTTAAATGAATTATAAGATTTAGAATCCCGGAATAAAAACAATGCATGAAGTACTGGAAAATAGTTCCTTTTGCATTCAGGCAGTTAAATTATGTCCTTACACAGATTTTTCGCCGTCAGTTATAGGGAATGAAGGAGATGATTTTTATTCGCCCGACCTGCAGTGTGCGGTTAATGATTTTAATACCTCGGTCAGGCCGTGAGTCAGAAATACAACTGGCCATTTCTTTTAAGTATATCGCTCGTATCAGCGATGGGAGGCCTTTTGTTCGGATATGACTGGGTGGTGATAGGAGGAGCCAAACCATTCTATGAGCCTTATTTTGGCATAAGCAGCATACCTGCGCTTCAGGGTTGGGCTATGAGCTGTGCACTGATAGGATGTCTTGCAGGATCAGTGCTTTCCGGATGGCTAAGCGACCGGTTTGGAAGGAAGAGTCTCCTTATCCTTTCTGCAGCACTTTTTATAATTGCTTCCCTGGGAACTGGTTCGGCACATTCATTCGGAGCATTCGTTTTTTTCAGGATTACAGGAGGAATAGGAATAGGTCTGGCGTCAAACCTCTCCCCGATGTACATAGCTGAGATCACTCCCGGGTCCGTAAGAGGAGGATTTGTCTCAATAAACCAGCTTACCATCGTTATCGGGATACTTCTGGCACAGCTTGTAAACTGGAGGATAGTAAGGCCTGTATCGGCAGGAGCAACGTTTAATGATATAATGACATCCTGGAACGGACAGGTGGGCTGGCGACAGATGTTTTATGCATGCACTGTTCCTGCCTCCCTGTTTTTTATCCTGATGTGGTTTGTGCCGGAAAGCCCGAGATGGCTTGCCAGGAACGGTAGCCGAAGCACGAAGGTTCACAGGATCCTTGAAAAAATAGGCGGCACACAATATGCCGATTCTGAGCTTCATTCCATAAAAAAGAGCTTGGACATGAAAGGGGAAAGGTCCAGCTTCAGAGTTTTCAGGCAAAAAGGGATCTTAAAGCTGCTGATTATTGGTGTTGTGATTGCTGTTTTCCAGCAGTGGTGCGGTATAAATGTAATCTTCAACTATGCTCAGGAGATTTTTTCAAATGCCGGTTACAGTGTATCCGATATCATGTTTAACATAGTAATCACAGGCAGTGTAAACCTCTTCTTTACGCTAGTAGGAATGTTCACAGTCGATAAATTCGGGCGAAAGGTACTGATGCTTATAGGAGCCGGAGGCCTTGCAGGAATTTTTACGATTGTCGGTTTTATGTACTCCGTTCACATGCACGGAATACCTATATTGATAATGGTCGTTACTGCAATAGCCTGCTATGCAATGTCGCTGGCACCTGTAACCTGGGTTCTGCTTTCAGAGATTTTCCCGAACAGGGTAAGGGGACTGGCAATGTCGGTCGGCACTTTCTCCCTATGGGCTGCCTGTTTTGTACTCACATATACTTTTCCCTTGCTTAATAACTGGCTAATGGCATCGGGAACTTTCTGGCTTTACGCATTTATTTGTTCCCTCGGATTCTGGTTTATACTTGTTCGTCTGCCAGAGACAAAGGGAAAATCACTGGAAGAGATTGAAAAGGAATTTATTGAATAGTTTAAGGTTATTGTGAAAATCATTAACTCCATCAGAGGACTTTCCGTATTTAAGAATTAATTCCGGATGATATGAAGAGTGTCAGTTTTATAACCCTTACCCTGTTCCTGCTTTTGTTAACGGCCTGCACTTCAAATAAACTGATTACCAGGCCGGAACTCTCACTGGGCGGGGAATGGAAATTCAGGATCGATTCGCTTGACATTGGTATTAAGGGCCAATGGTATAAAAAACTATTCACTGATTCTGTCAAACTTCCGGGTTCAATGGCTGAAAACGGAAAAGGCTATGAAGTCGGCCTCAATACTGACTGGACAGGCAATATAGTCGACAGCTCATATTTCACTGATAAAAAGTATGAGAAATACCGTCAGCCAGGAAATATTAAGATCCCTTTCTGGCTTAAGCCGGTAAAATATTACAAGGGTGTAGCCTGGTATCAAAAGGATATGATATTGCCGCCAGGCTGGAAAGGAAAAAGAGTGGTCCTTTTTCTGGAAAGATGCCACTGGGGGTCGACGGTTTTTGTAAATGGCTATAATGCAGGTTCCCAGAACAGCCTCTCCACCCCTCATCAATATGAGATATCTCAATTTCTGGTGCCCGGCAGAAACCTTATAAGCATAAGGATCGATAACAGGATTTTAATTCCTGTCGGGGTTAACTCCCACAGCATAAGTGATCATACACAGACCGACTGGAACGGGATTATCGGGGATATAAGCCTGATTGCCACATCGGAAATTTTCATCAGCAATATTCAGGTTTTCCCTGACCTGCATAATAAATATGCAAAAGTTTCTGTCGAGGTGACAAATAATACAAAACATACTGTCAGCGGGATAATAAACCTGCATGCAGAAAGCTTCAGTCCCGGAACAACAAGCAGGCTTAAGGAACAATCTGTGAAGATGAATTTTCCTGTGGGCAGAGGTGAAGTTGTTGTTGATTATCCCATGGGAAACAGCTTCAGGACATGGAGTGAATTCACCCCATCATTGTACACGCTTTCAGTGTGTCTGGCAAGGCATGACGGGAAAGAGATTGACTTCAGCTCCGCAGATTTCGGGATGAGGGAGTTCAGGGCGGAAGGGACCAGGTTTGAAATCAACGGACATCCCGTATTCCTCAGGGGAACCGTGGAATGCTGCATATTTCCGCTTACCGGATACCCACCGGAGGATGAAGGATCGTGGGAGAGGGTTCTTCATACCTGCAAGGATTACGGATTAAATCACATCCGGTTCCATTCATGGTGTCCTCCTGAGGCGGCTTTCAGGGCTGCTGACCGGCTTGGATTATATTTTCAGATAGAATGCGGCTCGTGGGCAAACCAGGGAAGCACAATCGGAGACGGAAGCCCGGTCGACCAGTTCATTTATGATGAAAGCGACAGGATCATGAAAGCATATGGTAATCATCCATCTTTCTGCATGCTAGCCTACGGTAACGAACCTGATGGCAAAAACATGAATGAATATCTTGGCAAGCTGATAAATTACTGGAAGTCAAAGGACAACAGGAGAGTATACACTTCAGGGGCAGGCTGGCCAATAATCCCGGGAAACGATTATAATGTGTCTCCCGAACCTAGGATTCAGCACTGGGGTGAAGGGCTGAAAAGCATAATAAATGCTCAGCCTCCCCAGACTGTTTTTGACTACCGTGATTTTGTATCAAAATACAGAGTCCCAACTCTAAGCCATGAAACAGGCCAGTGGTGCGTCTATCCGGATTTCACTGAAATACCGGAATATACCGGAGTGCTCAAACCTACAAATTTTGAGATATTCAGGGAAAGCCTTGACGAAAACTATATGGGTGATCAGGCAAAGGATTTCCTTATGGCTTCAGGCAGACTCCAGGTTTTATGCTACAAGGCTGAGATTGAAGCAGCACTTCGTACTCCGGGTTTCGCAGGATTCGAATTGCTCCAGCTTCATGACTTCCCCGGACAGGGAACGGCTCTTGTCGGGATTCTTAATCCCTTCTTTGAATCTAAAGGATATGTCACTCCTCAGGAGTTCAGGATGTTCTGTAATGAAACGGTGCCTCTTGCCAGGATGAATAAGATGATATATAGGAGTGATGAAACTTTCGAGGCAAGGGTTGAAATCGCACATTTCGGCTCAAAGCCTCTCAGGAATGCTGAAATAGACTGCCAGATAACAGCTTCTGACGGTAATATCATCCGAAGGGAAATAATGAAAATGAATGAAATAAAAATTGGTGATTCCAATATAGCCGGAGTGTTTGCAGCGTATCTTAATAATATAACATCTGCTAGGAGATTGACATTTGAAATCAGTATTGCCGGCACGCCTTTCAGGAACAAATGGGATTTCTGGGTTTATCCGGCGAATCAGCAAATTGACAAGGGTAAGGTTCTGGTAACTGATAAAACAGACAGGAATACGGAGGATTTCCTGAAGAAGGGAGGATATGTTCTTCTTCTCACTTACGGGAAAATCAGAAAAGAAAAGGGAGCACAGATTGATATAGGCTTTTCAAGCATATTCTGGAACACGGCATGGACTGGCAATCAGCCGCCTTCTACCCTTGGGATTCTCTGTAATCCGAAGGATCCAGTATTCAAATATTTCCCGACCGAAAATCACAGCAACTGGCAGTGGTGGGATCCGGTGACCCACTCGCAGGTAATGTTAATTGATGGATTTCCATCAGAACTAAGACCTCTTATACAGCCCATCGACACGTGGTTCGAGAACAGGAGGCTTGCCCTTGCCTTTGAATCGAGAACAGGAGGCGGAAAGCTTCTTGTCTGCAGTATTGACATGACTGAAAACATTCAGGACAGACCTGTAACAAAGCAGCTAATGTTGTCGATGCTTAAATATATGAATAGCGGATCATTCGATCCAAAAACAGAAATAGATTTTAAATTAATAAGGGATCTATTGGAATAATAAATTAATGAATTAAAAAAGCCAACCTCATTTGATCACCTCAAAATCCGGTCATCCTTCACCGAACATACAAAACCAAACAACAATTATTTAACTCCCCTTTAATGGGTGGTCATTTTAAGACGGCCAACTTTGGGCAGGATCATGGGCTTTTGCACTGATACTTTAAAACTCTCTTTTTCGTAAATGATTTATTGTATATTTACTTAGGTTCAGGTTAAATTCAACTTAGTAAATTACAAAATCGAATCAAGTTAACTAAAAGGTAAAAGTGATGCTACAAATAATCTACAGTGCAACTGGACAAACCACCGCAATTACTGAGGCACTTATGGCAATTTTGGCCTTTATCGTCACATTAAAGGTTTACCAATCTGGAAAGGGTATTGATTTAAAAAAGACCAAGATTTGGATTGGGGCCTTCGGTTTACTCACATTTGCTTCGGTAATTGGAGCAATTGTAAGTGGATTTCAAATAAGTAAGCTCACAGACTTTGTACTATGGCAGCCTTTAAATCTTTCACTTGGACTCGTCATCAGCCTTTTTGTAGCCGGTGTAGTCTATGATTTCAGAAATTTCACACTACCTAAAACTCTGGTTCCTATTTTATTAGTTTGTGCTATCATCTTTTTTACCATAACTATTATTCTTCCGAATGCATTTATCGTTTTTATTATTTACGAAGCAATTGCAATGCTTTTTTCATTCGTTATCTACACAATTCTTGCTTCACGAAAAACGATTAAAGGTGCAGGATTTATGGCCGTGGGCATCCTTGTTACAATTATTGCAGCAGTCATTCACGGAATTGAAACAATTAAAGTAATATTTATCTGGGAATTCGATTACAATGGCATTTCTCATATTATACAAATGATCGGGCTGATTATTCTTTTAAAAGGATTGCAGACTGAATTTAGATCGAGGGCAGCAAATTAGTTATTCATATTCTTCTGACAATTACTGTTATAACTATTAACAATATCAGAATTGAGTTAGAAGCGAGACAAATTCCTTTAGCACGAAGAGTACTTCAATCAGGGAATGTCGCTTCTTTATAGTATAAAATTCGTTCTCCCTTGACCACTTCAAAATACGGTCACCTTTCACCGAACATCCAAAACAAAACAACAATAATTTAACTCCCCTTTAAAGGATGGTCAATTTATAACGGCCAAAGGTGGTAAAGGTGTCCGGTTTTTGCAACAAAAACTATAACGAGTTTATTTATTTTATTGTCCGTGCCTGCTGGCGTATTTTAAATTCTATATAGTTTTTTCAGTGGCTATTTTTTATTCCAGAACTGGACAGTTTTTCCCTCTCCGGTAGGATTTTTAGAAAAAGATTCAAGTGTTAATAGTTTTCCGTTTTCAGCAAGTTTGTAAGTGTCATCAGTTCTGTATTCATTAGTATTAACACTTGGGTCAAATGTTATTATTGTTGTAAGAGTAAGGACATTCTTATCGGCAGACCATTTTGCAAATCTTTTAGTTATTTCCGTGCCATTTTTTTCGACTATTTCTTTTCCTTCGAGGTTGAATTTATCAGTGCTTGTCAAATTGTCACTCCCCGGTTGAATTAAAGTTCTTTCTACTGATATCGATGTTGCGTCTTGAGTGATAACAAGTATTCTTTCATTATCATCTGTAAACAAACTACTGTTGCCAGTATTACTTTTTGATTTATCATAAGCCCATTTACCAGAAAAATTTACCGGGGCCTGGGCTTTAAGAGTTGCGGAAGAGAGCAGGAAAAATGAAATGAACGAAGCAAAAACAATTGCTAAGTACCTTGGACTGGAAAATCGATTTGGTTTCATGTTCAATAGGGATTAGTTAATGATACAACTGATTCTTGAATCTAAAGTAATCTTTTAATAATATCTTAAACGGGCAGAGATGACGTTTAATGCCCTCAAAATCATTTATATATCCACAAAAGAAAACACAATTGATCATTATAGGAGTTATTATTTTCTTTTTGATTTTTCATCTCTAATATCAAAGTTCCTATCTTCCAAATTTCGGCATAAGGAGTCTCCAGGAGTTGATTTCCGAGGGCTATTTAAGAAATATCATTAATAGTAAATTAATCCTTAATACACCTTACAGAATGGCCCCGGTACTTGCCGCTTAAAAGCCTGAATATTGTGTTCTTCCGGCTTTCTAAGGATCGGTAATATGCATCCATAGCACCTGGCATGGTGGCAGTCCCTGTTCTTGGGGTCGAACTCCAGAAGTAGGTATGATATCTCAGGTAATTGCCATCATTAGCTTCCATAAATGATCCATCATCACAACGCAGGCCAGCGGGAAGTGCTGCAAATCCACTCGGATTTATGATTTTATCGTCGGGATCCCACCCGGAGGTGTTTTTTAGTCTGGCTCCCTGATCAGTACCTCTATCTCCAAAATCTCTTGCATTATTTTCGTTCATGCCAAGTGAAATTTCTAATGTCATCCATTCAGTATCACTTGGAACATGCCACCCGGCAGGACACAATTTACCAGTATTTACTGAATACCAGTTGTACAAGCCTCCATAGATTCTCTTATTATCAGGTTCATTATTATACCAGGAATATGCGGGAGTTCTCATTTCTTTAAATTTGTCGTTTTCTTTAACCATTGGTATCTTAGTTCCGTCGTTAAATCTGGTGGTTTTCAGATTTTCTGCCATCCATATTTGCATACCTATTTTTATGGTTTTGTAAACATTCCTGTCGACGTCTTTTATGGTATTATTATCACTCTTCTTACAAGAATGAATCAAAAAGAATGATAGTATAATTCCTGACATAATAAGTAAATTCTTCATGATTGGTTACGATCGCAGTATGATTGTTATATCAAAGTTACACCTTGTTTAAACCAAAGTCAATTTCATTTATCTATAAAAATCCATCCATTCAGCATATTCCAGATGGATGGAATATGCTTTAACTAACTTATGAAATCAACCAAGTGCCTGATTATTAATTCACCTGGGCTGTCTGATTGGCTATAAGGCTGTTGACAAGGGTTTTAAGCTCATCAATTTCTTTTTGCTGGGATTCAATCTGCTCAGAGTTTCCTTGAAGAGACTGAACCTGTAATTTAAGATTATCGTTTTCGGATTTGTAGGATTCGATCTGCTTCTGTTGCTCTTTTATAGCCTCGGTCAAAACAGCAGTAAGCTTATCGTAAGCAACCGCCTTGTATCCATCAGATCCTGTAACAACAACTTCAGGAACGATATTCTCTAGCTCTTGGGCAATAAATCCAATATTCTTCCTTCCAGCTCCAGTATTTAAACTATCGCTTATCAGATCAAAACTCACTCCGCGCATTGCCATTACCTTTTCCAGACAGCCTTCAAGTGTGTATATATTCTTTTTATAACGAATGTCAGAATTTGTCAGCCAGCTGTATCCTGTTTGAACTCTTCCATTACCTGCAATTATATCTAATTTTTGACCCGGAGCTGTTGTCCCGATACCTAAATTTCCATTAATATCAAGTGCCATTTTTATTAATCCTCCTGTATTGGCAATTGAAAAAGCATCGTTCAACGTTAAACTACCGCGAGTTGATGTACCTCTGTTTATTGCAACAATGAATCCATTTCCTCCAGTGTATAACATTTCCAAACCTGAGCCACTCGTTGGAATTGTCTGAGCAGTTGAACGAATTGTTCCAGCCACATCTAATACACAAGCAGGAGTTGAAGTCCCTATTTCGACATTTCCGTTTTTCATGACAGTAATTGCATTTGATGGAGAGGAACTGCCATCACTATTGCCAATTACAAACAATCTGTCTGATGGATTCCATTCATCCGTTGATAATGGTGTATAAGTAGTATTATTTGAACCAATTGCTGTTTCGCAATAAGATGGCGCCGTAGTCCAAGATCCAATTGCTGTCGACTGGTCTCCGCTTGCAACTGTAGCCGTGCCCATTGCGGTTGTATAATCTCCGCTTGCAACAGTAGAATATCCCATTGCGGTTGAATAGCCTCCGGTTGCATTAGTTGCGCTTCCCATTGCAGTTGAACTGGTTCCACTAGCTACGACTTGCCTTCCTATTGCTGTCGAATAGATTCCGCTTGCTTGGGCCATGCGCCCAATTGCGGTAGAATACTGATTGTTTGCTGTGGCTAGATATCCCATCGCAATTGACCAAAGTCCGCTTGCCCTTGCACTATATCCTATTGCTGTCGAAGCGGTTGCGCTTGCTATACTTCCAGTTCCCATTGCGATTGAACTTTGTCCGCTTGCTGTGGCTTGAATTCCAATTGCTGTCGATTCTATTCCGCTCGAAAGTGTCATATACCCAATTGCGGTTGAACCTGTTCCGCTTGATGTGGTGTAACCACCCATTGCAGTTGAATACCATCCATTTGCACTAGCTTTGTATCCAAGAGTAAGAGAGTACGAACCTCTTGCAGTATCGGCAAGGCCAAAAGCAAATGAACCAGTACCTAAAGATTGTGAACCTTGTCCTATGGCAAATGAGTAATCCCCCCTAGCATATGCAACTCCGGTTGTTTTTCCAAGAGAATCAACACCGGCGCTCCCAAAAGCAAAACTTCGATATCCTTCCGCGATAGCTCCCCTGCCAAATGCATAACTTTCACTGTTAGATGCTTTAGCCCATTGTCCAAATGCAAAGGAATTTGAATCCTGAGCTACGGACTGATATCCGATTGAGGTTGAATAATTTCCCCGGGCTATAGCCTGGTAACCTAACGCCTGCGAATAAAGCCCTTTAGCTTTTGACTCATACCCGCTGGCAAATGAGTTGGTGCCAACACTATCCGGCGCTTCTATCAGTACTCTTCCGGTACTAAAAGCATTTTTAACAGGATACCACAATATCCTGTTCTGGGATGGATTGATAATTCCACTCGTATCCGTATTTACATTCAGGTAATTTGTAGTTCCACCTTTTGTCATATCATAGCCTCCTACCGCAAACATGCTTTTTGCACCTTTTGCCGAAGGATTGGAATTGATATATATATTAACACTGTCAGGGCTGACATCCAGATAATCCTGGGATGCTCCTTTAGTCATATCGTAGCCTCCTACAGCAAACATGCTTTTTGATCCTTTTGTCAGGGGATTTGTGTCAAGATACATCCTGATGCTGTCTTCACTAACGACAAGATAGGGTTGTGAGGTTCCTTTATCAGTTCCAAAGCCTCCCACTGCAAAGCCGCTTTTCAGCCCTTTTGTTTCATTGGATACATACACTCTTACACCTTCATTGTAAACTGCGAAGACAGTATTGCCGTCCTTATTCTTCACTTCAAATAGTGCTGAGTCTGCGGTATAAGTAGTGGTACCGTTTATCCCGAGGCTTGTTAATGGTCCCTGCACATCCTTTGCAACAAGAGAATATGGAACTGCCCATATCTGACTGGTACCCATGGTTGTCCATGTCGTACCTGGATACTGAACTGTAGTCATCAGGTAAAGAGGTTGGGCTTTCCAGTCGATTGCCGAGAATGCAGTTGTTCCGCCTGTCTGGGTGCCTGTGCCCACTACAAGGGTGATCAGCCCGAATTGGTTCGATGTTATCGGAGAAAATGTCTCTTCATAGATTACAGTACCCCCGGTCAGAGAGGTCTGGATATCAATCTTTATGGGAATCGATTTGTTCGCAATGATATTACCTGATCCGTCCCGGGCTATAGCCTGGTAATTGAAGCCCTGCGGGACTTGAGAAGACAAAAGATAAAAGGGAAAAGACAAAAGTGCTGTGAGGAGGAGTTTTGTTTTCATAGCGGTAAAATATTATGGCCCCGGAGCTAAAGGTCGTAAAAGCACAAAGCGATCGGATTAATGATGGTGTATTGGCCTACGGCCGGTGGCCTGGTTAGTTGATTGAAAACAATTTGTACAAGCAAGTTATGACAAAAGGTAATACAAGTCAATTATTTTTGACAAGCAGATATAGATTTGGGAGAAGCAAAGATAATCTTATGACAAATCCACTCAACCAACTTCCTTTATTCAGGAAACCTGGTGAATGGAATTAGCACTAAAAGGATAGGGTGATCATTTGACTTTGTCATTCTTTTTGTTTATATTTTATTAAAAGAGAGCATTTTAATGATAAACGAACAAGAATGTATAAGAATATTAAATGAAGGTGTGTTCAAATTTACCCATGAAGAAATGCTGATCATTCGGGAATTCATTACGACTTTAGCCCAGATAGAATTTGACTGCTACAAGCAGAATCAAAGCAAGTTTACCAACTATGAATGTAATATTATACAAGAGGGTAAGTACCGACGAACAGGCTGACCAGGGACATAGCCTTCAACATCAGGAAGTGATGCTGACGAAATACTGTGAGATTAACAATCACAATATTGTTGACATTTATACGGAGGACTATTCCGGTAAATCATTTAATCGACCAGAATGGATCAAAATAATGTCCTTTATTAAAAGGAATAGGGGTAAGGTTGATTTAATCCTTTGTAATCGTTGGGACAGATTTTCAAGGAACCAGTATGATGCAATGACAGTTATTAAAGAGCTTAATAAACTTGGTGTAACTGTCAATACGGTTGAACAACCTCTTGATATTACAAAATCTGAAAATAAAATCCTTCTTAGTTTGTACCTGACAGTGCCAGAAGTGGAGAATGACCGGATTTCAGAGAAGACTGCTGAAGGTTCATGGAGAGCCAGGATGAATGGTTTCTGGACGGCACAGGCCCCGAAGGGATACGAAAATTTCAGGGACAATAAAAAGTCAACACTTCGTCCTAATCCTACTGAGGCTCCATTGATGATTGAAGCTTTCAATATGTTAGCATCAGGTACATACTCTGCCGATGAAGTCAGAAAATGGTTGAATGATAATAAATTAAAAATCAGTAAGAATACATTTTTGAGGTGCATAAGAAATCCTGTCTATATTGGAAAGATAAGGACAGGTCCATGGAAAAAAGAACCATCTCAGGACGTAAATGGACTTCACCCCCCTTTAGTAACCGAAACTATATTTCATAGAGCTAACGATTTCTTGTCAGGTCGCAGAAGAAATATGAAGTTCCATGATGATAAATCAGACTTATATCCTCTTAAAGGGTTTTTAAAGTGCCCTGAACACGACAGATCTTTAACAGCTTATGCCTGTCGGAGTCACACAGGGAAACTCCATCATTATTATCTCTGTGCAAAGACAAATGTAAACAAAGGCATAGGATTCAGGATGTTCATGAAAGTATTGAGGATATTTTGTCGGAGATTTCATGTTCTGCTCAGATCGTCAACCTGTATAGGAAAACTTTGGAGAAACTTTTTGAAAAGGATGACTTTCAGAGAAGGGATGAGATTCAAAAAACAAAGAATGAGATAGAGAAACTTGAACTTCGTAAATCAAACCTTCAGAATGATTTGATGGATCGTGTGATTACCTCAAATGACTATCATGATATGAAGGGTAGGGTAGAGAAGGAACTTGTTCTTTTAAAGGAAAAACTCAATGACCATCAACAACAAATATCACCTTTCAAGAATTACATTCAGAAGGAAGTGCCAATGCTGGAGAACCTCCTGGAATATTACAGGAAGTCAGATGGTGTTACCAAGAAGAAAATACTTAATAACATCTTTGCCGAAAAACTGATTTTGGAGAAAGGGGAAATAGTGTATCCCGTTTTCACAGAACCCATACAGCTCATCCTTCGAATTAGTAAGGTTTTGAGAAGGTCAGAAAATAAGAAAGAAGTCGATTTGAACCAATCCCTGGTTGCAACTCTGACAAAAAATCCAATTTTTCAATTTTAAAAGTTGCAACCCTCTCCTTGAAAATCACTGTACATCTCATCCTTAGAATTAGTGAAGGTTTCAGGATGTCATAAAAAGAAACAAGAGGTCGATTTTGACCTCTTGTGCCTCTGGGTACCCGGAGCGGGACTTGAACCCGCACAGCCGTTATGGCCACAGGATTTTAAGTCCTGCGTGTCTACCATTCCACCATCCGGGCATCTTTATGTCAAGCAGTCGTGCAGTCGTGCAGTCAGCGGATGGATATTCCTTCTCCTTATTTCAAAAAACTCTACTCCTGCGTGTTGGACCCTGTCCCGCGCAGCGGGAATTCCACCATCCGGGCATCTTTATGTCAAGCAATCGTGCAGTCGTGCAGTCAGCGGATGGATATTCCTTCTCCTTATTTCAAAAAACTCTACTCCTGCGTGTTGGACCCTGTCCCGCGCAGCGGGAATTCCACCATCCGGGCATCTTTATGTCGTGCAATCATGCAGTCAGCGGATGGATATTCCTTCTCTTTATTTCAAAAAACTCAAGTCCTGGGTGTCGGACCCTGTCCCGCGCAGTGGGAATTCCACCATCCGGGCATCTTTATGTCAAGCAGTCGTGCAGTCGTGCAGTCAGCGGATGGATATTCCTTCTCCTTATTTCAAAAAACTCTACTCCTGCGTGTTGGACCCTGTCCCGCGCAGCGGGAATTCCACCATCCGGGCATCTTTATGTCGTGCAATCATGCAATCGTGCAGTCGTGCAGTCATGCAGTTCCCGATACGTTCCTCTCAAGCGGAACTCCTCAACATGCTGTCGTGCAGGCCTATTATTACAAAAGACTCAAATGGCAGTGCAAATTTATAATAAATTACTTTACCAGTATCGGTTTACCGAATCCTACCTTTTCAAGGTCCTTCAGCTGTGTGGCCGCATCACCGGCCACGACATAGTACATCCTTGATGGGTCAATATATTTATTTACTATTTCAAGTTGTCTTTCAGCCGTAAGCAGCTTAAGATAAGCCTCCTCCTGCTTTACATAATCGGTCGGCAAATTGTAAAAACTCAGTACATTAAGATAATCGAGCAGGTTCCCGAGTGTTTCAAAACGACGTGCGTTGCTCCGCATCATCCCTGACTTTGTGAAATCAATATATTCCTGCGGCATATTCTTTCTGTACTTCTCCATCTCGCTCCTGAATATCATCATTGATTCAAGAGTTGAATTAGTTCTCACCCTCGACGATACCAGGAAATAACCAAAATTTTTAAATCCCGTGAAAGAGGAATAAGCTCCATATGTAAATCCCTTTTGTTCTCTTATAATCTGCATCCAGATTCCTGAAATCGATGCCTCCCTGGCCCCGAGCTTGTAATTTGCAGCAACAGCAGGGAAAAATTCAGGATCGGTCCTGGTAATTGATGGCACTCCGATTGCAATGGCTGACTGTTTGGCGTCAGGGACATCCACGAAATAGATCTGGGATTTTGAAGGCGCTTCAGGTATCTTAATTTCAGGCATTACGACATTTTTGCCTTTCCACTTCCTGTTCAGGAAAGCAAGTGCCGCTTCGACCCGTTTTTTGTCAATGTCACCTGCGATAATAAACTTTGCGACTGAAGGTGAGAAATTCCCGGAATAGAAATTTTTAAGATCCTCAATTGTTATTGAGGCTACGGATGCTTCAGTTCCTGAAATATCGGTTGCAAATATATTGTCACCGAACATCAGTTTGTTAAGCGTGGTCGATGCAAGGTAATCGGGATTGGCTGAATTCCTTTTCAGATTATTGAGGATTCTGAGCTTTACAAGATCAAACTGAGCCGTATCCCATCGTGGCTCAAGCAGAATCTCCTCAACGAGTGCCAATGTCTTTTCAAAGTCGCGTGAAAGGGAGCTTACATCAATTGATATATTCTCATTGCCGGCCGAAACCCTAATTGTAGCCCCGAGAAGTCCAATGGCGTCCTCAAGTTGTTCTGAAGTCTTGTTTTTTGTACCTTCATTCATCATTGCAGCCAGCATATTTGCAACGCCGGGTTTTGCAATATTATCAAGCAGATGGCCGCCTTCAATCAGGATAGAGTACTGAATCAAAGGCATTTCCCCTTTGTCGATGCCCCATATTATCATACCATCGGAAAGGGAGCTTGCCCACGGAACCGGAACATTAAGATCCGGATCGGGCCCGGGACTAGGCATTACTGACCGGTCTAGAATGGTCCTGGTTTTTGTTATCGCCTGAGGTAAAGCTGATTCAGCCTTGACTTCAGCGGCTTTTTTGACATTTTCCTCGACAATTCCTGCGTTCACTGATCCTTTGGCAATCAGGCCGGTATCTCCCTTTGGAACAAAACTTGTCTCCACATAATTCCTGTCCTTGATATACTTGTTGTAAACTGTCTTAATATCAGCTGTTGTAACAGACAGCGTATTATCAAGATCTTTTTTATAAAATTCAGGATCTCCTGTATTCATTGTATAATCCGCCAGAGAAAACGTTTTTCCCAGCACGCTGGCAAAAGTGTTATAGAACCTTGTTTCAGATCCTGCCCGGATTCTTATCAGATCCTCCTCGGAAAAGCCATCCTTTTCAAATTTCCTGAATCCTTCGAAAATCGCTTTTTCAACTTCAGTGAGACTGACACCGGGATTTGCCGTTACTGTGATGGTAAACGAACCTGCAAGTTCCTGGGATGCGTTTCTTGCCATTATTCTTGACGTCAGCTTCTTTTCCTTAACAAGTATGGTATAAAGAGGCGATTTTTTTGAGTTTGCAAGAAGATCGGCGAGGTAATTAAGGGCATAAGAATCTTTGGAATATCTCTCAGCCGTCGGGAAAGTCATTGTCAACTGTGGCGCTTTTGCAAAATTATCCTGGTGGTACAGCTTTACTGACGATGCCAGTGTGACAAGCATGGGTTTCCTCTTTTCAATTGCCTCTCCGCTCTTTATTTCACCGAAGTACTTTTCCACCAAGGTTTTTACTTCTTTTTTATCAATATCCCCTGCAATTACGAGGAATGCATTGCCGGGTGAGTAATACTTTCTGTGAAAGGCTTTTACGTCTTCGACCGTTGCATTTGTCAGGTCCTTCATGTCACCAATGACGTCCCAGGAGTAAGGATGGCCCTTCGGGTAAAGGTTTTTGTCAATTACGGTCTGGGTGAAACCGTACGGAGTGTTATCATAGCTCTGTCGTTTCTCATTCTGAACCACATTTTGCTGGTTGGTAAGGGAGACCCTTGTTACAGTATTCTCGAGATAGCCCATTCTGTCGGATTCCATCCAGAGCGCCATTTCAAGGAAATTTTTTGGAAGGACTTCAAAATAGTTCGTCCTGTCCTGGGTAGTGCTTCCGTTAAAAGTGCCTCCGGCATTGCTGATATTCTTCACAAACTGGCCGCGAGGGAGATTTTCAGACTCTTCAAACATCATGTGTTCGAAAAGATGTGCAAATCCGGTCTTGCCTTCAGTTTCCCTGCTTGAACCCACATGGTAATATATAGCGACAGAAACAATGGGATTTGAATTATCCTCATTCAGAACAACAGTAAGCCCGTTTGGCAGACTGTATTTTTCAACAGGTATTGAAATAGCCTTGTCTTCCATCCTCCCTGGCTTGAATGAAAAGAAAACAGCTGTCAGAAAAGTCATAATTATCAAAATAAAGTTTTTCATGGCAAAAGCAATTATAGAATAATTATTAAATATGGGATTCCTAATATAGGACATTTTGGTGATTTGAATCCGCTGTTAACATTTTATAACAATTGTAAAAAAGAAAATAGCTGTCAGGTCAGATCTGAAAGAGATAGGGGGCTCTTTTATAGATGCCATAAAAAAAAGCCACTGTTGTGGCTCTTTTTGTCAGAGCGGGAAACGGGACTCGAACCCGCGACCCTAACCTTGGCAAGGTTATGCTCTACCAACTGAGCTATTCCCGCCTTATTTCATTTTCTCGACCTGCGATCCTGATCCGCCAGCCGGCGGATTATGCTCTACCTCCCGATAACTATCGGGATGAGCTATTCCCGCAGATTCACGGACAAAAATAAGATTTTTTTTTTATCTGCGAAAGAGAGCCGCGAAAATGGCATGAGAGCCCTGTAACAATGATTTATCTTTTAGTCGGACCCCATTGGGTAAGCTTGTCGTCACTGAAGAACAACCATGTGCTTCGATAAATCCATTCTTCCGTGATTACATTCCCCCTGAATACCCTGTTTATTTTGAAAGGATTTCCCCAGCTGTCCCTGACCATATCGCCGTTCATCCCTTTCCAGATCTTACCGGCATATAGTCTGTTGGCCATATCAGTGCCATACTTGTTCTCAAGGTATGTAAACCTGTTGACTTGTTCCTGCTGTGTTGTATCCTGCTCCTGGTAGTTTTCAGGTTGCTGGCTTGCCGGAGCAGCATTAGCAGCAGGGACAGCCGTGATAGTCGGAACAGCTGCAGCAGGAGTCTCATTTATTGTTGCATGCTTGCTTAGAATATAGCCCTCATTGTTTTGATAATTAACATGAAGGAAAGTAGAATCAGAATCAACGACATCGACAACTTCGCCTGATGGAATTACCATTATCACTGAACTGACATCCTCCTTAGTCTCAAAGAGACGGGTTGCCGACTTCAGAGTAGCTGTTCGTTTAACCTCCTGTGTCGGAATCTGTTTCTGGTTCTGGTTCTTTTCAAGACCCTGAAGCACATCAGCTCTGTTATCCTGTGCAAAGAATGGGTAAACCACTGACAGTAACAAAAGGGATATAACAAGCTTTTTCATATTATCTTTTTTTCTGAATTAGCAAAAAGTATACCATATAATGTTTTATAAAACGGAATTTCATCATTCATCGTATAAATACTGGCAATTTTCGGGGCGACCGGCTAAAAGCTCATTCAGTATGCCGGATGCTGTTTTTATTCTGTTTTGATTATCAGCATCAGGCCATCCCTTACCGGAAGGATAATCTTTTCGATATCAGTCTGATGACGGATCATCTCATTAAAATCCATAATTCCTTTTGTCTGAGGATCCCTGGCATCCTTTTCTAAAATCTTATCTCCCCAGAGAACATTGTCTGCCACGATAATTCCGCCTTTTTTCACTTTTCCCTTGACCGTATGATAATATTCGGAATATTCCCTTTTGTCTCCGTCGATGAATACAAGATCCAATGAAATATCAAGTTCCGGAATTATATCCTGTGCTCTTCCTGTCATTTGTGTAATAGCAGAACCCAGACCGGCTTTATCGAAATAAGACCGGCTGAATTCCCTGTGTTCATCATTAGCCTCAATAGTAATCAGCCTGCCCCCGGACTTTAATCCCCTGGCAAGGCATATTGCCGAATATCCTGTGAACGTACCTATTTCAAGGATCATCTCCGGGCTGATCATTTTCGAGATAAATTCAAGGAACTTGCCCTGGATGTGCCCTGTAACCATATTCGGGTTTACGAATCTTATGTGGGTTTGCCTGTATAGATCCTCCAGGACTGGATCTTCCGCCGATGAATGTTCAGATATGTATTTCTCAAGATCCCTGTTCATGGCTATTTATATATCAGTGTAGACAGCCGTGAAGATTCGAAAATTTCATTGGCAATATCAAGAAGGATTGATGAAGTAATGGCATCTATTTTACCATAGAGATCCTCTATTGTATCAATATGATTGAAAACCATGAGGTTTTTCCCAAGGCCAAGCATAAGACTCTCATGGTTTTCATATCCTCTGGCTATATAACCCTTCATCTGGTTTTTAGCTTTTGAAAGCTGGACCGGACCAAGCCTGTCATTTCTTAGCCTTTCTAATTCCCTTTTCGTTACAGAGATGCTCTTCTCAAGGTTCTGCTTGTCGGTTCCGAAATAAATTGAAAAAACACCTATATCAGTATAGGCATTATAATTTGATTCTATGTTATAAGCAAGGCCGTTCCTCTCACGAAGCGACAGGTTCAGTCTCGAATTCATTCCCTGTCCGCCCAGGATATTATTCAGAAGGGCGAGTCCGATCCTGCGCTTATCCCTTAAATCATAGGCGGAATTACCTATCATGCAATGATTCTGGTATGTATCCTTTTTCCTTTTGAGAGTTACCGGCTTGTACCGGGCCGCTGCACCTTCCCGGGAATTCGTTTTTTTGAACGGGACGGATCCGAAGAATTTTTGAAAGAGCCGGATTACCTTGTCATCGGGGATATTGCCTACAGAACAGAACACCATCTGGCACGGATCATAATTCCGCAGCATAAATTCGTTGAGCTTCTCCCTGGTGAACGACCTTACTGTTTCTGGTGTGCCAAGTATATTACGGCCCAGAGGCTGATCAGGAAAGATAATCTCTTCAAAGTCATCGAAAATAAATTCCGCCGGATTATCGAGATATGAGTTTATCTCATCAATTATTACATCTTTTTCCCTGACAAGTTCCTTTTCGGGAAAGACAGAATTAAAGGCAATGTCACTGATAATATCAGCTGCCTTTTCAAAATCCTCTTTAAGGACGGATGCATGGACAGCTGTCTCTTCCTTGGTTGTATAAGCGTTGAGTTCGCCTCCTGCATCATCGAGACAGCTGAGTATATGATAGGTTTTTCTTTTTTCAGTTCCTTTGAAAAGCATATGCTCTATAAAATGAGCCATCCCGTGTTCTCCGGCTTTTTCGCTGCGTGAACCGGTGTTGAAAATCAGTCCGCAGTGAGCCACCATCCCGTTTGTCCTGAAGTGGATCAGTCTGATTCCGTTGTCAAGTGTATGGTAAAGCAACTGCACGTTTGAATCTGGTTTTGATAAGGTCGCAAAGGTACCATATAGGCTAAATGATTCCAAATTGATTTTTTAGGGACAAAGTTTTGCTTCCTCAATTTTGAAATATATATTTGCAATCCCAAAAGGAGGTGCCATAGCTCAGTCGGTAGAGCAACGGACTGAAAATCCGTGTGTCCCTGGTTCGATTCCCGGTGGCACCACGTAAAAAAGAGCGAGAGCAAGAGTGAGAGCGAGTAAGCTTGAACTTGAGCTCTCGGCCTTTTTCCATACTCGCATTCATACTACAGTAAATCCCGCAGGATCAATGATCAGCAGGATTTCTTTTTTAAGAAGGTGACGCCTGCCTGCCGGCAGGGAATTGGTGACGGATTTTGTAACGGGCTCAATATCAACCTCATCCTGCTTTTAGGGAGCCAGATGTATCTTTTCAAGTCTTTCTTTATCTGGCCAATGTATTTCATTCAATGGCAAAATTAAATTAGCACTGTTTGGAGGGTAGAAATAAGGATTATTTTTTCAAAGTAATTTTGATGACTCCGTTAGCCCCTCTGGATCCGTAAATTGAAGCATCAACGCCGTCTATATACTTAATTGTCTTGACATCAACAGGATTTATAAATGAGATATCAGACACTATCATATCATCAACATCATAAAGAACCTGTGGAGATGCATAAAAAGACAAAACCTTGGTAGTAAGAACCGATGTGCCTTCGACCTTGACATTATATATCTCATTTTTAATAAGCTCATAAATATCCCTGTACCTGGAATAATCTTTTTCTCTTTGTAAAGGTTTTGAATTAATTGCTTTCCAGAGAACATCTTTGGCAACATAACCATTATTAACTGCATCGTTAAAACCATCTTCACTGTTATTAAAGATAAGGTCAATAGTATATCTGTCTGGATTTTTTACCTTGATCTCCTTTTGAAAAAAACCTGATGCGGTTACTATAAGAACATCTTTCTCCTGACATCTTAAAGTAAACAAACCAAGAGAATCAGTAAGAGTAATCTCTTTTGATTTTAAGGCAGTCACTTTTACATTTTTCAGCGGAATATTTCTGAAGGTTGTGACAATACCTGAAATATATTTAATTTTCTGTGCTGCGCCTGATCCCTGTACAATAATTATCAAAGCTGAAATGATAATGGCGAATTTTAATTTCATTTTATACATAAATATGGCAACCTAAATTTACAAATTATTATGAAGTTTGCATTTTATTATTTATGAACCTTTTATTTCATACCTACTCACACTTTCGTCTGCGAGAGGGGGTACTTTTTATTCTCAAACCTCATTCACCCTGACATTTTAAAATATCCGGGAAGATCAATGGTCTGCGGGATTATGTATTCTGAACAGTGACCAAATTGTTGACATATTTTTCGACTTTACTCTGATAGCACTGAAATTATCCGCTTCTTTGGTATCCTGACAGAATCTTTATTTCTGAAATAAGTCTTACTTTGGGCAAAACATAATTATAACGATGCAGATTATTTATTTTTTAAAGTATAATTTTAAAGCGTCGTAAAGGATTTAAGATAATGAATTATGCATATTCCCGATGGTTATCTTAGCCCGCAGACATATATTCCGCTTTTTGGGGTATTTGTGTCTTTCATTGCTGTAGCCGTAAAAAAAGTCAGGAAAGAAATTTCTGCAAGGAGTATCCCATATCTTGGAATGGCAGCAGCTTTTTCATTTATCATCATGATGTTCAACCTGCCTGTGCCGGGCGGGACAACAGGCCATGCAGTCGGTTCTGCAGTCATTGCAATCATATTTGGACCATGGGCTGCCATGATTGCGGTTTCAGTAGCGATAATAATTCAGGCACTTATTTTCGGAGATGGCGGGATTACCGCAATTGGGGCAAACTGCTTCAATATGGCAGTTTTTATGCCTTTTGCAGCTTATTACCTATTTAAATTGTTCAGCAAAAACCCGGCAGGAAAAGCAAATGCTTCTTTTGCCGCTTTTATTTCAGGTTACCTGAGCCTGGTCCTGGCCGCCGTAGTGACAGCTACAGAGCTCGGCATTCAACCTTTAATTGCATCAACAGCTGACGGTAAAGCTTTATATTGCCCCTATGGACTGAGCGTTGCAATTCCTGCGATGGCAATAGGGCACATGCTGGTTTTCGGAATTATTGAAGGGATGCTTACCGCTCTGATCCTTAACTATTTTTTGATAAATGAGCCAGGCATGATTTACACATATAGGAGGGGAGCTAAAAATGAGTAAGCTTCAGAAAAGGATTCTTATCGCACTTCTTGTCTTGTGCCTGATCACTCCGGTCGGGATTTTACTCCCTGCATATTTTAATGCAGGCGATGCCTGGGGGGAGTGGTCGGCTCAGACAGTTGAGCAGCTTATTGGCTATGTGCCGGCAGGACTGCAGAAATATTCACACCTGTGGAAAGCACCAATGCCTGATTATACCATTAACCACAGGGATAAGTCAATTGTGCAAAGGTCGGGATATTATATTGTATCAGGCATAGCAGGAGCAACTATTGTTTTTATAATAATGGTTGCAATTTCAAAATTACTTGCAAGAAATGGAGAATAAGATTCCTTCATATTTGCTTCAGCCATCAGATACCCGGCGAAAATTGAAGCAGGCAAAAAGGATAAGACTTTCCTTTCTTGATAGAACCATTTTCAATTCTGCAAAAGCCGTCAGGTCTGTTTATTCGCAGGCTGAAAATGCATCAAGGGAGAATTTAATTCAAAAAATAAATCCCTATGTCAAGCTGTTTTCACTTCTTTATTTTGTAATAGTAATAAGCTTCGTAAATAACACTATCGGCCAAATCTGCATAACCGCTTTTATATTGATTTTATTCATTATGGCCAGATCTGGGATCGCCCAGGTATACGGGAGAATATTCTTTCTTGCTTTCATTTTTGGATTTCTTGCGGTATTGCCTGCTTCCCTGAACATAGTAACGCCGGGGAAAATCCTTCTTGAAATTGTCAGGTTTGACAGGCCATTGCACTTCTGGATATATAATATTCCACGGGATATTGGGTTTACGGATAATGGATTCAGGGTCGTATCCCTGATTTTCCTCAGAGTCCTTAATTCTGTGGCATTTTCAATGTTCATCATATTTACCACGTCGTTGCCCTCTTTTATAAAATCATTGAGAGTGGTTGGAGTTCCTGATGCATTCCTGATGATTATTTCCCTGGCCTACAAATATATTTTTATCCTTTCCCGCACAATTGAAGAAACTTATTTCGCTTTAAGATCAAGACTATCAGGAAATATCAGGAATAATAAAATAAGAAGAATAGTCGGCGGTCGCATATTTTTTATTTTTAAAAGATCAATGATAATTTATGAAGAGACCTATTTTGCTATGGTCTCAAGAGGTTATCAGGGGAAAGTGATGCTTCATTCCCGGACCAGTTTCATTGCCAGGGATTTTATTGCACTTCTGATAATTGTTGCATTCGGAGTTTGCATCCTGTTAATTTAAAGAATATGGAAAATATCATTACATTGAAAAATATCGATTATTCTTATTACGGGAAGATTACCGCGCTTAAGGATATAAGCCTTTCAGTAAAAAGGGGTGAAATGTTTTCCATAATTGGTCTGAATGGAAGCGGGAAATCGACTCTGCTGCATATTTTAAATGGACTTATTTATCCCGATTCGGGAGAATTTCTGTACAAGGGAAATGCGGTTTCAGAGGAATCAATGCATGATAAGGATTTCAGTATGGAATTCCGGCAAAGCATGGGATATGTTTTTCAAAACTCTGATATACAATTATTTTGCCCCACCGTCTTTGACGAGCTTCTGTTTGGTCCCCTGCAGATGGATATTTCTTATGAAGCAGCGAAAGAAAGGGCTGATCAGACTTTATCATTACTTGATATCGAATATCTCCATGACAGATCAATATTTATGCTTTCCGGCGGAGAGAAAAAAAGAGTCGCCATTGCATCAGTCCTTACTATGAATCCAGAGGTCCTTCTTATCGATGAGCCACTTTCCAGCCTTGATCCAAGAACCCAGACATTTTTTACGGAACTTCTCATTGATCTTAACCATGCAGGGAAAACCATTATTTTCACCACTCATCATCTCGATCTGATTGATCACCTTCAGCCATCCGTGGCAGTTCTGTCGGAAGATCATACTATAATGAAAACCGGCAACGCTGCCGAAATACTGAATGATGAAGCGTTCCTGATCAGTGTAAATCTTATCCACGAACATGTTCATAAGCACGGAAATGAGGAGCACAGGCACTATCATTCGCATTATGTTTTCCACAAACATTAAGTTTAAACCCCCCTTCACGTAAAGCCGTGCAATAACGGGGCTTATTTACTACAATTCACCAATATTCCTCATTTGGTGAAAATTAGTAACAGATAGAGATTTAGCTCCGGCTTTTGGTGTCAATATTTTCCGGCCCGGAATGATCAAAATCACGGGCTTTTTCAACGGGAGAAAGTGGCTAATTTGTAAGAAGCAAATATTGAGATGGGAATTAATTGCAACAGGACTAAATGAAATTAGCCAAAGATTAAGTCATCAATTAATTGAAATATTAATTATTTTGTCAATCTTGTGGTTCTTAGCTAATATG
This sequence comes from uncultured Bacteroidales bacterium, assembly GCA_963717685.1. Lineage (GTDB taxonomy): Bacteria > Bacteroidota > Bacteroidia > Bacteroidales > VadinHA17 > LD21. The sequence goes on along the minus strand of OY970346.1, from coordinate 308,166 downwards.
CCTGGTAATAATAGACCTATGATAAGGTATGGAGGTTAAAAATGATTTTGACCGGGATATATCGGAAATTCACCAAACAGTAAAATATAAGGCCCGCTTTATAAAACATGGCTTGGCAAGCAGATCTATGGCTTTAAATTTGTTTATAGATTATCTGCATGGAATGAGCATAAAGAAAGAAACCTGCCCCCTAAATTCTTAATAAATAGAAAAGCATAGCATAGCATGAAATGGATCAACGAGTATAAGAGCTCTCTAAAAATGGCAAGGGTCGAAGAATTGCTGGATCTCTTTTTTTACAGAATAATTGCTTTCCTCATTGTAAAGACAGTTTATCATACAAGGATCACTCCAAACCATTTAACATTTGCGGCAATTATAATGGGTATTACCGGAGGATTTTTTTATTCATTTGGGACAGACAGAAGCTGCATAATCGGAGCTTTGTTCTACATGATGTTCAATATCCTGGATTGCAGTGACGGGCAGTTGGCGCGTTTGAAAGGCAATGGAAAACCAATAGGCAGGATTATTGATGGTATTGCTGATTTGATAGCCGCAGTTGCCATTTATACCGGCATAGCTGTCGGGTTTGCAAAAAACTCCAACCAGTTTCCGTTGATGCTGATTCTGCTGGCTTTATCGGGTATAAGCATAATTATTCAGGAAGCTCTGGTAGATTATAACAGGACTCGATTCCTCGATTATGTACTGGAGCGAAAAAACACTTTAGCCGAAGGGAATAATGAATTCAGAATTGAATATGACATCCTTAAAAATCAAAAGGGCAAATGGATTGATAAAACAATTCTTTTTATATATCTGAAATATTCAGAAATACAAGGAAAGCTTGCTGCAAAAAGGAAAGGAGAAAAAACGTTTCAGACGGACTCACAGGCTTATTTCAGCAAGAACAGGATAATCATTCGTTTCTGGGTCTTAATGGGGCCTACTTCAAAAATTACTATTTTGATCCTGTGTTCTTTTTTCCATAGGTTTGATATATTCTTTTGGATGGTACTGGGCTGTTTTAACGTTCTTGCTATAGTTTTATCTGTAATTCAACACAATATTGATAGATATTTCTTAAATTCCGGGGGATGAAAGCAAGAAATACTTTAATATTGAGACCATTAATAAACGGATGCCCTTTTCAGGTTATTTTTTACAAAAATAATTTCGCTCAATGGCAGAAAGCTTAATTACTATGTCGATTGCCGGATTACTGGCAGGTTTTATTTTCTCAATGCCTATCGCAGGTCCAGTCAGTATACTGATTACATCCAATGCTTTAAAGGGCAGGTCAAATTACTGCAATCGGGTAACCATTGGAGCTTCCTTGGGAGATTTCATTTATGTTTTCATTGCGATATTCGGCCTGACAAAATTTTATTCGCTTTACAAACCTGCGGTACCTTATATTCTCATTGTAGGATCGGTGTTCCTTATCTACCTTGGATACAAGATTGCCAGAACAAAGATTGATCTTGAGCATCTGGAAGATAAAAGCCATATTGCAGAAAAAATTGAAAAGAAGGAAAGAGGCGCCTTTTATACAGGATGCATGATTAACCTGCTTAATCCAACATTATTCATCGGATGGCTGACATCGTCCTTTTTTGTGATTTCTTTTATTTCATCACTTGGTCTTAGTACAGGTGGATTGGACACAATTATCAACCAGAATATAAAAGAGATTAATATTATTGAAAACGGGAAAATCGAAAAACCACAAATGTTTTCAGATATTCAAATTGGTAAAGGACAATCGCCCGGCAAAAATACTCAGGAAAGTGACCCGGTCAGATTGCCAAAGCATTTTCATTTAATAATCAGCCTATGTTATGGATTCTTTATCTCACTGGGCACCATAATTTGGTTTTATCTCATGACTTTTCTTATAGTACGGTTCCGCAAATACATAAATATTAAAATCATTTCTGCCTTTATCAAAAGTCTTGGCTTCGTCCTTTTTCTTTTCGGATTGTATTTTGGTTATCTGGCAGTTAAGACTCTCATCCATCAGTAGAATATAAAATTCCATATTAAAAATGTTTCAGCATTCATAAATGAATTCGTTATTTTTGCAAAAGCTCCGGCAATAAGGTGGTCATATAAAATCCCGACCGGAGATCATCCCAAATTAATAATACTATGGATCCGGATTTTTTAATATTTACACCAGGCCCTGTCAAAATGCCAGAAATAGTATTGACCGAAGGTGCCAGGCAATTACCCTATTTTAGAACCAAACAATTTTCAAAGATTATCTCTGCATGCAACACGATGCTTAAAGACAGCGTGAATGCCCCAGCTGGTAGTGAATGTATCTTTTTATCGGCATCCGGTACCGGTGCAATGGATGCAGTAATTTGCAACTTGTTTGGTAAATCAGACTCCATCCTGACGGTCAATTCAGGAACATTCGGTAAAAGATTTTGTGATATACTGGATTTTTACTCTATAAATAACGAAGAAATCCTTGTCAGTAGTGGAAGCAGTATAACTTTTGCTGCACTATGCAATGCCTCTCTCCAGATGAAAAAAGCTTTGCTGATAAATGGGCACGAAACTGCAACGGGTGCTTTGCACGATATAAAAATGGTTGGTGAGTTTTGCCACAAGAATAATTTGTTGTTTATAGTCGATGCTATCTCCATGTACCTGGCAGACAGCATTGATATGCAAAAACAGAATATAGATGTCCTTATTTTGTCTTCTCAAAAAGGGCTGGCTCTTCCTCCGGGATTAAGCATTGTGATCCTTTCCCGGGAAGCCCAAAACTTAATTCAGACCGACAACATCAGGTCTTATTATTTTGATTTTAAAAAGTATTTATCTAATCTCCCTGCAGGGCAAACCCCCTTTACACCTCCGGTTGGCATTATATTGCAGCTTCATAAGCGTTTAATTCAAATTAATGAATTGGGCGGAGCGGATGAGATAGTTAAAAATACGAGGATGACAGCTGCTTATTTCAGGGATAATATAAAGAAACTGCCATTGAAGATATATCCGGAATATCCATCAAATGCACTGACGGCTTTGACTCCTCTCGACAATAAAAATGCAAAGGAGATAGTCCTTGATTTCGAAAAATTGTACAATATTTATTTATGCCCTAACGGAGGGAACCTTGAAAAGACTGTATTCAGAGTCTCTCACATGGGAGATACAGATATTCCATACACACAGAAGCTGATTGAAAAGATGGAATTATATTATAAAGCATTTTGAAACTGTGCATTCTTCAGAACTTTTTGAACGGGCTTAAACTAAATGATTATGAGAGCAATGATTTTAGCGGCAGGAAAAGGGACCAGGATCAGCAGGCTTATTAATAATACTCCTAAATGTTGCGTTGACATAGGTGGTACTGAGCTAATTAATCACTCAATAGGTGTTTTAAATAACGTTGGCATTACTGATATTGCTCTGATTACCGGATATGGGAAGGAAAAAGTATTGGATGTTCTGAAAGCCCAAAATGTAAAAATCTATTATAATCCTTTCTTTGAAGTGACTAACTCCATAGCTTCACTTTGGTTTGCCAGAGATTTTCTCCGGGGAAGCGAAGAGACTATAATCCTTAACGGAGATGTTTTTTTTGAAGAATCGATTATCGAAAAATGTCTTGTTTCGAAAGATGAGATTCTTATGTTAGCTGACTCAAGTAAGATTAAAGGTGCAGATTACAGATTTAACTGGAAGGATTCCACCCTGCTTAAATTTGGTAAAGATCTTTCTGATGATGAAACGACCGGAGAATATGTGGGTTTAGCAAAAATTTCTTCTGGTTTTATTTCGAATTTTATCACGAGACTGAACAAAATGATTGAATCAGGAAATTATAATGGCTGGTGGGAGGATGTAATCTATAGTTTTATAAAGGAAGAGTATAAAGTTAAAATTCTGGACCTGAAGGGTAAAACTTTTTGGGCAGAGATAGATTATGTCGAAGATTATAACCGGATAAAAGAATATTTTGATAAAACAGTTTCTAAACGGCCAGGTGCTTAATGACTTATTGTGAGCTCAGTGATGCGATTAAAGATTTGACCTGTTCGTACGGTTCCCTGACTTTTTTGGAAATTGAGTAATGGACCAGGTTGGATTTTAGGATAGTTCCGTCTTTGGCAGGTTCTATCCATGCAATGTGCAGGACATTAAAAAGGATCTTGACGTTGTCTGTATCGGTCAGTTCTATATAAATGTTTTTCATGATTGATTGATTAAAGGTTAAACCTTGATTAATCATAAAAATAATATTTCCAATTATTTGTTATGCCAAATATTCGGCTGAAGCCGATTCACGATCACCGATAACTGCCAGCCTGCAGATATTCCCTATATTGTTGTTCACCTTCTGGTTTTATGATTTTTCGGGCTAGGGTACATTCCGGGTTTTGCGATTTACCATTGCGGTTTCACATCGGAGCGTATACCATCCTCCCGCGTTGCCTGCACAAGCGAACCCTCATCCACCTGGATGCAGAAGTAGGATAGCGGCTCGTGGTCGCCGGCTTTTATGCACCTGACACAACCCGGGGAAACTCTCACTACACTTCCCTCACTTACTTTTACTATCGTCCCGTCAAGCCAGAACAATCCCTTGCCCGCCATGAACAAGTATATTTCCTCGTTTCTTTTGTGCGAATGGGCAAAGGGACTTGCATATCCGGCCGGAAGACGATTGGCTGAGATTTCAGCTCCGGTCAGTCCCAGGGTATCCTTAAGCATTACCCTGCTGATGCTTTCCATCGGGCCTAGCTCCGTAATGGTGTAATTTTTTTGTTTTTCCATTTTATTCCTCTTATTATTATGTGTTATTTAATGCTCGCTATTGGTCTTTTCTGCTGTTGCTTATTATCCTTCTGCAGCAAAACAGTGTGCCGGATATCAATGTATGTTTTCATAAAAAATGCAACTAATTGTAATTATCCGTAAAAATAGCTTTAATTCTGATTTCTTTTTTACCTATCCTCTTTTCGCCCAGGCTCTTTTCCTTTGCCTGATTTCACTTCAGCCTGGATATAATTTTAAATTGAAGCGCAGTAATTAATGAATTTATCCGGATTAAACTCCACGACATTGAAAAAAATGCATGCTGCCACTGGTCTTTCCATTCTAATTATTCCGGGAGACGCTTTCCCGGAATTTAGACATTGCTTTATCAGAAATGGTCTGGTTACGACTGAGATTTATTTCATCGCAGCCTGTTAAATGCAGTAAAAATAAATTTTATCCTCTTTTAGGCAAGGATATGTTAATAATAAGAATAAAGAATTTTTATATTTATTCCCTTAAACAGACGCCTGATTTTGCACGATTTTTTATCAGAGGCATTGAATGCAGCATACAGAAGCACTGGTAAATTGCGGGCAATTCAGCCTTGGTTCCATAACACTTAAAACCAAACCGCCAAACGTCATGGATGACATAATAATAAGGGAAGTTAAAACAAGAAAAGACAAAAGGAAATTTATTTACCTGCCCGAAAAGATTCACAGAAATAATCCAACCTGGCTTCCTCCTCTTTATATTGATGAAAGGGAGCTGTTTAACGAAAAAAAGAACAAATCTTATCAGCATGCAGATACGGTGCTTTACCTGGCTTGCAGGAACGGGGAGATTGTTGGCAGGATAATGGGTATCATGCACAGGAAATACAATGAAATCCATAATGAACAGCATGGCCGCTTTTGCTTTCTTGAATGCTTCGAGGATCAGAACGTTGTGCATGCTTTGATAGGAAAGGTCGAAAACTGGGCAAGGGAAAAGGGAGCGGTAAAACTTGTCGGCCCCCTTGGTTTTTCGGATAAGGATCCCCAGGGATTCCAGGTTGAGGGATTCGGGTGCCCGAAGTTCATCGTAAGTCCGACAAACGATCCCTATTTGCCGGAAATGATAGCCAGGGAGGGATATGTAAAATACAGGGATCTGGTAAACTACCTGGGCAAGACACCTGATAAGCTGCCCGAGGCATATGAAAAAATCCTTTCACGTGTCTCCCTTAACGGGTACAGGATAATCGAATTCAAGTCAAAAAAGGAGCTTAAGCCATATTTTTATCCCATGCTGGATTTGATGAATGAAACATTCAGGGAGATTTACGGATTCGTTCCTCTCAGCGAAAATGAAAAAAAGGAATTTATAGCCCGTTACATGATCATCATGGATCCTAAATTCATTAAAGCTGTCGAAGGAAGCAATGGCCTTATAGGCTTTGCTGTCGGCATGCGCGACATAAGCGAGGGAGTAAAAAAGGCCGGTGGCAGGATTTTGCCATTTGGGATATTAAGTATCCTCAGGGAATCAAGGAGATCGGATAAGCTTCTTATGTTGCTTGGCGGGGTAAAAAAGGATTACAGGGGTAAAGGAATTGATGTCCTGATGGCAATTAAGCTCCTGCAATCATGCATTGAAAATAAAATAAAACTTATAGATTCTCACCTGATCCTTGAAGACAACCATAAAATGAGGGCAGAGTGTGAGAGGATAAATGCCAGGGTAGTTAAAAGATTCAGGATATATCAGAAGGATCTTTAGATAATATGACTGCAGAGATCAAAAAGCGGCTGGTCTTAAAAACCTGATCTTGTCATCTTGAGACATCATCAGCCAGGCTTTGACGCAGATCAAAAAGCCTCCATCGTTTTGAAAGCAAATCGGCGCTCCTGATTTTAAGCAGGCTTATAAAAGCCCTGACACCAGCGGGATCATTCCCGTTGGCATGAATAAGGACAATACTTCCATCCGAAGGCTTCTGTCCCTTGGCAAGCCATGCATCACTTCCTATGGGTATAAGCCCCAGTTGCAGGACTTTGTTGTATATTACAGTGTCAGATACCAGTCCGGGGAAACGAAAGAAAACAGAAGGCATAATATTGTTCCTAATCATTTCTGACTCATTCGACAATACCTCTGAATCGACATCGGTACCCGGCGCCGCCATGAAGTTTATATTCAGAGGAACATTATCATAGGTGAAGTGATGAAATGAATGATTGATCCATACGACAGAAAGATCACCGGCCTTTTCAAGACTGTCCAGCCATTTAAAGTCTGAGTGGTGCATCCTTAACCATTGGCCGGTCACGGCAACGGCTATCGGAACAGGATCCATGGTTTTGCCTGCTTCCCTTAACAGTTCAGTGAATACTATCCGGTCCAGTGCACGAGGCGAAGGACACAGGTCAATTGTAATAATTATACCGCCGTGCAGCGAGTTTAACCTGGTAAAGCCGGCATTCTGGAGATTACCTCCGGAGAGACCGGCCTGCTTTAAAGCTCTTATGTAAGGCATCCCGGAATATCTGGATCTGATCATTTCCCAGGATGCCTGATTGACACTTATGCTGTCGGCTGGTACAATGCCTGTCGCAAGTGATTGGGGATACACGACAAAGTACCAGCACTGGTCTTCTTTCATGAATTTCCTCAGAACAATAACTTCTTTTGAATCTTTCTTGCAGATTCCCCATCCGGTACATGGAACGAAGCCATTGACGGAGTGTCCCTGAACTGCGGCAAATGACAATAACAGAAAAAATAATATACTCACCGGCTTCTGGAACATGAAATTGAATTAACCGTCCAAATATAATTATTTGGAAGATCACTCTAAAATGGCAAGCCTGGCGGACATGTTCAGGATTTTCCAGCTGGTGCCAGTCTCTTCCAGTGCGACTGCAGGGAGAGATTGTAATGGAATAGAAATGACTTCAATGAGTTACCGGATTATTTTCCGAAGAATTCCCTTTGCAGTACAGGACCTGTTATGCTGCTGCTTGGTCCGTCGCCCCTGGATACGCAAACAGCTACCTTGTTCCCGAGGGCCTCAAATATCCCGGCGACATCCTTATGGGTGAATCCGGGACAAAGAAGGACTGAATCGATCTTCTCCTTTTCATATAGATCCGTACAGACTTTTAAAGCCTGTTCCTGTGTTTTGACCACATAGGTATAGAGTTTGTACCTGCCCGTATCTATCAGGGTGTGATGTTTTTCAGGATCTGCATCTGGTGCATGTGCGATGAAAACTGCCTTGAATGCCATATTGACCTCCTTCTTTAAAAATGGTTCATTTGTGAGTATACGAAAATTTTAATTATGATTGCTGTTTTCAGGATTTATTTCATTATTATCATCTTCTTCCTTGGGCTTATTAAACTCAATCTTGCCGAATTTATATGTAAAGCTGACCCCAAAAGACCTGAATGGCATCTGCCTCAGATAGGATGAATTATAATATTCCGTTGAGATTGTGGTTAACTGTCTTATATATTCACCGAATGGATTAATCGTCGTAAATCCAATGCTCGCTTTTTTATCCCAGAACATTTTCCTGAAGGCGAATGTATAGATAAAAAACTGCGGGACTTTGCCCTGTATATTCCGCGATGGGAAATTGTAAAAGCCAAATGCCTCGATAACCAGATCTTTGGGCAGCTCGTAGGTGGCATTCATATTGAGCCTTCCCCTGAGTCCTGTCGACATATCACCCGTAATGCTGCTGACAATATACCGGTGGGTAACTATCAGGTTTCCCCTGATATTCAGTTTTTTAGAGATAGGATAGGAGCCTGATATGCTGATTCCCGAATTGAATTCCGTCCCTACGTTCTGGTTTGTCGTAATGGATACATTTGAATATAATGAATCGCCAATTTCGTACGTAGGGTAGAATGTTGTCATACGTTCCACATCCTGGGTGCTTATCCTCTCTATCAATGCCACGTAGAGATTTCCGCCTGTTTTAAATGCAGTATTGTAGCCAAGTTCGAAATTGTGACCTATTTCAGGTTTAAGCAGCGGGTTTCCGGTAGTGATGTTATATGGATCGCTCAGGTTCATGAACGGATTCAGATCGCGGTATTCCGGACGCTGAATACGCTTTGCATATGAGAGTTTCAGTGTTTTGTTCTGGCTGAAATTATGTGACAGGACTACCGATGGAACAAATGTGCCGTACGAGGGTATGCTGGTATTAGGGAAATCGATGGAAACATCGGTATGCTCGTATCTCAGCCCGGCCTTTACATCAAGGAAATGCAGCAATTTGAAGTTTGTCGAAATATATCCTGCATAGATCTTCATGTTATATCTCAGGTCATATGATTGTAATGGATCATAAATAAAATCGTCGGAGACAGGAGTGAATACATAAGTATCCGCAATGCTGTTTATATCATGGAACATGTACTTGCTTCCTGCCTCAATTAAGAAGCTCTCGCTTATGGGCTGGGAATAATCCAGGGAGATGTCAGTTTCATCGTCCGTTCCAGGGTTTGAGCTTTCCGATCCCATATAGGGTAAAGATTCGCCATCGTACAGCTGAGTCTGGTCATAAAATGAATTGGGCCTGCCGTTGGTTGAATTGTAAATAACGTCAAGTTCCTGGCCCTCTTTCCTGAATTTCTTTTTGTACTCCAGGCTCAGGTCAAGCGATCTGACACGCGACCAGCTGTCTGAATTTCTTATGGTATTTACCACGGATTCAGTATCTGCAGGTACATTTTGCATCACCTGATCCTGATTTGTTAAACCAAAGCCCCGGCTGTAAAACTGGTTGAAGCCGACAGACCCTGTAATATTATCTCTCTTGGTTATATTCCAGTCAAATCCCAGTCCTGACCTGAATCCGTTTCTAAGAAAATTACTTATCCCGGTCTGGGTCAATGTGGTGATATTCTGCCTTGCCGAGTCTGATGAAACCCTGTTCATTGAAAATGGCACTCCGGATTCAAGCTGGGCGTTACCGCTGAAAAAAGCATTGATGCCAAAATTATTGTGCCTGTAATTGAAATTTGCCGAGCCGTTCTCCAGCCTTGTGCCAGCTGACATATTTACATTGCAGTTAAAGCCTTCCATCTTGTTGTCCTGCAGAATTATGTTAATTATTCCCCCGGTGCCCTGTGAATCATATTTGGCGCCGGGATTTGTAATGGCTTCGATACTTTTGATCTGGCTTGCAGGAATTGATGAAAGCGCATCAGAAAGACTGTTGCCGAAAACGCTTGATGGCTTGCCGTTGATCAGGAAACGGATATTTGAATTACCCTGCAATTCAACATTGCCGTCTATATCAACTGTCACCTGTGGCACTTTTTTGAGAACATCAATGGCAAGCCCACCCTGTGAGGTAATATCGTTCGACGCATTATAGACGATCTTATCGATCTTGTTTTCGACTACCGGTTTGTCAGCAGTAACTTCAACATCCTGAAGGCTATGTGTGGCTGAGGCAAGCGATATCGTTCCCAGCGATAATGAATGTCTGGTGGCATTCAGGCTTACATTGTCAATGGCTTTCTTTTCATACCCTATAAACTCTATTTCTATTCTATACGTTCCTGCAGTCAAATTAGTCACCTTGAACATGCCCTTTGCATCTGCAATGGAGCCTGTCACAATTTTCCCGGTCTGTTCGTCGGAAACAGAGACCGTGGCATATTCCAACGGCTCATTTGTACTGTTGTCCAAAACCTTACCCGTTATTTCCGTAGTCGTTTTCGATTGTGCAGACAGAATTGAGAAAAAGAAAAGCTCTGTTGCCAGAACAGCAACAGACATCTTGATGCAACGCGAATTGATTTTTAACAAATTTTACCAGTATTTAATTATTTCTTTCATAAAACAGGTGGCAAATTTGGGAAAAAGATGTTTAAACGGAATCAGGTTTTCTTCTTTTTAACATTATTTAATACTGAGGGCAGTAATAGAAGAATTTCTTTTCATGGGTTTTTGCAATACCAGGATCTTAATCCCCCGAGCTAAATAATATGCATTATTTATTGCCAATAATAATTGTAATCTGAAATAATTTTATATCTTTTCACCTGTTTTCCGGAGAACACTTTGGGATTATTGATCCTGTAATAAAGCACATAGTTTTAACATTTTTAATAATCTGATTTCATTAAATTTGTTCTTTAATTCAAGAATAAAAAGTCGAACCAAAAAGAAAAAACATGAAAAAGAATCTAATGATTATTTCGCTTGCAGTTATGTTCATGAGTGCAACTGCATTTGTTGGTGTTCAGCAGAATGTAAAATCAGAAGCTGTAGAACATCCGAGAATTGTGAGTGCCATCAAGGAGCTTCAGGGCGCAGTGGATTATATGGAAAAAGCCCCAAGTGATTTTGGCGGGTTCAAAGCCCAGGCTATTGCCGATTCGAAAAAGGCCATAGAATCATTGAAAAAGGCCTTGGCTTATCGTGCCAAAGTTGATAATACAAAGAAATAACAGACATCTTTTATCAGGATTGGTTATTACTATCCTGATACAGCTTCAGACATCCTTTTTATTAATTAATGGATGTCTGAAGCAATAATCATCAGAGGAAGCATTTATAAGTCAGGAAGGTAAATTCCCCTTCTTAATGGTTTTATTGCCAGTATCCAGACGCATCTTCCTGAAACATTACCCGGAAGGCATTAGTGCAAGAGTATTGTTTTGGCAATGAAGAATTCTTCAACGCATAAAGAAGTATCATTTCTGGTAATCAACTGGCTGGTCCGGAAAAACGTTCAGGAGGAAAAATACCAGGGTTATCCGGCATAGCCGGTTTGGGAGTTTTCAATGGGCCCCGTGCTTTTAGCAGAGAGATTATCCGGATTATTCTCTTTCTTTTCAGTAATTGACCGGGTACTTCCGGCTGAAGGATCGGAAGAATTGATCTCATCCTTAAATGAATCTGATATATCATTGGCATTCTTCCGGATATTTTCAGAAAAATCACTTGCATCTTTTCTTATTGAGCTCTGTATATCGCTCACATTGTTGCGTATTTCTTTAGTGCTTGCTTCAAACTCCTTTTTAATATCATCGGTCGCCTTTTTAAGATCCTGCATTCCTTTAGCCAGTCCCTTGGCAACTTCAGGCATTTTGTCCGCGCCAAACAGGAGCAATACGACAATCATGACTAGAAAAATATGCTGACCGCTTAAAAAGAGAATTGTTCCCATCTTCCCCTCCAATTTTGACAAAGTTACTAAGTTAAGTGAGAACCATGATCATAAAAAGACAAAAATGGGAATATTTTCCCCATTTTGCCAATAAACTTAGGTTTGATGCTATTGCAATATTAAATTTCCTTAAAATGAAAGATCATTTTATATGTGCTGACGTAATTAGTATTATATTTGTCCCGTAGCTAAAAAATTCCCAGCCTTTTCTGAGGGGAAATGACGGGGATTGACAAACGGAATAATTTTCAGATATTTACAAGATTAAATAAAGATTTGACTTTACTTTAAAAACTGATTTATTATGGATTTATTAAGCCCGTGGCACCTTTTGGTTATCATTCTGATAATACTCCTGCTGTTTGGCGGCGGAAAGAAAATACCGGAAATGATGCGTGGTCTTGGTCAGGGTATCAACGAATTCAAGAAAGCTTCGAGAGGAGAGGAATCTGAAAAAAAACCTGAAAAGAATGAGAACGAGGGAGACAAAAACTCCCCTGCTACTACTCCTAAAGCCTGATCAACACAATTCCTGCCTTTCAGAAAAAACTACTTTCCGGCAGGATATTTGACTTACGACAGCCGTCGAAATGATGCGGAAGCGTACAGTGTTAATAATGATACAACCAATGTTGAGTAATATTATTATGTTAATTTTGCACAAATAACCATTACTTTTTAAATATTTGAACTATGAAAAAGATTGTTGTTTTAATGCTGGCAGTGTTTACGGTTTGCTCAGTCGATTGTTTTTCACAGGACAATACTACCCAGGCTACTCAGAATACTGCTACAACCAAGACAAAAGAAAAGACTACTAAAGCTACGACATCAACCAAGGCAAAGACAACCAAGGCTCCTGCCGCTGCAACACAGACTAAGACGACCAAGGCTCCTGCCGCTGGCACTCCGGCAAAGACTACCAAGGCTCCTACCGCCGGCACTCCGGCAAAGACTACCAAGGCTCCTGCCGCCGCCGCACAGACCAAGACAACCAAAGCTGCACCTGCTCCTGCCGGTTCCACGGCCAAGAACGATAAAATCGTCTCCGGGCAGAAAGGTCCTGATGGACAGGCTGTATATGAAGGTCCCAGAGGCGGCCAGTACTATATCAATAAGAACGGCAATAAGACTTATCTGAAGGCTGAAGATAAAGTTGCAGCAGAACAGAAAGGTCCCAATGGAGAGGCTGTGTACACAGGTCCTAAAGGAGGCAAGTATTATATGAATAAAAATGGTGATAAGGTCTATTTGAGTCCTGACAAGCAATAAAAGCTTATAAAAACCGGTTTAAGACCGGTTTTTTTGTTTGTAATACGTCTTCTCCGCCAGTCGGCGGATTCGGCCCCCGGAATCGTTGCCGAATTGCGGCCGACGAAGATGACGGATGTGAAGATCACGTTCCTGAAAAGAACATCCGTGCCAATCTGTTTCCTGAAGATTTGCCCCTGGTCAGATGACTTTTATCGGGAAGATCACGATAGGAATGCCGAATTTAAAAAACCTCTTCTGAATGTTGAAGATAGTGTGATTATGAAGCAATCTTGAAAGATAGAATGTCTTTGAAAAAACCAGCTGTCCGCCAAAGAATGTTGCACCTGATAACTTTGGCATTATTTTTTTGACTATTCTGTAGACCTCGTTGATCGGATCTGTCCCGATAGTCCACAGACACTTCCCGTAAAAGCCAAAAAGATTGGCAACCCTTTCGTATTTTTTGCCGTCTTCCATGACCTGTTTCTTAAAATGGTCAAGTTCCTTCGTTCCCCTGTAGATCTTGGAATTAATTATGCCGATTCTTAGGAAGATTATGTTGCTGTATACTCCTTTAAAGTTCTCCAGTATCCTGAGGAATGTGTATAATCCTGTTCCTCCGAAACCGCTTACAAGTATTATTGCTGTTTTTCCTTCAGGTTTGAATGGCACTTTATTAATTTGATTATTCTCTTCAGAAAGATGATGACCGGTCAGCTTCTCAATTTCACTATAGGCGTTAACCCGAAGCTTCTGAAGCTTGACGGCGACTTCGAAATAATGCTCCTTGATTTTAAGGCAAAGGAAAATAAGTAATCCCGTGATCATCAAGGTAGCCCATCCTCCCTGCCTGAATTTAATGATGATCACCGAAATAAGGATAAATGAGGTGAGTACCAGACCGATGCCATTAATTGATAGCTTTCTTTTCCAGTGGTGCTCCTTGTCTCTCGACATCCACCAGTGCCTGACCATCCCAACCTGGGAAATTGAGAAAGTGATAAATACGTTGATACTGTACAAAACCACCAGCAGTGCGACCGAACCTTTTGAAAGAACCATTAGAATGATCGAAGCAATTCCCATTAATAAAACTCCATTCATGGTGACCAGCCTGTCACTCAGGGAAGCGAATCTTTTAGGGAACCAGTGATCGATTGCCATATTGGCCATTATCCTCGGCCCGTCAATAAAACCGGTCTGGGCAGCCACAAAAAGCAGGGCTGCTTCAGATAACAGCGTGATAAGGACAAAACTCCTTGCCCCGATATGCCCCCAGCCTGCGGTTATACTATCAAGAAGTACTGCATTTAATGTTTTGTGGGTACTAAGGTCCACATTGAACAGCATATAGCAAATCATCAGTCCCAGGACCATAAACGAGAGTGAAGCCGTCATCAGGATCATTGTCTTTCGGGCGGTTGCGACCTTGGGTTCACGCAGAATAGGCATCCCGTTGCTCACCGCCTCGATTCCGGTATATGTGCCTGCCCCCATGCTGTAGGCCCTGAGAATTATGAAGAAAGTGGCAAAAACGCCAAGCTGTGAAGTTGTTCTACTGATCTGATGTGCCGTTTCACTGGCGACAGTTGTAAAATTTGAGGCATGAAACGCTATACCGTATATTATAGCTATGATATGGGTAGCTATGAAAATGATGAATATTGGTGTAAGTGACACTACTGATTCTTTTACACCTCTAAGGTTCAAAAGGATAAGAAAACATACTCCTGCAAGGGCAAAAGGCAGCTTATAGGACTGAAAGGCCGCGGGGAAATAGCTGAAAAGAGCATCCGCGCCGCTCGAAACCGAAAGTGTTATTGTAAGGACATAATCAATGATAAGCGCTGACCCTGAAATCATTCCTACAACCGGGGAGATCAACTTGCTTCCGACGAGATACCCCCCGCCACCATGGGGAAATAACCGAACTATCTGGTTGTAGCTGGTACTGATCACGGATATAGTAATGACGGTCCCCAAAGCCACGAATATAGCAAGGCTTGGATGACCCTGCAGGTTTCTGAACGCTTCTTCAGGACCGTAGCACGATGAAGATATCCCATCTGCCCCAAGACCGATCCAGGCAAAAAAAGCCACCAGGGATAATTTTTGAAAGATTTTTTTGTCCTGTATTGCTTTGGCCTTCCCGATGAAAGTATCCTTTAATTTTCCTGCAAAGTCTGAATCTGCATTATCCCTCTCCATAATGAAACTAATTCATTTCCTGATTTCTTTATTTTCCAATCCGGATAATGCTGATTCCGTCGGAAAATAAATCCTGCAAAAGTATTCTAAATGGTATAAATTAATATAAAGAAAGTATAAAGAAAGTATAATATAAAGAAATCCTGAACAAATGTACATAAAATAAGGATCAGCATTCTTTCCTGTTTTTGGATTTTGATCCTGGTTAGTCAGATTCTTTGCTGACATGGCTTAAAAGGTAATCACATCCCGATTGACCGGGATTAGTTCTTATGTCATTGTCAGGCAATATAATGAGTAAAAACCTGGATTTAGCCTGTTATACAGTCTTTACGCTGAATATCTCCATTTAGTTCAGGAAAAAGGGCAGAACTGGTTTTATAAAATCTTTACATCTGCTAATCAATTCTTTATACCCTGCTTATAAAACCCGGCATAGTTTTGTCATGATTAATAATTAGGTAAAATGAGCTGGAAGACTTTAATTGAAATTATAATCTTTCTGATATCTGTGGCAGGCGTTTTTATTGTCGGATACTTTCTCCGGTTTATTCTGGAGAAAGTATTTCATATACATTTAGAATGAAGAACCATGCATGAATCTGACCTGGTACAGGTTGCGCTTTTCATTCTTATTCTTGTCATTCTTACACCCCTGCTCGGAAGATATATGGCAAAGGTCTTTTTGAATGAAAAACACATCCTGAAACCATTATTATTGCCTTTTGAGAATCTCATTTATCGTTTTATATCCTGTGATGGCTCGGAAATGAACTGGAAAAGTTATGCCGTAAGCCTTCTCGTTTTTAATTTCTTTGGCTTTATTGTGCTTTTTCTTCTCCAGCTCTTCCAGAACTTCCTGCCGCTAAACCCTCAGAAGTTACCAGGCGTCGGATGGCCCCTGGCTTTCAATACAGCCGTGAGCTTCATGACAAATACCAACTGGCAGTCATACAGCGGTGAAACCACTTTAAGCTATCTTGTTCAGATGGCCGGACTTACTGTGCAGAATTTTTTAAGCGCAGCGACCGGGATAACCGTATTTCTTGCTCTGATGCGAGGTTTGACAAGAAAAACCGCAGAAACGGTTGGCAATTTCTGGATGGATACGGTAAGATCAGTTCTTTACGTATTATTACCTCTCTCGATTATCCTGGCAATTATCCTTGCAGGACAGGGCGTCGTCCAGACTTTCCATCCATATGTGAAAATTACCACTCTTCAGGGTCAGATGCAGACAATCCCCCTGGGCCCGGTCTCTTCCCAGATTGCCATTAAACAACTTGGGACCAACGGCGGCGGCTTTTTCAATGTCAACAGTGCTCATCCTTTCGAGAATCCGACTCCACTGACCAATTTTTTGGAAATGCTTGCAATTTTGCTTATCCCTTCAGCTCTGACATTTACCTATGGCAGGATGGCAGGCTCCAATCGCCAGGGATGGACTCTCTTTCTGGTTATGCTGGCATTTTTGATATTTGGTCTTGTTGTTTCATTTCATTATGAGTACACGTTACATGCCATCCCGGGCTTATCAACAAATATGGAAGGGAAGGAGACACGTTTCGGAATCGGGAATAGTGTACTATGGACAGTCGCAACTACAGCTGCATCTAATGGTTCCGTCAATTCGATGATTGACAGTTACTCGCCAATGGCAGGATTTGCCGCCATGTCCAACATAATGGTCGGAGAAGTAATATTCGGCGGGGTCGGTGCTGGAATTTATGGAATGGTAATGTTCATTATTCTGACCGTATTCATTGCAGGCCTGATGGTCGGGAGATCTCCTGAATTCCTCGGTAAAAAAATTGAAGCATTTGAGGTTGAAATGGCGATAATCGCAGTTCTTGCAACAAATTTTGTGATATTGGTTTTCTCTGCGATAGGATCCATTACAAAAGCCGGTCTGGCAGGAATAAATAACCCGGGGCCGCACGGATTATCAGAAATCCTTTACGCCTTCACTTCTGCTGCAGGCAACAACGGAAGCGCCTTTGCAGGCATTAATGCAAATACTATGTTCTATAATATTCTTATTGGTGTCGGCATGCTGATTGGCAGATATGGGGTAATTATTCCAGCCCTGGCAATTGCAGGAAGCATGGTCCATAAAAAGATCACGCCGGTTTCAGCAGGGACTTTCAGGACTGACACATGGCTTTTTGGACTTTTGCTTATATCAGTAATAGTGATTATCGGAGGTCTGACATTTTTTCCTGCCTTGTCATTCGGACCAATCGTGGAACATTTGATGATGTCAAAATAATCCACTTTCCAGATGAAACGATCCGGGGGAAACGATTTAAAGATTTTTACTTCAGGGATTTTTTTTACAGCCCTGAAAGAATCTTTTGTCAAGCTGAATCCGATAAAACTGGCAAAGAATCCCGTAATGTTCATTGTTGAAATTGGAGCGACGATCACTACAGTAATATTCTTCCGCGATATTTTTACAGGAACATTCTCGAGTTTCGAACTTCAGGTTTCAATCTGGCTGTTGGTAACAGTTTTATTTGCTAATTTTTCAGAAGCCGTGGCAGAGGGCAGGGGGAAAGCTCAGGCTGAAAGCCTTAGAAAGAATAAAACTATGACCAGGGCAATCCGTCTCGACTCAGGCAGACAAGAGGAGGTATGGGCTTCTGAGCTTAAAAAAGGAGACCTTGTCCTCTGTACCGAAGGATCGGTGATCCCTGCCGACGGAGAGGTGATTGAAGGAATAGCAAGTGTTGATGAATCCGCGATTACTGGTGAGTCTGCTCCTGTAATAAGAGAAAGCGGTGGCGACAGGAGTGCCGTCACGGGTGGCACCAAGGTCCTGAGCGACAGGATCATTGTCAGGATAACATCTGAACAGGGGAATGCGTTCCTCGATCGGATAATAGCTCTGGTGGAGGGAGCAAGAAGGAAGAAGACCCCGAATGAAATTGCCCTTTCAATTCTATTAATAGGCCTGACTATAATCTTCCTTCTTGTAATTATAACCCTTCCTGCTTTTTTCTCATTTAGTCTTAAAGCCTCAGGGTTACCCCAGAATATGAATCTTCCTCTTACAATACTTATTTCGCTGCTGGTCTGCCTTATACCAACTACAATCGGAGGCCTTCTGAGTGCAATCGGCATCAGTGGAATGGACAGGCTGCTTCAGAAGAATGTCATTGCCACCAGCGGTAAGGCAGTAGAAGCAGCAGGAGATGTGGATGTCCTGCTTCTTGACAAGACAGGGACTATAACCCTGGGAAACAGAATGGCGACCGACTTCATTGCCGCTGATGGAGTGACTGTTGAAGATCTTGCTGATGCTGCACAGCTTTCTTCTCTTGCTGACGAAACGCCGGAAGGGCGCTCAATTGTTGTTTTTGCCAAGGAAAAATTTAACCTGAGAGGGAGAACCCTTAATCCCGGCGATACCACCCTGATAAAATTTTCGGCCCAGACAAGGATAAGTGGTATTGATATCAGGATGACTGACGGGAATATAAGGAAGTATCGTAAAGGAGCTCCGGATTCCATAAAGAAGTTCATTGAGGATAATGATGGATTCTTCCCTGAAAATGTTCTGGATACTGTCAGGCGACTCTCTATGCAGGGAGCAACCCCGCTGGTCGTAAGCGATAACAACAGGGTTCTCGGAGTAATTAATTTAAAGGATATTGTCAAGGGCGGCATTAAGAAAAGGTTTGAACAATTGAGAGCGATGGGGATACATACCGTGATGATAACGGGGGACAATCATCTGACTGCAGCAGCAATAGGTGCAGAAGCCGGAGTGGACGATTTCATGGCCGAGGCAAAGCCTGAGGATAAGTTGCGGAGGATACGTCAGGAACAGGCTAACGGACATCTTGTGGGAATGATAGGTGATGGTACAAATGATGCTCCGGCCCTTGCACAGGCTGATGTTGGAATAGCGATGAATACCGGAACACAGGCCGCTCGGGAGGCCGGCAATATGGTGGACCTTGACAGCAATCCGACCAAGCTTATTGAAGTAGTTGAAACCGGCAAGCAGCTGCTAATGACACGAGGAGCCCTGACAACTTTCAGCATAGCCAATGATGTCGCAAAATATTTTGCTATTCTTCCTGCAGTTTCCATTCCGCTTTATTCTGCGGCCGGGAAGCCGGGCCCTTTGGCAGCTCTCAATATTATGCATCTGGCAACTCCCGAAAGTGCAGTTCTGAGTGCCGTCATATTTAATGCTTTAATAATAATTATGCTGGTTCCGCTTGCACTCAGGGGTGTGAAATACCGGCCGATTTCGGCCGGCAAGGTACTTACCGGGAATATCCTGATTTATGGACTTGGAGGTATAATTGCCCCGTTCATAGGCATTAAAATTATTGATTTCATACTTAACTTTTTTCATATTATTTTATAAAAAGTATGATAAAACATATAGTCTCCGGTTTAAAGGCTTTACTGCTTATGACACTGCTCACGGGGTTCTTATATCCTGCTTTGATTCACGGTATTGCAAATATCTTTTTTAGTGATAAGGCAAAAGGAAGCCTCGTCAGGATAAAGGGTGAAGTCATTGGTTCAAAGCTGATCGGGCAGAATTTTGACAGCCTGAAATACTTTTGGCCCAGACCCTCGTCAGTTCAGTATAATCCATTGCCTTCAGGTGCTTCAAACTTGGGACCTTTAAATCCGGATCTGAAGAGCACGGTGATTAAAAGAGAAAAGGACTTCCGCATTATTAACGATGTCCCTGATGTGAAAGACCTGCCGCCTGAAATATTGACTTCTTCCGGGAGTGGACTCGATCCCCAAATTTCACCTTACGCAGCAATTTTGCAGGTATCCCGGGTCGCGAAGGCAAGAAACCTTGGCAGGAAGGGGGAAGATCAGCTCGTCAGCCTTATTAACGATATGACGCAAAAGCGACAGTTTTTGATTCTTGGCGAACCAAGGATTAATGTTTTTCTCTTAAATTTGAGAGTTGATAGACTTTATGGACAATACCGGTAATATACGCCCTGATCCTGATGAATTGCTTGCTTCCATCAAAAGAGAGGAAGAACAAAGTAAGAAAGGCAAACTGAAGATTTTTTTCGGCATGTGTGCAGGTGTCGGAAAGACATTCTCCATGCTTGAATCAGCATTGATTGATAAAACAAAGGGCACTGATATAATCATCGGATATGTCGAAACACATAACCGTCGCGACACCAATGAGCTTCTGAAAGGTTTCGAGATGGTACCAAGGAAGAAGATTAACTATAAAGGTTCAGTACTAGAAGATGCAGATATTGAAACAATTATATCGAGAAAACCCGATATCGTGATCATTGATGAACTGGCTCATACCAATGCACCGGGCTGCGTTCATCTTAAAAGATATCAGGACATCCTTGATATTCTCGACTGCGGTATCAATGTTTACACCACGTTGAATGTTCAGCATCTTGAAAGCAGGGCCGATACAGTATCCCAGATAACAGGAGTTATAGTCAGAGAGACTGTACCTGATGAGGTTTTTGAAAAGGCAGATGAGATTGAGCTTGTGGATATAACTCCCGATGAATTGCTGCAAAGATTCGCTGACGGGAAAGTTTATACTCCCGAAAGGTCGGCAGAAGCTGTAAGGAATTTCTTTAAAAAGGGTAATCTGACCGCTTTGAGGGAAATGTCTCTCCGGATCGTTGCCGACAGGGTCGATAAACAGCTGCGTGTATATATGCACGATAAACATATAAGGGGCCCCTGGAAATCCGGCTTGCACCTGATGGCTGTCATCGGCCCCAGCCCTCAGTCAGCTAAACTTCTCAGATGGGCTAAAAACCTGGCATATACTATGGGAGCTACATTGCTATCCCTTTATGTGGAATCAAAAAGAAAACTTACGCCACAACAGAAGGAGCAGCTTGACAGGAATATAAGTCTGGCAAAACAACTGGGAGCTGAATTTATAACAACTTCAGGAGACGATATTGTAAGGGCAATACTCGATATCGGCCAAAAGGAAAATATAACTCATATCATTATCGGCAAACCAAGACGCAGAAGCCTTTTATCATATTTCGTGCTTGGAAATTTCGTTAACAAACTGATCAGATACAGCGGGAACATAGATGTTTATGTGCTGGGATCAAATGTATCGGATGAAAATCAGTACATGAAATACATGAAATATTCCGGCTTCATATCCGGTTTTTCACAATATGTAATTTCAGCTTTTTTTACAATCCTTACTGCAGTAATATTCTATCCGCTTAAAGAATACATCGGTTATCAGGTTGTAGCATTCGGTCTTTTGTTTACAGTTTCAATCCTTGCAATTTTTGTGGGAATTGGACCAATATTGCTTGCAGCAGCACTGAGCGCTGCATTGTGGGATTTCTTTTTTATACCGCCACTCTTAACTTTTCATGTACACAAGCTTGAGGATGTGCTGATGCTGATAATGTATTTCATTATTGCACTCATAGGAGGAGTTATGACTTCGAGGATCAGAAGACAGGAAAGGCTTACCCGGGTGCGGGAATTGAGAACGAATGCCTTATACCAGCTGACCAGGGAACTGTCAATGACATCAGGTATCGACGAAGTCATAAAAACATCAGTTAATTACATAAGAAAATATTCTGTACTGGAAAGCTCAATTATACTGAAGGGCACTAACGATTTGCTGGATAAGGTAATAAGACCGGACAGCTCCCTGAGTCTATCCGATGCAGAGCTAAGCGTGGCTGAGTGGTCATTTCAGCACTCAAGAAAGGCAGGGAGATTCACGGATACACTTTCTTCATCAGTCTTCACGTATTATCCGCTGCTGGGAAATAAACTTAGGCTGGGGGTCGTGGTCATAAAACAAAACGAACCTCTCTCAGGCGATAATGAGGCTTTCTGGGATGCATACAGGACCCAGATATCAAATGCACTTGAAAGGGAATTCCTGAACGATATTGCCAGAAGAGCTTCAGTGCTTGACGAATCAGATAAACTCTATAAAAGCCTTTTTAATTCAATATCCCATGAGCTGAGAATCCCTGTCGCTACAATCATGGGAGCCTCAGATACATTACTCTCCGGAGAGTTCGACAGGGAAACGAATAATCATTTGTTTATTGAGATAAACAAGGCTTCAGAAAGACTGAACAGGCTCATTGAAAACCTGTTGAATATGTCGAGACTTGAATCTGGCAGAATTAAAACCAAACTCGACTGGCACGACGTACATGATCTTGCGAACAAGGTTTCAGAGGAGTTGAAAAGTGATCTTGAAAGATTCAACCTTGAGATCAATATTAATGAAGACATGCCCCTCGTAAAAATTGATTTCGGGCTTATGGAGCAAGTCCTGCATAATCTTGTTCTTAATGCAACCCAGTATTCGAAAGCCGGGACTACAATAAGAATTAAAATGTATTATGACCAGCAGAACTTTTTTATGCAGGTAATGGACAGAGGACCGGGCTTTCCACCAGGTGAAGTTCAGAATGTCTTTAACAAGTTTTACAGGCTAGAAGGGAGTATTTCCGGTGGTACCGGTCTTGGGCTTTCAATTGTAAAGGGTTTTGTTCAGGCGCATAACGGAACTGTGATGATAGAAAACAGGCAGAACGGGGGAGCAAGAATAACGGTTAAAATACCTACTGAAGTGCCGGATCTGAACAAAATTTTGTTATAATTGCATTAATGGCAAAAGGAGATACTATTCTTGTCATTGATGATGAAGCTCAGATAAGGAAGCTTCTCAATATTACCCTGAATCTTAATGATTACAAGGTAATGGAAGCATCATCTGCCAGGGAAGGACTGATTGCACTTACAACGCATAATCCGTCGCTGGTTCTTCTCGATCTTGGCCTTCCTGACGAAGATGGCCTGTCGGTTCTGAAAAAATTCAGGGAATGGTACAAGAATCCTATTATTGTTCTTTCTGTCAGAAACTCCGAGGAGGATATTATTAAGGCACTTGACAGCGGGGCCAATGATTATCTGACTAAACCATTCAGAACGGGAGAGTTGCTTGCCCGCATCAGAACTTCATTAAGATTGTCACAGGATGCTGCAGGCACCGGTACAATTCTGACATTCAACTCTCTGGTAATTGACCTTTCAGGGCATATTGTGAAGAAAGACAATTCCATCGTGAAGCTGACTTCAACTGAATTCTCATTGCTCGCTCTTATGGCAAGAAATCCGGGGAAAGTTCTAATTCATCAGTATATTCTAAAGGAAATATGGGGACACAGCTATTCCGATCAGACACAGTATCTGAGGGTTTTTGTGGCTCAGCTCAGAAAAAAAATTGAAGACGATCCCTCACATCCCCGCTTTATCATAACCGAGCCGGGGATTGGCTACAGGTTCAGCGAATAACGGATAATCAGTCTGACCAGCCCTGTATTTCTTCCGCATCTTAATCACGATATCCCTGAATTAAGTGAATGTTTCCACAATTCCTGTCGCAGGATGCGGGCCATAACACCGAATACTGCAGTCATATCCCTTTCCGGTTCCATATTTATGCACCTTGCTGTAACATGCCCGGTTTTTAATTGCTTATGGAATCATGCAAAAGCTCAGGACGGAAGATATGTTGTTCAATTTTTATATGAAATGTATTTCATTTAATTCAATTAATTATTTTTGCGGATACTTTAAAAAACAGGGATGCTTCTTTGGTAATATTGGGAGCGATTTAACAGGTTTTATAAAATGTCTTTGACAGGCAGTCTGATCACAATATCAATAATAGGACTTGCAGCAGGCTTTATCTTTTCGATGCCGATTGCCGGGCCCATAAGTATCCTTGTGACATCAAATGCCCTCAAAGGGAGGCTTAAATACTGCAACCTTCTGGCCCTGGGGGCATCATTTGCCGATTTTATTTACGTTCTTGTGGCTGTTTACGGGATAACGCATCTTTTCTCGGCATATAAACAGGTCATTCCTTACATCCTGGCAGCAGGCTCAATCCTGCTGTTTTTTGTTGGAATCAGGATTATCAGGACAAAGTTTGATCTTGAACATATTGATGAGGAAACGAGGTTGGCAGAAGGGAAGGGCACTAAAATCCATGGTGCTCTTTACACTGGTTTTATGATAAATTTTCTTAACCCGACACTGTTTTTCGGCTGGATGCTATCATCGTTCGTTGCATTGTCATTCGCGGCATCTCTGGGCTTTAATACAGGCGGGCTGAACAGTGTTGTGGATCAGAATCTTAATCAGATTCAGAATATTGAAGGGAAGATTTCACAAAAGCCGCAGATTCCATCCTACCTTAAGTTTGATACGCTGAAAATATTAAAGAAGATGGAAACCAATCCGGTAAGGAAACCTGTAAAGCTTCCGCGCAATTATCATTTTCTGACAAGCCTTTTTTATTCAGTCTCCCTCGCAGCAGGAGGATTTTTATGGTTTTCACAACTCTCTTTGCTCCTTGTCAGATTTCGCAGGAAGATCGATATAAATATTCTTAACTGGATTGTCAGGATAATGGGAATTATCCTGTGTTTCTTCGCTTTATTTTTTGGTTATTCCGCTGTAAAAATGTTTATCTGAAACATTGGCATTTTAATCTTTCTGATTTCCGGAAATAAATTTCAGCATCCATTATAGAAAGATGCCGTAAATTATTTCATAATTACAAATAAACAGCCTTTTGAAATCATCAGTTTTGTTCCTGTCTTTAATTATGCACGGCATATCCCGGGGACTGTTTTATTTAAATTCATTTATTTAAATTTGCAGATTCTCTGTTATTTTTTATTCCTTCAACAGGATATTACAACTTTTAAACTATGAAAGTCACAGGTTTTACATTTATACGCAATGCCGTAAAATTTGATTACCCTGTTGTGGAAGCTATAAAATCAATTTTACCTGTTTGCGATGATTTTGTCGTTGCCGTGGGTGATTCAGAAGACAGCACTGAAGATCTTATCCTGGGTATTGACAAAAAAAAAATAAGGGTCATTAAAACCGTCTGGGACGATTCGCCTGAATTAAAAAAGGGGGGGAAGGTTTTTGCCATTGAGACAAACAAAGCATTTCACGAAGTCCATGAGGATTCTGACTGGGCTTTTTATATACAGGGCGATGAGGTAATCCATGAGAAATACCTCGATATTGTTTATTCTGAAATGGAAAAATGGAAAGATGAAAAAATAGTGGATGGTCTTTTATTCAATTATCTTCATTTTTACGGCTCTTATGATTATGTGGGAGTTTCCCCCCGGTGGTACAGGAATGAGATCCGGGTCATCAGGAACGATAAGTCAATATATTCATACAGGGACGCCCAGGGATTTCGCAGAGGCGATAACTTGAAGCTGAATGTAAAGCCGGTTGATGCCTGTGTATATCATTACGGCTGGGTCAAAGAGCCGGGAATAATGATGAAGAAAATAAAAAATGCTTCGTCCTTTTACGAAAATGTCTCCTGGATAAAAAACCTGACCGGTCAGGAATTATACGATTATTCAAATATCGATTCGCTCAGCCTTTTTAAAGGCACTCATCCCCAGGTCATGACTGATAGGATAAAGAGCAAAAACTGGACATTTGATCACGATTTGTCTTTCAACAGGTTGTCGTTGAAATACAGGGGGAAGATCTTTCTTAAAAAGTACCTGGGAATAAATACATTTTATGAAAATTTCAGGATCATATGATTATAACTTACGCATAATCATTGACCTGGTAAAGAAAAGATGATAATTATAAATTTAGTAAATTTGCAGTGTCTATAATTAAAATGCATTGATTTATGAAAAAATTGATCTTAACATTGTTACTGGCAGTATGTATTGTTACTGTTGCAGGTGCACAGGATTACAAAACGGGAATCGGATTGAGGCTGGGGCTTTACAATGGTTTGACAATAAAACATTTTTTTGACGGCAATGATGCCATTGAAGGGCTTCTTACAACGAGATGGGGCGGGTTTGAGGTTGTCGGATTGTACGAGGTTCATCATCCGGCTTTTAATACATCAGGGTTGAAGTGGTATTATGGAGTGGGTGCCAATGTCGGATTTTACGGAGCCAGCTATCCGGGAGGCTCAGAAACAGTGGTAGGCATTGACGGAGTTCTGGGAATGGAGTATAGTTTTAAGTCAGCTCCAATAAACCTCAGCCTTGACTGGAAACCACAACTGAACCTGGTTGGATATTCGCATTTCTTCGGTGACGGACTGGCTCTTTCAATCAGATATATTCTAAAATAAATATTGTTATATATCCGGTCCGATGCACAGACAGTATCGCTTATTGAAAAAGGGGGCATGAGTATTGCCTCTTTTTTTACATCCTCCACATATTTATACAGGAACCAGGGTCTTTTATTCACTCCTAATGTTTAATTTTAAATTCACTGGGAAATGACCTAAATGTTAATCAATATGAAAAAAACCCTGAGTACTCTCATTTTAGTTTTTTCAATGGCGTTTCCGGCTTTGCCTCAGGGCAAATTCGACGGACTCGGCATGAACATGGGAAATATTTACAGGTTATCAGATGCCAGAACCCGTTCAATTAGCCCTGAAAACTTCACCGGTGAAAAAGGAAAAGCAGGCATGGCCGATCCTGCCGATAAGGATAAGCCAAACATGGCTAATGCCTCAAATGCAGCACGCGACCTGGGGCAGGGCTGGAAAATAAATCCATTTATCAGGATAAGACCCGGAGAGACCTTTACTCTTGCCGAAATTGAAGGTCCCGGAATCATACAGCATATCTGGATGACCCCGGCTGGAAACTGGCGTTTTTCAATATTGCGTATTTATTGGGACGATGAGACAGAGCCTTCAGTGGAATGCCCTGTTGGCGATTTCTTCGGTATGGGATGGGGAGTATATGCTCATCTTTCTTCTCTCGCAGTGTGCGTAAACCCGGGCAGCGCATTTAACTGTTACTGGCCGATGCCTTTCAGAAAGAAATGCAGGATAACAATGCAGAACATAGGCGATTCAGATCCTCTGACACTTTATTACCAGATTGATTACGCCCTCACTGATGTTCCTGCTGATGCCGGTTATTTCCATGCACAGTTCCGGAGGCAGAATCCGGATATTGCGTCCGATTATACTATAATCGATGGCGTAAAAGGAAAAGGCCAGTATGTGGGAGTATACCTAGCAGTGGGAGTGAACAATAATGGATGGTGGGGAGAAGGTGAAATTAAATTCTTTATCGACGGAGATTCAAAATTTCCTACTATCTGCGGAACAGGTACGGAAGACTATTTCTGCGGCTCCTATGATTTTGATACCAGCAGCAGGAATCCTGCAGGTACCGAAGAAAGCAATTATACAGAGTTCTGTTCGCCTTATTCAGGCCTTCATCAGGTCGTACGTGGCGATGGCCATTACGATGTAATGCAGCGTTTCGGGCTTTATCGCTGGCATATAATGGATCCGATACGCTTTGAAAAGGACCTGAAGGTCACAATTCAGGATTTAGGATGGCATCATGGCGGAAGGTACCTCCCGCAAAAATCGGATATGGCTTCAGTATGCTTCTGGTATCAGACCGAGCCCCATGCAAAATTTCCTGTCCTTCCCGGATGGAGGGAGCTGGAGGTCAACTGATTTTCACAAAGGCGCAATTCATCTCAATCACAAAAATGAAATCATAAAATGACGGAAATTTCTCTTCATGCATGTCCATTGCTGTCATTATTCATACAGTCACCGGATTTACTGAGACGTTATTGATAATGTGTTTATTTGTAATGGTAGATGGTAATCCTTTGCAGATCAGCCTTATCCCATGGCAGCTTTATTCCAGGTCCCGACCAGGTGCTGGCATTCGTCTCGTCACCATTAAGCCTCCTTTCGGAAACCCAGATGCCATCCCTGAAGATTCCTTCATCCGCAGCTTCTATTCCGATCCTTGACGATTTATCCATGGGATAAAACAATATGTCGAGGCCCTTACCAGCTGCAATGAATTCATCAGGTCCTGTCCTGATGATTAAAGCTCCGGCAACATTCCTTGCAGGTGCCGGTGTAAATATTGCCCTGATCTTATAACTTCCCAGCTCCAGTTGTTGTTCAGGTGCTGATGAATCGACAAGAATTCCCCTCATGGTACCCTTACCCTGATTGCTGAGGATTAACGGAGCCATGGTTTTCAGCATAGCATAGGATTCATCGAGAGGATCCTTCTCTGCCCATCGGATATTATCAATTCCAAAAGGAGAAAAGCAATCAGCACTGTACTCCCCGAAAGCATAAAAGCACCTGGCAGCACCTGGTTCCCCTCCTCTTGTTTCCGGAATGAATAAAGGGTTACCCATGCTGGCGAAATCGTGGCACGCCGACCTGAAATCATCGACGTAAATATCGGGCGCCAGAAAATCGATGGAAGGAGCAGCTGCCCTCCAGATATCCATTACCTGAGGCAGAGGGCCTCCTGACGGATATACACCGGGCCATGGCGTCCCCGGCTGTTTAAGCCATGCGTTCACATACATTGGCAAAGGATATTCACTTTTTCCTGCCGCTGCAACTTTTTCGGTATAACCGGCATAATTCCATGCCGAAAACAGTTCCTCCGTATAGAATGAAAGAAATTGCCAATCGCCGGCCTCGGGTCTGAATTCACTTTTCCCAAAGATTTCTTCCCATGTTCCGGAAGACCTGAATCCATTTTCCTTCCAGACCCTGTACAGTTCAGGATAAAGGCTGTCCCTGTGCGACCCGAGATATTCCATCAGCCTGGCAGGTACGGGGCCGTTAAAGGCGGCATTGGCAGGCTTGGAGAAATCACGCCTGGCATTTCCTGGGATCCTGCCCGGTTCATCCAGCACTCCCATTTCATTTTCGACCTGCATCATGATCACGGTATGTTTTTTTGTGTCTGTCTTTCGGATATGCCTCATCAGTGTTGCAAATGCCCTGGAATCTGCATCACAGGAAGCCTGACCGAATGTCGAAAGAATTTCCAGCGGCTTGCCGGATTCATCTTTTGCCCGGGGGTATTTTTCATAATTTTTCTTTATCCATGAAGGGACATAAACCGAGCCTCCGTTTTTCCAGCTTCCGAACCATATAAGCACCAGTTTAAGGTCTTCCCTGCCGGCACCAGCTATCATGCTGTCGACAAGGTCAAAATCAAATTTGTCTTCCTCAGGTTCGATCAGCTCCCAGGAGACAGTCGCGATGACCGTATTAAGATTCTTCTTCGCCATGTTTTTCCAGACAGGTCTCATTGATTCCAGACCTCCACAGGTAGAATTGTGCAGCTCTCCGGCCAGCATCAGAAAAGGCTTTCCATCAGCTATTAGCCTTGTAGCAGAACCCTGTTTTTCCAGGTGCGGAATCCTTGACAGGTAACCCGGGGCAAGCGGGTTCTTCCATTTCTGGTTGCAACTACATAATGCCGTCAACAGGCAAATTGATGAGAATAGTTTTATTGTTCTCATTTTATGGTTTTTATATGAGTTTATGAACGGCCGGTAAGGACTCATGTTTATTTGTCCTTTCACCGGATAGATTCATTTCAGTTTTTTAATGCCCATATTCCAGAGAGTGAAGCTGAAGATGTCGGTATATTGATCAATTGTCTTGCTTACCGGTGTTCCGGCTCCATGTCCTGCCCTCGTCTCAATCCGTATCAATACCGGGTTTGTCCCTGCCTGTTTTGCCTGCAACTGGGCAGCAAACTTGAAGGAATGTGCAGGAACGACCCTGTCATCGTGGTCGCCCGTGGTAATGAGAGTTGCAGGATATTGAGTCCCCTCTCTGACATTTTGCACGGGTGAATATTTCAGCAGGTACCTGAACATTTCAGGGCTATCATCTGCTGTCCCGAAATCATAAGCCCATCCGGCTCCCGCAGTGAATTTGTGATATCTGAGCATATCAAGAACACCTACTGCAGGCAAAGCCACCCTGAAAAGATCGGGACGCTGTATCAGAACGGCACCGATAAGCAAACCTCCGTTCGATGCCCCTCTTACTGCCAGGAAATCAGGTGAAGTGTACTTTTTATCAATAAGATACTGAGCTGCGGCAATGAAATCATCAAACACATTCTGCTTGTTCATTTTAGTTCCTGCCAGGTGCCATTTCTCGCCGTATTCACCGCCGCCCCTTATGTTCGGCACTGCGTATATTCCTCCTTTTTCAAGCCAGAATGCTGTGGTGACTGAAAATCCTGGAGTTTCGCTTATGCTGAATCCGCCGTAGCCATATAGCAATGCAGGATTTTTGCCATCAGGCAATGTCCCCTTTTTATAGGTTATGATTATGGGTATCCGGGTTCCATCCTTGGAATTATAGAAAACCTGCTCTGATATAAAATCCTCACTTTTAAATGCAACTGCAGGTTTTTTAAATACATCTGCCTCTCCGGATCGAGGATCAAGTTTGAAAATTGTGAGAGGAGTAATATAATTGGTAAAGGAGTAGTAAACCACATTGTCTTTTTCCTTTGCACTGAAGCCGGAAGCAGTGCCAGGTCCGGGCAGCGAAATTTCCCGGATCATTTTACCGTTTCTGTCGTACTGCTTTACTCTGGAGATTGCGTCAATGAGATAATTGGCAAATATATATCCCGACCCTGTGGAAGGTTGAAGGAGATTCTCTGTCTCCGGGATGAAATCCACCCAGTTTCCTGTACCCGGATTTCCGGCATCCACCGTGACAATCCTGTTGTTCGGTGCATTCAGGTTTGTGACGATGAACAGTTTTGAGCCTTGATTATCGATAATGTTATTGTCGCTGTCAAAATTCCCGACTACCACCCGGAAATCAGCCGACTTGCCGGTAAGGTCCTTTATATATAATTCATTTCCGGTAGTGGATTGTGCTGCTGTCACAACTAGATACCTGTCGTCTTCCGTGACATACCCGTTGACATATCTTCTTTTTTTATCGAGCCCGAACACAACTTTATCTTCAGATTGCATTGTTCCAAGCTTGTGATAATAGAGCTTTTGCTGATCAGTCATTGCTGAAAGCTTGTTTCCTTTTGGCTTATCGTAGCTTGAATAGTAAAATCCATCATTGCCCTGCCACGATATTCCGCTGAATTTCACATCGTAAAGAGTATCTTCAGTGATCTTCCCGGTGACCGCATTCATGACTATGATTTTCCTCCAGTCCGATCCGCCCTCGGATACAGAATAGGCAACCTTGCTTCCATCCCTCGAGAATCCGATCTCTCCGAGTGAAGTGGTCCCGTCTTTTGAGAATGTGTTCGGATCAAGGAACAATTCGGGCTCTCCTCCCTCTTTCTGGCGGTACAATACGCTTTGATTCTGAAGGCCGTTGTTTTTTTCAAGATAGGTAAAGTCTCCTTCAATGAAGGGCAGGCCGAATTTCTCATAATTCCATATTTTAGTCAGGCCTTTCCTTATTTGTTCTCTGTAAGGTATCTTTTCCAGATAACCGAATGTGGCAGCATTCTCTTCCTTTACCCAGTCAGCTGTTTCATCCGACATGTCATTTTCGAGCCATCGGTAAGGATCAGTCACCGGAGTGCCGAAAATGGTGTCAACGACATTTATTTTTTTTGTTACAGGATATTTCACCCTGTTGTTTGATCCGACATTGCAGGAAATCATCATGGCAGTCAGCAAAACGGTAATGGTTAATTTATTCATGATTCATATGGAATAGTTTGAAAAATTACTGAAATATCAAAAGGCTCACTGTCCCAAAAATAATTATAATTAAAACTTATCGCAAGGAGTTTGCAATAAACCGGGTTCAAAAGCTGTCATTCCCGATCAGAACTGAATATTAGATGCCTGCAATTGTAAATGCTGTCTTTTGCCTGCAGAAATTGGGATCAGATTATCTGTACCTGGTTTTTATGTCTATACAAATTGTCTGATCTTATTTCCAGTGGACAATCTTCCATCCCTTTACCAGCGCGGCTTTCTTCAGCATGTTGTCCGGATTCACACATATCGGGAAACCCACAGCGCTTAATGCAGGCAGATCGATAATTGCATCGGCATAGTACCATGAACTTTCAGGTGCGCTGTTGTTTTTTTCACAATATTCCCTGAGTCTGGCCAGCTTTTCATTTCCATAACATAAATATCCCTCAGGCCTGCCCGTGAAACAGCCGTTCAGGACTTCAAGGCGGGAACAGATTATATCATCAAAATTAAGATAATCAGCAATAGCCCTGCATATTGGGGCAAGCGAGGATGACAGTATCACAATTCTGGCATCGTTTGCCTTATGGATTTTTATCTCAGCGGCTGCTTCCCGATAGATTGAAGGCAACATCACCTTCCGGAACACTTCTTCACACAGATCGGCTATTACCTTTTCAGGGATTCCTTTTATCCAGCCGATCATTTTTTCCGAGGCCCTTGCAGGGTCAGCCAGTCCGAGCCTGTAGGAAATTCCAAGGTAAAGGGCACCGGCGATATTCTCTCTTTTCATCAGGCCATTTTTGAAAGCGCCTATGGCGATAGCCCTTCCGCTTATAGCCTTCGTAATTGTCCTGTCAAGATCAAAAAAAGCGATGTATTTGAAGCCTTTATCCTCTTTTGAAGTAATGATCGCCATCAGGGTTATATATGATGTTGATGCCAGCCGGTATAATCCTGATTTTGAAGGATTGAGCAAAACCGATCTCACCGTCGACATGATACGGAACCTTTTGAGGAAAATCCAGGTCAATGGAGGACGTCTGGAAATAATGTACTCTTTTATCTTCGATATGGGTTCCTTTAGGCACTTTAAGAAGCAGTCTGAATCTGTTGAACAGGTTTAATTTTCTGATTGAGCACACATCCAGCAGCCCGTCATTGGCAATAGCCCTTGGAGTCAGGAAGAAACTGCCCGCAAAGCGCCTTCCTATCGAGACAGTATTGATAAAGCAGTCGGTTTCATGCCTTGATCCGTCGCTTACGACAATCATTCTTTTTTCCCTGAAGAACAGGAGAGTCTTGACAATATGCCAGATATATTTATCATTTCCTCCTTTTCTTACCTGTCCTTCCTCAGTATAGTTTTGCGCGGCTACTTCTGCGTCAAAGCCGATTCCAAGTCCATTAAGGAAATATATATCATTCAGAACTCCGACATCGAGCCGGATTATGTTTTTCCTGAAAAAGATTTCCCAGTCGTTTTCATTGAAACGATCTGGAAACCCCGGGATCTGGTTAAAATCATTACCGGTGCCAGCAGGGATAATTCCCGTCACGGCATTTTCATTATTTACAAGAGGTTTTGCAACCTCGTTCATCGTTCCGTCTCCACCGACGGCAATAATGAATTTAATGCCCTTTTCTGCGAATGATCTTGAAAGCTCTGTCGCATGACCGGGCCTTTCAGTCAGATGTATCTCGCCGTCAATGTCATATTTCTTCATCATTTCTTCAATGACTGGGACCATCGTCCTGCCAAAGCAATTCCCTGAAATGGGGTTGACTATAAAGGCCCATTTCTCTTTATCATTTTGCGCCATGTATACAATAAATTAAGAACAGTTAAAATGTAATGATCGTATTTTTACGGCATGCTGAGCATTTAACGATATGCCGATTCAATCACGACTTTTATTGTGTCAATTATTTCCCTGTCACTTTTATTTATCAGGTCCTGCCTTGGAATAGGTTTATGGATCACAACATCAAGCTTCGACCCGAAATTTATATAGAATCTTGTTTTGGGCTTGAAAGAATAAAAGCCGTTAAGTGTCACAGGCAATATCGAAATGTTTCTTGTCCTGAAAAGATATATGAATCCCCTGTAAAAAGGATTTATATTGCCGTTTGTAGTTCTTGTGCCTTCGGGAAACAGCGCAACTGTACTATTATTGGCTTTTTCAAGCAGCTGCTCAAGCATGTGCCTCGTATTTGTAACCGTCGGTTCCCTGAAAGGCACATAGTCAGTCAATTTCAGAAATTTGCCAAAAAGCGGGATTTTCAGGAGACGTTCGTGCCCGAACCATGACACGCGTGGATAGAATGATTCAATTGCCACAATATCGAAAAGGCTTGCATGATTTGCCAGGAGAATATATTTCTCATTTTTATTGATATTCTCCAATCCGTGGATCCTCAATTTCTTGAACATAAGGAAAAACACCGTCTTGGCCCAGATCTTTAAAATAAACTGCACCGGCTTTCTTGCATTCATCCATGACAGTGAAATTACAAAAAGCAAGCTTATGCCGGTATAAATATACAGGATACCAAAGACAGGGATGGAAAGCAAGGTATAAATACCCGAAAATATCATCAGGTCAGGTTAATATTCCAATAGCAAAGTAAAGATATTTTTTAAATTCTTTGCAAAATCCTGATTTTTTATGATTCCCTGGCTTATTTTCCGGAATTGCTTACAAAAGCAATTGACCTGCTGTCGGGCGACCAGGAGGGAACATTTATGGTACCCTGGCCTCCGTATAAATATGCAATTGTCCTCGGGCTACCGCCTGACGCAGGCATTATCCTTAGCATAACCCTCTTATATGAGGGATGGGAATTCGGGTCAACATCAGCGGAGAAAGAAATGAATACGATCCATTTGCCGTCAGGTGAAATATGCGGGAACCAGTCATTGTATTCTTCAAAAGTGAGCTCTTCTCTTCCGGATCCGTCAGGTTTCATCCGCCAGATATGCATTTTACCAGTCTGACTGCCATTGTAGTAGATATATTTGCCATCGGGAGAATACTCACAGCCATCTACATGTTCACCTGCCTTTATATTCGTAAGTGCGACCTCTTTTCCTCCCCTGATTGAATTCCTGTATATATTATATATAGGTATATCGTTTCTTTGCGCAACATAAATGACTTCCTTGTTTGAGGGGGCCCATCCATGCCAATATGAAGGAGTGTTATCGGTAATCATCCTTGGTGTGCCGCCGTTGACAGGCAGCATATATACCGTCGAGCCACCTCCCGGCATTCCTTCACGGCTGTTGCTTATTGCCAGCCATTTCCCGTTGAATGAAATGCCATGATCATTATTAATCCTGTCGGCTGATCCGGTATTGATTTTAGTTATTTCGCCACCGATTGCAGGAATTGTATAAAGCGATCCGTCCATGTTAAAAAGCAGTCTGTTTCCGTCAGGCATCCAGTTGGGTGCTTCGAACCTGGATGGCTTTTCAAAAATGACCATCCTTTTTCCATCAGAAATATTCATTGTTTCAAGCCTGCATCCAAGATAGCCGTCCTTTCCTGGATCATAATTGTCGCTGACAGGCCTGTCTATCCTTACATTCCAGACCAGCACTTCTTCGGTAGCGGCCGGGTCATGTGAACAGATGAACACTCCGGCAAGAACCTCGTCGGGCATCTCTTCCATTTCATGTGAACCGATTACTTCAAACGGCTTTCCGGCCCTTGCAGCCCTCATTATGAATTTTTTCCCAGCCCTTTCAAGCTGAATGACATTATAAGATGAATCCCCGGCAAAGATCTCATCTTCGGGATCCCTCATCATCTGACCTTTCTGGCTTCTCCATTGCATTACAGTCAGCCCGTTCCCGTGCAGGGCTGCCGAAACATGAGGTGAATTGCCTTCTGAATTCTCCCTTACCATCCATCCTGTCTTCCTGTGGGCGTTTCCTCCTTTTCCGGTTAATTCAAAATCTGCTGTCAGAATAAAATCCCCCTTTATTTTATTATAAAGAAAATAAAACTCATCCTTGTCAAACCATATATTATAGCCTGAACCTTTCAGCCTGTACGACTGATCTGTTTCAGTATAGACTGCAAGACCATGGTTTTGAGGGTTTCCAATATCACCGCTTAACCGGAAGATGCCGGTCGGCATATTCTGAGTTGTGGCCGGGTTTAGCATTAGGGAGCTGACCAGAAAGACCATAATTTTTTTCATAAGGTTTTTGTTCAAAATATAAGAATAAATACGATTTATTATAAAGCTGATAAAATTAATGTTGAAAGCGTATAAAAAAATTATGCAATCGGTTGCAATATTTAAAAATATGTTTTATATTTGATACTTGCTGATCGAGATTTCTTTCTGAGTTCTTAAGAAATATTATGAGATTCAGGGTTGAAAATAGTAATTATAAAATGCCTATGATATAATCCTATTCCTGTTAGAATGAACAGGAGATGTGATGGTATTTCCTGTTGAAAATAAGAAGTTAACTACAGATGCTCATTGTATAACATCATTATTTAATTAACCCTAAAACTACAGATGTATGGTAAAAAAACCTTCGAGAAGCATTTTTATTTATGAATGCTTTAAAAAAATTATGCTTATATCCGGAGTATGCGCCATTCTCCTTTTAGGAGGATCATTCCGGGCATTTGCATCCCCTGGAATTATTTCCCAGAATTCGGGAGATTCACAACAGAGGAGTATTACCGGGAAAGTTGTTGATGCTAACAATAATCCGATGCCCGGCGTCAACGTATTGGAAAAAGGGACTATAAACGGTGTGCTTACAGGACCTGATGGCAAATTCACAATATCGATCTCCTCAGCAAGTTCAGTCCTTACCTTCACATTCGTCGGATATGAGACGAAAGAAGTCACTGTCGGCGGACAGGCTGTGATTAATGTAAGCCTGTCAGAAAGTCTTACAGGATTAAATGAAGTTGTGGTAATTGGCTATGGCACCGCGAAGAAAAAAGATCTTACCGGATCTATCGCTTCAATTGGTGGAGATGATATACGTCAGGTGCCGAGCTCTGATGTTTCGCAGGCTTTGATTGGACGTGTTCCAGGTGTGGAGTTGTCGCCGACTAGCACACAACCCGGCGCCACAATGCAGATCCGTATTCGCGGTACGCGTTCCCTGAATGCCAGCAACGACCCGCTGCTGGTAGTCGACGGTATCCCCTATGCAGGAAGTATCAGCGACCTGAACCCGAGCGACATCAAGAGTGTCGATATATTGAAGGATGCTTCGGCAACAGCCATCTACGGCTCACGCGGCGCTAACGGAGTCATACTGATTACGACCAATAAAGGGCAGTTCGCACAAAAACCGCATATAACCTACAATGCTTATTTCGGTCTGAAAACGGTTTTCTCAAACTACCCGATGATGAACGGACCGCAATTTGATTCTCTGCGCAAGGTTGCAAATAAATTCAAAAACGGTGCAGATGAATATGACAGTTTAAATACAAACTGGCAGAATCAATTCTTCAGAACAGGTATGGTGACAAGTCATGATCTGGGCGTCTCAGGCGGTACCGAAAAAGGCAGCTACAGTTTCGGCCTAGGCTACTACCGTGATCAGGCAGTGGTTCCTCTTCAGAATTTTAACCGTTATACACTGCGAGGCTCTGTTGACCAGGAAATAGGTAAATATATCCGCCTCGGCTTCACTTCAAATAACAATTATTCAGAGACTAACGGCGCTGACATCGGGCTATACGGTGTGTTAAGCACCACGCCTATTTCCAGCCCTTACAACGCGGATGGGACAATGAAATCAATCGTTACTATGGCCGCGGATCAAAACTGGGTATATACCAGGAAAACCATGGATGCTTTGGGCGATACATGGGCAGACTTAACCAAGGCTTATGGCTCATATAACTCTCTCTATGGAGAGGTGAAGATCCCAGGCGTGGAGGGCTTGAAGTATCGCATCAACGTCGGTCTGAACTTCCGCGTGACCAATGGCGGGAACTACACAGGACAGGGAGTGTTCAGTGGCATTCCCACGACCGTATCATCTGCCTGGATCAGCAACTCTCTCAGTACCAACTGGGCAGTGGAAAACCTGCTGACCTATGATCATACATTTGCTGAAAAACACCAGCTGAACCTGGTTGCATTGTACTCTGCCGAGCAGACCTTTTATAACAGCTCCTACGTTTCGGCACTGGGTATCCCGGATGATTACCTTCAATTCTACAACCTTGGTCAAGGTACTTCAACTACTGTAAGCCCGAGTTCGCAGAACTATTATATGTATGGACTGATGTCGTGGATGGGACGGGCAATGTACTCATACGACAACCGGTATATGATTACAGCTACATTCCGCGCTGATGCCTCATCAAGACTGGCACCGGGACATCAGTGGCATGAATATCCTGCCGTATCAGTCGGATGGAATATAAAGAACGAATCGTTTATGCGGGATGTAAGCGTGATAGATATGTTGAAATTGCGCGTAGGCTTTGGACAAACATCCAATCAGGCTATTCCGCCTTACTCGACTCTTGGGCTTTTAAGTGCCGTACCCCAGAACTTTGGGAGCAGCACTTACGGAATGGGGTACTATGTATCCCAGTTGCCTAACTATAATCTGGGATGGGAATACTCCAAGACATGGAACTTCGGCCTTGACTTTTCACTACTGAAAAATCGCCTTTCTGGTACCGTGGAGTATTATATAACAAAGACCAATGATATTCTGCTGAGCGTCAATCTGCCTCCCACATCTGGTGTGAGCAGCTTTATGTCAAATATCGGGGCAACCCAGAATAAAGGGCTCGAATTTTCGCTCAATGGTGTGATATTGAATAACCTCAACGGCTGGACCTGGGAAGCCGGCATCAACGTTTATGCCAACCGCAATAAGCTGGTGTCCCTTGCTTCCGGAGAAACCCAGGACTTAGCCAACTGGTGGTTCGTGGGTTATCCGATTAATGTGATCTACGACTATAAGAAAACAGGAATCTGGCAGGCGTCAGATCAGTATCTTAGTATCCTGGAACCGGGAGGAAACGTGGGTATGATAAAGGTGCAATATACCGGTACCTACAACGCTGACGGTACTCCGACAAGGGCAATTGGTGCCGCTGATATGCAACCCATCAAGGTTGATCCCAATTTTGAGGGCGGTTTCAGTACCCGCGTGGCTTATAAAGGATTTGACTTTAACGTGGTCGGAGATTTCAAGAACGGTGGTATCCTTATCAGCACACTCTATAATTCGGCTGGGTACCTCGATCTGCTGACAGGACGAAGGGAGAATGTGAATGTGAACTACTGGACACCGTGGAACACAAATGCCCAGTATCCATACCCGGCCGGAGAATTAAGCGGCGACAATCCAAAGTATGGAAGCACCCTGGGTTATTTCAATGCATCGTATCTGAAGGTACGTACGATATCACTTGGTTATGATTTCAGCCGGTTCAGCTGGATCAGGAACGCAGGGATCGAGAAACTGCGTCTGTATGTCACCGTTGAGAACGCATTCGTATTGTTCTCGCCCTACTACAACGCATCAGGTATGGATCCGGAAACCAACTCATATGGCAACCAGAATCAGGCAGTTCCTTCTTACCAGAGCCGTCTGCTTGTTATAGGCACAAATACTCCTACAACCCGCAACTACTTGATTGGTATTAATTTGACATTTTAAAAGAGAATAGATATGAGACGTATAAATATAAAAACATTTATAGGAACAGCCTTATTGGTGTCGTTCCTGGTTGCGTGCTCTAAGATTCTGGATGAAAAGCCACGCAGTATTATCGAACCGGATTTCTTCAAAACCCAGCTTGGTGTTTTAGGCGGGGTCACGGCTGCGTACAATCACTTGCGCAACATATACGGACAAGCCTATTACTATGGCTTCTGCGAAACCGGGACCGATGAATATACATGGGGTCAGAGCGCAGACGCAAACTTTCTTGATGCAGACGAAGACACGCCTGGCTTGACTACTAACCAAACAGACCGTTCAGATGTTTTATGGGGAGCCACATTCCCAAATATCAATACCTGCAGCGGTGTAATCCAGTTTGGTTCATCAGCAGGAGTTTCCAATGCATTGATTGCTGAAGCCAGGTTCTTCCGTGCATTTGATTACTTCCAGCTGGTGCAGGTTTTCGGCGGAGTGCCCCTGGATTTGGGTGGAGGAGTGCTGAAATTCAATACCACTCCTATAAGAACTTCGACGCGCAATACTGTTCCGGAGGTCTATACACAATGTATATTCCCTGACCTGGATACAGCGATAATGTATTTGCCGGTTAACCCGCGTGTAACAGGTGGTGTAACCAAAACGGTTGCACAGCTATTCCTGGCAAAAGCTTATCTTACATACGCCTGGTGGCTCCAAAATCCAAACAGTATTCCTACCTATCCTGTGTGCAACAGGACCGACCCTAACAGTCAAAGCGCCCAGTGGTATTATCAGCAGGCATACAACGTGGCTGTGGCTGCCATTGAAAATCCGGGTCCTTATAAGTTACAACCGACATTCTATGACGTCAATAATGGAGCAAACGACTATAATATGGAATGTA
Organism: uncultured Bacteroidales bacterium; assembly: GCA_963717685.1. GTDB lineage: Bacteria > Bacteroidota > Bacteroidia > Bacteroidales > VadinHA17 > LD21. The sequence continues at coordinate 267,594 of OY970346.1, read as the reverse complement.
TGCTATATTCCGACCATACACAGTCAAGCGCGTTATATAATGTAAGCAGCCTTACTTATGGCTCCGGCGCAGCTCCTGATAATTTTGCGGGCTGGATGGGGCAGTGGAACTATACAACGATCAGAAGTGGCACAACGCCAACATGGAGTTCGGTCATTAGCTCAGTTCAGCGCGTATCAGTACAGAGCCTGGGAAGACCATGGACTCGTATGGCACCACCTATTGACGTATTTATAAATACTTTTGCCGATAAGACCAATGACTCACGGTACGATGGCACTTTTACAACTGTTTATCGTGCCAACTGGCCTTTGGGTGGTTTAAAAAATGCGTTTGTGTACAACGGGAATAATATACAGAAACTACCTGGTGATTCAATCCTGACTTTCCTGCCTTCTGATCCGGCTGATTCCATTGATTACTCCAATTCGGTATATAAAAGTAATGTAGGAGCAGGTGTACTGCCCAATTACGGATCTTTTGTAGTATCGCCATATGGCATTAGCAGGATAATGTATCCTGGTCTCTGGAAGCTTGGCGAATACCGTACCGATAATGGCACAGGAGTGGGGAATCCCAATGCCGGCAGTACACGTCCTTTCAACATTGCCAAATTCTCGGAATTATTCTTTATCGCGGCTGAGGCAGCTGTGCAGGGAGCATCCACTCAAGCTGTGACAGGAACCTATGCAAATGACGGAACTGCATATGGATTGATAAATATCATACGTGCACGTGCCGGAATGTGGAAATGGAGTAACGGAGGAAATGTTGCCCTGGTTCAGAACAACAGTGCAGCTATGATAGCTGCCACACCTGCTACCATAGACATTAACTATATTCTTGCTGAACGTTCACGCGAGTATTTTGGTGAAGGCTACAGGTGGTTCGACCTGGTACGCACACAGACATGGTCACAGATCGCTACCACTTACCGGATCTGCGGAAAAACATGGGGAGATCATAATATGGTGACCTATACCCGTACTATCGATCCGCATCTCTATCTGCGTCCTATTCCGATAGGCCAGCTAAATGGCATGGAAGAGACCGACACACTTAAAGCAACATACCAGAACCCGGGATATTAAGTAGTTTGAATACGGTTATTTAGGTTAGGTTTGAGAACTGAGGTTTTAATCCCCGAAATTAATCCTCAGTTCTCTTCTATTACCTTATTTAGAGGGAATGTCAGCTCCGGTTCCTGCCGGAGTGATAATCATCTTAAGTACAATGAATCTTTATGAGTGAAATTCTTCAGTTGCTTTCAAGTTGCGTGGAGTTCGGCAAGATTGACAGGATCTCGCCTTACCCGCCTGAAATGAGGGGAGAGGATGGAGCTGATGAGATCGCAAAGATTGCTCTCGAACAGGGCATTGGCCCGGATAAGATTCTTGAGGATGCTTTGATACCTGCTATGGCTGCTGTAGGGAATAAATTCAGCAGGAAGGAGATATATGTACCGCAGATGCTTATGGCTGCAAAGGCAATGAGCAGCGCAATGAAGCACCTTAAGCCTTTTTTCCAGTCGGGGGAAACAAAGCGTAAAGGAAAATTTATTATCGGAACCGTTTCGGGCGATCTTCATGACATAGGAAAGAATCTCGTAGCGATGATGGTTGAAGGAGGCGGATGGGAGGTCATTGACCTCGGGGTCGACGTGAGCGCGGATAAATTCATCAGGGCGATCAATGAAAATCCGGGAGCTGTAACAGGGCTTTCCGCTCTGCTTACAACAACCATGGAAAACATGAAGAAAACAGTCGCCGAAATCAGGGAGGACTATCCCGATTCAAAAATTCTGGTCGGCGGAGCTCCCGTTACCATGGACTTCTGCCGGTTGATAGGAGCTGATTTTTACTCACCCGACCCGCAGGGTGCAGTAAACTATTTAAATCATCTCGTATCTTAGCAGAAAAATATTTAATGAGAACTATTCTTGCCGGGAAAAAGGGGGAAGTCGTAATTGATACTGACGGCCCCGTTATCATCATAGGTGAAAGCATTAATCCCACTCGCAGAAAAAAGCTGGTTTCAGGCCTGCAGGAGGGCAACTTTGAATTCGTCTTGGAGCTTGCTGAAAGCCAGATAAAGGCCGGAGCGGATACTCTTGATGTCAATGTCGGATACCCTGGTGTAGATGATGTAAAGCTGCTGCCTGAGGTGGTCAGGGTCCTGCAACAGCATTTTGATGTGCCTCTTTGCCTCGATTCGCCCAATCCAAAGGCAATTGATTCCGCTCTGAAAGTTGCTTTAGGGAAGTGCCTCATAAATTCGGTCGACGGGGAAGAGAAATCCCTTGATGCATTTATTCCTGTAGCAAGGGACCATGGAGCAGCCATAATCGGACTGTGCATGGATGAAACCGGCATAACCAGCGATTCCGAAAAAAGACTGGCGATTGCTGAAAGAATAATCAACAGGGCTGTCAGGACGGGGATAAAGGCCGAAGATGTGATTATCGATCCGTTAGCAATGGCCGTAAGCGCTGACTCCAGGGCATGCCTTGTAACCCTCGAGACAATACGCCTTGTACATGAAAAGCTTGGTCATAATATTACTCTGGGGGCAAGCAACATCTCATTCGGATTGCCCGACAGGGAATCCCTTAACGCAGCTTTTATTGCCCTGTCAATTCATAACGGACTGACATGCCCCATTGCAAACCCTGAAAAGATAACTTCAATGGTCCGTGCTACAGACCTGGTGTTGGGAAGAGACGAATTTGCCGTAAGGTTTGTCGGATATTTCCAGAGCCGTCAGTGATTGTTTTTTGTTACCAATTAAATAAATCCAGTTGATGTCAGGCATTAAACCAGCCCGCAGATGGCAGCCGGCATTCTTCCCGTTCAGGAAGGAAAAGTTTTCTCGCAGGCTTCTCGAAAGAACCGAACTTTTAATAAAAGGCCCTTTATTCGGTTGCAGGATGTGTGGCAATTGCCTGCTCCAGGAAACTGCATTTATTTGTCCGATGGAATGTCCGAAAGGAATGAGAAACGGACCGTGCGGTGGGATCACTCCGGCAAAAAAATGCTACGTCGATGAAACAAGGAACTGCATCTGGAATGCGATTTATACAAGATCACTGAGAACCGGCAGGGAAGAAAGGCTTCTGGAGGTCCTTCCTCCGCTCGATTGGAGCAAGACAGGTACAGAAACATGGGCCGGTGTGCTGAGCCAGGTAAGGAAAACAGGGACCGGCAGGTTCATAAAAGGCATCATATCAGGGGATAAGAAGAAAAAAAACGAAGTCTGGGAAAGCGTATTCAGGACAGTAAGGCAGCCTGACTGGTGGAACGGGGATTCTGAATATCATCCTCCCAGGTACCGTCCTCCCGCATCATCATTTGAAGAAAAACTGCTTTCAGGCAGATTCGTGATCGCGACGGAAATAACTCCGCCTCTGGGTTCAGGCACTTCAAAGCTGCGCAATGATATAGAGCTTGTAAAACCATGGGTCAATGCCATTAACTTCACTGATTCATCCTCCGCACATCCCAGGATGTCGAGCCTGGCATGCTGTATGACAGCATTGGATTGCGGAGCAGAGCCCGTATTGCAGATTGCAGCCCGCGATACTACGAGAACAGGATTACAGTCTTCCGTTATCGGAATAAACAGCATGGGGATAAAAAACGTGCTATGCGTTACTGGCGATAATCCGGTGATAGGCTTATCGCCCATAAGCAATATGAATTTCGTTGATATCGACTCTGTACAGATGCTGTGGATCCTCAGGAAAATGAGGGATGAAGGCATTTACCTCGATGGCAGAAAGATAAAGAATCCTCCTTCATTTTTCCTCGGAGCGGCAACTGCTCCGTTTGCACTTGACCCCGTCCTGCAGGCAATTAAAGATCAGAAGAAAGTGAATGCTGGCGCTCAGTTTTTTCAAACAAATCTTATATTTGAACCTGAAAGACTGGATCCCTGGCTTGAAGAGCTTGACAAAAGAAATGTTCTGAGCAAAGTCTTTATACTCGTAGGTGTTGCCCCTGTAAAGAGCTATAAAATAGCTCAGTATCTGCATTATAAGGTTCCGGGGGTCACTCTGCCTGAAAAAATGCTTGAAAGACTTGAAAAGGCGGGCGACGGTGCCCCCGAGGAAGGTGTTAAAATTGTCCTGGAGATCATTGAAAAGTTGAAAAACAAAAAAGGGATAAACGGCATCCATTTAATGACGATGGGATGGGAAGCAATTGTTCAGAGGATTGTTACAGAATCAGGATTATGGGGCCGTTGAAAAATCATTCGTTATCCTTCGTGTCTTGGAGTCCTGGTGGCTAAACACCCTCTGCCACCAAGGCACAATGTCGCCAAGTAACACAAGGTCAAGTAATTTGTTTTTATATCAAACTCACGTTAAATTATTGAATCACAAAGCACCACAAAAGTTACAAAAAGGAAAATAATCAAACCATTCAACTTTTTCAACAGCCCCTGTACCCGGAACTGCTTTAAATCTCCTTAGGGAATTCAGGGTCAGAACAGAAGAAATTTAATACCATCATTCAATAAAATGATTTATAAAACATTTCAATATAACTTCGATGAACTTAATATCAGTGTGTCACATATTGAAAAAATACTTGGTTATAAACAGGGAGAATCACTTGAAATAATAGCCGGCCTTATTGGTAAAATAATTGGAGAAGCGAAGGCTATTTGCAAAATAAAGGCGGAATACAGGATCTTTGAGAATATAAATTTCGATTATGACGCGAAAACGGTTGCTATAAACGACCTGAAATTTGATGTCAAAAAGGTTATTTATGGCCAGGTCAGAAAATCGACTTCAGCGGCTCTATTCCTGTGCACTGCCGGTGAGGGGATAGGCGTCAGAAGCAGAATGGCAATGAAAAATGGCGATTTGCTGGAAGGCTATATTTATGACGTTACAGGAACCGAGATCGTCGAAACGGCAGCAGATATTATGCAGAATGAGCTTGAAAAAGATATGGGTGCCCTGGGAAGGAAGATAACGAACCGCTTCAGTCCCGGTTACTGCGGATGGGATGTCGCTGAACAGCAAAAATTATTTCAGCTTATGTCTGATAATTATTGCGGCATCAGGCTGACACCTTCAGCATTGATGATTCCTGAAAAATCAGTCAGCGGCATGGTAGGTATCGGCGTAAATGTCAAGCGGCTGCCATATTCATGCAATTTATGCGATATGGAGAATTGCATTTACAGCAGGAAGACATAAAGGCAAAAGGGTGCAAACGCGTAAGGGCTGAACGGCTACCGGCTCGCGGCTTCCGGCCAGACTTCGCTAAAGCTTCGGCCTCCGGTCGTCGGAGTTGACCTATGGCCGACGAAGACGTCTGGCAAAGCTACCGGAAAACCAAAAAGTTCCCCTCATGTGAGGAGGCATGGGTGGGTCAAACTCAAATCAAATAACCAATATGAAGGCCAGAAATTACATTTTAACAGGATTATTGATCCTTATGCAATTCTTTGTAATTGAAAAACTATCTGCTCAGCAGACTTATGAATACCCGTTTCAGAATCCGTTCCTGCCGGTTGCTGTGCGTGTAAATGACCTTGTCGGAAGGATGACCACTGAAGAGAAGATCAGCCAGATGATGAATGCAGCGCCGGCAATTGACAGGCTTGGAATCCCTGCCTATAACTGGTGGAGTGAATGCCTTCATGGAGTGGCAAGAGCAGGGCTGGCAACAGTCTTTCCACAGTCTATCAGCCTTGGTGCAACCTGGGATGAGGATCTTATTTTCAGAGTTGCCTCTGCTATTTCCGATGAGGCCCGTGCAAAGCATCATGAGTTCGAGAGGCATGGCTCAAGAGGGATTTTTCAGGGTCTGACATTCTGGTCTCCGAATGTCAATATTTTCAGGGATCCCCGCTGGGGAAGGGGACAGGAGACTTATGGAGAAGACCCGTATCTGACAGGCAGGCTTGCCGTTCAGTTCGTAAGAGGACTCCAGGGGAATGACCCGAAATATTTCAAAACAATTTCAACCCTGAAGCATTTTGCAGTTCACAGCGGTCCGGAACCCGAAAGACATTCATTCGATGCTGTCACTGATGAAAGGGATTTCAGGGATACATATCTTCCACAGTTCGAAATGGGAATTAAGGAAGGCAAGGCATATTCCGTAATGTGCGCATATAACAGTTACAAGGGCGAGCCTTGCTGCGGGAACAGCAGTCTTTTAAATGGAATACTTCGTACAGAATGGGGTTTTGAAGGTTATGTAGTCTCTGATTGCGGTGCGATCAATGATATTTATACAGGACATAAATTTGTTTCAACTCCGGCTGAAGCCGCAGCCCTGGGCGTCAGGTCGGGAACTGATCTTGAATGCTCTTCGGTTTACAGGAACCTGAAGGAGTCCATTGACAAAAATCTTATCTCAGTTCAGGAAATCGACACTGCAGTGAAAAGACTTTTCACTGCACGATTCAGGCTTGGCATGTTCGATCCTCCTGGAATGGTCAGATATACCCAAATCCCATACAGCGTAGTCGATTGCGAAAGGAACAAGGCTCTCGCAAAGGAGGCTGCACTGAAATCCATCGTACTGCTTAAAAACAAGAGCAATATTCTTCCCCTTAAAAAGAACATTGGCACTATCGCAATGATCGGTCCCAACGCTGACCAGTCATTTGTTCTGCTTGGCAACTATAACGGTACTCCTTCCGATCCTGTGACCCCGCTGCGGGGCATAAGGGAAAAGGTGGCAGGCGCTTCGCAGGTTCTTTATGCGAGGGGATGCACGTGGGTTGATGGGATGTCTGATAATAAAACTCTGGAAGAATTAAAAGCTGAAGCTATGGATGTTGCCGGGAAAGCCGATGTGATAATAATGTGCATGGGCATCACTCCCCGCCTTGAAGGAGAGGAAATGAGAGTAAACATTGACGGATTCAGAGGAGGCGACAGAACAAGGATCGATCTTCCTGATGTGCAGGAAAATCTTATTAAAGAAATTTATGCCCTTGGGAAGCCTGTCATTCTTGTGCTTCTGAACGGCAGCGCCCTGGCGGTCGACTGGGAGAAGGATAATCTACCCGCGATAATTGAGACATGGTACGACGGACAGGCTGCAGGGCAGGCTCTCGCTGATGTCATTTTTGGCGATTATAATCCCGGGGGCCGGCTTCCTGTAACATTCTATAAATCGGTCAATGACCTGCCTCCGTTCGAAGATTATAACATGAAAAACCGGACCTACAGGTACTTTACCGGTGAGCCTCTGTTTCCCTTCGGGTTTGGTCTGAGTTACACCACATTCAAATACAGGAGGCTTAAAGTGAATGAAACCGTAAACAAGGGCGATACGGTAAGGCTGAGCGTTAATGTCAAAAATACAGGCAGGAGAGGGGGAGATGAGGTGATTGAGGTTTATCTGTCCAATCTTGCCGCGTATGTTCCTGCCCCGGTCCATGCACTTAAAGCATTCAAAAGGATACATCTTGATCCCGGTGAAACAATAAGTGTAAATCTTACACTTAATCCGGATGCATTTTCAATTATCGATAATGATAACCAGCGGAAAATAAAGCCCGGTAAATTTGAGATATACGTGGGCGGCCATCAGCCGGGAAATAAAGCAGGAGAAAAAGAGCCGGGGATCCTGAAGAAAATGATAACGGTCATTTGATAATAAGAACTAATTGCAAAAGCATACTCACATGATATTCAAACATTCAGAAATAAAGAGACTGCATTGTCTCATTTTTCTTGCCTTTTTATGCTGTTCAGTGCTGTCCGGGCAGTTTGGACAGTTTTCCAGGCAGACTCAGGACAGTATACGCAACCTTACACAGCAAGATTACAAGGATATGTGCAACAGGATGGGGATCACCTCTGTACGGCCCGGTCCGTCAGGTGACCCGTCGGCTCCGAATGCTGCAAACAGGGACGAATCAAAAGCGGCTCAATACACTTCGCTTCCCGATCCGCTTGTACTGAATAACGGGAAGCGTGTCACTTCTGCAAAGACATGGTGGAAAAAGCGCAGCCCTGAAATCAGGGAATATTTCGACAGGGAGATTTATGGACGCGTTCCTGCAAATGTTCCGAAAGTGACCTGGGTAGTTCAGACTGTCACGAATGACACGGTTGGCAATATTCCGGTTATTACCAGAAATATTACCGGGCATGTTGATAATTCCTCCTTTCCCTCCATTTCGGTAAACATTGACCTTACTCTTTCAACGCCGGCAGGAGCCAAAGGGCCTGTTCCGGTGATTATGGAATTTGGTTTTATCTTCCCTCCGGGAATGAAGCCTCCTGTAAGCAATTCCCGGACTGACAAATCAAGACTGCCGGGTATTACCGGTCCTTCCTGGCAGCAGCAGGTCCTCGATGCAGGGTGGGGTTATGCAATACTGATTCCTGCAAGCATCCAGGCGGATAATGGCGCCGGCCTCAGAAGCGGAATTATCGGGCTGGTAAATAAGGGCGGCCCCAGAAAACCGGACGACTGGGGTGCGCTGAGGGCTTGGGCATGGGGTGCAGAACGTGCCCTTGATTATTTTGAAACGGATAAATCAGTTGATGCGGCAAAGGTGGGGATAGAGGGGCTTTCACGATACGGGAAGGCTGCTATCGTGACAATGGCTTATGATGAAAGATTTGCAATAGGATTTATAGGTTCGTCAGGCGCGGGTGGGTTAAAACTGTTTCGCCGCATATATGGAGAGCAGATTGAAAACCTTGCCGCATCCGGAGAATATCATTGGTTCGCAGGCAATTTCATCAGATATGCAGCTGATCCGCTTACGCAGAAGGACCTTCCTGTTGATGCACATGAACTGCTTTCATTATGCGCTCCGAGACCCATATTTATCAGCTCGGGCTCCCCCGAAAAAGGCGATGCATGGGTTGACCCAAAGGGTATGTTCCTGGCGGGCGCTTACGCTAGCCCGGTCTATGAGCTTCTCGGCAGGAAAGGAATGGGAACAGATTCAATGCCGCCTGTGAACACCGCTGTCATGGAGGGTGATATTGCTTTCAGACAACATTCAGAAGGACATACGACAGGCCCGAACTGGCCATTTTTCATTCAGTTTGCAAAGCGATACCTTGATACGCCTGCGGTTAAATGAGATTCAGGTATTCACCCAGGAGAGAGTATTTGCTTAAGGGATTTACTTCTCATTCCTGTATTTCTCAAACTGGCCTGCTATATCTGCCTCATCGCTGTTGCCGGCATGAACAAGCACTCGGTAGCGGAGAATCAAAACAGTGCCTTTTTTAATAAAGGTTTCCTCGCTGTCCTGGGGCCAGAACATCGGAGTTGGAGACATAAAACCGTAATCGCGGGTAAACCATGGAGCCGGATACCACGGATCTGAAGGATGCTGCATAATGGCAATTCCTTCCGTAAATCCGCCCCTTTTGCCATAATAATCCATCCATGGAGATCTCTTGCCGGAAATATCCTTTTCATTCCTGTCGCCTTCGGCATTTATCATAGTGCCTCCGTTATTTACAGAAAGGTCGGCAGCCATTCTTACACTGAACAGGGAATGGTTAGTTTTCCTGATATGAACGTCAAGAAGCATCTCCATCGTTATTTCGACATCGATCTGTGTCATAGTGGCGGACGGTGAAGTAATGGTGAATTTGCGGCTCTCTTTTATCGGGGCAGATGAGCCTGGGCGGACCCAGATACATTCGTCAGTGATGATTGCGGTATCGCCTCCTTCCCTGAGGACCTGTGCATTGACCGATACAATGCGCCCCCGCTCCAGACCCTCCTGCCAGTAATCTCCTCCGTTCACCTGGTCACAACCGAAAAATAGCGAGCTGTGATGAGGATAAACTGCATTTCGCATCGATGTGACAGAACCGCCGGAAAGAGGGCCATTTACCGGAAAGAAAAAGGGGTATTTTTCATCATCCGAAAAAATATAACTGGTAAAAAACCTGTCATCGATAGTTATATTAATTTTTGATCCTGTTTTTACGGCATTTATTTTTGCTGCCGAGACAGGCAGGCTGATCAATGCCATTGCCGCAATATAAAGGGGACAAAAAAAGTATTTTCTCATTATGATACTGGATTAGAATCTGATATAGTTTGTTCCATATGGTTTTCTTTGCGGACGCGAAAGCATCCCGTTTGCCTCAGGGTCGTTCCTAAATCTCTCGGTATCCGGATCCCAGGTCAGTTTTCTTCCGAGCTTCATGGCTATATGGGCCACAAGGCAGGCTGTACATGCCCTATGCCCTGTCTCAACCGGGGAGATGGGTTCTTTTCTGGATTTGATGCAATCAAGCCAGTTCCCATGCTGGTTATCACTGACATACAGGTGAATTTCATTCTTCATGATCACTGATGTCAGTATTTTAGGATCGCTGGCATCGAGCGCCTTTGAATTCTGACTGACTGAGACAGGATCAGACGGTGAGGCGTTGTAGGCTCCCCTGGTGACAAAGATCCAGCCTTCAGTACCTTCGTACCTTATTCCGTTAGGATATCCGCCGCTGGCAAGCATTGTAATTCCGTTCCTGTACTCCAGTTTAGACATAAAGTCACCGTGCACATCCCAGAGGCCATGCTTGGGAAACTGGGCCACTGCCTCCACTGAAATCGGCCCTGTCATCTCTGTATCCATTCCCCAGGCAGCAGAATCAAAATGATGCTGTCCCCATCCCGTGATCATGCCTGCACCAAATTGTTCGCACCTGAGCCAGCCCGGGCGGTCCGTAAGGCTGTTCTGTGGATGCACTCTCATTTCTGTATAGTAAACCTCAGGCGTGGAGCCCAGCCAGCCGTCATAATTAAGGTTCTTTGGAACCGTCATCACAGGTTCATCCGGACCTGATGGATCTCCCGGCAAGCCTATTTTCACTGTCTCCAGCTTTCCTATCCTGCCGTTTCTTACCAGTTCTGCGGCTATCCTGAATTGGGGAATTGAACGCTGCTGGGTTCCCATCTGCAGAATAACGCCCTTTTTTTTAACTACATCGCTGAGAAGCCTGCCTTCAGCTATAGTAAGAGAAGTCGGTTTTTGCAGATATATATCCTTTCCTGCAAGAGCAGCCTCAATAGCCGGCTGTGCATGCCAATGATCAGGCGTCGAGATAATAACTGCATCAATTTCCTTGTCGGCAAGGATCTCGTGGAAATCAACGTAAGTTTTGACATTAATGTAACCGGCGCTGCCTGTCTTCTTTGCATAGTAATTCTCAATGAACTGTCTGCCCTTTTCCAGCCTGTTTGAATCGAAATCCGCAACGGCTACGACCCTGGCAGAATCATAGGGCAAAGTCTCCGCAAGATCGTGTGTTAAAGCAATCCTTCCAAATCCTATCTGGCCAATGTTTATTTTATCGCTTGGCGGATTTTTACCTATTACTCGCGAAGGGACAATCGCCGGGAAACCTGTTATTGCTACTGAAGAAAAAAGCGTAGCCTTTACGGATGTATCTAGGAATTTTCTTCTTGTCATGATTTGTCTTCTGTGTCCTCTCATGTCCTTAAATTGTCAGGGTTATTTATTATGTATTTCCTGAGAGTGAAAACTTTCAGGAGGCCCGAGATAACTTGGCTTTAATCCTCCCGCGTTCACGATTATTTTCCGGATCACCACTCCGGGGTCGACCATCCAGATGCGAAGGGTATGATATCCTGGTGAGGATATTTCATGCTTTGTGATACTGATCCTGGCATTATCCCTTACTGTCTTTTCCCAGTCGGCATTGCCGTTCATGGCACTGTAATCTCCCGGGACAAGGGTAATAATTCGGGCAGGCTGGTCATCAAATGCAATGGCATAATTGAGGCCCCTTCCGGGCATAAAATTCAGCGCTGGGGAAAAGATTGCAGTGACCTCGAAAACTCCCGTACTGAAAAGATACATTTTATACTCGAGGCAGGGTGCATCAGGACCAGGCGTAGCTGGCGGTGCATTGGCAGGAGCATTTGCCCTCATTGCCGGGAAAGTACAGCCATAGCCTTCTATTTCGCTCCAGCTGCGGTCCCCGGAACTTTCGTTTTTTGTATAATGGGCAGCTTCCATTGAGACAAATCCTTCTCCCTCAACGAATCCGTCAGGCGTCCCGATGTCATGTGAAGGCTTGAATACCGGCAGTGACACATTGACCGAGCTTCCTCCTCCTGAAATGACAATAACGGCAGTTGAATGCCCCTCGCTTACTTTATCCCAGTCAACTGATACCTGCAATCGTTCATCATTGTCTATCGTTCCTCCGGTTTTGCTTAATATTATAAACGGACTGTCCGATGATGCAGTAAACTCAAAAGGTATGTTGCCCCTGTTGAAGAGGTCTATGTAATGGCTCTGACGATTAAAAAAATCAGATTCAGGCAGAATTGGCTTTGCCTCTGATCCGGGCCAGGCATCCGCGGAGCCTTCGATCGACACTCCCATTTTGGAAATTGCAGATACATCAAGGTGTTTAAGGCTTATTGCCCTCAGGCTGTTCACCGGAGGATCTGCCCAGCTTGTATAACCGAGATGTGCCTGGTCCATGAAATGGTTCCATTTTCCTCCTGCAAGATCCCTGTTGTAATATCCCATGAGGCTGGTGTCGCGACTGAAAAGTCTCGTGGCATCGTCAGCCATGGAATTTGTGCTCGAACGGCCCTGCCTGTAAAACAGGTCATTTTTTGCAGCGGTAAAGTACAGCTCGTTGACAATGGCGCAGGCTTTGACCGGGAAAAGCACGAGCTGAAAGAATGCATCATGTTCCACAGAGGGTAGTTTCGCGAATATATCTTCTGCTTTGGTGCAGAGTGAATTATAATCATTTACCACAGTCTCTGCCTCTTTGTAATCTGTAATACTGTAGGTGAAAGGAGAAAGAAGTTCTGGCTTTCTGCGTCCGTTATACCCGGTGTAAAGGGAGATTATGCGGGCTATGTCATCCGCGTATTCAGGGCCAAACTGCCTTACCGCCCAAAGCCTGGTATAATCCGTCAGGTCGCTGCCCGTAAATTTTTCCGTGTTCCAGGCGAGGTCAAGGAAATATTCCAGAGGAAATTCGTAGCCTTTGAAATGTCCGGCATTTACTATCCATATTCTGTCTGCCCCGTACTGTTTTGCCAGAGACATCTGGTCCCAGATTTTCGGGATCGGATTTGCATTGATCCACTGATAGCTTCTCGGTCCGCCATGGTAATCAAAATGATAGTAAATCCCTGCTCCCCCGGTTCTTTTTCTCTCATCTGCAGTGGGAAGTCTCCTGATATTTCCCCAGTTATCTTCGGCCCAGAGAAGAGTGACATCATCCGGGACTCTCATGCCTGCATTGTAATAATCCTGCACCTCTTTATAAAGGCACCAGAGCTGGGGAACCGTGGTGACATCAGCCTTCATTTCTTCAGCTATTATCTTTCGCTGTTCTTCCACTATTTTTTCAAGGAGAGCCCTGTTAGCTTCAGGACCTCCCGGAGCCATTGGCGTATCGTTGGCACCCCTGAGGCCAATTGTAATTATGCTTTCATAATTGCGGTTCCTTTTGATGCCTTCCCTCCAGAACGATTCAAGTGCACCCGGATTTTTTGAATAGTTCCAGCTGCCGATAGTTCTGAGGTAACGGCGATCCCACTCTTTCTGTGCCCTGAGCATTGGCTCCTGGTGAGAATTTCCCATCACTATTCCATACTCATCGGCCAGCTTCGGATTCAGGGTATCGTCTTCACTGAAGGCATTATTCCACATGGCAGGCCATAAATAGTTGGCCTTCAGCCGGAGAAGGAGCTCAAAGATCCTTGAATAGAATTCATGGCCGTAATTTGCCACGCCGGGCGGCACAGGCGGATTTTCGCCAGGCCTGGCAAAGCCATACCTGAATCTCATCCAGTTAGTGAGATCAGGCGCTTCATCATTAAGGAAAATCCCTCGGTACTTTACCGAAGGAGGTCCCTCGACAAATCTTCCGGAAAGAACATAAAGAGCATCTTTATGGAGGACCGGAACATCAGACCACCAGTACCATGGTGATACACCAATCTGCCTCGATATTTCATATATGCCGTATATTGTGCCCCTCTTGTCACTCCCGGCAATGACCAGTGCTTTCCTCACACCCCTGAAAGGCTTATCGACTACCTGGATAAGGAACGTTTCCCATTTACCGCTTATGTCATTTACGTCAATTTTCTTCCTTTTAATAAGGTCGTCAATAAATGCGCTTTTCCCTATCGTCCCTGCAACTATAAGGTTATCAGATTTTAAATGTTTGTCATATTGCAGTACGGGAGTCATTGAAGTGACTTTGCCAATATCAGTCTGAAGATCTTTAAAGGCCCTTATTACGCCAGGCCAGTCGCCTGGGCTGATGAGAAGGCGGGACTGAATTTTATTCTGGGAAATTGCAAATGCACCGCTGTCAGGGGAAATGAACGGCACTGTTCCGATTGTCGTTTGAGCCTGAATTATTTTCAGTTGGAAGGTGATCAATAACAGTGTTGTAAGAAATTTGGACATGGCATATTCATTTTTGATTTCAGACCTGAGAAACAATGTTCCAATAAACCCTAGTGAGGCAGAAATTCCGGGAAAATCCAAAGCATGGTTCATGCGAAGCCTCTTTATAGCATATATGACTATCATTAATCATTAATAATAGGAATGACAATATATATAATAATGATAATTAATTATTTATGTTTAATTACCCCCTTTCCCGTTTCCCCCAGGGGGGAAAAGCTTTTACAATAATCCTTCCCCCCGGGGGAAGGTCTGAAAGGGGGGTTTTAAAAACTTGAAAAAACGTTAAATAATCAATCATAACCGGTACACATTATAGCATAAAAATATGCTAATAGTTACAAAATTGCAAAAAGTTCAGGTTAATTTAGCAATTAATTGCAACCGATTGCAGATAAATATTCTGTTTTGTTTCAGAATGATCCATTTATTACTATTTTTGATAATAAATTTCATTTTGATGAAAACCAGCGGGGATGTTACCATATATGACGTCGCTAAGGCATTAAATCTGTCACCTTCAACCGTAAGCAGAGCTCTCAGGGACCATCCGTACATCAAAAAGGAAACAAAGAGGAAGATCCTTTCCGTTGCAGGGGAAATGGGTTATCGTCACAACAAATTTGCAAGTAATCTCAGGCAGAAGCATACAAACACCATCGGGGTTGTAGTGCCCAGGCTCAACAGCTATTTTATGGCTTCAGCACTTGCCGGGATCGAGAAGGTAGCTTCTGAAAACGGCTATGGCATGATAATTACCCAGACGCAGGAATCATGGAGAAAGGAAATGTCATGCGTATCTACACTTTTCAGCAGCAGGGTTGATGGCTTGCTTGTTTCGCTTGCCTTCGAGACAAAAAACATGGATCATTTCGACATTTTCTTCAAAAAGGAAATTCCCGTTATATTTTTTGACAGGGTTGCTGATTGTCACGGTTGCATGAATGTCGTCATTGATAATTTCAAGGCGGGATATGAGGCAGGGATACACCTTATTTCCCAGGGTTGCAGAAGAATCGTGCATGTCGGAGGAAATATGCTGAGGAACGTTTACTCTGAAAGACTCCGTGGATTTAAGCAGGCGCTTGCTGAAAACAATATTGATTTCAGCCAGGACTTGCTGTTTATTACCGATATGAGCGAGGAATCAGGTATTGAGGTTGCATCCAGGATAATAAAACTGAGACCCAGGCCTGATGGTATATTTACGGCAAATGATACGACAGCGGTTTCTGCTATTGTAGAACTTGAAAAGGCAGGCATAATGGTTCCCCGGGAAGTGGCTGTTGTGGGATTCAATAATGAACCTATAAGTCAGGTGGTAAAGCCAAACCTTACGACAATCGATTACCCTGCCAGGGAAATAGGGGAAATAGCCGCAAGTTCGCTGATTGGCAGACTGAAGAATTCACAGCCGGCCAGCCTTAGCACTATTGTGCTGAAGCATAATCTCATTGTCCGTAACTCATCGCTGAGGGGAATGGTCCCTGAGAGCTGATTTTTTATTTTGCATTGCATGGCTTTTATTATTCCAGAAGCATTGGATCCCGGCTCTTATTCAGCTGCTGGAGTGAAGACAGTTTCGAAACTATGGAATTCGTGCCTGCCGGTTAAGAACATGATAAATGAAGCAGATGCTCAATTAAAAGAATAATGACTTATTTGAACTAATACCGGAATTATATGCTGCTGCTTGGAATTGACCTGGGAAGCTCTTCCGTAAAGGCTTCTGTTATCGATGGCGGGAAAGGCAATATGATCGCATCGGCCTTTTATCCCAGGGAGGAAATGAAGATAGTAGCCTTAAAGCCCGGATGGGCCGAACAGGACCCCTCTGCCTGGTGGAGCTGCCTGAAATCCTCGATAACTGACTGTATTGCTCAGCTGGGAAGCAGGAAAAAAGATATTGGCGCCATTGGGATATCGTACCAGATGCATGGCCTTGTCCTGGTAGATAAGGATCTGAAGGTTTTAAGATCATCAATCATTTGGTGCGACGGCAGGGCTATCGAATACGGCGAAAAGGCTTTCAACGGCCTTGGAAAAGAGTTTTGCCTTTTACACCTGCTGAATTCTCCGGGCAACTTCACAGCCACAAAGCTGGCATGGGTAAAGGAGAACGAGCCGGAAATATTTGCCAGGATCCATAAAATAATGCTGCCGGGCGATTATTTTGCCATGAGGATGACCGGTGAGCCCCTGACAACCTTTTCGGGACTTTCGGAAGGCATCTTCTGGGATTTCCTGCAGAACGATTTGTCGCATGAGGTGCTCGATTTCTTCGGGTTTGATCAGAATATGCTGGCTACCCCGGTGCAGTCTTTCTCACTGCAGGGCAATCTTTTAAAATCGGTTGCATCAGAGCTCGGGCTCCCGGAGGGAATTCCCGTTTCTTACCGGGCAGGCGACCAGCCTAACAATGCATTATCGCTTAATGTGCTTGAACCGGGTGAAGTGGCTGCGACAGCAGGAACATCAGGAGTCATATACGGAGTTACGGATAAAAAGAAGCATGAACCATTATCCAGGGTAAATACTTTCCTTCATGTCAATCATACATCTTCAGAACCACGGCTCGGGGTTCTTTTGTGCATAAGCGGAACGGGCATCCTTAATTCATGGCTGAGGCGAAATACGGGTAATGACCTTTCGTATGATGAAATGAATAAACTTGCCGGTACAATTGCTCCAGGCTCCGACGGACTCGTGATAATGCCGTTTGGCAACGGTTCTGAAAGGATGCTGGGTAACAGGGATACAGGCGCAAGAATATATGGCCTTAATTTCAATTCCCATTCGAGGGCTCATCTCTTCAGGGCAGCGCAGGAGGGAATTGTATTCTCCATAAGGTATGGACTCGATATAATGAAGGGAACCGGCATAGTCCCGGCTGTCATCAGGGCAGGTGCAGCCAATATGTTCCAGAGCGACATCTTCCGGGAAGCTCTTTCATGCATCACCGGGACCGAGATCCATCTTTACAATACTGATGGTTCAACGGGGGCTGCCAGGGGTGCCGGAATAGGTTGCGGTTACTATAAGTCCCCAAAGGAAGCATTCGGGGGCCTGAAAAGTGTCGGCGTGACCCGGCCCGACTGGAAAAAAATTCCGGATTATGAAAAAGCCTATGAGCGTTGGACAGAATATCTTAAGAGTGTTTAATTTCAGGCATGAATTTCACTTCCTTATGAAAAAAGTGTTTAGCACTAAATATGAAATTATATTTAACAGAATCGTATTTAAACAAATGTTTTATAAAAGTTAAATGATATGATTTACAAAGGAAAGAAAGAGTATTATCCCGGCATCGGGAAAATTGAATACGAGGGAAAGGATTCAAAGAATCCCCTTGCATTCAGATGGTATAACCCTGAACAAAAAGTTGCAGGTAAAAAGATGAAAGATCATTTGAGATTTGCGATTGCTTTCTGGCATTCTTTCTGTGGAGAAGGAACGGATCCGTTCGGCGATGCGACTCATATTTTTCCATGGAGCAATGCCCCCACTATTGACGATAAGATAAAAATGAGGCTCGATGCAGCATTTGAATTCATAACCAAGATAGGAGCGGGCTACTATTGTTTCCACGACACAGATATCGTTGGCGGAGGGTCGGTCCTTGAGATTGAGAAGCGCCTGGACAAGTTTGTCCCTTTAATGAAGAAAATGCAGGCACAAACAGGCGTAAAGCTTCTCTGGGGAACTGCGAACCTGTTCGGAAACCCGCGCTACATGAACGGTGCCGCCACGAACCCGGATTTTGCCGTTGTCGCAAACGCCGGCGCCCAGCTCAGAAACGCGATTCATGCCACAATTACCCTTGGTGGCGAGAATTATGTGTTCTGGGGTGGAAGGGAAGGCTATATGAGCCTCCATAATACCGATATGAAAAGAGAGCTCGAACATATGGGTATGATGCTCTCCCTGGCTCGCGATTACGGCAGAAAGAACGGTTTCAGGGGGACTTTCCTTGTCGAGCCGAAGCCGATGGAGCCCACCAAGCACCAGTATGATTTCGACGTTTCGACTATAATCGGATTCCTGCGCAGGAATGCACTTGACAAGGATTTCAAGCTGAATATCGAAGTGAACCATGCGACTCTGGCCGGACATACATTCATGCATGAGCTCCAGGTAGCTGCCGATGCAGGATTGCTCGGAAGCATTGATGCCAATAAGGGCGATTACCAAAACGGCTGGGACACTGATGAGTTTCCAACAAACGTTTATGAAGTGACTGAAGCAATGATGGTCATTCTTCAGGCTGGCGGCTTCACATCGGGAGGCATCAATTTTGACGCCAAGATAAGGCGTAACTCCACCGACAGGGATGACCTTTTCATTGCCCACATAAGCGGAATGGATACATTCGCAAGGGCACTCCTGATCGCTGAAAAAATCCTGAAGGAAAGCGATTATCTGAAGCTGAAAAAGAAGAGATACGAATCATTTGACAAGGGAGCCGGAAAGGATTTCGAAAAGGGGAAACTTACCCTTGAGAACCTTCACGATATTGCCGTCAGGGGAAAAGAACCTGAAACCAGAAGCGGCAAGCAGGAAATGCTGGAGCAATTGATAAATATGTACATATAATAGTACATATTCCTTTCAGGAAATTTAATGCACCGATCTGCGCAGGTCTGAAATATAGGCAGGAATTATATCTGCCTGTTTCATTGAGGTCTGCGCAGTTTTTATTTTACAGGGCTGAAGAGACGACCTCGAAAGCCGGAGAAAGGGTCAGGTATAATTGGCTTTGCCGGGCTCGTAAACTCGGGTCCCCGGTGCTTGCACCGTTTTTTGAGTCCAGAGCTTCCGCGAGCGCTGACCGTGCCTTCGTTTAGCCGCTTCGGCGAAGCAAGGAGCTACTCTGCGGAGGTGCTGTTCTGGGGTTTATACCAATTGATTGTCAGAACGATAATAGCTGATTAACAATAAAATTATATTTTAATGCCAGTAAAGTATTCATTTTAATGAGTGAGCATATGTGCCAGATCATTTATTCACCTGAGCTGTCTGATTGGTAATAAGGCTGTTAACAAGAGTTTTAAGCTCATCAATTTCTTTTTGCTGCTCTTTCAAGCCTTCAAGCGGGACAACAGGAATTTTAAATAATAACGAAATCTTATTTGATTTCATATTAAAGGTTTTATAATGTACCCCATTTCCGACGCAGGATTCCTTCAAGGTTTTGTTAATTTAAAGATTCTTTTTAAATGTCTCGATATTAATGAATTAGAATAGATAAGTATAATTTTACACGTTAAAATTAGAGGAAAATTAGAGGAAACCGACAATAATAAAACCTCAATTAACTGATAATCATGTTAATTGAGGTTCAGGGTCGTGGAGATTAAGGGAGTCGAACCCTTGTCTTGTGACTGCGAGTCACATACTCTAGCCAACTGAGCTAAATCCCCTTAAATAACGGTTAAATATAAGAGAAATTACTTTATAAACAAAAACGCAATCATCTGAATTAATGATGACTGCGCTAAATTACTGTCGGCCCGGAGGGAATCGAACCCTCGACCCCATGATTAAGAGTCACGTGCTCTGCCAGCTGAGCTACGGGCCGAATTATTGAGAGGCAAAAATAGTATAAATAATTCCAATTTTCATTCTTTTATTTACAAGTATTTGACAAAATCCCGGAAGCATAATGAATCGAGCACCGTCCACGCTGCCCTCCGGCTTAGTCGCAGGCAGTCACCTAAATCGGACGAAGTGCTATACAAGTTAAAGGAGGAACTGCAAGACTGCAAGACTGCAAGACAAAGTGTATGGGGAATCGAATCACTTTATCTTATAGTAATCCTCGAGGATCTTCCTGAACCAGCTTTCCGGTATGATGCGTTTCAGATATACTGAAAGTTTCTGCTCAAGTGAAGCGATAATGTACCTCTGCCGCGGCTTTTTGCATTCGACAATCTTTACCAGCTTTTTTGCAAGCACGACAGGTTCCCATCCGCCTGCTTCATCTTTTTCAATTGAAGCCAGGGTCCTGGCGTACATCTCTCCATAAGGGTCGTTCTCCCCTGTGGCGGCAAGATAATTCCTTCGGTTGGCAGAGTTGTTGGTATGAAAATCTCCGGGATTGATCACTATTACCTTTATATTGAACTGTTTCACTTCCATCCTCAGCGCCTCGCTGAAGCCCTCAATGGCAAATTTGGCTGCAGAATAAATTCCCTGGAGCGGAAGCCCCATAAGACCGCCGATGGAACTGAAGTTGATAATGGTTCCTCCGCCCTGGTTCCGCATATGGGGCAGGACCTCTTTTGTAAGTATTGCCGTTCCAAGAAAGTTGGTGTCCATCTGCAGCTTCACATACTCGACAGGCAGCGTTTCGATGGGACCGCCGGTATGCATCCCTGCATTATTGATTAGAACGTCTATCTTTCCCTCCTTTGATATAACCATCTGGACAGCCTTTTTTATTGAAGAGGCGTCCGTTAGATCCATCGTCAGAACATTTACCTTGTCACTGATAACGGACCCTTTCCGTATTGTTCCATATACAGTGTGGCCTGCGTTTGCCAGAAGCCCGGAAGTTTCCCTTCCGAACCCTGTTGAGATTCCGGTAATAAGAATTACTTTTTTCATATGAAGCTATTCTGGAAAATTATAAAATCCTGAGGATCTTTGCTGCCCTTGTAATCTTATCAATAGAGATATCAACCTGTTCTTCTGTATGTGTGGCCATCAGCGAATACCTTATAAGGCAGTCTTCCTTAGGGACCGCCGGAGATACGACTGGATTGACAAATACTCCTTCGGCAAGCAATGCCTGTGTCAGGCGAAGGGCCATTATATCATCGCGGATAAAAATAGGAATGATTGGCGATTCGGTTTTTCCTATATCGAAGCCCATTGCTCTGAATCCATCCTGGGCATGGTGTGTGATATCCCAGAGGTGGCTGATCCTCTCCGGTTCACTGATCATAATATCGAGGGCTGCGAGCACCGATGCCGCCGATGCAGGAGTCATGCTTGCGCTGAATATCAGCGTGCGCGAGTTATGCTTGATATAATTGATTGTATCCTTATCGGAAGCTATGAATCCTCCGAGGGATGCCAGCGATTTTGAAAAAGTGCCCATTATGAGGTCGACTTTATCGGTAAGACCGAAATGGGAAGATGTTCCGGATCCATTCTTGCCAAGCACTCCAATTGAATGTGCATCATCTATCATAATTGAAGCATTGTACTTCTCAGCAAGATTGACCATCGCTGGTAACTTCACGATATCGCCCTCCATTGAGAAAATACCATCGGCGACGATTAGTTTAATGCTGTCATGAGTGCACCTCTTCAGCTTCTTCTCAAGGTCTTGCATGTCGTTATGTGCATATTTAAGAACCTTTGAGAAGGAGAGCCTGCTGCCTTCGATAATTGAAGCGTGGTCGAGTGAATCAAGGAAGATGTGATCCTGCCGGCCCGTAAGAACAGAAACGACACCCAGGTTTACCTGAAATCCGGTGCTGTAGCATAGCGCTCCGTCTTTTCCGACAAGGTCTGCCAGCCTTTCCTCGAGCTCAATGTGGATATCGAGTGTGCCGTTCAGAAATCTCGAGCCTGCACATCCCGAACCATATTTGTCGATTGCTTTTTTTGCAGCTTCCTTTATTTTGGGATGATTGGTAAGCCCCAGATAGCTGTTCGAACCGAACATAAGGACTTTTTGTCCCTTGATTGTAACTACCGTGTCCTGATCAGATTCAATTTCCCGGAAATAGGGATAAATGCCAGCCTCCATGGCTTTTTGTGGAGCATCAAATTTTGAGAGTTTTTCCTGTAATATTCCCAACGATTTTAATTTTAAAGTCGGGCAAATATAAATAATTTAAAATAAATGAGAAAAAAATGATTCCGGAATCTTAAAGATGTATTTTTGCGCCGGCCATACAGATGCGCCGGCCATAATGATTAAATTGAATGACGAAGGAATATGAAAGATCTTTATGATTATTCGATGTTGATGATTTTTGGCTTTGCTGTCCTGGTATTCCTCGTGCTGTTTTTTATTTCGGCGCCTTACGGGAAATTCTCGAGAAAAGGATGGGGCCCTGCAATAAGGGCAAAATGGGCATGGCTACTGATGGAATCCCCTTCTCCTTTGCTTATGGCCCTGTTTTTCACGGTTTCAGGACACAAGGGCATTGCAACTTTAATTTTTCTGGCATGCTGGCTGGCCCATTATGTTCACAGAACTTTTATATACCCCTTCCGTCAGTCGGGAAGGGAAAAACCATATCCAGTACTGCTTGTCGCGATGGCATTATTATTTAACTTTCTGAATGGCTTTGTGAATGGTTACGGTGTTTTTAATTTTAATCAGTACCCGAATTCATGGCTTTTATCATGGCAGTTCATTATAGGAATCGTCTTGTTCGCAGCAGGCTTCTCAATAAACAAGGAGGCCGATGAAAAACTCAGAGGACTCCGCCGGACAAACCCGTCGGAGTACGTAATTCCACGTGGATGGCTGTTCAATTATATTTCTTCTCCGCATTATTTTGGAGAAATGATCGAGTGGGGCGGATGGGCGCTGATGACATGGTCCCTGGCAGGTTTTGCCTTCTTCCTTTTCACAGTTGCAAATCTTTTCCCCCGGGCAATCCTGTCACACAAATGGTATAAATCCAGTTTCCATGACTATCCGGAAAAAAGGAAGGCGATCATACCTTTTATATTATAAGTTTGGAGCTCACTTTAGCTCACTTTAGTTCACTTTTGCTCACTCTAGTTCACTTTAGTTCACTTTAGCTCACTTTAGTCACTTTCTTAATCTTTTATTTGGAAAGTTAAATGATGAAATTTATTTTTACGGCCAGGAAAAATTCTGCTTTTCAAATGGACGACGACCCGGCGGATAATAGCTTAAATTTCTGATACGGAAGGAGAACCGGTTCTTCGGTCACTTCCTGCCGTATCGGACAACAAAGGAGGTGACTATGGCTTCACTCACAACTTTTTACTTAAGCGGCATTATAAACAAGGAGGCTTTTGATGCTGACGGCGAAGCTGTCGGCGTAATTAAGGATCTTCTGATTAATGCGGTTCCATCCGGCCAGAATGATCCGAACCAACAGCTTGTGACCGGAGTCAGGCTGAAGATCCGTAAGGAAACGAAATTCTATTCATTCAGGACATTCCGTGTGGTGAAGGCCAGGGAAGCAATCAATGTGACATGTTCGGAGCTTATGCCAATTGCAAATGAAGAAGTTGAAAACGGCCTTCTGCTCGTTGAAAATATTCTTGACAGGCAGATAGTTGATATGAACGGACGGAAGCTCGTCAGGGTCAATGATATAAGACTTGCGACCCTTCCTGCCGGGACATTTGCCATAGCTGTGGATATTGGCATTGACGGCCTGCTTCGCAGGATTGGCATTTCCACACCTATAAAAAGAATCCTGTCATTATTTAAAGTCAGTATACCCACAAAGTACATTCTCTGGGATGATGTTCAGGCAATTGACTTCTCAAATCTCAACATCAGGCTTTCTAAAAGCTATGCAAAGCTTCATACCCTTCACCCGTCAGATCTGGCAGACATTCTGGAGGATCTGGGGAAAAAATCAAGTACATCCGTATTCTCAGCTCTTGATGAGGAAAAGGCAGCGGATGTTCTTGAAGAGCTTGAAACGCATGCACAGGTGCATATTGTGGAAAGCCTTCCGGTGAATAAAATGGCAGATGTGCTCGAGAAGATGCCTGCTGATGAAGTGGCAGATATTCTGGATGAACTCGAGGACGATAAGGCCGAGCTGCTGCTGAATGAAATGGAAGCCGAATCCTCCAAGGAGGTAAGGGAGCTGATGGAATATGATGAGGATATGGTCGGAAGCATAATGACCACCGACTATCTCTCCTTTACAGCGTCAAAAACAGCCGAGGAAGTCCTGAGGGAATTGCGGACAAAAAAACCGGAGTCAGCTGAATTGTATACGCTTTTTGTAACTGAAAAGAACGATAAGCTGATAGGTACATTCAATCTTCGCGACCTTGTAGTTGCAGAACCTGATGTCAGAATCGGGGCCATAATGAAATCAGAGCCTGTTGCATTATATGATGACCAGAAGACCTCTGCAATTGCCGAAATTGTTTCGAAGTACAACCTTCTCGCCGTGCCTGTGACTGACCATAATAACCTGCTTCAGGGAATGGTTGTTGTTGACGACGTGGTCGAAGATTTGATAAGTGAACGCAAGACCAGGAAAAGGAGAAAATAACCCGGTAATAATGGCAGGTGAAAAATTAAACAGGAAAAACATTTTCAGGAATCTGGCCATTTTTTTTGCCATCCTTGGACCCGGCATTATCACCGGGAGTGTGGATAATGATGCCGGTGGGATTACAACATATTCAGTTGCAGGGGCATTATACGGATACAAATTGCTGTGGACATTAATTCCGGCGTTTGTTGTCCTGGTGGTAGTCCAGGAAATGAATGCCAGAATGGGAATAGTTACCGGCAAGGGTTTAGCAGACCTTATAAGGGAGAACGCAGGAGTAAAGGTAACCTTCTATATTTTTCTGGGCCTTCTGCTTGCCGATATTGGGAATACCACAACTGAGTTCGCAGGAGTGGCAGGAAGCATGGAGGTGTTCGGAATAAGCAAGTATATCGCGGTACCGGCTGTGGGTTTTATGGTTTGGATTCTTGTGGTAAAGGGAACATATAAGATTGCTGAAAGAATATTCCTGATATTCAGCGTATCCCTGCTTTCATATATTGTATCAGCTATTATGGGGAAGCCGCAGTGGGGAGAGATAGGAGCAGCTCTTATCAGACCCCGATTAAAGCTCGATACAGCCAGCATTACCATGATAATAGGATTAATAGGCACAACTATTGCGCCATGGATGCAGTTTTACATGCAGTCGTCGGTTATTGAAAAAGGATTGAAAATGAAGAACTATAAATATACCCTTGCCGACATTATTATTGGAAGCGTGGCGACCGTCGTGGTAGCTTTCTTTATTATTGTGGCATGTGCGTCGACTCTGCATGTCAAAGGAATTCAGATAAACGAAGCAAAAGATGCTGCAATGGCATTAAAACCGCTGGCCGGCAATCTGGCCTCGCAGGTATTTGCATTCGGATTATTCATCGCATCAGTCTTTTCAGCAACTATTCTCCCCCTGGCGACAGCATTTTACGTTTGTGAGGCATTCGGATTTGAAGCAGGAATCGATAAAAAATGGGATGAAGCCAGAGAGTTTTACTTCCTCTACACCGCAATTATCATTATTTCAGCTTTAATAGTGATGGTACCGGGAGCTCCGCTGATAAAGATATCACTCTGGTCGCAGGTCATTAACGGTATTCTGCTCCCTGTTGTTCTTATAAGTATGATGCTTCTTGTGAATAATAAAAAAATCATGGGTAATAATGTGAATGGCCGGGTGACCAATATTATTGGATGGAGTTCAGTGGTTGTCCTTGTGGGATTGTCAGTGGCACTTGTTGTTTTCCCATTCTTCAGTAAATAACAGTTAAATTAACCGCTGAACTTTTAGTTCAGATAATATATTTATCTTTTTAGAGGAATGGGAGAATTTTCCTTTATGAAAATGAATACTGCATTTTAAATCCTTTTATAATCCTGTAAAAGCTTTAATTTTAAGTCCTCGAATGTGAAAGCAAATCAATTAGGGTGCAAATGGTGCTGATTAAATTAAAAAAAGTAAAAAAAATAATTTTCTTTTCATTGCCGGTGGTAATGCTGGTAATGCTGATGGTATTGCCAGCGCCTGCCGGCAAAAAAGAAAATATCATGACTGATCCGGCAAAGAGGGATGGCGTGGCAATAATTATGACAGGAGCGGCGGCAAGGATTCCGCAGGAAGCCGCACTTCTTGAGGAGCTTTATGACAGGGGTCTGCTGAAAAATGTCGTATTTATTTCAGGGGTAAGCTCTGGTGCACTTAATGCAGTAATGCTGAATGGAATACTAAGCCACAAAATGACCTGGAAAGAATACAAGGGAATACTCTTCAGCCTGAAAAACAGCGATATATATATACAGAACGGAAAACAACTTCCGGTGAATACGGCACCCGCAAGAAAACTATATACCAGGGTTACAGAAGGCAGACTCGGCTATCATCAAATAGGGGATCTGCCCTTTATGACTGAAATCTCATTTACCAATATAAGCGACATGTACCTCAGGAAAAGGGTTTACAGAATGTGCAGCCGGAAGATAAACCAGGAAACCGACACAACCCTGAGCCTTGTCGATATAATGATGGCTTCCTCGGCTTTTCCGATAGCATTTCCCCCTGTCAGGATACAGAATGTCAGGACAATACCAAATGCAGAATATGTGGATGGAGGCGTCGGTGATGACCATGTTCCCTTCCGTGCTCTCATTGAGTTTGAAAAATTCAGAGGTAAAGGTGTGGAAAGGGTATATATAATAAGCAGGAAAAGCGATAGTATTCCTGAAGTGGGGCAGGAACTGGAAGACCTTGGCATTAAGGACAGAAAAATATATGACAGGTTAGGAGTATCGCTTGAGAATTTCCTGAAGAAGGGAATCATCAAAAGGCTTGAAGCCTATGAAGTGGAAGCCCCGGACCTGAAAGAGCGTACATACATATGGATCCCGGATTTCAAAAAGGACTTTCCCCTGATGAATTTTGATGATCTTAAGGAGCAGTACGATCTGACTCAGCTATGGGCACATTACCATAATCCGGTTCCGCTCGAAGAATTTCTTTCACCCTACCGGAAAAACGAAAAGAGCCTCGGCGAATATCTGTTAAAGCAATTTCCTTTAAGGTAAAGATCATAATTTCAGAGCCGGCTTTATTTAATAAGTCGAGGTGGAATATTTAATTCAGACAGTCAGTAACATTTAATAATTGCATGATGGATAAAGGCTATTTCGAATCAGGAACTTATGATACGCCCGATAAGGTAAAGCTGAGCTTTATGGACAGGCTCAGGCTGAACAACAGGTTTTATTTCACCATTAAATATGCACAGATAGTATTCAGCACAAGGAGGGAGGCAAAGGCCGGAACATACGATGACAAGGCATGGGAAGATTCCTCTTTTTTCATATTCAAATTCATTGAAAAAACAGGGGGCAGGTTCCATATCTCAGGAATGGAAAACATAGCCAGGGAAACGGACTCGGTGGTTTTTATATGCAACCATATGAGCACCCTGGAGACAATGATACTTCCCAGCATTATTTCACCCCACAGGAAGGTCACTTTTGTCGTCAAGGAAAGCCTGGTGAGCCATCCGCTTTTCGGTGATGTCATGAGATCGAGGAATCCGATTGTCGTTGGGAGAAAAGATCCCCGTAAGGATCTGGAGGCGGTTATGGACGGAGGCATGGAATTGCTCTCTAAAGGCATCTCCGTTATTATTTTTCCACAGAGCACGAGGAGCCTTCATTTCAAACCCGAGGATTTCAATTCGCTGGGAGTAAAGCTTGCAAGGAAGGCAGGCGTTAAGGTCGTTCCGGTTGCCCTTAAGACAGACTACTGGGGGAACGGGAAAATAATAAAGGAACTGGGGCCGATAGACATCAATAAGCCGATTTATTTCAGATTCGGTGAACCTTTTGCGGTATCAGGAACAGGTCGCGAAGATAACCTGAGGATCATAAATTTCATTATGTCATCACTTGCCGAATGGGAGACAGACAAGGAAAAATCGGCATAAGTATCTGATATAAAATCTAATATAATTTTATAATATACGTTTTCAGAAGCTCTGGCAAAGTATCTGATTTTTTAAGTGTATTTTTTACATTTATTATTTTTTTTATAGATTTGTAAGGGAACAACGTATTTATCAGGCAGAAATCCTTTATCCTGTTAAAGGTTCGGTCATTGAAATATTTTCCTTCCTTAAAAAAATTCAAAATAAGTTAATCTTTAATAGCTTTTATTATGGCGATATTGGACTGGATCATCCTTGCTTTTTTCTTCCTGTGTCTTATTGGAATCGTCCTGTGGGTGGTACGGCGCAAAAAGGACGATACAAGCGATTATTTTCTTTCCGGACGTAACGAGATGTGGCTGGCGGTAGGTGCGGCAATTTTTGCCGCCAATATAGGCTCGGAGCATCTTGTCGGTCTTGCAAGCGCAGGAGCCGAAAGCGGAATGGCAATGGCTCACTGGGAAATGCAGGGATGGATGATCCTTATTCTTGGCTGGGTATTTGTTCCTTTCTATGCACACAGCAAGGTATTTACGATGCCAGAGTTTCTCCTCAACCGCTATAATAAAACTACAAGCTCTGCACTTTCAATAATAACCCTGATATCCTATGTCCTTACAAAGGTCTCAGTGACAGCTTTTACAGGAGGAATTTTCCTGCATTCGGTTATAGGCATTGATTTCTGGTATGGTGCCATAGGACTGGTCCTTCTTACAGGAATCTTCACGGTGCTGGGCGGAATGAAGGGAATTATGAGGATATCAGTGATCCAGACGCCAATCCTTATCATTGGAGCTTTTGCAATTCTTATCCTTGGCCTAATGAAGCTTGGAGGCGGCGGCCTCATTGACGGATGGAAGGAAATGGTAAAGCATGCCAGCAGCAACGGGATGACAAATATGCATCTGATCCATCCCAAAGGCGATATGTGGTACGGCAAATTTCCAGGGATAAGCACATTCTTCGGAGCTGCCATTATTGGATTCTGGTACTGGTGCACTGATCAGAGCATCGTACAGAGGGCCATTTCAGCAAAAAATCTTAATCAGGCACGCAAGGGAACTATCTTTGCAGGATTCCTTAAGATACTCCCGGTGTTTATGTTCCTTGTTCCGGGGATGATTGCAGCTGCTCTGAGAAGCAAGGGGGTTCTCACATTTACTGACAATAATGAAGCTTATGGAAGCCTGGTAAGCAAACTGCTTCCAGTGGGCGTCAAGGGTATCGTCGTGGTAGGCTTTATCGCAGCCCTGATGACATCCCTTGCAGCGCACTTCAACTCATCGGCAACATTGTTTACAATAGATTTCTACAAGCATTACCGCACGGATGCCAGTGAACACAGGCTTGTAATGGTTGGACGCATCGCTACTGTTTCAGTAGTTTTGCTTGGTCTGGTATGGATCCCGATAATGAAGAGCATAGGATCAGTTCTTTACGAATACCTGCAGAATGTTCAGTCACTTATAGCACCGGCAATTGCAGCAGTATTCCTCCTTGGAGTGTTTAACAGGAGGATTACGCCAAAGGCAGGAGAGTGGGGACTGATCATCGGCGCATCAATTGGCATGATAAGGCTCGCCCTGATGGTCTTTGATCCGGGATCCCACTTTGACCATGTCGCCCAGAAACTGGTCACCGATGCATCGCTTCGCTCCGGGCTGTTCACCGTGCTTAATATTAACTGGATTCATTTCTGTATAGGACTGTTCATATTCACAATGCTGCTGATGGTAGCAATAAGCTTCTTCACTCCGAGAGCATCGGAAGAACAGCTGCAGGGCATTACCTATTTCTCGCAGACACCAGGGCAGGTAAGGGAGACTCGTGAAAGCTGGAGCGCCGTTGATATTGTGACTACATTGGTAGTCGTCGCGTTCTGCGTGGTATTTTATGTCTGCTTCTGGTAGAATTAAAATGGAAAAGCAGTCATATGCCGGGCCATTTAGTGATATGGCATCTTATATGCCACTTATGCAGGATTAATAAATGTTCATGATTAACGGTCACTTAATATTTATATAATATGGAAAAGTTAAAAAGCAAGGAAGTCTGGTTTGTCACTGGAAGCCAGCACCTTTACGGCCCTGAAACGCTGAAGCAGGTTGCAGCTGATTCGTCAAAAATTGCATTGGCACTTGATAAATCGCCGAAAATATCTCAGAGAATAATATTCAAACCGGTTCTTACCACTCCCGATTCAATTTTTTCACTTTGCCAGGAAGCAAACAGTTCAGGGAACTGCATAGGGCTGATCGCATGGATGCATACTTTCTCACCGGCGAAAATGTGGATAAGGGGCCTTTCGGTTCTTGCCAAGCCGTTTCTTCATTTTCACACTCAGCTGAACCGTGATATCCCGTGGGAAACGATAGATATGGATTTCATGAACCTGAACCAGTCGGCCCATGGCGACAGGGAATTCGGGTTCATCGGCACAAGATTAAGGCTGGGAAGAAAAGTGGTTGTCGGTCATTACCAGGATCCTGAGTCTATCGACCATATTGCCGTGTGGATAAGAAGCGCAGCCGCATTCGATGATTCGCAGAATATGAAGGTAGCACGTTTTGGCGATAATATGCGCGACGTGGCAGTAACGGAAGGCAACAAGGTCAGCGCACAGGCCAAAATGGGCTACTCTGTATATGGCTATGGCACTGGCGACCTCGCAAAAGCCGTAAATGATGTTTCAGGAGCTGCCATAAAAAGGGTTATTTCGGAATATGGCTCGGATTACAAAATGACAAAAGCCGTCGCAGCTTCAGAAACGCTGAAAGAAGCAGCAAGAATTGAGGTCGGACTTGAATCATTTCTCAAAGCAGGCGGTTTCAGGGCTTTCACAACCACTTTTGAGGATCTCCACGGCCTTAGGCAGCTTCCGGGAATAGCTGTTCAGAGACTGATGGCAAAAGGCTATGGCTTTGGCGCTGAAGGTGACTGGAAGACTGCTGCACTTGTACGATCAATGAAGGTGATGGCAAACGGACTGAAGGGAGGCACTTCATTCATGGAGGATTACACTTATCATCTTGATCCAAAAGGTTCGAGAATACTGGGTGCTCATATGCTTGAGGTATGCCCGTCAATAGCTGCCGGAAAACCAGTCGTGGAGATTCATCAGCTCTCAATAGGAGGGAAGGCAGATCCTGCAAGGCTCGTATTTAAAACGGCTCCCGGGAAGGCGGTTTGTGCCTCTCTAATCGACATGGGAAACAGATTCAGGATGATCATCAATGATGTCGAAGTGATGAAATGCCCTGATATGCCAAAGCTGCCCGTTGCCAGCGTTTTATGGAAACCAATGCCCGACCTGAAGACAGGAGCAGCCGCATGGATCTATGCCGGAGGTGCTCATCATACCGGTTTCAGCACTGCCATTGACTCTGAGTACCTGGAGGATTTCGCAGGAATGCTTGGCATTGAATTCCTGCATATCGATGAAAAATGCAACCTGGCGGACTTCAGAAAAGAGCTGAGATGGAATGAGATATATTATCATTTGTCGGAAGGAATAAAATGAATATTAAAAGACCACTTATCTTACCTTACATTTTATGAAAACTTATTCCAAAAATTACAGGCATCTGGTTGCCGTTGACTGCATAATCTTTGGATATGATATTGCAAACAGGGAAATAAAATTGCTGCTGGTCAAAAGAAGTTTTGAACCTGCAAAGGGAAAATGGTCGCTTGCCGGGGGCTTTGTCGAACCTGAAGAAAGCCTTGATGTCGCTTCATGCAGGGTTCTGTCGAGCCTTACGGGTCTCAAAAATGTCTATATGAAGCAACTGCATTGTTACAGCGAACCTGGCAGGGACCCCGGAGCAAGAGTAATATCAGCGGCTTATCGGGCTCTTATCAAGATCGAAGACATCGACCATGAGCTCACAATGAAGAATGGCGCTCACTGGCATTCGCTCAGCCAACTTCCAAGGCTTATTTTCGATCATAAGACAATGGTCGACGATGCCATGTCTGAACTTCAGATGCAGATAAAGATAAAGCCGATTGGTTTCGAACTGCTTCCCGTAAAATTCACCCTGGTTCAGCTTCTGAACCTTTATGAGGCTATATACCGGCGCAGCATCGATAAAAGAAACTTCAGGAAGAAAATACTTTCAATGAATATCCTCGAAAAGCTCGATGAGAAGGAAAAGGAGACTTCAAAGAGAGGCGCTTTTTATTACAGGTTCATCAGTGAGAGATACAGCAAGCTGATAAAAAATGGCTTCTATTTCAATCTTGATGTAAACTAGAACGATTCTTAATACCTTATATAATCTGATTGCATTTTACACAATTATTGTCCGGAGATGCTCAATGAGTTGAAAATAAGTGTTTTCAAGGCCAACCTTGATCTTGTCGGCCATGGCCTTGTAATTCATACCTGGGGCAATGCAAGCGGGAGAGACGGCTCCTCGGGAATGATAGTGATTAAACCTTCGGGAATACCATACGAAACTATGAGGCCGGAAGATATGGTTGTGCTCAATCCTGACGGGAAAGTGATAGAAGGCGACAATAAACCCTCGACAGATGCCCCCACACACCTTTTTCTTTACAGGAAATATGACAGTTTGGGAGGGATTGTCCATACTCACTCGAGTTATGCAACCTCCTGGGCCCAGGCCGGAAAAGAAATCCTACCTTTCGGGACAACCCATGCCGACCATTTTTATGGCCCCGTTCCATGTTCAAGAAAGCTCAGGAGGAAGGAAATTCTTGGCGACTATGAGGTTAACACGGGAAAGGTAATAGTGGAAACCCTGAAAGACATTGATCCTTTAGATGTTCCGGCAGTTCTTGTCAATTCACACGGACCTTTCTGCTGGGGCATTAATGTCGATGAGGCTGTTTATAATGCTGTTGCCCTTGAGGAAATAGCAAGAATGGCATTTTATACTCTCCTGCTGGGCAGGACCGAACCTGTCGACCGGTACCTTCTAGAAAAGCATTTTACGAGAAAGCACGGCAAAGATGCATATTATGGTCAGAAAACCCCGAACTAAATTACATTGATATGTCAGGCAAGTATGTGATAGGGATCGATTATGGCACTGATTCTGTCCGTTCGGTCATTGTCGATTCCGCAAACGGAGAAATCATAGGGACATCTGTATTTGATTACCCGAGATGGAGCAGGGGACTTTATTGCGATCCTTTATCGAACAGGTTCCGTCAGCACCCGCTTGATTATGTTGAAGGACTGGAGCAGTCTGTAAAAGGTGCGCTTAAAGGACTTGACAAAAAAGTCATCAGTGGCGTTGCAGGCATCACTGTTGATACAACGGGCTCAACACCTGTTGCTGTCGACAGGCAAGGCATTCCACTGGCGATAAAGCCTGACTTTGAGGATGATCCGGATGCGATGTTTGTGCTTTGGAAGGATCACACCGCCGTCAGGGAAGCTGCAGAGATAAATGAGATTGCAAAGACATGGGGCGGGACCGATTATACCAGGTATGAGGGAGGAGTCTATTCATCGGAGTGGTTCTGGGCCAAAATCCTGCATGTTCTCCGAATCAGCAGGAAGGTCAGGGAAAATTCGTTTTCATGGGTCGAGCATTGCGACTGGATACCGGCTCTGCTTACTGGTAATACGGATCCTATGAAGCTTGTGAGAAGCCGTTGCGCTGCAGGTCATAAAGCCATGTGGCATGAAGAATTCAACGGCCTTCCCGATGAGAGATTTCTTGTCGGGATTGATCCTCTTCTCGGAGGGTTGAGGGATCGGCTCTACAGGGAAACTCATACCTGCGATGCGCCGGCCGGGACAATAAGTGCTGACTGGGCAGCCCGGCTTGGCATTCCACACGATGTAAAAATAGGAGCAGGCGCGTTCGACGCTCACATGGGTGCCGTAGGGGGTGAAATACAGCCGAACCAGCTTATCAAGGTCATGGGGACATCCACCTGCGACATGATGGTCGCTCCAATGTCAGAGGTTGGAAATAAGCTTGTTGCAGGAATCTGCGGACAGGTCGATGGATCAATTATCCCCGGAATGCTTGGACTTGAAGCCGGACAATCTGCCTTCGGAGATGTATATGCATGGTTCGGCAGGATCCTTTTATGGCCCGTCAATGAAATAATCGGGAAGATGGACTGGCTCAATAATAAAGCGAGGACAAGAATAGGAAAGGAAGCGGCAGATTCAGTGATAGCTGAACTGAGCAGGCAGGCAGAATTGCTGACTGAAGAGGAAACAGCCCTTGTTGCCATTGACTGGCTCAACGGGAGAAGGACTCCTTTTGCCGACCAGTCTCTGAAAGGAGCAATTGCAGGTCTCACGCTGGGTTCTGATGCTCCAAGGATTTTCAAAGCTCTGGTTGAAGCAACCGCGTTCGGATCAAGAATGATAAACGAAAGATTTATTTCGGAAGGAATAAGAATAGATGGTGTGATAGCAACAGGAGGCGTTGCCAAAAAAAATCCGTATGTAATGCAGATTGTGGCTGATGTGCTTGATATGCCTATTAAAGTGGCAAGGTCGGAGCAGACCTGTGCCCTGGGATCGGCTATGGCTGCATCGGTGGTTGCAGGAATTCACAAGGA
Organism: uncultured Bacteroidales bacterium; assembly: GCA_963717685.1. Lineage (GTDB taxonomy): Bacteria > Bacteroidota > Bacteroidia > Bacteroidales > VadinHA17 > LD21. The sequence goes on along the minus strand of OY970346.1, from coordinate 232,910 downwards.
TGTCCCTGCAGCTCAGAAAGCAATGGGAGGCGGGTTTGAAAAGGAATATCATCCGGATCCTGTTCGCGCGGATAAGTACAAAGTCCTGTTTGAAAGATACAGGAAGCTGGGATTGTTCATCGAAGGAAAACAGATAGACTGTCATTGATTTTTATTCTTTCACGAAAAATTGTTGAATTCCGCAATATCGCAATGGAGTGGCTCTCTTCTTCCCTGCAGGCTTTGAAACATATCCCGGTACAGTCGCATCTTTCGTTTTTTTAAATCTGGTCAGGAAACGGAAGAGGCGAAAATATTTTTGTATTTAAAAAAGACTAATCAGCGATTGAATTATGAAATCCGGAAATAGTTACATATTATTCCTGCCAGGGAAAAATAATAATCGGTCAATAAAAATCGTATGAAGAAAAATCTTGCAATTTCTGTTTTCATTCTGTTGAATGCGGCATTTTATGTAAACGCCCAGAATGAAGCTTCTCCCCAGGTTAACCAGCTTGTGATTATTGCCAATCATCCCGGACCGGTCATAAGCAAGGATATTTATGGTCAGTTTTCCGAACACCTTGGCAGATGCATCTATGGGGGAATATGGGTCGGACCTGAATCAAAAATACCCAATACCTATGGCATAAGGAATGATGTTCTTTTTGCATTGAGGGAGATGAAGATTCCCAATCTGAGATGGCCGGGTGGCTGCTTTGCCGATACTTATCACTGGAAAGACGGCATAGGACCAAAGGAAAAGAGAGCTTCCATAATAAACACGAACTGGGGCGGAGTGACTGAGGACAACTCCTTCGGAACCGATGAATTCATGAAACTTACCGAGCTTCTGGGCTGCGATGCCTATATCAGCGGCAATGTGGGTTCGGGAACAGTCAGGGAAATGGCCGACTGGGTCGAATACCTGACATCTGGTTCAGACAGTCCCATGACACGGCTCAGGAAGGAAAACGGAAAGGAAACGCCATGGAAAGTAAAATACTTTGCAATGGGGAATGAAACATGGGGATGCGGCGGAAACATGACTCCCGAACACTATGCAGATGTCATGAGGCAGTTTTCCACGTATCTGAGGGACTTCCAGGGTAACAGGCTTTATCGTGTCGCCAGCGGGGCAAGCGATTATGATTATTCTTGGACCGAGACCCTGATGAAAGATCCAAAAAACAGGGGAATGTTCCAGGGTATCTCGCTGCACTATTATTCGGTCCCCGGTGGATGGGATAAGAAATCTAGCGCAACGAAATTTGATGAAGGCGATTGGTTCGAGACCTTCAGGCTCAACTATGAAATGGACAGGATAATCAGGGGGCACAAGGCAATTATGGACAGGTACGATCCCATGAAGACAGTGGGACTTATAGTTGATGAATGGGGAAACTGGTACAATGTCGAGTCGGGGACCAACCCGGGATTTCTTTACCAGCAGAATAGCCTCAAGGATGCGATAACTGCCGCCATTCATCTTAATATATTCAATCAGAATTGCGACAGGGTAAAGATGGCAAACCTCGCCCAGATTGTGAATGTGCTTCAATCAGTCATCCTTACGAAAGATGATAAAATGGTACTTACCCCGACATATTACGTGTTCAGGATGTTCAGGGTTCACCAGGATGCACTGCTCCTGAGTACTGACCTCCGCTGTGAAGATTATGTTTTCGGCGGCAGGAAGATCCCTGCAATTTCCGCATCAGCTTCCGTGGACAAGGATGGCAAAATGCATATTTCACTGGCAAACCTCAACCCAAATAAGGAAATAACTCTTATATGCCCGATAATCGGGGATGTTTTCAGGTCGGTATCGGGCGAGATCCTCACAGCCGGTGAAATGAATGCGTTCAACAGCTTTGAGAATCCTGAAACAGTTAAAACGGCTGCTTTTAAGGGCTTTAGCCTCAGGGATGGGACACTGACAGTTAAGATGCCTTCAAAATCGGTCATAGTGCTTGAACTGACAAAATGAAGAATACTTTGAAATCAGTTTTGCTGGTTGGATTTATTGCATTGCTTGTTTCGGGATGCACAAAAAAGCAACCTGCGGATTATCCAATCCGGCCCGTCCCTTTTACTTCAGTCAAAGTGACTGACGACTTCTGGGCGCCAAGGATAAAGAGGAATTCGAGTGTCACAATCCCGATAGCATTTGCCTATTGCAGGTCAAGCGGGAGGATAAAGAACTTTGAGATCGCTGCCGGCCTTGATACTGGGAAATTCCAGACATCATACCCATTTGACGATTCCGATGTCTACAAAATAATTGAGGGCGCAAGCTATTCCCTCCAGACGAATCCTGATCCCGGGCTGGAGGCTTATCTTGATACGCTTATTTATAAAATCGGGCTTGCGCAGGAACCTGATGGGTATCTCTACACAAACAGGACGATAGCCGAAAAGCATGGGGGGAAAGGACTTCATGAATGGGCGGGCAGGAACAGGTGGGAAATGGATTCCGTGCTGAGCCATGAGCTTTATAACCTGGGCCACCTGTACGAAGCTGCAGTCGCCCATTATCAGGCGACCGGGAAGAGGACACTTCTTGATATAGCATTAAAATCGGCAAACCTTGTGTGCAGGGATTTCGGATGGGACAGGGTAAGAGTCTATCCCGGACACCAGGTCATTGAGATGGGTCTGGTAAAGCTTTACCGCGTCACCGGTGAGAAAAAATATCTCGATCTCGCAAAATTTTTTCTTGATGTCCGAGGACCCAGAGGCAGCCAGTATAACCAGGCTGATAAAAAAGTCGTTGATCAGGCTGAAGCTGAGGGACATGCAGTCAGGGCAACCTATATGTATTCGGGGATGGCCGATATCGCTGCAATTGAAAATGATAAGGCATACCTTGATGCCATTACCAGGATATGGGAAGATATGGTATATAAAAAGATTTATATCACTGGTGGAATCGGGGCTTCAGCTGGCAATGAGGGTTTTGCCGGACCCTATGATCTTCCGAATATATCGGCTTACTGCGAAACATGCGCTTCCATTGGCGACATATTTGCCAATCACAGGCTTTTCCTTCTTCATGGCGAGGCGAAATATATTGATATACTCGAAAAGACGCTTTATAACTCCATGCTGTCAGGAGTGTCTCTTTCTTCAGACAGGTTTTTCTACCCGAACCCCCTGGAATCATACGGCCAGCAGTCAAGGAGCCCGTGGTTCGGATGCGCCTGCTGTCCCTCAAATGTGGCACGGTTTATCCCGGCCATTCCAGGATATATCTATGCGGTCAGGGATAAGGACCTGTATGTAAATCTGTTTATTTCAAATGAAGCGGATATTAAAATAGGAAAGAACAGAGTGCATATTTCGGAAAAATCAGGTTTCCCGTGGAACGGAAAAGTTGAGATTTCCGTTGATCCTGAGAAGACGGCCACTTTTAAAGTCCTTATCCGGATACCGGGCTGGGCAGTCAACGAAGCCATCCCCGGCAATCTTTACAGGTTCATCGGCCGGGTGAATGAGACATATTCAATTACAGTTGATGGAAAGGCCATGAAGTACAATATCAGCAATGGTTATGCCGCGATACCGGGAAGATGGAAAAAAGGAGATAAGATTGAAATTGAATTTCTGATGCCTGTAAGAAAAGTTGCAGCCGATGACAGGGTAAAGGATGATAACGGGAAAATTGCCGTTCAGAGAGGCCCGGTTATATATTGTGCGGAATGGCCTGATAATGAAAATGGCAATGTACTCGATCTGCTGGTCGACACCTCGGCACGGTTCACGACTGAATATCTTCCTTCACTTCTTGAAGGAACTCAGGTCGTCAGGACCAAAGGATGGCAGACAAGGAAGAAGCTTGACGGCAGTATTGAACTAATGACAGAGGAACCTGTGACTCTGATTCCTTATGCTTTATGGAATAACCGGGGGCCGGGGCAGATGATGGTATGGCTTCCGGTGACGGGAAGCAGTACACATCCTCTTCCGGCTCCGACAATTGCCTGCCGAAGCAGGGTAAAGGCAAGCAAAATGACAAAAGATCTTTCTGCGATAAATGATCAGGATGAACCGAAAAGCTCAGACGACAGGACAATAAGATATTATCACTGGTGGCCGGATACGGATCGCTGGGAATGGGTGGAATATGACTTTGATAAGGAAGAAACAATTTCAAAGACAGGCGTTTACTGGTTCGATGACGGGCCGGATGGCGGGTGCCGGATACCTGATGAATGGGAATTGTTGTATCTTTCGGGAAATATATGGAAGCCTGTCAGGGCCCTGACAAGGTACACCATAACGAAAAACGCCTGGGATACGCTGGAATTCAGCCCGGTTAAAGCTTCTGCAGTCAGGATTAAAGTAAGGCTTGGCAGGAAGTATTCTTCAGGTATTTACGAATGGATTGTTCAATGACCGGAAAGATCTTTAAGAATCTTATTTTCTTCCTGTTTCTTACTGGAACCTGGAATTTATATGCAATTGAGACCCACTTTGTATTTTCGCATCTCGACGTCAATGACGGTCTGTCTGATGACAGGATAAAGTGCATTATCAGAGACCGGAACGGCTTCATCTGGTTCGGGACAAGCGCGGGGCTGAACCGTTATGACGGATATGAGTTTAAGATCTTTGCCAAGAACAACCAGGATTCATCTTCTGTCTCGGATAACGATATCAATTCAATAGCCGAGGATCATGACGGGAATCTCTGGATAGGAACCAGGACGGGAATATGCATCCTTGACATCAATACTTACAGGTTCAGAAGGATGAATCTTATTCCGCTTGCCAGGTCAGGGTGTCAGGATGTCAACTATATAACTACCATCACAAGCGATTCTGAAGGCAATATCTGGATCGGAACCCATAACGGCCTCTTTTTTTATGACACGGTAAAAAGGTCTATAGAACATTTCATGCTGGATGACCAGTCGTGTTTTTCGCCATTCAACAATATCACTTCCCTTGCAAATGATAATTCGGGATCCATGTGGATAGGAACCCAGAACGGGTACATCTTCAGGTACAACCTTACCTCCAGCTCGGTTGAAAAGCTTGAACCGCTTAAACACAATTCAGGGGCCAGGAATACTATAACGAGGCTCTATGTCGATAAAGAGGGAATTTTATGGGTGGCCGATTCATATGGGCTTAGCCAGTTCAATATTAAAAGCAGGTCATGGATTCAGGAAAAACAGAGTCTGATGGATTCATATTTCCCGGGGCTCCAGATAGGGGGCATTTGTCAGGACAGCAATGGTAAAATATGGATAGTCACTGATGGCAGGGGGTTGTTCATCATTGATAAAAAGGATTTCAGCATAACCAATCTTATTAATAGGCCTTATTCACAGGGTTCAGTGTCGAGCGACGGACTTTTATCATTGTATATTGATAAATCAGGAATCTCCTGGATCGGCACTACGAAAAAAGGAGTGGATTTCTACAAGAAGAATATTATGAAATTTCAGCTGATAAGGAATTATCCGACTGAAAAGAACAGCCTGTCAAATAACGATGTGGATTGCATTACTGAAGATTCGGAAGGCAACCTCTGGATAGGCACAAACGGAGGGGGACTCAATTATCTCGACATAAAGAAGAATGTATTTAAAAACTTTACTGCTTCTCCGGGAATTTCCAACACCCTGAGCAGCAATATTATCGTTTCGGTATTTGAAGATTCTGATCACAGGATATGGGCAGGAACTTATCTGGGGGGTCTGAACCGCTATGATCCTTCAACAGAAAAATTTACGGTCTATCGGTTCAGTGAGTCTGATTCATCTTCAATCTCAGACAACAGTATATGGGGAATATGCGAGGACAGCAAAAACAACCTTTGGTTCGCAACACTCACCAACGGGCTCAATCTTTTCAACAGGAAAACAGGAAAATTCAAAAGATATCTTTCTGAAAACAGCTCGCTGTGCTTCGATTATCTCAATTCCGTCACGACCGATAAAAACGACAACCTATGGATCAGCTCCTCAAACGGGCTTATTTTCTTCAACCCGTGGCAGAATGTATCAGTTTGCTATACAAACAATCAATCGAACGGGTCTTCTGTAAGCGACAATCACATTTCGTCCGTTTTTGAGGATTCGCGAGGCCTGTTCTGGGTATGCACCAGCAACGGGCTCAACCTGATGGACAGGAAAAACAACACTTTCAGATCTTTTTATGAATCCGACGGATTGCCTTCTTCCAGCGTCCTGAGGATCCTGGAGGATAAGAGCCATGATCTATGGATAAGCACAAAGAATGGCATTTCCAGGCTGACCGTAAGCCAGGCCGAAAGATATAATTCGCTCTCTTTCAACTTTAAGAACTATACCGTCAGCGACGGCCTGCAGGGTAAGGAGTTCAATGAGACTGCAGCTGCCTCAGCAAGGAGCGGGATTTTATATTTTGGCGGGACCAACGGTCTAAACAGCTTTAATCCTGCCGAGATTAATGAAGATACAATTCCTACCAGGATTGTGTTCACAGGGCTCCGGATTTTCAACGATGTAATCGAACCGGGAGAGAAATTCAACAACAAGATCCTCCTGAAAAAACCAATTTTCAACACCGATGAGATTACACTGCATTATAACGAGAACTCAATTATTATAGATTTTGCGGCCCTGAATTATTTTTTCCCCGAAAGGACACAATACTCTTATAAGCTTGAAGGATTTAACAGTAACTGGATAACAACCGAAGGAAGGAAGAACTTTGCCAATTACTCAAACCTGACTCAGGGATTTTACAGGTTCAGGCTGCGAGCAACGAACTCCAACGGAACCTGGAACAGGGATGAGATCTCTCTGAAAATAAGGATCCTGCCACCTGTATGGAAAACATGGTATGCCAACATCTTTTATGTCCTGTTGGGGATGACTGCGCTTGTCATGCTCTGGGTCTCCATTGTCAGGAGAGAACGGACAAGGACTCGGATTGAAAAGGAACGTGTTGAGGCCCGGCATACTCATGAGATAGATTCGCTGAAACTGAAATTCTTCACAAATATATCGCACGAGTTCAGAACCCCTCTTACCCTGATACTTTCGCCCGTCGATCAGCTTATGCAAAAATGGAAAGGGAAGCCTGAAGAAAAGCACCTGAAGATGATAAGGCAGAATGCCAGGAGATTATTGCTTATGGTCAACCAGCTGCTCGATTCCAGAAAGATGGAGGTGCAGGGATTCCGCTATTCTCCGTCATACGGCAATATTATTGCTTTCCTCAGAGAATCGGTTGATTCATTCACCGACCTGAGCGAACAAAAAAACATTAAGCTTGACTTCAGAACGGAAATAGATTCCCTTGATACTTATTTTGATAAGGAAAAGATCGAAAAAATAATGTTCAATCTTCTTTCAAACGCCTTCAAGGCAATAACGGCAAGAGGCAAAGTCTCGGTAAATGTCAGGCTTAACCAGACGACAGTTAATGACAATCGGCTTATAATTGAGGTGGAGGACAGCGGGGCAGGAATTCCTCCAGATAAGATCCCGGATCTTTTAACGAGATCCAATAACATTGAAATTCCGGGAAGCATGGATCAGGGGAACGGAATTGGCTTGTCCCTTGTAAATGAATTTGTCAGGCTTCACAAGGGAGAGATTACGATAAGCAGCATAGTAGGTAAGGGGAGCATTTTTACGATCATGCTTCCTGTAAGCCGGGATTTGCATGCTGAAGGTGGTGATAAAGAGATGACTGAGCCGGAACAAATTGCACATTCTTATAATCCTCCCGGGCCGGTTACTTTCCGGGCTGAAATGGATTCTGCCATTGGAAAAATTGACAGGAACACTCCCGGGGAGATAAAAGCTGAAGGAAGGAAAATAACCGGCGAAAAAGGAAAACCAATAATTATAGTTGCCGAGGATAACGAGGACCTTCGGTTTTATCTTAAGGAGAACCTGAAGTCAAAATACCAGGTCTGTGAGGCTTCTTCCGGGAATGAGGCTCTTAAGAAGATCAGGAAGACTCTCCCCGATCTTATAATATCTGATATCATGATGCCGGGAATGAACGGAGTGGAACTTTGCAGGAGGATAAAAACAGACAGGAGCCTCTCACATATCCCCTTCATTCTCCTGACGGCAAAATATACGGAAGAACAGCAGATCGAAGGAATAGAAGCGGGAGCTGATGATTATATCACCAAGCCTTTCAATTTTCAGATACTGATGTCGAAAATCGATAACTTCGTAAGGATAAGAAAGGATATACAGCATCTCTTCAGGAACAAGCTGAATATAGAGCCGTCAGCAATTGAAATCACCTCACTTGATGAGCAGTTCCTGAAGAAAGCCATAAATATAGTGGAGAACAATATCGCGGTTGCTGATTTTACCGTTGAGGAGCTGAGCAGGGAAATGGGGATGAGCAGGACGCTGCTTTACAAGAAAATCATGGCTCTGACGGAGAAGGCACCTGTTGAATTCATAAGGCTTCTCAGGCTGAAAAGAGCAGCTCTTCTTTTGCAGAAGAGCCAGCTAAATGTTTCAGAAGTGACCTTCAGGGTGGGATTTAAGGATCCAAAGTATTTCCGTAAACTATTCCTGAAAGAGTTCGGTGTCCTTCCTTCAAAATATGCAGACGACAGGAGACAGGCCGGCCCTCTGGTCATTCCTGAGCAATCGAAGAATGAGGGCATTTATTGATTAATATATCTGGAATTGGAATATATCTTGCAGATATCTAAACGCTTCCGCCCGGGACATCGGATTATAAATGATCCATGCAGTTGACTTCTAAAAATCAAATGACCCCCCAAACATTAACAATTGGCATAGTAAAAAGGTAGATTTTATTTATTACATTTGAAAGAATTGATCAACGCAGGAATCTGAATCTGCGTTAACCTGAATTACTAACCAAAATGTAGTTAATGTTTTATCCTAAAACCCAAAACTATGCTTAAACAAAGTGTAATTTTTGTTTTGTTACTATTGGCTAATTTGAGCCTGATAGCCCAGAAAACAGTTACTGGAACTGTCAGGGACGCAGCCGGCCAGGCAATGTCTGGAGTAACAGTCGTGGTGCAGGGCACTTCCACAGGGACCCTTACAGGGGTTGACGGGAAGTTTACCCTTAGTGTGCCTGCAGGTGGCACAGCGTTACAGTTTTCTTTTATAGGTTTTACCCAACAGACCGTAGCTATCCAGGGGAAATCAGTGATTGATGTCACTCTCGCGGAAGCGCTGCAGGGCCTCGACGAAGTCGTGGTAGTTGGTTATGGCACTCTTAAAAAGAAACTGGTGACAGGTGCAACCGTCGAGGTAAAAGGCGATGACATCCAGAAGCAGAACACCATCTCCCCGCTCACTGCTCTGCAGGGCCAGACGCCTGGTGTTTCAATCATCAAAGCTTCCGGAGAACCGGGCGCTGGATTCCTTGTTGACATCCGCGGTATGGGAACAATCGGAAACTTTACACCTCTCTACGTTATCGATGGCGTTCCGGGCGGTGATATTACTTACCTGAACTCTTCAGATATTGAATCAGTAGATGTGCTGAAGGATGCTGCCTCTGCAGCAATCTACGGGTCAAGAGGCGCTAACGGAGTCATACTTGTTACGACGAAGAAAGGCGTAAAACCTGCTTCAGGGTTCAAGGCAACCGTCTCTTACGATGCATCATGGGGATGGCAGAACCTTTATAAGAAGCTTCCGCTGGCAAATGCGACAGAATATGAGGCCCTCATTGACGAGGCAAGGGTCAACAGCGGAATGCCTGCCCTTAATTATGCAACCCTTGTTCCGAACTGGTCCAATATTGCAAGCGGCAAATCGGAAGGTACCGACTGGCTTGGCCAGCTGACAGTCAAGAATGCTCCAATATCAAACAATTCCATTAACATTACAGGTGGCTCAGATATGGGTACATTTTCTTTAGGCCTTTCACATTCAAACCAGCAAGGAATTCTTGGCAACCCAGTCGAATCAAATTATGAAAGATATACCTTCCGTCTTAACTCCGATTACAGCATAATAAGAAACAAGGCAAACACCTTTGATTATCTTAAGGTCGGAGAAACAATAAGGTATCTGTATTCAAAACAGAAAGGCATTGGGACCGGGAACCAGTACTGGAACGATATATTCGACTGCATTGTCGCCAGCCCGTTCCTGCCGATGTATGCAACAGATCCCACTGACCCTGCCTATCCGTACCATTATGCAATTCCATGGAACACACAGGAAGCTAATCCTATTGCATCAATGATCTATAACAGGGGTGAAAACGAGACAAATAATTATGGTCTTGACGGAAGCTTCTATGTTGAAATACAGCCCATTAAAAATCTTGTTTACAGGTCTCAGTTCGGCTATTCGCTCTCTGCAGGAGACTACAGAAGCTATGTTCCAGTATATAACCTCAGTACAACGGCATTCAATACTCTTGATGATGTCACGCAGAGCATGTGGGCAGGATACAGCTGGACATTCCAGAATACGGTAACCTATAATTTCAAGGTCGGGACAGACCATTCATTCATAGCCATGCTGGGTACTGAATCTGACCAGTCAGGGAATGGTGTAAGCCTCAGCGCTACGAACTCAAACTCACTGTTCTCGGATTTCCTTCATGCCTATATAAGCAATACCCAGACAGTCAATCCCAATTATACCACGATTTCAGGATCACCATGGGGCATCAGCTCGATGATCTCATACTTCGGCCGTCTTGCTTATTCCTATAAGGAAAAGTACATGGGAACCGCTGTCCTCCGTGCTGATGGCTCTTCCAATTTCATGGAAGGACACAGATGGGGGTATTTCCCGTCAATATCGGGTGGATGGGTGTTATCTGAGGAAAATTTCTTCCAGAACATCAAGAATTCGGTTAACTTTCTGAAACTGCGTGCAAGCTGGGGAGAAAACGGAAACAATTCAATTCCGACTTTCCAGTATCTCTCGACCATCTCCTTCTCTAATGTAGGTTATTCCTACGGGACTGATAAGAATACCTTAACCACCGGAGCTTATCCCAATATCCTTCCGAACCCAAATGTGACATGGGAAACTTCAGAACAGCTTAACGTGGGTCTCGATGCACGTTTCCTGAAGAACAAACTGAGCGCTGCTATCGATGTTTATGACAGGATCACAAAGAACTGGCTCATAAATCCGTCTCAGCTGGCCTCCTATGGAACAGGTTCACCCTATGTCAACGGCGGTGATGTTTCAAACAGGGGAGCAGAATTTTCGCTTAACTGGAGTGACAATAAAAATGGTTTCAGTTATTCCGCAGGAGTTAATTTCGGATATAATGTGAATAAGGTTACCCGTATCGCAAATAATGAGGGAATCTTCCATGGCGATGCCAATGTACTGGGACAGGGAACAGAAGAATGCTACAGGGCACAGGTTGGATATCCTATCGGATATTTCTGGGGATACAAGACTCTTGGCGTCTTCCAGAACGAAGCCCAGGTGCTGGCATACAAGAATTCAAAGGGTGTTGTTATTGAGCCAAGTGCAGGTCCCGGTGACCTGATCTTCCAGGATACGAACGGAGATGGAGTAATCTCCGATGCCGATAAGGTAAAGATCGGCGATCCCAATCCGAAAGTAATCCTCGGAATAAATCTCTCATGTGCCTATAAGGGATTCGACTTTTCAGTGCTTGCCAACGGTGCATTCGGATTCCAGATAGCACGCAGCTGGCGCCGCTGGGCCGACAGTCCGCTTAATAACTATACTACTGATGTTTTCGACAGGTGGCATGGCGAAGGATCATCAAATAAATATCCGAAACTTTACTATGGTTCATCTATTGATTGGCAGTATGTCTCCGATATTTTCATTGAAAACGGTGATTATCTGAGGATGGCCAATATAACTTTAGGTTATGATTTCAAAAAGCTCTTCCCGGTAATTCCGCTGGCACAGGCGAGATTGTTCGTTACGGTTCAGAACCTTTATACTTTCACCGGATATTCCGGGATGGACCCGGAGATCGGCAGCAACGCAGGAACCGGACAGGGCTGGGCTAAAAACATTGATATCGGATATTATCCCTCTCCGAGAACCTTTATGTTTGGAGTTAGCTTAAAATTCTAAAATGATGAAGTATATGAAAAAGATATTTTTATTTGTACTTACAATTGGTTTGTTCGCGGGCTGCTCTAAAAGTTTCCTTAATACTCAGCCTCTGACCGAGAAGACAAACAGCAGCTTCTATCTGACTGATGCTGATTTCCAACAGGCACTGACAGCGACATACCATGCTTTAGTTGAAGTTCCGAGTGTAGCCGGATCCATCCTGAATGTTTACCCATTCGTCATATCCGAGCTGATGTCGGACGAACGTTTTGGCGGCGGTGGTGATAATGACCTGGATCCAAAGGCAATCTCCGAATTCACTATCACCGGACCTGATCTGTTCAGAGGCGCATGGAGCCGTGCTTATACCGGGATTTTCCGTGCAAATATGATCATAGCAAGCATTGACGGAGGCAAATTTTCAAGCGCTGATGTAAAAGGCCAGGTTGAAGGCGAGGCACTTTTCCTGAGAGCAATGTATTATTTCGACCTGTCACGCATGTTCGGCGATGTTCCTCTTATTACTGAAGCCGCGCCTATGAATATACCAAGAACGCCGGCTGCAAAGGTATATGCTCAGATCGCAACCGACCTCAAGACGGCAATCAGTGTATTCCCGGCAACACCGTATAGCGCTTCGACATACGACCTGATGGGTCATGCAAACAAATGGTGTGCCGAAGCCCTGATGGCCCGTGTGTTCCTTTTCTATACAGGTTACTATGAGACGACGACACTCCCGCTCAACGACGGAACGTCGTCAATTGCCAGTACCGATGTGGTGGCATGGCTCGAAGACTGTATTACCAACAGCGGTTACCAGCTTATGCCTGATTTCAGTGCCCTGTGGCCATATGCAATTGAACAGGCACCTTATTCAGACAGTACGTACAATTATGTTAAAGTAAACAACGTTCCTGTATGGTATGGTGAAAAAGGTGGTAATTTCGAAACTATGTTTGCACTTAAATTCTCTACGTTTGCAAACTGGTCAACGACCATTTATTACAGCAACCAGATGGACCTGTTCTTTGGCTGGAGGAATTATGACTTTCATGCCTATGGCGGTTTTGTCGGCGACGGCTGGGGAATGGGAACAGTCAACAAGACGCTGTGGGATGCATGGGATGATTCCGATATCCGTAAGAAAGCATCCATCATGGATGTCACTGATCCCGATGAGGCTGTAAGCGCAATATACACCCTCGACGGATCTGACCCTCACGACAAGCAGATGGATGAAACCGGTTACTGGCAGAAGAAGTACAGACCCGTAAATGTCTATAAAAAGGCAATAAAAGACTGGCATAATTACAGCATTGACATGTGGGGAATTTCTACCAAGAACTTCCAGCTCGACAATACACAGGATATAGTCCTTCTCCGTTTTGCCGATGTGCTTCTGATGCATTCTGAAATATCACAGACAGTTGACGGGATAAATAAGGTAAGAGAACGCGTGGGCCTTCCTGATATCGGGACTTATACTCTCGCTGCATTGCAAAATGAACGGAGGTTCGAGCTTGCATTTGAGGGAGAACGCTACTATGACCTTCTCCGCTGGGCGGGAAAGAGCAATATTGCATCGCTTCAGCCTATTTTTGATGCCGAGAACGGTGTGACTACGATGAATAATGGCGTCTGGGGACAGATGAAAGGCGTAGATTTCCGCCCGATAACCGGTGGATTCGTCCAGATACCCAATACGGAAATTGCGCTTTCCCAAGGGATCCTCGTTCAGAATCCAGGCTGGGAAACCGGCACTGCCCCTGTATTTAGTTATAAATAATATATAGGAGGATAATATGAAAAAAAGAATATTATTTCTGATTGGAGCAATGCTGTTGCTTCTCTGGAAATGCACTCCAATTGAAAAAAGACAGGAATTGGGGGCGAAGGTCCCTGCTAGCAGTTTTGTATTTACAGTGACACAGGATCCCGACAGTGACTTCATCCTGTATCTTTCGAACAAGACTCCGAAAGTGTTTTTCTCCTGGGATTATATCTGGGGTACATCTCTTAAACAGGAGGACACGGTAAAAATGCTGGTTCACGGATCTTATACCATAAGAATAACAGGCGAAACGGCAGGAGGCCTTGTTTACGATTCAGCCACGGTGAATGTCACAATGAGTGACCCTACTGCATTCCAGCAACCTCAATGGGGTTATCTAACGAATTATGCAGTTGGCAAGACATGGGTTTGGGATGACAGGCAACCCTATCCGTGGGGCAATGGCGGTTTTCAGGGATGTTATGCTCCTTGCTGGTGGGACGTCAGCATGTCAGACCTCGCCGGAAGGGGTGTAGGAAGTGACCAGATGACCTTCGACCTGAATGGAGGCCGTCATCTTACACTGGTTGCAGCTACGACGCCTACCCAATATGTCGGAACAACCCAGGGGACATTCAATCTTACCTTTGGGGTAACTTATCCGGGTTGGGATGTCGGTATGCTTCATACCACCAATGTCACCATTATTAACGGGATACAGCCTAACTACGGCAATTCAGTGGAGACTAATTTCTATATTCTGAAACTGACCACCGACTCGCTGATACTTTCGGCCCCAGAGCCGGGAGCAGGTGCTTGGGGAACTGCATGGTTCTGGATGTTTAAACCACAATCTTAATATTCAGTTAAAAAGAGGGTGCCTCAAAAGGGCACCCTTTTTTTATAGTCATGTTCATTTGGCTTCGCCGTCTTCGTCCCGCCTTAGGGGACTTCGACGACCGAAAGCCGGACTGTCCTCCGTCGCGATATCTATCAGGAGGCGGATCGGTTCCCGGTACTTATCATATTTAAGATTCATTAGGGTTATACTATATTATTAATTGTAGAAAAATATTTATTTAATGTTTTGCAGATAACAGCTGTTAAAATAGCTTTGCGTAAATAAAGTGCTTATGAGGAAGATTTTAATTGCCGGACTGACATTTTGTGTTGTTGCTTCATGCTCTGATAAAGGAACGTTCAGGATCAATGGCACTGTTCCCGACCCGTCATTCAAAGGATCAAAGGTCTATCTTGTGGCCCTCGACGGGCCTATCTCAAAAAATGTCGATTCAACCGTCCTGGTGAACGGGAATTTCGTATTCAGAAAAAAGGCCGATTCAATGTGCGTGAAGATTCTGAGGATCCCTTCCAGGTATCCTAAAGTCATTGAAGACCTTGTGGTTGTGCTTGAACCCGGATCAGTCAATGCAATGCTATCATATGTAAGTCGGGGGGAAGGCACACGCCTTAACAACATTCTGCAGCAATGGAAAGAAAAAAAACATGAATATGATTCGACGCAGGCATCTGTTTACTTTAAAATTAAAAAAGATATAAGTAACACTCAAAAAACTGACAGCCTGAAACAATATTCAGAGTCCCTGTCGAAGGCTTATTTATCTGATGTACTTTGGATGATGAAAGAGAATCTGCACAATGGGATCGGCCTTCTTTTATTCAAGGTATATTACAATGAGCTTGGAAAGGATGTCAAGAAAAACATCCTTAACTCAGTGGGAACAGTTTATGCATCGGAGGATGCACAGCTTAAGAAGATGATCAGTAATGATCAGGATCTATCAAAATGAGTAAAAAATATCAATGGGACATTTTTGAAAAGTTGCTTCTGATACTTTTTGTCTCAGGATCTTTGGTTTTTTACGGTTTTCTTTACAATCAGCATCTCTGCCAGAGTGAACAGCTTCAACTTTTTGAAGTCACCCCGGGTTATCTTATTCATAAGTTATCAGGTCCTGGAGGTTTTGCAGACTGGCTCGGCGAATCAATGATACAATTCTTTCATCTGCCAATGGCCGGCGCTCTGATAATTACAGGTCTGTGCCTTTTTCTCTGGTCTCTTACCCGCAGGATACTTTTTGGATCCGGCCAAAACAGGATACCGATTATCTTTGCATTTTTACCAGCCACGGGTTACTGGATACTTTTAATGGACCCGTTTTACTCCGTATCGGGCCTGGCAGGTCTCATCCTATCAATGCTTGCATCCCTGGTATACACGGAAATACACGGTTCAGCAAAGAGATTCCTTTCAGGGATTATTTTACTGTTGCTTATATACTGGCTGACTGGCGCGGCATTCATCGTATTCGTCTCTGTCGTGATTATATCGGAACTGGCATGGTGGCTTAAGAAAGATGATAAGTCCTTCTCTCCATTTGCGGTACTATTTTTCCTTGTATTAGCATTTGCCATACCATTGACAGCCAGAACATTCATCTTCAGGGACACTCTTTTGCAGGCCTATATTTCGGAGTCATACTATAAAATAAGAATATTCTTTCCGCTTCCGCTTATCCTGATCTTTGCTTCCATGCCCCTTCTTATATTATTCAGGCATTTGCCCTGGCCTGTAATAAGCGGGAAATCCGGCACAACCCTCAGCGGGACAGCATTATTGCTGCTCCCGGCCTTAATGATCACAGGTATCATGGTTAAGGGAGATTTCAGGGAAGAGCGGGAAATTGCATACGAGAATCTTGCTTACGGGGGAAGCTGGAATAAGATCATTAAGAGGGCTGAAAGGGAAAGGCCATCTGATAAGCTTTCAGTTA
This sequence comes from uncultured Bacteroidales bacterium, assembly GCA_963717685.1. Classification (GTDB taxonomy): domain Bacteria; phylum Bacteroidota; class Bacteroidia; order Bacteroidales; family VadinHA17; genus LD21. The sequence goes on along the minus strand of OY970346.1, from coordinate 216,330 downwards.
CTGCTGTGAATCTTGCCCTTGCTAAAACAGGTAAGCTCTCTTCAGAAATGTTTTTTTTCAGCCAGCGAAGAGACAATCTTTTTCCTGGCTATTCTAACAGGGGCAGGACACCATTTATCACCAGCGATGTCTATTATTATGCAGGGCTGGTCAATTTTGCGCAGATGTTTGCCCTTGAAACAATCGAATCCACCATTGATGTCAAATATCCTTCAAGGTCTTTCAGGAGGGCTGCGGAGACTTTTATTATTAACGGCCAGTATGAGGTAGCCAGGAAATACCTCGTTCCGTTAAGCCATACCTTATTCTACGGGAACTGGGCCAGGAATTGCCTGTCGCTTCTGGGGAAGGAGGAAAATATAAATGCGGATCCTTATTGGGGATACATGAGAGGGATAAGGCCAAAATATGATTTCTTTTACAACATCAATGAGATGGATGTTGCGCTTCAATATCTTCTTGTCTCAAATCCCGACAATAAAATCGCATATGAATACCTTATGGCCCTGTATCTCCTCGGGAAGAATTTTGACGGATTCCTGCAATTTCTCCCTCTATCCGAAAAATATAAATACAACGGACTGCCGCTTGCATGGCAGGAGGCGGCGGCTTATATCGAGACCAGGGTAAATCAGGTGCCTCAGGCCCTGGCTAATATTGAGTTAAGCAATGATGTAATAGAACATATAAGGTCGTACGCTTCTGCATTTAAGGCTGAAAGAAGCGACACGCTTAAGATGATGAAAGATTTCGGAAATACATATTGGTTTTATCTTCATTACAGGTGATGTGATGAAAAACAGGTTATATATTTTATTTGTAGTCATCGCGCTTATATTTGGATGCCAGCGAAATCCTCGGATGGTTTCCGTGAATATGGACCGTACGGCTAGGATTTTCCCAGACTATAAGGACATAACAATTCCCTGCAACATAGCACCTCTGAATTTTATGGTTCAGGAAGAAGGAGAGAAGCTTGTTGTATCAGTGAAGGGCAGGGACATGGAATTGAAATTTAAATTCAGAGGAAACAAAGTCATATTCCCGGAAAAGAAATGGTCACGTATGCTTTATGCAAGCCGGAACGATTCTCTTGAAATATCCATTTCGGTTCAGCACAAAGGCGGAATGGAACTATTCAGACCTTATAAAATATTTGTATCAGGGGAATCGATAGACGGATACCTTGTATATCGGCTGCTGATGCCAGGTTTTCAGAACTGGAACCAGATGGGAATTTACCAGAGGTCGCTGAACAGCTTCAGGGTGAAGACAATAATTGACAGCCGGATATTGCCGGGAACATGCATGAACTGCCATACATTTGCAGCCAATGACCCGGGGTACATGGTGCTTCATCTGCGCGAGAGCTTCCCGGGGACAATACTCTGGCAGAATAATCAGATAAAAAAGATTAATACAAGGACTGAAAAAATGTTCGGCGCTGCGGCTTTCCCTTATTGGCATCCTTCAAAAAAGTATATAGCCTTCTCGGTGAATAAGGTGAACCAGATATTCCATGCATTAGGGCCTTCGAGGGCTGCAGCCGTGGATATGAAATCTGATATTTTTGTCTACGATATCAGTAAAAATGAGATGCTGACTTCTCCTGCACTCTCGGCCCAAGAGAACTATGAGACATTCCCATGCTTCTCTCCCGACGGGCTGACACTGTACTACTGCAGTGCAAAAGCAGTAAAGCTGCCTGAGAAATTCAATAAGATAAAATACAGCCTGTGTTCAATATCATTCGATCCTTCCACAGGGAAATTCGGGGATAAAGCTGATACTCTTATCTCAGGACCAGCTATTGGAAAGAGCGTTGCTATACCACGGGTCTCTCCTCACGGAAGGTTCCTGATGTTCTGTATGGCAGACTACGGATGCTTCCCCAGCTTTAACCCTGAATCAGACCTTTATCTTCTGAATCTTGGAACCGGCAAATATGAACCTCTGTCAGCATTGAACAGCGATAATACGGAAAGCTGGCATTCATGGTCATCAACCGGGAAATGGATCGTTTTTTCAAGCAAAAGAGGCGATGGCCTTTATTCGAAGCCTTATATTGCCTTCATCGACACGGATGGGCGGCCGCGAAAGCCTTTTCTCCTGCCACAGAAAGACCCGGCATTTTACGATGCTTTCCTGTTCTCATATAATGTTCCGGAACTTGTCAAAAGTGAAGTTTTGATCAATCCTTACGAGATTGAAAGAGTAATGAAGAAAACCCCGGGCATGCAGGCCGAGAGTGGCAGCAGCCATTAATCTTAAAGATTGCAATGACATATAAAAACAGAAATAGTGTTTTTGAAACTATTATTACGACACTCCTTTTCCTGGGATGCCTGATCTTCTTCTCCTTTTTTTACCGGTACCATTTACTTTTCACCGAACAGCTTCAGATATTCCTTTTGACATTCAGCCATTTTATAAGCTATCTCTCCAAACCTGCTTTTCTGGCAAGATATGCCGGGGATTTCCTGACGCAGTTCTATTATATAAATGGATTGGGGGCCGTAATAATAACTATTTCGCTTTCGGCTTTATGGCTGACTGTTAGAGATCTTCTGAGAAAAGCTGCCGGCAGGGAGGTACATTTTATTCTTCCGCTGGTTCCTTCAGCATTCTGCTGGATTGCATTGTGCCGGCTGGATTATCCCTTGTCAAATATTATTGCAATTATAATAAGTGTAATTTGTACACTTATTTACCTGTCTATAAAACCGGCTGCAGTAAGGATCATATACGGGATAATTGTAACAGGATTATTGTACATCATTGCGGGCAGCAATTTTTATATCCTGACTGCAATTGCGATACTCTTTGAACTTTCCGGAGAAAACGGGCAGCCAGGCAAATCAGAGAGAGTGGTTTTTCCCATATTGATGGCCGGTGCTGCAATTGTCTTTCCTTTAAGCCTCAGGGGAATGTACTGCCTGACATTGAATCAGTCACTGACTTATCTTTCTGAGATGACATCCCGGCCGGGCTTGGTCCAGTTCCTCCCGGTCATTTCCCTGGTCGCAGTAACCGCGATAGTGCTGATTTCGCTTAAGCCGGCAGCAGAAAAACCTAAGCGGAAATTCCGGGACATTATTCAGTTTACCGTGCTTTCAGCTGTTGTCGTGACGGGCCTTGTTATTGAGGGTGATTTTACCATGGAGAAGATCATGAGGCTTGATTATGAGGCGACAAAAAGCCAATGGGAGAAGATATATATTCTATCTTCAAAATATAACCTTCATAATAATCTATCGGCTTATTACACCAATCTCGCCCTGGCAAAGCTTGGCCGTCTCCCTGATGAGCTGATGAGACATTACCAGCCGGTTGCAACGGGCTTGTTCATCCCGGTCAATGCAAATGAAAACTTCCTGACTATCACCATGAGCAACGAAGTTTATTGGCAGCTTGGTGATGTCAATGCGTCCCAGCATTCAGCATTGCTCGGAATGATATTTTCGCCCAGGGCTGCTAACAGCAGGCTAATGAAAAGGCTGATTGAGATAAATATTGTAAACGGCCAGTATGCAGTCGCGGAAAAATATATCCATATCCTTGAAAAAACGATGTTTCACAGGAGATGGGCCATGGGAATGGAAAAATTTCTTTATAATGAGAAGGAATGCTCACACACCGGGTGGATATTGCAAAAACGTAGAATTATTCCATCAAGGGACCTTCTGAAGAAAGGGAATGAGTATGTTGAAACGCTGAGGATGCTGGCCGATAATCATCCTGAAAACAGGATGGCTGTCGACTACCTTCTTTGCTACCACCTCCTGTGCAAGGATCTGCACTCATTTGAATATGACTTCGATAAGTACTACAGATGCACCGGCAGGAAAGCTCTTCCTGAAACTTACCAGGAAGGATTGATGATACTGATAGCCAGGGGAGAGAGGAAGCCTGAAGATTATAAAACCTGCATTTTCACTCCTTCGCTAGTGAAGGAAATGCGGGAATACATGGACATTTATGTGAAAAGCAACGGAACCGGGTTTGCCCTGCGTGAGAAATTCGGCAAGACTTACTGGTTCTATTACCATTTTGCAAAAATGAAGAACGAATAGTTGATTTAGACTAAATTGAACGCCCGCTTACCCATTCACTCTAAGCGAGATAGGGTTTCCCCCTTGGGGAGCCTGTCCCGCGAAAGCGGGAAAACAGGAAAGGGGGTAAATGATTAATGGGGAAAAAGTTAAGAAACAACCCCCATCCTAGCCTTCCCCCACGGGGGAAGGAGCATATTTTATAATTATGGAATAACAAATGCTTAATCGAGAAGTAATTATAAATAAAAAGCTAATTTAAGCCTTTCCCCTTTGGGGAGCCTGTCCCGCGAAAGCGGGAAAACGGGAAAGGGGGTAAAAGATTTAAAGCAGAAAAAATGTTAGGAAACAACCCCCATCCCTGCCTCCGCCGAAGCGAGGCAGACCTTCCCCCACGGGGGAAGGGAACAAAATGATGAAAAAAGGGTTAAAGAATATGGTGTATTCCAGAATAATAATTGAATCGAAATATAATCACGGAGCAAATTTAAGCCTAAAGTTTAAAGCCAAAGAATTGCGACATAATATGACTGAGACTGAAAAGATTCTTTGGAAAAAGCTTCGTAACAAGCAACAAAGTGGAATGCATTTCAGGAGACAACATCCTTATGGTATCTATATTTTAGATTTTTATTGTTTTAAAGCGAATCTTGCTATAGAGATTGATGGGAAAATCCATCTGGGCCGCAAGGAATATGATGAGGAAAGAAGCAAGTATCTTGAGTCATCAGGATTAAAAGTTCTAAGATTCAATAATGAAGATATTGATAAACGATTAGATTGGGTTTTAAATAAAATTGACAAATGCTTAATTGACAAGTAATCATAAAAATAAACTGGATTAAAGCTTTTCCCCCTTGGGGGAAACGGGAAAGGGGGTAGAAAGATGGAGAAGTTAATGAAGATTAAAATAACCCCCCCATCCTAGCCTTCCCCCTAAGGGGAAGGAATAGATTTTATAATAATAGAATAACAAATGCTTAATCGAGAAGTAATTATAAATAAAAAGCTAATTTAAGCCTTTCCCCTTGGGGGAAACGGGAAAGGGGGTAGAAAGATTAAGGGGGGAAAAGTTAAGAAACAACCCCCATCCTAGCCTTCCCCCTAAGGGGAAGGAATAGATTTTATAATAATAGAATAACAAATGCTTAATCGAGAAGTAATTATAAATAAAAAGCTAATTTAAGCCTTTCCCCTTTGGGGAGCCTGTCCCGCGAAAGCGGGAAAACAGGAAAGGGGGTAAAAGGTTTAAAGCAGAAAAAATGTTAGGAAACAACCCCCATCCTAGCCTTCCCCCACGGGGGAAGGGGCATATTTTATAATGATGGAATAACAAATGCTTAATCGAGAAGTAATTATAAATAAAAAGCTAATTTAAGCCTTTCCCCTTGGGGGAAACGGGAAAGGGGGTAGAAAGATTAAGATTAGAAAATTAAGAAACAACTCTAATCCTGCGGGTTCATAAAAAGTCCCTTATAATACTGAGTGATATCCTTTGTGTCCTTCGTGGGAAAATGTGAACCACAAGGGACATGAAATGCGAAACAAAGATAAGTAGTTGCAAAACAGAAAGGTAACGATAAAAATAATTGAAATGGATGAAACTGGAAGGCAAAGAATTAATGTTTTGAGATCCGGTATGGCGTTTATCGGATGCCTGTTGCTGATTTTTCTGTTGTCCTTCTGCGGCAGGAAAACAGAAAGTGAGATCCCGACAGAGAATTATCCTGCCATAAATCCGGATTATATAAATGTTACCATACCTTATAATATTGCTCCGCTGAATTTTAAAATGACGGACAGCTGCAGTAAAATTAATGTCACCATTTCAGGAAGGGCATATTCGATCAGGATCAGCGGAGATTACAAAATAAAAATCCCGCTGACAAAATGGAAAAAACTGCTTGACGAACAGAAAAATGATTCGGTCATAGTAAGCGTCACAGCCCTGCAAAAAGGGAAATGGGTGAAATACAAGCCGTTTGCATTCCATATATCGGCCGACAGGATTGATCCTTTTCTGTCGTACAGGCTCATTGAGCCGGGATATGAAGTATATCACAGGCTGCAGCTCTGTGAAAGGGATCTTGAGAATTTCAGGGAAAGAGTGATAGCAGACAATAATATGCTGGATGGCGCTTGTTTCAACTGTCATATATATTCGTCACAGCAGCCGTCGCTTTCTTTTTTTCATCTGAGGCAGAAGAACGGCGGAACCATGATCCAGGTAAATGGTTCGTTCAGGAAGATAAATACGAAGACTGACAGCACGATATCGGCCGGTGTTTATGGCAGCTGGCATCCCTCGGGCAGATACCTGGTCTTCTCGACAAATGTAATTATCCCTGAATTCCATTCAATAAATAACCTCAGGATCGAGGTTTATGATACCGTTTCTGATGTGGTTGTCCTGGACATTCAGAAAAATACGATAATCAAAAATCCGCTTTTATCGGAAAAGAACAGCTTTGAAACATTTCCGGCTTTTTCATCCGACGGCAGAAAGATATACTTCTGTTCAGCCAGGGCACTCAGGATGCCTGAAAATTACAAAGCAATAAAATACAGCCTTTGCTCAATTGATTTTGATCCTTCGGCTGGAACTATCGGAAAGGCCATTGATACGCTTGTTTCATCCTGGCGAACGGGACGGACTTTGAGCGAACCTAAGCCGTCTCCTGACGGTAAATACATACTCTTCACCTCGTTTGCCTATGGCAATTTCCCGGTATGGCATAAGGAAGCCGACCTGCATCTGTTAAAATTATCGGATCTGTCAGTTGATACGATTCCGGTCGTAAATTCAGACAGCCCCGATTCATATCACAGCTGGGCTTCAGACAGCAGGTGGTTTGTTTTTGCAAGCAAGCGCGGCGACGGGATGTACGGCAAACCGTATTTTGCCCACATAGACGAAAGCGGCAGATGCAGCAAGCCATTCCTTCTTCCGCAGAAAAATGCCGATTTTTATGAATATTTCCTCAAATCATACAACATTCCGGAGCTGTCCGTGGGCCCTGTCCCTTTCGGTCCGGCCGATGTTGAACGCGCATTCAGAAAGCTTAAAGCAGAGAAAGTTAGTCTTGCCAAATAATTATATGAGAATCAGACAGTAAAGATGAATATCCAATCGAACAACATTCAAGGGAATTTGATTTAAAAAATGTAGTTTTGTTATTTAAATATAATATGGCATGAATGATAACAAGCTGCTGAAATACACGGAATACTTTTTTACAGGGATTTTCCTTGCAGGCATTTTTGTCTTTTTTGCTTTCTTTTACAATAATCATTTACATTTCGAAGAAGAAAGCAGGATTTTTCTTTTCAGCAGGGATTACTTCTTTTCCAGATTGAAGTTCCCGGGTGGTTTTTCGGGCTGGACAGGAGGATTCCTGACACAATTTTATTACCTGTCCCTTATCGGTCCGGTCATCATTACGTGCCTGTTGTTCGGCGTACAGCGTACAACATTTAAGATCCTGTCATCAATTAACGGGAACCGATGGTTTTTCCCGCTGAGCTTCCTTCCTGCACTGAATGCGGCACTTATACTTTGCGATGAATTCTACCCGCTGTCAGGAGTCATAGGGTTTCTTCTGGCTCTTCTGGCCGGGTGGCTTTATATCTCAATACAAAACAGAACAAAACGATTTCTTTCAGGGATTCTGCTGATCCTTATAATTTATTGGCTTGCAGGCGGTTCATACCTATCGTTGATATCCGTTATACTGGGCTATGAGATACTGTCTGCCCTGAAAAGATCAGGAAAAAAGAAAGAAGCCAGGCAGGATTTCCGGATGATTAAAGTGTGGCAGATGGCAGTATTATTTATCATATCAGCGGGCATGCCTTTGCTGGTAAGACAGTACCTGATCATGCAGCCGGCCGGTCTCTCATTTTTCAGTGAGTTTTATTATGATATAAGAAGTGTGCTTCCCAAAGCCATTCCGGTTCTCTTTGCGCTTCCTGCGTTTCTGATGATACTGGTCTTCTTCCTGCCTTCCGGCGAAAGGAATTACAAGGCTGCACTTTTTGTTCAGATCATATTGTTCATCCCCGCCATCATCTTTGGCCTCAGGCTCTGGGCAAATTTCAGCGCAGAAAGTATAATGAAGTACGATTATCTTGTCAGGATGGGAAGGTGGAACGATGTCATCAAATACGCGGAGAAGAATCCTCCCAGGAACAACCTTTCACTCGCAATGCTTAACCTTTCCCTTGCAAAAACAGGGACGATGGGCGACAGGATGTTCAGCTACGAACAGGACGGGGCAGATGGATTATTCCTACCCTTTGCCAAAGAGTACATTGCTCCAATGATGGGAAGCGAGATATTTTACAATCTTGGACTTGTGAATGCCTCACAGGAATATTCCTTTGAGAGCATGGAATCGACTCCCAGCTTCGTAAAACCTGTAAGATCGATAAAACGACTTGCCGAAACGAATCTGATAAACAGGCATTATGAAGTCGCCGGAAAGTACCTGAAGATCCTGGAAAAGACGTTATTCTACAGGAAATGGGCATTGAGGACTGAAAAATATCTGTACAATGAAGATATGATAAACAAGGACCCTGACTGGGGCGGGAAGCGAAAGATGATTATAACAAAGGATTTTTTCTTCAAGATTGAGAATATCGAAGGCATACTGAACCTTTTGATGGATAGGGATCCTGGAAATAATATTGCATATCAATACCTTATGGGCCTTTATCTTCTGAACAAGGATCTGAAGGACTTCATGATCAGGGTACCTGTAATGAATGATCTTGGGTACACAAGGATACCGACAAGCTACCAGGAGGCGATAATGTATGTGGTAGGGCTTACGACCGATAACCCGATGGCAAATACTCCTTACAGGATAAGCAGCGATACGAAGCTAAGAATGAAGGCATATGCGGATATTTACACAACCAATAAGAATCCTCAGAAACTGCTCAGCAAAAGATTTTCAGATACGTACTGGTACTATTTTCATTTCAAGAAGATAAAAATCAAGGATCAAAAATAGGACTACAGATATACAGATACATGACAAGATTAAAATATTTGATATTGCCGGCGTTTATCCTGCTGGCATCCTGTTCGGGAATCCCGGGCAAATATTCCGGGAAGAACGTGTTGCCGGATATTTTTCCGGACATTACAGGCGTGACGATTCCCGTGAACATTGCCCCGCTGAATTTCAGGATTGAGGGCAGGCCGGAAAAAGTCGCAGCTCTTTTTGAGTGCAGGGGAGAAAAGCTAAGCATCCATGGAAAGCGGAAAATAGAAATACCCGGGAGGCAGTGGCATGGATTTATCAGGAAATTTGCCGGGGACAGCCTGAATGTAACTGTTTTTGTAAAAGACCATGGCAAGTGGTCAGGGTATCTTCCTTTCAGAATTTATATCAAGAATGCACCTATCGATCCCTGGATGGCTTACAGGCTTATTGCACCCGGGTATGAATCGTGGAGCGAAATGGGGATATATCAGAGGGACCTTACCAGCTTTCGTCAGGAGACAATCATTGACAACCGGCTCCTGCCCGGCAACTGTATGAATTGCCATTCATTCAACAACAACGATCCGAACCAGATGGTATTCCATCTGCGCGGTAATATTTCAGGCACAATGCTCATACGCGACGGCAAGGCAGTAAAGCTGAATACTAAAACAAAGGAAACAATAGGCAACTGCGTTTATCCCTGCTGGCACCCGTCAGGAAATTATATTGCTTTCTCAGTGAACTCAATCTCGCAGTTATTCCATACGGTAAGTGAAAAGCGTATTGAGGTCGTGGATTCCAAATCAGATATTGTGGTATATGATGTACGGGCCAACAAGCTGATCACAACAAAGCTTATTTCATCTGAAGACAGCTTTGAGACTTTTCCCATCTTTTCAGCTGATGGTAAAACACTGATATTCTGCTCTGCAAAAAAAAGAAAATTACCTGATGAATTCAGCCAGGTAAAATACAGCCTTTGCAAAATCGGTTTTGATCCCGCAACAGGAACCTTTGGCCGCGAAGTTGATACGATCATAAGCTCTTTCAGGACAGGCAGGAGCATTTCATTTCCAAGGACATCTCATGATGGCAGGTATCTTATGTTCACAATGTCGGACTATGGAAATTTCTCGATCTGGCACCAGGAGGCTGATCTTTATCTTCTGAATCTTTCAGACGGCACCTGGAAACCAATGAATACAGTCAACAGCAACAGGACCGAGAGTTATCATTCCTGGTCGTCAGGTTCGCACTGGTTCGTTTTCAGCAGCAGGCGGATCGACGGTCTTTATACCAGGCCGTATTTTGCCTGGCTTGACGATAACGGGGAAGCCACAAAACCATTTCTGCTTCCGCAGAAGGATCCGGATTTTTATGATAACTGCCTGAGATCTTTCAATGTACCCGAGCTCATTACAGGTAAGGTAAAGGCAAACGGAAGGAATATGTTAAATTCAATAGGCTCAGGTGCAAAAAATGTTACTTTTGAGCTAAAAGACTGAACTTTTATGACAAAGACATATATTGTCTGCCTTCCGGAAATTGAAGGGGTTTTTGAGGATGAATGGAGACAATGCCTGAACAAAATAATTGATGCCTGTTCCGGGGGAATTGCTCCGGTCAAGCTTAATATTTTCGCAGATCTTCCTGATTTTGAGAGCTTGCTGGAGAAAAGAGGAATGATAATTAATAGCGTTTCCGGGGTTTTCGGTAAATCCTGTCCTGCTGTATGTGTAACGGTTCATCCTCCGGTGAAGCCATGGAAGGTCGAAGTAGAAGGCACTTTTGAACCTGCTGCGGCGGCAAGCATACAAGGAAGGGTATTCCAGTCCATACCTTATATTGTCATTGAATCGGACGGCATTAAGGAGGTATGGGCAGCCGGCATAAGCAGTTATAAGCATCCGGGCGATACAAGGAAGGCAGCCGGGAAAGCCTTCGACATGATGGTCGGATTATTAAGGGAAGAAGGTATGTCACTGAACGATCTGGTTCGCCAGTGGAATTACATAGGTGACATACTCGCTGTAAAAGACGGGTTTCAGAATTACCAGCTATTCAATGAAGTAAGGAACGAATATTATCACAGTCACAGAACGATAAGCGGATATCCTGCAGCAACCGGTGTTGGCATGAGGCATGGCGGCGTCATCCTGGACTTCTGCGCAATAAGGTCCGACAAATCGATCCGGATCATGGCCGTGGATAATCCGAACCAGGTGAATGCATATAATTACGGGCAGCAGGTGCTTATGGGCCTGAACAAAAAAGCCGATTCTGTGAAACATGCTCCCCAGTTTGAACGGGCTCTTTTAATTGCAGACAACAGGGAGGCAATACTCCATATTTCAGGGACAGCCTCAATCATAGGGCAGGAAACCATGGGGAAAGGAGATGTGGGGAAGCAGACAAGGGTGACTCTGGAAAATATTAAGAAGCTGACGGACATACAGCGGTTGTGCCAGATGGTTTCAGCTGATCAGCAGTATTTTGAAGAGTACTCACTATTCAGGGTATATATCAAGAAGCAGGAGGATTTCGGGTTAGTAAGGGACATCTGCCATGAACATTTTCCTGAGGTTCCTGCAGTTTTTATAGAAGCTGATATCTGCCGCGACGATTTGCTTATGGAAATAGAAGGAGAATCAGAGCTTAGGCAATAAACAGGTATACAGATAAATAACCATTCTGATTTATTCGGGGTCTTTCAAGGGAAAAATATCTTCCGCGATGAGAAATATTCTGCCACTGGCCATAATTGCTTTCATGTTCGCGTCATGCAATCAGAGTGCATGGATGAAGACAGGCAGCGGAGTAATTGTCCGGTTAAATGACAAAACCGGTCACAATGCGAGGTTCATTAAGATTGAGCCTTTCAGTAAAGAAATTATTCATGTGATAGCCTCTCCCTCAAATAATCCTTCCAGGGACAAGAGTTTATCCGTAATAGCTTCTCCACAAAAGGGGCTGAAATATAATGTACTGTTATCAGGCGATACTGTCATTCTTTCCACAACGCAGATAAAATCGGAAGTCTGCCTTAGTACCGGCCAGGTAATATTCAGGGATACGTCCGGCAGGATCCTGCTTGCTGAACCGGCAGGAGGAGGCAAGACATTCATGCCGATGACAGTCGGAGGTGTGTCTGGCTTTACTATGCGGCAGGTTTTTGATTCTCCAGATAATGAGTCTTTTTATGGACTTGGCCAGCATCAGTCCGATGAGTTCAACTGGAAAGGTCGTAACGAAATGCTTTACCAGTACAACACTAAGGTATCAGTGCCATTTCTCATTTCAAATCACAACTACGGGATCCTGTGGGATAACTATTCATTTTCAAAGTTCGGAGACCCGAGGGATTATTCCCAACTCAACCTTTTCAGGCTTTATGACAGGGACGGATCGGAAGGAGGACTCACGGCTACCTATTATGTCAATTCCGATACCAATAAAGTTTTTCTCAGCAGAAAAGAATCAGAAATCGATTATGAGGATAATACGACTGTTAAGAATTTCCCGAAGGGATTCCAAATGAATGGCTCCGGGATCGTGTGGTCGGGCAAAATTGAACCTGTTGAGAGCGGGCTATATCATTTCAGGCTCTATTATGCAGGATATACAAGACTGTATATAGATAATGAGCTTGTTGTGCCGGAAAGATGGAGACAGGCATGGAATCCCACGCCTTATAAATTTGAAAGAAAGCTGGAAAAGGGGAAGCGATACTCTGTAAGAATTGAATGGCACCCTGATGGGGATGTGTCCTATATAGGGCTGAAGGTTTTAAGTCCGCTGACGCCTGAAGAGCAGGGAAGATTTTCGCTTTGGTCGGAAATGGGCGACCAGATTGATTACTATTTTATCTCAGGAACTGGATTTGATGATATAATAAGCGGGTACAGGCTTCTTACGGGGAAGGCTCCCATAATGCCGAAATGGGCACTTGGCTTCTGGCAGAGCCGGGAGCGATACAAATCTCAGGATCAGCTTCTTGACGTTGTAAAGGAATACAGGAAAAGAAATATTCCGCTCGACAACATAGTGCTTGACTGGTCTTACTGGCCCGTAGATGCCTGGGGTTCTCATGAATTTGACCCTGAGTTCTTCCCTGATCCTGCGGGAATGGTAAAGCAGGTACATGACCTTCATGCAAAAATCATGATTTCAGTCTGGCCAAAATTCTATATGACAACCGAACACTTCAGGGAATTCGACAGCAGGGGATGGATATACAGGCAGGCAATCAGGGATAGCGTAAGGGACTGGATAGGGAAGGGTTATATCGGATCTTTCTATGATGCATATAATCCTGAGGCAAGAAGGCTTTTCTGGGACCAGATAAGGGAAACCCTTTACACAAAGGGAATTGATGCATGGTGGCTTGATGATTCAGAACCGGATATCCTTTCGAATTCCAGCATAGCCTACAGGAAGCTTCTGACCACACCGACATTCCTTGGTCCGTCAGCCAAATACTTCAATGCCTATGCCCTGATGAATGCAATGGCAGTATATGATGGCCAGAGATCAGCTGACCCTGATAAGCGGGTATTCCTTCTTACCCGGTCGGGATTTGTCGGACTGCAGAGATATTCGGCTGCGACCTGGAGCGGCGATATAGCAGCCCGATGGGAGGATCTTAAAGCCCAGATACCTGCAGGGCTCAATTATGCGCTGTCCGGGATCCCTTACTGGACGTTCGACATAGGTGGCTTCGCCGTTGAGAAAAGGTATGTTCAGGCGGAGGTAGGGTCGGAAGACATGAATGAATGGAGAGAGCTTTATACGCGCTGGTACCAGTTCGGGTCATTTTGTCCTATATTCCGCAGCCATGGTCAATATCCGTTCCGTGAGGTTTATAATATTTCCCCTGAAGGAACTCCTTCGTATAACAGCATGTTATACTATGACAAGCTCAGGTATTACCTGATGCCATATACCTATTCTCTTGCTGGAGCGGCATATTTCAGTGACTATACGATAATGCGGGCCATGGTCATGGACTTTGGCAGGGATCCGAATGTAGAAAACATCGGCGACCAGTTTATGTTCGGCCCCTCGCTACTTGTGGCTCCAGTTTACTGCTACAAGGCAAGAACACGCGAAGTCTATTTCCCCTCCGCTTGCGGATGGTACGATTTTTATACCGGCAGATACATAAGGGCAGGACAGAAGCTCGAGGTCAGCGCCCCTTATGAACAGATCCCCGTTTTCGTGAAGGAGGGCTCTATAATACCTGTCGGGCCGGCAATTCAATATACTGATGAGGTGCCTGCAGATCCAGTCACTCTTTTTGTATATACCGGAAGGGATTGCGTTTTTACGCTATATGAGGATGAAGGGATAAACAACAACTATGAAAAAGGAGCCTGCAGCACAATCCGGTTCATGTTTGATAACAGTACCGGGAATCTTATAATCGGCGCCCGCAAAGGCGGATTTGACGGAATGCTTCAGACGAGAACATTCAGGATAGTATGGGTGGATGAAAACCATCCGGTGCCTTTTAACCCTGATGCCGCTTCCGGCACGGTGATAAAATACGATGGAACCCAGGTTATAGTACAGGATAAATGAATTATTATCCATTATGACCCGGAAATGATATATTAACCTGTCATGTTTTCAAATTAATTAACAATAAGATCAATGAAAAAAGCAGCATTTTTTATTCTGGTCATTCTGCTGATTACAGCATGCGAAAGAGGTCCCGTAAATCTCCGGCTTCCTGCCCTGATAGGAAGCAACATGGTACTGCAGCAGAAGAGTGATATCGCGATATGGGGGAATGCAAATCCCGGTAAAAAAGTTTATGTGATGCCTTCATGGGGAACCAGAATTGGCACCAGAAGCGGCAAAGACGGCAAATGGTCTGTCAGTGTAACCACTCCACAGGCTGGCGGACCGTACAAAATAAGAATTTATGCTGCTGACACAATTGTCACCTTCAGCAATATTCTTATGGGAGAAGTGTGGTTTTGTTCGGGACAGTCTAATATGGAAATGCCCGTTGAGGGATGGCCTCCTGCAGATACCATTATGAATTCTGCGAACGCAATTGCCAATGCCAGGTATCCGAATATCAGGCTTTTTCACGTGGCCAGAAAAATCTCCACCGATCCGCTGGATGATTGTACTGGCATGTGGGAGGTCTGTAACCCTGCTTCAGTAAGGTCTTTCAGCGCAACAGCGTTTTTCTTCGGCAGGAAGCTCTATGAAAAGCTTGATGTGCCGATAGGACTGATTGAATCAACATGGGGAGGGACACCCTCGGAATCATGGACCTCTGCAGATGCACTCAGGAATGCAGGCGAATTTATTCCGGAAATAAAGGACCTTAAGGAATCAAAATCTGCCAGGGATGAGTACCAGGCGTTTCTTGAAAAACATAAGACTATCGGTTTGAAGCCATCCGGTGAGGATCAGTGGAAGGACCTTGTCTTTGGCGACGAGGCGGCAGCTTCTCCTGATTTCAATGACAGCTCATGGCCGGTAATGGATCTGCCGGGTTTGTTTGAAAGAGTCATTGGTGATTTTGACGGAACTGTCTGGTTCCGCAAGACCATAAATCTTCCGGCTGATTTCAGCGGAAAGGATCTGATACTTTCACTCGGGCCGATAGATGACATGGATAAAACGTGGTTTAACGGGGAGCTTGTGGGATCGGTCGAGGTAAGCGGAAAATGGAAAATGGACCGGAACTACGAAATTCCTGCAAAACTGGTGAAAAAAGGCCCAAACATAATTTCGGTAAGAGTTCTTGATACAGGCGGCGGAGGTGGAATCTGGGGCGTCCCGGGGTCAATGAAAATTACGGTAAAGAATGGAAAACAAGCTCCGGCAGATATCAGCGGGAGCTGGAAATATCAGCCTTCAGCAGAGCTGATCGACGACAAATTCTATCTCTTCGATATTTCGAAGAATGAATTTACGGGAATAAAAAGACCAAAGTCACTCGGTCCGGATTCTCCGACAGTCCTTTATAATGCGATGGTGAATCCTGTTATAAATTACAGGATAAAGGGTGCAATCTGGTATCAGGGTGAAGCTAATGTCGGCAGGGCAGACCAGTATGCAAAGATATTTCCCCTGATGATTCAGAACTGGAGAGATGCATGGAAGACAGCTGATTTTCCCTTCTATTTTGTGCAGATCGCTCCTTACATATATTCAGGAGTGGATTCCACAGAAGCTGTTCTTCTCCGCGAAGCCCAGGCAAAATCGCTTAAGACGCCTCATACCGGAATGGTTGTGACTCTCGACATAGCCACGGTCATGGATATTCATCCTCCTTACAAGACAGAAGCAGGAGAGAGACTTGCAAACCTGGCTCTCAACAATGATTATGGGATAAAAACAGCATGTCTTGGTCCTGTTTACAAATCACTGCTTGTTGAGGGGAATGTGATAAAGGTCAGGTTTGATAATGCCGGATCGGGCCTTGTTTCAAAGAATCCGGTCATTCCTGAATTTGAAATAGCCGGGAAAGACGGAAAGTACGTAAAGGCAACTGCCAGGATTGTCAGGGACGAAGTCTGGGCCTCATCACCTTCGGTCGCAAAACCCGTTATGGTGAGGTATTGCTGGAGAAACGGCGCCATAGGGACGCTTTTTAACAGTGATGGTTTGCCTGCCTCTGAATTTTCTGCCGCAGATGCAGGGTCAAAATAAGAAGATAAGTATTGGAATGAATCAAATAAATGAATCAAATATTTGTGTTATAATGAAAAAAATCGTTTTGTTTTCAATCATACCGGCTGTTATTGGTTTAATGCTCGGCGGTTGCAGCCACGCTATAAGCAGAATGATGGTAAAAAAGGAGCTCATAGGTACTTTCAGGGGCAGGGAAGTGTACCGGCTCACTCTCACGAACAAAGCAGGCAATGTCATCAAGCTCACTAACTTCGGAGCAAGGATAACATGGATTGAAGTACCCGATAAAGATGGCAGGAAAGATAACATAGCTTTCGGCTTTGATACTTTCGACGGAATGATCAGGGGCGATCCTTATTTCGGCGCGGTTGTCGGCAGGTATGCCAACCGCATAGCAAAAGGGAAATTCATGATTGACAGCGTCAGGTACTCACTTAACCTGAACAATGGCCCAAACGCACTGCATGGAGGTCCGGGCGGATGGCACAGCGTGGTATGGGATACTGAAATCGCTCGCAGGACCCGGGATCCACAGGTAATCTTTACTTATAAAAGCCCCGATATGGAGGAAGGCTATCCAGGAAATATGGATGTCAGGGTCGCCTATACATGGACCGGCAAAAATGAAATAGTGATTGATTATACCTGCACAACGGACAGGAAAACGGTTTTGAATATAACCAATCATGCCTATTTCAATCTTCACGGTGCGGGCAATGGAGATATTCTCGACCATCAGCTGGTAATTAATGCCTCAGCTTTTGTACCTGTGGATTCGACACTTATACCCACCGGCGAAATCAGACCTGTTGCCGGAACGCCGTTCGATTTTACAACTCCTCATGCCATAGGAGAAAGAATAGGTGAGAAATATGATCAGCTGGTCTTCGGGAAAGGTTATGACCATACTTTTGTTCTGGACAAGAGCAAGGAGGTGAATGTGACTGTTTACGAACCTGTAAGCGGAAGGTTTATGGAGGTCATTACGGATCAGCCCGGCGTGCAGTTTTATTGCGGGAATTTTCTCGACGGCAGCCTGAAGGGGCATGGAGGAAAGCCATATAAATACAGGTCGGGTCTATGCCTTGAAACAGGCCATTATCCCGACAGTCCGAATCACCCGGAATTCCCGACTACAATATTGAATCCGGGCGAGACTTTTAAATCACAGACTATCTACAGGTTTTCTGTAAAGTAAACTGACAGGCTAGCTGCGTAAAACTTCAGGTACGGCAACAAACTTACCCCCTTTTGCCTCGCAGGCTCGGCATCTCCCCCCAATGGGGGGAGATTTGAGAGGGGGGTGAAAAACAGGGATATGGATAGATGAAATATAAATTTGTCTTAAAGTGAAACAAACCCTTTTGCCTCGCAAGCTCGGCATCTACCCCCTGGGGGAAAGCCTGCCCCACTTCGGCGGGATTTGGTAAGAGGGTTTGGAAAAGCATATTGAGTCCTTATAAACTTTAAAAAGTGTTAAATTAATTGTGAAGAAATATATAGCTACCTGATTTTATGGTAATTAAACAGCAGAGCGGGAATTGTCAGTGTTCTGCTGTTTAGTTTTTTGTATGGGCTGAATTATCCCGGAGTTACTTTTTGATAAACCTGAATATCTTGACCGAGTGGGGAGGCATATCGATGTAAACGGAAGTCTCCTTCATTAAGAGGTCCTTGTGCTCCCAGAGGTCTCTGACACGGTAGTCATTAATAGTAAATTTTGATGGTTCTGGCCATCTGGAGGTACTGGCTGTTGCAAGAAGGGCAAAATCCACAAGTACAGATTTTTTCTCATCGCTCTTGTTGAGGAGGCATATGGCTTTTTCATCCTTCTCAAGAGGCTTGAGCCATATCTGATAGTCTCCATCATCACGGTAGCATGATGCCTGACGGCCAAGTGAATCCTGATCCAGAGCAATGACTTCTTTATTCGTAAGTATGGACTTTGTTTCGGCTGACATATTCTGAAGATCATTCCCGGCCATAAGGGGGCTTGCAAGCATGCACCACAGAGAGAAATGGGTTTTATACTCTTCCGCAGTCATTCCTCCATTTCCGACTTCCAGCATATCAGGATCATTCCAGTGCCCGGGCCCTGCGTACTTTGCAAGATCTTTCTGTGACTCAAATATTTCAATCATGCTGTTCCATGAATCGTTTATATCACCTGTAGTGCGCCACAGGTGACCTACTTCGCCGGCCCATTCCCATGGTTTGTTTGAGCCCCATTCGCAAATGCTGAAAACTATGGGTCTGCCGGCTGAATGAAGGGCATCGCGCATATTTGAGTAAGACGATTTTGCATCCTGAGTACTTGTATTGCACCAGTCATATTTCAGATAATCAACTCCATACCTGGCGTATGTGAGAGCATCCTGGTACTCATGACCAAGGCCTCCAGGACGTCCCTGGCAGGTAAATTTCCCGGCACAAGAATATATACCGAATCTGAGTCCTTTGGAATGGACATAGTCTGCAACATATTTCATCCCGTGAGGGAATTTGTCCTTATCGGCTACTATTTCCCCGTTTTCATCCCGTGACACCTGCCAGCAGTCATCTATAACAATGTATGTATAGCCGGCGTCTTTCATACCGGAGCTTACCATGGCATCTGCCATCTGCATTATCAGGGCCTCACTGACATCGCAGCCGTATTTATTCCAGCTGTTCCATCCCATGGGCGGGGTTTTGGCAACCTGATTAAACTTCTGGGTATAGGCATTCAACGACAATAAAATAACTGCACCAATGATAAAAAGCCGTTTCATTTGATTGAATTTAAGTTATTATAAAGAAGTTCATTTTGTAAAGAAACAAATTCAGTACTAAATTATCAACCTCCAGGCACATATCAAAACTCTGTCTGCAATAACATCAAACATTTTATGTCATGAGATTGAAAAAAGGTTTTCACAGCATTCTGACACATAAATTAAACTTAAGGTATTTATAAAGCAGTTAATTCATCCGATTAATTAATTTTGTCTGTACAGGACAATTTAAAGGCAATGCAGCAAGAGAACCATCTGTTACAGAAAAGAGTAAATCTATTCGACGGGATTTCAATTGTGGCCGGGGCTATGATCGGTTCCGGGATTTTCATTGTAAGCGCAGATGTCGCAAGGAATGTAGGTTCTCCGGGATGGCTTCTGATAGTCTGGGCCATAACCGGAATAATAACAATTATTGGTGCGATCAGTTATGGAGAGCTGGCTTCAATGATGCCTCATGTCGGAGGTCAGTATGTTTATCTTAAGGAGTCGTATCATCCTCTGATAGGTTTTCTGTTCGGCTGGACAACTTTTCTGGTGATTCAGTGTGGATCAATAGCAGCAGTGGCGGTGGCATTTGCCAAATTCAGCGGGGTTCTTTTTCCATGGATAAGCGATAAGAATATTCTTTTACATGAAGGGCCTCTCATTATAAACAGTACAATGGTCGTCGCCATCGGAATGATAGCGTTCCTTACATGGCTAAATACCAGGGGAATAGTGACCGGTAAAACTGTCCAGAATTTCTTTACCTCCACCAAGGTCATTGCTCTTCTGGCCGTCATTGCCATCGGTTTTTTTGCGACAAAAAGCATCCATTCATTTGAGATAAACAGGGCAGTATTCTGGAATGCCGGACGGGCTGGTGCGAATGGCAAGTTTTTTCCCCTTGAGGGCTTCGCGCTGGTCGCGGCATTGGGAACAGCGCTGGTTGGTTCTCTTTTTTCAGCTGATGCCTGGTACAATGTGACTTATATTTCCGGAGAGGTGATAAATCCAAAAAGAAATGTTCCGCTCAGCCTTTTCTTCGGGACGCTTGTAGTTTCTGTGCTTTATATTTTAATAAACTTTATTTACATAAAGATATTGCCCCTCCGGGGATCGCCTGATGGCACTGATGTTCTCAGTCGTGGGATCCAGTACGCCACTGACGACAGGGTTGCAACTTCAGCAATGAGCGTGGTTTTTGGAAATTACGCGGCCGTGATTATGGCAATATTCATAATGGTAAGCACATTCGGGTGCAACCACGGACTCATTCTCGCCGGTCCCAGGGTTTATTATGCGATGGCAAGGGATGGGCTTTTTTTCAGGAAGGTCGGGACAATAAACAAATTCGGAGTGCCGGGCTTCGCTATTGTAATACAGGGGATATGGTCAATATTATTATGCCTTTCCGGGACATACAGCGATCTTCTTGACTATGTCATTTTCTCCGTGCTGATCTTTTTTACACTGACAATCCTGGCGATTTTTATCCTCCGGAAGAAAAGGCCCGACATTCCAAGGCCTTATAAAGCCCTGGGGTATCCTGTTGTCCCTGCCATTTATATCCTGACGACAGTGACTATAATGACCATACTCCTTATTTTTAAGCCTAAATATACCGGTATGGGGCTCCTTATTGTCCTGATCGGCATTCCTGTTTTTTATATATGGAGAAAATTTGGTAGAAAATATGAATCGCCTGAAGGCATGGATGGTATCATTGACTGATCATTCAGAAAATAGCGGGTTGCCTGACGTGATAGATGTTAAACTATTATTCTAAAAATCAGAATTTTGTAACGATATTTGTAATTCCATAAGCAAATAGGGAAACCTATGAGAAAGACCGGGATAATTCTGGATTCAGTAACTTTTGCAGGAATTCTCTTTTGTATCTGCGCCATCTGCTCATGCAAGAGGACAAATTACACTCTTCTTGATCAGTCGTCAGCCGGTGTCTGGACAACTTACGATACGGCAGACGGCCTTCCCGGAAATAAGGTTTCAGACATAAAGCTTGACAAGGAAGGTAACCTGTGGATGGCGTTCCCGGGCTTTGGAACTGCCGAATACAGCAACGGATCGTGGATATCGTATAAGACCAGCAACAGCTCGATACTCAGCAATGCAGTAACGTGCCTTGGTCAGGAGACGGACGGAAGCATTGTAATCGGCACATCAGACGGGTTATCAATTCTTTCGGCAAGCAATGCATGGTCATCTTATATAGATGCCTCGGTGACTTCAATGACGGTGACTGCAATAAAGATTGCTTCGGATGGAAGTGTGTGGGTCGGTACGAGGGATCAGGGCTTTTATGTGAACAAGGGATCAGGTTATGTCAGGACGTACAGTACAACCTACAAAACAATTAATGCGATTGAGGAGGATGCCTCTGGCAATATATGGATGGGCTCTGATAACGGCCTGATTAAGTGGGACGGATCGTCCTATTCTTATCTGACGACAGCGGATGGCCTTCCGGCCGACACGATAACTGCCCTTCATGAAGACGGAAAGCTAAGACTCTGGATTGGCACAAATGGTGGGAAAGATGCCGCATGGATCGATAAGACAGGTTTGCATCATCTTTCGCTGCTTGACGGGCAGGACAGCGTTACCATCACTAGCATTTTTGATGACAGAAGCGGGAATATCTGGTTCGCAACCTCCTCAATCGGCCTTATAAAATACAACGGCATTATACCATATTCATACACGGCCTCTGAAAATACTATCCCTGAAAATTCAGTCCTCTCCATTGGAGAAGACAAGGATGGGAACCTTTGGTTCGGCTTGTTCAGCAAAGGTGCAGTGAAGTACACTCTGCCAATTAATTGATAGCGCTATGAGACTTCCGAAACTATCCGCTTTAATATTGGTGGCAGCAGTAATTTCTATGGCCAATGCAGTGGCTCAGGATTCCATACCAGTTAGGAAAGGATATGACTTTCTGACCATGCCGTACAACAAGCGCCCTCTTACTCTTTACAAAGGAGAGCTGCAGATTGATGCGGGGTACAAATTCGCTGTCCATACACAGTCTTTTGATTCCAATGGCAGGATCGTGAATCTTAAAGATAACGGAACAGGATCCGTTTATCATTATTATTATGCAGAACTCAGATACGGACTCGCAAATTTTATCGAGATGGGTGCCGAGACCTATTACCTTAAAGAAGGTATCAGGAGTCCGACTTCGACTGTCGTGAGCATAACGTCAGTATCGACTGAAACTGTTACGGTAAATAAAGTCACTGAGTCGAAAGGGATGGGTGATCTTTTTCTTTATACTTCGTTCAGGCTCCCGTTAGAGTATAGATGGTTTGATCTTGACATGACAGGAGGGATATTCTTGCCGACTGCAAAATATGAAGCTCAACAACCTACGAATAGCCTTGTTGCCTCTGCAACCTCTGTCAATGCTTACACCATAAACCTTAAATATAACAACACGAACGGTTATGGGGTTCCTGTCTATTACATAGGCGCATCCTGCAAATTCAGCCTTGGAAAATTTTCATCAGAAGCAGACTGGTCAATGCAGACGCCAATGAAGGAAGGAACCAATTTAAGATGGAATGCAACGTTGGCCGATAACGTATTCTCATATGGGAATGAATCCTACAGCTATCTTCTGAGCAACAGCTACACCCTCGACATTTCATTACATTACCAGGCTAAAGGTTGGTTTAATATCTCAATGAATGGCATATTCTATAATACAAAAGGAGGCTGGACAGAATACTGGGGCAACAAGTACAAAAACAATGAAGAATCCCTTTTCACGCTTGAGCCAAAGCTGGAGATCCAGATATCGCCTGCTCTCACGATATATGAAGTCGCCGGATGGTCTCCTGACGGCAAAAACATTGATGCGCCGTTTTATTTGTTCATGATACTCAGTTATAAATTGTTCCCGTTTTTGAAGTAAAATGACCGGTTTAAAACGATTTATTGAAATATGCCTCGTTCTTTCTGCCGCTATCGATGCAAGTGGACAGACTGAAAGAATGTTACAGCCTTCGGATCTCAAACAACGGACTATAGTTACTGAGCCTGTCACTTTAAAAAAAGGTTATTTAAGGGCTGGATTTAATCTGAGTTATATCGTTCAGGACAAGTATTTCAATAAATCGGGAGACAAAGAGTACTATTCAAACAGTCAGTGGGGTGCGAATTATAATAATGAGTTCAGCCTGGAATACGGCATAACCGACAGGATTGAAATAGATATTTTTGCACCTTTCGTAAGCAACAGGATTGAAAACTATTATATGCAATCAGTCCCTTCCCTGCAGACCAGCTACCCGGTTTCGGACAATCTGAAAGGGCGGGGACTCGGAGACTGCAGGATGATGCTGATGTACCAGCTGATTCCGGAAAATGAAAACAGGACAACCCTGACCGCAGGAGGCCAGTTATTACTTCCGACAGGCTCCAGGAATCCTACTGATGTAAAGAGTCCGGAGGATTATAATATTCCGACCGGGAATGGCAATTATGTTGCCGGGCTGTCCCTCAACGCAAGGAAAATCCATTACCCGTATTCATATTCAGCATTCGCAAATTATTTTTACAGTTTCTGGGGCTCAAAACTCATAAATCCGACGGATGTCGCCGAGACGAAATTCAAAATGGGAAACAGCCTTATGGCAGGCGGCAGCTTTAATCTGCTTCTTAATGAATGGATTGCTTTTGCAAATGAGCTTTATTATTCTCATTCGGGGGAAGAAAAGATTGAAAACAGTACTGCCGAAAACCCCTCCTGGGACATTTATTACATGCCCAGACTTGTCTTCCAGGTCAGGAGATTCAGGATTTCCCAGTTCGTACTGGTGCCCCTGGCCGGGGCAAGCACCGAGGCGGATCCTGACTATGAAATAATGCTGCAGTACACTTTTTAGCTTTAAGAAATATTCCTGAAACACCAGGTGAAGAAACGCTTCATCCTCCTGCCCCTGTTTTGACATACAGTCTGGAAAATGAGATTTATCCGAAACCTCTGTTTCGTCTAGGCTGTTATGATAAAGCTTAATAAAATTTTGATGATATTAAGTTATATAGTAATTTTATTAAAAATGAGTAAGGAATTAAGGCTTTTATTAAAGGGACTATATAATTTGATGAATTTCCGCAAGTATTATTTAAACAGAGATTAAATGAAAAAGCTAAAACGGGAGGAGCATTTTCTAAAATATGCCTGGGTGCTTTTCATTCTTGCAAGCCTAATGTCATGCAAGAAAACCACGTATGAACTGACGGATCCTTCAACGGCAGGTGTCTGGACTCTTATGAATTCCAATTTGCCATCCAATAGCATCCGCGACATTAAAAGGGATACCCGGGGAAACCTGTGGGTCGCTTTTCAGGGTGGCGGGGTGGGCGTAATATCCAAAGTCGGCGAATGGACTTATTACAACTCAGGTAACAGTGCATTAATAAGCAACTCTGTCACTTCCCTGGGTCCGACTCTCGATGGAGGCATGATCATAGGAACGCTTAACGGTATTTCAATAAGATCTGCTGACGGGCAATGGTCATCCTATAAGGACCCCGATGTAACTTCAATGGTAATAAATTGTATTAAAGAGACCTCTGATGGAAGGCGATGGCTTGGCACTGAAGGGGATGGATATTATTTAGATTCTGGATCCGGTTTTTCTCAGGTCTACTATGGGGATGATTATGCCAATGTCCATGCCATTGAAGGAGATAACATTGGTAATGTTTTCCTCGGGACAGATAATGGCTTAATAGCAGTCACAGGAACCAATGCATATCTTTTTACAACTTCGAACGGACTGCCGGATAACTTTGTCCAGGCTTTGTGCTTTGACAGCAGGAACAGGCTCTGGATAGGAACCAGCGGCGGAGCAACGGTCTGCTGGGCCAATACCTCAACGGGCAGTGTCACACAGCTATCACTTTTGAACAGTGATGCCGGGTCCTTTGTAAGGAGTATTTATGAAGACAGAAGAGGCTATATATGGTTTGCCACGTGGTTCGATGGCCTGGTAGAATACAACAATGTAGTGCCTATCACATATAAAAAATATAATGGTTTCTACGAAGATGATGTAAACTGTATAGGTGATGATTCAGACAGTAATTTGTGGATCGGATTATACAGCAACGGACTTGTGAAATATACGCTGCCAATAGATAATACTGCTGAGAAATGAAAATGAAATTTTTGATTGCAATAGCTGCCCTTTTACTTATATGTTGTTATCCGGCAAAAAGCCAGACAGATACTACAAAAAGGGATAAATACACTCTTCTGACAATGCCATATAACAAACGGCCTCTGTCACTCTATAAAGGACAACTACAGGTTAATGCAGGTTATAAGCTTGCTGTCCGGTCAAGGTCATTCGATAGTAATGGTAATGTGATCGACCTTAAGACAAACGGAAATTCATCTGTAATTAATTATTTTGGTCTTGAAGTAAAATATGGATTACTAGACTTTATAGAATTAAGTGCCTCGACAAACTATTCCACGCAGGGGATAAGATCAGAAACCAGTGATTTAATTGACGAATTCGGAACAATTACCGTCAACAATCTTAA
This sequence comes from uncultured Bacteroidales bacterium, assembly GCA_963717685.1. GTDB lineage: Bacteria > Bacteroidota > Bacteroidia > Bacteroidales > VadinHA17 > LD21. Next base: position 190,287 of record OY970346.1, on the reverse strand, counting down.
TGAGTACAAGGGGATGGGCGATTTGTTACTCTCAGCTGCAATGAGATTGCCGTTCGAATATAAGTTCTTCGATTTCAGGCTGGAAGGAGGAGCATATCTTCCGACAGCAGCATATAAGCCACCTGTGCCTGCAAATACAGTTACGGATTATTTAAGCCCGTTCCAATACACGGTCAATTACGATTATATAAACAGAAACGGATTTGGAGTTCCTGTTTGCAGGTTTGCGGCAGATATAAAATTGTCACTGGCAAAATTCTCAGCTTTGGCAAGTATTTCTTTCCAGGATCCAACAAAGGAAGGAACAAACATCAGGTGGGAACAGACACTTACCGATCAGACTTTTTCTTATACCAGTACTTCCTATAAATATCTTGTTGACAGGATTATTATAATGAATGCATCGCTTCATTATCAGGCTGCCGGATGGTTTGACTTCTGGCTTAATGGAATCTATACGGCCAATTCCAAAGGGTGGACTGAGTACTGGGGAGTGAAATATGCTAATCCCGCCAAACGTCTGTTAGCAATTGAGCCGGGTTTTGAGCTTCAGATTTCACCAAGCCTCACACTCTATCAGACAGTAGGGTTTTCTCTAGCCGGAAAAGATACTGATGCTCCCACATATTTGGTTACTACACTCAGCTATAACTTATTCCCGTTTTTGAAATAACTGAAAACTATTCCCGACATGAAAAAAATATCCATTATATCTTTTTTTACTGCGCTTTCAACATTAGCGTTCGGCCAGACTGAAAAAATGATTAACCCGTCTGATCTCAAGCAACAAACTGTCATAACAGAACCACTAACGCTGCAGAAGGGTTTTTTGAGAGTGGGTCTGGTATATTCATATAGTCTGCTTGACAAGTATTTCGACGACTCCGGAAAAAAGATTTATACTCCGGAAAGTACATGGGCAATAGAAAATGACCTTGAGTTAATAGCTCAATATGGGATTACGGACAGGCTTATGGCAGAACTGACGATTCCATATGGCGACAGAATAACAACTTACCACTGGAAAGCTTATTCACCAATAAGTGATTCAATGATCACATCAAACCTCAGTACGAGGGGAAAAGGATTGGGGGATGTTATGTTAAGTGCTGATTACCAGATTATACCATCCAAGGATCATAAGCTTTCTTTAAGAGGTACAATAGATCTGACTCTTCCAACGGGAAGAAAGAATCCTTCGAATGTCGTAAACGCATTTGAATTTGATTCTCCTACCGGTAACGGCGCTGTTGTGTTCTCGCCAAAACTTCTGGCTCGCTATTTGTCCTACCCTTTTTCCTTCAGGGCTTATTTGTATTATGATTATAATTTCAAGGAACATAAGATTATTGATATAGGCGATACTCAAGAAAAAGAATTCAAATGGGGAAACATGTTTACAGCAGGAGGGAGCATAAATTTTCAGCTTAATGACTGGATCGCGCTTACTAACGATGTAATGTATTGCTTAACGGGTAAAGGAGAAGAAGAAGGAGTGCCTTCAAGCGAACTCAGCACATACTGGTCATTATCATATAATCCTAACCTCATTTTTCAGATCAGAAGATTCAGGCTGGGAGAATCTGTAAGCATTCCACTGGCAGGGAAAACTACAGATGCAGATCCTTACTATATACTTATGATTCAATATGTTTTTTAATATAATATGAAGAAAATACCCATGTGCTTGCAATATGGTAGAATTAAAGCATTCTCTGCCCTTCGCTGTCTTCTGGCGTCTGTAGCCATTGTATTTATCTGCAGTTGCGCTACCCCTTCAATTCTTGTTACCCAGGAGCAGAACCAGGGCGACAGCTTTTTTAACAGCCACAATTACCCTGAAGCTGTAAAGCATTATGATCTGATGCTGAACTCCAGCAAAAAGCTTGGCATTTATCGTAATCTCACCATGGAAGCCAATGTCAATAAAAAAATAGCGAATTGCTGTGAGATGATGGGGCAGTACGACCAGGCTCTTATCCATGTAAGGAATTCAATGGCGCTCGATTCTGCCGACAATAACCTTCTCGGAAGAATAGAAGACTTGCGCCAGGAAGGGAAGATCTATATTTATATGGGTTCTTACCAGGAAGGGATCTCATCAGTCGAAAAATCGCTTACACTCGGAGAGGGAATGGAGCAGAGCCTTAAGGATGTCCACAAGCTTACAATTGCCGATAACTATCTTGCCCTGGGACAGCTATATTCAGTGATGGGAAGACTTGAAAAATCACTCAATTATACCGGGAAAGCCCTGAATATTTTCAGGCAGGCAGATGACCGGAAAGGCGAAATGGAATCATATCTTACGTTGGGAAGCGTCTTTGGAGATATGGGTGATCCCGAAGCTGCCAGGAATTTTATAAAACAATCGATGGCAATTGCCGAAGATCTTAAAATGGGGACCGCCCGTCACAACCAGCTGCTTGCATCGGTATCGACCTCTCTCGGGGAATATGAAGACGCCCTGAGGTACCAGGAAAAGGCAATGGATGAAGCCAGGAACTTCAGGATCATGGGGCAGATAATCTGGGCTACAATAGGAATGGGTGATATCTATCGCGACCTCGGCGATACCAGGAAGGCAGAGAGATATTATAAGGAAGCCAGGCTGGAAAAAGATACAGTTTCGGTCAGGGCAGGCAGCCTTCAGGCTTCTCTTGATATGAGGCTGGGAGACGTTGTAAGTGCAAATAAATATTTTACGGCAGAAGGTTCGGTTGCCGGCGAGGGGATCTCATCCCTGCGCCTTTCGGAAATACTTATCCAGGCTGGCAGGACTGACAGTGCATTGCTCATGCTGGATCAGGCAGCCGGCATGTTCCATCAGTCGCAAAACCTGCAGGGCATTGCCAATGCTCAGCTTCTGAAAGGCAGGCTCCTGGTCGACAAGGGCAATTATGCATTGGCAAAGCCATTACTTGATTCCGCAAGCCAGGCAGATGAGTACCCCGAAACAGTATGGCAGGCCTGGTTTCATACGGGAAGGATGTACGAGGCCCAGGGTCAGGATATGAAAGCGATTGAATCGTACAAAAATTCAATTTCGGTAATAGAAAAAATACGTGGCAATCTGACAATTGATGAATTCAAAAGCATTTATTTCGACAATAAGAGGGACGTTTATGACAGGCTCATAAATCTTATGCTGAAAAACAACCTTCCGACGGAAGGATTACAGTTCTCGGAGCAGGCGAGGGCAAGAGCTTTCTATGATATGCTTTCGAACAGGAAAATAGATTTCAGGGGCGCCACCCCTGAAGATCTTGTTTCGCTTGAACAGGAAAAGAGGATCGAGATGCAGAAACTGTACAAGCTCCTGCAGAAGGGAAGCGGAGCAGGCAGCATTGGGGGAGAATCAAGGTCAGCCAATATCAGGCAGGTTAGAAGCGCCCTGACAGAGGCTCAGACTGAATACCAGGATATCATTCAAAAGATCAAGCTGAATAATCCGGCATACGCAGATATGATAGCTGCAAAACCGATGAGCCTCCAGGATATCCAGTCAAGGCTTGATCCGATGACAGCCGCGCTGGAGTATTGGGAAAGCAGCAATGGACTTATTATATGGGTGATAACTCATTCTGCGATCACCAGTAAAATAGTTCCGGTCAGCAATACAAGCCTTAACAGCCTCATCCAGTCAACCAGGAAAGCGATAGAGAGTAATTCGGCAACAGAATACACTTCAGGATTATCAGAGCTTTACAAGGAGCTTATCGGCCCGGTCGAAAACACTATTGCTTCTTTCTCAAACCTTCTGATTATTCCTAATCAGTCATTGCACTTCCTGCCGTTTCAGGCTTTAATGAATAAGAAAGGTGAATATCTTGTCCAGAAATACAATCTGACTTATTCTCCTTCAGCCTCAGTGTATGTCCTGTGCAATGATAAGCTTGTCAAAACAGGTTCAAAGTTCATGGGAGTGGCGCTGTCAAATGTTTCTGTCGGTGATAACCCGGGACTCCCTGGTACGGAAGATGAATTAAGGAAAATACTGCCGCTCTTCCCTGATAACATTTCAGCAATAGGAATGCAGAGTTCAGAGACATTTGTCAAGAAGAATGCGGGCAATTATAATTTCCTTCATTTTGCCACCCACGGCAGTTATAATTACAGGCAGCCTCTTTATTCCTGTCTCATCTTTCCTCCTTCCGATGAGGATGACGGAAGATTGAATGTCTTTGAGGTCTTTGAGCTTAACCTGAATTCCAAGCTGGTGACCCTTAGCGCGTGCGAGACCGGGCTCGGCAATTTAAGCCAGGGTGACGAAATAACCGGATTGAGCAGGGCATTTCTGTTTGCAGGGTCGGCATCGGTCATTGTAAGCCTGTGGTCAGTGGCTGATTATCCTACGGCTATGCTTATGGCTGATTTCTACCGCTATCTGAAGGACCATTCAATGCAGGAAGCGCTGACTCTTGCTGAGCGCGACGTGATAAAAGAATATCCCCAGCCAGTCTACTGGTCTCCTTTCGTGCTTATCGGCAACGGGAACGAACGGGCTGACTGACGATACTGATCCTGAAATGTGACCGGACTGTTTTTTCAGCAATTTAAATCCGGGGGCGCCGATTATTAAGTATTTTTATGCCATTGAGTATTTTGTCAAGGAAAGAAAATGTTTCCTGAAGGATTTATTATAAGAATTAAGCAGCAGGAATATATTGATACGGACAATCTGTTGCAGTCACTGGCAGAACCGGCACCCGTTTCAATCAGGATCAATCGTTCAAAGACGAATGGTGATCCGTCGGATTCTGATCCGGTCGACTGGTGCGACAGCGGATTTTATCTTGCAGGCAGGCCCTCTTTCACACTCGACCCTCTTTTTCATGCCGGATGCTATTATGTCCAGGAAGCATCAGGCATGTTTCTTGGAGAGGTTTACAGGCAGACTTTAGGCGACATGAATGAGATCAGGGTACTTGACCTGTGTGGCGCCCCCGGCGGCAAAAGCACACATCTCTCATCTCTTATCGGACAGAAAGGGCTGCTGATCGCAAACGAAACCATAGTTTCAAGGGCGGCGATACTGACGGAAAATATCACCAAATGGGGATTGTCAAATACCATAGTGACTCAGAATGATCCGTCGGCATTCAAAAGCCTGCCCGGTTTCTTTGACATGGTTCTAGTTGATGCTCCATGCTCCGGGGAAGGCATGTTCCGCGACAAATCAGTTCAGGATCAATGGTCTGAAAAAAATACGGCTTTATGCGCCGAACGCCAAAAAAGAATATTGATGGATGTCTGGCCATCGATAAAGGAAAACGGAATTCTTGCCTACACAACATGCACATTCAATCCAGGCGAGAATGAAGATAATATCAGGTGGCTGATCTCAAGGAAAAGGGGAGAAACCGTAAAGCTTGATATATCAGGATACAAAGGTATCGCAGAAATAGATTTTAATGGCGTCTGGGGATATGGCTTTTATCCAGGGAAAATAAGAGGAGAGGGATTGTTTGTCTCAGTATTGAGAAAAAAAGAAAAAGAAGCAAAGGCAGATAACAGGCAAAGGCGCCCCGGGTATACCGGATTGACCGGGCAGGAAAGATCGGTTGCAGCCGAATGGACTCTTTTCCCCTCCGGCGGACTGATCAGATCGGGAGACAGTATGTTTTATACAGCAGGTGGATATGAAACTTTACATGAGCTTTCCGGATGGTTAAGGATAAAAAGTCCGGGGACAAGGATTTTTACTATCAAAAAAAACAAGTTCATCCCTTCTCATGACCTGGCCCTGTCGGTTTTCATCAAAAAAAACCATTTCCCTGTAATGGAGCTTGACCCTGACAGTGCGATCAGGTTTTTGCGTCGCGAAAATTTTACGGCAGGTAATTCAGAACAGGGATGGAACCTTATCTCTTTCAGAGGGGTAAATCTCGGATTTGCAAATAACATAGGGAACAGGCTGAACAACTATTATCCGGTGGAGTGGCGCATACGGATGAGAGATGACGGCAGGTACGCCCCCGATCCGGTCAAATGGAGCAATATGTCAAAAACATAAATATAAGTTTTCAGGGCTGAATGAGTAAGAATCGTTTTATCAGATATGGATATTATTATGAAGCAGGACATTGAAATCGCACAGGAAGCCAGTATAAGGCACATAGCTGAAATAGGGGAGAAGCTTGGCATTCCTTCAGAGGAACTTGAAACGTACGGTAAGTACAAGGCTAAGATACCGCTGCACTTCATTGATGAGAATAAGGTGAGAAGAGCAAAGCTTATACTGGTGACGGCAATGACTCCCACACCGGCCGGCGAGGGAAAGACAACAACATCAATAGGACTGGCTCAGGCTCTTAACAGGCTTGGGAAAAAAGCGACTGTCGTCCTCAGGGAGCCTTCGCTGGGACCAGTATTCGGCATCAAGGGTGGAGCGGCAGGAGGAGGCTATTCCCAGGTAATACCGATGGAAGACATAAACCTGCATTTTACAGGTGATATTTCAGCTGTAGAGAAGTCCCATAATCTTCTGGCTGCCCTCATCGATAATAATATACAGCTCAAAGAGGGGAACCTTGGAATCGACCCCAGGACAATTGAATGGAAAAGAGTCATGGATATGAACGAGAGGTCGCTGAGGGATATAGTAATTGGCCTCGGGGGAACGACTGAAGGCGTTCCCCGGCAGTCGGGATTTGAGATAACTGCTGCCTCCGAAGTTATGGCGACACTGTGCCTGTCAAAAAACCTTGATGATCTCAAGGAGAGACTGGGCAATATACATGTCGGTTACACTTATTCAGACAAGCCTGTTTTTGCCCGTGATCTTAAGGCGCAGGGTGCAATGGCTGCCTTGCTCAAGGATGCCATTAAGCCCAATCTTGTACAGACCCTTGAGGGAACCCCGGCAATAATCCATGGCGGACCCTTTGCTAATATTGCACAGGGGACCAACTCAATAATTGCAACAAAAACAGGATTATCACTGAGCGAGTTCGTTGTGACTGAAGCTGGCTTTGCCAGCGAGCTCGGAGCTGAAAAATTTTTTGATATCAAATCCCAGGTCGGAGGCCTTAAGACAAATGCAGTGGTAATAGTTGCGACTGTCAGAGCTCTAAAGTACCATGGAGGAGCAAAGCTTTCTGCCATTCAGGTCGAGGACATGGATTCTCTTCAGAAAGGGTTTGAGAACCTCGATAAGCATATAGAGAACATGAAGACCTTTGGCTTTAACCCGATAATATCAATAAACAGGTTCGATTCTGATACAAGGGCAGAGATTGAACTTTTAATCAGTTACTGCAAGTCCCGCAATGTAAAAGTTGCCGTCAATGAATCATGGGCAAGGGGAGGAGAAGGTGCAACAGAGCTGGCGAATAAAGTGCTTGAGACGATAAAAGACGGGTCAGAGACCTTCAGGCCCTTGTACGAGTTTTCCTGGTCATTTGAAGACAAGATAGACGTTATTTGTAAAAAAATGTACGGTGCCGATCATGTCGAATATACTGTCAAGGCTAAATCACAGCTCGGGAAAATTGAAAAGCTTGGTCTTGGAAATCTTGCCGTATGCATTGCCAAGACCCAGAAGTCACTTTCGGATGATCAGACCAGAAGAGGCCGTCCGCGAGGGTTTACCATAAAAATAAGGGAGGTTGAGCTCTCTTCCGGTGCAGGGTTCATAGTTCCAATAGCAGGTACAATAATGCGTATGCCCGGACTTCCTGTAAATCCGTCGGCTGAAAAAATCGACATTGATGGCAACGGAAAGATAACGGGGCTCTTCTGATCAGACTAAGATTGTTTTTCTTTCCGGTAATGACTATATCTTTACATCTGGTCTGTACCGGTAATTTATTCTTCAGCGGGCAGCAATTTGACATTTCAGGTTTTTTTTAACTTTATATATTCGTTAAAAAGGCATCATGAAAAAGGCTTTCATTTTTATATGGATTATAATAGTTCCTCTAGCGGGCTGTAAAAAATACAGTAAATATGATGGCGTTCCTTTCACCGAAAAGGAACCCCGCGACTGGGAAAACCCAGGCATGGTAAATCAAAACAGGGAATATCCGCATGCCACGATGATAAGTTTTGGAGATGAGAAATCAGCTCTTGCGGCCGGTAAAGCAGGTTCCGCAAATTATATTTCACTCGACGGCACCTGGAAATTTCACCTTTCCAAATCACCTGACCACAGGCCATTGTGGTTCTTCAAGGATGATTATGATACCCGCGACTGGGACAACATCCAGGTGCCTTCCAACTGGGAAATGAAGGGGTACGATGTTCCGATATATGTAAACATCACTTACCCGTTTAAGAAGAATCCTCCGTTTATTCAGCATGACTATAATCCGGTCGGTTCGTATAAAAGGAGTTTTAAAATACCTTCATCATGGAGGAATAAGGAGGTCTTTCTTCAGTTTGGTGCAGTAGCTTCGGCTTTCTACGTATGGGTCAACGGAAAGCTGGTCGGGTATAGTCAGGACAGCAAGACACCTGCTGAATTTGACATAACAAAATTCATCAGGCATGGAAAGAACTCACTCGCGGTGGAAGTTTATCGCTGGTGCGATGGCAGTTACCTGGAAGACCAGGATTTCTGGCGCATGAGCGGCATTCAAAGAACTGTCTTTCTTCATGCAAGGCCGAAGACATTTATCCGGGATTTCTTTGCTGATGCAGATCTAACAAACAGTTACACTGACGGATTGCTCAGGCTTGACGTGGACCTGGCGAAAAAGGGAGGAAATGATAATGCCTTTGTTGTCAGCGCATTACTGTTTGACAACGGCAGGAAAATATATTCTGAATCAAAAGAAGTAAAGCTGACAGATAATAAAGCAGCCATAAAGTTTGAGAAAATATTTCCTGCAATAAAGAAATGGACTGCCGAAACACCGAATCTTTATTCGCTCGTTCTGACTCTCAGAAATAAGGACGGGAATATCCTTGAAAGTGTCAGCTCAGGAGTGGGGTTCCGCAAGGTTGAAATAAAAAATTCCAGGCTTCTAATTAATGGAACGGCAATAAGGATCAAGGGGACGAACATGCATGAACACGATCAGGTGAAGGGGCATGTGGTCGACGAGGCCCTTATTCTGAAGGATATATGCATGATGAAAAGCAACAATATCAATGCAGTAAGGACCTCGCATTACCCCCAGCAGGAACTCTGGTATGAAATGTGCGACAGATACGGGCTTTACCTTATTGATGAGGCGAATATTGAATCTCATGGGATGGGCTATGACAAGGATGTGACGCTTGCTGACAAGCCTGAGTGGGCATTGGCTCATCTTGACAGGATGCAGAGAATGGTGGAAAGGGACAAAAATCATCCTTCGGTAATAATCTGGTCGCTTGGCAATGAAGCTGGTGACGGACATAACTTCCTGGCAGATTATAAATGGACAAAAAACAGGGATAATACCCGCCCCGTGCAGTATGAGCGTGCCGGGCAAAGCACGAATGCGACCGAAAGGCATTCGGATATCTTTTGCCCGATGTACCCAAAAATAGAGGAGCTTGAGGAATATGCGGAGAACAATAAAAATGACAGACCTTTGATTATGTGTGAGTACGCCCATGCAATGGGCAACTCAACCGGTAACCTTCAGGATTACTGGGATGTCATTGAAAAATACCCGGTTCTGCAGGGAGGACTTATATGGGACTGGGTTGACCAGGGCATACTCAGGAAAGATGATAATGGTGAAAAATACTGGGCCTATGGCGGGGATTTCGGGGAAGAAGGCGTGCCCAGCGACGGAAATTTCTGCATTAACGGGCTCACATGGCCCGACAGGACAGGGAAACCGGGATTGAATGAAGTCAGTAAAGTTTATCAGTATATAGGATTTGAACCGGTCAACCTTGAAAATGGCCTGATCAGGATCAGGAACAATTACGACTTTACAGGCCTTTCAGAATTCAATTTCGACTGGGAAATTGTTTCAGACGGCAAAATAATTCAATCAGGCAAGCTCTCTTTTCCTGATTTTAAGCCGAAAACAGAAACGATAGTCAAACTGCCGCTGAAAAAAATAATCGCCGGATCCGGATCTGAGTATTTTCTGAACATCAGGGCCACGAGATCTGACGAATGGAACCTGGTTCCGGGCGATCATATATATGCCACAGCTCAGTTCGAAATGCCCCAAAGGGGCGCTCCGGTAAAGCTGAAATCTGATAATCAAGCAATTCTGCAGGAGAAGTGCGTGGGCAATAACCTCAATGTATCCGGTACCGACATAAAACTGGTATTTAATCTTGAGACAGGCCGTTTGCAGTCTTTTACATTTAAAGGCAGGGAGCTGATTCTTAAAGGCCCGGAGCCGGATTTCTGGAGAGCTCCGACCGACAATGATTATGGCTACGGTATGGATACCCTGCTGGCTGTCTGGAAAACGGCAGGGGAAAATGCTGTTGTCAAAAAGATTGATATAAACCAGCCGGAGATGGGAAAAGTCACTGTGGTTTTCCGCTATGATATCAGGGATGGCAAAGGGAAAAAAATTGCCGGGTACTCGACAATTTATTCCATACTGGGTTCAGATGATGTAATAGTTTCAAATTCATTCGAGAAACTGTCAGGCAGTGTGCCGGAAATACCCAGGATGGGCATGCAGATGCAGCTGCCCGAGGAATTCTCAAACCTGAAATGGTTCGGAAGGGGTCCCTATGAGAACTATTGCGACAGGAAGAGTTCTGCAGAAGTCGGATTATATGAAAGCACTGTCGCCGACCAGTATGTTCCTTATGTACGGCCCCAGGAAAATGGTTATAAGACCGATACCCGCTGGCTCACCCTGACTGATGACAATGGCACCGGCATTCTGGTAAGCGGAGATCCTTTGTTCTGCTTCGCTGCCCTTAATAATATTCATGATGATTTTGAGTCCCCAGGCAAATTATCGCAGTACAGGAAAGATGCCAGAAGCGCCAATACGCATATAAACAGCGTCAGGCCGCGTGAACTGGTCAACCTGAATATCGATCTCGGACAAATGGGCGTTGGCGGAGATAATTCATGGGGAGCACCGGTACACCCGAAATACAGGCTTCGGGAAAGAAGATATCAATATACTTTCAGGATTCATCCGATAGTAAAGGATGATGACGTGCTTAAACTGGCAAAGGAGTCTTTATAATTCTTCGTAGAAACAGGCTCTCCTGTCATCGGCATCATCCATGGTCAGTATTCTCTTCCCTTTGTTGAGACGGTAGAAATTAAGCATTGCAAAATCGCCAGCGCACATCGTGGCATGCACGAACAACAACAGGGAAAGGCTCCATTTCCACAGACCAGGCATGAAAAAAATCATTACAAGAAGGGCTGCACTTATTACCACGAAAGGAACAAGTGCCACGAACCGGAATTCCCCGGGCTTCACAACATGCCTGTGAGCTGTGACATAGAAGATGTATTGCTTAAGATCCATGCCTATCCTTATTTTTTTTGCCCCGGTGATCAAAAATGGAATTACATGCAGCAATTCATGGACCGGGATGCAAAGCAGCGGGAAGACTATCAACCCGAGGACTGAGTGCATTACGATTCTCCTTAAGCCAAAAAATCCTGCAATATGAACTCTTATAAAGAGGGCAATCCCCAGGAAGAACAGGCACACAGACCAGAACATGACCATCAAACCTGATTTTCTGCGTATATAATCAAGAACAAAGTCTGCCAGTTCATTGTAGGGGACGACAAGCAACTGCCTGTATTTTGACTGATCTTCAAGATCTTCCGCTTTCAGCCTCATAGAATTAAAATTTATCAAATTTACTTTTTAACTCTTTAATGCCCAAAATGAAATCCTGTTTAAATTATTTCTGGACAATTTTCCAATTACCGAAGTGTTGTAATATGAGGATTATATTTTGGTAATTTTGCAAAAACAGACGGATGTGAGGTATTGCTTGCCTATCTTATTTTTTCTCCTTATTTCTTCAGCGGTGTCAGGTCAGAAAGATTCACTGGTGCACAGGAGTGATTCATTGCCAGGCAGCGTCTACCTGCTTCAGAAAGTTGAACGGAACGGAGAAACACTGCCGGAGATTGACATCAAGCAGGTCAATATAATGGCTGATAAGAATAAGAATAAGAATGAGAAAAAAGCCAGGCTGGAATACAAAAGATACGACAGGCTGGTAGATAACCTTAAGGTTGTCTATCCGTATGCATTGCTCGTACGGTCAAAGCTGTCACAGGTCAATGAAGATCTCGGCGAGCTCAGCAGTGACAGGGAAAGGAATAAGTACATCAGGGATTTTGAAAAGGACCTTTTCAGCAAATATGAAGACCAGATAAGGGATATGACAGTGACGCAGGGAAGACTTTTGCTCAAGCTGATTGACAGGGAGACGCAAAATACTTCGTTCGAACTGATAAGACAATACCGGGGAGGGCTTACTGCAGCTTTCTGGCAGGGAGTAGCCCGTATTTTCGGAACCAACCTGAAGGAAGAATATGATCCCTACGGAGAAGATGCAATGATTGAGATTATTGTCCAGGAAATAGAGGCCGGAAGAATATAATGCAGTAATTGTTTTTAATATGAAACGCATATTCATTGCCCTGAAAATAGATCCTTCACCATCTTTCCTTCAGATTATTTCGTACATCAGATCAGTTACGGAAGATGAAAAGATAAAATGGGTCGATCCGTCAAATATCCATCTTACCCTCGCTTTCCTGGGAGAGACGGAGGAAGAAAGAATTACAATTGCGGGAATATTGCTTAAAAAAATATGTTCATCATCGAATGAGTTCAGGTTTATCCTGAAGGGGACCGGGGTTTTCAAAAATTACCGCGAACCGAGGGTGATATGGATAGGTACAGGAGAGTCTGAAAAGCTTGTCAGTCTTAGCTGCCGGATAAATGAGGGGCTGACTGATACGGGTTTCAGGCTTGAAGAGCGTGCCTTCTCACCGCATATAACCCTGGGCAGGATAAAGTTGCTCAGGGATCCGGCCAGGCTGAAGACGGCTATGGAAAAATACCGTGAAGAAATCATCCAGGAGGTCAGGGTTAAGGAGGTCATACTTTTTGAAAGCATACTGAAGCCTAAAGGCCCTTTTTACAGGGCAATCGGTAATTTCAGGCTGAAACAGACCGATCCTGTGTCAGAATGAAGGAAACTCAGAATAGAGGGTCTGAAGGTCTGTTCTTTTCACATTCCCTTGCCTTTCAATATTGTACTGATTGTAAAAAAGGCAATTTTGATATCGAGCCATAATGACCTGTTCTTCATGTAATACAGGTCATAATCGAGCCTCTCTATCATTTCTTTTACATTTGATGCATATCCGTATTTCACCTGACCCCATGATGTAACGCCCGGCTTGACTCTTTGAAGCTCGGTATATTGCGGAACGCTTTTTATTATCTGGTTTATAAAAAAGCTGCGTTCCGGCCTTGGACCGACGATCGACATTTCCCCCTTAAGCACATTTATTAAATTAGGTATTTCGTCAATCCTGTATTTTCTTAAAAATCTGCCTGTGGCAGTCACCCTTTCTTCTTTTGATCGGGATAAAAGAGGTTCTTCTTTTTCGGCGTCATAAACCATCGACCTGAATTTATAGATCGAAAAAGGCTTCCCGTCTTTCCCCACCCTGTCCTGCTTATATATTATCGGGCCCTTCCCTGAAAATCTGATCACGATTATAAGAATAATAATACCCGGGCTCAGCAGGATAAGGAAAAGCACGGAAAAAAGATAGTCGGAAATGCATTTGATCCAATTATAGAAGGTCACTGAATGCCCTCCTAGGATTTTTTCACTATCAGTGGCCGATGGAATCTGATCGTTCATTTTCAGGATATCTTGTGCTGGTTTTGATTTGATGAAGATACTAACATTTATTTTTATCGAATGATGATGATCCTCTTCCCTGTCTCACATTTTTTTTATTTTTGCCCCGGAATACCGATGTCACGTGTATTATGACAGACAGCTTTGAGGCAAAGGGCAAGAGAAGGAAGCTTGTGGATGAGCTCCGGCAGAAGGGGATAACCGACGAAAATGTCCTGAGGGCGATGAATATTGTTCCCCGGCATTTGTTCATGGATCCTGCATTCCTGAATCACGCTTATGTTGACAAGGCATTCCCGATCAGTTCCGGACAGACAATTTCCCAGCCATATACCGTAGCCGTTCAGACTTCACTCCTCAATGTAAGAAAACGAGACAAGATACTGGAAATAGGAACGGGATCAGGTTACCAGGCGGCGATCCTTGCTGAAATGGGTGCAAAGGTTTTTACGATTGAACGCTTCAGGGAGCTTTATCTTAAAGCCCGGATTATGGTTTCTTCACTGGGTTATTCAATAGATTTTTTTTATGGCGACGGCCATGCAGGAAAACCTCAATATGGCCCGTACGACGGGATAATCATTACAGCCGCGACTGAAGTTGTACCTGCTGATCTGCTTGACCAGCTTAAGACCGGAGGCAGACTTGTCGTTCCGCTTGGAGATTATAATTCACAAGTCATGACTCTCGTCCAAAAGACAGGTGAAAACGCTTTTGATTATTCATCGCATGGCCTTTTTGTGTTTGTCCCACTGCTTGACGGGACAGTTAATGAAATTTAGTTGTTAATGGAGATATTCAGGCTTATTTTTTCGCCAATTGAGGTCAATACTTATATACTGGCCGATAAATCAGGAGAATGCGCCGTAATTGACTGTGGATGTTATACATCTGAAGAGTTTGAAAGACTGTCGGATTTCATGGAAATGAAAAAAACAAAGCCGGTCCTCCTGCTGAATACCCATTGTCATCTTGATCACGTTTTCGGAAATGCCAGGTTCAGGGAAAAATATGATCTGAATGCCTGGTGCCATGAGCTTGAAGAAGAAAACAGGGTAAACTCTGTTCGGCAGGCATTGCTTTTCGGGTTAAGGATGGATAATCCTCCGGCTCCGGGACGATTCCTTGGTGATGGAGAGACTGTCGCTTTCGGATCTGTAAACCTTGAGGTTCTGCATGTTCCGGGGCATACTCCCGGCAGCATAGCCTTTTATGATAAATGTGACAATGCAGTTTTTACGGGTGATGCACTTTTCTCCGGAAGCATTGGCAGAACCGATCTGCCTGGCGGCGATTTTGAAACGCTTATTCAAAGCATAAAAAACAAATTATTTGTTCTTCCTCCTTCGACAATCGTATATCCCGGTCATGGATCCTCTACAACGATTGAAAAAGAGTTGAGAACAAATCCTTTTTTCAGTGATCAAAATGGCTAATTTTGCCGGCGATTTGTTTATAAGCTGAAACGGGAGTACAAAATTACAGATCAGAAAAATCAGTTAATATGTCATCAGATAAATTCTTTTACCGTCACATCGGTCCGCGTGAACTGGATCTGCCAGGTATGCTGCAGGTCATCGGAGTGGATTCTCTTGATACACTTATTGAGAAAACGGTTCCTTCAGTCATACGGCTCGAAAAGCCATTAAGGCTACCAGAATCCATGAGCGAACCTGAGTACCTCGGGCACCTGAGAAAACTGGGCTCGGAAAACAAGATATTCCGTTCTTTCATCGGACAGGGCTATTACGGTACAATTCCTCCGTCAGTAATTGTCAGGAACGTGCTCGAAAATCCGTCATGGTACACATCCTACACCCCTTATCAGGCGGAGATATCCCAGGGAAGGCTGGAGGCTCTCCTTAATTTTCAAACCATGATCATTGGTCTTACAGGAATGCAGATCGCCAATGCCTCTCTTCTTGACGAAGCAACAGCAGCAGCGGAGGCCATGATCATGATGTTCAACGCCCGATCGAGGGAAGCTGTCAGGGCAGGAGCAAACAAATTCTTCGTCGATGAGGATATTTTTCTTCAGACCCTCGATGTGATGAGGACAAGATCCGGGCCTCTCGGCATTGAACTTGTCACCGGGAATTTTGAGGAAGCTCTCTTTAAAGAAAAGTTCTTCGGGGCATTTATCCAGTATCCTGCTGCATCCGGTCAGATAAGGGATTACAGGGAGTTTGCGGAGAAAGCGCATTCTGCGGGAGCTCTCGTAGGAGTTGCAGCCGATCTGATGAGCCTGGTTCTGCTGTACCCTCCCGGGGAGTGGGGCGCTGATGTGGTTGTCGGTTCAAGCCAGCGGTTTGGCTTGCCGATGAGCTTCGGCGGACCTCACGCCGGATTCTTTGCCACAAGGGACGAGCTCAAACGCAGCATGCCGGGACGCATCATCGGGGTGTCGGTCGACGCCCAGGGAAATTCAGCGCTCAGGATGGCCCTTCAGACAAGGGAACAGCATATCAAACGCGAAAGAGCGACTTCCAATATATGCACAGCCCAGGCTCTTCTTGCCACGATGAGCGGGATGTACTCACAATATCATGGCCCCATGGGGCTAAAGGATATTGCCGGCCTCATACATGAATCTGCATGCACAATAAGCTGTTCGCTGAAAGAGATCGGTTACAACCAGGTAAATTCGGCATTTTTTGATACAATAATGGTAAAGCTTCAGTCAGCTGGCGAACAGAGTGTGATAAGGAAGCTATCGGAGGAAAATGAGATGAATTTCTTCTACCCAGATGATGATCATATAATTATAAGCACCGACGAACTGACAACCTTAAATGATATCAGCGATATCATCGGGGTATTTGCCGGCGCTGCAGGAAAACAGTTCAGCCCGGTAACCTCATATTGCGGCTGTGGAAGCATTGATGAAAAATTCAGCAGGAAATCCGGATTCCTTCAACAGGCAGCATTCAACAGCTATCACAGCGAGACTGAAATGATGCGGTACATCAAGATGCTTGAAAGGAAGGATTTTTCCCTAACACACTGCATGATCCCGCTGGGATCGTGTACAATGAAGCTTACCCCGGCCACATCCATGTTTGCAATGAGCTGGCCGGAGTTTTCAAATATACATCCCTTTGTTCCTGCAGATCAGGCCAATGGATATTACCACCTTCTGAATGAGCTCGGAGAAGCACTGAAGGAAATTACAGGCTTTCCTGCCATATCGTTCCAGCCTAATTCAGGTGCAGCCGGGGAATATGCAGGACTGATGGTGATAAGGGAATATCATGCCAGCCGTGGAGAGGCTGACAGAAACGTTGTTCTTATTCCTTCGTCAGCTCATGGGACAAATCCGGCAAGCGCGGTAATGGCAGGAATGAAAGTCGTTGTGGTCGATTGCGACGATTCAGGTAATATAAGGATAGACGACCTGAAGAAAAAAGCTGAGGAAAACAGTGTGCATCTTGCTGCCTTTATGATCACCTATCCCTCGACTCATGGTGTCTTCGAGGCAGCAATCATAGAGATGGCAGACATAATCCATTCAGCGGGTGGCCTTGTATACATGGACGGGGCAAATATGAATGCCCAGGTAGGGCTGACCAGCCCCGGAAAAATCGGAGCTGACATTTGCCACCTTAATCTTCATAAGACTTTTGCGATCCCTCACGGAGGAGGGGGACCGGGAATGGGACCGATACTCAGCAACAACGAGCTGGCACCTTTCCTGCCTTCCCATCCGGTCATAAAGACAGGAGGCAGCCATGGCATCACTGCAGTAGCAGCTGCGCCTTTCGGAAGCGCTCATGTGCTTACGGTTTCACATGCCTATGTGCTTATGATGGGTTCTCACGGGCTGACACAGGCGACAAAATTCGCAATCCTCAATGCAAACTATATTTCAGCCGCACTTAAAAGCAGCTTTAATACACTTTATACCGGCACCAATGGCTTTGTCGCGCATGAAATGATCCTTGATTGCCGCAGCTTCAAGGCCGAAGCAGGCATTACCGAATCTGATATTGCCAAAAGGCTCATGGATTATGGATTCCATGCACCGACGCTTTCCTTCCCGGTTCATGGAACGCTCATGGTGGAACCAACAGAATCAGAATCACTCCGGGAGCTGGATAAGTTCATCGAAGCCATGAAGTCGATCCGGGGCGAGATAGACGAAATCACCGAGGGCAGGGCCGACAGGGAGGATAATGTGCTTCGTAATGCGCCGCACACCGTACTGGTGGCATCAGCCGATGAATGGAACCATAAGTACAGCCGCTCAAGGGCAGCATTCCCGGCAAAGTGGATCGCCGAGAATAAATTCTGGCCATCAGTCGGACGCATTGATGACGGATATGGCGACAGGAATCTTGTCTGTACGTGTGATCCCATTGATGCCTACAGGACAGAAGTTAAGAGAGGAGATCATTAAACGGTGCATTTTAAAAACAAGCTTGTTTACCATCAGGTTTATTAATAATTAAATCATTATATCAGGTTGATATAATTTTTCTGATTATTTTTAGGTGTAATTAAAGTCTGGGTTCTATAAAAGATTTAACAAATTTGTTTCTATGCGAAATTCATCATGGGATGGCCTTATAGACCTGATAGACGGAAAGAAGCTGAAATATGAGCCTGCAGGCTTTATTACAGACAGTCCGTGGATCCCCGGATGGTACGGGATATCGACTGTCGACTATTATTCATCCGATGATCTCTGGATGAAATCAAATCTTAAGGCGATCCAGAGCTTCCCGGAAGTATGGTTCTTTCCATCATTCTGGTCGGAATATGGCATGTGCACTGAACCCTCGGCATTTGGAGCCAGGATGATCTTTTCCGAAAGAAATCTTCCTCATGCCGACAGGATAATTTCAGACATAAAGCAGGCCGATTCACTTCCCGTCCCAAATGTCAGGACAGACGGGCTTCTTCCCTTTATGATAAGCAGGCTGAAGCGCAGTGAAAAAGCTATAAACGAGGCCGATCATAAGATCAGGTTCGCAATCAGCCGCGGCCCGCTGAATATTTCCAGCTTCCTGATGGGAACTACTGAGCTTATGCTGGCTCTTGCAATGGACCCCGAAGGCGCACATAAGCTTTTGAATAAGATAACCGATTTCATCTGCGAATGGCTTTGCTGGCAGAAAGAATGTTTTCCTTCTATCGATGGTGTTCTTATACTTGACGATATAATAGGCTTTGTGGGCGAGAATGAATTCCGTGAGTTTGTAATTCCCTATCTGAAGAAAATTTTCGGCATTACAGGTTCAAAAGTGCGATTCCTTCACAATGATGCTGACGGCCTTATTACCGCTAAAAATCTGAAGGAAATGGATGTCAATCTGTTCAATTTTTCTTTCAGGCATACAATGGGAGAAATACGCGATCTGGCCGGCCCTGATGTTGTCCTTCTCGGAAATATTCCGCCCAGGGATGTTCTCGCTGCCGGCACGACACGGCAGGTTGATGAGGCCGTAAAAAAAGCATTCAGCGAGATAAAGAACCACAACAGGATTATATGGTCTGTCGGAGGAGGCATGCCTCCGGACGTGAAAGATGAAAATATAATTTCATTTACTGAGGCAGTCAGAAAATATTCAAAATAAGACGATCATTCATTTCTGATTTAATTCTTTGAGCCTTGCCGGGCAATGGCATAAGCAAAATAAATAAAAATGTCAGGGTATAAAACAATTATTTTATTAACGTCTGCGCTTATGTTCATTTCTTGCAGCGATGGAGGCACTGGAACGAAGAAATCGCCGACTGCCCAGCCTTTGCCCGGAAAAAGCTTTCAGGTCAGGCTTATAACACTTGACCCGGGTCATTTTCATGCAGCGCTGGTTCAGAAAACAATGTATGATCAGGTTGCGCCTGATGTCCATGTATATGCTCCTGAAGGACCTGATTGTCTGCAGCACCTGGAGAGGATCAGATTATATAACAGTCGCAGGGACAACCCCACGTCATGGAATGAGATAGTATTCACCGGTCCCGATTTCCTGAACCGGATGCTGGCCGACAAGCCCGGGAATGTTGTGATCCTGTCCGGCAACAATATGAAGAAAGCCGAGTACATTGAACGATCCGTGGATGCAGGCCTTAATGTTCTGGCGGATAAGCCTATGGTCATAAAACCGGGGGATTTTCCGAAGCTGGTGTCTTCATTCAGGGCAGCCGGGGAAAAGGGACTGATCCTGTACGATATCATGACGGAGAGATATGAGATAACGACTATCATCCAGAAGCTTTTAATGCAAAATGAAGATATTTTCGGAAAGCTGGAATGCGGAACAAGAAATGATCCCTCTGTGGTAAAGTCAAGCGTTCATTATTTCTCGAAAATGGTCTCAGGCGTTCAGCTCCGGCGCCCTGACTGGTTTTTCGATGTCACACAGCAGGGTGAGGGGATAGCTGACGTGGCTACTCATCTTGTGGATCTTGTCCAGTGGGAATGCTTCCCGGAGCAGATCATCGATACTTCAGATATTAATGTGGTTTATGCTAAAAGATGGTCCTCGGCATTGTCGAAGGATGAATTCCGAAGTGTCACAGGCCTGAATGATTTTCCGGATTATCTCCGGGGAGATGTCAGTGACGGGAAACTGAATGTATGCTCCAACGGGGAGATGGTTTACAATATCAGGGGAATATGGGCTAAAGTGTCAGTGACATGGGATTATATGCCTCCCGATGGAGGCGGTGATACTTACAATTCTTTTCTTCACGGATCCGGTTGCGATCTGGTCATAAAGCAGGGAGCTGGAGATAAGTTTCAGCCTGAACTTTATATTGAGAACATTAGACCGGGAGACCGGGATAATTTTGGCATGAGGCTTAAAAAGGCATTAAACTCGCTGCCATATGACAATCTGACTGCTGAACCTGCAGGATATGACTCTTTTAAAATCATTATTCCTGAAAAATACAGGGTGAGCCATGAGGAGCATTTCGGCCAGGTGACTGCACGATTTCTTGAGTTTATTAAGGAAGGGAAGATCCCCGGATGGGAGGTTTCGGGAATGATCGCCAAATACTTTACCACCACGCATGCCATGATAATGGCAGGAAGAAAATAAGCCTGTATTTGATAAAAGGGACAGTATGGAAGAATAAGTGTATTTTGTACACTTATTCGGCTTCCGGGCTTTGCATGCAACCAAACCGGTATTTTTCAGAACAGATCTTCGATTACCATTGAGCAGAGATCGCTGAATTTAATGCCGGCAGCCATTGCCTCCTTAGGCACCAGGCTCTCTTCAGTCATCCCCGGGACGGTATTTATCTCAAGGAAATAAGGCTTGTCCCCGATAACGATAAAATCGACCCTGACTATGCCCCTGCATCCAAGGATATCGTACACCTTTGAACTCAGGCTTTGAATTTCTTCGGTAACCGGCTCTGGCAACCTGGCAGGCGTTATTTCGTCCGATTTCCCGGAAGTGTATTTTGCCTCGTAATCGAAGAATTCATTTTTACTGATTATTTCGGTTACGGGCAATATTATATCAGCGGATTTTGTTTTCAGCACTCCGCAAGCCACTTCCCTGCCGTTCATGAATGCCTCTGCAAGCACTTCGTCGCTCTCTTTGAAGGCTTTCTCAATAGCCGCATTCATTTCGCCTTTCTTCTTGACTTTGGTCACGCCAAAGCTCGATCCGCTGTCATTTGGTTTTACAAAACAAGGCAGTCCAATTCGCTTTATGATGCCTGCTGCATCGAAGTTTTCTTTTTTCCTGATGAGGACAGATTCGGCCATGGGTATATCATACTCCTTAAGGAAAAGCTTACAGGCCTGCTTGTTGAATGTGAGAGCTGAGCAAAAGGCATCGCAGCTTGAATAAGGAATTTTAATCATGTCAAAGTAACCCTGGAGGAGTCCGTTTTCGCCGGGTGTTCCATGAATCGCGATGAAAACGGCATCAAATCTTATTTTGAGGTCATCTGTCGACAGTGTAAAATCATTTTTATCCAGATTATGATACTGTCCCTTCTGATCTTCCCAGTACCAGTCTGAACCCCTGATCATTACAATATATACTATATATCTGGAGGAGAGAGCATTGAACACTTCGGTCGCACTCTTTACCGAAATCCCGAATTCTGATGAATTTCCTCCGGCTGCTATTGCAATCGTTCTCATCTGAAAGTTTATTTCAGAACAAATTTAATGATAATAATGAATTACAGGAACATGGGTTGAATATCCGGAGCATTTCATGCCGGAAGGCTGCATGCTGCGAGTATCTTTAGTACTAATGAGTTGATTTTAACTTATATTAATTAACTTTGATGTAAACTAAAAATTCAGGAACATGAAAAGAGGTTGTTTAATAGGGATAATTTTCGGTGGTCTTATAGTACTTGTAATAATTGGCACTTTCATGTGGGGTACAAGGACTTACAACAGGATGGTCACTCTCCAGGAAGGTATTACAGGCCAGTGGGGAAATGTCCAGACTCAGTACCAGAGAAGGGCCGACCTGATCCCGAATTTTGTAAATACGGTTAAGGGAGCAGCTAATTTCGAGCAGCAAACTCTGACCAATGTCATTGAAGCTAGGGCAAAAGCGACACAGGTCACCATTGATCCGACCAAAATGACGCCTGAGAATATGAAGCAATTCCAGGCAGCGCAGGGTCAGCTGAGCTCAGCATTATCGCGCCTGATGGCAGTTGTGGAACAGTATCCGGATCTGAAGGCGACACAGAATTACAGGGATCTGCAGGTGACGCTTGAAGGAACGGAAAACAGGATCGCCGTTGAAAGAAGGAATTTTAATGATATGGCGAAAGTGTACAATGCGTACATAAGGAGATTTCCCCAGAATATAATTGCAGGCATGTTCGGGTTTGCCGCCAAACCTTATTTTGAAGCCGCTGAAGGCGCTGAAAAAGCCCCGGAAGTCAAATTCTGACCAGAAAATATGATAATTACATGAGGGCCTCTTCTTTTTTTACCCGGGAGCAGCTTGCACGCATCAAAGGTGCAATTGAGGAATCTGAGAAAGCAACATCAGGAGAAATAAGGGTTCATCTTGAAACGAGTCTTGCAGGTGATGTGCTTGACAGGGCCGCATGGATATTCAGGAGAACAGGAATGCAGAACACAAAGCACAGGAATGGTGTGCTTATATACCTGGCAATCAGGAATAAGAAATTTGCAATAATCGGCGATGTCGGGATCCATCAGAAAGTTCCTGAAGGATTATGGGACATCATTTCGCAAAAGATGCAGAATGATTTTAAGGATAAGAAATTCACGGAAGGGCTGATCAAGGGAATACTGATGGCAGGTGAAAAGCTCAGGGAATATTTTCCGCACCAGGAAGATGATATCAACGAACTGCCTGATGAAATTACATTTGATGATCCCGACCTTACAAGAATAGGATAATGAAAAGGAAGACTCTGTTACTGGCATCCTTGCTGTTTGTCGCAGACATTGCCAGCTTTACGCTCTCAGCACAGGATTTCCCCGCGAAACCGGTGCCGCCCAGGCTGGTCAATGATTTTGCCGGCATGCTCACTGGAAATGAGATCAATGCTCTTGAGCAGAAGCTCGTGGCCTTTGATGATTCCACATCGACCCAGGTAGCAATAGTGACGGTCAGCGACCTGAAAGGTTACGATAAAGGAGATTACGCCCAGAGGCTGGCCCAGTTATGGGGTATAGGACAGAAGGGGCATAACAACGGCATCCTGGTCCTGATAAAGCCCAGAACTGAAAATTCCAGCGGGCAGGTTTTTATAGCCCCCGGATATGGTCTTGAAGGAGCGATACCTGACCAGATCTGTGCAGAAATAATTGACAGGGAGATACTTCCTGCATTCAGGGCCGGTCAGTATTATAATGGACTTGAAAAAGCCACGAATGTTCTGATGTCACTGGCCAAAGGCGATTTTCCTGCCGACAAATATCACCGTAAAGGTAAATCTGATGTGAACTCCATTATGCCTTTCATCGTTCTGGGAATATTTATTGTCACAATATTGTTCAGCCGCATCGGAGGGAACAATAACCAGAGGCATATTAGCAGCAAGGGGCTGCCTTTCTGGATGCTGATGTCGATGATGAATTCGCGCAACAGCCACGGCGGAAGCTGGGGAGGATTCTCAGGCGGAGGCGGATCAGGCGGAGGCGGAGGAGGTTTCGGAGGATTTGGCGGAGGCAGCTTTGGCGGAGGAGGTGCTGGCGGAAGTTGGTAAACCAGAGACCGGAGAGTTCAATGCATGACAGCATAGATTCTGACAACATTGCGGATTAAAAGGAGAACGCGCAGATAATGTTCAGATGTTCAGTTATTATCGCGGCCTGATGTATAATCCCTCCATTTTTCAATTACTCTCTTCATATCGGCAGGAAGCTCCGAATCGAAAAAAAGTCTCTGGCCTGTGACGGGATGATCAAAAGCAAGCGATTTTGCGTGCAATGCCTGGCGCGGAATTATTTTAAAGCAATTCCTGACGAACTGCTGATATTTTGTAAAAGTCGTACCCTTCAAAATCCTGTCCCCGCCATATTCCTCATCATTGAACACTGGATGCCTGATATATTTGAAATGAACCCTTATCTGATGTGTGCGTCCGGTTTCCAGCTTGCACTCAACCATTGATATATATCCTAAATCTTCAATGACCTTATAATGAGTCACGGCAGGCTTGCCCGCATTACCATCCGGGAAAACCTGCATAACTTTCCTGTCGCGTACGCTTCTGCCTACATTCCCTGTAATTGTCCCCTGCCTGGGATCGGGGATGCCCCAGACGAGTGCAATATATTTCCGGTCAGTTGTCCGGTCATAGAATTGCCTTGAGAGCCTGTTCAGTGAAATCTCATTCTTAGCCAGCACCAGTATACCGGAAGTGTTCTTGTCTATCCTGTGAACCAGTCCCGGACGCATCTCCCCGGAAGAGAAAAGGGGCAGGTCCCTGAAATGCCACATCAATGCATTGACCAGTGTACCGGTATAGTTGCCATAAGCAGGATGGACTACCATCCCTGGTTCCTTGTTCACCACGATTACATCATCATCCTCATAGACGATGTCAATAGGAATGTTTTCAGGTATCAGCTCTATTTCCCTTGGGGGATTTGGAAGCACGACCTGGATAATATCGCCCGGCTTAACCTTGTAACTGGGTCTGACAGGATTATTGTTCACAAGAATATTCCCTGCGCTGGCAGCATTATGGATCCTTGTCCTTGAGGTGCTTTCAAGTCTTGAAAAAAGGAATTTGTCTATTCTTATATGAGACTGCCCCGGATCAGCCTTGAAATGAAAATGCTCGTACAGATCCTGCTGTTCAACTAATTCCTCTTCAGACATTCTTAATTCAATTTATCCTGACAAGACGGCTGCAGCCAGCCGGTATGCCATTATTAGTCATTTTCATAATGTAAATACCTTCATGCAGGGAAGAAAGATCTACGCTTCCGGTGCAAGGCACATTCAAAAGTTCCCTTCCCTGCATATCGAAAATGGAAATGTAAGTCACTCCTGATAAAGGTATGCTTTCAGGATCGATTGTTATGTGATCTTTTGCCGGGTTGGGCCAGAAATGGAGCTCATTCGGCTTTGTATATGGCACCTCATTGACTGCAGTTATAAGAGGAGGTCCGACCACCGGCCTGATCATTATGCTACCTGTCCCCTGCGTGAGGTTCCATGCCCCGTTGATCCAGTAAAACTGTCTGTCCTTCGGAGGCGTATTGATATCATATCCGACATTGAGGAAAGTTTCTGAAAGCTGTTTCCATCCCACATAGAATACCCCGTTTACAGGAACGGGCGAAGAAAGGGCGTAAGTATAAAAGCCGTTTATTGAAGTTCCCTGTTCCACCATGACACCCTCTTTTGTATAAAGCACATCGCCGGGTTGCCCGTTATCATCATCCCATACTACCAGATTGAAAGCCACCTTGTTGGATTCATTATAACTGTCATTAAAGCATATTTTCACAGCCCTCAGCGTATCCGCCGTATATGACTGGAAACGATAAGCGACTCTTGCATTTATCGATCCCAGTCCGGTAATGCCATAACCTTCCTCCGCGGAGCCATCGTCGTAGGCAAAATAGTTATTGAAGACCTGGTAATAAACAACGGTGTCATTTTGTTTGGGGTCGAAAACATCAGTTATAATCCATGCCTTGATTTTGAACAGCGCCGAATCGAGGTTATTCATGCTGAAAGTATAAATAATATCGGCATTGGAGACATCATTTGTAACCGGACTAATATTCTCAGCACCTGCAGAGGAACTATCCACCAGCGAGTTTTGATAAATATTCCGGATCTCAAAATCGCGTGTAACATTCCTGGTGATAGTGTCATTATTCCTGAGATACAACGGAATTGAAGACCCCATTTCCTGCAGATATATCTGGCTGAATTGTCTCATCGGCATCGCTTCATATGTATTGAGCAGAGAGCGGAAAGGCTTCCTGAAGGCCACATCGTGGAAAACCGTATCGGCAGAAGTCCTGTTTTTGTCAAGCAGCACATAATCCAGATTCCATATATCGCAGTTGCCTACTATGGACGGATCGCTGTAATCCACGTTAAGACTGACATAATTAATGAATCGGAACCTGAATCCTTTCTGCAGAAATCTCGGCTGATCGATTCTGACTGTTGCAAGTCTGAATTTCTGATAACTGCCCCCCAAAACCCTCCAGACTGAATACCACTGATTTTCGGAGGGAGCATAAAATTGAAGGGTCAGGCTGTCATTCACATCCGGGATATCTGCAAGTCCGCCCGGCTGGTAGTAAAAGCTGAGCAGGATACTATCCGACGGCTGATAGGTAAGATCAATCGGGAGGGATGTAAGGTGGTCGGCCGGGAAGGTCACCGAAGATAATGTATCGTACAGCCGGCCCTGATCGTCGAGTGCATCGAACGTGGCTACTCCGGCCGTTATCTGATCATCGGTATAGGTGTCATTTATAAAGACATTATCATCAGACCATTTAGTGCTGTCAGGGAAAATCCTGTAGCCGGAAAAGTCATCAAAGAACGGCAGTTTGAGCGTATCAGCAATTAAAGATTTTGGTGAGCGGTGATGGGCCTTTTTCAGGAGAGGGTTGGATTGGAGGCCAACGAATACCTCCTGGCTTTTTGCAGATGAAAGGCAAAGCAGAATTAAAATGATATTTAGCAACGATTTTTTCAGCATCCTGATCAATTCGCCTTTTGTGGTGCAGGTTCCGTATGTGGTACGGTATCATTCCTTATTACTACCGTGGAATCGGCCTTTAATTTAATGGAATCTACGGTGAGCCAGAGATATATTGAAGATCCGATCTGAAGAGTGGCATCCTCCCTGCTTTCAGGGTTTTGCTTATAAACAAATGCCATGTTCGTATCGACCCTCGACTTTATCGTACTGTCGTAAATGAAAGTCCCAAGATTAAGGGATGATTCAAGTATCCTTCTGGTTGCTGATTCCAGCTTCATTCCGACCAGGTCAGGGACGCCGGTCCTCTGGTTGCTAAGGCCTTTACCCAGGACCAGATCAATTACCGATCCCTTCTGAACTGAATCATTCTTATTTATTTTGATGCCATCAACCAACTGGTCGAGGACAATATCAACTGAAAGATCCGGCTTGTATATGAGTTTTCCCATTGTAAGTCCCGAACTTTCGACAACCGAAATAGCCTGACGCTTTGGCAAGTCAACAAGATCCGGCATTGGGACCATTTCGGGACGGAAAGCATTTATTATCAGTTCAATGGTCCTCCACTTTTTAACTTTGAACCCAGGCTGGGGATTCTGTTCTGAAACACATCCTTTTCCGACAGCAGAAGTGTAAACCGAATCGATCACAGTGTACTTCAGCCTGCTCTTTCTGGCAATCGTTTCCACTTGAGCCATATTAAGTCCGTGGAAATTTGGCACAATTCGCGACTGCCCGTGGTGGGTATAAAAGTTCAGCCATATAAGAAGGACTATCAGCAGACTGACGATGATCAGTACCGCAAGACCAATGCTCCTGGCGAACATTCTACTGAACAAGAAATCTTTTAGGCTCATACCGGCTATAGTACATTAATAATAACGCAAATGTATGGATAAAATTATTAATCAGACCCTGTTGCACAGGGAGTCTCGCCGGACCTGCTCAAATCCCGCACTGTATTTTATTTTTGATCGGAGTATGTCCATTTCTAGATTAAGGAGGAAGTGAAAACAATAAAAAAGGTGCCTTTTTGCAGCACCTTTTCAACTATTGAATGTCTTATCAGTTATTATTTAAGCTTGAGCTCCGAAGATGCAGAAAGCCGCTTTCTTCCCTTTGCCCTGCGCGAAGCAAGGACCCTTCTGCCGTTAGCAGTGGACATTCTTTCCCTGAACCCGTGTTTATTCGCTTTCTTCCTTCTGGATGGCTGATATGTCCTTTTCATCTGTAAAATATTTTAATTGTATGCAATTCTTTAATTTGAGATCGCAAAGATAGTGTTTTTTCAGAATATAAAAAGAGCCTCTCCGTTTTTTTGAAAAATCAGACCGGCAGGTAGACTATTTTCTTTGTTTCGAAGTAAGGGTCGTTGAAGAATTCCCTTATATCCCATGTTTTTACCTTGTCTCTGAAAGGATAGAGTTCCCTGCCGAGATCCCCTCCCTTAAGACTGATGATCCCGTTTGCAAGGCTGTTCTTGCCTCCTTTTGATATGTTCCCTGAAGCCAGTCCTACAAAATGCCGGAATTCGGAGACCGCCCTGCTTACGATGAAATCATATTTCCCATTCTCATCTTCGGCCCTTTTCCTTACAGGCTTCACATTTGCAAGGTCAAGTTCTCCGGTGACAGCCCGTACAACTTTTATTTTCTTTTCTATTGAGTCAAGAAGAATAAACTCCGAATCGGGGAAAAGTATTGAAAGCGGAATTCCGGGGAATCCACCGCCTGTCCCAATATCGAGTATTCGGGTTCCTTCACGGAATGATATTATTTTTGCAATTGAAAGTGAATGAAGGACATGGTGCGAAAAAAAATTGTCCATATCCTTCCTCGATATTACATTTATCCTGTCGTTCCACCGGCTATAGACAGGCTCCAGCCTGGAAATCTTCTCCTTCTGAGCGTCACTGAGTGAAGGGAAGTATTTGAAAACAGAATTTTCCATCACCTGTTTCCTGTTTTTACAAATATGTTATACAGGAGGTTTTTTGCCCTGTACAGCTGAGCCTTGACAGTGCCGATAGGAATGCCAAGCTTGATGGATATTTCCTCGTAAGAATATTCCTTATAGTACCTGAGCTCGATTATTTCCCGGTATGGGGATTTCAGCTGATTTACAATTTTTCTAAGTGTGGCCACTTTCTGGTCATTTATAAGGGCCTCTTCAGGGTCCGGAAGATCTGACTGGATATTTTTTGTCAGATTATTGATTCCTTCAAGCATCTGATCGAGCGGAACCGGGGAGGATTGTTTTTTCCTGATAAAGTCGATACAGTTATTTGTGGCGATCATATGGAGCCAGGTGCTGAAGGCAAAATGCGGTGTGTACGAATCTATATTCCTGAAAGCTTTACCAAATGCCTCTATTGTCAGGTCTTCCGCATCGGAGGAGTTGTTGACCATTTTTAAAAGCAAATAATAAATTGACCCCCAGTACCTGTTCATCAGGCTTGCAAAAGCTTTTTCATTCCCTTTTTTTGCCTCATCGACCAGCAGGAGATCATTCTTTGCCTTATCCGACAGCCCATGATTTATTTCCATTGGTACTTGCCAGGTCTTTTAAGCAGGTTGCTCAGATAAAAAAATCCGTTCACTAATGGTGAAAAGATATCAAAAATAAGTGAAAATCCGACAAGTCCGGGTTCATTTAATTTCTTCTGCCCGAGTGCAAAGACAATAACCTGAGCGGTCAGCCTTAGCCCGAAAATCGCCAGGGCAACCTGCCACAGGAAGAAATTTGAAAGCAATACAATGAATGAAGCAAAGAAGAAGATCCTTGAAACCGGTTCGATGGCAAGGAGTATCTTATGCTTCAGTTTATAATACGGACCTGTGGTCAGATGTCTTTTCTTCTGCAGCACCCAACTGCTGAATGAAGAGCATGCAACGGAACGTGTATGGGTTCCCGGCCTGAACTCAACCGCAGTGTTGTAAGGGTTTGCATTGGAATTGACGAACAGGTCGTCATCGCCTGATATGACATGATTAAAGGATCCGAATCCCTTCCTTTCAAAGAACAGCGAACGCCGGTATGCAAGATTTCTTCCCACTCCCATATACGGGATTCCGCGGATAGCCATCCCCAGGTACTGCAGTGCAATTGTCATGCAATCATAGCGGATATACCTGTTAAGAAGTCCCCGCTTCCTGAAGTAGCCGCCGTAACCCAGCACCAGGGATGTGCTGTCATCAAAATGTGAAGAAATTCCTTCAATCCATTTATCGGAAACAGGCTGGCAGTCAGCATCGGTGAAGAGCAATATTTCATTCTTTGCCGCCTTTATGCCGATGAACTGCGCAAATTTCTTATTGTGAGTGAATTTCGGATCCTTGTTTACATTTGAAATTTTCAGATGGGGATAACGGATCAACATTTTGCCAAGGACATCATAAGAGTTGTCCTCCGAGCAGTCATTCACTACTATAACTTCATAATCCGGGTAATCCTGCTCAAGTACGGACGGCAGGAAATCCGACAGGTTTTCAGCTTCATTTCTTGCACATATGATGACCGAGACAGGCTTTTTTGTGTTGGTTTCAGGCTGGTTTTCCTTAAGGCTGACGGCCAGGCAGAACCAGAGGTAGTAGAAAAGTTGAATTACAGCAGACAGACTGAACAGAATGAATACGGCAAGGAGAAAAGAATTATCGTGAATCATTTCAAACAGGTCGAAAACTCCGGCAATATTAATCAAGATAATCGTATTGAAGAAAGACAGATGAGAGTTTTATGAAAAAAACTGGCCATTATTTTCTGAGGCCGCACTTATAAATTACCTTTGTGCTGCCTGAAAGCCGGCGCAGAAATGTTTAGAATTCTTCACAGGGATAAGGAAAGCAAAGCGAGGACGGGAATACTTAAAACACCGCATGGGGATATTCCGACTCCTATTTTTATGCCAGTGGGAACAGGCGGCACAGTAAAGGGAATTATGCAGCGCGACCTTATTGGAGAGATCAATGCAAAAATAATACTCGGAAACACTTATCATCTTTACCTGAGGCCGGGAATCGAGACCCTCAGGGAAGCAGGCGGACTTCACAGGTTCATGTCATGGGAACGACCCATACTGACTGACAGCGGGGGATACCAGGTCTTTTCACTTGCAGCTAACAGGAAGCTTTCCGATGACGGGGCTCATTTCAAATCTCACATCGATGGTTCAAAGCATATGTTCACGCCCGAAAATACGATTGATTATCAGCGTGTTATAGGTTCAGATATAATGATGGTTCTTGACGAATGCACTCCTTTTCCCTGCGATTACAAATATGCCGGGGAATCGGTAGCGCTGACACATCACTGGCTTGACAGGGCTGTTGAAAGATACAAAGCTACTGACCCTTTGTGGGGCAGTGATCAGATGCTTTTCCCCATAGTTCAGGGGAGCACATTTGACGATTTGAGAAGGATCTCGGCCGAAAAAGTCGCGGAAGCGGGGATGGAGGGCAATGCTATCGGCGGCCTGTCGGTCGGAGAGCCTGCGGAGGAAATGTACAGGATAATTGATGTTGTAAATGAGATACTCCCCTTTGACAAGCCAAGGTACCTTATGGGCGTTGGAACACCTGTAAATATCCTTGAGGCCATAGAGAGGGGAATTGATATGTTCGACTGCGTCATGCCTACACGCAACGGAAGGAATGGAATGCTCTTCACGTCACAGGGTATCATAAACATAAAGAACAGACAGTGGACAAATGATTTCAGTCCTATTGATGCAGGAACGCCAGGTGAGGTAAGCAGTACATATTCAAAAGCCTACCTGAGGCATCTAGTGATTTCAGGAGAATTGCTGGGTTCACAGATATCAAGCATACATAATCTTGCATTTTATCTGAACCTTGTTGCTGAAGCAAGAAAAAGAATAGAAGAAGGAGATTTTGCCATATGGAAGAAAGCAATGACAAAGCGGTTGTCGGAAAGGCTGTAAGCTCACTTAGAATCAAAATCATTGACAGATATATCATAAGGAAATTCCTTGGCACTTTCATATTCTGTCTGGTACTGATAATGATAATTGCGGTAGTCTTCGATTTCGCGGAGAAGATTGATAACTTCATGGAGAAATCAGCTCCATGGCGGGCAGTAATATTTGACTATTATGTTAATTTCATCCCATATTTTGCCATACTTTTTGCCCCGTTGTTCGTATTTATTGCAGTGATCTTCTTCACCTCAAGAATGGCAGTGAACACTGAAATAATAGCGATCCTGAACAGCGGCATGAGCTTCAGGAGAATGATGTGGCCCTATTTAATCTCCGCGACTATTATAGCCATTTTTATTTTTTACCTTACAAATTTCATCATTCCTCATTCGAACCAGATAAGGATGGATTTTGAGGATAAATATTACCATTCGCAGCCCAGGGCCACAAATATCGAAAACATACACAGAATGGTGTATAAGAATATTTATATATACATGGAGTCATATAGCCCGCGTTACTTCAGGGGCAGGAATTTTACGATTGAGAAATTTGACGATGACGGGAAACTCATTTCAAAGCTCTCTTCTCCGACAGTTGTATGGGATTCCACAAAGCATAAGTGGTCTGCGACAAATTATACCATCAGGAATATAAACGGCAACCTGGAAAGCATATCCCGGGGCGCAGTGAAAGATACGACACTGACAATCGACCCCGGGGATTTTGCCAAAAACCCCGATCTTGTAAACACGATGAAGTACAGAGAGCTGAATGATTATATTAAAGTCCTTGAGTTGCAGGGTTCCGATGAAGTCAAGGTTTTCCTTATAGAAAAGCACAGGCGCTTTGCAAGTCCTTTTGCTGTATTCATCCTTACACTTATCGGCGTCACACTTTCATCAAGGAAGATCAGGGGGGGGGATAGGAATGAATATAGGGATAGGCCTTGCACTGAGCTTTTCTTATATACTGTTCGAACAGTTCACGTCACAATTCTCACTAAAGGGCAACCTTACGCCAATGGTTGCAATGTGGATACCGAACGTACTTTATCTGGTTATAGGGGCAGTTCTTTACAAATTGGCGCCTAAATAGTTTATTAATTGGGGTAATTTCCTTAAAATTGTAACCCTGATTAATAATGTGATCGCATAATATACTCTAAATCAATGGCAATCAATAAGAAAATAAAGGAATTACAGGAAAAGCGAGAAAAATTGCTTCTGGGAGGAGGAGAACAGGCGATAGAGAAGCAGAAAGCCCTGGGGAAAGGAACTGCACGTGAACGCATTATGACCCTCCTGGATAAGGATTCCTTCAATGAATATGATCTTTTCGTTGAGCATGACGCCCGTGATTTCGACATGGCTAAAAAATCGCTGCCCAGTGACGGGGTCATTATCGGAACCGGAACAATTTATGGCGCCCCTGTTGCAATTTTTGCCCAGGACTTTACAGTTGCAGGCGGGTCGCTTGGGCTGATGCATTCGAGGAAGATCACAAAAATAATGGATCATGCCCTTAAGATGCGGATGCCTTTAATAGGCATAAACGATTCGGGCGGGGCAAGGATCCAGGAAGGAGTTAATTCACTTGCAGGATATGGCGAAATTTTCTTCAGAAATACCATCTCAAGCGGCGTAATTCCTCAGATCTCAGTCATACTCGGACCATGCGCCGGAGGTGCCGTTTATTCTCCTGCGCTTACTGATTTTGTATTCGTGGTCGATAATATTTCAAAGATGTTCATTACCGGCCCGGAAGTTATCAGGACCGTGCTTGGAGAGGAGATTTCGATGGAAGAGCTGGGCGGAGCAAGGGTACATAGTGAAATCACCGGTAATGCTCATTTCTTCGCTTCAAGTGAAGAGGAATGCTTTGAGCAAATAAAGAAATTAATTACGTTCATTCCATGGAATAACGGACAAAAAGCCAGGCCGTTTGAGCCTGCTGATCCCATGCCTGGCTATAATATTGACAAAATTGTTCCTGACGATCCGACGCTTCCATATGATGTGAAGGACGTAATCCGGTCAATAGTCGATAATTCAGATTTCTTCGAAATAATGGAAGGCTATGCAAGGAATATTGTCATAGGTTTCGGCAGAATGGGAGGCAAGACTGCGGGGTTCGTCGCCAATCAACCTCTTGATATGGCAGGCGTTCTCGATGTGGACTCTTCAGACAAGGCAGCCAGGTTCATTCGCTACTGCGATGCATTTAATATTCCTATAATTACGCTGGTTGATGTTCCCGGATACCTCCCGGGCGTTGACCAGGAACATGCTGGAGTGATCAGGCATGGTGCAAAAGTCCTCTACGCCTACAGTGAGGCCTCCGTCCCAAAGATCACAGTAATAATCAGGAAAGCGTATGGCGGCGGGTATATTGCAATGGCATCGCGGCATCTAAGGGCTGATTTTGTTTTTGCATGGCCCTCTGCCGAAATTGCTGTAATGGGACCTGAAGGAGCGGCAAATATCATTTTCAGGAAAGAAATAATGTCGTCGGATGACCCTGAAATCACAAGGAAAAAGAAAGTGGAGGAATACAAGGAAAAGTTTGCCAATCCCTATGTTGCGGCTTCAAGAGGTTATGTAGATGCGGTAATTGTACCTTCTGAAACAAGGAAGTTCCTTCTGCATTCCCTTACGATATCCGAAAATAAAGTGATTCAGATGCCTGGAAAAAAACATGGACTGCCGCCGTTCTGACAATATTGGAATTTACCAAAATGCATAAATCATGAATAAGGAAAGGCAGCTTGGGATGCTGAATATCGATACAATCCTTTACAGGACAAGAATCAGCAATAAATTTACAGGCAGGAAGCCATATAAGCTACCGGATCCGAAGCTCGTACCAAGCTTCATACCGGGTACCGTACTGGATATACTTATAAATCCGGGACAGGATGTCAGAAAGGGCGACGACCTTATGATTCTCGATGCCATGAAAATGCAGAACAAGCTCATATGTCCCATAGATGGGAAAGTGAAGGCTATAAAAGTAAATAAGGGAGACAGGGTCGCAAAGGGTACGATTCTGCTTGAAATGGAATAATCCTACAGATATCCCATGAATATTGCCATTTTTTTTAATTTCTCAGAGATCTCTGTTTTGCCCGAAAAAATTCCATAAATCGCAGAACCGCTTCCCGTCATTGAACTGAATATGGCGCCCGATTTGTAAAGGAGCGCCTTAAGATCGCCGATTTTCGGATAAAGTTTAATTGCATAATTCTCAAAATCGTTTATAATATATCTTCTCCACGCCGAGGGATGAAGCCTGATAAGATCTTCAAGACTCGTCCCGGGCGTAGCCGGAGTGCAATTAAAATATGCTTCCCTGGTGCTTATCCTGATTCCGGGATCCAGAAGAATGATATAATAGCCTTTAAGAACAGGTTCAACTGGTTTGAGTATTTCACCACGACCCGAGGCATATGAAGGGATCGGATCGATAAAAAACGGGCAGTCGCTTCCGAGTTCAAGTGCAAGAGAATATATTTCTTCCCGGCTGCATGAATATCCAAACTGCCTTATAATTGCTTTTAGCAAAAATGCCGCATCCGAAGAACCTCCGCCAAGCCCCGAGCCCGGAGGAATTGCTTTGTGAAGATGTATTTTAAGGAACGGGAGATTGAATTTTTCCCTCACTTTTCTCATGGTTTTGAAAACGATGTTGTTCTCAGGACGAATCATCAGATCTATGCCAGTCGCGGTAAACTGGTCATTATCAGCCTCGGAACCTGCAGTCACAAATTCAAGCGCATCGGCAAGACAGACCGGATAGAAAACAGTTTCTATGTCGTGAAAGCCATCAGGACGTCTTGCAACAACCCTCAGACCAAGATTGATCTTTGCTTTTGGAAAAGTGATCATTTGTTCTCTGAATGATGTAAAAATACCATTAGCTTTTGAATTTAATGCTACTAATCTTCCTTTTAGCTTTTCAACAAGTTTTAAACATTGTTTGTTTGTAATAATAAGTACAGCTGCCCGATTAATGATTATGCTTATTCATACCTTTGGGATTGTCGTAGAGATAACGATTTGCATCTTATAATAGATTATAAATCAACGTATTAAATCAAATGGCTAAACAGACAAAGCCTGTGAAGCATATCGTCACGGTCTTGCCCGATTTCGGAAAAGTTCCACCTCAGGCAGTTGATATGGAGGAAGCAGTACTGGGAGCAATAATGCTTGAGAAAGAGGCGGTAATAACCGTTCTGGACATACTGAAGCCTGATAGCTTCTATAAGGATGCCCACAGGAAGATATTCAAGGCTATTTCAGATCTTTCGCTGAGGGACTATTCCGTCGATCTTTATACAGTAACAGAGGAGCTCAGGGCTCACCAGGAGCTGGAAAGCATAGGTGGCCCAGTCTATCTGACACAGCTTACATCCAAGGTTGTCAGTGCTGCCAACGTGGAATACCATGCAAGGATAGTGGCTCAGAAGTATATACAGCGCGAACTTATAAGAGTGGCCACGGAAATCCAGACAAGATCATTTGATGATACATATGATGTGACAGAGCTTCTGGATTATTCCGAAAATGAACTTTTCCAGATTGCTGAAGGGAATATCAAGAGAGAAGTCTCCCCGGTAAGTGCAGTCATCAAGGAAGCCATCCGAGAAATTGAAGAAGCGGGAAAAAGAGAAGATGCCCTGGTCGGGACTCCTTCAGGATTCACACGGCTTGACAGGCTTACATCAGGCTGGCAAAAGTCAGAGCTGATAATTATTGCGGCAAGACCCTCAATGGGGAAGACGGCTTTTGCATTATCGATGGCGAGGAACATGGCAATCGATCATGGCAAGAAAGTTGCAATATTCTCATGTGAAATGTCATCAATCCAGCTTGCGAACCGTCTTATAATTGCAGAGACTGATATTCCGGGAGACAAGATCAGGAACGGAAGACTTACCGAGGATGAATGGAAGCATCTTGACAACAGGATAAAGAAACTTGTACAGGCACCAATCTTCATAGACGATACGCCTGCCATTTCAATTTTCGAGCTGAGGGCAAAGTGCAGGAGACTAATGGCTCAGCATAAGCTTGATGTGGTTATAGTCGATTACCTGCAGCTTATGTCGGGTCCTGATAACGCGGGCAGCAGGGAACAGGAGGTCAGCAACATTTCCAGGTCTCTTAAGAGTATAGCAAAAGAGCTTAATGTTCCGATAATAGCCCTGTCGCAGCTTAACAGGTCGGTTGAAATGAGAGGCGGGTCAAAGCGTCCTCTTCTTTCAGATCTGCGTGAATCAGGCGCAATCGAGCAGGATGCTGATATGGTTGTGTTCATTCACCGGCAGGAAAAATTCGGGATAATTGCATTTGATGACGGCTCGTCTACCAAGGGGATTGCTGAAATCATCCTGGCAAAGAACCGTAACGGCCCCGTTGATGATGTCCGCCTCAGGTTCCGTGAAGAAAAAGCTCAGTTTGTGGATATTGATGAATTTGATTCTGATGCATTTCCGGAAACGGGAGGCTCACAAAGCATAACTCTTGGTTCGAAAATGAACCATGATGACCTTTCAAATCTCGGCAGGGATTTCAATAGTGAGCCTGATGCGAGAGAAGAACCGCCGTTTGCATGACGGCATTGCCGGTGAAATGGATCAGCTTTTCTGATGATTCTTATCAGTCGCCTTGTCCCTGTTGCCTGCAACAATGATGACAATCTCTCCTTTTGGATGTTTGTTCGTGAAATGTTCGGAAAGGGAGACAAGGGTTCCTCTTATGGTCTCCTCGAATATCTTTGTCAGTTCCCTTGATACGCTTGCTTTCCTGTCCGGGCCGAAATGCAAGGCCATTTCTTCAAGTGTTTTCACCAGCCTGAATGGTGATTCATAGAATATCATCGTCCTGGTTTCAAGTGCAAGTCCGGAAAGTTTTTTGCTGCGGCCTTTTTTGGGCGGAAGAAAACCTTCAAAGCAGAATCTGTCACAAGGAAGGCCTGAGTTGATCAATGCCGGAACAAATGCCGTAGGACCCGGGAGACTCTCGACAGGAATGCCTTTTTCGATGCAAGCCCTCACGAGCAGAAATCCGGGATCGGAAATCCCGGGAGTTCCCGCATCGGTTACAAGAGCGACTTTCTTTCCCGAGAGAATTTCAGAGCATATATCTTCAACGCTTTTATGCTCATTGAACATGTGGTGTGACCTTAACTGGGATTTTATATTGTAATGGCTGAGCAGCTTGCCTGACTGACGAGTGTCTTCTGCAAGTATAAGATCAACGCTTCCAAGCACCTCGACTGCCCTGTAGGTTATGTCCTTCAGGTTGCCGATTGGAGTGGGCACTAGATATAATTTATTCATCCTGCGGGAATTTGCGTCTTATCAGGTCAAGGAGCTGACCGGCTGCCTCACTACCCGCGGCTTCGCCGATATTGTCCATAATAATGGCTCTTGCATCTGCAAATGTCCCTGCGTCATCGAGTTTCTTAATTACCCGGTTATAGGTCTCGGTATTACCGTCAAAAATCTCTTTTATAAATAGGAATCTGTCATTGACGCCTATGGCATCTGACAGGCTTGCAATTGGCTTGCTTTTAATGCTGTCAAGGATAATTTCACCTTCGCCCTGGTCACCCAGCTGCTCATACAGGCTGCCGGCCTGACTGACGAAAGTTTCAGCAATTGTCACATTCTCATCCGGATTTTCATTTTGCGCTGCAGGGACAGTGTGAGGTGATTGCGGCATAAAATGGGTATGATCCTTGTGCCCGGGATGTGGTTTTTTTACGGGTTCCTTTTTCTTTTCTATTTTATCCGGACCTATTTCCTTATTTGCATCTTCGGGGCCATCCGGTCGTGCGTTTTTCAGGAGGGCTATTATCTCGGCAGCGCTCCTGCACTTCGATTTTGCAAGTTCCACCTGCAGTACGGGAACACCGGGATAATTCCTGAAATCATCGATTATATCCAGTGTTTGGTCAAGATCTCTTATGATTAAATCGACGGTTGAATTAAAATCCATTGCTTTTTAGTGTAAATAAAACAAACCAATTTCCTTATTTTGCAAAAGTAACTAATATTCCCCAAGATTAGTATTTCATTATGGTACCGGACGGAGGAGGTTATTGAATATGGATTTTCTGGAGAATTCATTAAGAGCGGCCGGAAAACGAGGCTCGATCGAAATTATTACCGGTTCAATGTTTTCGGGTAAGACAGAAGAACTGATAAGGAGGCTTCGCAGGGCTCAGTTTGCAGGACTCAGGGTTGAGATTTTCAAGCCTTCTCTCGATAACCGGTACTCGGAAACCAGGGTTGTCTCGCATGATGAGAAATCAATACTTTCATCACCTGTCGATAATGCTTCATCGATACTGCTTCTTGCAGAAGATGTCGATGTGATTGGAATAGATGAAGCCCAGTTCTTCGACAATTCGGTAATTGAGGTATGCAACAGGCTGGCTGATAATGGAATCAGGGTCATTGTAGCAGGTCTGGATATGGATTTTCTTGGCAATCCGTTTGGTCCCATGCCGGCATTGGCATCCATCGCCGAATATGTAACCAAACTTCATGCAATCTGCACCAGGTGCGGCAACCTTGCCCAGTACTCGTACAGAAAATCAGGCGAAGAAAAGGTCGTAGTGCTTGGCGAAAAAGACAAATATGAGCCTTTATGCAGAAGCTGTTATAATAAGGCCCTGGGGAAGTCTTAAGATTTCAGGAGTCATTACTGATAAAATAATGGAACAAATGTTTTCATTCTTTAGCAGCACTTTTCAGGAGGATACTGAAACTGAACTTGTGATCGTGAGGGATTAAAGATAAGGAAAACAGTAAATACGACAGAATATTCTCACAAAAGCAGAAAGAAAAAAGCCGGTGATGCGGATATCCGGATGGTTTGAGTAATTTCGCAGATCGATGGATTGGAATCGTATTAAAAGAATTTGAAATTACATTGATCTTGAGACTTACATCGTTAAAAATTGCGGAAATTGTAAACGGGAGGCTCACTGGTAATCCGGATCTCGAAATATCCGATATAATAACTGACAGCAGGCAGCTTCCTTTCACTGATGGTTGTGCCTTTCTGGCAATTCGCGGAAACAATCATGACGGACACAAATTCACAGGTTATTTATACGGGAGAGGAATCCGTGTATTTATAACTGAAGAATTGCCAGCGGATATCGAAAAATTCAACGGAGCAGCTTTCATTATCACGGATGACACCGTATCAGCCCTTCAAAAGCTGGCTGCCAGCAAGCGGAAATCCTTTAAATCGACGGTAATAGCAATAACTGGGAGCGCCGGTAAGACTATAGTCAAGGAATGGCTTGCAGATGTTCTCGGGCTTACCGGACCCGTAGTGAGAAGCCCTAAGAGCTATAATTCACAGATAGGGGTGCCTCTTTCAGTCTTGAAGCTTGACGACAAGTACAAGTTCGGGATTTTTGAAGCCGGGATTTCATTACCGGGGGAAATGGATAAGCTCCGGAAAATAATAGACCCCGAAATAGGAGTTATAACAAATATTGGAGATGCTCACAGTGAGAACTTCCCCGACAATAAAACCAAGGCAAGGGAGAAGCTCAGGTTGTTTGCAAATGCTTCAATGATTATTTACTGCAGCGACTATGAGATTATTGATAAGTTGATCCGCAGTGATTTAAATCTGAAATCCAGAAAACTTATCAGCTGGTCGGTGAGGGACCGGGATGCCTCAGTATTTGTAAGGCAGACACGGATAGAAGGAGGGAGCACCCAACTGGAAATGATATTCAACGGCAAAACCAGCAAATTCACCATACCTTTCAATGACCGTGCGTCCGTTGAAAACGCAGTGACTGTCGCCACGGTATGCCTGGCTGCCGGAATAAATAGCGAGGATATCGGGAAAGGTCTGGCAGGACTGGTATCGGTGGCCATGAGGATGGAAATGAAGGCTGGAATAAACAATTGTCAGCTTATTGAGGATTATTATAATTCTGATCCGGGTTCTCTGGTAATGGCATTGGACTATCTTAAGAGCCAGAATCACAGAAAGACTACCCTGATTTTGTCTGATTTTGTGCAAAGCGGAAGGGATGAGAAGGAACTTTATGGCGAAGTTGCATCTCTGATAAAGAGAACCGGTATTGACAAACTCATAGGGATTGGCCCCTCACTGACAAGAAACAGCATTCAGTTCAAAACCTTTTCACAGTTTTACTATTCTACCGGGGAGTTCCTGTCGCAATTTAATGCAGCTGATTTTGACAATGAAATAATTCTGATTAAAGGCGCGAGAAAATTTGAGTTTGAAAGGATAGGGAATCTGCTTGAACAGCAGGTTCATCAGACAGTGCTTGAGGTAAATCTTGATGCAATATCCCATAATCTTAATGAATTCCGCAGATGCCTTAATCCGGGCACTCATATTATGGCTATGGTGAAGGCTTTTGCCTATGGCGCAGGTCCCGCCGGTATAGCCGGATTACTTGAGTACCAAAGAGTAAGTTATCTTGGCGTAGCATATGCTGATGAAGGAATTGAGCTCAGGAATGCAGGGGTCACCCTGCCGATAATGGTAATGAATCCGGATCCTTCAGCTGCTGAACAAATGATAAGATATAACCTGGAGCCGGAAATATACAGCTTCAGTTCCATGGCCAGGTTCTCTGACGTCGCATCCAGGCATGGACTGGTTCAGTATCCTGTTCATATCAAGCTGGATACAGGAATGCACCGGCTTGGTTTCGTGCCTGAAGAGACTGATGAGCTTGCAGATTGGATCAGGAAAGCAGAATCGGTAAAGGTCGCTTCCGTGTTTTCCCATTTTGCTGCCAGCGAAGATCCGGCAATGGATGATTTCACTCATAAGCAGGCTTCAAGATTTCTTGAGGCTGTTTCAAAAATAAGGGAAGCAACCGGGTATTCATTCCTGAGACACATCTGCAATTCCTCTGCCATTGTCAGATTCCCTGAATATCATTTCGAAATGGTGCGGCCGGGTATCGGTATTTATGGCGTAGGCGATTTCAAGGGACTAAAGCTTAAGCCTTCAGGTCGTTTCAAGACCAGAATTTCACAGATAAAGAAGATCCACTCAGGAGAACCGGTAGGATATAACTGCACCGATGTGTCAGACAGGGAAAGAAC
This sequence comes from uncultured Bacteroidales bacterium, assembly GCA_963717685.1. GTDB lineage: Bacteria > Bacteroidota > Bacteroidia > Bacteroidales > VadinHA17 > LD21. The sequence continues at coordinate 148,285 of OY970346.1, read as the reverse complement.
GATAGGCATTATCATGGCAGGTTATGCTGATGGCCTAAACCGCAGGCTTGGGAACAGGAACGGCAGCATAATGATAAGAAACAGAAGAGTTCCCATAATAGGCAAAATATGCATGGATATGTGCATGGTGGACCTGACAGGTCTTGATACGGTGGTCGGAGACGAGGCTGAGATTTTCGGAGAGAACATCAGTATTGATGAGATTGCAGCAAAATGCGATACAATACCGTACGAAATACTCACCTCAATCCCGACAAGGGTAAAAAGGGTATTTTACCGGGAGTAATGCATTTCAATAAAGGGTCAGTAACGTGCAACTAGGGGCATCCTCCTGCCATTCCCGAAAGATTTTGAAGAGATTCTCAGCACAGGAGGTGCCTGATATCTCTTATATTCGTTGTAATTGATAAGCTTAATTACTTCCTGAACTGTATCGCAGTCAATGCCTTCACCTGTAATGCGATCGGCAGGTTTTTGCTGTTCAATGTACTGATAAAGAATGATATCAAGTATCCTGTAATCAGGCAGGGAATCCGAATCAAACTGGCTGGGCCGCAGCTCGGCAGAAGGAAGCTTTGTCAGAATGCTCAGGGGTATAATCTCCCTTTTCCTGTTAATAAAGTGAGCGAGCTTATAAATATCGGTTTTATAGACATCCCCTATTACAGACAACCCACCTGCCATATCTCCGTAAAGAGTGCCATAGCCTACTGCTGCCTCACTTTTATTTGATGTGTTGAGAAGTATGCATCCGAATTTATTTGAAACTGCCATAAGCAGCAATGCGCGAATTCTTGCCTGTATATTTTCCTCGGTGACATCTCTCTGCCGTCCACTGAACAGCGGTTTAAGGTCTTCCTCAAAGGCCCGGAAGGGTTTTTCGATACTTAATATATCATATTTTATGTTAAGGTTTTTTGCCAGCGCTTCAGCATCCCTTACCGAATGATCAGATGAATACCTCGATGGCATCAAAAGAGCCCTGGCATTTTCAGGTCCCAGAGCCTCTGTTGCCAGGCAGAGGCAGACTGCGGAATCGATACCGCCGGACAAACCGACAATGCAGCTGGTGAATCTCGTCTTGGTGAAGTAATCCCTTATTCCGGTAATGAGTGCCTTGTGAATAAGTTCCACTGGGTCAGCAGGTATATCTCCGCAAGGATTTTTCCCGTCAATAATATCATCTGAAGAAAAACTCATGACACATTCTTCAAAGTATGGGAACTGTCTCCATATTTCACCCTTCTTGTTCACTATCCTTGATGCTCCGTCAAATATAAGTTCAGTGTTAGCTCCGGTCTGATTTACCGAAATAACCGGGATATTGTGCCTGGCGGCCTTGCCTTTGAAAATATCCGCCTTGATGCCTGTTGTTGAATATGAAAAAGGCGATGCTGAAATATTAATCATCAGGTCGGGTCTGAATTTCATTAGCTCCAGCATAGGAGAGATGGTGTACATGCTCTTCTTTTCGAATTCGTTGTCGAAAGGCTGTTCATCCCATAGATCCTCGCAGATAGTGAGCGCCAGCTTAAGACCTTTGAACTGAAAGACAGAAAATGTTTTTCCAGGCTCGAAGTACCTGTACTCATCAAAAATATCGTATGTTGGCAGCAGGGCCTTGTTGGTCGAAAAGAGGATATTTCCTTCCGAAAGGACAAAGGCTGAGTTAAAGAGTTTCTTGCCTTCGGGATTGCTGTTTATTGAGGGCGATCCGACTATAGCTGTTATTCCATTGCATCTGGCAGCAATTTCCCTGACCGTTTCATTGCATTTTTCAATAAAATCGAGCCTGTCAAGCAGATCAAGAGGCGGGTATCCTGTCACGCAAAGCTCAGAGAAGATTATTAAATCGGAACCTTCATCTTTCGCTTTTTGTAAAGCATTGAAGATAAGTTCCTTGTTACGGGCAAAATTGCCAATATGATAATTAAGCTGTGCTAGGGTAATCTTCATGCCGCGGGTCCTTAAAATTTCACGCCAAGCCTGAGTGACAGTAATTTATGGGTAACTTTATCTTCGGGTTGGGTTCCGATATCCTTTGTCACGTCAAGAAAATTATTTTCGAAACTGAGTCCGATAATAATTGCCGTATTACCTCCCACTCCATATTCGATGCCTGCCGTAATATGGTAAGCCAGGTTGAACATATTGATCTCTGACATATCTTTTTCACCGGAAATGCCAAGTGAAGGGATGTCAGCTTTTCCTCCTATGACAATTTTCGGATTAAGCCCCACGTCAGTGAAATATGTCAGATAACCGATCTGGTTTGTCTGAAGCTTAAGTCCGAGAGGAATTGACAGATACTGAATCCTGTAAGTTATAGTTTCCCCCGGGAGTACGGTCACATTACTGGAAGAACCGCCGTTTGAAACCTTGAAAAGAGTTGTATCCGCGCCGGCAAGATTTCCCCCTGCAATTACTATATCAACACCGGTCGAGAAGGAGTAGTTCTGGCTAAAGTACTTGTTAAATGTCACTCCAAAGCTGAACCCTGGCCTCGAACCTTTATTGGATACCAGGCTGTTATCGGACCCAAACCAGCAAATCATCGGATCGGCATGTATCCCAAAGCTGATCGGGAAAGCGGTTCTCACCTGGGCCTGCAGTATTGCCGGAACAACTGTCAGTAGCGAGATAAACAGCAATTTCAGCCGCCATGATCTTAAAATAAGAGAATAATTCATTCAGAATTAAGTTATGGATTCATTTACCTGCAAAATAACAAATAATTAAGAGAAGTTATTGTATAACTGGCACGAGTTGTTGCTATTCAGAAAAGTATTTACTTTGGAGAATAATTTGATGACAATATGAGATCCAGGACAACTGCTGTATTTTTGATGATGTTATTCGGTGCCGTACTATTAATGTCGTGCAAAAGGAATCCATATAAGGTCAATGTTTCTTCCATTCTGGTCAATATAGGGATAAAAAGGCTCGAAAAGGATCTTTTTTCTATTGATCCTGACAGTATTCCGTCAGACATTCCCGCCCTGAAAGTAAAATACGGACAATTCCTTCAGCTTTTCAGCTATGTAATAAACGCAGGAGATATAAAGGATCAGGCATTCAGCGATTTGCTTTTAAAATTTTGCACCGACAAGCTGAATTTTGAAGTTTACCAGTCAGTTGTTAAGGCGTTCCCTGATGAAGAAGAGCTGGGGAAAGATCTGGACAACTCTTTCAGGCATTACCTTTATTACTTCCCGGGGAGTAAAATTCCTGCGGTTTTTACCTGCATTACGGGATTCAATAACAGCATCATTACAGGGGACTCTGTGCTGGGGATCAGTCTGGACAGGTATCTGGGACGCGATTGTGATTATTACAAGCGGCTTCAGATTTACAAATATGTTGCTGCCAGGATGAATTCCCGGAACATTGTTCCGGATTGTATGTATGCCTGGGGATCAACTGAATGGAATATGGCAGATATGAAATATCAGGCCGATAATGTGGTGACTGAAATGGTACATTACGGCAAGCTGAAATATTTTGAAAAATGCATGCTTCCTCTGGTAAATGATACCATTATCTTCGGATTTTCAGCCAGTCAGATGAGATTCTGTAAAAACAATGAAGATCAGATGTGGCTCTATCTGGTCGAGCATAATCTGCTTTTCAGCACTGACAGGTTTGTGATAAGAAAGCTGACCGATGAGGCTCCCTTTACTGCCTACTTTACAAGTGAATCGCCAGGCAGGGCAGGGATCTGGATCGGATTCCGGATAGTGGAGTCTTACATGATGAGGAACAGGAATGTTTCCCTTCATGATCTTATGGAGAACAGGGATATCCAGGGAATTATTGAGAAAGCAAAATATAATCCTCAATAAACAGGAAAGCCGTTGTTCAGAACGGCTTTCCAAATCTCATGTGATTGCAGATTACTCAGGATGAATTGCTTCAACCGGGCATACATCGGCACACGCACCGCAATCTGTGCATAAATCCGGATTGATTTTATATATCTCGCCTTCAGATATAGCCTCAACGGGACATTCATCAATGCATGTTCCGCATGCTGTGCAATCTTCACTGATTTTGTAAGCCATTTTAATTATTTTTAGTTAATGCTTTATAATTTTCGGGCAAAGTTATCTAAATTTTTAAAAATAAAAAAACAGTGGTTTTTAAAAATCAAGACTGAAGGAAAGGTAAAATATATGAGGCAGGATATAATTGTTCTCGACTCCCCATGCCCAGTCGGCCCTTATGAAATACCCGAGGATTGAAGCTCTTAACCCGGCCCCGAATCCGCCCACAATGGGATCCCTGTTTGCATCGAGTGTCACTGTTACGGGCCCTTCGGTGATCACCTGATTATCATAGGCATTCTGATCCGACCAGGGCGACTTCCCGGACCAGGCCGTGCCAATATCTCCAAATCCTATTACCTGAAGGCTGTTCAGAAAATTTGAACGGAGCGGATGCCCGGCAAAATATCTTACGAATGGCCATCTTAATTCACTGTTGATAAGGGCAAAGCTGTTTCCATTTCTTACGTTTTCGCTGAAACCCCTTAGATTTGTCGCAAGTGCCTGAAATCCATAATTCTGGTTTGTATTAATGGGGGTTGAAGTATCGAACATGGTATATTGTGGAAACAGTTGTCCCATCCAGTTATCGACACCTCCAAGATAATAGAGAAGCTTTACGGGCCCATATGATGTGCTGGCTGCAAACCTGTTGGCCCAGATCAATTCCCTGCTTATTTTTATATATTTCCGGAAATCAATGCCGATGACGATCATGTCAGATTTTTTGGATGTTATTTCCCTGTAATATTCACCAAAAATCTTGAATCTTGTGCCGTAGTAAATATTGATGCATTTGCTTCTGGTATTATCGTATATGATTTCCCCCTTAAGGTTGACCCAGTTCCTTGAAATATCGCTGTGGTTAAGGGAATTGAGATCAGTGGACAGGTATATTTCCTTGTCATACCTGTATCCCATGGTTCCTTTCAGGGCCAGTGCAGGGGAGACCGGCCATGAATATGTCAGGTAAAGGTTTTCTGTCTGGGTCTTGATCACATTGGTATCATTGGATTCGTAATATGATGACCTGTAGAAAATCAGCTCCTTGTCAAATGTGCCTTTAAGGTTTTCGATGCTCAGGAGGTATTCGTTGCTGCTTAAGTCGCTTGAAATCATAATTCCTCCCGTAACTCTGTAATTCTCTAAAAGATCGACGATTCCAATCTTCATAAGTCCGTTTAAACCAGGATTATAATATGTGGAGCCGGCATTATAGACCTGATATGTATTATTGAGGAAACTGAAATCTATCTGATCAACAAGGAAGTTATTATAGAAGGAAGGCTGGTAAATTCTTATTAATGGCAGCTTCAGCCGGCCGGTATCAAGGTCCACATCCATATAATCCTTTCTCCAGAGCTGATCATAATAATTCTGTTTTTCCTTTTCAAATATATAGTGGTTTATATCAATGGGTTCATTTTTGGCATAGTACTCATAGAGAGGCTTCTTCAGAGTATCCCTCCGTTTCTTATCCTCAGCTATGAGCCATTGCCTCAGCTGATCGAGACTGTCAGCCTTAAAGAGCATTCTGGTCTCTTCCTTTCTGAAATTGCTGAGAGTCAGCTCATTTTCAGGAATACCCTTTAGGTCGCTTAACGACCCCTTCCTTAACTGATACTTGCCTTTATCATATACAATCTCTGCATATGTATCAGACCCGTTTTCAACGGATTGGCTGAGAATATTCCGGTCATAGTCCGAAAGCGGCGTCGATTTTATAAAATACCTGAAATGTGTCGCCGTGTCAATAAAACTTATTGAGCTGTCAAATTTTGCAGTGTACCTGTTGACAATTCCATTTGCATTGCCCAGATAGTCAAAATTCCCCGGTGTGGTCTCTGCAGACGACATTCTGTCAGAATACTTGCTTTCCGAAAGTCTGGTAAGAACATTATCCTTTTTTGAAAGGTCGTACATGAAGAGATCATAATTCAATCCTAATTTTTCACCCGGATCAGCCGTATTTGTCAGCGTATCAGAGAGACGATTCGATGAAAAAATAATGACATCAGGCTTGTCCTTCAGGAATGACGGATTAAGATCATCAGCAACATCATTTGTTATCTGTTCGTTCGTGCCGGAAGCTATTGTATGAACGTACAGGTCGGTGACGCCATCTTTTACCGCCGACAATATCAGCCTGGAGCCCTCGGGAGAATAGGAAAAATCAAGGACCTTGTCAAAATAAAGCATATTCCTTTTTTCAGTTGATCTGCTGCCGACCCTGTACAGGTACATAACAAGGCCTCCCTTTTCCTCGTTAATGAAAGTAAGGATCTTTCCGCTGGGATGCCAGGCCATCACAGGATAGGTCCTGTCGCTGGACATAGGAAGCTTTGGTTCTTTTCTGAAAATTATTTTCTGCTTACCGGTGGCCTGGTCATATAGCCATATCCTTTTCCTGCCAAAATCATTCGTCACATATGCAATGTATTTACCATCAGGACTGATCTTTACCTGCTGATAGATCTGAGCCTTCTTTGACTGGCGGATGATGTTCCCGTCCCTGCCTGGACGATCCTTGTCCGCAGAGTATTCATTCCTGTAATATTCTATCCATTCCTTCTGTAAATCCTTAAGTTTCTTGCCGATAACATAAAGAAATCCGTCGTTGACATTCTTATATATTTTGGTAAGGTATATTATATTTGGTATAAGGGCATCGCCGTACTGCTTCCCAATGAACCGCCAGAATGACTGTCCGGCCAGTTCTGCATCTTCATCTTCCAGGTGGCTTATTTTTTTGTATTTGCCTGACATGATGCCATCCTTTACGATATTTTCAGCATTAAAGTCCCACCTTGAGCCGACGTACTTTATCAGTCCCTTTAAATACCAGTCCGGCATATTTATAAGCGATGAGCTTGATACCCTGTCCTTTACATCTGCATTATAAAGAATTTCATTTACCAGGACATTGGCGATTGATTCAGAGATCTGCTTGTCGTATGCCTCATGATTGCCCTCATAATAGAGCATCACTTTATTTTTAATAATTCTGTTATAGCCACCTGTATTATAGTCATCCTGACCCGATGTGACAAGTCCTATGTTGGATTGCTTATATTCGCCCATATTATTGTGGATGACGAATATCAGTCGCTTTTCAAGCGTGTAATCAAAAAAATCCTCAGTTTCCTTTAACTTTTTTGCTGCATAGTTTGCAGTATATTCTGCAATATCGCGGCCATATTCATTGAAATAGCAATCAAAATCATCAAACCTGTAGAAAGACCAGTAATAATCAAAATACTGGACTCTGTTCTTTCCAAAAGTCATCTGGAGGCCATTATAAAACTGGCCTCTTGCGCTCAAGCATATAGCAAAAGATAAAAGAGTGAAGATAAGCCTGTAGATCTTTCTCATTCCCTTCCACATCTGAGGGATAACCGGAAATTTTCAGTCAGGAATTTGTTCTCTCGGGTATCCTGTTCGCAACAAAACTAATGATATTATGGTTTATAATGCTCAAAAATATCAAACTTTATTATTTTTGTTCAGTTTTACGGCATTGCAAAATACGGCCTGATTTTTGTATGGTGACATGCAACCAAATCAGTTCCGTGGTTGTTAATGTAAAAAACAATTTTGAGCGTTATTTATTATGTTAATCATGCAATTTAATGTGAAATGAAAAAATTATTTCTGTTTTTATCAATCCTTGCTTCAGGAATCTCTGTCGTGGCCCAGCCTGTTATGAAGCTCACGGCTACGGAACACGATTTCGGGACCTTCAAGGAAGAAGCCGGCCGGCAGATGTTTGATTTTGCTGTCACCAATGCCGGTAATGCTCCCCTTGTGATACAGAATATTGTTGCGTCCTGCGGGTGCACTACGCCTGATTGGACCAAAGAACCAATTGCTCCCGGAGCACAGGGAAAGATAACTGCCATTTATGATCCCAATGGTCGTCCCGGTCAGTTCTCCAAGACCCTTACTGTTTACTCAAACTCAACCCCCAATATTGTTGTACTGACAATAAAAGGAGAAGTTGTACCGCATGAAAAAACGGTTGAAGAGCTATTTACTTTTCCGGTCAATGGCATAAGGTTTGAAAGCAACCATCTCGCTTTTACCAACATCAAAAAGACCGAGAAAAAAATAAAAGTGATGCAGTTGATTAATACGACACCCAAGTCCGTAAAAGTCGAGTTTGACCAGCTGCCTCCTTATCTGACCATGAAAGTTGACCAGGATTCTGTCAAACCGGGTGGAAAGGCCCTTGTGGAAGGGACCTATGATGCAACTAAAAACCCCGCTGTATGGGGAAATGTTGCCGACATGATAAAGATCAAGATCAATGGTGAAGTACAGCAAAATGTGTATTATTATGTTTCTGCCAATCTCGTCGAGGATTTCTCATCACTGACAAAGGAACAACTCGAAAATGCGCCTGTATTTCAGGTTGAGACCATGACCGTTGATCTTGGCAAAATTCAGGGCTCGACACAGAATAACGTGGAATTCAAGTTCATAAATGCAGGGAAAAGTGATTTGTTATTAAGACTGGTGAAATCGACATGCGGATGTACTGCAGTTCAGCAGGGCCCGCAGGGAGTAGGCATCAAGCCCGGACAATCGAGCTCCATAAAGGCAACATTCAATGCCGGGAGTTACAGGGGGCCTGTCACAAAAGCCATATATGTTTATACGAATGACCCGAAGAACTCAGAGGTTGTACTATATTTGAAGGCTGACGTGCAACAGCCCGGTGGGGCACCACAGTAATCAGAGAGTAAAAGAGATTGTTTTATTTAAAAGGGCTGCCAGTTAAATCCGGTGCCCTTTTATTATTTTTAAGGGAATATATATTTCTCAATGAAAAAGAAAAATGAACCTTTAGGCGCCACCTTTGGCATTCAGGCGAAAGTGCCTCACCCCCCGAGCATCAATCCCGAGGTACTGAACAGAAAAGGAAAAATAATGAGGAAGAAATATTCAGTGGATGAGTATGTTTCAGGAATCATATCAGGGGACAGGACTATATTAAGTCAGGCTATTACATTGGCCGAGAGTTCACTGCCCGGGCATAATGAGACAATTCAGGCAATCATAGAAAAGTGTCTTCCCTATAGTTCGGATTCAATAAGGATTGGCATTACCGGAGTTCCGGGGGCAGGGAAAAGCACTTTCATAGAGTCGTTCGGCATTTATCTTACAGAAAAAGGCCGGAAGGTGGCCGTGCTGGCTATTGATCCAAGCAGCAGGCAAACCAAGGGAAGCATTCTTGGTGACAAGACCAGGATGAGGAAACTCAGCACTCATCCTGATGCTTTTATAAGGCCTTCACCATCAGCAGGGACCCTTGGAGGAGTTGCCCGGAAGACAAGTGAGACAATTATTCTTTGCGAAGCGGCAGGATTTGATACCATAGTTGTGGAAACAGTGGGAGTGGGCCAGTCCGAAACGGCGGTTCATTCAATGGTAGACTTTTTCCTCCTGCTTATGCTGCCGGGAGCGGGCGATGAATTGCAAGGCATCAAACGCGGGATAATTGAAATGGCTGATGCAATTGCAATAAACAAAGCAGATGGAATGAACAGGAATTCAGCCGAAGAAGCAAGGGCGTTGTATCAGAACGCCCTCCTTCTTTTTCCGCCAGCTCCATCGGGCTGGAAACCTAAAGTTATTACCTGTTCTGCCCTGGAAAACAATGGCATTGATGATTTATGGGACCTTATAGCAGGATATATATCCTTCACTTCAGCAAATGGATCCTTTTCAGAGAAGCGCAAGCAGCAGGCAGTAATCAGAATGCGCGATTCAATAAATGAATATCTGAACAGCTCATTTTACAGCACAAGACCAGTAAAAAATCTCATCCCTTCAATTGAAAAACAGTTATATGAAGGCAGGGTGACTTCCTATAAGGCGGCTATGACATTAATTGATAAATTCATGAAAAGGTGACTATTTAAAGCAATTTTGTATATTTGGCGGCTTATATTGGTTCAGGACATATTTAAAAATTCTCTATTATGAAAAAAATCGCTTATTTGCTTCTCATGTCATTCCTGATTGCCGGATGCAATTCAAAGACCCAATTTCATATCAAAGCGGATATTAAGGGATCGGACAACATGACCTTTAAGCTTTATGGGTTGGACGGTAGAAAATTCGTAGTGATTGATTCAGCCATATCTAAAAATGGTACCTTTAAAATGACAGGTTCAGTAAAGTATCCTATGATGACATTGCTAAGGGTTACGGGAAAGAATCAGCAGGAGCAGCTATTCCTGGAGAACAGCAAAATTACGATAACCGGCAAAATTGACTCATTGCAGGCAGCAAAGGTCACGGGTTCAAAAACTCAGGATGAATTTCAATCCTTTGACCAGGCCATTAAGCCTGTAAGCCAGAGTTATAATGAAAAATACACGCAGTATCAGACTGCTGTTCAGTCAGGAGACACGGCCGCTGCAAACAGTATCGAAAAAGAAGGCGATCTCCTGCAAGTCAAAATGAGTCAGATAAAAAAGATATTCATAAAGAACCACCCATCGTCCTATTTCAGTCCTACGCTTATCCAGCAGCTGAGTTACCAGATGGAGCCGGAAGAAATTGAGGCACAGATCAATTCACTGGATACAAATGTGGCAAAAACAGATATCATTCAGACCCTGAAGGAAAGGGTGAAGGCAATGAAAACCGTTGAGGTCGGGAAAAAGGCACCGGATTTTACGTTGAATGATGTCAATGGCAACCCGGTCTCTCTTTCATCCAGGATAGGCCCGAAACTGCTGCTGGTAGATTTCTGGGCATCATGGTGCCATCCATGCAGGATGGAAAACCCGAATGTTGTTAAAATATTCAAGGAATTTCATAAGAAAGGCTTCGATGTATTGGGGGTTTCACTCGATATGAACAAGGAAGACTGGATCAAGGCAATTAGTGATGACAAGCTTGCATGGACGCATGTTTCCGATCTTCAGTACTGGAACAATGCTGCTGCTAAATTATATGCAATCAACTCCATCCCGGCCAATTTCCTGCTTGATGAAACAGGAACTATCATTGGCAGGAATCTGAGAGGGGATGATCTGGTCAAAAAGGTAAATGAGATACTTGGTAAAGTGAGCAAATAAAGGAGTATTATTCTTAAACCGAAGCATTTTCCTGATTTTCCTTTTTAAGCTCTTCGAGGATGAATCCTGTACCCCTGACAGTGCGGATATCAAGGTTTTTATCCTCTGAAATATATTTTCTGAGCCTGCTTATGAACACATCCATGCTGCGGCCAAGGAAATAATCATCCTCACCCCATATCTCCGTAAGGATGTCTTCTCTCGTGAGCACCTTATTTTTATTTATTATGAAGTACCTGAGAAGCTGGGCTTCCTTTAATGTGAGCTTATCCGTTGATTTTCCGCATTGCAGTTCAAAGGAGTTGACTTTAAGAATGGTTGATGAAATCCGGTATTCATCGTTTGCAGAAGAATAAGTGCGCTTCAGTATATTGTTAATCCTGAGAATAAGAACATCCGGATCGAATGGTTTTGTGATATAATCATCAGCTCCGATCTTAAGGCCCCTAACGATATCTTCTTTCAGACTTTTGGCCGTCAGGTAAATAAGAGGGATATCAGGCTGCGCCTCTTTTATCTTTTCGCCAAGAGTGAACCCGTCCATCTCGGGCATCATTACATCAAGCACACAGATATCAGGCTTGTCACTGCAAAACGTCTCCCATGCCTCCCTGCCGTCATGGGCAAGAGTAACATCAAAGCCGCTGATGGTCACATATTGTGACAATATATTCCCGAAATCCCTATCGTCTTCAGCTATTAATACTTTCATAATCTCCTTTAATGATTTAACAAGGTATTTTTACTGTAAAGGTACTGCCTTTCCCTGGTTTACTTTCGACTACAACATTTCCGCCGTGAGCGATAGCAATTTGTTTGACATAATAGAGTCCCAGTCCAAGTCCTTTGTATTTATGAATGTTACCCGATGATGCCCTGTAAAATTTATCAAAGACGTGCTTTTGGTCCGATTTGCTTATGCCGATACCTTTATCAGCGACTTTTATGCATATATTATTGTCATCAATGAATCCTTCGACTTCAATTTCCGGTTTTTCTTCTGAATATTTTACGGCATTTGAAAGAAGATTATTGATCATTGTAGTAAAATAAACCAGATCAATATCAGCCCTGACTCCATTCAAATTGTACTTTTGGGTCAGGTATGCACTATTCCCATATCCGTTTTTGAAGCTCTCAACAATATCATTCATTACTTCGCCGATGTCAATTTTTTTTCTATCGAGCTGGAACTCGGTTCTTTCCCACATGCTGATCTCGAGAATCATGTTAATCAGCTGATTGAGATGCACGCTCTGTTTCCCGATGAGCTTTGCTGTTTCGAGCACCTTTGCCTCATCCTGTCTTATTCTTTCTATTTCAAGTGTCTTTTCAGCGACTGTAATAGTCGCCAATGGCGTCTTCAACTCATGAGTCATATTATTAATGAAGTCGGTTTTCAGATTGGAGATCCTTTTTTCTTCGATGAGGTTCCTGTAGGTAATAATAAAAAGAATCACTACTGCAAGAATGCTGAAGATACTCATTCCCAGGGATGCAGAAATCTCCTTAAGTACCATCCGGCTTCTCCTGGAGAAATCAATGAAAAAATCAAATGTGAGATAATAATAATCTCCGACAAGCTGTGTCCGGTACACAAGTATGTTTGATCTGGATCTTGGCGGCTGTGCATTTAAAGGATTAACGACCGGCGGTCCGGCATTTCTGAAAAAATTGCTTTGATAAACTTTAAAGGTATCTGCTCCTATAATATAAAGATTCGTTATGACGATTCTGGATTTAAAGTCTTTCTCAAATCCCATTTTCTCAAAAAAAGAAGAAAGAATCGGAGACAGATCCTGCTCCTGATTCAATACTCTTGAAAAATACTCAAGTATCTCAGCATTTTTGGCCTTGATTTTCTGTTCATCCCTGATTCCCGGCAGCTCCTTCACCAGGCTTTCAGTGTACATGGAAAGTATAAAGCTGACTGTGTCATAAGGATTTATTCTCTGGTTATGAAGGTTGGAAATGACTTCCTGGGATATTGTCCTGTACCTGAAATACAGCATCTCATCTTTCTGTTTCCAGATCCCTTTTATGATTATGTACTGGCCTGCTATCAGAATAAGAATGGCCAGAATGCCCAATAGCAGGATCGTATTCTTTTTTTGCATGATCTTCAGTTTGCATATCAAAAGTATTCATTTTTAGGCATAAGTCCTACCAGATGGGACTGACATTAACCTGGCATTAACTGTTCATTAACAAAATGCGGTCAATTGCGGCACTAACTTTGGATCATCTAACAAAAACCATGAAGTCATGAAAAAGTACAGTTTAATATTTGCAATCATTTTCCTCGCAGCAATATTCTCTCAACAGAGGATCTTTGCCCAGGATAGTTACAGAGAGGAAAATCAGAAAGATTCGACCATACAGGAATCAATAGCTGCACAGAAGAAAGCTATGGAGGATATGCATCAGGCCATGGAAGAAGCCAGAAGGTCATATGAGGATGCGTTGAAAAATAACAGTCTTAAGATACAGGATTCTGATAAAATCTTCAAAATGTTAAAGGGTTACAAGGATTTCGCCAAGAACAGACCATTTCCATACATAACTTTTGATATGGAACCCGGTTTTGATAATTACGGGCACTTTAACAATGAAGCCGAAAGAACCACATGGGATTTCTCCAAATCAGTCAAGGGAACATCCTTTTCCAGGGATTATACGATCGATGTCGAGCCTAATGCAAACACAGTGGTAATAGCAGTCAACGGCGATTGCAAATCGGGCGATATACATATTAAAATAACGATGCCCGGCGGCAAAGTTTATTCCGATATCGTGATAGATGAATCGGGAAATCTTAACTGGAGAAAGTCATTCAATATTTCAAACGACGAAAACAAGGATAAGGTAGGAGCCTGGAATTTTGAAATAAACTCCTCCAAAGCCTCAGGATATTTTAAGATATCTCTTCAGACCTATTAGCAGGTTTTAATTCTCTTTATTACATCAGGTGTTCAGAAAGGGCCGGACAAATCAAAAGCCGGCCTTTTATTCCTGTTTGCCGGGTTTGACCAGCCTCCTGGAGGGAGACTTGTAATCGCAGTTGTTATATGAAGGATCCCAGTTTACGTTATTGAAAAATTCTGCCGTTCTTATGTTGAAATAGCCCAGAACATGTTTTTGCGAGATTGTGAACATCAGTTCGTCATTATCGCCAAAATATGGATCGGTTGTCGTAATCACTTCTTCCAGACCTGTATCATATTCATTTGATACATCAGTATAATTCTCGTATATTTCCTTCGGTATGGCAATAATCATTGTATATGAGCCATAATCTTTTCTTTGAAAAAGAAAGTATGTAATCTCTATTGGCTCATTTGGATTGACACGATCTGTTGAGTGGGGAAGCTGGCTTTCAAAAATGAATCCCTCATTCATTATTTTCTCGACAATGCTGAATTCCCTTGTATTATGAAGGAAGAAATAGCACCCTTCGAAATTCTTCAGAATCGAAGCAAGTATCTCTCCTTTATTCTTCATCGGGCAGCTTTGAATGTTCAGGCTCAAAAATAGCATATTATTTGCAACGCGTGACCCTTTTGTCCTGTTATATGTTAAATTTGTAGCTTTCCAAAATCAAATAGTCTGATGAAAAGATTATTAATATTCCTTGCATTATGCGGCGGGTTATCATGCAACAGGAATGCCGGCGGACCATCAGCTGGAATAATCACAGTCAGCATAGCGCCATTCAAATACTTTGTGGAGGAAATCGGGGGGAATGATTTCAGCGTTAATGTCATGGTTCCGGCAGGTTCAAATCCACATGTTTATGAACCTTATCCGGCACAGGTAAATAATCTGAGGAAATCAGTGGCTTATATCAGTGACGGATCACTTGGATTTGAAATTACCTGGCTCGACAGGTTTTACAGCATGAACGGTTCAATGATGAAGCTTTCGCTTGGAGATAAAATAGATCTGATAAACCCGTCAGCCGGGCATAAAAAAGTAGATTCCGCAAAAGGCGATCCTCATTTCTGGGTTTCTCCCGTATCGGCGCTGATAATTGCATCAGAAATAAAAGACCTGTTATGTGGTCTAAATCCACCGCAGGCAAAAAAATATAAGAAAAATTACTCCATACTAGCAGGAAAGATAAAGGAGACGGATGCAAGAGCCAGGTTGCTCTTTTCGGATTTCAGGGGCCGGTCCTTCATGATATATCATCCCGACCTGGCGTACTTTGCAAGAGATTATAATCTGAGGGAAGTGCCAGTCGAGGCGGAAGGAAAGGAGCCGCCCCCAAAAAGACTGATGGAGCTCATTGACACCGGCAGGATTGAGAAAATGAGTACCTTGTTCGTACAAAAAGAGTTTGACAGCAAGAATGCAAGGGAAATAGCGCGTGAGACAGGTGGCAGGATTTGTGTCATAGACCCTCTGTCAGAAGACTGGCTGAAGGCGGTCAACGATATAATAGATGACTTATACAGGAGTTTTAAAGAACCCTGAAATTGAAACCAAACATGGGAATGCTTCTTGAAATACGATCCCTGACTGCCGGCTATGATGGAAATATTGTCCTTCACGATATCGATTTAACAGTCAGCGAATCCGATTTCATAGGAGTCGTCGGCCCCAATGGCGGAGGGAAAACCACGCTTCTGAAAGCAATTCTGGGATTAGTTAAGCCTTTCAGCGGAAGCATCCGGTTCGACAGAGACCTTATCAGTGAAAATAGAATAGGCTATCTGCCCCAGATATCAACCGGTGACAACAGTTACCCCGTAACAATCACCGATGTAATCCTGTCGGGAATGATGATTAAAAAGAAAATCACTGCACGTATGTCTTCCTCAGATAAGAAAAGAGCAGGTGAAGTTATAAATGTACTTGGGCTTTCGGGGCTTGAAAAGGCTATGCTGAGTGAGCTCTCGGGAGGGCAGCTGCAAAGGGTCTTTCTGGGTCGGGCAATAATAGGGGAACCCAGGCTTCTGTTGCTGGATGAGCCGGGTAACTTTGTCGATTCAACTTTTGAGAATGATTTTTATGAGAAGCTCAGGGATCTTAATAAGAAGATGGCGATCCTAATGGTTTCTCACGATATAGGGATGATTTCATCACATGTGAAATCATATGCATGCGTTAACAGGGAGCTCCATTATCATCCGTCGTCCGAGATAACAAACGAACAGCTTATGGCTTACGGATGCCCTATCCAGCTTATAACTCACGGAGATGTGCCTCATACGGTACTGAAATATCATGACCACAACTGATGGGAGGAAGTATTTTTCAATATGAATTCGTGATAAAGGGATTGCTTGGAGCAATCTTTGCAAGCATAACTGCAGGATTGGCCGGAACATATATAGTATCAAGAAGAATGGTATTTCTGAGCGGAGGAATTACACATGCTTCGTTCGGGGGAATAGGGATCGGTTATTTTATGGGCATTAATCCGTTGCTGGGCGCTGCCGTATTTGGCATTTTATCAGCATTGGGAGTTGAGTACCTTTCAGTCAGGCAAAATATACGTGAGGATTCGGCTATTGGTATCCTGTGGGCCTGCGGCATGGCAACAGGGATAATTTTTATCTACCTTACTCCCGGCTATTCCCCCGACCTCATGGGCTACCTTTTCGGAAGCATTCTGACAGTGACAAATGCCGATATAACAGCTTTAGGTATAATGTCAGTAGTGCTGATATTATATTTCACCGTATTTTACAGAACAATAATTTATATTTCATTCGATGAGACTTTTGCAAGGACATATTCGCCTTATGTGAACCTGTTCAAATATATTACCACGGCGCTCATCGCACTTACCATAGTTTTGAATATCAGGATGGCAGGAGTAGTTCTTGTGCTTTCGCTGCTGACGATACCGCCGAATATTGCCATGATCTTTACAAGAACTTATCCGGGGATCATCCTTTGGTCAGTGATTTCAGGGTTCATGGGAACTGCAGCCGGCTATGCCATTTCTTATTATGCAGGAATCCCAGTGGGTGCAACAATAATTTTTACTCTCGTCTTGCTCTGGGTTTTGTCAAAAGCAATAAACGGCATCTTTAGACATGTGAGGGAAAAAAGTGTTTTACAGGTAAACGTCTGATGATTATGAATTAGTTAGTAAGTAAGAATTTTAAAGTTAATGTTATGGATTACGACCTGATAGTAGTTGGAAGCGGACCAGGAGGGTACGTGGCAGCTATAAGAGCATCACAGCTTAAAATGAAAGTAGCTGTGGTCGAGAAAGCTGAGATAGGAGGCATTTGCCTCAACTGGGGTTGCATTCCTACAAAATCCCTTCTCAAAAGCGCGCAGGTTTTTGAATATCTGAACCACGCCGCCGATTATGGGATTTCTGTAGATGGCATAATAAAACCCAACTTTGGATCAATGGTTGCAAGAAGCCGTGCTGTGGCTGAACAAATGAGCAAAGGGATCCAGTTTCTCTTTAAAAAGAACGACATTACTGTCATAAAAGGATTCGGAAGACTGGCAGGAGGAACCAGTGTGGAAGTTGAGGAAGCCGATGGACGCAGGAAAATATATTCAGCAAAGAATTTAATTCTTGCTACCGGTGCAAGGTCAAAGGAACTGCCGGATCTCAGGCAGGATGGGCATAAAATAATTGGGTACAGGGAAGCTATGACACTGACCGAACAGCCCAAATCCATGGTGATAGTCGGATCGGGAGCCATCGGCTCTGAATTTGCAGATTTTTATCAGACAATAGGAACGGCGGTAACGCTTGTTGAATTCCTTCCACGGGTAGTACCGAATGAAGATGAGGAAGTTTCGAAACAGCTGGAACGCTCATTCAAAAAGCTCAATATGAACATAATGACCAGTTCGGTTGTCGAATCTGTCGAAAGCTCTGGCGGGATATGCAAAGTCAATGTAAAGACTCCCAAGGGCATGGAGGAAGTCAAAGCTGATATTGTATTTTCGGCTGTCGGTATCGCTCCAAATATTGAAGATATCGGACTCGAAAAAGCCGGAGTAAGGACGGAAAAAGGGAAAGTGGCAGTTGATGAATACTACAGGACATCAGTTCAGGGGGTTCATGCCATTGGGGATATAATCCCCGGACCTGCCCTGGCACATGTGGCTTCTGCTGAGGGAATAATATGCGTGGAAAAAATTGCAGGACTGGAAACGCAGCCTATCGATTACAGGAATATCCCGGCATGCACATATACAAATCCGGAAATAGCTTCAGTAGGTCTTACCGAAAAGATGGCGCTTGATGAAGGCCGGGAAATAAAAGTAGGAAAATTTCCTTTCACGGCATCAGGAAAAGCGAATGCGTCAGGTTCAAGGGATGGCTTTGTAAAGCTGATATTTGATGCCAGGTATGGTGAGATCCTGGGAGCTCACATGATCGGAGCAAATGTTACGGAAATGATCTCCGAGATAGTTGTGGCAAGAAAGCTTGAAACGACGGGACATGAATTAATGAAGTCAGTGCATCCGCATCCCACAATGTCTGAAGCAATTATGGAGGCAGCAGCAGCTGCCTATGGAGAAGTCATCCACATTTAAATTAAATTAATAAACTGGTCATAAAACATGAAAAAACTATTTTTTATTTCCGCAATTATCTTTTTGTGTGCCTCTCTGGCGGGACAGCCGCTGGATTTAAGGCAAAAGTACGACATATCAAGGGACAAGGTTCTCTATACCATCGGATATGCACATCTTGATACCGAATGGAACTGGGATTATCCGACCACCATCAATGAATATATCTGGAACACGATGGCCGATAATTTCAAGCTTTTTGAAAAATATCCTGAATACGTGTTCAATTTCACAGGGGCAAGGAGATATATGATGATGAAGGAATATTACCCCGATTCATATAAAAAAGTCTGTGATTACATTGCCAGGGGGAGGTGGTATGTTTCAGGATCATCAATGGATGAGGACGAAGTAAATATTTCATCATCCGAATCCGTCCTCCGACAGGTGCTTTACGGAAACCTTTTCTTCAAGCATGAGTTCAACAAAGTGCCCGTCGACTATATGCTGCCGGATTGCTTCGGCTTTGTCGCTACATTGCCCTCGGTATGGGCGCATGCCGGACTAATAGGATTTTCGACACAGAAGCTTACCTGGCGATCCTCTAACGGAATTCCATTCAACGTCGGTTACTGGGAAGGCCCTGACGGTAAGGGAATAATTGCAGCGCTGAACTCAACAGATTATTCGGGAGGTGTGATTCCCCGTCTTGACCGTGACAGCACCTGGACCGCCAGGCTGCAGAATGATATGAACAGGTACGGTCTGTCCTTTGATTACAGGTACTATGGAACAGGTGATGTGGGAGGCTCACCAAGAGAAGAGGATGTCAGGAATGTCATCGGCAGCCTTCATAACAATGACAGCAAATTCAAGGTGGTTCTTACTTCATCAGATCAGATGTTCAGGGATATAACACCTGAGATAAAATCGAAGCTTCCGACCTATTCCGGTGACCTGCTTCTCATTGAGCACAGCGCCGGTTCAATGACTTCAGAATCTTATATCAAGAGAGCCAACAGGAAGAATGAAGCACTGTCAAGGAGCGCAGAGCTTGCAGCATCGACAGCAAGCTGGCTTGGAGGAGCAGCATATCCGTTTGAGAAGCTGAATAAATCGTGGAGACTGGTCCTCGGCAGCCAGTTCCATGATATCCTGCCCGGTACTGCCATACCAAAAGCATTTGAATATGCATGGAATGATGAATTCATCGCCATGAACGGATTTTCAGAAGTCATGAAGAATTCTGTAAATGTAATTTCGGGGCAGATGAACACTGATGTTCAGGGAAGGGCAGTGATCGTATATAATCCCGTGGAAATACAGAGGGAGGATGTCGTGTCTGCCGAGCTCACTTATGAAAAGGTGCCCGCCGGTATTAAAATTTATGACAAGGATGGCAAGGAGCTGCTTTCACAGATATTGTCTTCATCGGGCAATAAGCTAAAATTCATATTCCTGGCCGAGCTTCCTCCTGCAGGGATCGCAGTCTTTGATGTCAGGGAAACAAATGAAAAATCCGCTCCTTCACAGCTGTCAGTCAATGGAAATACCATGGAAAACAGCTTTTTCAGGGTCAGGATAGACGATAATGGCGATATTGCGAGCATTTATGACAAGACAGCTTCAAGGGAAGTTCTTTCAAAGCCGGCCACGCTTGATTTTCAGCAGGAAAGGCCATCTTACTGGCCTTCATGGAACATGGACTGGAAAGACAGAAAGAACCCTCCCATAGGATATATGAATAAAGACGTAAAGGTCACGGTAGTGGAGAATGGCCCTGTCAGGGTTGCGATCCTTGTCACCAGAAAAGGAATGAACTCCGGGATAAGCCAGGTAATAAGCCTTTCAGCCGGAGACCCCGGTAAAATGGTGGTTGTCAAAAACCAGATTGACTGGCAGTCAAAGGAAGTTTGCCTCAAAGCGGCCTTCCCTGCTTCCGTCTCGAATGAATTTGCAACCTACAGCCTTAACACTGCCGCAGTCAGAAGAACAACAAACAATGAATTGAAATTTGAAGTTCCGGGAAGACAATGGATAGATCTTACTGATAAATCAAACAGCTATGGAGTTTCAGTACTTGAAGACTGCAAGTATGGTTCCGATAAGCCTGATAACAGCACATTGAGGCTGACATTGATGTACACGCCGAAAGCAGTTACTGATTTTGCCTACCAGGGAACACAGGACTGGGGGATCCATAACATTGTATATGCAATTTACCCGCATTCCTGCGATTGGGTTTATGCCAGAACACCATGGTATGGCTGCTTCATTAACAACCCTCCCTTAGCTTTTGAGGCTTCGAAGCATTCAGGCACTCTTGGAAAGGAGTTTTCTTTCCTGAAAATCAACACCAGCCAGGTAAATGTAATGGCTTTCAAAAAAGCAGAAGAGAGCGATTATTTTATTGTCAGGGTCAATGAGCTTTACGGCAAGGATGCTAAAAATGTTCAGCTGGCCTTCCCGGGAAAGATCACGGACGCTTATGAAGTTAACGGCCAGGAGCAGAAAATCGGGAATGCTGATTTTACCGGCGGGACTCTTAATTTTGACATGACAAGGTTCCTTATAAGAAGTTTTGCCATAAAATTTGCGGATTGTTCCGTCTCTCTTTCGAAGCCGGTACAAGCTGCTATTGATCTTCCTTACAATCAGGACGGCATAAGCTCAGATGCTAACAGAAGCGACGGCAGCCTGGTAAACGGACTTACAATCCCTGCCGAAATGATAGGAGACAAAGTCGTGAGCGAGGATATCGTCTTCAGAATTGGAAACAGCTCTGACGGCCAGAAAAACGTGGTTTATGCCGATGGGCAGAAGATAGCTCTTCCGGATGGGAACTACAATAAGTTATATATACTTGCCGCAGGTACGGAAGATACAAGGGGAACCATAAAAACAGGATCAAAAGCCACAACTATTGGATTTCAATGCTGGACAGGTTTTGTAGGACAGCATTATAACAGGGTGCTCACGCCGGATAACCTTACGGTCATATCGGTTAATAAAGCCTACTCAAAAAGGGATCCGATTGCATGGTTTTCCTCACACCGGCATTCACCGGGTGCTAATGATGCCTATCAGTATTGCTATCTTTACAAATATGAGATAGATTTGCCAAAGGGAGCCAGAAGCGTCATTCTTCCGAAGAATGATAAGATAAAGATATTTGCCATGACCGTGGCTGTCAATAAAAATGATGACTGCACTCCGCTGCAGCCTCTTTACGATGATTTTCAGAATGACAAGCCATTCGAGCTCAGGACTGCTTCTCAGGGCAATTGAATTGTGAAATTAGTGATTAATCATATCCCGGCGGCCTTTCCAGGCGCCGGGATTCCTTTTTTCTAATGTCTTTGACCTTTCCAACGCAACCTTTTCAGGATAATTGGCATCACTCTTTAAAAAAAATGTGGATTTTAAGATAGTTTTTTATATTTTTATGTTCTGTAAAAGGTAAACCTTGACGGATACTAAAAATCTAATAAGCGGCTGTCTTAAAGGAAACAGGAGAGATCAGGAGCTTCTGTACAGGAGGCATGCGACAAAGCTATATGCTGTATGCCTGCAATATTCGGGCAATGACGAAGAGGCCAGGGATATTCTGCAGGATGGTTTTGTTAAGATCTTTGAAAATCTGGTCAATTACAAGTTTGAAGGCTCTTTCGAAGGGTGGATGAGGCGTATAATGGTTAATACTGCCCTTGAAAAGTTCAGAACCAGGCATAGTCTTTACATGGTTGATGATATCGACCAGATACCGGAGCCGAACGCTGATCCTGAAAATGAAGATTATGCCGGGCTCGGAGCATCGGACCTGCTGGAGATCATCAGGGAACTTCCTCCAAAGTACAGGATTGTTTTCAACCTGTTTGCCATCGAAGGCTATTCCCATAAGGAGATCAGCGATATGATGAGCATTTCAGAAGGCACTTCGAAATCAAACCTTTCAAGGGCCAGGGTTATTTTACAGCGTCGTGTTGGTTCATATACGGGATTAAGGAAAAATATGGTCAATGGGTGAAAATCGTGCAAATATTGACCTGTTATTCAGGAACGGACTCAAGGATTATGAAGTTCTCCCTCCCCCTGAGGTATGGGAGAATATTCGTCCGGCAGTGAGAAAGGGACAGAGGCCTGTCCTGATCTTCAGGGCCGCTGCAATGATAGCGGTATTATTTTCTTTGGGATTTCTGACATACAGGTGGAGCATGAAACTGCCAGTCGATATGGGCAGCTCTTCCCTGATAATGAACCCGGCACCGGAAAACCAGTTTTTTGCCTCACCGGTTAATAACGCACCACGGCAAAAAGTCGCTCTTTTAACTGCAAAACAAGTCAATGATAAAGCTATCCCTTTAATAAAAGCAGAGAACATTATGATATCTGCCGATGATCGCGTGGCTGAAAATGCTGACAATAAAATGCCGCAGGATATCATTGGCCTTTCAGTTGAAAAAGAGCAGAGGATAAGAGGCACTTTAACAAACAGGAAAGCCGATTTTATAAAAACGACCGGTGAATCGGCGACCAGAATTAATCCTTTGGTATATCCCCTGGCTTCTTCCCCTGAAGCGCATGAAAAGAATAAGAATTACAGGTGGTCTATAGCCGCACTGATATCTCCTACCTATTATTCAGATATTAATACCGGCCATAGTGCCATTGCGAGCCAGCTGATATCTGATGAACAGCCTGTCATATCTTACTCCGGAGGATTGGCGTTATCCTACAAAATCAACAAGCGATTCAGCGTCCAGTCAGGTCTGTATTATTCAACAATAGGCAATGAACTGTCAGGAATAAGTTCCTTCACGGGCTTTCAGAAATATGACCTCTCAAAAGGAGCTCCCAATTTTGAAGTTCTTACTACAAATGGACCTGTTTATACGAGTAATCCCGATATCTTTCTCATGGATAACCTTTCCACAACAAGGATAAGTACAAGATTTACAGCTGATATATTTGATCCGGACAAAGCCGATCTTCAATATCTTAACAATTCCCTGATGCAGAATTTCGGATACCTTGAATTCCCTGTCGCGGTCAGATACAAAGTTGTTGACAGAAAGCTGGGATTAAATATAATAGGTGGCCTGTCATCCGATTTTCTCATGAATAATACGGTATCTGCAACCGGCCTGAATGGTGAAAGATTAGTGGTAGGCAGTACCGATGGAGTCAAGCCGGTTGCTTTCACCAGTTCAGTGGGCATGGGTATGGAATACAGCATCAGTAAAAACTTTTCCCTTAACCTTGAACCGACATTCAGGTATTATCTGAATCCATTCTCCGGAGTAGGCGGATCAGACATCCGTCCATATTCATTCGGGGTATTCTCAGGCCTTTCATACAGGTTCTGAAACACTATTCAATCATTTTCGCTTTTATTTGCCTTCCCTGAAGATTTTTTTCAGGTCTAAAAATATTACCTTTGCATCTTGTTTTATTCACCCCAGTTACCATGTTAAAACCGGACAGGAAGACAGTGATTACTGCATTTGTATTGCTGGTGACAATAATCATTGTTCTTTCTATTGCACAGGGATTCAGAGGATCGGGCTGCGCTTCTGACCTTAAATCATTCCAGGATACGATCATTGTGAATAAGCCTTTCAGGCTTCCGCGTAATGTGACTTTTGCAGGTGAAGAAATGCCACTCAATAATATTGACACACATGAAAGCCTTGAACGGGAGATACTGATCAGTGCATACAGGCATTCATCGACAATCCTGATAATCAAAAGGGCAGCACGGTATCTGCCGATTATTGAAAGAATACTGAAAATGAACGGGATCCCTGATGATTTCAAATACCTGGCAGCAGCGGAAAGTGAATTCTCCAATATGGTTTCACCAGCCGGAGCCACAGGATTCTGGCAGATAATGCCGGAGACAGGAAAGGAGGAAGGGATGGAGATCGATAATGAGGTTGATGAACGATATGATATTGAAAAATCGACCCGGTTTGCCTGTGTGTATTTCAGGAAGTCATACGAAAAATATGGCAACTGGACCCTGGCGGCCGCTTCCTATAACGGAGGAAGGGCAGCGCTTGATGAACAAATTGAAATCCAGCATCAGAATAATTACTATGATCTTCTGCTGGCTGATGAGACAGCAAGATATATTTTCAGGGCTGTTGCATATAAGCTTATAATAACCAGCCCCGGGAGTTATGGATTTAAAATAGGCAAAGACGATTTATATCCTGAATTAAAATACTTTGAGGTAAAGGTCGATACTGCAGTTACAAATTTTTCAGCATTTGCTGAGCATTTTGGGACGAATTATAAGTTGCTTAAGCTGATGAATCCCTGGCTGAGAAAGCCATTCCTTTCAGCGAAGCCAGGGGAAGAGTACCTAATAAGGATACCCGAAGATGGAATGCGCAGCAAAGACAGATCAGAAGACGTTGACTGATCAATTTAACCGGAAACAGGCGATGAGTGAAGAGATTTCCGTACTTGGAGCACGGGTCCACAATCTTCAGAATATTGATGTGGTCATACCACGCAACAGACTGGTGGTAATTACGGGTCTGAGCGGAAGCGGAAAGTCCTCCCTGGCTTTTGACACCATTTATGCAGAAGGCCAGCGCCGCTACATGGAGACTCTTTCTGCTTACGCCAGGCAATTCCTGGGAGGGATGGAACGCCCCGATGTCGACAAAATAACAGGTTTGAGTCCTGTAATTTCCATCGAGCAGAAAAGCACGAACAAGAATCCGAGGTCAACTGTCGGAACGATTACTGAAATATATGATTTTCTGAGGCTGCTGTATGCCAGAGCTTCTGACGCGTATTCTTATGCCTCAGGTGAAAAAATGGTAAAGTACACTGACGAACAGATAATCGGGCTCGTTAAGGAACGCTTTGCCGGCAGAAAAGTTTATTTTCTCGCACCTGTCGTAAAGGGAAGAAAGGGTCACTATAAGGAATTATTTGAACAGTTCAGGCGCAAAGGATTCCTGCATGCAAGGATTAATGGCGAAATAAAGGAGATAATCCCGGGGATGAAGCTCGACAGGTACAAGACGCATTTTATTGAACTGGCAGTGGATAAGTTCAAGGTTGGCGATGTTACTGATAAAAGGCTCAGGGATTCGATTCAGATTTCGCTTGATCAGGGAGAAGGGGTAATGATGGCTCTCGATGCCGAAACCGGTGAACAAAGATTCCTCAGCCGTCATCTTATGGATCCTGCATCGGGAATTTCATATAATGAACCGGCACCCTTTACATTTTCATTCAATTCGCCACAGGGCGCATGTCCCCATTGTAACGGTCTTGGTGAGATATCGAGCATTGATGAGAGGAAACTGATCCCTGACAGGGACCTTAGCATAAGGAAGGGTGGTATCGAACCGCTGGGCAAATACAGGAACGCATGGATATTCTGGCAAATAGAAGCCATTGCGGAAAAAAACGGATTTACAATTGATACACCGATCAGGGATATTCCGGATGAGGCCCTGAACAAGGTTCTCTATGGTTCAGATGAAGTACTGAAATTATCAAATACTCCTCTTGGCATGACTTCAAATTACCTTTTGACCTTTGAGGGTGTTGTAAATTATGTGGGTAACCTGGAAGCGATCAACGGCAAAAAGAACGGATCAAGGATAAGGGATCAGTATGTTCAGTACGACATATGCCCGGAGTGCAACGGAACTCGGCTGAAGAAAGAATCACTGTGCTTCAGGATCGGAGATAGGAATATCGGCGAATTATCAGCTATGGATATCAGGGATCTCTCTGGGTTCCTGGCTGATGTCGAGAATAAGATGACAGGTAAGCAAAGGCAGATTGCTTCAGAAATACTTAAAGAGATACGGTCAAGACTCGGCTTTCTTATCGAGGTCGGACTTGATTATCTCTCGCTTAACAGAGGTGCAAGAACACTTTCAGGCGGAGAAAGCCAAAGGATAAGGCTTGCCACTCAGATAGGATCCAGGCTGGTCAATGTTCTTTATATTCTCGATGAACCCAGCATCGGGCTTCATCAGAGAGACAACAGAAGGCTCATCGGAGCCCTCAAACAGCTCAGGGATTCAGGAAATTCCGTGATAGTGGTGGAACACGACAGGGAAATGATACTTTCAGCAGACCATATTGTCGACATGGGACCGGGTGCCGGAATTCACGGCGGACTGGTTGTCGCTGAGGGCAGTCCTGATGAAATAAAGCGTTTAGGAACACTTACTTCCTGCTATCTGAATAACAGCAGAAAATTTGAAATACCGAAGGTACGCAGGAAAGGGAACGAAAAATTCCTGATGCTGAACGGGGCTTCAGGGCACAATCTTAAAAATGTAAACCTGACCATTCCTCTGGGTACATTTATTTGT
Organism: uncultured Bacteroidales bacterium; assembly: GCA_963717685.1. Classification (GTDB taxonomy): domain Bacteria; phylum Bacteroidota; class Bacteroidia; order Bacteroidales; family VadinHA17; genus LD21. Next base: position 121,297 of record OY970346.1, on the reverse strand, counting down.
ATAACAGGGGTTTCGGGAAGCGGCAAATCGACCCTTATCAACCAGACACTTCATCCAGCCCTTGCCAGAAAGTTTCATAATTCAGGTAAGGCAGTTCTGCCATACAGGGAAATTATTGGGCTTGAGAATGTTGATAAGGTAATTGAGGTTGATCAATCACCCATTGGTAAGACGCCAAGATCAAATCCGGCAACATATACCGGCGTTTTCACTGATATACGCAAGCTTTTCGAGCAAACGACCGAAGCAAAAATAAGAGGATTCACCGCCGGAAGGTTCTCATTCAATGTAAGGGGTGGAAGGTGTGAAAGCTGTGAGGGAGCCGGTGTAAAGACAATTGAAATGAATTTTCTTCCCGACGTTTACGTTCATTGCAATGAATGCAACGGAAAACGCTATAACAGGGAGACACTTGAAGTTAAGTACAAGGGACAGTCAATTAGCGATGTCCTTGATATGACGGTCAACATGGCTGTCGGGTTCTTCGAGAATGTCCCTTCAATTTACCATAAGATCAAAACCCTGAAAGATGTCGGCCTTGGCTACATAAAACTGGGACAACAGTCGACCACCCTTTCCGGAGGAGAGGCGCAGCGGGTAAAGCTTGCGACAGAACTGGCCAGGCGTGATACGGGAAAAACAGTATATATTCTTGATGAGCCTACCACCGGCCTGCATTTTGAAGATGTCAGGGTTCTTCTTGATGTTCTGAACAAGCTTGTCGAGAGAGGCAATACTGTCATAGTGATAGAGCACAACATGGATGTGATCAAGATGGCAGATTATATTGTGGATCTTGGCAGGGAAGGGGGCGATGAGGGCGGCTATATAATATTTTCAGGGGCTCCCGAGAAACTGGCAGATTGCAGTGACAGCTATACAGGATTATTTCTTAAAAATGAGCTGAAGGTATAGAAATTGCTATATTTGAAATCCTAAATATTTGTGTAATGGGTAAAAAAGACAAACCGGTAGATCTTATTGAAGATGCTTTTACGGAAAAAACCTGGAACGAAATACATACAACCGATTCATGGAGAGTCTTTAAAATAATCTCTGAGCTTGTTGAAGGTTTTGAAAAGCTGTCAAGGATAGGCCCCTGTGTTTCAATATTCGGTTCAGCAAGGACCCATCACAACGACAAATACTATCGAATAGCAGAGGATATCGCATATAAGCTGGTACAGAAAGGCTATGGCATAATTACCGGTGGCGGACCAGGGATAATGGAGGCTGCCAATAAAGGTGCCAGTCTGGGAAAAGGAAAATCGGTCGGGATTAATATTGATCTTCCTTTTGAACAAAAACCAAATCCTTATATTGATGCCGATAAACTAATTACTTTCGACCACTTCTTCGTCAGAAAAGTAATGTTCATGAAATATGCCCAGGGATTCATAGTCCTGCCCGGAGGCTTTGGAACTTTTGATGAGCTTTTTGAGGCTATCACGCTCATTCAGACAAAAAAAACAGGAAAATTCCCGATCATTCTTGTCGGTAAGAAATATTGGACAGGCTTGCTGAACTGGATTAAGGATGAGATGCTTGAAGAAGAGCACAATATTTCGCCACAGGACCTGGAAATATTTTCAGTGGTCGATACTTCGGACGAGGCTGTCGGGCTGATTGTAAAATTCTATTCTAGGTATCTGCTTAGCCCGAACTTCTGATTTTTCGCTTATTTCTTTCTTACCCTGTCGAGTTCTCTTTCGGCATCCCGGCGTTTAAGGGATTCGCGCTTGTCATATTCCTTCTTTCCTCTTGATACTGCAATCTCAGCTTTTGCCAGGCCTCGGTCATTCATAAAAACTTTAATGACTATTATTGTATAGCCAGTCTCCTTTACTTTTCTTTCGATCTTTTTCAGCTCACGTTTTTTAAGCAGAAGCTTCCTTTCACGCAAGGGATCATGGTTATTAAGGTTTCCCCACCAGTATTCGGAAATATGCATTCCCTTTAAAAAGAGCTCCCCGTTCCTGAAAAGGCAATATGAATCAGCCAGGGCCGCCTTACCCAGTCTTATTGATTTTATTTCAGTGCCCAGAAGCTTTATCCCTGCAATATATTTTTCAAGGAACTCATAATCGTGAGAAGCCTTTTTATTCCTGATTACAATATCATCCCGGCTTCCTTTCATACTTATTAACGGGCAAATATCGCGAAATAAACCCTATCAGCAAGATGGCTAAGAATCACGCTGGCCAGGACATATATCTCCGAAATAATGACAACTGTCGCTATAAGCAACGGCATCCTCTTGTGTTGTTGGGGATTCAGCATTGCTTTTGATCCTTTCCAGTATATGTACAGTCCATAAAAGGAAAGTATGTTGATGAAAATAAGCGATTCGAAAAAGCAGCTTATTGTCAGGCAGACAAAAAGAGGAACAAGGGAATAAACAATCAGCTTAAAAGAGGCACTAAAATCCCTCCCGAGATCCATTGCATAAGTCATCTCTTTATGAATAAATGCCGAAGCAAATGTTACAACAAGGAGCAGGACGAAATACTTAATTCCTGTAAAGATTGAATAAATAAAAGAAAGGCGGGCCCTTGTCAGGAGCAGGGACCCTGCAAATGCCGCAAGCGTTACAATAAGAATCAATGGAAGTAAAAAGCTGTTCCTTGAGTCTTTGAGAGGCCTGTTTTCTGACTGGATGGCACCCCATGCCTTTCCCGGCTTGAAAAGGATTGAAAGGAATCTGTTGATCAGAAATTTATAATCCATAATTAATAGTTTTCAGGAACGGCAAAATTACATATTTTTATGGTAATTAATTTTCTGCTGTCAAATGTTCCGCCAATGCCGGTAAATGAAAAAATCAATTATGACTTGCTTGTCATTACCGGACCGACAGCTTCCGGCAAGACCTCGCTTGCAGTTGCAGTGGCTTCCCGTGTTGGCGGGGAGATTATAAGTGCAGACTCTCGGCAGGTGTACCGCGGCATGAATATCGGAACAGGGAAGGACTATGATGAATATATATCAAATGGCCGGCAGGTAGCTATTCATCTGACAGATATTGCCGATCCCGGGTATAAGTACAATGTTTTTGAATACCAGAGGGACTTCAAAAAAGTATATTATGATCTGAAAAAAAGGAATGTTTTTCCTGTAGTCTGCGGCGGATCCGGTATGTATATCGACAGTATTATTTCAGGGTACAGGATGCCTAAAGTGCCTCCCGACATGGAGCTGAGAACCCTGCTTGAGAACAAAAGCATGGAAGAGCTCATTACGTTATTCAGATCGTTCAGGGAGCCTCATAACATAACCGATATTGACAATAAGAAGCGTCTTGTCAGGGCAATAGAAATTGAGTATTATATCAGTAAAAACCCTGAAAATGCCACGACATTCCCGGTTTTGAATCCCCTGGTGATTGGAGTAAAAGTTGAAAGGGATTTAAGACGATACCGAATTTCACAGAGACTTAAGATGCGTCTCGATGCAGGGATGATTGATGAAGTCAAAAACCTGCTTGACAGCGGAGTCGGGCAGGAAACATTGATTTATTACGGACTTGAGTATAAGTACATTACATTATATCTTACCGGCAAGATTCAATATGATGAGATGGTCAGGAGCCTTGAAACAGCCATTCATCAGTTTGCCAAGCGCCAGATGACATGGTTCAGGGGAATGGAGAAAAAGGGTGTTAAGATCAATTGGATTGACGGATTACTTCCGGTTGAGCAAAAAGCAGGGACGGTGATGAAACTGCTTTATGAGAAATGATCATTTCGTGCTGATATATAGAGACAATACACCTGACGAATACTCCTCATGGCCCTGTTATTATTGCTGACGGGGTATCCGGATCATTAAACCTTATCAGTGGCGCAAATTTGTGGTGCTTCCTATTTCAGATAAGTGTCCAGCCATTCAAAAAATTCTTTTTGCCAGACAACTGCATCCTGAGGATGGGTAACCCAGTGACATTCATCTTCGAAGAACAGAAGCCGGCTTGGCACGTTGTGCAGCTGTGCGGCCGTGAATGCTTCCATACTTTGAGTATACGGGATCCTGAAATCGTTCGCCCCTGTAATTATCAGTATCGGAGTATCCCATTTATTCACCAGGAGATGCGGAGAGTACTGATAGCTCTTATGGTCCTCCCAGTAAGGCCCTCCGTAATCCTTGTCGTTGAACCAGAGCTCCTCGGTTGAGCCATATTCGCTTATAAAATCAAATACACCGCAATGTGCGACAAAGACCTTGAATCTTTTTTCATGGATTCCTGCAAGATAAAATACAGAATACCCGCCATAGCTGGCTCCGACTGCTCCCATCCTTTGAGCATCAACATAAGGCTCCCGGGCCATGGCATCTGTAGCATCAAGATAATCCTGCATATTTTTCCCTCCGTAATCGCCTGAAATCTCTTCCTTCCATTCCTGTCCGAAACCAGTAACACCCCGCCTGTTTGGAGCAAAGACAATATACCCTTTTGCTGCCATCATTTGGAAGTTCCAGCGATAAGACCAGAACTGTGTCAGCGGGCTCTGGGGGCCTCCTTCGCAGAAGAGCAGGGCCGGATATTTCTTTGCAGGATTGAAATCAGGAGGATATACTATCCACATCTGGAGGTCCTTGTTATCCTTTGTCTTTATGTATTTTTCCTCGCTTTTGCCCATCCTGACCGATTCATATATTGCTTTGTTGATAAAGCTCAGCTGCTTGACTTCACCGGTATTCAAATCGACCCGCGAAACTTCTTCAGCCATCGACATTGATGTCAGTCCGGCAATGAGCACTCCGGATTTAAGGGAAAGAGGACCCATATCATGAACTCCCCGTGTCACTTCTTCCACGGGTTTGCCTGAGAGGCTGACCCTAAAAATCTGCTGGGTTCCTAGATAGGCACATGTGAAATATACTGACTGATCATCAGCCCAGTTTATGTTTTCTACATCAAAGGTCCATCCTTTGGTTATCCAGTTTCGTTTACCCGTTTTGATGTCATATACGAACAGGCGGTCAAGATCGGCTTCATACCCGTTACGCTCCATGCTCTGGTAGGCGATCTTTGAACCATCGGGAGAAAAGACAGGATACCTGTCATATCCCATATTCCCTTCAGTAATATTTATTTCCTTTCCTGAAGATATATCATAAAGAAAGATGTCAGAGTTGGTGCTTCTTGCATCTTCCTTTCCTCTCAGCCTTTTTGATGTATAAGCGATTAATTTACCGTCCGGGCTCCAGGATATTTCACCTTCATCAAAATATGGGGCCATGGGTGACTCGAATTTCTGACCGCTCATGATATCCTTTTCACCGGTGACAGACTTTCCGTCAAATGAAGCCACGATTATATGGCTGTAGGAATAATCGCTCCAATAGTTCCAGTGTCTGTACATCAGGTCGTTGATGATCCTGACTTTGGCTTTTGGAAGATTGTATTTTTCATTTGCTGTCTGATCAAGCTTGATCCTTTTTGTGAAATATATATGGCCGCCTGCCGGTGCCACATTGAATGCATCGAAATCCTTAATGCCTGTAACTACCTGTCTGGCTTTGCCCTCCGGGTCCATCAACTCAAGGTTCCCGTCCTTGTCGACGTATGCTATAGATTTCCCATTATTGAACCACTGGGGAGAAGCGCCTCCATCGGTTGTAAGTCGGACTGCATCCCCTCCTGATGAAGGTACCCTGAAGATATTGGTCCTTCTGGCTTCAGTTTTAAGATCTGTTTCAGTAACGGTATAAAGGACTGTTTTGCCATCTGGCGACAATGCAAATGAGCCAAGTCTTCCGAATTTCCACATTATCTCAGGCGTCATGATCCCACCGGTTCTTTCTTCTGCCGTGAGCTGGTTGTTGAACTGAGGTCCCTGTTCCTGTCCGGCAGACTTATTCTGTTTACACGAGGCTGTGGATAGCAGAACCGGAATAATGATCGCAACAAAATATTTTTTCATATGTTGAAAGTTAAAGAGCTATTGATTTTTAAGAGCTTCCTGGACTTTAGCTTTAAGTTCATCGTACAGTTCAGGATTGTCTCTAAGGACCTGTTTCACCGCATCCCGTCCCTGACCTATTTTTGTATCGCCATAGCTGAACCATGAGCCGCTTTTTTTAATAATGTTGAAATCGGTCCCAAGATCCACTATTTCACCGAGCTGGGAAATGCCTTCTCCATAGAGAATGTCAAAATCAGCCTTTTTAAATGGAGGAGCGAGCTTGTTCTTTACTATTTTCACCCTTGTTCTGTTGCCGATAATTTCCTCACCATCCTTTATCTGGTTAGTGCGGCGGATATCGAGCCTGACTGAAGCATAGAACTTGAGGGCGTTCCCTCCTGTTGTCGTCTCAGGGTTTCCGAACATGATCCCTATTTTTTCCCTGAGCTGATTTATGAAGACGCATGATGTATTTGTTTTACTGATATTCGCAGTCAGCTTCCTCAAGGCCTGAGACATAAGCCTTGCCTGTAATCCCATTTTAGAGTCACCCATTTCACCCTCTATTTCAGCTTTCGGTGTGAGTGCTGCAACCGAGTCAATTACCACAATGTCGAGAGCCCCTGATCTTATAAGGTTATCAGTGATCTCAAGCGCCTGTTCCCCGTTATCGGGTTGTGAAATAAGCAGGTTTTCGACATCGACCCCGAGCTTCTCGGCATAGTTTCTGTCGAATGTATGTTCAGCATCGATGATGGCGGCAATGCCTCCGTTCTTCTGGGCTTCTGCAATTGCATGTATTGCCAGCGTTGTCTTGCCTGATGCTTCAGGGCCATATATTTCTATTACGCGTCCACGGGGAAGTCCGCCAATGCCAAGCGCTGCATCAAGGCCAAGCGATCCGGTGGAGATCACCTGTATGTTCTCGATCGCATGATCTCCAAGTTTCATGATTGTGCCTTTTCCAAAATCCTTTTCAATTTTCCCAAGAGTGACCTCCAGTGCTTTAAGCTTATCCTTGTTGATCTCTTTTCTTTCTTTGCTCATATTATTGATATTTAAAGATTTAATGAATTTATTATCTGTTCAGAATGGTTTTTAGTATCGACTTTTGAAATAATCTTTTCAATATTTCCCTTTTCGTCAATAATAAAGGTTGTCCTGGCAATCCCGAGAAAAGTTTTCCCGTAAAGGCTTTTTTCTTTCCAGACTCCGTAATCACTGATTATTTTTTTTGAAGTATCAGCGATAATGGGAAACGGCAGGGAATACTTGCCCGAAAAGTTTTTATGAGATTTCTCGTTATCCATGCTAACGCCGACTATTGCAAAGCCCCTTTTAATCAGACCGGAATAATTGTCGCGGAGATTACAGGCCTCCGCGGTGCACCCCGGGGTATTGTCTTTCGGGTAAAAATAAAGAGCAATTTTATTTCCTGAAAAGTCACTCATTTTCACCGTATTACCATTCTGATCAGTACCTTCAAAGGCAGGAGCCTTCATTCCTTCGTGAAGTCGTTCCATTGGTTTTAATTTTGTTATTATAGGTAAATTTATGAATTTTGAATCGTTTTCCGGTGCAATTTATATAATTGTTATTAACATTTTAAATTCAATTATATAAAGATAATAAAAGCTAATAAGTTGAATAATAAATAATTATGAGTATAAGGTTTGATTCCGGAGGTTATAAATTAAGGAGGATATTGTCTTTCATGATGTTTATTTTTCCCATTCTGCATTGTAACTCTCTTTTCCCGCAGGATACCGGGATGAATGCATCACGACAATCATCCGCAGAAGCTTTCAGGGAAGGTGACTATGAAAGAGCTTACTCGGGATTCAGCGAACTTTTACAATCATATCCAAAAGATCCTTTATATAAGTATTATTCAGGCGTATGCCTTGTCAGGCTCAGCAGAAATCCTGAAGAGGCGGAAAAACTCCTGGAGGAAGCAAGGGCGGGAGCTACTGTGGCCCGCATAGTACCTGCCGACGCAATATACTGGCAGGCAAGGGCAATGCAGCTGTCAGGAAAATATGATGAAGCTGTGAATCTATACAATAGTTTCACTGAACAGGCAGGAAAGAAAGCCGCCAGGGATCTTAATGTTTCTGAGTATATACGGCAATGCAATGATGGTAAAGGGCAATTATCACTTTCCGGGCCCGTTACATCGCAACCTGTAATTGAGAATTCATCCGAAGCTTCAAAACCCAAAATAAAAGAAGCTCTGCCTCTGTCAGGAACGAAAGAAGGACATAAAGTGGATACTCTTTCCGAAAACTACGACGGGATGCTTACGAATGCCCTGGGTTTTCAGGTCAAAGCTGATTCCCTTTACTGTATTGTCGATAATCTGAAAAACAATTCTTACGCTTCTGACTTAAAGACAAAGGCGGAATTAAAATCAAGGATAAAGAAGACAGAAAAGCTGGCAGATTCTCTTCAGGGCATTGCAGATAAGGGTTATGCTGAAGCTCAGGCATGTATGAATGTAAAGCCTTTTGCGCAGGTTGCTTCTGCTTCTCAAAAAGCCTCTGTCGCAAATGATTCATCAGTTAACATGCATAAGATATTCAGCAAGGCTGGCACACGACCGGGAATTGAAGCAGGCATAAATCAAGACTCTCTGAAGGTCGCGAAGAATACTATGTTACAGGCGGCTCCGGTTAAAAATAATGATATGCAGGAAGTCCATGATACCGTCAGTAAACCAGTCGCTAAAAGCCTCAGGACGGAAGCTCCTGAAAAGGCCCCAGGCATATATGAGGTTTTTGAAGCCGGGACTGAGAAACCATCAGCTGCCGGCAGAATATTGATTGATCAGGCTCTCCCGTCCGGGCTTGTATATATGGTGCAGATTGCAGTCTTCCGTAACCAGGTCAGTCAATCATATTTCAGAGGAATAACGCCAATATATGGTTTCAAGGTGGACGGAACTGACAATACAAGTTACCGTGCCGGGATGTTCAGGAGGCTTTCCGATGCGGGCAAAGCTCTGCTGATAGTAAGGAAGAAAGGATTCAGTGATGCATTTGTAATAGCGCTGTTTGACGGAAAGGCAGTCTCGTCTGAAAGAGCTGCTCTTCTTGAAAAGGAATGGGGTAAAAAGCCATTTCCACAGGTTGTCAAAAGCTCAGACCTGGCTCCAGCCGATACATTGCCTCCGACGCTATCGTTCAGGGTTGAAGTGATGAGGTCAGCAAATCCTGTCAAAAATGATATACTCGAGGGCATGAGAAAGCTGGCAGGTGGCAGGGGATTGGATACCGAGATCCTTAAAGACGGCACACTGGTTTACCTTTTAGGGCAATTCATTACATTTGACAGCGCTGAAGAATATGCCGGTCTGCTCGTCAAAAACGGCTACAGTGATGCAAAAGTTGTTGCGCGTCTGGGAACGAAAGATATTCCCGTTGATAAAGCCAGGGAGCTTTTTGAAAAACCTTAGCGACCCCGTTTTAATCTTATAAAATACGGCAATCTCTTTTAAGGCAGGCTGTTCAGACATCAAGGGTATTTACTTTATTTCCCTGTGAAACATACCGAAAAGAGCTCTGTCGAAAATAACAAGCAGCGGCATCCCAATAAAAAGATAAATTATCCATACCGGCAGGCTGATGCTGAAAAGTCTGCCAAGGTCAGGTTCGGGCAGATTGGATTGAATATTCATTAAGAAGTTCATTATTGCGGCAGGGGTGGAGATGCTGTTCCTGAAAAGCACTGCTGCCATGACGAGTGCAATTGTAATTCCGGCAGCAAGGAAAGGAACAAGAATCCCTGAGCTGCGTTTTATGGCTGCCTTATCCGCTTCGGCTTCGCGACGGACCCGTGACATAACCGCATGAGTAAATTCGTCAGGAGCTTTTTCAATATTTTCCGGATCAATATACTCTCTGAGCCTGTCACGTGAGGTATTATCTGACTTGTTCATGATTTATTAAAGTTTTCTTTTCAGCATTCTCAATGATTTCCAGCATTCTTTGCCTTGCCCTGAATAGTTTAACCTTGATATTTGATTTGCTCAAGCCTGTGGCTTCAGAAATGTTTTCAATACTCATATCCTCATAATAGAACATGGTTATTATACCTCTTTCTTCTTCGCTTATCGCCTTCATGGCAAAGTTAATCAATGCATTCCTGTATTCCTTGTCTGACTCCGGCTCACCTGCATTTTCTATTTCAAAGTCTTTAAATTCCGCAGGGAAATCGCTTAGTGACAGGATTTCATTCTTCCTGTTTCTTGAATATGAAATAGCAGTATTATAAACTATCCTGTAAAGCCATGTTGAAAAGCTGCTTTTCATCCTGAAACCCCTGAGGGATTTAAATACCTTGAGAAATGCATCCTGGGCCGCTTCTTCTGCTTCTTCGCGGTTTCCGCATATCCTGAATGCCAGGTTATAAGCTCTGTTTTTGTATCTCTCCAGAATGCAACCAAAGGCAGCCATATTGCCATTAAGCACCTGGTCAATATAAAATATGTCGCCTTTATAATCCATGCACTGCTTTTTGACGCTCAATAATATAATCAGGTTACAATTCTGATGAATTAAATTTCAGCAGGTATCTGTAGTTTTTTGTCCGTAGTTGTAACCTTTGCTGGATTTACCGTGTCTAAATGACAAAACTAATATTAATTAATTTAAAGGTCATGGGAGTATTAATAGCATTTATCGCATTCTTCGCCACATTTTTTGGCATAATGTATGTTTTCTTTACAACCCGCAGCAGGGAGCGTTTATCTCTTATCGAGAAAGGAGCTGATGCAAGCCTTTTTGATACAGGAAAAGAAAATGTAAGGCATCTCAACTGGGGAAAATTCACATTAAAGACCGGGATGTTTCTTATAGGTATTGGTATAGGTATTATTGCAGGTTCGATACTCGATACTTTAAATATAATGCAAAGAGGGGCTGACTATGTCTCAATGATATTTCTTTTTGGCGGCCTCAGCCTTGTATTATTCTACATTATTGACCGGAAGTCCAGATAATGAAATAAAAACTGAAGGCAGTCTTAAAAGTGAGCAGTTCCCTATTGGGTCAGGTTTATGGCAATTTACTGTTATCAGGTATAAAACAAGCCGTACAAAGTCGAAAGGAAGCATATGATTTTTCCCCGATCTGAAGAGACTCTTCAGCTTATTTGAGGTAAAATTCAATCATTCTCTTGACAGCCTCCCTGCAGACGGAACAATATCCCTTTGGCGAATTGCTTTTCATTCTGCAGTCCATTTCCGGCCTGTAAACACCCTTTGCTGAATAACCGCCCCCCTCAAATACTCCAGTAACATCCTTATACTTATCCTCAGATGGCGTTGGAACCGGAGTATCTTTTGAAACCATTTTCTTCCACTTTGAATCAAAGTTTACCAAAGTTGTAATGTTGGGTTCCCACGGTTCCACATTAAGCGGATAGAAATCTTCATAAGCCACCTCTGAGGTATAATACTCATCAGCAAGTCCTGCAAATCCATGTCCCAGCTCATGGATAAAAACCTTGGGTGATAATGCATTATCCACCGTTGTCCCTGTATAATAGTTATATACTCCGCCGCCTCCGTATTTTGAACTGTTAATGAGCACGATGATATTATCATGCGGGGCGTTTGCGGCATAATCGTTAATTGATTTAATATCCTGCGACGTAAGATACCTGTCCACGTTGAAGGTATAAAAGCTGAAGTTCATCGCTGTATTCACATATATTCCCTGCCCTGGAATATCGGTCCCTGATTGCTGTGAGACAGCTTCGATAGCCCATATGTTTATCCTGTTTTTATATTCACTGTACGGGGGTTCTGCAAAAAGAATATCGGCCATCTTCCTTGCATCACTCCTGAATTTTGCCATTTCGTCTGCTGTATAACCTTCGGAAATAAAGACGAAATCGAGGCTGGTGGAAGGATCACCGGCATCATTGATCTTCGTGACAGCTGCTTTTACAGGCTCTTCCTTTCTGATGAAATAGTCGTTAGGATCGATTATGGTTTCGTACAACTTTTCAAAAGAGCCGTCCCTCTTGCGCATGCTCAGCACAAACTTCGACTTGTTTTTTGGATAAGGCATTGTCGCCACTTCATAAAAGCACCTGTCAGTTGTTTTGGCTTCTTCAGTGGTCTGCCATTCCTGGAAAAGGGTTGAGAAGCCTCTCGAGTAAGTGAGAGTGTTGTCTGTGGCATCGAAAAGCTCATACCTGAAATTCCCGTAATTGAAGGTATCGGTCAGATTCGTCTTCGATCCTGCATAGAAAGGCTCTTCCTTCATGCTCACAGGAAAAACCCTTGTTTCATGATTATTCCCCGCAAGCATAAAATCGACCCTCAGGACTTTGGGAATGAAATATCTGTCAAAAGTACTCTGTCCTGCAAGGGAAACAGAGATACTTAAAAAAAGAATAAACGTTAATGTTCTCATACATAGCATGGTTTATGGTGAAATGTGTAAAGCTAAAAAGAATCTGCGACACGGATTAAGAAAATATATAATTTTGCGACTAAATATTTGCGTCATAAAAATGCAATATTTCCACGATCCTTCAATCTGGCTTAGGGAAATATTCCTTAATGCCGGACTCAGCTTCAAGCTCTCATCACTGATGAGTGTGGCCAGTCTCATGCTTGTTGTCATTTTCCTAAGCTGGCTTTCAAATCTTATTGCAAAAGCGCTGATCGGATCATTTGTCAGGAGGATCGCACGCAGAACTGCATCCGTGAGGGATGATATCTTCGTCAGGCAGAAAGTTTTCACGCGTCTGTCGCACCTTGTACCTGCAATTGTAATCTGGTCCCTTGCAGGCTGGGCTTTTAAAGATTATCCTGAATGGCTGATCGTTATCAGGCGCCTTGCTTATGTATATATGTTGATAATAGGGGCTATAGTGGTAAATTCTTTTATCGAGGCCTGGCACAGGATATACCTCACTCTTCCCATTTCAACACACCGGCCCATCAAGGGATATGTCCAGGTTATCAAGATAATCGTGGTAATATTCTTTTCTCTCTTAATATACTCAGTAATATTTCATCAATCGGTAGCCAATATCCTTACTGGACTGGGTGTCCTTGCATCGGTAATTATTCTGGTATTCAAGGATCCGATCCTTGGGCTGGTTGCCAGCCTGCAGCTTTCATCCAACAAGATGGTTAAAATTGGTGACTGGATTTCAATACCGGGGAAAAATGTGGACGGAGAGGTTGCAGATATAACCCTGACCACTGTCAAAGTCAAAAATTTTGATAAAACAATCATTACAGTACCTACCTATTCCCTGGTCAGTGAAGCTTTTCAGAACTGGGCTGGAATGCAGCAATCGGGCGTGAGGCAGATAAAAAGGGATTTCCTGGTCGATGTGAAAAGCGTAACGTTTGCCGACCAGGCTTTGTTCGACAAGATTAAAGGCATGAAGGGGTTTAAGGAATACTTCGACATTTCAGCACCTGATGGAGGAATTGAAATAAAGGGAGAAAAGGTCAACCTGTACTTCAGCTCAGGTAACCTGACAAATCTTGGTGTTTTCAGAATGTATGCCGAATTATATCTCTGGAATCATCCGTTGATTGATAAGAATCAAACAGTCATAGTCAGGCATAGGCCCATTGAAGGCGACGGATTGCCGATCCAGATATATGCATTTACAAGCAGGAATGATTTTGTGACTTATGAAAATGTGCAGTCTGAGATTTTTGAGCATCTATTTGCAGTTATTAATGATTTCGGGCTTAAGTTGTTCCAGCAGCCTTCAGGACATGATGTACTTTCACTTTCAGATTTAAAATAATATTATGTTGTTCAATGGCAAATATTTAAAATTATGGCAGATCTAAATACAAGAATCAGTGACTTCCTCTGGAAAAATCTTAGCGAGAAGCACGTCGTTGCACGGAAAGACCCTTTCTGGGAAGCCCTTCATGAAACGGGAACTGAGCTTTGGCTTGATACCGGCGATATAGAAGAAGCTGAAGTTAACTGGTCGGCGGAAATGAACGCCCTGACGACAAATAATACTTTGCTGAATAATGAGATACAAAAAGGTCATTATGATGTTTTCATTGCTGAAGCAAAAAGCGTGGTGAGAGAACTGCCTTTTGAGGAAAAAGTGAAAGAGATCGCTTTTATTGTAAATGCAAGGCATGGCTTACGGCTGGCTTCAAAATTCGGAGGCATGGTAAGCATCGAGCTGCATACGGATACCGCTCACGACATAAAAGCAATAGAATATTACGGTAAGCGATACCATGAGATATGTCCTGAACAGTTTATCATAAAGGTTCCTTACACTCCGGAAGGATTACTGGGGGCGAGAAAGCTCAGGGATGCCGGGATAAGGGTAAATTTCACACTGGAGTTCAGCGCAAGGCAGAATGTAATTGTGACGCGGGTTGCAAGACCTGATTACCTGAATGTCTTTCTTGGAAGGATAGGGGCATTCATTATTGATAATAAGCTTGGTGACGGGTCAGGAGCCGGAGAAATGGCCGTTATTGCGTCCCAGAACTGGGTCACTGCCATGTCATCAAAGAATCCGTGGCAGACGAAGCTTATTGCAGCAAGCCTGAGAAATTTCAACCAGATGGAGCTTCTTGCAGGCACCGATGTCATGACTATGCCGCCTAAGGTCGCTGCCGAAGGACACAAGCTGCTTTCAGGCAAATTTAATTCACGCATGCATGAAAATTACAACATTGGAATGTTTAAATCGGCTTCAGATGCTCACCTTGATAAATTCTGGAGTGTCAGCGATAAGGTACTGAACCTGGCGGAACGCCTCGCATCAAAAGTGCCAGCTACCGGTGCCGAGCTAATCCATATTGCACAGGAAGAAGGTTGCGCGGATATGTTTCCATCACTTACAAGGGAGGAAAGGACATATATTGCAGCAGATGGTAAAATACCTGTTTATTCAAGATGGCAGAAAGAGATAGGTGAGGAGAAAATTGCACCGGATACGCTTCTCACTCTCGCAGGACTGGCTTCTTTCACGTCAGATCAAAAGATGCTCGACGACAGGATAAGCGGAATCATATCCTGATCAGGCTGACCTTTGCCTTATAATTTCATATAAAAGGATTCCTGCAGCAACTGAGACATTCAGTGAACTGATTGTCCCCGACATTTTTATCTTTACTTCATGGTCAGTCAGGGAAAGCAATTCCCTGCTTATGCCTTTTTCTTCAGATCCGAGGATCAATACCACCGGGCCGGCTAGCGATGCCACTGATGCCTCCGTCCCTGATTTTTCATTTGCGCTTATCACTTTTAATCCTGATTCTTTCAGGTATTCGATTGCCTTTACAAAGCTCTTCTCACGGCATACAGGCAATGTATGAAGAGCACCAGCCGAGGCTTTTACTGCATCTGCCGTTATCCTGGCTGAACCCTTTTCAGGTATTAGTACTGCATGCGCTCCAAGGCACCCTGCTGTCCGGACAATTGCTCCGAAATTCCTTACATCCGAAACACCGTCAAGGGCAATTATAAGCGGATCCTCCCCCGATTCGAAGATCATAGGCAGGAGATTGTTGATATGCTGATATTCAATTAATGACAGCCATGCAAGGACTCCCTGATGGTTTTTTCGTGTGACCAGCTCAATTCTTTCAACGGGTACGATCTGGCAAGCAACGGCGTGATTTTTCACCTCAGCCATAAGCTCATGGTACAGCGGTCCCTGAAGTCCCTGCCTTATCAGAAGACGATCGATCTGTTTTCCTGCCTTTATCGCCTCAATGACAGGCCTCAGACCAAATATGCAATCCGATTCTTTCTGCATGGATATTATAGCTGAACCGGGTTATCAAACCTGAAGACAATTCCCTTTCTCCAGCTGGCAATTGCCTGCTCCCACAAGGTGACAAGCGTCTGGCTCCGGCTAAGGAAATAATCATTATCGGTGAAAATATTGTCTTTCTTCTTGAAATTAAAATACAGATATTCTTCTTTGACTTTATACCTTGGGCCCCAGGATGACTTTAATACTGGTTTTTTATAGCCCCAGTTCTCACCATCCGAAGTCTTATAGACTTTATCAGGCGGGCCGTAGACTATGTAAACCATTCCTCTTTCCGTACGCCATCCTTCCTCAAATGAGGTAAAATAGTGATTTGCATACTGAACTCTGGTGTAGTAAATCCTGATAAGCTCACGTGCCTTATCGACATTCTTGCCGCAATTTATCCAGAACTCATCAAGAGCCAGCTTGGGTTTTGGAGCTGACCTTAAATCATTTAACTCGTCCGGATTAGCCAGGTAGGCAAGGGGTTCGATCATTGCTTCCGGAGTCTTCATTTCAGGGAATGTGGTTCCGAAATTCATGAAGGTAAATCCGTCCACCGTATCCCTTCCTATAGTGCATTTAAATACTCCTTCCCTGGGAAACATCAATGAAACGGTATCCGAATATGGCACACGCACAATAGTGTCGGGTCCATAATCGAGAGTTTTCTGCGGGAGAAGCATTGACGGCGGATCCGATATCCCCCTGAATGGCTTGTAGAATGAGATAAACATGGAATCAATTTTGCTTTTGAGATAAATAAGGTTAACGTATTCGCCGGCCCTGATTACATGTGTAAAAAGCATGCTTTTCTGATAGCCGTCCTGTGCGACGAAATTATACTTATTGGCGGATGAAAGCGTATTAAACGGAACAAATGCCTGAACCACTATGGCCCGGAGCCTGTCAAGAATCTTGACTTCCGCATTGTATTCCATACCCTTGCTTACTTTCAGCGGGATTCCATAAATATAGAAGCTCCTTCCTTCCTGCTTCTGTATGTTGATGTTGTAGACCGCAGTATCGGCAAGTACCTTACCCTGTGTCACATTGAAAAGCTTTACTGAAATCGACATCTCGGCAGTCGGGACACCAGTCGGATTCGCTTCTGAGAAAAACAGTTCGCTTGCAAAGAACTTGACGGAAAGCAGAGTTTTGTCATCCAGCTGATTGGTTACATTATAAAGCGGATTTATCTGGTTCCTGGTGGGATTATAAATGTACGAAAGATCCTTAGTGTCAACTGTTGTCTGAATTGTTTTGCATGAAATAAATGCCAGTACCGGAATAGCAAGCAGCAAGGCCTTAAGAGTATGTTTTCCGTTTTCAGTCATGTTCATGGTCAGTAATGGTTAGCTTCGTTTCCTCCATCCCAGCCTTATTCTGCAAAGCTCCTTGTTGTCGTCAGTCCTGAAGACCGAATGGCTGTAAATGCTGTCATCTCCTTCCGCTTTTAATGATCTTACAACTATGTTATCGTTATAAACTGACTCGGAAAGATAGTTTATTTCTGCTGAACATGGAAAGTGGTTTGTCACGAAATCCGGATCATAAGAATCGTTTATCCATCTCAGGTAGCTGACATTATTTGTGTGATGATTCATATCAAGATCGCTGATCCTCACCTTGAATTCGCTTGCCACCTCGCCTTTCAGGACCGGTTCAGGAAGCTTTCCGGGGTTCCTAATTCCTGCCTGTACGGCCTCGCTGAACCCGGCAAGAAAATTATCCGGCCTGTTGATCTTTTTTGTCGTGCGGTCAACAATTAGCCATGATGATGATGCCGCTGTGCTCACTTTTCCATCGGGCAGCAATATTTCATAATTTCTCATTGCGAACAGTTTTTCAGTTCCGTTAGGCCATGTCAGAACCTTTACAGTATCTCCCCAACAGGGTAGTTCAAATATTTCTGCATACATCCTCGAAAGAATCCAGAAATGATTTGATTTCAGGAGATCGCTTCTTCCAAAACCAAGTATGTCAGCATGCTCCGAAGCGATATCCTGCATGTAATTGAAAAGGGCGCAGAGGCTGGCCCTGCCATCGGGTCCTGTATCATATACATGTACTGAATATTCCTTTTCTAGCTTCTTTAGTTCCATATTCAGCCATTATTCTTTAAGAAAACTTCAACATCATGGGTATATTGTGCCCATTTGTCCATTTCTTCATTATGTTGCTTCCTGAGCTCCTGGTATCTTTTGTAAAACTCATTTGTCTCTGAAACCGAATGGTCAGTCATGCTCAAAGCTTTGTCGAGCCCTGAGATCTCTGATTCAATTTTTTCTATCTCTCTTTCCGAATACTCAAGCTTCTTTCGCAGTTTTCTGAGGTTCCTGTCAAACTCCTTTCTTTCAAGGTATTTTTGCTTGTTTGATGAGATTGGTGCTGGTGCTTCTGCATGCTTTTCAGAGTCTTTTCTTTCTATTTCCCTCAAGCTGTCGATTTTTTTCTTTCGGAGGAAATCGTATATGCCGCCAATGTGCTCTTTTATATGGTTATACCTGAATTCATATATTTTATCTGTTATCCCGTCAAGGAAGTCACGATCATGAGATACCAGGATCAGCGTACCGTCATAGCTTATAAGGGCCTGTTTGAGTACATCCTTGGATCTCATATCTAGATGGTTGGTAGGTTCGTCAAGCACCAGAAGGTTATGAGGCTCCAGCAGCAATTTAACGAGCGCAAGCCGTGACCGCTCTCCACCTGAAAGAACTTTTACTTTCTTGTCAATCTCCTCACCGCTGAAAAGGAAGGCGCCAAGTATATCCCTCATTCTTGTACGGATATCTCCTTTGGCAACATCATCGATAGTCTGGAAAACGGTTTTATCACCTTCCAGAAGCTCATCCTGGTTCTGTGCAAAATATCCGACTTTTACATTGTGCCCTTTTTTCAGCGACCCTTCATAATCAAGCTCGCCGACTATAATTCTTGAAAACGTGGTCTTCCCTTCGCCGTTGCGTCCCACAAAAGCCACCTTTTCTCCACGGTGAATCTTGAAATCAACCTGTTTTAGAACTACAAGGTCGCCAAAGCTTTTTGAAAGGTTTTCAGCTTCGATCACGTCTGTCCCGGAACGTGGTGAAGGAAGGAATTTAAGATTCATTTCCCTTATATCCACATCATCGACTTCGAGCCTTTCAATCTTATCAAGCTGTTTTATTTTTGACTGGACCTGAATGGCTTTTGTCGGCTTATACCTGAACCTTTCGATGAATTTTTCCGTATCCTCTATCATTTTTTGCTGATTGCGCCACGCAGCTATCTGTTGTTCTCTTCTTTCCCTGCGCAGTTCAACAAATCTTGACCAGGGCACTTTATAATCATATATCTTCCCCAGGGATATTTCTATTGTCCTTGTGGTGATATTGTCCAGGAAGGCTTTGTCGTGAGATACCAGAACGATAGCACCCTTGTATCCTGACAGGAACGATTCGAGCCATTGGATGGATTCAATATCCAGGTGATTTGTAGGTTCATCAAGGAGGAAAAGTGAAGGCTTTTTAAGAATTATCTTTGCGAGTTCGACACGCATTCTCCATCCGCCGCTAAGTTCTTTTGTGAGTCTATCAAAATCCTTTCTCTCAAATCCAAGCCCGATAAGGGTTTTTTCTGCTTCCGCCATATAATTTCCGCCTCCCATTATCCTGTGCCGTTCCTCTATCACTGTAAGATGATCGCATAGTTTCAGGTATTCAGACGAATCATAATCAGTGCGGCCGGCAATTTCTGAGCTGCATCGTTCTATTTCTTCCGAAAGCCATCTTATTTCCGAAAATGCCGATATGACTTCATTAATGATTGTTGTTGAGTCGTCCACAGTCATCTGCTGGGGAAGGTACCCGATTGTGACTTCCTTTGACATATCTACCAATCCTGATGTGGGGCTCTGCAGTCCGGCAATGATCCGGAGAAGGGTTGATTTTCCGGAACCGTTCTTGCCTGCAAGCCCAATCCTGTCCTGGTCATTGACAAGAAATGAAATATTTGTGAGCAGGTCAAAGCTCCCGAATGAAACTGAAAGATCCTGAACCGAAACCATATATGGCAAAATTGACGCAAATATAGAAAAAGTCTGTGAGCCTGTATGGCAAAGATTTTCTTCTTATGAATTATCTTTGAGCTGAAAACGGACAATAAATCCTTTGTTTAAATTTGGGTGTTATTAAAGAAATAAATGACAGGTTTTATGAAAGGAAGGCCGGGATATAAAGAAGTGCTGGCATTTACTGTAATGCTGGCAGTTGCTTCTTCATGCAGGAAGAACAGTGAGCCTGTCTACAGTTATTTCGTATCTGACGAAAATTCAATTGCTTACAGCCAGTCTACTGTTAAATCCCTGATGGAATTAGCCGCTCAATCCTATTCCGGAATAACCGGCCTGGAATCATATGTATCATGTGATGTCAAAGTTTATAAGATGGTATATAAAACCACGGTGGGAGGTGAAGCGATCGAAGCTTCGGGGCTTGTCTGCGTTCCTTCCGTTTCAGGGAATTATCCTTTGCTGAGTTTTCAGAATGGGACGAATACACAGAATGCCTTTGCGCCCAGCGAATACCCGGATTATCCATATTATCAGTTTGTTGAAACCATTGCTTCCATGGGTTTTATTGTTGTCTTGCCGGACTATCCGGGATTCGGAAGCTCGTCACAGATTCCTCACCCTTACCTTGTCGCGGAACCGACTGTTCAGTCAATCCTGGATATGTTCCGGGCTGTCAGGGAGGCTGCAGGGACAAAGATCCCGGGTGTTGCCCTGAAAAACGAGTATTATCTTCTGGGATATTCACAGGGCGGCTGGGCGACACTTTCGCTCCATAAATCGATGGAGCTCGATTATCCTGATGAATTCAATCTTTCGGGAAGTGCATGCGGTGCAGGTCCATATGATATATACGATCTTTTTGTGGACCTTGTGGATACTTCGAGCTACTCCATGCCGGCTTATCTTGGATATATAATCAATGCCTATTCAGCATATAAGCAATTTTCAAACCCGGTATCTGATATACTTAATGAGCCATATGCTTCAAAGTTGAGTTCTTTATATACGGGAAAGTTGAGCCTGTCCCAGATTAATGACTCGCTGACAACTTCCGTGCCGGCACTTTTCAAATCAAGTTTCCTGAAAGGATTTGCCGATTCATCAGCGTATTCATCAGTACGTCAGGCCCTGGTGAACAACGGTATAACCCCCTGGCACACTTATAAGCCACTTTTCCTCGGGCATGGCGAAAGCGATACTCAGGTCGATGTTTCCACAACTGAAAACATGTACCTAGGTATGATTGCCGATGGCACAGGGTCGTCAATTTGTAAAATGGTGCTATATCCTGGCCTTGACCATGATTCGGCTGTTTTGCCATGCGTGACGGATGGATTGCTTTTTCTGTTGAATATAAGGTCTCAGGAGGATAAATAAACAGAACGTGCCGTGGGAAGAAAAAAGGATTTGCCGCTGCTTGAAAAGATAAAAATAATTGACATAGGAGCCGAAGGGAATGCAATTGCCAGGGTCGAAAACCAGGTCATTTTTGTTCCGATGCTGATCCCTGGCGACATAGTTGATATTCAAATAACCAGGAAAAGGAAGAATTACCTTGAGGGCAGGGTTGTAAGATTCAAAGAGTATTCTGCAGACAGGATAAGTCCTGTTTGCCGTCATTTTGGAGTTTGTGGCGGATGCCGGTGGCAGCATCTGCCGTACGACCTTCAGCTGAAATACAAGGAGGAGCAGGTAGCTGACAATCTTTCAAGGATAGGCAAGGTTCATCTGCCGGAAATTAATCCCATTATCGGATCTGAATGTGCCTATGATTACAGGAACAAGCTTGAATACACTTTTTCCGACAAGAGATGGCTCACAAGGGAAGAAGTGAATTCTGATGAAGATTTTGAAAAGGAAGATGCTCTCGGTTTTCATATTCCCGGTTTGTTTGACAAGGTGCTTGATATAAGGGAATGTCATTTACAGCCTGAACCCTCCGGTTCAATCCGTGATGCAGTAAGAAGGTATGCACACAGGAATTCACTGCCATTTTTCAACCTGCGACAGCAAAGCGGCTTCCTGAGGAATCTGATAATCAGAAATTCAGGTGACGGAAATATAATGGTCATCGTGATCTTCTTCCTTGATGAAAAAGAAAGGAGGGAAGGCTTGCTTGATTTTCTTATCTCGGAATTTCCTCAGATTACATCCCTTTATTATATCATAAACAGAAAAAAGAATGACTCACTTGCCGACCAGGCTCCCGTACTCTACTGGGGAGATGACCACCTGACCGAGGAAATGGACGGGCTGAAATTCAGGATCGGACCAAAATCATTCTATCAGACGAATACCAGGCAGGCAGTCAGGCTTTATCTCGTTGTAAGAGATTTTGCCTCTCTCACTGGTAAGGAAACAGTCTATGATCTCTATACAGGAACAGGCACCATTGCGAACTATTTGGCTGCCTCGGCTGGTAAAGTCATTGGAATTGAATACATTGAGGAAGCCATTATGGATGCAGGAGCCAATTCTGCGATGAATAATCTGAGAAATACCATTTTCTTTGCAGGGGATGTAAAAAGGATCCTGTCCGAAAAGTTCATGGAAATAAACGGGCACCCGGATGTTATCATCACTGATCCTCCCAGAGCCGGGATGCATGCGGATGTAATCGGAACGATATTGTCAGCAGCTCCCTCCAGGATAGTTTATGTAAGCTGCAACCCGTCAACACAGGCCCGTGATATTCAGTTGCTTTCCTCAAAATATGATGTCGCAAAGGTCCAGCCGCTAGATATGTTTCCTCAGACACATCATGTGGAGAATATTTTACTGCTCATCAGAAGGAGCGCCTGATTGATTTTTGCGACTGGAAGGTGAAATAAAAATAAGTGTATCTTTAACATTTATTGGGAAAGTCACGGGGATGAATTCTAATAACGAAATTACAGGGTACTTTCAGGTGACGGAATATCAGGAACTGGATGATCATCTTGCAAGTTTGAGATATGCAGGGATAATTCAGAAGGCCCTCATGCCTGAACCTGAGTTGCTTAGCTCATTCTTCAAAGACTATTTTGTACTGTTTCTCCCCAGGGACATCGTCAGCGGAGATTTTTATTATGTGCTTCGACGACATTCATATATTTGCGTTGCTGCCGGTGACTGCACAGGTCACGGTGTCCCAGGAGCCCTGCTGAGCATACTTGGGATCAGCTTTCTTAACGATATACTCCAGACAAGAACTGACCTGAAGGCAAACAGGGTCCTTAACCTGATGAGGGAAAAAATCATGAAAGCACTTCATCAGACTGGTGATAAATCGGAGACCAAGGATAGTATTGATATAGGTCTTTTAATTGCGGACCCGGACCGCAAAAAGGTACAGTTTTCTGGTGCCAACAGGCCGCTGATAATGATCAGGAATGGTGAAATCACGGAATTCAAGCCAGACAAAATGACTCTTGGACTGGCACCACTGAAAGAGCACCCATTTACAAACCTGCAAATTGACTGCCTTCCCGGTGATGCTTTTTACCTATTCTCTGACGGATTTTCTGACCAGTTTGGTGGTCAGACAGATAAAAAATTCAAGCATAAGCATTTAAAAGGTGTAATAAGTTCCATATCAGGACTGCCGATGACAAGGCAGAAAGAGATTCTGCAGCAAACCTTTATCGACTGGAAGGGAAGCACAAAGCAGATCGATGACGTTCTGATATTAGGTTTTCAATTCTAATTTCAATTGTTATGAAGCTAAACGCTTTCAGGATCAGGAATTTCAGGTCAATTGTCGACACAGGCTGGCAGTCTATTTCCCCTGATAACATTACATGTCTTATAGGTCAGAACGAATCGGGGAAGACATCCATACTTGAGGGACTGAAGGTGTTTTATACCGGTACGATATCAGAAGATGTTCTTAGAAGCGATCTTTCCCTGCCTGAGGTCAGCTGCAGATTCAGTATTCCAGAAGGGTGGCTTCTGAAGTTCACGGATAATCCCGGTACTGAGCTGAAGGAGCTATTATCGGAGCTTACTCATATTGAGCTTACACGTGTCTGGATTGCAGATCTTTCATCTGTCATAATGGTAAGCGGAGAAATAAGCCAGTATCTTAATTCCCTTGAAGATGCATGGAGCCTGTACCTGAGGGATGTGCTGGCGAAGCTTGGCCAGGAAATGAACCTAATAAACGGGCTTGAGACCATGCTGAATGACCTTGCCGCGGAAGAATCGGAGATAAGGTTCAGAATTGGCGGGAAAGAGATCAGGAGCAGGGGATTAAGGCTTTTTACGAAAAGGCCTGGAAATCGGAACCATGTTGAAAGTGCGCAATTCCCGGGGCTTAAGAACAGGCTGAATGAAATAGAGAAAAGGAGGGAAGAGATATCGAAGGAGCTGACTATCCTGCAGCCGGTAAAAAAAGCAGGAGAGACATGGACAAGGATCAATGATAAATTCAACTCATACGACCGGCACCTTAATGAATTATCCGTGAAGCTGGAAGAGCGCCATCAGAAGATGACTCTACTTATGAACCCTGTTGAATCAGATGACGATCAGGAATGGAGAAGCATACTTGACGATTACCATAAAACAAGAGGTGAAAGGGATATCGAGAAAGCCGAACTCGAAAGGCAGATTGCCCTTTCAGGATACATCATGGAAGGAACGCCGGAAGAAGAAGCAAAATCGAAGGTTGATGAAATTATTAAATCATACAAGTCTCAATATAACAGCGAAATCCTTGGGAAAAAATATTTTGAATACTGTCCTGTATTTGAGCTTTTCGAAGATTTCGGCAGCCTTTTGCCAAACCGGATTGACATGGAGGATATAATTACGGGCAATGAACAGGTTGAAGGATATAAAGCTGCCCGTAATTTTCTTACCATTGCACAACTGGATTATTCCTTCTTCCAGCAGCCATCTTCAAGGATACTTAAGCAGAAGATTGAGAATCTGAATCATATGCTTACCAGAAATTTTCAGGACTTCTGGCAGCAGTCAATTGGGCGGAATAACAAGATCAACATTCAGTTTGAGCTTGATCACTACAATGCCACATATGGTGAAAAGGCCGGAAAGCCGTACCTCGAATTCTGGATAAAGGATGAAGGAGAAAGGCTCTATCCAAAGCAGAGAAGCCGGGGAGTAAGATGGTTCCTCTCATTTTATATGGAGCTGAAAGCATCAGCAAATATCAACAGGCAGATGGTTCTGCTTGTTGATGAACCCGGTGTTAGCCTTCATGCAAGAGCACAGGAGGATGTTCTGAAGGTTTTCGAGGATGTTAAGGACAAAATGCAGATTATCTATACTACACATTCACCGAATCTGGTTGAGATAAATAAGCTTTACCGTGTGCTGGCTGTTCAGAGAGATGATCTCGACAGCATGAGAAGCAACACAAGAATAATTGATCCTCTCAGCCTTTCCAACGCATCGCCTGATACATTGAGCCCGTTGCAGAGCATTCTTGGAAATCCGCTGGCAGGAGAAAGTTTTTCATCTAAGAAGTACAATGTCATTATAAACGACACGGGCTCGTTTTATTTGCTGAATGCAATAATCCTTCTTATGGGATTAAAGGCGAAGATATGTGTAATCCCGGCTACAAATGTCTCTTCAATACCAGTACTTTGCAATATTTTTATGGGGTGGGGGATGGAATTTGCCGTTATGCTGTTTAATAATGAAAAAGAAAAAAAGATAAGGGACCTGCTTAAGGGAACTATCTTTAAAACAGATAATGAAGGACATGATCTGATCCTGATGATGCCTGAACCTTTCCATAATGCAGAAGACCTGTTGTCGACACTCGATTTCAAGAATTTCATTCTAAAAACAAGGGAGGGAATTGCCATATCGAATTCAGAGTATATAAACGAAAAGGAAATTCCCAGAAATTTTCTCTTCTCCATGTTCCTTTCTGATATTAAGGCAGGATTGATAAAAATTTCGGATTTTGATGAGGAAACTGTCGAAAATTTCAGGATGGTTACAGATATGTTCAAGATTCTCAAATAAAAGAAGAATAATTTTGCACTTACTGCTTGTTTTCCTATTTTTGTCGCGCTCTCAGAGATAATCTGACAGATTGGAGAGATGGGTGAGTGGCATAAACCATCCGCCGGTTGGCGGATAAACTGCCAGGAGGTGTTATAAAAGGAGAGATGGGTGAGTGGCATAAACCATCCGCCGGTTGGCGGATAAACTGCCAGGAGGTGTTATAAAAGGAGAGATGGGTGAGTGGCATAAACCATCCGCCGGTTGGCGGATAAACTGCCAGGAGATATAAAAGGAGAGATGGGTGAGTGGCATAAACCATCCGCCGGTTGGCGGATAAACTGCCAGGAGGTGTTATAAAAGGAGAGATGGGTGAGTGGCATAAACCATCCGCCGGTTGGCGGATAAACTGCCAGGAGTTATTATAAAAGGAGAGATGGGTGAGTGGCATAAACCATCCGCCGGTTGGCGGATAAACTGCCAGGAGTTATTTAAAAGGAGAGATGGGTGAGTGGCTTAAACCATCCGCCGGTTGGCGGATAAACTGCCAGGAGTTATTTAAAAGGAGAGATGGGTGAGTGGCTTAAACCATCCGCCGGTTGGCGGATAAACTGCCAGGAGTTATTTAAAAGGAGAGATGGGTGAGTGGCTTAAACCAGCAGTTTGCTAAACTGCCGTATGGGTAACTGTACCGGGGGTTCGAATCCCCCTCTCTCCGCAAAGACTTCATGAACCCCGACATTATTGACGGAGTTAAATCCTTAATATTCTGTTTTTTATTTTACATGCAATTTAAGGGCTCAATATGTTCCGGAAGTGGGACTTTTGCAGTAAAATGCAATTTCAGGGTGTAAATTACTATCATTTCAGCGATAAAATAAATATGAATATTTACAGTTAGTAATGTATTTATATACAATTCATTACTCAGCGATGATGTAGTAATAATAAGGCGTGTTTCTGATTTTGAAATCTTTTGAGAAATTGATTGAGATCATTTATAATGTAAATTAACAGTCATTCTTCATAAATTTAATTGTTTAACCAATAAAAAATGCCTGTGGAGGCAGGCTCGGTACTAATCTGATTCATTTGACCTTTTTGACCTTGTGATGTTTAGTTAAATAACCCTATATGAAAAACATAATCCTATCATCAGCATTCCTCTGCTTTTTTTGCCTTTCACCGGTTTGGGGACAAAAAACAGTCAAGGGCGTGATCACGGACGATAAAGAGGTTCCATTGCCGGGAGCAACAGTTGTAATTAAGAATACTCAGAAAGGAACTATTTCTGATGTTTCCGGGAACTATTCGATAATAGTTTCACCTAATGATACCCTGGTATTTTCAATGCTTGGGATGGCTATTCAGACCATCCCGGTTGAAGGAAAGACTGTGATTAATGTGAAACTTTATGAAGAAGCTACTGCACTTAATGAAGTTGTAGTCATCGGTTACGGGACAGTTAAAAAGAGTGACCTGACCGGCTCGGTGTCTATGATAAAATCGGATGAGCTTAATAAAATCACCTCTTTAAACCCGGAGCAGGCATTACAGGGAAAAGTCACAGGAGTTCAGGTGACAAGCACAACAGGCGCCCCTGGCGCTATACCAACTATACGCATCAGGGGTACCGGTACCTTTAATGATAGTTCTCCGATATTTGTCGTTGACGGAGTGATTGTGGATGACATTTCATTCCTTAGTGCAGAAGATATAGCATCTATGGATATTCTTAAGGATGCTTCCGCGACTGCCATTTACGGTTCCCGCGGAGCCAACGGGGTTATAGTGGTAACCACCAAAACCGGAGCTAAAGGTCAGAAAAAGGCTACATTCAGTTATAACGGTGAATACAGCGAGCAGATACTTGCAAAAAAAATAGCCCTTCTAACCGGGCCCGAATATGCAACGGTGGTAAATGAAATAATACCGACTTATAATAATGTAAATCTGGTGCCTAGTACCGACTGGCAGTCACTGATATTTCATCCTGCCTCGATTGAGAGTCATCAGTTTTCAGCCTCTGGTGCCAATGATGTTACACAGTACTATATAAGCATCGGGTATTTTAACCAGTCAGGGATAATCGACAAATCGAGTTATGAAAGAGTATCTATTAAGCTGAACAAT
Source organism: uncultured Bacteroidales bacterium (assembly GCA_963717685.1). GTDB lineage: Bacteria > Bacteroidota > Bacteroidia > Bacteroidales > VadinHA17 > LD21. Next base: position 93,466 of record OY970346.1, on the reverse strand, counting down.
ACTTATAATCTCACAAAGGAGGTAAAGCTTGGGAATTTTATAACAATTACACCTTATAAGCAACAGAATGCACCTAATGTTACTTATTCAGCATACAGGGCCAGACCAGACCTTGTTCCCTATAATGCGGATGGTACTTTTGCCAATGTTTATAATGTTGGAAACCCTTTGGCTGATCTTGCATATTCCAACAATTACAACAAAGGAGTTCGTGGTGTTGGCAACCTATATGCAGAGGGGACAATAAAGAAGGATTTTAAATTAAAGACAAGCTTTGGCATGGATGCTGCCTACAATCAGGCAATTTCTTTTGCACCGGCCTTTTTTGTTTCTCCACAGCAACTGAACCTCCTGAATACCCTTACCAAAGGGTACAGCGACAATATCACATGGCTTTGGGAAAATACACTTTCTTACAACAGGCAATTCGGTGTTCACTCTGTTGATGCTGTTGCAGGTTATACGATGCAGAGAGCCACTTCCGAAATCTTTTCAATGACAGGAATGAACATTATCCGCACATCACCTGATTTCTGGTATTTTGATCCAAACTACATCTACGATCCGAATAACGAGGTTAATACACTAAGCACTATATCCAACGGGGTAGATCCAAATCTTAATTATGCCATGATCTCCTATCTTTTCAGGGTTAATTATACTTATAATTCGAAATATATATTGACGGCTACTTTCCGGCGAGATGGATCCTCGAAATTCAGTTCTGAAAACAGGTACGGAAATTTTCCGTCCTTTGCCGCAGGGTGGACTATCTCGAAAGAAAACTTCATGGAGAATATAAAAACCATTTCGAATCTAAAAGTGAGAGCAAGCTGGGGGATAATCGGGAACGATAAGATACCATATGATAAACAGTATTCCCTTACTCAGACTATGGTCACGGTTTTGGGGGTACCTCCAACTGCAAATTCAGCAATGACTTATTCAGTTTCGGGTAATCCTAATCTCAAATGGGAAAGCACTACCCAGGCTGATGCCGGTTTGGAATTCGGCCTTTGGAAGGATAAATTATCAGGAGAGATTGACTACTATAACCGTGTAACCAGCAATATCCTGATTCCTTTGTCCGTACCAGATTACCTTGGCAACGGTCAGGGAGCGCAGGTGGATTTCAATGCGGCTTCAGTGCAGAACACCGGGCTGGAAGCCAAATTGACATGGAAAGATAATATTGGGAAATTTGGTTATTCGGTAACATTTCTTGGATCAACAGTCAATAACAAAGTCTTAAAAATCGGCGGAAGCAGTGGAGTGGATTCAGTGCTTTACGGCGGGTATCTTGCTAACGGCCTCCCGGTTACTCAAAGCAGGGTTGGCCTTCCCATAGGGGCTTTTTACGGGTACAAAACTGACGGCGTTTTTCAAACTCAGACACAAATTGATAACTACCCTCATATGGCGGATGCACAGCCAGGGGATTTAATCTTCGTGGATGTCAATGGTGACAAAAAGATTGATGGCAACGACCGGACCTACATCGGATCTCCGATTCCAAAATTCATTTTAGGACTGAATCTTGAAGGTAATTATAAAGGATTCGATTTTTCACTGGATTTGCAGGGTGTTTATGGCAACAAGATATTCAATGCCAAAGAAGTCGTAAGACCTGATCCTTATAACTGGGAAAAACATGTGCTTTATTCATGGACCGGACCCGGAACAAGCAATTCAGAACCAAGGGCCTCTTATGGAGGAAATAATTATCTTCCTTCCGATAAATTCATTCAGGATGGATCCTTCACCAGGTTACGGAATGTAACAGTGGGCTATACTCTCCCTGAACAGATCACTAAAAAATTATATATACAGCAATTAAGATTCTATATTAAAGCTTCCAATGTTTTTACCCTGACTAAATTCACTGGATATACTCCTGAGATTGGAAGCTCCGACGTGCTTTCTAACGGGATAGATTACGGAACTTACCCTATTACTTCGGTTTATTCCATCGGTGTTAACTTAACTTTCTAAATGCCATGAAAATAATAAACAGACTCTGGTTTATACTTCCAATATTTCTCGCAGGATGTTCCGACTTTTTGCAGATCAATCCGCAGGGCAGCCTTACCCAGGCTTCATTTCCTGTAACTTCATCTGACGCACTGCAGGCAGTAAATGCAGTTTATGCAGGTATCAGGATCTGGTATTTTAATACCGGAGGTTACCCTATTTTTGACATAATGTCGGATGATGCCTATAAAGGAAGCAATAAGAATGATCAGGTAGCCACAGTGGGAGCTTATGATAATTTCACCTTCACCTCTACCGGTGACGGGCTGGACCGATGGTGGGCAACATTGTACCAGGTTATAAAATGGGCCAATGTGGTGATTGAAAAAGTGCCTTCAATCGCTATGGATACAACCTTGAGAAACAGATATGTTGCTGAGGCCAGATTTCTGCGGGGACTTTGCTATTTCGATATGGTCAGAGCATGGGGAGGCGTGCCTTTGGTCACCAGCGTTAATCCTCCATTGCACTTAGGTAGAGCTTCAACCACGGATATTTACAATCTTATTATTTCCGATCTGGAATATGCTGAGGCTCATTTGACATTGAAAAGCCAACATTCCTCTTCCGATTTGGGGAGAGCCACAGTAGGAGCTGCAGACGCCTTGCTGGCAAGAGTTTATCTGTTCAGGTCAGACTTTGCAAACGCGGAGCTGTATGCGATGAAAGTCATTCAATCCGGTGAGTACTCGCTTGAGCCCAATTTTCTAGATGCAAATGGTGTGAATGGAAATAACGGGGTCGAATCAGTTTTTGAAGTGGAAGCCCTGCCCGTTGATGGTTGGGATGGAGGAGGTGACCAGTATGGAAATACCCAGGGAGTCAGGGGCACACCGAACAGAGGATGGGGTTTCAGCAGACCTTCCATCGATTTGCGCAAGTCATTTGAACCTGGCGACCCTCGTCTGAAAGGAACTATTATTGACCTGGGTGATACTATAGATGGGATTTATATAAAAGGGGACCCGGATCCGTCCAATGACCCGGTAGTTACAGTAAATGGGGTTGGAGATACGGTCAATATTCAATGTTATAGCAGGAAAGTCTGGACTCCCGGGAATGATGTGCCTACACAGTGGGGACATCACCGGAGGCTTACCAGATATGCGGATGTCCTTTTAATGGCAGCAGAAGCGCTGAATGAAAACAATAAATCTGCAAATGCGCTCGTTTATTTAAATATGATCAGGGATAGGGCAAGAGGGGGGAACATTTCCATTCTTCCGGATATTACAGTTACTGATCAGGATTCCCTCAGGAAGATAATCTATTTGGAACGAAGACATGAACTTGCAATGGAAGGTCACAGGTTCTGGGATTTGATCCGAACGGGGGATGCAGCTTCAGTACTTGGCCCATTGGGTTTTGTTACAGGCAAAAATGAGCTGCTGCCGATTCACCAGAGTGAAATTGATATTTCTCAGGGAACCCTTACACAAAACCCGGGTTATTATTAGGCAACAATTATATGAATCAACTTTATTCAATTTTACATGTATAACTAAATCGTTAAGAGTATGAAAAAAAGAATCTTTTTATTAAGTATTACTACAGTACTGGCAGCGGCTCTGGTTTTTGTCGGTTGCAAAAAGAGCCCGACACAAATTGACCTTGGGACGCTTATGGCTGGGAGTATTGATCTGAATGGTGCGACTGCTCCTACTGGTGTTCCAGTCAAACCAACTATTACTGCTACTTTCAATACTGCTGTTGACGCAACGACAGCAACGGCTACAAACATTACCCTTACAGAGGATTATGATACTGTATCCATTGCTTTGACAATCTCGGTTTCAGGAAGTGTTGTAACCATTACACCAACAAGCAGTCTGGCAAATGGTGCGCTTTATACACTTGATATAATGTCAGGACTGAAAGCAACCGATGGTAAGACACTTACTGCCATTAACCGTTCCTTCACAACTGAGGGATCATTTCTGCCTGCAGGATATGTTGCTTACTGGAATTTTGAAGGAAACGCCAACGACCAGACTGGAACATATAATGCTTCGAACAGCATAGGTATTACCTATGTTGCAGGCAGGAACACAACTGCAGGTCAGGCGGCAAGTTTCAACGGAACGACTTCTCTTATTGAGATCCCCAACGGCGATGTGCTTGAAAAAACAAGTGATTTCTCAATTAGCTTTTGGATGAAATGCGATACAGCTAACACTAACCGGGACGAGTTTGTCCTAGGTTTGTCAGGCTGGTACGGATTCCAGTTTGAATACAACACCAATGTATATGCCGTCACTCCACCTCAGATCGGCCAGATCAAGCTTGCAGCACAATACAGTCTTTCAAATGGAACTTCAGCTTCACAGGACCTGTGGTTCGATGGAACAGGCAATCTCGGATGGGTGGGATGGACCTATTGCAAGGACCTGGTTTCAAACAATGGAACGGGCGTAAATGGTTTGCTTGCAGAACAATGGGCTAATGTAGTGTGCACCTATAACCATGCAACAAAGATTGGAACGATATACATTAACGGAGTGGTGATGAAAACACAGGACTTCAATCTGTACGGAGATCCAATGGACCTTGCAACAGGGCTGGTATGGGATGGAGCAACTGGTAACAACAGTTTTGTCCTGGGATTTATCCAGGATAAGAACAGTCCGACAATTCCAGATAGCTGGGCAGATTATACTGTCACTACCAATGGACATTACAAGGGTCTTTTGGATGATGTGGTCATCTATCATAAAGCGCTGAATGCCAGATTAGTTACACTGATGTACAACTCAGGGAAATAGTGATCATTTTTCCAGGTATTTGGAAAGGGAGGGTAAATCTTGCCCTTCCTTTTCTTTTTTCTCTTTCGATTAAAAACATGAAAAAGCAGTTATCCCTGAGTCTTTGTCTGTTAATTCTATCTGGTGCCCTGTCGTGTAAGAAAGATAATTCACTGAATAACGGTGGGTTGATCCAGATAATAAGCGTAAAGATCGGTACTTCCGTTCTTACTGCAGGGGATACGATTAAAAATGTCCCTGTCGATCAGCCTGTTCAGCTTTTATTCTCAAGCAGCGTGGATACAAATTCCATCAAAAAAACAATCTCACTTCAAAACTCAGCCGGGGTGAATGCAAACTGTACCTACGCACTGTATAATAGTTACGTCACACTCTCGCTTACTCCTTCTCCGGCTCTCCAGTTTTCCACTGGTTATAAACTGACAATATCTTCTTCGTTACGCGGAAAAAAAGGGGAAACCTTTCCTGGTGCAATATTTCAGTTTATAACACTGGCTGGTTCCATGGTCATAGATTCCATAAGCCTTGACGGAAAAGCCGTTACGGCAACCCCACTGCTAAACATTGATCCGGGTAATATTGACATTCATTTCACTTTTTCCAAAGCTTTGGATCCAAATAATTACAAATCATCATTTTTATTTTCCGGTCTGCCTTTGACATTTTCCCTTACGAATGACAATAAAACGGTTCTGGCAATCAATACTTCGAGGGGACAGGGCCTTACAAAATATTATTTTTCCATTTCATCTTCTCTTACCTCAGCTGAAGGGTATACCTTTGGCGGCTTTTCTTCCGGTTTTTATACAGGGGTCGATTCAACCTACAAGTACCCGCAGATGACAGATGATGATCTGCTAACGCTGATCGAGTCTCAGACCTTCAAATATTTCTGGGATTTTGGACACCCCTCCTGCGGTATGGCAAGGGAAAGAAATTCCTCTGGTGATGTTGTGACAACCGGTGGTTCCGGATTTGGCATAATGTCAATGATCGTGGCTATGGAGAGAGGATTTATTTCAAGATCTGATGGAATAGCCAGGCTTGATAAAGTACTCGGTTTCCTGGAAACGTGCGACCGCTTTCATGGTGCATGGCCACATTGGTTAAATGGAGTAACGGGAGCTACAGTGCCTTTCAGCACACAGGACAATGGTGGAGACATCGTCGAGACCTCATATATGTTGCAGGGACTGCTCTGTATGAGGCAGTACCTTGATTCTACAGTGACGGCAGAAAAAACAGAGATTCAGAGAATAAATAATTTATTTAATTCTGTTGAGTTTGACTGGTATACCAATGGTGAACAAACACTTTACTGGGAATGGTCTCCCAATTACGGTTACGACCTTAAGATACAGGGCTATAATGAAACCCTGATTACCTATGTTATTGCTGCTTCATCATCAATACATTCAATTTCAAAGGTTGATTATACCAACGGGTATGCAAATAATGGTGGTATTAAAAACGGTAAAAGCTATTATGGTTATGTCCTGCCCCTTGGTCAGCCTTATGGAGGTCCGTTGTTTTTTACCCAGTATTCATACCTGGGAATTGACCCCAGGAACCTTTCAGATCAGTATGCTGATTACTGGGAACAGAATGTGAATCAGTCGCTGATAAACTGGGCATATTGCCAGGCAAATCCGAAAAAATATCCCGGCTACGGAGGCGGACTTTGGGGCCTGACTGCATCTGATAATCCATCAGGGTATAATGCTCAATCACCAACAAACGATCTGGGAGTGATCACTCCTACAGCTGCGATTTCTTCATTTCCTTATACTCCTCAGCAATCTATGTCAGCGCTTAAAACATTTTATTACTTTTTAGGTGATCATCTCTGGGGAGATTATGGTTTCTACGATGCTTTTGACGTGAATGCCGGCTGGTGGGCAACCTCAACCCTGGCAATTGACCAGGGACCACAGATATGTATGATTGAGAATTACAGGACAGGATTATTATGGAACCTTTTCATGTCTTGTCCCGAAGTGCAGGCCGGACTTACAAAATTGGGTTTTAATTATTAAAATTAGGTAAACCGGGTTTTGCTGCCTCAGGGATACTCGATAAATGAACTATGACATTCATTAATAGGCTGATAATAAACATATTATAAAATATTAAAATGAAAATTAAATATTATATTTATATCATCCCGGTCATATTGTTTGCCATTTTAGCCTTCGGTTCCTTCATGCAGCAAACGAAAAGAGTATTCAAATCAGGCGGTAAGATAAACTATCCTTTGGCCCATGATGATGAAGCAATGCTCGATTCCATTCAACACAAGACTTTCCTGTTCTTTTTATATGAACACAGCAGTGATATGGGCATTGTTAAGGATAGAACTTTACATACTGCCCCTGCCAGTATAGCCGCTACAGGTTTTGGAATACCCAGCTTTGCCATCGGAGCAGAAAGAAACTGGCTGAGTCGTGAACAGGCAGCACAGATTACACTTAATATTCTGAGTTTTTTCCTCAGTTCTTCGCAAAGTCATGAAAAGAATGCCACAGGATACAGGGGATTTTATTACCATTTTTTAAAATTCGATTCAGGAACCCGTGAGTGGAATTGTGAGCTTTCGTCGGTTGATACCGGCTTACTTATGATGGGTTTCATTTTTGCCAGGAATTATTATAACCTGAATAATAATTTAGAGAAAAAAATACGTGAACTGGCGAATAAACTGCTTGATAGGATTGATTGGGATTTTATGCAGATGCCTGATTCAGGAAGATTTGCAAACACGATTGCAATGGGCTGGACTCCTGAAAACGGATATAGCGAAATGGGATGGATCGGCTATAATGAAGCATTGTTCCTTTATGTTCTTGCAGCCGGGAGCGGAATGAAGGATATTGAAAAGGACTACAAATCGTGGCTGAAGTCATATAAATGGATCACTCCTTACAAAGGCCTTTCCCATGTAGCTTTCCCGCCATTGTTCGGACATCAGTTCTCACAGGCCTTTATTGATTTCCGTGGATTGACTGATAGTTACATGAAAGGAAAGGGAATAGATTATTTCGAGAACTCAAGACGGGCTACTTATGTTCAGAGAAGGTATGCAATGGATAATCCCAAAGGATGGACCGGCTATGATTCGCTTTGCTGGGGCGTTACCGCATGCGATGGGCCTCCTGAAAAATATAATTTCGATGGTAAAAAATTCCTGGGTTACGCCGGAAGAGGAACCAGCGGACCCGATTACAATTATTTTGATGACGGGACCATCGCCCCTTATGCGTCGCTGTCATCATTGCCGTTCACTCCTGAGATAGTGCTTGCAACAGTTAAATCATTAAACAAAAAATATGGGGATAAGCTATGGGGTAAATATGGATATTATGATTCCTTCAATCTTACTGCTGGCTGGTACGACAATGATTTTCTAGGAATAGACCAGGGCCCAATGCTTATTATGATTGAGAACTTCAGAACGGGGCTGATCTGGAATTATGTCATGAAAGATCCAATAATTCAGAAAGGACTGAACAAGCTTGGGTTTGAATACTTTAAATAGAATACATTTGCTGCCTTTTTACAATTCTGTCCGGCATATTTTTCAACTTGGGCAAGCTAAATGCCTGAATGGCTGAATTAAACTTCAAAAACAGCATTGCGTCATGAAAGCTTTTATTTATAAAATATTTGCAATTCTGTTTGAATCATCGGTTGCAGTATCATTCGCAGGTGCACAAATTAAAACGCTTGACGATTTTGAGAATAAAAATGGATGGAGTTTCGTCAGATCCGATGGCGTCGATCTTGGTTTATCTGTCGAAAAAGGATTGGTCGGCAATGCGATCCGTCTAGACTATGACTTCAAAAAGGGCACAGGCTATGGTGGCATTCAAAAATATTTTTCTTTCAATCTTCCTGATAATTATGAATTCACCTTCTATATAAAGGCAGAATCGCCGGCCAATAATCTTGAAATAAAATTCATAGACAGCACCGGCAACAACGTCTGGTGGGTGAATAACAGGAATTACAACTTTCCGAAGGAATGGAAGAAGATCACAATAAAGAAAAGGCATATCAGTTTTGCATGGGGACCTACAAACGATCAGAGTCTCAAGCGGATTGACAGGATTGAGTTCACTATTTCATCTTTCGCAGGAGGGAAGGGGACCATCTGGATTGACGACCTGAAGTTTGAGCCTCTTGAACCTGAAGTTAAGCTCTATCCGGTTCCGTCCGTCACAGCTTCGTCGTTCCGGAAAGATCATCCTCCGGCGTTTATTATAGACAGTTCAAATCTGACCTGCTGGGAAAGTCATGGACTGAAAGACCAGCATGTGATTTTTGATTTTAAAAGGAACAGGGAATTCGGTGGTCTGGAAATCTGCTGGCAAAAGGGCAAATATGCGAAAAGCTTTGATTTGCTGCTTTCCGAAGATGGATCAGATTGGGAAAAGGTCTATTCTGTCAGGTCGAACAAAAGTAACATCAGCTATATAAGGCTGGCTGAGGCAGAAACAAGGTATCTGAAATTAGATCTTCTGGATGGCAATGCTGTTAATGGTTTTGGCATTTCAGAGATAAAGTTCCTGGATATTAAGAATTCTCTCACTCCAAATGATTTTCTGCTTTATGCTGCGGAAAATTCACCACTCGGAGATTATCCGAGGTATTTCATGAAACAGGCTTCATACTGGACTGTTACGGGCGTCAGCGGTGATGTGAAGGAAGCTTTGATCAATGAAGATGGAATGATAGAGGTGGATAAAGGCCTCTTTTCCATCGAACCTATGATCAGAATGGGAGATTCACTATTCAACTGGAGCAATGTCAGCCCGGTTCAGTCTCTGGGTGCGGAAGAAAGGGGAAAGGAATTTAATTTTCTCCCTTCAGTTACATGGAACTGCAACAGGCTAAAGTTTACAACCTCGGTAACCTCAAGCGGTGAAGCTAATAGAAACTCCAGGCTTGATATAAAATATTCATTTGAAAATCAATCCGGAATGGCACAGGATTTTAGCTTCTATTTACTGATCCGTCCGTTTCAGGTAAATCCATATTATCAAACCCTGAACTTTACCGGCGGAGCGGGGAAAATAAATTCAATTGCAGAAACTGATGGCAGGTATTTAACTGTGGATGACAAAGCAGTGCTGCCTCAAAAAAAATACGATTCTTTCGGAGCCTGTAGTTTTGATGAAGGCAATATTGTTGATTTTTTGAGGGATGGGGCTATCCCTGATAATAAATCAGCCAGTGATCAACACGGCCTTGCCAGTGGAGTCATTAGGTACTCGGTGCATTTGAGTCCGGGTGAGAAATGGGTGTCTTTTGTGGTTGTTCCGTTTTACGGCATGACTAAATCGGATGCAGACTCTGAAGCAGAGAATGTCTCAACGGAATTTGACAAGAGTTCTGAATTCTGGAAAGCAAAAGTCAGTCATATAAGCTTTAATCTGCCGGGATCTGCTGACAGGATCATAAATACTTATAAATCAAATTTAGCATATATATTAATAAACATGGATAAGGCAGGGATCCAGCCCGGGTCGAGGTCTTATGAACGCAGCTGGATTCGCGACGGTGCATTGACTTCATCGGCTTTACTGAAATCGGGTATAGTAAATGAAGTAAAAGATTTCATTGATTGGTACGGGGATTTTCAGTACGAGAATGGGAAAGTGCCATGTGCGGTCGATTCAAGAGGACCGGATCCTGTTCCGGAAAATGACAGTCAGGGAGAGATGATTTACCTGATCCGTGAGTATTTTAATTTTACCGGCGATACTGCTTTCCTTCGGTCAAAAAACAAGAATGTACTGAATGCCGTGGAATACATGGAATCGCTAATCGCCCAAAGTTCGACGGACCGTTATAAATTTGGAAACGATAGCATTCGGGCCTTTTATGGACTGGTGCCGGAATCCATCAGTCACGAGGGGTATTCAGCCAAGCCCATGCATTCGTACTGGGATGATTTCTTTACTATGAAAGGCTTGAAGGATGCAGCCGAGATTCAGAAAATACTTGGTAACAAGGAATCTTATGAGAAAATAGTTAAGGTGCGCGACACATTTAAGGAAAACCTTTACAACTCGCTCCGGCTTGCGATGAAGGTCAGGAAGATAGACTATATACCGGGATGCGTCGAGCTGGGTGACTTTGATGCAACATCCACGACAATTGCCATGGCTCCTTGCAATGAGCTTGTCAACTTGCCGAAGCCACAGGTTTACAATACTTTTGACAGGTATTTTGATTTTTTTGAAAGCAGGAAATACGGCAAGATTAAGTGGAATAAATATACTCCATATGAAAACCGTCTGATAGGTTCTTTCATTATGCTTGATCAGCCTGAAAAGGCACATGAACTGATAAGCTATTTCTTACATGATCAGCGTCCGCAGGGTTGGAACCAGTGGGCTGAAGTGGTCTGGAAAGATTACCGTGCTCCGGGATATATAGGTGACATGCCTCATACGTGGGTGGGCAGCGATTTTATCAATGCGATCCGGTCGATGTTTGTCTATGAAAATGGTTACGATCATTCGCTTGTACTAGCATCGGCTTTATTCCAGGATTGGATAGATGCGCCTGAGGGCATGTCAGTGGAGAACCTGCCGACTTATTATGGCGAAATCTCCTATTCAATAAAGAAAGAGAACGATAAGTACCTGTTTTCAGTTTACGGCAAAGCTAATCTCCCGGCCGGCGGAATCAAAATAAAGAATTTCAATGGATCAAAAATGCCGGTAAAAGTGACTGTCAACGGTGCGGAAACGAAAGACTTTAATGAAAAGGAGATTATTATAAAAGAGTTTCCTGCAGAGATTGCTATCTGTTATTAAATATAAATCAATAAATTATATATGACTCCTGGTGATAAAGACAGTGATCTTAAATCAGTACCAAAAAGGCATATTTCATTTTTGCAGCTTGCTGCCTATGGCGCCGGTGGCATTATCCCCGTCGCATTATTCAATATAGCAGGGATACTGGTTGGTCTTATGGGGAATATAAGCCTGGGGATAAGCGCTTTCTGGCTTGGATTTATTATGATAATACCCCGGCTGTGGGACGCTCTTTCCGATCCGATAATAGGCCATATTTCAGATAATGCCCGGACCAGGTGGGGGCGCCGTCGTCCATTTCTGCTTTTAGGAGGTCTGCTGGTAGCTCTCTTCTTCGTGGTAATGTGGTGGATACCAAAAGGCGATATGATCCGTACCTGGTTCCAGACGGAAACAAGCTATCATGCCTTTCAGCTTGTTTACATCCTTTTTTCATTACTGCTGTTTTTCACTTCGGTCAATATTTTCGAGATCCCTCATGGCGCTCTTGGTATGGAGATGACAAACGATTACCATGAACGCACTCGTCTTTTCAGTGCCAAAAGCTTTGTCGGAAATCTTTTTGCCATGAGCACTCCCTGGCTTTTTGCCCTTGCAAATACTGAAGCTTTCAGGGGTACCGGAGGAAATGAAGCCGATGGCATGCGGTACGTATCCCTGCTTATTGCAGCAATAATAGTCCCTCTCTCTTTCTGGTGGTTTTTTACTTTGCGTGAACCGGGGTTTAAAAAGGCAGCGAAACAGGAAAAGACAAGATTCTGGAAAGATATGAAACTGGTTGTGACAAACAACAATTTCGTGATGCTTACCCTGACTATTTTCACGCTGGCAATGGGCTTTAATTTTGTCCAGCTGCTTGGCTCATATATTCCTATTTTTTATGTATTCGGAGGTGATAAAGTTGCTGGCGCGAAAATGCTGGGAATAAACGGGACCATCTGGGCCGTTACAGGAGTACTCGCTGTTTTTCCACTTAACTGGATCAGCCCTAAACTGGGGAAACGCAATACGCTCATTATTTCAATGATCCTGATGTGCATGGCACAGCTTTCCAAAATAATCTGTTACAATCCCAGCCATCCATACCTGATCATAATCCCCACAATGATGCTTTCAGCCGGCATGCTGTTTTTCTTTACACTTGGATCTTCGATGGTGGGCGATATCTGTGATGAGGATGAATTAAAGACCGGTCATCGCAGTGAGGGAAGCTATTATGCAATATTCTGGTGGTTCATTAAAATGGGGACTGCACTTGCCAGCTTTGTGGCAGGCATGCTTATTGTGCTTACGATGTTCGATGAAACCCAGGTGACAAAAGTCGATGCTTTGCAGGGAAATATCAGGGAGATGCAAAGCAAGATACAGTACTGGCATGGATTTAGTAGCCTCGCATCATCAAATGCGGTATTGCTGAAAAACGCAAGTGGCCAGACTGCCGAGGCTCTTAAAGAGTCAAATGATTATATGGGTTATCTTGAAAAAGAGATTCTGAAAAAACAGAACCAATCGAACCAGCCTGATTCTGCCTATCAGAACAACAGGAAGAAGGCCTTAATTGCTGCATATACCTCCGAAAAGAAGACGGTGAAAGAGTTGACCGGACTTCACGATCGTCTTGAAAACTCACCAGCCAGGTTTTCTGATTCACTTGCAAGAGCGATTGTTGAAGAAACCATGCCGCTTACGATCCGGACAAAGCTTGAAAAGGCAAGACTAAGCGCCTTTGAAGTCAAGTCGCATATCGAGTCAAGATCATCCAATCCACAGTATGTTAAAAATATAAATAGCAGAAAGCATTATGAAGAGCTGGTAAGGGAAATTACAGGGATCAGCAGCCGTCTTGAATCAATGGATCCTTCTTCATCCACTGACTCGAATGAAAACGAGGTGTTGATGATCTTAAAGTCAATAGTGACCCTTAAAAAACAAACGCCGTTCACTCTTTTAATGATGAGGGTGGTCGAAATTGGGCTTCCGGTAATACTTAGCCTGATTTCGTTCCTTTTTGTCCTTCGTTATTCACTTACGGAAAAACGTTCTCATGAGATTAAGAATCTGTTAAATCAAAGAAGCCTGGAAAATCCGGGTGCTGATAATAATGCAACGGAGAATGCAATTGTATAACATGAAAACCCATTTCAATGAAATTCAGTATTAAAGGTGACAACTTTTATTTTAATGATAAGAAGGTATTTCTCAACTCCGGAGAGATACATTATTTCAGAATAAAGCGCGGGTTGTGGAGAAAGCATCTTGAGGCGGCCGGATCTGCCGGATTGAGCACGGTGAGCACTTATATTCCATGGGCGTTGCATGAGTATAAGGAGCAAATGTTCGATTTTGACGGAGCTACATCTCCCGAGCTGGACTTAAGAGGCTGGCTTCAGCTTTGTCATGATCTGGGGCTGAACTGCATTTTAAAGCCGGGGCCGTTTATCCTGGCCGAATTCCGGGGAGCCGGCTTGCCGGATTGGTTCCTCAGCAGGTACGGTGATAAGGTCAGGATGCGCGACAGCAGGGGTAACGTGGTTCAGAGTGACGGAGTAAGCCTGTTCAATGCCAATTATCTTGAAAAGACCAGGCTTTGGTATGACAGGATTATGCCTTTGATCGGGGAACATGAGATATCGTCCGGTGGCCCTGTTATAATGGTGCAGATATGCAACGAGATCGGAGTATTCTCATGGCTGGCAAGACAGGCAGATTATGGCAATAAGGTGAGGGATCGTTTCATCTCCTATCTCTTGGAAAAGTTCTCATCCATTGAAGAAGTGAATCAACTCTGGGGGACCGGTTACAGTAGCTTTGCACAGGTTGAGCTTCCTCCGGACGGCAGGCTTCCCTATGCTTCCAGGGGTGATCGGTGTAGGGATTATGAATGGCATCTTTTCTGGAGGAAATATTACGCGGACTATCTGATACTGCTTGCGAGAATGGTCAGGGAAAGGGGAGTTACTGTCCCTCTCTATCATAATCTTCCTGGCTGGATCTATGGACATGGCTATGAATTTCCAGTAAACATTACAATGTACCAGGAACTTTTTGGCGATAAAAGCGAAATCATATTCGGAGTTGATCATATCCCTGAATTTCAGTCTTACCGCAATTTACATGATGACAGGATTATAAATGATATCACCTATGCGATGCAGGGAAGCAAACCCATATTTGCTGCTGAGTTCCAAAGCGGTTCACGTGAATATCACGTCGTTACTAATCCCCGCGAAATGGAACTCTTCTACAAGGCAAGCCTGGCCAATGGTCTTACTGGATGGAACTATTATATGTTCTCACAGGGACGAAATCCGAGACGCAGAGGCTATTCAGGAGAGACTTTTTACTGGTTCAGTCCTTTGACGCCTGAAGGTGAAAGCACAAGCGCATTTCCCCTGGTTTCAAGAATGAGTAAAATTATAAAAACATCCGAAAGTCATATAGTCAGCGCCAGGCGAAGGGCCGAAGTCTGTGTCCTTTTCTATCCTCCTTATTATACTACCGAACTGGAAAGGCCTGCCGGAGAGTCATGTAAACTTAAATTTACTCCATCTGCGATAAGACGACCTGCTTATTTTGACGGCCTGCTGAAAGCTCTCCAGATTCTTAATATTGATTATGATATGGCGGATCTGAGCAGCTCTTCTGCTACGAGGTTAGGCAAATACAAGCAGGTCTGGGCATTTTGCACGGACGAAATGAATGCACCGGATCAGCAGACAATAGTGGATTATGCAGAAGCCGGAGGCAACGTTGTTCTGTTTCCATCCCTGCCTGATCGTGAAATGTCTCAAAGGAACTGTACTATTATATGTGATGCCCTTTCAGCAAATCCATCAGGAATAGAAATAATTGATTCCCCGCTGATCGATATTTTTGATCTGAAGGATATTAAATGCTCAAATCCGCAGGTGGTTTATCCTGAAGAATCAATGTCAGGTTCAGGGATAATTGCGCGAACTATCAATGGCTCAGTTTGCGGCTTTGAAAAGTCTCTTGGAAAAGGATCCGTTGTTCATCTTGGTACATGGATCGGGTTCGATACCGAAGGGCACAAGGAAGTTTATAAAGCAATACTGCAGAGATCAGGTGCAGTCCTGAGGCATACATCCTCCGGCAATGGAAATTTAATCGTGAGAGAACGTTTTTCTGATAAGGGCGGCGCGATTCTTTTTGTCGGCAATTACTACAATGAGGAACAGACAGACAGGATATCCTATCTTCATCCCGAAACGGGAGAATCCGTGAGCATCCCTTGCCTCGGGGGAGAAATGACCTGGCCTCCATTATATGGCATGTTTACTCCTGTTTGCCTCCCTATTTCAGGTGACTTAAAAATACTGCACTGTACATCCGATATTCTGGATATTAACCTTACCGGCGGCAGAATAACATTAAAGCTGTATGGCGATAGGGACATGAATGGGGAGTTGGTTCTGGAAGGTTCAGGCATCAAAGGGATCAGTTCTGTAACAATTTCCGGAAATAATGTCGGGATATTTCATGACCATAAGCGTACAGTTTTGATTTACAAGCATCAGCACAGGAGTGAGATAATTCTTGATATTAATCTGAAATAAATGAAAATAGGAAATTCCCATGGACTTTCTTTTGACTTTCTCGACCATGGCACATTGAAAAGCATTGATGCATATCCGGTCAGGATAAGCATGAAAGAAACAACACTATTTTCAAGATCAGGAGCAAACATCTGGATTAGAAAAAGAAATAATTCCATTAGGTACAATGCTCTTCTTGGACCTGAAAGCGGAAGCTGTTTTTTTGCGGGGGAAGATAGATTTATAGCAAAAGGAGTCTGGGAAGGACTTGAGTATGAATGTACCTTGAGGCTCTCCGGTTTCAGCATGAGCTGGCAATGGAGCATTGAAATTGAAAATAAAACTAATGATACGGCTGAGCTTGATTTAATTTATTTGCAGGATGCAGGACTAAAGCAAATAACAGGTGGACAGGTAAACGAATATTATGTAAGCCAGTATCTGGAAAGACGTATCCTTGAGGATAAGGACTTTGGATCTGTCGTATGCTGCAGGCAGAATATGAAAGAGCCTGTCGGCAATCCATGGATGATTATTGCCTGTAAAAACAGGGCAATATCAGGGTGCACGGACGGGATGCAGTTTTATGGCAGGACATCAAGGGGTACGGGAATTCCCGAAGGGCTTCTTCAGGAATGTCTTGGTGGCGAGTATTCAGGTGAATCTTCCGTCGTTGCTTTGCAGGAAAAGCCTTTTATTCTGTCTCCGGATCAAAATCATGAAAGTGTTTTTTTGGCTGCATATATGCATGATCATCCTCAGGCGACATCTGAAGATGATCTGAACGGGCTTTCCAAGCTTATAACTGAGTTCAGCCATGAACCCATATCAGCGAATCTGCAGGAATTTGTGCATCCCGGCAAAAGCCTTTTCGATATATCCGGCTTTTTACCGGTTTGTGATCTGAGCGATGATGAGATTGATAAATATTTTGGAAAGGAAAGACGTCATCCCGAGAAAGTGAATGGCAGGCTGTTGTCATTCTTCTCCAGGAATAATGATCATGTGGTATTGCATGCCAAGGAAATATCAGTTGATCGTCCGCATGGACATATAATGCAGGCGAATGCCCGATTAATACCCGATGAGAATATTATGTCGACAACTTCATTTGCGCACGGGGTTTTTAATTCTCATATGACACAGGGCAATACCAATTTCAATACCTTCCTCTCAGTTTGTTCGAGCCAGTTCAATCTTGCCAGGGAAAATGGGCAGCGGATTTTTGTAGGTATTGACGGCAAATATTATCTGCTTGGCATACCATCTGCTTTCGAGATGGGTCTGAATCACTGCAGGTGGCTTTACAGGCATGGGGATCATTGTTTTCAGGTCCGCTCATGGACTTCCATGAAAACTCCAAGAGTCAATATTGACTTCAGGGTGTTGAGCAGGAGAAAAGTCAAACTACTGGTAACCCATCATTTTGATGACGCAAATGGCTGGAAGGTTAAGCCTGGGAGAGAAGCCGGCGTATATTATGCAGAACCTGAGGCGGGAAGCATGATTGCAGACAAATTTCAGAGGCCGAGGTTCAGAATGGTGGTCAACACTCTTAGTCCAGTCTTCAGGGCTTGCGGAAATGAGATTCTTTTCGATGATAATATTGGTCGGGGAAACTCTCTGTTTGTGATTAAAATACAGGAGACTTCGGATTTCTCCATGAGCTTTATAGGAGAAGTCTGCAACAAAGCCAGGGTTAAAAAAATCAAAAATGCAGATGACCATTGGCTGTCTGATTCGCTTGACGCACAAAAACAATGGAATGAACTGAGCTTAAATCTGAATCTGAAGGGGCCGGGAGAAGATATAGCGGCTATAAGTGAAATATTACCATGGTACGGGATGAATGCACTCACGCATTATCTTACTCCATACGGCCTGGAGCAATTCAGCGGGGCAGCATGGGGTACACGTGATATAGCACAGGGGCCATTCGATTTGCTGCTATGCACGGGTAGATATGATGAAGCAAAACAGGTATTGCGCATAATCTTTTCAAACCAGAATCAGGATGGTGGCTGGCCACAGTGGTGGATGTTCGACAGTTACGCTGATATAAGGGCAGACGGCGCTCATGGAGATATTGCTTACTGGTGCATAATTGCACTCAGCAATTATATAAAAGCGACCGGTGATATTGAACTGATGGAGGAGATTCTGCCATTTTATCAGGTGGAATGTTATTCAGAACGCGATAAGGAACCACTAATCAGGCATATCGACAGACTGGTGGGGAGGATAACCAGCTCATTTATCCCAGGCACTGCTTTGGTGCCCTTTGACGGCGGCGATTGGAACGACTCGCTTCAACCTGTAAACAGGGAGCTGGCACAGCGGATGGTTTCAAGCTGGACAGTGGAAATGAATTATCAGGCCTTTGTAGACCTTAATGTTGTTTACGAAAAGATGGGCAATAAAGATAAAGCCGCAGACCTTAAAAATATATGTGAAAGGATAAAGGCAGACTTTAATAAGTACCTGATAAGGGATGGCATAGTGGGAGGGTACGGGATCATTAAAGAAAACGGAGGCACAAGCCTGTTGCTTCATCCTGTTGATGACATAACCGGTGTCAGGTACAGCATACTGCCAATGACCAGGGGAATCATAAGTGAAATATTTTCAAAAGAACAGGCCATAAGCCATCAGGACATTATCGATAAATACCTTAAGGGGCCTGACGGAGCCCGGCTTATGGATCGCCCGTTAAAGTACAAGGGAGGAATACAGGCAATTTTTCAGAGGGCGGAAAGCAGCACTTTCTTTGGCCGTGAAATTGGTCTTATGTACATGCATGAACATATTCGCTATGCAGAGTCACAGGCCATTCTGGGAAGAGCAGATGCTTTTATGAGGGCTCTGCGGCAGGCAACGCCGGTAGGATATCAGGAAATAGTTCCGTGCGGAGATATCCGGCAGTCAAACTGTTATTACAGCAGTTCAGATGTAGCTTTCAGGAACCGTTATGAAGCCGATATCCTTTACGATGAGATCAAAACCGGAAGAATCGCTCTCAGGGGAGGATGGAGAGTGTATTCCAGCGGTCCCGGGATTTATCTTGCATTGATAGTGACACGATTTCTGGGCTTGCGCATTATGTCAGGGAACCTGATAATCGATCCGGTCATCCCGCATTCTCTGGATGGATTGACAGCCTCAATGGAATTTATGGGCCATCCGGTGACCTTCATTTATAAAATACAGGAAGGCTGTTTCAGTCCGGGGAGCATAACCGTCAATGGAAAGGATTTGAAGTTCGACTATGAAGAAAACAAGTACCGGAAGGGCGGGGCTTTAATTAAAGCTGCCCTATTTTCAGGAATGATGGACAGAAAGAACAGTATTGTCGAGATACATTTATAAATAAATGCTCGGAAATAACCATTGATGTCAGGAACAACTTTGACAATCTGCTTCGTTTTCGAGGCTAATAAACTAAATTGTGCCGGTGATAGCAGCCAGGTTACTAAATCAGGATAATGTCGTCTTACATTACCGAAGTTTAATTTGAATTTCGGATAATGGTTGTGATCCTGGGTATCGCTTCATTATTTTTGTCTATTTTTACATTTACACTGAAGTGAACCAACACTCTGTTAT
The DNA here is from genome assembly GCA_963717685.1 of uncultured Bacteroidales bacterium. Lineage (GTDB taxonomy): Bacteria > Bacteroidota > Bacteroidia > Bacteroidales > VadinHA17 > LD21. Next base: position 73,687 of record OY970346.1, on the reverse strand, counting down.
GCCTGGGCGGCCCGGAAGTAATATTGCAAAGACTTTAATCCTGATAATTTTACAGGGGATACCGATCATTATGTCTGCCCAGAGGCTTGAACATCATAATGAGATTCAGTACTTTATTTCCAATCACATTTCAATCAGCAATCAAAACTGGAAAATATATCAAAGTCCGGTTACTGGATATGTGTACTTTGCAAATTCAGCAGGACTTGTGGAATACAACGGCATTACATCCAGAATATTCAGTATACCGTATACACAGGGAGTCAGGGCAGTATATGTAAATAAGGAAGGCAGGGTTTTTACGGGTTCTTTTGAGGACTTCGGGTACTGGGAAAAAAGTAAAAATGGCGGACTCAGGTACTATTCGCTTGCATCAGGGATAGATGTGCCAAGGAATGATGAGGTGTGGAACATTATTGAGCTTGGCGGCAAAATATATTTCCAGTCATTCACGACTATTTATATATATGACTATAAATCTGTAAAAACTATAACCGGGCCTTCGATAATGCTTTTTATGTTCAGGGCCGGGAGCAGGTTTATTGTTCAGGCTTTGGGCTCAGGATTACTATGGTTTGACGGATCAGTTTTCAATTTTATTAAAGGCAGCGAAATGTTCAGAACAGTCAAGGTGCTTTCTGTCATTGAGGTCGGACCGGATAAGTACTGGATATGCACTGCAAATAACGGCATTTATATTTATGCTGACGGGAAATTTCACCATCAGGATAGCGAGATATCAGATATACTGAAAACCGAGACTTGCAATGCAGGACTTGCAATAAATGATACCCTTCTGGTGTTTGGAACTATCCTGAAAGGCATAGTTTTCTGTGATGATAAAGGTGTTGTGCAGAGATCTTATAATTTTTCCAATGGATTGAATAATAATACTGTTCTTTCATTATTCAAAGATAAAAGCGATGGCTTATGGATTGGACTTGATGAAGGTGTAAACTACATCCGGATATCATCCCCTGTGACGCTTTATTCCAACACATCCGGCAGCCTGGGAACTATTTATACGGCAATCAGGTATGACAATCTTTTGTTTTTTGGAACTAATCACGGACTTTTTGCTGCTGATATTAAAGTCAGCAAGGGCGATTTTGACTTCAATAACCTCAGGATTATTCCTAACACACAGGGACAGGTATGGCATCTTGCAATGTTTGATGATCAGATTCTGTGCGGTCATAACGAGGGGACCTATATGCTTGAGAACGGAGCCTTCAGGCTCATTTCCAATGTAACTGGCGGATGGTCAATAAAACGATTCGGCGATCTTCTGATTGAAGGAACTTATACCGGCATACTGACATTCGACAAGGATGCCAGGGGTCAATGGCGATACCGGAACAGGATTAAAGGATATTCTGAGCCTACGAGGTTTGTCGAAGTTGATTATCTCGGATTTGTATGGGCGATACATCCGCGCAAAGGAATATACCGGCTGGAATTGAATGACCATACAGATTCGATTGTGAATATCCTGTATTACAAATCTATTGGTGATTCCACAGGACGGCTTTCCATGTCAAAAATAAATAACCAGATGGTCTTTATGACATCAGGCTACATATATGCCTTTGATTATGAAAACAAAGCTTTCTTCCCGTTAAAATCGCTTGAGTCTGGACTTGGTGAGTACATGAAAGCCATACAGATAATACAGTATAAGAAAAACAGCTACTGGTTTATTCTTGGCGACAAAATGGCTCTGTTTAATGTCAACAGAGATCTTGAAGCTGAAAAAGTCGTCGAAGTTTTTCAGAAATATATTGATCTGCCCTGGCGTGAACAGCAGGTGATACCATTGGATTCCAATACTTTATTGATACCAACAAGACAAGCCTTTACAACTGTTAACCTGTCAAGACTAATCAATCAGACCGAGTCATCGTCATTAAGCATAAGCCACATGGTATTCAGCGGCAAATCAAAAAGCACGATTATTGTACCAGGCCTGTCTGACAGCTTGTCAGTGCCAAACAGTCAAAATAACCTGACAGTTTTTCTGGCCAATCCTTCTGAATTTGATCAGGAAGGCAGGGAATATCTGTACAGGATAAGTGAACTGGGAGATCAATGGCACAAAACGACTCTTGACAATTTTTCATTTCTGAACCTTAAGTCCGGCCATTACCATATTCAGGCGAAAACCGAAAACAATAAAGAGATTACTGAGGCAATGTTCACCATCAGGAGGCCATTTTTGCAGAGTATTGCGGCGATAATTATGTATTTTATTCTGCTTTGCGGACTTATTGTGGCCACTGTGAAAATTTTCAGACTGGAACTGAATCGGCATCGAAGGCTTATCGAGTACGAAGTGGGGAAGAACAAGCTTGAAACAGAGCTAGGGCATAAGAATTATGAACTTATGCTCACCATGAGATACCTTATTGAGAAAAATGAAATAATGATTGAACTCGACAAGCAAATTTCCCGGATGAAAAGCCAGTCATCGAATTATCCTCAAAAAATTATCCGCGAGATGGAAAGGATTATCGAGAATGGCCTTAACGCACAAACCGAGGAGTGGAAAAATGCCATGAACACTCTGAAATTGTCACAGCAGGGATTCTTCAAAATGCTTCTTGAGAAACATCCCAATCTTACTCCAAACGATCTGAGGCTCTGTTCTTACCTCAGAATGAACTTTGCGACGAAGGAGATTGCAAAGCTCCTGAATATCTCAGGCAGGGCAGTTGAGATAAGCAGATACCGGCTAAGGCGGAAAATGAATCTTTCACATGACGTTAATCTGACTGAATATCTAATCAGGGAGAGCGAAGGCGAGAATAGAACTGTTTAAATATTTGTATATCAAGCATCTGACAATAGACAGATTTAATATATTAAATGGTATGGTTTTTGTTATAAGGACAGGGTTTTTATAAATTTTGATAAGATTATTTAATTTTTTATTGTTATGTTATTAAAATATAGTATATTCGCACCGTCTAAATTTGAAACACAAACGATTAAATAAATAAAATCGGAAGTTGTTAAATAAACAAAGTATTAAAAAGATTAAAAAAATGAAGAACAAAGTTTTAATGGGATTAGCAGCTATCGCAATGGTTGCTTTTCTTTCTAGTTGTGGTAAAGTTCCACAGGCTGATATCGATGCTACTAATGCAGCTATAGCTGCTGCTCAGGCTGCTGAAGCCAACGTTTATGTTCCTACCGAATTCACAGCATTGCAGGATTCAATGAATGCAATCAATGCTGCTGTCGAAACCCAGAAATCGAAATTATTCAAGAAATTTGGTCCGATCAAGGGAAAACTTGCTTCAACATTAAATCTTGCAAAACAAGTTGCTACAGACGCTGGTACAAAGAAGGACGAAGCCAAGAAACAAGCTGAAGGCCTGCTTAATGATATCAAGGGTGTTATGGACGAAAACGGCAAGCTCATTCTGAAGGCTCCAAGAGGAAAAGAAGGCGCTGCAGTTATCGCTCAGATCAAAACCGATATGGCTACTATCAATACACAGACTGCTGACGCTCAGGCTTCTTTCGACAAGGGAACATATATGGATGCTCTCAACAAGATCAAAGCTGCCAAAGATAAGGCTGACGGTATAAATAGCGAACTGAAAGACGCTATTGCAAAGGTGCATAAAGGCAAATAATTGATTTTATATCAATGTTCTGAATAAAAATCCCCGGAAGAATCTCCGGGGGTTTTTTTTAATTAATCTGGTTTTGATGATATGGGAAGGATTTGGAAAGGATTAATTATTTTAGCTGGCGCAGCGTTATTTATCTCTATCTTATTATTTTTTTTAATAAAATTTACACCGCAGCCTCCGGTCAGCGAAATGCAACAGGCCAGAAAAGCCATGTCGATTGCTGCAAGAAACAAAGCTGACACATATTCAAAAAAACAATACAGGGATGCAAGGGCCTGTTATAATTCAGCTCTTGAAGCCTGGAAAAAGGAAAATGCCAGATTCCTTTATTTTCGTGATTATGAGAAGGTAGTAAAACTGGCAAGACTCGCTGCAAAAAAAGCAGCTCAGTCTGCCGATAGTTCCAAAGTAAGCTCTGCCACTCTTCAGACAAAAACAGCTCAGAAAATACGTGCCTTGAATGAACTGGTTTCAAATATAAATGACAGGTTTACCACTTATCCCTTGTCTATGGATTCCAGGAACAGAATATCAAAAGGTGAAATGCTTCTAAGTGAATCGGAAATAATAAGTAAAAAGGGCCTTTTTACTGAGGCTGACAAAAAGCTGACTGAATCGGAATACCTGCTTACAACTGCTTACGAGACTGCTTCAGAAAGCCTGAAAAACTATTTTAGGTCATATCCCGATTGGAAAAAATGGGCCAATAAGACTATTGCTGATTCAAAAGACAGCGGAAATTATTCAATTATAGTTGATAAATTCTCACGGAAGCTTATGGTTTTCCTTGGTGGCAAAAAGAAGCTTGAATATTCAGCTGAGCTTGGCAGAAACTGGGCCGGCGAAAAAAAGGTCAGGGGAGATCATGCCACACCTGAAGGAATGTACAGGATAACTGAAAAATTCGACAGCAATAAAACCAAGTATTATAAAGCCCTGCTATTGAACTATCCTAATTATGAGGATACCGCAAAGTTCAAAGAAATGGTTGCAAAGGGAATTCTGCCAAAGAATGCAAAAATAGGAGGAATGATTGAAATACATGGCAATGGCGGAAAGGGAGTAGATTGGACGGAAGGCTGTATCGCGGTTACAGACGATGATATGGATGATATATTCAAGATTGCAAAAGTCGGAACACCGGTCACAATTGTGGGATCAATGTACGACCTGCAGTCTGTCCTGAAAAAATAAGAACAGGAATGGGAGACAGCAATATGGATAATGATCCCTCCAAAGAACTTGATATCTCAGGATCAGTGACATTAGGGGAAACGGTTGAAAAGCAGGAAGAAAGTTCCTCCGGACAAGAGCTGCATAACAATAAAAGCCTGCCCCGAGTGATTAAAATAACAGGTGCCTTCTTTTTAATATTAGCTTCTGCGGCTTTCATTTTCCTGTTTATGGTTTATATTGTTCCGGCGTTACAGGAAATCCCTTCCGGAAAGAAGACGCATTTGACAAATGCCGGTGACCTGAAAAAGAATGCATCATATAAGAAGATGATTACACAATTGGGAAAGGATATAGACCGGTTGTCAAGGAAATATACCAGTTTTACTTCCGGACAGTCATATCTTGTGATTAATACTACCGATAACCTGTTTTACCTGTACAGGAGCAAGAAGCTTATAAGGACAGGGCATTGCAGTTCGGGCAGTTACAAAATGCTGTTGACTGAGGAAGGAAGAAGCTGGATTTTTAAAACGCCGAAAGGAAAGTTTTCAATACAGGGTAAAACCACCCATCCATCATGGAGAAGGCCTGACTGGTCATATGTTGAGGAGGGGGCTCCGATTCCTTCGCAGGAAGATCAGTCGAGATATGAATATGGTGTGCTCGGCGATTATGCTATGGCATTGGGAGATGGTTATCTGATTCACGGGACGATTTATAAACGATTCCTTGGAATGCCTGTCACACATGGATGCGTAAGGCTTAATGACGAGGACCTGGAAGCACTTTTCAATGCCATGAGCATTGGTTCAAAAGTATATATATTCTAAAACTGATAATTCAGTATGAAGGCAGAATCCGCAAACAAAAACAGCGGATGGAAATATTTCCTGATCGTTCTGATAGTTATATCAGCAGCGGTTCTGGCATATTTTGCTGTAATGAATATTATGGCTCCTTTGCATAAACTTGATTCAATAAATAAAGAGTTTGCCATTAAACTCCCGGAGAAAAACAAACCTGACGAAAGAATTTACTCCGATTCGACTTTCCTTAAATTACTGAAGGAAAAATCGTTTCTTCAATCAAGAATCGCAATGGCTGAGACCGATTCAATATATCTTAGTGTGAACATTCCGGATAGTGTTATTAATCTGGAGATTAATGGCGTGATTGTTCACACTACAAGAATAGAAAAGATAAGCATAAGCAGAATATTAAGGGAGGGTAATGAATATATAATTTCTTCTATGCTCGGCAAGCCTTTCTCAATAGAAAAAAGCTATTCCACCATACCCAGAGAACCTTTAATGATAAAAATGGCTCCTAAGGACACCTCAGAATATCAGCCTGATGTGATACCTGACACTGCAAGGTATGAACCCGTGAATTATATACTGGAAATGAGCAATGGATCGCGGGTATTTGTCTACCAGTATGAATTATCGCACACCGGCGATAAAATGAATATGTTGAAGTTTGATGTACGGTACAGGCTCAGGGATTTACTGGAATCGATTAAAAGCGTAGCAGCATTTAAGGTGCCTGAGTACCACCCTTATATTAAGATAAGGATTCCAAGGAAAGATGCAAGGATAATTTACCGTGCACTGCCGGTGCATGGTCAGATAGCTGTTTACAGGTAAATAAAAATCTCATTCTCCGATAAGTCTTGCATAAAAAAAAGATGTAAGTTTATAATCTGATTAACTTAACTTGAGTTAACATGGGAAGATTTACCGGATTAATAGGGATTGCTTTAATCCTGGGTTTAGCTTATTTATGGTCCAACAACAGGAAAGCGATTAATCTCAGGCTGGTTATTTCCGGCCTCCTGTTGCAGATTATACTTGCAATTTTCATATTGAAGGTGCCGATAGGGCAGGAAATATTTGTCTGGCTCGGAAAGGCCATTAACAAGCTTCTTGATTTTTCACAGCAGGGAGGGTTATTCGTATTTGGAGACCTTACAAAGGTAACTCAAATCCTGCCTGAAGGCATTGTAAAGAGCGGGGTATTCCTGTTTGTGCTTCTTCCCACTATCATTTTTGTGTGCGTCCTGGTATCAATGGCATATCATATTGGACTTATGCAAAGGATTGTGTCAGTTCTTGCAAGGTTTGTTCACTGGTTTATGAGGGTCAGCGGAAGTGAAGCTTTATCAAATGTCGCCAGTGCCTTTGTAGGACAGGTCGAGGCCCAGATCATGATAAAACCATACCTGTCGGGCATGACAAAATCAGAGCTTCTGGCTTCAATGACCGGTTCAATGGCATGTATAGCAGGCGGAGTAATGGCAGTGTATATATCGATGGGGGTACCTGCCTCATATCTTCTTGCAGCCAGCCTGATGGCGGCACCCGGAGCCCTGGTCATATCCAAGATTGTATATCCGGAAACAGAAGTTTCCGAGACAAGGGGAAAGGTGACACTGGAAGTAAAAAAAGAGCATTCCAACATAATGGATGCTATATCTCACGGCGCTTCTGATGGAATGAGAATATCAGTCAATGTCATTGCAATGCTTATTGGCGTGATTGCGCTGATTGCACTTATCGACGCGCTTCTGGGATATCTCGGTCATTTTCTTGCCTGGACCGGATTGTCACTTAATGCCATTGGCCTTAACCTTAACCATCTTCGCCTTAAAGATGTCGTGGGAGCATTTTTCTCCCTTATTGCAATTGTAATGGGTGTCCCTCCTTCTGAGTCACTCTCCGTAGGTTCCCTGATGGGTACAAAAATGGTCATTAATGAATTTGTTGCATACACAGATCTTTCGCCAATGATAGCTAAAGGAGCCCTGAGTGCAAGATCGATAGTAATTGCCAGCTTTGCCCTGTGCGGATTTGCAAATTTCAGTTCGGTGGCAATCCAGCTTGGCGGAATTGGAGCGCTTGCTCCAAACCGAAAGCCGGATCTTGCGAAACTGGGACTTAAAGCAATGATCTGCGGTACTATGGCTTCTTATATCTCTGCCTCCCTGGCAGGAATATTGATGTGATTCTTTCAGAAAACCCGTCAAAGACTTCATGAACCCTTTCGGGTTCTTATTTATATACTTCAGGATCGTCAAGCCGATGGAACCTTAAAGACTTACGGGAAGTGGAATGGGATAAGTTGCATAATATCTATTTCAGGGATTGCTCGCTTTGCTCGCGATCCCTTTTAAGGAAACCGGCAAAGCCTTCATGAACTCTTTCGGGTTCTTATTTATATACTTCAGGATCGTCATGCCGATGGAACCTTAAAAACTTACAGGAAGAGGAATGGGATAAGTTGCATAATATCTATTTCAGGGATTGCTCGCTTTGCTTGCGATCCCTTTTAAGGAAACCGGCAAAGCCTTCATGAACCCTTTCGGGTTCCTATTTATTTTATCGTTGCTCCTTCAGAAAGCAAGCTTTCTTCGGATCCACGCTAAAATAAATAACCCCGCGTGTGCGGGGTTCATGAAGTCTTTGCGGAGAGAGGGGGATTCGAACCCCCGGTCCGCCGGCTGGCGGACAACGGTTTTCGAGACCGCCCCATTCGACCGCTCTGGCATCTCTCCTTTAGTTAACTCGTAACTTATTGCATCAATTAACGTTACTGCAATATAATATTCACGGGATGCAATAAAAATGAAAACACAAATTTGAGAAATAAATTTAAATAATTGTGTTTAAGATCTCCAAAAGGATGATTTTTAAATTTCCCTTCAATGACATATTACGACTGCCTGACAGAACTGGCGGGCTGACGAGATCAATTTGATATAATAAACCCCGGAGGATAATTCCCGGGATGGTATTTCAATATTTTTCTTTCCACAAGGATTAAAAATCATTTTACAGTTGCCTGAAATGTCAAAAATCATAATCCTGTCAAAGCCGGAGATGTTATAAATTGTAAAATGCCTATCTGCAGGATTGGGATAAAGAACAGTTCCGCAGTTCTGAAATCCAATATTCTCAAATGAAGTTATGCAGGAGCTGAATATTCGCATGTTGTCAATAAAGAACCTCTTTGAAAGACTTTCAATCCTGACTTTGCATGAAGATATGCCATTCTGGATTGTATCTTCAATGGTTTGAAATTCATCAGCCAGTGAAATGTTTGTTCCCAGGGTATCCCCATTGAGACTGACCATGACAACAGAATGATCACCAGGCCAGCTTGCGATGTCAAAATTAAGAATGATTGGCCCCGAACTGTTTGAAAGATCGATAAGGGGAGTCTCTATCCAGCCTGTCTTGTCAGATGTCCCTAACTTTATTTCACCTCCAGCAGAGTAAATTTTATACCCGGTCCATCCGGGCAAATGCGTTTTGGAATCAAGAGATCCGGAGACATCAGTGGTGGAAGGTGATGAATGCGAACCGCCTGAAAAACCTGAGAAGTCTTCAGAGAAGATTACCGTCTGTCCGTTCATGATCGCTCCTGTGCAAAACAGAAGAGAGACAACAGCGAACCTTGAAAAAAGCAGCGTTTTTTTCATTTTTAAATGTATTTATTCCTAAATCAACCTTTTAGCACATGCAAATTTATTTAAAATTCGTCTGACAACTTTAATTTTATAGAAAATTCTACCTTAGTGAAAGAATCGAATGTTAATAATCTTTTAAAACCTGCCGTCGTGAAAAAAATGTTTAAATTATTCATTATAGAAATTTTATTGGCCATGGCTGTTTATTCATGCAAAAATGTTCCGGCGATTGACAAGTCAAACCCATTCTTCAGCAAGTATGATACTCCATTCAATGTTCCTCCCTTTGATAAAATAAAGGCAAAACATTACATGCCTGCTTTTGAAAAGGGAATGGCTGAAGGCAGAAAAGATGTCGAGAAAATTGTGAGAAACAGTGAAGAACCTACTTTTAAGAATACGATCGAAGAGTTTGATAAGGCAGGAGAGCTTCTTTCAAACGTGTCGTCGGTCTTTTTTGAGCAAGCATCGGCAAATACAAACGATTCCATTAAAAAGATTGAAGTCGAGATATCCCCCCTGCTTGCTGCTTACAATGATGAGATAAAACTAAATCCCGGGCTTTTTAAGAAGGTGAAATATGTTTATGACAATCAGGCCCGGTTCAATCTTGATCCGGAGCAAGCCTTCCTTCTTGAGAATTTTTACAGGGAATTTGTCAGGAATGGAGCCAATCTGGACAAGAAGGATCAGGATTCATTAAAAAAAATCAATCAGAGGATTTCTGTCCTGACGGTCAGGTTTTCCCAGAATGTTCTGGATGAGACAAATAACTACAAACTGTATATTGATAAAACGGATCTGGAAGGGTTACCTGCGCCTCTGATAGCTTCAGCTGCTGAAGCTGCAAAAGCAGGGGGACAGGAAGGCAAATTTCTTTTCACAACTCAAAAGCCAAGCGTTTTCCCTTTTCTGACATACTGCGAAAACAGGGATCTGCGCCGTGAAATATTCAGGGCATATACAAACAGGGGGAATAACGGCAATGAATATAATAACAATAAAATTTTTACTGAAATTGTCAGGCTTCGTGCTGATCGTGCCAGTCTCCTTGGCTACAAATCTCACGCCGATTATGTTCTTGAACCCAGAATGGCAAAAAATCCGGGAAATGTATTCAATCTTCTCAACAATCTCTGGGTAAAAGCTATCCCTGTCGCAAAAAGAGAAGTAAAGGAAATGCAGAAAATAATTGACAGGGAGGGGAACAAATTCAAACTTGAACCATCAGACTGGTGGTATTACGCTGAAAAACTAAGAAAGGAGAAATATGATCTGAATGACGCGGAGCTCCGTCCGTATTTTGAACTAAATAATGTCCGAAACGGAATATTCACCTGTGCAAATAAGCTTTTTGGAATAACTTTTACACCAGTGACAAATATACCACTGCCTCATCCTGAAGCACAGGCTTTTGAGGTCAAGGACACAGATGGCACTCATCTTGGCATTCTTTATATGGATTATTATCCGCGTGAGAGCAAACATCAGGGTGCATGGTGTGGAACGTATCGGAGTCACCATATCAAAGATGGCCTTATAATATCTCCTGTTATAACTATCGTGGCCAATATAACGCGTCCAAGCGAAAATATGCCTGCATTGCTTGATTTGGATGAAGTGACTACACTGTTTCATGAATTCGGCCATGCTCTTGATAATCTGTTCAACAGGAATCCTTACAACATGTCATATGTGGCCACGGACTTCGTCGAGCTTCCTTCACAGCTGAATGAGCATTGGGCAACTGAACCTGCTGTGCTTGCCATGTACGCTAAAAACTATAAAACCGGAGAACCGATTCCCGAAAAGCTTATACAGAAAATCAGGAACAGCAGGTACTTTAACAAGGGATTCGATAATGTTGAGATCCTTGCTGCTTCATTGCTAGATATGGCATATTATACAATTCAGGCTCCAGCCATAGTAAAAGTTCAGGATTTTGAAAGGGATTATTTCAGTAAAATAGGCCTTATACCGGAAATTGTCTCACGGTACAGGTCAACATATTTTCTTCACATAGTAGAAGGTTATGATGCAGGATATTATGGCTATAAATGGGCTGAGGTTCTGGATAATGATGCCTTTGAGGCATTCAGGGAGAAAGGCATCTTTGACCAAGCCACTGCCCGGTCGTACAGAAAGAATATTCTTGAAAGGGATGGTACCATGGATGCCATGAAAATGTTCGTGAATTTCCGGGGTCGCGAACCAATAATAGAACCGTTGCTCAGGAACAGCGGTTTATCAGATTAATGAAAAGTTATTGCAGCTTCGGGAGATACTTTATCTCAGAAGGCTGATTTAATTTCATCAAGGGTCACACCAAGTAAATCAGCCGCTATCCTGCCTAGTAAATCAGGATCGCCTGTGATGTGAAGAGTGTACTGCTCATGAGTCAGGCTTTCTCCCGGTTTAAGGGCGGCAGCAGGCGATGAAGTCTCCAGTTCGTAAAACGGACCCATCTGTGATCCATCCTCCAGGGGGCCATCGTTGTATGAGTTCATGGCATCTCCGGAGAATGGATTCTCCTGTAGTTGCCAGGCTGAATTCACATATTCGGCTTTATTTGATGGCATCTTGCAAATAAGCAATGTAAGAATATTGTTTGCCGAATCGTAGCTTACCATAATCCCTTTTGACCTTAATGGCGGCAGCCCTATTTTACCCCTTTTTTTGCCATCGGCCCTGAAATAAATATTATCTCCTTTGACTTTCAGCCTGTCAGCGGATATCCTGCCAAAATAATTATCATTCACCGGAGGTCCAAGAAGCTTTACATCGCCCGGGTTAAATGGAACTACGATGACGACCGACGGCGACGGAGTGAACATGCCAAGCATCCATACCGATAGAAGACCAGTCTCCTTTATCCATGCTTTTTTCCCCTTGTTGATAAGCTTATCCGATGAGGAGTAGCCGACAAATTTCAGTCTTTTCACATCAATACCAAGTTGCCCGGCGATTTCATCTGCGGAAAGGATCCTGACCTCTCTTTCTATCCTGAACTTAAGATGGGTTCCACTATAGTTCGTGGCTTCAGCATCACAGGCAAACAGAACTGAAGTATCGCACTTGCTTATTACTTCATAGGGAGTTGTATCGAGGAAAGCCGGAGTTTGCCAGTCATCATATATGAATTTTGACCCTTTTCTGAAAAATATTGAGAACTGACCACCTTCCGGTCCCAGCCACACTCTTTCCTCTCCTCCGAAAGCATTTATATGAGGCCTGATCTTTCGCGATGTCACTAGATCGTGATTGATCCATCCAAAGCTGAATCCGTTATCGCCTTCTGCCGTACTGGTCATCACTCTTCCCTGCCAATCCGGAACGAGGATTAAAGCTGATTCCCCCTTTTTAAGCTCAATTATATTTACAAACTTTTTCAGGAAATCACGGTCATTTCCATATCTGTTAGTGAAATTTGTTGCCATTGCATCTGATTTTTGCTTTGCATTGTTGCCACTTTCCCTGCCGGTGCATGCGGCAATAATCATTAAAACAATCAAAAGGATTCCTGCCCGGGTATTCATTTAATCCAGAGATCTTAATCAATATTTATCGGAGCAAATTATTAACCGGTCACTAAGTTATTTATAATCATCTTATTTTTGTCATTAAATGTCACCATTAAATAAAAAAATCCTTTGCGGCCTCACTGCCGGAGAAATTTTCAGTATAATTAAGCCTGAAGGTTTTAATTATGCCCACTCTGTCGCAGTTACAAATGCCATTTATAAAAAAAGGATAAAGGATCTGTTCAAATTGGAAATAATCCCGAAAAAACTCAGGGAGCACTTATCGTTTGTGGCAGAAATAGGGACTTATGGGCCGGTTTCTTCAGAGATCTCATCTGATGGGACAAAGAAATACTTATTCAGGAATAATGAGGGCAAGCTTTTTGAAACTGTTTTTATTCCTGACGGCAGAAGAAAAACAATATGCGTATCAACCCAGTCGGGCTGCAGGATGGGTTGTCCATTTTGCGTAACGGCCAGTTACGGGTTCCATGGGAACCTGTCGGCAGGCGATATCGTTAACCAGGTCACGAGCTTAGCTGAAGCGGACTCTGTGACGCATATCGTCTTTATGGGAATGGGAGAACCTCTTGACAATACCGGTAATGTCCTGAAAGCTGCTGAAATCCTGACGGCAGAATGGGGGAAAGCATTAAGCCCCAGGAATATAACTATTTCCACTGTAGGTATTACATCCGGTGTCAGATCAGTCCTTGAACAAACGGAGTGCAATCTTGCTGTAAGTCTTTATTCCCCATTTCCGGAAGAAAGGAAAGTTGTTATACCAGCAGAGGCAAAGTACCCCTTTACTGAAATTATAGATATCATGCGTAGTTTTCCGTTGAAGAGGAAGCGAAGACTCAGCATTGCATATATAATGATAAGTGAAAAAAATGACACTGATAGGCATCTTAAGGCACTAATATCTTTATTGTCCGGTACGGGAATAAAAATAAATCTTCTGCCGTACCATATGACTGGAAACGATATTAATGCTGCATCGTCAACAGAAAGAATGATGCTTTTCAGGCAGGGTCTCATGAATTCCGGCGTGCCGACTTCAATCAGGAAAACTCGGGGAGCGGATATCTCTGCAGCATGCGGTTTGCTGGCATCAGGATTGAAGGACATGGTAATATGAAATAAAAGGAGGGATTATTTTAATTAACTTCCGGGTTTGCTATATTTTCATAAAATAACCATGAAACAGGGTTTTCTTTTCGCAATAGGTTTTATATTGCTTACATGCGGGTGCAACCAAGAAAAATCACCCAGGACATCAGGGAATTATGCTATCATTCCTGAACCAGTATCACTGATCGGGATGAGGGGCAATTTTACATTTTCAGACAGAAGCAGAATATTACTTTCACCTATGAATAGTGAAACCAGGCTTGCAGCCGATTTCCTTAGGAACCTGATCAGGAACCCTACCGGAATTGATATTCAGGTGGTCAGGGGAGACAGGGCCGAAAGGAATTCAGTATTCATGATGCTGGATAATTCCATAAAAAACAATGAAGGCTATGTACTCACGGTAACCCCCGGAAAAATAATTATAAAGGCACGATCGGCAGCAGGACTTTTTTATGCTGTTCAGACAATAAGGCAGCTGCTGCCTCCATTTGTGGAAAAGGAGAAAATCATCGAAGGTATCAAACTGTCGGTTCCTGCCTGTGAAATAAAGGATGAGCCACGGTTCCCGTACAGAGGCATGCACCTTGATGTCGGGCGCCATTTCTTTCCTCCCCAGGTTATAAAAAAGTATATAGATCTTATGGCTCTTCATAAAATGAATACATTTCACTGGCACCTGACTGAGGACCAGGGATGGAGAATCGAGATTAAGAAATATCCCCGGCTTACGCAGGTGGGAGCATATCGAAAGGAGACTCTTATCGGAAACGGAGATAAGGTACCATATGTGTATGACGGAATACCTTACGGGGGTTTCTATACACAGGAAGAAATAAAGGACATAGTTGAATATGCCAGATCGAGATTTGTAACGATAATCCCAGAGATTGAAATGCCAGGCCATTCGCTTGCAGCTCTTGCATCGTACCCTGAGCTCTCCTGCACCGGAGGCCCTTTCGACGTTTGTACAAGATGGGGAGTGGTTGAGGATGTTTATTGTGCAGGGAATGAAGAGACTTTTAATTTTCTTGAGGATGTGCTGAATGAGGTTATGACACTTTTCCCGGGTAAATATATTCATATAGGGGGTGACGAGTGTCCCAAAACCCGCTGGGAAAAATGTCAGCTTTGCCAGAAGAGGATCAAGGATGAAGGTCTTAAGGATGAGCAGGAACTCCAAAGCTATTTTATCAGGAGAATAGAGAAATTTCTTGTTTCAGAGGGTCGCAAGCTTATCGGCTGGGATGAGATCCTCGAAGGAGGCCTGGCCCCTGAGGCCACAGTTATGTCATGGCGGGGCACTGAAGGGGGCATTGCAGCAGCCAGGCAAAGGCATGATGTTATTATGACTCCGGGAGATTATGTATATCTGGACCGTTACCAGGGTGACCTTGAAGGCCAGCCATTGGCAATCGGAGGATACCTTCCTCTTGAAAGAGTTTATTCCTATAATCCAGTGCCCGAAGAGCTTACACCTGATGAACAGAAATTTATACTCGGTGTGCAGGGCAATGTCTGGACTGAGTACATTACGACTCCCGAACACCTCGAGTATATGGCCTGCCCCAGGATGTTTGCGATTGCCGAAACAGGATGGACGCCTGAAAGGCTAAAGGACTTTCAGGATTTTCTGGCGAGGTTCGGGATATTAAGAAAGCGCTATGATATTATGGGGATCAATTATTTCAAGGGTGAATACAGAGATTTGCGGCCGTATTCAGAAAAGACAGGGAGATGATATGCTGGCTCATTGAGATCATTTGATTAAATTCTGCTGAGGTCTTTCCGACCCTGCCGGAGGTATCCTCATCTACTGTCAAAAAGCTGGTACATTTTCTCGTCAAGATAACCATCCACGGTTTTGATCCAGTCTTTTTTAATCCCTATTTCCGTGAAGCCTAGTTTTTTGAAAAGATCAATGCTTTCGCAATTGTTTGCCAGTATATTGCAATAGAGCTGGTGCAGCTGAAGTGTTGAAAAACAATATTCTATAAGACACGCAAGAGCCATTGAGGCATAGCCTTTTCTCCTTTCGGTCTCGTCAGCGATAAGTATTCCCAGGCCCGCTCTCTTGTGAAAAGGGTCGAAATCGAAAAGGTCGATAGCCCCTATAGTTTTCTTCTCGGCAACAAGATCTATCATCAGCCTGAGCTGGCCAGTCTCATAGATATTCTTATGAGAATTTTTGATAAATCTCTTTAGAGTGTATTTTGAGAAAGGAGCGATTGTATTGCTTATTATCCAGTAAGAGACATTATTCTCCCATTCATAGAGCAGCTCCAGATCTTCAGGTTCAGGAGCCCTGAGCCTTATGTTTTCGTGCTTCATATATTTCGTGGTTCTATTTATTAATTATAAGCAGATTCAGCTCCCTTATGAATGCATCACTGAATCCCTGATCCTGAACTGTATCGAGAGCTTCCTTAGCTTTTGAATATTGTCCGAATTCGCCCATCACATACCTGTATAGTCCATCTTCTGAAAGTATCTCCCTGACACCTTTTAAATTTTTAAACAGGCTCATATCTATCGGGGAAATAGCAGCCTTAAGCTGGATAGTATAAATCTTTTTCCCTGTTCCCTGACTTGTGATCGGAGTGAGTCTTGCGACAGCATTGGTTATATGATTGAGATCATACTGGTTTATTATATAAGCACCGGCATACCCATTCCCCTTTACATATCCAAGGAATTTTATAGCATCAGGTTTATTGTAAAAAACCCCCACGGAATAAATGTTCATGGAATCCGCAGGTATCGTACGGATAAACAGCATCCCCTCAAGATTCAGGTTTTGGAAATGGTTCTCTTCAAATTTCTCCCTCGATTTTTGCAGAATTACGCTGTACTTCATTGATGATGCAAGTCTGATATGTTCCGGAGTATACGTGTCCTGGCTAATTACGACACCTGTATGAGGATCTATAATACCGAATGTCACGCGACGGTTATATTTTCTCCCTTCCGGATTATCGGAGCCATCACGGTTCGTGTTAACTGCCACAAAATCGGATTTTCCGAAAGCTTTTTTTACAAATCGCGATTCCGGGATAGCCGGAGATACAAGGTATTTTATGACTTCCTCGGCTCTTTTATCTGCCAGTTTATAATTATAATCAACAGTACCCATTGCGTCTGTGTACCCTGATACCTCAATTTTCAGGTCAGGATAGGCGGTAAGAACTGATTTTACATTTTCCAGCTCACGTATTGCCTGATCATCCAGCTTGTAGCTGTCGAAGGCGAACAGGATATTTTTTATTGAAAGGAAACTTCCTTCAGCCACTTTTAATGGTGTGAGGCTTGCGCTGACAGCCAGGTAGTGGCTAAGGTTGTACAGGGGCAGGCTGATATCAATTGTATCGGTCTTGTAGCCGGTGTGTGATACAAATAATATATAATCCCCTGGTTTAATTTCAAATTTAAAAGTAGCATCATTCAGAACGGGAATATTCAGGAGCAGTTTTTTTGTCTTTGCATCTGTCAGTTTTATGGAGGCTTTTCCGGGATCGACGGCCATGCCATCCTTAAGAGTGACGGATCCCTCAGCTGTCGTCATCTCATCGGCCGGGTTGATGGCAACCAGCGAATAGATATTCCTATCGTGGGTATTCTCGTCATAAATGCTCGTGATAAACCCAGGTTTACCATTATTCAGTATGAAGAAGATATTTTTTGTCGTTGTATTGAAAGCATAGGGCATTCCTACAGGATTTGTCCATCCTCCGTTTTTGTAAACAGATCTGAAAACGTCATAATCTCCCATTCCGACATGACCGGTTGAGCTGAATATAAGGGCATTGTTATCGGGATCAAAAAAAGGAGTGTCTTCGTTAAAAGGAGTATTTATTACCTCACCGCAGTTAACCGGGGTAGCCCACGATCCGTTTTCCTTTCGGTCGGAGGTCCATATATCCAGTTCGCCAAAACCGCCTGGCCTGTTGCTGGAAAAAAATAATTTTTTACCGTCAGGAGTAATAAACCCATGAGCCTCCCAGTAAATCGTGTTGATCGGTTTACCAGGATTCCATATTTTAGACCAGGTGGAATCGGTTCTTTGAGAAAAATAAAGATTGCCATCACCTCCGTCATCCATAAACAAGACCATCAGTTTGCCATCACCTGTGATGGAGTTGCTATATAACCTGGTAAATCCGCCAAGTTGTTTTGTTATATCGACAGGTTTCTGCCATGAAACATTTTTGTACGAACAAAAAATCCTCGTCTTATTCCCGTATTTCTGGGTAAAAACAAAGACTGAATCATTTTTTGACAGAACCGGGTCGCATGACCCGGGATAATCCTTTAGCCATGGAGTAAAAAGTTCAGAAATTATTGTCAGCGGTTTCTTCTTTATTTCAATGGCATATCTGCAATCTCTTATCTGGTTGTCTATGTAGTCCTGCCTGAAAACATCAGTTTCCTTCAGTCCCTTTCTGGCTTCATTGTAAAGCGAGATTGCCTTTTCAAGAGAGTCATTCATGTGAAATGCCAGTGCAAGGTACAGATATGTATCAAGTGGCGCTTTTTCGCCATATTCCTTGTACTCCTTAGCGCTGCCTGCAACGTTGGCAGAAGCCGTTTTAAGAAGTTTGAGAGCCTCCTGCCTTTTCCCGTCAATATTAAGATAACAGATACCCAGCTTTGCAGCGAGGTTTGAATTATCCGGATGTGAATTCAGCAGCGGTTCATACATGCTGGCCGCCTTTTCGTAATCCTCATCATAATAATACGAGATATCGGCTTCCAGAACGGCTCTGATAAATTTTTTATTAGATAATTCCTGTGAAATGAGAGGGGTGAGGCAAAATACAATTAAGACCAGCAGAATTATTTTTGCTGTCCGATTCATTATTTAGATACTTTCTTGATGAAAATCTCTTCGGGATAGCCTTTCCTTATCAACTCCAATCTTAATGCAACTGCTTTTTCTCTTGTGGCACAACGGCCTGTAGTGTACCTAAAAAACCTGTCAGAATCATTATACATTACCTTCATATCAGTAATATGCTTAAAGTAGCTGATATCAACAGGATTATGAAGCGCCATTACCTGAACTGTATAATAGAGCACTTCAGAGTCTTTCACATTTGCATCATTGACATCATTCAATTTCATGTTCTTGACAAGAATGCTTGAATCAATAGCTGCAACCACGGGGATGTTTTCAAGATTGACTTTTTCATAAACTGCAGGAGGAGCAGGCTTTAATGAAATTGAAGTATCTCTGTCCATGGTTATATTCAGAACTATTGACTGATCAGGATAGTCCTCCATAAAAGAGGTGTCTATCGACCTGGTTAGGAAGCCATAACCTACATAGGTAAGTTTGTACGATCCGGAAGGCACTTTAAAGCTGTAATGTCCGGTATGTTCATCCGGATAACCAACATTGATTGTGTCGCCGGAAGGTTTTTTTATGAGGTCAATAAAATATTTATTTCCAAGCTTGACACTTGTATCGCTCAGGCTGTAATTACCCATTATCTCAAATATCTGATTAATGCCGGCTCCACCCATCCCAAGAAAATATATGTCTTTCTTTTTGTAGTCAGTTGTCATTGAATAATAAGCACTCCTGCCATCATTAACAGGCTGGAAGAATTTATCATCATCCGTGGTATTTATTGGAAATCCCATGTTTACAGGAGTGCTCCACCCTGTTCCCTGCCGCGTGCTTTTGAAAATATCATAGCCTCCCATTGAGTTATGCCCTTCAGAACTGAAATAAAGGACAGAGTCATTTTGGGTGATGAAAGGAGTATCCTCATTATAAGGCGTATTTATTATATTCCCAAGATTGACTGCGGGTCCCCAGTCATCTGATGCATCTTTTTCCGAAACAAAAATATCAAGGCTTCCAAACCCTCCATCCCTGTTGCTCGTGAAATAAAGCTTTTTCCCATCAGCAGATATGCAGGCATGAGATTCGTAATACTTTGTATTAATGTTCTTGTTCAGCTTTTTAATTGGAGTCCATGATCCATTTACAAGGCTCGAAGAATAAATATTCCCGTCATGACCGTCGTCCTTATAAAGGAACATTTCAGTGCCGTCTTTATTAAGAGAACATGTGGAACAATCCTCCCCTGCGTGAATTATTGACGTGATATCGACTGGTGTTTGCCACACTCCCCTCTCCCTTACTGAGTACATTATCGCATTGATCATTCCTCTCTGCTCCGTATATACTATTGAGTTCCCGTCATAGCTAACAGCGGGGTTTTCATTTATGGAGCCCTTTGAAAATTCCTGTCCGAGCATCTTTTTACTGAAAATCACAGGTTTATTTTCGTACTGGACAGCATTTTTACATGCCTGAATTTCCTGATCAATAAATTCAGAATTCTTCATTTCACCTTTGGCCCCGGCGCTTTTTGTCAGGTTATTGAATGTCTGAAAAGTATTGAGCGCCTTATCGAGCTGATTATTTATCATATAAGCTTTTGCAAGGGAAAAATAGACGTCTAGTGGCGCTTTTTTTTCGGTAAAGGATTCTGTCTTTGATTCATAGCTGGCATTCTTTACAGCTTGCTCAAGATATGGAATGGCCTTTTCCTTTTCTCCCGGAATGTTCAGATAGCAAGTGCCGATCTTGTATTTAATATTCATATTATCAGGAGAATCGAGCATAAGGTACAGCGGATTGGCAAGCTCATATTCTTCATATAAAAAATATGATTCGGCCTGGATAAATATATTCCTTAACTCTGTAGAGGATTGAGCTGACGCAGCACCAGAGAAAAAAATCAGAGTCAATAGCTGCAAACCGGGGATGAGTGTTTTTACTCTGAAATTTACCATCTTAACAAATTTAGTAAAAATAATTATATTATGACTGCCCAAAAAACCGGTATATTTTTACCTGAATGTAATTTTATAAATATTTTCTTTTCCTGATCCGTCTGATTCTTTAAAGATGGAATAATAACCTGCCTTGCCGTCGTCCACGGGCATGAAGAATATATTATCATCAGGAGTATTTATCGGATAGCCGATGTTTTTCGGTTTGCTCCAGGTATTGTCGGCCTGAAGATCGGACCTGAAGATGTCATACCCACCCATTGTTTCATGACCCTGAGAGCTGAAATAGAGGGTTCTCCCGTTGTTTATCAGGAAGGGACGGTCTTCATTGAACTGAGTATTGATTTCAGGGCCCATGTTGACTGCAGGTCCCCAGTCTCCATTCACTTTTTTTGACATATAGAGATCAAGGCCTCCGAATCCCCCCGGCCTGTTGGAGGCGAATACCAGCGTATTGCCATCTTTAGATACAAAAGCATGCGATTCCCAGTATCTGGAATTAATATTCTTGTTCAGCTTCACGGGTACGCTCCAGTCCGATCCGTCAAACGTGCTTGTATATATGGAACTGTTATAATTGTCGTTTTTTGACAGGTACAATATTTTCCCATCAGCCGAAAGACACGAAATGTACATATTACCGTCAGGCTGCAATTCCGAAGTAATATTTACCGGTGTTGTCCATTTGCCGTTGACCATGCGTGAGAACATTACGGCATCATAGAATTTAAGGGAAATCATGTAGACAAATGATTTTCCGTCATACGAAATAACAGGATTGAAATTTGATTTTTCCTCATTGAAAGGAGCCCCTAATTGTTCTTCTTTAAAGTAGACGGGATGGGCCATATAATCCTTCGCAAGATCGCATGACCTCATTTGCTGATTTACAAAATCAATATTTTCATGATCGTCAGGCAAAAGTGTGGCCGAATATTTCTTAAACGATTCCCTGGCATTGTCGAACCGGTAATTAACCAGATATGCTTCTCCAAGTTCAAATAAAGCGTCGTAGGGAGCTGATACCTGTTCAAGTGTACCTTCCCTGTGCTTTGCAGAGATATTTTTTGAGGCAGCCTCCAGGTAGCTGATTGACAAGTTCTTTTTCCCATTGATATTCAGATAGCAAACTCCAATCCGGTAAGAAATATTAGCATTTCCCGGAAGCTTGTCATAAAGCTGGAGATAATTCTGGAGAGCATCAAGATAATCTCCTCTCATAAAGAAATATTCAGCCTCGGTGAAAGTCTCCTGAAGTAATTTCAGATCCTGTGCAACCATCATAAATGGCATAGTTGCTATAACTGCAATTAATAAAGCTTTTCTGCACATATCTACTGGTTTTATGAACAAATGTAACAAAAATTGCAGCAAATAGCTACCGGAGCCATATGTTATAAAAATGGCCGGATTATGCCGGCCATTCATTGTCTATTCTTCCTGACGCTTATTCTTGTCCTTTTTCTTTTCTCTCCGGAGAAGAAAAATTATGAAAATTAATCCTGCACCGGCTAACAGCCACAGGTACCACATATTATGGTGCCTTAATTCAATCATTTGCGATTTGATAGTGTCAGCGGGAATGTTTGCAGAAGCAATAAGGTTTGCCAGGCCACTGAACATTATTTCATCCTTGACATTTCCTTTTTCCTTGTTCCTCAGGATAAATAACACAAGATCTTCAGGCGTTTTAATATTCGATTTCTTAAGATTCAATGATTTTATCCAGCTGCTCAGAGGTTCCTCTGAATGGGCTGTAAGATCATTCGCATATTTATCGGGACTGGTTCCCGGCTGTGAGCTTATTACAGCCACCATATCAGCAAGCTGGTAGTCTTTAATATTTCGTTTTAATGATTCATTATAGAATGACTGAAGCCATAAGCCTGCTTTTTTGATCTTCTTCTGGTCGTTTGTACTAACAGATTGCTTTAAAATCGTGCCAAATCCCGAATTATCACTGTATGCCAGGATCTTCTCCCTTATTATTGCTATTGCCGGTTCAGTGCCTGTTAGAATATCGTAAGCCAGGCTATTTAGATTTTCTGCAGTAAACCTTCCGCCGCTCTTTTCCAGGATATATTGCTGGAGGTCAGTCCATGTTCTCAGATCTTGTTTATAGATATCGACATCTTCAAGCATTTTCTTCATATCTCCTTCAGCATATTTTGCCATAAGATCGACAGCCGACTGAGTCAGAACATTATCCATTACGGCAACTTTCAGAGCAAGCTTATCGATATCTTCCGGGCTTATTGAGCTTTTTGCCGCCACATCTTTAATATACGAGACGACGTCATCAATCTTTCCAAATTGCTGATCCCTGAAATTCATGCCCGAAATAATCTTGCGGAGCTTGTCATCAGCCCTGTTCTTAAACATTTCAACAAAAGAGGCGACCTGTTTCTGAGCTATTATCCTCGCATATTCCGGCCTGACGACAGGGGTTGAGGTCACGCCCTTCTCACGTTTAATGAAAACATCGGTAGTAGTTGAGTTATTGAACCTGTCAGTGAGTTTAAAGGAAACTCTGTTATCGCCCGGATAAGGAACCATTTTATAATTAAAAACTGAATCGGTAATCCTATATTCATGTGATGATATCAGCGAATCTCCAGCCCAGTGCTCTATCCTTAACATTGATTTTGGCTCAACTTTAAGCGGGAACGCAATAGTGTCTCCCTTGGTGACAGAAATATTTTTGCTGCTTTCCACCGTCAAATCGGCGACAAAGTCAGTCTTGGGAAGAATTGTACCGGGCATCACAAAACTGTCAGAAGGATTGGTCAGCGGCAAATTGATATTCTTCTTTATTTTTTCAGCACTTTGAGATTCATATGAAACTTCGTAATTGCCCTGAGGGAGCTGAAATTCATATTCTCCTGTTTTCGGGTTGGAATATACTACTATAGTCTGATTCGGATTCTTGATGTTCATGGCGCTTATCTTCACGCTGTCATTGAAATCAAAAATCAGATCTTCCACTTTTACGAATCCTCTTACCAGGAATTTTCTGGGATGCTGATCAGAGAATATCTCCACTTTGTAAATGTCTTCCTTCCCGTAGCCCTCAGGCTCATCCTTTGCGATATATCCTTCATAGCCTTCCTTTATGGGTTTGAAGAATACATCATCATCAGTTGAATTAAGAGGATAACCTACATTTAGAGGCACGGACCATTCTCCATTGGGCAGGAGAGTGGAATAGAAAATATCATATCCGCCCATATTAAAATGTCCTCTTGAACTGAAGAAGAGTGTTTTATCGTCCTTGCTCAGGAAAGGAGTTTCCTCATTATAGGGAGTGTTTATGACGGGGCCAAGATTCACTGCCGGTCCCCAGTCGCCCGTACTGTCGCGTTGCGATACATAGATATCAAGTCCGCCATATGTTCCTTTACGGTTGCTGGTGAAATAAAGCTTTTTATTGTCATGGGATATTGTGGCATGTGATTCCCAGTACTTGGTATTGATGTTGTTGTTGAGCTTAACAAGCGGACCCCATTTCCCATCCTTGAAGGTTGATGAATAAATAATCCCGTCATAGTCAGCAGAGCTGTACAGGTAAAGCGTTTTGCCATCAGATGAAATCGAAGTTGGATAAAGATCCTTGTCAACCTGGAAAATCTCATTCATATTTACAGGCTCTGACCAGGTCCCGTCAGGATTCTTTGTCGAATAGAGAATGGCATCGTAAAAGGCCTCGCTTCTTGAGAAGACTATTATTTTTTCATCATCTGAAACGACAGGATTAAAGTCGGCGTCACGCCCGTTGATCCTGTCGCCAAGATTCTTTTCCCTGACAAAAAGAGGCATCGACATCAGATCCTTTGCGTTCAGGCACGACTGAATCTGCTGGCTGACTATCGTCGAATCATAAACTTTCGGGTTAAGATCCTTTTTGAAAATCTTATAGGTTTCAATAGCCTTGTCGAGCTGATTATTAATCCTGTATGCATTTGCAAGATAATAATAGGCATCATAGGGAGCGTCAGTCTCCTTGAATTTTCCATCTTTGTAATCCGGATTGATGTGCTTTACGGCATCTTCAAGATAACCAATCGCCTTGTCCTTTTCTCCTGTAATATTGAGATAGCACTGACCAATACGGTATTTCAGGTTATAATTATTGGGATATGATTTGAGTAATTCCAGGTATTCGGGAAGTGCTTCCTTATAATCCTCAAATAGCATCCAGCTCTCAGCATCATAGAATTTCATCTTGTTCTCAACCTTTGCCTGGGGAAACAGGTTGTTGCCTGTTATCAGGAAAATGAGCAAAGCAAACGGAATAAACCTTTTCATATTTTTAAAACAGGTTTAATTTATTTGTTGAACCTCGCTAAACATTTATGCTAATTAAAATTACGTAGGAGAAGAGGTTTATATCATTCTATATTTCAATTCATAAAAATACTAAAATAGAAGAAATATTGTAAAAAAGGATAAAAACTATTTGTCCTTTTTTATTAACCGGCAGAAATATTATATCAAACCCGGAATTATCCTCTCGTTCGCTGAAATAATTTTAAAACGCACATGCATATCTGAAATCAGATGCATGGAATCTATTATCTGAGAGGCTCTGGAATTTCCTGATGTGAAAATCACCTCCTTTATTGCATGGGCCCTTATTATTTCTCTCAGCTGACCAAGGTTTCCAAGGGCATCTTCTTTCATATCATTACTGCCTGCACTGACTCTTCCAACCAGTACATTCCGTGAAGAAGACCGGAAAAGCAACGCTTCAACCTTTGAATACCCTTCAGGGTCCGAAACAACGATTGTTCTTCTTCTTACAGGAAACTGGTTATACGCATTTACAGGCAGAAAAACTCTTTTGAAAAGTTTTTTTATTGCAGAGATTCCTGCAGTCAGATATATTGCGGCATTAATAAGGAAAACAAACGACCTGTAACTTCCGTTGGCATAGTGCTTCTTTACAAAAGTAAGCATTGCCTTGTAAAAATTTCCCAGGGCTTTAAAGTTATCATTCCCTGTGCTTTCTCCTTTATAATGGATAATTCTGACATCAGGATAATAGTAGTTTCTGAACCCCGATTTTAGAAGGCGATAACTGTAGTCAACATCTTCGCCGTACAAAAAATAATCTTCATCCAGCATTCCTGTTGAAAGAAAAACTTCCCTCCGTATGAACATGAATGCTCCGGAAATGACATCAGCAGGGGAGGTGCATTCGCAGTCTATGTTTCCCAGGTAATACCTGTTAAAGACACCTGACCGGGGGAAAAGACAGGATAGCCCCGTTATTTTGAAGAAAGCCGTGCCGGGTGATGGCAGGCCTCTTTTTGATTCAGGGAGGAACTTTCCTTTTCCATTTATCATTTTTACCCCGACAGCCCCCGCATCAGGATGGCTTTCAATAAAACTGATGCATTTTACAAATGCATCCTCACCTATCAGGGTATCGGGATTCAGAAGCAATAAGTATTTTCCAGTCGAAAGTTTCAAAGCCTGATTGCTGGCTGCAGCAAATCCCCTGTTCTCCTGATTAATTATCAGACTGACCTCGGGAAAAGCATTGCTTACCATTGAACATGACCCGTCGGCTGAATTATTGTCGACGACGAATACTTCGCATTCAATACCGGCTGAAGCTTTCCGAACCGCATAAAGACACTGTTCAAGAAAAATCCTGACGTTGTAGCTTACGATAACTACGGAGAGTTCCATGGGACTCATTTGCCATTTAATTCCTGGCTGATAACGGCCGACAGGCGTTTAACGCCTTCTTCTGTTTCAGAAGGTCCGGAGTACGAGAAATTTATCCGCATCGTATTCCTGCCCGATTCGTTGCAGAAGAATGATTTTCCCGACACAAAGGCTACATTCTTCTCAATAGCTTTCTGAAGAATTTTATCGGCATCAAGGTTTCGAGGAAGAGTCACAAAAAGGAACAATCCTCCAAGCGGTTCGGTCCAGGTTACTTTTTCAGGCATGTACTTTCTGAAGCATTCAAGCATAAAATTACGCCTTGCGCCGTACAGATCGATAGTCTTCCTGAGATTCTTGTCGAGCAGCCCCCTTTCGATATATAAAGCGATTATTTTCTGAACGAAGGCTGATGTGCATAAATCGGCAGTCTGCTTAGCAACCGATATCTTGTCGACTATTTCAGGCTTGCCTATTACCCATCCTACCCTGAAGCCCGGGGAAAGAATCTTTGAAAATGTACTCAGTGTTATAACCCTGCCCGTATTATCAAGTTCGTACATCATTCGCTGGGGCTCTCCCCCAAAACGGATCTCCCTATATGGACTGTCTTCCAGGATTAGGATATCATATTTTTCGGCAATTTCAATAATTTTTACTCTTCTTGACTCGGGCATGGTTATTCCGGCCGGATTCTGAAAATCAGGGATTACATAAATGAATTTTATCCTTCTTCCCAGCTTTTTCAAATGGGCGATAGTTCTTTCAAGCTCATCGGTTCTCATGCCGTTTTCATCAAGGGATATTCCCCTCAGCCTTACTCCGTATGTGTTGAAAGCATTAAGTCCGCCCAGATAGGAGGGAAGGCCGCACAGAACATAATCACCGGGGTCAATCAATATCCTTGCAATAAGGTCAAGCGCCTGCTGTGATCCGGTAGTAATTATCAGATTATCCATATTTATATCCAGGCCCTGTCTGTTATGTCTTTCCACAAGGACTTTCCTCAGCTCGTTATCGCCCTCGGTGGTACCGTACTGCAACGCACAGGCGCCATCTTTCTCAAGAACTTCAAGAACTATTGCTTTCAGGTCATCAACAGGGAATGTCTCAGGAGCAGGCAGACCTCCTGCAAAAGAGATCATTCCGGGTTTCTGGAGAAGTTTTAGTATCTCTCTTATTGCAGAACGCTTCATCCCCTTTCCTGATTCGGACAGGTACTTATTAATTGATTTTATCATTGCTGATATGGATTTCTGCTGCTTATTGCACGGCCAAGAGTTATTTCATCGGTATATTCAA
The DNA here is from genome assembly GCA_963717685.1 of uncultured Bacteroidales bacterium. GTDB lineage: Bacteria > Bacteroidota > Bacteroidia > Bacteroidales > VadinHA17 > LD21. Next base: position 45,965 of record OY970346.1, on the reverse strand, counting down.
GCTCATCTCCTATAGCCACGCCTCTTGCAAGAGTCGTTATAATAGTATCGTATTTACTGAGTTTTTTATAAAGATAGTAATTTGTCGTATCCCCTTCTATAGTCGTGCTCAATGCAAAAATAACCTCATTGATTCCTCCGGCCCTTACTTTTTCCTCAAGACTATCGATGCTGAGATCGGAAGGGCCTATTCCATTGACAGGTGATATTATTCCCCCCAGAACATGATATAATCCCCTGTACTGTCTGGTATTCTCAAGAGCCATTACATCCTGTATGTTTTCAACGACGCAGACTATTGATCTGTCGCGCTTTTCATCGCCGCATATGCTGCAGATCTCAGTGTCGGAAATGTTGTTGCAAATCCTGCAATAATGGACCTCGCTTTGAAGCCTGACAATTGTCTCACCAAATCTTTTGACCTCTTCAGAGTCTCTCCTTATAAGGTTCATAACCAGCCTGAAAGCTGTTTTCCTTCCGATTCCGGGAAGAGAGGCGAATTCATTGACTGCATCTTCAAGAAGCCTGGAAGGGAATTCCGTAAAACTCATAATTTGTCCTTTCATGCAAAATTAATTCAATTATTCATTTTATTTAGGCACCTGATTATTTTTTGGCGTTGGATCTTTTTGCTAATCTTGCACATTATTTAAGACTCAATGTCACCATCGCTAATATTGGGAATATTCCTTTTCTACACGATTATCTTGTTCACAGTCACATGGTTTACCGTCAGACATGCCGACAGCCAGTCTTTCTTTACAGGGAACAGGAAATCCCCATGGTTCGTTGTCGCTTACGGAATGATAGGAGCTTCACTGTCCGGAGTCACATTCATGTCTGTCCCTGGCTGGGTGAAGGATACTCAGTTTTCCTACATGATCGTTGTTCTCGGATATTTATTTGGATACCTGGTAATTGCATTGGTTTTATTGCCGCTGTACTATCGGCTGAGGCTAACATCAATTTATTCATACCTCGAACAGAGGTTTGGCTTCTGGTCCTATAAAACGGGTGCAGGGTTCTTCATAATCTCAAGGGTGCTCGGGGCTTCTTTGAGGATGTTCTTGGTTATCAGTGTATTGCAGTCTTTCGTGTTTGATTCATGGCATATTCCGCTTTGGGTGAATGCATTGATATTCATAATATTAATAGTATTATATACCCTGAAGGGAGGGATCAGGACGATTGTCTGGACGGACACATTGCAGACGACATTCATGCTGCTTGCGGTCATACTGACAATAATATTCATAGGGAAAGGACTGGGGACTCCCGTATCCAGACTATTTTCAGAGATCACAGGCAGCAAAGTTTCAGGAATGATCGTTACTGACTGGCATCATCAGAGATTTTTCCTGAAGCAGTTTTTCTCCGGAATGTTCATTACAATAACCATGACCGGGCTTGACCAGGAAATGATGCAGAAAAACCTAAGCTGCAAGAATTTAAAAGAAGCCAGGAAGAATATGTTCACTTTCAGCGGGATCCTCGTTTTCGTCAACCTGCTGTTTCTTTTCCTGGGTGCTTTTTTAATGCTGTACGCTGACAGAAATGGCCTGACTTTAACCTCTTCCGATGAACTTTTCCCGACAATTGCATTAAAATACCTAAGGCCGGCGGCAGGGATAGTATTCATGATAGGCCTTGTCTCTGCAGCTTTTCCAAGCGCCGATGGTGCAATTACATCGCTTACGACCGTGTTCAGCATCGATTTCCTTGGCCTCGAAAGGAAAAATGGAATTTCTGCAGGGAAAGCAACCACGATACGATATATTGTTCATCTGGTAATTGCTCTGGTCTTCTTCCTGAGTATTATGATATTCAGCACCCTGAAAAACAAAGCCGTCATTGACGAGCTTTTTACGATTGCCGGTTATACATATGGACCTCTTCTCGGATTATATGCCTTCGGGCTTTTTACAAGGAGAAAGGCAAATGACAAGGCTGTCCCTGGGATAGCAATATTATCACCGGTAATCTGTTTTTTTCTGAGCAGGTACTCAGTCCGGCTCTTCAATGGGTATAAGTTCGGGTTCGAATTGCTGCTGCTGAATGGATTCCTGACCTTTATCGGTTTATGGGCATTCAGCAGAAGGGATACCTGATCGCCTGGATGTCAAAGTTTATGAAGACGGTTTTCTTTTCAAAGCCATAACTGATCTTTATTCTTTTACTGTCCGCCTAACTGCTGGCTGTTCTCATGGATTGTCCCCGGGTTTTCGGGTTTATTTTCCTCTTCAGGTTCTTCAGGCTTAGGCTTCTTGATGACCACGTTTATTTTTTTGTATGGAATATTCCATATCAGGTAATAATTCAACCCGGTGCTGTACATGCTTGAGCTGGTTCCATAGCCTGGTATAAAAATCGGGCTTAGGTCTTTGCCCGGACCAGCATATATCAATCTTCTCAGGCTTACTGACCATCCGATGGCGAAACCGCTGAACAATTCAGCACGGAAACCAGGTGAAATCTCAAGATAATGGCCCCAATGTGATTTTGTGGGGACAGACATGGAGGAAGATCCCCAGTAATTATCCTGGCTCAGTAACGGTATTTGATCCGTAAAAGGGCTCACTCCGTAATGAAATCCAATGCCGCCCCAGAATTTGCCCATTGCTGTCTGGGGTTTAAGAATATTGAAGTCAATACCAGCCTTGAAAAAAATGCCTTTTGCAAGATACCTGTAGCCATTCTGAGAAATGGAACAGGTGGAATAGCCGCCATTCAGGTAAACAGACCGTTTTTCGTTCAGATCAGCTGATAAAAATCCTTCGAAAGTTTTATTTTCCCTGTCTAAGGCATAAATGACAGGATCAGCAATATCTATTGCCACCCTTATTTTAAGAGGAATCGCAACCGTGTCAGGCGGTGTGCTTTTTGATTTGGCCTTATCATTGGTCTGGGCCATAAGAAGCCATGATGACTGGAAAGCCATCATGCCGGCACTAATTATAATATATACGAATATTCTCCTCACTTGCTGTAGTGATCGTATTCTTTATGATTGTTATTTTATCTATGATATGTTTAGTATACTTCAGTGAATCGAGGGTATGATAGAATGAATAACCACATTCTTTTGACAGAACATGCGGATATGTCGAATACCATGCCGTAAGCGTATCAAAAACGGTATTGATCTTCATGACCAGGGTGCAGCTTGAGGTGGAATCGTTAAGAGGTATCTGGGCCAGTGTAAGACCTGTCTCGGCTTTGTATATAAGGTTTGTATCCATCCCGATCCCGTACAGTGTTAAGCTGTCGGGTGCCATCACTGTACTGCTGCTGTCGATGTAAAATGAGGCTTTCATATAAGCGTTGGTTTCATTAAAGCAGGCTCCCGTCGAACAGGACACTGATGACAGGGTTATTCCTGTAATAAACACGGCTGATATGAATAATGCCAGATCTTTCATCTGTGATTAATGAAGCTCAAAAATATAAAAAATAGTGGGGAAAACAGATGTTATAAAAAATTGATGTCTGATAGCATATTTTAACCTCAGTGATTCATAGATGCATCAAAATTTTGGCAAATTCTTCAGGATGCCCGTGATGCCATTCCTGATCCTTGAAAAGACATTTGAGTCCCTTTCGCCTCCGAAATAGATTTCTGAAATTATATTCCTGTAGCCGTTGGCGATGTAATTCCTCTTAAGTTTCAGAGTAGGAGAAAGTTCGCCTGTAATCGGAGTCCACTCTTCAGAAACAAGGCGGAACCTCTTTATCTGTTCGTGCTCTCCAAGAGACTTGTTGACTTCTTTGACCTCCCTTTCGAATCTTTCGATTACTTCAGGATTTTCAATGAGGTCACTGTTATCGCGGAATTGTATTTTACGTTCCGCGCACCAGTCATGAAGGAATATAAAATTGGGCGATATGAGGGCACTGGCGAATTTCTCATTTTCACCGATGACCATCGCCTGTTCGATGAAAAAAGATTCCTTCAGTTTGTTCTCAATTACCTGTGGTGCAATGTATTTGCCGGCAGAAAGCTTGAACATCTCCTTTTTCCTGTCGGTTATCTTCAGGTATTTTTCCTGTTCAAAAATACCTATGTCCCCGGTATGGAACCAGCCGTCGCTGTCTATTGCCTGAGCGGTCAGCTCGGGTGCCTTGTAATAGCCCTGCATCAGATTGATCCCGCGGCACAGGATCTCTCCATCGTTTGCAATCCTGACCTCAACATTTTCGAGAATCGGCCCTACTGTACCAAAACATATCTCATCTTCTCTCAATGGATTTACCGCTATTACAGGAGATGTCTCTGTAAGTCCGTAACCCTGGATGACCGGCAAACCGGCAGCCCAGAAAATCTTTTCAAGCCTGGGCTGAAGAGCGGCTCCTCCCGAAACCATGACCTGTAGCTCTCCTCCGAGTGCTTCCTTCCATTTATTGAACACCAGCTTTCTGGCGATCTTCAGCCTGAACATGTAAAATGCTGAATTGCCATGTAGCTTGAATTTCAGCCCAAGATCGACGGCCCAGAAGAAAAATGTCTTTTGTATCCAGGAAAGTTCGCGGCCTTTACCAAGAATATTGTCATAAATTTTTTCAAGCAGACGGGGAACCGTATTAAAAATGTGAGGCCTGATCTCCTTGACAGCTTCTGAAACGGTTCCCATGTTCTCAACGTAATAAACACTGATCCCTTTATATTGAAAATGATAGTTCATCATTCTTTCATATACATGGCACAGAGGAAGAAAGCTCATTGCCCTTTGTCCGTAACCGAGATCATGCGCCTTGGATGTCGATAATGCATTTGAGACAAGGTTCCTGTGCGTAAGCATAACTCCCTTGGGATTCCCAGTCGTTCCTGAAGTGTAAATGATTGTAACCAGTTCTTCAGGTTTTATACCCTCCATTATCTTTGCCAGTTCAGGCATCAGGTTTTCCGCATTTCTCCTTCCGGCATCCCTTATATAATCAAATGAACGAACCCCATCGACCTGATCAAAAGAATAGGTCATATCAAGGATCCCGAGCTTTTCGGCTAAAGGCTTAACCTTGTTGAATATTGTCCTGTTGCCGACAATTATTGCTTTAGCTTCGGAATGTTCAAGTATGTACCCGTATTCTTCCGTGCTTATTGTAGGATAGACAGGGACATGGATCAAACCGGCCTGGGCGAGGCCAAAGTCCACAAAGTTCCACTCAGGCTTGTTGCCGGTTATCGTGGCAATTTTGTCGCCTTTGCTGAAACCCATTGAAAGAAATCCGCAGCTCACCCAGTCGACATTCTCCCTAACTTCATGAGTGGAAAATATTTTCCAATCCTTGCCATATTTGCCGCCATACATATCATTTCGCGGGTACTTTTCGATGTTCAGGCTCAGAATGTCGAAGGTTCTCAGGATTTCCATAATCGTTCGTAATATATTAAGCGTGCAATTCTAACAATATTATTCGAACAATTGACTTATGATATATCCTAAATCTTTAGTCAATTTTGTATATCTCAGATAATCACGATTATGGTGTTGATATAAATTATATGAATTATCGACCGGCACTTAACAATTCAATGAATTCCGGAGGATTTGAACGGAAAATAGGTTCATAGCAAAAGCCGGATCATTTTTTGAAAGTGATGTCATGTCTGTATTCAATGGACTGGTGTCACTTTTTCAATCCTCTTAAGTAAGTCAGGGCTTTTGATATGGCATTTTTGATACCTTCGGGCTTTTTACCACCTGCAGTTGCGAGGAAAGGCTGTCCACCGCCGCCTCCGTTTATTTCGCCGGCAATTTCCCTGATTATGTTCACTGCATTTATATCATTTTCCTTAACAAGACTGTCACTTACCATTACCACAATATGTGCCTTGCCGGATATCGCCGAACCTATAACGGCAACACTATTGTCCGACCTCTTCCTTATTTCGAAGGCTATTGACTTAAGCAGATCCGGAGAATCAGCTTCCACCTCCCCTGAAACAAACCTTATAGAGCCAATGCTTACGGCTTTTTCCTCTAGGTCTCTCATTTTCAGCAACGCCTGGTTGGACTGAAGCTTATCAATTGCTTTCCTGAGGGAAATGTTCTCAGCTATAAGCTTTTCCACGCTTTCCCTGATAGAACCCGTACTCTTAAGCAAGGCTGCTGCATCATCAGCTGCGGCAATTTTCTCATTTATATATTCATCTGCCATCCTCGCCGTCACAGCTTCAATTCTCCTGATTCCTGAGGCAATGCCACTTTCCGAAACTATTTTCAGAATGCCAATACTGCCTGTCGAATCCACGTGAGTTCCTCCACAGAGCTCAATGGAATTTCCGAACTGAACAACCCTGACACTATCACCGTATTTTTCTCCGAATAGTGCCATGGCACCCATAGACTTTGCCTTTTTAAGTGAAATATTCCTGATTACTTTTTTTACCAGGTTTTCCCTGATCATCATGTTCGCTATCCCTTCCGCCTTTTGGATTTCCTCCCTTGTCATTTTGGTGAAATGGCTGAAGTCGAACCTGAGGCGCTCAGGAGTAACGAGTGATCCCTTCTGTTCCACATGTGTTCCGAGTACCGATCTTAATGCATAATGGAGCAGATGGGTTGCCGAATGGTTGTTTGCTATCATTAGCCTTCTGCCGGCGTCGATCACTGCCTCAAAATGAGCTTTCGTATCGGATGGCAACTGGTTCGTGACATGAATTATCAGGTCATTCTCCTTGATTGTGTCAATTATTTCCGTTTTCTGTCCCTTTGAAACAATATAGCCGGTATCACCTACCTGACCCCCGGATTCAGCGTAAAACGGTGTTTTGTTAAAAACAAGGTGGAACACCTCTCTTCCTTTTGCCCTGACTTTTCTGTATTTACTTATAAGTACTTCATCCTTATTCTTCTCATAACCTGTAAACTCCGTCTCTTCATTATCCCTTAGAATCTGCCAGTCACCGGTATCAAGGGATGCATCCTCCCGCGATCTGGTCTTCTGGTCAGCCATTTCCTTCTCAAATCCTTTGACATCGAGAGATATCCCGTTTTCTTTTAGAATAAGCTGCGTCAGATCGACAGGGAAACCATAAGTATCATAAAGTTCAAATGCCACATTCCCGGGCAGTGTGTTTTCGCCCTTATCCCGCAGCTGCGATATCATTTTGCCTATCATTTTCAGGCCTTTGCCGAGAGTCTTTAAAAAAGCAGATTCTTCTTCTGAAATAATTCTGGTTATCTGATCAGCTGACTTCTTTAATTCAGGATACTGGTTCCCCATCGTATCAATGAGTATAGGAACAAGCCTGTACATGAATGGTTCCTCGATATTCAGGCTGGTGTACCCGTATCTGACGGCCCTCCTGAGAATCCTGCGGATGACATACCCTGCTTTATTGTTTGATGGGAGCTGTCCATCGGCAATTGAAAAGGCAACGGCTCTCAAATGATCAGCAATGACACGCATCGCGATATCCTGTTTCTCATCATCGTTATAAATTTTCCCTGTGATGTCAGATATTTTGCTGATTATTGACTGGAAGATATCGGTATCATAATTTGATCTCTTGCCTTCTGTAACCATGCACAGTCTTTCGAACCCCATGCCTGTGTCGACATGCTTCGAAGGAAGGGGCTCAAGAGTGCCGTCGGTTTTCCTGTTGTACTGGATAAAAACGAGATTCCAGATTTCAATTACCAGAGGATTCCCCTTATTTACAAGCTCATATCCCGGGACTTTGTCTCTTTCGTTCTCATCCCTGAGGTCGATATGGATTTCTGAACAGGGGCCGCAGGGGCCTGTTTCACCCATCTCCCAGAAGTTGTCTTTTTTTGATCCCTCGATGATATGCGACGGAGATGAAGGAAAACATTTCTGCCATTGAATGAAGGCTTCTTCGTCACGTGGAACTTTTTCATCGGCGCTTCCTTCAAAATAAGTTGCGTACAGTTTCTCCTCAGGTACTCCAAGCTTACCGACCAGGAATTCCCATGCCCATTCAATAGCTTCTTTCTTGAAATAATCACCAAACGACCAGTTGCCAAGCATTTCAAACATGGTGTGATGGTAAGTATCATGGCCAACCTCTTCAAGATCATTGTGTTTTCCGGAAACCCTCAGGCATTTTTGGGAATTTGCCACTCTTTTACCTTTTGGCTGTACATTTCCGAGGAAGATATCCTTGAACTGATTCATCCCTGCATTGGTGAACATAAGAGTCGGATCGTTCTTTACAACCATCGGGGCTGATGGCACTATTTCATGCCCTTTTGACCTGAAAAATTCAAAGAAAAGATCTCTTAGCTCCTGTGCCTTCATTTATTGCAAAAAATAAAAAGTAATAATAATATAGCTTGAAATTGGCTTGTAAAATTAATTTATTTACTTTAGATTTGTCGATTACCATATAATAATTAAAAATTCATTCCCGGCTGATGCGAAACCGGAAATATTTTTTAGACCTTAATGATCTGCAGTACAAGCAGGTAAGGATTTCGTTGGAAAAGAAGCTGTTGCGGGTGGCACTCTGGCTGACCGGCACGATTGCTATTGCATTGTTTTACATTTCACTTTTTCATAGTCTTTTTGGATCACCAAAGGAAGCCCTGCTTAACCAGCAGATAGGGAATCTCAAGCTTCAGTATGCGTTGGTGCAGAGGGAAATGGACCATTCTCTCAAGCTGATCAATAACCTCAGAATGTCGGATGAACTTAGTTACCGGCCCGTGCTTGAAATGGACAGTATCCCTTTCTCATACAGAAACCCAGGTTTCGGAGGCATTGACAGGTTCAGTGAACTTAACGGGTATGTCAACGGAGGTTTAATGAAATCAACAAAAACCAAGATCGAGGAGTTGAAGAATATGGTCTCAGTTCAGGGTGAATCATTCAGAACTATAGGTGAAAGGGCCTCAGAATGGAGATATGAAATGGATCATATGCCTGCAATAAGTCCGGTCGACGTAACCTACAGGCTGGGAGACGGATTCAAATTCCGTGAGATCCATCCTGTGCTTGGAACTCCCAGGTGGCATTATGGCCAGGATTTCTGTGTGCCGTATGGTACAAATGTCTATGCAACGGGTGATGGCAAGGTGATAGAAGCCGGTTATAACGGAGGAGGGTTCGGAAACTATGTTGTAATTGATCACGGCTATGGGCTGCAGACTATTTACGGGCACCTGAGCCAGATAAAAGTATCCCAGGGCATGAATGTAAAAAGGGGGGCTCTCATTGGTTTAAGCGGCAGCACAGGTTCCTCAACGGGGCCTCATCTTCATTACCAGATTGATAAATACGGTCAGCATGTGAACCCGGTAAACTATTTCAACAACGATATGTCGGAAGAAGAGTTCACAGAAATGATAAAGGCGTTTGAATCAAAATCCAGATTCAGATAATCTCCCCTTATACTGTTGAAAAACTGCAGCATGATCCGTACAGGATCATTTTTTGTGTTTTTATGAATTAATTATCTTTGCAGCTGTATGCCAAAATCGAAATACAGGTTTAATCCGGAGTCGCTTAGCTTTGACAAGATAAAGCTTGGTTTCAGGGATGTCCTTCTTCGTGGACTTGCATTTTTTGTCGGCTCGCTTCTGATTGCAATGCTTTATTACCTTATTTTTGCTGCATTCGTCGATACTCCTAAGGAAAAAGCCCTGCTTCGAGAGATTGACCAGCTTACACTTCAGTTTGATATTATCCACCGTGAAATGGATAACATCGATAAGGTAATCGGACAGCTTCAGGAAACCGACGATAATCTTTACAGGACAATTTTCGAAGCTGAGCCCATCGCCAAATCAGAGCGTGAAGGAGGCATTGGCGGCATTGACCGATACAAGGAGCTTGAAGGCTATAACAATTCCAAAATCGTGATAGAAACAGCAAAAAGGCTGGACCAGATCAGGAGAAGAGTCTATACACAATCCAAATCATTTGATGAACTTATTTCACTGGCAAAAAGAAAAGAAGAAATGCTTGGAGCAATCCCGGCCATCCTTCCGATTTCCAGCAAAGACCTTATACGAGTGGCTTCCGGTTTCGGGTTAAGGATACATCCATTTTATAAAATTATTAAATTTCACGCCGGCATGGATTTCACAGCCCCTACTGGAACCGATGTCTATGCTACCGGTAACGGAGTGATTTCAGCAGTAATGTCTTCAAAAAGAGGTCTGGGAAACCATGTTATTATTGACCATGGCTTTGGATACCAGTCAATATATGCACATCTTGACAGGTTCAATGTCAGGGTTGGACAAAAGGTTTCAAGAGGAGATGTAATTGGTTTTGTGGGAAGCACAGGTCTTTCAATAGCTCCGCATTTGCATTATGAGATAAAGGTGAACGATACCAACGTTGACCCGGCAAATTACTATTTTAATGATCTTTCTCCTGCAGAATATGAAAGAATGATTGAAGTTGCCTCCAGGACAGGGCAATCATTTGACTAGGCCAGCGGTAACTGACGATGAAAAGGAACTTTCCCTGTCAAAAGCATTCTTTATCGCTGTCTGTAACAAGGCTATGAAAAACCCGGCTTGAATGTTTTTTATAAAGAACTTAATATATGCCTTACGTAGAAAAGCAAGTTGAAAAGCTCTATTATTCGATAGGCGAGACGGCAGAGATGCTGAACGTCCCGATATCCACTGTCAGGTTCTGGGAAAATGAATTCGATATCCTTAAGCCGATGAAAAACAAAAAGGGCAACAGGATGTTCACTCAGGCAGATATAAGGAATCTGAAAATAATTCATCATCTCCTCAAGGAGGAAGGGATGACCATACCCGGTGCCAGGAAGAAACTGTCAGGGAAATGGGAAGAAACGAACTACAAATACGAAATAAACGAATCCCTGCAGATAATCAAAAGTCTTCTTCTTGATCTGCGGGACAATATGTAATTACTTTTTCACCTGAAGTGCTTTGATCGAGTCCCGACAGGCAGCATTGACATGATATCTGGAAGAGCTGTTAATAACAAGATGAAAATTAATCGGATATGAAACTGAAAGAGCTTTGTTCGTTTCTTGACAGGGAGATTCCGCTTTCGTTCCAGGAAAGCTACGATAATTCTGGCCTCCAGACAGGGATTCCAGAAAGGGAGATCACTTCAGCCCTCTTAACCCTTGACGTCACGGAAGAGGTCCTTGATGAAGCAGTTGCAAAAAAATGTGATGTGATTATTTCCCATCACCCGGTCATCTTTTCAGGACTGAAAAGGGTTACCGGCAGGTCGGTTACGGAAAGAATCATTTTTAAGGCAATAAAAAATGATGTTGCGATCTATTCGGCTCATACCAACCTTGATGCCCTCCCGAACGGAGTGAGCAGGAAAATGGCTGAAAAGCTCGACCTTCATAAAGTCAAAGTCCTGTCTCCCTTGAAAAACAGTCTCCTTAAGCTTGTTGTTTTTGTTCCTGAAAGTTATGCTGACAAGGTCAGGGAATCGCTGTTTGAGGCAGGGGCGGGGGTTACAGGAAATTATGATGAGTGCAGTTTCAGCCTTCCGGGCAAGGGAAGCTTCAGACCGGGAGCCGGTACAAAACCATTTGCCGGTGAAAAGGGGAAGCTTCATTTTGAAAATGAAATAAGGCTTGAGACAATATTATTTACCCATAAGAAAGAAAGTGTAATAGAGGCTCTTATGAGAGCTCATCCATATGAAGAGCCTGCTTACGATATTTTCCTTCTTGAAAACAGCAATACAGAAGCCGGAATGGGGTGCATAGGTGAGTTGAAATCCCCGATGGATGAGATGGACTTTCTTAAATATATTGACAATGTTTTTACTGCTCCCGGATTAAGATATTCGAAGCCTGTAGGGAAAAAAATCTCAAAGGTCGCACTTTGCGGCGGATCCGGAGCATTCATGACCGTGAATGCAATTTCCCGCGGCGCTGATGCTTTTTTGACAGCTGACATAAAGTATCATGCTTTTTTTGAAGCGGATGGCAAGATCCTTCTGGCAGACATAGGACATTATGAGAGCGAAAAATACTCAGTAGAAATATTATACGACCTGATTATTAAAAAATTCCCTACATTTGCACTCCGGTTTTCTGAAATAAATACGAATCCGATAAACTATTTTTAAAATGGAAAAGAATAAGACACACGAGGCCGAGCTTTCTGTCGAGGATAGGCTCAGAGCTTTATATAGCCTGCAAATGGTCGACTCGGAGATTGACAAGATTAAAACTCTGAGGGGAGAGCTGCCTCTTGAGGTTCAGGATCTAGAAGACGAAATAGCAGGGCTCGAAACGAGGCTCGGCAATCTGAGGGAAGAAGTCGTTTCACTCGAAAAATCCGTCCAGAAAAAGCACTCCGAAATCTCTGATGCTGAAGCGCTGATCAAGAAATACGAGGAACAGCAGAAAAATGTAAGGAATAACAGGGAGTTTGATTCCCTTACCAAGGAAATCGAATACCAGAATCTGGAAATTGAACTTTTCAATAAAAAAATAAAGGAGTTCGCTGTGCAGATTGAAGAAAAAAAGGTGGTAATCGGCGAGTCGGAAGAATTGCTCAATGAAAGGAAATCAGATCTGGAAAATAAAAAGTCTGAGCTTGATGAAATAATATCTGATACGCAGAAAGAGGAGGAGAATCTGTATAAAAAGCTTGAAAAGGTACAGGGTATTATTGAAGAAAGGCTCCTTGCCGCCTATCGGCGCATTCGTTCAAATGCCAGAAATGGACTGGCAGTCGTTTCCATTCAGCGTGATGCCTGCGGAGGATGTTTCAACCAGATTCCCCCCCAGCGCCAGCTTGATATAAAATCCAGAAAGAAGATAATAGTCTGTGAATACTGCGGAAGGATCCTTGTTGACGATGAAATAATTAAGGAAACAAAGATCTGAAACTTCGGAAAACATATTAATGGGATAGCCGGTCATTATGTCCGGCTATTTTTTTGTCCGGCATGCCGGGAGGAAAATAATTCTTAATTTTACAAATAAAATAGAAATTAAAAATGTCAGCAGAGGAATTTAAAAGACTTGTTTCTGAAGGGATTCCTGACGAACTTCCCCCGGTAAGGCCCTTCGATCAGTCAATAAATCATGCGCCAAAAAGGAAGGACATACTATCTGCCTCTGAAAGAAAGCTTGCCCTTAAAAATGCCCTCAGGTACTTTCCCGTCAAATTCCACCCTGTGCTGGCAAAGGAATTTGCTGATGAACTGAAGACACGCGGAAGAATATATATGTACAGGTTCAGGCCTGAATATGAAATCAAAGCTCATCATATTGATGATTATCCCTACCGGTCACGTAAGGCTGCCGCGATCATGCTGATGATTTCAAACAACCTTGATGTTTCGGTTGCGCAGCATCCCCACGAGCTGATCACCTATGGAGGTAACGGGGCAGTTTTTCAGAACTGGGCACAGTACAGGCTCACTATGAAATACCTGTCGGAGCTTACTGACGAACAGACCCTTGTTATGTACTCAGGTCACCCGCTCGGGATTTTCCCGTCAAATACCGATTCACCCAGAGTGGTTGTATCCAACGGATTGGTGGTCCCCAACTATTCGTCCCAGGATCACTGGGAAAAATTCAATGCCCTTGGGGTATCACAGTACAGTCAGATGACTGCAGGCTCATATATGTATATTGGTCCGCAGGGAATAGTCCATGGCACGACAATAACCATCCTCAACGCGGCTAGGCTTAAAAGCAGAACTGATATGAAAAGCAAGCCCAAGCTTTTTGTTTCTTCCGGTCTTGGCGGCATGTCTGGTGCACAGCCTAAAGCGGCAAAAATAGCAGGTCTGCTTTCAGTAATTGCCGAGGTGAATCCAAAGGCGATCAGAACACGTTATTCCCAGGGATGGGTCGACGAGGTCATTGAAGATCCCGGGAAGCTGGTCAGCAGAGTCAGGAAAGCAAAGGATACTGGAGAAGTTATATCACTGGCATATCAGGGGAACATTGTCGATGTCTGGGAAATATTTGCCGATGAGGATATAATGGCGGATATAGGTTCAGATCAAACATCATTGCATAACCCCTGGGCGGGAGGATATTATCCTGCAGGATTGAGTTTTGATGAATCGAATCTGATGATATTTGGGGATCCTGAGAAGTTCAAATCCCTGGTAAAGCAATCCCTTGTCAGACAGGTGGATGCCATAAACAGGCATGCGGCAAGAGGAACATATTTCTTTGACTATGGGAATGCGTTCCTTCTGGAGGCTTCAAGGGCAGGAGCCGATATACTTCGTCCTGACGGTGAATTCAGGTATCCTTCATATGTTCAGGATATTATGGGACCGGTTTGTTTCGATTACGGATTCGGCCCTTTCCGCTGGGTTTGCTGTTCAAACGACCCGGCCGATCTGGCGACAACCGATAAGCTTGCCGTTAAAACACTCGAACGTCTTATTAAAAGCGCTCCCGACAGGATAAAACAGCAGATGACAGATAATATTCACTGGATAAAAGAAGCAGAGAAAAACAGGCTTGTGGTAGGTTCACAGGCAAGAATTCTTTATGCTGACGCCGAAGGAAGAACAGAGATTGCAAATGCTTTCAATGATGCTGTTGCTCAAGGGATTATCAAAGCTCCCGTAGTTATCGGAAGGGACCATCATGATGTGTCGGGTACTGATTCTCCTTACAGGGAAACATCAAATATTTATGACGGGTCGAAATTCACCGCCGACATGGCAATTCAGAACGTTATCGGAGATTCATTCCGAGGAGCAACATGGGTTTCGCTTCATAATGGCGGAGGAGTTGGATGGGGCGAAGTGATTAACGGAGGATTCGGGATGCTCCTTGATGGCAGCGAAAAGACAGGAGAGAAGCTCAGAATGATGCTCAGGTGGGATGTTGACAATGGAATCGCTAGACGAAGCTGGGCTAGGAGCGAAGGTGCAAATTTCACGATCGAGAGAGAGATGAAACGGTTCCCGAACCTGAAAGTGACAATGCCTTATATTGCTGACGATGAAATTATTGAGCAGGCATTCTCATGATGTCTGCGTCATGAAAATTTAAAAAATGAATCAGCTATTTTTCAATCAATGCGACAGCAATTGCAAAAATGCCTTCTTCCCTGCCTGTAAAGCCCATTTTTTCAGTGGTTGTGGCCTTGATGGAAACAAATTCCACCCCAATCCCGAGAATCGCCGAGATTGATTTTTTCATTTCGTCAATATACGAAGAGATTTTTGGTTTTTCCAGGCATACTGTACTGTCAATATTCACTATCTGGAATCCCTCTTTTCTGATAAACTCCGAAGTCTTTTTGAGAAGGATCCTGCTGTCTATGTCCTTCAGATCAGGATCAGTGTCGGGAAAGTGATGGCCAATGTCCTTCAGCCCTGCCGCTCCCAGCAATGCGTCGCAGATTGCATGTATCAGCACATCTCCATCGGAATGTGCTTCGCATCCTTTTTCTGAAGGGATGCAGACGCCACCGAGCAGAAGTTTACGGCTTTCGGCGAGACGGTGAAAATCGATCCCCTGGCCAACCCTTGTTCTCATGTATTGGATTTGGATACTGCGTTTCTTAATGCGCTCAAATCGAATGAGAGAGAGAAACGCAATGTATGGGCTAGAGGATTATTCTGCACTACAGGCATAAGATATGAAAAATCAAGTGTGAATCCTTTCATCCTGAATCCGGCACCGGCAGTGAAATATCGCCGGTTGCCCTTTGTCGGATCCTCGTAGAAGTATCCCCCTCTTAAAGCCAGCTGGTTATTGTACCAGTATTCCAATCCCAGGGAGTAGGTAATTTCCCTTAATTCTTCCCTGAATCCTCCGGGCGCATCGTAAAATGACTGGAATATTGCAACCGGAACTGAAACATTGGGATCTTTTCCTGATTTTATCTCCGTCATGGCAACCTTTACGGTATCACCGCTCTTGTCGATGTCTCCCACGGAATAGTATAAAGGAGGAGTCGGAACAAGAAGCTTGTTAAGATCAAGGGTAAGGGATATCTTATTATAATTGTCCAGGTTGATGGTGCTGGAGCCTCCAATACGCAGATTCATCGGGATGAAATCAGAAGCCTCGGCACTGGAATAGCTCATTTTTGATCCTATATTTGAAATATCCACGCCGGCACCTATAGTTGCCTTTTTGTTGAAGAGAGTGACGGATTTCTGGTAAAAACCGGAAATATCCGCCGCAAATGAAATGCCCGGCTTTGATGGTACGCCGTTGATATATGATCCGCCCGCCAGATCGGAATAGATGAACCTGAAGGCAATGCCCCCCGAGAAATGTTCAGTAAGTATCCTGGAATAACCGGCATCAACCGCAAGTTCATTTGGTTTGAAATTCAACAGGGGGTTGCCATAAATGTCAGTAAACTGGATATCTCCAAGCGAGGAATACGCAAGGCTTGCACTAATCACCTGCTTCTTGTCTATTCTTTTGTATCCGGTCAGATAGGCTATGTTGATATCAGGGACAAGAGCCCTCAGCCAGGGTACATATGAGATCCCGATACCGGCGTCCCCGTCTATGAATGCGAATTTTGCCGGATTCCAGTGCATGCTGTAGACATCAGGCGAGGTTGCCACCCCGGCATCACCCATGCCGCCAGCCCTTGAATCAGGGGCAATCAGTAGGAATGGGACAGCGGTCTGTATAGCATTAAGCTCCCCTGAGCTTGATTGAGAATAGACCGGTGAACTGCCCAGCCAGGCTGCTGAAAATAAAATAAATGCAATTAGTCTGTCTTTCATTATGGTTTCTGTGATTCTGCAAAAGTGCAAATATAAAACAATTTTTTCCCTCTCTTATTGTACTGATTTTATAAAATGATCAGGCGACCCGATCCTTCGGCAATTTCTCCTGCTCCGGTCCTGACAGTCATTTTATAAATATACATGCCCCTGCCTGCCCTTTTTCCTCCCTCCAGGGAACCGTCCCACGTTATTGGTTCAAGCTGGTAGCCTGATGAATATACATTGTTTTCAATAATCCTGATCACCCTGCCTTCAAGGTCATAAATCCTTATGACTACATCCATCTCACTTCCCGGCCTGTTATGCTCAGCAGTGATTTTAGTGGCGTCTGTGACAGGATTAGGGTAATTCATAACGTTTTTAAGTATGAACCTGGCATCATTTTCTACCACGAACTGAATTGTTTTTTCCGATGAGTTATTGTAATTATCCCATGCCTTCATTGTGAGGGAATGGCTTCCTTCAGCAAGGCCGGAAAGTCCATATTCCACTTTGCCTTTCCTGTAATTGTCCATGTCGTTTTCAAAATAATTATTTAGGACAAAAGAGTTGTTCATGTCGTCATCTAGATATGCGATGAGATCATGCCCGATCCCTGATCCAGTGGTATTTATTCCGACGCTGTCTTCAATCAGCGCCAACAGCTGCGGACTATCATCAGTCATCCCTCCGTTTTTGAATAAAGTGTCATTCATAAAAAGCCTTATATTCGGGCCTGTTGTGTCGATTGCAGTTTCCTTTGCAAAACCTCCGACTATTATGCCTGTGAAACATCCATTCATATCTTTCGTGGAATCATTCGCATAGTAGCTTATTTTACCGTTCCCATAATCATAATCAATGTCTCTCGGCACCATAAATGAGAATTTAAATCGACCCGCTGAAGACCTGGTGCTTCCGCTGAAAAGTTCGTTGGTTCTCACCTTGAATGTCACTTTTGGTCCGCCATTATTGGCAAGAGTCGTAACGTCTGACTCCTTGTCATAAACGATCGGGTACACGATCCCGTTGAAATTATCCATCATTTTACCGTTTACATCCTCAACATGACCAGCCACTGTTATCTGTTTCAATGCTTTAAGAGTGTCGAGGTCAGCTGTCACCGGCACATTGTCTATGGAATCCGTAATGACCTTTCCGTACCACGGATACGCGAGCCTCACTGCCGGATCACCAAGCAGAGTGAAATTCCTGTTGTTCAGATCGTTTCCGGAATTATTCTTTGCCTGTCTTATTATATCCCCGAAGCCGGGAGCATTGCCGAGCGAATCGCGCATGAAGGCAGCATCGTAAATATTCTCGTTAAGAAAATAATTCGGGGCAGAGTAAACGACACGAGTGGTCGACATCAGGGCTATCCCTCCTCCGTTTGGATTAAGAAGCACCTGTTCTCCTGCTGATGTCATTTCCGTTATTTCACCGGTTACAATATTAAGGTCTCCGTCATCGAACCTGCTGAATTCGCACGTCGCAGTGATGAACAGCGGAAGCTTAGATCCATTGGCCCAGGAATTTATGTCATCAGTTTTGACGACTCTTTCCGCTGAAAGGCCTGTCTGATTTCCATGCCCCGTATAGTTAAAGATGAGGCATCCCTTATTTATCTGCTTGTTAATGGCAGCTTCCACATCCGGGTATGTCTGTCCGGTGGATGTCGTAATCTCAGTATAGGCGTCAAGATATATCTTGTCAATATTATATTCGGGGACACTGTCATTAAGTTGTGATGCCAGTCCTTCAGCGTCGTACAGATGTTCGTTGCCGTCTCCGTCGTCTGCAACAAAGCATACGACATTTTTCCAGTCGCCTTTGTTGGAAGCGGCAATGTATCCTTCGATTTTTCTCACAACCGCTCCGGCTTCCGCTGTATCGGAAACAGGCAGCCTGCCGATGCCGACGTCCAATGTCCCCACAGCCTCACCTTCACCATCCTCGAGCAGTCCGTAGAAATCGTCAGAGGTAAAGGAAGATACTACCACTGTGGAATTTTCTGACTGATATGTGGGAATGAAATCAGGATTCTTTGGAGGCGGAGTTTTATTTTCGTACGAGCCATCGCCCAGCAGCAGCAGATACTTTAATGGATGTTGAGTCCCTGCCTGGCTAAGGTACTTCATCCTGACAAAATTCCTTATTGCGCAAATATCCGGGATCCCTCCTGAAAACTCATTGTAAATCTGTTCGGGCGTCACTGTCATCGTTGTCAGGCCTGCATTTGATGCATGGATGCCAGCGAGCTTAGTGGCGTAACTGATGAAAAGCGGATATGTGACAATGATCATGTCGGTCTGACCTGAACCATGCAGATTCTGATTTGAAACCGGGGTGGTTTTGATTATAGGGTTAAGGGCACCTGACACGGTGAAAAGAACATATTTCTTCAGAGAATCAGTGCCTGCATTGAAAATAATATTATCGCCTGTTTTTGTGTAGGTTATATTACGGATATTGGCGGGATCGCTTATATCCCATATTAATGGGCTGTAGCTGCCACCAGTGAAAGAGTACTGAGTCGTATTTCCTGCTCCTGCCACCCTCGAATCGGAAAAAAACGAGGTCTTTCCGGTAAAAACATTTTTTTCCCTTCCCTGCAGGCTTAGGTAGCTGATCCAGCCGTTTGCCCCTGCTTCACCGTTATTATAGAACTGAACCGAGTACACCGGCGAGGATGAGGTCGGATAGTAATTACCCGTGGAATCAGTTATCTGGGCATAGGTGCCGGTGTAATCAAGCATGTCTACCTGCTGAACCATTACGTTTTCTTCCAGGGTTGAGCCTTCGTAGAATCTGAATAAAGTTGAAACAGGAGCTCTTGCAACAACCCTGATGTCGAATTTCATTTTCTCCATTGTATCAATATCCGTGAATCCCGGGTCGATGGTAATGGCACTTGACGAGGAAATGGGTTCATACCACTCTCTGCCTGATTTTAACAGATTCTCTATTGCCGCTTCATGGAAGAACAATGCATCCGATTCAGAAGAAAAATGATCAGGGTTTGATGTTGTGATGGCAGCATTTGTTATCCTTTTGCCCTGAGATCCTCCGGATGTCAGGAAATAGAATGCAGTATCCGAGTAATTATGGTACGCATAATCATATCCTCCTGTCGCACCATTGAATTTCCATCTTCCGGTCGCCTGCCCGTAAAACAAAAGATAATCGCCATCACTGAATACGCCGTCGCTGCCCGTGCTGAGAAATATCCCGATTTCATTCAGATCGTCTGGCTTTGGGTCACTTGTATAGTAAGACATCTGACCGAAATTATTCGCAAAAATCCTTGGGTTCGCTGGATCAGCAAGTCCAAGCTGCTTTAGCTGTGAGTAGTTTATCCTGTAAATCCCGTCCTTTAAGACGGCAATTTTGAACCATTGACCTGATGCCAGCACCGATGAGGAAGAATAACTATCTTTGGCTTGTTGTGCGTACATATCTGCCTGCACAAGCAGAAGGATAATAATTATTTTATGAAACCTTAATGACATTCAGGGCAAAGATACGAATGCGATCGGTATTTATAATTTATCGAAATTTGCAAAAAAGCGCATTAAAAATAATAACGTTTTAATTACGTTGATATTGCGGTGGTATCGTATATGACAAGGAAGCTAGCGCCGCTGATGGCAGCCATCTTTTTTCTGTCTGCAAGGGCATCCTCACAGATGGCTTTATCCGGATTGAATTATCAAATGACAATGATAAGCAACCCGGCTATTGCAGGGAGTGAAGGAGACGGAATGATCAGGCTGTCATATGTAGACCTCTATCCCGGTAATAATTTTAACCTGCATTCGGTGGCCGCGTCATACGACGGATATTTTCCGTCGCTTCATGGCGGTGCTGCAGCATACCTGACTGACGATTATCTCGGAGGCCTTGTCAATGATATCAGGGGAGGGCTCTCATATTCCTATTATTTCAGGGCAGGGAGGGATATGTTCATTACTGGAGGCCTTTCAGCTTCATTTTACCACAGGGGGTTCAATGCAGGCGGTGCGGTTCTTCCTGACCAGATTGACCCCATAAATGGCGTGATCTATCCTTCAGGTGAGACATTGCCCTCGACGGGAAGGACAATGCTTGATCTGGGCACAGGATTTCTTCTCATTACAGGCAATTTTTTTGGCGGGGTTGCCGTGACACATCTTGCGGAACCCGATTTTGGAAATTCGGCACTGGCAGGAAACAAGCTCTACAGGACAGTTCTGATCCATGCTGCCGGAGATATTGGCCTGAACCGGGAAAACAGCCTGCGGCTGCGGCCGCTTGGCAAGATCGAAATAAGCAGCGGGATGATGTCGGCTGGTGCCGGCGCCGCACTTGAGACGAGCCATTTTACTTTCAGCTCCGTAGTTCTGGCTGACAATGAGAAAGATATAGATCTGCAGGCCGGGTTCTCGGTTACTGCAGGGAAAATGGTAATTTTTTACAATTACAGGTTTAACATTGTATCGGGCGAAAACCTTCTTCCATTATCGCTTATGCATAACACGGGCATCGCTGTAAGTTTAAATAATGTTGATAAAAGAAAAACTGTCAGAACAATAAAATTTCCTGAATTGTAGTTAAATTTGATGTTAAACAATTTGCTATTTATAAAAATTATTATCTTTGATTATTCTAAGAAGCCATAAAACTAAAAGGAGTTATGTATAGATTCAAAGCCTTTCCGGTAATTTTGTTAGCCTCGCTTTTCCTGTTTTCATCATGTATTTTCAAGAAAAAGGGAGAAGATAAATCCTCTGTAACAGGCTGGAAATACAACGATCCTGATGAAGGAGGATTCGAGGTTGTGCAAGGCGCAGAACAGCAGACTGGACCCGGGCTTGTCCTTATTGAAGGAGGCCGGTTCACAATGGGTCAGGTTACGCAGGATGTTCTGTTCGACTGGAATAACAGACCCAGAACAGTTACTGTTTCATCATTCTATATGGATGAGACAGAAGTGAGAAACGTGGATTACCGCGAATACCTGTTCTGGCTAAGGCGGGTATATGTCGACTACCCTGAAGTCTACAGGAGAGCTTTGCCTGACACTTTGGTCTGGAGAAGCCCGATGGGATATAATGATCCGTATGTCCAGTATTATTTTCGCCACCCGTCATATAATGAATATCCGGTCGTGGGGGTAAGCTGGGTGAAGGCAAACGACTTCTGCCTCTGGAGAAGCGACAGGGTAAATGAACATATTCTGATAGACGAGGGAGAATTGAATTTTGATCCGGATCAGAAAAATCAGAATAACTTCAACACGGAAGCCTATCTTGCCGGACAGTATGAAGGGGTTGTAAATCAGCTTAAGACAAGCCAAAGCCCTAGCCAGACAGAAAGAAGGACCTCCTTTGAGGATGGCGTCCTTCTTCCAAGTTACAGGCTGCCCACTGAGGCTGAATGGGAATTTGCAGCTTATGCCCTCAGGGGAAACACTTTCGATGAAAGGATCTATGAAAGAAGAATTTTCCCATGGGACGGACATAACGTAAGGAATTCCTCTCCCAAGTACCGTGGCGAAATGATGGCTAACTTCGTACGTGGACGCGGCGATATGATGGGTGTGGCCGGAAGCCTTAACGATAACGCAAGTATAACAGCTCCCGTTAAATCATACTGGCCGAATGACTATGGACTTTACTGCATGGCCGGTAATGTAAATGAATGGGTGCAGGATGTTTATCGTCCACTTTCTTCGGAGGATGTCGATGAATTCAACCCGTTCAGGGGCAATGTCTATACCGACCTGCGCCGCGATGCCAACGGCAAGGTTGTTACAAAGGATAATCTCGGAAAACTCTACGTCGATACAGTAAAGGATGCCGATGTGGCTAACAGATATAATTATCAGAAGGGTGACTACAGGAATTACAGGGACGGTGACCTGCAGTCATCTGTTACAACAGACTGGGTGGCGGACGATGCCAGAAAAGGATCCCTCAGGATGTACGCACAGGAAAACGCTTCCGGAGGCACTTCAGCTGATTTTGTGACTCTTATCAATGATAACGCAAGAGTTTATAAAGGCGGCTCCTGGAAAGACAGAGCCTATTGGCTCAACCCTTCAACGAGAAGATTCCTGGATCAGAATGAATCACGCGACGATATAGGATTCCGCTGTGCCATGATCAGAGTAGGTAGTCCTTCCGGTTTCAAATGAAAATTGTCCTTTTCCGAATAAGCCTCATTATGACTCATAATGAGGCATTTTTTTCAACATATGAAAACAGAATATATCTATAACCTGTTCAGGGAATCTGCCGGGATCTCGATCGATTCCAGATCTGTTTCCGAAGGTCAGATTTTCTTTGCCCTGTGGGGCGATAACCATAACGGGAATAAATTTGCCGCTGAAGCCCTTGAAAGAGGAGCATCCTGGGCAGTTATAGACGATCCGGCATTTGAGACCGAAAAAACAATCCTTGTCGACGACTGCCTTTTCGAACTGCAGGCACTCGCCACACTCCACAGGAAGGAAATGAAGGCATCTGTACTGGCAATTACAGGATCGAACGGGAAAACGACCACAAAGGAACTGATATCTGCAGTGCTTTCCCGAAAATACCGGGTACACTATACTCAGGGAAACCTGAATAACCATATCGGTGTTCCACTTACAATCCTTTCAGCTCCTGCCGGAACAGAAATGATGGTGATAGAAATGGGCGCAAGCCATATCGGGGAAATTAGAACACTTTGCATGATTGCAAGACCGGATTATGGTATAATTACCAATGTCGGCATTGCACATATCGAAGGTTTTGGAACTGCCGAAGGGGTACTGAAAGCAAAGACCGAGTTGTACGAATACCTCAGGAAAGTGAACGGTATCGCCATTTATAATGACAAAGACCCTGTGCTTGTGGAAAAGATATTCAGGCTTGTTAACAGGGCGATTCCCTATTCAGCTCCCACAGGTATAGAACTTAGCTTTATTTCTGAACCGACAGAACTGAACCTGGCTGTCGCCGTAAAATACCAGCATCACACCCACAGGATAAAGACAAATCTCTTCGGGACCTATAATATCGATAATATCAAGGCAGCAGTGGCAGCGGGACTTTTCCTGGGAATTGACATGAAGGATATTGCTGAAGAGATTGAAAAATATAATTCCGGAAACAACAGGTCCCAGATCAGGGTCACTAAGCATAATACTCTCATATGCGATTCCTATAATGCCAATCCTTCCAGCATGCAGGTTGCGCTGGAATCATTTTCACGGATTGATGCCGGAAAAAAGATGTGCATACTGGGAGATATGCTTGAACTTGGAGAAAAAAGCGAGCAGGAACATATTAAAGTTCTGAAGTTCCTTGAAGAAAAAAAAATAAGCAATGTGCTTTTTGCCGGCCCGGTATTCTTAAAAGTGACCGCGAAATCGGGCTTCAGATCATTTCCGGATGCCAGGAAGCTTAAAGCTTACCTTGCTTCTGAGCCTCCGGAAGGATTTCATATCCTTGTGAAAGCGTCGAGAGGAATAGCCCTCGAACAGATATATGATCTGCTTTAGGATAATATAGTTGCCGTTATTGTTTTTTCCGCAAATTCAACATTTATGAGAAGCACTTCAGACCTGCTTCCCGATCTGATTCTCGGACCCCATAGACCGTACCCGGAGGAGACAATTATCTGCGTGTTCCCCTTTTTCTTATAGCTATAACTTACCTCATAAATCATTTTCACCAGATAATTGAGAGGCCATAGCTGACCATTATGAGTATGTCCGGACAGCTGTAAATCAACGCCGCATTTTTCAGATACCTCAAGATGGAAAGGCTGATGGTCGAGAAGAATTACGGGTCTTGAATGATCGACATTTTTAATCAGCTCTTCAAGCGGTTTCCTCTGTTTTGAAAAGAAACGGAACGAATCCCTGTCCAGCCTGCCTATAACCTGTATCCCTCCCGGAAGAATTACTATTTCATCTTTAAGTATTCTTATTCCCTTGCTTTCAATATATGGGATTGTTCTGCCAGCTCCACCTATAAATTCATGGTTACCGGTTATTGCAAATAGCCCGTCCGGAGTCACAGGTCCTTTAAAATATTGCAGCAAATCTCCCCGCATTACAGGACCGAGCTCCCCGTCAACTATATCGCCAAGTAGGAAAACGACATCAGGATGCATCGCCTCGATCATTCCTGATAGTTTTCTTAAGCTTCTCTTGCGTATTACACTGCCAAGATGAATATCAGACACGGCTGCAATGCGAAGGGATTGAACGTCGCCGGCGGGTTTGTCAATCTTAATATTGTACTCCCTGACGACAGGGATAATAGCATTTATGGCTCCTCCTGCAATAAGCATCACTGAAATTGCAGAAGTTATTATTACTGACCACCTCCTGTAGTTCATTATATTGTGGCTGTCAATTATCCCGGGTATCCTCAGGAACAGAAGAATAATATCCGAGACAAGGAGGAAGAGGATTGCGTAAAGCATAAAACCCATCCAGAAGCCGCCTATTATATTAAGGATATCGGTAAGGACGGATGAATGCCTTGATTCAAGAATCTTTGCAACTATGAAGGTTATTGCAAGGCCAATAAAAACAACCGTATAAAGGATCTTATTTCCCCTTGAGGGCTGAATGATGTTATATCCCTTGAAAAAAATATATGCGTTGGCAAGCGAATAGATCGTGATTACGACTGTCAGGAAAACTAAAAACTGGTAGTTCTTCATAAAATGATTAATTCGTTTTGAGGCTGGAGAATGTCCTGTGCCTTTTCAGATAAAACTCAAAAACGATATTCTTGTTCAAGATAAGGCCGGGAAAATTTGTTACAGTAAGCGGACTGCTGGCAAGCTTTCTTTTTTCCTTCAGGCTTTTGAGGTTTCGGTAAAAGTCGCGATGAGCCTTCCACACTGCATTCACGCTTTTGAATTGCCCTTTCGACAGGAAAAATAATGCAGCAATACCGTCAAGGACTTTTCTTTCAAATAATTTTCTCCTTAAGTTTTTTTCAGGAAGGTTTTTATAAAGGAGATAAAGGTTATTCCGGAAATTCAGGAATGTTTTGAACGGGGAATCATAGGGGAGAGCTCCGCCACCAACGTGGAATACAGCCGAATCCGGAACATATGCAACCTTGTAACCGGAACTGTGAAAACGCCAGCACAGGTCAATCTCCTCCATGTGGGCAAAAAAATCAGGGTCGAATCCCCCGCATTTCTTCCATACTTCGGAACGAACTGCCATGCATGCACCGGTCGACCAGAAAATGTCAATGGGGTCATTATACTGGCCTTCATCCTTTTCGACATGGTTCAATATTCGTCCCCGGCACAATGGATACCCCGACCTGTCTATGAACCCTCCGGCTGCACCTGCATATTCAAAGTATTCTTTTCTTGAATATGAAAGAATTTTTGGCTGGCATGATGCATATGAAAGATTCTTTTCCAGGAAATTGATCAGGGGGCTGAGCCATCCCCGGGTAACTTCAATATCGGAATTGAGCAGGACAAAGTAATCGGCCTCAATTCTTTCAAGTGCTATTGAATATCCTCCTGCAAATCCGTTGTTTTTACCAAGCCGCATCACCACGACGCTATTAAAATTTTCTTCCACCCATTTGACAGAACCATCGGTTGACCCGTTGTCAGCTATATATATAATGGTATCCTGATCTTTTGTACAGGATACGGTATTCTCCAGGAACATCTTAAGAAACCCGATTCCGTTCCAGTTCAATATGACAACAGCCGTTTTAATCATGTGATGCCTCCCGTTTATGTTTCCACCTGCGATGGCTCCACATCCACTCTTCCGGTCTCTCCCTTATTATCTCCTCAAGCCTTCTTACATGTGCTTCAGTGATAGCATATTCCGGTAGCCCTGTACTGTGCTCAAAAAGAAGTTCCGTAGTGAAGGAATAATACCCTCTTCTCAATTTTTTAATATTGTAGAAGACCACAGCCATGTCATACTTGGAAGCTATCTTTTCAGCGCCAAGGTAGACAGGCGTATCCTGATTAAGAAACCTCGTCCAGTACTTTAATTCATTTTTTGGCGGCGACTGGTCAATAATAAATGCATATAAAGCCCTGATATTATTGTTCCTCAGGTTGATTATCTCCCTTGCAATGCCAGCCATAGGTGAAATGATAGTTTTATTCCTGGTCCTAAGCTTATTCATAAACCTGTCAAAATATTTGTTTTCCAGAGGCTTATATATAGAGACATTTTGAAGCCTGGTATAAAATGGAAGAATGATCATCCATTCCCAGTTACCGATATGACCCAATACAGCGACCACATCACGACCCTCTTCATAAAGCCTGTTGAGCAGTTCCGGGTTGGACGGTGTAACTCTTTTCATCAGCTGCCTGTTGCTAAGATGGACAAGCTTCAACGTTTCAATGAAAAGATCGCAAATGTGATGATAGAATTTTTTTTCAATGATCTTAATCTCTTTTTCGCTTTTTTCCGGAAAGGAATTAATAAGATTTGTTCTCACGACCTTTCTACGGTACCCCGGGAAATAGTACATAATAAGGTATAGGAAATCGGAGAAAATATAGAGGACAGGCAATGGAAGCAAAGTCATTATCCAATTTATCCCGTAAAATAAATAGAATCCGATTGCCTGCATAAGTTGGATTATAATTACCGCATAAATTTACTCACATTTTCAAGAAACTCGGGAAAAACCATACGATTGGCAGCTGCTATCTCTTTCCCGGTAATATTTTCATTGTTGCCTGAAAAATCACTGACACAGCCTCCAGCCTCTCTTACAAGGATAACTCCCGCAGCGACATCCCATGGCTTCAGGTCGTACTCAAAAAATGCCTCAAATCTTCCGCATGCCACATAGGCCAGATCAATTGAAGCTGACCCAAGTCTTCTTATTCCATGGGTGTTTCTGCAGAGAAAAGAAAGAAAATTCATGTATTTTTCAAGCCGGCTGAAATCGTTGTACGGGAATCCTGTCGCAACGAGGGAATCAGAAAGGCTGCCTGCCGATGATACTCTTATCCGGTTGCCATTAAGCCACGCGCCTCCTCCTTTCCATGCCTTAAAAGTTTCATTTCCTCCTATTTCATAAACTACCCCGGCGACAGGTTCATTATCTTCAGTCAGAGCAACGCTTATGGCAAACGGGTGCAGGTTGTGAAGAAAATTTGTAGTTCCGTCGAGCGGATCAATTACCCAGCGGTACTTCCCCGAATCCTTTGACGAAGTTCCTTCCTCAGTGATAAAACCTGCATCAGGCAGGATAAGGCTCAACTTATCGACCAGAGACCTTTCCGATTCTTTGTCAACGTAGCTCACAAAGTCATTCAGCCCCTTGCTTTCGACCAGCCTTAAGTCAAACCCTGCTGATTCTTTCCTGATGGATTCCCCCGTGTAAGCAATGACCGTTTCAGCCCGGCCGCAGATTTCCTGATAGTCAATCATAATTGTCAATTAATTCAATGGTCATCTTTTCCCTCCCGGAAATATTCTTCAGTCTTACTTTTCTGATATTCCCGGGCAGTCCGGAATGCCATGGATACTCCACTCTTATATAGTTGCCAGTGTAGCCGGTAATCATGTTCTTTACCCTGGTTCTTTCAAAAAGCACATCAGCATCAGCACCGATGTTCATTTCAAGGAAACGAAGATGTTTCTGCCGTGAAAGAGTGATAAGCATTTTGCTTCTCGATTCCTTTTCTTCGGGGCTTACTTTTCCTGCAAGATTTGCCGCAACTGTCCCGGGCCTTTCGGAGAAGGTGAATACATGGAGATAGGAGAGGGGCATTTCTTCCAGGAACCTGAATGTCTCATCAAAATCTGCCGCAGATTCGCCCGGGAAACCCACAATGATATCAGCTCCGATTCCAGCCAGAGGAATCACTTTTCTGATCGCAGCCGTTCTTTCGGCGAAAATCTCTCGCCTGTACCTTCTTCTCATGAGCCCCAGTATCTTGTTGCTTCCGCTTTGAAGCGGAATATGAAAATGGGGAAGGACCTTTTTGTTGCCTGCGGCAATTTCAATTATATCATCAGTAAGAAGATTCGGTTCAATGGATGAAATCCTGTATCTCTCTATTCCATCAACCCTGACCAGCTCCTTTAACAACTTTATTAGCGAATCCCCGGTCGATTTTCCGAAATCGCCAATATTAACACCTGTAAGTACGATTTCCCTGACTCCCCTGCCTGCAATTTCCTTGGCCTCGTCTGCCAGGATGCCGATTTCGGGATTTTTGCTACTTCCCCTGGCCATCGGTATAGTGCAATAGGCACAACCATAATCGCATCCATCCTGAATTTTCAGAAACGACCGAGTCCTGTCTCCAAAGGAAAAGGACCGGTTGAACAAGTCAGTGTCCGAAAGCCCGCATGAATGTATTTCAGCTTTTTCCCTTTTTTCAAGATTATCTATAAAACTGGGTATATTGAATTTTTCATTGATGCCAAGCACAAAATCGACTCCCGGAATTGAGGCAATTTTATCGGGCTGCAGCTGGGAATAACAACCCATCACTATTATCAGAGCACTTGGGGATCGTTTTATGAATCTGTTTATGGCCTGGCGGCATTTTTTATCTGCCGTTTCGGTTACGGTGCATGTATTTATCACATAGATATCGGCATTTTTTCCTGGTGGAACTTTTTCGAAACGATCTTCAGGGAATGATCTTGCAATCGTTGATGTCTCCGCGAAATTAAGCTTGCAACCAAGTGTATGAAAAGCGACCCTTTTTCGGTTTGAATGATCCATCAGTAAATTAGATTCCAGAAAAGGAACGGCCTGTTAATAAATACAAGTGTCATAAAAAGCTCAAAGCAGCTTGCTGGCCAGTTCAGCCAGGAAGCTTCGTTCGCCCTTGACAAGGTTTACATGGGCGAAAAGATCCTGGCTCTTCATTTTGTCGGAAAGGTAGCTCAATCCGTTCGATGCAGTGTCAAGATACGGCGAATCAATCTGTTCAATATCGCCTGTGAATACCATTTTTGTTCCCTCTCCTGCGCGGGTTATAATGGTTTTTATTTCGTGCGGTGTCAGATTCTGGGCTTCATCAACTATGAAGAAAATGCTTGAAAGGCTCCTTCCCCTGATAAATGCCAGCGGAGTTATAACCAGCTTCTCTTCTTTCATCATTTCATTTATCCTGATGAATTCGGGGCTCTGGTGGCTGAATTTGTGCTTTATTACCGTCAGGTTATCATAAAGAGGCTGCATGTATGGATCCATTTTTTCCTTTACGTCTCCCGGAAGGAACCCGAGATCGCGGTTCGCAAGGGGAACAATAGGCCTGGCAAGGAAAATCTGTTTGTATCTCTTGTATTGCTGAAGCGCCGCAGCCAGGGCCAGCAAAGTCTTGCCTGTACCGGATTTCCCGGTAAGCGAAACAAGCTGTACGTCAGGATTCAGCAGAGCCTCCAGGGCAAAAGTCTGTTCTGCGTTCCTTGGATCGATGCCATAGGTGGTCTGCTTTACCACCCTGTTCAGGAGCTTATTTATGGGATTATAATGAGCCAGGGCGCTCGATCCGTTGTTCTTCATTATAAAAAACTGATGGCCTTCAATATTTTCACCCAGCCTGAATTCTTCAGCGCCGACACCCTCCGGAAGTTCATAAAGCTTGCTGATCAGATCCTGATCAACTCCTTCCATGACCTTTATCCCCTTGTACAGATCATCGATATTTGCAACTTTGTCGTTCTGATAATCCTGGGCCATTATGCCAAGGGATTTGGCTTTCATCCGCAGGTTGATATCCTTTGATATAAGAACGACAGTCTTGTCCTTGTTGGCGTTTGACACATAGTCTGCAATTGCCAGGATACGGTGATCGGCAGTTCTCTCGGCAAATGACTGGCTCACTTTTTCCGAAAAATCCCTTCCTGTCTCAATATGAAGATTCCCGAGATTCTCACCAAGCGGGATATTGGCTGTAAGCAGCACATCGCCCGACAATTTGTCAAGTTCTCTTGCGAATTCCCTTGCATGGAAATTGATCATGTCATTCCCTTTTTTGAATTTATCAAGTTCCTCAAGTACCACAATAGGAATGATGACGTCATTTTCCTCAAAATTGTAAATGCATTTATAGTCGTGAAGGAGAACATTCGTATCGATAATAAAAAGTTTTTTGTCGTGCTTTTTCTTCATCTCGTATATATATTATAATCAGGACATTAAATCACAGATATACTATTTCTGCTGAAGGCGTAAAATTAACCAAAAAAACAGTACATTTTGCCAACTGTTAATAAAGTGTGTTAATTTGTAAAAAA
This sequence comes from uncultured Bacteroidales bacterium, assembly GCA_963717685.1. Classification (GTDB taxonomy): domain Bacteria; phylum Bacteroidota; class Bacteroidia; order Bacteroidales; family VadinHA17; genus LD21. The sequence goes on along the minus strand of OY970346.1, from coordinate 15,068 downwards.
AACAGGAGAAAAATGGAACTATATGAAGGACTTTTGTCGAGACGAAGTATCAGGAAGTACACGGGGGAAAAAATAGAGGACGACAGGATTATAAAAATTATCACTGCCGGCATGTACGCTCCCTCTGCCAGCAATAAAAGGCCCTGGCATTTCATTGTCATCGATGACAGGGAAGTGCTGGGCAGGATCATGAAAGAACATCCCTATTCTTCAATGCTTGCGGAAGCAAGCCATGCCATAGCAGTATGCGGAGATGAAAAACTGGAGAACGGCCCGGGATACTATAAGCTTGATTGCTCTGCAGCGACGCAGAATATCTTATTGGCAGCCCATTCTATGGGACTTGGCGCCGTATGGCTGGGCGTCGAACCAAGGGCTGAAAGGATCAGTAAAATCAGTGCAGTGCTTGGTCTGCCTCCTCATATACATCTGCTTTCTCTGGTTTCAATCGGCGTTCCGATAAAAATACCGGCAGAAATACCTGAAAGATTTGAACCCCGAAAAATCAGAAGAAACAAGTGGTAAATACGGATTAAAGCAGACTGCAAGCATTGAATCCGGGAAAAACCCTCCTCAATAATTCATCATTTTCTCAAATGACATATAAAGGCACAATAGATTTTCTTTACAGCAGGCTGCCGGCCTATCACAGGATTGGCAAGGCCGCCTATAAAAACAACCTTGACAACACGCTTGCCCTGGATGAATACTTCGGGCATCCCCACGTGAAGTACAAAACGGTACATGTAGCGGGGACTAACGGCAAAGGTTCGGTTTCTCATATGATTGCATCGATCCTGCAGGAGGCAGGTTACAGGACGGGCCTTTATACCTCTCCCCATCTTAAGGATTTCCGTGAACGGATCAGGATCAATGGCAAGATGATACCAAGAAAAAATGTCATGGAATTCGTGCTGAAGAACAAAGGCATCATCAGTTCGCTTGAACCTTCATTCTTTGAGCTGACAGTTGCTATGGCATTCGATTATTTCGCCAGGGCATCCGTCGATGTCGCAGTCATTGAGGTTGGTCTCGGGGGCAGACTGGATTCGACCAATATCATAGATCCGGTCCTTTCGATAATTACCAATATAGGTCACGACCATATGGACCTTCTGGGAGACACGATTCAAAAAATTGCCTTCGAAAAGGCCGGGATAATCAAGGACAACACTGCTGTAATTATTGGCGAGACACAGGATGATACAGCAGAGGTTTTCAATAAAAAAGCTGCACAGACAGGGTCTGCTGTTTTTTTTGCTGACAGTAATTTCGGCTGCAGGCTGGAGAAGCCGTCAGGCTTTAAAAGAGGGAGAAAATATCTTATAAAAGATTTTTTCGATGAAAAGGAAATTACGGGGATGATTCCGCTTGGAGGCGATTACCAGGAAAAGAACCTGAAGACTGTCTTCCAGGCCGCAAAAGTCCTTAATGGAGTTTTTAATATTTCAGATGAAGATATAACCAGAGGGATAGGCAGGACAGTAACCAACACTCATCTTATGGGACGCTGGCAGATACTTGGAACCCGCCCTCTCGTAATCTGTGATACAGGGCATAACAGGGAGGGCCTTGAATATGTCGTGCGACAGATAAGCATTATGCCTGCAGCACGGCTCCGGATGGTGATGGGATTTGTTGCAGACAAGGATCTTTCGCTTGTTATTCCGCTTCTTCCAAAAGATGCGGAATATTATTTTACCAGGGCATCAATCCCGCGCGCGCTTGATGAAAAGAAGCTTCAATCTCTGGCTTCCGAGGCAGGTCTGCACGGTAATTCGTTCCCATCGGTAAAAGAGGCAATAGATGCTGCAATGTCGGATGCATCAGGGGATGATCTTGTTTTTATCGGAGGCAGTACATATATAGTTGCAGAAGCCTTATAAAATTGTTAATTTTATTATTCAAAACCTGAGACCATGAAAAGAGTCATCATTATTTTACTATGCCTTGTATTTACCATCCCGCTTGCAGCACAGACAGAAAAGAAGATTGTTATCCTTCATACCAATGATATACACTCGAGGCTGATAGGGTACGCTCCGGAATCAGAATATACCCCTCTTACCACAAATGATGACAGAACAGTAGCTGGATTCGCCCGGATGGCATCCATAATAAAGAATGAAAAGGCTACGAATAAGTCTACGGTATTGGTCGTTGATGCCGGAGATTTCCTGATGGGCACTCTTTTTCAGCAGCTTGAGCCTGTAAACGGCTTTCAGCTCCGGCTTATGAAAAGCATCGGTTATGATGCTGTATGCATTGGAAATCACGAATTTGACTTTGGCGATGAAAAGCTTGCTGACATAATCAATTCAGCAAAAAGAGAGGGGGGGATTCCGCCCGTTCTTCTCAGCAATGCAATTATCGACAATAATGACAGCAGGGATGAAGGCCTTGGTAAACTCTTCTCAGAAAATATACTCCAAAGGAAATTGATTATAAACCGTGACGGTCTGAAAATAGGTTTCTTTTCCCTTCTCGGCAAATCGGCTGTGGAGAATGCCGCATATGCTGCTCCTGTAAAATTTTCCAGGCAGATTTCAACTGCAAAAAGGATGGTTAAGGAACTGAAGGACAAAAAATGTGATATGATTATTTGCCTTTCGCATTCAGGTGTGACGCGCGAAAAGGATGGAAGCTGGGGAGGGGAGGATGTGACGCTTGCAAGGAAAGTAAAGGGGATAAGCGTGATAATAAGCGGACATACCCATACAAAGCTTGATAAGCCTGTAATGGTCAACGGGATCCCGGTGGTGCAGACCGGCTCATACGGAAAATATGTCGGAAGATTAGCCCTTACATACGCTGGAGGGAAAGTGACTGTCGACAGTTATAAGCTGATCCCTGTCGATGACAGCATTGCCGGTGACCCTGTAGTCAATGGACTTGTCAATGATCAGAAGAAGCTTGTAAGCGACGACGTTCTGAAACCCCTGGGAATGGATTATGACAAAAAGGTGGCGGAAGCAGCTTTTCCCCTTGAATGTGACGAAGACGGAGATTACAGGGAAAGCAATCTTGGCCCTCTGGTTGCAGATGCAATCTATAGTTATATAAATAATCATACAAAATCCGGGCTGGATGTAAGCATGGTGGCTGTCGGGGTAATACGCGATAATATCGTTCCTGGTTTCCAGTGCGCTCCCGATATTTTCAAGATTATGTCAATGGGTTCCGGAAATGACAATGTGCCAGGATATCCGCTTTCCCGGATTTACATTACAGGCCATGAACTGAAGAATGTGCTTGAAGTCCTGGAGATTGCAGCAAAATCGGATCCCGAGAATTACTGTTTTTATTCAGGAATCAGGGTGCAGTACGATCCGGATGGAGGCTTTCTCAAGAAAATCAGGAAAATTGAGATTACAGACCGTAAAGGCAATACCAAAGAGGTCGACCTGTCAAGGAAAAATAAGACACTATATTCGATAGCAGCCAATTCCTACATGCTCAGGTATGTGGGGATAATAAAGAAAGAAACTCACGGTCTGGTAAATGTCGTGCCAAAGGACGCGGCAGGGAAGCCTGTCAAAGACATGAACACGGCCGTAATTGATATTGATGAAAGCAAACCAGGCCTCCAGGAGGGAAAAGAATGGCTTGCCTTAATGGAATTCCTGTCATCGATGAAAGATGTTAACGGCAACGGAGTTCCTGATATAAGTGAAAAATACAGGACGGCAGTAAAGACATTTTATACTGTGGGCAGCCGTTGACACTGACAGGCGATTTCCGGTCCGCCACTTTCAGAAGCTGGTAAGGATGATTTCTGATGTCCATTGCATAATCCTTATCAGAATAGTTTTTTTCCCCGGTTTTTCATACATAGTCTGACAGATTCCTCCGCCTTACATGATGAATGATATTCTTCGTAATAATACGAACAATATTTTCCATTGATAGCATTATATCCTCCTTCTTCATCCGGCTTTGAAGCGATATTTTTATTTTAACCGATACTCCTTTGCTCAGGAATGAGGTTTTTTATAAGTTTGCTTTCTGGCAATAAATATTATGGGTGAAGTCAGTATCTATTTCTGGATTGGTTTTCATGTCCTGATCTTTTTTGTTCTTGCCCTTGACCTTGGCATTTTTAACAGAAAAGAGCATGAAGTACCTGTCAGGGAAGCGCTTGGTTGGACGGTTGTGTGGATAACGCTGGCGCTTATCTTCGATTCATTTGTTTTTTTCAGGCTTGGAAAGACCAGGGCTCTCGAATTTCTTGCAGGTTATGTGATCGAATACTCTCTCAGTGTCGACAATATCTTTGTCTTCATACTGATTTTTTCCTTTTTTGCAATACCAGACAAATACCAGCATAAAGTACTGTTCTGGGGGATCATAGGCGCTGTCATCCTCAGGGGAATCTTTATTTTTGCAGGAGTGGCTCTTATACGGCACTTCAGCTGGATCGTTCTGATCTTCGGAGGATTCCTGGTATATACAGGCATAAAGATGCTGTTTGGTAAGGAGATTCAGATTGATCCTGATAAGAATCCCGCCATAAAGTTAGTAAGGAAGTTTCTGCCTGTGACAAGAGACCTCCATGGAAACAGGTTTTTTATCAGGCAGGAAGGGCGCTCGCTGGCAACTCCTCTGTTAATGGTCCTTATTATCATTGATGTCGCAGACCTTATTTTTGCTGTCGACTCAATTCCTGCTATCCTGGCCATAAGCCACAAAACATTTATAGTGTATACATCAAATATTTTCGCAATACTGGGTCTGCGGTCCCTTTATTTCGCCATCACGGGAATTATGAGGTACTTCCGTTATCTCAAGACAGGACTGGCATTTATTCTTGGATTTGTCGGGGTAAAAATGCTTATCTCCTATGTACACGTTGAGATTCCGATCCTTTTGTCCCTCGGAATAATTATTGCTATCCTGGCGATTTCCATCCTGGCTTCAATTTTAATAAAGAAGAAATAATTATTAATGAAAAACAAAGACTTCAGGAAATGGGTAAAAGCATTAATTTTATTTTCTCATGATCAGATGGCTGAATACCGACCAGCAATAAAAAGAATGCACTGATGGATTCAAAAGAGTCTAAACCGATCGTTCCTCTGTCTTTGCTTATTTTGATTTTTCTGGCTATTTCGGCCGGAGCTTCAGTGGTAGGTCATATGTACTATATGAACCAGAAGAGGTATGTGCTGAACTCGGGTATTCAGGCGCTTTCTACTATAACTGACATGAAGGTAAGGCAAATAATGCAGTGGCGAACTGAACGTATTGGTGACGGTACCAACTGCAGCCACAATGCCTCATTTTTGAGACAGTTCTCAGGGTTTATTGATAATTACGGGGATATGACATTGCGGCGAGATTTATTGATTGACCTTAAGGCACTTACAGATAATTATGATTACAATAATGCATTTATAGTTGACATGAACCTCAATGTCAGGCTTTGTTACCCGAACCGTGACTCTTTGTCAGATGATTATTCCAGGGCCTGGCTGTTAAAAATAATGAAAAAGGGAGATGTCATCCTAACTGACCTTCACAGGACCGGAATTGGCAATTCCGGACGAATTGACCTTCTCGTGCCTTTCATCGGGTTCGGAACACGCGACACGAGTTTAAAAGGAATGCTGGTTTTGAGGATAGACCCGTCAAGGGTTTTGTTCCCGCTCATTAATGCATGGCCCGTAAAGAGTGCCTCATCCGAGTCTTTTATTATTCGAAGGGAAGGGGATCAGGTTATTTATTTAAGCGACCTGAAATTTGCAGACAGTGTTGCATTTAATTATAAAAGATCCATGACCGAGGGACAGCTGATCACTGCAATGGCGTTTCAGGGATTAAAGGAAACGACAGATGCTTTGGATTACAGGGGCGTCCATGTAATAGCCTCAATGAAGAAGATCCCTGAGACATCCTGGTATATTGTTGCCAAGACAGACCGTGAAGAGATATTCTCAAAACTTCACAGTCAGATTACACTGGTTAAAATGTTCATCATTCTCCTGATTCTCAGTTTTTTGTCGCTGACAGGCTTAATATGGTGGCGACAGAGGATGTCATACTACAGGCAGAAATATGAAGCTGAGCTCGAAAGGCTCGCCCTTGTAAGGCACTATGATTATATACTTAAATATGCAAATGACCTGATAATTCTTCTGGATAAGGATCTTAAGGTGATTGAGGCAAATGACAGATTGCTGCAGGTATATCAGTTAACTCGCGATGAAATAACAGGAAAAAATATAAGAAAAGTTATTTCACATTCAAACCTGGTTCATGTTGTTGAAAACAAGAAGGTACTTGATGCCCAGGGATATTCGACATTTGAGGCGACATTTACAAAGAAAGACGGAACAACTTTCCCTGTTGAAATCAGTGCACGAAAGGTTGAGATAGAAGGGGTGACTTATTATCAGTCGATAATGCGGGATATAACAGAAAGGAAAAACGCTGAAGTTACCTTGAAGGAAAGCGAAGAAAAGTTCCGAAAGATATTTGAAGAAAGTCCGATTGGTGCGGCAATGACTGGAAAGGATCTGGGAATTGTAATGGCGAATTCCGAATTCTGCAACATGTTTGGATATTCGGAAGATGATCTGCAAGGTAAGACCTTCAGAAATTTTACGCATCCGGATCATATTGCCGGGGATGAACTATCTATTTTAAGACTTGTAGCGCGTGAGATACCGGTGTACCATACCGAGAAAAGATATATCAGGAGCGACGGGGCGATAATATGGGGCTCGACGACAATAAGCATTATCCGGAACAATTATGGGGAAGTCCAGTTTTTTCTTGCAATGGTCGAAGACATAACCCAGCGAAAAAAAGCTGAGGCTGAACTGATAGCGGCAAAGGAGAAAGCAGAGGAAAGTGACAGGCTTAAGACTGCTTTCCTGCACAATGTGTCTCATGAGATACGGACACCCATGAATGCGATCCTTGGATTTACATCCTTGCTGGATGAGCCTGGAACTAAGGAAGATGAGAGGCATCAGTTTATTGACATTATTTTCCAGAGCGGGAACCATCTGCTGTCCATAATTAATGATATTGTGGATCTGGCAGGCATTGAAAGCGGGCAGGTAAAGCTTAAAAAGACTACATTTAATCTGAATGCAGCATTAAAAAGCCTGCGCGATCAGTTCAACTATAAGGGAAAGGAAAGCAGGATAGAACTGATATTATCGGCTCCTTCTGGTAAGCAGGAACCTGAAATTATCACTGACAGGACCAAGCTGGTCCAGATCCTTTCGAACCTTATCAATAATGCCTTTAAGTTCACATTGGAAGGGAAGATAACGTTCGGTTACAGCATGAAGGATGGCTTTATTGAATTCTTTGTAAAAGATACGGGAATAGGTATTTCGCCGGAATATCATTCCAAAATATTTGACAGGTTCTACCAGGTTGACAGTTCGTTGTCGAGGCAGCATTATGGTACAGGTCTGGGATTATCTATTTCGAAAGCCTATGTCGAGCTTTTGGGAGGGAAGATTTGGCTTAAATCAAGCCCCGGTGAAGGGACTGAGATATATTTCACCATACTCTGTTTGTCGAAACCAGGCCCTGAAAAACAATAAATTCAAAACCGGGAACTTATATCATTCAGAAGTACGGATAACATGCATTGACATTGATGATCCTGTATGATGATCCCGCTGAAGCGGGACCGACCCTTTGCATGTCTGATGTAGATTAGTGGGCGATGACGGAGTCGAACCGCCGACCCTCTGCTTGTAAGGCAGATGCTCTGAACCAACTGAGCTAATCGCCCTTATATTTTATTTCACATCATAAGGCAGATGTGGAGCCTGTCCCGATCCATCGGGAAACCAATTGAGCCCTGCCTGCCGGCAGGCAGGTAATCGCCCTTATTTTCTTTCACATCATAAGGCAGATGTGGCACCTGTCCCGATCCATCGGGAAACCAACTGAGCCCTTCCGGCAGGCAGATAATCGCCCGGAAGAGAGTGCAAATATATGCGACATTTTCTTTTTTGCAAAAAAAGTTCCGCTATATGGATTTAGATGATTTAATAATTGTTTGATAATAAACCACTGGTTGGGCATGCTATTCCCTATTTATCAAAAAAAAAGTGCTCTTTGGAGCCATAATACAGACATTGGTCAAATTACAGGCAGGATAAAGCATTTCCAAATGGGCATAATTTCATTATTTAAAGCAATTGCACATAATCAATTGCATGAAGCAACCAAAACTGATACTGAAAAGTCTTGATAATATGTTTAAAACATGGGAAGATGGGATAATGCAAGTGTTTAAAAAATATATATATTAGCCTCAGTTAATAAAATGAGAGTACTAACTTTTGCTCTGAAGCAAACTTATAATATTTGGATAGCTATTTGCTTGATTTATTGTGTGTTAAAATACTATTAGAAATAATTGAACCTGATCCATGGAAAGTAATAATCCAATTTCTGCATTCTTAAAACTGCCAAATTCATTTTATGCGGCTTTATCATTAAGGAAGATTGTTTTTAATAAGGCAATAATTTCACTTTCCTTCTCGTGGCTAAGTTTTATCCGGAAATTAGGAATAACCTGTGTCGTTCTTTTCTCAATTTCAACTCATTCATGGGGACAGACAACTGGTGATTATAGGTCGAATGCATCAGGAAATTGGTCGACTTTAGCTACATGGCAAAGATATAATGGTGCTGCATGGGTAGCGCCTACAGCAGCACAGGGTTATCCGGGACAAAATGCCTCTCCATCCGTGGTCACAATACTTAATGCCAATGTGGTGGCCCTGGATGTTTCTCCGGCTAATAGTCTTGGGGCCCTTGCTATTGCACCAGTTACTAACAATATCTCCACATTACAGTTTAATAATGGCACTCAACTGACTGTCGCAGGAATTGTTACTTTAGGAAATGCGGGTAACAACAATCGGCGTGGAACACTTACTATGACGAATGGAGGAACCTTAATTTGTAATGGATTTGCAGTTGCAAATGGGGGTGCCAATACATTTACTCCGGGAACAGGAACTATCCAGTTGAACGCAACAAATACTTTACCAGCCACAATATTTACATCATTCAACAACTTAATAATAGCAATTGGTACGACAACACTTGGAACGAATATAACCATAAATGGAAATTTGAGTATTAATGGGACGGCAGTACTGGCCTGTGACGTTAATCAGATTACAGGTAATGCTTCTGGAACATTTACCATGGCTTCAGGTACAGGACTTACATTAGGTTCGGCTTCAACTGCTACTATAGTATTATTTCCAACTAACTTTATAGCCTCAAAGATAACTCTGAATGCTGCCTCGACGGTTACCTATCAGGCAAATATCAATCAGGCAGTTTCCAATGTACCTGCTTATGGAAACCTTACTATTGCAACGAATGGAACAACAAAAACCTGTGATGGAAACCTTACTATTAATGGGAACCTCGCAGTAAATGGCACTTCAATTTTTTCTGCAAACATAACTTCAGGAACCTGGAATATTGCCGGGACAGCTTCAATAGCCGGGACTCTTGATTTTGGTACGGTTACTGTTAAAAATATAACTATTAATGGGAATCTCAGCGGAGCCGGCTCCATAACTATGAACGGGGGAGCAATAGCACACGTTTTAACTCTCAACGGTGCGAGTAATGCTATCTCTGCTTTTGCTGCAGGTTCAGGAAAGGTTATTTATAACGGGACTGTTGCTCAGCAGGTCTTTGCAGGTTCATATTATAATTTGACCATTAATAATAGCTCGGGAGTTACATTATCCGGAAGTCTTACGGCAAGCAATACCCTTACCATGACTTCGGGAAATATTACAACCGGTACATATACACTGGGACTTTCAAATAGTGCTATTGCCGGATTAATTTATACTTCAGGTACAATCATCGGAACCTTTAACAGGGCTGTAAGCGTAACAGGAAGCGACTACCTGTACCCTGTTGGCACTGCATCGAACTATAATGCGGCCAAGATTAATTTTACAACTGTAACTGCCGGATATCTCTCTGTTACATTCAATCCGTCTGATATCGGGAACACGGGCCTCCCTCTTGTTGATAACACGGTCACTGTAGTTGACAGGAATACGGCAGGTTATTGGACTATGGTAGCGACAGCTCCCATGGCATCTGGCAATTACAATGTCACTTTATACTATAATGGTTTTTCCGGTGTCGATAATTACTCGAGAATCATTAAACGGACAAATGGTGGCAGCCTGACTTTAGACGGAACTCATGGCACCGTATCATCGCCAATAATAACCAGAACAGGACTGACAGGTGGCATAAGCACAACAACTACTGATTTTGGAATAGGCAAGGGATCGACAGTCGTTATTACGGCTCAGCCAAGCAGCTATTCAGGATGTAATGCTTCTTTTGCAATAGCCGCCACGACTACTAATCCGCCTCTTACATACCAATGGCAGGAAAACAGCGGCAGCGGCTTTTCAAATATAACTGATGGAGGCATATATTCAGGCTCTTCAACAAGTATACTGACAATAACCGGAGCGACAAGTACAATGAATGGGTATACATACCGATGCATTGTAAATGACGCCAACCTGAACAGTGTTACAAGTAATATCGCAACTCTTACGGTATCAATTCCGGCAGTGACGTTAGGGTATAATTATTATTCGGATATTACTGTAAGCGCAGCTTCCGGATCATCAAGTCTGACAGATTTTCCTCTTTTGATAAGCTTTACTGATAACAGGCTTAAAACTGTTGCTAACGGAGGACATGTTCAGAATACAAACGGTTATGACATAATTTTTACAGATGCCGGCAATAACCCGCTCTATTTTCAGATAGAATCATATACAGCAACGACGGGCAATTACGTAGCCTGGGTGAGGGTTCCTGTGCTTTCGAACAGTTCCACTACTACCGTAAGAATGTATTACGGCAATTCCTCAGTTACTGTTAATCCTTCATCAACATCTACATGGGTCAGTGATTACAAGGGAGTGTGGCACCTTAACAGCACTGATTATACTGATGGCACAAGTAACGCAAATAACGGTACTGCGACTGCTGTCACCAGCATTAATGGCATAATCGCAGGAGCACAGAGCTTTAATGGCACGACATCATTTATTTCAGTATCGACCAACGGGTTTGTACCAAATAATAACAACCAGACAATTAGCGTATGGGGTTATTATGCTGCAACGCCAGCTGCAGTCGAGAACCTGATCTCTTTTCAGAATACAGGTGCGGGATCAGCAATCCAGCTTGGCTTCAGAACTGGACCGCTTAACGTAGGAGCATGGAAATGGGGCGGAGTCTGGCTTGCCAGTACAGCCACAATCCCAAGTGCAGGGGCATGGCATTATTATACCTATACTTATGACGGGACAACAAGCGTATTCTATGTCGATGGTTCACAGGTAGCCAGTTCTATAGTAGCACCCCAGACCGCTCTCCCGAGCGAAGGAAATATAGGTCGTTACAATAACGGCGAGTATTGGAACGGATACCTTGATGAACCCAGGTTCTCTATATCTCCCAAAACTGCCGGATGGATCCAGACTGAATACAATAATCAGAAAAGTCCGTCAACTTTTAATACGCTGGGTGCTGAATCGACAGCAGCCGTCATGGCAACTGTCGGTGCATGTTCAACGACATATGCCCTTAATCAGGGATCTCCATCAGGAGGCACATATAGCGGGACAGGAGTGACAGGTAATAATTTCAATGCATCTGTAGCCGGTGTCGGGACTCATGCCATAACATATACATATACTGATGTTACTGGTTGTTCAGCCTCTGCATCCCAGAATATAGTTGTTACAGCTGTTCCTTCTGCACCAGCTGCATCAAGTGTGGATTGCTGCACTTCGAATATACTTGATCTTAGCGCGACGGGAACGAACCTCAAATGGTATAGTGACGCTGGTCTTACGAACCTGGTTGGGACAGGAACACCTTTTGCAACTGGAAAAACGGCAGCAGGGACATATACCTATTATGTTACTCAGACCATAAATGGATGCGAGAGTGCCGCAACTTCAGTCTCACTTAATGTATATTCTGCCTTAACAATTACAACCCAGCCAACTGCTCAAACCATCTGCAGTACGGATAATGCGATCTTTTCTGTGGTAGCCTCGGGAGCAAACCTGACATACCAGTGGCAGGAAAACAGCGGAAGCGGATTCAGCAATATAACTAATGGAGGCGTGTACTCGGGTGCTTTGACAAATACACTTACTCTGACAGTCCCGGGAATTTCCAGAAATGGATATACCTATCGGTGTGTTGTCTCTTCCACATGTGGCGCATCTCCGCTCAATTCAAATGGGGTTGCACTTACGATTTCTTCTAATAACACCATTACGTTGACGTCAGTGCCGGCAACCACGAGCCAGACAGTTTGTATCAATACAGCGATAACGAATATAACCTATGCAACAACAGGAGCAACGGGAGCAAACTTCAGCGGGCTTCCTACAGGAGTTACCGGGGCCTGGGCCGGGAATGTGGTAACCATCAGCGGTGCACCGAGTACAACAGTTGGCAGTCCGTTCTCGTATACAGTGACACTGACAGGTGGCTGCGGGACAGTGACAGCATCAGGGACTATCACAGTCACAGCTGCCAACACGATAACGCTTACGTCGGCAGCCGGAACGGATAACCAAACAGTCTGCATCAATACTGCGATAACCAATATCACCTATTCGACGACGGGAGCCACAGGAGCAGCCTTCAGTGGGCTTCCTGCGGGAGTTACCGGGGCCTGGGCAGGCAATGTGGTAACAATAAGCGGGACGCCGAGTACAACAGCAGGCAGTCCTTTCTCATATACAGTGACGCTGATAGGAGGGTGCGGGACAGTGACAGCAACCGGGATAATTACAGTCGCAGCCAACAATACAATATCACTTACTTCGGCAGCCGGAACAGATAATCAGACGATCTGCATAAATACGGCAATAACCAATATAACCTATTCAACCACCGGAGCCACTGGAGCGACCTTCACAGGACTTCCAACAGGAGTGACAGGAAGCTGGCTTTCAAATGTTGTTACAATTAGCGGGACGCCAACGGCATCCGGCACGTTCCCTTATACAGTGACGCTGACAGGCGGCTGCGGGACAACGACAGCCAGCGGAACGATCACTGTAACTGCAAACAATACGATAACGCTGACATCTGCAGTTGGGACGGATAACCAGACGGTATGCATCAATACAGCGATAACGAGCATCACATACTCTACTTCAGGGGCTACGGGAGCTGCGTTTGCAGGACTACCGACAGGAGTGACAGGTGCCTGGGCAGGGAACGTGGTAACTATTAGCGGGACACCGGGCACAACAATAGGCAGCCCGTTCTCATATACAGTGACGCTTACCGGTGGCTGCGGGACGGTGACAGCTTCAGGAACAATAACAGTGACGCCAGATGTCACTATTAACGCATTTTCACCTGCAACATCAATACGATGCCAGGGTGCCGGTTCTGTTACATATACAACCACAGCTAACAACTCCACCGGAATTGTATATTCACTTGATGCGACAAGTTTAAGCGCTGGCAATACTATAGTTTCAGCAACCGGCGTAGTGACATATATTGCCGGATGGAGCGGTACTACTACGATCACGGCAAATGCTCTTGGATGTGGTGGACCAGTGGCAGCAAATCATGTTGTAACAATTACGCCGACGGTAACAATAGCTCCATTTGTACCTGCAACCTCAACCCGTTGCCAGGGAGCTGGAACAGAGACATATACGACGACAGCTACTAATGATACTACAGCAATTGTTTACAGTCTAGATCTTGCAAGCATAGCGGGTGGAAACACGATTGATGCATCCTCAGGCGTTGTTACCTACGATCCGGGATGGAGCGGAACGACCATCATAACAGCAAGTGCGCCGGGATGCAATGGTCCTGCCAATACAACCCATACAGTTACGATTCTGCCTTCAGTCACTATTGCGCCATTCTCACCGGCAACATCGACACGTTGTCAGGGAGCAGGGACAGTTACATATACAACTACTGCGCTCAATAATTCGGGACCAATATCTTATAGTTTAGATCCCGTCAGTCTGTTTGCCGGGAATACGATTGATGCAGCAACTGGTACCGTAACTTATATTGCAGGCTGGAGTGGTACAACAACCATAACGGCAAGTGCAAATGGATGCAGTGGTCCTGTGACCACGAACCATGTTGCTACTATCACTCCCTCTGTGACAATTGCGCCATTCTCACCGGCAACATCGACACGTTGTCAGGGAGCAGGGACAGTTACATATACAACTACTGCGCTCAATAATTCAGGTCCGATAGTTTACAGTCTTGATGCTGCCAGTATAGCTGGCGGAAATACAATAGATTCATCTACAGGTACTGTAACATATAATGCAGGATGGAGCGGAACCACGATCATAACCGCAACCGCACCCGGATGCAACGGACCAGTTACTACTGCACATACCGCAACAATTGCACTTCCTGTTACAATAAATCCTTTCACTCCTGCAACATCTTCACGTTGTCAGGGTGCTGGGACAGCAACATATACGACTACAGCAAACAACACTTCCGGACCTATTGTCTATAGCCTTGATTTAACCAGCTCTGCAGCCGGTAACACAATTGATGCTTTGACAGGTACAGTGACATATGTAGCCGGATGGAGCGGAACAACAACTGTCACTGCCACTGCCTTGGGATGCGGGGGGCCGGTGATAACTACAGAACTTGTAACTATTGATCCATTGCCGGGGCCGGCCGGAACAATAGCGGGTTCATCTACTGTATGTCAGGGACAATCAGGAGTCGCTTACTCTGTTCCGGTAATAACCAATGCAACGAGTTATTTTTGGACATATACGGGTTCAGGGGCTACTATTAATGGCACAACTAATTCCATTACAATTGACTTTTCATCTTCAGCTACAGGAGGTAACCTGACAGTTTATGGTGTCAACGCTTGTGGTGATGGAACTGTCAGTGCTGCTTATCCAATAACAGTTACTCCTGCCAACACAATTACGCTTACCTCGGCGCCGGCGACGACGAGCCAGACGGTATGCATCAACACA